>NZ_QGLP01000001.1 GCF_003202915.1 Gilliamella apicola
GCATTAAGGTGCTCGAACACCTTAACACTGCTAACCACAACTAACTATCGAGGAGTTAACTATGGCTAAGACACATTCTAAGCTAAAATTAACCACAGGAAAAGCACCTGCACTACAACCCACTGAGCGCTTTTATACCGTGGGTTACACGCCTAACGGCGGGTTCAGCAACCCCAGACCGCAACTGACCATCAAGGGGCGCTGGCTGGAGCAGATAGGCTTTTATGCCGGGCTGCCGGTCATCATTAAAGTTGAGCAGAACAAGTTGATTATTGAACTTGCGATGCAGATCTAAAAGTTGATAAGTAAGATCCCCACGGGTTAGGTGGGGACTTAGCGAGTCTAATTACTCATCTATTGGGTAATAGCTTTTTTTAAAAGAGCGTTTAAATTATTACGAGCAACCAACTTAGCTTTCCCTTTACCTTGTATTGTTTTTGCGTATTCTTCAACAGTTATAATTTCATTTTTACTGATACTGTTATCTGTATTTGATACATCAAATTCAATAATACTTTTACCATTTACAAGGTAAGCATAAATATCTACACCTTGATCTATAGCTTGATATAAAAGATAAGCTGTATTAATGGTGCCAAACTCTTCTCTTAAAAAAGGGAAAATATTGTTTTTTTCTAATTGACTAAAATCATGTAATATTTTTTCCACTGATTCATACTCTTTCATATTACAATCTCCCTGGTGTTGCTGTTATTAAATTGCCTTTTTTATCTGTAAGAATTGTCATCGTATTAGTTGGCTTACCGCTAAATTTATCAATACCTATATTCTTGTCTAACGTAACAACTCGCTCGTAGAGAGTTTCATTTTGACCGGTTGCTTTATTTTTTGAAATTTGAGTATTGCTAATTGGTATTTTAGCCACTTCATTACTCTGAAGGATTGTCTTCACTTCTGATTGGCTGAGTGTAAACTGGCTTGCATTTTCTTTACCTGAAAAATGGCGCTTAACCACATGTTCCCAACCTGCCTTATTATCACCATTCTGGACATTAATACGAGATTGAACAATAGGATTCTCTAAATCCGCTTTAACTATTGCCTTATCAGAGCCATTCGAGACCTTATAGCCATTGCTTGTTGTTCCCGTCGTCCCCTTTCCAGCAGTATTACTAGCTTTATTTGCTGAGCCTACGTCAAGAGCGTTTAGTTTATTCTGAGCTTCTTGAACCAACTGACTAGCTTTTTTTGTATCGCCTACTTTTAATGCCGCTTTTGCTTCTTTTAAGAGCTTACCAACTACATCACCTACACCAGGTATTAATCCAACTGATGCAATAGTATAATCAATAATATCTTCAGCTTCAGCAAATGCTTTTGCATCACCTATTATTGGAGTAAAATCAGCGACTGTTTTTTCTATATTAGCTATAAGTTCAGCTGCTTCTTTATAGGGTTCTGTTATTCCTTTCTGAATTTCAATAGCTTGTTCAAGTATAGCTTGTTGACGCGCATAGTCATCTAAATTATAACAAGCATCATCTGTATAGCAATTGTATTCAGCTTTCATTTTTGACTCTGAAAAAAAGAAATCAAAACCAAGATTCTCTCCATTATTCTCAACCGCATTTTTACTACTACTAATAGCCGCACTAGCATCACCAAAATTACCACCGCCGGCAGCTACTGCAAGGCCGGATGCTAGTTGAGATAGTGCGCTGATGGTTTGTTTTTCATCTTCGGTTAACTCGCTGGCATCTTTACCACCATAAAGGGTGTTGATAATTACTTTACTCGCTAGCTCTCCGCTTACTGCACCAACACCTCCTGATAATGCTGAGTTGCCTTGTAGTTCAGCGACTACTGCACCAAGTATTGCATGAGCAATTAAGTTGCCGGCAATATCATCGGTTTG
>NZ_QGLP01000002.1 GCF_003202915.1 Gilliamella apicola
AAAGCCTCATTTTTTATTTACAGATAGATGATCATTATTTTTGATCAGGTAATTTGCTTTTATTAAGCGTTACGAATTTTACTCATCTTTTTTATTACGTCAAATGATCTATTTTGATCGCCATTTAAATAAAATAAGATCTTTTATATGATCTTTTTATTTTTATTACTATTAAGGTGGATCCTTTTTGTTGATAACTAATTTTTATGGTTATTTTATAGGATCTTACTGATCGTTTAATTCTGTTAATTGATCGGATCTTTTTTTAGTTTAACCTGTTTATAACTCCTATTTTTATCCACAACGATTTTTCTTTTCAAGGTTATTAATGCGATTATAACAGCTTTTTAGCTGGGTTTATCACAGAGTTATCCACAAAAAATAAATTTATATGCTTAATATTTTTGCTTTTATTGTTTATTATTTAATCTCTGTTATTTAGATCATTCTAGTTCAAAATATTTTATAATATTAAAAATTAGATCAATAAAATGTAATTATGAGTATTAAAGATTTCTATAAAGTTCAAAATAAGATTGTTAATCGTACTTAGCGTCATCAATCCACTTATCCGGTTTTATCGAACTAGAAGACTGAATTTGTCTGTATTAAAGGAATTATTGAACGTATAGATTTACAAGAAGAGTATAATTATTTTGAATTTGTATCTAAAAATGCAATTGAACACAGGTTAATTAGAGCTAATTTTGTTAATGTTCAAATTGATAGTGTTATTTATCGAAGTTGGATAGGTGATTGTCCTTTTCAAGCGGGTGAAGAAGTTGCTGTTATAGCCCAGTGGCAAGAAGATCATTATGAACTTTATGCTTTAGCTAAACCTGACGAAAGGATTATTAGTATATGTCCTAGTTGCAGTAAAAGGCGAATTGCTTATTTAATCCGTCAAACTAAATTGACACTATTTTTGATCCTTTCTGTTATCTTTTTTTTTAATATACTTTATATTTTAGCTTGGGGCAGCCTTTACCAATTACTTCACTTAACAACAGAATATATCTCTTTTATGAAACCTATATTTTTGGTAGTAGTATTTTTTGTTGTGTAGCAATGATTATAGAATCTATACCTAATGTTAATAAAAAAGTCTCTAAATTAAAACAAAAAAAGCAGCACAATTGTATTAAACCTTCTAAAAGGTTCTTCCCTGGTAAAAATGAAAATAATTTTTTTTATTATTAGTAATTGATGATGAGTTAAATGCTTATAGCTAAACGGCATTTTAACTATCTTATTATTCTGTTTTTTATAAGTTAACTAGTTTTATTCTATCTATTTTTAATATTTTCTTTAGCTAACTTTTTTTGTTCTTTATAAAAGTGATTGATTTTTGTAAAAGCAAATTTATACTTAGTACGATTGTATTTTTATTGTGAGGTTATTTTATTACTCATTCACAGTTGCCTTTACCTTTAATATTACCTAATAATGAAAACTTTGATAGTTTTTATGTAGGTGATAATCAATTATTGTTTGATTCTTTGCAAACCTTATTTGATAAGGAAGGCTTCAATGTCTTTTATATATGGTCAGCAAGTGCAGCTGGTCGCACTCATCTGTTACATGCTTCAAGCCAAAATAAATTAGCCAGTTATATACCTTTAAAACAACATGTTTTGCTAGTACCCGAGATTTTGCAAGGTTTAGATAATTATGATTTGGTCTGTTTAGATGATATTGATGCGATAGCCGGTCATCGTGATTGGGAAGAAGCTATATTTGATCTATTTAACCGTTTAACTGAAAAGAACGTTAGTAAATTATTAATCACCTCCAGTGCACCGCCTAAACAAATTCCTTTTATGTTACCGGATTTAGTGTCTAGATTAACATGGGGACAAGTTTATCAATTAAAAGAGTTAAGCGATGAAGATAAATTAAAAGCTTTACAACTTAGGGCAAAATTAAGTGGCTTTGAGTTATCAACTGAAGTAGGGTTATTTTTATTAAAACGTGTTAACCGTGATATGCGAACTTTATTTTCTTTAATGGAAGAGTTTGAAGTTGCAACGTTAGCTCAACAACGTAAATTAACCATTCCTTTTATTAAACATATTTTGGATTTATAAAATGATAAAAAAACCTGAAGCTATCGTTTTTTTCGATTTAGATGGCACTTTATTTAATAAAGATGTAGATGTGTTACCTAGTTCTTATGAGGCAATTAGAAAACTTAAACAGAATAATATCGTACCAATGATAGCAACAGGTCGAACCCCGCCTGAAGTTCTTGATTTGATGAGAGATACGGGTATAGATTCCATTATTGGTATGAATGGTCAAGTCGTTATTTATGAAAAAAATGTCGTTTTTACTAATAATATCGATAAAAATGTTATTACACGACTGTATGAATATTCAACAAGAGAAAATAATATTCCTCTAGCTTTTTATAATTATAAAATGATGCGAGTATCTGAAAATGGTCAACCAGCACAAAGATTTTATCACCATTTAAAACAAGATGTTCCTCCTGTTGATGATGAAATTTATTTAAAAGAACCTATTCAGATGTTGCTATTACTTTGTGAACAAGGAGAGTCACCTTATCACGACAAATTTCCTGAATTAACCTTTATTCGAAATACACCTTATTGTGTTGATGTATTTAATCACGGTGGATCGAAAGGCAGGGGAATTAATGAATTGTTGAAAACTCAGGGTTTTAGTGATGTACCTACTTATGCATTTGGTGATGGTATGAATGATTTTGAAATGTTCTTAACTGTTGATCATCCAATAGCTATGGCTAATGCCGTTGATGCATTAAAAGATAAAGCTGAATATGTCACTGATAATAATAATAATGATGGCATAGCTAAAGCATTAAAGAAATTTGGATTAATTTAAATATAAAAAAATCATCTAATTGTTTAGGTTAGATGATTTTAAATTTAATTATCTAATCGTTTATTTATATTTATTTAATGATGTTGTTTAAAACCAACATTATTGTTACCAAAACAGCGATCATAATCAAAGCCGGTTAACTCTTTAACTAACGCTTTTGTTTCTGAGGTTGCATCTTCTTTTTTACCACCATTTTTCAATCGATCAAGCTCTTGAATAATAAGTGCGTGGGTAGATTTGTCCAATTTCATACGGTAAGTGAAGAATATACCTAATAATGCCATTCCACACACACCTAAGATTAAAACTAAGTTAATTGCTGTAACCGCACTTTGTGGTTGAACAGCATCTACGCCCGATACAAAACCAGAGTATTTTAGTACAATACCTAAGATAAAAACGATAGTTGCCCGCATTAATTTACCCGCCATGGTCATTGCACCCGCATAGATACCTTCGCGACGTCTGCCTGTTAGTACTTCATCGATATCTGCTAAGAAAGTGTATACGCTCCACGGAATATAATAGACACCACCTGTTCCTAAACCAAACCAAATAGTAATACCAATAACAATCCAAGTAACATGAGGCATATTAAGATAGTAAACACCGATATAACCAATTACTGAAGATATTACGATTAATATAGCAATGACAAATGGTCTTTTGAATCCACGTTTGACACACCAAGCCATAAAGAAGGCGGTAGAAATTAATTGGCAAATACTACTCAAACTATTCATTTGGGAAACAAAGGTTTTTGGTTGGCCTAAGTTAAATACCACAAAATAAGTAAATGTTGCCGCAAATAGCCATTCAGCACCAAAACCAAATAGATACATACCTAAATGATTTCTAAATGTTTTTAAACGGAAAGTAGAAAATACATCAGAGAATAATTTAACAATGCTTTCCCCAAGACCAGAGGTTGTTTCATCTTCAATTTCATCAACTGATTTTTCCCAACTATTTAAGTAAAGTAGAACCAATGCAATCGCCATGATAGATGCATAAGTAATACCTGTTAATAAGAATGGTAGTGGTGAATCTTTACCATCAAATAGGTAGAAAAATACACCAGGAATAGCGGCAGCTAAGAAGTTAGCTACTTTACCAAACATCGCTTTCGAACCAGCTAAATAAGTTCGTTGATCGAAGTTTTTAGTCATCTCTACCGGTAAAGTATTATATGGGATCATAATCATGGTATAGATGAATTCAAATAAAATATAGGTAGTTAAGTAGTACCAGAAATTCATCCCATCAACCCAAAGCAATGGGTAAATAATCATACATGGAATAGCAAATAGGATGAAGAATCGACGGCGACCAAAACGACGTCCAAGTTTTGTATGGTTAAAGTTATCAGTAATAAAACCCATTAACGGATTTAAAATAACATCTAAATAAGTCGCAATAGAAAAAATTAACGTTGCTTGAAATGCCGAAAGTCCACAAAAAGTTGTATAAAAGTATAGTAACCAAGCAGCACTAATTGCTAGAGCACCACTTCCTATCAAATTACCACTACCATAAGAAAATCGAGTTAGTGTGGTTATTTTTTTCTGATTATCAGCCATAAATCTATTTCCTTTAATAATTATGAAATATCGTTTTAAAATTATTGTTTAAATAATACTAAATTTATATAAATTAATTTTAATTTTTTTTAAGAAATGTGACATTGATAACAAATTATTTTGTTTTATAAGGCAAATCTATTAATATTATTTAATAAAAAACTATAAATATCATAATGTTATTCTTTTTTTTGAGATTGTTTTCTTAAATTGTGATCTTATTAACAGAAAAATTAAATTAAATAATAAAAAATATAAAACAGTATTTTAAAAAATATTTCTTAAATTTAGGAAAACAATAATGAGTCAATTTAAATTAAAAAAAATACCGCTTTTAATGTTTATGACTACCTTCCCTATCTATATCTTTGCTGGTCAAACAACTTTTCAATATGAACATAACTGGAAATCGATGGATAGAATTCATGGCGATACTATTAAGTTAATTCATAAAACCGATGATAGTTGGCAATATGAATTTAAATTTGGTGTTACTGAAGGTGGTGGAAATAAACGTGATGTTTTATATGATGATATGCAAGGTGGCTCAGGTGGTGTTGTCATTCAAAAAACGATTACCCTTGATAATGGTTGGGGGGCGATTATTCCTTCATTAGAATTAGGATTTAGTAAAGATTCAACGCTTTATCAACCCGGATTAAAATATAGTTATAAAATTAATAATGATTGGTCAACAAGTTTTCGTTATCGTTATGAATGGAAAAAAATATCTCATGCTGAACGTTATAAAACAGCAAAAATATCTGGTCAACAAGTCAAATATGTTGCGAGTAGCAATACAGGAAGGAATCGTTTAGATTGGGCATTAATATATTCTGGTATTAAGGCATTTAACTTTAATTATACCTTTAACTATTATATTGGTGATTATACCAACAACTCTTATAAAGCCTTGAAAAAAGGTTTTTCTAAAAATGAGTATAAAGCTTATAACAATAAAAAAACGGATTATGAGCAAGAATTTAAAATTACCTATAATTATTCAAAATTATTCCGTCCCTATTTTTCTATTTCTGATGTGTCAAAAAGTAAAACCACAGATACTAGACAAGCTAAGTATAAAGTTGGTTTCAATTACGCGTTTGGTCAATCAAATAGTAAAGATTCCGATTTTGCTTACAAAACCTATTTCAAATATGCACATCATTATGGTTTAACTTCCCATTATCATGGTGATAGTTTTGGATTATATACTGATTTTGATAAAAAAGGTTATGTTGGTCTTAGTGTAAATACCTATAACCAATTGAAAAATAGATTATTCTTTGATGATATTGTTTCAAGCCATTATCAACTATATGGTGGTTACAACTTTTATTTAGCTGATCAGTGGGTACTAACACCGAATATGGAAGTTAGATTCTACTCTGGTGGTGGTTATAAAGCAAAAAGTAAAGAAAACTTACCGCATTATCAACTAGGTGATGTCAGTGATTCACAACGCCCAGGTGTCCGTTATTCTCCTGCTTTAAAATTGAGTTGGTTACAAAGCGATGATGTAGCGTTTTATAGCCAATATCGATATGAATATCGTAAAGTTTCAAGAACTAAACGTGAAGATAGTGTGCAAGGTTATGTTGATAACCGAGCGCGTAATCGTTTTGATATAGGTACTGATATTAACTTATCTCCAGATTGGAATGTTGGCTATCGCTTCTCATACTTAAAAGGAAATTATGTATTACATAATGATAAAAAGCATGATTATCAGCAAGAGTTCGATATAAATTGGCAAGCAACTAAAGCTTGGCAGGTTAACTTGGCTGCTGAGGATGTGGCGAAAAGTCTCCATTCTGACGCAAGGGAAGCTAAGTTAGCACTAGGATTATCTTATCTATTTTAATCAATAAAGAAGGTGTTAAAAGTGGTGGAATCATGTTAAACAGAATAAAGAAAACCTTTTTCGGACTTTTATTAGTTGTCTCTTCAATCAGTCAAGTAATGGCAAGTACGGTTATACAAGGTTATGTTTATGTCAATAAACCTATTATTTCATCGGTGATAATCCGTGATGCTAATAATAAATTTTTAAAAACCATAACCGATAGCGCAGGGTTTTATCAACAAGATGTTTCTGAACTGACGCCACCACTAATTTTTTTTAGTAATGAAAACTCACTTGCCCGAACAGTGGATAACAACCAAACTTGTAACGGTAACTGTTTGGTTTCATATATCCATAGTCTACAAAAAGATCGGCAAAATACCGTTAATATTAATCCATTAACTGATTTTTTAGCTAGTGAACTAGCTAAACAAGTAAATCTTTTAGGTCCAGAAGAGTTTGTTAATAATCAATTGCCATTTTTAATAGATGATACAGCATTAAGCAATGCTTATAAAAAATTTCATTTATTGTTTGATAATGCATTACCTCAAGTAGGCATTATCGCTAAATCATTTGATCCAGTTACCACAGTCAATCAAGATATCAACCAGCTACTTAATGTAATGCTTTTTAATCGAGGATACGATTCATCTACTGGTAAGGTGAGTGGAACCGTATTGTTTGATATGCGTTTAATACCAATTAACCGAGATTCGCCTTTTAATTATTATCAAGCGGTTAAGCAACAAGAAAAAAATATAAATACTAAACAACGTATTTTTATTTTAGGTGATTCAACTGCCTCTAATTATGATAAAAAAGTTTATCCAAGAATGGGATGGGGGCAAGTTTTTGATCGCTTTATTAATGATAAAGCTGATATCGTTGTCATTAATGGTGCGCAATCTGGTCGTTCAAGTCGTAGTTTTAAAACAGAAGGTTGGTTTCACTTGATGAAGCCTTTTATGAAAAAAGGCGATTATATGATCATTGCTTTTGGGCATAATGATGAAAAATGTGACGGTAGCAATCCAAAACGCGGTAAAGTGGATGTGGATAATTTATGTACCTATCCGAATGATGATAATAATCAAAAACAATATCCATCAAAACAAGAAAATATGTCATTCCAATCTTCTCTAGAGAGTTATCTTGCGGTGGCAAAAGAGTTAGATATGACACCAATTTTAATGACTCCTGTTACCCGTTATAAAGATCACAATAATAAAATAGCTTATCAATATCAGAATAAAAATCCTGTTAGCCATCTCCATTACACCACCAATAAACCCGGTTTTGCTTATTGGGGCGATTATTCCAATACCATCAAACATACCGCTAAAGTTAACCACGTTGCTTTAATTGATTTAGAATCCTTGAGTATTGATTTTGCTAATCAACATAAAGATGACTGGCAGTCTTACTGGTTAGTTGTTGATCCTAATGATCATAAATATCCCTATTATAAAAAGCAATCTTCCGGTGTGATAGGCAATCCTGACGCTACGCATTTTCAAGAAAAAGGTGCACTAGCGATAGCTGAAATTATAGCCATAGCAATCAGCAATCATCCTGATATAAAACAAGATATTGTTGATCTTAATAAAATTCGTCAATAAAAAATTAAGGTATTAATTAAAATGAAAAAACGACTAATAGCGCTGTTAATTCCATTAGCCATTAACTCATATAGTTTTACAAGCTATGCGTTATCACCAGCACCAATAAAAATAAAACAGGCACTTGATGTTGCGCCTGAAAATGGTTTTGCTGGTTTCAATTTAGCTACCAATAGTGGAACAACAGGTGGGTCAAAAGCTAAAAAAGAGATGATCTTTTTAGTTAACAATAAGAAAGATCTTTTAGAAGCTATTAATATAAATAAAGATCAACCTCGTATTATTCAAGTTTCAGGGGTGATTGATATTAGTGAAAACAAACCTTACAAAAACTTTGATGATCAAAAATCACGTTCGTTAATCAAAATTCCTAGTAATACTACATTGATCGGTGTTGGCGATAATGCTGGTTTTATCAATGGCTCAATAATGTTATCTAAAGTAAATAATGTCATTATTCGCAATTTAAAAATTGAAGCCCCAATTGATGTTGAACCAAAATTTGAAGAGGGTGATGGATGGAATGCTGAATGGGATGGTATCAACATTATTTCCTCAACTCATGTTTGGGTTGATCACGTCACTTTAACTGATGGTACCTTTACCGATAATATGTATCGTGAAAAAGATGGCTGGAAATATGTACAACATGATGGTTTGTTAGATATTAAACGTGGTAGTGATTTTATTACTATCTCTTATTGTCTATTTGAAAACCATGATAAGACAATGTTAATCGGTCACAGTGATAAAAATGCTGATCAGGATGAGAATAAATTAAATATCACCCTTCATCATAATGTCTTCACTGATATCACTCAACGTGCGCCAAGAGTAAGGTTTGGTAAAATCCACATGTATAACAACCTTTTTAAAGGGACTGTGAATAAATCTAAAACAGTATACCCATATCAATACTCTATTGGTTTAGGCTATAAAGGCAGTGTACTTTCCGAAAATAATTTATTTTTGATTGATGGTTTAAAAGATAGCTGCAAAGTGGCTAAACAATTTAAAGGCGATAACCTTCAAGATAAAAACTCTCTATTTAATCAATCTAAGTTGCAATTATCATCATGTGGTTTTGATGATAATTTGCGTTGGTCTGTGCCTTATCAATATAGCGTGGATGATATTAAACAATTTAGCAAAAGTTACAGCCGATTAGTTGGTAGTGGAAAACTTTAGAATTATTGAAATAAACAAAAATGTTAGGGTCTATAATGAAAAAAATATTAACTTCAATACTTTGTCTATCTACGCTTTATGTTAGCGCTGCTTCTGCACAAGAGTGGAAAGCGATAGCCTTTGGCCAATCGACAGACTTAAATTTTGCCTCACTTATCAAACCAGAAAAAGTGGGAACCAATAATGCATGGATTGCCGGTGAAAAAGATTTTTTAGTTCCAAATCAACCTTATCCGTTACCATCAGATTTCTACCTAGAAAGTCGAGGCGGCAAAATTGCTAACTCGCATGATGGTATGGTGGTGTTTTATACCCAATTACCGGTTAATCAAACGTTTACTTTAGAGAGTGATGTTAAATTAGAACAAATAGGACCAGAAGTTGATGGTAAAACGCCTGCTGCTCAAGAAGCAGTTGGTTTATTTGCGCGTGATACCATTGGTGTTGCGCGAAGTGAACCACAGCCAGCTGGTTATGAAGAATTTCCAAATGCTTCAAATGTTATTATGAATGCTTTAATTACGCAAAATCAAAAAAATGATAATTTAGTAAAAGTAACCGGCTTAGTGCGTGATGGTGTAAAAAAAGCATGGGGTAATGAAGGCATATCCATTGAGAAAGTCGCTTATGTTGAAAATGTTAATTATGTTGATGTAAAAAGTATGCATTTAACAATGACCAGAACGGCAGATCAATTTATCTTATCGATGAAAAATAATTCCACAGGTGAAGAGAAACAGTGGGCAACTAATGATTATTCTGGATTTTTGAATCAACAAGATAATCAAAATATTTATGTTGGTTTTTTTGCTTCGAGAAATGCGAAAGTTGAGTTTAAAAATTCTACCTTAACTCTTAAGGATGAAAAAGTTAATTATGATAAATTACCAGCTAAACCTAAGGTAATAGTAGATATTAAACCAACGTTAATTTTGTCCTCATCGCAAAATGCCTATAGTAAAGATTATACATTACAACTTTTCCCAAATACTTCTGGAACCGTATTGGTTAAGGAAATTAATAAAAAGTTGAATGCCGAAGTTGGTAAATTATTACAGTTTCCAACTCAGTTAAAAGATGGAAGTAATACCTTTACTGTTGAGTTTAAAGATAAAGCAAATACTAGTACCCAAACTTTTACCGTTAATCTAAATAAATCATCGATTGAAAATTTATCTAAAATTGTCGTTTCACCAGAAGGTAACAAAGATAACAAAGGTACTAATCAATCACCGGTTGATTTTGAGACAGCAGTTAATAATGTTGAGCCTGGTGGGGTTATTTATTTGATGGATGGTTATTATAATGGTGTTACCCTACCTGAGCAATTAAGTGGTTTACCGGGTAAATTAAAAACGATACAAGCCATTAATAAGCATAAAGCAATTTTTATCAACACTACGTTTAATTTAGATAGTCATTATTGGTCTATTAAACATGTTATCTTTGATGGAAATATTGATAATAAAGACAATAAGCCCGCTTATTTAAGAATTTCCGGTAGTCATAATGTGATTGATCAAGTTATTACCCGAAATAATAGTGATACTGGACTGGCAATATCAGCAAAAAAGAAAAATCAAAATAGAATTTATTGGCCATCTTATAACTTAATTATTAACTCTGATTCTTATAATAATATGGATAAATCAGGTAAAAATGCTGATGGCTTTGCCGCTAAATTAGGTGTTGGTAAAGGGAATGTCTTTAGAGGATGTATTGCCCATAATAATACTGATGATGGGTTTGATCTTTATAATAAAATTGAAGATGGTCCAAATGAACCAGTATTAATTGACAGTTCAGTCACTTATTCAAACGGTTTTCCTTTCTCAAAACCTAATATTGCTAAGGGAAGTATTGGTAATGGCTTTAAATTAGGTGCTGAAGGGCAACCGGTAAATCATAAAATTATCAACTCAATTTCATTAAACAATAATATGGATGGATTTACCGATAACTTTAATACGGGTTCTTATATTTTGAGCAATAATATTTCAATTAATAGTGCGCGATATAATTATATTTTACGAGCTAACCCTTATGAGTTTTTAAAACCAGAGGTTACTTTTGAACATAATTATTCTATTCGAGATAGTTGGGATTCAGCGATAAAAGATTCATTTGGACCACAGATTAAAAGTATAGATTTTAAATCGGTGACCAGTGATAAATTATGGCCGGGCAATACTGACTTTAAAATCACTCGAGATAAAAACGGTAATATTGTGTTACCAAAAGAGTTACAAACATTAATTGAAAAAAATAAAGTTAACTAATTAAATAATAACGCGCTATATCTTATTAGATTTAGCGCTTTTCATCTTTACAACACATCTTTGCAATTTATTTTTTCAACTCTTATTACTCTGTTTTGATTGCCAATACTTTAATTATGTTTATTTAATAATTATTTGTTGAGAAATATATTGCAGTTAAAAAATTATATTTAAAGATAACTTTTATTTATTGAAT
Source organism: Gilliamella apicola (assembly GCF_003202915.1). Taxonomy (GTDB): domain Bacteria; phylum Pseudomonadota; class Gammaproteobacteria; order Enterobacterales; family Orbaceae; genus Gilliamella; species Gilliamella apicola_Q. The sequence continues at coordinate 11,580 of NZ_QGLP01000002.1, forward strand.
AGTAACTATTAGAAGTAACGAAATGTGTTATTTCATCAATTAAGTTGAAATAACACAAGTTTTGTAGAAGGTGTAGATACTAAATTAAGCTAAAAGACTTTTGATATAAGCTGTAATTTCTGGGTCTTGGCTGTTTTCAAATAAACATTTTTGGAAACGCTCACCTCGGATCGCATCTTTAAGTAATGATTGATCAATTGATTTCAATGCTTCGATTAAACTTTTTCCTGCTGCATTTTTCATATCATTTAAAATTACCGCATTAGCATTTTGCGATTCACGACGCTCAGGCGGATAACCTAATCCTTTTTCGCCATCAAAAGCTTTTTCAAAAATATAACGGGCATTAAGTTCAGCTCCCCAACCAAAGCCTTTAGCAAAAGCAAGTGATAACGCATTACCATTATTTACTTGTGCAAATAAATAGGCATCAGTAGGTTCAATACAATAACCACAGTTAACACCAGGGAATGCATTTAATGCCATTAAAGCGCCTTGACCTGTTCCACAGCCAGTGATAACAAAATCAACTGCTTTGCTGTTTAATAAAATAGCGCTAATAATACCTAAATGAACATAAGTTAATTTTTTATCATTGTCGCCATCCATGCCGACGTTAAAAACAGTATGTCCGTATTTCTCAGTTGCGTTTTTTAATTCATTTAAAATAATTGGATTTTTAGCTGCTTGGCTAAATTCGTTCATTAGTGCTATTTTCATGATTTTCCTCTATTTTGTGTAAAATAATAACCAATCACATGATAGTTATTAGTACATTTAGCTTTTATTATAAGCCTGCAAAAAAATATATCAATTTTTTTAACTAAAATAAAACGATGTTTTAATAAAATTGTTGCAATGTGATGAAAGTCACAAAATCGTCATGGTTTTTATATTACTATATTTAATAAATTATCATCTTTTAAATAGTTAATAATATTTATATGCAGGGAGTTTTATATGGCTAAGGGGAATATCGTAACGCTATCATTTTCATCATTTACTGATGAAGATTCAAAAAATGAAATTATCCGGTTAACGCCAGAAGGTATTTTATGTCATCGTAATTATTTTTATCAAAAATGTTTTACCAATGATGGCCAAAAGTTACTTTTTGCGGGCGAATTTGATACTAATCGCAACTATTATTTACTCGATATAGAAAACCAAACAGCAAAACAACTTACTGAAGGACCCGGTGATAATACTTTCGGTGGCTTTTTATCTCCAGATGATAAATATTTGTACTATGTTAAGAATGAACGCAACTTACAACAAGTTAATCTAGAAACGTTAGAAGAAAAAAATGTTTATACTGTTCCTGATGACTGGGTTGGTTATGGAACATGGGTTGCTAATAGTGATTGTAACGAAATTGTTGGTATTGAGATTGATAAAAAAGATTGGACACCTCTTACTGATTGGGCAATATTTAAAGCGTTTTATGATAAAAACCCTCACTGCCGTTTAATCAAAATTGATATTGGAACTGGCGTAGCTAAAACGGTTATTGATCAAAATGTATGGTTAGGTCACCCAATTTTTAGACCTTTTGATGATAAAACAATCGCATTTTGTCATGAAGGACCTCATGATTTAGTTGATGCCAGAATTTGGTTAGTCGATCGTGATGGTAAAAATGAGCGTAAAGCACATGATAACTTACCTGGTGAAAGTTGTACTCATGAATTTTGGGTACCAGATGGTTCAGGATTAGCTTATGTTTCTTATATGAAAGGTCAACAAGAACGCTATATTCGCCTTTATAATCCAGTAACCAATGAAGATAAAGAGATCATGGAAATGCCTGCGTGCTCTCACTTAATGAGTAATTTTGATGGTACGCTCTATATTGGTGATGGAACAGGTAGCCCAGTTGACGTTATTGATACTAGTGGTTATAAAATAGAGAATGATCCATGGCTTTATATTTTAGCACCTAAGACCAAAACAGCGCATAAATTAGTTAAGCACAATAGTACTTGGCGAGTTTTAGATGGTGATCGTCAAGTGACTCATCCTCATCCATCATTTTCACCTGATAATAAATACGTTTTATACTCATGTGATGCACAAGATGAACCCGCACTTTATTTAACTAAAGTGCCTGCTAACATATTAGAAGAAATGTGATAGACCCGTTTTGTCTATCATAACTAGAACGGAGAATATAATTATGTCGATTTTAAATAAATTTTCACTCAACAATAAAATAGCGCTAGTAACAGGTGCTTCTTATGGCATCGGCTTTGAAATAGCAAAATCGTTAGCTAGTGCAGGAGCGAAAATCGTATTTAATGATGTCGTACCTGAAAATTTACAAAAAGGACTTGAAGCTTATAAAGCCGCTGGCATTGATGCTCATGGTTATTTATTTGATATTACGGATGAAGCCATTGTTGAAAAGTCTATAGCCCAAATTGAAAAAGAACATGGTGTGATTGATATTTTAGTTAACAATGCGGGTATTATTCAACGCAAATCAATGCTAGAAACTAGTGCCGCAGATTATCGAAAAATTATTGATATCGACCTTACTGGTCAATTTATTATGGCAAAAGCGGTACTTCCTTCAATGATCAAAAAAGGTAGCGGTAAAATTATTAACATTTGTTCAATGATGAGTGAGCTTGGTCGTGAAACTGTTGTTGGATACGCATCAGCTAAAGGTGGTTTAAAAATGTTAACCAAAAATATCTGTTCAGAATTTGGTCATGCCAATATTCAATGTAACGGTATTGGTCCAGGTTATATTGCCACTCCTCAAACGGCACCATTACGTGAAAAACAAGCTGATGGTTCTCGTCATCCATTTGATCAGTTCATTATTGCCAAAACACCAGCTGGACGCTGGGGTACACCTGATGATTTAGCAGGCGCTGCGGTATTTTTAGCATCGGAAGCTTCAAATTTTGTTAATGGACATATTCTTTATGTAGATGGTGGTATTTTAGCTTATATCGGTAAACAACCTTAATAAAATAAGATTAAAAAATTAAATGGTTTAAGAGATAATGAAATAAAGGGATGTATTTTGTTATCTCTTGTTTATTCAATAAATTTAGGAGTGATATCATGTTTTGTTTTAATGCAGATATTGAATTAATTGATTTAGGAAATGGGGTTAAACGTAAAGTTTTAGCGCATGATGGTAATATGATGGCAGTGGAAGTTCATTTTGAAACCGGGGCTATTGGGGCAATGCATCATCATCCTCATGAACAATTAACTTATGTTTTATCGGGAGAATTTGAATTTACTATCGGTAATGAGACTAAAATTGTTCGTGCTGGCGATACATTATACAAAAAACCAAATATTGAACATGGTTGTGTTTGCAAACAAGCTGGTGTATTACTTGATATGTTTACTCCTCAACGATTAGATTTTTTATAAAATAGCTAGTTTATTATTAATTATGATATACTTTCGATAGTTTTAGTTGTTCTAAGTGATCATTTAATAATAGAATAATGACTATTTTTTAGTAAGGAGATGTGCTAATCATGAGTGATAGCTCACCAGAATCGGTTGCTTCGGTTTTAAAAGTTTTCGGAATTTTAGAAGCTTTATCTGAATCTAAAGACATTGCTATATCAGAATTATCGCAAAAAGTAATGATGCCCAAAAGCACAGCCTATCGTTTTTTACAAACAATGAAATCATTAGGTTATGTTAATCAAGAAGAAGATTCAGATAAATATTCTCTTAATTTAAAATTGCTTGATTTAGGTAACCGTGTACTTTATCACCAAAACTTCTTAGCTATTGCTGATTTAGAGATGAGAAAGTTAAGGGATAAAACAAAAGAGACGATCCATTTAGCCGTTCGTGAAGGTGACCAAATTATTTATATTAATAAAGTGGCATCCGAACAGTATAGCCTTTGCTTAACCTCTAAAATCGGTAATCAAGCAACGGTACATGCAAGTGGATTAGGTAAGGTTTTATTGGCTTGGTTAGATGATGAAAGCAAAAAAAGCTTAGTTAATAGTATTGATTTTGTTCGATACACCCCGAAAACCATTACCAGTAAAGAAGCCTTTCTTGCTGAACTAGATGAAGTTAAACGTTTAGGTTATGGCAAAGATGATGAAGAATCAGAGCTTGGTTTGCGTTGTTTTGCGGTACCTATTTATAATCGTTTAGGTAATATTATTGCTGCGTTAAGTTTATCAACCTCTATCTTTAGATGTAGTACAGCGGAAGATGAAGCTAAACTAGTGAGTGAAATTAGCCAAGCTGCTGCCAAAATATCTGAATTAATTGGTTATAATAATCAGTCAAAATCATCAGATTAAAAGTTATTATTGATAAATAACCCCTAAGCTTACTGCTTGGTTTGCTCCAGTTACTTCTGGAATGTTGGATGGAAGATTATTCATTCTACAGTAGGCAAGCCAAGCAAAAGCAATTGCTTCCATATCATCACTGTTCACCCCTTTAACATCAGTCGTTAAAACTTGCCATTTGGGTAATAATACAGATAAGCGTTCCATAATGAATGGGTTTTTTGCGCCACCACCACAAACTAACAATTGGCATGGTAAATGCATTTTTATTGATAATTTATTAATCTCATTGACAATTGTGGTAGCAGTAAATTCAACCAATGTTGCTTGAATATCTTGAGCATTTAAAGAAAAGCCTGTTAATTTTTGAGTTAACCAAGTTAAATTAAATAGTTCTCTACCGGTGCTTTTGGGCGCTGGTATCTGGAAATAATCTTCATTACATAACGCACTTAATAAGGTTTGATTTACTTTTCCTGATTTAGCCCATAAACCATCTTTATCGTAATTTTTTGCTAGATTTTTATTTATCCAACCATCAAGTAAAACATTACCAGGTCCTGTGTCATAACCAATTACCGGTTGCTCAGGAATTAAAACCGAAATATTACTGATTCCGCCAATATTTAAAACAACACAATTAATTGCAGGATTTAAGAATATTGCTTTATGAAAAGCCGGTACTAATGGCGCACCTTGACCACCATAAGCCATATCTTTTCGTCTAAAATCGGCAATGGTTGTAATGCCTGTTTGAGCAGCAATAATATTGGCATCACCAATTTGCATAGTAAAGGGATTATCACCATTGGGCGAATGATAAATGGTCTGTCCATGGCAACCAATGGCGTTAATTTGTTTTTTATCAATATGATTTTTCGTTATAAACTGATTGATGCTTTTTGCATAAAGCATACCTAATTGATGATCAATTTCGCCTAAATCTTGTAATGTTGTTTGCTTACTATTACAAAGCGTTAATAATCGAGTTTTAATTTCGGTTGGCATTGGATAGCAATCACTAGCAATAGCGGTAATTTTTCCATTGCTGATATCAACTAATGCGATATCAACTCCATCCATACTGGTACCCGACATTACACCAATATATAAATTTTGCATAATATTAACCTTGTCGAATGATTGTGCCAGTTTGCACATCACGAATGATTGATGGTTGTGAACGTTTTCCTGTTTGACCATCTAAAATAGGGAAATTCTCCCCAAATTGGCTGGCAACTTCAATTGTTGTTTTACAAGCAGGATGACCAGAAAGATTGGCACTGGTTGAAACTAATGGCTTAGCAAATAAATCACAAAGTTGGCATACTAAAGGATGATCGGTAATTCGAACGGCAATTGAATGATATTTTCCAGTTAAAAAATCCGGAGTATTAATATTTTTTGGAAAAATCCATGTATTAGGACCAGGCCAACTATTAAAAGCTATCTGTTTTTGCTCTTGAGTGACTGCTGATTCATCAATATAAGGAAGGAGTTGCTCATAGTGACTAGCAATTAAAATTAAACCTTTATCAACCGAACGTTGCTTTAGTTTTAACAATTTAAAAACGGCTGATTCACAATCGGGATCACAACCTAAACCAAAAACAGCTTCAGTTGGATAAGCAACAACCTCACCTTTTTGTAATAGTTGATTAATTTCTAGTAGAGTTAATAAGTTTGCCATCAAATTTGTCTGTTTACCCAATATCATTAAAATTTATATTAAACTGAGGTAGGCCTATTTGCAAATTAGTGATGATGGAAATTCTAATAAGATAGGTATTAGTTTGAAGTAATCAGCCAAATTATTCCCAATTGATTTGAGGATAATAATTAACGGTTAAATCAACAACCTGTTGCATGTTGATAATTTTAACTCTTGGATCTATTTGTTCTTTTAAACCACGAGCGTTAATATCATTATCAAGCACATAACAATGTTGTGTGTTTTGCAAAACCGTATTTAATATAGGGTTATTTTGACAAGCTATAATGACGCCATTTTGCCAAAATAGCACAGCATCTTGTGCTGATATAAGCTTTGGATCGATTATTGATTGGTTAGCTGTTGTGATGGTATGTAACATTTTTCTCTTTTTACCCTTAAATTAAACCCCAAAAACCCCGTTCCTCAACATTTTTTGTTAAAATTCAAGTAAATCTTACTTGGTACATCTTTAATGGTTATTAGTATATAATAAGGGTTATTTATCGAGCAAAGAATTCGTTATGAAACCAATTATTTTAGCTAATGAACAAGAGACAATTTTGTTTGGTAAACAATTGGCAGCACAGTGTCTAAATTATTTGTCTAATCATAATAGTGCAATAGTCATCTATCTGATAGGTGATCTTGGTGCAGGTAAAACCACGTTTAGTCGAGGATTTTTGCAACAATTAGGTCATGTTGGCAATGTCAAAAGTCCTACTTATACACTGGTTGAACCTTATCAATTTGATACGTTTTGTGTTTATCACTTTGATTTGTACCGATTAGGTGATCCTGAAGAGTTAGAGTTTATGGGTATTCGTGAATATTTTTCCTCCAAAGCAATTTGTTTGATTGAGTGGCCTATGCAGGCTAAAGGTATTTTGCCTGCTGCTGATATTGAAATTCATTTGGCTTATTTCATGCTTGAACGAACCGTTTGTCTGCAAGCAAACAGTGATAAAGGGCAAGCTATCATTAACCAATTACTATAAAAATTAGCGAAAAAACCATGAAGAAAATACTCACTTTTTTTATATTATTTCTATGTAGCTCAGTTTATGCGTCGAAAGTTGTCATAGCTGTCGATGCTGGTCATGGTGGTAAGGATTCGGGGGCAATTGGTCAAAACCAGTTATACGAAAAAAATGTCACTATTTCGATAGCGAAAAAATTAACTAATTTATTAAATAAAGATCCCAATTTTAAAGGGGTATTAACCCGTAGCACAGATGATTTTATCTCTGTTCATGAGCGTTCGGATATTGCGCGTAAAAGTAAGGCAAACTTATTAATTTCTATCCATGCTGATGCCGCACCTAATCGTAACGCCACTGGCGCATCAATTTGGGTATTATCAACTAAACGAGCCGATACAGAGTTGGGTCGTTGGCTAGAACAAGATGAAAAGCAATCACAATTATTAGGTGGCGCAGGTGATGCTTTGAGTGATGATCATGACCAAAATTTAAGCCAAGCAGTACTCGACTTACAATTCTCTTATTCACAACGAGTTGGTTATGAACTAGCAACTCAGGTATTAAAAGAGATGAACGGTGTGATTAAACTGCATAAAGGTATACCTGAACATGCCAGTTTAGGTGTATTGCGTTCACCAGATATCCCTTCAATATTGATTGAAGTTGGATTTATAACTAATGAAGCTGAAGAACGATTGTTAGCAAGTAATGCCCATCAAGATAAAATAGTTAAAGTGATTTATCAGGGGATAAAAAATTATGTTAAACAGAATCCTAAATTTGGAGAAAAACATTAATGGCAATTCATATTCTATCACCTCAATTAGCTAACCAAATCGCTGCTGGTGAAGTGGTAGAACGGCCGGTTTCGGTGATCAAAGAGTTAGTTGAAAACAGCCTTGATGCTGGTAGTTCTCAAATTGATATTGATGTTGAACAAGGTGGTAGTAAATTAATCCGTATTCGCGATAATGGTAGTGGTATTGCTAAAGCTGAATTAGCATTAGCTTTAGCTCGCCATGCAACTAGCAAAATTAATACACTGGATGATTTAGATAGCATAATGAGCTTAGGCTTTCGTGGTGAAGCGCTAGCAAGTATTAGTTCTGTTGCTCGATTAACGCTAACTTCACGCACAGCCGATCAATCTGAAGCATGGCAAGTTTATGCTGAAGGTCGAGATATGAAACCAACGATTAAGCCAGCCGCACACCCGGTTGGGTCAACCGTTGAAGTTCTTGATCTATTTTATAATACACCTGCTAGACGCCGCTTTCTCAAAACCGATAAAACAGAATTTATGCATATTGAGGAGTTTGTTCGACGTATTGCTCTTGCGCGACCTGATGTCACTTTTAATTTGCAACACAATGGTAAACTCATTAAACAGTATCGCCAATCCCCGCTTGAAAAACGGGTTGAGTCAGTTTGTGGTCGGGCATTTGTTCAAAAAGCGATAAAATTAGATTGGCAGCATAATGATTTGCAGATCCAAGGCTGGGTTAGTAGTAGTGAAGTGAGTGAACTACAATATTTTTATGTTAATGGCCGAGTAATAAAAGATAAATTAATCAATCATGCTTTGCGTCAAGCTTACAGTAGCCGAACTAATGAACAACAGAGTTATGTCGTTTTTTTACAGATTGACCCTAAACAAGTCGATGTAAATGTTCATCCTGCTAAGCATGAAGTGCGATTTCATGAAGCAAGATTAGTACATGACTTTGTATATCAAGCCATTGTAATGGCGCTTGAATCAAGTCAACAACTTGCAGCTGATGACGAAAAAACGGTAATGATACCGAATCGACAAGCTGCTGGTGAGAATATTTTTAATCAAAAAAAACAAACTGAGCATAAAACTTATTCACCAACTAGCGCATTACCGAAAAAGCCAATTAACCATGTTAAAGAAAATGCGCTTTATGGTCAGTTGGTTGATACAAAGCTAAAAGGTTCAATCGAAAAAACGCGCTTAAGGTCACTTGAATTAGCTGATGATGATAGTTCAATAACGGCACCACAAAAGGCGGTTATTGAGGGCTTATTTCCTAAACGGGATGTACCATTGCAATCCCTGCATCAGCAAGTTGATAGTTCATCATTAGTGCAATTTGGTCGAGTATTAACGGTTATGCAACCAGATATAGCCTTGCTTGAGAAGACTGAAAATAATCAACAGCAGTTTATGTTAATGAAGTTGTCGCTTGCTCAACAGAAAGTAAATACCATTAAATTATTATCTCTTGAGTCTGAAAAGTTACTTATTGCATTAACAATTTTAGTCAATAAGAAAGAACAGGATGCTTTAAATGATTATCAAGACCAATTGAAATTTTTAGGTTTTGATTTTTATATTGATAAAGCCAAACTACATTTGCATAATGTACCGAAAATGTTACGAACCACAAATTGGCAAAAATTATTACCCATGTTAATTGCGTTCCTTTTATCATCAGGTAAAGATGTACTGGACCCGACGCAAATCGCGACTTGGTTAGTTGAAAATGCCGACAATGATTATGCTGAAAATTGGAGTGTAAATAAAACTATCCAGTTATTGGCGCAATTGGAACAGATAGATAATAATTTGTTACAACAAGATAGCTTTTTATATCCGATTGATCTTCAATCTTTATCACAATCAATTTTATCATGAATAAACCCAAAATTATCTCGTTAATGGGGCCAACGGCATCAGGTAAAACCGCTTTTGCGATGGCCCTTTATGACAAATACCCGATCGATATTATTAGTGTTGATTCAGCACTTATTTATCGAGGTATGGATATTGGCAGTGCTAAGCCAACCAAAGAAGAACAACAGAAATACCCACACAAACTTATTGATATTTGTGATCCAGCGGAGAGTTATTCTGCTGCCAATTTTCGGCATGATGCCATTGTAGAAATTGAAAAATCATTAAGTAGTGGTCGAACACCATTATTAGTTGGCGGAACAATGTTATATTTTAAAGCGTTAATTGAGGGGCTTTCGCCGTTACCGGCTGCCAATAGTGATATTCGCCAACAGATTGAAGAAAAGGCCAATAGATTAGGTTGGCAAGCGATTCATGAGGAGTTAAAAAAGGTCGATCCTATGTCAGCTGAGAGAATACACCCTAATGATCCACAACGTCTTAATCGAGCATTAGAGGTTTATCTTATTTCTGGTAAAAGTTTAACCGAATTAACTCAAGAAAATGGTGAAGCATTACCTTATGATATTATGCAATTAGCCATCATGCCGGAAGATAGAGCCGAATTACATCACCGCATTGAGCAACGTTTTTTACAAATGTTAGATCAAGGTTTTGAAGATGAAGTGAAAAAACTTATGCAGCGCGCCGATCTTCATTTGAATTTACCTTCAATGCGTTGTGTCGGGTATCGACAAATGTGGGAATATTTAAATGGTGACAGTAGTTATGATGAAATGGTTTTTAAAGGAATTTGTGCTACTCGCCAATTAGCAAAACGACAAATTACTTGGCTTAGAGGCTGGAAACATTCGATAACTTGGTTAAATAATGATAATATGGAAACAGTTTTTAATCAGATTTTTTAAGTTACAAATTGTAGTAATAGCTTTTGATATTTTTTCTATTGGTTATAATAGTAAACAAAATTTTTTCATTTCTTAAAAAACTTTCTACTTATCTTGATGTTTAAAGTTGTATGTTTGTTTAAATTTCGTTAATTTATTAAATTTTTAGTTATTTGTGCATAAATTACCGTTGATTAGTTTAAGAGCTGGGTTTTTTATGTTATTTTGATAAACACTACATAAGTACTTTATGTTGCAATCAGCTAAATTACCGTGTTGATTGTAAATTTATTTTATCTTTATATTTTTATTTCATCTTAAAGGATAAACTCATGTCAAAAGGGCAGTCATTACAAGATCCTTATTTAAATTTGCTTCGTCGCGAGCATATTCCTGTATCAATCTATTTAGTTAATGGTATTAAATTACAAGGACAAATTGAGTCATTTGATCAATTTGTTATTTTATTAAAAAATACTGTTAGCCAAATGGTATATAAGCACGCAATCTCAACTGTGGTACCGTCAAGACCAATTTCTGGATTGGTATCTCAACCTGAAGAGGAAAGCGAAAGCTAATTATTTGAGTGGAGAATGTGATTGTTTGAGCGATATAAAGGTGGCGAGTCTGCCTTATTAGTCCATGTATTCTTCCCTCAAGAAAACGATATCGAGGATTTAAAAGAGTTTGAAGTACTTGTTTCTTCTGCTCAAATTGAAATTCTCGATATTGTGACAACTTCAAGAAAGTCCCCGCAAGCTAAATATTTTATTGGTGAAGGAAAAGCATTAGAAATCGCCGATAAAGTAAAAGAACTCAACGCCTCAGTGATTTTAGTCAATCATACCCTAACACCAACTCAAGAGCGTAATCTTGAACAGTTGTGTGAGTGTCGCGTAGTCGATAGAACAGGGTTAATTCTCGATATTTTTGCACAGCGTGCTAGAACACACGAAGGTAAATTACAAGTTGAATTGGCACAATTACAATATTTATCGACTCGATTAGTTCGTGGTTGGACTCATTTAGAACGTCAAAAAGGTGGGATTGGTCTTCGTGGACCGGGCGAAACTCAGTTAGAAACCGATAGACGATTAATCCGTCATCGTATTCAATTAATTTTATCAAGACTTGCTAAAGTTGAAAAACAACGCAATCAAAATCGTCAATCTAGAAACAAAGCAGATTTATCCACGGTATCATTAGTTGGTTATACTAATGCCGGTAAATCAACCCTGTTTAATGCATTAACTAATGCTGATGTTTATGCTGCCGATCAATTGTTTGCTACACTTGACCCAACTTTGAGGCGCATTAATGTCAAAGATGTTGGAGAAGTTGTTTTAGCTGATACCGTTGGATTTATTCGTCACTTACCCCATGATCTTATTGCCGCTTTTAAAGCAACTTTATTAGAAACACAAGAAGCATCACTGCTATTACATGTGGTTGATGCCGCTGATCCTAATCTATTAGATAATATTCATGCGGTTGATGAAGTTTTGTTGGAAATTGATGCACATGATATACCTACCTTGTTAGTGATGAATAAAATTGATTTAATCGAAGGTAAACAACCAAGTATCGATCGCGATGAAAATGGGGTACCAATCCGAGTTTGGATTTCCGCTCAAAATAGTTTAGGATTAGATCTCCTGTTTTCCGCATTGAAAGAGAGGCTTGTCAGGCAGATTCAAGTTTGTCAATTAAACTTACCTCCCTATTTAGCTAAACTTAGAAGCCGATTATATAAATTAAATGCGGTGGAGCATGAAATTATTGAAGATGACGGAAGTTTTCATCTGAATATAAGAATACCTTTAATTGAATGGAATCGCCTCTGTAAACAAGAGCCAGATCTGTTATACTTAATCAATACGCAAAATAACAACTAATTGTTAAATGGAGCATATAAAATATGGCGTGGAATCAGCCCGGCAATAACGGACAAGATAACGACCCATGGGGAAATAACAAGAAACCTTCCAATTCTTCGGCAGGAGGGATACTTGATCAAATCAAAAATCTCCTAAAAAACGGGAATTCAGGTAATAATCAGGGGTCTGCTGATATTAAATTACCAATGAATACTTCGAAAATTATTATGTTAATAGTAGCCGTGCTTGTCCTGATTTGGGCGGGGAGTGGTTTTTATACTATTAACCAAAATCAACGGGGGGTAATCACTCGTTTTGGGCAAGTTCAACCAGAAATTATCCAACCTGGTTTAAATTGGAATCCCTCTTTTATTGATAAAGTTTATAAAGTCGATACTCAGGGTACTTATAACTTTAATGTTCAGGGTGATATCATTACAACTAGTGATAAAGGTGAAAACTTAGTCTTTGTTGAAATGAACGTTCAGTATCGAATTAGCGATCCTATCAAATATCTATTTAATGTAACTAATGTTGAAGATAGTTTACGCCAAGCAGCTGATAGTGCACTTCGAACTTCTATTGGTAGTTCTAATATTGATGCAATTATTTCAGATGGTCGTGCAGTTTTAGAGAACAGCACTAAAGAAGAACTTAATAATGTTATTTCTCATTATGATATGGGGATTACTATTGTTGATCTTAACTTCCAAGTAGCTCGTCCTCCTGTCGAAGTACAAGATGCTTACGCTGATGCCATTCGAGCTCAAAATGATAGTGAGCGAGAAATAAAACAAGCTAAAGCTGATAAAGTTCAGTTAGTTCAGCAAGCGGAAGGTCGTTCAGCAACTATTTTAGCCGATGCAAATGCCTATAAAGTAAAAGTTGAATTAGAGGCCATTGGTGATGTTGCACGATTTGAAAAATTATTACCGCAATATAAAGCTGCCCCTGAAATTACTAAAGATCGTTTATATATTGAAACGATGGAAAAAATATTAACTAAAACCCAAAAAGTCATTGTTAATGATAAGAGTGGAAATTTGTTAGTATTACCATTAGAGCAATTAATGAAAAATAAAAGTGAACAATTACCTGAATCAGCTAACTTCTCAAATTTAGGTGGTGATAATAATATTAATCCACCCACTACTATACTAGAGAAAGTTGATAGTACTTCTCAAAATAATAATGAAGCACAAAATTCTATGACTGATAATAACAGTTCTACCAATCGCAGTAGACGAACTATGGGACGATAAGGAGAAAAAAGATGCGAAAATTATTGATTCCTATAGTTTTAATTTTAATGGTTGTACTTTATTCAAGTGTTTATGTTATTGAAGAAGGTACGCGCGGTGTTGTTTTACGTTTTAATAAGATAATTGGGTTATCAGAACCAGGTTTGCATTTTAAAATGCCACTGGTTGATAGTATTAAAACCATCGACGCTAAAATACAAACTACTAATAGTTCAAATAATAATAATGAAAAACGCTTTTTTAACGTTCAAAAGAAAGAGTTAATTGTAGACTATTTTGTCCAGTGGAAAATTGTTGATTTTAATCGTTATTATGAAACTATTGCGGGTGGTAATGATGTCAATGACTTAATCTTGGCTCGCTTAAATGGTCGTTTGCGTTCTGAAATTGGTAAATTAAGTAACCGAGATATCATTAATGATTCTAACGCTGATACTAAATCAAGAAATTCATTGATGACGAGTGTTAAAGATGCACTAAATGGTTCACTGCAAGATGTTGAAGAAAATTTACCTATTGATAAATTAGTCACTGATGCGAAAAAAGATCCTGAAAATAGTAAAACCAGTTTAAGGGCTTTTGGGGTAGTTGTGGTTGATGTTCGAATCAAACAAATTAATTTCCCAGCAGAAGTATCAGAATCAATTTATGCTAACATGCGAGCAGAACGTGGTGTTATAGCTCGAGAAAAGCGTTATGAAGGTAAAAAAACGGCTGAAGAAATAAGAGCAGAAGCTACATTTGAAAAAACTAAGATTATATCAGAAGCAGAGCGCCAAGCTCGTTCTATTCGTGGTGAAGGTGATGCAAATGCAGCTAAACTTTATGCGGATGCTTTTGGTAAAGATATTGAGTTTTTTAGCTTTATTCGTAGTTTAAAAGCTTATGAACAAAGTTTTACAGGTAATGATGTTATGGTCATTAGTCCTGATAGTGAATTTTTCAAATACATGAAACTAAAGTCTAACAAATAACACAATGAGTAAATAAACTATGAGTAATAATGTTGTTGTGCTAGGTACACAATGGGGTGATGAAGGCAAAGGAAAAGTTGTTGATTTACTCACAGAAAAAGCAAAATATGTGGTACGCTATCAAGGCGGACATAATGCTGGTCATACCTTAGTTATTAATGGTGAAAAGACAGTATTACATCTAATTCCATCAGGTATTTTACGTAATGACGTCATCAGTATCATTGCTAATGGTGTTGTGCTTTGCCCAGATGCGCTTATGAAAGAGATGAAAGAGCTTGAGGATAATGGTATTCCGGTTAAAGAGAGACTTCTTATTTCAGAATCATGTCCTTTAATTTTGCCTTACCATATAGCATTAGATCAAGCCCGAGAAAAAGCTCGTGGTAATAAAGCAATTGGTACCACCGGTCGTGGTATTGGTCCTGCATATGAAGACAAAGTGGCCCGTCGTGGATTACGTGTTGGTGATTTACGTGATCGCCAAGCATTTGCTGAAAAATTGAAGGAAGTCATGGAGTATCATAACTTCCAATTAGTTAATTACTACAAGTCAGAACCTGTTGATTATCATAAAGTTCTTGATGAAACTTTAGCGATTGCTGATATTTTAGTGGCTATGATTGCCGATATTCCGACTCTTTTAGAAGATGCTCGTAAAAAAGGCGAAAGAATCATGTTTGAAGGTGCACAAGGTACTTTGCTTGATATCGATCATGGTACCTATCCTTTTGTTACTTCTTCAAATACCACTGCTGGTGGTGTCGCAACAGGTTCAGGTTTTGGTCCTCGTTATGTTGGTTATGTATTAGGTATTGTTAAAGCTTATTCAACTCGTGTAGGTGCAGGTCCTTTCCCAACGGAATTATTTGATGATGTTGGTGAATATCTCTGTAAGCAAGGTAATGAATTTGGGGCAACGACCGGTCGTCGTCGCCGTACTGGATGGCTTGATGCTGTTGCAGTACGCAAAGCAGTGCAACTTAATTCAGTTTCTGGCTTTTGTTTAACTAAGCTTGATGTTTTAGATGGCCTTAAAGAGGTAAAAATTTGTGTCGGTTATCAATTACCAAATGGTGATGTGATTAAAAATGCACCGGCTGCTGCTGAAGATTGGAGTTTAGTCAAACCAGTGTATGAGTCTATGCCAGGTTGGAGCGAATCAACTTTTGGTATAAAAAGTTATGACGCTTTACCACAAGCAGCTAAAGCTTATATCAAGCGAATTGAAGAATTAACTGAAACACCAATTGATATTATCTCGACTGGACCAGATCGAAGTGAAACCATGATTTTACGTGATCCATATTCAGTATAATTTTAAATTAAGAAAAATCGGGAAAATTATCCCGATTTTTTATTTTAAGCTTATTAATAAAGTATAATGGTCTAAACCTATAAGAGGATATTATGGCGAAAATAGGGACACCGTTATCACCTAGTGCAACAAAAGTATTACTCTGTGGCGCAGGTGAATTAGCCAAAGAAGTTGTTATTGAATTGCAGCGTTTTGGCTGTGAAGTTATTGCTATTGATCGTTATGCTAATGCACCTGCGATGCAAGTTGCCCACCGTTATCATATTATCAATATGCTAGATGGTAATGAACTTAGAAAAGTTATCGAGGCTGAAAAACCTGACTATATTGTTCCTGAAATAGAAGCAATAGCAACCGACACCTTGGTCGAATTAGAAGAAGCCGGGTTTACTGTTATTCCCACCGCGAAAGCGACGCAAT
The DNA here is from genome assembly GCF_003202915.1 of Gilliamella apicola. Taxonomy (GTDB): domain Bacteria; phylum Pseudomonadota; class Gammaproteobacteria; order Enterobacterales; family Orbaceae; genus Gilliamella; species Gilliamella apicola_Q. Next base: position 27,963 of record NZ_QGLP01000002.1, read on the forward strand.
TAACGATGAATCGTGAAGGTATTCGTCGTCTGGCCGCAGAAGAACTTAAGTTACCAACCTCACCATACCGTTTTGCATCAAATGAAGCTGAATATAAACTCGCAGTTAAGGAAATAGGTTTTCCTTGTTTAGTTAAACCCGTAATGAGTTCCTCTGGCAAAGGACAATCTTTATTGAGAAGTGACGCGGATATTGAATCTTCTTGGAAATATGCACAAGAAGGTGGCCGAGCTGGTAGCGGTAAAGTCATTATTGAAGGTTTCGTTGATTTTGATTATGAAATTACCTTATTAACTGTTAGACACATTAATGGTGTTTCTTATTGTGAACCTATTGGTCATCGACAAGAAAACGGTGATTATCGCGAGTCTTGGCAACCACAGCAGATGTCAGATAATGCATTATGCTTAGCTAAAGATATCGCTACAAAAATAACCCAAGCTCTAGGTGGTTATGGTTTATTTGGTGTAGAATTATTTGTTAAAGGTGATCAGGTATGGTTTAGTGAAGTATCACCTAGACCACATGATACTGGAATGGTGACCTTAATATCGCAAAATCTGTCGGAGTTTGCATTGCATGCTAGAGCAATTCTCGGATTACCAGTACCATTAATAAAACAGTATGGTCCAAGTGCTTCGGCAGTATTGTTAGCAAATGGTGATTCGGATAGTGTTACTTTCGCTAATTTAGATAAAGTATTAAGTGAGCCTGATACTGATTTACGTTTATTTGGTAAACCAGAAGTTAAAGGAACCAGAAGAATGGGCGTTGCTTTAGCTAAAGCAGCAACGGTAGGTGAAGCAATTAAAAAAGCGGTTAATGCAATTAATCTGCTAAAAATAACCCTATAAACCGCTATTTTGATTAAAAATAAATCACTTGATGCAAAAAAAAAGAATTTTCTAAAATAGGGGGTTGACTACGACATTCGAAATGCGTAACATACGCAACCCTTGAGACAGCAAACTAAAACAAGAAATTGTGAAGTTAATTAATAAGCTGTCAGCTCTTTAAAAAGAAGAAACAGACAATCTGTGTGGGCACTTGCGAGACAAAAGATTAAAAGTCTACGGACTAAAAAATTAAGTCTTGATAAGTGACACTGAAGATTCATTTGAATTATGTCAGAGACAGTTATTGAGCATCAAACTTTAAATTGAAGAGTTTGATCATGGCTCAGATTGAACGCTGGCGGCAGGCTTAACACATGCAAGTCGAACGGTAACATGAGTGCTTGCACTTGATGA
>NZ_QGLP01000003.1 GCF_003202915.1 Gilliamella apicola
GTGAACGCACCGCTGGTGTTCGGGTTGTGATGCCAATTGCATTGCCCGGTAGCTACGTGCGGAATAGATAAGTGCTGAAAGCATCTAAGTACGAAACTAGCCTCGAGATGAGTTTTCCCTGATGAGAATCAGTAAGGTCCGTTTGAGACTAAGACGTAGATAGGTCAGGTGTGTAAGTGTAGTGATACATTGAGCTAACTGATACTAATGAACCGAGAGTCTTAACCTTACAACTCGGAGTTGTTTTGGGTACGCGAAGATAAAGATTGATTATGAGATAATCGAACAGTTTGTTCCGGATTGAGAGATTGTTGCGGATATGAGATAATGCGCAGCAATTGGAAGAAGAGAAGACAGAATATGTCTGGCGGTAATAGCGCGGTGGTCCCACCTGACCCCATGCCGAACTCAGAAGTGAAACGCCGTAGTGCCGATGGTAGTGTGGGTATTACCCATGTGAGAGTAGGGTGCCGCCAGACTTTTAAATATACGAGCCCAGCAGCAATGTTGGGCTTTTTTGCGTTCTAAGATTATTTAATTCTTCTGGGGATAAGATGAGTTCCTTAATCGCCTTTAACAAACCGTTTAATGTTGTGACGCAATTTTCTGCTCATGAAAAATATCAGACGTTAAAAGATTATATATCCTTACCAAGATTTTATCCTGCTGGCCGTTTAGATACTGATAGTGAAGGATTATTATTACTCACCAACGATGGTCAATTACAAGCAAAAATAAGTTCGCCAAAGTTTAAATTACCTAAAACTTATTGGGTACAAGTGGAGGGGCTAATTGATAACCAAGCGATTGATAAATTAACCAGAGGTGTTCAACTAAAGGAATTTCATACGGCACCGGCAATAGTGACTTTTCTCGATGAGCCAACTAATTTGTGGCAACGAGTCCCACCTATTAGAGAACGCAAAACAATTCCGACTTCATGGATCACTATTACCATAACCGAAGGAAAAAATCGGCAGGTTAGAAGAATGTGTGCTGCTGTTGGATTTCCTTGTTTACGCTTAATTCGCGTTCAGATTGGTAACTATAATTTATTTACTCATCACTTACCGTTAGGCGAATGGCGATCTATTAATATTAACGATCTTTATATTAGATAATTAATTTATGATCCTTAAAGAATTCTATTTTTGTAGGATCAAATAGATCAATAATATGATTCTCTTTGCTCGAATCCGTTGGGCTTTAAACTAAAATAAGATAAAATGATCACCAACATTGATCATGGGATAAGTTATTTATGATTGAAAAAAAGAAAGAAGGTTTTTTTTCTCGTTTAAAAAAAGGTCTTTTTAAAACTAAACAAAATATAGGATCTGGTTTTCTTAGCTTATTTAAAGGAAAAAAGATCGATGATGAGCTATTTGAAGAATTAGAAGAACAATTACTTATTGCGGATGTTGGTTTTGATACCACACAAAAATTAATAACTACGTTAACGCAGCAAGCTTCGAGAAAAGAGTTAAAAGATGCCGATGCATTACATGATCTATTAAAAAATGAAATGAAATCTATTTTAGATGGTGCTCAACAACCGTTGAATTTAGAAGAGCATAAGCCTTTCGTTATATTAATGGTTGGTGTAAATGGCGTTGGCAAAACCACAACCATAGGTAAATTGGCCCGTCAATTTCAACAACAAGGAAAATCGGTTATGCTTGCCGCTGGTGATACTTTTCGTGCAGCTGCCGTTGAACAGTTACAAGTATGGGGTGAGCGTAATAATATCCCTGTCATTGCTCAGCATATTAATGCTGACTCAGCGTCAGTAATTTTTGATGCTATGCAGGCGGCAAAAGCGAAAAATATTGATGTATTAATTGCAGATACAGCTGGTCGTTTGCAAAATAAATCTCATCTAATGGATGAGTTGAAAAAAATAGTCAGAGTAATTAAAAAACAAGATGAAACTGCGCCACACGAAATCATGTTAACCATTGATGCTGGGACCGGTCAAAATGCCATTAGCCAAACGAAATTATTTAATGAAGCTGTGGGTGTAACAGGGATGACATTAACTAAGTTAGATGGTACTGCAAAAGGTGGTATTATATTCAGCATTGCTGATCAGTTTAATATTCCAATCCGTTATATTGGTGTCGGTGAAAAAATCGAAGACTTAAGACCATTTGTTGCGGATGATTTTATTGATGCACTGTTTGATGAAACAGAAGAGTAGAGATAAATCATGATCCAATTTCAACGTGTTAGCAAAGTTTACCTTGGTGGCAAGCCAGCTTTGCAAAATATAACTTTTACTTTATCACCTGGGGAAATGGCCTTTTTAACCGGTCATTCAGGTGCAGGTAAAAGCACATTGATGCGTTTGATTTGTGGTTTAGAAAAAGCGAATGATGGTAAAGTATTATTGAATGGTGTTGATGTTTCCCGATTAAAAAAACATCAGATGCCATTTTTGCGTCGCACAATTGGTATGATATATCAAGATCATCAATTGTTATTTGACCATACTGTTTATGATAATGTGGCTTTTCCATTGATTATCTTAGGTAAGCCTGCTGACGAAATTAAAAAGCGTGTTTCAGCATCCTTAGATAAAGTTGGTTTGATTGATAAAATGAAATTTTATCCAATACAGTTATCTGGTGGCGAACAGCAACGAGTAGGTATTGCCCGAGCAATTGTCAATCGACCAACTGTACTACTTGCTGATGAACCGACGGGGAATTTAGATAATAAACTGTCAAAAGATATACTAAAATTATTTGAAGAATTTAATCAAACGGGGGTAACGGTGTTAATGGCAACCCATAATATGGGGCTTATTCGTCGAAAACATCACCGAATATTAAATTTGAATCAAGGACGTTTAGAGGTTAAAAATTGATGATAAAGGCAAAGTTTAAGCCATCTAAACAAAAAAAACACAAGAGCCATAGTTTTTTAGGGCGCTGGCAAAGACAGATTGGTTACGCATGGCATAATGTGTTTAACTATTTTTACCAAAACATCTTTGCCTCGTTGCTAACAATTTTTGTTATTGCTATTTCAATTACATTACCGACAATCGGCTATATATTATTGAAAAATGCCAATCAAGCTGCAGAACAATGGTATCCAACACCAAATTTAACGGTATATATCGACAAAACATTAAGTGAAGAGCAAAGCAAAGATTTAATTGATAAATTTAAGGCAATTTCTGAAGTCGAAAATGTTATTTATCTTTCTCGCAATGAAACTCGTGAAGAATTCAGAGCTTGGTCTGGATTTGATGATGCTCTTGACTTACTGACTGAAAACCCATTACCGGCGGTTGCTATTATCTTTCCAATTGAAACAGCTAAACAAACCAATAAATTACATGCATTACAAGCACAACTACAGAAAATAGTAGGGGTTGATGATGTGCATCTTGATGATAGTTGGTTTACTCGATTAATGGCATTAACTAATATGGTAAAATCCATAGTTTGGACCATTTCAATTTTTATGGTTATTGCGGTATCATTAGTTATTGGTAATAGTATCCGCTTGAATATAGTTGCTCGAAGGCAGACAATTATCGTTATGCAATTAATTGGTGCAACAGAAGGTTTTATTTTACGACCATTTTTATATAATGGCATTTTCACAGGATTGATAAGTGCTATTTTTGCTCTCATTCTATCGAAAGTATTTATTCTTCAAATAGATTCAACCATGTTGCAAGTATCCAATGTTTTTGGAAAAATAGTTAGTATAAATGGTCTTTCATGGGATGAAAGTTTATTAATTATTTTATTTTCGATAATTATAGGTTGGCTTTCAGCATTTATTGCCACTAAAAAGTATTTGAACGAAATGGTGATAGTCTCATAATTGTAGATTAATTATCTACGGTTTTTATTGGATGCTTTACTGCAAATATAATGATAAAAATGTGAACTAAATCACATTTTGGTGGTCTAACTAAACAGAAAGATTTTAAATTGCTACATTAATAACGTGTAGCAAAATTAGTTTAATTTAAGGGGGAATTAAATGACTACTGATTTAAAAATGCAAGCAGGTGCTTTAATCCCACAAGGAAATATCGAATCATACCTTCGCATGATAAATACCTATCCGATGCTAACAGCTGAGGAAGAAAAGTCTCTAGGTGAAAGACTTTATTATCATGATGATGTCGATGCAGCAAGACAATTGATTTTATCGCATTTACGCTTTGTTGCGCATATTGCTCGTGGCTATTCTGGTTATGGTTTGCCACAAGCTGATTTAATTCAAGAAGGTAACATTGGCTTAATGAAAGCGGTACGTCGATTTAATCCAGGAATGGGCGTGCGTTTAGTCTCTTTTGCCGTGCATTGGATAAAAGCTGAAATTCATGAATATGTATTAAAAAACTGGCGTATTGTTAAAGTTGCAACCACTAAAGCACAAAGAAAATTATTTTTTAATTTAAGAAAAAATAAACAACGTTTAGGTTGGTTTAATAGTGCTGAAGTCGATCTGGTTGCCGATGAGCTAGGCGTGAGTCGTAAAGATGTCTTAGAGATGGAGTCACGAATGGCAGCGCAAGACATGTCATTTGACATTGATAATGATGATGATGATAATTCAATTGTTGCACCGGCACTATATTTAGAAGATAGCAATTCTGACTTCTCAAAATCGATTGAAAATGACAATTGGGAGAATGATGCAACCGATAAGCTACATGATGCCTTATCTCAATTAGACGAACGTAGCCAAGATATTATTAAAGCGCGTTGGTTAGATGCAGATGATAGTAAATCAACATTGCAAGTATTGGCCGACAAATATAGCGTTTCAGCCGAACGTATACGTCAACTTGAAAAAAATGCCATGAAAAAACTACGAGTTGCTATAGAAGCATAATTGATTTTTTATTAATAATAAATAAGCCCTACTTTGGTTAAAGTGGGGCTTTTTTATAATCTGATTTATTTAAATAAGGTAAAGTAAAAATATTTGGGCTAGCAACACTAGAGGCAATCTGTAACTATTTATATTGCCAACCTGTTGATATATTGTAATATATTGAAGAAGTTACGAATTAATCGCTAACCATCCAGCTTCTTGAGCATGTAATAGGGCTGTATCAAAGAAAGGAATGGCATAATCTTGTTGGGATATTAATAAACCGATCTCGGTACAGCCTAAAATCACCCCTTCAGCACCTTGCTTAACGAGTTTATTAATAATATTGAGGTAAACTTGCTTGGATTCTGACTTAATTTTTCCTCGGCAAAGTTCATCATAAATAATATTATTGATGATTATTCTATCTTGTTCATCAGGAACTAAAACATTTAAACCTTTTTCAATTAGTTTTGATTTGTAAAAGTCTTGCTCCATGGTGTATTTGGTACCAAGTAATGCAACTGATTTTATTTTATCTTTAATCAAATGTTTGGCTGTTACGTCTGCGATATGAATGATAGGAATAGTAATCGCCTTTTGAATTTGGTCTGCAACCTTATGCATAGTATTGGTACAAATAATAATAAAATCAGCGCCGGCTAATTCTAATCTTTTAGCCGCATCGGTTAAAATAATCGCGCTTTTATCCCATTCATTATTCGCTTGGCAACTTTCTATCTCTTGAAAATCGACGCTATATAATAGTGTTTTGGCTGAATGTAATCCACCAAGTGATTTGCCAATAACTTGATTGATAACTTGATAATAAGTAACGGTACTCTCCCAACTCATGCCACCAATTAATCCAATTGTTTTCATTTCTAATACTCCATAATATTTTTTTCGTTACTAGCTAGTAGTAATTGATTATTAATTATAATTATTAGTATGTAAAGATGATGAATTAGAATAAAATATCATCAACTATCAGAGCGTTGTAGTAAATGAGTTAAAAAACTCATTGTAGCCGTTGGTTGATAAATGGATGATCATTATTAATGAAAAAATATAAAAACTATTTTGCATTTCTCTCATTTGGATTGCTGATGTTATCATTTTCATGTTTGGCTGAACCAAAAGTGATCCATGTGTTGGTGGCATTATGTGATAACAAATATCAGGCTATCGCTCCAGTACCTGCGGCAATTGGTAATGGTCAAGATCCGAAAAATAATCTTTATTGGGGCGCGGCTTATGGTTTTAAAACCTATTTTGCTAAACAAAAAGAGTGGCAAGTTCTACAAGTTAATAAACCCAATAAAGGCAAGATATTAGAAGAAATAATTTACAAACATCAAAGCAAGGATGTCTATCTTATTGCTCAGGCATATGATGGTAAATATATCAACGATACAGTAGATGATTTTATTAGTTATTCAGCCGGAAAAAAATCAGCGTCCTTTTTAATCGATAAAACTCAAATTGAGGCGGGAGCAAAAGCTCATTTAGTTGTTTATGTTGGACATGATGCATTAATGGAATGGTCTTGGTGGAATTATTTACCAGATAGTTGGCGTTGGTATACCCTTTCAAAAGCAGAACAAGAGAAACAAAAAACACGCTATGCAGCCGTATTTGCCTGTAAAAGTCAGAAGTATTTTACGCCGCCATTATCTCGATTAGGTATAACACCACTTATTTTAACCCTGCACCGTATGGCACCGGAAGCTTATAGTATTCATGCTATGATTAGTAGTTTGTTGAATGGTGAAGCAAAAGATGAAACAAGGCTTAAAGTAGCAACGGCTTATAGCCAATATCAAAAGTTAAGCAAACCCGCTTTACATATATTTACCACAGAATATAGTCAATAATGATGTTTAATTATAGTAGATGATTTAACTTATTAATAAAAGGCAAACAAATATGTTGCAAACACCTAAAATAGTCATTTTAACAGGTGCCGGTATCTCTGCTGAATCTGGCTTATCAACTTTTCGCGCCCAAAATGGATTGTGGGAAGGTCATAATGTGGATGATGTTGCCACCTACCAAGGTTATTTGCGTGATCCCATTGGTGTACATAATTTTTATAATATGCTACGCAATAAGTTACAAAATCCTGAGGTAAAACCCAATGCGGCTCATTTTGCCTTAGCGCAACTAGAGCAGACCTTAGGCTCGGATAATGTATTAATTGTTACCCAAAATGTGGATAACCTGCATGAAAAAGCCGGTTCAAAAAATATCATCCACATGCATGGTGAATTATTAAAGGTTCGCAATGAAAAAACCGGACAGATTCTTGATTATTATCAAGATGTCAATTATGAAGAAAACAAACTGATTCGCCCACATATAGTTTGGTTTGGTGAAATGCCATTACAGATGGATGAAATCTATGATGCGCTCTCAAATGCTGATTATTTTATTTCAATTGGTACTTCTGGAAATGTTTATCCAGCGGCTGGATTTGTGCAAATGGCGAATCAATTTGGCGTTAAAACGGTAGAACTTAATTTAGAGCCAAGTTTAGGTGAAAACTTATTTCAAACTAAAATTTATGGCCCTGCAAGTCAAGTGGTGCCAGAATATATTAAAAAATTTATTTAATAAATAATATCAATTGAGCTGTTTCAAGTAATTTTTACCACCTAAGTTGGTCATCTGTTGACGAATCCATTCAGCCTTTTTTTGGATCCTATCATTAGGATTAGCTGGGTTCCATTTTCTTGGATTTGGCAGGGTTGCAGCTAATAAACTCGCTTGATGTGGCGTTAATTGGCTAGCACTGACATTAAAATAGTGACGAGAGGCCGCTTCAATGCCGAAAATTCCTTCACCCCATTCAACGCTATTTAAATAGATTTCAAGCGTACGTTGTTTTGACCAAAGAACCTCAATCCAAACGGTAAACCATGACTCAAAACCTTTACGGATCCAACTTCGCGAAGGCCATAGAAATATATTTTTTGCCACCTGTTGAGTTATGGTGCTCGCGCCAATCATCTTTTGGTTTTTTTGATTATGAATTAATGCGCGATTAATGGCTTTAAAATCAAACCCCCAATGATCGGCAAAATGTTGATCTTCAGCGGCAATCACCGCAATTTTAATATTATCTGAAATCTGATCCCAATCTTTCCAGGTGCGTTGCTGAGTGATATTCCAATGAGCGATCTTTCTTTCCACCATCAACATTGAACCAAACGGATTAAACCAACGCATTAATAAAATAAGAAAAACCGAAACAAGCATAAATCCAAGTATGATTTTTTTTATGAGGTTTAATGTTTTCCTTAATTTGCGTTTCATAGTAGTCCAAATATGATTAGTTAAAAATAGTTAAATAAAGAATTAATCTAGCAAAAAAAACGTTAAGAAAGATACGCTATATTAACATTTAAATAAACTATTATTTATAAACTTAACTATTTGTTCTGGTTGGTTTATATCTAATACTGGTACAGATATGTTTAAAGACTCATCACTGGCAACGGCAATGGTAAAATTATCAATAAATAATGGTTTGGCGTTGGCTTTACGATGGCACATAATTTTGGGAATTTGCTCATCTTTAAATCCTTCAATAAATATCACGTCAACATCAGTAAAACGATCAATCAACGTTTTTAAATCGGCAGGAATATCTGGTGTTTCCTCAATCAATGCATAACGTTTATCACACGCAATAATCGTTTGTAGTGAACCTGCTTTGCGTAACTCATAGCTATCTTTACCGGGGATATCTAACTCAATATCATGGTGGGCATGTTTTAGTGACCCCACCTTAACATTTTGCAACACCATTAACTGAATAATTTTTTTTAACAAGGTAGTTTTACCAGATCCACTATATCCAGTAATCCCAATAATTTTTTTACCATTCATAGATTTTCAACATTATCATGTTATATTTAAGTGCAAATATTACATCATTTTATACAAGATTAAAGGTAATGGTATGTACGATTTTTTAAATGATTATAACCAAACGGTTCACCCTCAATTATTAAAAGAATTTATCGATATCAATAATAAAAAATTGAGTGGTTATGGCTTAGATGATTGTTGTAATGATGCCATCAATCACATTAGACAAATATTAAATTCACCGAATGCCGATATCCATTTTATGGCAGGAGGAACCATTACCAATTTAACGACAATTTCCCATATTTTAAAACCTTATCAAGCAGTGATTGCAGCCGAGACCGGACATATCAATGTGCATGAAACTGGCGCTATTGAGGCGACAGGGCATAAGGTGGTAACAGTTAAAACCGAAGATGGTAAATTAACCCCAGAATTAATAAAACCGATTTTAGATTATCATTGTGACGAACATATGGTTCACCCCAAACTGGTGTACATATCCAATACTACCGAATTAGGTACTCTATATAGCAAGCAAGAGCTGAAAGAACTGTATCAATTTTGTCAAAAAAATCACCTTTACCTTTATTTAGATGGTGCTCGTTTAGCAATGGCATTAGGTGCGAAAGATAATGACATTACTTTCCCTGACTTAGCTAAATATACTGATGTATTTTATATTGGTGGTACTAAAGTTGGTGCTTTTGCTGGTGAAGCATTGGTATTTAATAATCATACTATCAATCATGACTTCCGCTTTAATATGAAACAAAAAGGGGCAATATTAGCGAAAAGTTGGATTATAGCCGTGCAATTTAAAGCATTAATGCAAAATGACCTCTATATTTCTTTAGGTAAACATAGTAATACCATGGCTGAAAAACTGATAACCTTATTTGACAATCAAGGATTTACTTTTGCAGCAACACCACAAACCAATCAGTTATTTGTTAAATTGCCCAATCAACTAGCCAACAAAATTGTGTCGCTTTATGCGGTGGATAATTTAGGACAAAGCGATCTAGACCATATTTGTTTACGCTTTTGTACTTCATGGTCGACCCAAGAAATCGAAATAGAAAACTTTGCTACACAACTAAAGAAGCTGCTTAAAAATAAAAAAAGTTGAGGAATGGGATTTTGGAAATCTTGTATGGCTGAAAACCCCAGTTACATCAGCTAAGCTTTATAATCATGTAATCTCCTAAAAGCATTAGTGCTCAAAAAGGCCAAAACAGTATTATAAATAATTGAGAAGCAAGGTTTTTAAACTATGAGATCGCTAAAAATCCTATTTATACCAGCTAAGCTTGGCAATGAACTTATCTACTAAAAGTATTGCTAATCTAAGGAAATTAAAAATTGTATTTGCAAAAATGTTGAGGAACGGCTTTAGATAGGATTTACTTATTCGCTTTAATTGCCAAATTAGCACTTTCGAGCATTTCAATTGTATTAATATTGGTAAAACTAGCCGGCGTATCGCTAAAGTCAACCGCAGTTGCATGAATTTGTTTTAAAAATAACATCAGTTTACGATCACCATTTTCCAAATATTTTTTTAGTTGTGGGATGACGGATTTATTGATTAATAAAACGGTTGAGTGATTATTCTTGCCATCAAAAGGGAAAATCGCTTGATGGGTTGTAGTGAATTTTGCTAAACGAATTAGTAGATCAACCGGTAAAAAAGGGGTATCACAACTAACAACTAAGTTCCAATCTGTCGAGCTGCGCGATAAGCCGCTATAGATACCGGCAAGAGGTCCTAAAAATCCCGGTAAATCATCACCAAAAACTGGGTAATCTAACGCACCATACTGATCAGTATGACGATTACAATTAATCATTATAAAATCGACTTGCGACTTAACTCGATCAATAACATGCTGAAAAAGTGGTTTTTCAGCTAATAACATTAAGCCTTTATCCACACCATTCATACGGTTACTTTGGCCACCAGCTAAAATAATGGCTGTCACAGGCAGTTTTTCCATAAATACTTTCTCTTTTACATTGCTAAAAAACAAAATAACATTACTATATAGCAAAGTTATTTTTAGATACAAAATTTAGCGTTAGTTATCCGTTTATACAGTCTTTATGTTCTCATTAGATTAAAAGCCAAGTATAAACTAGAAGCTTTTTAATATACAGATTGCAATATAAAGATTAACATAAAGGTTTATATCATCATCTTCAACATAGTTGAATAATTAAAAAGGTAATTATTATGAAATGTCATCGTATTGATGAATTAATTGAGTTATTACAACCAGCTTGGGAAAACGATTCCGATCTCAATTTGTTACAGCTTTTAGATAAATTGGGTAAAGAAGCTGGTTTTGATGGTGATTTAAAAGATCTTAGTGATGAAGTTTTAATTTATCATTTAAAAATGCGTAATTCAGATAAAAATGAAGCCATTCCTGGATTAAAAAAAGATTATGAAGATGATTTTAAATCAGCAATATTAAAAGCTCGCGGAATTATTCAAGAATAAGGAGAATGAACTAAATGAAAAAAACGCTCATTGCTATTGGAGTATTACTAACTTCTATGAGTAGCTTTGCTGACGAAGCACCGATAAATACTAAGAATGATACTCAACCAGCTACAGCAAGTGCCGTCTCACAATTAGAACCGATTGAAAGTGGTAAACAATATGGTGTTTTGCCATTTCAGCCATCTCCAGACAAAGAAGTTGTCGAATTTTTCTCATTCAATTGTCCTAGTTGTTTCAAATTTGAAAGCGAATATCATGTACCAGGTGAAATTGCTAAAGCATTACCTAATGGTACTCAATTTAAACGTTATCATTTAGAAAATTTTGGCCCTTTAGCTAAAGAGTTAGCTGAAGCGTGGGCAGTTGCTAATGTTTTAGGTATCGAAGATAAAGCTTCTGATGCACTTTATAAAGCGGTACAAAAAGATCGTAAAATAAAAACCGCGGAAGATATTAAAGCTGTGTTTGCTGATTTGGGTGTTGATGCTGAAAAATTTGATAAAACTAGACAAAGTTTTTTAGTAAAAGCATTTATGGCACAACAAACAGAGGCAATTAAGCAATTAAGTCCAGATTCAATTCCAACTGTTGTGGTTAACCGTAAGTTTTTTGTGAATTCACAAGGCCTAAATGTTAAAAGTACCTCTAATTTTATCAATGATTATGCGAGAGTAACTGCTTACTTAGTTGGTTTAGATCCTAATATTAAGGTTGAAAACGATAAAAAATCGGCAAATGAAGACAAGTCAAAAAAATAATTAGTTGACGTTTTTAATTGTTTATTATGAAAATTGAGATCCCTTTGTCGTTAATTAGTACAAAGGGATTTTATTTTAATGGGATTTTTTATTCTCTTTCTAATGCATAAATTGGATCAAGTTTTGCCGCTCGTTTTGCTGGAACATAGCCAAAAATAATCCCAATCATCGACGAACAGCTAAATGCGGCAATAATAGAAATAATAGAAAAACTCATAGCAAACGAAGTCACTAAATAATTAAAAATAAAACCAATTAAAAATGACAATACGATCCCTAATGTACCACCGATTAAACAAACCAGTACTGCTTCAATAAGAAATTGTTGCAAAATATCACTCGAACGCGCACCAACTGCCATACGAACACCAATTTCTCGCGTTCTTTCTGTGACAGATACCAGCATAATATTCATTACCCCAATACCACCAACGACGAGAGAAATTAAAGCAATAGTTGAGATCAGCAAAGTTAAAACCCAAGCTGATGAATTGACGGTTTCTCGGATACTATCGGAATTAAAGATAAAGAAATCTTTAGTGCCATGGCGTTGCAGCATAATTTTATTAATCGCTTGTTCTGCCACACTTAAATCAATATTATCATTTATTCGAACGGTAATACTTTTTAATGATGTTTGCCCTACCATACGATTAATCACAGTGGTGTAAGGTAACCAAATATTAAGGCTTTCGTTACTACCAAACCCTTGCTGTTGTTTAGTGGCAACTCCGATGATTCTAACCGGTAATTGACCAACCATAAGAATTTTGCCTACTGGATTTTGTTCGCTAAACAGCCTTTTGACAGTGTTCTCATCAATTACCGCTTCTTGAGCTGATGCGTTTACAGCCTCTTGATTAAAGGCTATTCCTTGGCTAATGGTATAGCCTCGTACGGCAAAAAATTGTTCACCTACACCATTCACCGTACCGGTCACAGCTAAATTATTTATTCGAAAATAGACGCTAGTGGAAAGATTTGGTGTTGTACTATGAACAAAGCTTTGTTGCGCGAGAAAATCGGCATCTGAAGAACGTAAAGTTGTGATTTTATCCGCGTTACGATCACCAAAACCGCTACCGGCATAAATTTCTAATGTACTTGTACCTAACGAATTAATATTGGATAGTATTTTCTGTTTTGTTCCTTCACCTAAAGCAACCATAGATACCACAGAAGCAATACCAATAATAATTCCTAGCATAGTCAAAAACGTGCGTAACCGTTGTGACAACATGGATAATATTGCCATTTTAAATGCATCACGAAAACGGTAATATTTGGCGGAAAAATTATCTTGCGTTTTGGTTATTTCGATTTGCTTAACTTGTCGATTATCAACTTGATCAGATGAGTAATTGGGATTAATTGAATCAGAAATAATATTACCATCACTAATCTCAATAATCCGTTGTGCACTTTGTGCAATATTCGGATCATGGGTAACAATAATAACAGTATGCCCTTGTTGATGTAGTTCTCGTAAAATGGTCATGACTTCTAAACCACTTTTACGATCGAGGGCACCGGTTGGTTCGTCAGCTAAAATAATTTGTCCGCCATTAATTAATGCACGGCCAATACTAACACGTTGTTGTTGTCCACCCGATAATTGATTAGGCTTGTTATTTATTTTATCAGCAAGGCCTAAACGTGCTAATATGTTAGCCGCTCGACTTTGACGTTGTTCATTGGTAACACCTGCATAAATGGCTGGTATTTCAACATTACCTTGTGCCGTTAATGCATTTAATAAATGGTAACGTTGAAAGATAAATCCAAAATGTTCACGGCGTAGTTCTGCTAACTCATCAGGTGATAATTGATTGGTGGTTCGCCCACTAATTGAATAAGTTCCTCTGGTTGGCTTATCCAAACAACCGAGAATATTCATTAGTGTCGATTTGCCTGAGCCTGAAGCACCAATAATCGCAACCATTTCTCCAGCATTGATGGTTAAATTGATGCCTTTAAGAACTTGTATCGTTGATTCTCCAGCGGGAAATTCACGAATAATATTTTCAAGTTTAATTAATGGAGTATTGGTCATCTTAGAATCTTATCCTTGGTCCTTTGCTATTGGGATTAAATGTTGCACCATTTGCGCTACTAACAACGACAACTTCTCCTTCTTTAAGACCTGATTTGATTTCAACATTAATATTATTATTAATCCCTAAATTGACTTCCCGTTCCTCGATCTCATTGGATTGATTTAGAATATAAACAATTGCTTTATTAGTGCCTATATTTTTTTGGATAGCCTGAGATGGAATCGTAAGTACATCCTTCGCTTCTGCTAACACAATATACACTTGAGCCGTCATTGATATCCGTAAAATACGATCAGGATTATCAACATCCAACAATCCATTATAGTAAATAGCAGTTTTGGTGGTAGATACTGAGCTTGAAGTCGAACTTTCGGTATTAATTGAGTCGGGTGCGGGTTCGATCGCTCTTAATGTCAATCCATCAAAACGCTTATTGGGTTGTCCCAAAATTGTAAAGTAAACCGGCATACCTTTTTTAACACCAATAACGTCGGCTTCTGAAATTTGCGCCTCAATGGTCATTTTATCCAGTTGGGCAACTTTAACGATAGTTGGCGCACTTTGTACCGAGTTTACTGTTTGTCCCTGATCAACCGGAATGGCGACTATCACACCATCAATCGGTGAACGTATCTTAGTGTAACCTAAATTAACTTTTGCCGTATCAACCGCCACTTGAGCACTGACGATATCAGCATCGAGGGCGGCAATATCGGCCTTAATCGCATCAAGATCAGCTTTGGCGGAATCTAAATCCGATTGGACGCCGACCCCTTTTTTAACCAACTTTAATTGACGTTCATAGATTAATTGATAGTTGACTAATTTAGCTTTCTTTGAAGTTCGCTGGGCTTCTAAGCTATTAAGCGATGCTTCCGATTGTTTAAGATCATTACTTTGTTTAAGATCGTCGATCTCAGCAATCATATCACCTTGTTTAACTTCATCACCAAGCTCAACATACAGTTTTTTTATCTGTCCAGAAACTTGCGCACCTACGCTAACTTGTTTAAAGGCACTTATGGTGCCATCAGCAAGCACCGTTTTCTCAACATTCCCTTTAGTGACTGGCGATGTAATATAATTGACCGCTTTTTCCACAGGGAAAAAAATAGCTTTTACTATAAACAACAATACTAAAGCGGCAATCGTGATAACGATATATTTGAATCTTATGAATTTTGCCAATCTTTTCATCCTTTATTTTTTTGTTATTTTTTGAGCATTGTATCGTATTAATTCAATTTGCAATGATAAGCAAAGATAATAAATTGTAATTTTTATGAAAATTTTTAACTATGCAAAATAGTAAAGATGTTATTGAATTAATAGAAAAAAAATGATTATTCTAGTAATATGTAACCGCTAAGCTGAATTTATACATATAATTAGATAAAAATTGTATTCTAAAAATTGCCTTTTTAAAGTGCATCTTAATTATTTATTGTATTGTTTTTAATCAATCTATTGGATAGATAATATCATGGTCTGGGGTTTAATAAATGTCATTTGAAAAACAACAATCCACTTTAGATAATGCCTTAACTTTGCTTGAAATAATTAGTCATTATTCATCAGGCATTTCTCTAGCTGAAATTGTCAAATTAAGTAGAATGGCAAAAACAACAGTATTTAGAATTTTAGATACTCTCAAAAAAAGGCAATATCTTAGTTACGATGCAAATACTGAAAAATATTCTTTAGACGTTAAAGCTTTTGAATTAGGTGTAAAGGGATTAATGAATATCTCTTTGGTTGGTATCTCAATCCCTTTTTTAAAAAAGTTGGCTTCAAAAATTAATGAAACGTGTTTTCTTGCCGTCTATCATGATGGCAGTGTTATTTATTTATATAAAGCTGAAGGTGAACTGGCTGTTAAAACTAATTCACACATAGGAAGCCGAATGCCTGTTTATTGTACAGGACTTGGCAAATCATTATTAGCTTACCAACCATTAGTCGAAATTAATAAAGTATTAAGTCGCCCCTTAGTTCAATTTACAGATAAAACCATTATCGATCGTGAAATGATTCATAATAGTTTAGCCAAAGTATGCATCGACGGTTATTCCATGGATGATGAAGAAGTGGAAGAAGGATTGTCTTGCATAGCAGTTCCAATTTTTATAAAACAAAATAAAGTTGTTGGAGCGATTAGTGTTGCTGGATCTTCTTTTCGAATTATACAGAAAAAAGAGTTGATTATTAACGAGTTAAAAAATATTTCATCATCAATTTCAATTGAACTAAAAAAGAAAAATTAATGTGATCGGTAGGTTGAATTAATGACTGACTATTTTTATAAAGGTTTAAAATTATGATTCAAAAAGAAGCAACATCAGCAATTGATAAGGCTATTTCAGTTTTAGATGTGATTAGTAATTGCGCTGCAGGTGTGACAATTAATGAAATCATTGAAGCGACCAAACTAAATAAAATTATCATTAAGAAGATATTAAAAACATTACTTGATCGAGAATATGTTTTTTTTGATGAAAAATCAGATAAATATACATTAGGGTTCAAATCACTTGAACTAGGTATATCAGGTTTAGTAAATGTTAATATTGTGGATGTTGTTATTCCATTTATCAAATCACTTTCAAATACAATAAATGAAACCTGTTTTTTAGGGGTCTATAATAGTGGTAATGTTGTCTATTTATATAAGAGTGAAGGGAATAATGCTATTCACACCAGCTCCAATTTAGGCCATATGCGCCCAGCCTACTGTACCGGATTAGGTCGAATATTACTTTCACATCAATCTCAACAAGAGATCGATAGGGTATTGCTTTCTCCATTATTAAAACATACTAAAAACACCATAACAGATACCCAAAAACTTTATGATATTTTAGATAAAGTTCGCCAAGAAAATATTGCTTATGATTGGGAAGAGGTTGAAGAAGGACTTATTTGCGTAGCATCAGGTATTTTTAATTACAGCAATGATGTCGTTGCAGCATTAAGTATTACTGGTCCTAGCAATCGAATGCAAAACCAAATGAAAAAATGCGCCTCTTTATTAAAAGAGACGACTAATTCAATTTCTTCCAGATTAGGATATATTGCAACCAAATAACCTGATTAGGTGGTTTTCATTTTATTGTTAAAACGTTTATCGTTTAAATTAAGTTATTCATAGCTTCAGGAGGAATGATGGCTCCTCGATATTGAATAACGGTTCCCGCTAAATCGTGACCTTTTTGGATTGCATCTTCAATTGTTCCACCTTTTAATCGAACGGATAAATAACCGGCACTAAATGAATCACCGGCGGCAGTAGTATCAACGATTTTATCTTTAGTAATAACATTAGCTGGTACTTCTACACGTTCATTTAAAGTTTCGACTATACAGCTTTCACTTCCTCTTTTGATAATAATTTCAGAAACATTTAACTTTTTACTACGAATAATACTATCTTGATAGTGGGTATTGCCCCAAAGTAACTGTTCATCATCCTGCGTCAAAAATGCTATATCGGTATAAGAAAGAATTTTAGAATAAACATTTTGGGCATATTCCTGACTACGCCATAATCGAGGGCGATAGTTATTATCAAAAATCACTTTACCGCCATTGGCTTTAAATTTTTCTAATAACTCGATCAGTTTATCTATACTATATTCATCTAAAATAGCAATACTAATTCCACTTAAGTAAATATAATCAAATGTGGTTATTTTTTCACAGATCTGTTCTGTTTGTTCCCTTTTTAACCAAAACTTTGCCGCAGCATCATTACGCCAATAATAGAATGATCGCTCACCATTACTATCAGTCATAATGGCGTACAATCCCGGTATTTTATTATCTAATTGTTGGATGAGATCGGTTTTGATGTTCTCTTTTTGCCATTGATCTAACATCTCTTGGCTAAATGGATCAATACCGAGCCCGGTGACATAATGAATAGAGGCTTGGTCATTGGGAAATAAACGGGACAAATAAACAGATGTATTTAAAGTATCACCACCAAAACTTCTAGTTGTTAAATTATCTTTAATTGAGAGTTCAATCATGCACTCTCCGATTACCGCGATATTTATACTCATCACTATTCCTTATCAGGTATTGTTGATAATCTAAATAACCAAATCAGGTGAAGTCATATGAACCTGTTTTAGTTATTGTTACAATTAGTTACAAGTCAATCTATAGCGACTTTAACAACCACTTTACGAATTTTTTCTGCTTTACCACCAACAATACACAGTGGTTTATGTACTTCTTTAGGATAAAAAATGACAAAATCCTTAGGTTGCATAACAAACATTGTCTCTTCTACTGGCGCTTTTACAAATGCAATATCCCCATTAATTAGTTTATCTTCAATTACCTCAGAATGAGGTGGAAGCGTAGATACTGCCATACCTTCTTGTCCAGACAATACAATTTGAATATCAATATATTTAGCATGATATTCATATTTACCTTCTTCTTGAGTTCTCGATAAGGTTTCTGAAACCATATAAAAAACATCATCACCATCAATGGTATAACGTCCATTTTCTGTATTATCATTGACCTCTTTTTTTACTGTTTCTATTGCATGTTTGAGTTTATTTGGTAAGTAAGGGATTAACTCAAGATGTTCAATATTGCCAATAATCATAATGTCCTCCTAGACATCTTAATTATTGGTGTTAACTGTTAACCAATAATTAAGATAAAATTAATTTAAAAAAACGACTATCTACCTAACCATCCACCATCAACAGCAATGGTAAAACCATTGATATAATCAGATGCACTAGAGGATAAGAATACTGCGGCACCACCCAAATCCTCAGGATTTCCCCATCGTCCGGCCGGAATCCGTTCTAGAATTTGACGATTACGCGTTTCATCATTCATCAATGCCGTATTCATTTCGGTAGCAATATAACCAGGGGCGATACAATTGATGGTAATCCCCTTAGATGCCCATTCATTGGATAGTGATTTTGAAAAACCAGCCACTGCCGATTTAGCAGCTGTATAAGCTGGGATGGTATATCCGCCTTGGAACGCCAATAAAGAAGCAATATTGACTATTTTTCCGTAACCTTGCTCAATCATGTGTTTACCCACTTGTTGACACATAAAAAATACTGCATTCATATTAATATTAATGACGAGATCCCAATCATTTTTCGGAAAATCAACGGAAGGGTGACGACGCTGTATACCGGCATTATTGATTAAAATATCAATATGTTGGTATTTTTTAATGATATCCGAAATAAGATTTTCATATTTATCAAAGTTAGCTAGGTCAAATGTAATAGTTTCACAAGATACGTTATATTGTTTTATCGCTAACTCAGTTTGTTCATCACGAGCAACATCGATGATAATAATATTAGCGCCGGCATTAGCTAAGCTCATTGCTAGAGATTTACCTATTCCGCGAGAGGCTCCTGTCACAATGGCGTTTTTACCGGTTAAGTCAAAAGGGTTTTTATTTTTCATAATGGTATACCTTAAATTTATAATCTTATTAATCAGAAAATTTAAATATTGTTTTAATTACGTTTTCACCGGTTAAAGCATTAGCAAATCCTTGTTTTGCTTCCTCTGGAGGCAATATGGTGAGTAATTTTTTATATGGAAAATCTTGTTGTATGAATTGGATTGCAGTTTCAAAATCCCTTGCTTCATACACTCTGGTACCAATGATGTTGAGTTCTTTAAACTCAATGTCGAGTAATTTAAATTCTGTAGGTTTTTTATATGAACCAACAATTTCAATCGTACCTTGAACTCTGACTAAATCAGTTAATTGCAAAGCAACAGAAGGGTGTGCGGCACAGTCATAAACAATATCAGCACCGACTTGGTTGGTTAATTTTAATACTGTATTTAATACATCATCTTTTTTCGGGTTGATCACCGTAAAACCGAGATCTTTAGCTAAATTAATGCGGAAATCATTGGTTTCAATAACAATCACTTGTTTGGCGCCAGCTAGTTTCAGCACACTTGCTACACAAAGGCCAATTGTGCCAGCACCAAACACAACAACGCTATCACCTATCTTAAAAGGTGTTCTTGCTACAGCGTGAATACCTACCGCTAATGGTTCAACAAAAGCCCCCAAATCCATCGGAAAATCATTTGGTAAAACATGAATTTTACTTCTATCTACTTTCACATATTCAGCCATCCCCCCAGCGGTATCGATGCCATAAAGTTTAAGTGTTTTACAGACATGACTATTACCTGATTCACACGCAGAACATTTACCGCAAGAAATAAGTGGGCGCACACATACTTTAGTTCCAGTTGGTAATTGCTCATCGCCATTAACGACATAACCTGAAAATTCATGACCTAATACTAATGGTGCTTTGGCTCTAGGATGTACCCCTAAATAAATATTAAGATCAGAACCACAAATTCCCGCATGACTTACTTTTATTAATACTTCATTTTCATTAACTACCGGTTCAACGGTTTGCTCACAAGCTACATCATTTGGACCTTTATAAATTATCGCTTTCATGTTTTATATCCTGTAATTGATAGATATTCTTATTTGTTTAAACAATAGAGTGGTTTTTCACCCTTTGCTAAGCGGATTGCTTCTTCAGCCGCTTTTCTTTTTAAATCTTGTTGAGATTGTTCTGAATACCAAGCAGCATGAGGCGTAGCAATGAAATTATCTAAGCTGAATAATTTTCTATCTGTTGGCGGTTCTTGCTTAAATACATCAAGCGCTGCACCAGCGATGGTATGATTTAATAATGCTTGATAAAGCGCTTCTTCATTTACAATGCCGCCTCTTGCGGTATTAACTAAATAGCAATTGCTTTTCATTTTTGAGAATTCTTTACTATCAATTAAGTTCTCGGTGCTCTTTGTTAATGGTAAATTAAGCGAAATAATATCTGAGTGGGCTAATAACTCGTCTAAACTAACAAAGTCGATATAATCTGGAAGTTGCTCTTTTTTAGCTAACGGGTCAAAACCAATTACTTTTAATCCAATACCATGAAGTTTTTTGGCTAATGACAAGCCAATTCTTCCTAAACCAACAATGCCAACAGTTTGTTCTTGTAATCGATAAATAGGAATAGCTTTTTCATAAGCCCAAATATTGCTTTTTGTATCTTTTATCAACAATGGCAACTTTCTGGCTAAAGCCATAATAAGAGCCAAGGCGTGATCAGCAACTTCATTTGTTCCATAATCAGGGACATTACAAACCGCTACGTTATTTTTAGTTGCTGACTCAATATCAATGGTATTAACACCAACACCATAACGGACAACACCTTTTAAATTTTTTAAAGAACTCAATACGTTATGGGAAATAGTCGCATATTGTAAAATCAATGCATCTGCATCGTGACAAGATCGAATAATATCTTCGGGTTGTGTGACGTTTAAGATTTCAAAATCCACACCCTCTTTAGTAAAAGTCTTTTTTTCAATGTCCATGGATTCATGGTCACAATCTGTAATATAAATCTTCATTCGTTTACCTCTGTTAAATGGAATATCATTCCGAAATAATCATAATTAAGAATTTAAAAGAATGATATTTCATTTATTATTTATTGTGATCTGCGTCACATAAAATTTTAATCCATTATTAACATCATAAATATTAACCATTTGTTTATTTTGTTTTTATTTATATATTTTATTGTTTGGCGTTTTTTTACTATTTTTTCTATCGCTAGCTTTTATAAACAATATTCAATCGAGTTTGTTAATTTAATTAATTTATCAATTAAAAAAATAATATTAAAAAATAATATGTTGATTTTTAATTGGTGATGTTTATCACAAAATTAAGAATCAAAATTGATTTTATTTTATTATTTTGTATATTCAAAAAAGGAATGATATTCCGAATATGTAATTTTGCTTAAAGTGTTTTTTATGTAAGTTAAATTAATTTATTTAAATCATATTGTTAATTTTTAGGAATGTATAAATGAAAATAAAAAAGTTTATTGATAAAGTCCCAGGAGGATTAATGTTAATTCCTCTTTTTCTTGGCGCCTTATGTAATACGGTTTTTCCTGGTGGAGGAAAATATTTAGGATCTTTTTCTAATGGATTAATTTCAGGAACAGTACCTATATTAGCCGTATGGTTTTTTTGTATGGGAGCTTCTATTGAGCTTAAAGCTACTGGCATGATGCTAAGAAAATCAGGTGTATTAGTCGTCACTAAAATCGCGACCGCATGGTTTGTAGCCCTTATTGCCGGTACTTTTTGGACGAATGGTTATATGGTAGAAGGTGGCATATTTGCTGGTTTCTCAATTCTTGCCTTAGTTGCTTCAATGGATATGACTAATGGTGGTTTATATGCTGCTTTGATGAATCAGTATGGTTCAAAAGAAGAAGCCGGTGCTTTTGTATTAATGTCTTTAGAATCAGGCCCACTAATGACAATGGTTATTTTGGGGACTTCTGGCGTTGCTTCATTTGAACCAAGACTGTTTGTTGGTGCGGTATTACCTTTCTTAATTGGTTTTATGCTTGGTAATTTAGACTCTGATCTTCGAAAATTATTTGGTAACGCAGTACAGACATTAATTCCGTTCTTTGCTTTTGCACTAGGTAATAGCATAAAACTACAGGTTATTTTTGAAACAGGTTTAGCCGGAATTTTATTAGGCTTATTAGTCATAGTTATTACCGGTATTCCGCTTATCTTATCTGATAAATTTCTTGGTAAAGGAAATGGTACCGCGGGGGTTGCTGCCTCGAGTTCTGCAGGGGCCGCTGTGGCAACACCTTTATTGATTGCTGAAATGGTACCTGAGTTTGCTCCTGTTGCTTCTGCGGCAACGGCAATGGTAGCTACAAGTGTGATTGTTACATCAGTTGTGGTACCAATTATCACTTCAATTTGGGCAAAAAAATTCAATCCAAATTTAATTAAAAATGAGGAAGAGTTAATTCCTTCGTCAAAAAGTGAATAAACAAAAGTAATTAGGGAGAAATAGTATGAAAAAAATTTTAAGTTTTATGTTAGTTATCGTGTTATCAATTGGTTATAGTCATGCCGCTACTCCAAATCAAAGCACGGTAGAACAAGCTGTAGAAACTATGCGATTAGCCATGCTTAGTGCCGATAAAGCACAGTTAGAAAATGTTGCATTACCTTCATTAACTTATGGCCATTCTAGTGCTATTATTGAGAATAAAGCAGAATTTGTTGATGCAATAGTCAGTGGACGTTCTGGTTTTACCACGCTTGAATTTCAAGATCAAACCATCACGACTGAAGGTGATACCGCCATTGTTAGGCACGTTTTTTCTGCTGATACCAACAATAGTGGTAAAATCGGTAAAGTAAAAATTGGTGTGATGTTAGTCTTCAAAAAAGTTGATAGTGATTGGAAACTACTCGCACGTCAAGCCTATAAACTTCCACAATAATAAATATCAATAAGCGTTACGATCAATATTTATTTGATTAGTAACGCTTACTTTGGGTAATTTTTAGAACTTGCCCAACCCCGATCCTCAAAAATTTTTGCAAAAATTTTGTCAATGCTCAATGTTAACGTGGATCCGTATTAGGATTTATTTGCTATTGCGTTATAATGGCGCAAATTTTTTATTCGTTAAAGATATTATAGCAATGGCGTTAAAAATAACTGATAAGTGTATTAATTGTGATATGTGTGAACCTGAGTGTCCAAATGAAGCCATCTCGATGGGGTTTGATACATATGAAATTGATCCCAATAAATGCACCGAATGCGTAGGCTATTATGATCATTCAACTTGTCAACGCGTTTGTCCGATTCAAAATGCAATTATTGCAGATCCAGACCATGTGGAAAGCCAAGAAGAGTTATTGGAAAAATTTAAGCAACTGACCCATTCTTCTTAGTCTGTTGTTTTAATTTCAATGCGTAACTCTTTTGGAATTTCGAAAGTAATATTTTCAGAAATACCTTCGGTTTCAATCATTGATGTACAGCCTAAACCTTTTAGATGATCAATAACTTGTTTGACTAAAATATCTGGGGCAGATGCACCAGCGGTTACACCAATTCTTCGAGCATTGGTCAACCATTCTAGGTTAATGTCAGAGGCGTAATCGATTAAGTAGGCATTTTTACTGTTGCGCCGTGCAAGTTCAGCCAATCGATTTGAGTTTGATGAATTTTTAGAACCAACGACTAAAACAATATCGGCTTGTGATGATAACTGTTTAACCGCTTGTTGACGGTTGGTGGTTGCGTAACAGATATCGTTTTTACGGGGACTACGAATATTGGGAAATCGATTTTTTAACGCTTCAATAATCTCTGCTGTATCATCAACCGATAAGGTGGTTTGTGTGGTAAAACAGAGATGACTATCATTTTTGACTTGTAAGTTTTCTACATCTTCAATCGATTCAACTAAATAAATGCCACCTGCAGGGTTACTGTATTGTCCCATCGTGCCATCAACTTCAATGTGACCCGCATGACCAATAAGAATAACCTCTTCACCTCGATAGCTCGCTCTGGCGACTTCCATATGAACTTTGGTTACTAATGGGCATGTAGCATCAAATATGCGTAGTTGACGGCATTTTGCTTCATCACGAACCGCTTTAGATACGCCATGAGCGGAAAAAATAAGGATACTGCCGTCCGGTACCTCATGGATCTCTTCAATAAATATTGCGCCTAGCTCTTTAAGGCGGTTAACTACGTAGCGGTTATGCACAACTTCGTGGCGAACATAAACCGGAGCACCAAATAGTTCCAGTGCGCGTTCAACAATAGTTATAGCTCGATCAACGCCGGCACAAAAGCCACGAGGATTAGCTAATATAATCTGCATGTTAGACTGTTTTTTGGGGTTTTGCATAATTGCCTAGGATGAATAATCCAATACCTAAACAAATTGCACAATCGGCAATATTAAAAGTTGGATAATGCCAATCACCAAAATTGACATCTAGAAAATCGACCACAAAGCCATGATAAAGCCGATCAAACAGGTTTCCTAAGGCGCCACCTAAAATCAACGCTAATGAAATGTTTTCTAATTTTTGTTGTCGGTTATTGCGGTATAGCATATAGACAATCACTACACTGACAACAAATGCCACTGCGGCAAGCATCCAACGCTGACCTTCAAAAATACTGAAAGCAGCC
Organism: Gilliamella apicola; assembly: GCF_003202915.1. Lineage (GTDB taxonomy): Bacteria > Pseudomonadota > Gammaproteobacteria > Enterobacterales > Orbaceae > Gilliamella > Gilliamella apicola_Q. The sequence goes on from NZ_QGLP01000003.1 coordinate 25,165, forward strand.
CCGATATTGTGTACATAGGTGATCGAAAAGAAGGGCAAAAGATTTACTGATTCATATAAGAAAAAGTGGTTAAGAATCCAAAACTTACTTGCGATATCTATCACAAAAACGATTACCGCAAATAATAACCAGTAAAGTCCGGTATCTTTTTTCATATAGTTCTCATTATAATAATGCCGCCGACAATCGTCGGCGGTAAGTATACTTAATTGCTATAATATTATGTTTATAGCCCGGTTTATTTTTTATCACTTAGGCAAAATGTCTAACTTCACCATTACCATGAATATTTTCTTCACAGCGTTTACATAAGTGAGTAGTTGGGTTGTTATCAACGGTATAGTGCCAACAGCGAGGGCATTTATCGCCTTGGGCTTTAACAAGCTCAATTTTTAGACCTTGAATATCGCTTGGTACCGCTTGTTGTGGCGCGTTTTCTAAAGGTTTCACACTTGCTTGTGAAGTCAGTAATACGAACCGTAATTCGTTTTCTAATTTAGCTAGTGCTGTCGCAATTTCGCTATTGGCATAAAGTGTAACAGCAGCTTCAAGCGATCCACCAATAACTTTATCATTACGACCTTGCTCTAACACTTTGTTCACTTCACTACGAATAGTTAAAATTTGTGCCCAGTAAGCGCTATTTAGTGTTTCACTCTCAGACAGGCTGAATAGTGATGTGTACCATTCATCTTCAAACACAAATTCTGATTTTTCTGTTGCAGGTAGATATTGCCAAATTTCATCTGCAGTAAATGATAAAACAGGTGCAATCCAACGAACCATTGCTTGCGCAATATGATATAAAGCCGTTTGACAGCTATGGCGCGCAATACTATCGCTTTTCGCTGTATATTGTCGATCTTTGATAATATCTAAATAGAATGAACCCATCTCAATTGAGCAAAATTGCATAATGCGTTGTACAACTCTATGGAAATCGTAGTTTTCATAAGCTTGAATGATCTGTTCTTGAGCCTCTTTTGCCACACTGACTGCCCAGCGATCAAGTACAACCATATCTTCTGGTTTAACCATATCTTTAGCTGGATCGAAGCCATTTAAGTTAGCCAGTAAGAAACGGGCGGTATTACGAATACGACGATAACTATCGGCGGCACGTTTAATAATTTCATCCGAATAGCTCATTTCACCCGAATAATCGGTTGAAGCAATCCACAATCGTAGAATATCGGCACCTAATTTATTCATTACCTCTTGTGGTGTAACGATATTACCTAGCGATTTAGACATTTTACGACCTTGTCCATCGACCACAAAGCCATGTGTTAATACTTGTTTATAAGGTGCTTTGTTATCAATTGCCGTAGACAACATTAACGAAGACATAAACCAACCACGGTGTTGATCTGAACCTTCTAAGTACATATCGGCTTCGTGGCCAGCAAATTCAGGACGAACCCCGACAACAGAGTAAAAAGTTGAACCTGAATCAAACCATACATCTAGCGTATCTGGTACTTTACGATAATCATCCGCATCGGGGCCTAATAGATCTTTAATATCGGCATCCCACCATGCTTGAATACCGTTTTGCTCCACCAATTTCGCCACTTTTTCGACTAACTGTAATGTGTCTGGATGTAACTCTTCAGTCTCTTTGTGTACAAATAGCGTCATTGGTACACCCCAGGTACGTTGACGTGAGATACACCAATCAGGGCGGTTAGCTACCATGGTTTCAATTCGAGCTTGTCCCCAATCTGGAATCCAACGAACTTGTTTAATCTCTTTTAGTGATTGTGCACGTAAACCTTGTTTATCCATGCTGATAAACCATTGTGGTGTTGCACGGTAGATAACAGGGGTTTTATGTCGCCAACAGCATGGGTAGCTATGTTCAATATTTTCAAAGTGTAGTAATGCATTATGTTCTTTTAATAATTCAATTACTACTTTATTGGCTTTAAAAACGAATAAGCCATCTAAACCAGCGCCAGTTCCAGGTAAGTAACAACCATTACCACCAACAGGATTAGCGACTTCAAGATCATATTTTTGACCAACGATAAAGTCTTCTGCACCGTGACCTGGCGCAGTATGCACAGCACCAGTACCAGCATCAACCGTAACATGCTCACCAAGTACAATTGGCTCATCAAAATCGAGGAACGGATGTTTGAATCGCAATAATTCAAGCGCATCACCTTGGCAAGCGCCTAAGATTTTCCAATCAGTTATTTCAGCGCGTTTCATTACTGATTCCACTAAATCGGCAGCTAAAATTAAGCACTCTTTATCATTGATTTGGACTAATTGATATTCTACTGTTGCATTAAGTGCAATTCCTCGGCTAGCTGGAAGTGTCCATGGTGTAGTGGTCCAGATAACGGCATAAATGGTTAAATCGGTATTGATACCAAATTTACTCGCTACCGCTTGATTGTCGGTGGCTCGGAATTTGACATCAATTGCTGGTGATGATTTATCATAATATTCAACTTCGGCTTCAGCTAACGCTGACATACAATCGGTACACCAATAAACTGGTTTAGCACCTTTGACTAAATGACCATTTTCAATCACTCTACCTAAAGCCCGAATAATATTCGCCTCAGTATCATAGTTCATTGTACGATATGGGTTTTGCCAATCGCCAAGTACACCCATACGAATAAAATCAGCTTTTTGTAGTTCAACTTGTGAAGCAGCGTAATCGCGGCAAATCTGGCGAAACTCGGCCGGTGTTACTTTTACGCCAGGTTTACCAACTTGTTCTTCAACTTTTTGCTCAATCGGCAAACCATGACAATCCCATCCTGGAATATACGGGGAGTCATAACCACTCAAGCCTTTTGATTTGATAATAATATCTTTAATTATTTTATTAACGGCATGACCAATATGAAGTTTTCCGTTTGCATAAGGAGGGCCATCATGCAAAATAAAGGTTTTTTTACCTTTTTTCACTTGACGGATTTTGCGATAAAGTTCTTTATCGTACCAATTTTGCAACATTGCCGGTTCACGTTTAGCAAGATCACCTCGCATAGGGAATCCGGTTTCCGGTAAATTCAATGTATTTTTATAGTCTGTCATGCTAATTTATTCCAGTTAATTTTGTTGATACTACTTTTTAATTGGTTAATTTTGCACTGATCTGTTGCGCAGTGCAAACATCTTGTGCAATTTGTTGTTGTAAATCGGTTAGAGAATCAAATTTTTTCTCGTCGCGTAATTTACGAACAAAGGTAACGTCTAAATATTGTCCATAAATATCACCTGAAAAGTCAAATAGATTCACCTCTAAAATCGCTTTTTTACCTTGAATAGTTGGTCTGATACCGATATTGGCAATACCATGATAATGTTGATCATCACAATAATTCCTGACTTTAACCAAATAGACGCCTTGCAAAGCTGGCTTACTGCGATTTAAATGAATATTGGCTGTCGGGAAACCTAATTGTCTTGCCAACGCATTGCCATGAACCACCTTGCCTTGAATTGCGTAATCGCGGCCTAAAAGGCAATGAGCTAATTTAAAATCACTATTAAATAAAGCTTCACGAATCGCTGTGCTGCTGACTCTTAATGTGTTGTATACAAACGTTGGCATACTTTCTACGGCAAATTGATTATTATGCGTATACTGTTGTAAAAGAGTGATATCACCTTTACGCTCATGGCCAAACCGGAAGTCATCACCAATAACAATATATTTAGCTTGTAATTGGTTTATCAACCAATCTTGAATAAAATTTGCGGCTGACATATTGGCAAAGGTTTGGGTAAATGGAACCGCGATAATATAGTCGATACCGAGTTTTTCGATTAACTGCACTTTTTCTTTAAATGACGTTAATCTTGCCGGAGCATTTTGTTTGCTAAAAAACTCTAAAGGTTGAGGTTCAAATAACATAACCACTGTTGGCAAGTTTAATTTCTTACCTTGTTCTATTAAATGGTTAATTAATTGTTGGTGTCCTAAATGCACGCCATCAAAGTTGCCCAATGTAAGTACACATTGAGAAAATTGATTGTTTAAATTAGCTATACCGCGGATTATCTTCATGAAAGCGTGTTATTAATTGTGATGTTTTAACATAAATAGTTGTGGATTATACCAATCTTTCGCAAAGATGCACCTAATATCAATAGGGCTTTTAGATAAGCAAAATTCTGTGATGAGTAAATTGAAAACGCTTGATGTGGATACCAAGCGTTTTGGCATTTTTGCTACTGGATATTTCTGATGATTTTGTTAATAGTGTTTTAGCGCTCTTAAAAATTCTTGTCGAGTACTAGGATTCGTTTTAAATCCCCCACCTAATGCGGTGGTGGTGGTTAAACTATTGGAATCTTTAATACCACGAGCTTTCACACAATAATGGGTAGCGTCAATTGAAACGGCAACATTGACTGTTCCTAATAATGTTTGCAGGGCAACCAAAATTTGTTGGGTTAATCTTTCTTGTACTTGCGGGCGCTGGGAGAAAAATTCAACAATCCGATTAATCTTCGATAGACCGATCACTTTATCTTTTGGGATATAAGAAACGGTAGCTTTTCCGTCAATGGTAACAAAATGGTGTTCACAAACGCTGGTTAAAGTAATATCCCGAACGGTAATCATTTCATCAACCTGCATTTTGTTTTCAATCAGGGTAATTTTGGGAAAGTTATGATAGTTAAGTCCGGAAAAGATCTCATCAACATACATTTTGGCAACGCGATGTGGCGTTTCGCTAAGGCTATCATCACTCAAATCCAGCTCCATGAGTTTCATGATTTCGCGGAAATGTTCTTCAATTTTGGTTTTCCGTTCGTTACTGTCCATAGGTAAACGACATGATGGGGTTTCAAGATTTTTAGCTGCTAGTGCTTTTTTGACTTCTTGCGCAGCAAGACTTAATTCTGTCATTTATTCAATACTCAGACGAAAATAGATATCGCATTATATAATACAGATATAGCGATATACAGTATTTTTAACCAATCAATTGAGGATAAAGCGTTAGCTATAGCGAATATTTTTATACTATATTATCGTGGTCCACAAGAATATTACTACTAATTAGGTTATACTGATAACAATTGCATAAAATAACATTTTTTAGGTAACTATTAATGCCAAATAATACGCCAATTATTTTAGTTGATGGCTCTTCTTATCTTTATCGAGCTTTTTTTGCTTGTCCTCCTTTAACTAATGCCAAAGGTGAACCAACTGGGGCTATTTTCGGGGTTATCAATATGATTCGTAGTTTGATGAATCAATATAATCCTACCCATATTGCAGTAGTATTTGATGCCAAAGGTGGATCATTTCGAAATGAAATTTATAGCGAATATAAAGCAACACGTGACGAAATGCCTGAGAATTTACGCCCACAAGTCGAACCAATTCATACTATTTTAAAAGCAATGGGATTGCCTTTGCTTTGCGTTGATGGTGTTGAAGCTGATGATGTAATAGGAACTTTAGCCAGACAAGCAGAAAAAGAAAATCTTGAGGTACTCATTAGTACTGGGGATAAAGATATAGCGCAATTAGTGAGTGATAAAGTTACACTGATTAATACTATGAATAATACAGTGCTTGATCCGCAAGGTGTTATGGATAAATTTGGAGTGCCGCCAGAAAAAATTATCGATTATTTAGCATTAAGAGGCGACAATTCCGATAATATACCAGGTGTAGCAGGGATTGGAGAAAAAACAGCACAGGCTTTATTAACCGCTTTTGATAGTGTAAAAGATATTTATAACCATTTAGATGATATTGAAAAATTATCGATTCGAGGCGCTAAATCATTAAAGCAAAAATTAATAGACAATCAAAAAGATGCTGAGCTTTCTTATCTATTAGCAACCATTAAAACCGATGTGGCATTAGATTTTACCAATGAACAACTACTTGTTACAGATATTGATGTAAATAAGTTAGTCGAATTATTCGCTTATTATGGTTTTCATCGTTGGCAAAAAGAATTAATAGCGGGTAATTTTTTAAAACAACAAAAACTAACGGCTACTGATATTAATAATATGTCGTTGTTCTCACAGAAAAGCGATACCGTTAAAGATAAGATTGACACCGATTATCAATGCATATTAACCCATGAGCAGTTCGATGATTGGCTCAGTAAATTAGCTAACTGTCAGCAGTTTGCTTTTGATACTGAAACGGATAATGTTGACCATATTCATGCTAAATTGGTTGGCATATCGCTAAGTGTTACACCTCATCAAGCTGCTTATATTCCAATTAATCACCAATATCTTGGTGTGCCAGATCAATTACCATTAAATGAGGTATTAACTAAGTTAAAACCAATATTAGAAAACCCTAAAATTAAAAAAATCGCTCAAAATGCCAAATTTGATTATAGTGTGTTAGCTAATTATGGTATCCATGTGCAAGGTATTGCTTATGATACCATGTTAGAGTCTTACGTGTTAAACAGTACTGAACGACACGATATGGATAGTATGGCAAATCGTTATTTGCATCTTAAAACTATTACCTATAATGAATTAACCAAGGTGGATAAAAAACAGGTCACCATCGATGCTATTGAGGTTGAAAAAACCACACAGTATGCCGCTGAAGATGCCGATGTTACTCTGCAACTTCATCAGAAACTATGGCCGGAACTGGAAAAAGACCAAAAGCTCACCAAATTATTTACCGATATTGAAATGCCACTGGCGATTGTGTTGGCCGATATGGAAAGAACAGGGGTGTTAATTGACGCTAAACAGTTAAATGAGTATTCCACAGAATTAAATAAAAAAATGCTAGAAATAGAAGCTGAATTGCAATTTCTAGCGGGTGAAAAATTTAATCCTTCTTCACCAAAACAGATCCAAGCTATTTTATTTGATAAACACCAACTACCCGTATTAAAAAAGACCCCAAAAGGTGATCCATCAACGAGTGAAGATGTGCTCAGTGAGCTTGCTGAGCAATATGTTTTACCACGTAAAATTTTGTTTTATCGTAGCTTGGCAAAACTGAAAAATACTTATACTGATAAATTACCTTTGATGATGAGTCCAATCGACCACCGAATTCATACCAATTACAACCAAATTGGTACGGTAACAGGACGGCTGTCATCAAATGATCCAAATTTACAAAATATTCCAGTTCGTAATGAAGAGGGGCGGCGAATTCGGCAAGCATTTATTGCACCACAAGATTATAAGATTATTTCAGCCGATTATTCGCAAATAGAGTTGCGCATTATGGCGCATTTATCACAAGATCAAAGTCTGCTTAGCGCTTTTGCTAATGATAAAGATATTCATAGAGTAACCGCGAGTGAAGTATTAAGTAAACCAGAAGCAGATGTGACAGCCGAAGAGCGACGACGCGCTAAAGCGGTCAATTTCGGTTTGATTTATGGTATGAGTGCTTTTGGATTATCGAAACAAATTAATATTCCTCGTAAAGAAGCTCAATTCTATATTGATCGTTATTTTGAACGTTATCCTGGTGTACAAATTTATATGGAGGAAACACGCCAATTGGCAGCACAACAAGGCTATGTGGAAACTCTATCAGGAAGACGATTATATTTACCAAAAATCATTTCTGGCAATGCTATTGAAAAACGAGGAGCTGAACGTGCCGCAATTAATGCGCCAATGCAAGGTACTGCAGCAGATATCATCAAAACCGCTATGATTAAGATGAGTGAGTGGATAAAAAATCAACCGACCGGTAATATCAAAATGGTGATGCAAGTGCACGATGAACTGGTGTTTGAGGTTAAAGAAGAGTTGGTGAGTGAATATAGTGCATTGATTAAATCAATTATGGAAAATTGTTACCAACTGTCAGTACCATTAAAAGTAGACGTCGGTGTAGGTAATAATTGGGATGAAGCGCATTAATTTTTAAATTAACTTCATCCGATAGTATATAGTGTGTTTTTTTATATTAGAATATATATTGAGTAAATAGTTAAAATAAGTTACTGATTATGCCTTTGACTAGTGGCTTGCTGAAACCTTTTGGCATGTTAGAATAGGCAACTAAATCTAATTTATCACAAAATATTATTGTCTTTCCCATTTACGGGAAAAGTTTGAATAAAAAAGAGCGCGAGTGACGAATTGATGTTCTAGTGTTCTTTTTTGTTATTTATAGGATTATTTCATGAAAATTAAAACCCGTTTTGCGCCAAGCCCAACAGGTTACTTACATGTTGGTGGTGCTCGTACTGCGCTTTATTCTTGGCTTTATACCCGCCATGCACATGGCGCCTTTGTATTGCGTATTGAAGATACCGACCTTGAACGTTCAACACCAGAAGCCATTGATGCGATTATGGAAGGTATGAACTGGTTAAAATTATCATGGGATGAAGGTCCCTATTTCCAAACTAAGCGCTTTGATCGCTACAATCAAGTTATTGAAGAAATGTTGGCGAAGGGAACGGCTTATCGTTGCTATTGCTCAAAAAATCGCCTAGAAAAATTGCGTGAAGAGCAAATGGCTAAAGGCGAAAAAGCACGTTATGATGGCCATTGCCGTTGTGATGAAGTGCAAAAACAACATTCCCATAGCGAACCGCATGTTGTTCGTTTTGCTAATCCGGTTGATGGCGTTGTGATTTTCAATGATTTAATTCGTGGACCGATCGAAATTGCCAATAAAGAGCTTGATGATCTCATCATTCGTCGTACTGATGGTTCTCCAACTTATAACTTTTGTGTTGTTGTTGATGACTGGGATATGGAAATCACCCATGTGATTCGTGGTGAAGATCATATCAATAATACCCCTCGACAAATTAATATTTTAAAAGCATTAGGGGCACCACTGCCTGAATATGGTCATGTATCGATGATTTTAGGTGATGATGGTCAAAAACTCTCGAAACGTCATGGCGCAGTGAGCGTGATGCAATATCGTGATGATGGCTATTTGCCAGAAGCCTTGCTTAACTATTTAGTTCGTCTTGGTTGGTCGCATGGCGATCAAGAGATATTTTCAGTACCAGAAATGATTGATTTCTTCTCGCTAGAAGCCGTTAGCAAATCAGCCAGTGCCTTTAATACTGAAAAATTACTCTGGTTAAATCATCATTATATTAACCATTTAGATGCTGATTATGTTGCCCAACATTTAGTTTGGCATATGAATCAACAAGGTTATGATTTAACCCAAGGTCCAGATTTAATTACTATCGTTAAACTCTTTGGTGAACGTTGTAAAACATTAAAAGAGATGGCTGAATCATGTCATTATTGTTATCAAGATTTTGATGAGTTTGATAGTGATGCGGCTAAAAAACATTTACGGCCGGTCGCCAAAGAACCTTTAGAAGCAATTAAAGCCAAAATTGAAGCGATTTCCGATTTCGATTGGCAAATTGATAAAATTCATCATGCTATTGAGGAAACCGCAACTGAACTTGAAGTTGGTATGGGAAAAGTCGGTATGCCACTTCGTGTTGCAGTAACGGGGATAGGTCAATCACCTTCTGTTGATGCAACGGTTTATGCTGTTGGGAAAAAACGCACATTAGCAAGAATTGACAAAGCATTAGCTTATATTGCTAACAGAGAGCAAACTCAAGCATAATCATATTCCGTCGCCGATAATATTCGGCGACTCACTTATAGAGAGTTTATGATGACTCGCTTAAAGAAACGTTATTGGATTCCAGCCATTATATTACTTATTATAGTAATAGTAAGCTTATATGGTTGGCGATATTGGCTAGCATTTAAGGATGAACATAATCTTTCTGTAGACTGGCAAGGTCTCGATATCAGCCTTGACGGATTATCTTTTGCTGAACTCAGTATTTCTCAACAACCACAATTATCGTTAAAAGCAAACAATATTAAACTATCTTGGTCAACTTTAACTGCAAAAAGTATTGATATTTATTGGCAACCTATCGGGTTAACTGACAAATCCACTTTGCCAAAGGTGGCAGATAATGTTAACCAACAACTCGAGCAATCCCGATTCAACTCTTCGCTTATATCTACCGTCATTTATTGGTTACCGAAAACAATTAAAGTCGATTCGTTAAAATTTTATCAACAAAAAAATGAGTTAGTTAATCTAAAGGTTGAAGCCACTAAAAATCAAAACACTATTGAGCTCAATCTAGCAAGCAATACTCAGGATATGGCAACGCTTGCGGGCAATGTCTCATTCAATCAATCTCATTCTTGTTTTGTCATTGAAAGTGGCATTTTGACTACCTCTTTACACCACTTTGGTATCGAAAAAGGTAATTTAACTTTACCATTTAGCGGAGTTTTAACCGATAAACAACTTACTTTAAAAAGTAGCGACAAAGCATTACTTAATATCGATAAAGCTAAATTTTCAGATGATTTACTGGTGCAAAAACTAGTTGGTAAACTTGTATTTGAATTAGTCATACCGATTCCATTCCAATCAAGACAGATCAATGGTAATGTGGCGTTAATTATCAACCAATTTAATGGGATATATAAAGCGAGTGCAATTAAATCTGCAGTTGGTGATATCAGCATTTTAGTAAAAAATAATCAACTTTCTATTTCGACTTCGTCACTAACTATTCAAGAAGTTAATATTGGTGTAAGTTTCGAGAAAGTTAAACTTGCTGGTAGTTATTTGGCATCTTTAGATAAACCGCTTAACGGTATTGTAAAATGGCAATTAGCTCAAGCTACTATTTTTTCTGGTTTAGTTTTTCTTGATAAAGGACAATTGAACTTTGCTAAATTACCTCAACAATTTAATTTAAGGTTAAAAAAGTTACAATTAAAGGATATCTTTGCTAAATATCCGGCGGAAGGTTTAGCTGGTGATGGCGCTATTGATGGAACTTTGCCGGTAACACTATTACCATCGAGTAAAAAAGGGTCGGCTTTAACGGAAGTAATTATCAAAAATGGTCAATTAGTTACGGTTAATGAAGGTTCCTTGCGGTTCGATAATTCTGCCCTGAAAAATTACGCGCTTGCAAATCCTAATATGAAAATTCTCACTGATCTTATTAAGAATTTTCATTATACTAAATTATCTGGTACCGTTAATTACGCCAATGAAATTGCTAAATTAGGACTAAACATTCAAGGAAGTAACCGTGATGTTGAGAATGATAAAGCAGTAAATTTAAATATTAATCTTGAAGAAAATATTGCAAAATTAATAATCAGTTTACAACTTGCTGATCAAATAAACGAACCTATTCGAAAACGTATTGAAGCGTATTTAAAAAGGAAATCTTGATAGATAAGAGGTTAATCTATGCTTAAAAATATTATTACTATTATAGTGTGTAGTGCTGTACTAATGGGTTGTACGCCAACGGTTAAAGTACAAGCGCCTAACGAACCAATTAATATCAATTTGAACGTTAAAATTGATCACGAAATTAATATCAAAGTGGATAAAGCCCTAGATAATATTATCAATAAATCAGGATTATATTAACTTGATAATAGTATTTGTTGTTATTGGTTAATGAAACTGACCTTTACAGCGAAAGATTTAAAGTTTAATCGTTTTTACACATATTCATCTCATTTTAATATGATGTATTTAATAAGGAGTCTGTTATGAATATCTATAAAAAAGCAACAGTAGCATTATTATCAATCACCTTAGCTTTGCCAGTATTTGCTTTAAATTTAGATCAAGCGATTGATTCACTAGGCCAAGCTAAAGCCAATGGGTTAGTGGGAGAACAAGCTGATGGTTATTTAGGGGTAGTAAAAAATGAAGGTAATGCCAGCGAAATTGCCCAGTTAATTAATCAGGCTCGTAAACAAGAGTATCAAAAAGTATCAGCTCAAAGTAATGTGCCATTAGTGGAAGTTCAAAATAGAGCAGGAACTAAAGCACAAGAAAAAACACCAGCTGGTCAATATATTAAACAGCAAGGGCAATGGTTAAAAAAATAATAGTCAACTTTTACTGAAATAGAAAAAGTATAATGATATTGTACTTTAATTGTTAACCAATAATGTGTATGCTGTCATTTTTATGCTTTGCTTGTAATAATATTTAAAATAAATCTTATTAGTAAATAGTATCGTTTTAACGATTTTAAATGGAGAAATTCAATGTGTTCGATTTTAGGTATTCTTGATATTAAATCAGATCCAGAACAACTACGAACAAAAGCATTAGAACTATCAAGTCTACAACGTCATCGTGGACCTGACTGGTCTGGTATTTTTGCTTCTGATAAAGCTATTTTAGCCCATGAACGTCTATCAATTGTAGATGTTAATACAGGATCTCAGCCGCTTTATAATAAAGACAAAACACTCGTTTTAGCGGTAAATGGCGAAATTTATAATCATCAAGAACTCCGAAATCAGTATAAAGATCGTTATGAGTTTCAAACAGGATCTGACTGTGAAGTGATCTTAGCTTTATACCAAGAAAAAGGTATTCATTGTCTTGATGATTTACAAGGTATGTTTGCGTTTATCCTTTATGATATTAATAAAGGTACTTATTTTATTGGTCGTGATCATATCGGTATTATCCCAATGTATATGGGATATGATGAAAACGGCACATTTTATGTTGCCTCTGAAATGAAAGCATTAGTCCCAGTTTGTAAAACTATTGAGGCTTTCCCTCCAGGCTGTTATTTATCTAGCACTGAAGGTGAAATCAAAACCTATTACAAACGTGATTGGATGGAATACGATAATGTCAAAGATAACAAAACTGATATCAATGAACTTCGTGTTGCATTAGAGGAATCTGTTAAAAGCCACCTGATGTCTGATGTGCCTTATGGGGTTTTATTATCAGGTGGACTTGACTCTTCAGTTATCTCTGCGATTACCAAAAAGTTTTCTGCGCGTCGCGTTGAGGATCATGAAAAATCAGAAGCATGGTGGCCACAATTGCATTCATTTGCAGTAGGTTTAAAAGGTGCGCCAGATTTGAAAGCCGCGCAAGCTGTTGCTGACCATTTAGGCACCGTTCATCACGAAATTAACTTTACTATTCAAGAAGGTATTGATGCGATTCGCGATGTCATTTACTACATCGAAACTTACGATGTAACAACCATTCGTGCTTCAACGCCAATGTATTTAATGGCGCGTAAGATCAAAGCAATGGGTATAAAAATGGTTCTATCAGGCGAAGGCGCCGATGAAGTATTTGGTGGTTATTTGTATTTCCATAAAGCGCCAAATGCAAAAGAGTTCCATGAAGAAACCGTTCGTAAATTAGCTGCACTTCATATGTATGATTGTGCTCGTGCTAATAAAGCAATGGCGGCTTGGGGTGTCGAAGCTCGGGTACCATTCTTAGATAAAAAATTCTTAGATGTTGCAATGCGCATTAACCCTACAGATAAAATGTGTGGTAGTAACGGTAAAATGGAAAAACACATTGTCCGTGAAGCCTTTGAATCTTACTTACCGGCTTCAGTAGTATGGCGCCAAAAAGAGCAATTCTCTGACGGTGTAGGTTACAGTTGGATCGATACCTTAAAAGAGATTGCTGAAAGCAAAATTACCGATCAACAGTTAGAAAACGCAAAATTCCGCTTCCCATACAATACGCCAACCTCAAAAGAAGCGTATATGTATCGTGAAATTTTTGACGAACTATTCCCAGTTGAAAGTGCGGCACATTGTGTACCGGGCGGTCCAACCGTTGCTTGTTCAACAGCGAAAGCGATTGAATGGGATGAGTCATTTAAAAATCTAAATGATCCATCAGGTCGTGCAGCAGTTGGTGTCCATAATGATGCTTATAAAAAATAAATAGTATTGTAAAGAAAAATAAAAAACGGGGATATTTCCCCGTTTTTAATGCTCACAATGCTATTATCACAAAAAAATATTGCTTAATGTGTTGCGCCTTTTGCCGCGCCAATTGGTAAAATTGTACGGCCGTATTGCTCATTGAGAACTTCAGCCATAGCAAGATAAATTGCACTCCCACCACAAATAATGCCTTCAAAGCCGGCAATATGAATAATGTCATGGTTACCAGAGATGTTACCGATTGCTAATAAAGCAAATAAAACCGTTAAGCTAGCAAAAACAAATTGCAATGCATGATTTGCTTTTAAGGTGCCGATAAACATAAAGGCGGTAAAAATCCCCCACAATGCTAGAAAAATACCTAAAAAAGTTGCATCAGTGTTTACCGTTGCTGATGAAGTTGGTAAATACCAAATACCGACTAATGCTATCCAGAAAAAACCATATGAAGTAAAAGCTGTGGTGCCAAAGGTATTGCCTTTACGGAATTCTAAAATTCCGGCAATCACTTGAGCCAGTCCACCATAAAAAATACCCATAGCAACGATGGCTGTGGTAACCGAAAAAAAGCCTGCATTATGAATATTTAATAAAATTGTTGTCATACCAAATCCCATAAGACCCAATGGTCCCGGATTGGCAAGTTTAGTTTGTTGCATAAAATTCCTATTTTTAAACACAATAATAAAAATGGGTTGCAATAATAAGAGGTGAGATTATCGGAATCAAGGTCTATAAAAAAATTATTTTTATTTGCCCCCTTGATATTAATAATAATGTTCCCATCTATGTGAAAACAATTACATATCTTTGTCAAAATAAGGGCTTGAAATTGAATATTTAAGACTTATATACAGAGAATAAAATACAGGTTTGAGGAGAAACGATTATGGGTAAAATTATTGGTATCGACTTAGGTACAACAAATTCATGTGTTGCAGTAATGGATAACGGCCAAGCAAAAGTATTAGAAAATGCCGAGGGTGATCGCACAACCCCATCGATTATTGCTTACACACAAGATGGCGAAATTCTAGTTGGTCAACCAGCTAAACGTCAGGCAGTAACAAATCCACAAAATACATTATTTGCAATTAAACGTTTAATCGGTCGTCGTTATGAAGACGCTGAAGTACAACGTGATGTTGGTATTATGCCATATAAAATTGTTAAAGCAGATAATGGCGATGCTTGGGTTGATGTTAAAGGTCAAAAAATTGCACCACCACAAATTTCTGCTGAAGTTTTAAAGAAAATGAAAAAAACCGCAGAAGATTATCTTGGTGAACCGGTTACTGAAGCAGTTATTACTGTTCCAGCTTACTTTAATGACGCACAACGTCAAGCAACCAAAGATGCTGGTCGTATTGCTGGTTTAGATGTAAAACGTATCATCAACGAACCAACAGCAGCTGCGCTTGCTTATGGTCTAGATAAAGATGTGGGTAACCGCACTATCGCAGTATATGACCTTGGTGGTGGTACTTTCGATATTTCAATTATCGAAATTGATGATGTTGACGGTGAAAAAACATTTGAAGTATTAGCAACTAATGGTGATACTCACTTAGGTGGTGAAGACTTTGACTCACGCTTAATTAACTACTTAGTTGATGAGTTTAAACGTGAACAAGGTTTCGATCTTAAAAATGATCCACTTGCTATGCAACGTTTAAAAGAAGCGGCTGAAAAAGCGAAAATCGAATTATCATCAGCTCAACAAACTGATATTAACTTACCTTATATCACTGCTGATGCAACAGGACCTAAACACTTAAATATCAAAGTGACTCGCGCAAAACTTGAATCATTAGTTGAAGATTTAGTTAAACGTTCAATGGAGCCAGTTAAAACAGCATTAAAAGATGCAGGTCTTTCTGTTTCTGATATTAAAGATGTCATCTTAGTTGGTGGTCAAACACGTATGCCAATGGTACAAAAAGCCGTTGCTGACTTCTTTGGCAAAGAGCCACGTAAAGACGTTAACCCTGACGAAGCAGTTGCAGTTGGTGCTGCGGTTCAAGGTGGTGTATTAGGTGGTGATGTTAAAGACGTATTATTACTTGACGTAACACCATTATCATTAGGTATTGAAACAATGGGTGGTGTAATGACTACCTTGATTGAGAAAAACACGACTATCCCAACAAAACATAGTCAAGTATTCTCAACTGCTGAAGATAATCAATCAGCTGTAACTATCCATGTATTACAAGGTGAACGTAAACGTGCAAGTGACAACAAATCATTAGGTCAATTTAACCTTGATGGTATTCAAGCTGCACCACGTGGTATGCCACAAATCGAAGTAACCTTTGATATCGATGCTGATGGTATTTTACATGTATCAGCAAAAGATAAAAATACTGGCCGTGAGCAAAACATTACCATTAAAGCTTCTTCAGGATTAAGTGAAGAAGAGATCCAAAAAATGGTAAATGATGCAGAAGCAAATGCTGATGCTGACCGTAAGTTTGAAGAATTAGCACAAATTCGTAACCAAGCGGATCACCTTGTTCACTCAACTCGTAAACAAGTGACTGAAGCTGGCGATCAATTATCAGCTGATGACAAAAACGCTATCGAAAGCGCGGTAAGTGATTTAGAAAATGCTGCCCGCGGTGAAGATAAAGCAGAGATCGAAGCTAAAATTAATGCATTAATGGAAGCGTCAAAAAAATTACTTGAGTTAGCACAGCAACAAGCTCAGGCTGATCAATCTGCAGGTCAAGCAAATAGCGGAAGTTCTGCAGGGCAAGATGATGTAGTGGATGCCGACTTCAAAGAAGTTGATGACGAGAAAAAATAAGCATTAACTAATATGTTTTTTAATGAGTTATTGCAACGAGTTTTAAACATGTAAAACATCAAACGGGCGCGAGGTAACTCAAGCCCGTTTAGTTGTTTATATAATGATTAAAGTAAAGGTTAATTATGGCGAAGAAAGATTATTACGAAACATTAGGCGTAAGTAAAAGTGCCACTGAAACTGAGATAAAAAAAGCCTACAAACGCCTAGCCATGAAATATCATCCGGATAAAAATCAGGATAATAAAGCAGAAGCTGAAGCAAAATTTAAAGAAGTCAAAGAAGCTTATGAAATCTTAACCGATCCGCAAAAGAAAGCTGCTTATGATCAGTATGGCCACGCTGCTTTTGAACAAGGGCACGGTGGTGCTGGTGCAGGAGGATTCGGTGGTTTTGGCGGCTTTGGTGGTGGTTCGGCATTTGATGATATCTTCAGTGATTTCTTTGGCGGTGGTCGAGGACGAGGGCAAACAGCGTCACGAGGCAATGACTTACAATACAATATCTCCTTAACGCTAGAAGAAGCAGCAAGTGGTGTAAGTAAAGAGATCAAAGTACCAACCTGGGTAACTTGTGATGTATGTCATGGACAAGGGACTGAAAAATCATCTGATGTGGTAACCTGTGACACTTGTCATGGTGCTGGTGTTGTCCAAATGCGGCAAGGCTTTTTTGCGGTACAGCAAGAGTGTCCAACCTGTCACGGTCGTGGAAAAATCGTTAAAAACCCATGTAAAAAATGTCGTGGTGAAGGACGAATTCAAAAAACGAAAACGTTATCCGTTACTATTCCAGCTGGGGTTGATACAGGAAACCGTATTCGACTTTCAGGTGAGGGGGAAGCAGGACTAAATGGCGCACCAGCGGGTGATTTATATGTTCAGGTACAAGTAAAACCACATGCAATTTTTGAGCGAGATGGTACTAATTTACATTGTGAAATTCCAATTAACATTGTATTAGCATCCCTTGGTGGTGAAGTTGAAGTACCAACCCTAAATGGTAAAGTTAGTTTAACCATACCAGCAGAAACGCAAACCGGTAGAATGTTTAGATTACGTGGAAAAGGTATTAAATCATTACGTGGTAGCACAGTAGGTGATTTATATTGCCATGTCGTGGTTGAAACTCCAGTAAACTTAACTGGCAAACAAAAAGAGTTACTCAAAGAGTTGGGTGACAGTTTTAAAGCCGATAAAAATGCAAAACATAGTCCAAAAGAAAAAAGCTTCTTTGATAAAGTGAAGAAGTTTTTTGGATAACATAAATCGTTAATAATACAATCGAGCCTTATGATTAAGGCTCGATTTTTTTTATCTTATTGATATCTTAATATTTTTCATTTCAGTTAACTTGAATTTTTCCTTTATTATTAAATATTCATAATTTGACATTAAGTCATATAGTATTTAATATATCTAATTAGTAAGGGGGCTAACTAATTTGGAGGATAATACATGCAGCTCGAAAATCGCTATTTATCTTTTTGCAATATTTTGAAAAAACAAAATACGGTTGATTTAGAAAAGATTAGAACATGCTTTACATTATTATCTGTTGCTAATCTGATCGATATAGAGTGTGCTAAACGTCTTGATAAATATCATCTTTCAGAAAGTCGATTAATTATTTTAGTTTTACTGAAAGAATATCAAGAATTATCTTTGCAAGAAATTGCCAAATTATTAGGAATAACTAAAGCTTCGACAACCACGCTTGTCAGCTCTTTAATTAATGATGGGCTAGTGTCAAAGAGAAATGATGAAAATGACAAAAGAATTTCAATCATTTGTCTAACCTCAACAGGAATGGATTTATTAACGGAAACGTTAAACGAACACAGTGTTTGGATCGAAAAAATCACTAATAACTTATCTGATAGTGATGTTGCTATATTCAGAAAAGTACTAAGCCAAATTCATGAAAATGTATCAAAAAAGGAAATTATTAAATGAAAGTAATTGAAGATTTAAAAATATTAAGACAAGATCTATTAGCACAATTACCACCCGATGTACTAAATATGTTAGATAACTCACTAGCTGATATGCTAAGTGAAAAACTAGAAAGTCATGCTTTACGATGTGGCGATATTGCACCTGACTTTTCATTAATCTCAACTGAAAATGAAGAAATCAATTTATACCAATTACTGGAAACTCAACCGGTAATCATTAGTTTCTTTCGAGGTAGTTGGTGTCCGTTTTGTGTAAAAGAATTGGAGCATTTTCAAAATAACTTAAAATTGATGCAAAAAAATGCACATTTCATTGCTATTTCACCGCAGAAATCTTCAATTAGTGGACAGTTAAAAAAAGAAAAATCGATGTCGATAACGATACTATCAGATATTAAAAACAACATAGCTAACCAATTTGGTTTAGTATTCACATTACCTGAAAAAATGCGAGAATTATATAAAAGTTTAGGCGCTAATTTATTCGATTTTAATGATGATGATAGTTATACATTGCCAATACCAGCAACTTATTTAATTGGGCAGGATAAAAAGATTCAGTTTGCTTATGTTAATGCTAATTATATGGAACGAGCTGATATATCTGAATTACTAAAAGTATTAAACTAATGAAAAACTAGTAGCATAACTGCCTATTAATCATAGTTAGTAATATAAATTTATTTAACCATATAAAAAGTTATTACTGTTATGTAAAAAAGGATAATATTTAATATTATCCTTTTTTGTATTAAATTTAATTAAAAGTATAAACTTACATTTTAGTCGTAAAGGCATGAGCAGTAACATTATATTGTTGTTCTGTGGTGAGTGAGTTATAAGGTAATAGCTTGTGAAGATAAAGAAAAAAGATTTTATTGCTCAAGATCTTTTAGGGCGAATTTATCAGCAATTAAGTTTTGCTAATCAAAAATTGCCTGCCGAACGAGAGCTTGCAGAAAGTTATGGCGTCTCTCGTCATACAATACGTAAAGCACTAGAAAAATTGCTGCAAATCGGTATTATTTCGGTTCAAAAAGGTTCGGGTGCTTTTATTAATCAACAAGCTAAAAATAATCCATTAATTTATAATTCGCTGACGGAAAAACATTACGATCAAATTAACTCTAAACTTATTTTATTTCGTAAAAGACATGCACAGTTAGAAGAGAAACAGACCTTTAATCTAATTGACGATGATTATATTTGGGAGTTTCATCGTATTCGTTTTGTTGATGGTCGTGGTACCCAAATTGAGATTTCTAAGTTACCTTGTCGATATTTTCCAGATCTAAAACAAAAAAACATTGAAAGCTCTATCCAACAATATGTATTAAGTAAAGGTTATGAAATATCCCATTATTTGACGCAATATCAAGCTGTTGCCATTAATCGTCAGGAATCAGAATTACTCAAATGCAAAAAAGGCATGCCTGCAATGAAAATTATCAATCGGTGTTTTTTAAATAATGGTGCAATTTATGCCATTAGTGAAATTATTGATATTCACTATACTTGTACCTATATCACACCATTTAATAAACCTAATTTTGAATTAAGATTAGTTGATGATAAAAAGTAAATTTACCCATCAACTTGGTGTCAACTAGTTTAAAAAACTTTCATTAAACCTGATTTATGGCGTATGTATGACCCCATTAGGTAAACGGCTTTGAGTCCATTCATGTGGTCGATAAACCACAGGATATTTACTTGCCTCAGCTTTATTAAGTGTAACACCAATACCTACTTGCTCGATTGGATATAAATAGCCTTGCTTGGCGGCAACAATGCCTGGAAATACTGCCTGTGTATTTGTCGAATAAGGAATATATTCTTGAATTGCCGCATTATGCAAATGAATATTTAGATGAGTATTTACCGCTGCAGCAATTGGTGTCATATCTGGTGGACAATGCCAGGCAACTCTTACCCCAAATGGTTGGCAAAATGCGGCTAATTTTAAAGCAGGTGTGATTCCGCCAATTTGTGAAACATGACAACGAATAAAATCAATTTTACGTTGAATAATCAGATCTTGCCACTCTAATGGATTATTGAATAGTTCACCGGTTGCCAAAGCAACTGAAGTTTGGCTACGAATTTGATCCAACCATTGGTTTTGATTAGGCGGTAAAATATCCTCAATAAAATAGGGCTGATATTGTTCAACTTGTTTTGCAAAAGCGACGGCTTGATTAGGAAATAATCTTTCATGTACATCATGCAAAAAATGGATTTTATAGCCATACTTTTCTCGTAACTTTTTAAACATCTCTAAAGTATTTTGCATATACTGATCTTGATCAAAGTAAGCCCCACAACTTGACTGTTGTGGACTATGCAATTCATCTGGTTTGCCACCATAAAATCCTAATTGACAACGAATGTGGCGATAACCTTGGCTGATACATTGGTCAACTTGTTTAAAAAGTTCTGACAGTGTTTCACCGGTTGCATGGGTATACACTTCTATCGCATCTTTTGATTTACCACCAAATAATTGATAAAGAGGCATATTCGCTAGTTTAGCTTTAATATCCCACAATGCCATATCAATTCCAGCAATAGCATTATTAATAATTGGTCCATTACGCCAGTAAGCATTAACCATTAACATCTGCCAAATATC
The DNA here is from genome assembly GCF_003202915.1 of Gilliamella apicola. Classification (GTDB taxonomy): domain Bacteria; phylum Pseudomonadota; class Gammaproteobacteria; order Enterobacterales; family Orbaceae; genus Gilliamella; species Gilliamella apicola_Q. The sequence goes on from NZ_QGLP01000003.1 coordinate 46,294, forward strand.
TTCAATATGATTGGCATCTCGGCCAATGAGCAATGGTTTTAAATATTCATCGACAATGGTTTTTACGGCTAATGGTCGCTGTTGAAAAGTTGCACAGCCATAACCGATTACCTCTTTATCCGTATAAATAATTACGCTAACAAGATTATGTCTATCTGGTTTGCTAATGATACATTCAATGTCAGTAATATGGGTTGGTAACATAGGGTTAGTATCCTCTTTAAAACTTTTTCTTTTTATATAATTACCGATATTTTTCACATCTGTAAAGCGCAAAATATTGGTGAAAAATTATTGGTTCAAATTTAAATAAAAATTGTTGAGAAAAAGCATACCAATTGGAAAATAAAGTAAATTTCAGTGTCAAAACCGCTTTTTTTGTGATCTAGATCAAATTTTTCATTCTTGTATTGGTAATTTAAAGTTTCTATTATTTTAGATAAACCAATTCTAAGGACGATTGAGGTTCTAATGAGTAAACAAGAAAGTATTCAAAAAATTATTGCTAATATTGGCGGTAAGGAAAACATTAAAAATGCTTGGCATTGTATGACACGCTTACGATTTGATTTAGTAGATCAAACCAAGGTCAATTGGGAAGAAATTAGACAAATTTCTGGGGTAATTGCAGCTCAATTTCAAAGTGATCAATGCCAAATTGTAGTAGGTACTCAAGTTAAAGCTTATTTTGACATTCTGGCTGATGAAATAGGATTACAAACACCAGTAAATGATCAAGCTAAACAATCAACTAAACAACATAAAGGCATTGTTTCTTTGTTTATGGACACGGTCTCTGGTGTTTTTGGTCCTATCGTACCGGCAATTGCTGGAGCAGGGATGATTAAAGGGTTACTTGCGGGTCTCATTGCGTTAAAAGTGGTTCCTAAAACCAGTGATACCGTTATTATTATTGATTTAATCGCCAGTGGTGTGTTTTACTTTTTACCGTTCTTTTTGGCGGTTTCGGCAGCAAAAATATTTAAAACTAATGAGTATCTAGCCGCAGCTATCGCCGCGTGTTTGATGTATCCAACTTTAATTGATGCGGCAAAATTGTTAGTAACTAATCCTGATGCTGCCAGTTTTTATTATTTTTTGGATATGATACCAATATCGATTTTTAACTATGCTGGTAGTGTTATTCCTATTATCTTCTCGGTTCTGGCATTAAGTTATATCTATCGATTTGTTGATAAAATTATGCCTAATGTACTAAAAACAGTTTTCACACCAACGGTTACTTTATTTATTGCTGGTTTATTGGCTCTTACCGTAATTGGTCCTATAGGTATCTATTTAGGCAAATTATTAGCACTGTTTATCCATTCATTATTTGATGTTTCTGCTGTGTTTGCTGGTGCTATTGTTGGCGCGATTCGACCAGTCGCTATTTTAACTGGGATGCATCATGCGATGACCCCTATAGCGCTGCAAAATTTTGCTGAATTAGGCTATGATATGTTGATGCCGATGATGTTTATGGCGAATATGGCAATTGCCGGAGCGACTGCTGCTATGTATTTTAAGGCGAAAAATAAACAAGAAAAAACGGTGATTGTTTCTGCCGCGGTATCCGCATTATTAGGTATCACTGAACCAGCACTATTCGGAGTATTAACTAAGTATAAAAAAGCTTTTATCGCTGCAACTGTCGGTAGTGCGATTGCCTCCGCCTTCATTGCATTATTTGGGGTAAGGTTATATGGCTATATTCTATCGAGTATCTTTAGTTTACCTGCTTATATTGGTCCTTACTTTATTTTCGCAATATTGGGCGTATTAATATCAATTTGCTCCTCTTTCATCATGGCATATATTTTCGTTGGTAAAAAACGGGCGGAATAAAGTAACAGACCATCATGTGTGGGCTGTTTTGATTAGGCTATAAATTTTAAAAATGTCGCTATAATTGTAAAAATGTGAATTGAATAAGTGAATCATATTGGAAATTGTCGGTAAGAGGGATATTAAAAAATTATATTTATGAACCAGAAATTTAGAGAAATAATTAAATGTAATATTGCCAGTAGATAAGCTTTTTAATTTAAAATTCCGTTGAATTGAAGGACAATTAAATAACGCGCTGAAAATAACCGAAAGTGAAAGATAAAAAGAAGAAATAGAAAGAATAGAACAAAATTATCGCCATTAAAAAAATTAACCCAGTATAATTACTGGGTTAATCTGACTTATACTACGTAAATATTTAAAATATGTAAATTACATTTTAGTTGTAAAAGTACGAGCAATAACGTCGCGTTGTTGTTCAGCTGTTAGTGAGTTAAAACGTACCGCATAACCAGAAACACGAATAGTTAATTGTGGATATTTTTCTGGATGTTGTACTGCATCTTCTAAAGTTTCACGACGAAGTACGTTTACATTTAAATGTTGACCACCTTCAACTTTAATTGTTGGTGCAACATCTAATGGAATTTCACGATATTCGATTTGACCAAGTTCTGCGGTTGGTACAATTTGATCTTCTTTATAAACTGATTTAGCAGCGACGCAACGAGCTTCTTTTGTTGAATCATCTAATAACCAAAATGAGTTAAGTAGTGCTTGGTTGTCAGCTTTAGTAATTTGGATACCTGTAATCATTTTTAAATCCTCCTAATGGATTGGGACCTTATTGTCCTAAACTATTTAAGCTTAATATAGCACTTTGAATATTTGATTAAAGTCAAAAAAAACTATTAATCTGATAAGTTTTACCGTTGATTAGATATTTAGGATCTTGTCGATATAAATAAAAATATTCCAATAACGTTATGAATTATCAGTGGTTCAGTAATTGATATAAATATGATCGGCTTGAAAGCGAATCTCATCTTTATCTAATTTCAATAATTCTGCAAGTGTGAAAGCAAATTTAAATGCCATTCCTAATCCTTTACCACTAAAAAGATTGGCATCACAGACAACATCCTGATCAACAAAAATACCATCTGATACGTTTTTATATAAATCACCAGAGCAGACATATTTCCGACCATTTAATAAATTATTCTTACTTAAAACTTTTGCTGCAGCTGAGCATATTGGGCAAATCCACTTATTTTCTTTATCGTGGCGTTTAATGAAATCAATCACATTGGCATTATTACCTAAATTAACCGTGCCATCAGGTCCGCCTGGTAAAATCACCGCATCGTAAAGTGTGCTTAGTTTATTCTTAAGTAACGCATGAGCTCTCATCTCAATACCATGATAGCTTTTTACCTTAATATCATCTTGGCAGGCTAATAGATCGACATCTATTTTCACTCGGCAAAGTGCGTCATAAATAATAATTGCTTCGGCCTCTTCAAAACCTTCAGCTAACAAAATGGCTATTTTTGGGACATGCATCATAAAAACTCACAATAAAGGTTGAAATTTGAATCATTGTTTCATAAATTTTTTTTGAAAGTAGGATTTATTTTATAAAAATAAAATATATGTGAACAAAATCACATCGACTTTCAAAATTTTGCCATTTTTATGGAAAGTTGGCAGGTATATTAAAGTTTAAGACAAGCTCCCACCATAGACTAGTCACAGTAATTAAAAAAGTTATTTATCTTTTGGAATAAGGAAAAATGAGTGGGGAAAATATGAAAAAGAGAGTGATAGGATTAAAAAATTACTTAGCCTATGGCGCGGGTGATTTTTTAGGTGCCGGTACAACAGCATTGACGGCTGTATGGTTATTGTATTTTTATACCAATTTTTGTGGACTAACGCCAATTGAAGCCACATTTATTTTCGCGGCCGCAAGGGTTCTCGATGCGGTGATTAGTCCATTAATGGGTTATTTAACCGATAACTTTGGTCGAACTCGATTAGGAAAACGTTTTGGTCGTCGTAAATTCTTCATATTGCTTGGTATTCCCCTCATATTTAGCTATAGCGTAATGTGGGCGCCCGGTATGAATTATCTCTACTACTTAATCACCTATCTTTTCTTCGACATGGTATACACTATGGTGCTTGTTCCTTACGAAACCTTAGTCCCTGAAATGACCGATGATTTTAAACAAAAAACGAAATTCTCTGGTGCTAGAATTTCAATGGCACAATTGTCGGCAATATTAGCAGGATTCTTACCTGGAATTTTACTCAACTATTTTGGTAAAGATAACGCAATATCATTTTTTTATGCCAGTTTGGTGTTCTCAATCTTATGTTCATTTGCTCTTTGCATGGTATACCTATTTACCTGGGAAAGACCGAATGAGCTTAAATCAAAAGAAGCATTACTTGCCGAACAACTGGCTGCTTCATTACCATTTAAAGAAAGTATCCGCCATTTAGTCATCGAATTATTATCCACGTTCAAAATAAAAATCTTTAGACAGCATTTAGGTATGTATCTGGGCGGATATATTGCTCAGGATGTTTTTAATGCGGTATTTACCTATTATGTAATTTTCGTTCTATTACAAGAACCAACCGTGGCTTCAATGCTAATTGGAACAATGTCTATCACACAATTCGTTGCTGTATTATGCATGATGCCATTATGCATCAAATATGGTCCTGCGCCAGCATACCGGGCTGTCGTCACAATCTTCGGTATAAGCTGCCTTTCGTATGGTGTCATTTGGTATTACAACTTAAGTCACGTTCATACCTTACTCGTTACTATCTCAGCAATTACAGGCCTAGGTCGAGGCGGTATCAATTACGTTCCTTGGAATATCTATACCTATATTTCCGATGTTGATGAAATTATTACTGGCAAACGTCGCGAAGGTATTTTTGCTGGCGTAATGACCTTCACACGTAAAGCTTCGCAAGCTGGTGCGGTAATGTTGATTGGTGTGTGTTTACAATGGTCTGGTTTTGTTAGTGGTCAAAATCAACAACCTGAACAAGTTTCACTAACCATCTTATTTTTATTAGTGATTGGAACAATCTTTGTTCTCTCATTAGGATTTTTAATTTCATTAAAATTTAAATTAAATTTAACCACTCACAAAATTCTAATCAATGAAATTAATAACATAAAAGGTATTGGCTCTAGTTCTGAAAAACGAATTAGTGATGAAGGTAAACCTGTTGTTGAAATGTTAACAGGCATGCCGGTTTCCCAACTTTGGGGAAATAATAATATAGGTTATAAAAAATAAATAAATTCGTTTTTAATGATTAGTAGAGGTAAAAAATGCAGATATTTCCTGTAAAACATAGCAAATTACTTTGCAAGCCAGAATATATAATTTCGCATTCTGAATTGAAACAACTGATTCACAAAATTGTTAATAATCTCATTAATATTAAAGATGAAACAGGTGAATTTCTACTACGATTAGATGATGGACGCGTAATTGATACCAAGGGTTGGAATGGTTGGGAATGGACTCATGGAATTGGACTTTATGGTATGTATCAATTTTATCAACAAACCGGTGATAAATCGACTCTCGACATTATAGACAATTGGTTTATACAGCGTTTATCAGAAGGGACACCAACCAAAAATGTTAATACCGTTTGCCCTCTTTTAACTTTAGCTTATCGGTATGAAGAAACTAAAAATCCGGTTTTCCTACCTTATTTGGAACGCTGGGCTGATTGGGTAATGTATGAAATGCCAAGAACCAAATTTGGTGGTTTACAACACATCGTTTATAACAATGAAAATCACCAACAACTTTGGGATGATACTCTCATGATGAGTGTATTACCTATCGCCAAGATTGGTAAATTACTTAATAAGCCAGAATATATACAAGAAGCAATTTATCAAATACTCATTCATATCCAATATTTAATGGATCGCCAAACCGGGCTTTGGTTTCATGGATGGACATTTGAAGGTAACCACAATTTTGCTAAAGCAAGATGGGCAAGGGGAAATAGTTGGTTGACAATCGTCATTCCCGAATTTATTGAATTACTTGATCTTGATCAACATGATCCTTTTAGAAAATTACTTATTGAAGTACTCAATGCGCAAATAGAAGCGCTTGATAAATATCAAGATCAAAGTGGATTATGGCACACCATTATAGATGATCCCGATTCTTACTTAGAAACATCGGCAACCGCGGGCTTTGCCTATGGTATTTTAAAATCAATAAGAAAACGTTATATCTCGTCAGATTATGCATTAATGGCAGAAAAAGCAATTAAAGGCGTAATGACAAATATTGACGATAAAGGAACGCTCTTAAATGTTTCATTTGGAACGGCAATGGGCAGCAATTTAGAATATTATAAAAATATTCCGTTAACATCGATGCCATATGGTCAATCCATGGCGATTTTATGTTTAACTGAATATTTAAGGGTCTTTATTTAACATGGTTCAACATTGATTAGCATTAGGTTTATTATTATTTTTAGGTATAATTATTATCATCTCAATACTAGATAAAATAATAGTAAAGGTAAATTATGAGTAATCAATTAACCTGGAATGATGTTATTGGCTCTGAAAAAGAGAAGCCCTATTTTCAACATGTAATGCAGTTTGTTGCTACACAACGTGCTGAAGGTAAAATTATTTATCCACCTCAGCACGATGTGTTTAATGCATTTCGTTTTACTGCTTTTAATAATATCAAAGTGGTGATCTTAGGGCAGGATCCTTATCATGGTCCAAACCAAGCTCATGGTTTATCGTTTTCTGTTTTGCCGGGAGTTAAACCGCCCCCATCATTATTAAATATCTATAAAGAGCTCTCAACCGATATTGAAGGTTTTACTATTCCAAATCATGGTTACTTAGGTTATTGGGCAACCCAAGGGGTATTACTGTTAAATAATGTTTTAACTGTTGAGGCCGGACAAGCTCATTCTCATGCCAAATTAGGTTGGGAAACTTTTACTGATCATGTTATTGAAGCGATCGATAAACATTTACAAGGTGTCGTGTTTTTACTTTGGGGCTCTCCGGCGCAAAAAAAAGGTCAATTTATTGATCGTCAAAAACACCATATATTAACCGCTGTACATCCTTCGCCATTGTCTGCTCATCGGGGATTTTTTGGATGTAAACACTTCTCAAAAGCGAATAATTTTATTTTACAACATGGTAAAACGCCAATTGATTGGCAACCAAGATTACCGGAAAATAAGTAATGAATAAAAAACGTCGACCAGGCTTACAAGAAATCGCCAATTTACTTGGTATCAGCAAAATGACTGTAAGTCGCTTTTTGCGAGATCCCAATCTTGTATCAGAATCTCTTCGATTAAAAATTTCATCGGCTATCGATAAACTGGGGTATATCCCTAACAAAGCTCCAGACATGTTATCTAATGCCAAAAGTTATGCTATTGGGGTGGTATTACCCTCGTTAACCAACCAAGTTTTTGCCGATATTTTAAAAGGTATCGAAATGGTCACAGATGTAAAAGGGTACCAAACCATGATCACGCATACCGGATACAGCGCCGATAAAGAAGAGTTACGGGTACGCTCATTACTGTCTTACAATATTGATGGACTAATTTTGACCGAAAGAATACATAATCCCGCCACACTTAAAATGATCGAAATTTCAGGTGTGCCGGTAGTTGAAATTATGGACAGTGTCTCACCTTGTATTGATATGGCTGTTGGCTTTGATAATTTCACCGTCACCAAAAATATGATTCATCACATGATAGATAAAGGGCGACGTAATATTGTCTACTTTAGTGCCAGACAAGATCAGCGAAGTATCATTCGCCAGCAAGGTTATGAAAAAGCTATGCAAGAGGCGGGATTAACGCCAAAAACATTAGCGACAAAAGAAGCTTCATCCTATGAATTAGGTGCAAGATTTTTACACCAAGTTCTAGAAGAAACCCCAAGCGTTGATGGTATTTTTAGTACCAATGATGATTTAGCTATAGGCGTATTACTTGAATGTCAACGTATTGGTATTGAAATACCTAAGCAGATAGCTATAGTCGGATTCCATGGACACAAAATTGGCCAATATATGAATCCGAAATTAGCCTCCATACAAACGCCAAGAATAGAAATGGGTAACATTGCTGCCGAATTACTCCTAAAACGCATCAATGGTGAAAAGATAGATCAAAAGGTAATCGACTTACCTGTTGCATACCTAGAGGGTGAAAGTTTATAAAAAATAAAGAGTTTTTTAAAAATCTAGATTAACGATCTGCTTTGTTGGGATTTCTGGTTTTCATGATTTGATATCTCTGCTATAATTACCTCTCAGTGGTTATTTATACCTACTAATTAGATCATCAAAGAATAACACTGAGGCCCCCAATGAAAATTGTTGAAGTAAAACACCCTCTAGTTCGCCATAAAATTGGCTTAATGCGTGAACATGACATTAGCACAAAAGATTTCCGAGACCTTGCCAGTGAAGTTGGCAGTTTACTGACTTATGAAGCAACAGCTGACTTACCGACTGAAAAAGTGACGATTGAAGGTTGGTGTGGACCAGTTGAAGTCGAACGCATCAAAGGGAAAAAAATTACCGTTGTTCCTATTTTACGTGCTGGTTTAGGTATGATGGATGGTGTCTTAGAACATATACCAAGTGCAAGAATTAGTGTTGTTGGTTTTTATCGTAACGAAGAAACTCTCGAACCTGTTCCTTATTTCCAAAAACTCACTTCTGATATTGAAGAACGTATGGCTTTAGTGGTAGATCCAATGCTTGCTACTGGTGGCTCTATGGTGGCTACTATTGATCTACTTAAAAAAGCCGGTTGTAAAAATATCAAAGTACTGGTTTTAGTGGCTGCGCCAGAAGGTATTAAAGTATTAGAACAAGCTCACCCAGATGTTGAACTTTATACTGCATCAATCGATGAACGATTAAACGATAAAGGCTACATCTTGCCCGGACTTGGCGACGCAGGTGACAAGATATTTGGCACTAAATAAAATCTCAAATTTTAGACCGGTTTATCCGGTTTTTTTATGTCTGCTAGTTAACAATGAAATTATATTAAACATGAAGTTCAATAAGAGAGGATAACGTGGCTAAAAACACCAATGACGAGATACAAAAAGATATTTCGCAATTAAAGCCATCTTGGCAAGATGTTTTCACCGGCGCACAAATGCTATTTGTCGCATTTGGCGCTTTAGTTTTAGTACCACTTCTAACAGGATTAAACCCAAACGTAGCACTATTTACCGCAGGGGTGGGAACTTTACTATTTCAACTCACCACTAAAGGAAAAGTACCGGTATTTTTAGCTTCTTCTTTTGCTTTTATTGCTCCAATATCTTTTGGGGTAGCGCAATGGGGAATACCAGCAACCTTAGGTGGATTAGTGGCAGCTGGCTTAGTATTTATGTTTTTTGCTTTTTTAGTAAAAATTAATGGTAACAATGTCATTGACCGGATCTTACCTCCGGTAGTCACTGGACCAATTATCATGGTAATCGGATTATCACTAGCGCCCGTTGCTGTTGGGATGGCCATGGGTAAAAACAGTGGACTTCAAGCCGAAAATTACCAACTTATTATTATCTCAATGGGCTCTTTACTAACCACATTAATTGTCGCTATCTGGGCAAAAGGTTTTTTTAGATTGGTACCGATTATTGCCGGTATTGTGGTTGGATACGCGCTTTCTTGTGTTTTTGGTATTGTTAATTTTCAACCGGTAATTGACGCGCCATGGTTTAAAACACCCGATTTCACCTTCCCTGAATTTCAATGGCAAGCTATTTTATATATGATACCCATTGTTATTGCGCCAACCATCGAGCATGTAGGTGACATTATGGCAATTGGCTCAGTAACCGGTAAAGATTATACTCGCGACCCAGGTTTACAACGAACATTATTAGGCGATGGCCTAGCTACAAGTACGGCTGGATTTTTAGGGGGACCTCCTTGTATAACTTATGCTGAAGTAATTGGTGCGGTGACTTTAACGCGTAATTTCAAAACACAAGTAATGACATGGGCAGCAATCTGGGCAATCTTAATGTCTTTCATAGGTAAAATTGGTGCCTTTTTAAGTTCGATTCCTACAGTAGTGATGGGGGGAATCATGGTTTTACTGTTTGGTTCAATTGCATCAGTTGGCATTAACATTTTAGTCAAACACAAAGTCGATCTTTCCGTATCACGTAATATGTGTATTGTTTCGTTAGTACTAGTATTTGGTATTGGTGGTATGATTTTTGACTTTGGATCTTATGCACTGCAAGGTATAAGTTTATGTGGAATCTTAGCGATTGTGTTAAATTTAATTTTACCTCATAAAACCCAATCAGCTGACTAATCAAGTCAAGTCAAGTGGCCGTTAATCATTAAATTGATTAACGGCTAAAAGTGTTGATGACGTTTCTCAAAAAAGTTGCGCAATGCTGTTTTTGCCGTTCATTATCTTGTTTAGCAATAACAAATTTTAGTTAGCAAGTAACAACTTTGCTAAAAACTCTCCTATCAATATGCTTATTTAGGTATTGGATTTAAAGCGTATTTTTTATCAATAACATAATACTTAGTGTCTTGTGGCATAAAATTAAGTGAGTAATAACTTTAAGCGTTGAATGGATTTTAAAAAGTTGAGGAACGAGGTTTTTGAAACTGAAAAACTCACTTATTTAAAAAATAAGTGAGTTTTATTAAATTAGTAATGACTATTTAACAGGTCGCATCGTCGGGAATAAAATCACATCACGAATAGTATGACTATTGGTAAATAACATCACAGTTCGGTCAATCCCAATTCCGAGTCCTGCTGTTGGTGGTAGGCCGTGTTCTAATGCAGTGATGTAATCTTCATCATAGAACATTGCTTCGTCATCACCAGCATCTTTTTGCGATACTTGATCAGCAAAACGTTGCGCCTGATCTTCGGCATCATTAAGTTCTGAGAACCCATTTCCAATTTCACGACCACCGATGAAGAATTCAAAGCGATCTGTGACAAATGGGTTTTCGTCATTACGACGCGCAAGTGGTGATACTTCCGCTGGATATTCGGTAATAAACGTTGGTTGGATAAGATTTGCTTCAGCAACTTCTTCAAAAATTTCGGTTACTACTCGACCAAGTCCCCAGCCTTTTTCAACTTTGATACCGACTGATTTTGCAATTGCACACGCTTTATCAAAATCATCTAAATCAGCGTTATTGGTTTCTGGGCGATAATGGCAGATCGCTTCGCGCATAGTCATTTTGATAAAAGGCTTACCAAAGTCAAAAGTGTGTTCGCCATATTGCACTACTGGATTTCCTGTTACGGCAATAGCTAAGCGGCGGAATAATGCCTCGGTTAATACGATCAAATCTTTATAATCGGCATAAGCCATGTACATTTCCATCATTGTGAATTCTGGATTATGTCTTGGTGATACGCCCTCGTTTCGGAAATTCCGGTTGATTTCAAAAACACGTTCAAATCCACCAACAACTAAACGTTTTAAGTAAAGTTCTGGCGCAATACGTAAGTACATATCTAGATCAAGCGCATTGTGATGAGTGATAAATGGTTTAGCTGATGCCCCACCAGGGATAACTTGCATCATTGGTGTTTCGACTTCCATAAAGTGGTTTTCTAACATGAAGTTACGAATTTCAGTTACCACTTTAGAGCGAGCAATAAAGGTATCGCGTGATTGTTGATTGGTAATTAAATCAAGGTAACGTTGACGATAGCGCATTTCTTGGTCAGCTAAGCCGTGGAATTTATCTGGTAATGGGCGTAATGCTTTAGTAAGCAAGCGGATTTCTTCACAATGGATGGATAGCTCACCGGTTTTAGTTTTAAATAAGTAACCTTTAGCACCAACAATGTCACCAAGATCCCATTTTTTAAATTGTTCATTGTAGTAATTTTCTGGTAGGTCATCACGCGTGACATAAAGTTGGATTTGCCCAGCGACATCTTGCAATGAAACAAATGAAGCTTTACCCATAATCCGGCGCATCATCATTCGACCAGCAACGGTTACGATAATTTTATTTTCAATTAACTCTTCGTTAGTTTTATCATCATACAATTTATGAAGATCGCTTGAAATGGCGTCACGACGGAAATCATTCGGGAAAGCAATGCCTTGTTCGCGAATTGCAGCTAGCTTTTCACGACGTATTGTAAGCTCGTTATTTAACTCTTCAATATGGTTTTGTTGCTCTTGCTGTGTTGACATAATTTTACCTTTTATTTTTTACCGGTTATAAACCGGCTTTTAAGCTTTCTTCAATAAATTGATCTAAATCACCGTCCAAAACGGCTTGGGTATTGCGTGTTTCAACGCCAGTGCGTAAATCCTTGATTCGTGAATCATCAAGTACATACGAACGAATTTGGCTGCCCCAACCAATGTCGGATTTGTTTTCTTCCATTTGTTGTTTTTCGGCATTTTTCTTCTGCATTTCAAGTTCGTACAGTTTTGCTTTTAACTGTTTCATGGCCTGATCTTTATTACTGTGTTGCGAACGGTTATTTTGACATTGCGTCACAATTCCCGTTGGCACGTGGGTAATACGTACAGCAGATTCGGTTTTATTAACATGCTGACCACCGGCTCCCGATGCACGATAAACATCGATGCGTAGATCAGCAGGATTAATATCGATATCAATATTATCATCAATTTCCGGGTAGACAAATACTGATGCAAATGAGGTATGCCGACGGTTACCTGAATCAAAAGGACTTTTACGTACTAAGCGGTGAACCCCGGTTTCAGTGCGTAACCAACCGTAAGCATAATCGCCAGAGACCTTAATTGTGGCGGATTTTATACCAGCCACATCACCGTCTGAAACTTCCATTACTTCGGTGCTAAACCCTTTCGATTCAGCCCATCGTAAATACATTCTAAGTAGCATCTCAGCCCAATCTTGTGCTTCAGTGCCGCCTGAGCCTGATTGAATATCTAAATAACAGTCTGCACTATCATAATCACCCGAGAACATGCGGCGGAATTCAAGACCGGCTAGTTTTTTTTCTAGTTGTTCTAATTCTTGATTGGCCTCGTCAAAAGTATCTTGATCTTCTGCTTCTATGGCAAGTTCAAGTAGACCTTCAACGTCATCTAGACCTTGGTCTAAAGAGTCGATGGTATTGATGATCTCTTCAAGCGTAACGCGTTCTTTACCTAACGCTTGAGCTTTTTCTGGATCGGTCCAAACTTCTGATTGTTCTAATTCGGCATTGACTTCCTCAAGACGCTCTTTCTTGAGATCATAGTCAAAGATACCCCCGAATAACATTCGTGCGCTCGGTAATTTCGGCTATTTTCGATTTGATAGGATTAATTTCAAACATGTTTTGTTAGATTTTAAATTTTTTAACTAATCGTATATTGTAACGGATTTAAGTATAACTTAGCAATTATTTTACTTGCGTCATTTAAGTAAAAGCGAGGAATTAAATAGTGCTCAAAAATAAAAATGACGCATTAAGCGTCATTTTTTAGATTAATTTGCGATGATTATTTTTTTGCTGCTGCGTATAATTCTGCGACTTTGTCCCAGTTAATGACATTCCAAAATGCACCAATATAATCGGCACGACGATTTTGGTATTTTAAGTAGTAAGCATGTTCCCAAACATCAAGGGCTAAAATTGGTGTCCCCGAAACCCCAGCAAATTTTTCACCCATAATTGGCGTATCTTGATTGGCGGTTGAAACCACTTCAAGTTTATCGTTTTTTAGTACTAACCAAGCCCAACCAGAACCAAAACGCGTTGCAGCAGCCGCTGAGAATTTTTCTTTAAACGCATCAACTGAACCAAAATCTTTTTCAATAGCTGCTTTGAGGTCACCTTTAAGTTCAGTTCCAACTTTTAATAACTCCCAAAATAGCGTGTGATTGACATGACCACCAACATTGTTTTTTACACCAGTCACTTTATCTGCAGGGACTTTGTCTAAATTTTTTAGTAATGTTTCCGGACAGAACGCGTTCAATTCTGCAGGTAGGGTTTCTAATAGTGCGTTAGCATTATTTACATAAGTTTGATGATGCTTATCATGGTGTAGATGCATGGTTTCAGTATCAATATAAGGTTCTAATGCATCATAAGCATAAGGTAGTGGGGGTAGTGTGTAAGCCATGAAATTGCTCCTCTCATCTAATAGGAATTGTTAACTACGTTATGTTACCGAGTATACGAACTATCAATTCATCTCACAAACTATTACTTAGATAGTTGATGACTATCTAAGTTGCAAATTATGGTTTTAATAATAAGTCTTAATCTTGCTGGTTTTTTAAATAAGGGACGTACATCATAATAGCATGATTTTCGCTAATTAGTTTTTCTTCTGTCTGGTTATCGATCATATGAGTTTTTCGTTGCCATATTTTATTATGCCGAGTGTATCCTCCCCACCATTGTTGCTCAATAATATGATCGGTTTCGAATATTTCATAATGGTGCGATAAAGGGGTATCGGCAAGCAGTTCGCCATGTAAATATTCATCATCTAACCACAAATTAAGTCGATATGTCATATTGGTTCGATTAACCAATTGTAAATCAATATAGTTGTAAGATAATGTGGCACCACAAGCAAAGGGAATAGTACGATTAATATCAGGAAACACATCAAAACTATGTCGCCATCGTTCGATAATGGTTAAATCAGAGTGTAATGCAATCCAGTAAATTAAATTACCCAGTTGACATAAACCGCCACCAATATCTTTACCGATTTGTCCATTATGTAGTGAGAGACCTTCTAAAAAACCACGTTTTTTCGATGGCCGGCCCACTTTTTGCCAAATTGAAAATTGTTGATTGGGCTTAATTATTGCACCGTTGATCTGTTCAATAGCTAATCTAAGGTTAGTAATTTTGTTATATTGCAAATACATATCAACATCTTTTAGTTGCCTTAACAATATAGATTGATGTTTTTTATGGGAATAACAGCAAGTATTATTATTCTTATCAATTACGCAATAGGCGTGACGATTGCGCCACCAATCTAACTTACGTTTAAGAATAAAATATTCTTTACCTAGTTTTAATCTTAATTTACTGCGTTTTTGGGGTTTATTTACCATAAGGTTTTGCATACCACAACTATCCTAACCACTAAATTGATTATTTTTTGATTAGTGATAAATAATTAAGGCTTAATTTATCTAAAAAACCAAAAAGCTTCTGATTCATCTCTGAATAGTCGTGGCTGCGAAGTTGATCGGGTGTATCTACAAAACGGAATTTTGCGGCCTCTTTTAGGTCATTTTCAGAGTGAGCAATAAGTTGTTCAACCACCGCAAGGGTTAACTCCATATGGCATTGAAAACCATATACTAATGAACCATAAGCAACGATTTGTCGTGGACAACCTTCGCTATAAGCAATAATTTGTGCCTCTTTAGTTAAACCCGGCATATCATTATGCCAATGACCGACGGCTAAACTATTGCCAAAATCGGCAAATAGGGGATGATTTTGGGCAATTTCAGTTAAGGTGATAGGGAATTTACCGATCTCTTTTTCCGGACTATGGCCATGTGGTGCACCTAATGCTTCACCAATTAATTGCGAACCAAGACAGACGCCGATAACCATTTTTTGCAATTTGATTGCTGATAATATGCTAGCTTGCTCTGCTAGTGAATCAAAATACGGGCACTCTTGTTTGCTAGTAGCTGGCGATTGAGGGCCACCCATGATAATCAACATATCAATTTTATCTATCTTATCGGGAAGTGGTTCCCCAAGATAAATCCGAGAATAGCTGATAGTGTGATGGTGCATTTTTGCCCATTGCTCATAGGCACCTGGTGCTTCGAAATCTTCGTGGATAATAAAATGCACATGCATGGGTAAATCTCCTTTAATCTTATCTATCAGGGCAATCAATGGCATCGAATATGAAAAATTAAGTGCAATGATTATTATGTATCTTTTATTAAGAAATACAATAGTAAAAATTTTAGGCGTTTATTAATTGTAGAGTAGGTAATCGAGGATATAAAAAAATCTGCTTAAGCAGATTTAAAAAAGTCGGAAAGTTGGCTCCTCCAACAGGACTTGAACCTGTGACATACGGATTAACAGTCCGCCGTTCTACCGACTGAACTATGGAGGAACCGAAATGTAGCGCGCATATTATAGACTTAATGGCGCTGTGTCAATAGTTAATTATCTGAAATTGCTTTTTTTGTTCAATTTTTAACTAATTATCGTCATTTGATATTATTTAAGTGTCAGGATTGTCTTAAATAGTTCTTTTTGTCTTAATAACTGTTGTGGGTGTGAGCCGAGTTCACCTTGAGGAATGGAGGCTTTGAGTTTGCGGTAATATTCGATCCAATAAGGAAGAATTTGACCGGTGGCTAAATCGTTAAAATTCATCGGATAGCGTTGAAAATAGTCTTCACCAGATGGGTACTTGAAGGCATAAGTAATTAGTTCACTACAGTAAAAGCCTTCATCATCCTCACGAAAACTATGGTTATAAGGCAACCCTAGGCAGGTTTGAACTCGCGTTAATGCGTTTTTGATGACGGTATCATCACAGATGGTTGCTAGCAGATTATATTGAGCGCTAGCTAAAAAGTCGTTGAGCAGCCGTTGGATTACGCCGTACTTTTGAGTGGCTTCAATGACGATATTATTGCCAATATATAACCCAACATGGCTTATCTGATTGATAATGTCATCAGTGTTGGGTTGAGCACCAGAATGGATAATCGCGGTATTGAATTCGCTTACTTCATTCTGGGATTGGAAAATAATATCGCCAATTTGCATTGTTATTGATGTTTTTTCGCGTGATGGCGCCATAATGAGAACATAACGCAAGTTGCAATAATAAACTTAAGTGCATCCACACCGACAAAAGGCAAGTAGCCTACTTGTAGCGCTTCAATAAGTGAAATATGCAAATAACCCATTAGGTAGAGTACACCAAATACAAATAATAGTTGGTGGGCACAGGCGAAGGCGATTAAGCCAAGAATAAAGCGACGATCGTAACCTTTTTCTGCCGCAAATCCGGCTAAATAGGCACTAAATACATAGCCATATAAATAACCAGATGATGGTGAAGCCAATGCCATAATGCCACCGCTACCATTGGCGAATAGTGGTAATCCCATTGCGCCTAAAAAAAGGTATTGCACGATGGCTAATGCACCTAGTTTACGACCTAAAAAAGCGCCAATTAATAACACGGCTAACGATTGAAGGGTAAATGGTACTGGGTAGGTGGGAATGCTGATATTCGCTGCAAGCCCAAGTAGTAGTGCCGCCCCTGTGGTTGCACACAGTTTGCGTTGCCAGGATGATAAGTTAACTAGTGTGTTGAGGTAAGTTGGATAAAAAGTTGTTAATTTCATTATTTATTTACTACCATTAAAAGATAAACAGTAGTGCCATGATAATACAAAAATTTATAATGTAAACTATTTATGGTTAAAATAGTTTACATAAAAATTCCTTGGTTATCATTTAAATGAATAGCGGTGTTACACTAAGTAAGGATTGGTCATCCGTTCATTACCAAAGCTCGACATCGGCCCATGACCGGGAACAAAGATAAAATCATCCCCCAGAGGAAAAAGTTTATGGGTAATTGATGAGATGAGATCCGCATGATTACCACGAGGAAAGTCGGTTCGTCCAATACTGCTTTTGAATAATACGTCACCAACAAAAGCAATTTTATCTTTAGCATTAATAAATACAATATGACCGGGAGTGTGGCCGGGACAGAATAGAATATCTAAAGTGATATTGCCGACTTTCACTTGTTCACCTTCCTTTAACCAACGATCCGGTAAAAAGCTGTCAATATATGGAAACCCAAATTGCATGCACTGTTGTGGTAAGCTTGACAATAAAAATTCATCTTCTTGGCTAGGACCAAGGATCTCAACATTATAATGTTTCGCTAATTCAATCGCTGCGC
This sequence comes from Gilliamella apicola, assembly GCF_003202915.1. Lineage (GTDB taxonomy): Bacteria > Pseudomonadota > Gammaproteobacteria > Enterobacterales > Orbaceae > Gilliamella > Gilliamella apicola_Q. Next base: position 64,112 of record NZ_QGLP01000003.1, read on the forward strand.
CAACATGATCTAAATGGCCATGAGTTAGGAGTATTTGTTTGATGTTAACACCAAGCTTTTCAACTGCTTTTTTAAGTAGTTCAGCTTCGCCACCCGGATCGATAAATGCGGCTTCCTTTGTTTCATCACACCAAATAATGCTACAGTTTTCCTGAAAATGGGTAACTGGAATGATTTGATACTGAAACATAGTGTTTTCTCCTTGTTGCTTAGTGCCGAGCTGTTAAATTTTGCCCATCTTCTTGGTTTAATTGCGCAAAGATTATACTTGATAGCATAGTTACGATGCCTAGTATAACAAAGGTTAATTGAAATGCGTGAATGGTAGTTGTTGAATTGCTAAATAATCTTACTAATACCGCGCCAAAACCAGTACCAAAACTGATGGCTAATTGTTGATTAACAGCCATCAAACTATTGCCACTGCTGGTGCTTTCACCTTGTAAGTTAGCTAACGTTATACTATTCATTGAGGTAAATTGCATAGAATTAACGCCACCAATACAAAATAGCAATACCCCTAATATGGTAAGAGGTGTCGCTAGATTTAATAATGACATGAGAAGGATCAAAATTCCTGCCAAAATAGTATTTGCCACTAGTACAAAACGATAACCTAACCGAGCAAGTACTTTAGTAATAAAGAGTCGGGTAAAAATTGAAGCGATTGCCATCGGCATTAACATCATTCCGGCAAACATCGCCGAATAGCCAAAACCAACTTGTAAAAATAGTGGAATTAGAAAAGGTACCCCTGAAATACCCAAGCGACAGACTAAGTTACCGATAATGCCAATTTTAAAGGTGCGAATAGTAAATAAAGAGAGTGGAAACAGTGGTGTTTGTCTCTTTTTGGCATAGAGGCGATAAATAAATAGAAATATTAAGCTAATAATAGCCAGTGCTAATGGCAAATAATATTGTTGGCCTTGATTTAAACATTCAATACTCAGCGTCGCGCAGACAAAGGTAATAACAATAAAAATAAATCCAAATGAATCAAAAGGCAGACGTTCACCTTTTAGGTTGGGCATATATTTTAAGCTGACAAGCACTCCTAAAATACCAATTGGCAAATTAATCAAAAACACCCAATGCCAACTTACCATATCAACCAGATAACCACCTAGAACCGGCCCGAGTACCGGTCCAATTAGCCCCGGAATGGTTGCGGTATTTAATGCGGCTAAAAACTCATTACGCTTAAATGCCTTAATTAACACCAAACGTGAAACGGGCACCATCATTGAGCCACCAATACCTTGGATTACCCTAGATATATCTAAGAATATTAGGGAATTGGATAAAGCACACAGCAGTGAACCTAATGTAAAAAGCGATACGGCCATGACAAAGATGTTTTTGGTACCAAATTTATCTGATAAATAGCCACTTACCGGAATAAACAGCGCTAAGGTTAACGCATAGCAGATTACCGCTGATTGCATATTTAATGGCGATTCATTAAGATCTTTAGCCATGGTTGGCAGTGCAGTATTTAAAATCGAGGTATCAAGTGATTGCATAAAAAAAGCAAATGCTGCAATCCAAGGTAATATTCGATAGACAAAAGGTGGTAATTCGCTATTCATGTTATTCAGCCTAATATTGATTAATATGCACACACGATGTGCTTAGTGCTAAGTTTATATTCTCTTACCCTTTTATTATTAGGTAAGAGAATTGATGAATGCTAGGTTACGATGAGTGATTATTCGCTTTTTGCTTATTTTTAACCGGTTTTCCTTGCCAATAACCGGCCAATAGTGAGCCTGAAATATTGTGCCAAACAGAAAACACGGCTGCCGGCAGTGCAGATAAGGCTGAAAAATAGGTGTTACCAAGTGTTGCTGCTAATGCAGAATTTTGCATTCCCACTTCTAGTGACATGGTTCGGCAAGTCGATTCATCAAATCCGAACAAACGCCCTCCCCAATAACCACCTAGCAAACCAATACCATTATGGATGATTACCGCAAAAATCACCGTTATCCCCACTTGAGCAATGCGATCATGACTACCTGCAACAACAATGCAAATAATTAATAAAATACATAACATGGATAATAATGGTAAAAAGCGTTCACATTTTTTTACCACCGAATTTAAAAAGTGGTGAACCACTAAGCCTAAAAAAATTGGAATGAGCACAATTTGGATAATATGCACTAACATCTTCCAGACTGGCACTTCAACGGTGGTACCGACCAGTAAAAGCGTAAGAATTGGGGTTACCACAACGCCAACCAGTGTTGATACCGATGAGATGGTGACCGATAACGCGACATCCCCCTTAGCGAGATAAATCATCACATTTGACGCGGTACCGCTAGCGACGCTGCCGACTAAAACCATGCCGACTAATAATTCCGGTCGCATGGTAAATAATTTAGATAAGATTAAAGCAGTCAGTGGCATAACAATATAATGCAGTAGGGTACAAATTATTACCGCTTTGGGTTTGGTGACGACGCGTTTAAAATCATCAATACTTAACGTTACCCCCATAGTAAACATGACAAACATTAATAATTGTGAGGTATATGGACTAACCGGAAGGAAGACGTTAGGTGAAAAATAGGCGACTATCGCGCAAAGAATTGCCCATAATGGAAATAATCGCGTAAGTGAGATAAGGGATTGCACAAAAAGTTGACTATAGGGTTGCGACATAAGTACCACCTTGTGGCTTGATAAATTATTAATTATTATATATTTATCTTTTTATTGGATTTGGAATTTCCATTTTATTGATTCTACTAAATAGCGTCAAGGTATTTGTTAGTATTGTGTCGCGTATTAGCAGAGGATCTTCGCTGCGTAATTGACAAAGGATATTAAAAATATCGACAATGTTTTCCGGTCTATTGATTTGTCCTTGCCGTCCACTTAACGGCATGTCAGGTGCATCGGTTTCTAACACTAAACTTTCGAGAGGTAATTTGGCGATGGTATGACGAGTTTTATTGGCTCTGGCATAACTTATTACCCCACCGACACCTATATAATAGCCTAATTTAATAAACTGCATGGCTTGCTCATAGCTACCAGAAAAACCGTGGACCACGCCACGACACGGCAAATTTGCTTGGTGTAATTCATGATAGATAACATCGTGAGTTTTGCGTGAATGAATTAAGACCGGTAAATCATGACGTTTGGCGATAGCCAATTGCCCTCGAAAAAATGCAAGTTGTTGTTGCCATTCAACAGATTGGTCATAACGATCTAAACCGATTTCGCCAATAGCAATCAGCTTTGTATGGTGAGCACTAACTTCACTTACGATTGCCGTTAATTTTTCAAGATCAGCAGGAGAGTGTTGATAAATAGGGTGCAAGCCAAGTGCCGCATACAGTTCATCATATTGCTCAGTGAGTTGTAAAATTTCGTTAAAATGGTCGGCTAATACCGCAGGAATTATTAGACCGGTAATCTTAGCTTGTCGAATATGGTTGATTGAATTATCTAAATCGGTAACAAAAGCAGGAAAATTAAAATGGCAATGCGTATCAATAAACATAATGCCTCCTATTGTTCGACTTGATGTATTAATATCGGCAGTAAAAAGCGCTGCGCAAAATGGGTTATTTGCTCAATTAATGAATCGTTCAATTCCGGATATAGTCTGGCGTAATAGCTGTCACATTCAGCCGAGTGGAATTGCCCACCTTGCCAAGTATTTAATAATTTGCTGATGGCTTTTTCGCTAGGCTCAATTTCTGCTGTTTTCGGATTATATGCGGTAATTAACCAGCTCCATGCACTTTGTAATGGTATTAACAGCGGTTGATTAATGCCTTGTATATAGCCTTTAACTAAATCGGTCAATATAGTTAAAGCTTGGTTAGCATCAATATGTAAAAAACGCCATTGGTTATCTTCTCGTCCATATAGCCGACTTTGGCTTTCGGTTTTATCCCAATTTAAAATACAGTAAATTAAGTGGTCGATCCATAATGACATACCATCACGAATAGAAAGATTGGCTGGTCGCCAAGTTAAAATTCCATCTTCTTGAATATGGGTTAACCATCCTTGTAATGGATAATGTTGGCCATCTATCGGAATAGTTAAATTCACCTCTAATGTTGACAGATTGGTTCTCTCTTCGAGGATTTTATTGGCTAATGGTTGTAATGATTCGCATAGTTCATCATAAATAATCTCACCAAAAGCACCATCCGGTAATTCACCTGTTAGTGTGAGGCGTTGATAGAAATTATCAGAACCTTGCGACTCTTTGTTGATCATTTCATTTAAAATCTGTAAATTGAGTTGATAGCGTTTTAAGCTATCCAAACTAAAGTTTTCAGCATCGGGCAAGGTTTCATCTAAATAATTGACATAAAAATTAAAGCGTTTTTGTAAAAAGAATCGAATAGAATGTTGATAAAAACGCTTCAATTCATCCAGATTAATACTATCAATAACTATATTGCTAATATCACTGATAAACGATTGGCTAGCCCCTGATTTTAACGCGGCTGGCAACCATTCATCGGCATAACTTTTTGGTTCATTTAAGAAATTTTGTGGATTAAATGGCGTGCGGGTATGCAATGTTCTTAAGCCATCAATTAGCTGAGTTTGTTTATTGTTGTCTATATCAGTAGCATAATACTGCACAATATAATCCCAAAGTTCATCGACTAATACCGACGGGTAACGTTCGCTATCATCTTTCATATCCCGACCAATATAACTGATATAGAGTTGATTTTGTGCTGATAAGATCGCTTCTAAAAATAGATAACGGTCATCAATACGTCGGCTACGATCGCCTCGTCTTGGCTTTTGCGCTATTAAATCAAAATCTAAAGGCAAAGAGGTTCTTGGATAATCACCATCATTCATACCTAACAAGCAAACCAATTTAAACGGAATAGAGCGCATTGGCATCATGGTACAAAAGTTTATTTTACCGACTAAGAATCGATGAGCTAAATGATTTTGTTCCAAGCGAGATTGCATTGCATCATGTAAAATAGTTATCGAGATGCTGTCGGTAAAATTGGCATTTAAACCACTACTGATCAGTTTTTGCCACTCTTCTTGAATCATTAGCAAAATCGACTCGCGCGAAGTATCGCTAACAAAAAAGTCATTGATAAGCTCAATACAGCAACTTTGCCACTCTGATAACGGTTTGTCTTCACTTAAAATAGTTAACCATTTACGCACCGATTTTATAAATTCAGCTAATTGACCGATTAATTCGGCATCTAATCCGGTTGCACCATCATAAGGTAAAATCTGCTGCCAACCACCTTGTTCGCTATTCATGGTATAACCGAGTAATAAGCGCTCAAGGCCAAATAGCCAACTGTGGGCATTTTCTAGACCAAAGCGAATACCAGACTCTATAATCCAAGTATGCAATAAGGTTAGTTGTGGCTCACTTATGGCAAATTTTTCAGCAATGGCGGGAATTTCTAATAGATTAAATAGCTCTTCGGCGGTAAAGCGGCTTGCAGTAAAGTTTAAAATAGCAAAAAATCCTTGCACGATTGGGTCGATGTTGCGGGCCTTTTGATCGGAAATCGTGAACGGTAAATAACGTTGTCCTTCGGCATTGCCAAATACCGACCGAATGTAAGGAACATACTTATCAATATCTGAAACCATGACAATGCAATCACGTAGTTCCAGTGTTGGATCGGCATCGAAGGCCGATAAGAGATAATCATAAAGTACTTCAACTTCACGCTGTTCGCTATGGCAGGCATGAAACGTTATTGATCTATCTGTTTTTTCTACTGAAATTTGGGTTTCATTGGTTTGGTATAGTTCTAAAATATCTTGCTGAATAGCCTGTAATAGACACTGGCGCTTATTATCGACAAAGATATCAATGTCTTGTTTATTATTGAACTCTTGTAATAAAAATAGGTTATCTCGCCCCAATTTCCCCCATGATGTTAGCAGTGGGTTGGGAATATTGTCAGGGCTATTTTGCATATCAGATAACTGTTTTTCAACAATATCACCCCAATACCATTTGCAAGGGTTGTTAAACATTAAGTGGACATCAATATGTTGCCCAAGTGCGGATAATAATGACAGATAGATTGGTGGTAATGAGGTAATACCAAAAATGTAAACCCGCTTCGGTAAATGGTTCAACCGCGAGCGATCAAAATCACTATCTAACATAATATCCAACATCTGTTGATAAATATTGGCACGATGATAAGGTTGACTGATTGAGATGAGTTGACGCCATAATTCTGCTTGCCATTTCTCATCGGGATGATTGTTTAATTCCATTACCGTTTGATTAGCTTCCCATTTGGCAAGCCAATCAGGTCGATAGACTAAATATTGGTCAAATAGTCGAGCTATGCGCGTTGCTAATTGATACTGTTTTCGTTCTTCTTTATCAATATTAAGATAATGTTTGATGGTATCAAATTCAGGTCGCTCAATAATTTTCGGCAATAGATAATACAAACGCCAAGTCATTGATTCGACATTATAACTATTTTCCTGAGGTGAATTAGGTAACAGCGTTTGGTATAACTGCCAGATAAATTGGCTTGGAAAGAGAAAATCAACATTAGCAACAATCCCCAGATCATTGGCTAATTCAATTTGTAACCATTGTGCCATACCTTGGCTTTGCACCATAACCATATCAGGCATAAAAACCTGTTCTAGCGGATCTCTGCGCATTAATTCGCTAACGAGTGATTTGAGTAAATCAACTTGATTTGAATGATAAATGGTGAACATAGTTACATTAATATTAATAGAATTAATCAGATTATCGCTGATTGCTATTAATAAATCTAGCCATGTTTAAATAGTAACTTTTTATAACTAAATAACTATATAAAATACCAATGGTTTATAAAAATTTTGAGGAAAGGGGTTTTTTAGAGGTAAAAATTGTGTCTTTTAGATAGTGATAGTTCAAATAGTCGTTCAGCAAATAATAAAAAAGGCTACAATTTATTAATTTGTAGCCTTTTATTGCCTAGTTTAGTGATCAATAATCCTTATTGACCTAAACGACGAGTTAATTCTATAACTCGTATTTTTGCTAAGGCTTTTGAAAGTTCAGCAGATGCTTGAGCAAAAGACATATCATCGCTAGGATGATTAATGTGTTCTTGTGCTTGTCTTACTGCTTCTTGTGCCCTTGCTTCATCTAAGTCTTCACCACGAATCGCGGTATCAGCTAAGATTGTTACTATAGTAGGTTGAACTTCTAAAATACCACCAGATAGATAGATAAACTCTTCTTGTCCATCGGCTTTTACAATCCCGACCATTCCCGGCTTAATGGTTGTCAGTAACGGAGTGTGACCAGGATAAATCCCAAGTTCACCTTCTCGTCCTGTGACTCTGATTCGCTGAACATCACCTGAAAAAAGGTGAGATTCAGCACTAACAACTTCTAATTGATAGGAAGTTAGTGCCATAATGCTCTCTCCGTTCTATAAATCTCTTAGAGAGATTTCGCTTTCTCAATCGCTTCGTCGATTGAACCAACCATATAAAATGCCTGTTCAGGAATATGGTCATAATCACCGTTCATAATACCTTTAAATGCACTGATGGTGTCTTTTAATGGTACGTATTTACCAGGTGAACCGGTGAACACTTCCGCAACGAAGAATGGTTGAGATAAGAAACGTTGAATTTTACGTGCGCGAGCAACAGTTAATTTATCGTCTTCTGATAATTCATCCATACCAAGAATCGCAATGATATCTTTTAATTCTTGATAACGTTGAAGAATTGACTGTACGCCACGAGCACAATTGTAATGTTCTTGCCCAACAACAAGTGGATCTAATTGACGACTTGTTGAGTCGAGTGGGTCAACCGCAGGGTAAATACCTAATGATGCGATTTGACGACTTAATACGATTGTTGCATCCAAGTGAGCAAAGGTAGTTGCCGGTGATGGGTCAGTTAAGTCATCGGCAGGTACATATACTGCTTGGATTGAGGTAATTGACCCTGTTTTTGTTGAGGTGATACGTTCTTGTAATAACCCCATTTCTTCTGCTAACGTCGGTTGGTAACCTACCGCAGATGGCATACGACCTAATAGCGCAGATACTTCGGTACCGGCTAAGGTATAACGGTAAATATTATCGATAAATAATAGTACGTCTTTACCTTCATCACGGAATTTTTCTGCCATGGTTAAACCAGTTAACGCTACGCGTAAACGGTTTCCTGGTGGCTCATTCATCTGACCATAAACTAACGATACTTTATCCAGTACGTTTGATTCTTTCATTTCATGATAGAAGTCGTTACCTTCACGCGTACGTTCACCTACACCAGTAAATACTGAGTAACCTGAATGCTCGATCGCGATGTTACGAATTAATTCCATCATGTTTACGGTTTTACCAACACCAGCACCACCAAATAGACCTACTTTACCACCTTTGGCAAATGGACAAATTAAGTCGATAACTTTGATACCAGTTTCAAGTAATTCTGTTGAGTTAGCCAACTCTTCGTATGTTGGTGCTGCACGGTGAATCGCCCAACGCTCTTCTTCACCAATTGGACCTGCTTTATCAACAGGATCACCAAGTACGTTCATAATACGGCCAAGTGTTTTTGTTCCCACAGGAACTTCAATGCCGTGACCTGTATTTACTACTTTAAGTCCACGTCTTAAACCATCAGATGAGCCCATTGCAATACAACATACAACGCCACCACCTAATTGTTGCTGAACTTCCAGAACTAATTTTTCAGTGCCAGTTTCCACTTCTAATGCATCATATACCTTTGGTACTGCATCTTCTGGGAATTCGACATCAACCACCGCACCGATGATCTGGACAATCTTTCCAGTAGCCATTTTTATTCCTCTACGTCTTTTTCTTAACTATAAGCCAATATTTAGCATTAACCTGAAACAGCAGCTGCACCAGATACAATATCAATTAATTCATTTGTGATAGCACCTTGACGGGCTTTGTTATACACAATTTGTAATTCATTAATTAAATTTGCACCATTATCTGTTGCTGCTTTCATGGCCACCATTCTTGCTGCTTGTTCACTCGCTAAATTGTCAACCACCGCTTGATAGACTTGTGATTCAATATAGCGACGTAAAATCACATCTAATAATGATTTTGCATCCGGCTCATAAATATAATCCCACGATGAAGCTTTAAGTTCTTTATCTTCTGAAGCTGGTAATGGTAATAATTGCTGTATTGTCGGCTTTTGCGACATGGTATTAATAAATTTATTGGTTACAATATATAATCTATCAATTTTACCGTTGTCATATGCCTCTAGCATTGTTTTTACCGGACCAATTAAATCAGATAAAGTTGGTTCGTCACCTAAATTAGTTACTTGGGTTAAAATATTCGTTTTTACTGAAGAGAAAAACGACACCCCGCGTGAACCAATTAAAGCCACATCGGCTTCAACACCTTTCTCTTGCCATGCTGACATATCAGCAATAACCGTTTTGAAAAGATTGATATTTAATCCACCACATAAACCACGATCGGTCGAAATGATAAGATAGCCAACTCGTTTTACATCCCTTTCTTCTAAGTAGGGATGTTTGGCGCCTATTTGAGCTAACGCTAAATGTCCAATTACTTCACGAATCATTTCTGCATATGGACGGCTAGCGGCCATTCTGTCCTGCGTTTTACGCATTTTAGAATTGGCTACCATTTCCATCGCTTTAGTGATCTTTTGCGTACTTTGGATACTGGCAATTTTCGTTCTAATCTCTTTTGCATTAGCCATTTGTTACCTCACCCTTACCAAGTTTGAGTCGATTTAAAGCTTTCAAGCATTGCTTTTAACTTATTTTCAATCTCATCGTTGTAATTGCCTGTCTCGTCGATTTGTTTAACAAAATCAGCATATTGACTATGGGCATAAGCAAGAAGTGCTGTTTCAAATGATAATACTTTTGCAAGTTCAACATCTTCTAGATAACCACGTTCAGCGGCATAAAGTACAATTGATTGCTCGGCAACAGTCATAGGAGAATATTGCTTTTGTTTGAGTAATTCAGTTACTTTTTCACCGTGGCTTAATTGGTTTCTTGTTGCTTCGTCTAAGTCAGATGCAAATTGTGAGAACGCAGCTAATTCACGATATTGAGCAAGTGCGGTACGAATACCACCAGATAATTTTTTCATTATCTTAGTTTGCGCAGCACCACCAACACGGGAAACCGAAATACCTGGGTTTACCGCTGGGCGAATACCTGAGTTAAATAAGCTGGTTTCAAGGAAGATCTGACCATCAGTAATCGAAATTACGTTAGTTGGTACGAACGCCGAAACGTCACCTGCTTGGGTTTCGATAATTGGTAACGCCGTTAATGAACCAGTTTTACCTTTTACTTCACCTTTAGTAAACTCTTCAACATAAGCTTCGTTAACACGAGCTGCACGTTCAAGTAAACGAGAGTGAAGATAGAATACGTCACCCGGGTAAGCCTCACGTCCAGGTGGACGACGAAGTAATAATGAAATTTGACGATAAGCAACGGCTTGTTTTGATAAATCATCATAAACAATAAGCGCGTCTTGTCCACGGTCACGGAAGTATTCGCCCATTGCACAACCAGCGTATGGCGCTAAGTATTGTAACGCTGCTGATTCAGATGCTGATGCCACCACTACAATGGTATTTTTTAGCGCACCGTGCTCTTCAAGTTTACGCACTACGTTAGCAATAGTAGATTGTTTTTGTCCGATTGCCACATAAATACATTTAACACCAGAATTACGTTGATTAATAATAGCGTCAATTGCTAATGCGGTTTTACCAGTTTGACGGTCACCGATGATAAGTTCACGTTGACCACGACCGATTGGAATCATCGAGTCAACCGCTTTATAACCAGTTTGTAATGCTTGGTCAACAGATTGACGGTCGATAACGCCTGGAGCAACAACTTCGACAGGTGAGAACCCATCATGTTGAATCGAACCTTTACCATCAATTGGTTCACCAAGTGTATTGATAACACGGCCTAATAAACCGTCACCTACTGGTACCTGTAAAATACGACCAGTACATTGCACTTTCATCCCTTCAGATAAGTCTTCGTATGGTCCCATGACCACAGCACCAACAGAATCTCTTTCAAGGTTTAATGCCATTGCATATCGGTTACCAGGTAAAGCAATCATTTCGCCTTGCATTACATCGGTTAATCCGTGGATTCGAAGGATACCATCACTCACTGAGATGATTGTTCCTTCATTGTGAGCATCACTCACAATATTGAACTGAGCTATCCGCTCTTTAATTAGTTCACTTATTTCAGTTGAATTTAGCTGCATTATCAGTCCCCTTAAGACTGTAGAACGTCATTTAGTCGATTTAGACGTCCTCTGATACTACTATCAATAACCATATCGCCCGTACGAATAATAAAACCAGAAATGAGCGATTTATCAATATGACATTTTAGTTTTACTTTTCGTGATAAACGTTTTTCGACAGCGACAGAAATTTTATTAAGTTGTTCATTGGTTAGCTCATTGGCAGAAATTACATCAACGTCTGCTTGCGCTTCTTTATCTAAACAGTATTGCTCAAACAATGTTAACACTTCAGGAAGAAGCGATAAGCGTTTGTTTTCAGCCATAACCTTAATAAAATTAGTGCTATACTCATCAAGTACATCTTTACAGATGTTGATGAGTAAGTTAGCCACTGAATCGGTTTTCATGTCAGATGTTAAAACACTTCTGATTTGAGCATCTTTGCTCACTTCAGCGGTTAACACTAACATTTTATGCCATGATTCGATGCTATTTTTTTCAACAGCAAAGTCGAAAGCGGCTTTAGCATAAGGGCGAGCAATCGTAATTAAGTCAGCCATTGCTCTATTCTCCTTATAGTTCAGCTACGAGTTTATCAATGATGTCGCTGTTAGCGGCTTCATTAACAGAACGTTCAATAATTTTTTCTGCACCGGCAATAGCGAGTGTAGCGACTTGTTGTTTAAGCTCTTCTCTAGCGCGTTTACGCTCAGCTTCAACTTCAGCAAGCCCTTGAGCAACAATCCTTTCTTTTTCACGAGAAGCTTCTTGTTGTGCTTCTTCAAGAATGGCTGCTTTGCGTTTATTCGCTTGCTCAATAATTGCATTAGCCTCAACCTTAGCCTGTTGCATTATGTCAGATGTATTTGCTTTGGCTAATTCCAAATCTTTTTTTGCTGTTTCTGCTGAAGCTAATCCTTCTGCTATCTCTTTTTGGCGTTTTTCAATCGCTCGGATAACTGGAGGCCAAACAAACTTCATACAGAACCAAACAAACAATACAAATGTAATTGCTTGGCCGAGGAGAGTTGCGTTCATATTCATGAGACAATTCCTCTTAAATTATTATTAACCAGCAACAGCAAAAATGATAAATAACGCAATACCTACACAAATCATAGGGATCGCATCAACTAAGCCCATAACGATAAAGAATTGGGTACGTAACATAGGCATTAATTCTGGTTGGCGAGCAGCACCTTCTAAGAATTTACCACCTAATAGACCAATACCAACTGCACCACCGATTGCAGCTAATCCCATCATTAAGCCTGCGGCTACATATAAAATTTCCATTATATACTCCAGTTTATTATCTAAAAAAAGTTAAAATTAATGATCTTCGGTTGTTGAGGCCATCGCTAAATAGACGATAGTCAATACCATAAAAATAAATGCTTGTAAGGTGATTATCAAAATATGGAATATAGCCCATGGTAGTGATAATGCCCATTGTGACCACCAAGGTAATAACGCTGCTATCAAGATGAAGATAAGTTCACCTGCATACATGTTACCAAAGAGTCGTAATCCTAAAGAAACAGGTTTTGCTAATAAGCTAACAAGTTCAAGGATTAGGTTAATTGGCGCAAATGCCCAATGATTAAATGGATGCAAGGTATACTCTTTAATAAACCCTGAAATCCCTTTATATTTGATTGAATAAATGATGATAAGTGCAAAGACACCTAATGACATTGACATAGTAATACTAACGTCAGCTGTCGGAACAACTCTTAAATGCGAAAGACCTAGATATTGTCCTGCGTAAGGTAGGAAATCAACTGGGATCAGATCTAGTAAGTTCATTAAGAACACCCAGATAAACACAGTAAGTGCTAAAGGGGCAATGAGTTTATTTTGACCAGTAAACATGTCTTTAACGGTATTATTTACAAACTCAAAGATCATCTCTACCGCACATTGAAGTTTACTTGGTACGCCACTCGTCGCTTTTCTTGCTACTCGATGGAAGATCCACAAAAAAAGCACACCCATCAAAATTGAGAAGAACAACGAATCAAGATTAAAGGTCCAAAAACCAGAACCGACTTGCAAATTTTCCAGATGGTGTTTTATATAAGCTTGCGGTGAAGCTGGAGAGGAAACTGCCATATAACCCTCTTACCTATTTCTAAAAATGAACACTACAGATTTTGTCTTACTTAAAAGGTACGAACAATCACTGCAATAACCGAAGCTATTATTTTAACCCCAATCACCTATAATAAGTCAACAACTGATTAAAAAAATAAAGAATTTAGACACTTTTTCATAATATTGTGTAAATATTGAAAGTATTACTAAATCAGTCCAATAAAGATATTATTCATCAATAGTCGAATGAATGACGAAAAAATAGGCTAATTTGAAGCTTCAACTGCATTGGCGATTTGTTCCGCTAATTTTTGCACTTCAGATTGATTGCTACCTTCCACCATCACACGGATAAGTGGCTCAGTACCTGATTTACGAATTAAAACACGCCCTTCATTACCAAGTTGCTTTTCTGCGTGTTCAATTGCAGATTTTACCGCTGCATTAGTTAGTGGGTCATGTTTTCCGGCAAAACGGATATTTATTAGTACTTGAGGTAGCATTGTCATGCCACTGCATAAATCGGCTAATGACATATCATTGCGTATCATGGCTGCTAGCACCTGTAACCCAGCAACAATTCCATCACCAGTAGTGGTTTTATCTAGTAATAGAACATGACCTGAATTTTCTGCGCCTAATCGCCAATTTTTTTCAACCAACATTTCAAGTACATAGCGGTCGCCAACTTTTGCTCTTACAAAAGGAATGCCAAGATTTTTAAGGGCGATTTCCAGTCCCATGTTACTCATCAAAGTGCCGACAACGCCGCCTTTAAGCTGACCTTGCCTTAAAGCTTCACGGGCAATGATGTAAATAATTAAATCACCGTCAATTCTATTTCCTTGATGATCAACCATAATAATGCGATCACCATCACCATCGAGGGCAAAGCCTAAATCGGCTTTTTCTTCAAGAACCCGTTTGGTTAATGCTTTTACGTCAGTCGCACCACAATTTTCATTAATATTGACACCATCAGGCTCACAACCAATTTTAATTACTGTCGCACCGAGCTCACGCAGTACTTTTGGGGCGATGTGGTAGGTGGCACCATTGGCACAATCTACCACAATTTTTAAACCTGCTAGACTTAAATCATGATCAAAAGTACTTTTGCAAAATTCGATATAGCGACCAGCGGCATCAGTGATTCGGCTTGCACGGCCAAGTTGTTTTGATTCAACACAATCAATCTGTTTTTCGAGTTGTGCTTCGATTTCTAACTCAATAGCATCATCGAGTTTGCGGCCTTCAGTTGAGAAAAATTTAATACCATTGTCATAAAAAGGATTGTGGGATGCAGAAATAACCACACCCGCATCAGCGCGAAATGTACGAGTTAGATAAGCAATGGCCGGCGTTGGCATTGGACCAGTAAAAGCGGCGGCAACACCAGCCGAGGCAAATCCGGCTTCTAATGCTGATTCAAGCATATAACCTGAAATACGGGTATCTTTACCGATGAGGACTTTTTTAACACCATCTTTAGCTAGTACTCGCCCAACGGCCCAACCTAATTTGAGCGCAAAATCAGGAGTAATAGGATACTCTCCAACTTTTCCACGAATACCATCTGTACCAAAATATTTCCGATTAGACATGTTATTTCCTCATACTGAAATTTTTTATTTAACCAATTGCCAGTTTTATAATGTTAATTTTTTATTTTATAAAAAATGCAAGCTAAGTAAACTTATTCTCGATTGTCATTAGCAAATTTTAATAGCACTTGGCTCTCTTTAATAAAACGCTCGGCATAACGACCAAACCATTTGGTTACTTGATTGAAATTCTCAATGAATTTGGTTTTATCTCTTTGTTCAATTAATTTAACCATTTGTCCAAAACATTCGTAATAGCGTTTAATTAATTCAATATTATCATCTGACGCCATAATGATATCTGCGTAAAGGACCGGATCTTGAGCAAACAAGCGACCAACCATCATTAACTCCAAGCGATAAATAGGTGAAGAGAGGGTAATTAATTGTTCTAGATCTGCGTGTTCTCGTTGTAAATTTACACCATAGGAAAACGAAGTAAAATGGCGTAATGCTTGGATAAACGACATACATTTATCATGCTCTTTGGCATCAATTGCACATAAATTAGCCCCCCAAATCCGCATCTGTTCAATTAACCATTGGTATTGTTCAGGGTATCGACCTTGACAGTAAACAATAACTTGTTTGGCTAAATTTGGCACATCGGGACCAAACATCGGGTGCAAGCCAACCACAGGACCGGTATGTTTAGCCAACATCGCTTGTAAAGGTTTAACTTTGATTGAAGTAAAATCAGTTAAAATACAATCTTTAGGTAATGGCGGCAATTGTTGAATAATTTCACATGTTTTGTTGATCGGTACTGTAACAATAACGGCAGCAGCATCAGCAACGACTTCGGCTGCTTGATGCATGGTTTTTGAACCCAAGGTTTTGACTGTATAACCTGACAGGGTAAATAGTCGGGCAAATAGTCTACCCATTTGTCCATTACCACCAATGATGACAATCGATCCTTTGCCAGTGTAAACCTTTTTAAAACCTTTGTCGTTTTCACTTATATAAGATTCACGCATTAAGCGGCGTAAAATATCTTCAATTAACGCTGATGAAATGCCTAAATTTTCAGCTTCTTGTTTGCGTTTAGCTATCATATCCGCTTCACGTTTAGGATCGTAAATCGGAATTCCATGCTCGCTTTTCACTTCCCCAACTTGGGCGACTAATGCTAATCGTTGATTAATTAAAGATAAAATTGATTGATCAACTTCATCAATTTTATCGCGCAATGCAAGTAATTCCTTTGACATATTCGGTTATCTCTTTATCACAAGTTATAGCTTTTACTGTAATTGCTTAACAGTATAACGTATTTTTGGTAGCATGGGTCAATTGCAAAATTAAATCAAATACAATAAATTTATGATTAAAGTTATCTCATTTAATATTAATAGTCTACGCGCTAGAATCCATCAATTAGCCGCTATAATTGATAAGCATCAACCTGATATAATTGGTTTACAAGAGACTAAAGTTCACAATGATCAATTTCCAGTTGAGGAACTTGCACAGTTTGGTTATCACTTACATTATCACGGTCAAAAAGGGCATTATGGCGTAGCATTATTGACTAAGCAAAAACCATTATCGGTACAATGTGGTTTTCCGACCGATGAGGAAGGAGCACAATGTCGATTAATTTTAGCAGAGTTGCCAACTAGCCAAGGTAATTTAATGGTTATTAATGGCTATTTTCCCCAAGGTGAAAGTTTACATCATGAAATTAAATATCCGGCTAAACGTAAATTTTATCAAGATTTAATCGGGTATATACAATCTCAACAACTTAATAGTCAATTATCACTTATTATTGGCGATATGAATATATGCCCAACGGATTTAGATATTGGTATTACGGAAGATAGTCGCAAACGATGGTTAAGAACAGGTAAATGTTCATTTTTGCCGGAAGAGCGCGAATGGATAAATAATTTAATGGCATTGGGTTATACCGATACTTATCGCCATGCTAACCCAGATTCACAAAGATATTCTTGGTTTGATTATCGTTCGAAAGGCTTTGTTAGCGAAACCGGATTAAGAATTGATTTAATACTAGCTAGCCAAAAGCTTATGCAATATTGTGGCCAAACCGGTATCGATTACGATATTCGTGGGATGGAAAAACCTTCAGATCATGCGCCAATTTGGGCTCAATTTGACTTAGATTAATCTTTTTACCATAAGGATAATAGTATGCAAAGCAACTCGATTTTATCGGTCAAAGATCTTAACCAAATCGTTAAAGATTTGCTTTTTGATGCTATTGGACAAATTTGGTTAGTAGGTGAAATTTCAAATTTTTCTCGCCCAGCTTCAGGCCATTGGTATTTCACTTTGAAAGATGAAGTTGCTCAAGTGCGTTGTGCCATGTTTCGTAATAGCAATTTTCGTACTGGATTTACCCCGCAAAATGGACAACAAGTGTTAGTTAATGCTTCGGTAACACTTTATGAAGCCCGTGGTGACTATCAATTAGTTATTAATCAATTACAACCAGCTGGCGCGGGCTTGTTACAACAAAAATTTGAACAGTTAAAACACAAACTGTCAGAAGAAGGATTATTTGATGAGGTTTATAAAAAGGCGTTGCCTGATAATATTCGTACAGTCGGTATTATTACCTCATCAACAGGTGCTGCGCTACATGATATCTGTCAAATATTAAACCGACGCGATCCAAGTTTACGGGTGATTATCTATCCAACGCAGGTACAAGGTAGCGAAGCACCAGCCCAAATAGCCAGAATGATCCAAATTGCTAATGTTCGCCAAGAATGTGATGTATTAATTGTCGGTCGCGGCGGTGGTTCAATTGAAGATCTTTGGGCATTTAATGAAGAAGTTGTAGCAAGGGCTATTTTTGCTAGCCAGTTACCGATTGTTAGTGCTGTTGGTCATGAAGTTGATTTTACCATTGCTGATTTTGTTGCGGATGTACGTGCAGCTACACCATCGGCCGCAGCTGAGTTGGTTAGTCGTGATAAATTAGAACAGGTAAAAAGTTTACAAGTTCAAGAGCAATATTTGTGTATGGCGGTTGATTATTATTTAATGCGTCGACGAGAATTTTTAAATAAGCGTTATCAGCGATTACAAGCACAGCACCCACAAGCAAAATTAGCAAAACAATTAAATCGTTTATTAACTGGTCGTCATGCCTTATTTGAAAATATTCAGCAATACTTATTAAGGCAATCTTATCGCCATAATCTACTTGATAAACGTTTGGTCGCTATTTCACCACAACATAAAATTATTTATTATGGGCAAAGGCTTGAACAAAAACAGCAACAACTGCTTAATTTGATGCAAAAAAGGCTGACGGATGCGAAGCATCAATTTGTACTAAAAACATCTCAGCTCAATAGTGTAAGTCCACTAGCAACATTAGATAGAGGCTACTCAGTAACCACTGATCAGCAACAAAAAGTAATACGCAGTGTTGAACAGGTATCGGTTGGTGATTTTATTTTAACGCAATTGAAAGCGGGTAAATTAATTAGTCAAATTGTTGAGATTGATAAAAAGGCTAATTCACAATAGTTGTGTTTAAGTTTGAGAAATTAACTCCTGATAATTTAATCGGAAATTAGCATTTTATTTAGCTATTTTCTTTTTATTAATAATCTACATTTTTAATAAAATTTAGTACTCGAAATTGGATAAAATTGCACCTTAAATAATATTAAGGATATAATGTCCAAAAAATTTATAAAAAAATATTAAGAGAATAAAGTGGTTATGCATCCTCCAATAGGTATTGATTTAGGTACTACCAATAGTTTAATTTGTGTTTGGCAAAATGGTCAATCAACGCTTATTCCCAACGCTATCGGCGAAGTGGTTACACCATCGGTTGTCAGCATTGATGAAGATAATTCTATTTTAGTCGGTCATGCTGCTTTATCCCGTTTGACCACACATCCAAGTCGTAGTGCTGCGGCATTTAAACGGTTTTTAGGATCGAGTAAAGTGTTTACGTTAGGTGATCAAAAATTTACTCCAACCGAGCTTTCGGCCTTAGTTTTAAAATCACTAAAAGCGGATGCAGAAGCTTTCTTAAAACAAGAAATTCGTGATGTGGTGATTTCAGTTCCCGCTTATTTTAATGATGAGCAACGTAAACAGACTCGCTTTGCTGCCGAGCTTGCGGGATTAAATGCGGTACGTCTAATTAATGAGCCAACTGCAGCTTCAATGGCGTATGGATTACATGAAGAACAATCAGGGAATACCTTAGTTTTTGACTTAGGTGGTGGCACTTTCGATGTGACCGTACTGGAATACGCCATGCCTATCATTGAGGTACATGCATCAGCCGGTGACAACTACTTAGGTGGTGAAGATTTTACCCATGAAATTGTTAAGGCATGCCTAAGCGAATGGCAGCTGAAACAAGAAGATATTCCAGTTGATGACTATGCGCGTTTATTAGATTTGGCTGAACAGTTAAAGTGTAAGCTAAGTGGTGAACAGATGCATAATTTGACTTGGTTCTGGCAAGACAAGCAATGGCAATTTTCATTAAACGAAGTAAGAGCTAAATCAATTTGGTTACCTTTGCTTAATCGATTACGAGCACCTGTTGAACAGGCATTAAGTGATGCTCGCTTAAAAGCTAATGAACTTGAACATATTGTCTTAGTTGGCGGTTCATCACAATTGGGTGTGGTTCGTGAGTTAGTGACAAAGTTATTTGGTAAACTCCCTTATCGTCACATCAATCCAACGACTATTGTGGCACAAGGTGCCGCCGTTCAGGCTGCTTGTCGTTTGCGTGATGCTGATGTTGAAGAGGTTATTTTAACCGATGTCTGTCCATATACACTGGGAATTGAAAGTTGTTCTAACAATATTAATGGCTTGTTCTCACCGATTATTGAACGCAATACGGTTGTACCAACTTCAAAAGTAAAAACGTTTTATACTTCAAGCCCACAGCAGAAAAATATCATACTTTCGGTTTATCAGGGTGAAAATCCTCGAGTTGAAAATAACGTTCTAATTGATGAATTTGAAGTGCCATTAACTCCTATGGAAAAAATTCAAGGGATTGATGTTCGCTTTAGTTATGATTTAAATGGATTGCTTGAAGTTGATGTTGTGTTATTGGAAACCGGTGTATTGCATGGCAAAGTGATTGATCATAGCCCGATAGGATTAACCGATAAACAAAAGCAAGAAAGCCATGACAGATTAGCTGCACTTAAAATTCACCCGCGTGATGAAATGCCTAATCGAACTTTATTAGCACGATTAGAGCGAGCATGGGCTCAGGCATTAGGTGATGAACGACTACTCATCGGCTCGTATATCCAAGCTTTTATGGAAGTCTTAGAACAGCAAAATCCAGAAGAAATCGAGCAAATACGTAGTGAAATAGAGGTAAATCTTAGCGAGCTTAATCGATAAGTTTTGTAAAATTATCCCCTTTAATAATTAGAAAATAGCGTTGTAAAGGGGATATTGAGATAACTTATCTTTGCTTATTATTCTGTTATTGG
The DNA here is from genome assembly GCF_003202915.1 of Gilliamella apicola. Lineage (GTDB taxonomy): Bacteria > Pseudomonadota > Gammaproteobacteria > Enterobacterales > Orbaceae > Gilliamella > Gilliamella apicola_Q. Next base: position 84,578 of record NZ_QGLP01000003.1, read on the forward strand.
TGGTCCATAACGGTTTGTCTCATCGACAGATGAAAGCCAACATGGCGACAATAGAATTGGTAGTGCAAGTGAGGCTGATATAAAATAAAGGATGCCGCTATTATAATAACAGTCATTTAAGCGTCGTTTTATCGCAAAAATAATATTGATTATTGCAACTCCCCATAATATATCAGTAATAGTATTATCTAAATTTGTTTGGCTCGCACTTATTAGTAGTAAAAGAATAATTAAACAAGAAAAGCTCATCTGTTTTAAGAAGCCAATTAAATTGGTTCGACCATTCCAGCGCCAAATTTGCCACCACTTATTGGGTGGAAACGCTTTAGATTTAAGTTTTTTCTGGTGATCCATATTTTTGGCTAGCAGCAATGTTGAGCATAATTTAAGTGTAATATCACTATTTTGTTTAATTTCTATAAGTGTTTCGATATCATCTTTTTCATATATCGCATCATCTTTATTGAGTTTTTGATTTAAATTTTTTAAGGTGTCTATTTTTTGCAATTCATCATTATTTTTTTTGAGAGATGACGGAATGGATATTTTTAACCTAAATGATTCGACGATTTTTTGTAACTGGGTATTATCACCAGCTAGCTTTTGTAGTATTTCTTTTAGTTTTGTTTTTTGATTGGCTTTGTCAAAAACAATTGAATACAGTAACATTAAACTAGTGACAGATTTGTTGGTTAGTTTATTTGCCCATCTTTGTTCAACTATTTGCTCAATTTCATCCCAATTAATTTCATCTGATGCGTAGATAACTGCTTCAATTGAATTTGGGTAATTAACCAACATAGAGCCAATCTGTCGATTATCACTATCGATAAGATTATATAATTCCGTATCATTTTGCCATTGGTCAGACTTAAAGGTATCTATAAGTGACGCAAGAGGATCACTTTCAGAGAGTAAAAATAAGTTATCTTTCTCTCGAATAAAGTTGGCAGCTTTAATTGGTGAATCTGCAATACTGATGATTAATAAACAGTAACGATACCATTGCCAATAAGCATTGTTATCAGCAGCAATAATTGATTGATTAGGTGATTGGGGTAAGGTGTTGTCTCCTCTAAATTCATAGTAGACAGGCCAATCAAACATCTCCATATTTCGATAAGCTACATTGTCATATAAATGTAATTTAGCGATAAATGGGATATCATCGAATCTATCGAGCCATAACCGAGCATATAAAAACAGCTCCCCCTCTTCAACATTCGGATCAAATTTAGTAGGAATAACTGCATTTTCATCACTTTGATACAACCACTCTGTAAACTCTTGTACTGGTGATAGATTGGTTAGCCACTCAAGGTGTTGTCTAGCTTGACGCTGTAAATTTTGTAAAATAAATTTTTCAAATTTATCTTCACATGATTCGGCTAAGATCTCTTGCAATAGTTTTTTATTACCGTGACGTAACATGATTGCATGTCGGTATAAGCGGTATAATCGGCTGTTACCATCATCACATAATAAGGCATAGATGACTTGTCGATAATTCCAATTATTATCGACAGCCCAGCTTATAACAGCTGCAATTTCATCACTGAAATCTTGTTTGTTTAGTTCCAGTAATCGAAAAAGGGTAGATGGTGTAAGTTGAGGAATACTAAATATATAGTTTTCAGGATTTTCTGTTTTTAAACAATAAGATTGATTTAATGCAAGAATTAATAATGGCAGATATTCAAACTGATTTTTAGCACACCACAACATTAACCAACCGGTAGCTTTTTCTTGATATTGTGGTAGATGATAGAGTTCTAACCAAAGTAATAAGGCATTATGTTCGTCTTCAAGCAGTGAATATTGCATTGCGGCGACTGCTTTCCACTCTTCTTGCTTTTGTTGGTCTTGATTAGGATCTGCAATACAACTTAAAGCATAGTCTAATAATCCTCTATTTGGGGTTTTACTAAAATAATGCCAATTGGCTAGTTCTTGCATAAATTCGGAATCATCAGGTAAGTAAACCACGCTATGAATAGATAAATATTCGTTTAATTCCTGAGATGGTTTTTCCCAGAAAAGCCATCTAGCACAACGAGCATAATCGATGGTTACATTTTGTACGGCTTTATTTGTTCTTGGTAAGCTGTCATAATCAAAAAAATCACCATGATCAATATGATCAAAAAAATTGGTATACATCTCAATGTTGGTGGGAGAATGATTAATGATTTGCTGACGCCAGCGTAAATTATCTGCTAATATTTTCACACAAGATAGTGATATCGTTAATGTGTCATAACTGATGTCTAACATCTGCCATTTAGCAATTTCCATTATAGACATTGGGTAATCATAAAATGAAGCAACAAATTTATGCCACTCATTAACATTATGACAGCGAAGCGGATCGTCGAGTAACGCCTGATAATTATCACAGATTTCTTTGACTTGTCGCTCTTCTTCGGTAAGTGGTTTAATAACTTCTTCAGTAGGCTGTTCTTGATTTAAATCATCAGTCATTGATTCGGGTGCTTTTGCGTACTGCATAGCTGATTCATAGGCTTCGCGTAGCGCTTTAAAACCATCAGGATCAGTTTCTGGATGATATTCCGGCAGTTTTGCTCGATAAGCTTGTCGAATCAGCGCGATATCGGTAGTTTTCTCAATTGCTAATAATTGCCAAAAATTGTTATTCATGACCAATCATACTCCGTTAATGATTCAGGTTTTTCCAATTCTTCTATCTCAATATACCAAGGAAGGTGATGATGAGGGGAATCTTCATTGTTATATAATTTATTCATGGTCCATACTTGCGATGAGCGGCATAATTCACAACGCAATATTTCTAAATTTTCTTTGTTAGAAAGTGATTTCCAATATTGATAACCAATAAACCAGCCAGAAAAATAACTTTGCCAGGACGAATAATAGTATTGTGCGCGCAGTGCAATTCGATAAAAAATCCAAAGAGCTTCTTGTTCAGTAATAAATTTATTAGTGGTGCCATTACGTAATATATAGCCCATACGAGCATAATCCCAACTACGGATGCCACCAACCCCACATTCTAAATAACTCTTTTCAACAAGTTCTAGTAAGACTTTTTGGTAATCAGTATGTTTCTCGGTGTATTTCAACCAGTCGATTGCTGATAGGCGAGGGTACATAAAGTAGTGTTTAGATAAAGCTGGTGCATGGCCATCGTCGATCATATTAAAGACCATTGCTAGTAGCGTTTCTCGCGAATCAATGTCCCAGTCTTTTTTCAAATCGGTATATTTATCCTCAGGAAAAAAAAAGGGTGATGTATAACTTGCGCCACACTCTTTATTTAATGCAACCATTGGTGCCGATAGACCATATAACCAATCGATATAATCTTGATTCATAGTTTTATTCCATTAAATTTTTATACAATTTCTTATTAAAAGATAACAGATTTTATAAAAAAATAAATATTTGTTATAACAAATTGACCCATTATTATATTGATATCTATCAATTAAAATTATCGAAAAATTTTTACATTTACTAACCATAAAATTATGTTGCAAATCACTATCTACAAGGCATAATGACAAGTATTCATCAGTATTTGAATTTTACTGAGTAGTAAATAAAAAGGAGTAATAATGAAAAAATTTGTTTTAGTCGCCGCGTTAGTATCGGGAGCGTTAATGTTACAAGGTTGTTTTGCTGCCGTTATCGGTGTTGGTGCAGGAGCTACTGCAAAAATGGCGACCGATCCGCGTACAGCTGGAACGCAAGTTGATGATACAACACTCAATACCAGAATGAATACTAAACTAAAAGAAAATGCTCCTTTCTTTATCGGCTCCCGTATTTCTTCGAGCACTTATATGGGTAACATTATTTTAACTGGTCAAGCGAATGCCGAGCAAATCGAAAAGGCTGAACGTCTTGCTTATCAAGTCGAAGGTGTGAAAAAAGTTTATAACCAAATCCGCGCCAGTGAGCCAGTTGGTGCTGGAACTATTAGTAATGATATGTGGATCACCACAAAAGTTAAATCTCAATTGGTGATAAATTCCAAAACTAAAGCCCGCAATATTAAAGTTGTTACTGAAGATGGCGAAGTATTTTTAATCGGTATTGTTAGTAGTGAAGAAGGTCAAGAAGCTGCATCGTTGGCAAGTAAAGTTGCTGGTGTGAGGAAAGTGGTGACATTATTTACCCTACGATAATTATTTAGATTTGTTAATAGGGAGAATTTATTCTCCCTTTTCTATTTCATTGACTCTTAATTCGTTCAATCAATTTATCCAGCCCTTGTAGCCTAGATTGGCTCAATTCATCAGTGATTTTTAATTGCTTTAGTATCGCATGAAAATCAAGCGCTTTAATCTGTTCCGCCGTCTTATTATTGGCAATAATAATTAAAACTGTGAGTAATCCTTTAACAATTCTACCTTCACTATCACCCTGAAAAATAAAAGTATTATCAGATTGTTTATTAGCTGTTAGCCATACCCGGTTTTCACAACCATAAACCTGATTAGCCTCAATTTTTTTTTCATCAGCAAAATCCGGTAATTGTTTTGCTAAAGCTATCAATTGTCGATAACGATCTTGCCAGTTATATTGCTTAGAAAATAATTCAAATAGTGTTTGTTGTGATAGCATAATTAAAACCAGTTATATGTTGAAGATTGGGTTTAAAGATAGTAATTATTAATAGATAGTAGTTACTAATTACTAATATAGTCGTTATTAAAAGATAATCGTTAGCGACTAACATGTTAAGCTACGTTAATAGCTCAATAGCATTCTGTAGTGCGCTAATAAAACTATCAATATCTTGCTGATTATTATATGGCATTAGAGAGATACGGATAACTCCATGACAACCAAGTTTGTCCATCAGTGGCTTGGCACATAATTCACCGGTACGGATAGCGATATTTTGTTCACTCAATAAAATAGCAATATCATTATGATGAATATTTTCTATAGTAAAGCTTATTATTGGACTATTTTTAACCTGGAAAAACTGGATATGCTTTAATTGAGCTAATTTTGATTCAGCATAAGTTACCAACTGTTTTAAATAACAATCTAATTGTGCTTCATCCCATTTTTTTAACCATGATAACGTCGCTTGAAAACCAAGGATTCCGGCGATATTTTGCGTGCCGGCTTCGAATTTATAAGGCAGTTCTTCAACTTCAAATCCTAAAAATGAAGCATTTTTCAACATTTTACCGCCACCTTGCCAAACGTCCATCTGCTCAAGCAAATGTTGTTTTCCGTATAGTACACCAAGTCCTGTTGGGCCATATAACTTATGGGCAGAAAAAGCGTAAAAGTCGATATTTAATGTGGTAACATCAATTGGCTGGTGTACCACGCCTTGTGCACCATCTACCACTAAAATCGCATTATATTGGTGGACTAGCTGACTAATTTTCGCTAAATCAGGACAAAAACCGGTAACATTAGACATTTGGGTGATAGCTACAATTTTGGTTTTGCTTGATAGTAATGACGAAAGCTCATTAACCTCAGCAGACCATTTGATCAGTTTTGCCCCAGTTTGTTTGGCGACGATAAGCCAAGGTAATAGATTACTATGGTGCTCTAATTCACTGACAATAATTTCATCATTAACTTGTAGTAAAGGCCTTGCATAGCTCTGAGCAATTATGTTTATTGATTCAGTGGTTCCTCGTGTCCAAATAATTTCATGGCTTGATTGGCTATGAATAAAATCCGCAACACTCTGCCGCGCTTCATCAACAGCGGCCGTCACCTTTAGCGCATCTTGGTGTAAACTACGCTGAGCAGTTGCGGTGTGATGTGCATAATATTCAACGGTAGCATTGATCATGGTTTGCGGTTTTAACGCGGTAGCGGCCGAATCAAGATACACGTTGTTATCTAGAGCAGGAAAATCTGCTCTAAAAATTTCAGCTAGCGGATGTTTATTGTGTAAGTTCAAGTCCAGCAATCCCATTCCAATAACCATTACAGTCTCGTTTATGTTCAATATTTAGCGGGTTGGTGCCGTCTTCATTGGCTCTAAATTGTTTAACGATATCAAGCGTCTGAATACCAAGTGGTGAAATACGCACAATATCGACTAAGCCATGCATATCCTTTAGATTGTTTCCTAAATTGTAACAATAACCACTTTGAGTTTGAATACCGTTTAATACAAACACTTTCTGTTGTTCTTGCGAAAACACTTCTCGTCCAACTGGATATTTAATACAGCAAGTTTCACATTTATCTTTTGGTCTATCTTCTGATCTGGCGGTAAAGCAGCGCGCAGAGTAAGCTAAGGGTAAATAGCCATAACTAAATACTTCGACCTCAAAATTACGATCAATTTTCAAAGAATCAAATTGTTTTAGCACATTACTCAGCCAATCACGAGACAGTTCGACCGGCATACACCAACGCACCATACCTTGTTTTTGTAATAATTTCAGTGTTAATGCGTTATAACAATTTATAGCTGGACCGGCGACAAACGGTAAGTTATTATCATGAGCAATATTAATTGCTGCCAAATCATTCGCTTCAACTAAAAAGTCACCATTATTGACTAACTGTCTTAAATCAGTCAGTTCTGAAGGCGCTTCAAGTAACGCAAGAGTAGAAAGTACCACTTGCTTACCTGACTTAGCAATTTCTTTAGCTAAATCTAGCCAATTAGGTACCTTCATTTCACGGCGTTTGGTACAAACTGTTTCGCCCATATAAATAATATCCGCTTCACTTTCCTTAGCGGCTTGATAAAAGGCTTCGGTTTCGATTTTAGGCCAATAATAAAGTATTGGTCCTAATGCGTATTTCATAGTTTTGCTCACTATATTTAAATTTCTAAATAGTCAATTTTTGATAGCTAAACTCTGATACTAATGTGAAAACTCACCTAGGTGAGTATCGAGTTTTATTTTGGTTGTAAATTTTAATATTAAAGCTGGTCAATTATTGCCATTTACGGTGATAAGCACCTAATGTTGTTTGGGTTCCTTCGGAAACAGCTCCTAAAGTATCCATCCAATTTTTTTCAGCTTGGAAAGCTTGAGGATTCGCTTTATAGCGATCAATAGCTTGTCGCCATACTTTCGTGACCTGTTCAACATAAGCGGGGCTGCGTTGTCTTCCTTCAATTTTAACCGAAGCAATATTGGCCGCAAATAGGTCTGGTAATAGTTCAATGGTATTTAAACTAGTCGGTTCTTCAATTGGATGATAAAGCTCATCACCAACAAAATAACGCCCTTTACAAAGGGTTGGGTAGCCAGCATTTTCCCCTTTTTTATGACAATCAATTAAAACATTGTTGAGTCGTGATTCAAGCCCTTTATCGGTCTCCTCCCAACGGACAAACTTGGCTGGCGAGCAAGCGCCAACGGTGTTTGGTGATTCGCCGGTTAAGTATGACGATAGATAGCAGCGACCTTCAGCCATAATACATAAACTACCAAATGCAAAAACTTCCAAAGGCACAGGTGAAACTTGTGATAATTGTTTTACTTGATGCATAGATAACACCCGAGGTAAAACAATACGATGCACTTGAAAGTTATTATGATAAAACTTAATTGATTCTTCATTAGTTGAAGAGGCTTGTACCGAAACATGACGCTCAAGATTTGGATACTTTTGAGCAGCATAGTCAAGCATGGCCAAATCAGCAATGATTAATGCATCAGCACCAATATTAGCCGCGGTATCAACGGCATATTGCCAGCGCTCAAAATTTTCGGGGTGAGCAAATGTATTAATAGCGATGTGTAACTTTTTACCGCGTTTATGAACATAGTCCGATGCTTCAACTAATCGTTTTTCATTAAAATTTAAACCAGCAAAATGGCGAGCATTGGTATCATCTTTCAAACCAATATAAACTGCGTCAGCACCATTATCAATCGCCACTTTGAGCGATGGTAATGAACCAGCAGGGCAAAGAAGTTCCATATTTACACCTTTAAATTCTGCATTTTATTCGTTGTGTATTATGCAATAATTCTTATTTTAAAGCGAATAGAAAGCGGTCTGTTTATCGCAAAAAGCAATTAAAAACTAATGAAAATTTGATTAATTACATAATGACAACAAATTGATCGAAATAATTTAGATAACTGTCAAGAAAATCGTGAATAACTCGATAAAGCAAGGTATTAATTTCCTTAATATTGTGGTTTAGGTCAGTAAATTAATTCAATGCGCTTTCGAGTTTACTAAGGTTTTTACTTGATTTTAAGCGACACATACATGTATTTATCGCTTTCAACATATTGTGAGTTTATTTTTTATCTTGAAAATGACTTAAAATATAGTTAAATACAAACTGATGCAATCTTGAATAACGTTGTTTTTTAGTATGACAAAGTAAGACTTTCCAATAAATAGGATCATCAAAGCGACGTTCAACAATATTCTGGTTAGAGTAAATATCTAAGATTGGCGATGGTAAGATAGTTAAAAATTTGGAATTGGTTGCTAAGAGTAGTAAAAAGTCCCAGGATGCAGACATCGTATATTTTTGAGGCTGAATATTATATTCGCTAAATTTTTTCATTAATTTATGATGGATCATAAAACTTGGTTCAAAAATTGCTAACATTTGATCATTTAAATCTGACCATGTTAGCGTCTCTTTTTGTGCAAGAGGATGCTCGTGATTAAAAAAGACAGATAACTCACTTTCCTGTATAAGGTGTTCATCAATGATAGTTGAACTAATATTAGTGGGGTCGAGCAAAATAGCAAAATCCAGTTCATCAACCATACACATTTGACTTAATTCATAAGCGCCTTTTTCGATAATTTCAACTTCTATATTGGGATGATTAATAATTAAATCAGCGATCACTGAAGAAAACACCACACCTAAAATTAATGGCGGAATACCTATTCTTACTTTACCTTTCAATTGACCGGCATCTTCACGAATGGCTGTCAACATATCGTTATATTGAGTAATTAGTTTTTGAACTTGTTCATAAAAAAGCTCACCGGTAGGAGTTAAACCTTGTAAACGACCTTTATATCTCTCAAACAGTTCTACTTTTTCTGATTCCTCAAAAAATTTAATAAATTGACTTAACGCCGGTTGGGATATGTAAAGTCTTTTTGCTGCCAAAGACAAATTAAAATCGGCTTTGACGATTGCAACAAAATATTGAAAATGTCGAATATCCATACTTTTGTTACCTTTAGAAATTCCTATTTAATAAAATCTATAAGATTAACTTATAGATTGTATAATAAATCAGACTTGGACAGAGGTAAATCAATCATCTAGCATAAGTTAAATTTATCATATAAGTAAAAGGATGATCTTATGCAAGATGTTGTCATTGTATCAGCGGTACGTACGCCAATTGGCAGTTTTGGCGGGGTTTTTAATAATGTTCCTGTAGTTGATTTAGGTGCTATAGCGTTAAAAGAGGCGATGAAAAGAATAAATCTTGATCCTAAAGAGATAGATGAAGTTATATTAGGAAATGTGCTACAAGCAGGACTCGGTCAAAATGTGGCAAGACAGATTGCAATCAAAAGTGGGATACCTGAAGAAGTCTCAAGTTTTACTGTTAACAAAGTCTGTGGTTCAGGATTAAAAACTGTGCAACTTGCGGCACAAGCCATCGCAACAGGTGAAGCCGATGTTGTAATTGCAGGCGGTGCTGAAAATATGAGTTTATCGCCATATGTGATCCCTAATGCACGCTTTGGCCTTAAAATGGGGAATGCACAAATGATCGATACAATGATTTGTGATGGATTAACAGACGCCTTTAATCATTATCACATGGGGATTACTGCCGAAAATGTTGCCGAGCAATATGGTATTTCACGGCAAGCTCAGGATGAATTAGCTTTAGCTAGTCAGAAAAAAGCAGCAATAGCATTACAGACTAACCGTTTTAAAGATGAAATTGTTCCGGTAACCATTGCTAATAAAAAAGGCGAAACGACCGTAATTGAAACTGATGAATATCCAAAACCAAATACCACAATGGAAAAATTAGCCTCTTTACGAACTGCCTTCAAAAAAGATGGTACTGTTACCGCAGGTAATGCATCAGGTATTAATGATGGTGCGGCAATTTTAATTTTAATGAGTCGCAAAAAAGCAGAAAAACTAGGACTAGAACCGTTAGTCACAATTAAAAGCTGTGCAGCGGCGGGGGTAGCTCCAGAAGTGATGGGAATTGGCCCAATTCCAGCTACCCGAAAAGCGTTAGATAAAGCTGGTCTGACTATTAATGATATCGATTTATTTGAAGCTAATGAAGCCTTTGCTGCACAAGCATTAGCAGTTTGTAATACCTTAAATATTCCAGCAGAAAAAGTGAATGTTAATGGCGGCGCAATAGCACTTGGTCATCCAATTGGTGCCAGTGGAGCTAGAATTTTAGTGTCGCTTATATATGAAATGAAAAAGCGAAATGCCAAAAATGGCTTAGCCACGCTCTGTATTGGCGGTGGTCAAGGTATTGCGATGGTGGTTTCTCAATAGGGCAAGTTTTATGGATAAAGTAGTAAGTATTGAGCAAGCACTATCATCAATCAAAGATGAAACCACTATGATGGTCGGTGGCTTTATGGCTAGTGGATCACCAGAAACATTGATTGATTATTTATGCCAAACAGAGGTGAAAAACTTAACGTTAATTTGCAATGATACTGGCTTGATTGATCAAGGCGTCGGTAAGATGGTTATGTTAAAAAAGTTCAGAAAAATTATTGCTTCACACATTGGTTTGAATAAAGAAACCGGAAGGCAAATGAATGCCGGCGAAACGCAAGTCGAATTAATTCCGCAAGGTACTCTTGCCGAGCGTATTCGCTGTGCCGGTTATGGATTAGGCGGTGTTTTAACCCCAACTGGGATAGGAACCTTAGTAGAAGAAGGTAAGAAAAAAATTGAGGTTGATGGTAAACAATTTTTACTAGAAACACCATTATTTGCTGATGTCGCTTTACTTTATGCGGCAAAAGTCGATCGAGCTGGCAATATTGTTTATAAAGGGGCGATGAATAACTTTAATAACGTTATGGCAAGTGCCGCTAAACTGACTATCGTTGAAGCTGGTCAAATTGTGGATATTGGAGAACTAAATCCACAAGAAATTGCGACACCGGGTATTTTCGTTGATTATATCGTCAAAGGAAGAGGCTGCTAATGGATAAGGAACAGTTACAAAATTATATTGCATCCCGTGTTGCTAAAGAGTTATCCGATGGCGATATCGTCAATTTAGGTATTGGACTACCAACGCGAGTAGCTAATTTTATTCCTGAAAATATTGAAGTTATTCTTCAATCTGAAAACGGTTTTTTAGGATTAGGCCCTACACCAACGGCGGACAATTATGACCCAAGCATCATTAATGCCGGCGGTCAACCTGTAACCATTTTACCGGGAGGTTGTTTTTTTGATAGTGCAACATCTTTCGGAATTATCCGTGGTGGTCATATTGATGTATCTGTCCTAGGTGCATTACAAGTTGATGAGAAGGGTAATATTGCCAATTATATGATCCCAGGAAAAATGGTGCCAGGCATGGGTGGCGCAATGGACCTTGTTACAGGAGCCAAAAAAGTCATTGTAGCAATGGAACATACAGCTAAGGGCGCACATAAAATATTAAAAGAGTGCTCTTTACCATTGACTGCTGTTAATGCTGTTGACCTAATTATTACAGAAATGGGCGTTATTAAAGTAACCGCAGAAGGACTAAAATTAATTGAAATTAATCCTGAATATACGGTTGAAGATATCAAGGCGGCTACAGAGGCATCTTTAATTATTGAGTTATAGTTGTTGGTTGCAATTATTATTAATTTCTACACATCCTAAAGTAAAAATCATTAGTTTCGGCTAGTGATTTTTTTTATCTTCTATTAAAAAAAATAACTTTAACATTGCTGATAGCAATTTATTGCATAGCATGTTTTTCATAATTATAGGTATTAGCTTTATTGAAGGATTTTTCAAATTGCTATTAACTAGAATGATTGAGGAGGGATACCGTTCCATTATTGTTTGAACTCCATGATGGCAAAGATGTTTTATTTGATAACGCATTTTACTAAGTTGATATCTGGAAATTTTTCAGTTCAAGTTAATAAAATTAATTTATGTTTTATGCTTTGATCATGGGGTATTAAAGATGAGCGTTACTTTTTGGTTTTGATTAAATATTCGACACCTTATATCAAGACAAGTAACGCTCTTTTTATATAGGTCAGGTTAATTTTAAACCAATATATATAATTTAGCCAATATTATATTTATAACAGATATGAGCAGCGATTATTTCCTCTGTAGGAAGTTTATCAAATTTATCTTTAGTAATTTCAGTTTAACACTCACTCCGGCTAAAACGTCGGACAAACAATGAAATAAATATATACCACTTTATTGATATTTGAGTATGAGTGAATTGGCAGGGGGCCAATCCAACTCTCCAGCCCCATCTCATAATTGAAGGCCGCAAGTTGGAATTATTTGGCTTTACTACTTATCTATCTGGTGTCCACTATTACCGCTATAGAAGGTACGTTAATTATCTAACTTGCGAAATAGATTGCATATTTGACAAATAATTAGTCCAGCTCTACGTTAGAGATGTCAGAACTGGACTAAATGATTACCAATTTTTTTTTGCATCTATAATTGTTTCTTTAAAAAAAACACCAAAATCTTTTGCTACTTTTGTATATAAGCCATCCTTTGTAGATACTCCAGGTATCCAACAAATGACAGGCGCTTCATTTGGGTTTCGACAATCAATAGCATAATAATCACCATCTCCACCAAAATAAACTATAACAAAATAATTAGGAAGGCCTGAGTTTTCACGCATTTTTAAAGTAACCCAAATTGCATCAGGAATACCAGAATTAATAAAATCTTCTTTGATTATTCCATAAAATTCTTGGCCATATATATCTCCACAACCCAGATTTTCTAAAAAATATTTATAACTTTCAGGAAAGTTCACACCCAACATATTTTCCGCTTTAATAATCAAATCTGGCGATATTTCTCCAACAAAGTCTGCTAATTCAATATTTGAGTTAATAATATTTATAGCATCTTTCACATCTTTTATACTCATAATACACCTATTTTTTAGATTCATTTGCTCTATTTTTCCAATATTGAGAGCGCCATTTATTAAACTGATTCCTATCTATCCCTGTTGGAATAGAATTATCATTAACGTGTATAATTCTATGATTACCCTTATGAAAACTTTGGCTCATTTCCGCAATAGGACCATTTTGTTTTTGAGTCATATGATGTAAGTTAACAGGTTGACCATCTTTACCAATTGGAGCTAGTTCTTTCTTCATACGTTCAAGATTAGTTCTACCTTTAGAATCAACAAAATTAATATCAAACAAATCATTGCGTTGATACACTTTATTACCATTAAATTGGATTGGTTCATTTGACCAATATTGGCGTTGTTGTTCGAAATATTTTGCTACATCAGTCTGAGTTTCCGCATCAGCTTTAGCTATATTGTGCTTCGTTCCCTTATTAGCAGCATTACTAGCTTTGCCTACAAATTTATTAAAAACAGATGCAGCAGCAAATGCCATTATTTCGTCTTTACTTGCACCATTATCATACAAGTTCAGAAGAGCATTTACATTAACAGGCGCTATTCCAGAATCAATAATATTAAGTTTTTGAAGCTTAGACTGTATCTCTTCATTACTAAGCCCCTCTGCTTTCCAGTCCTCAATCATTATATCATATCGTATAGCACTCAGGTATGAATCACTTATTAATCCAATTGGAATCCAAAAATATCCTGAAAGATCATATATGTCACCAGCAAGATTAAATCCTGTATTATGTAATTTTTGCCCTTCTCCAGCTCCATACATCATAGCTTCGGCATAATAGGAGTTAAGGTATTCAAATTCTTCTCTACTTAATTGTCCTGTTTGATATAGTTGAGTTAATATTTCACCTGCTTTTCGCTCTTGTTCTCTAAATTCATTACGAACATCACGTTCACAGTCACTATTTCCATTACATTCCTCAAATTTAGCTTGTAGTTCATCTATATCACCAATACCGGCATCCTTTAATTTTTTATATAAAGCCTTACCTTTTTCGTCTAATTTTTCAACACCATATTTATTTGACAAAAAGTTATTCTCAACCGCATTTTTACTACTACTAATAGCCGCACTAGCATCGCCAAAATTACCACCGCCGGCAGCTACTGCCAGACCGGACGCTAGTTGAGATAGTGCGCTGATGGTTTGTTTTTCATCTTCGGTTAACTCGCTGACATCTTTACCACCATAAAGGGTGTTGATAATTGCTTTACTCGCTAGCTCTCCGCTTACTGCACCAACACCTCCTGATAATGCTGAGTTGCCTTGTAGTTCAGCGACTACTGCACCAAGTATTGCATGAGCAATTAAGTTGCCGGCAATATCATCGGTTTGCCATTTACCATCTTCACCCATATGCCCGGTGTGCAGTTTTATCTGCTCCGCTAACCATGGTGCACTGGCGCCAGCTAGGCCGCCGGTCATATCGCCGGTGATAATACCGGTAATAATCGATACGGCTGAGTCAACGCCTTTACTAAAGTCATTGCCCATTTTGCCATCTTGTGAGTCTTTACCGGCATCTTTATGAATAGTGCGCTCGAGCTCTTTAACCTGCTCTCCTAACTCTTTTAAGCTCGTGACAATGTTTAATCGGGTCTGCTCATCCTCTTTATTAAAGATTGGTTTGAGTTTGCTATGGGCATTTTCGGTATCATGACTGAGTTCATTAATATCTTGTGTTTGTTTATCTTGGTCACGAATGATTAACTCACCGTTACTGATTGCCGCATGGGTTATATTCGAGGCTTCATCGTTGTGGTCATAAGTGGTTGGTTGGCCACTGGTTGGTGAAAAACAGCTATTACCAATAAGCGCCATAATTGGTGATTATATTTTTTTGATAATGGTAATTTTGAGTTGGTTTATTGAGGTTTATTATTAAAAATAATCGGGGTGTGTATACCATTTCATGACTATTTGAACGCTATGATGAAAGAGGTGCTCATTTGATAGCACCTCTTTATATGTAGACATTTTGAAATTTTAAGTTAAAGTTAATAAGACAAACTTTATGTCTTATTCTTTGGTAGTGCTAGTAAAGATGAGCGTTACTTTTTTATTTTGATTGAATATTTGATATCTTATCTCAAAACTAGTAACGCTTTTTTTAATATTGATCAGATTAAGTCGGAACTTATATACTTATACCTAATTTCTTCATTTATTGGCATAAAATATTCATTAGTAAAAGCTACTTACGGCTGAGTGAAGTCGGATTCATTACAGATAAATTCATCACGATTAACACTAAAATGGTAAGCTAATTTTTCAACTTACTAAGTAGGGCACATAATTGAAAAAAAACTATTCGTGTTCTGCGATGGAGATCGCAGAACTGAGACTTTAAAGAAAAAATTTATTCACTTAATTCTATAACATTAATATCATTGCATATTAATTTGATCATGTAATCACCATAAATATTTAGGATATGACAGGGATCGCCGGAATTATAACTATATGGATAAATTTCCATATCTTTAGAATCAAGTGCTCTATATTCATGTGAAATATCAATAGTATCTCCAATCTCTTGAATTTCATTATATTGACTCTCTATTGACATAAACAAAATTACATTAAATTCAATTTGAATAATTTTATCCAAAGCAATTGCTTTAACTTTCAACTGATTATTCGATACATTTAATTCACAAATCCAGCTAATTGATAACTTTCCTATATCTAACATAATTTATTAACCTTATTTAAAATTTATTGTTTCTGTTGGATGTAACTCATGAGATAAATTTCTTGGAATTTCAGAGCCACTTGAATCCAATCTCTGTCCTTTATTTATAGTGGAACCATTCTGACCATATTTTGGTGCTGCAGTTCTAACTACTCGACCAGTATTCCAGTTAATATCAACTTTTGAGCCATCTTTAGCTTTAAATTTTTGCCAACCATTAGGGCTAATTTTACCACTGCTAAAACCCTGTCCTTCAAGTAGTTTTCTTGCTTCTTCTGGTGATTTGCCATTTAAACTAGGGAGTTCCGAAGCAGCACCGTTACCACCGACACCTTTTTTATCATCCTTGTTAGACGAATTATTTTTATCTTTCTTATCATTATCATCATCTGGCTGTAAATTTGCACCACCGGTAGCAACCATTCCTCCTGAACTTGCAGTATTGTAATCATCAGATTTGCTATTTGATTTTTCTAAATCTCCATCTCTTCCATATAATATCCATTCTTTAACCGGTAGTTCTAACGAAGACAAATCCGCGCCTTGAAGACTTGAAGATAATTCCGGATTAACATTAGATAATACATCACCAACAATTACAGCTCCAATAATAGCCCCTGTACCACCAGTCAATAAAAATTGACTACGATTATTACAACTATCTAATTGACAAAGATATAAATTATTATTCTCAACCGCATTTTTA
Source organism: Gilliamella apicola (assembly GCF_003202915.1). Taxonomy (GTDB): domain Bacteria; phylum Pseudomonadota; class Gammaproteobacteria; order Enterobacterales; family Orbaceae; genus Gilliamella; species Gilliamella apicola_Q. The sequence continues at coordinate 101,068 of NZ_QGLP01000003.1, forward strand.
CTACTATTAATAGCTGCACTGGCATCACCAATATTACCACCGCCGGCAGCTACTGCCAGACCGGATGCCAGTTGAGATAGTGCGCTGATGGTTTGTTTTTCTTCTTCGGTTAACTCGTTGGCATCTTTACCACCATAAAGGGTGTTGATAATTACTTTACTCGCTAGCTCTCCGCTTACTGCACCAACACCTCCTGATAATGCTGAGTTGCCTTGCAACTCAGCCACTACTGCACCAAGTATTGCATGAGCAATTAAGTTGCTGGCAATATCATCGGTTTCCCATTTACCATCCTTATCTAGATGCCCGGTGTGCAGTTTTATCTGCTCAGCTAGCCATGGTGCACTGGCGCCAGCTAGGCCACTGGTGAACTTACGAAGTAAATTGTAGATATAAAAAAATCCCAGTTTTTAGACTGGGATTTTAATTATTTACCAAAAATCTTAATTCCTAAACGACGGCATTCTCCAATCCAAAAAACAATTCCAGCAGGAATGCCTAAAAAAATGGCCAATTTAGAGGCAATATATATATTTTCTGTATAGAATACAAAGTTACCTTTTATAATATAAAAAAATAAAGAAATCATAACACTAAAAATCATAATTAATAAAAAAAAGTAAATCGGTATCGCTGTACACAAAAAAATCAAAGCTATATATTTTTTATTTCTTTTCATTATTGTTTTCCTTTAAACGATCGTTTACTATTTTATTAAACAACTCGCTAGTACCAGAATTCGTTAAAGAACCACCCCAAGCAGGGATAGAACTTTCTGTATAATGACCTGTGATCCCCAAAAATCCTCTGTTTGTTTCATGAATATATTTATTAGCAACTGGATTAAACCACGATTGTAATGGGTTTTCTACTAATTTTCCTGCGCCATAGCCAACAAATGATGAACTACCACCTATCAAGCCTCCAATAATAGGGTTTTCATCTTTCAAATAACTCGATGTAGCACCTCCTGCTATACCCCAACCAGTAGTGCCCCACAGCCCAGTACCATAACCACCAGTAAACATTCCGACGCCTGTCCAAATAATAACATCATTACTATTAACTTTTCCAGTAGTTAAATATTGGCCTACAGCGTTTCCTCCGCCACTTATGGTACCACCAATTATTGCAGATTCAGGAAGAACAGAGATTAAGGCTGGCAATGTTAGTGCTGCGGCTTCAGCAATTATTATAGGTTTACCATATTTATCCATAAATTCTTTTTGCCCTTGCATTATTTCCATAGTAGTTTTATTAATACATTCAGGGTCATCTCCACATTTAGTTTTTGAAGCGTTATAGAAAGCATACCCCACATAATCACCATAATTGTTCTCAACCGCATTTTTACTACTACTAATAGCTGCGCCAGCATCACCAACACTACCACCGCCGGCAGCTACCGCAAAACCAGTTGCTAATTGTGCTAAGGCGCTCATATTTTCTTTTTCAGATTCGGTTAACTCTTCAACTTTTTTACCGTAAAGTTTTTCACTAATAAACCAAGCTGCAGATTCTCCAATCACCGCCCCAGTGCCACCCGCTAATCCTGAGTTGCCTTGTAGTTCAGCCACTACCGCACCAAGTATTGCATGAGCAATTAAGTTGCCGGCAATATCATCGGTTTCCCATTTACCATCCTTATCTAGATGCCCGGTGTGTAGTTTTATCTGCTCAGCCAGCCATGGAGCGCTGGCGCCAGCTAAGCCGCCGGTCATATCGCCGGTGATAATGCCGGTAATAATGGCGGTCGCCGTGTCTATGCCTTTACTGACATCACTGCCCATGGTACCGATATTGTTACCTTTTTGCTTATTTGCTTCTAACTGTGTATCAACAGCCGCGTAATACCAATATTCCTGATTATCCGTATAAAATTTTTCAAAAGAAATTTTTGCCTTGTCTTCATCGCTTAAATCATTATATTGTTTCAAAGCTTCTGCTTTGGATAGAAGTTCCTTATTGTTTTCGATATCTTTTTGTGCCTGTATTCGGTCATACTTTTGTGTGATGCTTTTTGCTTGTTGGGCGATATCTTTTATTAGCTCAACGGTTTCTATTTTATCCAGTTCTTTTTGCTTATCAAAAATCTGTTTTAGTGGATTATTGGCACTTTCAGTATCTCGGCTTAAATCAGCAATATTTTGTTGTTGCTTATCTTGATTACGGATGATTAATTGACCTTGCTCTACCGCGGATTTGGTAGTGCTCGATGCTGAATCACTGTTTTGGTAAGCTGTCGGCATGCCCGGACCGCCGGTACCGCCACTGACCGATACATGCGTAACGTTAAAGTCGGCTTTGTTTTCGATATCACTAAAGCTTATTGTGCCGGTATCGAGTCTGTTTTTGCGGGTATCGTCTGCCTCAGAGGCAATCACCGCCCCTTTTAAATCTGTATTATTACCCACCGTGATATCATATCCGCCTTTGCCGGCAAATATGCCCGACTGGTCGGTGACACTTGCCCATTTGCTGTCAATATTGGTTGCCGATAATGAGCCGTTGGCACTAAAACCACCAAAGCCGGCTGTTCCACTTACCGATGCACTGATTTTTTCATAGTCATAATCATCCGTATCTTGCAGTGATTGGATATTTAAGTTATTGCCAACATTCATTTTAACGCTGTCGCCTTTAAGCTGACCGCCGATAATGTTGACATCATTACCCGTTTTGATGTTTAGATTGTTTTTCGCCTCTATAATACTTTCAGTCCATGCACTGCCATCAGCATTTTCCCGTTCACGACTGAAGTTACCATTAGCTTTGAAACGGAAACCACTTTCATCACCCCCAAATTGTAGCTGTATACCAACGCCGCCACCGTAGCTTTTTTCATCACGGTCACTGTGCTGGGTATTGACCGCACCAATCACATTGACATCGTGATTAGCGGTCAGGTTGATATCATTGCCAGCTTTAACTTCACTGCCTTTTAAGGTGATATCGCCACCTTGTTGATTTTTATCTCCGCTGGCAATGATATTAATATTACGACCGGCTGAAACCCCACTGCTAATTACATTATGTTGTTCCTGATTAACTTCACGCTCAGTACGTTGCGTACCAACCATCGCACTTATACCGATTGATGCCTGTGATTGTCCTTGCTGATTTTTCAATTGCAAATCTTCAATCGCTTCAATGGCACTTAAGGCTGATTTAATCGATTGCAGGGCGAGTATTTTGTCGTTATCTTGATGTTTCGCGCGTTTAACCGCTTGTGCCGCTTCATACATATCGGCAGCCGTTCCGGTTAATGCCACGGTTAATCCCGTTTTTTCGTATTTATACTCTTCTTTATAGGTGGTTTTGGCATCTAATGCTTCGATATTAACATTTTCACCTTGTAACTTAATATCTCGTTTAGCGATAACGTCACTGCCTTTAATCGCAATATTTTTCCCTGCTTGAATATTGACACTACCATCGGTACTGCCCACCACACTACCGACATAAGCTTGCTCAGTATCAGTTTGTTTTAGGCTCTCTTTTTCTTTACCTATCGTAAAGCCAATACCACCACTGCCCATTAGCCCCGATTTTTTCTTAATCGTTTGCTCTTTGCGGTAATAGGACTCTTCCGCCGCATCAATCGTAATATCGTTGCCGGCTTTTAAGTTGACGTCATTAGTGCCCACTACTTGGCTGCCGGTCACTGATAGATTGTTTCCGGCATTTATTGTTACGCTATCACCATAAAGTTCACTGCCTTTTTGCGTCGTGTTATCGATAGTTACTTTGGTTTTTTCACTACTACTTTTTAAAAATCCTTTATCTTTGTATTTGTGGAACTCATCCAAATAGGCACTTTCTGTCGATGAACCTATATTAATGTCATGACCCGCTTGTAGTCCTAAATGATTACCCGCTGTAATATCCACCGTTTTGGCTTTAATATCATTACCTGCCACCAGCTGAATATTGTTGGCCGCCATAATTTCAGTGCCGACCACGCCTTTTTCATCTGTTATTCTATAGTCTTTTCTGGCTCGATAATCATATTTCTCTTCAATATCGGCTGTAGTTAATCCAATATCATGCCCGGCCTGTAACCATGTAGTTCCCTCTTTACCGCTATTAACGATATAACCCGCCTTAGCATTAATATCATGCCCAGCATTAATCACAATATTGCCATTGTTGACTTGAATTGTGCTCGCCTGATCGATATTGGTCAGCAGATTACGGGCACGGGTTTGTGTGCGGGTGCTTGATAATAAATTGATATCGTTATCGGCGGATAGGTAAACTAATTTGTCACCGACTAATTTGCCATAGTTAATAATGTCATTTTGGGCATCAATCTCAACACGACCACCATAAATTGTCCCTTTGTTGGTCACATTATAGCCATCTAATAGGGCATCTTGTTTGGCCGCGATTAACCCAGTGTTATTGAGTTGTTCACCTTTGACAAAAACATTATCACCGGCAATCACCGCCCCATCAGTACCTAATTGCGGGCGGTTTACGATGTAAACTTGGGGCACTAATACCTCGGTTGGTTGACCGTTAACCATAACGGTTTTTTTCACCAACAAGACGATATCGGTTGTTAATGCGCGCATTTGTTCGCTAGTTAACTCAAGTCCGATGGCAATGCCAAACTCTTGAGCAAAACTAACCCCGGCATCCATTAATGCCTGATATTGTTCAAGGTCAGATTGATAACCTTGTAAATAACGGTGACCGGTTAAACCGACAATTTGTTGTTGAATAAGTTGTTGTTCATAGTAACCATCTCCTAACCGTTTTAATACTAAATCAGGATCTGTAGCTAAACGATTAAGCATATAATCAGAGCTTAACCATTTTTTACGATTGGTAAAACGCGGATCGGTTTCAACAAGATAATTTTTGTTAGTATCTTTATTCACAATCCATAAACTATTGTCCGGTAAGGTTAAGTTTGGTTCATAGACACTAATGGTTTTGCTCGGCGTGATATCATTACTCACTTGCGGTACCGGCTCATTAGTTGCGGTATGCTGACGCTCTTGATTAGTCAAACCTTCTTCAATATTGGTATCAGGTTTAGACTCAATGGTAGTAATTGAGCCTTGCGGATGGTAAGCATCGGCTTTTATTTTATTTTTATCCGATTGATTTGAATTAATGGCAATACTTTGCGCTGAAACCACTTTCGCTTGTTGGCTAAGAGTATCATTGACCGTTTTATCCACTGCAACGGAGTTGTGGCTGTTTTCCACATTAACTTCACTGCGTGGTTGCTCAGTCAGTTGTGTTTTTTCAAATATTTGATGATCGACAATATTTTTATTTAAGGCATTATCAATAAAAATTTCATCGGGTTTAGTATATTTATGATCTTTTGATCTGTAATCATCAGTGTCGTTTTTCCAATGCTCAATACGTTTACCAGAATACACATATTTAGCTATTGCTTCTTGTGAATGATTATTAAGTTGATCTACATTGATATTGACGTTTTTACCGGCAATGATTTTACTATCCTGATTATTCAAAGTTTGCCCACGAATAATCACATTACCTGCAGCGGTAATATTGCCAGGATCGGTCTCTAATACCGTTGTTTGGTATTTTGTTTTAACAATTTTATAATGGTTAGAGTTTTTATAACTGCCGTCACTTACTTTAATTCTTTCAATAATACCGGTTTCCCGGAACTGTTCAGGAATATCATTCCATTTATAGTAGCACCTTCTTCCATGTTTCTCACAACCGTATGATATAGGCAGGGGTAATTTATAGCGGTAAAAATAAAATACTTGAATACGATAATAAACATCATCTGGTGAGTATTTTTCTAAACTTCCTTCATGTTCAAAATACTCTTCTCTTTCCGGTGGTTCATCACTTTTACGCATTTCAGTGACAATATGGTCATTGATATTGTTAAGTTGATTGGCCGCAATAGATAAATCACCATGTGCTTCAATGGTGGCCGAGTGATTATTGATTTGCTTGGCCATGCCTGTCACATTCCAGTTTTCATCAAGGCCGCCACCAATAATAAAATTCCCTAAACTGAGTAATTGTGCATGAGTATAATTATTTAAGGTCTCCACACCTAAATGGAAGTTTTGCCGGGCGGCAATCACCGGCGCGAGGTTGTTTTTTGCTAAGTTATTTAACCAGTTGGCATGAATGGCTAAGTTATCGGCATAAATCCGACCACCGGCTAAATTATCAAGTTTATTGGTTCGCATTACGGCTGTGGTTGCATCAATTAACCCGTGATTTGTCACATTTTGGTGTTTTAACGACAGATATTCAGCACTAATTTCCGCTTGTTGTTCATTGGTTAACTGCTGGCTTTCTAAGGAAACTTGCTTACCTGCGGTGATTTTATTTTTGTTGATAATGTCGTTTTGCGTGCGAATCGATAAATGTCCGTTGGCTGACAATTGTGTTTCATTAACAAACGTCTCTTCTAAATCAAGTGATAAATTGTTTTTACTCTGAATGTTTCCATTACCACGATATGCTCTTGTTCTTAAATAAATATCATTGGCCAGTAGTTGCCCTTGCGTGTTATCAAAATGTTGGGCATCAATGATAAGTTTTTCATTAGCGGTGAGTTTGCTATGTTGATTATTCAAATTGGGACTGGTCAGTACGATGTCGTTAGCCAGATATTCCGCTTGTTGATTGTTAAGCGAGCCGGCCTTGACATCAATTAACCCATTGGTTTTCAATGACGCCAATTGATTATCTACATCGGCTGAATTCAATAAAATAGCCCGATTAGCGAGTAGGCTAGTATGTGAGTTATTGATATGATTGCTCGCTTGCATATCAATTACGCCATTTGCCGTTAGCTGTGCATCACGATTATCTAAACTATCAGTTGCCGTTAGTTTAATATCTTGTTCCGATAAAATGGTCGCTTTCTGATTATTTTGCGCCACTGCTTGAAGCGTAATATTACCTTTAGCCTGCAATTGAGCCAGCTGGTTATTAATCTGCTCAGCATTAATATTGAGTGCTTTTTCAGTTAGAATATTCGCGTGTTGGTTATCAATATATTGGCTATTAAGGGTTAAATCCCCTTTGGAAAAGAGTTGCGCCTGCTGATTATTCAGCTGCTCGCTGGTGATATTAAGCCCTTTTTCCCCCGCCAAGAGTAACGCTGATTCATTATTTAACTGATTGGCTTTTACGGTGATTTGTGACTGAGACTGCAACGATGCTTTGCTATTATTCAGTGTGTCAGCCTGAATATCAATAGCATTTTCAGCAACCAAAATCGCATTATTATTAACCATTTTCTGGCTGTTAATGGTGATGGACTGGTCGGCTTTGATAGTAGCTTCACGATTGTTTAACTCGTCGGCAACTAGCGTGACCGATTGATTACTAAATAATTTTGCTTGGCTGTTATCAAGTTTATCAGCATCAATGGCTATAGTTTCTTTTGCACTAAGCACGGCCTGCTGATTGTCAATTTTCTTAGCATGGATATTGAGTGATTGATGACTGGCTAATTGAGCGGCAATATTGGTTAACTTCTGCGCATTAATGCTGATGGCTTTTTTAGCTACCCATTTGGCTTTATTATTGTTAAGTGTTATGGCGCTGACGTTGATATTCCCCTCTGCGCCTATTTCACTCTCAGTTGTATCTATCGTGTCAGCGTGTATGGAGATGTCTTGGTCACTGATGAGTGAGGCGTTATCATTCTTTACGGTTTGTGCCGTAATATCAATATTCCCTAAACTGTAAATGTCTGATGCTGAGCTTTTAATTGTGTTAGCTTTAAGCTGCATCTGCCCCAGTGATGTTAACTGAGCATCTTGCAATGATAATTGCTGGTCACCAGTAATATTCATTTTGCCTTTGCTGGCAATGGTTGCGTTATTCAGGGCGGCTTGTTGGCTGCTGAAAGTGAAATCCCCTTCAGTCACATAATTGGCCCGGTTACTGTCAGCGGATTGCGTTTGGATATCAATCCCTTGTTTAGCTTTAATTTCACTATCTTCATTATTGAAAATTTGGCTTATGAGGTTTATTTTACCGCCGGAAAAAAAGGTACTATATTGGTTATCAAGACGATGGGCATTGATATCAATAGATTGATTGCCGGAAAACTGGGCATGGGTATTGCTCATCTCATTAGCCTGAATATTGATACCCTGTTCGCTGATAAGCAAAGCATTATCATTGCTTAATTGATGTTGAGCATGAATGTCTATGCCGGCTTTGCTCTGCATCTGCGTAGCGTGATTATCAATGTTAGTAGCATCAATAATCAGCCCACCCTCGGTTAACCATGCTGCGTCACGATTATTGAATTGCTCAGCAGTAATATCGATATTTTGTTTGGCTTCAATGGTCGCGTTTTGGTTATTAAACTGTTTAGCAAACAGCGAAATAGCCCCTTCACTTAACCAACTGCTGTTTTGGTTTTTGAGGGCATTAAAATGCATGCCCATCCCCAATTTGGCATACATCATCGAGCTTGCGCTTTCAGCTTGCCCCGCCACAATCGTTAATATCTGGTTAGTCACCAGTTGAGCCCGGTTAAATGCGGCAAAAGCTAACGCTTGAATAGTTAAATCGTTGGCAGATTTGATAACCGCATCATCGGCCTTAATATTAGTTGCCGATAGCTGAATTTGTCCGTTAGATAAAATCTCACTATGGTTTAATTGCTGCTGCGCACCTTTTAAAGCAATGTCCCCTTTAGCACCGATAGTGGCATCACTTAGGTCAATGTTGTCACTGTCAATAACCATTTGCTGACCTGAATATAAACTAGCTGCGTGTGCAGCAAATTGCTCGGCTACGTTTAAATTCAGTCCTTGCTCAGCCTGTAATCCTCCGTTATGACTACTCAATTGTTTGCTGTCAATGGATAACGTCTGGTCAGAAATTAACTGACCATTATCGTTATTTATTGCTAAGGCACGTATGGCTAATTGACCTTTGGCGACAAGGGTACTGAATTGATTATCAAATAATCCGCTTATATTAATATTGGTGTGATTACCACTTTGCCATTTTGCTTGTTGGCTCTGTAAGTTATCACCGGTAAAGATTAAATCCCGACCACTAATTAAGCGGGCATAGTTGTTATTTAACGAAGTAAACTGGTAGTTAATTGTACCAACAGCATTGATTTGGCTCAATTGGTTGTCGATGTGATTGGCGTTTACGTTGATATCATTATTCGTTAACCAATTTGACTGCTGATTTTGTAGCGCATCAGCAGTAATATCAATATTATTTAACGCACTGATTTGTGAATGATTTAACTGTAAATTATTTGCCTTGAGTGATAGTGCACCGGTGGTGATGAGTTTAAGATATTGTGCATAATAGTTATTTGCATTTATAGCAATTGACTGTTTCGCTTGTAAATCAGCCTGATTCGTTGATAACTCTTGGCTGTTAACCTGTAAGGTTTGCTCAGTAACCAGTGCAAGTTCATCCGCATTTACCTTATCCCCTGACAACAAAATAGCACCTTTAGCACTTAACGCGGCTTTTTGCAGCGCAATATCATTGGCATCAATGGTTAATTTGCCGTTAGTTAAGAGGTTCGCTTCCTGACTTTGTATCTGGTTTGCCTTGATATTAATATCTTCTTGCGCAATGAAGGTACCGTTGTTATTGGTTAATTTATCCGTTGCCAAGGTAATGCCTTTTTGGGTTTGCAAGGTGGCATTGGAGGTATCAATTGCGCCAGAGTGATTTAAATTAAGTTGTTGCTCGGTTTGTAATTGCGCCGATTTAAGTGAAAGTTGCTCACTGTTGAGTTTTATCTCGTGTGCGTAAGTTTGGCTATCATCCAGATTAACACTCTGCTTGGCATTTAAGGCTAATTTTTGACTAGCTTTATTTTGACCATTTAAGGCAATCTTGCTTGCATCAGCTTCAATACTGCCGGCTTGGGTTAGTTTACCTTGTGTATCAACCCCAGCGATGATAGCACTTTTTTGGGTACTATTAATTTGATTGGCATTAAGTTTTATATCATTTTTCGCCATTAATGTGCCATCATTACTGATGGTTTTACCGCTACTTAAGATGACTTTTTGTTTACTGTAAATCTGTTTTTGATTGTCAATATCATTCCGACTATGCAGCTCAATATTTTGCAGCGCCTGTATGGCACCACGGTTGGTGATTTTACCATCTGCACTAATGCTAAGCGTACTTACACTGGCACCCAATTCACCAGCATTATGCACCCCAACCCCTTTTTCGGTCCCCACCATTCGGATAGCGCCAGCATACATGCCGCCTAGTTGTGATACATCTATTGAGACTTCTGGTTTGTCATGCTCACCACTATCAGCCAATGGCGTGATGGTTTTGCCATCCTGACTGACCTGATTTTTACCGGTGACCACATTGAGTTCATTCGCCCAAATCGCTGAATTGACCGATACCGTACGGGAAATCAAGTCTGTATAACTTTGCCCTGAGCTATCAAGCCCTTTGCCGGTCACCACTATCTGACCTTGCTCGACCCGGTAACCAGTTAATTCGCCATTTTGCATGATGGGCTTGCCCGTCGTTAACGTTGAACGACTGGCATTAATAAATCCACAACCATTACAAGTTATCCCCGAGGGGTTAGCGATAACCACTTGTGCCTTTTGCCCGGCCACTTCAATCACCCCATTTAATTGGCTAGGGTTGCGTGAATTAATTTCATTTAAGATGATTTTTGCCGGACCACTACTTTTTAAAAACTCATTACCTTGCACATAACCAGCAATTTGCGTCTGACTTATTTTGCCGCTGTTATTTAATATCGCTCCTCTCTCCGATACATTAAATTGCTGGTATTTATTGTGTGATACCCCTTTACTGTTGGGCGTTTGGATATTTACTTGTGTGATACCATTGGCTGTTGAAATAACCTGTGGCCGTTGGTTTTTAGCCGCCTGATTGTCCGCAACAATATCACTTCCATATGCCGGTAAGCTCAAAGTGACAAAGCCTAAAGATAACGATACGAATAAGGTTATGGGTTTAAGTGTGGAAAAGCGCGCTTTAACGGTGAGCGGTTTTTCATCGGTTGCAGCTTTTTGATGACCTTTGCTGGTGGTGGCGATTTCAGCAACCACCATTTGCATACCACGTTTTTTATTAAAAATGACACGATATAAATTCTTATTCATAACCTATTCCTTACTGACTTTATACTTCTTATTTTTACTTGATATTCGGTATAGCTAATTGTTAGGACTTACTTTATTTTTAGAAATTTATTACTGCGTATTACTTTGTATAACTTTATTATTATTTTAATAGTTCCAGTTAACATTAAAGCCTAATGTTAATGGATTGGTTTTAAAACCTTTGGGTTTGCGAATCGGTTTGCCGGCAAAGAGGTCATAGTAAAAACCATAATTATTTCCTCGTATGCCTATTACGCCACCGGTTATGTGTCGACCTAATAAGTATTCACTTTTGGCACCTGAGACTTCACCTGTATCGATGCCTAAGTACGGCTCATGATTAAAGGGGGCTTGCCAGACTAGTTCATTACGGATATACCAACCATGATCTGCTCTTAAGGTTAGCTCACCATCAAAACCGCGCACCGACCAACGTCCACCAATGGAAAATTGATCCGGTGAAGTTAGATGATCGCCTCGTGTATATTGACCCTGATAGTCAAAACGATAACGAAAAGATTGTTGATTGACACTGAAAGGAATATTGGCTGAGAAGTTAATGAGAAAAATATTGGCTAAAGCACTGCTGTCATATTCGCCATTATTCTCTTCTGGCGCTTTTTTAGCATTAAACCATCTAACCCCTTTTTGATAAGTTACACCAGCATCTAAAGTGATGTCGTTAATGTAATGTCGATGCTGTAAACCTAATTGCCAGTTGGTGGTTTTACGCTGCTGAAGCTCCATTTCAGTGTCATTGATGTAGTTATGGGACTCACGAAGCGTAATACCATAACTTAAGGTGGTTTTTTGCGATTCATTACGATGAATGACTCGGCTTAATTGGATATTGGCATTGCGACTGCGACCACTATACTCAAAATTTTCATTTTGCCCGGCAATGGTTTGATGATATTTATTGCCTGATAATGAGGTGCTGAGTAACCAATAACCAAACGGGATTGAATAGGATAATAGAAAGTTACGTGAGCCATACTTGCCTTTACCATTAATATCATGGCCACCCGAGGCGTAAAAAGAATCACTTAACGATAATAAGTTATCTAAATATAGTGTAGCGCCACCTTGGTCACGCCCGGTGGTTTTTGTGCCCGAATCATCAACCGATAAGCCTAAGCGCCACATTTTACTTTGCCGGCGAGAGATAACTACATCACTTTCACCCGGTTTATCCCCCGGTACCAGTTCCATTTGTGTCGATACAGTTGGCAAGCGTTGTAAATTTTCCAGACCTTGCTCAATATCGCGCAGATTAAGTGTGCTATTTTCTCTTACTGGCATGGCTGTATATAACTGCGCATATTTGTCGCTATCATCACTGTAATAGAGCTTTCTGACCTTACCTTCAACTAATAATAGCTGTAATGTTCCGGATGTCAGGTCTTGTTCTGGCACAACTACGCGAGTGGTAATATAACCATAGCTAACCAGTCGGTCCTGAATTTTACTCATTAGTAAACCAATACCTTCTGACCCTAGGCAATGATGGTCTGCTTGACGTGCTAGTTTATTGATAGGAATAAACCAAGGTAATTTATCTCTTTCCAATAATTGCACTTGCGTGATGTTAAAGCATAAAGGCTCTGTTGGAAAAATGATTTCATCGGTTTCGCTGCTGGGAGCTAATAGATGAATGTCGGGTGATGAAGGTGTTAATGTATCTTGAATGGCTTTATCACGTTCTTGTTGATGGATAAGCTGCTGATCACTAACTTGATTAATAATCTGTCGATCGTTAGGTTGCTGCGTGGGTGGTGGCTCTGCTAACGTAACCGTCGTGGGTAAAACTATGAGACTACATGTTAATAAATACCTTTTCATTAATAAATCCATAAAATTAACAATGAAACATCATTACACACAAATCTATACAAAATAATGTTAACATTGAACTGATTCAATGTCGATGCAAAAAATTGAGATTCATCATTTTATAATGATTTTTAATGTTTTATTTAATAGGATTTATTTTGCTTATTATTTGATCTGCTTGTATTTTAGGCATTTTTTAATGCATTTTATAAGTTATTTTTTATTGTCGATTTATTATTAGTGCGAATTTAAAGATAACCATTAATAACTCTGTATTATCTAATTGTTGTTTTTAATTACAACAGAACATAAAATTGATTCTAAATAGATTTTTCGCAAAATTTTTATGTAAAATTGATTTTGTAATTTCCTTTAACCAACAATGGCTGGCAAAGCTAATACAAAACCTTTATACTATGTGGCAATTTTTAGCGTAAATTTTAGTAAGATTTACGTTTTACTAAATCAAACCGTTCTTTAACATCATCAATTGGAAGAAAATTATGCATCCGATGCTGAATATCGCTATTCGTGCTGCTCGTAAAGCAGGTAATGTGGCCATTAAGGCTTATGAAAATCCAAGTTCAATCGAAATTGACACTAAAGGTGCTAACGATTTTGCTACTAACGCTGATCGGGCTGCTGAAGCCTTAATTATCGAAACGATCAAGAAAGCGTATCCTGATCATACGATTATTGCTGAAGAAAGCGGACTGGCTAAAGGTAATGATGCTGACACGCAATGGATTATCGACCCAATTGATGGTACCACCAATTTTATTAAGAATATTCCTCATTTTGCGGTTTCTATCGCAGCTCGTGTTAAAGGTAAAACTGAAGTTGCTGTCGTTTATAATCCGATGAGTAATGAACTTTTTACGGCTGCTCGCGGTAAAGGTGCGCAGTTAAATGGTTACCGTATTCGAGCAAGTAATGCGAAAGATTTAGAGGGTAGTGTGCTTGCAACAGCTTTTCCTTTTAAAGCTAAACAATACAGTAATTGTTATTTCGCGGTATTGCAAAAGTTATTTACTAAGTGTGGTGATTTTCGTCGTAGTGGTTCAGCCGCGTTAGATCTGGCTTATGTAGCATCAGGGCGCTTAGATGGCTTTTTTGAAATTGGCTTAAAACCATGGGATATTGCAGCAGGTGAGCTGATTTTACGTGAAGCTGGTGGTGTGGTTACCGATTTTGCGGGCGGTAATAACTATATGGTTTCTGGTAATATTGTGGCTGGAAATCCAAGAATCGTTAAAGATCTGCTTGTTTCTACTCAAAACGATTGGCCAGAAAATTTGCGTAATTAGTTTTACTTTCTTTAGCCAAATGCAGGGATGATTGATCCCTGCATGTTATACTTTTCCTCAGCCATAAAAGTAATTATTTAGCCTCATTTAATGCGGTCATTGAACAATTAACTTGTAAGCCTTGATTGTTTAGATAGTCACTGCCCCATATATACATTGATTCAAGCACTGGCCTGATACTTTTGCCAAAATTGGTTAAAGAATATTCAACCTTAGGTGGCACCACCGGAAAAACTTGTCGATGAATTAAACCATTTGCTTCAAGTTCACGTAGTTGTTGGGTTAACATTTTCGGGGTAGCCGTTGGAATTTCCTTACGTAATTGAGAAAATCTTAAGGTAGTTTCGGTTATGAGCTTCCATAAAATGAGTGATTTGTATTTACCACCAATCATATTAATTGTGGCATCAACTGGACAACGGGTGATTGATTGATGCTCTTTTTCACAGCAATTTTTGTTTATTGAATCATTTTGCATTCGGTTATCTCAATAATATCTTTTTGGGTAGTATATATCAAAAAAGTGCATTCTTGTTAAAAGGATAATTATTATTACAATAGCTATCTAAACCAGACCAAAAATTAAGGGATGTGTTAAATGAAAACTGTCGAATACCATTTTTTTGTTGAAGAGATGAGCTGCGCATCATGCGTTAGTCGTGTAGAAAAAGCATTAAGAAAGATTGATGGCGTGATTGATGTTAGTGTTAACCTAGCAACTGAAAAGGCCACCGTTGAGGCCAATGCCAATGTAAAATTAGACACTTTAATGGCTGCGGTAGATAAAGCTGGTTACCACGCGGTGAAGATAACCGAGCCGGAAATTCATGCCAAAGATATAAATAAGCAAGCGTCACTCTGGCTGATTATTATCTCGGTTATCCTAGCGATTCCTTTTGTGTTGCCGATGTTACTTGAGCCATTTGGCATTCATTGGATGATGCCTGCTTGGTTGCAATTAATTATTGCCTCGGTTGTGCAATTTGGGCTTGGAGCTAAGTTTTATCGTAGTGGTTTTAATGCTGCTAAGGCGTTGTCCGGTAATATGGATCTGTTAGTGGCTATTGGTACCAGTGCTGCTTATGGATTGTCACTTTATCAGCTTATTATCGGTAATAACGATCATCTTTATTTCGAGTCATCGGTTGTTATTATTACGTTAATTTTGATTGGTAAATGGTTAGAGTCAAGAGCCAAACATCAAACGACCCAAGCGATTGAAGCACTTTCCGCGCTGCGCCCGGAAGTTGCATTAGTTCGACAAGGTAATCAAGAGGTAAGTTTGCCGATAAATCAGGTTAAGGTTAATGATGTGATTGTGATTAAACCAGGTGAGCGAGTTCCTGTTGATGGTGTGGTTATTGACGGTGCATCAAGTTGTGATGAATCTATGTTGACGGGAGAAAGTTTTCCGGTTAGTAAAATCCTCAATAGTGTGGTAACCGGTGGCACCATTAATGGTGAAGGATTATTGATAGTAAAAACCACGGCCGTTCAAGCTGATTCGACTTTGTCTAAGATTATCGCTATGGTCGAATCTGCTCAAGCGAAAAAAGCGCCAATTCAACGTATTGTCGATCGAATAAGTGCTATTTTTGTTCCTGTAATTTTAATCATTGCACTGATTACACTGCTTGCTTGGGGCGTTATTTCTCATGATTGGCAGCAAGCTTTACTACATGCGGTCGCCGTGTTAGTGATTGCTTGCCCATGTGCATTAGGATTGGCGACACCAACGGCGATAATGGTTGGTACAGGTGTTGCTGCTCGCCATGGTATTTTGATTAAAGATGCCGAGGCGCTTGAAACCTTACATAACATTAATACGGTAGCATTTGATAAAACTGGCACATTAACCATTGGTAAACCAGAATTAGTTGAACTGGATGTAATGGGCACAGAAACTGCCGATCAAATTCTCGCACTAGCGGTATCAATGCAAGCTGGAAGTGAGCATCCACTCGCTAAAGCAATTTTAGCGAAAGCTAAATCACATAATTATGCGCAGAATATTACCTCAGTTGCTGGTTCAGGGGTAATGGCAACCATTGATAATCATGAATATTATTTAGGTAGTTTACGTTGGATGAAATCGTTAAATGCCTATTTTGTGGATATGCAGGATAAAATTAATGAACTGACGCAAAAAGGTTATACAATCTCATTTTTAGCCAAACAGCAATCGGAAAATGGTGTTGTGATATTAGCCTTATTTGGTTTTGCCGATGTGATTAAATCGGAAGCGAAAAGCGCCATTGATGCATTACATCAACTCAACGTAAATACGGTTATGTTAACCGGTGACAATCAGCAAGCGGCTAATTATGTAGCACAGCAATTACATTTAGATAAAGTTATTGCTGAGGTTTTACCACAAGATAAAGCTAATTATATTTATCAATTACAAAAAGAGAGCCAAAACCTTAACAATAGAAATAGTAATCATAAAGTGGCAATGGTGGGTGACGGTATTAATGATGCTCCAGCTTTAGCTGCGGCTGATATTGGTATTGCTATGGGAACGGGGACCGATGTCGCGATGCATGCAGCAAGTATAACCTTGATGCGCGGCAATCTATTTTTAATTGCTGATGCCATTGATATCTCACGAAGAACCTACAATAAAATTAAACAAAATTTATTTTGGGCTTTTTTCTATAATTTAATTGGCATTCCACTTGCTGCCTTCGGCTTCTTAAATCCAATGATAGCCGGCGCTGCTATGGCACTTAGCAGTGTAAGTGTAGTGACTAATGCTTTATTGTTAAAACGTTGGCAAGCACGTTCTGGGTCAAAATAATTTTATTTTGACCTAATTCTTTATGGTAATAAATTAATTTTAGAACAAGTTATTAATGCAAATATTGTCCCAAATTAGTCGATTTTGGATCCTTTTTATTGCTCAGTTCTAACAAGGAGTAAATTAGTGGCGAATATAATATAAATCAGAATGAAACTAACTGAAAAAACGATTAATTGGATAAGTATAAATATTTCACTATGTGAAGATTCAAATACTTGATTGAAAAAGCACCATCTTATAGGGTGTTTTTTCAATCGATAAATCATTTTCAGATAAATTAAAGCCAAAAACCGGCAAAATTTTCCTATCGGAATAGCATCATGCTAAACAATGATAAATAGCATCTCTAATTTTTACTGGATAGCGTCCCAACATTCCTTCAATTGCGGTATTAGTCAAAATGACTACAGCTAATTCTTGTTGAGGGTCATAAAACCAATTATGACCATACACACCGCCCCATTGAATTGTTCCTTTACTCTGAGGTGTTTGTGCTAAGATCGGGTCATCAAGCACCGCACCACCATAACCGAATCCCCATCCTGGTCCTTTTGTACCATATTCACTACTTATATAACACTTCGCCATTGTATCCATTAGTTTATTGCTACTTAAATCATTATTTATTGAAGTTAGTGATAACAGAAATTGCATAAAATCTGGTGCAGTACCAACCATACCAGCCCCACCTGAATGGTAGGCTTTAGGATTAAATATGCGTTTAGGATCATAAGAAACAATCCCGTTATTCCATGATTCATCTAATTGCATAAAATAAGGGCTTGGCATAGGTAATGGTTCCGGTAAAGCATTATAATAGTGAGTAACTAATTGATTATTATCTGGTATGGTAAAGCCAGTATTTGCCATATTCAAAGGAATTGTTATGGTAGTTTTTATTATTTCTTCTAATGGTTGTTGAGTGACGGCAGTTAATACTCCACCTAGGACATCTAATGCCAATGAATAACACCAATTTGTTCCAGGTGCAAAAAGAAGAGGAGCTTTTGATAACCGATGAAGATTTTCATCTAAATCAGTTGCTATTTGATCAAAGCCGTCTGAAATCTGTAATGTATTATAAATGCCTTCACCATGAGGTTCGCAAAAACGATATTTTAGTCCCGCACTATGGGTTAATAAGTGATGCAAAGTAATAACTGGTTGCTGGCCATTTTCTAGTTTTGGAGTGAAATAAGGTAGATAATTAGTAACAGGCGAATCCAATTTTAGTAGCCCTTTTTCTGCTAAACATAATGCGGCTGCACTAACTATCGGTTTGGTAACGGATGAAAGCAAAAATTGTGAGTCAACTTGCATTGTTGATTTTTGTTCTTTATCAGCATAGCCGGATGCTTGTTGATAGATTATTTGTCCCTCTTTAGCAACCATAACAACAGATCCAACTATATGTTTTTTATCTATCGCATATTGATTCACTTTATTGATTGCTTGTCCAACATTTGCAGAAAAACGACTAACTTTCATTTTTATTTTAACTCTTGATTGATTATTATTTCACCTAATAGTATATGTTTTTTGTAAGGTAGTAAATATGCTAAATGAATTTATTTTGACGGAGTTTAGTTGAGTTGGCTTGCTATTAATGGGTATATTGATGTAATTTAAAATTATTTTTCTATTACCGGTTCGATTTGATTTGTTTGTATAAAGTGTATTCTGTTTAGCCATGAAGAACCACAGCCCTGTTATGTATAAGGTTGCTTAATTATATAATCTAATTCAGGTTAGTATGATTAGATTGAATTTGGTTTAGTGTCAATTAGGCTCAAGCACATTTTTATTCTTATAATTTATTTTAGATTAAAACCAACTTGTGATCCTTTACCTTGTTCAGTAACAAATACCCCGACAGCACTAATCAATTGCTCATTATAGTAAATTAATGGAATACGGTTGCGCATCCAAGGCGGAATATGATGTTCTTGCCACAGTTTTTTTATCGATCGTGATCCTTTGCGCTGCACAATTTGAAACTGACCTTGCGCATGAAAACGTACCGAAACCGTCTCATCTTTATGTGGTAAACGGCAGGTTAGATCAGTTTGATAATTAGGCTGTAAATGGCCTAAATTATCAGGCAAAGTGAGTGACGTAGCTAAATCCCAAGGCAGGATTTGCTGTTCAATATCTTGAAATAGAGGCAATAAATAAAGTTGGTTTTGATAGCGGCGAATCTGTCGATTATGCAAAATAAATTGTGGATTAGCATCATCTTTCGCTTGAATAACGGTTTGCCAAATTAGTGAGAGTTGCTTTCGGCTTGGCATGCCGATATGTTGTTCTTTAAACCACATTCGCAATATTGCATTACGTTTATAATCTGAATAATCACATAGTGGTTGAATATTAAGTTGTTTGGCATTGCCAATAATTTGTTTAAATTCTGCCGATAAAAGCTCATGGATTAATGCTTCTTGCTGTTGACATAACTCGGCACTACGCGCCACCATTTGCGAGAAATGTGGCCAACGCTGATTAAGTGTTGGTAGTACCTTTAAACGTAAAAAATTACGATCGTAATGGTCATCTTGATTACTTTCATCTTCTATCCAAATTAATTGCTGTTGATTGGCATACTGTTCAATCTCTTGACGAGAAATCGTGAGTAGCGGCCGAAGATGTTGGCCATTTTCAAGTGGCATAGCGGATAAGCCAGCAGGACCACTACCACGTTTTAAGGCTAGGAAGAAAGTTTCACATTGATCGTCAAGGTGCTGAGCAGTACATAACAACTCATCACTTTTTAAATGTCGATAAATAGCTTGATAGCGAGCTTCTCTGGCTTGTTCTTCAATATTGCCCGCCGCTCTATCAAGTTTGACTTTTTCAATAATCAAAGGAATTTGCCAAACATGGCATTGTTGCAGGCAATGTTCAGCCCAACTATCAGCGTTTTTGCTTAAACCATGGTGAATATAAATGGCTCTAAGTTGTAAATTTTGTAACTTTTGTCTCAAGTTGACTAATGCTTGCAGTAAAACAGTCGAATCGACACCACCACTAAAAGCAACCAGTAGTGATTGTCGACCGTTTAGATGTTGTAAAATTGTTTGTTCAATAATACTTTTAGTCTTAGCTTGATTTTGATGACTCATCGGTTATCCATCTATACTAAACTTTGTAATGCATTAACTTTGTTTTTATGCAATTTAATTCTATCTAAGCCAGCGGAAAGATCGGCGATTAAATCATCAGGATCTTCAAGACCAATATGTAATCGAATTAATGTACCAGTGAAATCAATACCTGATACCGGTCGTATTTTTGCCAGATCTTCTGGTTGGTTGGCTAAAATTAATGATTCAAATCCACCCCATGAATACGCCATTGAAAAGTGAGTCATATTATCCAAGAAATCAGATAGTTGTACATCACTTAAATGATCTTTAAGTACAAAAGAAAATAGACCACTAGCACCACTAAAATCACGTTTAAAAAACTCATGCCCTTTACAACTTGCTAAAGCCGGATGATTAACAGTTGCCACTTTAGGATGATTAGCTAACCAGTTTGCCACTTTTAAGCTACTTTCGTGATGTTGTTTTAGTCTAACCGCCAACGTTCGTAATCCTCGTGCTGCCATATAAGCGGTATCGGCATCACACATTTGTCCCATTAGATAAGAACGTTCACGTAATTGATCCCAACAACGTTGATTAGCAACAGCAGTACCTAACATGGCATCGGAGTGGCCGATTAAGTACTTAGTACCCGCTTGAATGGAGATATCAACATCGTGCTCTAACGCTTTGAATAAAACGCCAGCACTCCAAGTGTTATCCATCATAATGACAATTTCCGGATTTACCTTGCGAATTGTTTTAACAATTGCTGGTACATCATGCAGCTCCATCGTGATTGAGCTTGGTGATTCAAGAAATACCACTTTGGTATTTGGTTTAATATGATTCGTGATATAACGACCAATTAGCGGAGAAAAATAATCGGTTTCCACACCAAAATCTTTGAGTATATGTTCACAAAATTCTTGCGTTGGTTCGTAACTGGCTTCTGATACCAGAATATGATCACCGGTTTTTACAAAAGCTAAGATAGCATTTGCAATAGCTGCCGCACCACAAGGATAGAGGTAACAACCAGTACCACCTTCAATTTCCACCATGGCATCTTGCAAGGCAAAATGAGTTAATGTACCGCGACGACCGTAAAATAGTGCTCCTTTAGTGCGATTTTCCATCGCTTCTTTTTTTGTCTCAATTGAATCAAAAACCAGCGATGATGCTCGCTGAATAACTGAGTTAACTGCACCTTGGGTATAGCGTTTTTTTCGACCAGCATGAACTAATTTTGTTTGTAATGACATGATGTATCCTTAGTGATCTAATAATTTCGATAACAGTTAGCATAGCATGCTGTTAAAATAGTAAAAAATAATTTTTGTTTAAATTGGCTTACACAACATGTTAATTGCTCAACTTGCTCATTTAGATACGGCGGAAGTGAACTATTCACTATTATCACCACAAATCATTAATGATGCTGAGTCATTAAGTGGTTCACGAAAAAAACAGTTTTTAGTCTGTCGTTCAATTTTAGCTAGTTTACTTAAACAATATTGTCATATTGATAGTTTGCCTCCCATCATTATTGGTGATAATAGCCGTCCTTGCTTTTTACAACATAACCTGCCTGATTTTAATATCAGTCATAGTAAAGATTGGGTGGCAGTTGCCATATCCTTAAATGGTAGGGTTGGGATTGATATTGAAGTTGCTAGGCAGCGTAAAAATTATCTGAATGTCGCCAAAAATTATTTTGCTAATGAAGAATATCAATGGATATTAAAACAATCGGATACTTTAGCGGCGTTTTGGCAACTTTGGACATTAAAAGAGTCAGCCCTTAAATTATATGCGAAAGGTGTTTGGCAAATGAAATCGGTAAAAGTTGATGTCGCAAACCAGTTGATTAGTGCGCCATTTGGACAGGATTTTTATTATCAATATCAGCAAGTGGCATCGGTTCATCTTGCTGTTAATCAGAATAAACCAATCAAAAAATTTATTCTGCAAACTTAATCTATTAATAATCTGCTACTAATGTGGTAGCAGATTAATATCATCAATTTACTCTTCGCTTGAGGTCGTTAGGCCTGATTCACTTAACGTTTTATTGAAGTCTTTATCCATAAAGAATAAATCACGTTTGTTTTCACCAACTAATTCGAGTTTATCAACAATGCTCTTGAACAGTTTTTCTTCCTCATGTTGTTCAGCTACATACCATTGTAAAAAGTTGAAGGTTGAAAAATCTTTTTGGGTTAAAGCATAGTCAACAAGTTCATTAATTTCTTTGGTAATTTTAAGTTCATGTTGATATGCCGCTTTAAACACATCAAGTAGTGATTTATATTCTGATTCTGGCGCTGCAATTTTGCCAATAAGCGCTAACGAACCGCAATCTAACACATAATCAAATAAGCGTTCCATATGTTGCCGCTCTTCTCCGGCATGATCTCTTAAAAATTTTCCGAAAGATGGAAAATTTTGATCATCACACCATGCGCTCATTTGTAGGTAAAGGTTAGAAGAGTAGAATTCTAGATTTAATTGGTCATTAAGTTTTTTGACCATTTGGTTGGTTAACATTTTATTTGCCTCACATTGTTATTTTATTGTTTTCACTTCTCTGTCATTAAAGATAATCTGATTATAATAAGAGCACAGTGATGACCCATCCCCTTAGGTTATTTATATCAGATAAATATCTTGCAGAATTTTCCTGTTTTTATCATCCAATTGATACTCTTTAGTTAACCAATCGTCGATGGTGGTATAGCGTTTTTTGATTTCATCAAGAGCTGCGGTTAAAAACTCTTGTTTAGCCGCAAAAATGATTTTCTGTTTCTCAAACTCTTCAGCCGATAATTTACTTTCATTTTGGCTGAGTATGGCTTGACGATAATCATTTAAATGGCGTTCGGTAAGTAAGTAATCTTGCATAACTACGTCTTCACTTACCCCCAATGCAAATAGGGTTAAAGCTACGCCAACACCAGTTCTATCTTTACCTACTGCACAATGTTGCACTAAGGGTTTTCCATTAGCGCTAAGTAGTAGTGATGTTAACTTTTTATAAGCAAGATTATTAAAAGGTAATAATTGATAAAGTTTAATCATAAAATCAAACGGTGAATATTTTTTCATAACGAAAATATCATCACTGGTTAGGCTTGCTGTAATTTCATCACTTAATGGGTTTGCTGGCACATTAATATATTGACTGTTATTCCAAAGATTATCGGGATGACGATCAATTTCATGTTGATCTCGATAATCTAATACATAATGCAAATTAAGCTCATCAGATAAAAAGTTTTTTTCACTATCATTAAGACGTGAAAATTCACCTGAACGATACAACATTCCTGTTCGAATTTGGCGACCATCACTGGTTTTAATGCCACCTAAGTCACGAAAATTGATGCCATTTTGGATTGGTACAACTGATGTCATTATAGATCCTTATTTGCGCTTAACTTTGCTTGCTATCTTAACATGTTTCTGATTAGAATTGATTTATCGTTTTTGCATTTTTATTGCTTGAGGAATTTATTATGTCGAGTTTATCTATATTACTTTCGGAAAAACCTGCACCATCAAAGTGGGGAAAAGAGGCGTTACTTAGTTTTTCAGATGATGCTGTTACCATTCATTATCAACCCGACCATCGACATGGCGCCATTCAGCGAGCCGCAAGAAAATTAGATAATCAAGGTATTAAGTCGGTTAAACTTAGTGGTGATAATTGGGATCTAGAATCGTGTTGGCATTTTTGGCTCGGTTATCGTAATGCCAAAAATAATAATAAGGTGAGTTGGGCAAAACTTAATAGCCAAGATAAACAAGAACTAAAATATCGCTTAGCGATTATTGATTGGTGTCGAGATATTGTTAATCAACAAGCAGAAACATTAAGTCCTCTAGAATTGGCCACGCAAAGTGCAAACTTAATCAGCAATTATTCCACAGATATTACCTATAACATCATTTCCGGCGAAGCATTAAAAGAACAGGATTTTATGGGAATTTATACGGTTGGCAAAGGATCAGATCGGCCGGCAGCGTTACTTGAGCTTGATTATAATCCGACTAACAACTCCAAAGCGCCAATTGTTGCGTGTTTAGTCGGTAAAGGTATCACTTTTGATTCTGGTGGTTATAGCTTAAAGCCAAGCAGTTTTATGGAATCAATGCGATCGGATATGGGAGGCGCGGCATTGGTGACTGGTGCTTTGGCTCTTGCTATTGCTCGCGGAGTCAATCATCGCATCAAACTTTATTTATGCTGTGCTGATAATTTGGTAAGTGGTAATGCATTCAAACTAGGTGATATTATTCGTTATCGTAATGGTAAAACAGTTGAAGTTGATAATACCGACGCCGAGGGTCGCTTGGTTTTAGCTGATGGATTAATTAGCGCAGATAATGATAAACCTCATTATATCATTGATTGCGCAACGCTTACTGGTGCAGCAAAAATTGCTGTAGGTAACGATTATCAATCATTACTCTCATTTGATGACAAATTTGCTAATCAGTTATTAGCAAGTAGCCAAGCTGAACATGAGGCATTTTGGCGATTACCATTAGCTGATTTTCACCGTTCTCAATTTCCATCATCGTTTGCTGATATGGCCAATTCAGGATTACCCAATACCGCTGGAGCCAGCACTGCTGCGGCATTTTTATCACATTTTATAAAAAATTATAAACAAAATTGGCTACACATTGACTGTTCAGCGACATTCCGTAAAAGCGCCACCGCTTTATGGGCAACTGGTGCAACAGGTATCGGGGTAAGAACGCTAGCTAATTTGTTAACTATATTAAAATGATTAGTAATGATTTCATGATGCATTAAATAGAATTTTAAAAAAGTTTATAACTATATAAGGAATCTCATGAATATAAAAAAGTTACTATTAGTTATGCTCCTCTTATTTTCTTTTGCTACTTATGCGAGGGATTGTGCAACAGAATTTGAAAATAAAAATTATGAAAAGGCACTTGTTGAATGTACACAAGAAGCAGAAGAAAATGACAAAGTGGCACAATATAATCTAGCTCGTATGTATGATGATGGTGAAGGAATAGAACAAGATAAACAAAAGGCGTTATATTGGTATACAAAAGCAGCGGAAAACAGTGAATCTAACGCACAAAATAATTTAGCGGTTATGTATGATAAAGGTGATGGTGTAGAACAAGATAAACAGAAGGCAGCATATTGGTATACAAAAGCAGCGGAAAACAGTGAATCTAACGCACAAAATAATTTAGCGGCTATGTATGATAAAGGTGATGGTATAGAGCAAGATAAACAAAAAGCGTTATATTGGTATACAAAAGCAGCGGAGCAAGGAGACTCAAGCGCTCAATATAATTTAGCAGTGATGTATGATGACGGTGAAGGTATAAAGCAAGATAAAATTAACGCTGAATATTGGTATATTAAAGCAGCGGAGCAAGGTCACCCCGGAGCACACTATAATTTAGCGTTTATGTATGATAAAGGAGATGGAGTTAAGCAGAATAAATCTTTAGCTAACAATTATTTGAAACAGTCTTGTGAGTTGGGTTTTGAAAAGGCCTGTAATAAATTAAAAAATAATCCTATGATTTAATCAAAAACCACCTTAAATCACTAAGGTGGTTTACTTGAAGTATTGATTAACTTTAAGGTCTATTGTTTATCTTCAATAACTGTTGCTTTTTTAATATAGATTGGTTCAACAGGGACATTTTGATGTGGTCCCATTCGTTTAGTGGCTCGTTAACAATTTTATCAACGACATCCATTCCATTAATGACTTTACCAAAAACAGCATAACTATATTAGTCTGGTGATTGGTAATTAATGAAATCAATAATAACGGTTATTTTAGAAATATACTTTATCTATATTGGCAAATAAAAAATAGTAGTGTCTACTTTAATATATATAGGAAATACTATGAAAAAACTGGTTTCTTTTGGGGTATTAATTCTGTGTTTTTTTCAAGTTATGCTTGTCCATATAAAACAGATTCCCAATAAAAATTATAAAAAGCCTTTGTCGGATGTGCACAAGAAACAAAACAAAGAAATGTTAATATGCAAAATTAAATTATTTTGGAAAACACTCTAAATCCTCGTTTTTTATTTGCCAATATCAAGAGTAAGTTGATGTATTTATAATCTTAATTAAAATATCCATTCAATTAATGATTTTTTTCAAAAAAACATAGCTATATTTTTCTATTGATTTATTATGAAAATATTATTAATAATTTTGTATCAATTTTCTAAATACATTAATAGTTAATATCACTAAAATAATATCATTAAAATATATAAGTATTAATGTCTGCTGCAATAGGTATAGGAAAACCATGAAAAAATATTTAACTTCTGGATTATTAGTTCTATTTTCTTTTTCAATTTATGCAAGCCAGTGCACTACATATATTGAACAAAAAAATTATGATAAAGCATTTGCAAAATGTACAAGAGAGGCGGCGAAAGGTAATAATAAAGCTCAATACTACCTTGGGGTTATGTATGATATTGGTAAAGGTGTCGTTCAAGATGAACAAAAGGCCTTATTTTGGTATACAAAAGCAGCAGAGCAAGGTAATTCTAGCGCACAATATAATTTAGCACTTAGATATTATGAAGGTGATGGCATAGAGCAAGATAAACAAAAGGCTGCATATTGGTTTACAAAAGCTGCAGCCCAAGGGGATGCTAAAAGTCAATACAATTTAGCGTTTATGTATTATAACGGAAATGGCATAGAGCAAGATAAACAAAAAGCTTTTGTGTTTAATACCAAAAGTGCCGAACAAGGTATCCTCAAAGCACAATATAATTTAGCGGTTATGTATGACGAAGGTGATGGCACTGAGCAAGATAAACAAAAGGCGGTATATTGGTATACAAAAGCTGCCGAGCAAGATCATCCTGGTGCTCAATATAATTTGGCTCTTAAATATTATAATGGTGAAGGTGTCGAGCCAGATAAACAAATAGCGGTATATTGGTATACAAAAGCAGCTGAACAAGGTGAATCTAACGCCCAAAATAATTTAGCCTTTATGTATTATAAAGGTGATGGCATAGAGCAAGATAAACAAATGGCGGTATATTGGTATACAGAAGCCGCAGAACAAGGTTATTCTAACGCCCAAAATAATTTAGCTTTTATGTATTATAATGGAGATGAAGTTGAACAAGATAAACAAAATGCCGTATATTGGTATACAAAAGCTGCAGAGCAAGGTCATTCTAGCGCACAATATAATTTAGCACTTATGTATAATAACGGTGATGGCATTGAACGAGATAAACAAAAGGCGGTATATTGGTATACAAAAGCCGCAGAAGAAGGTCATTCTAAAGCACAATATAACTTAGCGTATATGTATTATAACGGTGATGGTATCGAGCAAGATAAACAAAAGGCGGTATATTGGTATACAAAAGCCGCGGAACAAGGAAACTTAAGCGCACAATACAATTTGGCGACTATGTATGAGAATGGTGATGGTGTTAAGCTAAACAAAACAATTGCTAATAAGTATTTTAAACAGTCTTGTGAGCTAGGTTTTGAAATAGCTTGTGATAAATTAAAACAATAATCCTATTTTTAAATGAAAAAACACCTTGAATCATTAAGGTGTTTTTTTTGAAATGTTTATTAATGTTAAAAAAGTTTATTGTTATCTTCAATCACCGCTGTCTTTTTAATTTCGATTGGTAAAACAAGTATATTTTAATGTGTACCACCCATGTGTTTGGTTGCTAGATTTGTAATTTTATCAATGATGTTCTTTCCTTTTATTACTTTTCCAAAACTGCATAACCATTATTTCTGATAATAAAAAAATCAATAATAATAGTTATTTACGATACATGTATTTATATATAATGAGTAACATAAAAAAATTGATGTCTATTTTAATCTGTATAGGAATTACAATGAAGATGGAATTATTTTTTGATTACTAACTATTTTTTATTTATAAATTTATTTGGGTAATGAGAAAGCAAAAGCTGAACAAAAAATTATATAAAAACTTATGATAAATTAAAGCAATTAAACGAATAATTAAATTATTCTGCAAAATTACTTTAAATCACAGTTTTATCAAAATAGTACTCAATGAGTGATTTTTCTGTTTTTACCAAGATCAAAAATGAATTGATACATTTTTAATCTCAATCAAAATATCAATTCTATTAATGAATTTTTCTGAGAAAAAAAGTTATAGTTTTCTTTGATTTTTTTATACAAAATTCTATTAATAATTTTGTATAAATGATTTTAAATATATTGATAGTTAATATCTCAAAAATAACATTCAAATAATATAAATAAGTTTTCATATTGAATATAAGGAAAATTATGAGAAAGCCTTAACTTTATGTAAAGTGGAAGCAGAGCAAGGTAATACTGAATCTCAATATTTTTTAGCGTATATGTATGATGTAGGTAATGGTACAGAGCCAGATAAACAAAAGGCGTTTTATTGGTATAAAAAAGCCGCGGAACAAGGTAACGTAGATGCACAAAACAATTTAGCGGTTATGTACAATGAAGGTGATGTCACCGAGATAAATATACAAAAGGCGTTTTATTGGTACACAAAAGCAGCGGAGCAAGGTAATTCCATTGCACAAAAAAATTTAGCGCTTATGTATGATAAAGGTGATGGTATAGGGCCTGATAAGCAAAAGGCGTTATATTGGTATACAAAAGCAGCAAAACAAGATAATGCTGATGCCCAATATAATTTAGCGCTTATGTATGATGAAGGTGATGGCATAGTGCCTGATAAACAAAAGGCGTTATATTGGTATACAAAAGCGGCAGAACAAGGTGAGTCTTACGCACAAAACAATTTAGCGATTATGTATGATGAAGGAAATGGCGTAAAGCCTGATAAGCAAAAGGCGTTATATTGGTATACAAAAGCGGCAGAACAAGGTAATGTTGACGCTCAATGTAATTTAGCGGCTATGTATGATGAGGGAGACGGCATAAAGCCAGATAAACAAAAAACGGTATATTGGTATACAAAAGCCGCGGAGCGTGGTGATGCTCAAGCCCAATATCTTTTAGCGTATATGTATGATAAAGGTAATGGTATTGAGCAAAATAAATCTTTAGCTAAAAAGTATTACCAACTAGCTTGCGAGCAACATTATGAAAAGTCTTGTGATAAATTAAATCAATTAACAGAATAATTAAATTATTTCAGAAAACATTTTAAATCACCGTTTTTCACAAAAAGCATTCTACGAGTGCTTTTTCTATTTTCCCTTAAGATCAAAAATGAGTTGAGGTATTTTTAATCTTAATCAAAATAGCCATTCTATTAATGATTTTTTCTGAAAAACTAGATATAGTTTTCTTTGATTTTTTATAAAAATCCTATTAATAATTTGTATAAATTTCCTAAATATATTGATAGTTAATATCCATAAAATAACATTTAAAAAGCATAAATAAGTTTTCGTAGTGAATATAAGGAAAATCATGAAAAAAGGATTATTAGTCATATTATCAGTCTTATTTTCTTCTGCAGTTTATGCCAATCCATGCAAAATATATTGGTCTGTGGGAAATTATGTAAAAGCCTTTACGCCATGTAAAGAAGATGCTGAACAAGGGTATGCCGAAGCCCAATATATTTTAGCGATTATGTATGATGAAGGTGAAGGCATTGAGCAAGATAAACAAAAGGCGGTGTATTGGTATACAAAAGCAGCAGAACGAGGTTATCTTGATGCCCAATTAAAATTAGCGGTTATGTATGATGATGAAGATGGTGCCGAGCAAGATAAACAAAAAGCGGTATATTGGTATACAAAAGCCTCGGAGAAAGGACATTCCGGTGCACAAAACAATTTAGGGGTTAAGTATGATAAAGGTAATGGTGTAAAACAAGATAAACAAACAGCAGTTTTTTGGTTTACTAAAGCGGCACGACAAGGTGATTCTAACGCCCAAAAAAATTTAGGAAATATGTATTATAAAGGTGAAGGAATAGAACAAGATAAACAACAAACTGTATTTTGGTATGAGAAAGCAGGCGAACAAGGTGATGTTAATGCCCAATATAATTTAGCGGTTATGTATAGTAACGGTGATGGAGTAGAGCCAGATAAACAAAAGGCGTTTTATTGGTATACAAAAGCAGCGGAAAATGGATATTCCAGTGCACAAAATAATTTAGCGGTTATGTATTATGGCGGTGATGGAATAGAGCCAGATAAACAAAAGGCGGTATATTGGTTTACAAAAGCGGCGGAGCAAGGTGTTCCCCAAGCACAATATAATTCAGCAGTTATGTATGATGAGGGTGATGGAATAGAGCCAGATAAACAAAAGGCGTTTTATTGGTATACAAAAGCAGCGGAGCAAGGTCATTCTCGTGCACAATACAATCTAGCGTTTATGTATAATAAAGATGATGGCATAGAGCCAGATAAACAAAAGGTAATATATTGGTATACAAAAGCAGCGGAGAAGGGACATCCCGAAGCACAAAACAATTTAGCGGGTATGTATAAACGAGGTGATGGCGTAGAACAAGATAAAGAAAAAGCTGTAAATTTATATACTAAAGCCGCTGAGCAAGGTCATTTTACCGCACAATATAATTTAGCGGTTATGTATGATAAAGGTGATGGCGTTGAGCAAAACAAATCATTAGCTAAAGAGTATTTCAAACAGTCTTGTGAGCAGAGTTTTGAAATAGCTTGTGATGAACTAAAAAAATAATCCTAATATTTGATGAAAAACCACCTTAAATCACTAAGGTGGTTTGTTTGGAATGTTTATTCATTTTAGAGCAACTTATTGTTTATCTTAAATAAATGTTGCTTTGTTATATGTCATTGGTTCAATGGGATCATTTTGATGTGGTCACATATGTTAATTTGATTAGTCACAATCTTATCCACAATCTCTCTTTTTTACTGAGGTTGTCCATAATACAATAACTTCATTTTTAGTGATCGGTAATTAAGAAGTTAATACTAATGATTATCTTGTTACATACGTTTATATATAATGTCTAAAAAAATTAATATCTCTTTTAATCTGTATAGGAAATACAATGAAAAAACTGTTATGTTTTGGGCTATTAGTCCTGTGTTCTTTTTCAAGTTATGCAAGTCAATGTAAAACAGAATTTGAACGAAAAAAGTATAAAGAAGCGTTTGATATATGTGCCCAAGAAGCAGAAAAAGGGTATGCTGATGCTCAAACTTATTTGGGACTTATGTATTATAATGGTCAAGGAATAGAAAAAAATAAACAAAAAGGTATTTTTTTGTTAACTAAAGCAGCAGAACAAGGTTCAACTGAAGCTCAAAATAATTTAGCAAGTTTATATTATGAAGGTAATGGAGTAGAACTAGATAAACAAAAAGCAGTTTTCTGGTTTACTAAAGCTGCGGAGAAAAACGATATAGAAGCACAATTCAATTTAGCTCTTTTGTATTATTATGGTGAAGGAGTTAAACAAGATACACAAAAAGCTATTTTTTGGTATACGGCAGCAGCAGAACAGGGTTTAGCTGAAGCTCAAAATAATTTAGCAGCGATGTATTATCAAGGTGAAGGTATTGAGCAAGATATACAAAAATCGATATTTTGGTTATTAAAAGCGGCAGAACAAGGTTTAGCTGAAGCTCAAAATAATTTAGCTGTTAGGTATCGTAACGGTGATGGAATAGAGCAAGATACACAAAAAACTATTTTTTGGTATACAAAAGCAGCAGAGCAAGGTTATCTTGATGCACAATACGATTTAGCGAATATATATTTTAATGGTGAAGGGGTTACAAAAGATAAACAAGCAGCAGCATTTTGGTTTACTAAAGCTGCAAAACAGAATTACTTAGAGGCTCAATACAAGTTAGCACTAATGTATGATAAAGGCGATGGTGTTGAACAAAATGAATCTTTAGCTAAAGCGTATTATAAACAAGCTTGTAATGCCGGTCTTGAAATGGCTTGTAATAAATTAAAAAAATAATCCTATGATTTAATAAAAAACCACCTTAAATCACTAAGGTGGTTTGCTTGAAGTGTTTATTCATTCTAGAACAACTTATTGTTTATCTTCAATTACTGTTGCTTTTTTAATATAAATTGGTTCAACAGGCACATTTTGATGTGGCCCTACGCGTTTGGTTGGTACATTCACAATGTTATCAACGATGTCCATTCCTTTAGTAACTTTGCCAAAAACAGCATAACCATATTTTTGCGGACTTTGGTAGTTAAGAGAATCATTATTTACAACATTTATGAAGAATTGGCTAGTTGCACTATTGATTGCATTAGTTCTTGCCATTGCGATAGTTCCGCGATCATTTTTCAAACCGTTATCAGCTTCATTTTTGATTGGTTGTTTAGTCTCTTTGAATTTTAATTGATCATCAGCACCACCACCTTGAATCATAAATCCAGGAATGACACGATGGAAGGTTAGGTTTTCATAGTAACCGCTATTGACATACTCAAGAAAGTTTTTTGTGGTAATTGGAGCAAGTTGGCTATCTAACTCAACTTCAATATCGCCCATACTGGTTTGTATTAAAACTTTAGTATCAGCCAAAGTGATGGTAGAAAAAAGGCTTAATAATAGCCCTATGAATAACAGTTTGATTTTTTTCATTTTATAATTCCTTATTATTATATTGCCGGCAAATTATACCGAATATTGATTTAATTGAAATCATTAATATGAAAAATTATCTAAAATTTTGTTTGGCAGATCGCAATACTTTTCTAAATGATAAAAAAATAATTTTTATTCTCTATAATTCAGAATGTTAGTAAGATTGTATTTTATTAGATGGCTATTTTTTGATGCTGAATGAAGAATTGTTATGCGATGTATTTTATGTAATATGCCTTTAATGTTATCTCACCATGGGATTTGTAGTGAGTGTGTTAAAAATTTGCCAAAGCTTAATAAGGTTTGCCATAGATGTTGCCTTCCTCATTCATTAACAACTAAAGAATGCTACCGATGTCGTGAAAAGAGCCCTTATTGGGATGAAATGGTTGCCGTGACAGAATATATTGAACCATTAAAAAATTTAATCCATCATTTAAAATTTCATAAAAAGGTAGAGTTAACTAATGCGTTAGCCAGATTAATGTTTTTAGCATGGTATCAACGTCGATTGATCGATAGTCTCGCTAAACCTGATATAGTGACTTGTGTCCCTTTACACCATTTTCGTTATTGGTTTAGAGGTTTTAATCAAGCGGCATTATTAGCTAAACCAATAGCTAGGTGGTTAAAGCGGGATTTTCAACCGCATCTGTTATCAAGAAAACTAGCCGCACGTGATCAGAAGAGCCTATCACTCAAGCAGCGAATGAGTAATGTAAAAACACTTTTTAGGTGTCACTCTGATTTAACTAATCAATCGGTAATGCTTATTGATGATATCGTTACTACCGGAAATACGGTAAATGTCATTAGCCAGCAATTAAAAGAGCGTGGAGCAACCTATGTGCAGGTCGTTTGTTTGTGTCGTACAGTCTTGTAAAATCCAAAACACTCCCTATAATAACCAAGAAAGTTAGTCAACTATTATCGATTGAGAATCGCTACAATTAATATCAATCGTGTCTAAGTGAGGGATTATGTCTATTATTACCATTTCTGAATCAGCTCAACAACATTTTAAAAAATTGCTTGCTAATCAGCCTGATGGTACTCAAATTCGGGTTTTTGTAATTAATCCTGGTACACCATCTGCTGAATGTGGGGTATCTTATTGCCCTGTGGATACTATTGAAGATAATGATATTGAAGAAGAACAACAAGCCGGTTTTTCTGTTTATATTGATGAGATTAGTGCTCCTTTTTTAGAAGAAACCGTGATTGATTATGTCACTGATGAATTAGGTTCACAATTAACCTTAAAAGCACCTAATTCAAAAATGAGAAGAGTTGCTGATGATGCTCCGTTAATTGAACGAGTCAATTATGTTATTCAAGCCCAAGTAAATCCTCAGTTAGCTAGTCATGGCGGTCATGTAAGCTTGGTGGAATTGACTGAAGATAATTATGCAATATTACAATTTGGCGGTGGTTGTAATGGTTGTTCAATGGTTGATTTTACTCTAAAAGAGGGAATTGAAAAACAGTTGCTCGCCGAATTCCCTGAATTGGCAGGTGTTAAAGATATTACCGAACATCAAGCTGGAAGCCATTCTTATTGTTAAAAAATTTTCGATTTAAACCTTGCTTATTGCTAGGATTAAGTCATAATCGCATGATGTCTGCCAATTCACTTTATGATGGGGTTTTATGAATCAAGTTAGTATTATTTCAGATCTTATCGTTTGGATTGAAAAAAATTTGGAGCAGCCTTTATCTATTGATAATGTTGCTCAAAAATCAGGTTATTCAAAGTGGCATTTACAACGGATGTTTAAAGAAGTAACAGGACAAGTACTTGGTACTTATATTCGTCACCGCAGATTAACTTATGCGGCATTATCTTTGCGAATGACAAGTAAACCTATTTTAGATATTGCTATGCAATATCGTTTTGATTCACAACAAACTTTTACCCGATCTTTTAAAAAGCAATTTAATGAAACACCTGCAAGCTATCGTCGCGGTGAACTTTGGGATCCAACCGGCTTAACCCCTGCCATTGAATTAAATAAAAATCGGCTTTCTTTACCTGAACCTAAATTTGTTAATATGCCTAAGCAAACCTTTTGGGGAATTTCATATAAGAACAATTGTAATTTGAGCCAAATCTTAGATGAAGAAAATAAATTACGATCACAATTTTTTCATAATTATCTATCTCATTATGAGCATAATAGTAACAGTTTGCCAGACAAAATCTTTGCTTTTAGTCGTATTTTAAAAAGTAAAGATAATGCTAATGAACAAGAACTTTTATATACAATTGCTTTAGAGCACAATAATAATCTTGAGCATATTGAACCAATTGTTAATGAAGGTGGTTTA
The DNA here is from genome assembly GCF_003202915.1 of Gilliamella apicola. GTDB lineage: Bacteria > Pseudomonadota > Gammaproteobacteria > Enterobacterales > Orbaceae > Gilliamella > Gilliamella apicola_Q. The sequence goes on from NZ_QGLP01000003.1 coordinate 136,189, forward strand.
TATCTTTGTTTTAAATATATCGGTTCGCTAGAAAATTTCAGTGATTTTATTTCTCAAGTCCATTTAGCTGCAATGCCAGCATTGAAAGTTCGGTTACGCACCTCAAGCTGTTTAATTGAGATTCATCATAATCATCATGATGATACGATTAAATGTTTTAAAGATATTCATACTATGGAATGCGATTATTGTGTTCCTGTGGTTGCAGATGATGAAGTCAATATCCAGTCAAACTTGTTATAGTCTACTTTAACTAGTTTTTATAAATATTGACTATTATTTTATTTATCTGATTTCAATAGAATGTTTTCCAACCACACTTTAAATTCTGGTGTTGCTTCCTTTAAACTATTTGATCCTCGGGTGACAGTGGCAATACCGATTTTTAGTTGATCTTTAAGTTGGCGCTGATTAATTGAACCGTCAAGTAATGAGCGCACAATTTTGACTCTTGTGATTAAAGCATCACGTTCATCGGCTGTCATAAGTAGTTTTAATATATCTAATGAATAGCCGTTATTAAAAGCTTGGTGTAATATTTCAACCGTTTGGTTCCATTCTTTAGTTTTCATGTAATGTACCATTAGTATTGTCTATTAAATTCGTTTTTTGTCAGTATATGAGGTTTCTTTTCACCTAAAATTTGCTGATAAATATGGTCATATACTAAAACACTTTTGACATAGTTTCGGGTTTCATTAAAAGGAATACTTTCAATAAATGCGACGGCATCAAGTTTTCCATTACTATTATTCAACCATTTTTTTACTCGGTTTGGGCCGGCATTATAGGCTGCAGAAGATAAAATACGATTATTGTCATTTTGTAAATAAACGTTGTTTAGATAATAAGTGCCTAAATGTACATTAGTTATTGGCTCTAATAGTTGTTTAGGTGAATAATAGGTAATATTGTTGACCTTTTTGGCTGTATCTTTAGCGGTTGCTGGCATTAATTGCATTAAACCACTGGCACCAACAGGAGATTTTACTGTAGTGTCAAATGCACTTTCTTGCCGTGTAATAGCTAAAGCATAAGATAATGGGATCGCTTTATCTTTTAAAGCGTCATTATATAAGTTTTTGTACATGATAGGTAGCCGTTCTGTCCAATTATCCCATAATTTGCCAGATATTGTTGCTTGAATACTAAGATCGCCCCAACCTTTATGATAAGCATATTTAGCTAAATCTAAATATTCGCTTTTTTGTGTTTGGTTATTTAGTCTATAGCGCCACTCTTGTTTTGATTCAGCTAATAGACCTAAAAATCTCAACTCTTTAATTCTAATAACAAATGGTTGTTGGTCATATTTGTTTTTTAAAGAACTTAGTTCGCCAGTTGGTAGTTTTTTAGATAAATTATTAATTTTGTAAGGTTGATTGAGTGTTTGAGCACTAACCATTCCATAAAAACCACGTTTATTGGCTAACGATTTTAGGATTTTCTTTGCTTCATTGGTTTTCTTGTTATTGAGTAATACTCGTGCATGCCAGTATTGCCACTCTTCTTTTAATTGGTCTTCTGGGGATAATTGTGTTATCCAATACGCAATGTCTTGGTATTTATTGGCATCAATAGCTAAACGAATACGTTTTTCAACTAATGGGGTGTCATGACTTTTGGCTAGATAATTATCTCGCCATTTGCTTTGTTCTTTTGTCACAGAATCACTAAAATAGCTATTCGCTAAGCTACTTTGTAATCTATTCTGCTCTTCATCAGTTAAATTCTGTTTTTTAATCAGTTGAGGTAGCAATGCTGCCGCAAAATTTTTGTCTGCTTTGACTAAGCGAGGGTAAGATGCTAACACAATTTTTTTCGTAAAGGTGCTAGTATTAATATTTTGCGAAAATTGTTCAAGTTTGCGTGGATCATTAAAAACGGCTAGCAAATAGTTTTTGGTGGTTTGATAATTATCATCTAATAAACTGGTTAAATGACGTGCTAGTTTTACATTATTGTTTTCAAGAGCAAGTTCAATACGTAACAAAATAAGATTTGACGTGCGTTTTCCATTTTTTGACCATATATCTAATAATGGATCACAGTCTGAAGGTAACTCATTTCCCGTTAACCATAGGGATTCGACATTGTCTAACGCCGATTTATCATTATTATATTGTAATTTGGCATATTGATATCGACAATTAGCGATAATGGAATTGTCTTTAGGGAAAGAGATAATTGCGTTCCAATCTTGACGATTAGTTAGTTCTGTCAAATAAGCTTGGGTTAACGATGAAGTTAACGGAAAGTCATCATATTTTTTTACAAATTCACTCACTGATTGTGGTGATACCTTTTTAATATTAGTTTGAAAAAATTGTACAGCAGCATAAGGGTAAAGTGGGTAATTCTTCAATTGTTTTAGTAATGCCTGTTGTTCATCAAAACTTAATGATTGATAAGTGTTTTGCCATTTTTGATAATTTTGTCGCCAATCATTTTGCGATGGGTCTGCAAATACACTATTTGCTAATAAAGTACTTAATATCAAACACCAACGTATTACTAAATTCATTGCTTAACTCCTTTATCAAATCAGCTTAATAGATTAGCATATTTGCTTATATTTCGTCGATGAAGAACTAATAACTTAATTCCCACTAAAATAGTCAAGTAAATACTTGACTAAAATTGAAGGATATATAAAATATTGACTATTAAATATAGGGGAATGAGTAATGAAATTGACATCAAAAGGGCGTTATGCAGTTACAGCTATGTTAGATGTAGCTTTGCATTCAGCATCTGGCCCTGTATCACTTGCTGATATTTCTGAACGTCAGGAAATCTCACTATCTTATTTAGAACAACTATTTTCTCGATTGCGTAAAAATGGTTTAGTTTCGAGTGTTAGAGGTCCTGGTGGCGGTTATGTACTTGGTCGTAGTATGGATCAAATTGCGATTAGTTCAATTGTTAAAGCGGTTAATGAAACAGTTCACGCAACCAAGTGCCATGGACATACTGGATGTCAAAAAGGTGTAAGATGCCTTACTCATAGTTTATGGAATGATTTAAGTGAACGAATCAATGATTTTTTGACCAGTATCACTTTAAGCGAATTAGTTAATCACCAAGAAGTGAGAACCGTAGCTGATCGACAAAGTCATCTCCACCACAACAGAATCAACTAAAGAAATAAAATACAGAATTTGTAATTGGGAGTAATTAATGAAATTGCCTATCTATATGGATTATGCAGCCACCACCCCTGTAGATCCAAGAGTAGCGGAAAAAATGATGCAATATTTAACATCGGATGGTGTTTTTGGTAATCCCGCTTCACGTTCCCATAAATTTGGTTGGCAAGCAGAAGAAGCTGTTGACATAGCACGTAACCAAATCGCTGATTTAATTGGTGCCGATTCACGTGAGATTGTTTTTACATCAGGCGCGACAGAAGCTGATAACTTAGCCATTAAAGGGGCCGCACATTTTAATCATGCTAAAGGTAAACATATTATTACCTGCAAAACGGAACATAAAGCTGTTCTTGATACTTGTCGTCAATTAGAACGAGAAGGCTATGAGGTAACTTATTTAGCGCCTGAATCTGATGGTATTATTGACCTTGATAAACTTGCCGCGGCGATGCGTAGTGATACAACTGTGGTATCGATTATGCATGTTAATAATGAAACCGGCGTTATTCAAGATATCGAAAAAATCGGTGAGATGTGCCGTGAAAGAGGTATTGTATTTCATGTTGATGCAACCCAGAGCGTCGGTAAGTTACCGATTGATCTGTCTAAATTAAAAGTCGATCTAATGTCATTTTCTGGCCATAAGATTTATGGACCAAAAGGAATTGGCGGACTTTATGTTAGGCGTAAACCACGCGTGCGTATTGAAGCGCAAATGCATGGCGGTGGACATGAACGTGGTATGCGTTCTGGTACGCTACCGGTTCATCAAATCGTAGGTATGGGTGAAGCTTATCGCTTAGCTAAAGAAGAAATGGCTACCGAAATGCCGCGTCTTTTGGCTTTAAAAAACCGTTTATGGAATGGTTTAAAAGATATCGAAGAAGTTTATCTTAATGGTTCTTTAGAACATAGTGTCCCTAATATATTAAATGTAAGCTTCGCTTATATTGAAGGTGAATCACTTATGATGGCTTTAAAAGATTTAGCTGTATCGTCAGGTTCAGCATGTACATCTGCAAGTTTAGAACCATCTTATGTATTACGAGCATTAGGACTTAACGATGAACTAGCACATAGCTCAATTCGATTCTCATTTGGACGATTTAGTACCGAAGAGGAAGTCGATTATGTGATTAAGTTAATTAAAGATTCTATCGGTAAATTAAGAGAGCTTTCACCACTTTGGGAAATGTTTAAAGATGGTGTTGATTTAACTAAGATTAAGTGGTCAGCCCATTAAAATTAGGAGCAAGTTATGGCATACAGTGAAAAAGTCGTTGATCATTATGAAAACCCGCGCAATGTTGGTTCTTTCGACCAGAATGATCCGAATGTTGGTAGTGGAATGGTTGGAGCGCCAGCGTGTGGTGATGTAATGCGATTGCAAATCAAAGTTAATGATGATGGCATTATTGAAGATGCCAAATTTAAAACTTATGGCTGCGGTAGTGCAATTGCCTCAAGTTCATTAGTGACTGAGTGGATTAAAGGTAAATCATTAGATGAAGCTGAAGCAATCAAAAATACTGATATAGCAAAAGAATTAGCTTTACCTCCGGTTAAAATTCATTGTTCAATTTTAGCTGAAGACGCCATCAAAGCAGCAATTGATGACTATAAAACCAAAAAAGGACAACGTTAATGGCAATTACATTAACTGATAGCGCAGCAAATCGAGTTCAGGCCTTTTTAGCTAACAGAGGTAAAGGTGTTGGGCTTCGCTTAGGTGTTAAAACTTCTGGCTGTTCTGGAATGGCTTATGTATTAGAATTTGCTGATATTATTAATGATGATGATAGTGTTTTTGAAGATAAAGATGTCAAAGTTATCGTTGACAAAAAGAGCTTAGTTTATATTGATGGAACAGAGCTTGATTTTGTCAAAGAAGGTCTAAATGAAGGCTTTAAATTCAATAACCCTAACGCTAGCAATGAATGTGGTTGTGGCGAAAGCTTTAATGTTTAATTAGGATATGAATTGTGACTAATTATTTTGAACTATTTCAATTACCGATTAAATTGCCAATTGATAGTGGTCAGTTAACGGTCAACTATCAACAATTGCAACGGCAATATCATCCTGATAATTTTGCTCAGGCAACTGATAATGAAAAAGTGTCAATTATTCAAAAATCGGCAATGATCAATGATGGTTATCAAACGCTAAAAAATCCGATAAAAGCGGCTGAATATTTGTTATCTTTACAAGGTTTTGATGTCGCTACCGAACAAAATATTATTCACGATGCCGATTTTTTAATGGAACAATTTAGTTTGCGAGAAAAATTGGACGATATTGAAAACCAAAATAATGTTGAACTTTTAGATGATTTTCATTCTGAAATTTCACAACGAAAAAAACAGGTCTATCAACAATTATTGGACTATATTTCACAACAAAATTGGCAAGCCGCACTTAATCAAATCTATAAAATCCGCTATCTGGCTAGGTTGATTGAACAGATCGAAAAGTTACAAGAAAAGCAATTTGCTTTATAATTTAAGATTAAGTAACACATCAATTAGAGATAGATCAAATGGTATTATTACAGATTAGTGAACCAGGACAAACACCAGAACCTCATCAGCGTCGTGTGGCTATTGGCATTGATCTTGGCACAACTAATTCTTTAGTCGCGACCGTGCGCAGTGGAAAATGCGAAGTTTTGCTTAATTTAGAAGGCGATGCTTTATTACCTTCAGTTGTGCATTATGGTGTTGACCATGATGATAATACGATTATAACTGTTGGTAAAAATGCTAAAATCAATGCGGCAAGCGATCCATTAAATACTGTTAGTTCAATAAAACGCTTAATGGGTAGAAGTTTATCTGATATTGATCTTACTCGTTTCCCTTATACTTTTTCACAGACTGATAATGGTGTACCTTTATTAAATTTACCTAATCAACAGGTTAATCCTATACAAGTTTCATCTGAAATTTTGATTGCTTTAGCCGATCGCGCTAAGCTGAGCTTAGGAAGTGAAATTGATGGGGCGGTAATAACCGTACCAGCCTATTTTGATGATGCGCAAAGGCAAGCAACTAAAGATGCGGCTAAATTAGCTGGACTGTACGTTTTAAGATTATTGAATGAACCAACCGCTGCCGCAATCGCTTATGGTTTAGATTCAGGCAAAGAAGGTGTGATTGCTGTTTATGATTTAGGTGGTGGTACGTTTGATATCTCTATTTTGCGCTTACATAAAGGAGTGTTCGAAGTTTTAGCAACCGGTGGCGATTCAGCCCTTGGCGGTGATGATTTTGACCAACTGCTAGCGGATTATTTAAAAAAACAATTAGGTTTAGAAAACAATACAGATCCCCATATAAACCAAAAAATTATCGATGAAGCGGTTAAAATCAAAATTGTACTAAGTCAGCAAGATTCTGCTTTAGTTAATATAGAAGGGCAGTCTTTAACAATAACTCGTAAACAATTTGAAGACTTAATTGAACCTTTAGTTAAACGAACATTGGCAGTTTGTCGCCGAGCATTGAAAGATGCGCAAATTGATTTTGATGAAGTTAGTGAAGTTGTGATGGTCGGTGGTTCAACCCGAGTGCCATTAGTAAGACAATTAGTTGGTCGTTATTTCAAAACTGAACCTTTAACCTCGATTGATCCAGATAAAGTTGTTGCCATTGGTGCCGCAATACAGGCGGATATACTGGTTGGCAATAAACCTGATTCAGACATGTTATTGCTAGATGTTATACCTTTATCTTTAGGCATTGAAACAATGGGGGAATTAGTTGAAAAAATTATTCCTCGTAATAGCACCATTCCATGCGCTAGAGCACAAGAGTTTACCACATTTAAAGATGGCCAAACGGCGATGATGATTCATGTTTTACAAGGTGAACGTGAAAGCGTTGTTGATTGCCGATCATTAGCAAAATTTACTTTAAGAGGTATTCCGCCTATGCCTGCAGGTGGTGCGCATATTCGAGTTACTTTTCAAGTCGATGCTGATGGTTTATTGAGTGTCACGGCGATGGAAAAATCGACCGGGGTTGAGGCTGCAATACAAGTTAAACCATCTTATGGACTAACCGAAAATGAAATTGCAACCATGATTCAAGATTCAATCAATTATGCAAATCAAGATAAACAAATAAGAATGCTTGCTGAGCAGAAGGTGGAAGCGGCTAGAGTACTTGAAACATTGCAAACCGCTTTAGATAAAGATGCCGATTTATTAGATGAAGAGGAACTTAATCTCATCTTAAAAGCTAAACATCAATTACGGCAAGCCACTGAATCTAATGATTGTTCTTTGATTGAGCAGCAAATAAAGATTATTGATAACGCAACACAAACCTTTGCTGCTAAACGTATGAATAGATCAATACGTGATGCCTTAACTGGGCATAGCGTTGATGATATTTAACCAATGAGATTATTATGCCAAAAATTACCTTTTTACCAAATGCCGATCTTTGCCCTGAAGGAAAAACTGTAGAGGCAGAAGAAGGCGAATCCATTTTAGAAGTTGCTTTGCGCAATGACATCGAAATAGAACATGCTTGTGAAATGTCTTGTGCATGTTCAACTTGTCATTGTATTGTTCGAAAAGGATTTGACTCACTTGAAGAAAGTGATGAACAAGAAGATGATATGCTAGATAAAGCTTGGGGCGTTGAACCACATAGTCGTTTGAGTTGCCAAGCTCGAGTAGCCGATGAAGATCTTGAAGTCGAAATTCCAAGATATAGCCTTAATCACGCCAAAGAAGATCATTAATCAGTCGCCTTTATGGCGACATAATTTTGTTTAAAAACCTCATCTCTCAACTTTTTCTTGTGATAATTATCACATTTCAGCTATCAAGTGTACTTGCTTGCTTTTAACTTGGTCATGATTCTGCTATAGTCAAAGACTAAACATGTGCTTAAAAATAAACAGGTGTTTATGAATCAAAGAGAAAAGCAGATCCTTACGATTATTCGCCAAGATCCTTTCATTCAACAACATGTAATTGCTGAAATGTTAGGCATTACCCGTTCAAGTGTAGCAGGTTACATAATGACATTGACTCAAAAAGGTTACATAAAAGGCAAAGGTTATCTTTTATCTGAAAATAATCATGTGGTTGTCGTTGGCTCTTGTAATATGGATGTTACTGGATATTCAGATAAAAAATTGGTTTATCAAGATTCTAACCCCGGTAAAATTCGTTGTACACCTGGTGGTGTGGGGCGAAATATAGCTGAAAATTTAGCGCTTTTAGGACTTGATACCTATCTTGTTTCAATGATTGGTGATGATTTTTATGGTGCTCAGCTTATTGAACATACTCGAAAAGCGGGTGTTAATATGGATCATTGCCATGTGATAAATGGCGATTCTACTTCAACCTACCTCTCTCTGCTTGATCAATCAGGCGAAATGGTGATTGCTATTAATGATATGGATATTATTAACAAGCTAACGCCAAGTTTATTAAATGAATCCAAACAGCTAATTCAACATGCTAAATTACTAATTATTGACTGTAATTTACAACAAGATGCATTGACTTGGTTGTTTAACAATGCTGGAACAGTACCTATTTTTGTTGATACGGTATCTGCATTTAAATCTCACAAGATTAAAAATTGGTTGTCATATATTCATACTTTAAAACCTAATCGACTAGAGGCAGAGATTTTAAGTGGGATAAAAATCACGACCAATGATGATATTCCTAAAGTAGTTGACTGGTTCCATCAGCAAGGCGTGCAACGGATCGCAATTAGTGCTGGGGCTGATGGTGTTTATTATAGTGAAATCAATGGTGACCGTGGTTGGTCTGCCCCAATTCCAACAGATATTATCAGTGTTACTGGCGCTGGAGATGCTATGCTGGCAGGACTGGTACAAGGTTATTTGGATGGGCTTAGCTTTTATCAAAGTGTGAGATTTGGCCAAGCTTGTTCAGCATTAACATTATCATCTGAATTCACTAATAATCCTAATTTATCAATTAATTGTGTTCAAAATATTTTGGAGTCCCTTTCATGAACAATGTGTCTAAATATAATCAATATCTTGATATTTCACCTGAAGTTAAACAAGCGCTTGAAAATAATCAACCGGTTGTGGCTTTAGAATCTACCATTATTTCACATGGCATGCCTTATCCACAAAATGTTGAAACAGCATTAAAAGTAGAAGAAATTGTCAGACAAAATGGCGCGATACCTGCCACTATTGCGGTAATTAATGGTCGTTTAAAAGCGGGTTTGTCAAAAGAAGAGATAACGATTCTGGGTAAAGAAGGATTAAATGTAACTAAAGTGAGTCGTCGAGATTTACCAGTAGTTGTTGCCAATAAACAAAATGGTGCAACTACTGTCGCTGCAACCATGATTATCGCTGAATTAGCTGGTATACGTGTGTTTGCAACTGGTGGATTAGGAGGTGTTCATCGTGGGGCAGAACATACATTTGATATTTCTGCCGATCTTCAAGAACTTGCCAATACCAGTGTTGCCGTTGTTTGCGCTGGTGCTAAATCAATTTTAGACTTAGGCTTAACTATGGAATATCTAGAAACATTTGGCGTTCCTGTGGTTGGTTATCAAACTGAAAAACTACCGTCATTCTTTAGTCGAACTAGCCCATTTGATGTTAGTGTTAAACTAGATAGTGCAAAACAGATAGCTGAAATGATTAAAGTAAAATGGGATTTAGGCTTAAATGGTGGAGTCGTGGTTGCTAATCCTATTCCAACACAATATGCAATGGATGAAGAGTTAATTTCAGCAGCAATTGAAAAAGCCTTAAAAGAATCAGTTGAGCAAGGAATTAAAGGTAAAGAAACTACCCCATTCTTGTTAGCTAAAGTGGTTGAGTTAACCGGTGGTGATAGTTTAGAAGCAAATATTAATCTTGTCTTTAATAATGCAAAATTAGCTTCTGAAATTGCGATGAGTTATTGCAATATTAAATAACAGTAATGTATTGAGTCATATAGTCACTTAAGTGGTTAAACTTAAGTGACTGATGATACTCTCAATATCTAGATTTCGAAAAAATATCTATATTATATATATCAAAGAAGCTCAGTAATCGACTACCTTTAATGGCAAAATAGTCTAATTAAAAAAACTCCATTTCTTAATTTTTTTTGCAACTATCAATTATCAGATTTTCTCTATCTATATGATAATTAATACTTGATGTTAATTAACTATCAGGGTATAATCCCGCCACTTTGTTTATTGTCTTTATGTAAGCAAATGCGTAAGAAGATATAATCTTTATGTAAAAATATTGAATTATATCAACAACATTCCCGATTTGGGAATTACGAAAAGAACGGATTACACTCTCCTGTCAATCGAAACAGGGCAAGAGGAGTAATCTTTTGTTATAACTTTTAAATAGTGGAGCTCTGGTCTCATGTCGAACCAAAGAATCCGTATCCGGTTAAAAGCGTTTGATCATCGTTTGATTGATCAATCAACTGCTGAAATTGTAGAAACTGCGAAGCGCACAGGCGCACAAGTTCGTGGTCCTATTCCATTACCGACACGCAAAGAGCGTTTCACAGTATTGATTTCTCCGCATGTTAATAAAGATGCGCGTGATCAATATGAGATTCGTACTCATAAACGTCTAGTTGATATTGTTGAGCCAACTGAAAAAACAGTTGATGCTTTAATGCGTCTAGATCTTGCTGCCGGTGTTGATGTGCAGATCAGTTTAGGTTAATCCTAAGCTGAATGATTGAGAGGTCGAAACAATGATTGGTTTAATCGGTCGTAAAGTAGGAATGACACGAATCTTCACCGAAGAGGGTGTTTCTATTCCTGTCACCGTAGTTGAAGTTCAAAGCAACCGCATTACTCAAGTTAAAACACTTGAAAATGATGGTTATCAAGCTATTCAGGTTACTACTGGCAGCAAAAAAGCAAGCCGTGTAAACAAACCTGAAGCAGGTCATTTCGCTAAGGCTGGCGTTGAAGCTGGTCGTGGTCTATGGGAATTCCGTTTTGAAGAAGGCGAATACACTGTAGGTCAAAGCATTAACGTTGATATTTTTACAGACGTTAAAAAAGTTGATGTTACTGGAACATCTAAAGGTAAAGGTTTTGCTGGCGTAACTAAACGTTGGAATTTCCGTACTCAAGATGCTACTCATGGTAACTCTTTGGCACACCGTGGTCATGGCTCAATTGGTCAAAACCAAACTCCAGGTAAAGTGTTCAAAGGTCGTAAAATGGCAGGTCACCTAGGTAATGAACGTGTAACTGTTCAAAACTTAGATATTGTACGTGTTGATGCTGAACGTAACCTTTTATTAATTAAAGGTGCAGTACCAGGCGCAATCAATAGTGACGTAATTGTTAAACCGGCAATCAAGGCTTAACGTCGAGGAGATAGAGATGGAATTAGTAGTAAAAGACGCGCAAGCGCTTTCTGTTTCCGAAACTACCTTCGGACGTGAGTTTAATGAAGCGTTAGTTCACCAAGTAGTTGTTGCTTATGCATCTGCTGCTCGTCAAGGCTCTCGCGCACAAAAAACTCGTGCAGAAATCGCTGGTTCAGGCAAAAAACCATGGCGTCAAAAAGGCACCGGTCGTGCTCGTTCAGGTTCTATTAAGAGCCCAATCTGGCGTAGTGGTGGTGTAACATTTGCAGCAAAACCACAAGATCATAGCCAAAAAGTTAACCGTAAAATGTATCGTGGTGCATTAAAGAGTATTTTCTCTGAATTAGTGCGTCAAGAACGTTTAATCGTGGTTGAAACATTTACTGTTGAAGCACCTAAGACTAAATTATTAACTCAGAAATTAAATGATATGAACCTAAAAGATGTTCTAATCATTACCTCTGAAGTTGATGAAAATCTTTTCTTAGCAGCACGTAACTTATATAAAGTTGATGTGCGTGATGTGGCAGGTATTGATCCAGTTAGTTTGATTGCATTTGACAAAGTGGTTATCACTGTTGATGCCGTTAAACAAGTAGAGGAGATGTTAGCATGATTCGTGAAGAGCGTCTGCTTAAAGTCCTGCGAGCACCACATGTTTCTGAAAAAGCATCTATTTCAATGGAGAAAACAAATACATTAGTATTGAAAGTTGCTAAAGATGCTACTAAGAGAGAGATTAAAGCCGCAGTTGAACAACTATTTGAAGTTAAAGTAGATGACGTGAATACTCTTGTTGTTAAAGGCAAAGTAAAACGTCGTGGTCAACAAATCGGTCGCCGTAGCGACTGGAAAAAAGCTTACGTTACTTTAGCAGAAGGTCAAAACTTAGACCTTGCTGGCGTCGCTGAGTAATTCGGAGGAGTAAGAACAATGGCAGTTGTTAAGTGTAAACCTACATCTCCGGGTCGTCGCCACGTTGTTAAAGTGGTTAACCCAGAGTTGCATAAAGGTAAGCCTTATGCACCGTTGCTTGATTCAAAAAGCAAAACTGGTGGTCGCAATAATAATGGTCGTATCACTACCCGTCATATCGGTGGTGGTCATAAACAACATTATCGTATTGTCGACTTTAAGCGTAATAAAGATGGTATTCCAGCAGTTGTTGAACGTTTGGAATATGATCCGAACCGTAGTGCAAATATTGCATTGGTTCTATATAAAGACGGTGAACGTCGTTATATTTTAGCGCCTAAAGGCTTAAAAGCAGGTGATCAGATCCAATCTGGTGTTGATGCAGCGATTAAAACAGGTAACTGTTTACCGATGCGTAATATTCCAGTAGGTTCTACCGTGCATAATATTGAAATGAAACCAGGTAAAGGCGGACAACTTGCTCGCTCTGCTGGTAGTTATGTTCAAATCGTTGCGCGTGATGGTGCTTATGTAACATTACGTCTACGTTCAGGTGAAATGCGTAAAGTATTATCTGATTGCCGCGCCACTATCGGTGAAGTCGGTAACTCAGAACATATGCTTCGCGTACTAGGTAAAGCGGGTGCAACGCGTTGGCGTGGTGTTCGTCCTACTGTTCGTGGTACAGCAATGAACCCGGTAGACCATCCACATGGTGGTGGTGAAGGTCGTAACTTTGGTAAACATCCTGTGTCTCCATGGGGTCAAAAAGCCAAAGGATTGAAAACGCGCAGCAACAAACGTACTGATAAGTATATTGTTCGCCGTCGCAATAAGAAATAATTAATATAGAGGATTAGCTATGCCACGTTCTCTCAAGAAGGGTCCTTTTATTGACCTACACTTGCTGAAGAAGGTAGAGAAAGCGGTGGAAAGCGGGGACAAGAAACCAATTCGTACTTGGTCCCGTCGTTCAACGATCTTTCCTAACATGATCGGATTGACCATCGCTGTCCATAATGGTCGTCAGCACGTTCCTGTTTATGTTTCCGACGAAATGGTTGGTCATAAATTAGGTGAATTCGCGCCGACTCGTACTTATCGCGGCCACGCTGCGGATAAGAAAGCTAAGAAGAAATAAGTAGGAGAAAGAGATGGAAACAATTGCAAAGTACCGCCACGCTCGTTCTTCTGCACAAAAAGTTCGCTTAGTTGCAGATCTTGTTCGCGGTAAAAAAGTGTCTCAGGCACTTGATATTTTAACGTACACCAATAAAAAAGCGGCTGTACTTGTTAAAAAAGTATTAGAGTCTGCTATTGCTAATGCAGAGCATAACGATGGTGCTGATATTGATGATCTAAAAGTTGCGAAAATTTTCGTAGACGAAGGCCCAACCATGAAGCGTATTATGCCTCGTGCAAAAGGTCGTGCAGATCGAATTTTGAAGCGTACGAGTCACATCACCGTGATCGTCTCAGATCGCTAGGCTGGAGAATAGCAATGGGTCAAAAAGTAAATCCAAATGGTATCCGACTAGGCATCGTCAAGCCTTGGACATCTACATGGTATTCGGGTACAAAGACATTCGCTGATAATTTAGAAAGTGATTTTAGAGTGCGTGAATTCTTGAACAAAGAGTTAGCACAAGCATCAATCTCTAAAATTGTTATCGATCGTTCAGCAGAAACTAACGTTCGCATTACTATTCACACTGCTCGTCCAGGTATTGTGATTGGTAAAAAAGGTGAGGACGTTGAAAAATTACGTAATGCCGTAGCTTCTATTGTCAATAAGTACAAAGACAAAAAAGAGAAACGTGATGTTGCAGTACAAATTAATATTGCTGAAGTTCGTAAACCAGAACTAGACGCAAAATTAGTTGCTGACAGTATTACTTCTCAGTTAGAACGCCGTGTTATGTTCCGTCGCGCAATGAAACGTGCGGTACAAAATGCAATGAAGGCGGGTGCTAAAGGTATCAAAGTTGAAGTAAGTGGTCGTTTAGGCGGCGCTGAAATTGCTCGTAGTGAGTGGTATCGTGAAGGTCGCGTACCATTACATACATTAAGAGCGGACATCGACTATGGTTTATCAGAAGCATTGACAACCTATGGTATTATTGGTGTTAAAGTGTGGATCTTCAAAGGTGAGATCCTTGGTGGTATGGCTGCCGTTGAACAAGCAGAAAAACAACCTGCTGCTCAACCGAAAAAGCAGCGCAAAGGCCGAAAACAATAAGGAGCGTCGCTGATGTTACAACCAAAGCGTACAAAATTCCGTAAAGTGCACAAGGGCCGCAATCGTGGTCTTGCTGTGAGTACTGATGTAAGTTTCGGTACATTCGGTCTTAAGGCTGTGGGTCGTGGTCGTTTGACTGCGCGCCAGATCGAAGCAGCACGTCGTGCAATGACTCGTGCAGTTAAGCGTCAAGGTAAAATCTGGATTCGAGTTTTCCCTGATAAACCTATTACTGAAAAACCACTTGAAGTGCGTATGGGTAAAGGTAAGGGTAACGTTGAATACTGGGTTGCTCAGATTCAACCAGGTAAAGTCCTTTATGAAATGGACGGTGTACCGGAAGAAGTTGCTCGTGAAGCATTTGCGTTGGCAGCTGCAAAACTGCCAATTAAAACCACCTTTGTGATTAAGACGGTGATGTAAATGAAAGCAAAAGAGCTACGCGAAAAAAGCGTTGAAGAGTTAAATACTGAACTTCTTAATTTATTACGTGAGCAATTTAACTTACGTATGCAATTAGCTGGGGGTCAGTTGAAACAAACTCATATGTTAAAACAAGTGCGTCGTAATATTGCACGAGTTAAAACGTTATTAACTGAGAAGGCGGGTGCGTAATATGACTACTGAAGTAAAAATTCGTACTCAGCAAGGTCGTGTTATTAGCGACAAAATGGATAAATCTATTACTGTAGCTATTGAACGTAAAGTGAAGCATCCGTTATATGGTAAGTTCATTAAACGTACGACTAAATTGCATGTACATGATGAAAACAACGAGTGTGGTATTGGTGATACTGTAGAAATTAAAGAGTGTCGTCCATTATCAAAAACCAAATCTTGGACTCTTGTTCGAATCGTTGAAAAAGCAGTTAGCTAATCAAATTTGATTAAAAACTGTACATAATATAATAAACGGCTCACCGGCCGTTTATTTTATGCTATCCATTTTATTTGAGTGGTGTTATACTATGCGCCCTCACGTAAGTGGGTTTTTGGTTGTCTATTCTTATCCATGGTAGTTGAGGTGGATGAAGGTAGATTAGACAATAATTAATTTATACGGAGCATTAAAATGATCCAAGAACAGACTAGGCTCGATGTTGCTGACAACTCTGGCGCACGTAGCGTAATGTGTATCAAGGTTCTCGGTGGATCGCATCGTCGTTATGCAGCGGTTGGTGATATCATCAAAGTTACCATTAAAGAAGCTATTCCACGTGGTAAAGTTAAAAAAGGTGATGTACTTAAAGCTGTAGTGGTGCGCACTAGAAAAGGTGTTCGTCGTCCTGATGGATCTGTCATTCGTTTCGATCGCAATGCTTGTGTTATTTTAAATAATAACAGTGAGCAACCGATTGGTACGCGTATTTTTGGACCGGTCACTCGTGAACTTCGTTCTGAGAAGTTTATGAAGATCATTTCATTAGCACCAGAAGTACTGTAAGGAGCGGGTAATGGCAGCTAAAATCCGTCGAGAAGATGAAGTTATCGTGTTAGCCGGTAAAGATAAAGGTAAACGCGGTAAAGTAAAAAGTGTTTTGTCTACTGGTAAAGTGATTGTTGAAGGTATTAACTTGGTGAAAAAACACCAAAAACCAGTACCTGCATTAAATCAAGAAGGTGGAATTGTTGAGAAAGAAGCGCCAATTAACGTTTCTAACGTAGCAATTTTTAACCAAGATACAGGCAAAGCAGATCGCGTAGGCTTTCGTTTTGAAGATGGAAAAAAAGTCCGTTTTTACAAGTCTACTAATAAATTAATCAATTAAGTAATTTGGAGTGTACGATGGCGAAACTGCATGATTACTACAAAGCACAGGTAGTAAATAAACTGCAAGAACAGTTTGGCTACAAATCTGTCATGCAAGTCCCTCGGATCGAAAAGATCACCTTGAATATGGGTGTGGGTGAAGCAATTACTGATAAGAAATTATTAGATAATGCGGTTGCTGATTTAGCAGCAATCAGTGGTCAAAAACCACTTGTCACTAAAGCACGCAAATCAGTTGCTGGTTTTAAAATCCGTCAAGGGTATCCTATTGGTTGTAAAGTCACTTTACGTGGCGAACGTATGTGGGAATTTTTTGAACGTCTAGTTTATATTGCTCTTCCTCGTACTCGAGATTTTCGTGGTTTAAGCGCAAAATCATTCGATGGTCGTGGTAACTATAGCATGGGTGTTCGTGAACAAATCGTTTTCCCTGAAATCGATTATGATAAAGTTGATCGTGTTCGTGGTTTAGATATCACTATCACAACAACAGCACAATCAGATGAAGAAGGCCGAGCTTTATTATCTGCCTTTAACTTCCCATTTCGTAAGTAAGGTAGGGCATAATGGCTAAACAATCAATGATTGAACGCGATAAGAAACGCGTAAAGCTAGCAGAAAAATATTTTGCAAAGCGTCAAGAATTAAAAGCGATTATCTCTGATCTTAATGCATCAGATGAAGATCGTTGGAATGCAGTGCTTAAATTGCAAACGCTTCCTCGTGATTCTAGTCCATCACGTCAACGTCGTCGTTGTCGTCAAACCGGTCGTCCTCATGGCGTCCTTCGTAAATTTGGTTTAAGCCGTATTAAGGTTCGTGAGTCAGCCATGCGTGGTGAGATTCCTGGTCTTAAAAAGGCAAGTTGGTAATCAGGGGAGTGTTATAGATGAGCATGCAAGATCCTATAGCAGATATGTTGACCCGTATTCGTAACGGTCAAGCTGCGAATAAAGTTGCAGTCACCATGCCTTCCTCTAAGCTAAAAGTGGCAATTGCCAATGTGCTAAAAGAAGAAGGTTATATCGGCGACTATAAAGTAGTTGGTGACACTAAACCAGAATTGGAAATCACTTTAAAATATTTCCAAGGTAAGGCTGTAGTAGAAAGTATTAAACGTGTTAGCCGTCCAGGTTTACGTATTTATAAACGTAAAGATGAATTACCAAAAGTAATGGCTGGATTAGGTATTGCAGTTATTTCTACTTCTAAAGGTGTTATGACTGATCGTGCAGCACGCCAAGCAGGTCTTGGTGGTGAAATTATCTGCTACGTAGCGTAAGGGAGAAAAAAATGTCTCGTGTTGCAAAAGCACCTGTCGTTGTTCCTGCTGGCGTAGAGGTAAAACTCAATGGTCAGGTAATTACGATTAAAGGTAAAAATGGCGAGTTATCTCGCACTATAAATAATGCTGTTGTAATTAATCAAGAAGAAGGTCAAATTAAATTTGCACCTCGTGACGGTTTTGCTGATGCTTGGGCTCAAGCAGGTACAGCTCGTGCATTGATTAATGCAATGGTAATTGGTGTTACTGAAGGTTTTACTAAAAAACTTCAGCTAGTTGGTGTCGGTTATCGTGCACAAGTTAAAGGTAATACAATTGGTTTATCTCTTGGATATTCACATCCAATTGATCATCAATTACCTGCGGGTGTAACAGCTGAATGTCCTTCGCAAACTGAAATCATTCTGAAAAGTGCTGATAAACAGTTAATCGGACAAGTAGCTGCTGATCTCCGTGCTTATCGTCGTCCTGAACCTTATAAAGGTAAAGGTGTTCGTTACGCAGATGAAGTTGTGCGTACTAAAGAAGCTAAGAAAAAGTAAGGTAACACTATGGATAAGAAATCAGCTCGTATCCGTCGTGCAACTAAAGCGCGTCGCAAGATGCATGAACTACTTGCAACTCGCTTAGTAGTTCACCGTACTCCGCGTCATATTTATGCGCAGATTATCGCACCAAACGGATCAGAAGTACTGGCAGCGGCTTCAACATTAGAAAAAGCTATCAGTGAAAGTTTAAAATACACTGGAAACAAAGATGCAGCGGCAGCAGTTGGTAAAGCAATTGCAGAACGCGCATTAGCGAAAGATATCAAAGAAGTTTCTTTTGATCGTTCAGGTTTCCAATATCATGGTCGAGTTCAGGCGCTAGCAGATGCTGCTCGCGAAGCTGGCCTACAGTTCTAAGGTAGGAGTTAAAGATGTCAAACATCGAAAAACAAGCTGGTGAACTGCAGGAAAAACTAATCGCAGTTAACCGAGTTTCTAAAACCGTAAAAGGTGGTCGTATTTTTAGTTTTTCTGCACTAACAGTGGTTGGTGACGGTAATGGCCGCGTTGGTTTTGGATATGGTAAAGCACGTGAAGTGCCAGCAGCAATCCAAAAAGCAATGGAAAAAGCACGTCGTAATATGATCAACGTTGCATTAAATAACGATACTTTACAGCATCCAGTTAAAGGTGCTCACACAGGTTCTCGTGTCTATATGCAACCAGCATCAGAAGGTACTGGTATTATCGCCGGTGGTGCAATGCGTGCTGTATTAGAAGTTGCTGGTGTTCGTAACGTTCTAGCTAAAGCATATGGTTCTACAAACCCAATTAATGTGGTTCGTGCAACGATTGATGGCTTAGAAAATATGAAATCTCCAGAAATGGTTGCTGCTAAGCGTGGTAAAACCATCGAAGAAATTTTGGGGTAATTAACCATGGCAAAGACAATTAAAATTACACAAACTCGTAGTTCTATTGGTCGTCTACCGAAGCATAAAGCAACGTTAGTTGGTCTAGGATTACGTCGCATTGGTCATACTGTTGAACGTGAAGATACACCTGCAATTCGCGGTATGGTAAACCAAGTTTATTACATGGTTAAAGTTGAGGAGTAATAGTAATGCGTTTAAATACTTTATCTCCTGCTGAAGGTTCAAAGCATGCACCTAAACGCGTGGGCCGTGGAATCGGTTCTGGGTTAGGTAAAACTGGTACTCGTGGTATCAAAGGTCAAAAATCTCGTTCAGGTGGCGGCGTTCGTCGTGGCTTTGAAGGTGGTCAAATGCCTTTATATCGTCGTTTACCAAAATTTGGTTTTACCTCACGTAAGGCTATGGTAACAGCGCAAGTTCGTCTTTCAGATTTAATGAAAGTTGAAGGTGATATTGTTGACCTAAATAGCTTAAAAGTTGCTAATGTGATTAATTCACAAATCGAATATGCGAAAATCATGTTATCTGGCGAAGTTACTAAACCTGTAACAATTCGTGGTATTCGAGTAACTAAAGGTGCTAAAGCTGCAATTGAAGCTGCTGGCGGAAAAATTGAGGAATAATTAGAAAGATGGCAAAGCAACCAGGATTAGATTTTCAAAGCACACGAGGCGGTAGCGGTGAGCTTAAAAGACGTTTATTGTTTGTACTTTTAGCGCTTATTGTTTTTCGTCTTGGTTCTTATGTTCCAGTTCCTGGTATTGATACTAAAGCGTTAGCGGAATTACTGGCAAAATCATCTAATGGTATTGTAGGTATGTTCAATATGTTCTCTGGTGGTGCTTTAAGCCGTGCTTCAATTTTTGCTTTAGGGATAATGCCTTATATTTCTTCATCTATTATTGTGCAGTTATTAACGGCTATTAATCCTAAATTAGCAGAATTGAAGAAAGAAGGTGAATCAGGTCGTAAAAAAATCAGCCAGTATACTCGTTATGGCACATTAGCTTTAGCGATAGTACAAGCAGTTGGTATTGCGACGGGTTTACCTAATATTCCTGGTTATGCGGATGTTGTTATTAATCCAGGATTTTCTTTCTACTTTATTGCATCGATTAGCTTAGTTACTGGCACTATGTTTCTTATGTGGTTGGGTGAGCAGATCACAGAACGCGGTGTAGGTAATGGTATTTCTATCATTATCTTTGCTGGTATTGTGGCAAGTCTTCCTCATGCAGTATATGAAACAATTGAACAAGCTCGTTCTGGTTCATTGCATCCGATTTTATTATTAGTCGTCGCAGCATTAGTGGTTGGTGTGACTTACTTTGTCGTTTTTGTTGAACGTGGTCAACGACGTATTGTTGTTAATTACGCGCAAAGACAACAAGGTCGTCGTGTGTATGCTGCACAAAGCACACATTTACCATTAAAGATTAATATGGCGGGTGTTATTCCTGCTATATTTGCTTCAACAATCGTTATGTTACCATCGATGATGGCTTCTTGGTTCCAAGGAAATGGTGAAGGCTGGAGATATATTTTTCTTCTTATCGGACAATATTTCTCTCATGATCAACCGTTATACATAATCTTTTTTGCTGCCGCGATTATTTTCTTCTGTTTCTTCTATACGGCATTGGTTTTCAATCCTAGAGAAACAGCAGATCAATTAAAAAAATCTGGCGCATTTATTCCAGGTATCCGTCCAGGTGAACAAACATCGAAGTATATAGACAAAGTAATGACACGTTTAACGCTAATTGGCGCTATTTACATTACTCTTGTATGTTTGGTACCAATGTTTATGACAAGTGCAATGAAAGTTCCGGTCCAATTTGGTGGAACATCATTATTAATTGTAGTTGTTGTAATCATGGATTTTATGGCACAAGTACAGACTTTAATGATGCCAAATCGTTATGAGTCAGTGTTAAAGAAAGCGAATCTTAAAGGCTACGGCCGATAAGTTAGCCAGAAGTTACGGAGAAAAACATGAAAGTTCGTGCTTCAGTCAAGAAATTATGCAGAAATTGTAAAATCATCAAACGCAATGGCATTGTTCGTGTTATTTGCATTGAAGGTAAACACAAGCAACGTCAAGGTTAATATTATTTAACTGCGAAATTGAACTTTTGCATATTTTACTTGCCAAAGTATAGTAAAGCTGGCTAGAATAGCCAGCCTAAATTTTTTTGTAGATCCACCGTTTGAGTATCCTGAAAACGGGCTTTTCAGTATGGTGGATTTGCTGAACATTAACAATAAAGGAGTGCATAGTGGCCCGTATAGCAGGCATTAACATTCCTGATCAACAACATACTGTGATTGCATTACAAGCAATTTACGGTATCGGTAATACTCGTGCTAAGACAATTTGTGCTGAAGCTGGTATTCCTGAACATGTTAAGATCAGAGAACTATCTGAAGATCAGATTGAGAAGTTACGTGAACAAGTCGCTAAATTCACTGTTGAAGGTGATTTACGTCGTGAAGTAACTATGAGTATCAAGCGTTTATTAGACCTTGGTTGTTATCGTGGTGTGCGTCACCGTCGTGGACTTCCTGTCCGTGGTCAACGCACTAAGACTAACGCTCGTACCCGTAAGGGACCGCGTAAGCCAATCAAGAAATAATTGAGGTGATAATAAATGGCAAAGACACCTGTTCGTACACGTAAACGTGTTAAAAAGCAAGTTTCTGATGGTATAGCTCATATTCATGCATCATTTAACAATACAATCGTAACAATTACCGATCGTCAAGGTAATGCGTTGGGTTGGGCAACCGCTGGTGGTTCTGGTTTCCGCGGCTCTCGTAAGTCAACTCCGTTTGCAGCTCAAGTAGCAGCAGAACGTTGTGCTGAAGCCGTAAAAGACTACGGAATTAAGAATCTGGAAGTTATGGTTAAAGGACCTGGTCCTGGTCGTGAGTCAACAATTCGTGCATTAAATGCAGCGGGTTATCGCATCACTAATATTACTGATGTTACTCCGATTCCTCATAACGGTTGTCGTCCACCAAAGAAACGTCGTGTTTAATTTTTTGTTAAACATTGAATGTTTATAGGATTATTGGAGAAAAAAAATGGCAAGATATTTGGGACCAAAGCTCAAATTAAGTCGTCGTGAAGGTACAGATTTATTCCTTAAATCTGGTGTCCGAGCGGTTGATAGTAAATGTAAATTAGATCAAGCTCCTGGACAACATGGTGCGCGCAAACCGCGTTTATCAGATTATGGTGTTCAGTTACGCGAAAAACAAAAAGTTAGACGTATTTATGGAATTCTAGAACGTCAATTCCGTAATTACTACAAAAATGCAGCACGTATTAAAGGTAACACTGGTGAAAACCTACTTGCTCTTTTAGAACGTCGCTTAGATAACGTTGTTTATCGTATGGGATTTGGTGCAACTCGCGCTGAAGCTCGTCAATTAGTTAGTCATAAAGCTGTTCTTGTTAATGGTCACGTAGTGAATATCGCATCTTACCAAGTTTCACCTGAAGATGTGATTAGTGTTCGTGAGAAATCTAAAAAACAAGCACGTATTAAAGCCGCTTTAGAGTTAGCTGAACAACGTGAAAAACCAACATGGTTAGAAGTTGATGCTAGCAAAATGGAAGGTGTATTTAAACGCTTACCAGAACGTTCAGATTTATCTGCTGACATCAACGAACATTTGATCGTCGAACTTTACTCTAAGTAAAGTTTAGCACTTAAGAGAGGACATAATGCAGGGTTCTGTAACAGAGTTTTTAAAACCTCACCTAGTTGACGTTGTTCAATACAGCCCAACTCATGCAAAAGTGACTTTAGAGCCACTTGAGCGTGGTTTTGGACATACTTTAGGTAATGCACTACGCCGCATTTTATTATCATCTATGCCGGGACATGCAGTAACCGAAGTTGAAATTGACGGTGTTCTGCATGAGTACAGTACTAAAGAAGGCGTTCAAGAAGATGTGCTCGATATTCTGCTTAATTTGAAAAAATTAGCAGTACGTGTACATACTAAAGATGATGTTATGCTGACATTAACTAAATCAGGCGTAGGTGCAGTAACCGCATCAGATATCACTCACGATGGTGATGTTGAAATTGTTAATCCTGATTTAGTGATCTGTCATCTTACTGATGCCAATGCTTCAATTAGTATGCGTATTCGTGTACAACGAGGACGTGGTTATGTCCCTGCTTCTGCTCGCGTTAAGTCAGAAGATGAAGAACGACCAATTGGTCGTCTATTAGTTGATGCATGTTATAGCCCAGTTGAGCGTATCGCCTATTCGGTCGATGCTGCTCGTGTGGAACAACGCACTGACTTAGATAAACTGGTTATTGATATGGAAACCAATGGTACTATCGATCCAGAAGAGTCTATTCGTCGCGCATCAACTATTTTGGCTGAACAACTTGAAGCTTTTGTTGATTTACGAGATGTACGTCAACCAGAAGTCAAAGAAGATAAACCGGAATTTGATCCAATTCTTTTACGTCCAGTAGATGATTTGGAATTAACTGTTCGGTCTGCTAATTGCTTAAAAGCAGAAGCAGTTCATTATATTGGTGATTTAGTGCAACGTACTGAAGTCGAGTTACTTAAAACCCCTAATCTTGGTAAAAAATCACTTACTGAAATTAAGGATGTGCTCGCCTCACGTGGTTTATCTTTAGGCATGCGTCTTGAGAACTGGCCACCAGCAAGTATTGTTGAAGACTAAAATAAAATTTATATAAGAAGGATAAAGTTATGCGCCATCGTAAAAGTGGTCGTCAACTGAACCGAAATAGCAGCCATCGTCAAGCAATGTTTCGTAATATGACAAGTTCATTAGTTGAACATGAAATCATCAAAACAACATTGCCTAAAGCTAAAGAGTTGCGTCGTGTTGTTGAGCCGTTAATTACGTTAGCTAAAAGCGATAGTGTAGCTAATCGCCGTCTGGCTTTCGCTCGTATCCGTGATAAAGATACAGTAAAAAAATTATTTTCTGATTTAGGTCCACGTTTTGCTACCCGTCCAGGTGGTTATGTTCGCATCCTAAAATGTGGTTTCCGTGATGGAGATAATGCTCCAATGGCTTATATCGAATTAGTTGATCGCCCTGCAGTTGAAGCAGAAGCAGCAACTGAATAAATAATAAAGCGTAATATTAAAACCGGCTAATAAGCCGGTTTTTTTATTGTTGAAATTTTTACCGATAATTTTTATATAACTATTCAATTTAAAAGCAATTTCAAGGCATGTTTAAATCATATTCTACATATTTACTCCTAGGTATCATAGGTATAACTTTAACATGTTAAGTTGTAAACAAAATTGTGAATAGAATTTAATGAATTGATTCGATAAATTCAGCTGATGCAAAAATGACAGGTTACTTAGGTCACCAACGTGATTATGCTACTATTGGAGTATAAATAAACGAGGTTGATATATTATAAATAGGTAACAAAAGTACAACTTTGTGATTTAAAATTATTTAATACGATCGCCTCTTGTATCATAGTTCGACTATGAAAAAAATTGATGATGTTTAGTATCTATTTTTTATCTCTAATTTTAAGTTAATATAACTTAAATAAGCTATAAAACTAAAATGTTTATATAAAATGGATAATATTCCGAATTGGCGAGTAATCTGAGAGGTAAATATACATGTTCTACGAGTAAAAATAGTATCGACAGGTATATGCACAATAAAAATAATTCATATGTTTAAGTTGATTAATAATTATTTGGATGTATAAGAACTAAATTTTTGTTGGATATAGCCTCGGATTATTTCAAGTAAAACGATGATGATACTAGACAATGCTTTTTTACTGGAACTTAATAAAATTATAGTAGCTATCGATGCCGATTATTACTACCAGTAAAGGGTCATTCACACAAAATTCAATTTTAAATACCCAGATCTGTTCTGTGATACCTATGTTATATGTGCCAATCTTGATCGAGCTAAAGAAAAAAGAATAGTAGCTTCTTCTTACAAAGTGGTATCCGATCATAGTAGTACCTGCTTTATTGCGAAAGATATTTGGATTCAAAAGTTAACGAAGTCTGTCTATTATGATGAATATAATGATTTGGATGAATATATAGAAAACGCTTTTTAGCCGAATTTACGTTCGACCAATAACATTTTGCTTGCAAATGATTAAACTGATAAAGAGTAAAAAACGGATAGTGCTCGAGGATACAAACCCGAAAAACAAAACTATAACCAAACGCAAGCAACAAAGAAGTAAAACTATGAGTTCAATGGTTGCATTGTTTCTTAATGGTTATAACTGTGATGTTCAACGGCCTTGAACTGGGGGTATTTCTCAGTGTAAGTTCTTCATTATGATAGATGGACAAAAGATTACCAGTTTTGAAGATGATCTACATAAATATTATGATAAGGTATGGTTCAATAGATCCAAAGATGGTAATGCATTCAGTGTATGTTTCGCCAACTTTTTACGACATGAGGATCAGAAGATTTGTCCTTCTTTTTCATCAATGATAAATCAATTGAAAAATCCAACTATAATAACTTCCAGCAGACAACATTGGCAGGCTTAGTAACCGACAAGTTTGTGATATTTATATATTGTCAGTTGTTGTACCAAATCTCGATAAATCAGGTAAATATATCAAAAATGACAACATATAAAAATATTCAAATCTCTTGTAGAGCCATATAGCTAATTAAAATAAATTATGTAAAATAACACATTAATAATCAGTCCGTGCTCTACAGGTATAAAGATGTGTTTTTTTCTTTGTTAGTTATAACTTGTTAATGGAGATTCACATGATTTTAACTATAGTAATATGTTATTTTGCCTCGTAAGTAAGGTGATTACATGAGTGAAATTAAAAATTTAAAAGAATTAAATAAAATTCCTACCTATGCTGTGATAGGCGGAGTTTGTGTTGTTATTTTTCTAATTCAATTAGGCGTTGAGGGGTATGTAAACATCAAAAATATTTATAAAGGAATTGGTATTTCTGGTGGTTTATCTGTTATCTCGATTTTATTAGTTAATATTGTACCGCAAAATTTAAAACATACTTTTGTTTTTTGGAGAGTTAAACAAGTATTACCAGGAAATAGAGTTATAGAGCTTTGCCGTAAAGATGAACGTCTAAATATGAATGATTTGGAAAAGAAATGGAATAAACTTTTTCGGCAGATAATACCTAAGCACGAAAGAAATTCTTTTTGGTATAATAACATTTATAAGAAAACGGAGACCACGATTCAAGTAATGGATGCGCATCAGCATTTTCTATTATTCAGAGATTTGTGTAGTGCGACTTTAGTGATGTTTTTATGTGCTTGTATTTTGAAGATAATCACAATTAATGGGTTATATATAAAATGGGGTGTTCTGATATTTCTTTGTATAATTTCCTTGTTATTATCTGTGATTGCAAGATATTATGGGAATAGAATGGTGACTAGTGCTGTGGCCGCATGTATTAATAAGTAAATTAGTTTGATAAAAAAATAACTAAGAGTATACACCTATACTCTTAGTTGAAATAAGATTACCATAATCTTTTAAATGTATAATTTTCTTATCTGTTAATAGTACCCTTTCCGACTATTCACTCAACCAGTTTTTTGTATATCAAAAAATAATTTATCTGCTATACCTTAGCTTATACATATATAAATTTTTAATTTGTCGCAATGAAATCTATTCATTATTTTTTTCAATAGTCAAAAGAATAATACCGTCCTCTTTTCTGGATAATCAAATTGTGAAATTCATTTATGATACGATCTATTACCGAGCTCTAAAGATTAATTCTCTCTGTCCAAATGATATGATTTAGAGCATTCAGAACTAAGTTTTGGAGCAAGAGCTCAAACCTTTGTCATTAATACCACCGAATCCTAAAAAATGCGTAAAGAATTTTTACTTTTCATTAAATCTAAATCATCGCCCTAAAGAATTTGCGATTTAATAATGCGGCGGTGGTGTTTCTTCTGAAAGATTGGCTATGTTTGAAGCTTGGGTTGCCTGTAATTTTTGAGACAATAACATTAATTGTTCTTTAAGTTTGCTGATATCGGCTTGTAGATTAACCACCATTTTATTTAATTCTTCAATGGTCATCTCTTGAAATGCAACTTTTGTTTCTAATAATTCCAGTTGTTGGTTCATAGTCAGTTTCTTAATGGCTTGTAAGTTTTATATTGTAAGTAAAAGTCATTATAAAATCCATCCTCGTTCGGCAAAAGATACATACTCTCCTTTACCAATGACGAGATGATCGACAATGCGGACATCGATGAGCTCACAGACTTGCTCAATTTTTTTAGTTAATATCCGATCAGCTTGACTTGGTTCAGCTAAGCCCGAAGGATGATTATGAGCTAAAATTAACGCTGCTGCATTGTATTGTAATGCTCGTCTTGCTACTTCTCTTGGATGAACTTCAACACAGTTATACGTTCCGACAAACATCTCTTCAGAATTAATGACGTGATTTTGATTATCTAAAAATATCACCATAAAAATTTCACGATCTTTATCCATTAAACGATTAGCGAGATAGTGATGAGTTAAACTTGGTGATGTAAGATAATTTTCATTGGTCATTTTAACTTTTAAATATCGGTGAGAAAGTTCAACCACCGCCTTTAATTGAGTGTACTTTGCCGTTCCAAGCCCTGGTTTTTTGCAAAACTCATCATGGTTTGCATTTATTAAGTGGTAAAAGGAACCGAATTCATTTAATAGTTTTTGAGATAATTTTAATACTGGTAAATTACGTGTACCTGTACGCAAAAAAAGCGCAAGTAATTCAGCGTCAGAGAGCGTTTCAACCCCGAATTGTAATAATTTTTCTCGGGGCATTAAGGGCATACTTTGTATTGACATAAATAGGAATTCTCATTAAATAAAAATGAGATTATTGATTATATTTTATCCATTAATAACCAGAGAGATAAAAAATTGTGAAATGGTTCGCAAAGATAAAAGATTTTTTACTAAAAAATAAAAAAGCGCTAATCAGCGCTTTTCAAATTATGTGTTATGTAAAAGATATTAATGGCATCCGCAACTGCCGTGACCACCGCCACAACAACCACTTTCTTCCTCATCTTCATGATCGTGTCCATGACCGCCACAACCACAGCCACCATGATCGTGTCCATGGCTATGCGCACCATGAATATGGCCATGAGATATTTCATCAGGTGTCGCTTCACGAATTGCAAGCACTTCAACATTAAAGTTTAAATCCTGACCTGCCAGCATGTGATTGCCATCAATAGTGACGGTATCGCCATCAATAGCTGTGATTTCAACTGGTAATGAACCTTGATCGGTGTCAGCAAAAAAACGCATACCCACTTCAAGTTCATCCACCCCAACAAAAACGTCACGAGGTACGTTTTGTACAAGGGCATCATTAAAGTCACCATAAGGATTAACTAACTCAACGTCAAATTTATCACCAACTTGATGACCTTCTAAAGCATTTTCTAGGTCTTGTAACAAGTTTCCTGCACCTTGTAAATACTCAAGTGGTGCAACTGCAGTGGCTTCATCAACTAATACACCATCTTTAGTACGAACTTTATACGCTAAACTTACCACTGTATTTTTTGCTATTTTCATGTTTTCTCCAACAAACTGTTACTGAGCAAATAATATTAAATTTTAACGGAAAAAAATCCATCTGTATGCTATTTTCTTTGTAATTTAGAAAGTTTTAATATTGTTTTATTATTTGCTGCAAATTTAGTTTAAAGATAGTCTTTGAATCATAAATAATGGTTGGATAGCTAATTGAAATCAATTAAGCTGATAAGGTGATATATTATACAAAACTTCGGTGTAACTTAAATAACACTTTTTACTATATACAAAATGTGAGGAAAGGAGCTTTTATGTTGAAAATTAATGATTATTTTGATGGCAAAGTCAAGTCAATAGGTTTTGAAAATGGCTCTACCGGTAAAGTTTCTATTGGTGTGATGCTGCCCGGTGAATATGTTTTTAACACCAATAATCCAGAGGAAATGACTGTCATTACCGGTTCTCTTAAAGTCTTATTGCCTACGGCAAGTGATTGGCAAATTTTCGAAGCAGGGCAAGTTTTTCATGTAGCCAAAGAGAGCCAATTTGATGTGCAAGTTGTCGAACCGACGGCTTATTTATGTCGATATTTAGCAAAATAGCAATGATATTTAAAATTACACAAAAAAATAATTGTTGAGATGCCGCATTGATGTAATAAAAAGGGCCAATTTTGCAATTAGCCCTTTATTAAAAAATATTTTACTCAATTATTTAAGTTCTAATTCATTCATTGCCGCGATGCTAAATCCACCATCAACATGAATAACTTCACCAGTAATACCTGAAGATAAGTTTGAACATAAAAATGCTGCTGAATTACCAACGTCTTCAATTGTTACTGTACGGCGAATAGGGGTGACTGATTCACAGTGTGATAACATCTTTTTGAAATCTTTGATGCCTGATGCTGCTAAGGTACGAATAGGACCAGCAGAAATTGCATTTACACGAATACCTTCAGGTCCCATAGCATTAGCCATATAACGTACATTTGCTTCTAAAGATGCTTTAGCAAGACCCATCACATTATAGTTAGGAATTGCACGCTCAGCACCTAGGTAAGAAAGGGTAACTAATGCTGAATCAGGATTAAGCATTGAACGACAAGCTTTAGCCATCGCAACAAAGCTATAAGAGCTGATATCGTGGGCAATTGCAAAACCTTCACGTGTTACGGCATTAACATAGTCACCATCTAATTGATCTCCTGGCGCAAAAGCAATAGCGTGTACAAAACCATCAAATTTATCCCAAGTTTTGGCTAACTCAGTAAATAACGATGTGATACTGTCATCATGTGCCACATCGCAAGGTAAAACGATTTTAGAATTAAAATCAGCAGCAAACT
Organism: Gilliamella apicola; assembly: GCF_003202915.1. Classification (GTDB taxonomy): domain Bacteria; phylum Pseudomonadota; class Gammaproteobacteria; order Enterobacterales; family Orbaceae; genus Gilliamella; species Gilliamella apicola_Q. Next base: position 166,286 of record NZ_QGLP01000003.1, read on the forward strand.
CTTCAACGCGGCCTTTTAATTTTTCGCTTTGATAAGTAAAAGCTAATTCAGCGCCTTCACGGTGCATCGCTTTTGCAATACCGTAAGCAATAGAACGATTACTTGCCACGCCGGTAACCAGTATGCGTTTACCAGTTAAAAATCCCATAAATTATTCCTCTAATATTTTTACTATATAGTCTAGAATGTTGATGATTATATGTTGATATAGTTAACTTCGCTACTATAAATTTATTTTTAACTACTTAATTGTCATTTTATTTCTAAAAAAGAAGTTGTTTATTAGGTTAATAGTTGACTATAATACTCAACTATTAAGCGATTTGGTTTGGTACTTTGTGATGAAGAATTTAGTTTGCTATAAAACGTTACCAGTTTGGGATGCCACAACTCTACCGAAAATGTTTTGTGAAAAGCATAATACCCAAGTAGGCACATGGGCCAAATTAAGTATTATTAAAGGTCGTGTGAATTTTGATATGTTAACCGAGTCGGGTGAGATCATTTCTCAGCATGTTTTTGATGTTGAGCATCAACCGCCTTTTATTCAGCCTCAACAATGGCATCGAATAGCTAATGTATCCGATGATTTACAGTGCCAACTGGCTTTTTATTGCCAACCTGAAGATTATACACATAAAAAATATCAAATGACGCAAACCCATTCCGATGTAACAGAAATCTGTCAAATGATTCAAGCCGGAAAAGCGTTAGATTTAGGTTGTGGTTCAGGTCGTAATTCACTCTACTTACAGCTACTTGGTTTTGATGTTGATGCCGTTGATAAGTCAGAGGTGAGTATTAATAATTTACAGCAAATTATTGCCAACGATCATTTAGCGCATATCAAAGCATCTATTTATGATATAAACCAAACAAATTTAACAGGTAATTACGATTTAATTATTTCAACCGTTGTGATGATGTTTTTACAACCTGATAGAATTCCCGATATTATTCACAATATGCAAACGATAACTAAATCAGGCGGTTATAATTTAATTGTTTGTGCTATGTCAACGGATGATTTTCCTTGTACAGTTGGCTTTTCGTTTACGTTTAAAGAGAATGAGCTACGTAATTATTATCAAGATTGGCAGATTATAAAATATAATGAGGATGTTGGCGAATTGCATAAAACGGATATCCATGGCAACCGAATAAAACTCCGTTTTGCGACACTATTCGCCAAAAAACCATAATATTACAGGATGCTTCCTGTAATATATTTTTTTACTATTGGTTATTACCCAGTATTTTACCAACTTCAAACCACGCTTTTCGTGAGTTTAATAAATCTTGGGCTGACATTGGTTTTTTACCTGCTGGTTGTAATACTGTCATATTTAACGCCCCATCGCTAGTGGCAATACAGATGCCTTTTTTATCAACCTGCAAAATGGTGCCGATGGGTTGATTATGTTCAACAGTAATAACTTGAGCTTGCCAAACTTTTACCGGTTCACCATTTACTTCAAAGTAACTAACTGGCCACGGGTTAAATGCCCGCACACATCGTTCCAATTGTTTCGCTGATAAATTCCAATCTAATTTAGCCTCTTGTTTAGATAATTTTTCGGCATAAGTGGCTTGTGATTGTTGTTGCTTTTCAGGTTTAACTTTTCCTTGGTTAATTAATGTTAGCGTATCAAGTAATGCTTGAGGGCCTAATTTAGCCAATTTTTCATATAATGTTGCACTAGTATCATTCGCTTCAATTGGGCAAGCTAATTTATACAGCATATTCCCAGTATCAAGGCCAGCATCCATTTGCATAATGGTGATGCCGGTTTCGCTATCACCAGCCCAACAGGCGCGCTGAATTGGTGCTGCACCTCGCCATCGAGGTAATAAAGAACCGTGAACATTTAAGCATCCTAGTTTTGGTATATCAAGCACAGCTTGAGGTAAAATCAATCCATAAGCAACCACAATCATAATATCAGCATTTAGATCGGCAATAATTTTTTGAATCTCTTCAGTTTTGAGCGTCGTCGGTTGATAAACAGGTATATTGTGTTCGACTGCTAATTGTTTTACTGGGCTAGTTGTTAACTTATTTCCTCGACCTGCCGGTCTATCGGGTTGACTAAAGACAGCAATGACATTATGGCTGGAATCAATCAAAGCTTTTAAATGAGTAGCTGCAAAATCAGGCGTGCCGGCAAAAATAATATTTAAGGGATTTGTTGTTGATGTCATGAGTGATAATATCCATAATCAAAATATAATAGATAGTATACTTCAAATTGTTCTAAGAATCTTTAATCACAAAAGTATACCTTTAATAGATATCACTTTTGTGTTATATAAAAAAATATTACGTAGGTTACAGCGGTAAGTTACGTTGAATCATCGCATTTTTGTAAATTTCATAAGAGTTGGTAAAAAGTTTTTTGATAAAATAATAGTAAAAAAATCCACCAATAATTCCGCCACAAAATATGCCCATAACAACCGCCGCTATGATAATTTTAGATTTATTATCAAGAGTATTTTTCATACCATTATATAATTTGATTAATCTTTCATCTGATGTTTTAACATTATTTATTGATTTTTTAACCATTAATGTATGCAACACTGTTAATATATAAATAAATAAACTAAAACTGCCAATTAGGCATGTCATTATGCCTATAAACATGAAAAATTGTTGAGCATTACTCATTTTCTAACTCCTGTATCTGAATTACTTAATTTAATCAGTTAATTGTAAAATCTATATTTATTTTAATCAAAATGGAAAAAAGATTGGAACTAATGCTATATCAACAGCCATTACCAGAAAAGTTAATGGAACACCAATCTTAACAAAATCACTAAAGCTATATCCTCCAGGCGCGACTACCATTGTTTTGACCGGTGATGAAACAGGAGTAATAAATGAAGCCGATGTTGCTATAGCAACAGTCATTGCAAACGGATAGGGTGAATAACCAAATTTTATCGCTAAATCAATCGCAATGGGGGCAATCAAAATTGCTGTTGCAGTATTGGAAATAAACAATCCTACCGTTGAGCATAACAAAAAGATAAAAGTTAACACGACATAAGGACCAAAGGAGCGTAAATGGATTTCAAGCCATTGTGATATGAGTGAAATCCCTCCCGTTTTATTTAACGCGACCGCGAAAGGCATCATACCAATAATGAGAATTAACGTTGGCCAATGAATCGATTTATAAGCATTGGTCATATCGATACAGCGAGTAGCACCCATTAATAAACAAGCAATAAGTGCCGCAACGACATTTGGGACAAGCCCGGTTACCATTAAAATAATCATTACCGCCAGATTAAATAGTGCCACGAAAGCTTGAGAGCTTGCTGGTGCAACATCATCAATGTCTGACGGATAATCTAATACTACAAAATCACTAGTACGGGTTTGCAGTTTTTGTATTGATCCCCAATCGCCACACACCAAAAGTGTATCACTCATTTCTAACCGTTCTTGGAATAAGTTATTGGTCTCAACCGGTGCATGATTTCGCCAAATTCCAATAACTGTCAGAAAATATTTTTCCCTAAAATCAATTTCATTGAGTGTTTTTCCACATAATGATGATTCTGGTAGTAGTGCGACTTCAGCCATGCCAACTTCTTTGACTTGCTCTGAAAAATATTCACCACGCAGTACTTTTGGCTCAAGATTGTTGGTGGTTAGGAAGGTACGGTAGTCAGCTTCGGAATGCGACATATCCAACAAAAGAATGTCGTTTTCCCGAAATTCGGTACTACCATTAACCGGGATAAGTACTTTTTGAAATTTTCGCCAACGTTCAATACCAATGACATTTACCCCATGTTCACTGCGTAAATGTAACCCATCAATGGTTCGCCCAACAAAAGGTGAGCCGGCAAGAATTTGGGCTCGATGCGCTCGGCCAATTAATTTATAATCTCTAATTAAATCGGTAATTTTACGTCGTTGCGGTTGACTATTGTTGGCGGTAACTTGGTCAGCGGTTAGTAACCAATTACGGGTTAATAAGCAATAACCCACCCCTACAATTAATACTCCTAGGCCAATTGGGGTAATTGAAAAGAAACCAAATTCAGTCAAGGACGCTCGGCTAAGTTCACTATTTACTACTAGGTTTGGCGCTGTGGCGACAAGGGTCATCATGCCACTAATTAGGGCGGCAATACACAGTGGCATCATGAGTTTTTTAACATGAATACCTGTATGGTTAGCAATACTGATAGCGACTGGAATAAAGATTGCAACAACCCCAGTTGAGCTCATGATGGAACCCAATAAAGCCACCCCTAACATAATGAATGTAATTATCCGTATATCATTTTTACCGGCTGCTTTTAAGATATATTCACTCATTTTATAAGAGATGCCTGTTCTGACTAAGCTTTCTCCTATTACAAATAACAGAGCAATGAGAATAATATTGGGATCACTAAATCCCGAAAGTGCTTCAGCTGGGGTTAATACACCAGTAACGGTGATTGCTGCTATCGTCAGTAGCGCAATAATATCCATTCTCAATTTACTGAATGAAAACAATAAAATAGCAGTAAAAAGTAAAAAACAGACAGTAATGAGTGGATAATATTCGATGATATAATTAGGTAAATAAGTAGACATTAATGATAAAAAACTATGCCCAGATGACGAATGTTCCACAAAAGGTAGCTCATGAAGTTGATTGGATTTTCGACATAATACCTTGATTTATTGTAATAGGGAATATTTTGAAATAAAGATTATTGCTGACCACCTCTAGTTAATATGACATTTTTAACATTTTCTGCTGTTTTATTTTTATACTATTCGCATTCACAAAACTTAGGTGTAATTTAGACAACTTAAGCTGTTTAATCTGAAAACCATGTTGAGGAGACAGTATGTCATCAAAAAAGTCAGTTGCACAAATTGTTGTTGATGTTTTATCTCAAGCCGGTGTTAAACATTGTTATGGTATTGTTGGTGATACCTTAAATCAAATCACCTCAGCTATCAAAAAAAGTGATATTGAGTGGGTGCATGTTCGTCATGAAGAAGTTGGTGCCTTTGCCGCAGGCGCTGAAGCCTATCTTACCGATCAAATAACTGCTTGTGCTGGTTCTTGTGGACCCGGTAGCTTACATTTTATCAATGGTATTTATGAAGCCCAACGTAATAAAGTACCACTGATTTTATTGGCTAGTCAGTTAGTTACTTCGCAACAAGGCACTGATTTTCCGCAAGAAGTTGACTTTGAAGCTGTCTATAAAAACTGTTCTGTCTTTTGTCAACAAATTACCGATCCCACTCAAGCAAGACGAATCACCACAGCGGCGGTACAAGCGGCGATAAATGAGCGAGGCGTTGCGGTTTTAGTGATTCCTTACAATATTAGCCTAGCTAAAGTAGAAGATAATAGTGGACATAAAATTTATCACCCCAAACCGGTTATTCGACCATCTGATGAAGAGCTGGCACAAATCTCTGAAATTTTAAATAAAAACAGTAAAGTGGCAATTTTTGCTGGTCATGGGGTATCTGAAGCTCATGATGAGTTAGTTGCCTTAGCCCAGAAATTAAAATCGCCGGTAGTTCATACTTCAAGAGCTAAGGATTTTGTAGAATATGATAATCCTTATAATGTTGGCATGACCGGTATGTTTGGTATGGCGTCTGGAGCAACGGCAATTAAAGAGTGTGATGTACTTTTGATGTTCGGTGTTGATTTTGCCTGGTCACAATTTTATCCTGATAACGCAACAATTATTCAGGTAGATATTGATGCAACTCATCTTGGTCACCGTCACAGTGTAGATATTGGTGTAGTAGGTGCTAGTAAACCAACCTTAGCGGCTTTATTACCATTGGTTGATGAAAAAACAGATGGCCAATTTTTAGACAAATGCCTTGGATTACACACTAAAGCAATCGATAAATTAAATAAAAAAGCGATACCATCAAAAGCCGTTATTCATCCACAATATTTAACCGAATTAATTGATAAACATGCTAATGATGATGCCGTGCTTTGTGCTGATGTTGGCTCCGCCATGGTTTGGGCGTGTCGGCACTTTTCAACTAATGGTAAAAGACGTACCGTCATTAGCTTAAAACACGGCACTATGGCCAATGCAATGCCACAAGCATTAGGCGTACAAAAAGCCTTTCCTCATCGTCAAGTAATTACCTTATCAGGGGATGGTGGTATTAGTATGTTGTTAGGTGATTTATTGACCACAGTCCAAGAGGATTTACCCATCAAAGTTATCGTACTAAATAATAGTTCACTTAACTTTGTCGAATTAGAACAAAAATCAGAAGGGTTGGTTGATCACTATACTGACTTAAAAAATCCTGATTTTGCTAAAGTAGCTAGTGCGATGGGATTATTTGCTATTCGTGTTGAGAGTTCTGATTTACTAGAAGCAGCAGTGCAATCATTCCTAGCTCACTCTGGACCTGCATTATTAGATGTTAAGACGAGCGAATATGAATTGGTTATGCCACCTGAAATTCATACCTCACAAGTAATGGGAATGGCGCTTTATAGTGTAAGAGCATCATTGAGTGGCAAAATGAAAGATGTGGTTAATTTGTTGATGGATAATTTCGTAAAGAAATAAATTAACTACTTATATTTTTATCTTAGAAAAAATTGGGGAAGTAGTTTTGCGGGCTGTTTAACCATATCTGCCGCATTTAGCGGCAGATAAATTGGATTAAAAACTAACCGCACCTTCTTCCGCTGATTTAAGATTTTCTCGAATAACGCTATAAAGCTCTCGCCCAAAGCCTTGGTGTGAATTGGTTAAATCAATTGGCTCAACTTTTCGTGCTGCCAGTTCGGCCTCATCAACCAGTAAAGTTATTTCGCCGGTTTGACCGTTGACACGAATCATATCACCTTGTTGAACTTTGCTTAATAACCCACCCGCATAGGCTTCCGGTGTTACATGAATAGCCGCAGGCACTTTACCTGAAGCGCCAGATAGTCGTCCGTCAGTTAATAAAGCAACTTTATAACCACGATCTTGCAAAACGCCCAATGGTGTTATTAATTTATGCAATTCTGGCATCCCGATAGCTTTTGGCCCTTGATAACGCACCACTACAACACAATCTTTGTTAAGATTGCCGGCTTTATATTCTGCATCTAAATCATACTGACTATTAAATACCACGGCTGGTGCTTCAATTATTTGATGGTCAGCCGTAACCGCTGATGTTTTCATTATGGCGCGACCTAAATTACCCGACATCACCTTTAATCCACCATGCGAGTTGAAAGGTTTGTTAATTGAAGCAATCACATTTTCATCTAAGGATTTGCTTGGGCCTTCACGGAAGATGAGTTTACCGTTTTCCAAAATAGGTTCTTTAGTATAACGGCTTAGTCCACGACCAACTACCGTTTCAACATCTTCATGTAATAAACCACCAGATAATAATTCTCTAACCAATAAAGAAGTACCACCAGCTGCTTGGAAGTAGTTGATATCAGCTGGGCCATTTGGGTATATTCGGCATAATAACGGCACAACAGTGGATAGGTCTGAAATATCATCCCAATTAATAATAATACCGGCCGCTTTAGCCATAGCGACGATATGCATAGTCAGATTGGTTGAACCGCCTGTAGCTAAGAGTGCAACTAAACCATTAACTATCACTTTTTCATCAACCATTTTACCAACTGGCATATAGTTACCGGATTGATTAGTTAACCGAGTGATCTGTTTTGCCGCGGCATTGGTGAGTTCATAACGTAATGAGGTCTCAGGATGCACAAAGGCCGCTCCAGGTAGATGTAATCCCATTAGCTCAATGACCATTTGATTACTATTTGCGGTGCCATAGAAAGTACAAGTTCCACTGGTATGGTATGAGGCTGATTCAGATTCTAATAGATCTTCGCGTGAGGCTTTTCCTTCCGAATAAAGTTGACGAATACGTACCTTTTCTTTATTTGGTAACCCTGAAGGCATCGGTCCAGAAGGAACAAAGATTGCCGGTAAATGGCCAAATGATAAGGCACCAATAAATAACCCGGGTAAGATTTTATCGCAGACCCCCAAATAAAGTGCGCCATCAAACATATTATGTGATAACCCAACAGCAACTGACATGGCAATCACATCTCGGCTCATTAGCGAAATTTCCATACCCGGTTCGCCTTGGGTTACTCCATCACACATAGCAGGTACACCACCAGCCATTTGTCCAACAGCACCTATTTCGTGTAATACTTTGCGAATTTGTTCTGGATAAAATTCATAAGGTTTATGTGCTGATAACATATCGTTATAAGAACTGATAATGCCAATATTACTTTTTAATATGTTTTTAAGATCATTTTTTTCATCAAGACAGCAAGCGGCAAACCCATGAGCTAAGTTACTACATGGTAAACTTGCCCGCGTGACTTTTTTTAACATAGCGTGTTCTATTTTTTGCAGATAAGCTTCACGTGTTGCTTTAGACCGATCAATAATGCGCTGAGTTACAGCTAAAATAGTGGAATTCACATTAACCTCTGGATTATATTTATTATAATTTTAGTTACCATCAATTTATTCACAATGACATATTGAATTAATCACCTTTGTGGCATCGTGAATAACATCGTTTAGCGACTGTTCAATATTGATAGCATAGACATCTTTTTCATCAGCTGATGGTTCTTCTAATGCGTCAAATTGCGACTGTAACATGCCGGTTTTTTGATAATGTCCTTGACGTTTGGCTAAACGCTGGGCAATAACATCAAAACTTCCTTTTAAATAAATAAAGTGCACATTTTCATTTTCGCCACGGATAATATCGCGATACTTTCTTTTTAGTGCCGAACAAATAATGATCGAAATGTTATTCACATTACTCATTGCAAATGCAGCATTACTAATTAAATTTAACCAAGGCATCCTATCCTCATCATTTAGTGGCGTACCACTGCGCATTTTCAATATATTGGCTTTTGGATGTAAAAAGTCACCATCCAAAAAAGCGGCATTTAGGTTATCGGCTATCTGTTTTGCCACAGCCGATTTACCACTACCTGATACTCCCATGAAAACGAAAACATGTTTCTTTTGTTGCGTCATTGCTTCTTTCTCCTAATTATCTGTTACGGGTAACATTTTGTCACTATAATCCTTTATTGCAATATAAAAAAGTTTTTTTTGTGATTTAGATCATATTTTTGTTAATCAGTTAACTAGCGATTTTTTGGATAACTATAAGCTAAAATAAATCTAAAAATAACTAACTTACTAATTTATATATATCTTTTAATAAAGTGTATTTTAGCTATCACCGCCAATTCTTGAAATTAAAAAATAAATTCATTCTTATCTTACAGCACAACCAATCCCTACCTTATTGCATCAACTTTCGCTTTTTAACTTTTTTTTAAAAAATAGATTTCGATCACAAAAACAATATTTGTCATTTGCTTTTAATTTCGAAAGGAAATAATCTTTCGTTATGATTTTTGATTTCGAAAGATAACGAAAGTCAAATGTAAAGTGATAATGGAGATCAAACATGAATGAATGTCAATTTTTGCTAGAAGACAATATCAAGTTTAAAGATGAGCGTGATGCCTTAACATTTATTAGTGAACAATTACAACAAAAGAATATTGTTAAAAAAAGTCATCTAAAAGCGTTAATAGAGAGAGAAGCTCTATTTCCTACCGGTATTGCACTTGATGGTTATGCCGTGGCTATCCCTCATTGTGAAGCTGAACACGCTATTAGTCCTGCTATTTATATAATTCGTCCTCAATCTCCAGTTGTTTTCAATCGTGCTGATGAAGATAGCACGGTTGAAGTTTCATTAATCATTTCACTGGTTGTTACTTCTCCAGAGGATCAACTGAATCTATTGAAAGCACTTTTTTCAAATTTACAAAATAAAGAGTTTTATCACTTTTTAATTAGTGCTGAAGCGAATGCAGTCGCTGAGCATTTTAAAAAAGTGATTATTAACCAATAAATTGACTAGGAGGCATTATGAAAAAAAAGATTATTGTGGCATGTGGAGGAGCTGTTGCGACTTCAACACTGGCAGCAGAAGAAATAAAAGAGTTGTGCCAAGAAAATAGTATAGATCTCGATCTGGTTCAATGTCGTATTAATGAAATTAATACATTTATTGATGATGTTGATTTGATCTGCACTACAGCAAGGATGGATCAAACCTTTGGGAATATTCCTATCGTTCATGGTATGCCTTTTGTTTCAGGCGTTGGGATTGAGCAGCTAAAAGATAAAATATTATCGATTTTAAAAGGATGAGTATATGTTTACTGAAATTATGCAGTACATTTTGGATCTTGGCCCATCAGTAATGTTGCCGATTGTTATTATTCTATTTTCATTAGTATTAAGAATGAAAATTGGTGATGCATTAAAAGCAGGTATTCATATTGGTATTGGATTTGTTGGTATTGGCTTAGTGGTTGGATTGCTAACTAGTTCAGTAGGACCAGCCGCGCAAGCAATGGCGGAAAGATTTGATATCAGTTTAAAAGTGGTTGATGTTGGTTGGCCGGGCGCAGCGCCAATGACTTGGGCTTCGCAAATTGCTTTAGTTGCAATACCGATTGCTATTGCGGTTAATATCCTGATGTTAGTTCTGCGATTAACGAGAGTTGTCAATGTGGACATATGGAATATCTGGCATATGACCTTTACCGGTGCACTTGTCTATATTGCTACCGATTCTTACTACTTAGGTATAGTTGGCGTCATTGTGCACGCGGTTATCGCTTATAAATTGGGAGACTGGTTCGCTAAAGATACTAAAGAATTTTTTGAACTTGAGGGTATTGCTGTACCTCATGGCACCTCAGCCTATTGTGGACCTATCGCGGTATTTGTTGATGCAGTTATTGAAAAAATCCCCGGTGTTAACAAAATTAATTTTAATGCTGTCGATATGCAAAAGAAATTTGGTGCTTTTGGTGAGCCGGTAACCGTTGGTTTATTTATGGGGATCTTATTAGGTTTATTGGCAGGGTATGGCGTGAAGGAAACATTACAACTTGCTATTCAAACCGCCGCGGTGATGTTACTCATGCCACGAGTAATCAAACCAATTATGGATGGATTGACACCAATATCCAAACAAGCTCGCAAACATTTACAATCTAAATTTGGCGGACAAGATTTTCTTATTGGTTTAGATCCTGCCTTATTATTAGGCCACTCAACAGTCGTTTCGGCAAGTTTAATCTTTATTCCTTTAAGTATTTTTATTGCCATTATCCTTCCTGGTAATGAGGTTTTACCATTCGGTGACTTAGCAACCATTGGCTTTTTTGTTGCTATGGGGGTGGCTATCCATCAAGGCAACTTATTTAGAATTGTTATATCGGGGGCAATCATTATTGCCATTACATTATGGATTGCGACACAAATGATCCCATTAACCACACAATTGGCAGTTAATGCCGGCACGATTGCGGCAGATAACAATATTTTGGTTGGGGCAATGGATCAAGGCGGGTCACCAATTACTTACCTTATGGTTCAGTTGGTTAATTTAAAACAACCTATAGGTTTTGTTCTTATTGGATTGTTTTATCTATTCTGCTTATTTTTGACATGGAAAAGAGCACGTAGATATCAATTATCAGTTAAAGAATAAATAGATTAAAAATTAACAACAATCAGTAAGTATTTCATTTGCAAGCTTTCACTGGAAAGCCAGTGAAAGCCATAAATAAACATCATTTATTAGCTATAAGGAAAAAAGATGAAAGTAGTTATCGTTAATGATGGGGGTAATTTATCTGTTACAGAAATGGAAAAACCCAAAATAACATCTTCAGATCAAATTTTAGTTAAAGTGGCTTATTCTGGACTGTGTGGTTCAGATATTCCAAGAATATTTCATCAAGGCGCTCACTATTATCCAATAACCCTTGGTCATGAGTTTAGTGGTACGGTAACGGAAATTGGCAATGATGTTACAGAATTTACTATTGGTGATTTAATCTCTTGTGTACCTTTATTACCTTGTTTTAAATGTGATGAGTGCCGAAAACATTACTACTCACTTTGTAAAAATTATACCTTTGTTGGTTCAAGAATCAGTGGTGGCTTTGCTGAATATATAGTATTAAATAAAAAAAATGCCTTCAAATTACCCCAAGGTGTAACTCCTCTTGAGGGGGCCTTCTTTGAACCAATGACTGTTGGGATGCACGCGCTATTATTAGCAGATGGTTGCAGAGATAAAAATGTCATTATAGTCGGCGGCGGAACAATTGGATTACTTGCCATGCAATGTGCCAAAGCCATGGGGGCTAAATCAATAGCTGTTATTGATATTAATGATACGCGTTTAAATCTTGCTAAATCATTAGGGGCCGATCAAATTTACAACTCTAAAAATCTTAGTCCAGAAGAAATATCTCAGGCGTTATCAATAAATCGATTTGAGCAGATTGTTCTAGAAACAGCAGGTTCACCGATTACCGTTAAATTAGCCATTGAGATAGCCGGTCCTAGAGCAAAAATTGGTTTAGTTGGTACTTTACATAATGACATTACACTTTCTGAAAAAACTTTCGGCTTAATTTTACGAAAAGAATTACACATTTTGGGTAGTTGGATGAATTATTCTGCACCATGGCCGGGAGAGGAATGGCAACTTGTGAGCCAATTTTTTCTTGAAGGAAAAATAAAACTTGAACCACTTATTACCAGTATTGGTGACTTTCATACATTTATTGCACAAGTTACCGAATTAAATGGTCATCCTATGAATGGGAAGATTTTACTAAATTGCATGTAGTTTTTGATTTAATTTAATCGTTGAAAATGAAAACTTATCTTTTGATTTTGTTTGTTATACACTGCTGAAATAATTTCGAAAAAGGAAATATTATGAATGCAAGTGAAAGACGCCAAGAAATAATAGAGCTTCTTAATATGAACAGTACCGTGTTAGTGAGTGATTTATCCAAGAAATATGATGTTTCTGAAGTCACCATACGGACAGATCTTCGATTATTAGAAAAGCAAGGAGTGCTTACTCGATTTCATGGCGGTGCAACCAAAATTATAGATAACGATGACATTAAATCATTTAAAGAGCTGCAATTAGAAGAACGTTATCAGCGATTTATTGAGGCTAAAAAACGTATTGCTATTGAGGCAGTTAAACAAGTGAAAGAGGGTGATATTATTATTTTAGATAGTGGTAGTACAACTATGTTGATAGCAGAAGAGTTGGTAAAACTTAAACACATTACAGTTATTACCAATAGTCTTACCTCTGCTTTTATCCTATCTGATAATAGTGACATTATGTTATTAATTTGTGGTGGTACACTTAGACACAAAACCCGCTCTTTTCATGGAAAAATTGCCGAGCAATCTTTAGATGGTATCTCTGCTGATATTTTATTTGTTGGTGCTGATGGTATTGATGCACAAAGAGGAATAACAACATTTAATGAAGGTTATACAATTAGCAGTGTAATGGCGAATGTCGCAAAGAAAGTCGTTGCAGTTTTGGATTCATCTAAATTTGGGCGTAATGGTATTAATATTGTATTACCATTGAATAAACTTGATGTCATCATCACAGATACCAATGTAGATAATAAATACCAGCAAGAGTTTGCAAAGCAAGGCATTAATTTAATAGCGGTTTAATCGTGTCACTGTCGATTTTTAAACTTTATTTAATATTGATCTCAAATAGTTGGCGAGATAATAAATTGTAATTCATTGCAATATGAAATTTTTTCATAGTTGTCGATGAATTCAAGCATATTGGCAAATGAAGATCATTTAAGATTGTTATTTCTCACAATGATGTAAATGCATAGGTGAGAAAATGATATTAACAATTACGATGAATCCATCAGTCGATATTTCATACTCTTTAGATAAATTAGTTATTAATGATGTCAATCGGGTATCAAATACAAGAAAAACCGCTGGTGGTAAAGGTCTTAATGTTACGCGAGGAATAAATTTTTCAAATATTCCTGTTTTAGCGACAGGAATTATTGGTGGCACTACCGGTAAATTTATTCAAGAGCAGTTAGATGAAGATAATATAGCTTATAACTTTTATGTAACCCCAAAAGAATCAAGAAATTGCATAGCAATTTTACATCAGGGTAATCAAACCGAGATTCTTGAGGCCGGTCCTCGGTTAGATAATGATGATGTTGAACAATTCTTACAACACTATAAAAAGCTACTCAATCAAGTAAAAATTATTACGATTTCCGGATCATTACCTCTTGGTTTTCCCGTCAATTTCTATGTGAATTTAATTGAGCTAGCTAGTGAATATCAAATCCCGGTTTTGCTTGATTCTTCGGGGCAAATGTTACTAACCACCCTCAAATCTCAATATAAACCTTATTTAATAAAACCCAATCAAGAAGAGTTAAAACAGATTATTCAGATGGATATAGATGTTAATGATAGCCATTCATTAATAAAAGCACTCAAACACGACTCTCTTGATGATATCCCCTTGATTGTTATTTCATTAGGTAAAAATGGTGCTTTTGCTCGTTGTTTTAATCACTATTATCAGGTTTCCATCCCGAAAATCAATGTTGTTAATCCAGTAGGCTCTGGTGATATCACTTTAGCAGGGCTTGCGGTCAGTCTACATGAAAATGAATCAATAGAGGTTATGTTAAAACGTGCCATGACTATGGGAATGTTAAATGCCATGGAGGCTCAAACTGGGTTTGTTAATATGAATAACTATCATGAATATTATCAACAAGTTGAGATTAAAGAAATTATTTAAAATTTTAATTAGGAGTAAATTATGTATCTTATTTCCAGCCAAGAAATGTTAAAAAAAGCTCAACGTGAGCAGTACGCTGTTCCTGCGTTTAATATTCATAATCTTGAAACAATTCAAGTTGTGGTTGATACCGCTAAAGAGTTAGGTTCACCAGTTATACTTGCGGCAACGCCTGCTACCTATAGTTATGCCGGTACACCATATTTAATTAGTATCTGTAAACAAGCCGCTGAGATTCATCATTTCCCATTTGCTTTGCATTTAGATCATCATGAAAATTTGAGTGATATTAAATCTAAGATCGAAGCAGGTATTCGTTCAATTATGATTGATGCTTCTCATTATCCATTTGAAGAAAATATTGATATAGTAAGAGAAATGGTTGTTTTCAGTCATAAATATAATGCAAGTGTTGAAGCTGAACTTGGTCGTCTAGGTGGGCAAGAAGATGATTTGATTGTCGATGATAAACAAAGCGCTTTTACCGATCCTGATGCTGCTAAAGAGTATGTTGAAAGAACCGGCATTGATTCATTAGCGGTAGCGATTGGCTCTGCTCATGGATTATATAAAGGAGAACCTAAACTTGATTTTCAACGATTAGCAAAAATTCGAGATAAAGTTGATATTCCTTTAGTTTTACATGGTGCTTCCGGTATTCCTGAGGAAATGGTCAAAAAATCTATCTCATTAGGAATTTGTAAAGTAAATGTTGCAACAGAATTAAAAATTGCGTTTTCTGATGCTTTAAAACAAGACTTTAATATACATCCAGATGCTAATGATCCAAGACACTATATGCAGCCAGCTAAAGCAGCGATGAAGAAAATAGTTGAAGAAAAAATTCGCATTTGTGGCAGTGCAGGTAAATTATAATATGCAAGCAAAGGGTATTTTATTTGATTTAGATGGCACATTAGTTAACTCATTACCAGCAGTTGAGCGCTGCTGGTTAGGTTTTGCCGAACGCCACCAACTTAATCATTCCTATGTATTAAAAACCATTCATGGCCGGAAAGCTATCGATAATATAAAACTATTCTTACCGAATAAGCCAGAAAGTTTTATCGCACAAGAGTATCATTGGCTGGAACAATTAGAGGCTCAAGATATCAAAGATATTGATGAAATATCTGGTGCAAGTCATTTCTTACAACAGTTATCTTCACTTAATATTCCTTGGGGAGTTGTAACCTCTGGTACCAAAAAAGTAGCGGATTCTCGCTTTGCTATTCTCAATGTAGCTAAACCGAAAGTTTTTATTACTGGTGAAATGGTTTTTAAAACAAAGCCTGCGCCTGATAGCTATCTACAAGGTGCAGATTTACTCGGGTTGCCTGCTGATGAGTGTATTGTTTTTGAAGATTCTAAAACGGGTATTGAATCAGCATTAAATGCGCATTGTCAAATTATTACTGTTAACTGTCCTAACTCACTTGATGATAATCGTATGTTAAATATTAATTCTTTTGATGAGCTAGTCATCAATAAATTAAAACAGAACAATTTTGAAATTTTAAAAAAAAGTATGAAGTATGATTAGCAAACTTATATATTACTTTATTTAATTACATTTGAATCCTTAAATATGATTATCGAATAATTGTAGATAATATGTTCAAAATTTGCTTAATTTGAACATATTATCAATGGTGTTACCCATTATTTATATTGCCGATGATCTGTTTAAAGTTCGAAAATCAACAAAAGGTAGGTATTAATTTGACCGCTTTCTAATCCTAATGTTTTTTTAACAAAAAATATTCAATAATCATAGATACTCTATCAATATGATTATATTACCATTTTTTGGGCTCTATTTTTACCATTGGTAGTTTTTCTTTAAGCTATATACCATTTTTATTTTATTCTACTTGGCTATTTTTAATGCGATTAACAAATAGCATCACGATAAAAGCGATAACTGTTAAATAAATAATAAAGATCCCATATGTTGATAGCATATCGACAAATGAACGTCCGCGTATGCCGATATCACGAAAGAAGCGAAATAGCCAAACTAATGGAAAGGCATGGCTGGCATAAAATGTCCAGATTGGCATAATACCTACCGCCATGGTTGAACCTCCCATGATGAATCCTGGCGGCACAAGAAAAATCATTCTGCTCGCCCCTTCTCCTGGATGATGAGTATTCCAAGATAATAAGAAACCCAACCAACCAAAAGCAAGTCCTGTCATAAATACGCTTGGCACGAAAACAAAATAATTACCATCAAAACGTAATTGTCCAAATAAAACCAGTATTGCGGTAATTAAGGTTAAAGCTGTAGTATAAAATAGAGCATAAGGCACCGTTCTAGCTAATAGTGGTAGGAAACCTCGCTCTATTACTGTATTCCACATACCCATAGTTTTTAATCGACCAATGATCATCAACGAGGTTAATCCATACGTTAATGACGAAAAAAAGTAAACGAAATAGATAATCGTGGATATTGTTGATGAACTAGCCGGATTAAACATAGTTCTTGTTTTTAATTGCATCGGCGATAGCGTTGCTTCAGTTGCTTCTCTTCCCAGTCCTAATGCTGCAACTTTTCCAACACTCAATTCGGCACCGGATTCAGGGATAATTTCATTAAGGCTTTGCATCACCTTGGCATTTTGTGCATCATTTGAATCATCAGCAAAATAACCCAATTTAACGGTTTGATCACCTTTCTTCAAAGACTTTTCCAATCCTTTGGGAATATATAGCACGCCTAAATTACGATCGTGTGAAACTAAAGTAATAGGATTAACAGGCGAACGAATCACTTCTGTTATTTCGATAAATGGTGAGGTATTTACCTTGCTGATTAATTCAGTTGAATAATTTGAACCATCAAGATCAATAACCGCGATCTTTCCTTCGAAAACTGAACCATGGCTTAATACTATTGAAAAAACAAGCGATACGATAGCAGCTAAACCCAAACACACTTTATAATAAGGGATGAAGTGGCCTGATAACATAGCATCAAGCTCTTCAAGCATAGATTTAATGATGTTTTGTCGCATCATTGATCCACCTCAATTGTCATACCGGTTAATAGGTGTGGAATATACTCCATATAAATTCTGACTTGGTAAGAGGTTAAATCGGCTTGTCCTCGTTCGCGAGTCATGCGCAAGTCAGCAAATGAAGGTGCGGCTGTGGCAAAGCGAACTGTACCTTTTACGGTTTTGTCCAGAGCGATGACATTAGCTTTTACTTTGGTACCCGGTTGATAGTCATTAACCATTTTTTCATTAACATAAATATCGACATATTTGCGATCAGTTTCTAACAGTACTGCTGGTGCGCCGGCTGGGGCCATTTCACCATCTTCAAACATGAGTTTTAACACTTTGCCATCTTCGGGGGCAACTAAGGTAAGCCGACTGTAATTCACCTTCAGTTGTTTTAAATCAGCTTCGGCTTGTGCTAGTTGAGCTTTGATTTGAGCTAGTTGATTTTGGCGATTTTGCAGTTTTTGTCTAGCAATTGTGATGGACTGCAATGTCATACCTGTTGCATTTCTTGTTTGTTCGAATTGGGCGATTTGTTCTGGTGTTGCACCAATCATCAAGGTTGAAAGTTGACTTTCAATTTGAACAACGAGCATTTTGGAATTAATGTAGGCATTACGGGCAGCGTCAAGTTGTGATTGTGACGCCCCACCGGTTTTTCTTAATTGAGTATGACGTTGAAATTCAGTATTAGCTAAATCTCGAGAAGAGATTGCTGCTTCTAAATTAGCTTTGACTTCTTCTATTTTGCGCCATGTAGATAATTCATTAAGATTCGTTTCATTTTCAGTGATTTCAATGGCCGCTTGTTCTTGTTTAACGGCGGCGGTTTGACTATCAACTAGCGCTTGTAAGCGATCTATTGATAGCTGAGTATCAATGTCTTCAAGTTGCATTAATGGATCACCTTTTTTGACAAATTGTGATTCTTGGACAAAGCGTTTAACAACTTTGCCGCCTACATTTTGGAAGGCAACATTGATTTCATCAGCAGTTAATACCCCTGATTTGATACTTTTAGCCACAGATACTGCATCGTTTCTTGAACCAAGACAGATTAACGTTGATCCAACTAAAAGTAGTAACAAGAATATGGCTGGAATTTTAATGTTTTTGGGTAAATTTGAAATTAAGTTTAGTTTATTTTTCATTTATTTAGTCAGCTAAGTATATGGTTAAAACATTATGATAATTGGTGATTAATGGCAATTATTTGCGCAATAGCTTGCGTAACATTGCAATTAAGGATTCCTGCTCTTGTGGATTTAAAACCTGAGCAAAAGCACGAATCGATTTTAAGTGATTAGGTAATGCTTTTTGGATAAGCGTTACACCGGTTGCGGTAAGGGTGATTAGTCGAGAACGGCCATCTTCTCCACTTTTGGTCATGGATATCAAGGGATCTGGTGCGGCTAACATTCGTTTTACCATTACCGAAACGGTTGCAGGCGTCACCCCTACTCTTAATGCCAGCTCGCTAGCGCAGGTCTCACCTTCACTATACAGTGACATGAGTAACGCAAATTTTCCTTCTGATACATCATAATCTTTTGCCAGTTGCGCATAGATATTTGAACGAATTAAATCGGCGGTCGTGATTAAACTTAAGACCAGATCAACGCCTGAAACCTCGATAATTTCATCATTAAGTCTTTGAGCTTTTGCTAAAGTTTCGCGTGAAGGAAGTATTCTTGAATTGTAGTTCAATTGTTATTACCTAATTTATTTAGTCGGCTAATTATACTAGTTTAACCCTAATTGGCAATCCTTTTTTATTCTGGATTTGAGATGTTTATCACATTAATCTACTAATATATTTTTGATATCAAAATGGTGAAAATGGATAACTTATTGTTTTCAAAATTATAATTTTGACTACCACTAAAGTGGTAATCCTTGAGGGTAATTATATTCTGTTTAAAGTTCCTTAAAATATCAAATAGATAAAAATTAAATAATTGAATTAAAAATATATTTGGAGCTTTTTATGAGTAAAACCAATCTCGTCATTATTGGCAATGGGATGGTTGGACATCGTTTTGTCGAAGAAATTATCGACAAAATGCAGGCAGATAAGTTCAACATCACTATTTTTTGCCAAGAACCAAGAGTTGCTTACGATCGTGTTCATCTCTCTTCCTATTTCTCAGGCCACAGCGCAGAAGCATTGTCTTTAGTTCGAGAAGGGTTATATCAAGAAAATGATATAAATATCTTACTTAATGAGCCGGTTATTTTAATTAACCGACAATGTAAAGAAGTGCATTCACAAACAGGGCGTATAGTTCCCTATGATAAGTTGATTATTGCAACTGGATCTTATCCATGGGTACCACCAATTAAAGGTGCCGATGGTGCGAATTGTTTTGTTTATCGTACTATTGAAGATCTTGATGCTATTCGTGATTGTGCTAGCAATTGTAAAACCGGCGCTGTTGTTGGTGGTGGGTTGCTCGGGCTGGAAGCTGCCGGAGCGCTTAAGAATTTAGGCATTGAGACACATGTCGTTGAATTTGCACCAGTACTCATGGCGGAACAACTTGATGCGATGGGCGGTGAGCAGTTACGTCGGAAAATTGAGGCGATGGGGGTTGGTGTTCATACCAGTAAAAATACCCAAGAAATTATTCATACTCCATCTGGTAAAATTATGCAATTTGCTGATGGTTCATCACTTGAAATTGATTTTATTGTTTTTTCAACCGGTATTCGACCTAGCGATCAATTAGCTAAAGCATGTGAGCTCGATATTGGCCCGCGTGGCGGGATTGTTGTTAATGATTATTGCCAAACATCCGATCCGGATATTTATGCTATTGGCGAATGCGCTTGTTGGCAAGGTAAAGTTTATGGCCTTGTAGCCCCAGGATACAAAATGGCACAGGTCGCTTTAGCCCATTTGAATGGCGAAAATGCTAAATTTGAAGGCGCTGATATGAGCGCTAAACTTAAATTATTGGGCGTCGATGTTGGCAGTATTGGTGATGCCAAAGCGAAGACGCTCGGTTGCCGGAGTTATGTTTACTTAGACGAAAATATTCCGGTCTATAAAAAATTAGTGGTTTCAAATGATAATAGTAAATTGCTTGGTGCTGTATTGGTCGGTGATACATCAGACTATAGTAATTTATTACAATTAATGCTTAATAATATGGATCTGCCAGAACATCCAGATAGCTTAATTTTACCTTCTCATGCCGGCGCTAAACCTGCATTAGGCGCAGATGCATTACCGGATAGCGCACAAATTTGCTCATGTTTTGATGTGACGAAAGCGAAAATTGTTCAGGCTATTCATGCTGGTTGTCATACTGTCGCTGCAATTAAAGCTGAAACCAAAGCGGGTACTGGTTGTGGTGGTTGTATTCCGTTAGTAACACAAATCCTTAATTTGGAGTTAGCGAAACAAGGAATCGAAGTAAGCCATGCGCTTTGTGAACATTTTAACTATTCTCGCCAAGAACTTTTTCATTTAGTTCGGGTGGAAGGATTAACATCTTTTGATCAAGTGATAAAAAAACATGGTAGCGGTTATGGCTGTGAAGTTTGTAAACCAACAGTCGGTTCCATATTAGCGTCATGTTGGAATAATTATATTCTCAAACCTGATCTTGTGCCGTTACAAGATAGTAATGATATCTTTTTAGGTAACATCCAAAAAAATGGTACTTATTCAGTTATTCCGCGAAGTGCTGGTGGGGAAATTACCCCTGAAGGCTTAATTGCCATAGGGCAAATTGCTAGGAAATACAATCTGTATTCGAAAATTACCGGGTCTCAACGGATTGGTTTATTTGGTGCGCAAAAAGACGATCTTCCGGCGATTTGGAAAGAGCTCATTGCCGCTGGTTTTGAAAGTGGTCATGCCTATGCTAAGGCGTTGCGTATGGCTAAAACTTGTGTAGGTAGTACTTGGTGCCGTTTTGGGGTTGGCGATAGTGTTGGTTTAGGCGTTGAATTAGAAAATCGTTATAAAGGTATTCGTGCTCCGCATAAATTTAAACTTGGTGTTTCAGGCTGTACCCGTGAATGTGCAGAAGCGCAAGGTAAAGATATAGGGGTTATTGCTACTGAAAAAGGTTGGAATCTCTATGTCTGTGGTAATGGTGGTATGAAGCCTCGTCATGCAGATTTACTTGCTGCCGATTTAGATAAAGAGACACTTATACGCTATTTGGATCGTTTTATCATGTTCTATATTCGTACCGCCGATAAATTACAACGGACTTCGGTCTGGTTTGAAAATCTTGAAGGAGGAATCGATTATTTACGTAGCGTGATTATTGATGACAAGTTAGGTATTAATGCCGAACTAGAAAAAGAGATGGCACGGATTCGCAAATTAGTTGTCTGTGAATGGAAAGAAACCGTAGATAACCCTGAAGCACAAATCCGTTTTGCCCATTTTGTTAATAGTTCTAAACGTGATGA
This sequence comes from Gilliamella apicola, assembly GCF_003202915.1. Taxonomy (GTDB): domain Bacteria; phylum Pseudomonadota; class Gammaproteobacteria; order Enterobacterales; family Orbaceae; genus Gilliamella; species Gilliamella apicola_Q. The sequence continues at coordinate 188,489 of NZ_QGLP01000003.1, forward strand.
TAATGTTCAATTTGTGCCTGAGCGCGATCAACATCGCCCTGCTACTTTTGAAGAACGTCAAGCTATGTTAGGAGAATAGATCATGAGCCAATGGATTACTATCTGTAAATTAGAAGATATTTTGCCGGAAACAGGTATCTGTGCGCTAATCGGTAAAGAGCATGTTGCAGTTTTTCGACCTTATGATACTAATGAGCTTTATGCCATTAGTAATATTGACCCTTTTGCAAATGCTAGTGTTCTTTCTCGAGGTATTATCGCTGAACATGAAAATGAGTTGTGGGTTGCTAGTCCTTTGAAAAAACAGCGTTTTCGTTTAAAGGATGGTTATTGTCTTGAAAATGAAAATTATTCTGTTGCTCATTATGAGGTCAAAGTAGATAACGAAGATTTTGTACAAATAAAATCTAATTAATTAATTGCCTAAGGAATAGAAAATGTATACAGAAACAATTAACAAATGTGCGGCTAATGCTGCACGTATCGTTCGACTAGCTAAAACTAACCCAATCGGATTTTGGTTAAGTTCTGCAATGGCAGGAGCTTATGTCGGTTTAGGGATTATCTTAATTTTTACGCTAGGTAATTTACTTGATCCATCGGTTAGGCCTTTAGTTATGGGTGCAACCTTTGGTATTGCATTAACCTTAGTTGTGATTGCCGGCTCAGAGTTATTTACTGGCCATACCATGTTTTTAACTTTTGGCGTTCAGGCAAAAAAAATTACCCATTGCCAAATGTGGTGTGTATTACCACAAACATGGTTAGGCAATTTGCTAGGATCAATTTTTGTCGCTGCGCTATTTTATTGGGGGTCAAGTCCATTATTGGCAACCGATACTTCTCTGGTGCATGCCGCGGCATTAGCAAAAACATCTGCACCGGCAACGGCACTATTTTTCCGAGGAATCTTATGTAATTGGTTAGTTTGTTTGGCTATTTGGATGGCAAATCGAGTTGAAGGTTCGGCTAAATTTATTGCCATCTGGTGGTGCTTACTGGCATTTATTGCTTGTGGTTATGAACATAGTGTCGCTAATATGACGTTATTTTCACTCTCTTGGTTTGGTAATCATTCTGATGCCTACACGTTAGGCGGAATCGGTCATAATTTACTATGGGTTTCATTAGGTAATTTGGTGTCAGGAGCACTATTTATGGGCTTAGGATATTGGTTTTCAACACCTAAGGCAGAGCGACCTTAATTAGTATAGAATAGGATTTTAATTGCGCAAATTGCTGGTTTTTAATCGTTGTTGGATTGCTAACCGTAAATTTTTTTAGTTCAATAAGATATTAATATGAATGGTTGTTTTAAAAGTCTATGGATTATTTACCTTTATTTTGTAAATTAGAAAACCGTGATTGCTTGTTAGTTGGTGGTGGAGAAATAGCCGAGCGTAAAGCTCGGTTATTACTTGAGGCAGGCGCAAAGTTAACGGTTAATGCACTCGAATTTACTCAGCAGTTTCTCTGTTGGCAGGAACAGAAGCAACTAGTTTTAGTGCAAGGTGAATTTATTACCCAACTACTTGATAATAAATGGTTAGTTATTGCTGCCACCGATTGCCCACAAACCAATCAACAAGTTAGCACTGAATCAGAAAAGCGTCGGATATTTTGTAATGTTGTCGATTCACCTAAAGGCGCTAGTTTTATTATGCCGTCTATTATTGATCGTTCACCTATAATGGTCGCGATATCTTCCGAAGGTCATGCTCCCGTATTAGCACGCTTATTACGCGAAAAATTAGAGGCGATATTGCCACAAAATATTGGCAAATTAGCCAAATATGCGGGTTATCTACGTAATAAAGTAAAAGCAACTTACCAAAGTATGACTGAACGGCGACGATTTTGGGAAAAGCTATTTACCCATGATAGATTAGCGCAAGCTGTAGCTAATAATGATTCAGAAAATGTTGAAAGGCTAACTAATCAATTATTTGCAGAGCCGGTTGATTATCGCGGTGAAGTGGTTTTGGTTGGTGCCGGTCCTGGTGATCCGGGATTATTGACATTAAAAGGTCTGCAACAAATTCAACAAGCCGATATTATTGTTTACGACCGATTAGTATCCAATGAAATAATGAATCTTGCTCGGCGAGATGCTCAACGCATTTTTGTTGGTAAACGCCCCGGTTTTCACTGCGTGCCCCAAGAACAAATTAACCAAATATTATTAGAGCAAGCGCAGAAAGGGTTGCGAGTAGTCAGACTGAAAGGCGGTGATCCCTTTATTTTTGGTCGGGGAGGAGAGGAGCTGGAAACATTATATAATGCGAATATTCCTTTTTCAGTAATACCAGGGATCACCGCTGCTTCAGGATGCTCAGCCTATAGTGGTATCCCGTTAACTCATCGTGATTATGCCCATAGTGTTCGTTTAATTACCGGTCATTTGAAAGATGGTACTCAGCTAGATTGGCATAGTTTAGCGGCTGAAAAACAGACACTGGTTTTTTACATGGGATTATCACAAGCAGAAAATATTAAAGCAAATTTAATTAAACACGGTATGAATGGTGATACACCGGTTGCTATTGTTGAAGAGGGCACCACAACCAAGCAAAAAGTCATCGATGGTTTATTATCCGAGCTTGATGAGCTAGCTTTACAAGCTTGTAGCCCGAGTTTAATTATTGTTGGTCCGGTAGTGGCATTACGAGAAAAACTCAACTGGTTTTCTCACAATTAGCAGCAATTGGCAAGAAAAGGATAAGGTAAACGATTCTTTATTTTCTTGCCTTTTGTAACCAAGCAATTTAGCTAAATAATATTGTTAAAAAGTATTTTATAACAATACGCACTTTGCTTTTTTATCAGAAATTTAGGTTGGAGTATCGACATCATCCCAATCGGCATTTTCAAAATTCGTTAGCCAATTTAAAGCATATTGTCTCTCTTGAATGACCCCTTCCATTATTTCTATCGGTAACGATTTATTGTTAAGACGATAATCTCTTGCTAGCCAATGTAAGCGGTAATTTAAATCCAATGCATCTAGCAGTTCACTTGTTGGTCTTAAGGTTAAGTTAGAGAGTTCGGGATTACTATTTTCTACACCGATTTCAACCAATGAAGATACATTACAAAAAGTATCGGCAAAAAGTAATGTTGATTGCCAATTTAGTGCCCATTGTAATGGTAATAAGGCTTCATAGCGCCAACTCATATTCATAACATCTTGTTCTTGCGGTTGAGGATCGTGAATAAAATCATATTCAATATTTGATAAAGCAGCAAACCCCAACGGACAACGCGTTTTGAATTCTTCGGGATCTAATGGGTCATTTTCTCGAAAGCTTTCGGCTTGAAGGCCGGTTAACATTAGTGCCAAGGCACGTTTTACTACTTCATCAGGGGTTCTAAGTATCACTTCAGATTCAGCCACAACAGGTGGTAAACTTGCAAGTGGTTGTAATCCTAACGTTGCTAAATACTGCTCGGTTTTTGCTTTGCGTTGTAATGCTTCTGACGGATAAGGCATTTTAACATTGATATCAAATTTTCCATCTGGATGTTGTAGTACCTCCATGTTAGGATTGCGTATCGTTCCATCGGGCATAAATAAAATGACATTAGCCTGCTCAGCCCAAATCGTTAGTTCATCAAATTGATTATCTTCTATCTCAAACGTAAACTGATGTTTAGTTTTTTGAATATGTCGATACAGTTCATAACGGCGGGAATTCATTTCACCGTCACCTGCTTGCATAACATAACCAATAAAACCATTAAGGTGATCTGTAAAATTTAGTGAGTTCAATCCACGCTGATTTAATTTTTTACAACTAAAATTAATTGCTATTGGATTTGTGAGTGTAGAGTAAGCATTGACTAATAGAGACATTTACAACTTCATCCTATTTTTAATTTTTTGTTCTTAATTTTGTTTAATAAATCAATTCAATTGATTTAAATAATTATAAATATTGTTTTTCAATTGAATCAAGTAAAAGAAAACGGTTTTTATGGAAGATTTTTAATGATTAGGATTAGATATTCTATCCAATTAAAAGCGTAAGCTGATATATGATATAAATAGGCATTAATACATTGCCAAGGTTATTCTTTACTCTGCAAATACCATACCGTCATTTCCATACGTGACTTAAAGTTTAGCTTTTTAAAAATACTTTTTATATGAACTTTAACCGTGCTTTCGACAATATCTAACTCTTTAGCGATTAATTTATTGGATAATCCTTGAACTAATAAATTAAATATTTCATGTTCTCTTGGGGTAAGTAAATTAATATCATGGCTCTGATTGGTAGTCGAGCCACCACCATGACGCATATAATCAAGAATAATATGTGAAATTGCTTCATCCATGATGATTTTACCTTCCGAAATATCTTTTAGTGCTTTAAGAAGATTTTCAGGCTCCATATCTTTTAACAAATAGCCATCAGCCCCAGTTTTGAGCGCGGTAACGATATCTTCCTTGGCATCAGATACGGTAAACATAATGATTCGTGCAGAAATATTCTTTTCTCGTAAATAACGTAAAATTTCTAAACCACTGACATCGTTCATATTGATATCTAACAAAATAATGTCAGGGTCAAGCGTTTGTGCAAGCTTAACGCCTTCTATACCAGAGCCTGTCTCGCCAATAACTTCAAAATCATTGATGGTGTTAATCAGCTGTTTTACCCCATTTCTCAACATGGGATGATCATCAATAAGCAATATTGAACTTTTAACGTTTTCCATTTGTTACTCTTCTATCCTTCTAACAGGGATCATTGTCGTTGCTTTAAACGTTACTACAATTTCGGTACCCAAATTAGGTTTACTATTAATGGTTAAATTGCCATTTAATATTTCAACTCTATCACGCATAATGATTAATCCATAATGATTATCTTGATTAGTATTATTTTGTAGACCAACCCCATTATCTTTTATGCTGACAGTAATAATTTGATTCTCATCAATAGTTAAACTTATTTTGACTTGTGTGGCATTGGCATGTTTATAAATATTATTTAGAGATTCGCGAACACATTGCAATAGATGGAATGCATATTTGCTATTAATAAGATTAAGCGGTAATTGATATTCAGTTTGTATGGTAAATTTTAATTTTTGATTAAATTCTTCGATCAATTCCATTAAGCTAGCATAAAAACCGGTCTGGTTAAGACGTAAACGAAAAGAGGTTATTAATTCTCTTAATTGAGAGTAGGTAATATTAACCTCTTTACGCATCGTTGCTAGCAAATCAATACTTGTGTGTGAGGTTAAATCGGGTTGCATCTGTAGGCAGCTAAGATGAATTTTTAAACAGGAAAGCGATTGTGCTATCGAGTCATGTAACTCTCTTGCCATGGCTGAACGCTCTTTCATTAATAGATATTGTTTTTGTTGTTCTATTTGTCTATCAAGCATGAGTGCCGTTGTCATTTGCTCAACTAAGGCGGTAATTAAATTTTCTTGTTCTGCACTCAGATGCATTTTTGAGGGTTGTACAGCGAATAAAATACCAAATTTCTCTCCATTTTCCTGAAGATACCAATAACGTTGAAATCCATTTTCTTGATAGGATTTTGCTGGAATAAGACAAGCATTACATTCTGAATTTTGGCAATAAGGGAGTTTTTGTTGGTTGGCATAACTGATTTGCTGATAATGTTCAATATTATCTGACTCATAAAACCGAATTTGAAACTGTGTTAATGGCACTAATTCTTCAAGTTTCCGCAGTATTATTAAAAAGCGTTCACACAAGGGATCCGATGTATGCAGCTGTTTGATAGCTTGATACTGAAACGATAAAATTTTATTGATTTGTTGTAATTCAGCGGTTTTTTCTGTGACGCGTTCTTCTAGTAATTGGTACTGTAATTCAATCTGTTCAGCCATTTTATTGAAAGCTTGTCCCAACAGATCAAATTCGTTTTTTTTACTTTTTTTACTGTTGAATCGTTGGCTAAAGTTATGTTGAGAAATCGATTCTGCCATACTAATTAATTTGCGCCATGGCGCAAGAAGATAGCGACGCAAATAGTAAGTTTGCACAAGAAGAAATAGTGCAATAAGAATGATAAAAACAAGTTGTAATTGTGAAATATAATGGATTTGATTTTCTGTCTTTTGATCAATTTGATTAACTAATTTATCGGTCTGAGCAACAAAATCATCAATTTCATTTTTTATTTCATGTATATTACTTGCTTGTTTAATTTTCGGGGCAATAGTTGTAACCCACAAAGACTGCAATTGGTTAAGCTCAGCAATTAAATGGTAACGTTCAAATAATTTTAATTGCTCAGAAGATGGCATATCATTAAAAATATTAAGTTGGTCATAGTGCTGTTTTTCAATGGGTATCATTGATAAAAGTTGGTAACTTTTCATTCTGATCAAGCCCAATTGATTTATCATATAAGCGCTACCTTTGGTCTCATTCGCGACTTGTATTGATAAAGACAAAGCCAATAACGCTATAGCACCTAAAAAAAACATTAAAAGTGTTAAACGATTAATAATGGATGCACTGTAGCGAAATTTTCTTTTTAACATATTGGTACTCAATATTTTGTTTTTAAATATTGTTTAAATAAATAATAATTTAGGCCTATTGTAACGTGAAAATTGCTAGCCTAAGATCTTTTTTATGACTTTTTGCGATCTTTTATTAAACAGCGCTTGCAACAAGCATAAATTTTGCGTAAAATTCACGCCCTATAAGATTAATCAATGCAGACATATATTTTTAATCAGGAATCGTCTGCTTTTTATTGCGGAGTTAAGTATGTACGCAGTTTTCCAAAGTGGTGGTAAACAACACCGAGTTAGCGAAGGACAAGTCGTTCGCTTGGAAAAAATTGAAGTCGAAACAGGCGCAGAAGTTGTTTTCGATAAAGTTTTAATGGTAGCAAATGGTGAAGACATCAAAGTTGGTGCTCCGTTTGTTGAAGGTGCAACAATTAAAGCAGAAATTGTTGAGCACGGTCGTGGCGAGAAAGTGAAAATTGTTAAATTCCGTCGTCGTAAACACTATCGTAAACAACAAGGTCACCGTCAGTGGTTTACTGATGTGAAGATCACTGCAATCGCTTAATAGGAGTATCGAACAATGGCACATAAGAAGGCTGGTGGTTCATCACGTAATGGTCGTGATTCCCAGAGTAAACGTTTAGGTGTTAAACGTTATGGTTCTCAAGAAGTTCTTGCGGGTAACATTTTAGTTCGTCAACGTGGAACTCAATTCCACCCAGGCACTAACGTAGGTTGTGGTCGTGATCATACCCTATTCGCTTTAGTTGATGGACAAGTAAAATTCGAAGTTAAAGGACCTAAAAACCGCCGTTATGTTAGTGTAGTTGCTAACAGTTAATAAACTAGCGGTTCATAAGTTATAGAAGCCTCACAGTTATTGTGGGGCTTTTTTCATTTCTTGAAATTTATATAAAGTAATTCATTATGATAAAACAGCAAAATGTCAAATTAGGTTTTGCACTAGCCATGTTAACCGCAGTGATGTGGGGACTGGTGCCAATTGCCATGAAATATGCATTAGTTGTTATTGATCCCTTAACATTAGCTTGGTCTCGTTTGAGTATATCGGCAGTGGGGATCACGCTTTGGCTAGCTTATAAAAAGCAGTTTCCTAATTTAGCCATGTTTAAAAAACGTCGCCGTTTTATTTTATTGATGATTGCTGGATTTGGTTTATTAGGTAATTTTGCACTTTTTGCCACAGCTGTGCAGTATTTATCTGCAACTACAGCGCAAGTTGTTAGTCAAACTGGTATTGTTATATTTATGATTTCAAGTGCTTTTATTTTCAAGGAGAAATTAAGACCCACTCAAATTATTGGTATTACTATATTGTTAATTGGGTTAGGGCTATTTTTCAATGAAAATCTAGCCGATCTTTTTGCTAATATGTATTCATACGGTAAAGGGGTGTGGTTGGCTTTATTAGCTTCGGTTTCATGGGCATGTTATGCATTAGCACAGAAAGTATTATTAAGAAAATTACGTGCAGAACAGCTACTTTGGTTGATTTATCTTATATGTAGTATCTTTTTATGGCCACTAGCATCACCGACTAAAATTGCTAATGCTGATTTTAGTCAATTGTTTGCAATTATTTTTTGTGGGTTAAATACCATTATTGCCTATGGTGCTTTAGTGATGGCAATGGAACGTTGGCAAGCGGCGCAAGTAAGTGCTATAACAACATTAACCCCACTTTTTGCGCTGATTTTTTCAGATCTATTTGCTTTACTATGGCCAGAAAAGTTTGCAATGCAATATTTAAATATTATAGGTTATATTGGCGCGGTATCGGTGGTGGCAGGTGCTATGTTTGCAACAGTTGGACACCATTTATGGCAACCAAGAAAAGGCTGGCTAATTAACCGCAATAAAGAGGACAAATAATGAAATTTGTAGATGAAGCTTCAATTCGCGTCGAAGCTGGTGACGGTGGTAATGGCTGTGTTGGTTTCCGCCGTGAGAAATATATACCTAAAGGCGGTCCTGATGGTGGTGATGGCGGCGATGGTGGTGATGTATTTTTTATTGCTGATGAAAATCTAAATACACTTGTTGATTTTCAATTTGAAAAAAACTATCGCGCTGAACGTGGTCAAAATGGCCAAGGTTCAGATTGTACCGGTAAAAGAGGTAAAGATATTACCGTTAAAGTACCAGTTGGCACGCGTATAACCGATAAATATACCGGTGAAATTATTGGTGATCTCACTCATCATCAACAAAAAGTTCTGGTTGCTAAAGGTGGTTTTCATGGACTGGGTAATGCCCGTTTTAAATCCTCAGTCAACCGTGCGCCAAGACAAAAAACCGATGGTACGCCAGGTGAAAAACGAGATGTTTTATTAGAACTGTTATTACTTGCCGATGTTGGTATGTTAGGTCTACCTAATGCAGGTAAATCAACGTTTATTCGTAGCGTTTCAGCAGCAAAACCAAAGGTAGCTGATTATCCATTCACAACTTTAGTACCTAGCTTAGGTGTGGTTAGAATGGATAATGAACAGAGTTTTGTGGTTGCCGATATCCCTGGATTGATCGAAGGCGCATCAGATGGTGCAGGGCTTGGAATTCGTTTTTTAAAACACCTTGAACGTTGCCGTGTGTTAGTGCATTTAATTGATATTGCACCAATTGACGGTTCAGATCCGATTGAAAACGCCAAAGTTATCATCCAAGAATTACATCAATATAGTGAAAAGTTAGCCAATAAACCGCGTTGGTTAGTGTTTAATAAGATGGATGTATTAGGCGGCCAAGAAAGTGAAAAACGAGCAGCCGAGATTGCCCAAGCTTTAAATTGGGATGATAAATATTATGTTATTTCGGCAGTTAACCGTGAAGGTGTAAAAGCACTATGTTGGGATTTGATGGAGTATATCAATGCGCATCCTCGGGAGACCGAAGAAGAGAATAATTCCCCTGAAAAAGTAGAATTTATGTGGGATGATTACCATCAACAAGTGATGAATGATGCTTTGGATGACGATGATTTTGATGATTGGGATGAAAGTGATGAAGAGGGTGTCGAATTTATCTACCAAAAATAAAAATATCGTCAATCAACTATGATATTCCATTTATAGCAAATATATCAAAATAGCAGGATGATATTATCCTGCTCCTTTTCTGTCTATTCTTTACATAAAAACAATAAGTTAATATTATAGCGGTTTTAAAATTGCCAAGCTTTTGTGATTATTTTGAAAAAAGTCAAAAAATATCTTGCATTCAAGAGTGAGAATGATTATCATTCAATTGCACTTTATTAGAACTCGAAAGACTTCTGAAAAAGTATGACATTGCTCACATTGCTTCCAATGTTTGCCAGCCTAGTTAAACTAAGCTGGCTTTTTTATTGCTTAATTTAAAGATTATCTTAAATTAACTGCTGGGTTATCGATATCAAATAAAACCAGTAATGCCGCAGTACCACCAAACTCTTTAGGTGCTTGATGAAAGCATATTACATGTGGATGTTGTGCTAGCCACATGGGGGTTTGTTTTTTTAAGATGTTTTTACCATGTCCATACATAATGCACGCGCAGTTGGCATTTTCTTTTAAACAAGCAGCAATCAAAGCAGCGATCTCTTTTTTTGCTTCTTGTTGCGTTAAACCATGTAAGTCTAAAAAGAATTCAGGAGTATAAAATCCTCGGCGTAATTTTTTTAATTCATTGGGATCTGAATCTTCACGACTATAACGGATAGGATCTTCTTGTAATAGCGGTTGGTAATCATCAGAAAAGTAAAATTCATTATTTATTTTTTCATGTTGAATTTTTTGCTTTTCTATTAGTTTTTGAGATCGCTTTTGTGGTTTATGAATCACAGTATCTTGTTTAAGTTGTTTGGTTTTACCAATACTACTTTTAAATAAGTCTATGTCTTCATGATCTAATATAAATTTATTCGACATTGATTCTCACTCTGGATAAACTTTTTCTTTGAATTCACACAAATCTTCAATAACGCAAGAACCACAACGTGGCTTTCGAGCAATACAGGTATATCTACCGTGTAAAATTAACCAATGGTGACAATTTATTTTGTACTCTTTTGGTACTACTTTGAGTAATTTTTCTTCAACAGCTTCAACGCTTTTACCCGGAGCAAAACCAGTTCGATTACTTACCCTAAAGATATGTGTATCGACAGCAATAGTTGGCCAACCGAACGCGGTATTTAAAACAACATTAGCTGTTTTTCTACCTACGCCAGGAAGAGCTATTAATGAATCAAAATTTTCAGGCACTTCACCTTGGTATTTATCAACCAAAATCTGACAAGTTTTGATGATATTTTCAGCTTTACTATTATATAAACCGATGGTTCGAATATAATCTTTTAATTTATTGACGCCTAACGCCAAAATTTGTTCAGCGGTGTTGGCAACCGCAAATAACGGTTTAGTTGCTTTATTAACACTAACATCGGTAGCTTGGGCTGAAAGTACAACAGCTATAAGTAACTCAAATGGGGTTTGATATACCAATTCTGTTGTCGGATCTTTAATGTGATCTTTTAACCTTTCTAAAATTTGTATACGAGTTGATTGTTTCACAATATATTATAAACATAAAATGGTTAGTTAATATTATATACTTTATTTAAAATTTAACCGTAGGATATCTTAAGTTTTTATATAGGTTAAAACTATTAAAAATCTATCTATATAAAAAATTATAAAATATTTTTACTAGGTGACTGGAATTATTTTTCTTTCTTTTGCATATTATATTGATCTGCAAAAATCGCCTGCTTTTTAGCATTCGCTTTTTATGATAAGCTAGCCAACTATTTTTTAATTTCATCATTCAAGGTTTATTATTAAAATGTCATTACCAATGATTGTCACCTTCGCTGTTTACATATTAGGAATGATTGCTATCGGTTTCTTTGCATTCCGAGCAACCCGTAATTTTGGTGATTACATATTAGGTGGACGTCGTATTGGCAGTGTGGTGACGGCACTTTCTGCTGGCGCTTCTGATATGAGTGGCTGGTTATTAATGGGATTACCAGGTGCCGTCTTTTTATTTGGTATTTCACAAAGTTGGATCGCAATTGGTTTAATTATAGGTGCTTATTTAAATTGGTTACTGATTGCCGGTAGACTAAGAGTTTTTACTGAAATAAATCATAATTCATTAACTTTACCTGATTATTTCTCTCGTCGATTTGATGATAACAGTTCATTATTAAAAATTATTTCGGCAGTAATAATTTTAATTTTTTTCACGATTTATTGTGCTTCAGGTGTGGTTGCCGGCGCTAAATTATTTGAAAGCACCTTTGGGCTTAGTTATGACTGGGCTATGCTTGCGGGTGCAGGAGCAACTATTGCTTATACGTTTATCGGTGGTTTCTTAGCCGTGAGTTGGACCGATACGATTCAAGCTAGTTTGATGATGTTTGCCCTTATCTTAACGCCAATTATGGTTATGGTGAATGCCGGTGGTTTTACCGATGCACTAGCTAATATTCAATCATTAAACCCTGACTATACAAATATCTTTGCACATATGGATCTGATTGCTATTATCTCTTTATTAGGTTGGGGACTTGGTTATTTTGGTCAACCGCATATTTTAGCCAGATTCATGGCCGCTGATTCGCATGAAGTCATGAAAAACGCGCGTCGAATTAGTATGACTTGGATGATTTTGTGCTTAGCGGGTGCGATTACAGTTGGTTTCTTTGGTATTGCTTTTTTTGCTAATAATCCTAATTTAGCTTATTTAATTGATAATGGTAAGCATGAACGGATTTTTATTGAGTTATCCAAATTACTGTTTAATCCATGGATCGCAGGTATCTTGCTTGCCGCTATTCTAGCGGCAGTAATGAGCACCTTAAGTTGTCAATTATTGGTTTGTTCAAGTGCCTTAACTGAAGATTTTTATCGTGCCTTTATCAGACCAAAGGCTAAGCAGAGAGAGTTAGTTTGGGTTGGCCGTATAATGGTTTTACTTGTTTCTGTTATTGCTATTTTGTTAGCGATCAATCCTAATAACAGTGTGCTCGATTTAGTTAGCCATGCATGGGCAGGATTTGGTGCAGCATTTGGTCCTATTGTCGTATTTTCGGTTTTTTGGGCACGAATGACGCGTAATGGCGCTTTAGCTGGAATGATAACCGGCGCAATTACGGTCTTACTTTGGATTAACTTTAACTGGTTTGAGTTATACTCACTTATTCCTGGTTTTTTATTTGCGTCAATAGCGATAATTATTTTTAGTTTATTAGACAAAAAACCAAATGAAATAGTCGAAGACCATTTTAAACAAGCGCATCAAAGATATCATAATAAAACAGAATAAGTTTAATTAAGTAGAATATAAACGTAACAAATTTAATAGGTAAAATATCATGACAAAAAATGTGATCAAACAACTGCAAGAGCGAGGACTGATTGCTCAACTTACTGATGAAAAAGCGTTAATGGAATTAATCGAACAAAATCCTATTGCGTTATATTGTGGGTTTGATCCAACAGCTGACAGTTTGCATCTTGGTCATTTAGTTCCGTTACTTTGTTTAAAACGTTTTCAATTGGCTGGTCATAAACCAATTGCGTTAGTTGGTGGTGCAACAGGATTAATTGGTGATCCAAGTTTCAAAGCGGTTGAGCGTAAACTTAACACGGAAGATACCGTGATAGAGTGGAGTGAAAAAATCAAGCAACAAGTTTCACCGTTCTTGGATTTTACATGTGGTGATAACGCCGCTATTGTTGCCAACAACTATGATTGGTTTGGTGGCATGAATGTTTTATCTTTTTTACGTGATATTGGTAAATATTTTTCTGTTAATGCCATGATTAACAAGGAATCGGTTAAACAACGGATTGACCGCGATGAGTCAGGTATTTCATTTACTGAGTTCTCTTATAGTTTGTTACAATCTTATGATTTTGCTTGCCTAAACAAAGCACATAATGTTGTATTACAAATCGGAGGATCTGACCAGTGGGGGAACATTACCGGTGGTATCGATTTAACCCGTCGTTTACATCAGAAACAAGTTTATGGTTTGACTGTACCTTTAATTACCAAATCGGATGGAACCAAATTCGGTAAAACCGAAAGTGGTGCGGTATGGTTAGATCCGAAAAAGACCAGTCCATATAAATTTTACCAATTTTGGATTAATACTGCTGATGCTGATGTTTATCGCTTCCTTAAGTTCTTTACTTTTATGTCATTGGAAGAAATTAATGCATTGGAAGAAGAAGATAAGAATAGTGGTGTAGCGCCAAGAGCTCAATATGTGCTAGCTGAGCAAGTGACTCGTCTAGTTCATGGTGAAGAGGGTTTAACCGCGGCTAAACGTATCACTGAAAGTTTATTTTCAGGTAAATTAACTGATTTATCTGAGGCTGATTTAGAGCAGTTAGCTCAAGATGGTATGCCAACTTTAACCGTTGAAGAAGATCTCGATTTACAACAAGCAATTGTTAATGCCGAGTTCGCACCGTCAAGAGGTCAGGCAAGAACCATGATTGAATCAAATGCTATTTCCGTTAATGGTGAACGTAACGCAACAACGGATTATCGTTTCTCAGATGATGATAAACTCTTTAATCGTTATACCTTATTGCGTCGAGGTAAAAAATACTATTGCTTACTTATTTGGAGATGATTGCATGAAAAATATATTATCGATTCAGTCGCATGTTGTCTTCGGTCATGCAGGGAATAGTGCAGCAGTATTCCCTATGCGCCGTTTGGGGGTGAATGTTTGGCCGTTAAATACGGTTCAATTTTCCAATCATACTCAATATCATCAATGGACTGGAACGGTAATGCCAGCATCTCATTTAACCGATATCGCCGATGGGATTAATGCTATTGGCGAATTGCAACGCTGTAATGCCGTATTAAGTGGTTATATGGGCTCAGCAGAACAAGGTAATGCAATTATTGAAATTGTAAAAAAAGTAAAAGCTGAAAATCCAGAAGCAATTTATCTTTGTGATCCAGTAATGGGCCATCCTGAAAAAGGCTGTTTTGTCGCCCCCGGCGTATCAGAGTTTTTATGTAACACTGCTTTGCCTGTTGCAGATATCATGGCGCCTAATGTTTTAGAACTCGAGGAACTCAATGGCAAACAAGCCATTAGTAATGTTAATGAAGCCGTTTTAGCATGCCGTGCAATTTGTCAAAAAGGACCTAAAGCGATTTTAGTTAAACATTTGAGTCGTGCGGGTTATCAAAAAGACCGTTTTGAAATGTTGTTAGTCACTCAAGATGAAGCTTGGCATATTCATCGTCCGTTAGTCGATTTTGGTGTTAAACAACCGGTAGGTGTGGGTGATATGACAAGTGGACTATTCTTAGCGAATATAATGCTTGGTAAATCAATGGTCGAAGCTTTAGAGCACACCACCTCAGCAGTTTATGCGGTCATGCTTGAAACCTTAAAACAAAATGAATATGAATTGCAATTAATTGCGGCACAAAATGAAATCGAAAAACCAAAATTAAGGTTTAATGCAAAAAGAATTGATTAATTTCCAAAATATGTAAAAATGTACGAAAAATATAATAATAAGTAAATGTAATGTAAATTTACGGAATGTGAAGTATAGAGGGAATGATGGAAGATAGTATTTCATTGGGTAAAATGCTTTCCGATTTAAGGGGTAATATGGGGTTGACCCAGAAAGATATTGCCGCTCAAATTCATGTTAGAACAGAAGTTATTTCAGAAATTGAAAACAACAAGTTAGTTCATGCCCCTTTTGTTCTTGTTAAAAGTTATATTCGCAATTATGCAAACATTGTTGGTTTACCTAATGAAGAATGTCAATCCTATCTTAACGAATTAGAAAAAGAATATTTTGCATCACAACCTTTCAAACTCAAATCAATAATCAAACAAAAAAAGCATAGTAAAAAAGGGTTCTATTTTGTTTTATTCATTCTAGTCTGCTTGTTAGGTTTTGGGTTATATTATAATAACTATCAAACTAAAAACAGTTATGTTGAAGTTAGCCATTATATTTCGCCGAGCTCTGCAGATCGCGTTAACGGTTAGCAAATTTTCGAATTCACTTACAGACATTTGCCTCAAATCTTGTTAAGATTGCGACCTAGTTATTTTGTAACATGATTAGGCATCTTATGAGTCATCAAGAATCACCAATTATTAGGCGAGAATCAACCCGAATTTATGTCGGTGATGTGCCTATTGGCGGTGGTGCACCAATTGCTGTCCAATCAATGACGAATACTCGAACAACCGATGTTGAAAAGACAGTAGCACAAATTCAAGCACTTGAACGGGTAGGGGTTGATATTGTACGAGTCTCTATTCCTACAATGGATGCCGCTGAAGCATTTAAATTTATTAAGCAGCAAGTTAAAGTGCCTTTGATTGCCGATATTCATTTTGATTATCGCATAGCCTTAAAAGTTGCTGAATATGGTGTTAATTGTCTAAGAATTAACCCCGGAAATATTGGTAATGAATCGCGGATTCGTTCGGTTGTTGATTGTGCTAAAGATAAGAATATTCCGATACGCATTGGCGTTAATTCTGGTTCACTTGAAAAAGATATTCAAGAAAAGTATGGTGAGCCGACACCTGAAGCGATAGTTGAATCTGCGATGCGCCATGTGGATATCCTAGATCGACTTGATTTTGACCAATTTAAGGTAAGTGTTAAGGCATCAGATGTATTTACTGCGGTTGATTCATATCGATTATTGGCAAAACAAATTAAACAACCATTACATTTAGGGATTACCGAAGCTGGTGGCGTTCGAAGTGGTGCAGTAAAATCAGCAATCGGACTCGGTTTGTTATTATCTGAAGGTATCGGCGATACGTTAAGAGTTTCACTAGCCGCCGATCCAACAGAAGAAGTCAAAGTCGGATTTGATATTTTGAAATCTTTACGCATCCGAGCCAGAGGGATTAATTTTATTGCTTGCCCAACTTGTTCTAGGCAAGAATTTGATGTAATTAGTACCGTTAACACGCTAGAGCAGCGACTTGAAGATATTATAACACCAATGGATGTCTCAATTATTGGCTGTGTTGTTAATGGTCCCGGCGAAGCCTTAGCTTCCACTATGGGGGTTGCTGGAGGGCACAATAAAAGTGGTTTTTATGAAGATGGTGTGCGCATAGGGCGTATTGATAATGAACAAATGATAGATGAGTTGGAAGCGAAAATACGCGCTAAAGCCTTAATTTTGAAAAACAGAATTACAACGACTGAACTATAATTTTATTAGATAGCGAATAAAAAAATGACAGAAAAAAAAATCCAATCAATACGGGGAATGAATGATTTACTCCCGAGTGATAGTGCAACATGGCAACAAATTGAAAAAATTGTCAAAAATGTACTAAATAGTTACGGTTATAATGAAATTAGAACACCGATTGTTGAAGATACGGCATTATTTAAACGCGCAGTTGGTGAGGTTACCGATATTGTTGAAAAAGAGATGTATACTTTCAACGATCGTAATGATGAAAGTCTTACACTGCGCCCAGAAATTACAGCTGGTTGTGTGCGCGCTGGTATTGAACATGGCCTATTTTATAATCAAGAACAACGTTTATGGTATTTAGGACCAGCATTTCGTTATGAAAAACCGCAAAAAGGTCGTTATCGCCAATTCCATCAATTTGGTGTTGAAGTATTTGGGCTTGAAGGTCCTAATATCGATGCCGAGCTTATATTACTAACCGCTCGTTTTTGGAAAGCACTTGGTATTGAAAAACATACTACGCTTGAGCTCAACTCAATAGGCTCAGTTGAAGCCCGAGCCAATTACCGTAACGCTTTGGTTAGCTTCTTAGAACAACATAAAGATAAATTAGATGAAGACTGTTTACGTAGAATGTATACTAACCCATTACGGGTGTTAGATTCCAAAAATCCTGATGTTCAAGAATTACTTAATCAGGCACCAAAATTATTTGATTATTTAGATGAGGAGTCTAAAAATCATTTTGACGGGTTGTGTCATTTATTGGATAAAGCAGGGATAAAATATAACATTAATCAACGATTAGTCCGTGGTTTAGATTATTATAATCGAACCGTTTTTGAATGGGTTACTACAAGCTTAGGCGCTCAAGGTACTGTTTGTGGTGGTGGACGTTATGATGGACTTGTCAGTCAGCTAGGCGGGCAACCCACTCCTGCGGTTGGTTTTGCCATGGGCGTTGAACGTTTAGTATTACTGGTACAAGCGGTTAATCCTTCATTAAATCGTGATAGTTCAATTGATATTTATATGATATCTTCCGGCAATGAGCAGACAATATCTGCTGCTCAAATCATGGCGGAGACATTACGTGATGGTTTACCTGACAGACGAATTGTGACCAATTACGGCAGTAGCAATTTTAAGAAACAATTTGCCAAAGCTGACAAATTAGGTGCTAAAATAGCTGTAATCATTGGTGAAAATGAAATAGCAAATCAATCAGTAACGATTAAAAATTTACAAACAGGCGAACAAGTCGAAGTTGCCCAAAAAGCGATTGTGCAAACTTGTTTGGCAATATTGTAAATCAAGGAAAATAGGAGAAAAACGTGAGTCATCAATTATCTGGCGAAGAACAATTTTCAGAGATAAAAGAATTTCTTGCTAAAAATTGGAAAATCATTGTTGCGGTTATTGTAATTGGGTTACTGGCTTTTTATGGCTGGCGTTATTGGCAATCTCATAAATTAGCAAAAACGATAGAATCTTCAGATCGATATGAACAATTAATTGCTAATCTAGACAAAAATAATCCAGATTCAATAAATGAATTAGTCTCTTTCGCGGAAAGTGATGATACTATTTATAGTGTTTTCGCTAATTTAAAAGCAGCTAAATTTTATGTTGAAGAAATAAAAGATTATCCCAAAGCTGAAAAGTTACTTACTGATACATTAAGTAAAACCGATTCAGAAATTATTAAATCAATCAGCTATATTCGTATTGCAAAAATACAATATCAACTTGAACGTTATCAAGACACTTTAGCAACATTAAGCAAAGTTACTGAAAAAAGTTGGACACCGGTAGTTAATGATATTCGTGGTGACGTCTATATGAAAATGAATAACTACACTGAAGCTGTTGCTGCTTATACTGTTGCATTGACACCTACTCCTGTTGATGGTTCAGATGAAAATATTGTTAAAGCTTCATTACCAACTGAACAGTTAGATGAAAATATCAAAATGAAGTTAAATCAGGCTCAATATCTTAAAGATAAGCAACAAGCTGAACAAGAAGCTGAAGCCGCCAAAGAAAAAGCTAAGCAAGAAGCTGAAGCTAAGAAAAACGCCGCACAAGAAAATAAAAATTAATTTATCCTGATATAAGGGTCTATACAATGAAGTTATCAAAAAGTCTTTTTATTAGTGTTTTTATGTTTTCACTTGTTGGATGTTCATTGTTTGGTAAAGAGGAAGAAATCGTACAAGTTTCGCCTTCACCAACCGTAAACAACCAATTTTCAATACAACAAGTATGGCGAAATAGTACAGCTGGCAATACACATATTTATTCATTATTAGGACCTATTAATTATGAAAATGCTGTTTATGTTGCTAGCCGTAGCGGACAAGTTAAAGCTGTTGATTTATCTAATGGTCATACAATCTGGGATAAAAATTTATCACAAAGTACATTATTCAGTAGTAAAACAGCGCTATTTTCCGGTGGTGTAAGCGCTGATGATAAATATGTTTATATTGGTAGTGAACGTGCTGTGGTATATGCGCTAGATCGTAACGATGGTAATGTTATCTGGGAAAAACCGGTGAGAGGTGAAGTTCTTGCTCGTCCAGTATCATCTGCCGATAAACTCATTATCCATACCGCTAATGGTAATTTACAAGCCTTGAACCGTAACACTGGTGCTGATGAATGGGATGTCATGCTTGAAGTTCCTCCTCTTTCACTAAGAGGTAATTCAACTCCAACAATTGCACATGGTGCGGCAATATTTGGTGATGATACTGGGCATGTAAATGCTTACTACATCAATAATGGTCAATTGATTTGGCAACAACGTATTTCGCAACCAAGTGGCTCGACAGAAATTGCAAAATTGAATGATGTGGATTCAACGCCGGTAATAGAAGGCAATTTAGCTTATGCTATCGGCTATAATGGTAATGTTGTAGCGCTTGATTTAAGTAATGGTCAGATTGTCTGGCGTAAAGAGATGGGTTCAACACATAGCTTTGTGGTTGACTCACAACAATTATTTGTCGTAGACCAAAATGACAATGTACGAGCGGTAAGCAAAAATGGCGGAGCAATTCTCTGGACTCAAGCCGGTTTGTTACATCGTCAATTAACCGATCCGGTTATCCACGAAAACTATATTGTGGTTGGCGATTTCGAAGGTTATCTTTATTGGTTAGACAAAGATAACGGTGAAATCGTTGCTAAAACCCAAGTTAGTAGCAGTGGATTAATTTCGAAACCATTAGTTGTCGACAATAAAATTGTTGTCCAAGCTAAAAATGGTGATATTTACGCATTCACAAAAAAATAAGGTAATTAGAGAATAAATATGGTACCTGTTGTCGCACTAGTTGGTCGTCCGAATGTAGGAAAGTCGACTTTATTTAATCGATTAACTCGAACACGAGACGCCTTAGTAGCTGATTTTCCGGGATTAACTCGTGACCGTAAGTACGGGCGAGCCGAAATCAAAGGGCATGAATATATTGTCATTGATACTGGTGGTATTGATGGCACTGAAGATGGGGTTGAAAGCTTTATGGCGGAACAATCCCTGCAAGCAATAGAAGAAGCAGATATTGTCCTTTTTTTAGTTGATGCCAGAGCAGGTACCATGCCTGCTGATCATGCTATTGCTAAGCATCTCCGATCTCGCCAAAAAGCAACATTTTTAGTTGCTAACAAAATTGATGGTATTGATGCCGATAGCGCAATCTCTGATTTTTATAGTTTAGGATTAGGTGACATTCATCCGATTGCTGCGAGTCATGGTCGTGGGGTAAATGTATTAATCGAAACGGTGCTCGATCCTATTTTTCATTTTGCCAATGATCAAAATGAGGCCTTATCAGAGGATGAGCCAGATGAAGTTCTTCCTGAATCTTATGATGATATTGAAGATGAAGCCGAGTCGCTTATCAACCAACCAATCAAAGTTGCTATTGTTGGCAGACCAAATGTTGGTAAGTCAACACTAACTAATCGAATTTTAGGCGAAGAAAGGGTTGTGGTTTATGATATGCCCGGTACAACACGTGACAGTATTTATATACCAATGACACGCGATGATCGTGAATATATCATGATTGATACTGCTGGTGTTCGTAAACGAGGCAAAGTAACCGAAACGGTTGAAAAATTCTCGGTTATCAAAACGTTGCAAGCAATTGAAGATGCTAATGTGGTTATTTTAGTGATAGATGCTCGAGAAGGTATCTCCGATCAAGATTTATCCTTACTTGGTTTTATCATTAATAGTGGGCGCTCACTGGTTATCGCAGTTAATAAATGGGATGGATTATCACAAGATATCAAAGAACAAGTGAAAACCACGTTAGATGATCGGCTTGATTTTATCGATTTTGCCCGTTTACATTTTATTTCGGCACTTCATGGTAGTGGCGTAGGTAACTTATTTGATTCAATTCAAGAAGCGTACGATTGTGCAACTCGTCGAGTTAATACTGCACTGTTAACCAAGATAATGCAAATGGCGCAAGATGACCATCAACCACCATTGGTGAGAGGACGTCGCGTAAAATTAAAATATGCTCATGCAGGTGGATATAACCCGCCAATTGTGGTTATTCATGGTAATCAAGTTGAGGATTTACCAGATTCTTACAAACGTTATCTAATGAACTATTTTAGACGCTCATTAAAAATTATGGGTTCACCAATACGGATTCAATTTAAAGAAGGCGCTAATCCATTTGAAGGTCGAAAAAATAGTTTAACGGCTTCCCAACAACGTAAGCGTCGTCGGTTAATGAAACATGTACGAGGTCGTAAATAACTTATGACAAACCAAAAGATGATCGCCGGTGGACAAGAAGGTATTTGTCCTAAATGCCATAATAAAATGAGTATTGTGGCACCACAACATTATGACTGTCCTCATTGCCAACAACATTATTTAGAGCAGTATATCTGTCCAATTTGTCAGCAGAGCGCTCAAATGGTTAAAGGTTGCGGGGCTATAAACTATATTTGTCCGACTGATGGCTTAATATCCAGCAGTAAAGTGATATTTCAGTATTTATCAGAGTAGAAAATTGTATCTATATTCAAAGCCATAAGAGGTTATTTTATGCGAATTATTTTATTAGGCGCACCAGGAGCAGGAAAAGGAACTCAAGCACAATTCATTATGCAAAAATATGGTATTCCGCAAATTTCAACGGGGGATATGTTACGTGCAGCAGTAAAAGCAGGAAGTCCATTAGGTCTACAAGCAAAAGAGCTTATGGATCATGGTAAGCTTGTTACTGATGAATTAGTTATCGCTTTAGTTAAAGAGCGTATTGCGCAAAGCGATTGTAAAAATGGCTTTTTACTAGATGGTTTTCCACGTACCGTTCCACAAGCGGATGCAATGAAAGAAGCAGGAATCAATGTTGATTATGTCCTTGAGTTTGATGTACCTGATGAAGTTATTATTGATCGCATGAGTGGTCGCCGTATTCATGCAGGTTCAGGACGTGTATACCATATTCGCCATAATCCGCCAAAAGTGGAAAATATTGATGATGTAACAGGTGAACCATTAACTATTCGTAAAGATGATAATGAAGAGATTGTTCGTAAACGTCTTATTGAATATCATGATTTAACCAAACCATTAATCAACTATTATCAACATGAAGCCAAAGAAGGTCGTACTCAATATTTCCGTATTGACGGAACACAGGCTGTTTCAGCTGTGACCAATGAATTGACTAAAATTTTAGGCTAATTACAAAAAAGAGGGATGATAGACTTTTCATCCCTCATCTTATTCAATCTATTATTTTGCTAAATTAAGTGCTTGTTCTAAATCAGCAATAATATCATCAATATGTTCAATGCCAATTGATAGGCGTATCATTTCTTGGCTAACTCCAGCTTTTTGCAACTCTTCATCATTAAGTTGTCGATGGGTAGTTGATGCCGGATGACAAGCTAATGAGCGGGTATCACCAATATTGACTAAACGAATAATCAATTTCAGGGCATCGATAAATTTAGCTCCAGCTTGTTTACCGCCTTTGATACCAAAGGATAAAATGCCAGCAGGTAGACCATTGTCCATCTGTTTTATTGCTAAATAATGTTCTGGATGATTAGCCAATCCAGCATAATTGACCCATTCAACTTGAGGGTGTGATGCCAAATAATTGGCAACCTTAATGGTATTTTGGCAATGTCGCTCAATGCGTAAAGAGAGTGTTTCGAGACCTTGTAATAATAAAAAGGTATTAAACGGTGATAAAGCTGCTCCCATGTTACGCAGTGGTATTACTCGGCAACGAGCAATATAAGCTGCGTGTCCAAAGTTTTGAGTATATGATGAAACATCATGGTAAGAAGGATCGGGTTGATTGAGCATAGGCAATTTATCGGTGTGCTCTTTCCAAGGACATTTACCGGAATCAACTATCATTCATTCCACCTAAACTATTACCATGTCCATCAATATATTTAGTTAATGAATGCACCACAATATCCGCGCCATGCTGGGTGTCATCAAAGGCATAAGAAGTGGTTTAATAGAGCGGAGCTGCGACGGCATGGGTTGTTGATTCAGGCGTATAGCCAGTGTGCAGAGCAATTGTCTCTGGTTTCATGTTAGAGCCTCATATTCACAACGATAAGGCTCTTATTTTGTGCAAAAAATTATCAAAAAAGTAGTGAGTTATAAAACCATTCGTACTATATCGATTTCACCCAATTCTTTGTATAAACTTTCCACTTGATCAATATGTGTCGCATTAATCGTAATTGAAACGGAATGATAATTACCCTTGCTACTTGGTTTGATCGACGGAGTATAATCCCCCGGCGCGTGGCGTTGAATAACTGATACTACTTTGTCAACCAACTCCGGTTTTGCTTCGCCCATTACTTTATAGGTAAAGGAACAAGGAAAATCTAATAATTCATTTAATTTTGTTTGTTGCATAACGGTTTTTTCTCGTTTTATCAATGAACCCACTAACATGATCTAGTATATATAGTCAATTTATTATTCTTCAAGCTTTAAAACAATAAACATTACTTTTTAAAGCTTATAATTTGATCTATGATAAACAAATTCTAACATAGCTTAGTAAAACCTACCTGACTATTATTCTAAAAGGCTAAAATAACATGTTATCCCAATCTACTAGTAAAGAACCTTTTGGTACATTACTTGGTTATGCACCAGGTGGTGTAGCAATTTATTCATCTGATTATGAGAATTTAGATCCTGAACAATTTCCTAATGATGCTTCATTTCGCAGCTATTCCGGTCATGAATATATGGGATATAAGTGGCAATGTGTTGAATTTGCTAGAAGATTTCTATTTTTGAATTATGGGATTGTGTTTACCGATGTCGGTATGGCGCATGAAATTTTTTCGTTAAGGTTTCTTCGCCAAGTTATCAACGAAGCCATTTTACCATTACAAGCCTTTGCTAACGGTAGCAAAAAGAAACCAGAGGCAGGTGCCTTGTTGATATGGGATGACGGCGGTATGTTTGATAGAACTGGTCATGTGGCTATTATTACCGAAGTTTTTGACAACAAAATTCGAATTGCCGAACAAAATGTTATTCATACTCGACTTCCTATTGGTCAACAATGGACGCGTGAGTTAGCTATGACGGTATCTGATGAGGGGTATTATTTACATGATACTTTTGATGATACTAAAATTTTAGGTTGGATGATTCAAACTGACGATACACTTCACAGTTTACCGCAACCTAATGCTGATAAACACTTACTTGATATCCATAGCGTACATATTAAAAACCATGGTCAATTTGATGGTAAATGGTTAGATGAAAACGATCCTTTAGAAAGTGCTTATGTGTCAGCAACTGGTCATGCCATTAGTCATGATGATCAGTATCGCTATTTCACTATTTCTGAAAGTGCGGAACAAGAGCTTATTCGTGCCACAAACGAGCTCCATTTAATGTATTTGCATGCGACAGATAAAGTGTTAAAAGAAGATAGTTTGTTATGCAATTTCAATATACCGGAAATCCTTTGGCCAAGACTTAGATTATCTTGGCAACAACGTCGTTATCAAATGATCACCGGTCGGTTAGATTTTTGTATGGATGAACGAGGTTTTAAAGTTTATGAGTATAATGCTGATTCGGCATCATGTCATACCGAAGCAGGCAAAATTTTGGAAAATTGGGCTATACAAGCCGAATTAAATGTTGGCGTAAACCCGAGTGCTGGATTACTTAATGCATTGGCTAACTGTTGGAAGCATAGCGATGCAAAAGCGTTTGTTCACATTATGCAAGATAATGACAGCGAGGAAAATTATCACGCATTATTTATGCAAAAAGCTCTAACGCAAGCTGGATTTAAAAGCAAAATCTTACGCGGACTAACAGGACTTAGATGGGATAAAAGAGGACGTTTAGTTGATGATGACGATCGTCAAGTTACCTGTGTTTGGAAAACCTGGGCATGGGAAACTGTACTTGAACAACTACGCCAAGAAAGTGAGGCGCAAATCGCTGGATTACCGATTCGAACATGGCATCCTGAAAATGCGGTTAGATTAATTGATGTATTACTGCGACCTGAAGTTTCGGTTTTTGAGCCTTTATGGACGGTCATCCCAAGTAACAAAGCTATTTTACCTGTATTATGGTCGCTATTTCCAAACCATCGTTATTTGCTGGAATCTACATTTGAACTCAATGACAACTTAATCAAAAAAGGTTATGCCATTAAGCCGATTGCCGGGCGTCGTGGTAGTGATATTGAGTTAGTTGGTAGTCATGAACAAGTGTTGGATAAAACGGTTGGTCGATTTGCAAAACAAGAAAATATTTATCAAGAACTGTGGTGTTTACCCAAAGTTGATGATCGTTATTTGCAACTTTGTACTTTTACTGTTGGAGGTCATTATGGTGGCGCATGTTTACGTTCAGATCCCTCTTTGGTTATAAAAGGCGAAAGTGATATGCAACCACTCCGTGTGCTAACCGATGAAGAATTTTTAAAAGAAATATCGAAAAAAAATTGAAGAGCAGGGCTTTTAGGTCTAATTTGACAAATCTATCATTAAATTTCATGATGATAAATGTTTTGCAACTTATTTAACAATTTGATTAATCGTCACTTAAATGATTTTTTTGAATTATAAATGACAAAAAAATCATTTTATCTTTAGGGACGGCAATGACAACTGGTTAATATTTCTGATAGAATTGATTTTATTAAAAAATAATTATAAAAAATATAAGTAATTTCAAGGAATATCAGGAAATATATGGCAAACACATTACTTCGAAGTGGTGATATAAAAGATTTTAAAATGCTCGGGCATGATGGCAAAGCTGCTTATCTGGTCGCTTCGCAAATTCGTGAAATGTTCCGAGTCAAATTAGGCCGTCAATACTCTGATTGTTTAGCTATCCCACAACGTAATGATCAGGGCAATCTTGTTGATTGGTATATTCCTTTCGATTCAGACTTACCTGATGGGGAATATGATATTATTCCATGGACATCGGCAAGTGAATCAGAACAAGAATCCGCTCTAATTTTGCTCAAGGAATTTGAAAACAAAGTTATCGAATTAGGCAAAAAATTATCCCAAAATCCTAATCTAGAAGGTGATCAATTGCTTTTTAGTCGCCTCATTTACGATCCAAAACAGAGCTCAGATAGTCTTGAACCTAATTTAATGGCATTACGTTTTCCTAGTAATCAGTTTGTCTATATTGTTAATGGTAAACCGGTTATTACTTTTTGGGGATTTATTAATCCCCAAACACCACAAGCGACTTCGCCATTTTATTGTTTAGAACCTGTTAGAAATCCAACGCCACAACCAGAAGTAGTTGCTCCACCTCCTGTTCAAGAGGTGCCCGCTGTCGTTAGCAAACCTTGGTCGAAGCGATGGTGGATATGGTTATTAGGATTATTACCACTCTTATTATTACTGCTAGCTATATTCTGGTTGAAAGGTTGTTGGTTTAAACCAAGTTTGTCTTTTAATCCAAATCTATCATTAGATGGTAATGTTAATCTTCCTGTAGCAACTGATAACCAAGATGATAAGTTAGATATCAACGCACCAGAGCTGAAACCTAAAGAGGTTATTATAGATAATAAACCTGTGGGTGTGGTTAATGGCGTTGCGTCTAATGGAACATTAGCCGGCGATGGTACCCCTACTAATTCGGCTCAAGTTGACACTCCAGCTATACCATCAACACCTGATGAAGGCGTGGAAAATAGTGCCAATCCGCAAGGTGATCAACTTAACCCTCCAGAGGTAAATACTCCCGATGATAAAGGTAATAATAGCGATCAGGGGGATAAGAAAGATAACGGTGATAACCCAAATAATCCTAGTTCGCCTGAGGATAAAGACAAACAAAATGAGCAGAATACAGATGACAAAAATGGTCAAATGGCACCTCCTACACCTGATTTAGCCAGTAATCCTGACGCTAACAATACAGATCAAGTCAATGGTGCTAATGCTGCCCAATCCAACCATTTAACTTTACCGGCGGATGTATTAAAACAAGGCTCAACAAACTTTTTAAATGGTCAATGGTCTGTAGGTGCAGGTATTCAAGATAAAGCAACGGGGAAACCATTACAATTAAGTTATAACTTTAATCAAGGTAATGGTGACGTGACGCTTACTCGCAGTGATGGCGTTAAATGTACTGG
The DNA here is from genome assembly GCF_003202915.1 of Gilliamella apicola. Taxonomy (GTDB): domain Bacteria; phylum Pseudomonadota; class Gammaproteobacteria; order Enterobacterales; family Orbaceae; genus Gilliamella; species Gilliamella apicola_Q. Next base: position 215,911 of record NZ_QGLP01000003.1, read on the forward strand.
TAATGTCGGTAGCGGCATCCAAAATGGCAATTTAAATATAGCCGGTAATAACGAAGCTATCTGCAGTGATAATACTAAATATAAATTACCAAGTATTCAGTGCAAACCAGGCAAAAATAATCAAGCTGATTGTCAGGGAATGTATGATAACGGGACTTCGTTCCCAATTACGATGAAAAAACAATAGGGTTGTATATGCTTCCAGAAATACGCAACTATGGTCAAGAAGTTACTCTTATCATGAATAGTGGTATTCAATTTCTTGATTTTGCATTAAAAATAGATTGGAAAGATAATCAATGGCGCAGTAAAGTTAATGGTTGTTTTATTAATCCATCAGAAAGTGGAGCACTAGTTAGGCTAATTGAAGATGTCGATAGTGGTAAATTTTTTGCGCCGGATAATCTCTCTTTTGCGGTCACACCAACTCAAGAGATTAGTGTCGACCAATCATTAAAACTATTTGATGGCATTTGGTTGCCGGTGCCAGTTTTAAGATCGATACCGCCTGAGCGCTTTGATAAAGGTCCACATAACTGGAGTCGTGTTCGAATTGTAAGTATTCCCGAGGGTGAAGATCCAGATGGCAATACACATCGTATTACCTTTGCCTTTGATACCAAAATTTTCACCAATATGCAGGATGTGGCTTATTTGGCACCGACTGATAATGATGTTAAAACTGGGGCTGTATTTAGCTTAGCTCATCGTTCAGATCACGTTTCCTGGTATTTAGAGCAAAAGTGGATCACCAGTTGGTTAATTGATCTATTTCAGGAGTTAGCGCCGCAACCAGAACGATTAAAAATTCATAAAGATGATATAGATCTAGAAATAGGTAATAAAGCTTATTATGGTCATTATTTAAATGTTCTTAATTTGCTTGCCGATTCATTGCAGTTACCAAAAATTAAAATTGTCTCTAATAATCGTGATGATGTGGTTAAATCCATTCCGGTTGATATGATTTTAGATGTTGGTAATTCAAGAACATGTGGCATCTTAATTGAAGACCATGTACAAGATAAAGATAGCTTGAATCGTCGTTATGAACTTGAAATTCGTGATTTAACTCAACCTGAACATATCTATAATGAACCGTTTGAAAGTCGAGTAGAATTTGCACAAACCTTTTTTGGTAAAGAGCACTTTTCTCTGCAAAGTGGGCGACGTGATACTTTCCGTTGGCCAAGTATTGTTCGTGTTGGCAAAGAAGCGAGTCGCTTAGCGAGTCGTCGTGAAGGAAATGAAGGCGCAACTGGTCTTTCAAGCCCGAAACGCTATTTGTGGGATCAGGAGAAGTATGAGCAAGGTTGGCGATTTAATTCCCATTATGTCAAGAGTGACCATGAACCCTTCGCAACGGCTGAACCCTTTTCTAGTTTAATCAATGAGTATGGTGAGGCTTTGCATATCCTCAGGAATGACATTGAGGAGGAATATGATCGAAAAATGCCAGTGTTCCATCCCAAATATTCACGTAGCTCATTAATGACATTTATGCTATGTGAAGTATTAATGCATGCATTGATGCAAATTAATAGTGTTGCTCAACGTAATAAACTTGAACATGCAAGAACACCGCGTAATTTACGTTCAATTATTCTTACCATCCCTCCGGCAATGCCAAAACCAGAACAAGCTATTTTTAAAAGCTGTGTTTATCAAGCTATCGGCTTGGTTTGGAAAAGCTTAGGCTGGGATAGTTCTGATGACGATATCGATTTTGATAACCCTAATCAGTTAAAAAGTATTTGGCCAAATATTCCTGAAGTTTATATCCAGTGGGATGAAGCGACCTGTGGCCAAGTAGTTTATCTCTTTAATGAGACGCAAAACAATTATAATGGCCGATCAGAAGAGTTTATTGCTTCAATGGTACGACCAGATAAAAGTAATAAACAAAAACTAACGATTGCTACCGTCGATATTGGCGGAGGTACCACTGATTTAGTCATTAATGATTATGAACTTGATTATGGCACCAATAAACAACTTAGTGGTAGTAATGCTTATCTTGTGCCTACGCAACGTTTTCGCGATGGGTTTAAAGTCGCTGGTGATGATATACTACTTGATATTATTCAAGATACCGTTTTATCTTCATTAATTAATGGATTAAAACAAGCGGGGCTTGCCGATCCTAATCCGATTTTATCCACCATTATTGGTTCACAGCAGGTATCAATACAAGATGCGGTATTGCGTCAACAATTAACTTTACAGCTGTTTACGCCAGTAGGCTTGCATGTATTAAAACTCTATGAGCTTTATGATCCATTACATGCAGAGCAACATGTTTATAATCTGACTTTTGGTGAATTACTACAGAATAATATGATGACAGCTAATGTCCTCAATTTTATCAATGAACCTATTAGTCGCGCATTAAATAATCCTGAATTTTCGGTTCTTGATTTAAATGTTGAGATTAACCTTAAACGTATTCACTACTTATTTATCCGTGGAGATTATTACAATATTTGTAAAACGTTTGATGCGTTATCTGAAATTATTAGCTGTTATCAATGTGATGTACTGTTATTAACTGGTCGTCCTTCGCGATTACCTGGAGTACAAAGCTACTTCCGTTCACGATTATCAATACCTGCAGGACGTATTTTACCATTGCATGGTTATTATACAGGGGGATGGTATCCATTCCATAAACAAGAACGTATTGATGATCCAAAAACAACGGCGGCTGTAGGTGCGATGTTATGTTTTCTAAGTAAAAACTTAAGATTAGCCAATTTCTATTTTAGATCAGCCAATATGGATTTGTATTCAACGGTCAAATACATTGGTCTGCTAGATAATCTAAATATGATAAAGCAAGAAAATATTTATTATCGCGACATTGATTTAGATGATCCTGACTATGATTTTCCTGATCTCTCTTTTGAAATCCGAGGCACAACGAGGCTTGGTTTTAAACAGCTAGAGATCGACCGTTGGCCGGCATCACCAATTTATATTTTAACGATTGAAAATAGTGAAGTTGCTAAAAGGTTGAGTGCCGATGGGGCGGTTTTAGAGGTAACTTTAGGTATCAAAAATCGCCAAAAAACGGTTGAGAATTTCTATATTAAAGATGTCAAAGCTTCAGATGGGCGTACTTGCGATAAAACCAAAGATATAAAGCTTAATTTAAACACAATGGTAAATTCAGGTTTAATTAGCACACAATATTGGCTTGATAGTGGAATGATAAAACGATGAAAAATTTAAACGAACAACTTCCTCAGTCTTGGGAACAGGTTTATCAGGCATCAGCACAGGCAATTGAGTGGGTGCAACAAACCCGAGATTCATCAAAGCGTTTGAATAGTGAGGCTGATAATTTAATTCTTGATCTACGTCGGTTGCGTAATAGCGCTAAACGATTAGGAGATGTGGCAACTAAATCGGTTGCAGTAGGCTTTTTTGGATTATCGCAAGCTGGTAAGTCGTATCTTATCTCAGCGTTAGCCGCAGGTGAGAATGGTAAACTTGAAACCGTGGTTGATAATCAAACTTTAGATTTTATTGATCACGTTAACCCCGTTGGCGGTGGTAAAGAAGCAACAGGGCTCGTGACCCGATTTAGCCGAACAGCTAAAGGTGGCATTGCTAACTATCCACTAGAACTAAAACTCTTTCAAGAAATCGAAATTGTTAAAATTCTAATTAATGCCTATTTTAAAGATTTTGATCAACAAAAAGTGGTGAATAAGATTGAGTTTTCGGAATTAAATCAACTTATTGCCCGTGCTGAAAGTAAAAAACAAGCCGATTATACTGGTGGTATAACTGAAGATGATATCGTTGATCTTTATGATTATTTATCGGAAAACTTTGGTAATTCACTGGAAGGATTAAAAGGCGGATACTGGGAAAAAGCAGTATCTTTACTACCTTATCTTGCTACTGTTGATCGCGGTATATTATTTTCTGTTTTGTGGGGAGGTATTAATGAACTCACCGCAATTTATGTGCAATTAGCCACAACTTTGTCAAGCTTAAATCATGTTAATACAGTTTATGCACCACTTTCAGTATTAGTGAAGGAAAATGATGGTAAAAAGTCACAGATTGATAGCATCATGAATGTGGATATGCTTGAAAGGTTAAATACTGAAAAGGATTCATCGGTATCGGTTACCCCTGTAAACGGTGTGCCAACCTCAATATCATTAGCTCAATTGGCTTTTTTAACAGCAGAATTAATCTTCCCATTAGTAAATCAAACTCGCGTTCCTACTTTTGAGAAGGTCGATCTGCTTGATTTTCCAGGATATCGTGGTCGATTAAATTTAATTTCTATCTCTGATGTTAAAGAAGGTAATCCGATTGCTCAGCTGTTATTGCGAGGAAAAGTCGCTTATCTATTTGAAAAATACACCGATAGCCAAGAGATGAATGTTCTTGTTGTTTGTACTCCATCCGATAAACAGTCTGATGTGAATGACGTTGGCCCAGTGTTAGAACGTTGGATTGATAAAACACAAGGTGAAACTGCAGAAAAGAGAGCTACCAAAAAAGCGGGATTGCTGTGGGCGATCACCATGTTTGATAAACGAATCGGAGCATCGTTGCATCAATCAGAAGATAACCTGAGCAATACGTGGGGTAAAGGTGGTTTATTACAGCAAACTATTTTAGAGCGATTTGGTAGTTATGATTGGTTATCCAATTGGTCAAATAATGGTAAATTTAATAACGTATTTTTGGTGCGTAAACCAGGATTTGATGTACCGTTTTTAAATGTCGATGCTAAGGCAAACCTTGAATTATCTTACAATGATAATTATCAACAAGAAATGTCAGTGTTGAAAAAGACATTTGTTGAAAATTCCGATATCAAAGAGTATGTCAATACTCCAGATCAGGCTTGGGATGCGATGTTGAAATTAAATGATGGTGGGATAGGTCGAATAAGCCAGTATTTAGAACAAGTCGCGATAACGGAAGTTAAGCAACAACGGATTGTTGAGCAACTTAATGAGAAAATCGATTATATTATCAATATGCGTTTTGATACATGGTATCAAGCCGGTAGTGATGAAGAACTTGGTAAGAAAAAACAAGTTATTAGTGGCGTTGTTAAAGAACTACAAGGAAAAGCGTTATTATTAGGTGAATTACTGAAAGTTTTAGAGTTACCAGATCAAACTATTCGGGCGCTTTATCATTCTAGCCATTTGAGTAATGATGCTAGCAATAGTGATGAGGTAGTAGATAACTCATCAAACGATTTTGGTTTAAATACTGAATTTGAACTTTTTCCTGATTCAAGCTCGCCTTTAGAACCTAAAGTGGCAGCTACCTTACCTACTGAATCAAAATTTGCTAAAAATGTATTTACCGCATGGCTGGAACATTTAAGAAATATTGTATTAGATAAGCATATTTTACAATTTTTTGGACTCGAACAAAAATCACTCTCCTTTATTGTTGAAGAACTGATTACTGCCGCCAATCGTTTAAAAATTGAAGCAAGTTTAACTCAGAAAATTTTAGATAATGAAAATACCGGTAGTAAACGCGATGATCTTGAGTCTCGACAAATTAGCTCAATTCATCTGTTGTTGACCGACTTTATTGCATGGCTTGGTTTTATCTCTGGGCAAGCAAGTGAGATTCCTGCAAGCCGAGTTAATCAAGGTAAGCCAATATTTTCTTCACCTGTGAATGATTTCTCAAATCAATTATCACATCCACTCCCGGTGCTTGATGATAAGACTAAAAGTTATTCTCAATTTGCAATATTTGATTGGTTTATTGCATTTGCTATGCTTGCTCAAGAAAATGTTGGTCATCATGCTGGTCGTGAAATAAGTCAAGAACAAAACGCTCGACTTGGAGAGGTTTTAACGGTATTTAAGCAATCAAAAATAGAATAATGGCTTGTCAATAGAGTAAATGGACAACCATTAATAGTATTAATAAAAATAAGGTAGCATAACGCTACCTTACATTATGTAACATTTATCAACGTATATTGATAAAATCACAATGGTGAAATAGAGGATATCATGGCATTAAGAATCGAATTAGAAGGCTATAAACCAGGTATTGCTAAATTTTTAGCACAAAAATGGAGTGGTAGTGCTGATATTGATATACTTATTCAACGTAATCAGGATGGCTATTATTTATTAGGTCTCAATCAATGGGGACCGGAAAAGCATTGGCATACATTAACTAATCTGTCAGTAGATAATCAACAATTAAGTGGTCTAGTTGAGGAGTGGTTAGTTGATTCCTTAATAATTCAAGGAACACAGGTTAGATTCCTTATTGAAATTCGCGATAGACAGAATGACAACAATAAAGACCGAGGTGTGGTAAATATTGCGGATAATGTATTCCCTTCAGCTGCTTTAAATACCGAAACTGTACCTGATGAAATTGAACAAAATAGATCACAGCCAGCTCAAGAGGCTGCTAATCTTAATACACCTGATGACTCTAAATCTCCAGAACCAGAAGAAGCGACACTTGACGCAGAAAATCAGCCTGAAATTGACAAAGAAGCTGCGCCAGAACCAGTAATTGCCCAAGAAGTGGTTTCGATTCCAGAACCAACTAAATCAAAAAGCAAATCGGGGACATTTATCCTAATTTTGGTAATATTGCTGATTTTAGCTGGAATTGGTGGCGCTGTATGGTACTTCTTATTCTCTAAAGATAACAATCCGCTTATTACGACAACACAAACCAATAGCCAATGTAATGTAAGCAATGCAACCAGTGATGATTTATCTTTTATTCAACAATGTTTACAGTCGAAACCTGACACAGATGCGTTAATTGAGGTAATAAATCAAGCAAAACAGGTTAATAAATGTGATATTGCTCAGCGTTTATATGCAAATCAATCTATGTTGAATGCTAAAATAGCCTTGCTTTATGCTAAAGAGTACGATGAAAAATTTTATCAAGATAATCGGTGTTTTAAAGTTGATAAAGGAACCGCTATTTATTGGTATGAAACATCATTAAACAATGACCCTAATAATGCTTTAGCTAAAGAACGTTTGGTTGAATTGCAAAAATAAAAAGGTGTGGGTATGAAAAAAACAGTACTGTCAACATTGCTTATTGGATTTAGCCTTACTTGCTTACCTTTGGTTAGTTCGGCTTTAGAGCCATTAAAGCAAGCGGGAAAAACAACACTTTACCAACGAGTTCTTAGCACGCCGAATTGTGAGCTGAAAAAGAATATTAATGATGCCACTGGTCAAGCTGTACCAGCTTTTTCTCGTTATTATGTTTATGAACGTAAAAATGAAAGTAATCAAGAGTGGTTGAATGTGGGGCCGGATTCTTATGGTAAAACGGTTGGTTGGATTAACAATTCATGTGCGATTGCTTGGAATATGCAGTTGACTTTAGTGTTCACTAATCCCGTTGATCGTGATCCTCTGTTATTTTTTAAAGATAAAACCTCGTTATCTTCAATTGTTGATGCAGATAAACCGGAAACTTTATTAAAACCGATTCGAGATGCGTTAAAAGAGAATAAACCTTCTGCGCAAATTTTGGCACAAGAACCGAAGGAATTTGTTGATTTCAAAAGTAATTTTTATTTATTACCGATTTTACAAGGTGAAGAGGTAATGAATGGCCAAGGTTTTTACGAACGGATTCTAGAGGTTGCTTCGGTTAGTAAGCAACAGACTATTATTAACAAAAATAACCAACCATCAACTTCATCTTCATCTACTGATGACAATACTAATCAAGTCGCTCCGTTTAAGGCGGCAATTGTATTTGTTATTGATTCAACTATCTCTATGGATCCTTATATTTCCAGAACAAAAGAGGCGATTGAACGGGTTTATCAGCGTATTGAAAAAGAGCATTTACAAGATCAAGTTAAATTTGGTTTGGTCTCCTTTCGCTCAAGCTTAAAAGCGTCGGATAAATTGGAATTTGTCAGTAAAGTGTTTGCCGATCCTAATCAAGTCAAAAATAAAGATGAGTTCAAAAAACTTAGTGCCTCACTAAAACAAGCCTCTGTCTCAACCGCTTATTATGCTGAAGATTCTTATGCGGGCGTTGCACAAGCATTGAATGATATTAATTGGAATAGTTTCGGTGCTCGTTATATGATTTTAATCACTGATGCTAGCGCTATTCCTGGTGATGATAAACTCTCAAGCACTGGTATGGATGCGGCCCAATTGCGACTGGAAGCACAACATAAAGGTGTCGCAATTTATGCGCTACATTTAAAAACACCTAGTGGAGAAAAAGATCATCAGGTGGCAGCAAGCCAATATTCTGATCTGACTTATAACGATTTTATTCATAAATCACTCTATTATCCTGTTGATGCTGGCGATGTGAATGAGTTTGGTAAAAAAGTTGATTTATTAGCCCAAGCATTATCCGAGCAGGTTAAATTAGCCTATAAAGGCGAATCTTCTGTTGGCAATGCGCTTAATGCTAAAGATGATAATAACTCTAATATGTTAAATGATGCTTTACTACTAAGTAAAGCAATGCAGCTAGCTTATTTAGGTGATACCAAAGGAACTAAAGCGCCGTCAGTGTTTAAAGCATGGATTGCGGATAAAGACTTTATCAAACCGACTATACCAACCGCTGAACCGCGAATTTTATTAACTAAATCACAATTAAGTGATTTAAGCGATATTGTGACTAAAATCGCTAATGCTGCTAACGATGGCTTGATTTCTGCTGATGATATGTTTTCACAATTACGTTCAGTTGCTGCCGCGATGGGGCAAGATCCAAGCAAATTAAAATCCGATTCTGTCACCAAAATTGCTGATTTAGGTTTACTGGGTGAATATTTAGATAATATTCCCTATAAAAGTGATGTAACTGGTCTGGATCAAGAAACATGGAAAAGCATGAGTGGAATTGAACAAGAAAAATTCATCCGTAATTTAAATAGTAAAGTACGATATTATCAAAAATGTAACGCTGATGTTGATCGTTGGATCTCATTATCTGAAGGTAGTGACCCTCGAGAAAATGTTTATCCTATACCATTAGAAATGTTGCCATAAAATATGTTAACTATAAATAATTTGGTGATTTCTAGACCGATAGGTAAATCTTTTTTTAGGGTTTGTTTACCAGAACTTTTGGTGAAAGCCGGGCAAGTGGTTGTTATTAAGGGTGATAGTGGTTGCGGTAAAAGTACTTTACTTGAAATGATAGGCTTGATTCTTAAGCCAGATGAAGTCACTCGTTATGATCTGATGGTTGATAATCAAACTTATGATATTGCTAATGTGATTAATCAAAACAATATCAACCAATTGGCCAATATTCGAGCGCAATATTTGGGATTTATGTTACAAACGGGTGGATTGTTGCCGTTTTTAAATATTAAGAATAATATTTTATTATCAGCTAAATTATTACAAAAAAATATCGATTCCCAACGATTTGATTATTTAGTCAATAAACTTAATATTGCTCATTTATTAAATAAATACCCAAAACAGCTCTCAATAGGGGAAAGACAACGAGCATCTTTCATACGCTCGATTATTCATAAACCTGCGTTACTGTTAGCCGACGAACCAACCTCTGCGCTTGATCCTTATAATGCTAATTTGTTATTTGATTTAATCATAGAACAAGCTCAACAAGATAATATTGCCGCGATGATTGTCACTCATGATTGGCAACGCATTGAAAGTAAAGGGTTGTTCACGTTATCGGCAAAATTAACTTCAACCCAGTCATCAGAATTTTTACCGTTATAGAGTAAGGTATAAGAGATGGATAAAGTAACAGCAAAATGGGGATTAATTACTCGATTATCATTGGCAGATTTATGCTATGACAAGAAAGTATCATTTTGTATAATCGCCGCGGTAATATCGGTTATTACCCCTTTGTTGCTATTGTTTAGTTTAAAGTATGGTGTTGTTGCTCAACTGCGTCATCAATTACTTAATGATCCACAAAATTTAGAAGTAAAAATTGTCGGTAATTTACAATTTGATCAACAAATGTTGGATTGGATTAAAAATCAGCCGGAAACCGCATTTGTTATTCCTCTTACTCGTTCCTTAAACACCCAAGCTGATATGCTTAAAGATTCAGGACATTTTGTTAATAATGCTGAAGTTATTCCCACTTCAAAAGGTGATCCTATAACCAAAGATATGTCATTAATAAACCAAAAAAATCAAGTTTTATTGAGTTCATTAGCAGCTGAAAAAATGCAAATAAAAACCGGTAGCCGCATCAAGATGGTTATCACTAGGCAATTAGATGGCAAGCTGGAAAAAGGGATAACAGAATTAGAGGTTATTGGCATTATTCCTGAAGTTTATTATAGTCGAGCTGCTGGTTTTATCAGTTTAGACCTTTTGATTGAAATGGAACATTTCTATGATGGTTATCAAAGTGAAACTTTTCCAACTGGAACAGGTTTAACTAATTCTACCTATCCGGATTCATTTGCTAGAGCTCGAATTTATGCTAAATCTCTGGATGATGTTGCCCCCTTAGCCTTAAAGTTACGAGAGAAAAATATTGAAACTCGCACACAAGCAATGGCGATTGAAAATATGCAAGCTATTGATAGAGTACTGAGTTTTATTTTCGGCGTGATTGCCATTACGGCAATTTTTGGTTGTATATTATCCTTTAGTGGTTCATTCTTATCTAATATTGAGCGGAAACGCAAAGATATTGCTTTTATGCGGCTTATTGGATTTAAGTCTAAGGAAGTGATGGTTTATTTGCTTACTCAAGCGATGGCATTAAGTTGTTTAGCTTTTCTCGTTTCATGCCTACTTTTTTTATTAGGTAATTGTGCATTTAATCTGGTTTTAGGTAAAAATTTAGTTTCACAACCAATTGTTAGTCAATTACAATTTTATCATTTTATTATCGCATTTATATTAACCTTATTTATATCATTTGTTGTTGTTGCGATAGGAGGACGAGGTGCTGTCAAAATTCAACCCGCAGAAAGCTTACGTGAAGCGTAATAGTCGATCTGCTCTCTGGCTAATTGTGCTTGGTTTAATTCCTGGTTTAAGTCATGCAGAACCATGGGATAGTAAATTTTATAATCCAAAACCGGCAAATGATGACGTAATTTTACCCATGCCATGCGAAGGCAGTTTGGTGATGAAAAAGGTCTTTACTCCAACACGTAAACCACTCGATGATGTTAAGATTGTTTTAGGTAGTAATAATAAAGAACTTGGTTTCGCCGAGTATGCCACCCCTAATTATATATCGGGCAGTTTTTCAGATGCTGGGAAAGAGAGATATTATCTGATTGGTAAATATGAAATTACTGTACTTCAATATCAAGCCGTTATGAATGATAAGTGTCCAACGGCTAAAGCAAATCTGGCTTTTCCAATCACTGATATTAGTTGGTTTGATGCTGTCGCTTTTACTGATAAATATAATCAATGGCTACTCAAGCAAACAAAAGTTAAATCAAATGATTTACCTAAAGGCTATGTTCGCTTACCGAATAATAATGAGTGGGAATATGCCGCCCGAGGTGGCTCGAAAGTTACCGAATCAGAATTTCGTGAATTAAGATTTCCTAAGAAAAATAATTTAGAAAATTATGCCTGGTTTTCTGGCGCAAAATCTGCAAATGGTAAATTACAGCTTATTGGACGATTAGAAGCAAATCCTCTCGATATTTATGATATTTTAGGAAACGCTAGTGAAATGATGTTTGATTCATTTAGGATGAATAAGCTTGATCGCTATCATGGTCAACAAGGCGGTATAATCGTTCGTGGTGGTAGCTATTTAACACCTGAATCATCAATGACAACAGCGTTTAGAACCGAAAAACCCTATTATGATGGGCAAAGTGTTTATAAAAGCAAAGATGTTGGTTTTCGCTTAGTTTATACCAGTGAAGTTATCCAGTCGAATGATCTGGTAAAACAGTTGGATAAAGAGTGGCAGGAGTTGGGTAATGAAGCGGGTGTGTCGAAAAACGATAATGTTGTTAGTGAACTTGAGAAAATCACCCAACAAATAGATGATGAAAAAACCAAGAAAGAATTGAACCAACTTAATGCGCTTTTACGCAGTGCTAATCAAGCCCGAGATGAGCAAAGAGATCGTTCCATCCAATCTGCTTTACAATTAGGTGCTTTTTTATGTGCTAATGTATCCGATTTGAACGGTAAATTTGAATACAATAACAATTTGTATCAAACCATGAGTCAAGAAATCTGTGATCCAGATGAATCGGATTCTTTAGATGATGAAAATATGTGTTCTAAAGCAAAACTCACTAATTTAAAAAATGTTCTCGATGAATCTAAATCGGCGCGTGATTTTATATTAAAATATTATTCGGATACGATTGTAAATACGGCAACAAATTATGAAAAGGAAACGATTAATCAGCAATCTAAACCTACGCTATTTATTTTAGAAAATAGTGGTAAAGCAAATATGAGTGATTATTTAAAACTCTATTTCAAACATATAAATCAATATATTGAATCAGGGAAGATAGAACGTAATCTTTGGCTTGAAACATGTAATGAAATAAAAGGAAAAAAATAATGAATAAAATTATAGTAACAATAACCCTATGTATCTCGATGATTTTAACTGGTTGTCAAAATTCTGGTGGCACAAGTTCTAAGGATGTCGATCCTACCTTAACTAAAAGTAATAGTGCCCAATTTTTTAGTAAATCAGCATGGCAATCTTGTGCAGTAGGTGCTGGAATAGGCGGTATTGGCTGTGTATTATTGGGTGGTAAAACCGGAACTTGTCTTGCTTCTGCCGCTGTCGGGTGTGGCGTATTGATGGGAGCAAATTACTATCTTGATACTAAACGTGCTGAATATGCCGATGCTGAAATGCGACTTGACGCTTACATTCAAGATGTTCAGCAAAATACCTATGAAGTTCAAGCGGTAACCGAAACCGCTAAAGCAGTATTAGATAAAAATTTAGCGACACTTAAGACTTTAAATAAACAGATTAAGTCGCAAACTATGAATCAAACGCAAGCTAAGAATGAGTTAACCCAAATTGATGCCAATATTGCTTATTTAAAAGATAAATTATCTCGTATGCAAAAAGTCGAAAAAGATTGGGTTTCAATTGCAGCTCAAGAAAAACAATCAGGTGTAAATGTTTCAAAACTTGATAAACAAATTAACCAATTACATAAACAAATTGCCGTGCTTGAAAAGCAAGTCAATCTTGTTTCTCAACAACGTTCAGCAGTGAAGGTAAGCTAATATGAAGAAGATATCCCTTATTTTATTACTCAGTCCACTGGTTTTATTAACCGGTTGTACAACAACACCAGAACAATGTGATCCCACCAATACCAATATTGGTATTATGGATAAAATTAGCTGTAACTATTCTGGGAATTATCAAGCGCGTATTGATAAAAAAGAACGGATATTAGAGGATGAAAAACGAGCTAATGCCCAGTTCCGAGAAATTTATGCAACCATTGAAAAACAGAAAAAATCAACGTCACTGAGTGTTAAACAGAAACAAGCACAGTTGCAAAAATTAAAAACTGAATTAACTCAGCTGACCAAAGAAGTCAAAGAAAAAGCAAAAAATCGTGATGATTTACAAGCTCAAGTTAAAGATATTGAACAGCAAATGAATAAAGTTAATAATTCAAATGCGTCTGACATGGAAAAACAAGTTGAGTTAGATAAGTTAAATAAAAAACTTCAACAGCTACAGAAAGCTTTGAATATTTAAAGATAATCTGATTGTTGAATTAAACAACAGATTTAGTTAAACATAGGGAAATACAGAAACAATGCAGCGAATAGCAAGAATTATATTTGATAATAGAGATTCAAATAAGCTCTCTTTATTAGAACAATATAATTCTTTGTTAGCATTGCTAAGAAAAAATTTAACAGAACGAACCTTTTCAATTTTAGGACAACCTAAGTTAATTGATAATAATCAATATATTGGTTGGCATAGTCACCTTGAAGGGCAACCTATTTTACTTAATAATATTGAAAACGAGGAGCATAAACAGCAGATAGAAAAAACCTTGCATACTCGCATTAATGATATTGAATTAGCGATTAAATCGATGTCTTTAACCAACGAGGAGCGGGCTTTAATCTCAAGTTGGTTACCAAGAATTAAAAGTTTAGGTAATAGCATTTATGTGATCAATGATGAACCTGTTATTGTAAATACTTTAGAAGAACCTATTTTACCTAAATCTCCTGTAACACCGCTACCCCCACAAAAATCATTCTGGCGATGGTGGTATTGGCTACTACTTGCATTGTTTATAATTGGATTGCTTGCTTTTCTTTGGTACTTCTTCTGCCCATACGGTAAAGAAAAAACGCCAGAACCAATAGTAGTTCAAAATGTTGAAGAGCCTCAAACTGTAGCAAATCCAATTGTTGAACCACCAAAAGAGCCAGAAATAAAGCCGATACCGCAAGAGGTTGAACCCGTTGTTGAACCTAAATCTGAACCTGCGCCGGCACCCGTTGAGGAAGTTAAAAATTGTATATCTAAAGAAAATGTCACCAATAATAAAGACGCGCCTAAAATGGTAATGATATTTGATAATTCAGCTTCAATGACGATAACATTAATGGAGTCACAGGCAAGTATTAATAGGTATTTAAATGCTAATTTTGATGCGATGAGTGAAGAAGAAGCGGATGCTTATGAAAGAAGGATGACACGTTTACCTAATCGTTTATCAAAGAGTAAAGAAGTGGCATTATCTAGCATTGATAAAATACAACAAAACATAGATATTTCACTTGTGACCTTAACCAGTTGTCCTGCAGCACAAACAACGCCATTTTACGGTTATCAAAATAGAAATAAACTAAAAAATAAAATTAAACGATTAAGTCCGTTGGAGTATAACAGTGCGACTCCATTATACAATGGGGTTAAACAGGCAAGTAAACTACTTGATGGCGTTAATCGAGATGATTATATTTTAATTATTAGTGATGGCGAGGATAATTGTACTCGTGCCAATATTTGTACTCTTGCTAATAAAATTGCTAAAGAAAAACCACGTCTAAAAATCAATATTGTTGATATTGCAGGTGAACATAAAATAGATTGCGTTGCCAAAAGTACAGGTGGAAATGTTTACATCGCTAAAAACCCAACACAGCTTATTAATCAAATGAATAGTGCAGTTTCTAATATGGATATTAGTAAGCCTATTTGTGAATAAAATATTATAGTAATTTTTTCAAACTACCGGTTTAGTAATAAGGAATAAGTTTAAAGATGCAAAGAATAACTCGCATTGCTTTTGATCATAATAACTTAAATAAGATACAGTTATTAGAACAGTATAGTTCTTTGCTTTCAATACTTAAACCCCACCTAACTGCACGGACTTATTCAATTTTTGCTGTGCCAAAGTTAATTGAAAACAACCAATACCTAGGTTGGTACACCAATCTTGAAGGGCAACCTGTCTTACTCAATGATATAAGCAATGCGTCTCATAAAGTTAAAATTGAACAAATTTTAACGACTCGGATTAATGATATTGAAACTACAGTAAAATTAATTCCTTTAACTGATGAACAAAAAACGGTAGTTTCTTCTTGGTTAACAAGGATCAAACATTCCGTGGATCATGTCTATGTGATTAATGATGAGCCAGTCATTGTCGATGCCTTTGAGCCGGTTATATTACCTCAAACTCCAGTTGCCCCAGCAATAGTGCCAAAACCTTTTTGGAAATGGTGGTATACCTTAATTTTAGCTCTACTTTTATTAGCCGTGTTAGGATTAGTATGGTACTTTTTTAATCCTTTTAAAGAGCCTAAAAAAGTAGAACCGCTAATTGTACCGGCTGTTACAAAGCAAGTGGAAGAGATACAACCTGTTGAAGAAAAAAAACCGGAACCGATTGTTGAGTTACTAAAAGAACCTGAACCAGTTGCTATGCCACAACCAGAGCTTGAAGTAACACCACAGCCTCAGGTTCCTGAACCTGAACCTCAACCTCAACCACCTGTGGTTACCCCTGAACCGAAACCAAAAGTAAAAAATCCAGTGAATTGTATTACTAAAGAAGAGTTAGTAAAAAATAGTAATCCATCTAAAATGGCCTTAATATTCGATAATTCATTATCGATGACGGTAACTTTAGCCGAATCTCCATTAGAAGTTGGGAAATATTTCAATTATTTAACTTATGGTTATCCAAGAAATATGTCTCAGCTAGAAAAAATTAATTATGACAAACGAATGACGCGCTTGCCAACTCGTTTATCAACTAGCAAAAAAGTTGCACTTTCAAGTATTGATAAAATACAGCAAAATATTAATATTTCATTAGTTGCGCTTAATAGTTGCCCAGCAGCCGATACAACCCCTTTTTATAGTTATTCAAATAGATCGGCATTGAAAAGTAAAATTAATCGATTAACGCCAAGTGGAGCTGGTGGTGGTGGAACACCGCTTTATAGCGGGTTACAAAAAGCCAGCCAGATGCTTGATGGGGTAAAACGTAATGATTACATTCTTATAATTAGTGATGGGGATGATAACTGTACTCGAGCGAATATTTGTACTCTTGCTAATCATATAGCAGCTAAACAACCTCGTTTAAAGATCAATATTGTAGATATTGCTGGAGAGCACAAAATAGATTGTATCGCTAATGTTACAGGAGGCAAAGTGTATATTGCTCAAAGCCCTAACGATATGATTAAACAAATGAATAAAGCTGTTGCTGATCTCAAGATTAATCGACCGGTTTGCCAATAACTAACTGTCACTTATGAAATCAAACTATAATCAGTAGTAGCTCAGTCTTAATCTGCCAAAAAAGCTGGGCAAAAAGTCATTCAGGCTAAAATAGTAGTCGGTATTCATGGCATCGATCTATTTAAACAGCCGTGTTAATAACCTTACGGTATTATGGCCTATGGTAGCGATATTTGTATCGTTTTTCTTATTAACATCTAACTGTAATCAATTTCTGATTTAAACTGATAATGTCCTGTTTTAGGTCAGGATGATTTTAGATTGCCGATAACCTTTACTTTGTTTTTGATTATTGGGATTTGGCGGTAAAAATAATTGATAAGTCTATACCGCCTCACGGCTATTTAAACTTAGTGTTTTTACAATTAAATATTTTATTAATAAAATAGCGGAAAAAACCAGACGTTGTGTCTGGTTTTTTTGTTTAATTTACTAGAAGTCTAAGTTGGCTGCTTTTAAGGCATTTTCTTCAATAAATAACCTACGAGGTTCAACTTCGTCACCCATTAATGTCGTAAACAATTGATCTGCTTCAATAGCATCTTTAATGGTAACTTGTAACATCCTTCGGCTGGTTGGATCCATGGTGGTTTCCCATAATTGTTCTGGGTTCATTTCACCTAAACCTTTATAACGTTGGATAGTTAATCCTCGGCGAGATTCACGAATTAACCAATCAACCGCATCCTCAAATGAATTAACTGGCTGTTTTCTCTCACCACGTTGTATAAATGCGCCTTCCTCAAGTAAATCTTTCAATTGTGAACCTAAATGGCAGATATTTCGATATTCATTACTATGAATAAATACTTGATCTAGTGTGTAATTGGTATCAACACCGTGCGTTCTTACTTTAATAACCGGTATGTATAACGCTGCTTTCTCGTTGTAATCGGCACTATAAAGATAGGTACTACCATGTTGTTCTTTATTAGATAATTTTTGAACAATTGATTTTGCCCAGTTTTCAGCTTTTTGTTGATCTTTTAAGATATTTTCATCCAATACATCTTGATAGACTAATTCAGATAATAACGCTTTTGGATAGCGTCGTTCCATTTTAGAAATTAATTTTTCGACTTTCTGATATTCAGCAATTAATTTTTCTAAAGCTTCACCAGCCAAAGCAGGAGCATGATCATTGACATGTAATGATGCATCTTCTAAAGCCAAAGCAATTTGGAACTGCGTCATGGCATCATCATCTTTGATATATTGCTCTTGTTTGCCTTTTTTAACCTTATAAAGCGGAGGTTGGGCAATATAGACATAACCTCGTTCAATGATCTCAGGCATTTGACGATAAAAGAAAGTTAACAATAACGTTCTAATATGCGAACCATCAACATCCGCATCGGTCATGATGATAATGCTATGATAACGCATTTTATCTGGATTATATTCATCACGACCAATACCACAACCTAGAGCTGTAATTAATGTCGCCACTTCTTGAGAGGAGAGCATTTTGTCAAAACGGGCTTTTTCAACATTTAGGATCTTACCTTTTAACGGTAAAATTGCTTGGTTTCTACGGTTACGCCCTTGTTTTGCCGAGCCACCCGCAGAGTCCCCTTCCACTAAGTAAAGTTCCGATAATGCCGGATCTTTTTCTTGGCAATCAGCAAGTTTACCCGGTAAACCACCTAGATCCAATGCACCTTTACGACGAGTCATTTCACGCGCTTTTCTCGCTGCTTCACGCGCTCTGGCTGCATCAATAATTTTACCCACCACAATTTTTGCATCAGATGGATTTTCTAATAAATATTCAGCTAATTTTTCCCCCATCACTGATTCAACTGCAGATTTAACTTCAGATGAAACCAATTTATCTTTGGTTTGTGAGGAAAATTTAGGGTCTGGTACTTTGACTGATACTACCGCAATTAAGCCTTCTCGTGCATCATCGCCCGTGGCACTGATTTTCGCTTTTTTACTATAGCCTTCGGTTTCCATGTAGTTATTTAATGTACGAGTCATCGCTCCACGGAAGCCTGCTAAGTGAGTTCCGCCATCACGTTGAGGAATATTATTGGTAAAACAGTAGATATTTTCTTGGTAACCGTCGTTCCATTGTAAAGCGACTTCGACGCCAATATTATCTTTCTCAGTACTAAAATAAAAAATCTTTGGATGGATTGGGTTTTTATTTTTATTTAAATATTCAACAAAAGCTTGAATACCACCTTCGTAGTGGTAGTGTTCACTTTTACCTGTACGTTCATCATTAAGTTTAATAGAAACACCAGAATTTAAGAATGATAGTTCGCGCAATCTTTTGGCTAAATGCTCATAGACAAATTCGATGTTAGAGAATGTTTCTGGGCTTGGCCAGAAACGCACATAAGTTCCAGATTCAGTTGTTTCACCAATGATTTTTAGTGGTTCTTCAGGTACGCCTAAATGATAAATTTGCTTATGAATTTTACCTTCACGATAGATAACTAATTCTAATTTATCTGATAATGCATTGACCACGGAAACACCAACGCCATGTAAACCACCAGACACTTTGTAAGAATTATCATCAAATTTACCACCAGCATGCAAAACGGTCATAATAACTTCGGCAGCAGAAATACCTTCTTCTTGGTGAATTCCAGTAGGTATACCGCGACCATCATCTCGTACCGAAACGGAATTATCAGGATGGATGGTAACTTCAATATGGTGACAATAACCTGCTAATGCTTCATCAATGGCATTATCTACCACTTCAAAAACCATATGGTGAAGTCCTGTTCCATCATCAGTATCACCAATATACATACCTGGACGTTTTCGGACAGCATCAAGCCCTTTAAGCACTTTAATGCTGGAAGAATCATAAGAGTTAGACATGGATTTCTCGACTTATTTGGTTATTTATAGCATTTTGTATATTTAAGAGATTATACCAGAATTTATGTGGAAAATCTTATCATTTTCATCGATCATATGGGTAATTTGCGCCTGATTAACTGCGGTAATAAAAACTTGAGAATTGGCTGATTTTAATCGTTTAGCTAATAAGTTTCGTTTATTTTGATCGAGCTCAGAAGCAAAGTCATCAATTAAATAAATACAGGATTGCCCCGTTTTTTCTGAAAAGTATTCACCTTGAGACAATCGTAATGCGCACATAACTAATTTTAACTGTCCTCGAGATAATAAATCTTCTACTGGAATATTATCTACTCGTAATTTTAGATCTGCTTTGTGGGGACCTAACGAGGTATAATTAATAAACTTATCTCTTTCAAATTGTCTATATAATATATCTGCATAAGGGGTACCATATTCCCAACCTTGATAATATTGGCAGTTTAGTTGATATTCAGGGAGAAAATCATGGCAAGTCTCTATAATTTGAGGAAATATATTTTGGCAATAATTGGCTCTAAGATCGCCGATCTTTTCGGCTATTGGAGCCAACTCTTTGTCCCAAGGTAATAATTGGTTATAGTTTGATGACAGTTTTAATAAGGCATTACGCTGTTTAAAAAGACGCTTTAAATTATTCCAAAGTGATACAAATTCAGGATAATGATGAAAACAGCCCCAATCTATAAAAGATCGACGATATTTTGGCCCACCAGTAAGTAAATCAAATCCTTCTGGCGTAATTAGTTGAATGGGTAATAACTTAGCTAAGTCTGTTAAGCGAAATCCTTCATCTCCATCAATTTTTATCGTATTCTCGTTATGGCGTGTTTTTGATAAACCAATTGTTCGCGTTTGTTGTGAAGATTCAATTTGGCTAAACAATACTAACTCTGGTTTTTCATGTTGTATAATTCGATTAGATTGTATATGTCTAAAAGCTCGACCATGGCCAAGCATATAAATTGCCTCAAGCAGGCTGGTTTTTCCACTACCATTATCGCCAACTATATAATTAAAGTGATTGGATAATGATAATTCAGCATAATCAATATTTCGAAAGTGATGAATTTTGATTTGAGAAAGTGTCATGTTGCTAAAGTTTCCGGCCTAAGCCGGAAGTTTTAAATGGTTAGTAATTATAAGCGCATAGGCATAACAACATAAGTTGCCGATTGATTGTTAATATCTTCAATTTGCACACTTGATGTGGCGTCGGTTAACAATAATTGAACACAATCACATTTTAAGGTGTTTAATATATCCAACAAATAAGTTACATTAAAACCAATTTCCAACTCTTGCGATTCATATTTTACATCAATCACTTCTTCAGCTTCTTCTTGCTCAGGGTTGTTAGCCGTAATCTTTATCTGATTGCTATGTACATATAATCTTATGCCTCGAAATTTTTCATTTGAAAGAATGGCAACTCGGGATAATGCATTTCTCAGTTCTTCACATGATACTTCCAGTGGTTTATCCGGATTTCGTGGCATTACACGTTTATAATCAGGAAATTTGCCATCAATGAGTTTTGAGGTAAAAGTGAAATCGCCAAGACTAACGCGTAAATTATTATTACCAATTTGCATGTTAACGAGTTCATCATTATCAGCCACAAGTTTTGCAAGCTCAATTACCCCTTTTCTTGGTAAAATCACTGAACAGGTTTCAGATATGTCTTGACCAACTGGTTGAGCACATACCGCTAATCGATGCCCATCGGTGGCAACTGTTTTTAATAAACCATCTTCAATCTCAAATAGCATACCGTTTAAATAATATCTTACATCCTGATTAGCCATTGAGAATTGCACTGCATCAATAAGTCGTTTGATGGTTTTTTGCGGTATAGAAAGTTCAACATCACTTTGCCAATTTTCTAAATTAGGAAAATCAGAAGCCGGTAATGTGGCTAATGAAAATTTACTTCGACCAGATTGAATAATTAATCGATTATCATCAACACTTATCGATATTTGCGCATCATTAGGAAGATTTCGACAGATATCAAGAAACTTTCTCGCAGGAACAGTCGTTGCACCCGCTTCACAAGGTTCGGTTAAAAGAATGTGAGATATCATTTCAATTTCTAGATCTGTACCCGTCATGGATAGCGTGTTTTCACTCACTTGTAGTAATAAATTACCTAAAATGGGTAAAGTAGGGCGACTACCTAATGGTGCACTAACCAGTTGCAATGGTTTGATAAGTTTTTCACGATCTATAATAAATTTCATAGTGTTAATTCTTTTTTAGGTTGATAATGTTCGAATTAAATTGGAATAATCCTCTTTAATATCATTGCTTTCTTCTTTTAACTCTGCGATCTTCCGGCATGCATGTAATACTGTTGTATGATCTCTTCCACCAAAACCATCACCAATTTCAGGAAGGCTTTTATTGGTTAGCTCTTTGGCTAACGCCATTGCAACTTGCCTTGGTCTTGCCACAGAGCGAGAACGACGTTTAGATAGTAAGTCAGAAACTTTAATTTTATAATATTCAGCAACCGTTTTTTGAATATTTTCAATAGTAATCAATTTTTCTTGTAAGGCAAGTAAATCTTTCAAGGCATCTTTGACAAAATCAATAGTGATAGATTTACCGGTAAAATTGGCATTGGCAATAACCCGATTAAGCGCACCTTCTAATTCCCGGACGTTTGATCGTAATCGTTTAGCGATGAAAAAAGCGACCTCTTCAGGTAGTTTTATTTTATTTCCTTCTGCTTTTTTCATTAAAATCGCAACGCGAGTCTCAAGCTCTGGTGGTTCAATAGCAATGGTTAATCCCCAGCCGAATCTAGATTTCAAACGATCTTCAACACCATCAATTTCTTTCGGATAACGATCAGAGGTTAAGATAATTTGTTGGTTACCTTCTAATAATGCGTTAAATGTATGAAAGAACTCTTCCTGTGAACGCTCTTTATTTGCAAAAAATTGAATATCATCAATAAGTAGAGCATCAACGGAGCGATAATAATTTTTAAATTCTTCAATAGCATTATTTTGTAAAGCTTTTACCATATCTTGAACGAAACGTTCGGAATGCATATAAACCACTTTAGCATTAGCTTTGCCAGCCATAATTTCATTGCCAACGGCATGTAATAAATGTGTTTTACCTAAACCAGTAGAACCATATAAAAATAGGGGATTATAAGCTTTACCTGGATTCTCGGCGACTTGTTTAGCTGCTGCCACCGCTAGTTGATTGGATTTACCCTCAACAAAACTATTAAATGTATGTTTATGATTAATACCTGAATAATAAGTGTGATTATTACTCTCTTTGGTTGTCTTCCAAGAAGGTACAATATCGGATTTAGATTGGTTAGTTTCAGATTTATTTTCTTCAGATAAAGTTGAACCGACTTCCAAAGATAACTTTAATGAATCATTATCTAACAGTTTATTCAACAATTGAGAAATAGTAGTTAGATATTTATTTTTAACCCAATCTAATACGAATCTGTTTGGCGCATAAATATAGAGTTTGTTCTCAATCATCTCCACTTGCAACGGTCTAATCCATAAATTGAATTCCGTTGTCGGAAGTACTTCTTGTAATTGAGAAATACAATCTTGCCAAATAGCGTTAGGCACGGTTACTCCTTTAATTGGGATACTAACAATATTAAAATAATTATAATCTTTTTTGTGGATAATTTATAGAGTCTAAGTAAGCTATTAATCAATTACTAACATAATTAATAAATGAAAAAACCCAGCCGAAGCTGGGTTTAAAGGCATAATTAATAACAAAAATTAATTTGTTTGATCAATTACTTGAACTTCTTGTACATTACGTGCTTTAACTTCAATTTCAACACGACGGTCTGGTGCTAAGCATTCTTTTAATTCACCATCACGTAGTGCATTACATTTATCACCAGTAACTGGTTGAGCTTTACCCATACCGCGCGCACTGATGATACCTGCTGGTACACCTTTTTGAACTAAGTAATTCACTACTGTGTGAGCACGACGTTCTGATAGTTTTTGGTTAAAGCTATCTGAACCAAGACGGTCAGTATGACCAATTACGATAATCGCACTTTGAGTCGGGTTAATTTTAATAAGAGTTGTTAATAAGTTATCAAGCGCTTGACGACCTTCTGCTTTTAAATCCGCTTTTGAATAAGAGAATAGTATATCTTCATTTAAAATATAGCGGTTTACTTCAGATTTGATTTCAACTGGTACAGCAACAGATGGTGAATTTAGACGGTAAGTTACACCTAAGGTTACAGCTCCTGCATTTGGAGATGCGTTAGTTTGAGTATGAATATGTTGAACATATTGATATTCTAAACGAGTTGAGAAATCTTCGTTGAGACGATAATCAAGACCTAGCGCGAAAACTGGTGATACATCAGTTTTTGTACCGTGATCAAGTCTGTGATTCGTTTTAACATAACCACTATTTTTCCATTTAGAAATAGTAATCATACCACCAGCACGACCATAAATATCTAAATCATCAGAAATGAATGATAATGGATAGCTCAATTTACCGGTTAAAGAGACACCTTGCGCTGAAACTTTGCTATTACCGCCAATACCAGAAGTATCAGTAAGATTATTTCTTTTATATTTTGCTGAACCTAACCAGTCGTAACCTAATTCAAAAGCTAAGTAAGGATTAGCTTGGAAACCTAAGAAAGCACCGCCAGCAACATTACTTCTATTTGAAGTTTTAATTCCAGCTTCATCTTTATCATAACCGCGAACTTTATTTGCATCTAAACGATAAAGTTCTGACCAACCTAATTTACCACCTATATAAAAAGTATTATCTTCATATGCTGCATTAGCGGCAGTAGCACTTAGACTTGCAACTGCGATTGCTAGAGCTAGAGTTGTTTTTTTCATTTTTTTGCCTCAACTTGTTTGTTGTGATAGACGTTGTTTAATTTGCTTTTATTGTTAAATTTTACTTTTTAAAAAGTGTTAATTTTATTTATAAATAATTATGCTTCACATAATCTACCATAAATTATAGCACAAATATTATTCGAAGCTAGGTGTAATGGTATTTTTTTGTAAAAATAAACAGCGCTATTTAGGTTAAATAATTTTATTAATAGTAATATATAAATCATTTATTGAATTTGATAATGTATTAGCCATAATATAGAAATCAGCTTCAAGACGTTTATCAAATTCATCGGATCCAATATCTTCATTTTCGTCCAAAATAACCGAATCAAATTTAATTCTTTTCAACGTTAAATCGGGATGGATAATAAAATTGATGCCATGTTCGTCAATGATTTTAAGTTTGGTGACCCATTTACCCGAATCCAAATGAACTAACATTTCATCACTGGTGATATCTTGATTTTTGCAACTGATAATTCCATTACCCTCAAGTGGATCTTTTAATTCCACTTCATCACCTAGTATAAAAGGAGGAAAACTTAGTTTTTCTTTAACCCAAGTTGTCATAATCTTCTCAAGTGGTTTCTCAATAGATAACGGAGTTAATGCTAGTGCACCAAGTTCTTTGCGTAAGATAGCTAAAATATCTTCAGCAAGTTTAAAACTACTACAATCAATAATTATCCGTTTGTTTTGCGTGTCGATCCATAACCAATAGTAGTTATATTTGCTAAATGCTCTAGGCATTAAATCGATCATTACTTCATCTTTTAATGTTGCTTTTTCATTTTTACTTAATTTACGGCTTAATGCTTTTTCTTGTTTGTCAATTTTATCATTTAGAGCTTGCTTAATAACTGGTGCTGGTAAAATCTTAGTCTCTTTTTTGATGCGTAATAATAAATGCCCTTGCATATCAATAATGAAATCATTCTGATTATTATCACTGTAAGGCGATACCCAGCCCATTTTAGTGGAATCTAAATTACCACAAGGAGAAAATGAAGCAGATTTAACCGCGTTTTCTATCGTCTGTTTATCAAGTAAATTGTCGTTATTAAGTTGATAAATAATTGCATTTTTAAACCAAAGCATAGTGTAATTTTTCCAAAAAATAGTTTATGAAAATTAATTAATCATGACTGATTTCAATAAAATTTTCGTAGCAAATAAAGTATTGTTGTTTTATTAATAAAGTTTAATAAAAAATTTAGAATTTATAAGATACACCCATATAGATTGAAGTGATGGTAGTATCATCAACCATAGGGCTATCAGCGGCATCACCAGTCAATTTATCAATATGAACGCCACCAAAAGTAGCGATGTTATCTGTTACAAAGTATTGCGCATTAATTTCAAAGTAAGGTGTAAAAGAACTTTCGGCATTAAAGTAATGTAAACCTGAACGTGAAGACTCTTTATGCGAAATACCATAATAATAGTCATTATGTTTACTATTAGCCCAGTTTATCCCAATAGTAGGTGCGACAATAAAGTTTCCTTGTATATAAGGCACAGTATAGCCGGTATTTACTAGGATTCCGTTACTTTTATCAAGCACATCAGCGCCAATACTGCCTGAAAAAATTCCCCAATTAGTATTGATTGCATAATCAATTTCGGCTAACACGGTAGAATGACGACTATCAAGTTGTTTTAACTTATGGTTGTCTGAATCATGAGGTTTAAATTCATTAGCAAGATAGCGAGCACCAAAAGATAAACTTTGACTATCATCATTAATCGCGTAAATACCAGCTGATAGGTCATCAATAAAAAATGAACCATTGTCATAATCAATATGAGGAACTGGATAGTAACTTGAACTGTAACTTTTGTATGGTGAATTAGACCAACCTAAACCGATACCTAATGATGTAGGATCTGCCGATGCAATTTGCGTATACCCTAATGGAAATATTGATAAAACCGAAATTATGCACCTTAAATTTTTCATTTTGATACCCATTTATAGCGATACGATTTAAGACAATCATTGTAGTAATTCTGTCACACTGCGCTTATCGTCACAAAATCTATACATTAATTGTACATTGTTACAATCTGTTTTCTTGGATAATAATGCCACATTTTGTCATATTTGAATATGGATTAGTGAGATAAATTATGAGTAAACCAACTTTAGAAATGATTAATAGTCGTCCTGACGATGCAACATTATTAGCAGATGAAGCAAAATATTGCTCATTTGGTGATACCGTGCATTACGTTGAACCACCAAAGATTTTTGATGGCTGTGAAGGTAGTTACATGTATGACAAAGAAGGTAAAGCCTTCCTTGATTTACAAATGTGGTACTCTGCTTGTAACTTCGGTTATGCTAATGAGCGTCTAAATAATGTACTGAAAAAGCAGATAGATACGTTACCTCAGTGTGCTAGCCAGTATTTACATCCAACTAAAATTGAATTAGCAAAAACCATAGCTCAAGGTATGGAACAGCGATTCGGTTACCAAGGACGTGTTCATTTTAATGTTGGTGGTTCTCAATGTATTGAAGACTCATTAAAAGTGGTGCGTAATGCTACCGGTGGTAAATCACTAATGTTTGCCTTCCAAGGTGGTTACCATGGTCGTACTTTGGGGGCATCTTCAATTACCTCAAGTTATCGTTATCGTCGCCGTTATGGTCACTTTGGTGATCGCGCAATGTTTGTTCCATTCCCATATCCGTTCCGTCGTCCTAAAGGAATGACCGCCGAAGAGTATGGTGAACACTTAGTTGCTGAGTTTGCACGTTTATTTGAAACTGAATATCACGGTGTTTGGGATCCAAAAGTCGGCCAAGCTGAATATGCAGCATTTTATGCAGAACCATTACAAGCAACTGGTGGTTATATTGTCCCTCCTCGTAACTACTTTAAAGGTCTGAAAAAAGTTTTAGATCAATACGGTATTTTATTAGTTGTTGATGAGATCCAAATGGGCTTTTATCGTACAGGTAAGTTATGGTCAATTGAACATTTTGATGTTAAACCTGATGTGGTGGTATTTGCCAAAGCATTAACAAATGGTTTAAATCCATTAGGTGGCTTATGGGCTCGTGAAGAGTTAATCAATCCAGAAGTATTCCCTGTTGGTTCTACCCACTCAACGTTTGCGTCAAATCCTTTAGGCACTGCAGTTGGTCTAGAAGTATTAAAAATGACTTCAGAAACCGACTACGAAAAAATGGTAATGGATAGTGGTGCATATTTCCTTGAAGGATTAAAAACACTTGAGAAGAAACACAAAGAAATTGGTGAAGTTGATGGCCTAGGTTTAGCACTTCGTGCTGAAATTTGTACTGAAGACGGATTTACCGCTAACAAAGCATTAGTTGATAAAATGGTTGATATCGGTATGTCAGGTGATCTTGACTGGAAAGGTAATAAAATGGGCTTGGTGCTTGATATTGGTGGTTATTACAAAAATGTTATCACTTTTGCTCCTTCATTACATATTACTCGTCAAGAAATTGATCAAGGTATTGAATTACTTGATCAACTAATCACTCGAGCTAAAAAAGAACTTTAAGTCCTAAATTAAAATAATCCCTTTAATAGCAATTAACGGGATTATAGCTATACCCGATCAATTATAAAAAGTTATGCGATATATCAATCAACTAGAACCAAATGAACTAATAAATAATTTCCTTTCTCACCCACCACAAGAGTTTACTAGCTGGATGAGTGAAGATGGTATACCGGCTTTTTCTGCTAAGTTTGATTTGCTCACAACTGCTGATGATGATTTTAAAAATAAAGTTCATAAATTGCCTTTTTATAAAAAATGGCGACATTGGTTACAACCAAAAACATGTTTTGTGGGGACAACCGTTTCAGAATATAGTTTATTGACAAATAAAGTCGAAGCCCATCAATTAGCGGATAATGTTAAAGCAACTTATACCAAAAAATATCCTTTTGTCATTGTTAAAGATTTACCTTCTGATTCACCTTTACTTAGCAAGCAGGATAATCAATATTCAAAGGAGATTATTGATTGCTTAAAAGAACGTGGTTTTATTGAAGTTGAAGGGCAAGCTTTAGCTTGGGTTCCCATTGATTTTGAATCGATAAATGATTTTTTGGCAAAATTGTCATATAGCCGCCGTAAGAATCTTAGAAGAAAACTAAGGTCTCGTGAAAAATTGGCGATTAACATCTTGCAAACAGGCGATGATTGTTTTTTTGATGACGCCAATCTTGATTTATATTATCAGCTTTATCTCAATGTATATGAACAGAGTGAAGTACATTTTGATTTATTAACCAAACCATTTTTTGTCGAATTATTACAAAGCAAAGCAGCAAATGGACGCATTTTCACTTATCATTATGATGGACAATTAATTGGTTATAACATCTGTTTTGTGGAAAATAACGTTTTAATCGATAAATATATTGGTATGGTTTATCCACAAGCAAGAGAATTAAACCTCTATTTTGTTAGTTGGTTTGTTAATCTTGAATATGCGTTGCAACAAAATCTTAATAGTTATGTAGCTGGCTGGACTGATCCAGAAGTTAAGGCTTCACTGGGAGCTAGTTTTACGTTAACTAAACACTTAGTCTATATTCGGAATCCTTTATTAAGAGCGATTTTACGTAAATTAATTGGCCATTTTGAAACAGATAAGGAGAAAGTAGCATGACATCGCCAGTTATCCTTAATTTTGATCAAAGCGTTGGAGAAATTGATGATGCCAGAACGATTGATTTTACTCAGTGGCAAGATGTCATTCGTTTTGGTTGTAGTGAAAAAAAATTCCTAAAATTTAAAAATGTATTGCAACAATCGTTACCAGAACATTATGGTACAGTGTTAATGGGTAGTGGTGATTACCATCATATTTCGTTATTATTGATTGAGCAACTAGCGAAGCACTATAGTGCAGATAATCCAATTGAAGTGGTTATTTTTGATAACCACCCAGACAATATGCGTTATCTATTTGGTGTTCATTGTGGATCATGGGTGAGTTATGTGGCTAGTTTACCTTTTGTTAGTCATGTCCATGTATTAGGCATTACATCACATGATATTGGCTTATGGCATTTTTGGGAAAATAGATGGTCACCACTTTTTCAAAAAAAGCTGACCTATTGGAGCTTAGATGTCAATGTTTTGTGGACTAAGAAAATTGGTTTAAGCCATGCTTTTCGTTATTTTGATTCACCAGATGATCTTATTACTCAGTTTCTATCTGAACAATACCGTGATGCTAAACCGATATATTTATCGATAGATAAAGATGCGTTAAGTGAAGAGGTTATTCACACCAATTGGGATCAAGGTAAGCTACAGACGTACCATCTATTAGATACTATTTCCTCAATTAAGTCGCGAATTATAGGTAGTGATATCACTGGTGAGTTATCAATATGGCAACCAAAAAGTTGGTTTAAGCGGTTACTAAGTTCACTTGATAAACAGCCAGAAATATCGTTAGAAAAGTTAAATGATTGGCAACAAGAACAACATCAACTCAATTTAACTTTATTAAAGGCGTTAAAAGCCTAGTATTCTTTAACGGATTGAACTATCTAGGCCTTTAAACTCACGGTTTTAAGCTATTAATCACTCTGATTATTCGTTTTTTTTGCTAGTTTACTTTCTGCCAGTGCCAAAAACAAAATCCCAGAAACAATCAATATTGTACCAATTAACTTAAATAATGTGATAGGTTCATGAAATAGCCAAACAGAAACAATCATTACCGTCACAACTTCGAAATGCGAAGCTGCAAAAGCCGGGCCTACAGGTGCTTTTTTTAATAAAGTCATCCAGGTAAAGAAGGTTAAAATGTAGCCAGTAATTGATACATATATCCAATGGCCGGAAAATACCCTGACTAACCATTCAATACTCATTGCCAGAGGTTGGGCATGTTCAGCGGCTAATTTGAAACTGCATTGTGCAACGGTATCAAACATTAATAATACTGTAAAACCAATTAGATAGAATCTAGCCATATTAAGATAGCCCCACAAAGATTACACCAGCAGTAATTAATAACATGCCGATAATACGATAAAGTGTAAGTAATTCTTTAAATAGAACTCGGCCTACTAACATAATCGTAATAATATTAAATGAGGCGAGTAATACACCTTGGGAAAGCGGAACTAAAGTCAAAAAGGCTAACCACAGTAAAAATTCGGCAATGTATGATGATATTCCTATCCAAATCCAATGATTTTTGGCAAGATCCAACCAGTAGTACCACCCATCTCTGTTGGTAGGTGATGTTGCAGCATATTTAAAAGCAACTTGTCCTAAGGTATCAAAACAGATATTACTAATCCAAAGAAAAATAACTAAGGATGACATTATGCTTGAATTCCTTCTGCCAGATTATTAAAAAATGAAGCGCACTCTTTAATTACTTCTCGGCGTTGGCTATCAATAGTAATTAAATGATAACTATCATTTAATACAATTAATTGTTTAGGACCAGAGACTAATTTTTCTACTAATTTTGCATTAGTTTCAATATTGGCGATATCATCATTACCTGAATGCATAATCAAACAAGGCGAGGTAACTTTGGATAATTCTTGACGAACATGTTTTGCCAATAATTGCATTTCTGCTAATGCAGGAAATGGATTTCCAGCAAGGCCAGCCGATGCGGCGTCGCCACTTAACATGCTTTCAGATACTACGGCTCGAATTCGTTCATCTTTAAGGCCATAAGGTGGTTTTTCAATAAAAGAGACTTTCTGAAAAATACCGAGTTTTTTAAAGTAGACCAATAAAAAGAAGAATTTTTTTGCCCAAAATGGCATACTCCAACCATCATAATAAAATGTCGGTGCTAAAACGCCAACTCCTTTAATCTGGTTGGGACGATCGGCAGCTAGTTTCAATGCCAGAAGGGCGCCCATTGACAAACCTGCAACAAAAAGATTATCTACCTGTTTGGCTAAATAATCAGCACCATCTTGCACGCTTTTATACCAATCTTGCCAAGTTGTTTTACACAGATCAGCTTCAGTACCACAGTGGCCGGCTAACTGTATTGCATAAACTGTAAATCCTGCTTTATGTAAACCATTGGCCAAAATTCGCATTTCATTTGGGGTGCCGGTTAAACCATGAATCAACAACACCCCATTTTTATTACCTGGTAAAAAATAAGATAAATCTTCAATTGTACTCATTATTCTTCCTTTATTTTACCATAATGACTGGAATTAGTGATTGTTCTGTTTGTTTTAACGCCTTGGTAACATCAGCAAAGCTAACAATAGCCGTGTGTTTAATATGGTTTTTCTCACAATAACTGACTAGTTTGTCTTTAGCAAAAACCAGATCGACATGATGAGATACGCAAAAATCGGAAGTACCATCACCAACATACAGTATTTGAGGAAAATGTTGCTGTTGTTTTACATGATTGCATTTGCAATTACCACTTTGTTTAATACAATTTTTATTAGCATAAGGAAACTCAAGACGCCAACTTCGATGATTATCATGCAATAACTTATTAGCATAAATCGGTAGATGCTCAATACCATGACGTTTTAAGACAAATTGGATAGCATAATCTAAACCGTCACTAACTACATGAACTGGAATATGATTTTTTTCGGTGTAATCAATGAATGCTTTGAAATTAGAGTCAATTTCAATTTTTGCCAATGCAGAATTAAGTTCTTCTAAACTTGCGTCCATTAGGGCGATCTGTTTGCTCATACACTCTTGAGAACCAATTTTACCACTGACCCATAATTCTTCGAGTTCGTCACACCCATCTCGGCCGAACTCGCTAAGTAAAGTATCAGTTACATCTTTAACACTAATGGTACCATCAAAATCACACAGTATAATAGGTTTATGGTGATGAGTATAAGCTGGCTGAAAAAGATGATTAGTAATTGATGAAAAATTATTCATATTCAAAGTAAAAATTGTTTGGTTATAGATATTGTCGCCAATTTTCTCATAAAGCCATAATCAACTTTGTTGGCTCTTTGTATATATTTTGTAACGAAGCTGAATTTGCCTGTATAATGAGGCATCTCGAAGTCCACGTTACGGTAAAGAGAGCCCGAAATGAGTGAACGTATATTAATTATCGAAGATGATGAAAGATTAGCCAATTTAATACAAGTTTACCTAATCCGTCAAGGATATATGGTGGATTGGCATAATAGCGGTGAAGGTGCAGAAGAGAAGATACAACAAATCAATCCTGATCTGGTTATTTTAGATGTAATGCTCCCTGAAAAATCGGGTTTTGATATCTGTCGAGACATACGTTCATGGTTTACTAACTATATTCTTATTATGACTGCTAGCGAAGACAATATTGATGAAATTGTCGGATTAGAGTTGGGTGCGGATGATTATTTGGCCAAACCCGTTGAGCCGCGATTATTACTTGCTCGGATTCGAGCATTGCTACGACGAAAACAGATTGAAAATGATAAAGAAGGCTTAAAAGAACATAGCACCGTATTTAACAATAATACTTTAACCTTTGAAAATTTAGTGATTGATGGTGAAAATCGCAAAGTGTTATTAGACGGACAAGAAATTGATTTAACGACTGCCGAATTTGATTTACTCTGGTTGTTGGCCAATAATACCGGTAAGATTCTATCTCGAGATGATATATTTTCCCAAGTTAGAGGTATTGACTTTGACGGTAGTGATCGTTCAATTGATGCCCGAATTTCTCGATTACGACGTAAGCTATTTGATGATCCAGATAATCCATCACGAATTAAAACGGTTCGAGGAAAGGGGTATTTATTCATGCGAGAAGGGGAAAACCATTGAGACAATTATTAGCTAAACCGCTATTTTTCAATCGTCGCATAGTCTTTTATCTGGTTATTTTACTTTCATTACAATGTATTATTGCCTATGGTGCATTATTAGTATTTGATTCGTTGCCTTCGTCATTAACTGATATGCCTGATGATCATATCGTTTTTCGTGAGTCTCAGCGAGGAACGGTTAACTTAATTCGTAAACACATTGATGAGAATAAACAGCGACCACTGCAAACAGTCATTGATGAGTTACAGCCTTATTTCGGCTACCCCATAAAAATTTTACCAGCAAACACCACATTATCTCATTCGGTAAAAAAAGAGTTAGAAAAACTTGATTTTGCTTATGATGGTGATGAAGAGGTGGTATATATCGACCTCAATGATGGGCATTTATTGCAGTTAGGTCCGATTCTAATGCGAGATATATTAGAATCAAATACCATGTCGTTAAGTGTTTTTCTTATTATTTGGGCTTTATTTAGTGCCATAATCTTTTTTATTTTAATCTATTTTGCCTTCAGCGCCGTATGGAAAGATTTGGTTAATATACGTCAAACTGCTGAACAACTAGGACAGGGCAATTTAAAAGCACGTACCGAAAATGTGAAAGGTTGGCTATTCAAACCATTAGCCAACGTTTTAAATAATATGGGCACTCATATAGAGCATCTGGTCAGCACAAACCAAACAATTTCGCATGCAATGGCACATGAACTGCGCACTCCTCTTGCTCGAATGCGATTTGAGTTAAGTATGCTTGAAGAATCTACTGACGAAGATGAAAGAACCACTTTACAAAAAGGGATGAGTGATGATATCGATGAACTCGAAACACTGATTAACGCCAGTTTGAATTATTTCAAAATGCAGCAAAGCAATATTGAATTAAATCTCACTACAGTATCGTTAAAACAGTGGGGTGAAAAAATTTGTCAGTCATTAGCTCTATTTAAACCTAAAGGTTTTGAGCTCGTTTGCCATAGCCAAGATGCCAACGCCAAAATTGATACAAATTTAGCAGAAACTATCGTCAAAAATCTGCTACTCAATGCTTTTAAATATGCAGCGCATAAAGCAGTATTAAATATCACTAAACAGGATAATCGTGTTATTTTGGAAATTGATGATGATGGTGCAGGGATTCCATTTGATGCTCGTGAAAAGATCTTTATGCCATTTGCTCGTCTTGATACTAGCCGTACCCGATCAACGGGGGGGTATGGATTAGGCTTAGCTTATGTAAAATTAATGGCAGAATTTCATGACGGTAAAGCCTTTGTGGTTACTAGCCCATTAGGTGGCGCACGATTTGTGGTTTCAATAAAATCAGGTGATTTTTAATCATTTTTTAACATTAAGATTTATGATAAAAAATGATCATATTTGTTATTTATCGGTATTTCATTTTTTTACTGCTATTATAGGATAATATTTACTCTATTGCTCAATGAGGTGAGTATTATGGAAAATGATTTAAAACCTTCTATTCCAACAGTTTATTGGCTTAAATTGGTTATAATTTTCTTTTTGGGATGGATAGTAATTTATGCTGGCAGATCGGTTTTAAGTCCTTTAGTTGGTGAATTACAAACTCAATTTGGTTTAACTAAAGCTGCAACCGGCGGCATCATGAGTTTGTTTTTTCTTGCTTATACCTTATTTCAAATACCATCAGGTATTCTCGGTGATAAAATTGGTCGTAAGCGAGTTTTAGTAACCGGATTTTCCTTGTATGCTATCTTCATTGCAGCAATCTATTTTGCGCCTTCCTTTACAAGCTTCTTAATCCTTTGGATGCTAACTGGTGCCGCGCAAGGATGTTACTATGGACCTCAATATGCGTTATCGTCCGAAGCCATTCCGAAAAAATGGATAACTTTAGGCAGTGCCATTATTGGTAGTGGCATGTCTTTTGGTATAGCAATAGGATATTATCTGTCCAGTGTGATGATCTCGGTTTTCAATACTTCATGGAAAATACCTTTTGTGATGGTAGCGATGCCAATCGTAATAGTTACTGTTTTGATGATTGTTTTTATTAAAGACAAATCCAAATTTTCAGTCGCATCCCAAACTTCAGAAAAAACTAATTTTTCTCAACTGTTTAAAAATAGAAATTTAGTTTTGGCATATATCACCATCTTTTGTTCTATTTATGGTTTTTTTGTTATTATCACTTGGTTACCTAATTATCTTGAAGTAGAACGCGGCATGAATAAAATTGAAGCGTCACAAATTGCCTCAATTGTACCTTGGATCTCAATTATTGGGACACTATTGTGTAGTTATGTTTCAGATAAATTAGGTCGCCGTAAACCGGTGGTCTTATTTATGATGCCGTTATCTTTAATAGCGATTTTTTCAATAGTCTATTGTGATTCTTATGCGGTGCTTGTTGCAGTGCTAATATTATATGGTTTTATTGGTAAAATTAGTTTAAATCCGGTACTGATCGCTTTAGTTGCTGATAATGCGCCTAAAGCATCATTAAGTACTGCATTTGGACTATATAATTTTTTTTGTATGGCCGCCTCAATCTGTGCCCCTTACTTTACCGGCCTTATTGCCGATAAGACAGGAAGTTTAAATAGTGGATTTTACCTTGCAGCAGTTATAACATTGGTTGGAATTACTGCAATGTTATTTGTTAAAGAAGCAAAATCCGCTAAGCAAAGTTAATTCATAGTAATGTTTTTATCTATTTTTAATCATTATTATTAATCAATAGTTTTGCTAAGATTATTGCGCAGTATTATCCGTTTGAGCTGAGATATTTTTTCAAAAAATTTAAATCTCATGTTTTAACGTTTCGAAAAAACAAAAAATTTGTTATATTCGTCGGTCAAAATGATAAAAATGATAAATCTCATTTCTAAATTGGTCATGAGCAAATAAATATATAATCAGAGGTTTTTTATGAGCGGTGATTTACCGAACGAAACTCGTCCAACAAACTTTATTCGTCAAATTATTGATGCAGATCTTGCTGCCGGAAAATATAAAACAACGCATACTCGTTTTCCGCCAGAACCTAATGGCTATTTACATATTGGTCATGCAAAATCTATCTGTTTAAACTTCGGTATTGCCCAAGATTATCAGGGTAAATGTAATTTACGTTTTGATGATACCAATCCAGCTAAAGAAGATATTGAATATGTTGAATCAATTAAAGAAGATGTTCGTTGGTTAGGATTTGAATGGGATGGTGAGATTTGCTATTCATCTGACTATTTTGATCGTTTATATGAATATGCATTAGAGCTTATCAATAAAGGTCTTGCTTATGTCGATGAACTGTCTGCTGATGAAATTCGCGAATATCGTGGCACCTTAACACAACCCGGTAAAAATAGTCCTTATCGCGACCGCAGTATTGAAGAAAACTTAGCATTATTTATCCAAATGAAAGAGGGTAAATTTGCTGAAGGAAAAGCTTGCTTACGAGCGAAAATTGATATGGCATCACCTTTTATTGTTATGCGAGATCCTGTGTTATACCGGATTAAATTTGCTGAACATCACCAAACTGGTAATAAATGGTGTATCTATCCAATGTACGATTTTACTCACTGTATATCGGATGCCATTGAAAATATCACCCATTCACTTTGTACCCTTGAGTTCCAAGATAATCGTCGTTTATATGACTGGGTTTTAGATAATATTACTATCGAAGCCAGACCTCATCAATATGAGTTTTCAAGATTAAATCTTGAATATGCGATTACTTCTAAACGAAAATTAACTCAGTTAGTTGCTGAACAAATTGTTGATGGTTGGAATGATCCGCGTATGCCAACTGTTTCTGGTTTGCGTCGTCGTGGCTATACTCCATCTTCAATCCGTGAATTTTGTCGTCGAATCGGGGTAACTAAACAAGAAAATACCGTTGAAATGAGTACTCTTGAATTTTGTATTCGTGAAGATCTCAACGAAAATGCGCCACGAGCCATGGCGGTAATTGATCCGGTTAAAGTGGTCATTGAAAACTTTTCGGCAACAATTGATGAAGTATTAAGCATGCCAAATCACCCTAATCGACCAGAACTCGGTCACCGAGAAGTCATGTTTACTCGCGAGATTTATATCGATCGCGCGGATTTTAGAGAAGAAGCTAATAAAAATTATAAGCGACTTGTATTAGGTAAAGAAGTTCGTTTGCGTAATGCTTATGTGATACGTGCTGATCGCGTTGAAAAAGATGCCGAAGGTAATATCCAAACTATTTATTGTAGTTACGATCCAGCTACCTTAAATAAAAATCCTGAAGATGGACGTAAAGTGAAAGGTGTTATTCATTGGGTGTCAGCCAAGTTTGCCAAACCAGCCGAAATTCGTCTTTATGATCGTTTATTTAATACCCCAAATCCTGGTAGTGCTGAAGATTTTTTATCAACCATTAATCCAAACTCTTTAATTATTAGACAAGGATTTGTTGAGCCTAGTTTACAAAAGGCGAAAACCGAACAAGCCTATCAATTTGAGCGTGAAGGTTATTTCTGTCTAGATAGTAAATATGCGACTGAAGATAATCTCGTGTTTAATCGTACGGTAGGTTTAAGAGATAGCTGGAACGAAGCATAATTATAATAAAAACGCCAATTTTAATTGGCGTTTTTATTTTCATCTCTAATGATATTATTCGGCTTTTTTAACCTCTTTTAATAATTTTAAAGCTAACAGCATTAAAAATAATGCACCAGCTATTAAAACGCCCCAAATTAACCATTTAGATAAAGAAGATGATTTGCTCGAATTATCATCGGTTTGCGATAATACCTCTCGGTTACCTAATTTAACTTTATCGCCCAAATAAGCTTCTGGTACATCTTGTGCAGATATTGTGTCAGATAATAGTGCTTTTTCACTTAATGATGCCGGTTTAGCTATTGGTGAACCCCAAGCAAGAATAAATGGTCCATTATTGGCGCTGTTAAAGATAATCCTCATCCGATATAAGTAAGCGGTAACAGAAGGTGGGTTATCTAAAGATGCATTAATTGCTTTAATTTTTAACTGTTTAATATTTAAAATCGAATTGTTAATATTAATTGTTTGACTTTGATTGGTATCATTAATACTGCGAAAAATATAATCATCAAGTTTATGCCAGGTTTTATCATTGTCACTAGTTTTATAAAAAATAGTTGCCGGTAAAACAGTCCGCTCATTTTGCAGTTTAATAGTGAGCTGTTTAATCGGTAGTGAGGTAGATAATTGATAAGTTGCTTCTTGCTCATCAGCTGAGATTAAGTTTAAATCGATTGGATAAAGATCCCTTACTGGCGTTGCTTTTCTTGATGTGAATTTAACTGTTTTAATACTAGGTATTAATTGCTTATCTGATTTTAACTGTAAAATCCAATAGATAGATTTGAAATTCATACCAGACGGTAAGTCAATTGTATTAACGTTTAATGACTGATTATTGTTATTATCTGTTAAAGACATTATCGGAACATTATCTATCGCAGTTTGCCATTTTTTCAAATCGTTACTATATAGGAGGTTAGCGGTTGCCTGCCAATTTGACATTTCCTCGAAATCGATGGATAAACGACTAAATGGTTGGCCTAATTTAATTTCACTAGGAATTTGTAACAAATAGGTTGCATGATATTCATTTGGTTTATTGGCGTTATCAAGGTTAATTTGTATATTCTTATTATTGATGTTGATATTATATTGGCCAATTGCAGATAGTTTTTTCCCTTCTATCTCATCTTCTTGATTATTATTGTTATCGTTTTCTTGATGGTTATCTAAGCTATAAACGGTGACCGGAAAAGTCTGATTTTCATCATTTTGTTGATAAACATTAGCTAATGCAAAGGGGACGGGTTGGCCTTTTTGATTGAAAACTCGAACATCATCTAATGTGCTTGATAATGCTTGAGTATAAATATCCCCGGTTAACTCTATTCGGTTATACATACTTTCGCTGTTGCTAAGTTCGATCATAGCACCATAGGCATATTGATTAGTTTGATCTGCTGCTTGACTTAAACCACTTATTAGCAAAAGTGAGCTTAATAAGATTTTTTTCATAACTTTTTATCCATTAAATTAAATAATATTCAGGAAGTTGTATTGCTCTCAATGGTGAATAAGCAATTTTGTTCTTCCTGAATTTGTGTGATATTGGTTTATCAATTTAAATTATATCGTTAATATTTATATTTATTCATTTTCGACCACGCTTTCATCATTTAGTTTCGGTGGTAACGGTGCTAAATAGCCGATCAGTAACATCAGTAATGCTACGCCAATAAAGGCAAACGCTCGTAGTAAACCATCAATTTCTCTGATATCAACAAATATCAATTTAATAATAACAATCATTTGCATTAATTGACCACAAAACCATATTTTTCGGAGTGAATAACGGTGTCCTATGGCAATTAAAATCACTGCGCTTAACATCCAAAGTAACGATAAGGTCATTTGTACAATATTGTTGTGCCATAAATTAAATGTACTCCAACTAATATCAAATGTTTGACTCAAACAACGCAGAACAATACTGTTAGCCCAAATGAAAGTTAATGTCAGTAACAATATCACAATCAAATTAGGCAATGGTATTTTAAAGTTAGCTAAATTGGTTGTTTTATTTTGAATTTGCCAATAATTCATTGTTAATTTTAACCAAACACAAGACATGATTAAGCTAAAAATGGCACTTTCTTCAAGTGGGTTAATAATTGGGATATAAGGCCAATAGATAATTTGTCCACTCATACCAAGTCCTACAATCAAATAGAGTGCCATATAACTAATAAGTGGTAGCAAACCGATTGACCAATAACTTTTTATCAATGAGAATGACGTAATATATTGGCGTTTAATAAGGATATAGAATAGCAAAGTGATACCGCTAGCAATCGTTGCCAATAAACTCCATTTTATTACCTCATATCCCCATGGTAAAGTATCGAAAAGATGGAATATTTCCCGAGCAAACCATCCGAGTAACATCCAAAATAGACTAATATGTAATAAAATAAATAGGTTATTTATACCAGTATTACTATTTATTTTGCTATTTTGGATTTTATATAGATAGATATAACCACTTATGAAGGCTGCGATCCAAGCTAGATTGCAAGGCCAATAGCTAGAAAAATAGTAGCAGGAAACAGCATGGCTTTTTAGCAAACTTATTGCAAGTACCGCCCAAAGTAATAACATTCCATGACAGATGATATTCCAATCAATCTTTTTACCAATGAAATACCATAACCAAAAGGAAGCAGTAAAACATAATAAAATTAATGGTATTTGTATCATAATTTGCTGTAAAAATAGTGGGATACTTAATAAAATCCACAATATCCAAACAATAGCAGCTATAGATAAACAGAAAGATTTGATTAACTTTGTTACTTCGGTTTTTTGTCCATATTGGTGCCATAAACAAGCATGAACTAATAAAATAATGCTACTAATTCCTAAAAGGGAAGTGTACAGTATTGGAGTTAGTTGATTATTTTCTAAAGATATTGCCGCAGATATAATTCCTAACGACATGATTAAGGTACCAGATAACGCTGTACGGTAGTATTTTTGGGAGAGCATAACCCATGTAATAGCGGTTCCTTCAAACATCCACAATGTAGCAGTCCAATTGGCACTAAGTGCAAGTGGAATAGATAATGTGATAAATGAAACACCAATAGTCAACCAATATAAGGATAGTGTTTTCGCTAATGATTTCCATAAATGGAAAATAATAAAGGCACCAACAAGATAGAATAATCCAAAGCCTAGTGATGAAAATGCTGGACCAAATTCCCATTGCTGCGTAATAGCATATTGCAATCCAAATCCGCATAAAGGGGCGCCAAACAGTAATAACAGATCAATAATATTCTGGTATTTTTCTTTATTATGGATACTTCGGATTGATAACAATACCGCTAACACACCGTAAATCACTAAATTAGCAAGTATAAAGATCTGACATTCAGTATAAAATTCTGGCGTAAAACTCTGTATTCCCCAAACTAGCGATACAACAAAAGTAAAGGTAAATCCTAATAGATTAAGAATTCGCCAAGATTGTGTGATACTGATTATCAAGATTGCGGTTGAAATCATTAAATAATAACTAAATAACGCAACATGATTACCAGAACCATCGGATAATAAAATTGGTGTTACATAGCCACCAACGCAGGCAATGATTGCCAAACTTATGGCTCTTTGCAAAATGGAAAATAAAATACTGGAAGAACATATCACAACTAAAATAGCAAAGGTGATTAATGTTGGGATTAACTCATATAACTTGAAGGCAGCAAAAATGGTCAGATATAAAATTGCTATTGCACCCCCTTGTAATATGAGGGCATAAATTTGACGTTTGCGGCGTAATTTCCAACCAATAGCTAATAAACCAATTCCTAATATAAGTGCACCTAAAATTCTAACTTCAGGTGAAAGATAATGGCGCTGATGTTCAATGCCGTATTTAAATAGATAAGTCAGTCCCAAAAATAGAATTATGATAGCAATTTTAGTAATAATATTGACTTTAATTAACCAATTAAACAAGCTGTAACCGATATTAGTTTCACTACTACGAGAATGTTTATGATATGACCCAAACGGGTCAAATGAAGCTTGTTTAATCTCAGGTTGGTTATCAGGTTCGGTGATTTGTGCTAATAATGTTTGCTCATTAATTGTTAGAGTTTCGATTTTTGGTTCATCATGTTCAACACTTAATGTGCTTTCAACTATCAATTCAGAATTAGGTTGCCCACTAGTATCAGCTAAAACTGATTCATTTTGCTCATTAAGTGCCAAGTTTGAAAATGTTTCTTGTTGATGGGATGGTTTTAATGGCTGTATTATCTCTAATTCTGCTGTTATTGATTCTGAATTGTTTTCTTCTAATTCATTAGAATGCATATTAACCGTTGATTGAGACATTTCTTGCTCAATCTCAATAAAATTAGTTTCATTTTTAGAGATAGAAGGGGTATTGAGTACGGATTCTTCTTGTGCCGTATTGTTTTCTTCTTCTACATGGGTTTTATCTGATTGATAAAGCTGCTGTGTAAAGGATAAAAGATGTTGTTGCAGTTCGGTTAATTGGTTCTGTAAGGCCGTTATTTGTTGCTTCAAATTAGCAAAATTAGCAAATACTGCAATAAACAGAATGATAATGAGGAAATAAAAAAAGAATTCCACCCTACTTTCCTTATATTTCTAACAAAGATACTTATAGCTTTTGTATTTTTTTAAAATTGTTAATGCAAATATATTGATTTACAGACTCAGTAAATCAATATTTATACAATAAATCAATTTATTTTTTTAAATTTAACGAGCTTCTTCCGCTAAAAGTGCTGTTTGAAATGGTAATCAAAGCCCTACATGACAGTAAGATACCTCATTTAAGGTAAAAACGGTTGCTCAATTTCTTTTTATTGAATCATATAATGATTTTTAAGATAGCCTCTTTAGTGACTTTCTTTTATAATACTGCTCTATTTTTTCCCTTTTTTGGCTTAAAAAGAGTACTTAGCATGAAAATTTTAGCTGGTTCTTCTGCTCTATCTGCATTTCGTATTAATAAAATTTTATCCTCTTGTCGTGAACAATCTATCCCTATAACAAATATTGAAGCCCAATACATTCACTTTATTGATTTAAGTGCTGAATTAACTGTTCAACAACAATTAACCTTAGATAAGTTGTTACAATATGGCCCTAAAAGTGCACAAATAGATGTCGAAGATAAAACCAGTAAAATACTCTTTTTAGTTACTCCACGCGAAGGTACTATTTCGCCATGGTCATCTAAAGCTACTGATATTGCACATAATTGTGGATTATCAAAAATCCATCGAATAGAACGAGGTATTGCTTATTATGTGCAAGCTAGTTCTCCGTTAACTGATTGTCAAAAAAATGCTTTTCTGGGCTTGATACATGACCGAATGATGGAGACCGTTTTAAGCAGTTTTGAGCAAGCTGAACAATTATTTAGGGCTGATCAACCCAAACCAGTAATAATTATTGATTTGTTAGGACAAGGTCGTCAAGCATTAGAGGAAGCTAATCTAAAATTAGGTTTGGCTTTAGCACCAGATGAAATTGACTATTTAGTTGAGAATTTTCAGAAATTAAACCGTAATCCAACTGACATTGAGCTTTATATGTTTGGTCAAGCAAACTCTGAACATTGTCGTCATAAAATATTTAATGCTGATTGGATTATTGATGGTGTAAAACAACCAAAATCATTATTTAAAATGATCAAAAATACTTTTGAACATACGCCAGATTATGTGTCATCCGCTTATAAGGATAATGCCGCGGTTATGGATGGTTCGAAAGTTGGACGATTCTTTGCTGATTATGATAGTCGAAGCTATGATTATCATCAGGAATATGCTGATATTTTAATGAAGGTGGAAACCCATAATCACCCAACGGCAATATCTCCTTGGCCGGGGGCGGCAACCGGTAGTGGCGGTGAGATTCGAGATGAAGGAGCGACAGGAAAAGGAGCTAAACCAAAAGCAGGATTAGTAGGTTTTTCTGTTTCGAACTTACGAATTCCCAATTTTGAACAACCTTGGGAACAAGATTTTGGTAAACCGGATCGAATTGTTAGTGCATTTGACATTATGATGGATGGACCCTTAGGTGGTGCGGCATTTAATAATGAATTTGGTCGTCCAGCGTTATTAGGCTACTTCCGTACTTATGAAGAGAAAGTCAATAGCTTTAATGGCGAAGAGGTCAGAGGCTATCATAAACCGATTATGTTAGCTGGTGGTATGGGAAATATTCGTCGTGAACATATCCAAAAAGGTGAATTTCCTATCGGTTCCAAATTAATTGTTTTGGGTGGGCCAGCCATGAATATCGGTTTAGGTGGTGGCGCGGCATCTTCAATGACATCCGGGCAGTCGGATGCTGATCTTGATTTTGCTTCAGTTCAACGAGATAACCCTGAAATGGAGCGTCGTTGCCAAGAGGTAATCGATCGTTGTTGGCAGCTTGGTGATAAAAATCCTATTTTATTTATCCATGATGTGGGCGCAGGTGGCTTGTCTAATGCTATGCCGGAATTGGTTAGCGATGGTGGCTGTGGTGGTCAGTTTGAATTACGTAAAATATTAAGCGATGAACCGGGTATGTCGCCGTTAGAGATTTGGTGTAATGAATCCCAAGAGCGTTATGTACTAGCGATTCATCCGCAAAGTCTTGAGCTATTTGATGAACTTTGTAAACGAGAACGCACTCCTTATGCGGTGATTGGTGAAGCCACAATAAATAAAGCAGTAGTGTTACATGATGAACATTTCAACAATAATCCGATAGATTTACCGTTAGATGTGTTATTGGGCAAAACCCCTAAAATGTTACGAGATGTTAAATCTAGCCAAGCAGAAGGGGATCATTTTTCAACAGCGGATATCAATTTATATGATGCAGTAAAACTAGTTTTACATTTGCCAGTTGTAGCGGAAAAAACCTTTTTAATTACCATAGGTGATCGTTCGGTAACCGGTATGGTCGCTCGTGATCAGATGGTTGGACCTTGGC
Organism: Gilliamella apicola; assembly: GCF_003202915.1. GTDB lineage: Bacteria > Pseudomonadota > Gammaproteobacteria > Enterobacterales > Orbaceae > Gilliamella > Gilliamella apicola_Q. The sequence continues at coordinate 260,783 of NZ_QGLP01000003.1, forward strand.
AAGTACCGGTTGCCGATTGCGCGGTGACAACAGCCAGTTTAGACAGTTATTATGGTGAAGCAATGTCAATGGGGGAACGTGCGCCGGTTGCTTTACTTAATTTTGCCGCATCAGCACGTTTAGCTGTAGGTGAAGCAATTACTAATATTGCTGCGACAAACATTGGCGATATTAAACGCATTAAACTTTCGGCTAACTGGATGGCTGCCGCTGGTCACCCTGGTGAGGATGCAGGTCTTTATCAAGCTGTTAAAGCCATTGGTGAAGAGTTATGTCCTGCTTTGGGACTGGCTATACCAGTCGGTAAAGATTCCATGTCTATGAAAACAACATGGCAACAAGATGGTGAACAAAAAACAGTAACTTCACCTTTATCGTTAGTGATTTCTGCATTTACGCGTGTCGAAGATGTACGTAAAACCGTTACACCACAACTTTCTATCGATGAAGATAACCTATTATTATTTATTGATTTATCCAAAGGTTATCAAGCATTAGGGGCAACAGCATTAGCGCAGGTTTATCGTCACCTAGGGCAAAGAACCGCTGATGTCCGTGATGCCAAAGAGTTAGCGGATTTTTATCAAGCTATCCAAGCGTTAGTCGCTCAAAAAAGCTTATTGGCCTATCATGACCGTTCAGATGGTGGTTTATTGGTTACATTGGCAGAAATGGCATTTGCTGGGCATTGTGGTATTGATGTTGATATTCATTCACTTGGTAGCGATGTCATTGCCTCACTGTTTAATGAAGAACTCGGTGCGGTTATTCAAATTCGTAATAGTGATTTAGAAAAAGTCATGACATGCTTTAAGCAGTTTGGGTTATCTCAGGTGATTCATAGATTAGGAACAGCTAAAACAGGACAGCAATTTATTATTCGTAATAATAGTGCCGTGGTGTATAGCGAATCGCGATTGACATTAAGAACATGGTGGGCAGAAACCACTTGGCAGATGCAACGCTTACGTGATAATCCACAATGTGCAGATCAAGAACACCAAGCTAAGCAAAATGATGATGATCCAGGCTTAAATGTTCATCTTACTTTTGATATTGAGCAAGATATTGCTGCACCTTACATAGTCAAAGGCGTAAAACCGAAAGTGGCAATTCTACGCGAACAAGGCGTGAACTCACATGTTGAAATGGCAGCAGCATTTGCTCGCGCTGGTTTTGAATCAGTTGATGTCCATATGACAGATTTATTATCTGGCCAAGTGACCTTGAATCAGTTTAATACACTTGTTGCTTGTGGTGGTTTTTCATATGGTGATGTATTAGGGGCAGGCGAAGGCTGGGCTAAGTCGATTTTATTTAATGAACAAGTCCGTCATGAATTTGAGCAATTCTTCCATCGTAATGATACTTTGTCATTAGGGGTTTGTAATGGTTGCCAGATGATGTCGAATCTAAAAGATCTGATTCCTGGGGCTGAATTATGGCCGCGTTTTGTACGTAACGTATCGGAACGTTTTGAGGCGCGTTTCAGTTTAGTTCAAATTCAATCTAGTCCGTCATTACTATTTACCGATATGGCTGGTTCGCATATGCCGATTGCGGTTTCACATGGTGAAGGTCAAGTGGAAACCTGTGATTTAGATCATTTGACTCGTTTAGAAGCTTCTGGCTTGGTTGCAGTTCGATATATTGACCATTTTGGCAAAGCGACAGAGCAGTACCCGGCAAATCCAAATGGTTCACCAAATGGTATTACCGCAGTAACCTCAAGTGATGGTCGAGCAACGATTATGATGCCGCACCCAGAGCGAGTATTTAGAACGGTAACCAATTCGTGGCATCCTGATAATTGGGGTGAAGATAGCCCGTGGATGCGTATTTTCCGTAATGCTCGTAAGCAACTTGGTTAGTAAAAAAATCGCCGACAATAGTCGGCGATTTATAAACATAATTTTAGCTTTAACCGTTTACTTTTTTCTACTCTTTAACGGCTGAGCTAAATCATTATTCATTCTTCGCAATAATTGCTCAGTTGTTTCAAAGTTAATGCAAGCGTCAGTAACTGATACGCCATATTTGAAATTTTCTTTTGGTTGTTCGGATGATTGATTTCCTTCAAATAAATTACTTTCTATCATGACACCAATAATTGAATTATTACCTTGCTTAATTTGCTCAATAATTGAGTCAGCAACAATTGGTTGATTACGGTAATCTTTGTTTGAGTTGGCATGACTACAGTCTATCATTAGGTTAGGTACTAATTTAGCCTTATCCATTTGCAATTCGCATAATGCAACATTTTCAGCATCAAAATTAGGTGCTTTGCCACCTCTTAGGATTACATGACCGTGCGGGTTGCCTAAGGTTTGTAATACGGTAACTTGTCCTTGTTGATTAATACCCACAAATCGATGAGACATGGAAGCTGATTTCATGGCATTAATTGCCACATCTAAACTGCCATCAGTACCATTTTTAAAGCCAACAGGCATTGATAACCCAGACGCCATTTCGCGGTGAGTTTGTGATTCAGTGGTTCTGGCTCCAATAGCCGACCAGCTGATTAAATCACCAATGTATTGAGGTGTATTTGGGTCTAATGCTTCAGTGGCAATGGGTAAGCCGATTTTAGTGATATCAAGAAGTAATTTACGAGCTTTTTTCAGACCATGTTCAATATCAAACGAACTATCCATATGCGGGTCATTGATCATACCTTTCCAACCGACGGTCGTTCTTGGTTTTTCAAAGTAGACACGCATGACAATAAATAAGTTATCTTTAACTTCATCAGAAAGTTTTTTTAGTTTATGCGCATATTCAATTGCGGCTTGAGTATCGTGAATAGAGCAAGGACCGCAAACAATTAATAAACGGTGATCACGACGTTCTAAAATATTTACGATAGTTTGGCGTGAAGCGGCAATTTGGTTTTCTAATTCCGAAGATAATGGATAAAGATTTTTAATATCTTCTGGGGTGATTAACATGTGTTCATCTCTGATTCGAACATTATTTAGTGTGTCTTTTAACATTTTATTTTCCTTGTTAAAATCATTCATATTTTTTATATGTAAAATATTAAATACATAAACATGGTGTATGTAAACACAAAATTACATTATAGTAAACTTATTTTTTAATATTTAACTTAACTAATTTAATTCTGTAATAAAATGTTTACATTTTTCTGTGAAACTGTGATTTGATAGCCGATTATTTTTTTGTTATAACTGACTTTAAGATTAGGTAGTTGTGACCAGCATATTTTTACTATTGGGAATTCATCAGCATGAAGAATAATAAACGATTCCTCAATTTAATGGGGACCATAATTCAAATTTGGGTCGAACATGATCGAGCGAAAGATTTATTAGATATAGCTGAAAAAAAATTGATTGATTATGAGCGTCGTTTTAGCGCAAATTGTTACAATTCAGACTTAATGCAAATCAATCTCAATGCCGGTATTAAGCCTGTTACGGTAAAATCCGATCTTTTTACCTTGATTAAAATAGGTAAGGCACGAAGTCTAATTAATAATCGTTTTTTAAATATTGCAATTGGTCCGCTCATTCAAGCATGGCGTGTCGGATTTCATGACGCTAGATACCCACTCGATTCAGAAATTCAGCAACTTTTAACTCTCATCGATCCTAATGATATTGTTTTGGATGAGGTAAATAAGTCGGTATTTTTAAAATACCAGGGTATGGCCATTGATTTAGGGGCTTTAGCTAAAGGGTCTTTTGCCGATAACATACTGCAAATTTTTAAAAAACTGAACGCAAAATCGGCATTTATTGATTTAGGGGGCAATGTATTAACTTATGGTGAGTGCCCCTTTCATGATGATGGATTTTGGCGAGTAGGTATTCAAAATCCGTTTCAAAGTCGCGGTAATGTAATAAAGGTATTAAAAATTAAAAATCAATCAGTAGTCACATCAGGGATTTATGAAAGAACATTTAATTGTAAAGGTAAAACTTATCATCATATTTTCAATAGTCAAACTGGATATCCTGTAGAAACAGACATCGAAAGCCTAACTATTGTATCAACGCATTCAATAGATGGTGAAATTTTGACAACGCAACTCTATGGTTATAGTGCCGAGAATGCTATTAAAAAAATTAATCAATTAGCCAATATTGAAGGAATGGTAATTACCACCAATAAAGAATTTGCTTGTTCAAATGGGTTATTGACGTAATCTAAAGCTAATTTGGTTACTTAAGATTGGTCATTAACCCGATAATTTATGGTATAGAAGAGATGAATAGCTCAATGAGCTCTTTTTCCACACTGCTTAGCATTTTATGATTAGAGTAGGCAATAAAATAACTCAACGAAATAAGATCCAAAGGCAGTGGTATTAAGTTATATGCTAGATCACTTTGTTTTTCATTGACACAGACGCTTTCAGGAATAAAAGTAATTCCTAGCCCTTTTTTAGCTAACTCAACAAGTGTAAAAATGTTACTACTTTCGAGAATAATATTGGGTTGAATCCGATATTTTTGAATAAGATAATCAACTTGTTGACGAATTGCTGAGCCATGTGCAGTCAAAATAAGCTTTTCTTGTAATAAGGATTTCATGAATCTAGGATTATATTTATTAGCATTAACTTCTTTTTGATATATTTTTGAGGTTTCTGGTATTAAGGCATAGTATCGGTGTTTACCACATTTATGACAAATTAAATTTTGGGATATTGTTTCTGGATTCTGTCCTATAAAAAAATCAAGGGTTTGATTTTCAATTTTTTCTTCACTATTTTTAGGAATATATTCATGCAATTCTATTTTAATATCAGGATATTTATTCATAAATTTAGGTAAAAATAGCGGCAGCAGATAAGTCCCTAAACTTGGTAATACACCAATTTGAATGACGGTATAATCACTATCAGTATATTTTTTGATTTTTCTTTTAAATTGTTCTTGTTCGTTAACTAATGATGTTAAATACTGATAATAGATCTTTCCCGCTTCGGTTAATTGTAAGGGGGTACTTTGTCGATTGATAATATCAATACCTAGTTCATTTTCTATTTTTTTTATTGTTTGGGTTAGATATGATTGAGAAATATACAAATTTTGCGCAGCTTTGGTGTAATTGCCGTGCTTAAGTAAAACATCAATGTATTGCAACATACTAAGCGAATTAATTTTAGCCATTTGTTTAAATTCTTTTATTAAACCTCATTATAATAAATTACTTATAACCCCATAATTAATCAGCTATTTCACAAACCTTTTTTTCTGTTCTACACTAGCTTACATAATGATTTGCACAATAGTCAATAGGACTAATATAACTAAAATTCTATCTATCACTTTGTGCTGTCGACTAAAAAATTTGTATTACTAAACTTTTAATATTGATTTAATTGTACTGTAAGCTACTAAGTGAGGTTATAAAGTGAAATTCGTTGGTATAGTTGGAACTAATTCAGATAGTTCTACTAATAGAAAATTACTTCATTATATGAGAGAACATTTTGTTGATAAAGCAGAAATTGAAGTTTGTGAAATAAAATCGTTACCGGCATTTAATGAACCAAAGGATAAAACTCCTCCACCAGCGGTTAAAGCGTTATCGGATAAAATTGAATTGGCTGATGGAATCATCATAGCGACCCCAGAATATGATCATTCAATAACAGCCGCGTTGAAAAGTGCTATAGAATGGCTGTCTTATACCACCAGACCGTTGGTTAATAAATGTGTCATGATTGTTGGTGCATCGCACGGTATGTTAGGTTCTTCAAGAGCCCAAGCTCATTTAAGGCAAATCTTAGATGCTCCAGAATTGAAAGCCCGTATTATGCCTAGTTCTGAATTTTTATTAGGAAAATCTCTGCAAGCATTTGATGAAAAAGGTAATCTGGTTTATTTAGATAAAGTAAAAGAATTGGAAGCGTGTTTTGACGAATTTTTATTATTTGTAAAATTAACTAACCAATTGCTAGCGACAGAAAAATTTAATACCGAACAAAATAAAAAATTTAGTTGGTTAAAAACAGCAGAAGAAGGAGCATTGTCATGAAATTAATTGGAATTGTTGGAACTAATGCTCAAGAATCTTATAACCGAATGCTATTACAATTTATGCAAAAGCATTTTAAGCATAAAGCAGAAATTGAAATATTAGAATTGACTGATGTCCCAATGTTTAATGAGTCAGATGATCAATCCAATAGTGATATTATTCAGCATTTTAATAATAAAATTATTGAGGCTGATGGTGTTATTATCGCAACACCAGAACATAATCATTCGATTCCTTCAGCCTTGAAAAGTATTCTTGAATGGCTTTCATTTAATTTACATCCTTTTGATGGTAAACCTGTTATGATTGTTGGTGCGTCTTATGATGTACAAGGTTCGTCACGTGCTCAATTACATTTACGCCAAATTCTTGATGCTCCAGGTGTTAATGCAACCGTCATGCCCGGCTATGAATTTTTGCTCGGTCAGGCACATCATGCTTTTGATGAACAGGGTAATATTAAATCAGAACGTACTATCGATTTTCTCGAAAGTTGCTTTTTGCGTTTTGTACGTTTCACTCAAGTTGCTAATTTACTTAATGAGCCGGAAGAGATTACCTATGAACCGGGTCAATATTGTGTAACTGCGCCTGGACATAATGGTGATTTACCTATGGTAGTTACGTTATCAATGGATCGTATTGAATCAATTGATATTGATACTGAAGGTGAATCAGAGGGAATTGCTGATGTCGTATTTAAACGTATTCCTTCACAAATTCTTGAAGGTCAGACACTTAATGTTGATATTTTATCAGGTGCTTCAGTAACGAGTAATGGTGTCATCGACGGCGTGGCTAAAGCAATAAAAATGGCAGGAGCTAACCCGGATGTATTACGTAAAAGACCGAAAGCACTGAGTGCGGTCGATACATCAGATGAACAGTATACAACTGATGTAGTGGTAGTTGGTGCTGGTGGGGCTGGATTATCTGCCGCTGCAAGTATTTTGCAGGAAGGTAAAAAGGTCATAGTTGTGGAAAAATTCCCAGCTATTGGCGGTAATACTGTACGGACTGGCGGTCCAATGAATGCAGCAAATCCACAATGGCAAAATACTTTTGATGCTATTGCGGGTGAAAGTCATACTTTACAGGAAATTTCTACTATTGATGAGTCAACGATTGATAGTGAATATCTTGATGATTTTAAAGAGTTAAAACAACAAATTACCAACTATTTAGCTGAAAATACCGGTAAAACAGGTTATTTGTTTGATTCAGCATTATTGCATCGTATCCAAACTTATCTTGGTGGTAAACGTACAGACCAATTAGGTAATATTATTTATGGTCAATATGATTTGGTTAAAATTTTAACTGACGAGGCGTTAGAATCGGTCAAGTGGCTTGAAGATGTTGGTGTTGAGTTTGACAAACACGACGTGACAATGCCAGTTGGTGCTTTATGGCGTAGAGGTCATAAACCGTTAAAAAGTGAAGGCTATGCATATGTTTCTGCTTTACAGAAATATGTTGAAAATCATGGTGGCATTATCATCACTGATACGGCGGTTAAAGAGCTGATAGTTGAGGAGGGACATGTATCTGGAGTTATTGGTATTGGTTTAAATAGTAAAAAAATTACTATTAGAGCTAATGCAGTAATCTTGGCATCAGGCGGTTTTGGTGCAAATACTAAAATGTTAAAAGAGTATAATACTTATTGGACAGAGATTGACGATGATATTAAAACCTCTAACTCACCAGCTATTACAGGTGATGGTATTATTTTAGGGCAAAGTGTTGGCGCTGATTTGGTTGGTATGGGCTTTTCACAAATGATGCCGGTTTCCGATCCTGACACAGGTGCATTATTCAGTGGATTACAAGTACCACCACAAAATTTCATTATGGTAAACAAACAAGGTAAGCGATTTGTGAATGAATATGGTAGTCGAGATAAACTTACTCAAGCCGCTATTGATAATGGAGGGTTATTTTATTTAATTGCTGATGAACAAATTAAAAAAACGGCTTACAACACTTCGCAAGAAAAAATTGATAAGCAAATTGCTGCCGGAACGCTATTTTGTGCGAATACCCTAGAAGAGTTAGCTGAAAAACTAGCAATGGATCCGACAGTCTTTAAACAAACTATTGCTGATTATAATGCTTATGTTGATGCTGGACACGATCCTGAATTTGGTAAAGATGTGTTTGATCTAAAAGTTGAAATTCCGCCATTCTATGCAACGCCAAGAAAACCGGCAGTGCATCATACAATGGGCGGGTTAAAAATTGATACACAAACACATGTATTAGATAGTAAGGGACAAAAAATTTCAGGTTTATATGCTGCAGGTGAAGTGGCAGGAGGTATCCATGCGGGTAATCGTTTGGGTGGTAACTCTCTAACTGATATTTTCACATTCGGTCGAATTGCAGGAAAAACGGCTTCACACGACATAAATCTAAGGATGAATACCAACCATAGAGCAAAAAAGTAAAACGATAAATTATTGGTTAGTTCTGATTGCCTCAATTTTGATTTTACTTTGTACTGGGACAATTTATGCTTTGAGTGTAGTCGTCTAACCATTAAGTTTTGCAAAAAATTGGAGTAAAGCGGAAATCATGACTGCATTTTCAATTAATTTAGCAGTTGGTCCTATTCCAATGATACTAGGTGGTTTTTAACCGATAAAGGGTTAGCAAATGGTCTAATATTATTGATGGACGGTTATTTGGACTTGTTTTTTTCCTATCTGGTTTTGTTACCAGTTCAATTATGTTGTATATAACTTATGGATTATTAATTGGTTTTGACCAAGGATTGGTCAATTCAGGCTGTTTGAGTAATACCATAAGGTTCTTTCCGGATAAAAAAGGGCTTGCATCCAGAATTATCACCGCCGGGATGGGCGGTGAATCTATTATCATTGCACCGATAGATCATCATTTAATATAAAGTTATGATTCAGTTAATCAAGCTATAAACTATGGTGTCATTTTTATTGGCTATTCTTCAGCGGTCTTTTTTGCCCCCAAAGTAATTGCTGATATTTGGGCAAATAATGGTGGAAGTTATACTTATGCCTTTTATATCGCTATTTCAGTAGCATTTGTTGGTTTAATATTAAATATAATCTATAAATCACTAAAGAATAGACAATAATAGTCAAGTTTATTGTCTATTATATTGGTAAAGAGAGCACACTGTTAGTGCTCTTTTATTTACATATACAATATCATTTAACATAGTTAAATAAATTTTATGAGTTGTTTATTGACTCTAGTACCACACTTTTCTCTATTCCATCTATTACTTCAACCTGACCAATTTTAGTTGGAATCACTAACCGAAGCTTACCAGAAATAACTTTTTTATCTCGTAACATATGGGGAATATAAGATTCGATTGCCATCTGTCCTGGTCTTTTAACTGGCAATTTAGCTTTAATTAATAAATTTTTTATTCTTTCAATATCTTTATCTGCCAACAGACCTAGTAATTTAGCTGTTTGTGCTGCCATTAACATACCAACACTAACTGCTTCGCCATGTAACCAATTGCCATAGCCGAGCTCGGCTTCAATGGCATGCCCATAGGTATGACCAAGATTTAAAATAGCGCGCATATCTTGTTCGGTTTCATCGGCGGCAACCACTTGAGCTTTTAATTCACAGCAGCGATAAATACAATAACTTAAGGCATCGACATCTAAATTAAGTAAATCATCAATATGAGTCTCTAACCAATCAAAAAATGCAGAATCCATAATAATGCCATATTTAATTACTTCAGCTAGACCGGCAGAGAGCTCTCTTTGTGGTAAGGTTTTTAAACAATTAATATCAATTACCACTGATTGAGGCTGATAAAATGCGCCAATCATATTTTTACCTAGAGGATGATTAATGGCAGTTTTACCGCCAACAGAAGAATCGACTTGAGATAATAAGGTTGTCGGAACCTGAATAAATTTAATTCCACGTTGATAAGTAGAAGCCGCAAATCCCGCTACATCACCGATAACTCCCCCCCCAAGGGCAACAAGTATACTACTTCGAGTATGATTGTTGGCAAGTAAAGCAGTTAAAATTTGATTCCATGTTTCCATCGTTTTGTATTGTTCACCATCAGGTACAATGACAAAGTCAGTTTTGACGCCATGAGCCTCAAGCATATCCATCAAATGTTTTAGATAAATCGGAGCAATGGTGTCATTGGTGACAATAAGAACTCTCTGGCTACTATGCAGTTTAAAATGTTCAAATTGACTAAGTAAGTTTTCACCAATTGTAATGGGATAACTGCGATTGTCTAACGCTACATTTAAGATCTTTTGCATAATTTTTTCCAGATAAGTTGATACCAATTTAATCTTGCATGTTAACGATAAAAAAGTAGCAGTGCAACTTAGAATCATTTAAACTTACCCGTAATTTTTATCTGTAATGTTGAATTTATATGTCTTTATCGTTGGTGTTAGCACAAAAAAATTGGTGTGTAGGTGATATTGAAGGTAATACTCAGCAAATCATTGAAGTGATACAAAACCATTCATCGCATGATCTTATTATTTTCTCTGAACTTGCAATCTGTGGTTATCCTCCAGAGGATTTAATTTATCGTGATGATTTTAAAATTCGTTGCCAACATGCTTTATCAACTATTAAACAAGCCAGTAAACAATGTGGAGTGATTGTTGGACATCCTTATTGGCAAGATGGGGTAGTTTATAATGCGTTATCACTGTTTTTTGAAGGGCAGCAGTTAGCATGTTATCACAAACAGCAGTTACCTAATTATGATGTATTTGATGAAAAACGTTATTTCACGGCCGGTGAACATACTTGTGTTGTCGATTTTAAAGGAAAAAAAATTGGTTTATTAATCTGTGAAGATCTTTGGCAATCTGAGCCTATCGATCGAATTGGTGCAAATTGTGCAGATTTGGTTATCTCTATCAATGCGTCACCTTATGCTTATCAAAAACAGAAATATCGCCAAGAACTGATTAAACAACATGCTTTAAGAACCGGTTTACCAATTATCTATGTTAATCAGATTGGCGGTCAAGATGAGCTTGTTTTTGATGGCGGCTCATTTGTATGTAATGAAAAAGGCAATATTATTCATAAATTAAACTCTTTTGAAGAACAAATTTCCGTTTTTCGAATGGGGGATAACCATAAACCTGTCTCAGTTTCTAAAAGTGAACCATTAGCCGAAGTTTATGAGGCGTTAGTTCTTGCAACTCGCGATTACATTACCAAAAATGGTTTCCAAGGAGCGGTATTGGGGTTATCTGGTGGAATTGATTCTGCTTTAACTTTGGCAATTGCCGTTGATGCTTTGGGTAAAGATAAAGTACAAGCAGTTATGATGCCGTTTCGTTATACGGCTGACATCAGTATCGCTGATGCAAAAGAAGAGGCGGAAATATTAGGTGTTGAATTTGATATTATTTCAATTGAACCGATGTTTGATGCTTTTATGTCTTCTTTAACACCAATGTTTTTAGGAACACAAAAAGATACTACAGAAGAAAATCTACAAGCGCGCTGTCGAGGCGTCATTTTAATGGCGCTTTCAAATAAACGCCGAAGGTTAGTATTAACGACTGGTAATAAAAGCGAAATGTCGGTTGGTTATGCTACATTGTATGGTGATATGGCTGGTGGTTTTGATGTGCTTAAAGATGTGCCTAAAACCATGGTATTTGCATTATCTAAATATCGAAATAGCCGATCTTATGTTATCCCAGAACGCGTTATTACTCGTCCTCCATCAGCTGAACTTGCGCCGGATCAAAAAGATGAAGACAGCCTACCTCCTTATGATATTTTAGATGGAATATTAAAAGGTTATGTTGAACAAGATTTTTCCGTTGAACAACTGATTTCGCAAGGTTATGATGAAGCAACTGTAAGACGAGTGATTAAATTAGTTGATATTAACGAATATAAAAGACGGCAATCAGCAGTGGGGCCGAAAATAACTGCTCGTAACTTTGGTAAAGGCAGGCGCTATCCAATAACTTCTGCTTTTGGATTTAAGAATTGGTAATCTCGAATTAAGGGCAAAGAGATATGAAAAAAATTGAAGCAATTATTAAACCTTTTAAACTAGACGATATTCGAGAAGCACTTGCCGATCAAGGAATTACCGGCATGACAGTCACTGAAGTGAAAGGGTTTGGTCGTCAAAAAGGACATACTGAACTTTATCGGGGGGCAGAATATATGGTTGATTTTTTACCAAAGGTGAAAATAGAACTTGTTGTTGCTGATGATATTTTAGAAACATGCATTGAAACTATCATGAAAACAGCGCAAACCGGTAAAATTGGTGATGGAAAAATATTTGTTTATAATGTTGAACAAGTAATACGTATTCGTACTGGCGAAATGGACGAGTCAGCTATTTAATTTTATCGATTTGAATATCAGGGCGTTCTTGCCGAAGTAGATTATTGGTGACAACGCCTTGAATAGAACAGATAAGAAGTTGCATATTATCCCCCTTTTCAAGTAATAATAACTTTTCGGTAGTATTGGGCGCTGGAATCGTTTTTACTCCAACAACTGTTCCTGTGTTTTTATGCCAGACTTGAATATCATCATTAATACTTCGAATCATTGGGTTGGCGATATACAGAAGATTATCCTCCATATTTTTCCATTCTAGAAAATCTAAACTGTCACGGATCTCATTTATATCATTTTCAATAATAAAACCCCAAAAATAGTATTTACCCATTTTTTTTAAATCCATTGCACTATCATAATAGCCAATGAGTTTTAGATTTTTATATTGAATAGGCGAATTGAAATACACAAAGTTTTTGTTAGTATCCGTGCGATTTTCAACGGGAATAAAAGCTTGACTTTGGTTAAAAACCTCAATATTAGTATGGTTTTTTAACTCTTCTTTATGCTCGTAGACATGATTAAAAAAGTCTGGACTACAAGATGTCAATTCTTGAATCAGTGGTAATTTATCTGCTGATGCGAAAAATGAAAAAATCATAAAAAGCGTTAATATAGCGTTTTTAAACATATTGATTGAAATTGACAATATTGGATACCATTTAGCTAATATCTTTGATTGTATAATTATTACAACAGAATAACAATCTTAAGGCGTCTTTTCTTTTTTAAAGAAATATTAAGATACGAACAAATAGTTAACTGTTAAAAAGTTGCTAAAAATCTTTAGAACAAAAAAAGATAATTAATCAAGTACAAATCAAACAAATATTCATTTATGGAAGACAGATCCCATATTTATTAATTTTTACTAAATAATTGTTTGAATATCAAAAAAATTACTATAGTTTAGCATAAACTCATTCTTTGGAGTTACATATAATAGTAAGTGAAAAAGGGAATTTTTATGCTTAAGACATTAGCAATAAATATTAAACATGAGTTTTCTTACGTCAAAGACGTTACTTTGCGTTCATTTTTTGGCGGATTTAGTCTAAATAGCGAATCAATTATGTTTGCCTGGATAGATCAAAATAATATTTATTTGAGGGCTCATGATAAGTATCGGTCAATGTTTATTGATTTAGGTATGCAGCCACTTGATTTAATTTTTGATGGATCACATAAACTACTTGATTACTATAAAGTTGAAAATGAATTACGCCAAGATAGACAAAAATTGCATACTATTGTAAAAATGGTTATTAAACATGCTAAACAAGATCTTGAGGAGAAATTAGCTAAAAGCCAAAGTCGTTTAAAATCTTTACCCAATATGACAGTTTCTTTGGAAAAATTAATGGTAAGTGCTGGTATTATCGATATTAACATTTTCAAAGAGGTCGGCTATTTGGAAACTTATTATCGTATAAAAAGTAAAAATTCAAAGTTGTCGATTAATATTCTATTTGGACTATTTGGCGCATTACATGGTCGACATGCTGGAACATTATCATCCGAATCGAAACAAAAAATCGAATTAGCTTATCAGGATTTTTTGAAGACAAAATAGGTTTTAAATTAATTAATTATTAATTAAGAAGAATACCATCATTAAATGTGTTATTTTTAATAATGGTATTGTGTTAATTTTTTAGAAACTTAGCGATGATCTTTTTTACGATGGTTTTCTGCGGTTGGTTCTTTTAAATGGTTTAGGTGTTGGTAAGCCAGATAATAGCGCCTGAGGGTCATATTGGCTGACTGGAATTGAGTGATCAATAGCTTTTTCAATAGCGGGTAAGTTTTGTGAATAACGTTCACAAGCTAATGAAATTGAATAGCCTTCAGCGCCGGCGCGTCCGGTACGACCGATTCGATGCCTATAATCATCACAATCATCAGGAAGATCGTAGTTAAAAACATGAGTTACATTTGGAATGTGTAAGCCACGAGCGGCGACGTCTGTTGCTACTAATATATCAAGTTCGCCTTGAGTAAATTTATCAAGAATGGATAAACGTTTTTTTTGTGCGATATCGCCGGTAAGTAATCCAACACGATGGCCATCAGCAACTAAATGGCGCCAAATTTTTTCACAAGCAACTTTGGTGTTAGCAAACACAATGCTTCGCTCAGGCCACTCTTCTTCAATAAGGGTTTGTAATAAAGCTAATTTATCTTCATTTGATGGAAAAAATAGCTCTTCTTTTATTCTATGACCAATTTTTTGTTCCGGTTCTACTTCAACATATTGTGGTTCATTCATGTATTCAAAAGCAAGTTCACGCACGTTGTGGGTTAAGGTTGCTGAGAATAACATGGTAAGACGATTTTGTGGTGGGGTCATCTGTCTAAATATCCATCGGATATCACGAATGAAGCCTAAATCAAACATACGATCGGCTTCGTCTAAAACAGCAACTTGGATTGCCCCTAAATTGATATAATTTTGTTTCGCATAATCAATTAAGCGCCCTGTAGTTGCAATCAATATATCCACACCAGCAGAAAGCATTTTTAATTGTTTATCATAACCATCACCACCATAAGCTAATCCTAATTTAATATCTGTTTCTTCTGAAAGAGGCTGAGCATCATTATATATTTGTACAACTAATTCGCGTGTAGGCGCGATAATGATAGCTCTTGGTTGATTAGGTTTATGATCGGGTAATGGATCATTATTCAATAAATGATTAAATGTTGATGCCAAAAACGCAATCGTTTTACCTGTACCGGTTTGTCCTTGTCCTGCAATGTCAATTCCTTTGGTTGTTAATGGCAATGTTTGCTCTTGAATTGGGGTACAGTAAACGAAACCTTTTGTCTCCAATGCTTTGATGACTGAAGGGTGTAAGGGAAATTGATTGAAAGTTGTTTTTGTAAGATATGATTGAATCATTATTGTTTAGAATATAATTATCAGAGTGTCGCAATTGTAGCACACTAAATACAACAACTTCACTAATAATTATGTCCTATTAGAATAATTACTAGCGGTAGATATGAAAATATTCTAATATATTTTTAGATAAATTCCTTAGGAGATAATTAAATGAGTCATAACATTGTTGCACTTACTGAAGCTACATTTGATAAGACGATAAATGAATCAACTAAACCGATTCTAGTCGATTTTTGGGCTGACTGGTGTAGACCTTGTAAACAAATTGCCCCTATTTTAGAGGAACTTGCTGAAGAATACGGTGACAACATTATTTTTACTAAATTAAATGTGGAACAAAATCCTAGTGTTGCCCCTAAATTTGGTATTCGTGGTATTCCGACGTTATTAATTTTTAAAAACGGTCAAGTTGTTGCTACTCATGTAGGCGAATCATTAAAAGCGCAACTTAAAGCTTTTATTGAGCCATTCCTTTAATAAAAATCTAAATTTGTTCAGTAAATATAATAATAAGCGTTTAAAATAGCGCTTATTATTTT
Organism: Gilliamella apicola; assembly: GCF_003202915.1. Classification (GTDB taxonomy): domain Bacteria; phylum Pseudomonadota; class Gammaproteobacteria; order Enterobacterales; family Orbaceae; genus Gilliamella; species Gilliamella apicola_Q. The sequence goes on from NZ_QGLP01000003.1 coordinate 276,629, forward strand.
TTATTCCAATAAAATATAATTAAAAATATAGACATCCCTATAAATTTAGTGTAAATTGCTAAACTCTTACATAGACCCCTTTCAGCAATCCATTGTTTTTCTTGATAAAGTGGTGAGAATTCAATATCCAAAGTATATAATTATCATCGAAAGCTAGGTAATAAATTAATTTTACATATTGCTAGAAAGAGAATTTTTTATAAGTAAATGAAAGAAATATACAAAAATAGCAGTAATTGCAAACATATCAATTTTATCCTCAAGAATTTATAAACTATGAATTTAACTGAATTAAAAAACACTTCTGTTTCCGAGCTTGTAGCGCTTGGTGAGAAAAAAATGGGGCTTGAAAATCTTGCCCGCCTTAGAAAACAAGATATTATTTTTGCAATTTTAAAACAGCACGCAAAAAGTGGTGAAGATATTTTTGGCGATGGTGTTCTTGAAATTTTGCAAGATGGCTTTGGCTTTTTGCGATCAGCTGATAGTTCTTATTTAGCTGGTCCTGACGATATATATGTATCACCAAGTCAAATTAGACGATTTAATTTGAGAACGGGAGATACCATTGCCGGTAAAATTAGACCACCGAAAGAAGGTGAGCGATACTTTGCGTTATTAAAAGTAAATGAAGTTAATCACGATAAACCTGAAGACGCTCGCAATAAAATCCTTTTCGAAAACTTAACTCCTCTACATCCTAATTCTCGCTTACGTATGGAACGTGGTAATGGCTCTACCGAAGATATTACCGCCAGAGTTCTTGATTTAGCTTCACCAATTGGTAAAGGTCAACGTGGTTTGATCGTAGCTCCGCCAAAAGCAGGTAAAACAATGTTATTACAAAACATTGCTCAAAGCTTAGCGGTAAATCATCCAGAATGTGAATTAGTGGTATTGATGATTGATGAACGACCAGAAGAAGTTACCGAAATGCAACGTTTAGTCAAAGGGGAAGTTGTGGCTTCTACGTTTGATGAGCCAGCAGCAAGGCATGTTCAAGTCGCCGAAATGGTAATTGAACGAGCAAAACGTCTAGTTGAACATAAAAAAGATGTAATTATTTTATTAGATTCGATTACGCGTTTAGCTCGTGCATATAACACGGTTATTCCATCATCAGGTAAAGTATTAACAGGTGGTGTTGATGCTAATGCACTACATCGCCCTAAACGCTTTTTTGGTGCGGCACGTAATGTGGAAGAAGGTGGTAGCTTAACAATTATTGCTACAGCTCTAATTGATACCGGCTCTAAAATGGATGAAGTTATTTACGAAGAGTTTAAAGGTACCGGTAATATGGAAGTTCATTTATCGCGCAAAATTGCAGAGCGACGTGTTTTCCCTGCGATTGATTTTAACCGTTCAGGTACGCGTAAAGAAGATTTAATGACTTCACCTGATGAACTACAAAAGATGTGGATTTTACGTAAAATCCTTAACCCAATGGGTGAAATTGACGCAATGGAATTTTTAATTGATAAACTTGCCATGACGAAAACTAATGACGAGTTTTTTGAAATGATGAAACGTTCATGATTCGTTTAATTGCAAAACAATTTAATTAAAATAATGAAAAAACCGTATTATGTATTGATACGGTTTTTTTTATGGCAATATATAACTTAATGGTAATATTCCATTGAATTAATATACTAGTAGCAAAACCTTATTAAGGGTATAGAGATTAAATAAAGGAGCCAAATTATGTCAAAACAGCAAATCGGTGTCATTGGAATGGCCGTGATGGGGCGAAACTTAGCACTGAATATTGAAAGTCGTGGATTTTCAGTATCAATTTACAATCGCTCTAGAAACAAAACAGAAGAGGTTATAGCAGAACATTCTGATAAACAATTGGTTCCTTATTATAGTATTGAAGATTTTGTTAATTCTTTAGAAAAACCTCGCCGTATCTTAATTATGGTGCAAGCAGGTAAAGGTACCGATGCTGTCATTGATGAACTTAGACCCTTGTTAGATAAAGGTGATATTATTATTGATGGTGGTAATGCTTATTTTGAAGACACTATTCGTCGTAATAAGATGTTATCAAATGAAGGCTTTAATTTTATAGGGGCTGGTGTTTCTGGTGGTGAAGAAGGTGCACTAAAAGGCCCTTCAATAATGCCAGGCGGTCAAAAAGAAGCTTATGAACTGGTTGCCCCAATTTTAGAAAAAATTGCTGCAAAAGCGAATGGGGAACCTTGCGTAGCTTATATCGGCCCTGATGGAGCAGGACATTATGTGAAAATGGCTCACAATGGAATTGAATATGGTGATATGCAATTAATTGCCGAAAGCTATAGTGTGCTAAAACATGTAGGAGGGTTAACTAATGATGAACTCTCTGATGTTTTTTCTGATTGGAATAAAGGCGAGTTAGACAGTTATTTAACTGAAATCACGGCTGATATCTTTAAATATAAAGATGAAAATGGCGATTATCTGATAGATAAAATCCTTGACGCGGCAGGCAATAAAGGTACTGGCAAATGGACAAGCCAAAGCGCATTAGATTTAGGTGAACCATTATCTTTAATTACTGAATCGGTATTTGCACGTTATATTTCCGCGATTAAAGATCAACGCGTTGCTGCATCAAAAATACTAAAAGGACCTAGTAAAGAGGCATTTACAGGGGATAAGCAAGCGTTAATTGAAAAAGTTCGTAAAGCACTTTATATGGGTAAGATTATCTCTTATGCTCAAGGATTTGCGCAATTAAAAGCCGCATCAGAACATTATAATTGGCAATTGGATTATGGCGAAATTGCTAAGATTTTTAGAGCGGGTTGTATTATTCGCGCACAATTTTTACAAAAAATTACTGATGCTTATACTGAAAATAATAATATTGATAACTTACTTTTAGCACCATATTTTTCTAAAACCGTTGAAGCTTATCAACAACCATTGCGTGACGTTATCAGTTTAGCCGTTTTACATGGCATCCCAGTTCCTACTTTATCTGCAGCAATTGCATATTATGATAGTTATCGCTCGGAAGTATTACCAGCTAATTTAATTCAGGCCCAGCGAGACTATTTTGGTGCACATACTTATAGACGTATCGATAAAGATGGCGTGTTCCATACAGATTGGTTAAATATTGAATCTTAATTTTGATTGTTATTTTTTCTTATATTGAGTTTAAGAGTGCAAAATAGGTTGCACTCTTACAAAATTTATACACCTTTTACACTCTTTTTAGCCAAATTTACCGAAGTTTATTTCTCGGGAAAACTTGTGGTTATTGGCGTTGGTCTTGTCAAGAAAATTTATTTTTTAAAAAACTAGAAAAACACAATATATGGTGTATAATTCACGCATATTTACTACATATAGTGTTTTCTTTAGCAATGTGAAAATCCGACTTTATATCAAAAAGCCCATATTTCAACAAAAAATCAATAGTTTTGAATTATTACAAAAACTATGAAGGTTGATATAAAAATCATGCCGAACGCTAACTATTAATGAATATCAAGGAGTATATATGCCCATAGTAATCAAACGTGATGGCTGTCAAACTGCATTTAATGAGAATCGCATTAAAGATGCTATTATAAGAGCGGCTGTTGCGGCCAATGTTGAGGACCCAGATTATTGTGCTGCTGTTGCTCGCGTTGTTACCAATCAAATGAAGGATCGGGACAGTGTTGATATTAATGAAATTCAAGATATGGTTGAAAATCAGCTCATGTCAGGTCCTTATAAAAAATTGGCCAGAGCTTATATTGAATATCGACATGATCGTGATCGTGCCCGTGAAGAACGTAGCCGTTTGAACCAAGATATTCGTGGTTTAATAGAACAAAGTAACGTCGCCATTTTGAACGAGAATGCCAATAAAGATAGTAAAGTTATTCCAACTCAACGTGATCTACTAGCTGGTATTGTTGCTCGACATTATGCTAAACAATATTTATTACCCAAAGATATTTCTCATGCTCATGATTGTGGTGAAATTCATTACCATGATCTTGATTATGCCCCATTTTTCCCAATGTTCAATTGTATGTTAATTGATTTAGATGGAATGTTAACTAATGGTTTTAAAATGGGTAATGCTGAAATTGAGCCGCCAAAGTCTATTGCAACTGCAACTGCGGTAACCGCTCAAATTATTGCGCAAGTAGCCAGTCATATTTATGGCGGTACCACCATTAATCGAATTGATGAAATTTTAGCAAAATTCGTGACTATCAGTTATCAAAAACATAAAAAAGTTGCAGAAGAATGGAATATTCCAGATCCTGAAGCTTATGCAGAAAGCCGTACCCAAAAAGAGTGTTATGATGCATTTCAATCTCTAGAGTATGAAGTTAATACACTCCATACCGCTAATGGACAAACTCCTTTTGTTACTTTTGGTTTTGGTTTAGGAACCAGTTGGGAATCACGATTAATTCAAGAATCGATTTTAAAAGTGCGTATAAAAGGCTTAGGTAAAAATCATAAAACAGCCGTATTCCCGAAACTGGTTTTTGCTATTAAAGATGGTATTAACCATAAGCAAGGAGATGCTAATTATGACATTAAACAGTTAGCGTTAGAGTGTGCGAGTAAACGTATGTATCCGGATATTTTAAACTATGATAAAGTTGTTGACGTAACCGGATCATTCAAAACGCCAATGGGATGCCGAAGCTTTTTAGGTGTTTATGAAGAAGATGGCCAACAAATTCATGATGGACGTAACAATTTAGGGGTAATAAGCCTAAATTTACCTCGTATTGCAATTGAAGCTAAAGGTGATGAAGCCCGTTTCTGGGAAATTTTAGATAAACGTTTAAACCTTTGTAAAAAAGCATTAATGACGCGTATTGCTCGTCTTGATGGTGTAAAAGCACGTGTTGCGCCGATTTTATATATGGAAGGCGCATGTGGCGTTCGATTAAAAGAAGATGATAATGTTTCTGAAATCTTTAAAAATGGTCGCGCATCAATTTCATTAGGTTATATTGGTCTACATGAAACATTAAATGCTCTTTATGGTAACCAAACTCACCCATTTGATAGCGAAACTTTACGTAAAAAAGGTGTGGCAATCGTTGAACACTTAGCCAAAGCTGTCGATCAGTGGAAAAAAGAGACTGGCTATGGTTTTAGCTTATATAGTACACCAAGTGAAAATTTATGTGACCGATTCTGCCGTTTAGATACAGCTGAATTTGGTATTATTCCTGGAGTAACCGATAAAGGCTACTATACTAATAGTTTCCATCTTGATGTTGAGAAAAAGGTTAATCCATATGAAAAAATTGAATTTGAAAAACCTTACCCCGCTTTAGCTAGTGGTGGATTCATCTGTTATGGCGAGTATCCTAACATGATTAATAATGTTAAGGCATTAGAAGATGTATGGGATTATAGCTATACTCGAGTACCTTATTATGGTACCAATACCCCGATTGACGAATGTTATGAATGTGGTTATACCGGTGAGTTCTCCTGTACTAGCAAGGGTTTTGTTTGCCCTAGTTGTGGTAATCATGATTCATCAAAAGTTTCTGTTACTCGCCGTGTTTGTGGATATTTAGGTAGTCCTGATGCTCGCCCATTTAATGCCGGTAAGCAAGAGGAAGTAAAACGTCGGGTTAAACATTTGGATAATGGTCAAATAGGTTAATCAATAATTTTGTCATTATGAATTATCATCGTTATTATCCTGTGGATGTCGTTAATGGCGAGGGGACTCGTTGTGCACTTTTTGTAGCAGGTTGTGTACATCAATGTCCAGGCTGTTATAACAAAAGCACATGGGGCGTAAACTCTGGTAAGCCATTTACACAAACAGTTGAAGATCAAATTATTAAAGATTTACAAGATACCGAAATAAAACGCCAAGGATTATCACTTTCTGGTGGTGATCCTTTGCACCCTCAAAATATCCCAGCTATTTTAAAATTGGTTAAACGAGTTAAAACCGAATGCGATAATAAAGATATTTGGTTATGGACAGGTTATAAACTTGATGAATTAACCGATGATCAGCAAGCGGTAATTCCTTATATTGATGTATTGATTGATGGAAAATTTGTGCAAGAACTGGCTGATCCTAAACTATTATGGCGAGGAAGCAGCAATCAAATAATCCATCGTTTCAAATAAATTTACTGTAATTTATGCAGATTTAACAAATAAGAAATCGCTTCGCGATAGTTGATTTCAAGATTTTCACTACTTGATGATGTAATGTGTAAATCGGTAATCTTGCCATTATCGATCCCATAGACCCAACCATGCAAATTGACTTTTTGACCTCGTTGCCATGCCGATTGAATGATTGTGGAATGTCCTAAGTTATAGATCTGTTCAATTACATTAAGTTCACATAAAATATCCATTCTAATATCAGCAGGGAATTTGCCAAGTAAAGAACTATTACGAAACCATAAATCTCGAATATGAAGTAACCAATTATTAATTAAACCTAAGTCCGGATTTTCAACCGCAGCGCGAATGCCACCACAATCTAAATGACCACAAACAATAATATCTTCGATTTTAAGTACATCAACTGCATATTGAACAACCGAAAGGCAATTTAGGTCCGTATGAATTACTTGGTTGCCAACATTTCGGTGAACAAACATTTCTCCTGGTTTTAGTTTAATCAATTTTTCTGCAGGAACCCGGCTATCAGAACAACCAATCCATAAAAATTTTGGATTTTGTGCAATAGCAAGTTGTTTAAAAAATTCAGGGTCTTCCTGCTCTATTTTTTCTGACCATTCATGGTTAAAACGAATTAAATCACTTACATCAAACATATATCTATTCCTTATTATATTTTGTTGTGTTAATAATGTTTGTTATTTTGTATAGCTAAATTGTTTTTACATGCTGAATCTTACTTTTCATTATTAACTTTCGCCATATTGGCGTAGTAAGAATTTTGGCTTTGATAATTTTACTATAGAGCTTTAAACGTAAAGGTATAGTTTTTTGGTAATAATGTTTGTTTGGTTTCGCTAGACCACTATTTAATATTTTGCTTAAAATCTCAGCACTATCAAGTGCATAACTGATCCCTTCTAACGAGCTTGCGCTAATGAAACCAGCAGCTTCACCGATTAAAAAAATATTTTCATTACCGGTATAAAAATCTCGGAAGCGATTTGGATAAACCACAAGACATTTTTCAGTTTTTAACGATTCACCAAAAATAAAACCTTGCTTAGTTAGCTTTTGTTTTAATAATTCAAAATGTTGATTCGCTGTTTTTTTCGGGAACGCACCGCCAAAAATGAAATATCCATCTTTAGAAATACTCCATGCATAGCAATTAGTAGATTGATTATCAAAAATACAAGAATAAAAAGGACGTTGATGTTTTTCAGCAAACCATTGTTGAATCGCAACATATTGCCTGATGGAATGATGAGGATAGCGCATACGTCTAACAACTGAGTTAGCACCATCGGCACCAACTACATATTTAGCGGTAATTTTATACTCTACGTTATTTTCATCAATATAAGTGACTTGATATCCATCGATGACTCTTCTAATTTCTTTGCATAGCGTGTTATGTAAAACGTTAACATTGTTTGGAATCAGTGATTTTAACCATAGATCGAATTTATGCCTATCAAAGCTGACATAACTGCGCTGATAATTACGAATTAGTTTAGTTTGAAGATCAATCGTTTTAACACTAAAGATTTGCGGTTCAGTTAATATATCAGCAGGTAAATTTAATTTTTGGCGCACAAAGGCTTTTTGGGCGTCGTTAGCTAATAAACCACCACAAGGTTTATGAAAGCCTTCATTACCCGTTTGATGTTTTTTATCTAGTGCAATAATTTTAAAAGAGGAATTAAGTAAGCGTGCGAGCGTACTACCGGCAGGTCCAAGTCCAATGATTGCAATATCGTAGTCCATATTTTTGTATTGTATGTTATAACAGGTTGAAAACTGTTCATTCTATCATATTTGATAAAAAGGCAGTTAATAGTAAAATTGATGATTTTTCGATTTTATTAAAATTTTTGAGAAAAAAGGGGAATTGCTGAAAACCAGTTAACTGGCGGCACTTTGCAAAAATGCCTTGCTCAATTCATCAAATGGTAATGTTCGACTAATCACGACTAAGCGAGATATTTTTTCCGAAGCTTGTTGCCAAGGTGAACCATAATCAAAACCGACGATTTTATGGACACCTTGAACGATCAGTTTTTGAGTATTGTCTTTAATTGCAAGTATACCTTTATAGCGCAGCATATCATTGCCATATTTTTCAACTAAATTTTCCATAAATGAACCAATTTTTTTTAAATCAAGTTCTCCTGCTTCAAAATAATAAGAACAGATGTCATCATTCCATGATGAGGTTTGATAGGGAATTTTTTTAAACTTAGTTTCTAATTTTTTTGAAGGATCAACGATAAATAAGCCTTTATTGAGAACTAACTCTTCATCTAAATCAAAGGCATGAATATCTAACCATTGTGATTTGGCTATTTTCCCATTAACCGCTTGATAGATAACTGCTTTACTGTTGATTTTTTGAATCCGATTTACAATCTCAGTTTGTTGTTGTTCAGTTATACAATCAGTTTTAGATAAAATAATACGATCGGCAAAACCAATTTGAGAAACAGCAACTCGATGTTCATTTAAATGCTGCAAAATATGCTGAGAATCAACAATAGTAATAATCGCATCAAGTCTGATGGTTTGTCTAATTAGCTCATCAATAAAAAAAGTTTGAATAATTGGCGCTGGGTCAGCGAGTCCCGTGGTTTCGATAATAAGCCTATCAAATTGCAATTTACCTGCTAGCCTTTCTGCATATAATTGATGAAGGGCCTTGGTCAATTCTCCTTGCACTGTACAACAAATGCAACCATTAGTCATTTCAATCACTTGAATATCATGATTTGGTGTAAGTAAGTTGCTATCGAGATTTACTGGGCCAAATTCATTTTCAATAATCATTATTTTTTCGTTATGATTATTTTCAAGCAGGTAATTGATGAGAGTGGTTTTTCCTGAACCCAGAAATCCGGTTAATAAAGTGGCAGGTAATAATGATGTATTATTTTGTGTCATACATTATCTCTTTATATTTAACAGCACTTAAAGCCACCTTTGCCACTATAACGTGCATCTTGTCGTTCTTTAAAAAACTCTTCATAAGTCATAGGAGTCTGTTCAGGATGGGTCAGTTTCATATGTTGAACATAAGTATCGTAATCGGGAATCCCAACCATTAACTTGGCTGCTTGACCTAAATATTTACCTGCTTTAGCGATTGAGTCAAACATATTTATCTCTTTTATTAAACAAATCAGTATAGATTAATTTGATTTTTAACCAGATGATATTTTGAAAATATCCATCTCACTATAAATGCCGATGTGAAACGAGTCAATCTCTGATTAACAATAATTTTAATCTAATTTGTTAAATTAAAATTAAAATTAATAAAAGAGATATATTAAATAATTGAAATTGCTTCGAATGACTTTAGTACATATAAATTGATTATTATATTTTAATAAAATTCATTTATCTATTAGTAAATAACTTCTATAATATCGACCATTTGAAATGAATAAGAGTTAATAATGGAAAAGTTTCATGTTACAGGCCCGACCTCTTTAAACGGGGAAGTTGTTATTTCTGGCGCTAAAAATGCAGCGCTACCTATTTTATTTGCTGCGATTTTGGCTGAAAAACCAGTCGAGTTACAAAATGTTCCTAAATTAAAAGATATCGATACTACACTGGAACTGCTAGCACAATTAGGTGTGAAATACCAACGTAATGGCTCTATTCATCTTGATGCAGGAGAGATTAATAACTATTGTGCACCTTATGAACTTGTTAAAACTATGCGGGCTTCAATTTGGGCTTTAGGTCCACTAGTTGCTCGATTTGGTCAAGGTCAGGTTTCATTGCCTGGAGGATGTGCGATAGGTGCAAGGCCTGTTGATTTACATATTACTGGTCTACAACAGTTAGGCGCGACGATTACCTTAGATGAAGGTTATGTTAAAGCATCAGTTGACGGTCGTTTAAAAGGTGCTCATATTGTAATGGATAAGGTTAGTGTTGGTGCGACAGTCACTATTATGTGTGCAGCAACGTTAGCTGAAGGTAAAACGATAATTGAAAATGCAGCGTGTGAGCCAGAAATTGTTGATACAGCAAAATTTTTAAATATGCTGGGTGCTAAAATTACCGGTGTTGGTACTATGCGTATTGAAATTGAAGGCGTTACTAATCTAGGTGGTGGCGTACACGAAGTGGTTTCTGATCGCATTGAAACAGGAACTTTTTTGGTTGCAGCTGCTATTTCGCGCGGTAAAATAACTTGCCGTAAAACAGATCCTAATTTACTTGATGCCGTATTATCGAAACTGAAAGAAGCGGGTGCTAATATTGAAACAGGTGAAGATTGGATTTGCTTAGATATGCAAGGTAAACGAGCCAAGGCTGTCAATATTCATACAGCCCCTCATCCGGGTTTTCCAACCGATATGCAAGCCCAGTTTTCATTATTAAACATGGTGGCAGAAGGAACCGGAATTATTAAAGAAACGATTTTTGAAAATCGTTTTATGCATGTTCCTGAACTTATTCGTATGGGAGCTCATGGTGAAATCGAAGGTAATACCTTGATTACTCACGGAGTTGAAAAACTTAGTGGTACCCAAGTTATGGCAACAGATTTACGTGCTTCTGCAAGTTTGGTTTTAGCCGGATGTATAGCCGAAGGTTCAACAATTGTTGATCGTATTTACCATATTGATCGCGGTTATGATAATATTGAAGATAAGTTGAGAAAATTAGGCGCAAAGATTGAGCGTGTAAAATAGTGCCGTGTTTAACGTTATTTAAATATTAGAACGGAGTGGAATATGACAAAGCAAGCATTAGTTTTTTTATCAAATGGCTGTGAGGAAACCGAAGCGGTTACAACTATTGATCTATTAACACGCGCTGGAATTAAAGTTACTTACGCCAGTATCACTGAAGATAAAAAAGTTGAATGTTCTCGTGGTGTCACTATTTTAGCCCCAAAAACCTTTTCAGAAGTTGATAATCTTGATTTTGATGTGATTATTTTACCTGGCGGATTAACTGGAGCTGAAAACTTTCGAGACTCTCAACAATTAATTAAAAAATTAAAACAAGCACATCAGGCTAAGGTCGTCATTGCTGCTATTTGTGCAACACCTGCCATGGTTTTCCAACATCACAATTTATTCCCAAATGCTTATATGACAGGTTATCCAACGACCAAAGATACAATTAAAAATTGGAAATCGGATAGAGTTTATTTTGATGCTCAATATAAACTTATCACAAGTCAAGGTCCTGGAACATCTATTGATTTTGCATTAAAAATAATTGAAGTTCTGTTAGATAAAAAGACTGCGGCTGAAGTAGCTGCACAATTGGTGCTTCCACAAGGGATAGAATCTTACCAATAAATAGGTAACAAATGTCAAAATCACATTTGTACGAAAAATTAATTAAAACGGCAACATTATGTGCCGTTTTAATTTCTGTTTTCCTTATTATTATCAAATTACTTACGTGCTGGTTTACCGGCTCAATGAGTTTATTTGCTTCGCTTTTAGATTCTAGTATCGATTTGCTGGCATCCGGGCTTAATTTTTTCTTGGTTCGTTATGCATTAAAACCGGCTGATGATGATCATACTTTTGGTCACGGGAAAGCCGAATCGTTAGCCGCATTAGCGCAAAGTACCTTTATTATTGGTTCAGCGAGCATTTTGTTACTTTCTAGTATCAAATCAATTATTCATCCTACTGTGATAAAGTCACCTTTATTAGGTATTAGCGTATCTATCATTTCGGTTATTGTGACAGGTATATTAGTTTTATATCAAAAACATGTTATAAAAGAGACAAATAGCAAAGCGATAGAAGCAGATATGTTACATTACTCTTCAGATATGTTTATGAACATTGCGGTTATTATGGCGCTATTTTTAAATTGGTATGGGATTACTTATGCTGACGCTTGCTTTGCATTTTTTATTGCGTTATATATTTTTTATAATGCTTGTAAAATAGCTTATAGTGCAATTCAAGACTTGTTAGATAAAGCTTTACCAGAAAGTGATAATCAGAAAATCAGAGATATTGTTTCTTCTTATGCAAATGTACGTGGTTTCCATGATTTGAAAACTAGACAATCAGGGCCGCTAAAATTTATACAATTGCATCTTGAATTAGATGATGACATGCCATTAATAAAAGCTCATGCAGTTGCTGATGCAATTGAAAAACATATCTCTCGAGAATTTTCCCCAGCAACAGTAATTATCCATCAAGATCCTGTGTCTGTTGTTCCTTTAGAAATGAATCAGTAGAAAAACTATTCAAAATAGCTCCTAAACTTTATATTGTTAGTTAATTATTATGACTCTATAATAGCCAAAGGTTTATAAATTGGAGTTATTTTTTATGATAAAAAAAATAGGTATTTTAACCAGTGGTGGTGATGCCCCAGGGATGAATGCAGCTATTCGTGGCGTTGTGAGAACCGCGTTAACTGAAGGTCTAGAGGTTTTCGGTATCTATGATGGTTATTTGGGACTTTGTGAAGATCACATTGTTAAGTTAGATCGCGCCAGTGTTTCAGATATTATCACCCGAGGTGGCACATTTTTAGGATCTGCGAGGTTTCCTGAATTTAAAGATCCAGAAGTTAGAAAAAAAGGGATCGCGAATTTAAAGAAACATCAAATTGACGCCTTAGTGGTTATTGGTGGAGATGGTTCATATATGGGGGCTATGCGATTAACTGAAGAAGGTTTTCCATGCATAGGTTTACCTGGCACCATTGATAATGATATTCGTGGAACTGACTATACTATTGGTTATTTCACTGCACTAAGCACAGTTGTAGAATCTATTGATAGATTAAGAGACACTTGTTCTTCTCATCATCGAATTTCTGTTATTGAGATCATGGGGCGTGATTGTGGTGATTTGACATTAAGTGCATCAGTGGCTGGCGGTTGTGAATTTATGATCATCCCTGAAGTTTCTTATACTAAAGAAGACTTAATTGAAGAGATAAAATTAGGCTTTGCCAAAGGTAAAAAACATGCAATTGTGACTGTTACGGAGCATATGTGTGATGTGAACCAATTGGCTAAGGATATTGAAGCAGCTGTCCATCATGAAACTCGAGCAACAATTTTGGGTCATGTACAGCGCGGTGGTTCACCGGTGCCTTATGACCGAATTTTAGGTTCGCGAATGGGTGCTTATGCTGTTGAATTACTTATTAATGGTCATGCAGGCCGTTGTGTTGGTATCCAAAATGGTAAATTAGTGCATCATGATATTATTGATGCTATCAATAATATGAAAAGACCATTTGATATGGATCTTTACAATACTGCAAAACGTTTATTCTAAAAGTTGCAGTATTGATAATCTAATAAGATGTGAATAATTGGTAATACTATGGTTTAAATTTAGTCTATCTATTATTCACATTATTAATTTATAAAAACTTTAAAATCGAATTAATTTCAAAAGTAATTTCTTCTTATTTTTAACTAAATTAGCTAAAAATCATACCAATTGAGGGATTTTATGACATTACAATATAAGCAAGACAACGAGCGTTTCTATGTGTGTAATGACAATAATCAAGAAATAGCTGAAATAACGTTTACTCGAGTTGGGCAAGATAAAGCAACCATCAATCATACCTATACGGATCCTAATTATCGTGGACAAGGAATTGCAGATAAGTTACTTGAGCTTTTGGTAAACGTATTAATGCAAGAAAAACGCGAAATTATACCTTTATGTTCTTTTGCTGCCGGCAAATTAACTAATTAATGGAGTTTATATTGGATAAATATTTGTAATTTATTCATAAAGTTGTCAAGTAATATTTTCAGTGATTTCTAAAATAATACTAGTTTCTATCTAATGATTTTGTGCTAATGTATAACAAATTTTTTTTGTTATATTTTGATAACTGAAATGACAACAGTAAGACCCAAAAAAATCCATTCTATTCATTTATTACGTGGCGTAGCCATTATCATGATTGTTTTTAGCCATTGTTTAGGTGTATTTAAAAATAGTCATTTAATAGCTAATAGTTATTTATTTTCTTTTTTAAATTTATTTGCTTTTAATTTTACAACGTTTTTTGTGTTAATTGCAGGTTTTTTATTTCAGCATTTAACTTATAAATATGATGTAAAAGGATATTACTTATCTAAATTTAAAACGGTAGTATGCCCTTATATCTCTGTATCAATATTTTGTTTTTTATATTTCCATTACCAATATTTGTCCAAATTACCTGTTTTTTCGTTAACTGAACCTAGTTCGAGTATTTCAATTGTTAAAATGATGTTGACTGGAACTCAGCTTTTACCCCTGTGGTTTATGCCGATGATTATCATTATTTTTGCAATTAGTCCTTTATTATATAAATGGTCAAAAAAGAGTTTGATTATCATAGGGTTAGTTTCGATGTTTTGGGTGGTAATGTTTACTAAACCTGATTATAAACAACCGTTATTGAATTTGTTGCATTATGGACCGGTATATTTAACCGGTATGATGATAAAACAGAATTATGAAAAAATTATGAAACTAGTTGAAGACAATTTGGCTTTAGTTATATTTTTCTTTGGTTTATGTCTTTTTATTCCATTTGCTTATCGTTATGTTGATTATTTTGGTGTTGAAAGACTTTACTACGATACATTACAAAAAATTATTTTATTTATCTTAGCACTTTATTTTTTAGATGGTTTGAATCATAAAAATAATGAAGGTGGAATATATAAGTTTTTTTCATATCTTGCTAATGTCAGTTTTCCAATCTACTTTATTCACCAAATTATAGTATTATTTTTGGAACAACAATTAGTTAACTCTCCTTTTGGTTACATTATTAAAACAGATAATGGCCAATTGGCGTCGTTTGGTGCTATAAGCTTTTTAATATGCACGTTGACTATCAGTATTTTTATTGCCAATACCATTAAATTCATATTTAAAGATAAAGCAAAATATTTAATTGGTGGTAATCGTTAATATTCTTAATAGTTACAGCTGGGCGTTTTTTAGATAAAACATTTAACTTTTTTATGGTTGAAAGAATTAATAAATGTGACAAACATCAAAGTTTTATTTTTTTTAATGTTTATAATAGGATATCTTTCATTATCACATATGTGTCAACAATGCCGTTGAACAAATAAAAAACAAACAGAATTTTAAGTGTTATTTTTCACTTGCCAAAAAAAATGAAGCGCCTATAATGCGCATCCACTGACACAACGTCAGCGATAAGCAGACAAAACAAGTGTTAGTGAGCAAGGTCAAAAATTTTTAAAAAAGATCTTGACGAATGAAAAAGTGTAGCGTAGTATACGCAGCCCTTGAGACAGCAAACTAAAACAAGAAATTGTGAAGTTAATTAATAAGCTGTCAGCTCTTTAAAAAGAAGAAACAGACAATCTGTGTGGGCACTTACGAGACGAAAAATTAAAAGTCTACGGACTCAAAAATTAAGTCTTAATAAGTGACACTGAAGATTCATTTGAATTATGTCAGAGACAGTTATTGAGCATCAAACTTTAAATTGAAGAGTTTGATCATGGCTCAGATTGAACGCTGGCGGCAGGCTTAACACATGCAAGTCGAACGGTAACATGAGTGCTTGCACTTGATGA
>NZ_QGLP01000009.1 GCF_003202915.1 Gilliamella apicola
AGCGCGGTGGTCCCACCTGACCCCATGCCGAACTCAGAAGTGAAACGCCGTAGTGCCGATGGTAGTGTGGGTATTACCCATGTGAGAGTAGGGTGCCGCCAGACTTTTAAATATACGAGCCCAGCAGTGATGCTGGGCTTTTTTGCATTCTAGGATTTGTTAAAGCATATTCATGAACAATCTATTATTCAGATCCATTTGTCTAGGGAGCAAACAGTGGATAGCTTAAACTTCTTATATCAATTTTTTGGTTCAGATTTTATTGAAAAATACACAACAGTTCCGCAACTAATTGGTATATTAGGTTATCTTGTCGGTGTTAGTGCCTTTTTACAACGTAATGATAATGCTTTCCGTTGGCAATTAACTATTGTTAACATCATTATGACGCTGCATTTTTATTTATTAGGTCCTGAATCTTATCCTGCCGCTATACTAAATATTGTTAATATTTTTAGGAATGTGACTTCTACCTATACTAAAAATTATTTAGCTATGTTGTTCTTTATTGCGTTAATGTGGCTATTTTACTTTTTTACTACGCCTGATTGGAAGCAATTCATCCATTATTTTTCGGTTATTGGTACTACATTAGTCACTATTGCACTATTTCGATTTGAACAACAAAAGATGCGATTACTTATCTTGTTAAGTAGTGCTTTATGGATTATTTATAGTCTATGGATAGGATCTTTAGGTAGCTTAGCGATTGAAGTTACATTTGCGATAATTAATATTATTACCATTATTAAATTATCTAAAAAATCACCTTTATAATATTAGATTTACCGATTAATCTCATTTTGCTATTTATTTATTGTTGCATGTATGAAACAATTCAACTATATAAAAAAATAAATTTTTGAGGTAGTCAGTGATCGATAATGATGGCTACCGTCCAAATGTAGGAATCGTTATTTGTAACAGGTGTGGTCAAGTGCTTTGGGCTCGGCGTTATGGGCAGAATTCTTGGCAATTTCCTCAGGGCGGAATAAAATTAAATGAAACGCCAGAACAGGCAATGTTTCGTGAACTTAATGAAGAAGTGGGGTTACAACCAAAAGATGTAAAAATTTTGTCGGTTACCAATGGTTGGTTAAGATATAAACTACCTAAACGAATGATTCGATGGGATAATCAACCAGTATGTATCGGTCAAAAACAAAAGTGGTTTTTAATTGAGTTAATTTCTGATACCTCAGTAATAAACCTAAATATGTCACCGACTCCAGAATTTGATGATTGGAAATGGGTAAGCTATTGGTATCCTATAAGGCAGGTCATTGCTTTTAAGCGTGATGTTTATCGAAAAGCGATGAAAGAGTTCGCTTTGCCTGTATTTACTATACAATCTGAAATAGAAGAGTCTGTTACAAATCTTTCTAAGAAAAAAAGGTCTAACTTTTTTGCTCACAAACGAAAAAATAAACAGCGTGCTAAAAAATGAATCAATTTTTACAATTTCCTAATTTCGATCCAATTGCTTTCTCAATCGGACCGATTTCCTTGCATTGGTATGGTGCAATGTATTTATTTGGTGTACTTGGTGCCTTATATCTAGCTAAGCGTCGCGCAAATAAGCCTAATAGTAATTGGACATCACAACAAGTTGAAAATCTATTATTTTGGGGGTTTTTAGGTCTCTTTATAGGCGGGCGACTGGGGTATATATTATTTTATAACTTTGATATGTTCATTGACGATCCGGCTATTTTATTC
Organism: Gilliamella apicola; assembly: GCF_003202915.1. Classification (GTDB taxonomy): domain Bacteria; phylum Pseudomonadota; class Gammaproteobacteria; order Enterobacterales; family Orbaceae; genus Gilliamella; species Gilliamella apicola_Q. The sequence goes on from NZ_QGLP01000009.1 coordinate 1,720, forward strand.
AGAGTCTGGGAAGGCGGTATGTCTTTTCATGGTGGTTTAATTGGTGCGATTTGTGTGATTGCTATATTTGCTAAAAAGACTAATAAAACATTTATGCAAGTGGGTGATTTTGTGGCGCCGTTAGTTCCGATTGGCCTAATGTTTGGTCGATTTGGTAATTTCATTAATGGTGAACTTTGGGGGCGAGTAACTAACTCTTCAATCGGTATGTTATTCCCAACTTCAACCCATGCTGATTTTATGTTTGTTCAATCACATCCAGAATGGTTTTCATTGTATAGCCAGCTAAATGGCATTTTGCCAAGGCATCCTTCGCAACTCTATGAAATGGTATTTGAAGGCATCGTATTATTTATTATATTAAATCTTTTTATTCGTAAAGCTCGTCCAACCGGCACTGTGTCCGGGCTGTTTTTAGTTTGCTATGGAATATTTAGATTCATCATAGAGTTCTTTAGACAACCAGATGAACAATTAGGATTATTTCTGAATTTTATCAGCATGGGACAAATCCTTTGTCTACCAATGATTATTGGTGGTGTCTTAATCCTTTTATATGCATATAGATTTAACAATAAGGCTATCTCAAAATGAAACAATATTTAGCACTAATGCAAAAAATTTTAGATGAAGGAACACCTAAATCAGATCGAACTGGAACTGGTACTTTGTCGATTTTTGGTCATCAAATGCGGTTTAACTTGCAAGATGGTTTTCCATTAGTGACAACAAAAAAATGCCATATACGCTCCATCATCTATGAATTGCTTTGGTTTCTCAAGGGTGATACCAACATTAATTATTTAAAAGATAATAAAGTAACCATATGGAATGAATGGGCTGATGAAAATGGTGATCTTGGTCCGGTCTATGGTAAACAATGGCGTGCTTGGGGCGCTGCTGATGGTCGTCAAATAGATCAAATCTCTCAATTAATTGCACAGATTAAAAATGATCCTGACTCTAGGCGAATGATAGTTTCGGCATGGAATGTTGGTGAGCTAGATCAGATGGCATTGGCGCCATGTCATGCTTTTTTTCAGTTTTATGTTGCTCAAGGTAAGCTTTCTTGTCAACTTTACCAACGTTCATGCGATGTCTTTTTAGGGTTACCATTTAACATTGCTAGTTATTCACTACTTGTCCATATGATGGCTCAGCAGTGTGACTTACAAGTGGGGGATTTTGTTTGGACTGGCGGCGACACACATCTTTATGCTAATCATATGGAACAAACACATTTACAATTAAGTCGTGATCCGAGGCCATTACCTAAACTGGTTATTAAACGAAAACCGCCGACGATTTTTGATTATGAATTTGAAGATTTTGAAATTGTTGGTTATGACCCTTATCCTGCTATTAAGGCACCGGTGGCAATTTAAAATTTAATGAATGGTCTTATAAGCACGTTATTTTACTTTAACAATGGGTAAAAATTAAAGAAAAGGGATTAGTTAATTAATCCCTATTCTTTTTGAACTAACATTATTTTAAAAAATTTAGTGGTTAAAAGGTTTTCCATCATGCTTAATTTATTTTTCTGCCGCTTAACCCAAGATTGGTATATAATAATCAACTTCGTTTAAATCGTTATTTAATCTTAATATGAACCAAAATCAAGAAATTCATCCTAATTTTACAAAACGACTGTTGCATCCTCGTTACTGGTTAACGTGGTTTGCTATTAGTATTTTATATCTCATCGTTTTGTTACCATATCCAATGATTTATCAATTAGGAAAAGGTTTGGGATTACTTTCTATGAAATTAATTGGTAAACGTAAGGAAACCGCACGACAAAATCTAAAATTATGCTTTCCGGAAAAAACCGATCAAGAACGCGATAAAATTTTACGAGATAATTTTATTTCAACCGGACTGGCGATATTTGAAACGGGTATGGCTTGGTTTTGGTCAGATAAAAGACTGGCCAAACACTCTTCAATCGTGGGTGATTCACATATCACTCAGATACAACAATCAGGACAGGGTGTTTTATTAATCGGAATTCATTTTTTAACCTTAGAGTTAGGTGCGCGTATTTTAGGTATGAGCCATCCGGGTGTTGGCGTTTACCGACCAAACGATAATCCAGTTATGGATTATGTGCAATTAAAAGGACGCCTAAAATCAAACAAATATATGTTAGATCGCTATAATACCAAAGGCATGATCAGAGCTTTAAAAAATGGTGAATTGTTATGGTATGCACCTGATCACGATTATGGTCCTAAAAATAGTGTATTTGCACCGCTTTTTGCGGTAGAAAAAGCCGCAACCACAATCGGAACACGAATTTTGGTTAAACTAGGTCAACCGGCAATTATACCTTTCACCCCCAAACGTGAGAAAAATGGTCATTACACTGTTTATGTCACTCCTGAGCTTAAAGGTTATCCTATTGATGATGATGTGCAAGCCGCTACGTTTATGAACAAAGCTATTGAACAAGAGATTTTGCAAGCGCTAGAACAATATATGTGGTTGCATCGACGATTCAAAACTCGTCCCAAAGGTGAAGCGCCTTTGTATACAGATAATGTCCAATCAGATTAATATGATAATTTTTGTCTTAATTGGGGAAAACGAAAAAATACGATATGCAAAAACTAAATAAAATAATTTTGTATTGCCGACCAGGATTCGAAAAAGAGTGTGCCGCTGAAATAATGGATAGAGCAACACAAAAACAGATATTTGGATTTGCCAAAGTCAAAGAAAACAGTGGTTATGTGATATTTGAATGCTATCAAGATGGTGATGCTCAATTATTGATTAAAGAAATTCCTTTTCGAACACTTATTTTTGCCAGACAAATGTTTGTTGCAGGGCAAGTATTGACTGATTTACCAACCGAAGACCGTATTACACCAATAATTGATGCTTTATCGTGTATTGTTGACAAAGCTGGTGATTTGCGAGTAGAAGTAGCTGACACCAATGAAGGTAAGCAATTAGCGGGATTTTGTCGAAAATTTACTGTTCCTCTTCGCCAAGCTTTACGCAATAAACGTATCCTTCTAAAAGTTCAAAATGCCTCACGACCAGTAATTCATCTATTATTTATTAGTAATAATAGTTGTTATGTAGGCTATTCCTTAAGTCAAAATAATTCGCCTTTTTATATGGGAATACCTAGATTAAAATTTCCTGCCGATGCGCCAAGCCGTTCAACGTTAAAATTGGAAGAAGCTTTTCATATTTTTATTCCTTATGAGGAGTGGGATGAACGACTAAAAGGTGGTTTAAACGCTGTTGATTTGGGCGCGTGCCCAGGAGGATGGACTTATCAATTAGTAAAAAGAAGCATGATGGTATATGCTATAGATAACGGTCCGATGAATGAAAAACTAATGGAAACAGGGCAAGTTAAACATTATCGTGAAGATGGCTTCAAATTTATACCTAAAAAGCATAATATTTATTGGTTGGTATGTGATATGGTTGAAAAACCAGCTAAAGTAACAGAATTAATGGCCAATTGGCTGATTAATGGTTGGTGCCGAGAGACAATCTTTAATCTCAAGTTACCAATGAAGAAACGTTATGAAGAAGTAAAGCAAAATTTACAATTATTAATAGAAGAACTAAAAAAGAATCAAATTAATGTACAAATTCAGGCGAAACAGCTTTATCACGATCGTGAAGAAGTGACTGTTCACGTTCAACGAATTTGGGGATGAAAATTGATAAGAGAATGGGTATGAAAATAAAACAATCCTTTTATACTATTGTAATGTTAGTATTATTTTCGTTTTTAAACGCATGTAATCTTACATTATCAAAAAGTGCTAATTTTGATGAAACTAAAGATTCCAATTATTATTTGTCGCAAGCTGAAGCTAGCTCGGGAAGTAAAAAAATTGATTGGCAATTATTAACTGTCCGTGCATTGATAAATGAGAATAAACTTTCCCAAGCAAACAGTTTATTATCTCAACTACCGGCTAACCTCAGTCCTGAACAACAAAAAGACCAATTGTTGTCACAAGGCGAAATCGCTATTAGAAAAGGGCTGCCATTTAATCTTAATCAGTTATCTGCTGATCAGTTAAATGATTCTCAGTCTTATCGTTATTACTTAATCAAATTAGTTTTAGATCGCCAAGCTAGAAATATTGATCAACAAGCGCATGACTATTTATTTTTACAAAAATTTGCATCAGAGACACAAAAAAAACAAGTATTAAATAATACTTGGAATTTCTTTAGCAAATTATCTGGAAGTCAAATAAATAAAATTTCTGTCCTTGAAGATGAAGTAACATTAAAAGGTTGGATTGATCTAAGTTATGTATACCTAAGTAATAATAAAAAAATAGAGATTCAAGAAGGGGATACGTCTAAAGTCGTTAATGCAAGAAATAGTTACCAAGAAAATCAACTAAAAATAGCTATTTTAGATTGGGCATCAAAGTATCCAAATCATCCTGCGCAACAACTAGTTTCAATGTATACAGGTCAACAGACGCTACCAGTTGATAATGTAAAAACCAAAAAAGTGGCATTATTATTACCATTTAATGGACCTTCTAAAATATTTGGTAATACGATTCGTCAAGGCTATGTTGAGGCAACTAAATTTTATCCTGAAGAGCCACAACAAGATATCATCCTCTTAGATACATCAATTTCACCAATGGATAGTTTGATACAACAAGTGAAAGAGCAAAATATTGATTTAATTGTTGGTCCACTATTGAAAGAAAATGTAGCTAAAATAAAGCAGTTGGCACCAGCAATTCCTGTTCTTGCATTGAACAAAGTTGATGATGGTAGAATTCCCTCTAATAAGATGTGTTTCTTTACCCTTTCACCTGAAGATGAAGCAAGAGATGCTGCTGAACATATTTATTCTCAAAATAAACGAAAACCACTCTTAATTGTAACAGAAAATGATTTGGGTCGACGAGTTGCTAAAAGCTTTGCTAAGCAATGGTCGCAAATTGCTGACGGTTCATCACAAGCTTATGTTCAATATGTTGGAAGTGTTGATACTTTAAAAAATAATATGAATCATAACAGTGGAATAAAATTGACTGGTCGCCCAATCTCTTTTGAGGATGGAAGTGCGACAACATCATCAAGTTATACTGGTTTTGACGCGATTTATGTTTATGCATCATATGACGAATTAACCTTAATTAAGCCGCTACTTGATTTGGGTACTGACCAAAGTATTGGTAATGGATCTTCCGCTGTCGCATTTTATTCAAGTTCTAAAAGTCATGTAGTCAGTACTTCTAATGACTTTAATTATGAATTGAATCAAACTGAATATGCAGATATTCCTTTGATTGTTGATTTAACCGAAACGCAATCATCAAATATACCAGAAAATATTAAGCAGGATTATTCTTTAACCCGATTATACGCTATGGGCATTGATGCTTGGCGATTAGCGAATCGTTTTAATCAAATTGATTCTTACCAATTTAACTTTTTAGATGGTTTGACTGGTAAAATGTCAACAAGTAGTCAATGCGAAGTCACTCGAGCACTTTCTTGGCAGCAATATGTTTATGAAACATCTGAAACCTCTGAACCAACCGAGACAACAGAGGCATCTGAAGCGTCTAAACAACAAAGCGAATAGCAAAAATATTGGCAAGCATTATGAACAGATTGCTTGCCAATTTTTGACTCAGCAAGGCCTTTTGTTAATCGCGCAAAATAGCCAATATCAAGTCGGTGAAATTGATCTAATTATGCGTGACAAAACCAGCTTAGTATTTGTTGAAGTTAGGTACCGTAAAAATGCTAATTTTGGTGAAGCAGAGATGACCATATCATCCCAAAAACAGATCAAAATTAAACAAGCAGCACAACTTTGGATGTTAGAGAACAATTTAAATATTGAAGATACAGAGTTTAGATTTGATGTTTTTGCCATAACCGGAAAAAATCAAAAATGGATAATTAATGCGTTTTAATTGTTAGGTGAAAAACGTGCAAGATTTAATAAAAAATTATTTTACTGAAAGTATTCAAACTCAAATAGTTATGGCGGAATCGCTAGGCTCTGCAATTGAAAAAGCCGCTAATATTATTGTTGGTGGCTTACTAAATGGTAATAAAATTATGGGGTGTGGTAATGGCGCTGCGGCTGCCAATGTGCAAAGCTTTACTTCACGGTTAATTACTAGTGTTGATATTGAAAGGCCAAGTATTCCTGCTATAGCTTTAGTTTCTGACAATGTTTTGTTAAGTGCGATAGCCAATCATGAAGAGGTATATGCGCGCCAAATTCAAGCCTTAGGACAACAAGGTGATATTTTGATTATATCCAGTTGTGAAGGTAATAGTCGTTCAATTATTCGTGCAGTCCAAGAAGCGGTAATTAAAGATATGAAAATTGTCGCATTAACCGCATTTGATGGCGGTGAAGTAATAGGTTTACTTGGGCAGAGTGATATTGAAATTAGAGTTCCATCTTTCAAAAAAGTGGTGGCTTACGAAATGCATGCAATGATTTTAAACTGCTTATGCCAATTAATTGAAAATACATTGTTTATTCATGCAGAATAAGTTGAAATAAAAACAGTTTAGTTCTGCATTAATAGCGATTTTTATGCTATAATTATAGGCTATTTTACGATTTGAATTAATAAGAGAACTTGGTGTTATGACCGAACTAGCGAAAGAAATAACCCCCGTCAATATTGAAGATGAATTAAAATCCTCTTATCTTGATTATGCAATGTCTGTTATAGTCGGGCGTGCTTTACCTGATGTCCGTGACGGATTAAAACCTGTACATAGACGGGTTTTATTTGCTATGCATGAAGCTGGATACGATTGGAATAAACCTTACCGAAAATCTGCTCGTGTTGTTGGTGATGTCATCGGTAAATATCATCCACATGGTGATTCCGCAGTTTATGACACTATTGTTCGTATGGCTCAACCATTCTCATTACGTTATATGCTTGTTGATGGCCAAGGTAACTTTGGTTCTGTTGACGGCGACTCTGCTGCGGCAATGCGTTATACCGAAATTCGTATGCAAAAATTTGCTGGGGCATTGTTGACGGATTTAGATAAAGAAACAGTAGACTTCTCGCCAAACTATGATGGATCAGAAATGATTCCTGACGTGCTGCCAACGCGTATTCCTAATTTATTAATTAATGGATCATCTGGTATTGCTGTAGGTATGGCAACCAATATTCCTCCGCATAATCTAGCAGAAGTGATTAATGGTTGTTTAGCATTTATTGAAGATGAAAATATCTCTGTTGATGGTTTAATGGAGTATATTCATGGCCCTGACTTCCCTACCGCGGCCTTAATTAATGGTCGCAAAGGTATCGAAAATGCGTATCGTACTGGCCGTGGTATCATTTACATTCGTTCTAAAGCGACGATTGAAGTTGATGACCATAGTGGCCGTGAAACGATTATTGTTAATGAAATTCCATATCAAGTTAATAAGAAAAAGCTAATTGAGAAGATTGCTGAGTTAGTTAAAGATAAAAAAATTGAAGGCATTTCTGCGTTGCGCGATGAATCAGATAAAGATGGTATGCGTATCGTAATTGAAATTAAACGTGATGCCGTTGGTGAAGTTGTTTTAAATAATCTTTTCTCATTAACTCAACTACAAGTCTCTTTTGGCATTAATATGGTAGCCTTACATAAAGGCCAACCTAAACTATTAAACTTACGAGAAATGATCGAAGCGTTTGTTCTTCACCGTCGTGAAGTGGTAACGCGTCGAACTATTTATGAACTTCGTAAGGCGCGTGAACGAGCGCATGTATTGGAAGGTTTAGCTATCGCATTAGCTAATATCGACCCTGTGATTGAATTAATCCGGGCTGCCGCGACACCTTCTGAAGCTAAAGCAAAATTATTATCGCAAGCTTGGCAACTTGGTAATGTCGCTGCAATGCTTGAAAAAGCGGGTGATGATGCCGCTCGTCCTGAAGATTTAGCACCAGAGTTTGGTATTCGAGATGGTCATTATTACCTTTCTGAAGCTCAAGCTCAAGCTATCTTAGATCTTCGTTTACATCGCTTAACTGGTCTTGAACATGAAAAAATTCTTGATGAATATAAAGAGTTATTAGTTCAAATTAGTGGTTTATTACATATTCTTGCAAGCCCAGAACGATTAATGGAAGTTATTCGTGAAGAACTTGAAGCGGTTCGCGATCAGTTCCAAGATGCAAGAAGAACAGAAATTACTGCAAGTAGCGCAGATATCAATATTGAAGACTTGATTGCTCAGGAAGATGTGGTGGTTACACTTTCTCATCAAGGCTATGTCAAATATCAACCACTTTCTGATTATGAAGCGCAACGTCGAGGTGGTAAAGGCAAATCGGCAACAAAGATTAAAGAAGAAGATTTTGTTGAGAAGTTATTAGTTGCTAATACTCACGATACTATCCTTTGTTTCTCTAGCCGTGGTCGATTATATTGGATGAAAGTGTATCAATTACCAGAAGCTAGCCGAGGTTCTCGAGGTCGTCCAATTATTAACTTATTACCACTTGAGGCTGATGAGCGTATTACGGCAATTTTACCGGTTCGTGAGTTCGATGATGAACATTGCGTATTTATGGCAACAGCTCAAGGTACGGTTAAGAAAACTTCACTAATTGAATTTAGTCGTCCGCGAAGTGGTGGCATAATTGCTATTAACCTACGTGATGATGATGAGCTTATTGGCGTTGATTTAACCAGTAATGAAACGTCTGATACCGTTGATGACGAAGAACTGAATGATGATGTTGTTGATGAGACTGAAAGTGATGAAGAGGTCTCGCAAATCTCTAATACAGAAGACATTATGTTGTTCTCAGCTAATGGTAAAGTTGTTCGATTCCCAGCAAATAAAGTTCGCTGCATGGGACGAACTGCGACAGGGGTTCGAGGTATTAAACTAGAAGGTGATGATAAAGTCGTATCACTTATTGTTCCTCGAGGAAATGGCGCAATTTTAACTGCAACTCAAAACGGTTACGGTAAACGTACCGAACAAGAGTTATATCCAACTAAATCACGCGCAACTAAAGGGGTAATCTCCATTAAAGTGAGTGAGCGCAATGGTGCTGTAGTTGGTGCAGTACAAGTTGAGGAAACTGACCAAATCATGTTGATTACCGATGCTGGTACTTTAGTCCGTACTCGTGTATCGGAAGTCGGCATTGTTGGTCGAAATACTCAAGGGGTAACCCTGATTCGAACAGCCGAAAACGAAAAAGTTGTCGGATTACAACGAATCGCTGAAACAGAAGATGATGATGAATCGGAATTGTCCCAAGAGGTTAACGGCAGTGATGATTCCGCTCAAGAATCCGAAGAGTAATTTTAATTATAAAAAGGATTAGCTACACAGACTAATCCTTTTTTGTTTTCGAGAACCGTGAAAAGGAATAGAATTACATGTCTTTCTCAATAAAAAAAATTGTAACTAATCTAGCTTGGCAAATTTTAATTGCCTTGATTTTAGGTATAGTGGCAGGTGCTTTTTTGTATGAACTTGCTGATCCTAATCATGCTTTACATTCATATTACCAATTTTCAATTGTTAATATTTTCCAACCAGCAGGCGATATTTTTATTCGCTTAATTAAGATGATTGTTCTACCAATTATACTTAGTACGCTAACGTTAGGTATTGCTGGAATTGGTGGTTCTAAACGGTTAGGGACATTAGGATTTAAAACCATCCTTTATTTCGAAATTATTACAACGATTGCTATTTTATTAGGTCTTTTATGGGGTAATGTTTTCGCACCAGGTGCAGGAATTGACTCTTCAAATTTAGCTACCACTGATATTAGTAAATATACTAAAGCTGCCGAAGAGTTGAGCGGTAAACCTCATGGCTTGATTGTTATGATTTTAGATATGATACCTGCCAATATATTTAAAGCGATGACAGATGGTGCCGTTTTACCAGTTATTTTCTTTTGTGTATTTTTTGGTTTAGGTTTAATGTCTTTACCAGATAAGCAACGTGAACCGTTTGTATTCTTCTTAAAAGTAGTATCAGATACTATGTTTAAAGTGACCAATATGATTATGCGTTATGCGCCAATTGGTGTATTTGCATTAATTACGGTAACTGTTGCTAAATATGGTTTTTCTTCTTTACTACCATTATTAAAATTAATTGTAACTGTCTATTCTGCAATGATCATATTTACCATTGTCGTATTAGGTCTGGTTTGTAAATTGTGTCGATTTAATATTTTTACCTTATTAAAAATATTAAAAGAAGAACTAGTTATTGCGTTTTCAACAGCAAGTTCTGAAACAGCCTTACCGAAGATCATTGAAAAGATGGAAGCTTATGGGGCGCCCAAAGCCATTACTAGTTTTGTTATCCCGACTGGATATTCATTTAATCTTGATGGTTCAACACTATATCAAAGTATTACGGTTATTTTCCTAGCACAACTGTTTGGAATGGATTTAAGTATCTTAGATCAAATTATTATCGTTATCACGTTGATGATTGCCTCAAAAGGTATCGCAGGTGTACCAGGTGCTTCAATTTTAGTGTTATCTGCAACACTTGGTAGCGTTGGTATCCCTATTGAAGGTATCGGTTATATTATGGGCGTTGAACGTATTTTAGATATGGGTAGAACGGTGGTTAATGTTGTTGGTAATGCGTTAGCTGCGATTGTTATAGCTCGTTGGGAACATATTTTTGATGATAAAAAAGCCAGAGCATATGAACAACAATATTTAAAATAATTCTACGGTTATCTTGTCTTAGTGTATTTGTTCAAATAAAAAACTACCTGTATTTACCGGTAGTTTTTTTATTGATAATTCTCTCATTATTTATTGCGATAATGATTAGAAATATCTTGTCATATCAAATTCAATTCGCTCACCATCAGGACCACTAATAAGAAAGAAGCTTACTTCACAATACTCTCTTTTCTCATAAACCGGCCCTTCATTAATTTCGTAACCGAGGGCTTTTATTTTATTAAGCATTTTGTCAATATCATTTACTTCCAGTGCAAAATGCTCAATACCATTGCGAGATTGAGATAAGTTATTATCAATAGAATCTGGCAATTGATAAAGTTCTAAAGTAAGTTTTGGAGAAGTTAAAAACGCTACATGTACTTCACCATTTTCGCCTTTTTTTGCAAATTTTTCTGTAACACTAAATCCTAAGGTTTGATAGAAAGCTGACGATTTATCAATATCACTAACTTTTAAACCTAAATGAGCAATACCTGTAATTAAATTATTCATATTAGATACCTTTTCTTGAACAATAGTAACCATAAAATGCGACGTAGATAAAACAGCATAACGGCGCGATAAATGCGATTTGCATGTTTCCATGATTAACATCAGAAATAATCCCCATAATGAGAGGAATAACGGCACCACCAATAATTGACATGACGACAATAGATCCGGCAGTTTGCGTATCTTTACCCATTCCTTTAATGGTTAATCCGAAATTAGTTGGCCATCCAGGCGCCATACAAAAACTAATAGTAGTTAATGTTGCGATAGCGATGATACCCGAGCTCATTATTGCGATTGCTAATAAGAACACCGCTAGCAGAGCAAATATGCTTAATAATTTAGCTGGAGTTATTTTTTTCATTAAAAATGTAGATACCACTTTGCCTAATGCATAGAAAAGTAGCGAGATTAGTAACCAATAAGTCGCATTATGTTCTGACGTGCCGGTTTCCACTTGTTGGACGAAGCGAATAGTAAAACTCCAGACGCCGACTTGCGCACCGACATATAAAAACTGAGAAATGATACCTAAAGTAAAACGAGGAATAGCAAAAAGTCGTTTTAAAGAATGAATTAAATTTTCATTTTCTTGGTTTTCTATCGAACTAGCTTTACAGGCAGGAAATTTGACAAAAATAAATAGCAACGCAATTAAAACTAATATTGAACCGATAATTAAATAGGGGGTAACTACCTGTCCAACCATTTGATGCCTTGCTTCATCTGCCGCTTCTGGTGTCATTTGCAACAATTCAGCATGGCTAGGATCATTTTTTCCAAACACTAATTGTTGTCCAATTAGGACACCTAAGATAACACCTACTGAATTAAAAATTTGCGAGAAATTAATGCGCTGCGTTGATGTTTCTATTGGTCCTAATAAACTTGAATAAGTATTACAAGATGATTCAAGAAATGACAAACCACAAGCGATAATGCCTAAGCAACCAAGAAATGCATAATAGGTCATTGATGAGGCTGCTGGTATAAATAAAAAGCATCCAGTCGCATATAACATTAAACCAATCACAATCGCTAATTTATAAGAGAATTTTTTTATTATCGCGGCTGCTGGTAAGGCGATAAAAAAGTATCCTAAAAAGAATACCGATTGTACTAAAGCGGTTTGGGTATCAGTAAGATCAAACCCTTTTTTAAACTGTGCAATTAGAATATCATTTAAATTAACTGCCATTCCCCAGAGTGCAAATAAACAACAAACTAAAATAAATTTTGCCCATGGTGTTTTTGTTAAATAACTACTACTATCTAAAGTAGATGATTTATTTGTCGTATTCATAATAAAACCTTAATATTCAGAAATAATTAGTCATAATTTATTAATTACCACTAAGTTTGTGCATACGTTCAATTGCCTGTTGGTAGGTCGTCATACAGGCGGCGCCAATGTATTCGACACTCACTGCTGCAAAAGCTGAGCTAAATAACGCAGCTTGTTTAATATTTTGTCCATTAGCAATTTGAGCGGCTAGGGCGCCGTTGAAAGCATCTCCAGCACCAGTGGTATCAACAGGATTTGCTGGAAAGCAAGGGATCCAAGTTTTAGTAGTCTGATCGGAAAGTAGCGAACCTTTTGCTCCCATCGTGATGATGATTTTTTTAACGCCTTTTTGATGTAGGTAATCGGCAGCACGCTTAGCACTTTCCTTATCGGTAATTTTTTGCCCGGTAAGAAGATAAGTTTCTGTTTCATTTGGAGTTAATAAATCAACTTTTGATAATAATTCATCACTTACCGGTTGAAATGGTGCTGGATTTAAAATAGTAAATGCGTTGTTATTTTTGGCGATATTAATAACTTGTTCAATCGCAGCAATGTTGTTTTCAAGTTGGACTAATACCACATCAGCACACTTTATTGCAGGTTCACATTTTTTAATTTCTTCTTCAGTTACAATCATATTGGTACCTGGATCGACAGAAATCATATTTTCGGCACTTTCTCCTGCAACATAAATTAATGCATTACCCGTAGCTCGTTCATTTGAACTTAAAATGGTTACAGCATTAAACCCAACTTCTTTAAGATGACGATGAGCAAAATAACCAAAATCATCTTCACCAATTTTCCCTATATAATGTACGTTTGCTCCTGCTTTCAATGCTGCTGTTGCTTGATTAGCCCCTTTTCCTCCTGCTGAAATCTTACTTGATTTAGCGACGAGTGATTCACCGGGCATAGGAAAACGATCTAAAAATGCTGTTATATCAAGATTAAAAGATCCGAAAACACAAACTTTTCCTTTCATTTAATTGTCCTTTTACTATTTGATAGTTTGGATAGCGTTATTGATATCAACTGTCATTTTTTTCCATGCCTCATCTAAAGAGAGATTTTTTTTAAATAGCCCTGAGCTCCCCATAATCAATACTTCAGCTCCAGATGAGAGCAGTTGATAATAAGTATTGGCATTACAAGAACCGTCAACCTCAATGAGAAATTTGTAACTATTACGTTTTTTTAATTCAGCAAGTTTTTTTATTTTTTGTAGCATTTCAGGAATAAATGGTTGTCCAGCATAACCTGGATCCACAGTCATTATGGTGATCTTATCAAGTAGATGAATATATTCTGATATGTACTCAATAGGTGTTGCCGGATTGATGACAACGCCTGCTTTTTTATTTAATTGGTGAATATGATTAATCACCCTAAACGCATTAGTATTAATTGTTTCCGCATGCGGACAAATAAAATCGGCACCTGCATTTGCCATTTGCTCAATAAAATCCGTAGGGTGTTCTACCATCAAATGGACATCGATTGGTATGGATGTGTGAGGTTTTATCTGTTCAATGAAAAAAGCAGAAAGTGTGATATTTTTAACAAAATGGCCATCCATGATATCAACATGCAGAAAGTCGGCATGTTGATTAAAAAATGTTAATTGCTCTTTTATATTAATTAAATCCATACACATCAGTGATGGGGAAATTTTATACTGCATAATTATTCTCCTTATTACTAGAACCATCATTTTTATCTAGTTAAGAAGAGATATTTAATTAAGCTAATACCACCTCAACACTGTGCCAATCCATCTCTTTTTGTAGTAGTTTATCGATAGTTTTATCGGTAATGAGTACATCAATATCGCCTAAGTTACATATTTTGGCGAAGGCGTTTTGATTAAATTTGGTTGAATCCGCTAATACAATGACTTTTCTTGCTGTTAAAATCATCTGTTTCTTCAAATGAGCATGATATTCATTGTTGTCACTTAAACCATTATCAAAATCTAAGCCATCGCAAGAAATAAATAAGGTATCTATAGTAAATTCTGCCAACATTTTTTCGGTTAATGAGCCAACCATATCTTCGTTTTTGGCAAAATAGGCACCACCTAAAACAAAAATTTGAATTTGGCTTTTAGCTGCTAATGTTTGAACAACATTTATTGAATGAGTGATGACAGTCATATCAACATTTGGTAGTTGTCGAGCTAAAAACCAGCAAGAAGAACTACTATCTAAAGCAATACGATCTGCATTATTCACAAACTGTAGTGCTTTTCGAGCGATGCGGGTTTTTACCTCTGTATTAACTAAAATCCGTTGGCGGAAAGAGCGATTATTACTCAATATGGAAGGCACTATAGGTTCACTAGAGAGAGTAGAGGCGAGAACTGCGCCGCCATGGCTGCGACGTATTAAGTCCTTTTCCTCTAAAGCTCTTAAATCTCTACGTAGTGTTTCTTTAGATACGGAACAGAGTTTTGCCATATCATTTACTGTCAAACTAGTGTGTTGACTGAGTAATTGAATGATCATTTGTTGCCGTTCTAGTATTAACATAATATCTCCTTAACTGCCTTGTCATTTTAACTTTGTAAAAATTACCATTTTGTGTATGGAATCTGTTTTGTTATCTGTTTTGTTTCGTTAATAATAAAATGTGATAAAGGGCACATTTAGCATATTAAATAGTGCAATATTTGCTTAAATTTATCCTTATTATCACCAGAAACAAAAACAATCGGTCAAAATCGGTGGGTAAAATCATCTCTGATTTTGACCGAATTTGACCGAAACTTTTGCGATCAATTAATAGTAGTCTATTTTGAAGTGGAGTGTTGATGAGCTGGAAATATTTTTAGTCAGTAGATAATCGAAGTACTTTTTATATGGACGGTAGGAGATAATTTATTATAACGATAAAAAAACCCAGCCTAAGCTGGGTTTTTTATTTATAAGTAAAATTATTTAATTTTAGCTTCTTTATAAACAACATGCTGACGAACAACAGGATCGTATTTTTTGATCTCCATTTTTTCAGGCATGGTTCTTTTGTTTTTGCTAGTGGTATAAAAATGACCGGTACCAGCAGAAGAAACTAATCTAATTTTTTCACGTACACCTTTAGCCATGATATGGTTTCCTTATTAGTACTTTTCACCACGGGCACGAAGTTCAGCTAAAACTGCATCAATACCCTTTTTATCGATAGTACGCATACCTTTAGCTGATACACGTAATTTTACAAAACGTTTTTCACTCTCAATCCAAAAACGGTGAGTTTGAAGGTTTGGTAGAAAACGACGTTTAGTAGCATTCATCGCATGAGAACGATTATTTCCTACTAAAGGACCTTTTCCTGTTACTTGGCATACTCGTGACATGTCAATAATTCTCCGAAATTTCTATGCTTAAGCCTTGGGCGTAATATGTTAATGGAATTAACCTCGTCAGGCTTTTAGTTTGCTGCAGTTCTATTTGAGAAGCAGTCTAACCTCTCACACTACACCCATAATAATGAGGTAGCGAAGTATACGCTTTTAATGGCAATTTCTCAAGCATTATATTAAGTAAGCTTGAAAATAAGTTTTTAATTGAAAAAAGATTAATAAACCTATATTGGTTATTATGGCGAAATAATTATCGCATAATATGCATTGTTTTTGTTCAATATATAATGATTTAATCTTATAATAACAATTTATTAATAGTATAGATTTTATCTATTAGCCTTAATTTTCTTACTTTCAAGGAGATAGTATGAGTCAGTTTACGCCATATAGCATCTATGGCATTATCGGTTATCCTTTGGGGCATAGTATGAGCCCACTTATTCATACAACATCATTTCAAGATTATGGTATTCCTGCTGTACTTGTGCCTTTTCCAACACCTCCTGAAGAGATTGAAACACTTTTTAAGTCAGTACGATTACTCCATATTCGTGGTTTATGCGTTACCATTCCACACAAACAAGCCATTATTCCTTATTTAGATGAAGTCAGCGAGCATGTTAAAAAAGCTGGTGCTGCCAATTTAGTTTATTGGGATGGTGATAAACTTTGTGGTGATAACACTGATATTATTGGTTTTATGCAACCATTAATGCAAAAGAAAGTACCCGCTGAATATAAAAAAGTATTAATACTAGGTGCGGGTGGCGCAGCTCGCGCGGCAGTTGTTGGTTTACATGATCTTGGATATAGCGATATAACGGTTACCGATATTGTCACTGATTTACCAGAAGCATTAGCGAAAGAATTTAATCTTAAAACGGTAGCTTGGGAAGATAGAGATAAAGTTGAAGCACAAATTATCGTTAACTCAACACCATTAGGTATGCAAGGTAAATTTGAAGAGCAAACGCCTTATGAACAAGCGTGGTTCAAAGGTAAAGGTATCGCTTATGATATTGTGTATACCCCATATAACACGAAATTTAGACAAGAGGCTGAAAAAGCCGGTTGGGAGTCGATTTCTGGACGTGAGATGTTTATTGGTCAAGCAAATGCTCAATTTAAAATTTGGACAGGAAAAGATCTTTCCGATAGAGCAAAACAAGCAGTGATTGATGCTTTAGCTGGAAAATAAAAGTTAAAAACATCCATCTTATTAAATTGAGGTGGATGTGTAGTTAATCTTCATCCTAAAAATTTATTAAATCTACAAAAAAGCAGTAAGAGTGATAGGTAGTAAGTGTGATTGGTAAATTTAAAATGTGATTGAAAAGGAGTATTTAATTTATGACTAATTTAGAATTACAAGCATTTCGCCGTTTTCTAATGCTAAAAGTTTCAGAAGCAAGTGAGTATATTGGTAAAACCGATGTGGAAACATGGCGCAATTGGGAAAACAATACTTTACCTATTCCTGAAAATGTAGCCACAGCGATGAAAGAACTAAAAAATCTACGTAGTGAAAAAATACAATTGATTATCAATAGCATTAATGACCGTGTTGGTAGCAACACTATTCGTTATTTCATGACATATCAAGAGTTTAAAAAGGTTAATCCTGAACTTGATGTGATCCAATGGCGATTACATCAATCTATTGCTACAGAGCTTTACTTTCGAGGTTTAGAGAAGTTGTGTTGATTTTTAGACACAATGCTAAATTATCTTTAAATAATGCTGTGTAAATTGTAACAATATATTTACAGTGTTGCTTATTATTATTCTATTTTAAATCATATGGATAGCATGTAATTAAATCATTCTGTAAAAAAATATTGCAAAAATAAAAATGAATCACTAGCATAGGTAACTTAGATTTAGAGCGGTATATCAAGAAGGACCCAAAATGAAGAAAACAATTTTTTTAGTTGGCGCAAGAGCAGCTGGCAAAACAACCATGGGTAAAATGTTAGCCAATAAGTTATCATTTTCTTTTATTGATACAGATTGTCATTTACTTGAAACTACGCAGAGAACGGTTGCTGAAATTGTTGAAAAAGAGGGTTGGGAAGGTTTTCGTGCTAGAGAAAGCCAAGTCCTTATTGATACAGCTAAGCCGAATCGCGTGATCGCAACTGGCGGTGGTATGGTGTTAGCCGAACAAAATCGACAGTTTATGAAACAAAATGGCATTGTTATTTTTCTATCTGCTCCGGCGGCAACCTTAGCAGCTCGTTTGATGAAAGATCCTAATGTCGCACAACGACCATCATTAACCGGTTTATCCATTTCTGATGAGATGGAAAAAGTGCTTGCTGAGCGTTTACCATTATATCATGATGCTGCGCATCATATTGTCGATGTTGATCAGGACGAAAATATAATTCTCAATCAGATGATTGAAAAACTGCAAAGTCACTAAATTAACTTCGTTCATTTTCTGCCATCAATTATTCATTAAACTATTTCTAAAGATTAGTTTTATCTATTTTTATATCTTTGAATTTTTCAAAAAGTACTTGCCATTAGATAAAAAATAAATAAAAATACAAAAATTGTGAATAAATATTCATTTTGGATGGTAGTGCGATGAAAGAGAGAACAACTGAACTTGTTGACGGTTTAAGGCATTCAGTCCCTTATATTAATGCCCATCAAGGAAAAACCTTCGTTATTTTATTAACTGGGGCAGTGTTAAAAAGTAATAATTATGCAAGTATCATTAGTGACATTGGTTTGTTACATAGTTTAGGTATTAAATTGGTGATTGTTAATGGTGCGCGTAACCAAATAGATGAGTCGTTAAAAAACCATAATATCCAACCAAAATATCATAAAAATACCCGGATCACTGATGCTTCAACGCTAGAGATTGTTAAACAAATAACTGGATTATTACAACTTAATATTACCGCCAGTTTATCAATGAGCTTAAATAATACGCCATTGCAAGGTGCCCATATTAATGTGGTCAGTGGTAACTTTGTTATAGCGCAACCATTAGGTGTTGACGATGGTGTTGATTATTGTCATACCGGAAAAATTCGACGAATTAATAATGAAACGATCGATGAACAGTTAGACCGTGGCTCGATTGTATTACTCGGTCCGGTGGGTGTATCGGTGACTGGCGAAAGCTTTAACTTGTCATCAGAAGATGTTGCAGCCGAAGTTGCCATTCGTCTTAAAGCTGATAAATTAATAAGTTTTTGTGCTGAACAGGGAGTACTTGATGAACAACAGCATGTAATTACTGATCTTTTCCCTGTTGATGCTGATAATTATGTTAATTACAAAGAACAAACTGGCCAATATCTATCTAGTGAGGCGCGTTTTTTGCGTGCAGCATCTAAAGCATGTCGTAATGGGGTACGTCGTAGTCATTTGGTCAGCTATTTAGTGGATGGATCTATTTTACAAGAACTATTTTCGCGCGACGGTATCGGTACCCAAGTTTCGATGGAACATTCTGAACAAATTCGCTTGGCAACCATAAATGATATTGGTGGAATTTTAGAGCTGATTCGACCACTTGAAGAACAAGGTATTTTAGTCAAACGCTCAAGAGAACAGTTAGAAATTGAAATCGATAAATTTACTATTATTGAACGTGATCATATGACCATTGGTTGTGCTGCACTCTATCCTTATCCAGAAGAAAAGATGGGCGAAATGGCTTGTTTAGCCATTCATCCACAATATCGTAACTCATCACGCGGTGATTTATTGTTAGAAAAAATTGCGGAACGAGCCAATAATTTAGGATTAGAAAAAATCTTTGTGCTTACTACTCGTAGTATCCATTGGTTCCGTGAAAAAGGTTTCAATCCAGCTGAAGTGGATGATCTACCGATTAAAAAGAAACAACTTTATAATTATCAAAGAAATTCGAAAATTTTAATGTTTGATTTGATCTAAAAACCTATCGCCAAGAAAAAGTCCGTATTACAACGGACTTTTTATTTTGTTTAACTAAAAAGTTTAACAATAAATTCGGTGATTAACGATAATGATGTGAAATCAGGATCGGCAAAAGTCACACCTTCAACACCTAAAAATGCAAAGAGAGGTAGTGCAAGTGCAGGTAATACGCATAAAAGTAAACCGTTAACGAAAGCCGCAATAATCGCTCCTCTTGCGCCACCAGTTGAGTTACCAAAGATTGCCGCTGTACCACCGGTGATGAAACTTGCCATTATTCCAGGAATAATAATTGGCAAACCAATAAAAGGAAAAACAATCACGCAGGCTATTTCAGTAAAGAAGCTAACAATAAAGCCCACTAATACACAATTTGGTGCTTTATCAAATAACACCATCGGATCGACCGCTGGCACACAACCCGGTGCAACAACTTGAGCAAATCCTTTAAAAGCAGGAATAATTTCTTCAGTAAAAATAGCGACCCCTTTTTTAGCAATGTACAGGCCACCGGCAAAAATTGCAGATTGTTCCAACGCAAAAATAATGAATGTATTATTTTTAAGAATATCTTTTAAATAATCAGCAGAAGAAAACGCGCCAGATAAACATAGTAAGACAAACATAGTAATAAATGTCGCGACATCAGACTGCCTTAAAAAGCTAAAACGGTCATTGATTTTAATCTGTTCAATATCATTTTTTTTATTTCCGAGCCATTTACCTAAATAAGATCCTATTAAATATGAAATAGTCCCTGCATGAGCAATACAATAATTATTATTGCCTATTATTGTCTGGCTAAATTTAGAGAGTAAAGTTGGAAATACCGCCATATAAAGCCCAATAATAATTGCGCCAGTAGCAACAATGGTATAGCCATTATAGCCCATCCCTTGTAAAACAGCGGTGAATGAAAATGCCATAAATAGCACTAGGTGCAAGGATAGATAAATTGATTTAAAGCGGGTAAATCTGGCCAACAGGAGATTAATTATCATCGCAAAAAAGAGAATAAAAGCAGCACTTGTGCCAAGTGATTCCATCGTTAACGCGGTAATAGCTTCATTACTAGGTACTACCCCATGCATTCCAAAAGCGTGTGTAAACATGTTACTAAACATAATTAACACACCACCTAAGATTTTTCCCCCAGTCTTAATTAATACAAAACCAATAAATGAAAGTAGTGTACCGGTAATAATTTTAGAAATTTTAGCTCTCTGTAATATCAGACCAATAAAAGCAACTAATGCAATAATGATAGCTGGCTGACCAAAAATATTTAGAAAAAGCGCCATAGTTCCACTCCAAAGATAATAATAAAATATTGGATCATTATAAATAAAACGCCATTTCATTTTGTGTTTTGGATCACAATTTAACAAATGAAATATACAGATAATCAATTAGTAACAAATTATTTATCTTAATTGCCGATGCTAATATGATCTTTTTCAACTAATGTTTGTTTGAGTTATGGCAGTTATTGTAAAAAAGTTGTGAGTCAGTAAGCGTCACTAAATTTTGAGTAGTAACCAACTAGCCATTAACTAAGCCGAGATTGACAAGATGCTATACAGAAATCGTTTAAATCAGTTTTATTTGCAAAAAATATCCTCGGCGCATTTTGATTAATATTTTAATTAATTATTTTTATCGCTAATGTTTGTTTGAGTTGTGGTAGTTTTTTATAAAAAATTAAGAAATCTTTACCACGTTTCTAAATTTTGAGTAGTAACCAGCTAACCATTAAGTAAGCCAAGATTGATAAAATGCTATACAGACATCATTTAAATCAATTTTATTTCTCAAAAATATCCTCGGCGCACTTCTGACTAATATTCTAATTAATTATTTTTATCGCTAATGTTTGTTTGAGTTGTGGTAGTTTTTTATAAAAAAATTGAGAAGTCTTTACCTCGTTTCTAAATTATTGAGTAATAACCAGCTAACCATTAACTAAGCCGAGATTGATAAAATGCTATACGACATCTTTTAAATCAATTTTTTTCTCAAAAATATCCTCGGTGCATTTTGATTAATATTTTAATTAATTATTTTTATCGCTAATGTTTGTTTGAGTTATTGCTGTTTTTTGTGAAAAATGAGAAGGGCTACACCGTGTTACTGGTTTTGAGAATAAGAGGTGGAGTTATAAAACAAACTTAGTGGATTATAATAATTTTAGACCTGATGCATTTATAATATCAAGCTTAACGGTTGGCGAGTTAATCAGATATAGGTAAAAAGTTAACTATAGTTAAGGTCTATTTTAGCTAGAATCAATCGAAATATGAGCGTTACCTATTTTGATATTAAGCAGGTAAATTGACAATCAAAACAGGTAACACTCTGTTAACTAAGATCTTTATCTAATGCAATCTAAACTAACACATTAAATTATTTATTAGTTATTTTACTACCATTTTCTTTAATAATATCGGTTCTTTTTTCTACCTTAGAATTTGTTAATGGAGTCACAAATTTGAAAAGTAATTTATAAAAAATGAAATAGCGCTTTAATTTGTGGTGTGCTGCCTATATAGCCATTTACTCAGGTAATCAAATGACTAATTGATTAGCCATTTCATCACTGACGACTAATATATCGATATAATTTGCATTTAATGCGGCAATCAAACTATTGAGTTTTTCCGCATCACCACTCGCACATATTTTTAAAGGAATTTTTTTGAGATTTTCTAAGGTAACACCAATGATTTGATCATGAAAAGGGGTTTGTAATTCCTTACCGTTTTTATCGTAAAATCGCGACAAAATATCGCCGACAATCTTTCTATTGGTAATTTTTTGAAAAAGCTCACCATAAAAACCATACCAAATTGAGTTTTTTGATATCGCTGGACAACCAATACTAAATAAAGCAATGGTGATTTTATCCCACCAATTATTGAGTTCTTTCATATGCTGAGTTTTGGCAATTTCGCTTTTTAAATTTGCAGTATCAACGATAGCTGGGTAATCAATCAGTATCGCTTTGCTTTTAAGTTTATCTGAGAGTTTATAAGCAATATTATTGACATGGTATTTAGTTTCGATCTTGCCAGAAGGACCACCTATCATTGGCACGATAGTAACGTTTTCGAAGGTAGCATTATCATTTTTTACGCTATTAACAATATAATTGATCGACCGTCCCCAAGACACACCAATGACATCATTTTTGGTAATATTTTTCAGTAGGACATTTGAGGCGACATTACAAACAATTTGATTTTTACTTTCATTGTCCATATCAAGATTAACCGGAACGACAATAACTTGTTTTAAATGATATTTATTACAAATTTTTTCTTCTAACGCGATATCCGGTAACAAATTATAATTAATCGAAATCGAAACAATGCCAAGCTCGCGTATTGTTTTTAACATTCGGCTAATGCTTGAACGGTGTATATTAACGATTTTTGCTATTTCCGACTGTGTTTTGTTTTCTTCATAATACAGCTGAGCAATCTTAATTAACATCTTATGTTGTTCAAGCTCGTCGTTGCTAAAATTTTGATTAATCATAGTTGCGTTATCTTATTTTTTAGTTATTAAATACTCCGTTTTTTATTCACCCCAAGAAGTCTTTTTGTATGACAACTCGAAGTGAATAGAGTATACCAAAAAATCAAGAATCTATATCAGGAAAATAGTTTAAAACATAATCTTCGGCCTCTTTTGACCAAATGCCATGATTTTTAGACAATATCTTATGTAAAGCGACATCATCCGCATCTTCATTTAGTGATTCTAAATTTTTAAGATCAAACTTTTTGTGGGTATAAACCAACTTTTTTCCACCTTTAATTTGATCCTGTATTTGCGTGACTTTACTCGCTTGATCAATACCCATAATGTGCGATACGATTTTTGCCACATCGACAGCTCCCGATTCAATAAGTTTAACTGCTTCGCGCATATCATTGGTATTACCGCCTGAAGTACCAACGATATGGATAAAATTATAATGAACATCGTAGAAGTTAATTTCAGCAGAAAAGTTCTTATCTTGTGGACCGGCAAAAAAGTTAAGGCAACCGTCAATCGCCAATAATTGTGAGGCAAGTTGAATCAACTCTTGCGAAGGTAAGAAAACAAAAACATCATCAAAACTTCCGGTTGTGGATTTATTTTTTAATAATGAGACTTGATCATCAATATTGGCAATATCCACAAATTCTAATTCAATACCATTACGAGATTGATAAAGGCTTTTTAGATGTGCTATTTTTTCTTTGCTGCGACCAGTTACGACAATTTTTTTTGGGGCGACAGGGCCACCTAATGCATAATCTATTGCCAACATTCCCATCGGACCAGTACCACCTAAAATAATCAAATTACCATTAGGTTTTATTCCCATGATATGTTCATAACTATTTGGCTTTAAATGAAAATTAGCATTGAATGCACCAATAATGCATGATAGCGGTTCAATTAACGCGCCTTCAAAATAGGTTTGTCCATCATAAAGGATTAAGCAGTCTTGTTTCAGTACATCATGGTTAATTATCATGTAAGTTGCACAACCACCGGTATATGGATAGGAGTAACCGACACAGTAAGGACTATCCGCAAGTTGCAAATTGGCTTGAACGACATATTTTTGTCCTGGTTTAAATTTATGCTGCCATTTTTTCCCAACTTTTATAATTTCACCGCAACATTCATGTCCAATGATAATTGGGTTATTTTTTAAATCAGGTGGTGTTTTTTTATGATTTTCACCTTGATTAACTAATTTCAATGAAGACATACACATACTATCAACAATGACGGTCACTAGAATTTCATCATCAGTAATATCTGGTAGTTCAAATGACGCTAAGCGCAAATCATTTTTGCCATATAGTCTAACCGCATGAGTTCTCATATATTCCTCTTATTTTTAAATTTGGTTAAATTGGTTGATGGAAAGGTTCAAAGTCTGGTTATTTGGATAAAGCAGTGCACTATGACTAAATTATTAAATAACTCTGAACCTTTTTATTCATTTTGAGATGGTCAATTTTTTATCTTCTTCTTTCCCTAGTATCAGCCTAGAATACCTAAGCCGTAGCCAATAATGCCGACTGCAAATAGTGCAAAAATTAAGATTATTGGACTTACTTTTTTCCTTAACAATTTCATCATTAAAAGTGTTAATGCTAGCGGTAACAGGCCTGGCACCAGATCGTTAAGGATGCCTTGTACTGTCATAATGACCTCTTCACCATTGATGCCAGCCGTTTGTGACACAATAAGTGGAACATTTATCGAGGTCCATTTGGTGACTAATACGCCCATGATAAATAGGCCTAAAATAGTTGCGCCTTCGGTTAATTTTGGCAGAATATTACCCGAGAGATCTTTGACGATACCGATTCCCTTTGATAACCCATAAGTTAAGCCATACCATTTCATTGCCAGTCGAATTAAATTGAATATGACAAAAAACAATAATGGGCCTGCGATATTGCCACTCAGTGATAATGATGCACCTAGCGCCGCCGTTATTGGCCGTAACGTTCCCCAAACTAATGGATCACCCACTCCCGCTAACGGCCCCATCAGACCTACTTTCAGACTATTAATGGTACCGTCAGAGATATCAGCACCATTGGCTTTAGCTTCTTCCATTGCCATGGTGACGCCGATAACTGGCCCACACATTGCCGGAGTTGTATTAAAGAATGTTAGATGTCTTTTTAATGCTTCGCGTTGCTCCTCTTTTGTTTTATATACTCGTTTGATGGTAGGAATCATATCAACACAAAAAGCTAAGGCATGTATGCGTTCATAATTAAAAGATGCTTGTTGAAAATTAGATCGAATAAAGGTGCTAATAATATCTTTCTTTTGAATAGTATTTGATATTTCTTTCATAATAAATTCCTTATTTATTAATCATCTAACTCATCATCAGCAATGATTGAATGATTATTTGACACAATGTTTTTTTCATTATTTTTGCTGGTATTAAATTTAGAATTTAATTGCACATAAAGAATGGCAAAAATAACGCCTAAAATACCAAATGACAGTAAGCTAAAGTTTAGATAACCACCAAGAACAAAGCCCAAATAGAAGAAAGGTGCTAAATATTTGACCATCATCATGTTTAATACCATTGCATAACCAACGACAACAATAAATCCACCAGCAACGGCAAGGCCTCCAGTAACAATATCTGGTAACATGCTTAATAGGGAGTTAACGGTATTTGCATCAACATAAATGGCGACTAAAGTTGCCGGTATCGCTACGCGTAATGCTTGTACAAACAGCGCACTGTAGTGTAAAAGTTCTATTTTTTTGAATTGAACTTTTTCAGCTGCATTATCGGCTTCATGTTGGAAGACCACGGTGATGGTTCTAGCAAACACCGTTAACACTTGTCCTGCTGCGGCAACGGGTAGGGCGATGGCGATTCCGGTTTGAATATCTTGCTTACCAACTACGACTAAGATCGTCGATATGACGCTAGCTAGTGCAGAATCAGGTGATTGGGCGGCACCAATATTCATCCATCCTAATGCTATTAATTCCAGTGTACCGCCTAGAATAATACCTGTTTTTATATCACCTAATATTAAACCTATTACCGTACAAGCGATTAGTGGGCGGTGAGTTTGAAATTCATCAAGTACGCTTCCCATACCGGCTATACAAGCAAAGATAAATATTAATACAATTTGAAATAATGAAATTTCCATGTTTTGCCTCCTTGTTTATTCCTATTAATTAATTGGGAAATTCTTGTTCAAGTAACTTGATAAAATCGACGTTAGGATCGGTAATTACCACTTTTAAACAAAGTTCAACTCCCATTTGCTGCATTTTTCTAAATGCAGATACGTCGTTTTCATCGACTGAAACGGCTTTAGTAATTTGTTTTTTGCCAGTTTTAAACGACATACCGCCAATATTGATACTTTTAATTGGTACCCCATGTTCAATTAACCGCACCACATCGGTTGGATTAGTAAATAGATAAAACACGGTATCATTTGCATATTTGGGGTTTTGATAAACAGCTGCTGCTTTTTCGATACTCACCACAGAAACTTTAATGCCTGGAGGGGCTGCTTGTTTAACTAAGGTGGAACGGATTTCGTCGTTAGCAACTTCATCGCTCACTACAATGATTCTTTCCGCCTTTGCTTCTTTGGTCCAAACTGTTGTTACTTGACCATGGATTAAACGGTCATCAATACGAACTAAATTTATAATCATTTAAAACTCCTCATCTTCAGCGATGTCTTTAGATATTTTTTTGAAAGATTTGATGAAATCTGATTGGATGTCATTAAGTTGTTCAAAAGCTTCTTCAAAGCTAATTGATGCATAATCAAGATGTAATAACGCTAAGCAAAGGGGTAAAGATAAACCAGTGATAACTTCAATATTTTCCAATTGTATAGCCAATATTGCGGCTGCGTTATAAGGGCTACCGGAAAAAATATCAGTGATAATGATGAATGGTTGATCTGTTGGTGGATTAATGATTTTTAGATATTTGTCTTTTAACGTCTCAATACCGTCACCTAATTGAAAAGTGATAGCATGTAAGTTTGGGTACTCGCCAACTATCATTTCAATACTATTTTTCATTTCTACAGCAATGTTGCCATGACCTGCTAATATAAAGTTCATATCACACCTCTTTCACAAATTCTTTTGTTGCTTCACAAATGTACAAATGAATCTATATTCACAAATGATCAAAGTAAATCACCAATGTGAAAAAGTGTGACGAGAGTTTGATTTTATTGCAAAATAAAAGAAAAAGTTTTTTTTTAACGAAAAAAAGAGGTATTTTGTAAGATCAAAAAATTAAAGATTAGAGAATCGAATAATCATTTATTAATTAATAAAATGAGTCATTGAATTTTGTAGGATCTGTAAAGTAAATGATTTTTTCAGGTAGAAGCCTCTTGGACGAGTTAAAATGATCTCGCCATTTTCACCAATCGCTTCAGTTAATGCTTTGCCATTGGCGGCTTTAGGTCGGATTTGTAAATAGGTACCATAGCGTGCCGTAATTTTTTCTACTTGACCAAGGGCAATCATATCCATCAATTCTTGCCAATCTTGTTTAAGCTGTTGCTCTTGTTCAAAAGTTGGCGTCCACAGTATGGGGTGTCCTACTTTTCTTTCGGCTAGAGGAATGCTTCTTTCCCCTTCAATTGGGATCCAAAGTACTTTGCTGAGTTTGTATTTAACATGACTCGTTTCCCAAATCACCCCATGATTAGCCATTAACGGGATAACACTAACAAAAGTGGTTTCTAATGGTTTACCTTGTTTATTAATTGGAATGGTTTTTAATTCGATACCTAAACTGGCAAAATCGCGCTCGGCTTTGCTTCCCGCATTCGCACCTAGATAAGTTTCAATAAGATTGCCTACCCAGCCTTTTTGTTTGTTAAGGTTAGCAGGAATAGGCATATTGACATATTGCGCTATCTCAGCAAAGCTATAACCAGCAGCTAATTTGGCACGATTTAACAACTCTTGTTCATTAGAAGGATAGAAGTTTGGCATGTGTTTTAAATAAATTTAATAATATCCACAATCAATTATATTGGTTGTGGATATTAAAATAAATCTATTAACTTAGCTTTTCAACCCATTTAGCATAACTATCAATAATTAATGCAAGAAATGACTGAGTTTTTTCATTAATATTACCATGTTCATCAAAAGCAGCAGTGATATTACCGACATAAGCTTCCGGTTGTTGTAAAGTTGGCATATCAAGAAAAACCAGTGATTGTCGCAACTGGTGATTGGCACCGAAACCACCAATAGCGCCTTGTGATACCGAAACTACCGCCGCGGTTTTTTTTGACCAAACACTTTTACCATAAGGGCGTGAACCGACATCAAGTGCATTTTTAATAACTGCCGGTAATCCACGATTATATTCCGGTGTAACAAAAATCACACCTTCGCAACTGGCAATTGCTTGGCGAAATCGAGTATAAGATGGTGGTGGTGTATCAACATCAATATCTTCGTTATAAAAAGGTAAATCACCAATTTCAATAATGTTGAGTGAGAGTGATTCAGGTGCAATTTGTTGAAGCACTTTGGCCACTTTTAAATTGTAGGAATCCTTGCGTAAACTACCAACAAGTACAGCAATCTTTTTACTCATTTGTAATTCTCCTTAATGAAAAGAGAAAGAGACACAAGAATGTGTCTCTTAGTCGGTATGAAAATTTAAGATAACTTAATGTTTTAGTGACCTGAAGAGTCTAATTTACGACTAGTTTCAAATAAGAACCAAGCTCGTTTTTCTGTTTGGTCTATCCACTCTTCGATTAAACTTGCTGTTGCTGAGTCATTATATTTATCACAGATATCATGAGCAACACGCATACGAGTAGTCAGTTTAATATTATCTTGGCAGAGCTCGGCGATCATATCAGATGGCTCAACAAAATCAGCGTCATTATCCGAAATGCTTTGTAATTTTGAAATATGACCAATTGAACGTAATGTGGTTCCACCTAATTTACGCACACGTTCAGCAATTGGATCGGTCATAGCAAATAGCTCTTCGCCGTGATCATCTAACATTAAATGGTAGTCACGGAAGTGAGGACCACTCACATGCCAATGAAAGTTTTTGGTTTTTAAATAGAGAGCAAATACATCTGCTAATACAGAGTTCATTGCGCCAGAAATATCTTTTGAAGCTTTTTGTCCTAAATCAGTTGGAAATAAAATTGCAGATTGTTGTAATTTTTTGGCAGAACTTACATTTTTTGCTGTTAGACCTTTTGAAGCTGTTGCAGATTTTGAAGTAGTAGTGCTTTTTTTAGTAGTACTTTTAGCCATGTAATATTCTCCTATAGGTGAATTAATTGATTACTTAACTATAACCAAATTACGCCAACTCTTTATTAAAGTCCAATCAAAATGAGCTATTTTTAACTATTACTGCTATATCAACAATCTATGAATGGTTATTTAACTCATTTTTCCTATCGTTTTAAATAGTTTCTTTCAAAATAAAAGAAAATGTTTCAAAGTGTGATCTAGTTAAAGTTTTTTTAATTTCATAGTTGTTAATATTTTTTTGCAATTTAACTCAATAGGAGAAAATATGATTGATACAATTTCATTTGGAGCCGAATGGTTTATCGGTTTATTCCAAGAAGGCGGTAAAGTGTTAGTTGGGATGGTCACCTCGATTTTACCTTTATTAATTTCATTATTAGTTGTTATGAATGCGGTGATTAAATTTATCGGGCAAGAGCGTATTGAACGTTTAGCACAAGCTTGCGCTGGTAACCCAGTTTCACGTTATTTATTCCTTCCTTTAATTGGTACTTTTGTGTTTTGTAATCCAATGACATTAAGCTTAGGTCGCTTCATGCCAGAGTTTTACAAACCTAGCTATTATGCTGCATCTTCCTATAGCTGCCACTCAATGAATGGGTTATTTCCTCACGTAAATCCAGGGGAACTTTTTGTTTACCTAGGGGTTGCCGCTGGGTTAACTACCTTAAATTTACCACTGGGTCCATTAGCTGTTAGTTATTTCCTTGTCGGTTTGATTACTAACTTCTTTAGAGGTTGGATCACTGACTTTTGTACAGCCATTTTCGAAAGAAAAATGGGAATTAAATTAGATAGAAAAGTTCACTTATAACAATTCATCTATCACGATAAAAGGAAAATAAAATGGCTAATTATATTCGTATTGAAAAAGGTGAAGCAGGTTGGGGTGGTCCATTAGAACTGCCAATTATTGCCGGTAAAAAAATAGTTTATATTGCGGCAGGCACAAGACCGGCAATAGTCGATACTTTAGTTGAACTAACTGGTTGGCAAGCGATTGACGGTTTTAAAGAAGGTGAGCCACCTAAAGAGGAAATTGGTGTCGCGGTGATTGACTGTGGTGGAACACTACGTTGTGGTATTTATCCAAAAAACCGAATCCCAACCATCAACATCCACGCGACCGGTAAATCAGGACCACTTGCTCAATATATTGTCGAAGACATTTATGTTTCAGCAGTTAAACCAAACAATATCACCGTGATTGAAAAAAATGGTGATGTGGTTAATGAAGTGGCAACGCAACCATCTCAACAAAATGCTAAAGCATCAGAATTTAAAGATTATGACAGTAGTAAAAAAATCACAGAACAAAGTGATGGTTTATTAGCCAAAATTGGGATTGGTATGGGGTCTGGTGTGGCGGTTTTCTTCCAGGCTGGTCGGGATACTATTGATACGGTTCTTAAAACCATTCTACCTTTCATGGCCTTTGTGTCAGCTTTAATTGGCATCATCATTGCTTCCGGATTAGGAGACCTTATTGCTAATGGGTTAGTCCCATTAGCGGATAATCCTCTTGGTTTAGTAATATTAGCACTCATCTGTTCTTTCCCATTACTTTCACCATTCTTGGGACCAGGTGCTGTTATCGCCCAAGTTATCGGCACATTAGTTGGTGTCCAAATTGGACTTGGAAATATTCCTCCTCATTTAGCATTACCAGCATTGTTTGCCATTAATGCGCAAGCGGCATGTGACTTTATTCCTGTTGGTTTATCTCTTGCAGAAGCGAAACAAGATACTGTTCGGGTAGGTGTTCCTTCTGTTTTGGTGAGTCGATTTTTAACTGGTGCACCAACCGTACTAATTGCTTGGGCGGTGTCGTTATTTATCTACCATTAAAGTGTATTTAACTATTTAGGGATGAGTATCATCCCTCTTCAATCAACAGCGAAACTAAAGTTTTCGTCTTAACTAAAAAATTAGAGAAGGTTAACAATGTCGAATGTTATCTATCAATCAAAAATTAATCAAATTGGTGAGTTTGCTCCAGACGCCTTAGCTGATGGCATGTTAATACTTTTTAAAAACGGAGCGCCTTCAGATTTGGCGGATTACTGTTTTATACATAATCATGATGATTTAAAACAGGATCTTCAAGTAGGTCAAGTTTTGCAAATTGGTAAACATACCTATCACATTACTTCCGTTGGCGATGTTGCTAACACCAACTTTCGTGAATTGGGGCATATCACATTGAGGTTTGATGGCAGTAGTCAGGCTGAATTACCGGGAACTATCCATGTAAAAGGTGATATTCCAAATCAACTTTTTGTGGGTGATGAAATCAAAATTTTAAATAATTAAGGAACAAACAATGAAAAAAGTTGCAGTTATCATAGGTGGTGGACAAACTTTAGGGGAATTTTTATGTAAAGGTATTGCAGATGCTGGTTATCATGTAGCGGTTGCCGATTTAAATATTGATAATGCAATTAAAGTTGCTGATGAAATTAACCAGAAACATGGAGCCGGTACGGCTAAAGGATTTGGTGTTGATGCAACTAATGAAGAGAGTGTGATTAAACTTGCACAAAATGTCGATAATACATTTAATCGAGCTGATTTAATGGTTTATAGCGCAGGTATAGCAAAAGCAGCGCCTATCACTAACTTTGCCTTAAAGGATTTTCAATTATCAGTAGACGTTAATCTTACCGGGTATTTTTTATGTGCTCGTGAATTTGCTAAATTAATGCTCAAACATAATACAGCTGGTCGAATTATTCAAATCAATTCCAAATCAGGCAAAGTTGGTAGTAAACATAATTCCGGTTATAGTGCAGCTAAATTTGGTGGTGTTGGTTTAACTCAATCACTTGCTCTAGATCTTGCTGATTATGGTATTACTGTAAATTCATTAATGTTAGGTAATCTCTTGAAATCGCCAATGTTCCAATCATTAATTCCTCAATACGCTAAAAAATTAGGTATACCGGAAAGTGAGGTTGAGCAAGTTTATATTGATAAAGTGCCGCTTAAACGGGGGTGTGATTATCAAGATGTACTTAATGTATTGCTATTTTATGCGAGTGATAAAGCGTCTTATTGTACTGGGCAATCAATCAACATTACTGGTGGACAAGTCATGTTCTAATTAACATCATCTTCTAATTTAAATATAGTGCGGAAGTGTCAAATAGCACTTTCGCATTGTTTGTTTAGCATAATCTATTACTGGAGATAACCATGAATATGACCACAACGATAATAATTTTTGCGCTTATGGCATGGTGTATCCAAATCGTTTTTAGTTGGTTGCAAATCCGCCGATTTAATCATGCTTTTCTGACGATGAAAAAGGGACGATATTTAGGTGTTGGTCGTAGCCAAACCAAATGGTTTAAGCCGCGAGTTTTAATTGCTGTTTCTTTAGACGAAAACCAAACGGTAATTGATTCAATTAGCATGAAAGGTATCACTGTATTTGCTCTACCTAAAGCTATTCCTCAATTACTTGGGCTTAATGCAAAAGAAATTATTCCTGAAACGGTATATCCGAATGATCCTGCTTCGCAAAGTGCATTGTCTGCAGCACTAACTGCGAACAAATAGTAAATAACATTTATTTTGAAAAGTATTTTCTTTTAGATTGAAGTATACTATCTTGCAAAGTAAATGATCTTATTTACTGTGAAAATAATGGAATCTCGGCATGAAAGTTAAACAAAGGCAGACGGCAATTTTAGAATATTTACAGAATCATGGACAGGTTAGTGTTGATGAATTAGTGGCACATTTTCGAACTACTGGAACGACAATAAGAAAAGATCTGACGCAACTTAATGAGAGTGGATTAGTCCTGCGGACTTATGGTGGTGCGATGTTAAATCGAGAAATTGGTGACCGAGCTATCGATCATAAAACCTACATTAATACCGCAGCGAAAAAAGCGATTGCTCAAGAAGCCGCAAAACTGATCCATGAAGGCGATTCAATTATTTTTGATGCCGGTAGTACTGTTGCGCAGATGATCCCCATGCTAGCTCAATTTAATAATTTAACTATTATGACCAATAGTTTACATATGGTTAATGAACTGGTGGCTAATGATGATGATCAAACCATTATTCTAACTGGTGGTACCTTTCGTCGAAAATCAGCCTCGTTTCATAGTAACAATGCATCCGCAATTGCTGCTTTTGAATCATATTCTTTTGATAAATTATTTATGGGGGCTGATGGTGTTGATGTTGTTGGTGGTGTAACGACATTCAATGAGAGCTATCATGGCAGTGTGGCGATGAGTAAAGCCGCCGCTAAATTAATTTTATTGGTTGATTCAACCAAATTCGGAAGGCGCAGCCCAAATGTGGTTTGTGATATTGAATCAGTTGATACTATTATTACCGACAATAATTTAGATGATAAATATTACGACGCTCTAATTGAGAAAGGCATCAAAGTTATAAAAGTAAAACCGTTAGATAAATAAATCATTTTTAAGATCTTAAAAATTTGCGGAATAGGTTTTGTGGCGCTAAATATTGGCTGATAAAGCAGATAATTAAACGCCAATTTTGATAATTTTATGTAGGATGGGGTTGCTAGTAACCAGTCGTAATGCCTTAAAACGCTTAAATTGTTTCAAAAGGCATTATTATGCGCTCGGACGCTATTATCCCTTAACACTACTTTGAATATTATCACCCGAGCGCTTGGCTAACACAGATTAAAACAGTAATCTTGCTCGAATTGTACCGGCTACATTTTTTAATTTCACCAGTAACTCTTCCGCTTTATTTTGTTCTACTCTATCAATATCAATAACCACATAACCAATTTTAGCATCAGTTTGTAAATACTGAGCTGAAATATTTAAACCTTGTTCGGCAAATAGTGTATTTATTGCTGTCAATACGCCGGGTTGGTTGTGGTGAATATTGATAAAGCGACTAGAGCCTTTCGCCGGAATCGGTAAGGAGGCTTCCGGAAAATTAACCGCCGAAAGGGTTGCCCCTGTGTCTGAATATTTTGCTAATTTAGTTGCAACTTCAATGCCAATATTTTCTTGGGCTTCACTGGTTGAACCACCAATATGTGGGGTAATAATCACATTGTCGAATTTACACAGTGGTGATTCGAATGGGTCACTATTGGTTGCCGGTTCACTAGGGAAAACATCAATTGCTGCACCACTAAGTTTATTGTTTTCTAGTGCTTGAGTTAAGGCCTCGATATCAATCACACTACCGCGAGAGGCATTTATCAATATTGAACCTGATTTCATCATGTCGATTTCTGATTTACCAATCATTTTAATGGTGGTTGAATTTTCAGGAACATGCATGCTGACAATATCACTCATAGCAAGTAATTCTTTCATAGTTGAAATTTGTTTAGCATTGCCTAAAGGTAATTTGGTTTCGATATCGTAAAAATAAACATTCATGCCTAATGATTCAGCCAATACACTTAATTGACTTCCAATGTGACCATAACCAATGATACCTAAGTTTTTTCCACGTGCTTCATGAGAGCCGGTAGCTAATTTGTTCCACTTACCTTGATGAGCTTTGGCATTAGCTTCTGGCACACGACGAAGTAATAAGATTGCTTCGGCTAACACTAGTTCAGCAACCGAACGGGTATTGGAAAATGGCGCATTGAAAACAGGGATTCCTTTAACTGTCGCTGCATCAAGTTCAACTTGATTCGTACCAATACAGAAACAGCCAATTCCCGCTAGTTTTGGAGCGGCATCAATGATATCTTTGGTCAAATGTGTTCTTGAACGAATACCAATAAATCTTGCATCTTTTAATGCCGCTTCGAGTTCGGATCGGGATAGTGCACCTTTATGATATTCGATGTTGTTAAAGCCTGCCGATTTAAGTGTTTCAATCGCACTAGGGTGAACACCTTCAAGTAATAGAAACTTATTTTCATCTTTAGTTAACGCTTGAACAACCATCTCTTCCTCTCTATTTTTTATATTTAAATCAATTTATGATGCAAAATTAAAACTGCAATCTATCTTTTTGTTACTTCTTTTACGCCAGAACTGGTACCGACTAAGGCGATATCCGCTCCTTTATTGGCAAACAATCCCACTGTGACCACACCCGGGATACTATTAATTCGATCTTCTAATTCCATTGGTTTGGCAATGACAAGGTCATGAACATCTAAAATAACATTACCATTGTCGGTAACCACACCTTGCCGATAGATGGGTTTGCCACCAAGTTTGAATAATTCACGAGCAACATAGGAGCGCGCCATCGGAATAACTTCTACGGGCAGAGGGAATTTGCCGAGCACATCTACCATTTTGGATTCATCAACGATACAGATAAACTGTTTTGCCAGAGCCGATACAATTTTTTCTCGAGTTAATGCGGCGCCTCCGCCCTTAATCATCTGCATATTATGATTAATTTCGTCTGCTCCATCGACATAAATATCTAAGCTATCAACATCATTGCAGTCTAATACTGGTATGCCATAGCTTTTCAATTTTTGGGTAGAGGCTTCTGAACTAGAGACAGTTCCTTTTATCTGATCCTTCATTGTAGCTAAAGCATCAATGAAATGTGCTGCAGTAGATCCTGTACCTACGCCAATTAATGAATCAGGTTTAACAAATTTTAGCGCAGACCAACCCACTGCTTTTTTTAGTTCATCTTGTGTCATGATATCACCGTGTGTAAATCCAATTTCGATCAAAAAAAATAAAATTTTAAAAGCAAAATTATTTAAGATATGGCATAGTAACCAATTGGAAAGCAAAAATCATTAGTAATTTTAGAAAATCTATAAAGTTTTAAAACGATTTGAATTTTTTTGCAAAATTAAAATAGCTTGAATGACCAAGCGTAGATCAAGTCATTAGTAAAGAGATTATGAAGCGTCCAGATTATAGAGCATTACAAGCATTAGATGCAGTGATAAAAGAACGGGGATTTGAACGAGCAGCTGATAAATTGTGTATTACACAACCAGCGGTTTCGCAACGTATCAAGCAATTGGAAAGCTTTTTTGGTCAGCAACTCTTGGTGAGAACGATTCCTCCTAAAGCAACTAAACAAGGGGAGCATCTTTTAGGATTATTGCATCAAGTAGAATTGTTGGAACAACAATGGTTAGGCGATAATGAACAAAATACGACACCACTGTCATTATCCATTGCCATTAATGCTGACTCTTTAGCTACATGGTTTTTACCAGCTTTAAAACCGGTATTAGATAAAAATATTTTACGTTTTGATATTCAAGTCAAAGATGAGGAGCATACTTTAGAACTACTGCGATTAGGAACCGTTGTTGCGGCCATTAGTATTCAACCTAATCCATTACCAGGTTGTTTATCGGATTTATTAGGTGCATTAGACTATATTTTTGTTGCTTCTCCGGAATTTGCTAAAAAATACTTCCCTAATGGCGTAACCCGCTCATCGTTGTTAAAAGCCCCAGCGGTAGCATTTGACCATTTGGACGATATGCATCAAGCCTTCTTGCAAGAGAACTTTAATCTTACCCCTGGCAGTGTTATTTGCCATATAACCAGCTCATCTGAAGCTTTTGTTCAATTAGCTAAACAAGGTTCTGCTTGCTGTATGATTCCAATGCTACAAGTCGAGCAGGAGTTAAAAAATGGCGAATTGGTTAATTTGACCGAAGGTTTATTCCAAAGACGTATGCTGTATTGGCATCGTTTTGCGCCTGAAAGTAGCGTGATGCAAAATATTTCCGAAACATTGATTCGTTACGCACAACGCATATTGTCACAGCACCAAGAACGCAAATAACAGTCAGATTAACTATTTTTATCTGATCATAATATTGTTTTATGTACTTTACCTTCTATTACAATTTATAGAGCTAAAAAATGAGCCAATTGAAAAACGACCGTTATTTACGAGCTTTACAATGTTTGCCTGTAGATTACACGCCAATTTGGATGATGCGTCAAGCCGGTCGATACTTACCTGAATATCGGCAGCTTAGAGCTAAAGCGGGTGATTTCATGACCATGTGCCAAAATCCAGAACTTGCCTGTGAAGCGACGTTACAACCATTACGACGCTTTGATCTCGATGCCGCTATTATTTTTTCCGATATTTTAACTATTCCTGATGCAATGGGGCTTGGTTTATATTTTGAAACAGGCGAGGGACCGAAATTTAAAAAAACAATTTCTTGTTTAAACGATATAGTACAATTGCCAATACCTGATCCAGAGCAATCGCTTACATACGTAATGGATGCTATTCGCATAACTAAGCAAGAGTTAGATGGAAAAGTGCCATTAATTGGTTTTTCTGGAAGTCCCTGGACACTAGCAACTTATATGGTTGAAGGTGGAAGCAGTAAAACATTTACTAAAATAAAAAAGCTACTTTATTGCGAACCTAAAGCACTACATTTGTTGTTAGAAAAATTAGCTAACAGTGTGGCTCTATATTTAAATGCTCAAATAGCGGCTGGCGCGCAGTCAATTATGATCTTTGATACCTGGGGAGGAGCACTCAGCCACCAAAGTTATCGTAATTTTTCTTTGCATTATATGCAGTTAATTATATCGCAACTAAAACGTGGTAAGAAAAGCCAGAATATTACTACTTATGTTCCAGTAACGCTATTTACCAAAGGTGGCGGTTTATGGCTTAATGCTATTTCCAACTCAGGGAGTGATGCAATCGGTGTAGATTGGACAGTGGATTTGAATCAAATAGACCAAAAGGGTAAGATTGCCATACAAGGTAATTTAGATCCGGCAATATTATATGCCAATCAAGAAACTATTGCGTCTAACGTAGAGTCAGTTTTGGCAGAATTTGGTCACTATAATGGTCATATTTTTAATTTAGGTCACGGTATCCACCAAGATATTCCGATTGAGCATGTGCAATATTTAGTTGATGCAGTACACAAACAGTCAAAAAGGTTTCATTCATGATTAAAAATCCAGTTCAATTAAGGCTAGCAAAGTTGCCCGTCTGGAAGCAGCGTTTATTTATGGTTTGTTTATGTGAACGAATGTACCCAAATTTTATTTACTATTGCAATTTGCAACAAGATGAACTGTCAGCTGTTGGATATAAAAAAATTCTTGATCTTATTTGGGAATCATTGTTAGTTGAAAATGTAAAAATCAATTTTGATTTACAACTCGAGAAATTAGAATCACTAATTCCAATTGTCAATAATGATAGCCCATATATGGTTTACCCTGCTATTGATGCTTGTCAGGCATTGAGTGAGATTCTACACTCTTTTATCAGTGGCGAAATAGTGGAACATACAGCCAGAGTTAGCAGTATCTCCGCAACTACTGTAGCGGAATTTGAAATGACCAAAGACAATATTGAGCTGTCGGAAGATGAACAATCATCTCTACCTTGTGTAATTGAAGAATTTGATTTGCAATGGGAAATATATCGATTATTAATTGATGAAAATAATGAAAGCATTGATTTGATTCGAGGTCTTAAAATGGACATTCGGTCAGCAGAAACTAGTAATATTGGCGTTTTTTTGAGCGATTAAGTCACTTGAAGCGTTATTTTTTTAATTTCTATTAAATTTTTCTTTAACATTGAGCAAATATAGACTACATTTAATAGCTACGTAATCTAAATCACGTTTACAGAAGCAGAGTTAGTTTTCAACTTTGTTTATAATGTTAACTTTAACAATAAAATAAATATGTAAGGATATTCCATGAATAAAACAGAACTTGTAGATGCTATTGCTAGTAAAGCTGATATTACTAAAGTTGCAGCTAAAACTGCTTTAGAAGCAACTCTAGCTGCTATTACTGAATCATTAAAATCTGGTGAGCCAGTTCAATTAGTTGGTTTTGGTACATTCAAAGTTAATGCTCGTAAAGCTCGTACTGGTCGTAATCCAAAAACAGGTAAAGAAATTAAAATTGCGGCAAGTAAAGTACCAGCTTTCGTTTCTGGTAAAAGCTTAAAAGAAGCTATCAAATAATTTTTGTTGCTTTCTATAGTGAATTTCCTAAGGCCATAACCAATAAGTTATGGCTTTATTGTTTTGCATTCCAACACTAATTTAATCTTCGTTTTTCGCTATTCAATTATTAATGAATATTTTCGCTACAATCATTTAGCGCCATTTAAACCGTTAATTTAGCAAATTTAGCATTTAATTCAGTGGCTAAATCTTCTGGTGATATTTCGATTTCTAATCCTCTTTTGCCTCCAGAAACCATTATGGTTGCATATTGTTCGGCACTATTATCAATTAGTGTTGGTAATTTTTGTTTTTGCCCTAAAGGACTTATGCCACCAACTATATAACCGGTCCTTTTTTGTGCTAACTGCGGATCGGCTAATTCAATTTTTTTACAAGCTAGAGTTTTAGCGGCTTGTTTAAGATCTAATGTACAATCAACAGGTAATACACAAACGGCTAAGGTTTTATTATCACCATTCATACTTACAACTAAAGTTTTAAATATTTGACCAGCAATAATATTAAGTTCTACCCCAAGTTTATTAGCTGCTTCTTGACCATAATGACTTTGATGGCTATCGTGTTGATATTGGTGAATATTGAATTTAATTTTATGCTTTTTAAGCAATCTAATGGCTGGAGTCATAATAGTAAAATTTTATAGGTGAGGAGTGAGTAATCCCTACTAATTGTTATTAATAGGGATTTATATGATTAAACTAAACTATATACTACATTAAAAAACCAACTAAGAGATAACTTGTTGGTTGTTTTGATTATTATTATCTAAATTCGGTTGTTCAACCACATTAGAAGCGCTGTATAAGCGGAAGAAGAAGCTATATACAAAGAAACTAAGAAATGTAGATAATACTGAATAAATAATCATTACAACAATATTATCACCTAGCATTGCACTAATAAAAAATAGTATCACATTTATAACCCAACTAATTAAAACCATTAACAAAGGCGCTTTCCATTGTGTTGCCGTTAACTTATGGCAATCAGCAAATTTTTGAAAAAATCCTTTTGAATTTGGACGGATTAATGAAGCACAAAAGTAATATGCGATGACACTTATAAATAATCCAATTGTTGCA
The DNA here is from genome assembly GCF_003202915.1 of Gilliamella apicola. Classification (GTDB taxonomy): domain Bacteria; phylum Pseudomonadota; class Gammaproteobacteria; order Enterobacterales; family Orbaceae; genus Gilliamella; species Gilliamella apicola_Q. The sequence goes on from NZ_QGLP01000009.1 coordinate 42,407, forward strand.
CCTGATAATATTAATAAAAGGGAGGCTGCTCGTGATGGTAAGATAAAACCGATAATTCCAAAAATTAAAGAAACCACAATAGCTATAACAATTGTTATAATAGTATAAATACAGGCAAAACCTAAAAGATTTAAAAACGCTGGTAATAGTCGTTGTAATACTAATTTTAGATCAAATTTCTCACTAGCTGATAAATTATAAATAATGCCAATCATTACTGATGAAATGAAGAGATATACAATAAATAAAAGAAGTAATACTCCAAATATTGTACCAACTATATCATATGCATTTCTATAATATATCATATTTGCTGTAATGGTTGCTGGATCAAAAACAAGATAAGTTAATAGTGAACTAGCTAATGAAATTACTACGCTAGAGATCGCAATTGCCACAAAGCGATTACGAATAAAGTTAATTGTTTGTTCTAAAGTAACTAAAAAAGATAAATTATTTTGTGAGTTCATCGTTTTTCCTTATGGGTGGTAATACATGTATTACCACGGTATAGAGATTTAATTCAATAGTTATGATTGTAGTAAAGAAATATCGGCAACTTTCAAAAATAAATTTTGTAATTTCTTTAAAAGAGCCAATCGGTTTAGTTTAATTTTTTCATCATCAACCATGACCATTACTTTTTCAAAAAATGTATCAATAGGCGCTTTAAGTGATGATAATTCAATTAAGGCATCTTGATATCGACCTTCAGAAAAGTAAGGTGCTAACTTGTCTGTCAATATTGCTATTTGCATGGCTAGCTCGCCTTCAGCACCAGCTTCAAGCAATGAAGCGTTAATATTTTCAGGGATAGCGTTTTCGGTTTTAGACAAAATATTTGATACGCGTTTATTTGCTTCGGCTAACGAAGATGCTTCAGGTAACGTTCTAAAATGTGTTACCGCATTAACACGAGTATCAAAATCTGCGGGTTTGGTTGGATTGATTGCCAAAACAGCCTGAATGGTATCTATCGCGAATCCTTTTTCTTGATACCATGCTCGGAATCGACCTTGCATAAAATTGACAATGTCTTCAACGACATTGTTGTTGGTTAATTTATCACCATATAATGATGCGGCAAAATTTGCTAGCTCAACCAAATCAAGCGGTAATTTTTTTTCAACAATAATGCGTAATACGCCAATAGCTGCACGTCGAAGAGCAAATGGGTCTTTATCACCTTTAGGGTGCTGACCGATACCAAAAATACCGGCCAATGTATCCATTTTTTCTGCAATAGATACTGCACTAGAAACAGGGGTACTTGGTAGTTCATCACCGGAAAAACGCGGTTTATATTGCTCTTCTATAGCGGTGGCGACTTCAATAGTTTCACCATCTTTAATCGCTATATAGCGACCTATGATGCCTTGTGTTTCGGGAAATTCAAATACCGTATTGGTAACTAAATCGCATTTAGTTAATTTTCCTGCTCGTTTTGCTTGTTCAATGTCAGCGCCAATTTTTTCCGCAACAAAGCCTGATAAGGCTTCTATACGAAGCGCTTTATTTTTAACTGTACCAAGTTGTTGTTGGAACAGAACCGTTTCAAGGCGTGGAAGGCGATCAGCTAAACGCTGTTTTAAGTCTGTTTTATAAAAAAATTCGGCATCAGCTAAGCGTGGACGAACCACCTTTTCATTACCCGAAATAACCACTTGTGGATCTTTTGATTCAATATTGGCAACAAAAATGAAGTTTGGTAATAGTTTTCCTTGTTTATCATAAACAGGAAAATATTTTTGATCCCCTTTCATGGTGTAGACTAATGACTCAGCTGGAACCTCCAAAAATCTCTCTTCAAATTTTGCTGTCAATACTACTGGCCATTCAACCAATGATGATACTTCTTCAAGTAAGCTTTCAGTTAAATCTGCTTTACCATTGAGTTGGGCTGCGGCTGTTTCAGCTTGCTGTTTAATAATTGATTTTCGTTTATTATAGTCGGCGATAACTTTACCGCGCTGTTCAAGAATTTCAGGATATTGGTCAGCATTATCAATAGTAAATTCTTGCTCGCCCATGAAGCGGTGTCCGCGAATGATTCGATCTGATTGAATATCCAAAATAACACCGGGAACTAATTCATCGCCATATAACATGGTTACTGTATGACTTGGTCGAATAAACTCAACTTGGCGAGCAGCCCAACGCATAGGTTTAGGAATAGGCAGTTTGCTTAAGGCGTTTTTAACCATATCACATAATAAATTAACGACAGCCTGACCTTTTTGATTGTGAGTATAAGATAACCATTCGCCTTTATCTGTTTGCATGCGCTCCGCTTGAGAGACATCAATACCACAACCTCGAGCCCAACCTTCCGCTGCTTTAGTTGGATTGCCGTTTGCATCAAATGCCGCACTTACCGCTGGACCACGCTTTACAACTTGGCTATCTGGTTGCGTATCATTCAAATTTAAAACTTTTAAAGCTAAACGGCGTGGTGATGCATACCAAAGCACTTCACCATGCTCCAAGTTAGCATTATCAAGTTGTTCAATAAAATTAGCTGCAAAGCTTTCAGCCAAAGTACGAAGTGATTTCGGTGGTAACTCTTCAGTACCGATTTCTACTAGAAATGTTTTTTGCATAATATATCAATTCCTACTTAGATGCATTTTGGTTAGAACTTGAATTTTGGCACATTGGGAAGCCAAGGGCTTCACGAGACGCGTAATATGCTTCAGCCACCATTTTGGTTAATGTTCTGATACGCAATATATAACGTTGTCGCTCAGTTACCGAAATTGCTTTGCGGGCATCAAGTAAATTAAAACAGTGAGCGGCTTTTAAAATACGTTCATAAGCCGGTAGTGGTAGTGGTTTTTCTAACTCGAGTAACATTTTGGCTTCTTTTTCATGTTGTTCAAAACAATAAAATAAGAAATCAATATTAGCGTATTCGAAATTATAGGTGGATTGTTCAACTTCGTTTTGATGGAAAACATCACCATAAGTGGTTTTACCAAAGGCGCCATCACTCCAGATTAGATCATAAACGCTATCGACACCTTGAATATACATAGCAAGGCGTTCTAAACCATAAGTTATCTCACCAGTAACGGGTTTACATTCAAGTCCACCAACCTGTTGGAAATAGGTAAATTGGGTGACTTCCATACCATTTAACCAAACTTCCCAACCTAATCCCCAGGCACCTAATGTTGGATTTTCCCAATTATCTTCAACAAAACGGATATCATTAACGGTTGGATCAAGACCAAGTTCTTTTAATGAACCTAAGTAAAGCTCTTGGATGTTGTCCGGTGATGGCTTTAAGATAACTTGAAATTGGTAATAATGCTGTAACCTATTAGGATTTTCACCATAGCGACCATCAGTAGGGCGACGAGAAGGTTGAACGTAGGCGGCGTTAATTGGTTCCGGACCAAGTGCTCTTAAACAGGTCATTGGATGAGAAGTTCCTGCACCGACTTCCATATCTAATGGCTGAATCACTGTACAACCTTGATTAGCCCAATAATCTTGTAACGTAAGTATTAAACCCTGAAAGGTTTTGACATTAAACTTTTGCATGATGTTATCTTTGTGGTTGAATTAATTTTTTCTACAAATTAAATAGTGATACATTTTATACTTTTTATTGGTGCTTGTGAAATGTCAAATTACTTTATATTGATTAAGTTACCTAAGAGAGTTTTCATTTTGCATCTTGACTTATTTCTAGGTATAGTGAAGTTATCTAACTTGCTTGGTAATAAATCATAAATAAAAAGGCCATGTCTATTTATCAAAAATTATTGATTATTTTTTTTATTGGATTGATGAATACGCCCTTGGTGTATGCTAATGATAATAAAAAATTAGAATCATTACGTCGTTCAATTGTAGAACAAGAAAAGCGTTTAGCACAACAAACAAAAAAACGAACTCAATTGATTAATGATCTTAAAGATCAAGAAACTGAAATTGCTAATTTACTCACCTCGATTGAAAAAAAAGGTCTAACTCTTAAAAAACTTGCTAAGGAAATAGCTAGTTTAATTAAGCAAATTGATGAGCTAACCATTAAACAGCAGCAACAACAAGAAGAGTTATCCAGACAGTTAGAAAGTGCATTTAAATTAGGAAAGAATACCAATTTTAAGTTGATCTTCGCTAGCGAACAAAGTGAGCGTAATGAACGCTTAATTACTTATTTTCGTTATATCAATGAAGCCAGACAACAAAAAATTAATCAGCTTCATGAAACCCAATTACAACTCAATGAGAAGAAAGATGCTTTACAAAAAAAACAAGCCACTCAGAAAAACTTACATAATAAGCAGAAACAAGAGCAAATAGCGTTAGAAAAAAATCACCAAAAACGGCAAAAAACCATCAATTCTTTAGAATCATCAATGGAAAAGAATCAGCAAAAATTAGCCCAGCTTAAAGAAAATGAAGCAAAATTGCAGGCTAAAATTGTTGAAGCAGAAAGAGAAAGTCGTCGAATAGCGGAAGAAGAAGCAAGACAAGCAAGAAATATTCAAGAGAAACAGAAAAATAAAAATTATACACTTAATGCAGATGAACGAGCATTAATGGCTCGAATTAGTGGTATCGGCAAACCAGAACATCAATACCGCTGGCCGATAAATGGCACTATTGCTCATCAATTCGGTGAACCGTTACAAGGTGAACTTCGTTGGAAGGGATTGGTAATTAATGCCAAAGATGGATCGCAAGTTAAGGCCATTACCGACGGACGAGTTATTCTGGCAAGTTGGCTGCAAGGTTATGGTTTTGTGGTTGCACTTGAGCATGGTAAAGGTGATATGAGTTTGTATGGTTACAACCAACGCGTTTTAGTTGAAGTTGGTGATAGTGTTCGAGTCGATCAGCCAATTGCTATTGTTGGCTCCAGTGGTGGTCAAAATACCTCTGGACTTTATTTTGAAATTCGCCGAGATGGCAAAGCACTAGATCCTAGTGGTTGGTTAAAATGATTAAACATCTATTTTACCTAGGGATATTATGGTTAAATGTAAACAGTGTGTTTGCTGCAAAACTTGCCGTAGTGATTGATGATTTTGGTTATCGTCAACACAATGAAGAGCAAATTATTTCATTTACACCCAATATTACCATCGCGGTTTTACCTCATTCACCTAATGCTAAACAGATAGCAACCCGTGCTCATCAACATGGTAATGAGGTGATTATTCACTTACCTATGGCGCCTATGGGTAAACAATCTTTAGAGAAAGACACTTTATTTCCTGATATGACTGAAGCTGAAGTTAAAAGAGTATTGGACGAAGCAGTGTCGAGTGTTCCTTATGCAATTGGGGTGAATAATCATATGGGCAGCTTAATGACATCCGATTTCGATGGGATGCATAAGGTTATGAAAGCGTTGCGTCATCATGCATTGTTTTTTCTAGATAGTAAAACGATAGGGAAAACTCAAGTAAAAAACACGGCAAGTGACTATAACATCGCCGTTGTTGAGCGTGATGTTTTTTTAGATTTTCAGCAAACAGAGAGTGCCATTAGTCAACAGTTTGATCTGGCAGTGAAAATTGCGCAAAAAAATGGTCATGCTATTGCTATTGGCCATCCATATCCTGAGACAGTTAATGTTTTGCGGGAAAAATTAGCTAATTTGCCGAGCAATATTGAATTAGTTAAAATTAGTCAATTAATTACACCATTACCACCTAAACATAAACCAACTCTTAAATATATTTTTGAAAAATTTAAAAAACGTTTTGAGAAATTACCTAATCTTAATCTTGTCAAACCGCAGTAGCTATTTTTTTTCAAGTGTTCGATGGCGAATTTGAACTTGTTTATTTTGTGCTTTAAAAAAATCGGCTAGTTGTTCAGCAATAAAAACTGAACGGTGCTGACCACCGGTACAACCAATGGCAATAGTTAAATAGCTACGGTTGTTTTTTTCTAACATCGGTAACCATTGTTGTAAATAATTAGCGGTTTGATAGATGAAATTGGTAACTTCGTTATGTTTTAATAGAAAGTCTTTTACTGGTACATCTAGGCCTGTCAACGGTCTTAACGTGATGTCCCAGTGTGGATTAGGTAAAAATCTGACATCAAACACGAAATCAGCATCAACAGGTAAACCATGTTTGAAGCCAAACGATTCAAAGATCATGGTTAATTCCCGTTCTTTTTTTCCTAAAATTCGAGAACGAAGAATATTGGATAATTCATGAACGGAAAGATTATCTGTATTGATCAGCAAACTGGCATGTGACTTTAATGGTTCTAAATATTTTTCTTCAAGATCGATGGCTTCTTCTAAAGAATATTTTTGATTATTCAGCGGATGTATTCGTCTGGTTTCGCTATAACGTTGGATTAGCGTATTACGGCTACAATCAAAAAAGATTATTTCTGGCGTAACTGAGGAAGGTAACCGCTGAAATATATCTTGGTTAAAATTGAAGTTAGCCGGTAAATTTCGAATATCTATACTAACTGCAACCGGTGTATTGCTATTTTTTAATGACTCTGCAAGTTGTGGTAATAAAGCGACAGGAATATTATCAACACAGTAAAATCCCATGTCTTCTAATGCACGTAATGCAATTGATTTTCCTGAACCTGAGCGGCCACTTACAATAAACAATATCACAATATCAACTCCAAAATAATTGGTACACCTAGTATATCCTGTTTAATTCAACATGTGCAATTTATGAAAAGAAACCGTCGGCAAAGAACCAATAATCTAGCTAATAGTCGGTTTTTATCTTAGCTATTAACTGTTTTAAAGCTTGTCCACGATGAGAAATTTGACTTTTATGTTCTTTAGTTAGTTCTGCCGCACTGCAATTAAGTTCAGGAATGTAGAATAATGGATCATAACCAAAACCACCATTGCCATGAGGTTGATTTAAAATTAATCCATTCCATTTACCTAGACAGATGATTGGTGTTGGATCATTTTCATGTTGCATAAAAGCGAGTGCACAATAAAAGTATGCTGTTCTTTTTTCTTTCGGCACATCTTTTAATTCAAGCAATAACTTTTCATTATTACTTTTATCATTCCCATGTTCTCCAGCATAACGAGCCGAATAGATACCCGGTTGACCGTTAAGTGCATCAACAACTAAACCAGAATCATCCGCAATTGCCGGTAATTGCGTCACTTTTGCGGTATGTCTTGCTTTCAAGATAGCATTTTCAATAAATGATAAACCGGTTTCTTCGACATCAGGAACATTGAAGGTATTTTGGGCGACAACAGCAAATCCAGCATCGGCTAAAAGCGTTTGTAATTCACTGACTTTGCCTTGGTTATTAGTGGCTAAAACAATTTTTTGCATTTTTTGGCTCCATGATAAAACAAGTTTGGTTTATATCGTAATTAGCAAATCGAATATTAAAAGTTGATAATATAGTTAAATTTTAAAAATCAGGGTCACAACAAAACGTCATACTTTCACCTGTTTTAGGGTGGTTTATGGTGAGATGTTGAGCATGTAATAATAGCCGGTTTGACATCGAAAATGCTTCCGGATGAGCATAAAATTTATCGCCTAAAATGGGATGGCCAATTGCTTGCATGTGTACTCTGAGTTGATGAGATCGTCCGGTAAAAGGAAATAGTGCCACTCGCGTGGTATTATCATTATTACGGCAAATAACTTGGTAATGCGTTAATGCATATTTGCCATTATCATGATCTACCATCTGTCTTGGACGATTAGGCCAATCACAAATCAACGGTAATTCGACTTGGTCACTGTCATGTTCAAGATGACCATGAACTACGGCGATATAAGTTTTTTTAGGTATACGTTCTCTAAACTGCTTTTTGATTTCTCGATCCGCTAATTTAGATAAAGCGGCAACCATAATACCACTCGTTGCCATGTCTAGACGATGCACAGATTCAACATAACTATATTTTTGTTGTAAACGATGAATAATACTATCGATAAATTGCGGTTTATTTCCTGAGACAGACAAAATACCAGGTTGTTTATTAACCACAACAATATGGTCATCTTGATATAAAATAGTTAACCAAGGATCAATGGGGGGATGATATTCCAAAAGCATGTATGTGTGATAATTTGTAAAATTAAATTGCCACACATTCTAACAAACTCAACAAAAAGTGCTAGTTGAAAAAAGTCTAATTACTCCAGATTGACCTTTTTTTAGTTGAAAAAAATTGACTAAAGAGGATTACTAAACCGACCAATAAATAACCAGAAAAAATAATAATCATCCATTGTGACATTTCAATAGTTAAAAATGACCAAATTTTCTCTGAACAAGAACCATAAGCATTAAACATACTTGGTAACCATTTATTCAAAGGCAACCAAGACGGGAATTGGACATTGATTGCACAAGTATCAGTTAAATTCGGTTCAAATTGTAAATGAGCATGAAAGGTTGCCAGATTGAAACCTTTAATAGCGCTAACTAACCAGATGAAAATACCGGTTAAACGAAAAATGAGTTTACTTGGTGCAAGAAGACCGACTAGGCTACCAAACATAATTCCATAAATTGCACAACGTTGATAAATACATAAAGTACAAGGGGCTAGGCCTAAACCATATTGAAAATAGAGGGCGGTTAATTCAAAAATAGCGGTGGAAAGAAATAATAAAAACCAGGCATATCTACCTCGAGAGTATTGATTGAGTAAAGACAACATACTATTTTATTCCTCCATATTCCGCTATAATCAACTCAATGTTATAGATTATTAAAATTAAACTATTTTATTCTTATAGCCTGTAGTGTAGTTTATTTTTAAATAATATTAAACGACTTTTATTAATTAAGGGTGGATTAAGCTTTTCCTATGGACTCAAATGTTCAACAAACAAAATTACAAGTCTCATTTGTCACCATTACCGAAGAAAATGTGACACAGCGAATTGATAACTTTTTAATCACCTACCTTAAAGGTGTACCTAAAAGTATGATTTATCGCATACTTAGAAAAGGAGAAGTGCGCGTTAATAAAAAGCGTATTAAACCTGAATATAAATTGGTCATCGGCGATGAAGTTCGAATTCCACCGATTCGTGTTTCAGAAAAAACGGTTCCTGAAATTTCCAAAAAACTAAATAAAGTTGCTGATTTAGAAAAATCAATTATTTATGAAGATGATGTGATTTTAGCTATCAATAAACCATCTGGAATTGCCGTACATGGTGGTAGTGGCTTAAGTTTTGGGGTGATTGAAGGATTAAGAGCATTAAGACCAGAAGCCAAATTTTTAGAATTAGTGCATCGTATCGATCGTGAAACATCCGGTGTTTTACTTATTGCTAAAAAACGCTCGGCATTAAAAGCACTACATGAACAGCTGCGTTTGAAACAGATGCAAAAAAATTATTTAGCTTTAGTGAAAGGTAATTGGCCTTCTGAATGTAAAGTTGTACAAGCACCATTATTAAAAAATGTACTTAAAAGTGGTGAACGTGTAGTTAAAGTGGATGCCGAAGGCAAACCATCGGAAACACGATTCAAAGTAGAAGAACGCTTTGGTTTTGCAACTTTAATAAAAGCTAGCCCAGTAACCGGACGAACTCATCAAATTCGGGTACATACGCAATATGTTAATCATCCGATTGCATTTGATGATCGTTATGGTGATAACCAGTTTGATGCATTATTAGTTAAAAGCAAACTTAACAGACTATTTTTACATGCAGCTAATGTAAAATTTATTCATCCTAAAACTATGCAAGAGATGCAATTACATGCGCCAATGGATGAAATATTGCAAAATTGCTTAACCCAGATTAGAAATGATAAATATCAACAATGATAAGATGAGAAGGTAATTAATAAGAATGAAAGATCTTAATTTATATTTAATTAGACACGGACAAACCGAATGGAATATTAAAGATCAGATGCAAGGCTCGAAAAATTCGCCTTTGACTGAAAATGGTGTTTTAGGGGCCAAAATAACTGGAAAGTATTTAAAAAATACGCCATTTATACAAGCTTATTCTAGCCCTCAACAACGTGCTATGGAAACTCGAGATTATATTATTCATGAAAATGACAATGTCATACCTAGCACTGAGCTTGATAATTTACGAGAAATGGATTTTGGCATTTGGGAAGGAAAGCATGTTCCTTTATTAAAAAAAGAAATCCCCGAATTTACAACTTATTTAACCGATCCAGGGAACTTTGATGCCTCTATTAACCAAGGTGAAAACTACCTTGATATACTTTCTCGCATGAAAGAGGCATTAAACGTTATTGTAAAAAATGCACCACAAGATAAAGGTAATATTTTAGTGGTATCACATGGTACGGTGTTACGAATATTACTTTGTGTTTTAAATGGTGGAGATTGGCGTCGACATCGAGATCAAGATTATTTTCCTCGAGTGTTAAATACTAGTATTAGTCTAGTTAACTACAAACAAACTGAAGATAATCCAGAAGGTGAATTTTCAGTTAAGTTTTATAATAATGTTGATCATTTAACCAATTAATTACCGTTATTTTTATCATGTTTTCTCGGCTAATGCTAATTAAGCAATTAGCCGAGTAATATTTAGATTATTTTCTGCTATAAACTGCGTAACGTTTTTGTAATTGTTTTAATTGATTAATTCTTGCATCAATTTTGGAAATTAATGTTTGATTACCTTTAGCTTGTGTTTTGGCATTAGTTAACAATTGAATTGCATCAGGAAATCTTCCTTTAAGCGCAATTAATTCTGCTGTGGCACTCATTTCTTGAGCTCTTGATTTTAATCCACCATAAGCGGTAACCAATAGATCCCAACCATTAGTATCATCATTGTGATCAAATGTATAACGATGTAATAAACTTACGGCTTGCTGATATTTGCCAGCTTTTATATAAGCGTTAGCTAAGTTTAATTGTAAGGCTGTGCTATCCGGTGATCGCTTTAATGCCGTTTGCAGACGAGTAATCGCAGTACTACTATCATTACTATCTAAATCAATATCTGTCATTAAATCAATATACCAAATATTATCAGGGTCATTATCTAATAACGGTTGTAATTCATTTTTCGCCCGTGCTGTATCTTGATTATTGTAATAATTTAGTGCGATGGCATAGCTCAGTGCTTTTTTACCCTGATCACTATTCAATTTACGATAATCATTAATCAACAGTTTAGCGGTATTACTATTCCCCATAAATATTGCTATTCTTGCCTTGGCTAAATAATAGCTTAATGAAGAAGGTATATTTTTTTTAGAATATTGCAGTGATCGATTACGGATATCTGACAAGCGGCTATTAGGTAATGGGTGAGTCATTAAAATTTCCGGTGGTTTACTACTAAAGCGACTTTCATCCGCTAGTTTTTGTAAAAATTCGGAAGAAGCATAAGGATCAAATCCTGCTTTAGCTAATGTTCTAAGCCCAACTCTATCCGCTTCTTGTTCGTTTGATTGAGTAAAACTAATCATACTTTGAGCTGAACTTGCCATGGTGGTTGTTATTCCCGCTATACCAGCTTCTGGATTAGCTAGGGTTAATAATAACGAACCTAATGCTCCCCCCCACACATAAGGGCTATTTTTATTTTGGGCCTCCATCGCACGCGCTAAATGACGTTGCGTAACGTGACCAATTTCGTGAGCCATAACTGAAGCTAATTGGCTTTCATTGTCGGTATCCATTATTAATCTAGAATGAATAACAACATTTCCACCAAAAAAAGCAAAGGCATTAAGCACATTACTTTTCATCACATAAAAATGGAAGGGGGTTTGTACTGATTCTGATTTAGACACCAATTTTTTACCCAAATCATTAATATATTGATTTAAGACAGGATCATTGGCGATAGGAGCACTACCACGTAACAAACGCATATAATAATCACCCATCTCATTTTCTTGCCCGATACTTAGTGTAGATGAGGCTGCTGTTCCTATATCAGGTAGTTTAATATTATCTGCAGCATAGGCAATGGATGCATTTTGCAATAATAGTGATGTTGATAATACCAATGCGATTGCTTTTTTTAACATACTTTTAACTCATAAAAAGATTAATAGTTTAGTATTCTAGCTTAAAAAAAAGACAATATCACTTTGAATTTTTTATCAATTTGAGCTATTACCATTATATTATTTAATTTACTCGATTTAATAATTTAAAAAATGATGTTAATCAAATACCGCGTGGCGAATTTGTTCAACATCAACATTTTTAATATAGTTTTGTATATTAGGATAAATATTATAATGATGGCCAAATTCAGGTTGCATTAATTCATCAATAACTTGACGTTTACTCCAATTTTGAAAGACTAAGCGATACATCGCAATAACTACACCAGTCCGGTCACTGCCATGCCAACAATGAATCAATATTGGTTTAGGTGAGTTTTTGATTGTTTTAAGAATTTGGATTATTTTTTTATCGGTAATATTGCCGGCTCGAAGATTAATCCAAACCTCAGAAATCCCTGTATTAGCAATTTTATCCCGATCACTATGCCATAATCGCAGATTAATTATAGTTTTAATGCCTATTTTATCGAGTAGCACTATCTGTTTTAGATTAGGTTGTTCAGAACGATAGATATCGTTTGAAACTTGATAAAAATTATTGGGAAAGGGTGAGGAATTAATGTTAGATTGGCAACTGCTAATAATAAAAGCTAAACAACACAACAAGAAAAGGTTCGTTATTTTGCGCAGTTTAAAATAATAGTGAGCCATTAATTGTTGTGTTCTATACATTAGTAAAACTTTAATTTAATTGTTAAATTTATTGTTGACGACGTTTGATAAATTCAACGATATCGTTAACCTTTATCAACTCTTTATCGCCACCAGCACGATGTTTATATTCGACATCACCATTATCGAGGTTACGATCACCAATAACAATAGTATGTGGAATACCAATTAATTCAGCATCAGCAAACATAACACCTGGGCGCTCTTTTCGGTCATCAAATAATACTTCGATACCAGCGGCTTGAAGATCAGCATAAAGTTTTTCCGCCGTTGCTTGTACTTTTTCTGATTTGTGCATATTCATTGGAATAATAACAACAGTAAAAGGTGCAATCGCTTCAGGCCATATAATTCCGCGTTCATCATGACATTGTTCAATCGCAGCAGCAACAATTCGGCTAACGCCAATACCATAACAACCCATGATCATCACATGATTTTGACCATCTTCACCTTGGACAGTTGCTTTCATGGCTTCTGAATATTTAGTCCCAAGTTGGAAGATATGCCCAACTTCAATGCCTCGTTTAATTTGCAATGTGCCTTTGCCGTCAGGACTAATATCGCCTTCAACCACATTACGAATATCTTCGATACGAGGTAGAGCAACATCGCGTTGCCAATTGATATTAAAGTAATGTTTATGGTCAATATTAGCACCTGCAGCAAAATCACTCATTACTGCGACATCACGGTCAATTATAGTTGGCATACTGAGCTTGACCGGCCCTAAAGAGCCAGGTCCTGCATTGACTAAGGCACGAATTTCATCTTCAGTTGCAAACTCAAGTGGTGATGCCACAATATCAATTTTTTCTGCTTTGATTTCGTTTAACGTATGATCACCACGGACTAATAGAGCCACAAGTTGGTGACCACTCTCTTTAGTTGCCTTAACCATTAACGTTTTAACGGTTTTTTCAACTGGTATATTGAATTGTGCAACTAATTCATCAATTGTTTTGGCATCAGGCGTATCTATCAATTGCATCTCTTTCGTTGGCGCTTGGCGTGTTTGAGTTGGTGCTTGAGCCTGTGCCATTTCAATATTGGCGGCATAATCGGATTCCGTTGAAAAGACGATATCATCTTCGCCACTATCCGCTAATACTTGGAATTCATGTGACCAATTACCACCAATTGAGCCAGTATCAGCACGTACCGCTCTAAAATTTAAGCCAGCCCGAGTAAATACCGCACTGTATGCCTTATACATATCATCGTACGTCTCTTGTAATGACTCTTGCGAGGTGTGGAACGAATATGCATCTTTCATAATAAATTCACGTGAACGCATCACACCAAAACGAGGGCGGACTTCGTCGCGGAATTTAGTTTGAATTTGATATACATTAAGCGGTAATTGCTTATAAGAGCTTACTTCATTACGAAGTAAGTCAGTGATCACTTCTTCATGAGTTGGCCCTAAGACAAAATCACGATCGCCACGATCTTTAATACGTAATAATTCAGGGCCATATTGTTCCCAGCGGCCACTTTCTTGCCATATATCGGCAGGTTGTACCACTGGCATTAATACTTCAATTGCACCGGCTTTATTCATTTCTTCACGAACAATATTTTCCACTTTTTTTAGTACGCGATAACCAGTGGGCAACCATGTGTACAATCCGGCAGCAACTTTGCGGATCATACCGGCACGTAGCATTAATTGATGACTAATTACTTCAGCATCTGCTGGCGTTTCTTTTAATGTAGATAGAAGATATTTACTGGTTCGCATACATTTATCCTGAAAAATAATTTATATATAAATATAATAAAAATGTTAGCTAGTTTAGCAGTACCAAGCGCAACACAAAAGTAATTTTATTAGTAAATATGGTTATAAATGTTTATATGTGATAAATTTTCTTTTATTGAGAATAAGTTACTAAACAATATGGACAAATTGAACATACCTAAATTAAAACAACGTTTATTTTTTCTCTTCTTAGCTGTACTTATTTTATATTGGCCGATTAAATGTACTAAATATCATCTGTTTGATTTAAGTTATCAAGAGGTATTAGAGTTTTATTGGCGAACTGATGGTTGTAGTCGACTGTCTAATACAAAGGAATATATAATGGAATGTCCTTGTGATAGTTTTATTCAGCCTGATGACCATTTTACCATTACTGATGATGGCGATTTATATTTTGAAAATAAGTTTTATGGTAAATTGATATTAAAAGAAAAACCTAGTTTTTTCCACGACACATCTGAAATATTGTCTGGTGGCTTTATGGAAATTATACGGTCAGATTTAGGTGTTGTTTGTTACTATGATTCGATATAAAAATATTGCGCGGTTTTTTTATTCTATAATTGGCTTTTAAACAACTGTTCCGCATTTTTTATAACTATAAAATTAAGATAAAAGAACCTTTATGCAAAAACGTCAAACTGTCATATATAAATTAGTGCATTATTTATTTTTCCTTTTTTTGATTGCACTGGTTTTATATTTTCCTTCTAAAATTGTCACATATCATTTGGTTGATTTTAGTTATCAAGAAATTACCAACGAAATGTGGATAGAAGATCGCTGTTATTATCCGGGCGAGTCGGAAAATGATAAATATGACTATGGCAAAAACTGTAAAACTTGCCAACAAATAGTCCCAGCAGATGCAGATAAACAGGATTTTTATATTAAAGAGGGAAATAAATATCTTATTGGTATTGATAGATTACGAAAAGTTTATTTAAAGAAAAAACCAGATTTTTTCCACATAGATAGGTTTACTGGTGGAGAGTTACATATTTTAGATTATGATACAGGTATTACCTGTACTTATTATTCATATGAATAATTTGCTAAGAAATGATAATAATCAAATAAGTGCGCTAAGTAAGAGTTGGTTTCACAAAATTATATAACTAGCGGTTTTCAATCTAAAATTTTCTTTCAAAAAAACTGTTCCGCAACTTTTTATTAAAATTTATTTTAGGATGAAGATTTAATCTCAATTAATGGCTTGATTCGGCAATTGTTATCACCATAATATAGCACTAAATATAAGTCGTTTGTTTATTTATAAACTAGAGCAAGTCGAAGATTACAAAAAGGGATAACATGGGTTCGGTTTTTGATATATTCAAAATTGGTTTAGGTCCTTCAAGTTCACACACCGTTGGTCCAATGCGAGCAGGTAAAGCATTTGTTGATGAGCTTATTGATAATGGACAAATGTCGTTAGTGACTAAAATTGTGGCCGATATATATGGTTCTTTGTCACTGACGGGGAAAGGCCACCATACTGATATTGCAATTATACTTGGATTAGCTGGCGAAAAACCTGATACCGTCAATATTGACCAGATCCCGCATTTTATTCAAACTATCAATCACTGTCGTAAACTACCAATATATAACGGTAAATACCAAGTTGATTTTTCCTGCGAGAGTATTATCTTTCATTCTACCTTTTTACCACTACATGAAAATGGTATGACGTTAAGCGCTTATCATGATGATCAGCTTATCGCCCAAAAAACTTATTATTCCGTGGGTGGGGGCAAAATTGTTGAAGAGGCGTTATTTGCCCAACAAGATCAGAATGCGGTTAAGCTACCTTACCCTTTTTCTAGCGCAGCACAGTTATTGAGCCATTGTGATGATAATTCGCTGTCGGTATCCAGTATTGTGCTAAAAAATGAGTTACAACTGCACAGTTATGATGAAATAGTAAATTATTTTTCTTTAGCTGGCCAAACAATGCTTGATTGTATTAAACGAGGTATGAATACCGAAGGATTATTACCGGGTGCGCTAAAGGTTCCGCGTCGAGCAAATGCGCTTTATCGGCAATTATTAACTAGCAAAAGTAATAATGATCCAATGATTGTTATTGATTGGATAAATATGTTTGCGCTAGCGGTTAGTGAAGAAAATGCTGCCGGTGGCAGAGTAGTAACAGCACCAACCAATGGCGCTTGTGGCATCATTCCTGCAGTACTTGCATATTATGATAAATTTATTGATCCGGTATCCACAGATATTTTTATTCGCTATTTTTTAACTTGCGGAGCCATCGGATTACTTTATCAAAAAAATGCTTCTATTTCTGGTGCAGAAGTTGGTTGCCAAGGTGAAGTTGGCGTAGCTTGTTCAATGGCGGCGGCTGGTTTAGCTGAATTGTTGGGCGGTAATCCTCAGCAGGTTTGTATGGCTGCCGAAATTGGTATGGAGCATAATTTAGGGTTAACTTGTGATCCGGTTGATGGTCAAGTGCAAGTTCCGTGTATTGAGCGCAATGCGATTGCTGCAGTCAAAGCAATTAATGCGACGCGTATGGCATTAAGACGTACTACGGCGGCGATTGTATCGCTTGATAAGGTGATTGAAACAATGTACGAAACTGGCAAGGATATGAATGCTAAGTATCGAGAGACATCACGCGGTGGGTTAGCAATTACCGTTCATTGTAGTTAGTCATTAAGTTTACAACTCAAAATTCGCCGATTTTGTATTCGGCGACATAATCTTATTATCATCTTCCTTGATTATAAACCCTTACTCGATATACAAAATTATGGTTATTTTTATAGCTATACAGATAATACTTGGTTGAGACTATCAATGATATCACTGGCTAATAAACTATATTTATTTTGTTTTTTTAGAGATGCATCACCAGCTAGCCCATGTAAGTAAACACTTACTGAAGCAGCCGTAGTTGGTGGTAAATGTTGAGCGATAAGCCCTGCCATAACCCCAGTTAACACATCTCCGCTACCGCCGGTTGCCATACCACTATTACCAGTTTGATTAATATAAGTAGCTTGTTCAGGCATAGCGACAATCGTTTTGGCATCTTTTAATACGCAGATTAGTCGATAGTCTTGTGCAAATTTTTTAGCAGTAGGAATTAGATTATCTTTTATTTTTTCAATTGGTTGATTAATTAATCTTGCCATTTCACCCAAATGCGGAGTGACAATAATCGTTGATTGTACTAGTTGCAATAATTTTATATTTTGTGCTAAAACATTAATTCCATCTGCATCAATGATTATAGGAACCGTTGCATGTTTTAATACATGCGATAAGATTTTGTGAGTATCATCGGATAGTCCCATTCCTGGTCCAATAACAATGACAGACGCCCAATCGATAAGTTCTTTAAGTATTTTGGTATCAATATTATTGACAATAAATGGCGTGAGTAATAGTTCAGGTAGTTGGGTTAATAAGATATCCCGATTGGATATTGGTGTGTAAATACGTACTAATCCAGCTCCGGTTTTATAAGCAGCTTTCGCTGCAAAGTAGGCAGCTCCTGACATATTTTCTGAACCGGCAATAACTAACACTTTGCCATGATTACCTTTATGACTGTTATTTAATCTGCGCGGCAATAATTGAGGTAATTCACTGGATTGGTAAGTGTAATGACTTGCTGGACTAGTTGCATAGATACCTATGTCGGCAATAATGACTTCGCCAGCCAATTCAACGCCCGGATAAAGTGATAAACCTATTTTTGAATAGGCAAAAGTTACTGTTTGTTTTGCTTTAATCGCCGTACCAAGAATTTTACCTGTATCGCAGCAAAGTCCCGAAGGAATATCAATAGCAAGCACATCGACATTGCTGTGATTTATTCGTTCGATCGTGTGAAGAAAATCACCGGTAACAAAGCGATTAAGCCCTATACCAAAAATAGCATCAACAATAGTCGTATATTGGCTAAACGATTCGGCCAAAGACGTAATAAATTTAATATTATAATTTTGAGCTATTTTAATTTGTTGTGAAGTTTCGTCAGATACATTTTCTGCTTCACCAATCAAGTATACATCAACATCAATATGCTGCAATTTAAGTAAGCGAGCGACAGCAATACCATCACCACCATTATTACCATAGCCACATACTACCGCGACTTTGTTTAAATTATAGCCATTGATATTGAGTTGATTTACTACAGCTAACGCAGCCCGTTCCATTAATACTAGTGAAGGTAAGCCTATTGTATTTGAAGTATAAGCATCATAATGCTTCATTTCAGATGAGGTGACTAAGTATTGCATAAGACTGCCTCTAACTGTAAATGAGATGCCACGTTAAGTGGCAAAATCATAAAGGTAAATTAATCATGGATTAGATTAATGGTTCTTCATCTAGTAGCTCTTTTAATTGCTGTTTTTGTAAACTTTCTAAAATTTTATTATGAATTCCATTAAAACCACCATTACTCATAATTAAAATGGCATCGGTAGGTTTTGCTGCTTTGGTTATCATTTCAACTAATAAGTCTATATCGCCGCTCCAATATGCTGGTTGGATACAAGCATCTACGACATCAGCAACTAACCATGGTAGTTGTTCAGGTTGAAAAATAAATATCTCATCCGCTCGACCTAATGATGGGGCAAGTTCGTCTTTGGATATCCCTAATTTCATAGTATTAGATCGCGGCTCTAATACCGCTAAAATTCGCCTGTTAGCGCCAATTTTACTGCGCAATGCTTCTAATGTTGCTAATATTGCGGTTGGATGATGAGCAAAATCATCGTAAATTTCAATATTATTAACTTCTCCGTATAGCTCTAAACGTCTTTTAGCATTTAAAAATGATCCTAAAGCTAAACACGCATCTACGGGCTCAATACCAACATTGTGTGCAGCAGCAATAGCCATTAAAGCATTATGCATATTATGTTCACCAACTAAAGAGTAGTTAACTTCACCCACTTTTTTATTGTTATAATAAACGGCAAAGTTGCTAGCATCATTAGCGATTTTTTTGGCTAACCAACCTTCTTCAGATTCTGTAAAGCTCTGTTCACTCCAACAACCTTTTGCTAATACTTGTTTTATATTGGTATCTTCTTGAGGTGAAATAATCAATCCTTTACTTGGTACTAAACGAACTAGGTGATGGAACTGTTTTTGGATTGAACTAAGATCATCAAAAATATCAGCATGATCAAATTCCAAATTATTCATAATTAGTGTTTTGGGGCAATAGTGCATAAATTTAGAACGTTTATCAAAGAATGAACTATCATATTCATCTGCTTCAATAACGAAAAAATTGCCTTCACCTAACCTTGCTGATAACTCAAAATTACCCGGTACACCACCAATGACAAAACCTTGTTTGTAGCCCTGTTTTTCTAAAATCCAGTTAACCATGCCTGCTGTTGTTGTTTTGCCATGAGTGCCGGCAACAGCAATAACCCAACGGTTTTTTAATACATTATCGTGTAGCCATTGTGGCGCAGAAACGTAAGGAATATTATTGTCTAAAATGTATTCAACACAAGGATTACCTCTGGATAGCGCATTGCCAATAATGACTAGATCTGGCGTTGGCGTTAATTGTGAAGGATCATCCCCTTCGATAATATCAATATGCTCTTTTTGTAACAGCGTACTCATTGGTGGGTAAACATTTTTATCTGATCCGGTTACTTTATGGCCTAATGAACGAGCTATTAATGCAATGCCGCCCATAAATGTCCCGCAAATCCCAAGAATATGAATATGCATTTTTTGTCCTTACTATTATATAAATTTTACTGATGATAAAACTATTGTTTTGCGCGCTAGATTTTTATGGTTAATAGATGTTGTTTTTTGATATCTCTCAATTATAGTCGATTTTAATAGTTTATGCGATAGGCCAAATATGCCTTATCATTAAGTTTAGCGTTTGATTACCACGAAATTCATTCACATCTAATTGATAAACAATTTTTGCATTTTTTATTGTATGGTCTGGCCAGTGGTTTAAATTGACATTAAAACATATCCCTTCAATTATAGGGCCGCCGTTTTTAGGTTCGAGTACCAATTTAAGGTGCTTCTCGCCAAATAAGCGTTGTTGATGAATAATAAATTCACCATCAAATGTCGGTTCGATAAACCCTTCGCCCCAAGGGCCGGATTCTTTTAATTGCTTAGCGATTGAGTAATTGAAATCTTGATTATCGATTTCACCATCGGTTTCAATGATTTGTTCGAGTACATCTAAATCGAGTTGTTCAGTTATCAATGCTTCAAAAAGTGCGCTAAATTGATCTAAATCTTTTTCTTGAATACTTAATCCAGCAGCCATGGCATGCCCACCAAAGCTAACTAAAATATCGGGATATCTCTGATTAAGTTCATCGAGTATGTCTCGTAAGTGAATCCCTTCAATTGATCGTCCGGAACCTTTTAATAATCCATCTTCAGTAGAGGCAAAACATATAACTGGACGATAATGTTTATCTTTCAAACGTGCCGATACAATACCGATAATACCTTGATGCCACTGCGAATGATGTACAACTAATGCGTTCGGAAAAGTAGAATTTTTCTGTTCTATTTGTTCAATATAGGATAACGCTTCTTGATACATTGTTTGTTCAATCAATTTCCGATCATGATTAAGAGTATCAAGATCGGTTGCTTGTTTAATGGCACTATCATAATCTTCACATAGCAGTAATTCCACACTAAGCGACATACTATCCATTCGTCCAGCTGCATTTAGTCTTGGAGCTATGTAATAGGCAAGATCTGTGGAAGTCAACGTAAGTGGATCTCGTCTAGATATATCTAATAATGCTTTGATTCCTTCACAACAATAACCGGCTCGAATACGGCTAATACCTTGATGTACCAATATGCGATTATTGAGGTCAAGCTTTACCACATCGGCAATAGTGCCAAGTGCAACTAAGTCCAGCAAGCAGGCAATGTTATATTCTGCTAAATTATGGTTAGCAAACCAGTTTTCTTTACGCAGTTTTGCTCGTAACGCCAACATAAAATAAAAAGCCACACCAACACCTGCTAAGTTTTTTGAAGGAAAAGTGCAGTTTGGCAAATTAGGATTGATAATCGCATCCGCCGCGGGTAGTTGTTCTGGGCATAAGTGGTGGTCGGTAATAATGACCGTTAAATTTGCTTGTTTGGCATATTCGACCGCCTCAACAGCCGAAACCCCGTTATCAACGGTAATAATGAGATCCGCTTTTTGTAAAATTGCTTTTTTTACAACGTTGATACTTAGGCCATATCCATCATCAAACCGATTTGGAATAATATAATCGACAAATTGACAACCCATTTTTTTTAACGCTGTAACTGTTAATGCGGTACTTGTTGCGCCATCAGTATCAAAGTCTCCGACAATGACGATTCGCTGATTGTTCTTCATTGCACAATAGAGAAGGTCGACAGCGGTATTGGTACCATCGAGATTGTCGTAATTACATAAGTTACGAGTGCTATAGTCCAACTCTTGCATAGACGTTATTCCGCGTAATGCATAAATGCGTTGCAATAATAACGGAATATCATTTGATAATTCGGGCAACTTTTCGGGTAATTTTCGGTGGATTACTTTATCTGCTTTCATATTATGAATGTTAGCGCTAATGCGCTAACATATTGTTGTATTTTAATGATTATAAATTATGTAATACTAGTTTTTAGCTTTCTTTTTTAAAATTTCAATTAATTTATCAGCGGGAACATAACCTGAAACAAGTTGCCCATCTGCTAATACTAATGCTGGTGTCCCGCTAATACCTAATTTTTTACCAACATTAAATTGTTGTGTCACATAAGGGATCATGCTGTTAGCTGGCGAAATTTTATTACCTTTATAAGCATCTTCAAAAGCGGCTTTGCGGTCAACCACACTCCAAATAGATTGCATATTTTTGCCTACTTCACTATTCGCACCGGCACGAGGGAAGGCAAAATAGTGAACTGAAATACCTGCATCTAAATATTGGTTAATATTTTCGTGTAGTAATTTACAGTAATGACATGTGTAATCGGTAAAAACAGAGATGACGTATTTTTCATTTGGCGCTTGGTAAACAATGGCATCTTTTTCAATTGATTTCATTAATTTTAAGTTATTGCTATTGGCAATATTTACCGGTTCACTGCCTTCGAGATTATATATTGGTCCTTGGGTTAAAAATTTACCATCATCAGTGACGTAAAAAATACCATCTGGTGTGGTAACACTTTTTAGTCCTTGTACTGGATTATTTTCGATGGTAATTTCTTTACTGGAAAAACCTAATTTTTCCATTGTATTGGTAATATCAGCGTTAGTCGCTAATACTGAAGTTGAGATCAACGCTAAACTTAAACTGATTACTAATTTTTTCATTCAATTATCCTTAGTTTATTAAACCGCTATGCGCGAGGATGATGCTTGCTGTGTAGCTGTTTCAATCTTTCTGTTGCAACATGCGTATAAATTTGTGTAGTTGATAAACTACTATGCCCAAGTAACATTTGTACTACTCGCAAATCGGCACCATGATTAAGCAAATGGGTGGCAAAAGCGTGTCTAAGTACATGAGGCGAAAGGGCTTCAATATTAATGCCCGTTAGTATGGCATAATATTTTATTCTATGCCAGAACGTCTGTCGTGTCATTTTTTTACCCAATCGACTTGGGAAAAGTACATCGACTGGCCCACTCTTTAGAAGGTCACTACGCGCATATTTGAAATAGTATTCAAGCCAATATATAGCCTCTTCCCCCAGAGGAACTAAACGCTCCTTGTTTCCTTTACCTACAACTCTTACTACACCTTGCCTAAGGCTCACATCACTAATTTCTAAATTAACTAACTCCGAAACTCGTAATCCTGTCGCATAAAGTACTTCTAACATGGCTTTGTCGCGTAGTTCGATTGGATCATCTATATTTGGCGATTCAAGTAGCGCATCAACCTGCAACTCGGTTAGATCTTTGGGTAATTTTTTGGGTAACTTTGGTGATGATAACATAGCTGATGGGTCATCAGTACGATAATTTTCTTGATATAAGTACTGGAAAAAACGTTTAGTCGCACTCAGTAAACGAGCAGAGCTACTTGCTTTATAACCATCTTTTACACGTTGCAATAAAAATTCTTGTAAATTTGTTGATTGTGCAGTGAGGAAATTAACTTGTTGTGCTTGTAGTGATTGGCTTAATGAAAATAGATCAAGTTTATAAGATTCGATAGTATTTTCAGCAAGATTTCGTTCTAACCAGATTGAATCTAAAAATTGTTCAATTAGTATTTTATTTTTCGGTGATATATCTTTATCAGACATCAATGGTCAACTCTTTTTTCAACACTTTTTAATATTATATACTAACTGACAATAACTTGTCGTTGTTACATGACTATCGCAATAGAAACGCATACATGTTGCAATGTTGAGTTATTGAACAAATTAAATAACAATTAATTTTAGTTTATGTTGGAATAATATTTTGTATCTTTCCTATCGCCTACTATATACTGAATTATCGGTTATTTTTTTGATAAGTTATGTTAAAACGAAATATTAATCTTTTCATTGCGTTATACGCTTTTTTGGTTATTGGCCTTGAAACCAATATTTATTGGCATACCCAGCTTAGACCGTGGCAACCTATCACCCCAATTGGGCGAATAATATTTTACTACAGTTTTTTTACGGTACTTTCTAATCTAATGTTAGCATTTAGTTGCTTATGGCTAACTTTTAATCCGAACTGTAATCGATATTGTTTCAAGGTAATACGATTGAATGGTTTAGTTGGCGTAATTATAACAGCGATAGTCTATAACTTAATCCTAAGGGGAATTCATAAACCACCTAATACCTTACTACTGTTTGCCAATGAAAGTTTACATGTGATTCTCCCGGTTCTTGGCATATTAAGTTGGTTAGTTTGGGGACCATTTCGACGTATTCATTTTAATGTCATTGTTGGATCGTTTTTGTCGATGTTAGTTTATGGTATTTATATTTTTATACGAGGTTATATTACACAACAATATCCATATCCTTTTATTAATGTAGTAAGGATCGGATATGTTAAAGCGCTATATGCTGTTGGTTCGGTTTTTGTGCTGTTTTTAGGCTTGGCCTTTTTGTTATGGGTCATTGATTGCTTTAGGAGACGAATATGAAATTGTATATCTATGAACACTGTCCTTTTTGTGTACGCGCAAGAATGATTTTTGGGTTAAAAAATATTTCTGTTGAGCAACATGTTTTTTTAAGTGACGATGCTAAATCACCAGAAAGCATGATTGATGAAAAAATGGTACCTATCTTACAAAAAGAAGATGGTAGTTATATGCCAGAAAGTTTGGATATTGTTGCTTATGTGGATAGTAATTATGGTGGCAGTGCTATTTTAATCGGGCCTAAAAATCCAAAAATTGCCGAATTAATAAAACAACTTCAACAATATGATTATAAGTTAGAGTGTCCTCGTTATATAAAACTTGGTTTAGCTGAATTTGCTACTCAAGCTGCTATTGATAATTTTGTCACTAACAAGAGTAAAAAGTTGGGAGCGTTTGACGATTGCCTCGCTCAAACTGATTCATTAATAGCTAAGGTATCGGATTTATTAAATCAGCTAGAGCCATTAGTGGTGTCTTCTAATGCATGTAATGGAACGTTATCTTGGGATGATATTTGCTTGTTTCCTATACTGCGCAATTTAACTTGTGTTAAAGGACTTAAATTCCCAGCTAAAATCAAAGACTATTTACAATCAATGTCTGAAAAAAGTAAGGTTGATTTATTTTTCGATAAAGCCGTCTAATTGCAGATAGGTGTAGTTGCAGATAGCTGTAGAAGTATGGACTGGTGAATCGCTGATAATCTATAGGTGATTAAATAAAAGAGTACAACTAAAATAGGAAAAAAAACGCTGTACTCTTTTTTCTTAATAAACTTTCGTTATTAATTAAAATAACTAATTACTTAATACCGGATCAATAATTTCAATCTTATCTTTACCACCGTACACATCATACCACGGTGTTGCATATTGTTTTAGAATTTTATTTAGTTGTTCAACATTTTCACGGCCAGTCGAATCAAGCCAACGTTTTAAGCTATCTTTACCACCTTTAGCATAGGCTGCTACACCTTCAAACCATGTTGCCCGACCACCTAAAATACCACTGTATTTAGCACCATGTTCACCAGCAAAGATAAGTTCTTGATGGAAAGTTTTGGTTGGTACGCCAGCACTTAGATAGATAAATGGACGAGTGGCCGCATCGCTAGCTTGTTTGAAATAATCAGCCGCTTGTTTTTGTGAATATACCGCAGGATTATTATCGTTAAATCCTTCAACATTTTTAAATAGCACTGGCACTTCTACTTTTAAGATATCGATGTAATAGTGATCTTTAGTGAATTCTTCAATGGTTTTGATCACTTTTTGTGGTTTAATTTTGGCAAATTCCGGACTTTTATCGTCAGTAATCGCATTATCATAGACAATCGGTTCCACAAATACCGGAATATCAGCTGCTCTTGCTTCGTTACCTAAACGCTCTAAAAAGGCATGTTTTTTATCTAAGATATCTTGTGGATCATCAGGATTATAATAAACAAGGACTTTTGCGGCATCAGCTCCTTTTTTTAATAAACGTTGAAGTGAGTCTTCAGGTAAAATATCGGGTAAACGGCCAGGGGTATTGGCATCGTAGCCGGTTTTTTCATATGACATAATTAACCCAGCATTTTTATTTTTGGCTGCCATACCTTTAAAACCAAGCTCTTCATCGAGCAAAATGGCACTAACATATTTGGTTAATTCCTGAGAAACAAGCTCTTTAAATTCATATACCATATCAATATGATAACGCTCTTGCCCAACGGCATTTTGCATCATTTTTACCATTGAACCACGTTGATCGATTGCTAATGCTGCAATTACACCATCTTGGTTAGATAATTGTTGCATACGGTTGAATTTTCCACGAGAAATGCGTTTTGTTGCCATTTTAAAACTCTCCATTTAATAAGATTTTTTCATTTTAGGTTTTTATCTGGCCAAATATTAATCATTTAGTGCTAATTTGATTTTTATTTATTTTTAGATATTTTCTTTTAAATAACAGTTAGTTCCTGTATAGTAGTGCGGATCATTAGACTGTTTGTAAACAATTATTTACAAGGATGATTATGTCAAATTCAGCAATTTCCTCAAATGTGCGAACATTAACTCATCAGGATTATAAAACGTTAGCGCTTTCTGCATTAGGCGGTGCATTGGAGTTTTATGATTTTATTATATTTGTCTTTTTTTCAATAACAATTAGTCATCTGTTTTTTCCTGATGATATGCCTGCATGGTTAAGTCAAGTACAGACTTTTGGTATTTTTGCGGCAGGCTATTTGATTCGCCCTTTTGGTGGTATTGTGATGGCTCATTTTGGTGATATATTTGGCCGCAAACGAATGTTTACACTGAGTATTTTGTTAATGGCGTTACCAACATTATTTATTGGATGTTTACCTACTTATGCCAGTATCGGTATTTTTGCTCCATTACTATTGTTAATGATGCGTTTATGCCAAGGGCTTGCCGTTGGCGGTGAAGTTCCGGGGGCATGGACATTTGTTGCTGAACATGTGCCTAAAAATAAAATTGGTTTAGCTTGTGGCATTTTAACTAGTGGCTTAAGTTTAGGTATTTTACTCGGTTCACTAGTATCGACAATAATGAGTAAAAGCGTCTCGTTAGAGCAAATGAATGAGTGGGGCTGGCGAGTTCCATTTATTATTGGTGGTATTTTTGGTTTAATTGCTATGTATCTTCGTCGTTGGTTAAAAGAAACACCAATTTTTCTCGAAATTCAGCAACGTAAAAATCAAGAATTAGCTAAAAAATTGCCGGTGATTACTGTACTAACCCAATATTTACCGCAAACTATTTTATCGATGTTACTAACTTGGGTGTTATCAGCCGGCATTATGGTGATAATGTTAATGACGCCAATTTTATTGCAAAAACAATTTGGTTTTTCAGCGTTTGATGCCTTGCAAGGCAATATATTAGCTATCATCGGACTTATCATTAGTTGTACATTTTACGGCATGATGATGGATAAGTTTTCAATGGGCAAAGTACTGGTTATTGGTTGTACTATTGCCGCTATCATGATTGCTATATTTTATCTATCATTGGATAACCCGAATCTTCTGTTTATCACTTATTCATTAGCGGGTTTTAGTGTTGGAATCGTCGGTTCTTTTGCCTATTTTATGGTTAAAGTATTCCCAACCGAGGTGCGTTATAGTGGGGTGTCGTTTTCATTTAATATGGCTTATGCCATCGCCGGTGGCTTAACACCATTATTAATATCCTTTTTTAGTGATTTTGTTAGTAAAATGGCTCCCGCTATTTACGTTGTTGGATTATTTTTATTAGGTGCATCAATAGGACTATTTTTATTAATTAATAATAATCTCCAAAAATATGTAGCAAAAGATATCTCTTAAAATCTAATAGATACTAAAAAAGTTTGAGGAACGTGGTTTCTTACGTTCCTCAACAAGTAGATTTAAGCAATTTACTGTTTTTTCCCTAGTTCAACAGTTCGAATTACTCCCGCTCTAACACTTCGTTGTAATCCCGCTGCGAAGTCACTGTTATTTAGTTCATACAAACTATGAATGCCAACACCGGCTGGTGAGTTATTAATATCCAGTAATTGTCTTGGATGTTTTTGACTTGATTGAAGCATACAGGCTGCACCGTGTAAATTTTCAATTGCAATGCGTTTTGCCATATCGCGCGACAAGCCAACTAAAACCCCAGCATCAACTAAAGACTCATAAAAATAATAGATATAATTAGGTCCGGCAACCGCATAACCGGTAAAAATATCAAGCAGTGATTCGTCAATATATTCAAGCTTACCAAAGCTGTTGAAGAATTGTGTGACCGATCTCTGTTTTGCCACCGCCTGATCATTAACGTCAGTAGCAACACCTGAATAACCAAAACCTGTTTCAGTAAGTGTATTCGGAATCGTTCTAATAACAGGAATATCAACGGTTAATGATGCTTTTATTTGGGCAATTGTCACGCCAGCGATGATTGAAATGATAATGATTTTATTCGTCTTAAATTGTTGAACAATGTCACTCCATGCATCTTGCGGTCGAACCCCTAACACAATAATATCTGCATTGACGATTTTTTCAGAAGGTGTAACCCCATAAGTTAATTGTAAATAGTCTAAGCGAGACTTAACGATATCGTTTACTAATATATTTTGCGGTTTATAGACTTTGTTTTTTATTAGTGCTCTAATAATCGCTTCAGACATATGGCCGCTACCAATAAATAAAATATTACTCATACTAATAGTCCCTATTTATAATTGACTAAAGATCAAAACAACACCATATGTTTCGCTGGCAGGTACAATAAGCTTATCATTTTGTAAATTAAATCTAATATTCCCTTTTTCTAACGCTTGTTGGGTTTGTGCTAATGATTTAGTCGTTAACCCTAAAGCAACTTTACGATCTTGGTCATTATTAGCTTTGCTTAATGATGCCCCAAAAAGACGCTCTGTTGCGCTTGGTGTAAGGTAATCAATATATTTGTCATCCGCTTTTAGGCGTACTCCTCCGTCAATATCGATAATTTTTGCTGATGGGAAGGTGTTTTCCAATAATTTGATTGAGGCGTGGGGATTTTGCGCCTCAATAATGACCTGATTAATATTGATAACACCATTGGGATGCGCTTGCCACTCTTTACGCCAAACGAGTTCGGGAGTGAGTTGATCGCAAAAGAAGATCTGTCCATTTGGTGTATAGGCAGGATCTAATCTAACGGTTCTAAAACGCGCTTCAGGTTTTGTACCATCATTTAATTCGACAGGTCTAAAAAAGGATCGAGGACCTTCACCCTCAACTTTTATGCCATTGTTAACTAGATGTTGATAGAGTTCATTGGCATTTTTGGTTTTGAACACCAGTCCAGTTAGCCCATCAGCAAAACGCCAACTTTTATCCACTTTATCCGCATTTTTGGGCTCGAAACCCAAAAGCTCAAGATAGGTAGTGGTAAATATTGCTAAATTGTTACTGGTTCCAAGTGAATGGTGTCCACGAGGCGTTGTTGTGAACCCCAATTTTTGATATTGAGCATTTGCTTCGTCGAGCTGATCGGATACGGTTATTACAACATGATCAATTTGTGGAATAAGTGTTGTCATTATATTCACTCCTTAAATATGAATAGCGGGAGACATGTCAATTAATCGATGTGGGTTCCATCCTTTGCCTGGAACCGCATCAAGAAGATCTTTAGTGTAAGGCGCAGTCGGATTTAGAAAGACTTGAGAGGCAATACCTTGCTCAACGATTTTGCCAGACTTCATTACGATTATATGATCACAAATTTGTGCCGCCACTCGCAGATCATGGGTAATAAATAAAACCGTTAAACCGAGCTGTTTACGTAGTTGGGTTAGTAGTTCGAGAACTTGTGCTTGCACTGAAACATCCAGAGCTGATACGGGCTCATCAGCAATCAATATTTTCGGCTCTAATGCTAATGCTCGAGCAAGGCCAATTCGTTGTCTTTGTCCACCTGAGAATTCATGAGGATAACGGTTTAACGCCTCACTGTCTAATCCCACCATGTTGAATAACGCTTTTGCTTTCTCTATAGCTTGTTGTTTCGTTATTCCGTGAAGTATTGGTCCGATAGTCACTTGATCGCCGACTTTTCGACGTGGGTTTAATGACGCATAAGGATCCTGAAAGACCATCTGAATATGGCGTGAATAGTGTTTAAGTTTTTTCCCTTTTAAATTGGCTATATCGACATTTTCAAAGTTGATTTGCCCGTTGTCTATTTCTAATAATTTAATAATGCATCTGGCTAATGTTGATTTGCCTGAACCGCTCTCTCCTACAATACCTAAAGTGCTGCCTCTATGTAGTTTGAAACTCACATTATCAACTGCATAGGTCGTTCGTCGATTTTGCTTGAAAAAACTATGGTTATGATAGGTTTTTGATAGGTTGTTTACTTCAAGAATAATCTCTTTGTTAATCCGACGAACATCACCGGGAGTAAGGGGAGGCACTGCGGCTATTAACGCTTGAGTATAAGGATGTGTTGGCGCGTTTAATACTTCATTAGCAAAACCCTGTTCGACTAGCTTTCCTTGTTGCATTACCGCAATGCGAGTGGCGATATCGGCAACCACACCAAAATCGTGCGTAATAAATAATACCGCAGTACCTTTACGTGATTGTAGTTCGCGAATCAGTGCTAAAATACAAGCTTGGGTTGTCACATCTAAAGCTGTTGTTGGTTCATCAGCAATTAAAATAGCGGGTTCTAATGCCAACGCCATGGCAATCATGGCGCGTTGACGTTGACCGCCAGAAAGTTGATGCGGATAAGCTTTAGCCACCGATAAAGGATTCGGCATTTGCACATCCGTTAATAATGAAATAACTTTTTGGTTAATCTCTTGTTTACTCAATTTAGTGTGTATTGTGAACATTTCACTAATTTGCTTGCCAATGGTTTTTAATGGATTGAGTGCCGTCATAGGATCTTGAAAAACCATACCAATATGCGCACCACGAATTTTACGCATTTGTTCCTCATTGTAAGTGAGTAAGTTGTCACCATTGAAATCGATCTCACCTTGAGATGCTGTAACACCATCAGGTAGTAATCCCATTATTGCATTAGACAATAAAGATTTACCGGAACCACTTTCACCAACAATACATAAGATTTCATTAGCATAGAGATCGAGTGATACATCATTAACCGCATATTTTCGATCGGCACCCTGAGGTAAAGTTATAGTTAAATTTTTAATAGATAGTCTTTTTCGATTCATCGTTTTTTTAACCTCGGATTGAGTGCATCGTTTATCCCTTGACCCACTAATGAAGCCGATAAAACGGTTAATAATATTGCGATGCCGGGAATAGCTGAAACATACCATTGTTGGCGTAATACTAGCCGTCCATTGCCAACAAGATTCCCCCATGATGAGATATTGGGGTCGGAAAGATTCAAAAAGGCCAACGCGCTTTCCATTAATATCGCGGTTGATAAAATAACACTGGCATACATAATTACTGGTGGTAGTGCATTAGGTAAGATCTCTTTAAACATCAATCTTGTTGAGCTCATTCCTATGGTTTTTCCTGCCTGTACAAATTCACGATTGCGTAATGATAAAAATTCGGCTCGTGTTAATCTGGCAACTGGTGGCCAAGAGACCACACCAATTGCAATTATTACAATATTGATCGTTGAACCAAATACTGCTACACCTACTAATAATAGTAAAAAGTTAGGTAGAATTTGGAATGCCTCTGTCAGGCGCATCAGTATGTCATCAATCCATCCACTATAAAATCCCGAGATAGCACCAATCACCACACCTATAATAATTGCGATTAGAGTAGAGACGAGACCAATAATAAGTGATACTTTTGCACCATGAAAAAGTTGTGCCGCAATATTTCGTCCCGCCTGATCGGTACCAAGAATAAATTTAGGATTGACGAAAGGCCATTGCAATGGTCGGCCAGCTAAGCGAAGGGGATTCCCGGGAAAAAACCAATCGGCAGTTAAAGCAATGAAAATAATTAATAGTAGTAAAATTGTGCCAACTCTTGCGATTGGACTACGGAAATAATCTTTTAATATCGCCATCTTTAATGTCCTGTAATGCGTGGATCGAGTTTTGCGTAAAGCATGTCGACAATAAAATTAATAATGATAACGAGTATTGCTGAAACAAATACGACGCCGAGTAAAGTATTTAGATCTCTTTGGACAACGGAATCATAGGCAAGGCGCCCCAATCCCGGAATAGCAAAGATTGTCTCAATAACAACTGAACCACCTAACATGGTGCCAGCTTGCAAACCGATTAAAGTGATCATTGGTAACATAGCGTTACGTAGAATGTGATTAACTAATATTTTGCGACGACTCAATCCTTTTGCTTTAGCCGTTTTAACAAAGTCTAAGGTTGACACTTCAAGCAATGAAGCGCGCATAATGCGTAAATAGATAGCTAGGTAGACTAAGGCTAAGGTTGTAGTCGGTAAAATTAAATACCAAGCAATATCAACAATTGCAGCCATACCGGTTAGCGATTCGCCAATACTGCCAAATCCACTGGGTGGAAGCCAATTCAAATAAATGGAAAAGACGACAATTCCCATTAAAGCTAACCAAAATGATGGTGTGGAGTAGAATATAAGTCCTAATATTGAAATTAATGTATCTGGCCAACGGTTCACTTTTTGGGCGGATAAAATGCCAAGAATTGTTCCAAAGGTAAATGCTAATAGCATAGCGCAACCCATTAATAATAATGTAGCCGGTAAACGTTCTAAAATCATATGACTTACTGGCTTGTTATATATGGCTGACTGCCCTAAATCCAGATGAACTAATCGCCATAAATAGTTAATTAATCTCGAACTTGTTGATTGATCAAGTTCATAATGATGGCGCATTTCATCAATAACACTTGACTCAGCGCCACCGATTTGGGCAAGCAAAGCATCGACTGTATCGCCAGGTGCCAATTGTAATAATAAAAATAGCGCTATTAGAATGATCACCAGTGCTGGAATGGTGGTTAATAGTCGTCTAAATGCTAGAGTGAGAATATGCAACATCATTTCACCTTAACTTAGTGTTCTATCCATACATCAAACCAGCTACTTGATGGCCAACGTGCAGTATTATGATGATTGTGAACTTTGGTACTAACCACAGAGATAAATTCACGTTCTGTAGCAAACCAGAGAGGTAGTTCGCGATTAACAATATCCACTAATTGAACATAAAGCGCTTTACGTTTGACTGGATCTATTTCAGTAGCGGCATTATCGATTAATTGGTCAACGGTTTCTGATTTCCAACCATATTGATTTGTCCAAGGAGCACCATCAGGGCTACCAGAACGTAACCAAACAGTTGTCGATACAGCTGGATCGCCTCTATATTGGTGCCAACCCGTTGCAATATCAAAATCGTGAGCTTTATAAACGGCATTCAACGCACCAGCAGTGTCAAGATTAACGATAACTACATTAATTCCGACTTCAGCTAAAGATTGTTGGATGAAAGTTGCAAAAAGTGGTACATCTTCACCATTATTGATGTGGACTAATTTTAAGTTGAAACGTATACCATCAGTTTTTCGTTGATAACCCGCTTCATCTAATAATTGTTCAGCTTTTTCTCTATCAAAAGGATAAATAATTTTACTGTCCTTAGGATAAAAAGCGTTTGAGGATGGAATAATACCGGTTGCTGGTTTGCCAAATCCATATAAAAAATCATCAGTAAAGAATGGAATATCGAGTGATTGAACAATTGCTTTGCGGACATTCAAGTTAGCAATGATTGGGTTGCGGAAGTTAAATTCTAAGGTATTATTGAAAATATTTGCTTGAGAACCTTTTGTTAATACTTCGAATTTTGCGTTCTGCTTGAATCGATTAATATCGGCAAGGCTGAGTTTTGAGTAACTACTTAAATCAATTTGTCCACTTTCAAGCGCCGCTGACGCTGAAGAATTATCGTCAATAATGCGCCAGATTATTTTATCCAAATAAGGGTAGCCTTTTCGCCAATAATCTGGATTACGTTCAACGATAATATGTTGTCCGCGTTGATATTCAATGAACTTGAATGGTCCAGTGCCAACAGGCGCTGTGTTATAAGGATTATTTAATACATCGGTTCCTTCATATAAATGTTTGGGAACCACATAACCAAGATCCACTAAGGCTCTTAATAGTAAATCTAATGGCATTGGTCGAGAATAATTGAAGACTACAGTATAGTCATCAGGGGTATCGACAGAAGTTAGATTAAGTTGTAATGCTGTTGAAAAATTTAATCTTTTTTTCCAAAATTCAAGTGCATTATATTTAACATCTTGTGATGTGAATGGTTTACCGTCATGCCATTTAACCCCTTCACGTAATTTAAAAGTTATTGTTTTTCCATCTGCTGATGATGTCCATGAGGTAGCCAGTACTGGAACAACTTGACTATCTGCATCAAGATCGACTAATGATTCAACTACTTTTCCCGATACTTCGTAAACACCAGTTGAGGCTCGTAACGCTGGGTTGAGCACTCTTTGTTCTCCGGAATAATGAACGACTAATGTCCCACCGTGTTGGGGTGTTTTTTCATCAGCCATTGAATAAAAGGGCAACAAAATTGAGAATAGTCCTATAATAAATGTCTGTTTAATATTAAATAATTTCATGCATGCTCCTTACAATTATTGCCACCACATTTTAGATATTAATAAATTTGAAAAAAATAGGAGTTAACTATAAAAATTTTTAGTAAAGATGATAAATGCCGATATCGCATATTTATATTACTTTTAGTTATATATTTAGTTATGAGGTTAATTGACCGCTCCTTATAACTATTAATTATCTGTTTTTATGTGTTGTTGAAATTTAAAAACTGCGAATAGGTACAAAATGAAAAATAATTCTCATTTTTATTGATAAATGTGAAATAACGCATATTTTTTCTAAATAAATAGGCTAAAATAACATCAGTTATATTTTCAAATTGTAATTATTTTAGGAGAAACAGATGAAAGCTGCAGTTATTAGACAAGAATGCGATGGTCAAGTCGAAATTAAAGATATTCCAGTTCGTCCATTAGAGGCAGGAGAAGCTTTAGTTGAGGTTGAATATTGTGGGTTGTGTCATACCGATCTTCATGTTGCAGCGGGAGATTTCGGTAAAAAACCTGGCCGAGTAATTGGTCATGAAGGTGTGGGAATTGTGACTAAAATTGCCCCTGATGTAAAAAGCTTAAAAATAGGTGATCGTGTCAGTATCGCGTGGTTCCATGCTGGTTGTGGTACTTGTGAATATTGTATTTCTGGTAACGAAACATTTTGTCGTAGTGCATTAAATTCGGGTTATAGCGTAGATGGTGGTATGGCAGAGCAATGTATTGTTAAAGCTGATTATGCGGTAAAAGTGCCTGATGGATTAGATCCAGCACAAGCCACCAGTGTGACTTGTGCTGGGGTAACCACTTATAAAGGCATAAAAGTCGCAGACACTAAACCGGGTCAATGGTTGGCAGTATTTGGTATTGGTGGACTGGGTACTTTGGCTATCGAATATGGTAAAAATGTTTTTAACAATAAAGTGGTAGCAATTAGTAACAGCGATAGCCAATTAGAGTTATGTAAAAAACTGGGTGCTGATTTAGTGGTTAATCCTAAAAAAGTAGCTGATGTTGGAGCCTATATTAAAGAGCATACAGGTGGTGGCGTTCATGGTGCAGTCGTAACTTCGGTTACTAAAACCGCATTTAATCAGGCTATTGGTTCTGTACGTCCATTAGGTCGCGTTGTTGCCTTGGGTCTACCTTCTGAAACAATGGATTTAAGTATTCCTAAGACAGTTCTAGATGGCATCCAAGTTCTCGGTTCATTAGTTGGTACTCGAGAAGATTTAGCGGAAGCATTTCGTTTTAGTGCCGAAGGTAAAGTGGTACCATTAGTTGAAAAACGTCCACTTGAAGATATCAATGACATGATTGACGAAATGAAAGCTGGTAAAATTCGTGGTCGAATGGTTATTGATATGAAAATGAAGAAAAAATAGTAATTATTGATTAATTAACTTATTGAAAGTCAGCTTTGTGCTGACTTTTTTATTGACAGTCATTAATGATTGGAATGCTTTTTTCAGTTTAAAATTAATCTCGCTTGTGTTTTGTAAATAAAGCCCTATCATAGGCAAATTTTGCTTTATTGATCAGTTTAAGAGGTTATTTATGTCTGAACACAATTTAGAGAATAATTTGCGGAAAGATCTTGGTTTAATTTCTGCATTATCACTAGTTGTTGGAATGGTCTTAGGTGCTGGTGCATTTATGAAACCACCGGCAGTATTAGAAGTCGCTGGTGATTATAACTTTGCTTTGTTAGCTTGGATTATTGGTGGTGTCTTTTCAATTTGTGGTGGTTTAACGCTATGTGAACTTGGTGTTATGTTCCCAAAAACAGGGGGCATGCTAGTTTATTTAGAGAAAATTTATGGTGCTAAAGTTTCTCATCTTTATGGTTGGATGATCACCGTACTTTTTGCGCCATCCTTAGTTGGAGCTTTGGTCGGTTATTTTAGCTCGGTATTTTGTTTATTATTTGCTATCAATGATGCCTATCGTATGGCGGTAAGTGCTGGTGTTTTGGGGTTTATTGCCTGTATTAATTCAATTGGCGTAAAGCAAGCAGGATATCTGCAAACGATTGCTACTTTTTGTAAGCTTGTCCCAATCTTGTTGTTAGCCATTTTTGGATTATGGAAAGGGAATGGGCAAGTTGCACTATTTAGTGCTAGTGGTCAAGGTATTGAAACTTATGCGCCATTTGCAGTCGCAATATTGGCAACGCTATTTGCATATGATGGCTGGGCACAAGTTGCATCCGTTGCGGGTGAAATTCGTAATCCATCAAAAGTATTACCTAAAGCAATTATTTTAGGCATAATATTTTTAGTTATTGTTTATGCATGTATTAATATTGCACTATTCAAGATATTTCCGGTACAAGAAATGGTTAAGCTTGGGCATGATGCATCAGCAGTTGCTTCACAGCGAATGTTTGGCCATTTAGGCGGTAATTTAGTTGCTGTTGGTATTATGGTTTCAATTCTTGGTGGTATTAATGGTTATATAATGACATTATCTCGAACCATCTTTAGTATGGGAGAGCGAGGAACCATTATTGGAGCAAAATTCTTAAGTACCATTGATGACGATAGCCGTTCACCAGTGAATGCAATTATAATCTTAGTTGTTTTTTCATTCCTTTATTCAACGCTACTTGATGCTGATCGTTTATCTGAAATTTCAATGTTTTCCATTTGGGTATTCTATTTGTTAACCTTTATTGGGGTAATTATCGCTAGGAAAAAATTTGCTGATACACCAAGACCTTATAAAGTAATTGGTTATCCAGTTATTCCTATGGTCGCTATTTTAGGTGCAGGTTATGTTATATATGGTATGTTAGTTCATCAGACTGTAAATGGGATTGCCTCAATTGTATTAACCTTGATTGGCCTGCCTCTTTATTACTATTTTGATAACAAGAATAAACATATTGAACTTTCACTTGGTGAAGTGAAGAAATATCAATTTAAAACCAAATATATGATTGCGATATCTTCAATTATTATTGTTTCAGGTTTAATCACCTATGGTTATTTTGCGATCAAATAATAGTTAATTTTGATTGTTAGAAAATTATTAATGAAAACCGACTTAGGTCGGTTTTTTTATCAGCAAATAATTAAACTTAATCGACAATCAAACCATAAATATTTTGATCATGAAAAGTTTCATTAATATATTCAGCTTGTTTTAATGTACCTTCATAACTAAAACCACAGCGCTTGGCTAAAGCATTACTTTTCTCGTTATAAACAGTACACTTAATTACAAATCGTCTAATTATTTTTTGCATAGCATAATGCTTTATTAATGCATTGAGCGCCTCGGTCATTACTCCATTGTCTTGCATTGAACCATCTAACCAATAACCGATATAAGCTGTTTTATTATTATTATCAATCTGATTAAAAGAGAGTAAACCAATAGCTTGGCCTTTTAATAAAATGACATAGGTTTTGCTCTCATTCTGTTGATGTTTTAGCCAACAAGAATCTAAAAATAGAGCGGTATCAGCTTGGTTTTTTACAAATTTAGGCCAAGCCATAAATTGGCTAAAGTTCTCTCTATTGGCCACAATAACTTCATAAATATCTGATGCATATTGATTATTTGCAGGCACTAAACAAAGATGTTGATTGACATCAATCGTAGTATTTAGACTATTGGTCATTATTTATTCCTTTAAAAAACCACATTTGTTTAATGATTTTAAACCTATTAGTAAGTCATGTATATTAAATAAACTTTATTACCGATAATTGATTGACTAAAATGTGAGGTGATGAAGGGATAAAATTGCCAGACTAGCAAGCCTGGCCTTTATAAAAAAATAATAACTTATTATTATTCTTTATCTTGTTTAGGTTTTGTTAACGCATTATGTACAACTAATAGAGCAAAAATAGCAATGAAGATCCCCATAATAATATCTTTATTGAACCATTCAGCCATATAGCCAAGGATAATCCCAACACCACAAAAATCTACATCTGAGAAAGTTGTGTTACTAGAAAAGCCAAGTGATCCTAAAATAGGTAATAAAAGTACTGGTAAGAAGGTAACTAATAAGCCATTGGCAAATGCACCAAGCATTGCGCCACGACGACCACCCATAGCGTTACCAAATACCCCAGCAGTTGCACCACAGAAGAAATGAGGGACAACACCAGGTAAAATAAGCACGGCGTTTAGCTGTCCTAGTACAAATAATCCGACTAATCCACCAAGAAAACTAAATAAAAAACCAATTAATACTGCATTGGGTGCATAAGGGAAAACAACTGGACAGTCTAAGGCAGGTTTTGCATTGGGTACTAATTTTTCTGAAAAACCGGTAAATGCTGGGACAATTTCGGCTAAAATAAGTCTAACCCCTTGAAGAATAATAAATACACCTGCCGCAAATGTAATGGCTTCTATAATGGCATAAACTAAATAATTATCGCCTTTACTTAGGTTTGCTTGAATATACTCAGGACCGGCAAATATTGCTAGAATTAAGTAGATAATCATCATAGTTAATGAGATAGAGATTGAACTATCACGTAAAAAACTTAAATTTTTCGGTAAATTCATCTCTTCAGTAGAACGAGAACCTTTACCAAAAGCACAGCCTAGCCAACCAGCTAATACATAACCTAATGTACCAAAATGACCAAATGCAACATCATTGTTTCCAGTTATTTTGCGCATTTGTGGTTGAGCTAAAGCAGGGAAGAATGCCATGATCAAGCCAAGAACTAATGAACCAGTAAATACTAATTGCCAACCTTCAAATCCAGCAACGGTTAAAATAATACTAATCATGCATGCCATATAAAAAGTATGATGGCCGGTTAGAAAAATATATTTTAAGCAGGTGAATCTGGCAACTACAATATTGGCAACCATACCGAAAGCCATAATTAATGCTGTTGCGGTACCATATTTATCCATTGCCATTGAAACGATAGCTTCATTATTAGGTATGATACCTTGAAGTTTAAATGCCTGTTCAAACATTAATCCTAAAGGCGTAATTGCGCTGACTAAAACCGTTGCACCACCACCCAATACTAAAAATCCTAAAATTGTTTTAACCGTTCCTTTTACTGTATCAGTGAATGATTTTCGTTGTGCTAATAACCCAACCATGGCAATTAGACCAACAAGTATTGCTGGCACTTTTAAGATATCAACAACGAATTTAATTACTTCTTGAATCATAGCAATACCTCATAATTAGGCTTTGTTGAAGTGCTCAACGAGTTTTTCTTCTAAATCGTTGATATCAATAATATTATTTAAAACTACCAATTTATCTTGCGGAATGCCAGAACTTGCCGCCAAATCTTTAGTCATCACAAAAAGATCTGCTTGTTCTGGTGTTGCTGAAGCAAGATCTGCATGTGTTACCTCTGCCTCAATATTTAATTTTTTGAGAACTTTTTTGATATTCATTTCTACCATGAAACTGCTACCAAGGCCTGAACCACAAACTGCCATAATTTTCATATTATTTATCCTTTTATTAGTTTAATTTGATTTAATAACGATTGATCACTGTTAAAATTTCGTCACTATTTTTTGCATTGATAATTGTCTGAATATCTTCTGTTTCGGCGAACAATGTTGCTAATTGGGTTAACAATTCAATATGACTAGTACTATCACTAGCGGCCAGTAAAGTAATTAAATAAACAGGGTCATTTTCTTCTGAATTGAAATTGACGCCATTTTTGACAAGTAACATTGATAACCCCAATTTGTTTACTCCTTGTTCTGGTCGAGCATGCGGCATAGCAATGCCAGGAGCTAATACATAGTAAGGACCAATTGATTCATGTAATTGAAAAATAGCATCAATATAGTTAGAAGAGATTGAATTGTTATTAAGTAAAGGGGCTGCACAAATTTTTATTGCTTCTTTCCAATCTTGGACTGAATCAATAGTTTTTACAGTTTGATTAGTTAACCATTGATTTAACATTTTTCCTCCGAAAACCGATTTGGTATATTGTCAATATTACGATAATAGAAAATTAACACATTGGCTAACAATAATAATTTAAAAAAAACAAAAGTGTGATAGCGCTATCATTTTTTCATTAACAATTTTTCAATTTTGTGATTTAGTTAGCATTTTTGATATATAGTTGAAAAAAATTTGCATAGCATAATATTATAATGTTCTTGTTTTATGCTTAACTCTTTTAGTTAATGATTTAACATATTGTAATTATTGGTTTTATGGAATTTAGGAGTATAAATTTAACTACTGGTTAGTTTTACTTGAGATCGAATATGTCGGATACAAAAAAACGCAGGAGTACAGGTCAAATCACTTTATTTGACGTCGCTAAATATGCTGGTGTTGGTACCATGACGGTTTCGCGGGCATTGCGAACGCCAGATAAAGTATCGGATAAACTGCGTCAAAAAATCCAACTAGCGGTTGAGACATTAGGTTATAAACCTAACATTGCCGCTAGTTTGCTAGCCTCAGCTTCTGCCAATAAAGTTATTGCGGTCATTACTACGAAAATTTATGAAGATTCCACACGAATCGCACTCAATTCATTGCAAGCCTATTTACTTAAAGAAGGTTACACCACAATTATCTTTGAATCTTACTCTTTCTATAAGCGTGAATCACAACTGCTGGAAACTATCTATAGTAATAATCTTGAAGCGATATTACTTTTTTATATTGAAGATGATGATTTTATTGAAGATATATTAAACAATAAAACGATTCCTACTTTCAATATTGGTAAATTGTATGATGAAGTGGCAAATATACATATCGAAGTGGATGATAGTTTAGCAATGTGTATGTTGACTGAACATGTAATAAAAAAAGGCTATCGCCATATTGGTTTACTTTGTGCTGAGCACCAATGTCATGTTTTTCAACAAAGGTTACATGGTTGGCATAAAGCTATGTTAAACAATCATTTGCCAACCCATAGAATAATTAATCCGGCAAAACCGGCTAATTTTAGTACTGGTAGTGCATTGTTACCTGATATCTTGTTGAACTGGCCTGAAATAGATGCATTAGTTTGTACTACCGATGAGTTGGCGTGTGGTGTGCTCTATGAATGTCAAAGACGACATATTCGAGTTCCTTACCAATTAGCTGTTTGTGGCTTTGGTGATAGTGAATTTAGTCAAGTAAGCATTCCGACCCTCACGACGATTTCGTTACCGTCAAAGAGAAAAGGGGAGTATATTGGTAACTTATTATTGAATAAATTAACCGATAGAAAGGACAATTCAAATTTCGAATTATCAACACTAA
This sequence comes from Gilliamella apicola, assembly GCF_003202915.1. Taxonomy (GTDB): domain Bacteria; phylum Pseudomonadota; class Gammaproteobacteria; order Enterobacterales; family Orbaceae; genus Gilliamella; species Gilliamella apicola_Q. The sequence continues at coordinate 84,417 of NZ_QGLP01000009.1, forward strand.
AACCTACCATTTATTCACGAGATAGCTTGTAATTTAACTATAAAAGTCATTGTGTTAAAGGATTCTCTAAGTTTAAATTTACACAATAGTGTGATAATAAAAAGCCTACTCAAATTGAAGTGACCCCATAAAATTGGTCGGCAAAAGAGAATTCGAACTTATTAATGGAAAGAGACGATGAAACTAGTAAAAGCAGAAGAGATTGAATTCTTCTATATATTCCCCGAGGATGATTTAATAAAAGAGGAAACAACATTAATCAATAACCTTACTTTACCCAAGAGCTCAGATTTTCCAAATCTCCCAATGGGTAAGTATGTACCTGAGAAACTTATTAAAACGCTGCAAAATGGCACAGATACACGATTAGCAATTTATACAAAAAGCATACGAAAGGTTCATTCTATAAAAGATTTTTTTTATGCTTATGAAACTCGTTGCCTATTTTGGACTAACAAAGATATTAATTTAAAGGAATTAGATCAGAAAATAAGGGAAGATAGTTACACGATGAAGATTTTCGTAGCGCAATTATCACTCGTTTGCAATATGTATTTTGCCATCGTAATTGTCTAAATAAATATTTAGCTCTTGTTTATGATCCTGAGATATATGAGTTAATGTATTTTCCTATAGCTTTTGCTAAACATAAATCCTATAGTGATTACTTTGTAAAAAAAATTCATATGACAAAAACGCTTAGATGTCCAAATTGTAATGAATCCTTAGGTATCATTGTAGTAAGATTTTTTAATAAAGAAGAAAATCTGCTATTAAAAAAATGTAATAAAACATTATGAAAGTGGCGAAATTAAAGTTTGTAATTATAAATAGAGAAAAACCAAAATTACTAATTAGTCAATGAAAAAGGGTGTCACTTCGTTATGAGACAAAAAAGTAATTAACAAGAGACTATGCGAACTTATTAATGGAAAGAGATCATGAAACTAATAAAAGCAGAAGAGATTGAATTTTTCTATATATTCCCTGAAGACGATTTAGTAAAAGAAGAAACAACATTAATCAACAACCTTATTATGCCAGAGAGCCAAAATTGTTTTAATCGACGAATGGGGGGATATGCCTCAGAACAACTTATTGAAACGTTGCAAAATGGCACGGATACACGACTAGCAATTTTTAAAGTAAACGCGCGATTAGCAACTATTCCTATAAAAAAGGAATATGATGCTTATCAAACACACTGCCTATTTTGGACCAACAAAGATATTAATTTAAAAGAATTAGACCAGAAAATAAAAGATGATAGTTACACCGATGAGGATTTTTGTAGCGCAGTTATCACTCATTTGCAATATGCATATTGTCGTCATTGCCACAATAAATATATAGCGCTTGTTTGTGATGATGAGATCTATATGTCCATGTATATTCCTAGACGTGTACCATTAAGCGATAACTATTATAAAAAAATAGATATGATAAAAACGATTAGATGTCCAAATTGTAATGAATTGATAGGTCTTTTTGTTTTAAGATTTTTTGATAAAGTTGAAGATGGTAATTAATTATAATTGGTATTAAAAACAATATAATCAAACCTTAGGAAAATAAGGAGTTAGTGTTTGTAATTATTTATGGATAAAAACCAAAATTACTAATTAGTCAATGAAAAAGGTATCACGTCATCACGTCGTTATGAAACAAATAAAGTAATTAGCAAGAGAGGACTCGAGCTTATTAATGGGATGAAACCATGAAATTAATAAAAGCAGAAGAGATTGAATTCTTCTATATATTACCTGAAGACGATTTAATTAAAGAGGAAACAACATTAATCAATAGCCTTGTTATACCAGAGAGCCAAAATTGGTATAATCGACGATTGAAAGGATTTGCGTCTAAGCAACTTATTGAAATTATCCAAAATGGTACAGATACACGATTAGCCATTTTGGGGATAAATATACGACCCCCTCTAAAAGATAATTATGATGCTTATCAAACACACTGCCTATTTTGGACCAACAAAAATATTAATTTAAAAGAATTAGACCAGAAAATAAAAGATGATAGTTACACCGATGAGGATTTTCATAGTGCAGTTATCGCTCATGTGCAATATGCATATTGTCGTCATTGCCGCAATAAATATATAGCTCTTGTTTGTGATGATGATATCTATACGTTCCTATATATTCCTATTGCAGTTGCTAAACATGTATCATTTAGAGAATACAGTGATAAAAAATTAGATATGATAGAAATTGGTAGATGCCCAAATTGTAATGAATTGATAGGCATTTATGTTGCGAGATTTTTTGATAAAGTTGAAGATGGTAATTAATTATAATTGGTATTAAAAACAATATAATCAAACATTAGGAAAATTAGAAAGTTAGTGTTTGTAATTATTTATGGATAAAAACCAAAATTACTAATTAGTCAATGAAAAGGGTATCACGTCATCACATCGTTATGAAACAAATAAAGTAATTAGCAAGAGATGACTCGAACTTATTAATGGGATGAAACCATGAAATTAATAAAAGCAGAAGAGATTGAATTCTTCTATATATTACCAGAAGACGATTTAGTAAAAGAAGAAACAACATTAATCAACAACCTTATTATGCCAGAGAGCCAAAATTGTTTTAATCGACGAATGGGGGGATATGCCTCAGAACAACTTATTGAAACGTTGCAAAATGGCACGGATACACGACTAGCAATTTTTAAAGTAAACGCGCGATTAGCAACTATTCCTTTAAAAAAGGAATATGATGCTTATCAAACACACTGCCTATTTTGGACCAACAAAGATATTAATTTAAAAGAATTAGACCAGAAAATAAAAGATGATAGTTACACCGATGAGGATTTTCGTAACGCAGTTATCGCTAAAGTGCAATATGCTTTTTGTCGTCATTGTCGCAATAAATATATAGCGCTTGTTTGTGATAAAGAAATCTATATGTCCATGTATATTCCTAAACATATACCATTGAGCGATAACTATTATAAAAAAATAGATATGATAAAAACGATTAGATGTCCAAATTGTAATGAATTGATAGGTCTTTTTGTTTTAAGATTTTTTGATAAAGTTGAAGATGGTAATTAATTATAATTGGTATTAAAAACAATATAATCAAACATTAGGAAAATTACGGAGTTAGTGTTTGTAATTATTTATGAATAAAAATCACTGGTTGGCTAACAAGAAATGATGTTACATATTTATGAAACAAATGATTGGTCGGCGAGAGAGGATTCGAACCTCCGACCCACTGGTCCCAAACCAGTTGCGCTACCAAGCTGCGCTACTCGCCGTTAGGAAGCGCATAATACTGCGCTAACGTTAATGTGTCAATAGTTAACTTGCAAAATTTATTAGGTCTTATTTATTTTGCTAATGGAGCAGGCGTTTTACCTATTCGTAGGTAGAATTCTTTGACAAACTCTTCATATCGTTTATTGGCTACAGCTTCACGTATTTCAGCCATCAAGCGCTGGTAATAGCGTAAGTTATGTATTGTGTTTAAACGAGCACCTAAAATTTCACCACATTTATCTAGATGATGAAGATAAGACTTAGTGTAGTTTTTACAAGTATAACAATCACAATCAAGATCAAGTGGTGTCGTATCGTCTTTATATTTGGCATTACGAATTTTGATCACGCCATTAGTAACAAATAAATGACCATTACGAGCATTTCGAGTTGGCATTACACAGTCGAACATATCGATACCACGACGTACGCCTTCAACCAAATCTTCCGGTTTACCTACGCCCATTAAATAACGAGGTTTATCAGCGGGTAGTTGTGGACAGGTACCTTCTAATATTCGATGCATATCCGCTTTAGGTTCACCAACTGCAAGACCACCGACAGCGTAACCATCAAAGCCAATTTCAGTTAATCCTTTAATTGAGATATCACGTAATTCTTGGTGTATACCACCTTGTACAATGCCAAATAAGGCATTTCTATTACCAAGTTCGTCAAAGCGTTGACGACTGCGTTTAGCCCAACGTAATGACATTTCCATTGATTTTTTGACATAATCCCATTTTGCAGGGAAAGGGGCACATTCATCAAAAATCATCACAATGTCGGAACCAAGATCATATTGGATTTCCATTGAGATTTCAGGTGATAAAAAAATCGAATCGCCATTAATAGGATTACGGAAATAGACCCCTTCTTCTTTAATTTTTCGAATATCACCAAGACTAAAAACTTGAAATCCACCTGAATCAGTTAAGATTGGTCCAGGCCATTGCATAAAGTCATGTAGGTCGCCATGTTTGCGCATAATCTCCTGTCCAGGTCTTAACCACAGATGGAAAGTATTACCTAATAAGATTTGTGCGCCAGTTGCTTTAACTTCTTCAGGCGTCATCCCTTTTACTGTGCCGTAAGTGCCAACCGGCATAAAAGCAGGTGTTTCAACTATATACTCAACTCCACGACGATCAAATTTCATACGTCCGCGACGAGCTAAGCCGTCAGTGTTATCTAACTCAAATTTCATTTTTTATATTAACCTCGCGCGACCAAATAAACAGTTTGGCGCATTTTATTGATATATTACGTTATCGTATCATATAATTACGATGATTAGTTTATCGTGCTTAGTCTTAATAGACAATATTTGTAAGGATTTCGGAACATTTGAAAAAGATTATTTTATTGTTTTCATGTTTACTAATGTTAATGGTATGCGGATGTCAAAATCAAAATAAAATACCGCTAACCAGAGTTTCATCTGAACAAATTAAACAATTATCTGATAATGACATTATTGCCATCAGCCAACAAGCTTGCGTCGAAAATGACAAGCGCGCGATTATTGCCCCTGATTATAATTTTCTTAGTAAACGATTGTCTAACCTAACTAAAAGCTTACCGCGAAAAATTAATAATATTGAATTAAATTATCAAGTTTATTTTGATAGTGAACCTAATGCATGGTCTACAGTTAATGGTTGTATCCGGATAAATAGTGGATTGATGACTTTACTTGAAGATAATGAGTTACAGGCAGTCATTGCACATGAACAGGCTCACATTGCACTAAAACATGGAATAAGTATGATTCGCCAAGCTCCTTATATTGAAATTACGGATAAAGCGAGCGAACTGGTGATTGTCGTAAAAGAAGAAACTTCACATCAATTTGAGATTGAAGCGGATAATTATGCTTATGATTTGTTAGTTAGCAAAAATTTAGATGCAATCGGATTGGTCAATATGCTAATTAAAATGCCAATTCACGCCAAAAATCAACCAACTTCTCATCCAACAACCATGAAACGTATTGCTAATATTACTGACAGGTTAAGTCATCATTAGTTTTTTAATCTATAGCCAGTAAATTTAGATGAAATTTATTGGCTATAGATTATCAAGTATTAGTAATTAGCATGGCATCGCCATAACTAAAAAATTGATATTTTTGGGTTACTGCATGTTGATAAGCTTGCATGGTATTTTCATAACCAGCAAATGCAGAAACTAGCATAATTAAAGTTGATTCAGGTAAATGAAAATTAGTAATAAGCGCATCAATTACTTTAAAATCAAAACCTGGATAAATAAATATTTGAGTATCATCAAAAAATGGCGCAATTTTACCCGTCGCTTTGGCTGCACTTTCCAGCGCTCTGACAGATGTGGTTCCAACAGCAATCACCTTATTGCCTCTGGCTTTACATTCTAAAACCGCTTTGACAACAGAGTCTGGCACTTGCGCATATTCAGCATGCATAATGTGTGTTTCAATATTTTCCACTCTTACCGGTTGGAATGTTCCAGCACCGACATGTAACGTGACAAATTCCATTTCGACCCCTTTGTTTTTAAGCTTTTCTAATAAAGGTTGATCAAAATGAAGACCAGCTGTTGGCGCAGCAACTGCACCGGGTACTTTACTATAGACAGTTTGGTATACCTCACGATCTTGCGCCTCATCGGGTCGATCTATATAAGGAGGTAAAGGAATATGGCCAATTTCATTTAGGATGTTAAGTACATCATCGGGAAACTGCAATTCAAATAAAGTATCATGGCGAGCCAACATGGTAACACTAACATTGCCCTCTTCACCTAAAATGAGTTCAGTACCAATTTTAGGTGATTTAGACGCCTTTATATGAGCAAGAGCGCGATTATCTTCTAACAAGCGTTCAATCAATATTTCGATTTTTCCACCTGATGCTTTTTTGCCATATAACCGCGCAGGAATAACTTTGGTATTATTAAAAATAAGTAAATCACCTTGATTGATGTAATCAATAATATCAGTAAAGACTTTATCTTCGATCTGACCAGTTTGGCGGTTGAGTAATAATAATCGGCACGAACTTCTTGTTTCTGACGGATATTTTGCAATCAGTTCTTTGGGGAGGGTAAAATCAAAATCTGATAGTTGCATATTTATGTTCCTCAAAAAATGAGGCATTAGTCTAAATTGCTACTTGTGACTAATCAAGAAATTATTTGTTGATTATTATAAAAGTTGCGTTAAAATTCCTTACATCTAACGTTAAGTTAGAAAAAAGTAAATTATGTTAAAAAAAGGAAAGGATTATGAAAAAACATCAAAAAACATTACTTGTTGCACTACCTTTAGTTGCAGCTATGTCATTAGTTGGCTGTAAAAATATGAGTGCTGACGATTTAACTAGTCTAGGCTTGAAAGGTTTGCAAGCAGCAACGTTAAGTGATAATGATGTAAAAGCATTAAGTCAACAATCATGTGCACAAATGGATGCGGAATCGAAAGTTGCCCCAGCTAAAAGCGCTTATACTAAACGTTTAAATAAAATTGCTAAATCTCTTGGTAATAATATAAATGGTACTCCAGTTAACTATAAAGTATATATTACTAAAGATGTTAATGCATGGGCGATGGCTAACGGTTGCGTACGTGTTTATAGTGGTTTAATGGATATGATGACTGACGATGAAATCAAAGGCGTTTTAGGTCATGAATTAGGTCACGTAGCATTAGGCCACAGTAAAAAAGCAATGCAAGTAGCTTATACAGCAGAAATTGCTCGTGATGCAGCAGCAGCATCAGGTAATGCAACAGTTGCTTCATTATCTAGTTCTACTATCGGCGCATTAGCTGAAAAAGTTATCAATGCTCAATTCTCTCAAGCACAAGAACAAGAAGCTGATAATTTCTCTTTCGATTATTTAGTTAAGAAAAAAATCAATCCAGCAGGTCTTGCAAGTGCATTTGATAAACTAGGTGGTGGTGATTCATCAATTTTAAGTAGTCACCCATCATCAGAAAAACGTGCTCAAAATATTCGTAACAGATTAGCTGAACTAAAAAAATAAAGTAGTTTAAATAATTTGTTTATAAAGCGCCATTTAAGGCGCTTTTTTATTGGTAACTAATTATATAATTATTGTTTGTAGCTAGATAAGAAATTAGCAAAACGTCCAATGGCATCTTGCAATTCACCGGTGTGAGGTAATGCGACAATTCTGACATGATCTGGCTTATGCCAGTTAAATCCACTTCCTTGAACTAACAATACTTTTTCTTGTAACAAAAAGTCTAAAACTAATTTTTGATCACTATGAATATTAAATTTTTTCTGATCAAGTTTAGGGAAAAGATATAAAGCACCTTGTGGTTTAGTACAAGAGACACCCGGAATATCATTTAATAGTTGCCAAGCCAACATACATTGGTCATAGAGTCGTCCACCAGGTACAATAAATTCGTTAATACTTTGATAGCCACCTAATGCCCCTTGAATTGCATGTTGCAATGGTACATTAGCACATAGACGCATTGAGGCTAACATGTTTAGCCCTTCAATATAGCCTTTAACATGCTGCTTTGGCCCACAAAGCGCCATCCACCCTTGTCTAAAACCAGCAACTCGGTACGTTTTTGATAAACCACTCATGGTAATGACAAACAGATCCGGAGCTAAAGCTGCTATTGAATGATGTACAGCATCATCATATAAAATTTTATCGTAAATTTCGTCAGCAAAAATGATTAAATTATTTTGTCGGGCGATTTCGGCAATTTCGAGTAAAATTTCTTTACTATACACCGCGCCAGTAGGATTGTTTGGGTTAATAATCACAATCCCTTTGGTTTTAGGGGTAATTTTTTGTTTGATATCTTGTAAATCAGGTGACCAATTAGCTTCTTCATCACAAAGATAGTGAACTGCGTTACCACCAGATAAACTAACGGCAGCAGTCCAAAGTGGATAATCAGGCATTGGTACTAATATTTCATCACCACTATTAAGTAATGCTTGCATTGATTGAACAATTAACTCAGAAACACCATTACCAATATAGATATCTTCTACATCCAAATTGGTAATTCCTCTGGATTGATAATGCTGCATAATCGCTTTACGAGCAGAATAAAGACCTTTTGAATCACAATATCCTTGTGATGTCGGTAGGTTACGAATAACATCCACTAATAGTTCATCTGGAGCAGTAAAACCGAAAGGGGCGGGATTTCCAATATTAAGTTTAAGAATGGTTTGACCTTCTTCTTCAAGCTTTTTTGCATGATCAAGAATTGGTCCACGAATGTCATAACAAACATGATCCAATTTATTGGATTTTTGAAAATTCACCATAATAACGCCCTTTCATTTTATCTATTTGTTTTTTATTTTGATTAAAAAAACAATCTACTCCTATTTCGATAATTTTTGAAGGTGTTATTATAAACAACTCAATAAAATTTTTTTAATTGTATAAAATTCGTGCGGAGTGTGTAATGAAAACAATTTTAACGGTAATAGGAAAGGATCAAACTGGTATTATTGCAGGTGTAAGTCAAAAGCTATATGAATTAAATATTAATATTTTAGATGTTAGTCAAACTATCATGGATGAGTATTTTACTATGATCATGTTACTTGATTTATCTAAAATTAGTGTATCGTTTGATGAAGTTAAAAATGCTTTAGTTAATACCGGTGAGCAACTAAAAGTTAAAGTGAATCTACAACGAGAAGAAATTTTTGATGCAATGCACCGTTTGTAAACTCAAATTTATATTTTTATGAAAGGATAGAACTAATGGAAACAAAACAGATCCTCGAAACAATTAAAATGATAGAGGAAGAAAAGCTCGATATCCGCACAATAACCATGGGTATATCTCTTCTTGATTGTATTGATAGTGATGGTGAGAAGGCCCGTCAAAAAATTTACGATAAAATTACTCGACTAGCAAAAAATTTAGTCAAAGTTGGTGAGCAAATCACTTCTGAATTTGGTATACCTATTATAAATAAACGTATTTCAGTTACCCCTATGTCACTCATTGCTGGGGCAAGTAATGATAAAGATTATGTTGCGTTCGCCAAAACGTTAGATGATGCGGCAAAAGCGGTTGGTGTGAACTTTATTGGTGGCTTTTCTGCTTTGGTGCAAAAAGGTTATCATAAGGGTGACGAAATATTAATCAAATCAATACCGCAAGCCCTCGCGCAAACAGAACGAGTATGTGCATCAGTCAATGTTGGTTCTACACAAACCGGCATTAATATGGATGCAGTAAAGCAGATGGGACAAATCATTAAAGAAGCCGCAGCGTTAACTGCCGATAATAGTAGTATGGCTTGCGCTAAATTGGTGGTATTTGCCAATGCTGTCGAAGATAACCCATTTATGGCCGGGGCTTTTCATGGTGTCGGCGAAGCAGACTGTGTCATTAATGTTGGGGTTAGTGGACCAGGAGTGGTTAAACGTGCTCTTGAAAAAGTGAAAGGCCAACCATTTGATGTGGTTGCTGAAACGATCAAAAAGACAGCTTTTAAAATAACCCGTATGGGACAATTAGTGGGTAAAGAGGCATCAGAACGTTTAGGCGTTAAATTTGGGATTGTTGATTTATCTTTAGCACCAACACCGGCCATTGGTGATTCGGTGGCGCATATTTTAGAGGAAATGGGACTAGAAGTTGTTGGAACACATGGAACTACCGCTGCACTAGCGATGCTTAATGATGCGGTGAAAAAGGGTGGTGTAATGGCATGTGGTCATGTTGGTGGATTAAGTGGTGCGTTTATTCCGGTATCAGAGGACGCAGGCATGATTGATGCAGTAAATAACGGTGCCCTTAATTTGGAAAAACTAGAAGCGATGACATGTGTTTGCTCGGTCGGTCTAGATATGATTGCCATTCCTGGCGATACAACAGCTGAAACCATATCAGCGATTATTGCTGATGAAGCCGCAATAGGGGTAATCAACCATAAAACTACCGCAGTTAGGATTATTCCTGCCGTTGGATTAGCCGTCGGCGATAATATTGAATTTGGTGGTTTACTTGGACATGCGCCAGTTATGCCAGTTAATAAATTTAGCTCATGTGATTTCATCCAACGTGGTGGGCGTATTCCTGCTCCAATTCACTCCTTTAAAAATTAACTTATTATGATTCTGCCTTGAATATTTATTTAAGGCAGAACCACCAATCATTTCTTATCACTTTATATCCTCAAAAGAGCGTTTCATTGTTTGGTATAACTATCCAAAATTGTCCATATGATGTGCAATATCATGGATATTATTTGGTATCAAATTCATTCGTCTCCTGCATCTTAATTTCCTAAAATCACCAACATTAATTAAGAAACGATTTAATTAGCAATAGTGAATTAACAACAGTGAATTAACAAATTTTTGAAATTTGCTAATGACATGATGGAGGATAAAATGGGGAGTGATTCTAAAGATCAAATGTTTTTTAATGAGTTAATTCTATTAGATAAAGACTTCGCCGATAGCGACCAATTTTTTGAATTTACTTTTCCTATTTTGAAAAATGGTGGTTACGTTAATCATTCATTTTTAGAAGCCATAAAGCAAAGAGAATCAACATTTCCTACTGCCTTACCTACAGAACCATATGTGGTGGCCATTCCTCACACTGATATTGAACATGTTATTCGTCCCTTTATCTTTTTTACGCGGGTAAAAGGAACGATTCCATGGCGTGAAATGGCAAATAATGATCATGTTTTAGACGTTAATTTTATCTTTTTGCTCGGATTTAATCAAAAGGATGGGCATATCGACTTGTTGCAAAAATTAATGTCCAGTTTTGTTAATTCATGTTTTTTGGACGCCCTTAATCAGGCAAAAACTCAACATGAAATTTTTACTTTGTTAACGTCAAACATCCATCTATAAGGAGGCATTATGAAAAAAATCATTGTTGCGTGTGGTAGTGGAGTGGCTACATCACAAACGGTTGCAAGTAAGGTTACACGTCTACTAAAAGAAAAAAATCTTAATAACATCAAAATCGAAGTTGTCGATCTCAAATCGGTTGATACTCATATTAAAAGTAGTGCGGCGTATATCGCGATAACCAAAATTGAGAAGGAGTATCCCGTTCCGGTCATTAATGGCATTGCATTTTTAACCGGAATAAATATGGATTTAGAACTACAAAAAATTATAGATGCCTGCAAATAGGAGCGTAATTATGGATTTTCTTGGAACAGTTATCAATTATATTTTGAATTTAGGCGCTCCAGTTTTTGTACCCATCATCATGTTACTTGCTGGCTTGATAGTACGAATGAAATTGCGTGATGGTATATCAGCAGCCATTACCTTAGGTGTCGCATTTGTTGGTATGAGTATGTTGATTGCCTTTATGGTTGGCGCAATAGGCTCTGCGGCACAAACGATGATGGAACGAACAGGAATTGAATTAAGTATTGTCGACGGTGGTTGGACAACCATGGCTAATGTATCTTGGGCATGGCCTTATGCATTTTTGATGTTCCCTTTGCAAGTTGGCGTCAATATTTTAATGCTGGTGTTTAAAAAAACTAATACCTTCAATGCCGATTTATGGAATGTATGGGGCAAAATTTTCACGGCTTTTATTGTGGTAGCTGTCGCCACACCTATTGTAGGCGGACTAATTGCGCTTATTCTTGCGTTTCTTATTGCCACTTTGCAAATCATATTAGAACTTAATTCAGGTGATATTAATCAACAAAGAATTGAAAAATTAACTGGTATACCCGGTGTGACTTGTACTCATAGAATGTTATTTTTTAGTGCAATTTATTATCCATTTGATTTATTACTCCGCAAAATCCCAGCATTAAATAAACCAATGGATGCCGCAACACTGAGATCTAAATTAGGTATTTTTGCAGAAAATCATGTGATAGGTTTTTTACTTGGCGTTACTTTTGGCCTCATTGCCGGTTATGATGTCCCTGCTATCCTAACGCTTGGTGTACAAGCGGCGACAGCATTAATGTTGTTCCCAATGATTTCAAAATTATTTATGCAGGCATTATCGCCTATTTCGGAAGCGATCAGCGATTATATGAACAAAAGGTTTGCTGGTCGAAAACTGTTTGTCGGTTTGGATTGGCCATTTATGGGTGGGGCAAGCGAAATTTGGTTTACGGTAATTGTGGCTATTCCGTTTACTTTAATTTGGTCGGTTATTCTTCCTGGTAATAAAATTTTACCTTTTGCCGGTATTATCAATATCGCCCTCGTAGTGCCAGCTTATATTCTGACTAAAGGCAACACATTAAGAATGGTGATTTTGGCAATAATCGGTGTCCCATTTTTTCTATTTGTAGGAACACAATTTGCACCAATTATTACTGATTTAGGATTGGCGACTAAAGCAATTAATATTCCAACAAACCAATTAATTTCCAATAGTTGTATTGATGCACCAATTTTCACTTATGCATTTTCATTTATTTGGCAATGCTTACAAGGCTACTTCTTACCATTATTTTTAGCTATTTACTGGTGTGTAGGTTACTTCTTTTACGCACGGGAACTGCGAAAAGAATCGCTCCAGAATATCGTTGAACAATAAATCTAACATAAAAACTGAATGAATTTTTACAAAGACTAATGGAAATGCTCGTTATCAGCCGATAGCGAGCAAGAGGCATATAATTTTATGGTAGTTGATAAAAGAATTTATGCTGTATTAAATGCATTAATTCAAAATCCAAGTATGAGTGGCGTTGAGCTGCAATCTAAATTCGGATTAACTCGTAAACAACTAAGTTATACCATTAAAAAGATTAATGATTTTCTGGAATCTTCAAATCTTGAATTGATTAAACGTTTCAAAACAGGAAAATTTAGTGTACCCAAGATAGTCATTGAAACGTTTCGCACTGAGCCAGTTTCGCAAGCCATAGGACGATATATTTATTCAGAAGATGAAAGAATTCATTTATTGCTATTTTTTTTGTTAACTCGTATTGAACGATTATCTTTAATTCATCTCTCTTCATCACTAACCGTTAGCCAAAATACTGTAGTTAATGATTTAAAAAAAGCACAAACGGTAATAGATCAACACTGTTTACAAATTACTTATGATCGGGAAAATGGTTATCGTATTGTTGGTAATGAAATTAACAAACGTTATTTATTATTGAATTTAATTCGTCGAATTATTCATATACCGATAGCAGACAAAATCTTTAGATATAACGATATTATCACTCAAGGTCGTTTAGAACATATTGGCATCGTGTTTAGCGAAATTGAAAAAAAATTAAAAATCATTTTTACCGATGAACAATTACAAGAGTTAACTTATTTTATCTGTTTTATATTACAACGCATTGAAACCAATAAAAAAATTGAAATTTTACCTGAAAATTATCTCGATGTGGCTAATAGCCGAGATTTTCAATTGATGAAAAAATTGATTGAACGATTTGGAATTATCGATATTAATGAACAGGTTTTTTTAACGGTTTTGGTACAAAGCTCAAATATCCAAACTTTATCAGATAAATATTTTCATTTAGATGCGGTATTACTGGAAAGTGCCATTGAAGTCATTGATAATTTTCAGCAGATTAGTTGTATTACATTTAAAGATAAAAATGAATTAATTGAACGTATTTATCAACATTGGAAACCGGCTTATTATCGTATTCGTTATCACATCACCAATATTAATAGTGTTTATGACATCGTATTGCAAGAATTTGGTCATTTACACGAAATGGTACGAAAAGCCATTATTCCTTTTGAAAAAATTCTACATTGTAGTATGCCGGATGAAGAAATTGCTTTTATCACGGTGTTATTTGGTGGATGGTTAACTCGTGAAGGTTTAATCAACCTGATTAAAACGAAAAAAATAGCGATCGTCGTTTGTGAAAATAGTGCAACGGTGTCAACTTATCTTTATTTGACCTTACAAGTTTTATTTCCGGAACTCCATTTTTCCGATGCAATGTCGAAACGAGAGTTCGAAAAATATAATCATTACTATGATATTGTTTTTTCAACTTCCCATTTAGCAACTGATAAACTGTTATTTATTGTCAATCCTTCGTTGAATAATCTACATAAAAATGCGTTTCGTAATCAGGTAATGGGTACATTACAAGGCATCGATCCAAGTATTATTCAAATTGAAGAACTGATGTTAATTGTTGAAAAATTTAGCAAGATTAATGATCGAAAGGCATTACAAAAAGAGCTAACTGCTTATCTTTATAATGATGAGTTGACTGAAAATCCATTGCGTATAACCCAAAAAGAGATACCAGCTCTTGCTGATCTTATGCAACAAGATCATATCAATATTGCAGACACATCTGATATCTCTTGGCAAGAGGCCATTCAATTAGCTGCTCAACCATTACTAAACAATCAGTTTATCGAATATTGTTATCTTGAAAAAATGATTAATAAAATTCAATTTGAACAACCTTACATTATGTTAGTTGAAGGCTTAATTATTGCTCACGCTGGGATTGATGATGGCGTGAACCAAGTGGCCATGTCACTGCTAAGATTACCGGAAAAAATTGATATTTGCGGTTATATGCAAGTCGATTTAATTGTGATTTTAGCCACTAATAATCCGCAAAAACATCTTAAAGCCCTCGCCCAATTAAATGAATTATTGGAATTTCACGAGGGAGCGATGCGCATCCGTCATGCTAAAAATAACCAAGAACTTTGGCAATTATTTGCTAATTATCAATGAGTAGTTTGCCTAGAATAGGAGTAATAAAATGTTAGAGATTCAAAAACAATATGTTGTCGATATGGCTAAAAAATCAAGTGAATGGGGACTTTGTAAACACAAAGCTGGAAATTCAAGTGTACGTGATAAGCAGACGGGCTATGTGTTAGTTACACCTACCACCATTGATAAACAATTATTAACAGCTCGTGATATTGTAGTGATGGATCTAGATGCGAATGTTATTGAAGCCGAGTCAGGGTTGAGGCCAACTAGCGAATGTTTGATGCATCTTGAGATTTATAAAGCTCGCCCGGATGTTTTGGCTATTTCACATACGCATTCCATTTTTGCCACTTCTTTTGCTGTCTTAGCTAAACCAATTCCTGCGGTAGTTTATGAGTGTGCTATTCTAAATTTAAAAGATGGGGTAATACCTGTCGCACCATATGGTCGACCGGGAACACCGGAACTATCCAATAGCGTGATAGAGCCTATTAAGAGAGCAGATGCAATTTTAATGGAAAAACATGGGGCGGTGGCGGTTGATAAAGATCCTTATGAAGCCGTATTAAAGGCTGCATATATTGAAGAAATGGCGGAAATCTACTACCACGCACTGTTGATTAATGGTGGTAAAGATCCTGGTGGTTTTCCGGCAGAAGAGCTTCAGAGCTGGGCTTATCCGGCACAGATTAAATTTAAAAAATAGGGGTTATTGGGGCTAATTTGCATGATTATTTTCGCCGACATCGTCGGCGATAAATTTTTTGATTACTGAAGATATTCATTCATATATTTTAAAATATAGGCCATTGAAACGGCGCCCGGATCCATATGACCTATAGTGCGATCACCTAAATTTTTTGCTCTTCCAAACACCGCTATCATCTGTTTGGTTTTTTCAGCCCCTTGCATCGCAGAATCCGCTATTTTAGGTAATGCATCGGCCAAAGGTAGAGTAGTTAATTGATTTGCGGTTGTCACGGCAGCAGCTAAAGCATCTACCATGGTTTTATCGCCAGGTTTTGCATTGCCACGTTGATAAACTGCTTGCCACCCCTCATTAAGCCATTTAGCTAAAACTGGCGAATTAAAATCTGTTACTCCACTAAGACTTTTGCCACCAGCCCTAAATAATGTCCCAAAAATCGCGCCTGATGCTCCGCCCATGCTAGTCATTAATTTGGTACCAATTTGCTTAAATAAGTCACCAATATCATTAGGTTGAAACTTTTCATCTTGTAAAAGTTGATTAATAGCTGAAAATCCACGCTTCATACCAATACCGTGATCGCCATCACCGACTACTTGATCTAAGGCGGTTAATGTTGGTTCGCTTGCGACCATTTGTTCGGCGGTAAATAACATCATTTTACGTACTTGTAATAAGTTCATTCTATTTTCTCCATCCTAGTGTTTGACATGGTAAATCATAAAGATGCTGTAATTCGTCATCCAATTTCATTAGCGTGATGGAAAAACCCGACATCTCAAGAGATGTACAGAAATGACCAACAACAATATCATGGCTATCTATTTTTCGAGCTTTAAGCTCAATGCCCACTTTTCGGGTAATAATCATCAGCTCCGTATTACTCAACGCCCCTAAATTGTTTATTAAAACACAGACACGATCACCTGCAACAAAGGGTAAATCATCACATAAATGGTCTATCATCTGTTTAACGACATCATCACTTGATGTCATTGTCTGTCGACGTAATCCCGCTTCACCATGAATACCGATTCCAATTTCTATCTCATCATCTGCTAATTCAAAGTTAAAATTGGTTGATTGTGGTAAGGCGCAACCATCAAGCGCAACACCAATAGTGCGAACATTAGCATTGGCTTTGCTGACTACCTGATAAAGCTTATCAAGATCATATTTTTCGATCTGCGCCGCGGCTCCGGCGATTTTATATAACAACATAATGCCAGCGACACCACGACGATCTGAAAGTTTTGCAAGAGGTGCTGATGCGATATCATCAGTCGCTCGAATGGTTTTGCTGATGATATTGTCTTCAGCTAAGATCTCTGCTGAAATATCGAAATTCATGCCGTCACCCGAGTAATTTCCATATAAAAATAGTACCCCTTTACCTTTTTCTATCGCTTTAGTTACGGCAATAATCTGATCAGGAGAAGGGGAAGTAAATACTTCGCCTAGCGCGCAACCATCAATACCTCCATGACCGATAAAACCTGCAAAGGTGGGTTCATGACCACTGCCACCGCCAGAAACAACGACTACTTGATCGGTGATAATATGATTTCCATAGACCGCACAATAATCTTCAATGGCGGTTAATTTGCCATTATAGGCATATATCAATCCTTGCATGACTTCTTGCCGAACATTATTAGGATCGTTAAGTAATTTTTTGGGTTTGCGCATTCGTTTGTCCTCTTTATTCAATATGGTTAACAACCTTTATTGTAGAAAAAAGCCAAAATGCAAACGAACAGAATTAATGACAAATAGTGACCAACTTATGGTGCATCAAAGGGATGAGGTGCAATATCAATATTGTTAAACAAATTTACTTTGCGATACTTGAAAAGTGATAATAAGGACATTATTAATGGATAAGTGATCGATAAAAGATAACTAAAATATAATCTGTAAAAAAGATCTAGGAGTGTATACTGTTTTAGTTTAAACACTATTAATAAATAATGATGAAAACTGAATTTTATTTTCAACGTTTTAGCGGTATTGCTAGACTATATGGTGAGCAAGCATTACGGCGGTTTTCCCAAGCCCATATCTGTGTCATTGGTATTGGTGGAGTGGGTTCTTGGGTAGCTGAATCACTTGCGCGTAGTGGTATTGGGCAAATTACCTTAATTGATATGGATGATGTCTGTATTACCAATACTAATCGCCAAATTCATGCATTAAAGTCCAATATTGGTAAAGCCAAAACGGCGGTGATGGCGGAGCGTATTTTAGCGATTAACCCTGAGTGCATTGTCAATCAAATCGATGATTTTATTAATGTCGATAATGTTAGTGATTATTTAGGAACTAAGCAAAATCCCCGTTATGACTATATCATTGATGCGATCGACAGTGTCAGAGATAAAGCTGCGGTATTAGCTTATTGCAAACGGCAAAAATTAAAAGTCATTACTATAGGCGGAGCGGGCGGTCAAAAAGACCCAACACAAATCAAGATCGCAGATTTGGCAAAAACCATACAAGATCCTTTAGCAGCCAAATTGCGTGAACGATTAAAAAATGATTATAAACTAAATAAAGATAGCAAAGGCAAATTTGCTATTCCTTGTGTTTTTTCAACTGAACAATTGACTTATCCAACATCTAACGGACAAATTTGCATGATGAAAAGTCAGGCCGATGGCCCTAAAAAAATGGATTGTGAGTCAGGATTTGGCGCAATTACCACTGTCACGGCAACATTTGGTTTTGTGGCAGTAAGTTATGTGTTAAATAAGTTATCTAATTTATGAGTTATTACTTTTTTAAATTATTGGCAATTTGAATAGCAAAATCTTAAATTTTAATAGCTAAAACCAATAAAAATATTTGTTCTTTCGAATAAACTTTCGTTTTATGAAATATCTTATTGTATAAAGTAAAAAACTGATTTACGATATCCGACAATTTCGTTTTGCTATGATAAATATGCTTTAAATATGTTCAAGGAAGACGCCAAACGATCCCAGTTTATTTTTTAATTTTCAAGGAGAAATCTATGGCAGTAACCAATATGAATGAGTTAAATGAGTTAATGAAACGAGTAAAAAAAGCTCAAGAAACTTATTCTACTTATACTCAAGAGCAAGTTGATAAAATCTTCGTAGCCGCAGCTACTGCTGCAGCCGCAGCGCGAATCCCTCTTGCACAGCAAGCTGTTGCTGAATCAGGAATGGGAATTGTAGAAGATAAAGTTATCAAAAATCTATTCGCTGCTGAGTATATTCTTAATAAATATCGCAATGATAAGACTTGTGGTGTTGTTGCTGAGAATGAGCCATACGGCACTATTACTCTAGCAGAACCATTAGGGATTATTTGTGGTATTGTGCCAACAACAAACCCTACATCAACGGCGATTTTTAAATCACTTATCAGTTTAAAAACTCGTAACGCGATCGTCTTTTCACCACATCCACGAGCTAAAAAATCAACTATTGAAGCCGCTCGAATTGTGCTTGATGCAGCAATTAAAGCCGGTGCTCCAAAAGATATTATTGGCTGGATTGATGAGCCGTCTATCGAATTATCTAATGCATTAATGCATCATGATGATGTATCAGCTATCTTGGCTACTGGTGGTCCAGGTATGGTTAAAGCAGCTTACAGTTCTGGTAAACCAGCATTAGGTGTTGGTGCAGGTAATACACCTGTAATTATTGATGAAACTGCTGACTTAAAACGTGCCGTTGCATCAGTATTGATGTCTAAAACATTTGATAACGGTATGATTTGTGCGTCAGAGCAAGCCATTGTTGTGGTTGATTCTGTTTATGATGAAGTACGTCGTTTATTAACGCAATATGGCGCATATGTTTTAAATGATAAAGAAACTAAAGCTGTTCAAGGTATTATCTTAAATGATAAAGGTGCCTTAAATGCTAATATTGTTGGTCAGCCAGCGACTAAAATTGCTGAATTAGCTGGATTTAAAGCGCCAGCCGGAGCAAAAGTACTTGTTGGTGAAGTAAGTAAAGTTGATTTATCTGAACCATTTGCTCATGAAAAACTTTCTCCAACTTTAGCGATGTTTAAAGCTAAAGACTTTAATGAAGCGGTAGATAAAGCTGAAAAACTAGTTGAAATGGGTGGTATGGGTCATACCTCTGTGCTTTATACTGACCAAGATAGCAATCGTGATCGTGTTGCTTATTTTGGCAGTAAAATGAAAACCTGTCGTATTTTAATCAACCAACCAGCTGCTCACGGTGGTATTGGTGATTTGTATAACTTTGATTTAGCGCCATCTTTAACATTAGGATGTGGTTCTTGGGGGGGTAACTCGGTCTCAGAAAATGTCGGTCCGAAACACTTAATCAACAAGAAAACAATCGCTAAGAGAGCAGAAAACATGTTATGGCACAAATTACCAAGTTCTATCTATTTTAAACGTGGCTCACTTCCAGTTGCTTTAAATGAAGTGATTGAGCAAGGTGCCAAACGAGTCTTCTTAGTAACCGATAAATTTTTATTCAATAACGGTTATTCTAAACAAATTACTGATCAACTTGAATCACAAGGCGTAATTTGTGAAACCTTCTTTGATGTTGAAGCAGACCCAACATTAAGTGTTGTGCGTAAAGGTACTGATGCAATGATAGCTTTCCAACCAGATACTGTTATTGCTTTAGGTGGTGGTTCACCAATGGATGCCGCGAAAATTATGTGGGTTCTTTATGAACATCCAGAAACAAAATTTGATGAATTAGCATTGCGTTTTATGGATATTCGTAAACGTACTTGTCACTTCCCTAACATGGGCAAAAAAGCTAAATTAATTTGTGTGACAACTACATCTGGTACTGGTTCTGAAGTTACACCATTTGCGGTGGTGACTGATGATGCAACTGGTCAAAAATATCCATTAGCGGATTATGCAATTACTCCAAATATGGCAATTGTTGATGCTAATTTGGTTATGAATATGCCTAAATCACTTTGTGCTGCAGGTGGTTATGATGCGGTAACGCACGCTTTAGAAGCTTATGTGTCAATTATGGCAAATGACTTCTCTGATGGGCAAGCATTACAAGCATTAAGCATATTGAAAGCATATCTACCAGCAAGCTATAAAGAAGGGTCTAAAAACCCGATAGCACGCGAAAAAGTGCACAGTGCGGCAACATTAGCTGGTGTTGCTTTTGCGCAAGCATTTTTAGGTGTTTGTCACTCTATGGCGCATAAAATTGGTGCGGCATTCCATATCCCTCATGGTGTGGCAAATGCGATGCTGATTAGTAATGTTGTTCGCTTCAATGCAACTGATAAACCAACTAAACAAGGTACATTTAGCCAATATGGTTATCCGCAAGCAGTTAGACGTTATGCTGAAATCGCTGACCATTTAGGTTTAACAGCTGCAGCCGACAAAGATGAGAAGAAAGTTGAGAAACTAATTGGTTGGTTAGATCAATTAAGAAAAGATCTTGATATTCCATTCTCTATCAAAGAGTTTGGTGTAGATGAACAAGCTTTCTTAGCTCAAGTTGACCAACTTGCTGTGGATGCCTTTGATGACCAATGTACAGGTGCTAACCCACGTTATCCTTTAATTGCAGAATTAAAACAAATTCTACTTGATACTTATTATGGTCGTGCGTATCAAGATACAGGCGACATCAGTGAAGATGTGGCTGTACATACAGCGGCAAAAGGTGCTAGTTCAACTGACAAAAAAGCAACTAAAAAGTAATAAGTCAAAATATTATTTTTGATTAGCAAAAGCCTGAGATAGTCTATATCTCAGGTTTTTTTATTTTTTAATTATATTGAATGAATAAGTTTTGTTTGATCCCTACTATGGTTGTATCTAACCAGATAATAAGTTAATTAGCCAAGAAATAGCTGATCACTAGGTTGCTAAAGTAATTATAGAAACCACCCAAAGAAATAAGCTAAAACAGTATTCTTGATTAGCAAAAAACAGGGATATTTTATTTTCTAGTTTTTTTAATTTTTTAAGTTAATGCAACCTGCTTGATATTTGCTATGGTCGAACCCGTTCAGATAAAGGATTAATTAGTTAAGATATAGTTGATTACTAGGCTGCTAAAGAGGGTACCGCAATCACAACTAAGAAAAAACAAAAGAGATAAGTTAAAACAGTATTCTTGATTTACAAAATCCTAGAAAAGTTTATCTATCAGTCTTTTTTAATTTTATTAAACGCGTAAATTTGGCTTGATCCTTATCATAATCATGTTTATCAAAATAATGACAATATCAATATCAATATCAATATCAATATCAATGAAGATATTGCTGAATATGTAGTGGCTAAAGGCGTTACTTCAACTAAGGAAAAGGCAACTAAAAAGAAATAATTTAAATATTATTATTGATTAAAAAAAAGCCTAAAACAGTCTATATTTTAGTTTTTTTGGGGGTTTTTGATTTTTTTTTAAGCAAACAATAAAAAAAATGTTTTTTTCGCTTGCAACGTTAAATGTTCTAGTCCATAATGCGCAGCACTTAGGCCGGCTTAGCTCAGTAGGTAGAGCAACTGACTTGTAATCAGTAGGTCGCCAGTTCGATTCCGGCAGCCGGCACCATTTTCCTAAGTAAACAGTTTATAATGATTCGGGGTGGGGTTCCCGAGCGGCCAAAGGGAGCAGACTGTAAATCTGCCGTGTCACACTTCGAAGGTTCGAATCCTTCCCCCACCACCATTATCTAACATTAGCAATTGCTAATTGAAGCATTTAGGTAGCCGAGTTTGAACATGCGGGCATCGTATAATGGCTATTACCTCAGCCTTCCAAGCTGATGATGCGGGTTCGATTCCCGCTGCCCGCTCCAATTGCTGATATAGCTCAGTTGGTAGAGCGCACCCTTGGTAAGGGTGAGGTCGGCAGTTCAAATCTGCCTATCAGCACCATTCTTGTTACTTTCCTAAACTTCTAAAAAAATCAGATTTGACTGCTTTAAAGCTTGTCACTAGATGGCTTTATCTGTTATCATGCATAGCTAATTTTAAGTTAGTATTATTTTAAAACTAAATATGATACTTGGTTAATGTGGTGATTCACCACCGATTTGTATTACATTGAGGGACGATAAATGTCTAAAGAAAAATTTGAACGTACAAAACCCCACGTTAACGTTGGTACAATCGGCCACGTTGACCATGGTAAAACAACTTTAACTGCAGCTATTACTTCTGTACTATCTAAAAAATACGGTGGTCAAGCTCGTGCATTCGATCAAATCGATAATGCACCAGAAGAAAAAGCT
>NZ_QGLP01000004.1 GCF_003202915.1 Gilliamella apicola
GTGAACGCACCGCTGGTGTTCGGGTTGTGATGCCAATTGCATTGCCCGGTAGCTACGTGCGGAATAGATAAGTGCTGAAAGCATCTAAGTACGAAACTAGCCTCGAGATGAGTTTTCCCTGATGAGAGTCAGTAAGGTCCGTTTGAGACTAAGACGTAGATAGGTCAGGTGTGTAAGTGTAGTGATACATTGAGCTAACTGATACTAATGAACCGAGAGTCTTAACCTTACAACTCGGAGTTGTTTTGGATACGCGAAGGTAGAGATAGATTAATAGATAATCGAACAGTTTGTTCCGGATTGAGGGATTGATGTGGATATGAGATAATGCGCATCAATTGAGATAAGAGAAGACAGAATATGTCTGGCGGTAATAGCGCGGTGGTCCCACCTGACCCCATGTCGAACTCAGAAGTGAAACGCCGTAGTGCCGATGGTAGTGTGGGTATTACCCATGTGAGAGTAGGGTGCCGCCAGACTTTTAATTTATATACACACCAAATACGGTGGAGCGGTAGTTCAGTTGGTTAGAATACCTGCCTGTCACGCAGGGGGTCGCGGGTTCGAGCCCCGTCCGTTCCGCCACCTTATCTAGGGGCGTAGTTCAATTGGTAGAGCACCGGTCTCCAAAACCGGGTGTTGGGAGTTCGAGACTCTCCGCCCCTGCCACAAAAATGATGTTATTGCTTTAATTTTAGTCATTTGTTCAAGTTTATATATATAAATAAGAAAATTTTGTTTACAGATTAACTTTGTCAATTATAATTCCCGCCCAAGAACTTTTATAATCTAGAGGATATAACATGGCTGAAAGTTTTGTAAGTCAACAACGTTTTTTTGATAACAAGAATTATCCAAGAGGTTTTTCTCGTCATGGTGATTTTACTATCAAAGAGGCCCAGATCTTAGAAAAATATGGTTGTGCTTTTAGAGATCTCGATGCAGAAACTAAAAAGCCAGCTACTCCAGAAGAAAAATCTTTTGTTGCAGTTTGTAAAGGGAAAAAGGAACCGACTACTGATTATGAAAAAACATGGTTAAAGTACCTTTCTAAAATCAACAAACCAAAACGTTTTCACACCTTATCGGGTGGAAAACCTCAAGTTGATGTTGGTGATGACTTTGTCGATAGTGATGATTAATTTGTTAACCAATATTTTTGTGCATTTGAATTAATAATCGATCCATAGAACGATAACTTAGTGCTTCTGAAATATGTTTTCGTTCTATGTTTTTTGTACAATCTAAATCAGCGATAGTACGAGATACTTTTAATATTCTATGCCAAGCTCGTGCAGAAAGTCCTAATTTAATTAAAGCCTGTTCCAAATAGTCGTTATCTTCATCAGTTAGTAAGCAATAAATTTGAATTTCTCTTGGTGATAATTGACTGTTTAATTTTTTATTTCTTATCATTTGAATTTTTCTTGCATCTATAACCCTTTTTTTTACTTTATCCGTTGATTCGGTCATGGTAACTTTCTGACTTAATGTGCCTTTAGGTAACAATGGTACTTCGATCGAGATATCAAAGCGGTCTAAAAATGGACCAGAGAGTCGATTTAAATAACGTATTATTTGTTGTGGCGTTGTTCTATTATGCGTTCCTTGATAATGACCAGTAGGGCTTGGGTTCATTGCCGCTATAAGTTGAAACTTAGCTGGGAATTTTATTTTGGCATTCGCCCGAGATATAACAATTTCGCCAGATTCAATAGGTTCTCTAAGGGCATCTAATACTTTACGGTTAAATTCGGGTAACTCATCTAAAAATAGAACCCCATTGTGAGCTAATGAAATTTCCCCGGGACGAGGAATAGACCCCCCACCTACTAACGCTGCTGTTGAAGCACTGTGATGTGGTGCTCTAAATGGTCTTATTCGCCAATTTTGAATCGAACCATTAGTACTAACTAGACTTGTGATTGCTGCGCTTTCAAGTGCTTCGTCATCTGATAATGGTGGTAGCAATGAGGTTAATCGAGTGGCTAGCATTGTTTTTCCAGTTCCAGGTGGACCAATTAACAATAAATTATGTCCACCGGCAGCGGCAATTTCTAAAGCTCTTTTGGCATGTTCTTGACCAATGATATCTTGTAGATTGACGTGTTGATTATCTTCATCGCCATCTTTATATTCTCTGTATTCAACAGACGGTAAGGTAATTTCATTGTATAGATATTGACATAATTCTAATAAATTATGCGTAATTAATGTATTATTATGGTGGATTAATGATATTTCTGATTGATTTTCAGAAGAGATAATTAAAGTCCGATTATTTTTTTTAGATGACAAAGCAGCAGGGATTGCCCCTTTTACAGCCTTAATTTCACCAGATAACGCCAATTCACCTAAAAATTCATATTCAGCAAGATGGTCATTAGGTATTTGTTCTGTAGCTGCCAGAATGGCAATTGCTATGGGTAAATCGAAACGACTCCCTTCTTTGGGCAGATCTGCCGGAGATAAATTAACAGTTATTTTTTTAGCAGGAAATGTAAAACCACTATTAATAATTGCACTTCTAACCCTGTCTTTAGATTCTTTTACGGTTGCTTCTGGTAGACCAACCAGAACAAAACCTGGTAATCCATTACTAATATGTACCTCTACATTAATTTGAGGTGCTTGTATTCCTATAGAGGCTCTGGTATAAATAATTGCGAGAGACATAATTTTATCGTCATTAATTTGAGATTTTTAGTACTTTATTGATAACTCAAGAATCTGCATAAAACTATGACTAAAAATGCGTGTTCACTCGCAAAAAATTTTCTAATTTTGTTACTACTTCAATTTTTTGTTCTTATAAAAAATTTAGAAATAAATAATGATATGAAAAATAAGCAGGTATTACTTAAAACAACAGAAGGACCTGTAGGTGTATCATAAATTAATGAAAACAAAATCCCGCCCAAAATTGATAGCATTCCAATTAATATTGCGATTATTGCCATTGATTCCGGATTTTTAGCATAGTATTTTGCAGTAGCAGCTGGAATGATTAACAGTGCAGTAATAATTAAAGCTCCAACAAATTTCATTGCTATTCCTATTGTTAACGCTAAAAGTATAGTTAACATAAATTTTGTTAGAGGTACATTAATACCATGACTAAATGCCAATTCCTCACTAACAGTGATAAATAAAAAGTGATTCCATCGCCATATTAGTAAGGAACCAATTATCATTACACAAACTGTTATCTGGTAAACATCAAACATGGTTATCGATAAAAGATCACCGAAAAGATAGGCCATTAAATCAATTCGTAAGTTACTCATTAAGCTTATTACCACTAAACCAAGTGAAAGAGCACTATGAGCTAAAATACCTAATAATGTATCTACAGGTAGTTGTTTTTGCGATTCTAGCCATAACAGTCCGATGGCTAAAAACAAGGTCACTAAAATAATGGCATAAAATAAATTGATATTTAAAAGAAACCCAAAAGCGACACCTAATAAGGCTGCATGGGATAACGTATCGCCAAAATAGGACATTCTTCGCCAAACAACAAATGTTCCTAATGGTCCTGTTAGACACGATAAGCATAAACCAGCAAGTAAAGAAGGTAAGAGTAACTCAATCATTGTTGTGTCCTAAATCAGGTAAGATCATTTTTTGATGTTGATGATTATGCTGATGCTGGCAAAAATCATGATTATGATTGTGATGATGTTTATAAAGCGCAATTTGTGATGCACCGTGTTGTCCAAATAAAGAGATAAATTCAGGATCATTTGAAACACTAGCTGGCGTCCCAGAACAACAGATATGATGGTTTAAGCAAATTACTTCATCTGTTTTTGCCATAACTAAATGTAGATCATGTGAAACCATTACAACACCACAATTAAACTCGGTTTTCGCATCCATAATTAAATCATATAATAGAACCTGTCCATTTACATCAACACCTTGTGTAGGTTCGTCGAGAATTAGTAATTTTGGACGTTTTGCTAATGCTTGAGCTAGGAGTACGCGTTGTAGTTCTCCCCCTGATAATTGATGCATAGATCGATCAATAAGATATTCAGCATTAACTAATGATAAAGTTTTAATGATGTCATCATAACTTAATTGTTTATTTAAATGCATAAACCGTTCGACGGTTATTGGTAAAGTTTGATTTAAATTTATTGATTGGGGTACATAGCCGATAGTTAAATCAGAAGCACGTTTAATGGTGCCAGTTGTTGGTGAAATTAATCCTAAGATAACTTTAACTAGCGTTGATTTTCCAGCACCATTGGGGCCTAGTATTGTAATAATTTGGTTTAAGTTAATCGATAATGAAACATCATATAATATTTTTTGCTTATTTATTTCGATCGAAATATTATTTAGCGCCATTAACTGTTTCATGATATTGATAGCCCTTGCTGACCAACATGTTATGTTATATTATAACAATAAACTAATTTTATTCTATCATATTTTATAATTATTGGATGATAAAGTGAAAAATTTAACTAAAAACACTATACAATTCCTACGTTTTCATTTGTTAGTTATTTTATCCTTTATAGGATTAGTTACCAATGCTAATGCCACAATAATTTCTTCTGTAAGACCTATAGGTTTTATTACTGAAGCAATTGCATCTGGTGTTACAAATACCGATATCTTATTACCAGATGGCGTGTCTCCTCACACATATTCATTAAAACCATCTGATTTGATTAAAATAAAGAACGCAGATTTAATTATATGGGTTGGTGAGGATATGGAAGCTTTTATGCCAACTATTTTAAAAAATATCGATACACAAAAGCAGATAGAATTAATGGATATTCCCGAAATTAAAACTTTGCTTCGGAATAATCATTACTCTGATGATAAACATGAGTCTCATGATGATAGTGATCACCATCACGGTGAATATGATCAACATATTTGGCTTTCTCCTAAAATTGCTAAAATTATTGCAAAGTCAATTCATGATAAGCTTGTCGAATTATACCCTAACAAAGCACAATTACTTGATGCTAACCTGGATAAATTTATTACAAATCTATCAGAAACAGAACAAAATATTGCAAAAAAACTAATTAACGTCCAAAATAGAGGGTATTTTGTGTTTCATGATGCTTATGGTTATTTTGAATCACATTTTGGATTAAAAAATCTAGGAAGTTTTACCATAAATCCATCAGTACAGCCTGGCGTTCAAACGGTATATGCAATTCAAAAAGAATTAGCAGAACACCAAGCTGTCTGTGTTTTTAGAGAGCCACAGTTTAGTCCTGCAGTTATTAAGAAGTTAGTGAATGGTACAGATGTTCAAATTGGTGAGTTAAATCCATTAGGAACAGGTATCGTGGTAGATAAAAATGCTTATTCACACTTTTTATTAAGATTGACTCAGCAGCTGTTGGATTGTTTAGATAAAAATAGTATAGATAATTAGATTGTTAAGGTTAATTTTGGCACAGCTGATTAAATTCCCTAATATTGGAAAGAATAATTTCAAAATTCCCTATTTTTCAATATTGGGTGTACTTGTTGTTGTTATTTTAGTAACTATATTGTGGCGACCCTTAAATTTGGATCGAACAATGTATGTTCCTTTGAATTTTCAAGCCCAAACTACAGTTACAGATAACCCTTCGTCTTCAGTTGTTGTCGATTATGGACGAATTGATATGCTTGGTGCTAAACCAAAAACTGATAAGATTACTCAGTCGTCGGATGTGCCAGAGGATGATATTGCTAAAGATGAATTAGATGATCTCGCTGAAGAAAAAGATAACACTGTGCAATATACTATTTCACGGGGCGATACATTACACGATATTTTGAATCGTTATAATGTCAATAAAAATGATATTGCACAATTAACCGATAAGTATAAACAACTTGCAAATTTGAGAATTGGCCAACAAGTAAGTTGGACGACAGATGATAATCATAATTTGCTGAGTTTTAACTGGACAATATCAAGCAATAATGTTCGACTTTTTGAAAAGTCTGGCAATAGCTTTATAGAAAGCACAGAAACAATGGAAGGAACATTGCAAAATGTTCGTATTACAGGTGAAATTAAATCTAGTTTTGTTGCAGATGCACGTAAAGCAGGTTTAACTAGTAATGAAATCGGTATTATTACTCGAGCGTTACAATGGCGATTAGATTTTCGACGTTTAAAAGCCGGCGATAAATTTGCAGCCTATTTATCACGTGAAATGCATGGAAATCGTTTATCTAATAGTAAACTACTTGGTGTACGACTTAAAAACGGCAATAAAGATTATTATGCGATGTTAGCTGATGATGGTAAATACTATGATATTAATGCAGATAGTCTATCGCAAAGTTTTTTCCGCTATCCTTTAGCTGCTAAGGCTCGCGTATCTTCAGGATTTAATCCACGACGATTAAATCCAGTTACCGGAATCGTTACTCCTCATAATGGTGTTGATTTCGCAGTATCGAGAGGAACCCCTGTTTTATCTGTAGGTAATGGTGAAGTTGTGATAGCTAAATACAGTGGTTCAGCAGGTAATTATATTGCCATACGCCATGGTAGACAGTATAGGACAGCTTATATGCATTTAGATAAAATTTTAGTGAAACCAGGACAACAAGTTAAACAAGGCGATAAAATTGGTTTATCTGGTAACACTGGACGCTCGACTGGGCCTCATCTGCATTTTGAATTATATATCAATAATAAGCCAGTTAATCCATTAACGGCCAGTTTGCCGATTAATGAGGGGCTAACCGGTAAGTCTAAAAAAGCATTCATAGACAGAGTTAAAAGTATTCAATCTCAACTTAATTTTTAATTGTTTTTTATATTCTACCAGATTATTTAAACTAAAAATTCTTATTCACAAGAAGCTCAATGCTTCATTAAAAAGTTGTGTTATTATAAGACAATTTTATTTAATCAGAGTATTAGGTGCAATTTGAAAAAAACAACTAAAAAGACATCGACTAAGAAATCTTCAAAAAAGAACAAGAAATCATTGTGGCGTCGACTCTGGCCGTTGCTATTTAAATTATTTCTTATATTCGCAACGGTTACAGCGGGTTATGGGATTTATCTAGATCAACAAATTAAAGAGCGTATTGATGGTAATGTCTGGGAGCTACCAGCAGCTGTCTATGGACAGATAGTCGATCTTGAACCTGATAGTGATTATAGTCTAAGTGATGTTGTTACCTTGTTAAAAGGTGCGCAATATCGCCAACAAGACAGTAAAGTAATGCGTCCGGGCGAATTTATTGTGCAAAATGGTGCGGTTGAAATTTATCGTCGACCATTTACTTTCCCTGATGGTGAAGAAAAAGCATTCCGAGTCAAAATTACTTTTTATGAAAACAGAATCGACCGTATATCTAATTTAGATACCGGACGTGATTTTGGTTTACTTAAGATCGATCCTAAATTGATAACGATGTTGCACTCTCCAAATGGTGAACAACGACTTTTTGTACCTTTAAAAGAATTTTCTGATTCGTTAATAAAAACTTTAGTCGCAACCGAAGATAAACGTTTTTATGATCATCATGGTGTGAGTTTATATTCCATTGCCCGTGCTGTATTTGTTAATTTGACGACCGGACGAACTGAGGGTGGCAGTACATTAACGCAACAAACTGTCAAAAATATCTTTTTATCAAATGAAAGAAGTTTAATTCGTAAAATACGTGAAGCTTATATGGCTATCATCTTAGATGCTCGTTATAGTAAAGAACGTATTTTAGAACTCTATTTAAATGAAGTTTATCTGGGGCAAGCTGGTAGTGAAGAAATTCATGGTTTCCCATTAGCAAGTCTTTACTATTTCGGTCGTCCAGTAAATGAATTGACATTAGATCAACAAGCAGTTTTAGTTGGTATGGTAAAAGGTGCTTCATACTATAATCCTTGGACACAACCACAACAAGTGATTGAGCGCCGTAATGTTGTGTTAAAGCTTGCAGAGCAACAAGGGATTATCGATGAGGAGTTATTCAATTTACTTAGCAAACGCCCACTTTCGGTTTTACCAAAAGGTGGAGTGATATCTCCACAACCAGCATTTATGCAAGTTGTACGTAGTGAACTTCGAAAACAGTTGGGAGACAAAGCCGACCATCTTTCCGGAATGAAAATCTTCACAACATTTGATCCGGTTGCTCAGGCTGCAGCAGAACAATCGGTTATGGATGAGATAGAAACATTACGTAAATCGACCAATAAAGAATTACAGACAGCAATGGTTATTGTAAGTCGTGAAACCGGTGAAATTCGTTCAATTATTGGAAGTGCTGAACCCCGTTATGCAGGGTATAATCGAGCGTGGCTAACTAGACGCTCAATTGGTTCACTTGCGAAACCATCAACCTACTTAACAGCATTAGGCCAACCAGCAAGTTATCAGCTCAATACTTGGCTAGATGATAGTCCATTATCCATCAAACTTGATAATGGAACTTATTGGCAGCCGAAAAATTTCGATAGGAAGTTTCGTGATAAAGTTATGCTCATTGATGCGTTAGCGCTTTCACTTAACGTACCAACAGTCAATTTAGGTATGGCGTTAGGTTTAGAGGCAACCAAAAATACGCTACAAGCGTTGGGAGTACCAGAAGATCGTATCCCTAATTTACCTTCACGATTATTGGGTGCGTTAGAGTTAACGCCATTAGAGACAGCTCAAATGTTCCAAACTATTTCCAATAATGGTCAACGAGCACCGCTTACTATTTTAAGATATGTATTAACTGATAAAGGTGAACTAGTCTATCAAAATTATCCACAACAAATTCAAGCGGTTTCTCAACAAGCTGCTTATTTGACGACTTATGCAATGCAGCAGGTCGTTGAGTCAGGAACGTCGCGTTCATTGAAAGCTAAGTATGGTTCGTTCAACTTAGCAGCGAAAACCGGAACAAGTAATGATTCACGTGATAGTTGGTTTACTGGTATAGATGGTAAAAATGTCGCTGTAATTTGGATAGGACTTGATGACCATTCACCAATGAAATTAACTGGTGCTACCGGAGCATTAAAAATATATAGTGAATATTTACAAAATAATCCTCCAAAAAGATTACAACTACCAATACCACAAAATATATATATGTTACCTATTAATAGTGAAGGACAGTGGCTGTGTAATGGTGGGGGTGAGAGAACTTTACCTGCATGGACTAACAACCCTCAAAGTTTGTGTGCGGCAAGTCCTCAAGTTGAACCTAACCAACAAGCACCAAGTTGGCTGACTGACATGTTAAATAATTAAATGAGGTTATTCAATGCCTGAGTTGCCAGAAGTTGAAACAAGTCGAAGAGGTATTTTACCTTATTTAAAGGGCCAAACTATCAAGCATATTATTGTGCGACAATCAAAGCTTCGTTGGCCTATTGACGAGACAATCAGAAATGCTCAAGGTCAAGTAATAGTAGATATCAAAAGACGTGCTAAATATCTACTGTTACAACTGACTCATGATTGGATTGTCATTCATTTGGGAATGTCAGGTAGTTTACGCATATTAGAATCATACCAAGAACCAGCTAAGCATGATCATGTTGATTTGGTATTAGTTAATGGAGTAATATTAAGATATACAGATCCTAGGCGTTTTGGATCGTGGCTTTGGACTAATTCTATTGATCAATTAACTCAATTGAAGTATTTAGGTCCAGAACCTTTAAGCAATGACTTTTCTGCTAATTATCTATTCGAAAAAGGGCGTAATCGAAACATTCCAATTAAAAGTTGGATTATGGATAATCATATCGTAGTAGGTGTTGGTAATATTTATGCATCAGAATCATTATTTATGGCAAAAATCAATCCCCACCGAAAAGTCAATACTCTAACATTAACCGAATTTGAACGATTAGTAACAGCAATTAAGCAAGTACTAGCTAAATCTATAGAACAAGGCGGTACAACACTTAAAGACTTTGTTCAGTCTAATGGCAAACCAGGTTATTTTGTGCAAAAGCTTCAAGTATATGGTAGAGAAGGTGAAAAATGTCTAATTTGTCAATCTGACATAAAGTCTCATCGAATAGGACAGCGCAATACGTTCTATTGTGAAAATTGCCAAAAATAGTAACTAACCATTTTTTATTTTTTTACGATCATTCTCCATCAGTTAGTACTTTTAGCTTGAATTATCTTCAATTTATTGAAAAAATGTTGCCAGACTACTTTTAACTCCATCAAAATCGGCATAATATAAGTAACAAACAATGGTATTTATAAAAGTCATAATAATATAATGCAGCTAAAAAATCTT
Source organism: Gilliamella apicola (assembly GCF_003202915.1). Taxonomy (GTDB): domain Bacteria; phylum Pseudomonadota; class Gammaproteobacteria; order Enterobacterales; family Orbaceae; genus Gilliamella; species Gilliamella apicola_Q. The sequence goes on from NZ_QGLP01000004.1 coordinate 10,252, forward strand.
TTTTACTCAAATAGCTATGGACTTGTTACGCAATATCGGCTATCTTTCTTCCTGTAAAATTTTCTATGTTTTGTAAAAAGCAATATCTGTTATTAAGTAATAACATTAAGTTAATTGTTAAAGATTTAATCTTGTTTATTCATATACGGTGTTATATTTATTTTAACCTAATGTATTTCGCTTTGATTAAGGAATTTAAGATGATCAAATTTGCTTCTCGCTTTTTGATAGCTTGTTTTGTTTTATTATCTACAATGATAGCGACTGCTGAAGTTAGAATTGTAATCACTGATGGCGTCAGTTCAGCTAAACCAATTGCAGTTGTACCGTTTAAATGGACTGGTAGTGGTGTACCTCCACAAGTTGTAGATAACATAATCGCATCTGATTTACGCAATAGTGGTAAGTTTAACCCTATTGATGTGGCTACAATGCCACAAAGACCAACTACAGCTTCTCAAGTCAATCCAGTTGTATGGAGTAATATTGGTGTTTCTGCCGTTGTGGTGGGAACTATTCAACCTGATGCATCGGGAGAATATCTTATCAACTATCAATTAGTCGATACAGTTGATCATCCCGGGACTGTTTTGGCACAAAATCAGTTTACCATTGGTGACCGTTGGTTACGATATGCCGCTCATACAGCCAGTGATGAAATTTTTGAAACATTAACGGGAATCAAAGGTGCATTTAGAACACGTATTGCCTACGTAGTTAAAAATAGTAAAGGCCTTTATACGCATGAATTACGTGTATCTGATTATGATGGATTTGATCAAATCACCATACATCGTTCCAAAGAACCTTTAATGTCACCAACATGGTCGCCGGATGGCAAAAAAATAGCCTATGTAACTTTTGAAAGTGGTCGTTCAGCTTTAGTATTAAAAACATTAGACAGTGGTGCAGTTCAAACTATTGCCTCTTTTCCACAACATAATGGTGCTCCAGCTTTTTCACCAGATGGTAGCAAATTAGCTTTTGCGCTATCAAAAAGTGGTAACTTAAATCTATATATGATGGATTTAAGCTCTAAGAAAATTAAGCAAATTACATCCGGTCACAGTAATGATACTGAACCTTCATGGATGCCAGATAACCAAACTATAGTTTATACTTCAGATCAAGCCGGGCGTCCGCAACTTTATTCAATTAATATAAATAGTGGTGAGTCCCAGCGTGTAACATGGGATAATACACAAAATCAAAATGCTCGTGTATCTCCAGACGGTAAATTTATCGCATTGATCTCTACTAATAATGGTGAGCAACATATTACTCGATATGATATAGAAACAAATACGTATCAAAGATTAACTGATACGTTCTTAGATGAAACTCCGAGTATTGCTCCAAATGGTACTATGATTATCTACAGTTCTTCTCAGGGTTTAAATACAATATTAAACCTTGTTTCAACTGATGGTAATTTTAAAGCAAGGTTACCTGCAACTGATGGGCAAGTAAAATTCCCTTCTTGGTCACCTTATTTATAAAGAATGGCTAATTTTTAGACAATAATACTATTATTAAAATTGTGTAAAAGTTGAGGTCGTTATAATATATATATCTATCTAATCTTTCGAGTTAGTAACAGGCGTTACTTTGGAGTTGGTTAGAAGTATAAAAACTTATAAATAATAATTTATTTAATCATAAAGGAGTTAATTCAATGCAATTTTCTAAATTTCTTAAAGTAGCTGCGGTTACTTTACCGTTAATAGCTGTAACAGCTTGTACGTCAACCGGTAGCAAAAAAGTTGTTGGTAACGTTTCTTTACCAAACGATATTCAAGCTCAAATTCAAAAATTACAACAAATTAATACTGTATATTTTGATTATGACAGATACAATGTTAAATCAGAGTATTCAACATTATTAAATTCCCATGCCGTCTTTCTTCGTGCAACTTCAAACTTAAAAGTGACTATTGAAGGTCATGCCGATGAACGTGGTACTCCAGAATACAATATTGCGTTAGGTGAACGTCGTGCAGCAGCAGTTAAATCCTACCTACAAGCAAATGGTGTTTCTGGTGAACAACTTTCAATTGTCTCTTTTGGTAAAGAAAAACCAGCAGTACTAGGTCACAACGAAGCAGCTTATGCGAAAAACCGTCGTGCAGTAATTACATACGATGGATTCTAATCTCATCTTATGACGGCTGATTTATCAGCCGTTTTTAATTTTTTAAGTTCACGTAGAGTTTATATTATATGTATAAAAAAATACTCACATTGTCCTTATTTCTTTTATTCGCTGGATACGGATGTGTTGCGGGTGGTTCTGATGTTGATAGAACAATACAAGCGCAAGGACAGATGATAATCCAGAATCAGCAAAAAATTAGTGATCTACAATCAGATTTGGATATACTTCGTGGCCAATTAGAAGAGACTAAGTATCAGCTTAATCAAACTATTGAACGCCAAAAAATGATTTTACAGCAAATGACTAACGGGACAGGATTCTCCACAACGCCAAGTGCTGAAACCCAAGAAGAGAGCTCAGATTCTACATCAAGCACTGATACAGCACCATCATCCTCATCATCTTCAAGCTTATCTGAATGGTCAACATCAGGTGATGATAAAGCAGATTATAATTTTGTTATGCAATATATTAATGATGACAAACAAGTTGATGATGTAATTGCTGCCTTTAACAAATATTTAAAAGCCTATCCAAAAACCAATTACCGTGCAAATGTTAACTATTGGCTTGGGCAACTTTATTATAAAAAAGGCAATAAAGATGATGCATCATCTTATTATGCAACCGTTGTTAAAAATTTTCCATCTTCGCCAAAAGCAGCAGATAGCCTTTACAAAGTTGGTCTAATATTACTGGATAAAGGTGATAAAAAAAATGCTAAAACAGTTTTTCAACAAGTCGTAAATAAATATCCTAAAGATAAAAAGACAGTTGAGCTAGCAAACAAAAAAATAGCATCATTATAGTAAAGTGTATAAATAAACAGCTATTAAATAAAAAAAACAATAAAAGGGTTGCACAGCCTTATAATTATAAGTATTATAGCAACCCGAAATTGCTTGAAGCATTAAGTAATAAAGCTGAAAGTAGTCATATCAAAATGGGTTGTTAGCTCAGTCGGTAGAGCAGCGGACTTTTAATCCGTTTGTCGAGCGTTCGAATCGCTCACGACCCACCACTTACTCTCATATTAAGCATTCACTCAAAAATATAACAAAATAAGTGGAAATAAACTTGTCGATTGATTAGCTAATTGAAAAACTTCAATAAAACAAACGGCTATTTATTAGAAGATTAATCTTTAAAAAATAAGTTTAGCAATATATCCCTATATCTTTTCTCTAATTATATGCATTCTATTTCATAACAAATAAAATCCAAACTTTCAATAATATATAACTTATGACATATATTAAAAATTTCAGGAAATAGAAAAATGTTGTAACAGAAAATAATAATCATTATCATTATTGGTCGTTATTTTAAAATTAATCAAATAACACAATAAAAAATAGGAAAAATAATGAAATTAGTTAATCAATTAGTCTTACCTTGTATATTAGGCTCAACAGCTTTTATAGCTTACGCCCAAGATAGAGTTAATGATGATAATGATATTGAAACTATGAAAGTTGCCGCAACTATTAAGGATAATAATGATCAGCGGGTAAAAAAATCATCAACAGCAACTAAAACGTCTTTTGATATTAAAGATATCCCGCAAACCATTAATTCGATTAACCTTGAGCAACAGAAAATTTATGGACAAAACGACTTAAGTGTTATCGTCAATAAATTACCGGGAGTCGATGCTACTTATGATATGCGCGATGAAGGTATAAAAATTCGAGGTTTTTCGGCAAGTTCAGGTGATATTTACCGCGACGGTGTGCGAGCAAGCGGGCAAGTCAGACAAAGTACCGCTAATATAGAGCGAATTGAAGTATTAAAAGGACCGGCTTCAGTACTCTATGGACGAGGTTCAGGTGGTGGAATTATCAATATGATCAGTAAACAAGCAAACTTTGATTCACCATCGACGTTTAGTTTGCGCGGTGGATCTTGGGATAAATATGGTGGAATGATAGATATTAACCATGTTTTAAATGATAAGTTTGCAGTACGAATGACAGTTGACCATCAATCTGAAAAAAGTTTTCGTAAAGGTATTAAACATCGAGATACGATGGTATCACCAAGTGTATTGTATGATAATTTAGAAGGATTTAATTGGTTAGTACAATATACCAATGATAAATTATGGCGTAAGCCTGATAGAGCCCCAGCTTATTATGATTTACCAAAAGGTGTGTCAATAAAAACAGCTTATGCTCACCCCGATGATTATGTTAAAGATAATTTTAACTCATTACGTTCGGTTATGGGATATGAATTTAATCATGACTGGTCTATTAAATTAACCAATATGTACCGTAAAGCTAACCAAAATTTCGATCATCTCTATGCCGGTAATTATTGTAATTTGGATGGTAAATTAAGTAATGGTAATCTTTGTAACTATAAAGGTAAGTTGAAATTCCGTCGTGCTTGGCAAGAGACATCGAATAAAACCTTAAGCAATACTCTTGATTTAGCTGGAAAATTTAATGCCGCAAGTATTGCTCATGATATGTTAATCGGCGTTGAATATAATATTGAAAAACGTGAACCACGATTAGCTTTAACTAGCCTATATCCGGAAGCTATTGACCCGTACCACCCTCATTGGAACTCGAAAAAACCTCACTATAATAAATTGAGTACTAAGACGAATCATAAAGCTACCTCTAAAGGATTGTATTGGCAAGACCTAATCAGTTTTACTCAACAATGGAAATTACTTGCTGGATTACGTTATGACAATTATGAGTTCGCGTCAAATAATAAATTGAACCATCAAAGTCGTTCATATGATGGTCACACTTTAAGTCCTCGTGTCGGATTGATTTGGCAACCGATAGCATCCCAAAGTTTTTATGCATCATATAGTAAAAACTTTGCACCTTATGGTGGTCGTGGTCTCATAACCATTGCGACTGATTCTAAGACTGTTTATGATGACAAACCGCAATATTCACGACAGTATGAAATTGGGGTTAAGAGTGATTGGTTTAATGATAAATTCTCTTCACAAATCGCACTTTATGACCTTGAGCTTTATAACGTTCGCTACCAACCAGATTCTGTCAATGATCCTTATAATTGGCAAGTAAGAGGAAGTGATCGCAGCCAAGGAGTTGAATTAAGCGTAATTGGACAACTAAGTAAAAATTGGTATATCAATAGCGGTATTGGCTATCAACAAGCTAAAGTTCATAAAGATAAAAAAACACCGGCGAATAAAGGTAAATATTTATCTAATACCGCCAAACATAGTGGCAATTTAGGAATACGTTATCTACCTCATGAAAATTGGTTCACGGAAGTCGAATTTAATTATAAGGGATCGATGTACAATGACGATAAAAATCTTGTTAAACGCCCTGGTTATGGGACGTGGAATGCTGCAATCGGGTATCAAACGCGATCGGTTGATGTAACCTTAGCATTAACCAATTTACTTGGTAAAGAGTATTGGCGTTCCAGTAGTATGCCTGGTACTCCTAGAGCTTTCTTATTAACTGCAAATTATAAATTATAAACTTGATAACTATTTTCGGGAAAATGCTAGTAAGTTTTCTTGCTTATAGATTAAAAAGCAAATTAAAATGACATCTAGCGATAGAAAAGAGGGAATATTATTCCCTCTTTTTTTGTTCTTCTTAAACTTTAGTCGCTAATTCAATAATTTTCATGGTGACTTGAAAGGATTTTAAGAATGATGATAATGGCAAAAACTCAAAGCAAGAATGGAAGTTATGGGCGCCAGTAAAATAATTTGGTGTGGTTAGCCCCCTTGCTGATAATGCTGAACCATCTGTACCGCCACGCATGGCGATAGTATTTGGTTTAATTCCCAATAATTCAAATGATTGATAAATCAAGTCAATACAACGACGGTCATCACCTAAGTAGTTAGCAATATTGCTATAGGTATCGGTAATTTGACATTCAATTTTTGCTCTAGGATATTTACGGCTGATAAAGCTAATTACCTCTTGAATGTAAGTCTTACGAGCTTCATAGTGAGTTAGAGCAAAGTCACGAATACTCATTTTTAATGTAGTCGTGCTTTGGTTGCCAATAATATCATTAAACCAGAAATATCCTTCTTTACCTTCAGTATGTTCAGGTGTTTCACAGCTATCAAAACAGTTAATAATATCATTTGCGATGCGGATAGGATTGATTAAGACATTTTTTGCTGACATAGGATGAGCTGATACCCCCTCAATCTCAATGGTAACCGCTCCGGCATTGAATGTCTCATAAACGACTTCACCCAATTCACAACAGTCAATAGTATAAGCAAAATCAGGTTTAAAACGTTGTAAATCAAGTTTTTTGGCACCATTTAAACCAACTTCTTCATCCGGAACAAAAGCGACATAGATATCACCATGTGGACAATTTTGCTGTTGCAGTTGATCTAACATGGTCATGACAACGGCAATTGCCGCTTTGTTATCTGCACCAAGAACACTAGTACCATCAGTTACAATCAACTCTTCATTCAGATATTTTTTCAATTCTGGATGTTCAGCTACCTTAAACCAAATATCTTTTTCGTTATTTAATAAGATATCTTCCCCCGTAAAATTTACACGTTGTGGATTAATCTTATCAGATAGTGCAACATCAACGGTATCAAGGTGTGCAACAAAACCGATTTTCGGTGCATGTGGTGTGTTACCGGCTAATTTCGCAGTGACAATGCTATATTCATCAAGATAAACATCTTGCATATTCAATGCAATTAACTCTTGTTTGAGTTGTTTAGCTAACTCAGTTTGTCCTGATGTAGAGGGGACAATTGCCGAGCCAGCTTTGCTCTGGCTAGGAATACTTACATAACGTAAAAATCGATCAACTAACTGTTCGGTAATATTCATGATTTAAATCCTCATCTGCGATTAACTATTTACTGGTGGATAGACATAACCACTATCAAAACCGATAGGTAGACCCAAGAACCAAAATAGTAATAAATTTATTGTCAAAGCAATTAAGAGTGCCGCCGTATATGGGATCATCATCGAACTTAAGGTACCTACGCCGGTGTTTTTACAATATTGCTGACAATAAGCAATAATCAAAGGATAGAAAGCAAACATGGGCGTGCTGACATTCACTGCTGAGCTGATTCGATAAGCCGCTTGAGTTAATTCTGGCGAGATTCCTACTGACATCAGCATCGGAACAAAAATTGGCGCTAAAATAGCCCATTTTGACGATGCAGAAGTAATTAACACATTAAGTAGACTGGTTAGAATGATTACGCCAAAAATCGTCACTACCGATGGCAAATGTAAAGCTTTCAAAAACTCAGCACCGCCAATCGCAATTAAGGTGCCAATCTGTGAATTTGAAAACACATATAAAAATTGTGCGCAAAAGAAAGCAAAAACAATAAATGGAATAAGTGATTTAGTGATATTTTCCATTGATTTGACGATATCGCGCGACGATTTAAATGAGCCAGTGATAAAACCATGAATTAATCCAGGTATTGCAAAAAAAACAAATAACAATGGCACAATAATTTGCATGATTGGCGCTTTATTGCTAGTCATACTGCCATCAGGTGCTCGCAATAGTGAATCTTCTGGTAGTAATAATAATATTAAACCAAGAGCGATAATTAAAAATACCGCTGAGGCAATTTTAAATCCTTTATTTTCAATTGGCGAAATCTCGGGAGAGTCGGCAATATTATCTAATTGAATATCATTGTTTAAAGGCATAGTTGCATTTAATCGCGGTTCAACAATTTTGTCGGTAACAAACCAACAAGCTATCAATACAAAAAACGTACCGCCAAAACTTAAAAAGTAGTTACAAAGTACATTGACTTGATAGGTTGGAGCGATAATTTGAGCTGCACTTTGGGTAAAACCTTGCATTATTGGATCAATGATTGATGGCGTATAACTTGAACTAAATCCTCCAGCGAGACCGGCAAATGCCGCAGCTATACCCGCTAATGGATGGCGCCCGGTAGCATAAAACATCATTGCCGATACTGGCATTAAAATTACATAAGCAGAATCTGACGCAATATGGCAAACCATACTGACAAAAATAACTGATGGAGTAACCAATTTTTTCGGGGTAATTGCCAATAATTTTTTCAGCAGGACATGAATATAGCCACTGCTCTCAGCAATGCCAATTCCTAATGTAGCAACAATGGTAATACCAAGTGGTGGGAAAGTTACAAAGTTTGACACCAGTTTAGTAAAAAAAGTCACTAACTGGTTTGGCGCTAACATGTTCACCACAGCTAGCTGTTCTTGCGTGACTGGATTAATATAATTAAAACTGACAAAAGAAAGTAATAATGAGGCAACCAGACAAATGATTAGAGCATAAAAGAATAGCGTTGTAACATCAGGGATTTTGTTTCCAATTCGTTCTATTGTATTTAAAAAACCACCAGTTTTTAATGGTGAGGGATTTTTTGTTTGATTCATGAAAAAATAAGCGTAAATATTATTGGGGAAACCAATTTAACATAGATTAATAATTTAAGTAAACAACGTGTTGGCAATGCTTTAATGCCTTAAAGAACACCGTTCTGCAACTTTTTTTACATTATTTTTACTTATGGGATTTGCTAATTTTGAATTTTCTTTAATGTGCATAATATTTAATATTTCGCTAGTATAGAGTTTCTATTAATAATGGTATTTAAATTTGTTGTTTTTAATCAAAGTTAACAACAAGTATTACTACAAGATTGCATAAAACAAAAATAGTGTTATATTGTCTGAATATTTAATCATAAAAAAAGAATAAATATTCAATTATCCCGATTGTGAGTAAGGCTCTAAAGGATATTATAATATAAGCAATGGGAGCTTAATTATGGTTTTCGATATAGATTTAATAAAAAATATTTATCAACATTATCCACAAAAAATTGATCTTATCCGCCAGAAAATTGGAAAACCATTAACCTTGACGGAAAAAATCCTTTATGCCCATCTGGTTGAAGGTGAGGAACTTAAAGCTTATAAACGAGGTGAAGATTATGTAAATTTTTCCCCCGATCGTGTTGCGATGCAAGATGCAACTGCGCAAATGGCGCTATTACAACTGATGAATTCTGGACGTAAACGAGTTGCTGTTCCATCAACAGTCCACTGTGATCACCTGATACAAGCCTATAAAAATGCTCATGATGACCTGATTATTGCTGAAAGTAATAACCATGAAGTTTATCAATTTTTACGTGATGTATCGAACAAATATGGTATTGGATTTTGGAAACCTGATGCTGGAATTATTCATCAAGTGGTACTTGAAAATTATGCCTTTCCGGGTGGAATGATGATTGGTACTGATTCACACACACCAAATGCTGGTGGTTTATCGATGATTGCTATTGGTGTTGGTGGTGCTGATGCCGTTGATGTTATGGCCGGTATGCCATGGGAACTGAAAATGCCAAAAATTATTGGCGTAAAATTGACTGGCAAATTATCGGGTTGGGCATCACCAAAAGATGTCATTTTAAAACTGGCCGGTATCTTAACAGTTAAAGGTGGTACTAATTCCATTATTGAATATTTTGGCGAAGGTACTGAATCATTATCCGCCACCGGTAAAGCAACAATTTGTAATATGGGGGCAGAAGTGGGAGCAACGACTTCAATCTTCCCTTATAGCAAAAAATCTGCTGATTATCTTAGTATGACAGGTCGTCAAGAAGTCGTTGATTTAGCCAATAAATTAAGTGATTGTTTCAATCCTGATAAAGGAGTATTAGAACAACCTGAAAATTATTACGACCAAGTTATCGAGATTAACTTATCGACGTTAGAACCTTATGTTAATGGTCCATTTACTCCTGACTTAGCTTATCCTATTTCCCAGCTTGCCTCTGCTGTTAAGGAACATGATTATCCTGATAATATGGAAGTTGGACTTATTGGATCATGTACTAACTCTTCTTACGAAGACATGATGCGTGCAGCTTCAGTGATTGATAATGCCAATAAGTTAGGTTTGAAAGTAAATGCCAAATTAATTATCAATCCAGGCTCAGAACAAGTTAAATATACTTCAAAACGGGATGGTATTATAAGTCGCTTTGAACAAGCTGGTGCAGCTATTATGGCTAATGCATGTGGGCCTTGTATTGGGCAATGGCGTCGAGATGATGTTGCCGATGAACACAAAAATTCGATTGTCACTTCGTTCAATCGTAATTTCGCTAAACGTAATGATGGTAGCCCAAACACTTATGCATTTGTTTGTTCCCCAGAAATTGTAGTAGCGTTATCAATTGCTGGTAAATTAAGTTTTAATCCATTAACCGATTATCTCATCAATGATAAAGGAGAAAAAGTAAAACTCCACGAACCTATCGGCGATGAGTTACCAAAACAAGGATTTGCTGTCGATGATGCAGGTTATATTGAGCCGATGGCTGATGGTAGTTTAGTTGAAGTTCGTATTGCACCTAATTCAGAACGATTACAACAGCTATTACCTTTCTCACCTTGGGATGGTAAAGATATTATTTCGCAACCATTATTGATTAAAGCAACCGGTAAATGTACCACTGACCATATTTCAATGGCCGGTAAATGGTTAAAATTTCGTGGTCATTTAGATAATATTTCCAATAATATGTTAATTGGTGCGGTTAATGCTTTTAATCAGAAAACCAATAGTGTGTTGGATGCACAAACTGGCGATTATGTTGAAGTCCCTGCGTTGGCTCGTAAATTAAAAGCACAAGGAGTCGGCTCAATAGTCGTAGCTGAAGAGAATTATGGTGAAGGTTCGTCAAGGGAGCATGCCGCAATGGAGCCGCGCTTTTTAAATGTTAAAGCAATTGTGGTTAAATCGTTTGCGCGTATTCATGAAACTAACCTGAAAAAACAAGGCATGCTTGCATTAACCTTTGTTAACAAAGATGACTATGACAAGATCCGTGAAGACGATCAAATTAGTATTACTGGACTCTGCGATTTTGCACCGGGTAAAAATTTGACATTAACCCTTCATCATCATGATGGTAGTCAAGATTCTTTTGCTGTAGCGCATACTTATAATCAAGCACAAATTGAATGGTTCAAAGCGGGTAGCGCATTGAATAAGTTAAAAGAAGAATTTAAATAAGAAATAAGAGGAAGAGACAATATGAATCAGCAAGTTTCAATTGAAAATGGAAAATTAGTCGTTCCAAATCATCCAACGATTCCTTTTATTGAAGGCGATGGCATTGGTAAAGAGATTTGGCACGCTGCTCAAACAATTTTTGATAAAGCAGTTGAAAAAGCTTATCAAGGCAAACGTAGTGTTCAATGGAAAGAAGTACTTGCTGGTGAAAAGTCCTTTAATGCAAATGGATCATGGTTACCGCAAGAGACTATGGATGCCTTCAAACATTATCTTATCGGTATTAAAGGACCATTAATGACGCCAGTTGGTGGTGGGATCCGATCACTCAATGTTGCACTGCGTCAAGAGTTAGATCTTTATGTCTGTTTGCGTCCAGTGCGTTGGTTTAAAGGTGTTGAATCACCGTTAAAGCACCCAGAAAAAGTCAGTATGACCATTTTTCGTGAAAATACTGAAGACATTTATGCCGGTATTGAGTGGCAACAAGGTACGGTCGAAGCTGAAAAGTTTTATCATTTTTTAGCTGACCAGATGAAAGTGACCAAAGTCCGTTTTCCTAACACTTCGGCTTTCGGAGTTAAACCTGTCTCTATTGAGGGATCTGAGCGGTTAATCCGAGCCGCAATTAACTATGCATTACAACATAAATTACCATCAGTTACATTAGTTCATAAAGGTAATATTATGAAATTCACGGAAGGTGGATTTAAGCAATGGGGATATGAACTTGCGGAAAGAGAATTTACTGACGTAGTGTTCACCATGAATCAATATGCTAAAATTCAAAAAGCCGAAGGTAAGGCAGCAGCTGAACAAGCATTACAAGCTGCGAAATCAGTCGGTAGATTAATTATAAAAGATGTGATTTGTGATGCATTTTTACAAAATACCTTGTTAAAACCCGAGGATTATTCGGTTGTTGCGACATTAAACCTTAATGGTGATTATGTTTCCGATCAGCTTGCCGCCATGGTTGGTGGTATTGGTATTGCACCGGGCGCCAATATTAATTATTTAACCGGACATGCTATATTCGAAGCGACACATGGTACCGCTCCTGATATTGCTGGCCAAAATCAGGCTAACCCATCATCCCTATTATTATCTGGCGTGATGATGTTTGAATATTTAGGATGGCATGAAGTTGGGCAACTAATTACTAATGCCATGGAAAGCTTATTTCAATCAGGCAAAGCCACTGCAGATTTAGCTCACTTTATGCAAAATGGGCAATCATTATCAACAACCCAATTTACTCAAGCAGTTATCGATAATTTATAATTCAAAGGGGATGGTTAATGAAAGAAAAGTTCTTAGTTTATAAATTATCGGAAACCATTAAAAATACCAGTAAAATTGAATCTCAGCTATTCGAACAATTTAATGTAAAACGTGGATTACGTAATGCTGACCATACCGGTGTATTAGTTGGGTTAACCAAAATTGGTGATGTATTAGGTTATGAACGCTTAGATGATGGCTCACTAAAGCCAATTGCAGGTAAATTATTATATCGTGGTATTGATATTGAAGAGCTTGTACATAATGCCCAGCAAGAGCGACGAACAGGTTTTGAAGAAACCATTTACTTATTATTATCTGGTTATTTACCTGATAAGGAAGAATTACGGGATTTTTCATGTTTACTTTGTGAATCCATGGCATTAGAAAAGCAAACCAAGATTGCTATTATGGAACTTGAAGGTCATGATGTAATGAACATTTTGGCTAGAACTGTTCTTGAAATGTACACTTATGATCCTGAGCCTGACGATACCTCACGTGATAATTTAATGCGTCAATCTATTGATTTGATTGCTAAATTTCCGGCAATCATCGCTTATGCCTATAATATGTTAAGTCATAGTGCTAAAGGAAAATCCTTACATATCCGTCACCCACACGAAGATTTTTCGATTGCGGAAAATTTTCTCTATATGATGAAAGGATCAGGGCGATATACAGAACTTGATGTAAGAGTGCTTGATTTAGCCATGATAATTCATGCCGAACATGGTGGTGGGAATAACTCAACTTTTACTGTTCGAGTAACGAGCTCCACGGGTACTGATACTTACTCATCGATTGCCGCAGGAATAGGATCATTGAAAGGTCCATTACATGGTGGAGCAAATTTGCAAGTAGGAAAAATGCTTAAACATCTTGCACAAGAGATCAAAAATTGGACTGATGCCGATGAGATTGATGCCTATTTACAACGTATTTTAAATAAGGAAGTGTTCGATAAAAAAGGGTTAATTTATGGTATTGGCCATGCTGTTTATACTGTATCGGACCCAAGAGCCATGTTATTAAAAGAGATGGCTTATCAACTTGCTCAAGAAAAAGGACGTGAAGAAGAATATAACTTCTTAAATTTACTTGAGGAACGAGCTATTCATGCGGTAGTAAATCGTAAAAATGCCAGAACCAAAAAACAAGTCTGCGCTAATGTCGATTTCTATTCTGGTTTTGTTTATGACATGATCGGCTTACCTAAAGAAGTGTATACACCATTATTTGCTATGTCGCGAATTGTAGGTTGGTGTGCTCATCGTATTGAAGAACTTAATTTTGATGATCGTCGAATTATCCGTCCTGCCTATAAAAATATTGGCGAACTTAGGCCTTTTACCCCTTTAAAAGATCGTTAGCTTATTTGCCGTCAGTATCATTCTGACGGTTATATTAAAATAACTATTTATTAAAAAAATCGTGGTGATTTAGAACAATAGTTTGTAGACTATGTGGAATTAATCGTTTTTGGCTATGTAATTGGTACATAGATCGTATATGAATCTTTTAAAATCTTTAGCTACAGTTAGCTCGATGACAATGGTTTCACGTGTTTTAGGATTTGTTCGTGATGCTATTATTGCCCGCTTTTTTGGTGCGGGAATGGCAACGGATGCCTTTTTTGTTGCCTTCAAGTTGCCTAATTTACTTCGTCGTATTTTTGCTGAAGGTGCATTCTCTCAAGCTTTTGTCCCCATTCTGGCTGAATATAAAAATCAGCAGGGCATTGAGGCATCACGTACTTTTGTGGCCTATATTGCAGGTTTATTAACGTTAGTATTAGCTATTGTTACGTTAATTGGTATTGTGACAGCGCCATTTATCATAATGATAACTGCGCCAGGTTTTATGCAAGAATCAAACGATAAATTTGAACTTGCAACGGTCATGTTGCGAATTACGTTTCCTTATATCTTTTTTATCTCACTTGCCTCATTAGTGGGAGCCATACTTAATACCTGGAATCGTTTTTCAGTACCAGCATTTGTACCAACATTCCTAAATATTAGCATGATTGCTTTTACTTTATTTTTAACCCCTTATTTTAATCCGCCTGTACTTGCGTTAGCGGTTTCAGTCGTTGTGGGCGGTGTTATACAGCTACTTTATCAATTACCTTATTTGAAAAAGATTGGTATGTTAGTTTTACCGCGAATTAGCTTTAGAGATAGTGGTGTATGGCGAGTGTTAAAACAGATGGGACCGGCTATTTTAGGTGTATCGGTTGGACAAATATCACTGATCATAAATACGATTTTTGCCTCATTCCTGATTTCAGGTTCTGTTTCTTGGATGTATTATGCTGACCGACTTATGGAGTTTCCTGCCGGTGTGCTCGGTGTGGCTCTAGGTACTATTTTATTGCCATCTTTAGCTAAAAGTTTTGCTAAAGGTGAACACAAACAATATTCAGAGCTATTAGATTGGGGGCTTCGTCTCTGTTTTTTATTAGCCTTGCCAAGTACCGTAGCATTGGGTGTTATATCAAAGCCATTGATATCAACTCTTTTTGAATATGGACAATTTACTTTAAATGATACTTTGATGACTCAACGTGCTTTAGTCGCTTACTCAATTGGTTTACTTGGACTTATTTTAATTAAAGTATTAGCTCCAGCATTTTATTCCCGACAAGATATTAAAACACCGGTGAAAATTGCATTAATTACCCTTATTTTAACACAATTGATGAATCTGGCTTTTATTGGCCCTTTACAACATGCAGGTCTTTCATTATCAATTGGGCTGGCAGCATGTTTTAATGCTAGTCTGTTATTTTGGCAACTTCGTAAAAAGAAACTTTATCAACCACAGCCAGGTTGGTATCGATTTTTAATCAAGGTTATTATTGCAGTTTTATTGATGTCGTCAGTATTGTGGTTTGGTGCAGAATTATTACCAGATTGGTCTAAAGGGGCAATGTTAGCCAGAATTGGTCGTCTGTTCTTGTTGGTTATTGTTGGTATTGGCATCTATTTTGGATCACTGGCTTTAATGGGTTTTAAAATAAAGCATTTTATTAAACGAATTGAATAAATATAGATAATAAGGAAGTTAAATGGAGAAAACGTCTTTTTTTAAATTGTCGATGATAGGTAGTACAATTTATTTGTTTCTGAGTCTTTTACTGATTATATTGTACCGCTCTTGTCAACCAGATATAGGTTTTTCACAAGAATTATTTTGGCATTATCTTAACTCCGTTAGCTTATTAGATTCGTTTTTTTTATATCAATTTTTCGAAGCGTTATGGCTTTTTGGTTTATTAACATTATTTCTTCATTTTAATAATATTTATCTTGTTAACAAACATAATGTCCTTTTATTATTGCTATTAATATTAGTGTATTCAGGCATCACTTTTTGTATATGGCGTTCTATTGACACTTATATTGATGAGTTATCTTCTTCATCACAGAGTGTATTATGTTATTCTGCATTCATTTTTCTTCATTATATTTTTTATTCTTTACTTTTATATTATTTGGTTGAATTATCGAAAAAATATTTTTTAAAAAATCGGCAAGCTTTTTGTTTAACGTCCGAAAATAGTAGTTTAATTCATGCGATACTTTTTTTAGCATTTATTTGTCCAATTTTGTATAGTGGATTTGAAATAATTGAAAATTTAATTATGGTTTTGGGCCATGGATCTGTTAATCGTGATTTAAAATTTACTTTTATCCTTTTTATACTATTTTGTATGCGTGTTAGTAAAAAAAATTTCATGATTTCTTTTGATGAAATTCAATACGCAAGGTTGTTTAAAAGTGTATTCGTATCTAGTGTCTTGTTGTTACTTAATGTTTTAATTTGTTTACTTCTTAGAGGAGAGTCTAGAAGTTTTTATTTTGATTATTCCTCGTTAATCTTAGATTATGTTAAACTGTTTTTTTTAGTTGTATTTTTTCTTTTATTAACTTATTTAATTTTCAATAAAGTGACTAAATATTATTTTTTAAAATTTGATAATAAAAAATAATTAATGAAATGGGATGCAATATACATATGGAAAAGAGTTTTTTTAAGCTACCGTTGATAGGTTGTTTAATCTATTTTATGTTAAGCATACTATTTAACGTATTTTTTTTATATTTGCACGCAGATGAATTTTTCCTAGGAAATTTTACTTGGTATGTATTTTTTGATGTGCCTTTTTCATTTTTATTAAGGCTTTTTTTTGAACACTATTTTACCGATACCTTATTGATTTTTGGCCTTTTAACTCTATTCTTTCATTCTGCCCATGTTTATATTGTTAATAAAGTTAATATTACTTTGTTGATCATTATAATGTCGGTTTATTCTATAGTTACCTATCTCATTAAAATTAATACAACTGTTTATTTAAAAACAGTATTTTCTTTGTTACCAATATTCCCTATAGCATTGGCTATTATTCATTATTTACTTAATGTGTTACTTTTATATTATTTGATTGTTTTTTGTAAAGGTTATTTTATTAAAAGTCAAAATGAATTTATTTTAACTAAAAAAAACTCCCCAAAAATTCATTTTATTCTTTTTTCTTTGTTTAGTTGCTTTATATTGATTAAGTGTTTTATTTTTATGAAACGAGCCTTTTCAATAAATGTATTTAGTGGTTCCATTTATAATCATTTAACAGCTATTTATAACCATTTAATGGTTATTTATCTGGTTGCGATATTGTTTGGTCTGGTGTTTAGCAAACAATCTTTTCATGTTTTCTTTGATAAAATTCAATATGTAAAACTTTTTAAAAGTGTATTAATATCAAATGTTTTAATTTTATCCATTGCTTTAATTGCCTTTATTGTCATTTATAATAATCCATCAAAATACTATTTTGACTCATTTATATCTATTTTTGACAATATTAATAAATTACTTTTAGTGATATTGCTTATTTCATTGATTTGTCTAACTCTTAATAAAACAACTAAATATTATTTTGGTAAGGCGGCATTTTGAAAGAGTCAAAATTAGTTAGATTTATTATCTAATTTGGTTTTCAAAAAATTACAGATTTCATTTTGTGATTTTAGTTGTCTGATTTCTGGTATTAATATGGATGCTTGAGGGTAATTTTGCCTTAAATAAGCCAACCACTGTTTTATTCTAGCCGAATGATAAAGTGGTTTAGCATCTTCGATAGGTGTCATTGCGTAGCGCAGCAGTAATTGCATTACTTCTTGCCAATTTAATGGTGAATGTTTAAATCGAATTTTATTGGCTAGATTAGGAATATTAAGTATTCCTCGACCTAGCATAATGTCATTTGTTTGGCTTTGCGTTAGGCAATTTTGAGCATCTGCAATAGAAAATATTTCACCGTTAGCAATAACCGGAATGGTTAATTTTTGTTTAATTTTACCAATGGTAGACCAATCAATTTTCTCGGCTTTATATCCATCTGTTTTGGTACGACCGTGAATAATAATTTCATTAGCACCAGCTTGTTCAATTGCTTCGGCTATTTCGTAACAGCGGGATTTATCATCCCAGCCTAATCGGATTTTAACCGATAAAATTGGGATAGCACCAATTGCAGTCCTAACTTGAGTCACAATATTAAATATTTGATCTGGATATTGTAATAAATAAGCACCACCATGGCTACCAACAACGGTTTTAGCTGGACAACCAAAATTGATATCTATGCCATAAGAACCTAGTTCAAGCGCTTTAATGGCATTTTCAGCCATCCATTCAGGAGATTGTCCTAATAGTTGAACTCGGACTGGCGTTCCAGATAAGGTTTTTCCTTCATTATACAGTTCTGGACATAGTCGATAAAAAGTTCGGTTTGATAATTTATGTTGGGTTACTCTTACAAACTCGGTGACACAATAATCAAATTGATTGATTTCAGTTAATATTTGCCGAACATAATAATCAAGAACGCCTTCCATGGGCGCTAAAATGATGCGATTTAATTGCATTTTAGCTCCTGTTTAGCCTGTCGATTTCCACAAACAATACAATTAGCTTGTTTAGCAAATGTGAATTGGTTGAATTCCATCGTCATGCTATCAACCATTAGTACTCGACCAATTAAAGGTTTACCATAATGGGTAAGTACTTTGATTGCCTCTAGAGCTTGCATTGAACCGAACATGCCAACCAATGGTGCCATTACCCCGGCTTCAATACAAGTAAGTTGGTCTTCACCAAATAAGTAACTTAAGCAGTGGTAGCAGGCTTGGTTATCTTCATAGTTAAATACAGTGAGTAAACCTTCCATGCGAATAGCCGCTCCGGAAACTAACGGTTTTTTTTCTTGAAAACAGCAACGGTTAATTTGTTCACGGCTGGTTAAATTATCGGTGCAATCAATAACGATATCATATTGTTTAATTAAGGAAATTAGTTCATTATCACTCAGTTTCTGATTAATAGCTTCAATAATCATATTGGCATTAATATTATCCAATGCTTGTTTTGCGACTTCAACCTTATATTGATTTATTGATTTTTGAGTATATAAAATTTGTCTATTTAAATTCGACTCTGATATGGTATCAAAATCATTTAATGTTAACTTACCAATACCCGATGCAGCTAAATAGAGAGAAGCTGAACAACCTAATCCCCCTAATCCAATAATTAATACTGAACTATTTTTTAAAATTTGTTGCTTTTCAATGTCGAAACCCTGCAAAGTTATTTGCCTGTCATAACGAAATAATTCTTGATCGGTAAGCGTTAACATATGAAGTGATTATTGTTGTTGATAATAATGTGGATAGTATAACAAAAACTTGGCACAAGATTGTGCCAAGTTCTAAACTTTATTTATCAAAACCCGATAGGAATTTTAAATATTCTTCTTTTGTCATAAGCGGTTTGTAATTTGTCATTAGGGTTTGAGCAGCTAAAGCGTCATCATAAAGTAAGTCAATAATCGTACAAGCCATCATTTGTGCAGGGCGGATATAAGCCATCTCTTCATCAAATACGGTATAATCTTTACCATGTAAAATTCCTCTAACCGAACCAATCCAAGGGTGACTTACTGGCATAATATGTGATAGATCACCTGTATCTGTACTTCCAGTCATATGTGGTGCGATTGAAACGTTTTCTTTCCCAATTAAATTTTCAGCGTTTTGCTTTAAAAGATCATTAAGTGTTGGGTTATTATTTAACGGCAGATAACCTGGAAGATCTTTAATTTCACACGTAGCACCAACAGCCATTGCACCAGCTTTTAACGCTTGATTAATTCTTTCATTGGCATCAATCATAGCTGGAACATTGCCTGCTCGTACATAACTTTCCATTCTTACATCGCTTGGTATGACATTTACTAAATCACCACCTTGGGTAATAATTGGATGGAATCGAATGTAATCTTTTTCTTGAAATGTTTCACGGATAGCATGGACACCCATCATTCCCATCATAGCTGCATTTAACGCATTTACACCAGCGTGAGGTGCTGCTGCGGCATGGGATGCTTCACCTTTATATTTAATTAGTTTACCAATAAAGCCATTGCTTGTTGTTGAGATTTCAATAAAACCATCTTGACGTTCATTTGGTACACTTGTTAAATGTATCTGCAACGCCATATCAACATCATCAAAATCACCACGTGAAATCAATTCTGGTTTGCCACCAATGTATTTGATTTTACCTTCTTCAATTAATCGATTGCGATAGGTTATTTCAACATATTCTTCTGCTGGAACAGCAAATGGTACTACATCACCCGCTAAAAATTGCATGGCACCTGAGTCAATTAGTCCCATAGTGACAGCCATCATATTAGCGATTTGTGCATTATGACCACAACAGTGAGCCGCTCCTGATGTCTCATCGGCAGCTGGATGGTCGGCACAAATAATTGCATCAAGTTCTCCAATAACTGCGATGCTGTATTTGCTTCCTTTACCGCCTTTAAGACGACCTTTAACACCCGTAAGTGCTAATTTATTTTTAAAAGGGACACCTAATTTCTCAAAAGCGTTTTCTACTTTTTTAGCCGTTTTGTGTTCTTTATAGCCAAGCTCTGGTTCGGACCAAATCGCTTCAGCAATCGATTTGATGTCTGCTTTTCGGTTTGCAATCGCGTCACAAACTTTTTTCTTTAGTTCATCTTTAGTCATAAATTAAATCCTTATCTAAATTAGATAACGCCTTCCCAATGCAAAGTGACTTGAGCTATTAAGGCTGCAAAAATAAACGTACCTGAAAATACTGCTAAAGATACGGGGATAATGCGCCAAGAGATATTTTTAAATAGCGCAAGATCTTTACCTATGGCAAGTCCTGCATAAGCAAGTACTGGTGTACATACTGCAAGTAGCGAAACTTGATCTGTAATTGCAACCAATTCTTTATGGTATGGGAATATAGGTGAAGAAGCTACAGCTGCAACAACCGATACCCATAAAATTACTGGAAATTTTTTTAATCCGGGTAACTTACTTAGTAAAAATCCTACAATAGAGATAACAACTAGGACTGCTAAAGCTTCAAGCGACGAAATAATATCAATTTTATAACCCATACTGTTTCCAGCAGCCATAATAATGGCGACTAAAATAAGCACAAAAATTGTTTCTAATATCTTCATTTTTGGCTCCCTATTTATTGCGTCGAAGACGGGCTAACGTGTCATACATAAAAGAAGCAAAAGGTAAAGAAAAGAGTGTATAAATATATATACCAACCATACCAGACATTAAATTTGCTGTTGTTGCATAAGCGTTAATATTTTCAGATAATTCAGGATACAAAGCACTTATCGGGGCAAGTGATGCCGCCATCATGCTTCCACTACCTACGCCAGCTCCCATTGCTAGTGCATATGGGTGAAGAATGTTCAATTGTGCTATTAAGCTAGCAAGAATACTCATCCAAATTGCACCATAGAGGGTACCGCAGATATACATAGCCATAACGCCACGACCTTCAGGAGAATCAAGTCCATATTTATCTGCAACAATAGCAATATTAGGTTCACGGGCAACAGAGTAGGTTGCACCAACCGCTTCTCGTTTCATTCCTAATAACATTGCTAACGGTAACCCAAGCAAGATGGTTCCGGCAAAATGCCCTAATTCTTGAAAAATTAGGGCTAGCTTGGCATCTTTTAAAATCATATCAATTTTGGGACCTACAGCTAAACCAAGTTTTGCAACAAGTAGAATCAATGTAACCATCATCACTAGACTTGCATTTTGCATATTTTTGTTGGTGAGTATTTTTAGTTTAGGTAAGCTAATGATGCCACCAAAAATCATTGCATATAACATGGGAAAAACGGCAATAATCCATATAAATTGTTTGCCGATAAGCTCACAAATAATTACTACTAAAAAGGCAATTAAATGCAATTTATAGTCTTTTAAAACTTCCATTCTTGCTCCTTCTTATTTTTATCTTTTTTCTCTATACTTCTTACACAACACTTCTTATACTACAGTTGCCCCTAAGGTATTTTGAAAATGTTTTAAAGCCCATTGATGACCAATAGGATCAAAGCTTGCAACTGCATTTTGATGAATAATTATTTTATAACCTAGGTTATAGGCGTCTACGGCTGTATGTAGAATGCAAATATCCGTACAAACACCAATTAAATGGATTTCGGTAATATGTCTTTCGCGTAAACGTAGATCGAGATCTGTACCACAAAATGCTGAGTAGTGGCGTTTGTTGATCCAGTAAATATTGGTTGAATTTTTATTTCTTTGATAAAGTTGATGTAAATCACCGAATAATTGTTGGCCAACAGTTCCAACAATATTATGAGGTGGAAAAAGTGCATTTTCAGGGTGATATTCATCGGTCGGATCGTGGGCATCAATTGCCAAAACAATAAATTGATTATTTTTAATAAATGATTCAGTTATTTTTAACATTTCGGATTCAATTTGTTGACCGGCTAAACCTGTAGTTAATGCACCATCATCCGCAATGAAATCATTCGTGTAGTCAATTGAAATTAAAGCTTTCATATCAAGTTAATAATATTTAAATAATACTTAAGCTTATTAATAAATATTTGATATTACAAGTTAATAAAGCAAACATTTTTCAAGTACAACTAAATAATGCGCTTTTTGAATAATTATCCTATTGAATTTAAATAAAATTATAAAAAGCTATATAAGGTAAAATTATTATCATAAACCGAGTATAAATAAAATAAATAGTGATTATTTTAAAACATAGTCTTTATACCCTGATAAATTGCTCTATAATAATTATTATTTTCGACAATTGTACACAGGATATATTTAATGAGAACAATTTATTGCGGACAATTAAACGCAAGTTATGTTAATCAAGAAGTTACACTATGTGGATGGGTTAATAAACGCCGAGACTTAGGCGGAATGATTTTTATTGATATGCGTGATCGTGAAGGAATTGTGCAAGTTTTTTTTGATCCTGATTATCCGCAAGCATATCAATTAGCTGGCGAGTTACGTAATGAATTTTGTATTCAAATTAAAGGAAAGGTAAGAGCCAGACCTGAAGGTCAAATTAATAAAGATATGTCAACCGGTGAAGTTGAAATTTTAGCGACGGAACTTACTATTTTCAATCGTAGTGATGTATTACCTCTCGATTTTAATCAAAATAATAGTGAAGAACAGCGGTTAAAATATCGATATATAGATTTACGCCGCCAAGAAATGACCTCTATCTTTAAAACTCGCGCACAAATTACTGCATTTGTTCGTTCATTTATGAATGAGAATGGCTTTTTAGATATTGAAACCCCAATGTTAACTAAAGCGACGCCAGAAGGTGCTCGTGATTACCTTGTTCCAAGTCGAGTTCATAACGGTGAGTTTTATGCACTCCCTCAATCTCCACAACTGTTTAAACAGTTACTGATGATGTCTGGCTTTGATCGTTATTATCAAATTGTTAAATGTTTTCGTGATGAAGATTTACGAGCCGATCGTCAGCCAGAATTTACACAGATAGATGTTGAAACTTCATTTATGACAGCCGAACAAGTGCGTGAAATCATGGAAAAAATGATAAGTGAACTTTGGTTGCATGTTAAAAATGTTGATTTAGGTAAATTCCCAATTATAACTTTTAGCGAGGCAATGCGTCGTTACGGTAGTGATAAGCCAGATCTACGTAATCCGCTTGAAATTATCGATGTGGCTGATTTGGTCAAAGATGTCGATTTTAAAGTATTTTCAACTCCAGCAAATGATCCAAAAGGTCGAGTAGCGTTACTTTGCGTGCCAAATGGTGCTCAATTAACACGTAAACAGTTAGACGAATATACGCAGTTTATTTCTGTTTATGGTGCAAAAGGTATGGCTTGGATCAAAGTCAATGAACGCAGTAAAGGTTTAGAAGGTGTACAAAGTCCAATCTCTAAATTCTTTAATAAATCGCAAATGGAAGCGTTGCTAAACCGGGCTAATGCGAAAGATGGTGATATTTTATTATTTGGTGCTGATAGCTATAAAGTTGTTAGTGATGCATTAGGTGCATTACGTTTGAAAGTTGGCAAGGATTTAGGTCTCACAGATGAAAACAAATGGGCGGTACTTTGGGTCGTTGATTTCCCTATGTTTGAAGAAACAGATGAAGGTTTAAGTGCTATGCACCATCCGTTCACCTCTCCAAAAGATTTCACGCCAGAGCAATTGATGACTAATCCTGAAAATGCAGTAGCAAATGCTTATGATATGGTAATCAATGGTTATGAAGTTGGTGGTGGCTCTGTACGTATTCATCGTAGCGAAATGCAGCAAGCTGTCTTTTCAATTTTAGGCATAAATGAACATGATCAGCGTGAAAAATTTGGCTTCCTGCTTGATGCATTAAAATATGGTACGCCACCACATGCTGGTTTAGCTTTTGGTTTAGATAGATTAACTATGCTATTAACAGGAACGGACAATATTCGTGATGTTATTGCCTTTCCGAAAACAACTGCTGCAACATGTCTATTAACCGATGCACCTAGTCCCGCAAATCCTGCTGCTTTAATGGAATTAGGCATTGAAGTAAGCGAAAAGTAACGGTATTTATATGCAAAAATATAAGAACCCAGAGTCAGTATTAGTTGTTATTTATTGTAAACGGACTTTGCGTGTTCTTATGTTGCAGCGTAAGGATGAGCCTAATTTTTGGCAATCAGTTACAGGTAGTATGGAAGATAATGAATCACCTATAGATACGGCAATTCGTGAAGTTTTTGAAGAAACCGGTATAGATATTAATGGAAAAAATCTTAAATTAATTGATGTAAAACATGTAGTTGAGTTTGAAATTTTTCCTCAGTTTCGATATCGATATGCACCAGAAGTAAAGATAAATAAAGAACATTGGTTTTATTTACCTCTTAATGATGAAATAATACCTGTACTTACTGAACATTTATCTTATCAATGGTTAACTATAAAAAATGCCGCCAATATTACTTTATCGCCAAATAATTGTGAGGCAATAAGTAAAATTGATTCAATTGATGGATTTAATTTGAGGAATTTAAAATGAAACTTAACCATTATTTTATTTTGTTATCTAGTCTATTTTTTTTCGTATCAAATAGTCATGCTGACATTAATATCAATAAATGTAAAGCTAACGAAGGTGAATATGTCATTTTTGATGAATATGATTCACAAATAGCCGAAAAAATTATTGAACATATATTACATAATCAACCAGAAAAGCGTGAAAGTAGCATCATTAAAATATTTGCTAATGAAAATAGTGATGATCGAAATTACTGGTTATCTTCTTTCCAATTCGATGACCAGACGCATCAATATCTTTTTTATCAGGTAGATACTGATAATTTTATTGAAATCGATCGAGACCAATTTGAAGATTTATTACCTAGCATTGTTGAGTGTAATCAAAATAAACAAACACCTATTTATAGTGAAAATTTTGATGAAGACTAACTGGTGTATCGTAGAAATAATTGTCTAGGGGATTAAAAATTACCTTTATGTTTATTTAAGAAACGGTAAATAAGTAATAGAGAGTGTTAATAAATGAACTTTTCAGATTTTCGCGAATTTTTAGATTATCTTGAACAGCATGGAGAATTAAAACGTATTACTTATCCAGTTAACCCTTATCTTGAAATGACCGAAATAGCTGATAGAGTCTTACGTTCACAAGGTCCAGCATTATTATTTGAAAACCCTATAGGTTATGACATTCCTGTACTGTGTAATCTTTTCGGTACGGCTAAACGAGTCGCTATGGCTATGGGGCGAGAAGAAACCACAGAGTTGCGAGAAATTGGCGAATTACTCGCTTTTTTACGAGAGCCTGAACCACCTAAAGGTATTCGACAATTTTTTAATGTTCTGCCTAAATATAAACAAGTTCTCAATATGCCGGTAAAACGTCGGTCTTCAGCACCTTGTCAGGAATTAATTTTTAAAGATGATGAGGTCGATTTAAGACAATTACCTATTATGCATTGCTGGCCAGGAGATGTAGCTCCACTATTAACTTGGGGCTTAACTATCACTAAGGGGCCGTATAAAGATCGTCAGAATATCGGTGTTTACCGCTTACAACTATTAGGTAAAAATAAATTAATTATGCGGTGGTTGTCACATCGCGGTGGGGCGCTTGATTTTGCTGAATGGCAACAAGCACATCCAAATGAAAATTTTCAGGTTAGTATCGCAATTGGCGCAGATCCTGCTACTATATTAAGTGCAGTTACTCCGATACCGGATACGTTATCAGAATACGCTTTTGCAGGATTGTTACGAAACAGTCGAACTGAAGTTATTAAATCATTATCAAATGAATTAGAAGTGCCAACGACAGCTGAAATTATTCTCGAAGGTTATATCGATCCCAACGAACTAGCTGTTGAAGGCCCTTATGGTGATCATACTGGTTACTATAATGAAGTTGAAAAATTTGCAGTGTTCACGGTGACTCATTTAACTAGACGCAAAGATGCTATTTATCATTCCACTTATACTGGTCGGCCACCAGATGAACCAGCAGTCATGGGACTTGCATTAAATGAAGTGTTTATTCCAATTTTGCAAAAACAATTTCCTGAGATTGTGGATTTTTATCTCCCACCAGAGGGATGTTCATACCGGATTGCTATTGTCACAATCAAAAAACAATATCCAGGACATGCAAAAAGAGTCATGATGGGAGTATGGTCCTATTTAAGACAATTTATGTATACTAAATTTATTATCGTTTGTGATGATGATATTAATGCAAGGGATTGGAAAGATGTTATGTGGGCTGTTTCGACAAGAATGGATCCACATAGAGATACGATATTTGTTGATAATACTCCAATTGATTATCTAGACTTCGCTTCGCCAGTGTCTGGTTTAGGGTCTAAAATGGGATTGGATGCCACAAATAAGTGGCAGGGTGAAACAAATCGAGAATGGGGAAAGATTATTGCTAAAGATGAAAAAGTGGTAGCCCATGTCGATGAAATTTGGAATCAACTTGGTTTGTAATCCGCTTAATTAAACGGTGGATTACCATAGATTACCATGAGCCTAACTTAACGATTTAAATATATTGGCAATGCATAAAAACATTAATTTTCAATTAAATAATGAAAAAAAGTGAATTTTGAAAAACAAAACTATTCCCTTTTTAATCAATTATGTATAATTATTGTTAATACTATGGCGTTTAAACAATTATGAAAAAACTTCAAATTATATTGTTGTTGATGTTATCTGTCTCTTGTGGAGCAATGGCAAGTGAAGATAAAACACAACCAAATACCGAATTAAAAGTAAGTGATCCTAGTTCGTTAATCCCTTCTTTGCTACTTTCTGCTGAAAAAGGCGATATGCAGTCTCAATACACGTTAGCAACAATTTATAAACAAGGATTAGGTATTGAAGTCAATGATCAAAGAGCATTCTTTTGGTTCAGAAAAGCCGCCGAACAAGGTTTAGATAAAGCTCAGAATAATTTAGCATTTATGTATCAAAATGGTTTAGGAACTAAAGCTGATTTATCGCAAGCATTCAGATTTTTTAAATTAGCTGCCGATCAAAATTATGCTTTAGCTAAATATAATTTAGCTTTGATGTATAAAAATGGTGAAGGTGTAAAAAAAAATACGCCAGCTGCGATTGATTATTTTACCCAAGCCGGTGATCAAGGTATTTATAATGCTTATTTGAATCTAGGCATAATGTACTTTTTTGGGGATGGCGTTGAAAAAGATCGTATGCTAGCGGCAGATTGGTTTAGTAAAGCAGCAAGAGACAATAATCCAGAGGCACAATATTATCTAGGATTAATGTCTCAAGAAGGTGATGGTTTAACGCAAGATAGTGTTGCAGCTGTTTATTTTTACACTCAAGCTGCACAACGTGGCTATGTGCTAGCAATGTATAATTTAGGCATTATGTATGCAACAGGTACAGGAACAAAACCAGATAACTCTCAAGCTGCCTATTGGTTTAATAAAGCAGCAGAAGGTGGTAATGCTGATGCTCAATATAACATAGCAGTTATGTATGATGTTGGTGGTGGTGTGCCTAAAGATATATCAAAAGCAATAGAATGGTATACTAAAGCAGCTCAACAAGGAAATGTTGATGCGCAATATAATCTAGCGGTTAAATATCTTGAAGGCGAAGGCGTTAAACAAAATAATAACCTAGCGATTTATTGGTTTACTCAAGCCAGCCAGCAAGGTGATGAGGATGCGCAGGCCTATTTAAAAGAGCTTTCTCAACAAAATGAAAAGGGCGAATAAGCCCTTTTTTATTATCCTGAATTTCTCATTCCAGCTGCAATACCAGATATGGTTATCATTAATCCTTGTTCAACTATGGTATTTTCATCATCATCAGTATTTTGACGCGAACGACTTAATAATTCTGCTTGTAATAAATTCAGTGGTTCAATATAAGTATTTCGTAAAGCTACTGATTCTGCAATCCAAGGAAGGTCCGCCATCAAGCTGATATCATCTGTAATAGTTAGTACCGTATTGATATCATTAGTTAATAAATTTCGTAATTCCTCACCTAATGGCCATAATGTTGGAGAAACCAATCTTTGTTCATAGTATTCATGAATATTGGGCGCCGCTTTAGCGTAAACCATTTCTAACATTCCTAAACGAGCATTAAAAAATGGCCAATTATGATACATATCCCTAAGTTGCTCTTTTTTCCCCTCATTGATAACTAGTCTAAGTGCACTTCCAGCCCCAAGCCATGAAGGAACCATTAAGCGATTTTGTGTCCAAGCAAAAATCCATGGAATTGCTCGTAAACTCTCTATTCCACCACCAGTTCGACGTTTTTGCGGTCGGGAACCTAATGGAAGTCTACCAAGCTCGGTTTCTGGGGTAACGGCACGAAAATAATCAACGAATTCAGCCTTTTCTCGTATATAACTACGATAACATTGGCATGAATAATCAGACATTTCATCCATAATATCTCGCCAAACCTGTTTAGGTTCAGGCGGTGGTAGTAAATTGGCTTGTAAAATAGCTGAAGCATAAAGCATCAAACTACTCAGTGCAACTTCTGGTAATCCGAGTTTGAATCGAATCATCTCGCCTTGTTCTGTAACACGTAACCCTCCTTTTAATGATCCAGGTGGTTGTGATAGTAAAGCTGCGTGAGCCGGTGCTCCACCTCGTCCGATTGAACCGCCACGACCATGGAATAACACCAAGTTAATATTATATTGTTCAAACAAATTAACTAATTCTTCCTGTGAACGATACTGTGCCCAAGATGCAGCAAGGGTTCCGGCGTCTTTTGCTGAATCCGAATAACCAATCATAACCATCTGTTTACCATTAATCTTTTCTCGATACCAAGGAATATCTAAAAGTTTTTGCATAACAGATTTTGCATTATTTAAATCTTCTAAGGTTTCAAATAAAGGCGCAACAGGAATATCTTTTTGGCAATCAACAATTTTTAAAAGTAAGTAAACCGCTAAAATATCAGAAGGGGCTTTGGCCATCGAAATGACATAAGATGCAATCGATTCTTCACCGGCCTTTTTGATAACACGGCAAGTATCAAGGACTTCTTGAACCATTTCATCTGGTTGCCAATTATAGGGCAGTAAAGGTCGATTAGATTGTAATTCAGTTAATAAAAACTGTTGTTTTTCTTCTTCTGACCAGGAAGCATAACTACCTAAGTTAAGTTCCTTGGTTAAGGCATCTAATGCTTCAGTGTGAACCGAACTATCTTGACGGATATCTAATCTAACTAATTGCAATCCAAAACTTTTAATTCGTCTTAATGTATCTAATAACGGCCCATGAGCAATAGTTGACATTCCATTCTCAATCAACGATTCATAACAAGTATAGAGCGGTGTCCATAATTGTTCATTTTTTATTAAAAGATCGTTAGGCGCTAAAACTTGTTCATTATTCAATAGTGCTACAATATAGCTATGGGTTTTAGCCAAGCGAGAACGCAACTGTTTCATTACCGCTCGATAAGGCTCTGATGCAGCTTTATTTTGTTCATCTAATAAATCAATAACTGATGAGCTACACTCTGTCATTGATAATTCGCGAACTAAGATTTGAATATCAGCTAAAAATAGCTCTATTGCTTTTAACCTAGCTTGCAACATCACTCTTGCGGTAACTTTTGCCGTTACATTGGGGTTACCATCGCGATCTCCCCCCATCCATGAGGTAAATTTAATGGGAACATGTTCAACGGATAGCTCTTCATTAAACGCATCGACTAATTGATCATTAAACTCACGTAAGAATAATGGTACACCTTCCCATAAACTATCTTCAATCACCGAGAATCCCCATTTAGCTTCATCAAGAGGAGTAGGACGTTTTTTACGAATTTCGTCGGTGTACCATGCTTGGCAAACAAGTTGTTTTAATCGACGCATAATTCGCTCTTTTTCATAATCAGCTAAATCATTATGGTCAAGTTGTGACAAACAACTATTAATTGCTGTGTAAGTATTAATCATCGTACGGCGATTAATTTCTGTTGGATGCGCAGTAAGCACTAACTCAATAGATAAATTATCAATCGCTTGTTTAATTTTTTGAGGCGCGAAATTTAAATTTTTTAGGGATTTAAATAGTTCGGTCATCTTTTTGGGGCTACTAGATGCCTCGCCATGTGGAGAAATTCCATAATACTCGGCAGCAGTATTAACTAAATTTAAAAACTGATTAAACGCACGTGCAACATGAAGTAAATCTTGGTTATTAAGATTTTCAATTAACTTAAGCAATTCATTATGTGCTTGCTTATTTCCTTGTTGCGCGGATTTGGATAATTGACGGATTTTTTCGACTAAATCGAATGTTTCATTACCTGTTGCGCGTTTAATCGCATCGCCTAATAGGGTTCCTAACATATTGACGTTGCTTCGCATGGATGAGTATTGATTATTCATTCTATTCTCTACTTGTTAATATTTTGCCTAAGTGCCTTTAAGCTGCTTTCCTCAAAATGACAATTTAAAGAAGAAGGTATAAATATAGGTTAATTGCACAGGATATATACTTTATAACAATGTTGTATTGAATTTAAATAATAAAATTTTATAGTTTTTTTAATTTCTACTGTTTTTATTATATTGGCTAAAGATACCACTCTGGTTACTATGCAAAGTTAATAATTCATTTAGAGAGAATTTTTTGTATTAACACAACGTTAGTAAACTGTATATTATCGGCGATTGGGTATATACTATTAGAATATGAAATAAATATTGGATTATTTAATGATCGTTGTTTTTTATATTGCATCGATAATTGCTGTTGTTGCTAGTATAATAGTGATTTTTTGTAGACGAGTAGAAAAGGCAATTTTATATCTTGCTATTTCACTCTTTGCATCAGCATTGATATTTATTCTACTTAAAACTTATATTTCAGCTGTTTTGTATATCCTCTTTTTTATATGTGGTGTAATACTTCTTTTTTTAGCTGTCTCTATTTTGCTAAAAATTCATAAAGACAGTGTTGAAACCAATAAACATGGTATTAGTCCTAAAATTTGGTTGGGACCACTAGTCTTAGCGTTTATATTGTTAGTTATTCTTATTTATGGTGTAGTGGGTACTGACTATTCGCAATTTAAGCAATCACATGAATTAATGCACCAAATGTCGATATATGCTTATGTTTTGATGATTGAGTTAGCGGTATTTTTATTATTAGGTGCTGCAGTTATAGCTTATTATTTTATACATCGAATGTTTTCGGAGAAATAATGTGATACCACTTATGTATGGACTAATTGTTGCTTCTATCTTGTTTGTCATCGGACTTCTAGGGGTAATGATTAGACGAAACCTCTATTTTTTATTGTTAAGTCTTGTCATCATGAATAATGGTGCAATAACGGCTCTTTTTGTCGCGAGTAGTTATTGGCAACAATCAGATGGAGAAGTCCTTGCTATCTTAGCGGTAACTACCGTTTTAGCTCAAATAGTTGTTGGACTCACTTTACTTGTCAAATTAATTTATCGCCGTAAAAACTTTAATATTGATTCATTGAGTGAAATGAAAGGATGAATTTACTTTATTTAACTATCATTGTTCCATTGCTATCTTTTCTGATATTGGTTTGTTTTGGACGACAAATGCGATCGATTAATGTTATGTTAATCGGAATTTGTACTATCTTTGTTATCGGTTTAATAACCATGTTTTCTTGTGTTGATTTTATTACCAATACTGTTCCTGATATGACTTTGGTTTATACGAGAAATTTATGGACTTGGTTTTCTGTCGGGGATTTAGAAGTTCCGTTTTCTTTAACATTGGATGGTTTATCGTTAACATTTTTAGTGTTGATTTCTTTCTTTGGATTATTGATTTATTTTTTTGCTGCTTGTTATCTAAAATCAAAGGAAGATATTTATAATTTTTATGCCTATAGTAACTTACTGATAACCAGCATGTTAACCGTTGTGTTGGTTGATAATTTATTTGTGATGTTGCTTGGTTGGGAAGGAGTAAGTATAAGTACTTACTTACTTATTGGTATCTACTATAAGCAAGCGCGTAATAGTTATGCTGCGGTTAAAGCATTCGTCATGATGCATTTAACCGATATTTTTCTAATCATTGGTATATTCTTACTTTATCAAACTTTAGAAACCTTAAAAATCAGCACTATGCTAATCAAAGCGCAAAATGATTTGGCTATCGATTCAGATATTATCTTTTGGATCACCATTATGTTGTTCCTCGGTGCTATGAGTAAATCAGCCCTTTTTCCTATGCATACTTGGTTTACAGAAACAACATTAGCGCCAATGCCAGCTGTTGCACTATTACAATCTTCGACGGTTATTTTGGCGGGAGTTTATCTCGTTTTAAGACTGAGCAATCTGTTTATGATGTCTAGCGATACTCTCTATATCATGCTTTTATTCGCTTCATTAACAGTTATATTTGCTAGTAGTATTGCTTTAGTTCAAAATGATATAAAACGAATTGTAACTTATATCAATTTAACTCAAATTAGTTATCTATTTTATGCATTTTCAACTCAAAACTGGAGCTTGTCATTAAATTGTTTGATTAATTATTCAGTAACCAGTACATTGTTGATCCTTGCTACGGCAATTTTAGTAAAACAATGTCGCGGCGAACGTGATATTAGCAAACTTGGCGGCTTATTAAAATCTACCCCAATATTGTATATTATCTTTTTAATTATCATGCTTTCTCTTAGCGCTTTCCCTTTGATTTCTTCATCATTTTATATCAAAGGCGATATTATTCTAGGATTAATGTCACAAGGTAATTTACTGGTAGGTACCATTAGTTTATTAGGTATATTATTATCTAGCTTAAGTATTTGGCGTTTAATCTTTTCAGTTTTCCATCATAAGCCGAATAAGAAGAATCAATTTGTTAAAATTAAAAAGATAAATTATTTACCGATTTTTATCTTACTGATTTTTACCACTGCATTGTTTATATATTACCCTGTGCCAACTCAAGGGATTCTTCCGATTGCAACTCTTGATACCCAAGGGCAATTACCATTCCGACTCCTGTTAGGTGCGGTGACCTTATTAAGTTTAGTCATTGCCTACATTTTTTATGCGTACCCTAATAGTGAAGTCCATGAAATACTTAATACTCCGATGGTTAAAAGTTTAGTAAAACTATGTAAAACCAATTGGCGGTTTGATTTTGTCTTAAATAATGTTTTTGTAAAACCGTATATCTATTTAGCTAATTGGTTGAAAAAAGACCCATTTGCCATATGGGATAATTGGGTAATGTGGGGAATCAAGAAAATAAACTCATATATTGTTAGTCTAGAAAATGGACAAATAAGATGGTATCTGGTTTCGATGGTAATAGGTAGCATTATCATATTAATGTTATTAATTTTTATTTAATAAAGGTGTGAACTTTCATGTTGTTATGGCTTGTCTTCTTACCTGTAATTGGCGGATTTATTGGTTGGCTATGTAATGTATTCTTACAAAGGAATATAGCTGCAACTAATGGACAATTGCGTTGGCAATGTTTACCAATGATGGTTGCTTTCACGACCATATTAATCACATTAATTTTAGCAATAATTTTATGGACAAATGCAATCAATGTAGAACCAAATTCAAGTTGGAATAAAGAAGTTAATATTGACTGGATTCCATTACTTGGTATTCATTTTCATCTGGTTTTAGATGGGTTATCGCTAGTTATTATTACTTCAACACTATTTATTGTACTGTTAGTGATTGTTAATTCAAGTAAAGAAAACCTCAGTAATGTTGGACTATTTTATTTATGTATATTATTTATGACATCCGCCATTATGATGTTATTTGTCATTACTGATCTCTTTTTAATGTTTTTCTTTTGGGAAGCGGTAGCCATTCCAATTTATTTCTTAATCTCTTTGTGGGGAAGGCGAGATTTAAATTCTCAATTACGCTTCAATGGAGCTAATAAATTTTTAATATATACCCAAATAAGTAGCTTATTGATGCTTATATCCATTGTTTCATTGGCATTAATAAATTGGAATTTGACCGCCCAGTGGACTTTTGATTATCAAATTTTAACTAAGACACCAATTTCAACTAATACCGAATTTTTATTAATGTTAGGATTTTTAGCGGCTTTTATTATACGTATTCCGTTAGTTCCATTTCATAATTGGTTTATTGAGGCGCATATTGAATCTTCAACAAGTGGTTCAATAATGATAAGTGGTTTATTGCTCAATACTGCTACATTTGGTTTATTGCGTTTTGTGATACCACTTTTCCCGAACGCATCTTTAGCCATTATGCCAGTTATTTCAACAGTGGCGATGTTTACTGTTTTTTATGCAGCTCTACTCGCATTCAATCAAACTGATATTAAAAAATTAATTGCTTATATTCATATCGCTTTAATGGGATTTGTTACTGCAATTATCTATAGTGGAACAGTGATAGCGTTTCAAGGTGTTGTTATTCAAATGATAGCAATAACTTTAGCTATTGTAGGCATGTTCATGATCAGTGGACTATTGGTTGAATGTTACTTAACCCGAAATATCAACCAATTTATTGGATTAAAAGAAAGAGTAAGATATTTGTCTTCTTTTACCCTATTTTTTATGTTGGCTGTGTTAGGCATACCAGGTACAGCTAATTTTGTCGGTAATTATATGATGTTATTAGGTAGTTTTACCTCATCTCCTTATTATACAGTATTACTAGTAATCGGCTTGTTATTACTATCAATTTCTTTAATTATGCGCATGCAACCTATTTTTTATGGCGCAGTGGATAACGGTGAAGTGGCCAAACAGTTTATAAGTAAAAAAGATATTCTTTTATTATCGAGTGTATTGATTGTCCTTATCTTTATCGGGCTATATCCTAAGGTGGTGTTAGATATCTCTTATTCTACCGTCAATCAAACGATACAGTACATAACAGCAGAACGAGTGGGAGAGTAATAACCTATGATCGCTTTATTGCCAATATTCATATTGAGCTTTGCCATAATTGTTTTGCTCATAGCACTGTTTGTTTATAAATTAGAAACCAAAAAATGTGCTATTTTAGCAACATCAGGTTTAATCTGTGCGTTAATTTGTTCTTCTATTTTAGGAATATTAATTTCCTATAATACCCCAGCAATAACCGATATTAGCAGCGATAATATGCAAATATCAGTGGATAAGTCACAAGATACAAAATCGCAAAATACAACTGATACTGACTTAACAAATGAGCAGACCATTGCTGTTGATGCAGTGCCAACGGAAAAAGAAACTTCGTCTACTCAAGATGAGCAAATTTCAGAGCCAATTGATCAAGAAAGTGATGATTTTGTTGGTCCTCTTCAAAATATTGATGATAATGCGCAAAGTAAGTGGCGCGCTCATCAAGTTACCGCACTATTTACTTGCGATGGCTATGGATTACTGTATACCAGCTTAATTTTAATTATTGCAATTGTGGTTGCTTCGTTGGCTTATCAATGGTTTATTCAGGAAAAGGTTGAACACGGTTTATTTTATGTGATTTTACTGTTTATGGCATTAGGTGGTATAACCCTAGTTTATGCTAGCCATTTAATGTCATTCTGTCTTGGTATTGAAATGCTCTCGATTCCATTTGTTGGATTGATCGGTTATCAGTATATGCAAACCCATGCATTAGAAGCCGCCATCAAATATATGATTTTATCCGCAATCGCCAGTTCGTTTTTATTAATGGGGATTGCTTTTTATTATGCCGCCACCGGTGAACTGACATTTAGTGGTTTAAGTTACCAACTATCAACAATGTCTTATCCAAGTATATTATTATTAATTGGAATTTGTTTAATATTAGTTGGAATTGGATTTAAACTTTCACTGGTACCTTTTCAACTTTGGCTACCTGATGTTTATCAAGGGTCACCGACCATTGTGGCGCTATTATTGTCAACGGTAGGGAAGGTAGCACTATTTTGTGCTATGGCAAGATTATTCTTACTTGCACCGATTGTTAATAATGAAACAATCCGTATTATTTTGGTTAGTATGGCATTTTGTTCAATACTATGGGGAAATTTATCGGCTTTAATGCAACGCAGCTTAAAGCGGTTGTTAGCTTACTCTTCCATAGCTCATTTTGGTTATTTATTGATTGCTTTAATTGCCGTGCAATATCAAGTGCTTGCTTTAGAAACCATTGGTGTTTATATAATTGGATACATTCTTGCCAACATCTGTATTTTAGGTGTTATTAGTTTAGAATCTCATTCCAATGAGTTACAGGATCATGAAAATGAAATTGATCTTTCGGGCTTATTTTGGCGTCGGCCTGTTCTAGCATTAACCATGGGGATCGGTTTTCTCTCTTTAGCTGGCGTTCCACTTACCGCAGGGTTTGTTGGGCGTTTCCTTTTGATCTTATTGGGGGTAACGGCTGAATTATGGTGGTTAATTGCGGCTGTAGTTATTGGTAGTGCAATAGGACTCTATTTTTATGCAAGGCTTATTCTGAATTTGTATATCAGACCAAATCAAGATGAACAGTCAAATTATAATTCAAATAACCGATTAAAATGGCAAGATATAAAAGTGAGTGAACTGCTAATTGTTCTTGCGGCAGTTTTAACTATTGTATGTGGTGTTTATCCTAAATGGTTATTTAATTTAGTTAGTACGGCTCAATATTTAACGACTTAATTGTTTTTGGGCTTTATCGTGATTGACCTAAACGATATCGGCAAGAAATAGTTAATAATCGATTTATTTATTGTGTTATAATTTTACACTTTGATATTTTTATAAAAATTAAGAGGACCAATATGGACTTTTTTATTTCTAATGCATATGCAGCAGATGGTGCAGCAGCTGAAACAAACCCTTATTTCTTACCTATTATGTTAGTTGTATTTGGGTTATTTTTCTATTTTATGATTATGCGCCCACAACAAAAACGCGCTAAAGCTCATCGAGAGTTAATGGCGGCTATTTCAAAAGGTGATGAAGTATTAACTAATGGTGGACTGATTGGTCGCGTATCAAAAGTTAATGAAAATGGTTATATTGTGTTAGAGTTAAATGATACAACCGAAGTGGTTATCAAACGTGACTTTATCACATCAGTTTTACCAAAAGGAACAATGAAATCTCTATAATAAATTTTTATTATAGTTCATTGTATTAATTATCTAATCCCACAAGAGAATATGTCGTGCTAAATCGCTATCCTTTGTGGAAGTACATTATGTTGGTCGTCGTAATCTGCGTCGGCCTACTTTATGCCCTTCCAAATATTTATGGTGAAGATCCCGCTATACAAATTTCAGGTTCAAACAGTACCGAAATTGATGTTGCTACGCAAGATAAAGTCAAACAGCTTTTGGTAAACAATCAAATTGAACCTAAATCGCTTGTTTATGAAAATAAATCTATTTTAATTCGATTAAGTGATAATGATACACAGCTTAAAGCTAAAGAGTTAATATCACAAGAATTAGGTGAAGATTATACTGTTGCACTAAATCTAGCACCAGCAACACCATCATGGTTGACTATGATTGGCGCTGAACCAATGAAATTGGGGCTCGATTTGCGCGGTGGTGTTCACTTCTTAATGGAAGTGGATATGACGACTGCATTAAGTAAATTAACAGAACAGTCGATTGAAAATTTAAAAGCTGAGTTTAATAAAAATAATCTTAATTACAAAACACTGAGCAAAAATGCAAATCAACAAATAATAATGCAATTTGATAATGTCGAAGATCGTAATAAAGCTATTACTAAAATCAATGGATTGCAAGATTATGAATTGACATCTCAAAATGAAAACAGCATTGTTATTAGTGTTAGTCAACAAAGATTGCAACAAACAAAAAGCGATGCAGTACAACAAAATACCACAATCTTACGTAATCGTGTTAATCAGCTAGGCGTCGCGGAACCCATTGTTCAACGCCAAGGTTCTGATCGAATTGTCGTTGAGTTACCGGGTATTCAAGATACTGCATTAGCCAAACGTATCCTAGGAGCAACAGCAACCCTTGAATTCAGACAAGTTAATGATGACAGTTCAATTAACTTAGCCGCAATTATAAATGGCAATATGCGTGTTCCGTATGGTTCTGAATTAAAATATATGGAAAACGGCCGCCCAGTTTTACTTTATAAACGAGTAGTATTAACGGGTGATCATATTACCGACTCTTCATTTAGAGTAAATGAATATAGCCAACCAGAAGTTTCAATTACACTTGATAGTGCTGGTGGTAAAACCATGCTTGATTTTACTCAGAAAAATCTGAAAAAAGCAATGGCAACACTTTTTGTTGAGTATAAAGATACCGGAAAACGTGATGAAAATGATAAACCTATTCTTGAAAAACAAGAGAGAGTAATTAACGTCGCAACCATCCAAGGTATTTTTAGTGACCGATTCCAAGTAACAGGTATAAGTAGTATTGATGAAGCTAGAAATTTATCTTTATTACTAAGAGCCGGTGCGTTGATTGCGCCAATTCAAATAATTGAAGAACGTACAGTCGGACCTTCAATGGGACAAGAAAATATCACTCAAGGTTTAGAATCTTGTGTATGGGGATTATTAATTTCTGTCATCTTTATGTTAGTGGTATATCGCCTGTTTGGTGTATTTGCTAGTCTTGCATTAGTTGCAAACTTAATTTTAATTGTTGGCGCTATGTCATTATTACCAGGTGCAACATTAAGTATGCCAGGTATTGCCGGTATAGTTCTAACCGTGGGTATGGCGGTAGATGCTAATGTATTGATTAATGAGCGGATAAAAGAAGAGCTAAGTAATGGGCGAGGTGTCCAACATGCAATTAACGAAGGTTATGCGGGTGCTTGGAGTAGTATTTTTGATGCCAACATTACGACATTGATCACAGCAGTAATCCTTTATGCAGTAGGTACAGGCTCAATTAAAGGTTTTGCTATTACCTTAGGTATCGGTATTGTAACATCGATGTTTACCTCGATCGTAGGAACTCGAGCATTGGCCAATCTTATTTATGGTGGTCGTCGCGTCAATAAGTTATCAATTTAGAGGTTTATTGTGATTGTTAATCAAAAAGAAAACCATGATGTTAGAGAATTAAATCATGGACGAAGAGTGCTCGACTTTTTAAAATTTGGCTTTATTGCTTTTGTCATCTCAATGTTATTAGTGGTTGCCTCATTTGTAATAATTCTTGTTAAAGGATTCAATCTTGGACAAGATTTTACAGGCGGGACCACGGTTGAGCTAACTGTGACTAAAGCTATAAATCTTGATGATTTACGTAATAGTTTACGTGATGAAGGCTATCATGAACCAATAGTTCAATATTATGGAAGCAGTAAGGATATCATCATTCGATTACCAACTACCAGCCAGAGCGAAGGTAGTGTATCGTCAGCGATTGATAATGCGTTAGGGATGAAAATTTCAAACTTAGTGCATAAAAATATTGATAGTAATGCTGAAATTAAACGAATTGAATTTGTTGGTCCAACAGTCGGTACTGAATTAGCTCAAGATGGTATATTAGCGATTTGTGCAGCATTAATCTGTATCCTAATTTATATCGCTTTTCGATTTGAGTGGCGATTTGGTACCGGTGCAGTTGTTGCTTTAGCACATGACGTTGTTATAACCGCAGGATATTTATCCTTATTTAATCGTGAACTAGATTTGACGATTATTGCTGCAATGTTATCCATAATCGGTTATTCGCTTAATGATACCATTGTTGTGTTCGATAGAATTCGTGAGAATTTTAGAAAGATTCGACGAGCATCGCCATACGACGTTATCAACATCTCGTTAACTCAAACATTACACCGAACTTTAATGACATCCGGCACAACCTTAGCTGTGGTTATTATCTTATATATTTTCGGTGGCTCAATGTTGAAAGGTTTCTCTGAAACATTAGGTGTAGGGATTGTGTTAGGGACGATTTCATCAATCTATGTGGCTGCATATATGTCACTTAAATTGGGCGTTAAACGTGAACACTTTATGCCACCAAAAGTTGAAGCCGAAGGTGCGGATCAAAACGCGATTTTACGTTAATTATTTAAGCTCTGTCATAGTTTGACAGAGCTTTTTTAGATTGTTTTTTAAGCAAATAATATTAAATTATTTGACACTTTCTAACTAGTTGCATATTATTAGCCACAGTTTTACTTCATCCCTTTAGGGGCCATAGCTCAGCTGGGAGAGCGCAACGCTGGCAGCGTTGAGGTCAGGGGTTCGATCCCCCTTGGCTCCACCAATTCAATAAACAGTAATATTCTTCTAAATCCTTATATGGTCAGTGGTGCAGGTTTAAAAGCAATCACTGGTGGTGATAAGTTCACAATTGACCTTAAACATAAACAATCCGATTCCTGTAAGATTCTAGCGATAGTATAAGTAATCAACATCGAAGCAATGCGATTTAATGAGCACAATGGTGACATATCATGGTGAAGAGTAATATTTCACTTTGGCAATGTTATACATGAAAAAAGCGTTATTTACCTTTGGTCAGAAAAATAAAGCGAAACAAGAGTTCCGCCTCTATTGTTAAACTGCTATTTAATGAGTTCGCTAACCCTAATGATGCTAAATAATGATTACATAAATAGCAACAATCAGAAGAAGCAACAACCGTTATTCAAATCACAGAAACAACACTTACCACTGCATATTAACTAGCAGCTAGGCTTACCATAATTGCCATAAAGCGTTCAACCGTAACCTTGGACTTAGTATTATATATGACCGCATTAGGAACGATGAAAGCATTTTCCATAGCAGGTTCAGGTAAAAATGGCGAGCCTGTTGATTTCAACAGAATATATCGAGTTGGTGAAGATGGCAAACCTGAGATATTGATGCAAGGTGGGAGACAATATTTAATACATGGAGAGAACGGGCAAATATTAAGTAACCGTCAAATCACCTCTGGTAATGGCAGTATCCAATGTAGCTCTGTTGTAGAAAACTACGTAAGCAACGTGGAAGTAAGCCAACCGCCTATCGATATCGAAAACAGCTCATCAGAATGGCTGTTAAACAGCCTGAACAAAAATATCAGAAAACATAAGCAATCATTCCGGTGATGTATGTAACACCATGTCTAACATTAACAAATGTTTAGTCGAAATTGTAATTGATATTATTATCTATTTTTCATACTATTACCGAGATTTAATTATCAAGGAGATGGTATGAAAAAAATAATCTTTTTAAGTTTATTTGGCTTGGTTTTAACCGCTTGCAACACGGTGAAGTATAATTATGTAGCCGAAACAAAGCAAATAAGCTATCCCGATTTGAATGTTGTTACAAAAACATTTATTGGCGATGATATGGTTAGACAGGGTACAGTAGCGGCAAGGGATGTTGTTTATTTTCCTCAAACAACAGTTGTTAGTGGGATGGTGGATTTTACTATTCATGCTGGAGAATACCCAAAAGTAGGTGAAGATCAAAAGTATCTGTTTTTTGGTTTAAATGAGTTAAATTCTGGAGTAACAGTAGGAAAATCAGCCTTTGCTGATATACCTGTAGGAATTAGAACTAATAAACACGATAATGACCTATGTATTATTACTGTTA
The DNA here is from genome assembly GCF_003202915.1 of Gilliamella apicola. Taxonomy (GTDB): domain Bacteria; phylum Pseudomonadota; class Gammaproteobacteria; order Enterobacterales; family Orbaceae; genus Gilliamella; species Gilliamella apicola_Q. The sequence continues at coordinate 52,316 of NZ_QGLP01000004.1, forward strand.
GCGGTGCTTCTTTATGTAAAGGTGATGCTGCATTTTCCTACCAAAAGAAAAATGTAACTTATCAAAACGCGTTCCAGCAGATACTAATCTATAACGGTAAAGTAGGGAATAAGATTAATATCGGGTATAAAGAATTTAATAATGATTTTGCTCGCCCTGCATTTTCAAATAATGTTGAATATGACTTATCAGAATCAAAAGTTATAAGATATAAAGGTGCAGAATTAGAAATAATAAAAGCTACTAATCAATTTATTGAATATAAAGTATTTAGTAATTTCAATCAGAGATAAAAAAGCCTTTTAGAGCTTCTATTTTGTCTATGAATTATATAATAAATTCTAGATGGGTACTGATAATTTGTATTTGACAGATTATTGCCTGTGAGTAGCCAAAAATTCACAATTAAAATTTACACAAACCGCCCAAGTGGTGGTTTTTTATTTACCCCAATCCTTAAATAACATACCATTACCCCAAAAGGAGATGGTATGAAAAAGATTTTATTATTAAGCTTGGTCAGTTTCGCTTTATTTGGTTGTGGTGATAATAAGGTGACAAAAGAGTATCTTGTGGGTAAGTGGGACTGCGTCTATAAAGAATATAAAAGTAAATATGATTCTAAACTTAAAAGATATAGTGATTATTCTGAAACTCATAGCAAACAAGTAATTCAATCATATGAAATTGTTAATGGAATTTTATTATCAAAAACTGAGAATCAAAAAGCTATCGAATTTGATTTGGATTTAATTTATAACAATTTAAATGAGGAAGTTACAACTAGCATGTGTAATAAAAGGAGTTTTAATCAAAATTTATCAAAAAATACAAACAATAAGTTTACTTATGAACAGGAGACATTTTGCGAAGCCTTTATAAAGTACCCTAAAACTAAAATACTAGCAGTTTGCACAAGAATAAAATAAGGTTGATATAGGAATAAAAGTAAAAGGCATTAACAGATGTATAAAGAGCTTTGATAAAACTATAAAAAGAACAAAAGACAATGCAGTTAGAGCAATGCATGCATCAATGATTGTAGGAGCTACACAAGCAGCAATCTACACGCCTATAGATACATCAACATTAATTAACTCACAATATCGAGAGGTAATTATTAACGTTACTCATATCACTGGCAGAATTGGTTACACTGAGAATTATGCTGCTTATGTCACGAACCTATCTATAAAAATGAAATTTAAGCACCCTACTGCTAAAAAAGATTTTCTAAATGAGGGCTTAAAAGATATGGAAGCTGAAATACTAAACATCTTTAAACGTGAATTATTTTGTTAAAGTTATCATCACTATAGTAACCGTCTTGATTGGCGGTTTTTTTGTTTTTATGTATAGCAAAAATGTAAATCATGCATAATGCAAATCCTTATACAATAAGGCTTACAAGAAATCATGTGTAGTATGCATAGTTTTTATAGAAATTTATTTTAATGGAGGGGAAATGTAATTTATGATAGACATATAATCTTATATACTTTTGAATAAATGAGTTTATTTAGGTAAATATATGACACGAAGGCTCTGTTTAACCAATAAGAAACTGAGAGGGAAAAAACGTCGTTTAAGAGCATTTGAGGCTTGGTCTAAATCTTTCTTGGATTATTTTCCTGAACAAATCACTGAAGATGAACGATATTGGAATATAAAAATTCCTGTTGATATTCGATTGGTGCAAGGAAAGTATACGGATCAAATTACTCAAGCTCAATGCGCTCAATATTTAATTAATGCTACTTATCAGATTTATCAAGCAAAGCCATCAAATCTTAAACATTTTAGAGTTACTTGCGTTATTTGTTTGCCCGATATGTTTAGTAGTGAAATTTGTATCTATACTTCAGAAGCGTATTTCAAGTATCAGACAGAAGCTTGGTATAGAGAACAGGAAAAATTAGATACTACGCTAAACAGAAGTTTATCAAAAGAATGGGAATTAATATTACCTCAAGGTTTTAGTGAGAAAGGTGTTTTAAGAAATGAATTTGATTGGGAAGATAAAGAATATTTTGTTGAACATTGGTATTTTGGTGAAGTAGGATAATTATTTAAATTTAAAGATTATTTAACTGGATACCGATTGGCTAAACAAATTTTCTCACTGTCAAAATTTTAAATTTGATCTTCAAAAACAACTCCATGAAAGAGACTTTCAAGTAAATTATTATTGTTTGGAATCTAAGTACTTTATAGGGGCACTTTTCGTTTTAGGTATTGGTTTAGATATATGATTGATATTTTAAAAATTCAAATTATAAGATTTGAAATAGTTTGATTAATGTGATTCTTTTTTCCTTGTCTCAATATTTATAATCCATTAAAGTCCATAAAAAATAGAAACCACAACGATAAAACAATTAATTGATACCCATTAAAGTACATTAAGACACATTTATAACCAAATTTTATGGGGTATATTAACGGGTATTTAATGCATCACCTAAAAACGATACCCCCACAAGATTAGCAAATACCTTTTTTAAATGCTACCAATTCAATTATATTAAAAATAATTTATCGCGTTTTTTGTTGTCAGTGACATAACTTTGTAACAAGACTGACAAAATTTAGTTGACGTATTTAATTAGTGTACTTATTATAAGTGCGCTAATTAAATAAATAAGGATTATATATGCAAAAAATTTCTATTTCTTTTGAACTTCCAACCGTGTCCATGCCTCATAAAATTTGGCCATATTTTACTGACTTTTCATTAAGAAAACTTTGGGAAACAGATCTTGAAGAATTTACGATAACAGGTGAAATAAAAAGTGGAGTTAATGGTTTATTTAAACTGGAAAACATGCCTGCCATGAAAGTTGTATTATCTACTGTTCTGATTAATAGAGAATTGACTGAAAGATTTGATATCCCAGATATTGGGGCTTTATTTTTTTCTCATCAAATAATCGAATATTCAGATAATAAGTATGCGATAAAAGCGGTAATTGAATTAGAACCGACAGTGGAATTATCAAGTAAAGTTTGTTATGATTTTTTGAAGAATATTTCAAATGATATTATAGATAAAGCATTTTTATTAAAAGAGCTGGTAGAAAAATAAGTATGTCCAAAGATAATAGGTTTTCTTCTCAATTTAAACATGATTCGTCAGAATCTATGGGTTTTGTATTTATGAAAACCTATGCAGCTTGGCATAGTTTAATAAAAAATAGTTTGAAACAGTATTCAATAACTCATCCGCAATTTATTATTCTTACCACGTTGGCATATCTTTCAGAACATTGTGATGAAGTTACGCAAGTAACTTTATCTCAACATGCTAATATTGATGTTGTTACAGTATCGCAGATCTTAGATAATTTAGAAAAAAAAACATTAGTTAAAAGAATTACATCAATAAAAGATAGTAGAGCCAAATCTATTCAATTAACTGATAATGGCTATGTTATGGTCAATAAAACTACTCCATTAGTAGAAAAGCTTGATAATCAATTTTTTTCTTGTTTGGGCGAAGATATCACCTATTTCCATAAAATGTTATTAAAACTGTCATGATATTCTAGAATAGATTAAACTTTAATAGCCATCTACCAGCGCTAACCAATTAAAATATAATCTAATTTATATTCCTTTTGTCGTATTATCATAACAGCTATGGGGGGATTAAATATCTACAGCTCAATAGCTAAAACACCACCTTTACACATTTCTGCGCAAAAACGCGTAATCAAAGTATTTTTTTAAGATTACTAGATAGAGGGTGTATATTCTTATTGATTGCATGATTAAATACCTGCATACGCTTTCATTTTAACGCTAATCCGATTTTTTAGTTTTTAGAATAATTACACTATGCAAGAGGGCACGCTTAATTAAAGAAGATTCTACCAATTGTAGTATTACATGAGTTATTTTGTAATGACTGTTTTGATTATTTAGCAGCACGTTAGGGAAACAATGAAACAAACAGAAAAGAAAAAGATAAATCATTCATTATTTTAATGGTGTATCAAAGACAAGACTAGTTGTATTTGTTGGGCTGTCAATAGTTGATGAAATAGACATTTTTATTAAATATGATAGAGATCCCCCAGACTGTAGTAACCGTTCTGAATTGGTAAGAATGGCGATAATTTAGAAGTAGAATAGAGATGAATAAATTTAAGTTAGTCTTAATTATATTAACTATTTTGTTATTTGGTATTAAGCAATGTGAAAATAGACAAAAACAACGAGCTGATGAACTAATAAAAAAAGTAAAACCATTATTGGATAATCCAGAGCTTTACATTAACGACATTAAAACTAAAGCAACTGAAAATAGCAAATAAATTTCATGTAAATAAATAGAGGGCTATAATGTAGCTAACTGAATAATAAAGTGGGCTAATATTATGAATTATAATCCTATTCATTTGCTAAAAGAGTGCAATGGTATGAGTGATATTCGAGCTGAAATAGATCGAATTGATCACCTAGTGATTGAACTATTATCTACTCGATTTGAATATGTGAAAGAAGCAAGTAAATTTAAGAAAAATACAGTAGATGTGCAAGCTAAAGAGCGTTTTGACAGTATGCTTGAACAACGAAAGCTTTGGGCTAATGAGTTAGGTCTTGATGGTAATGTCATTAAAGAGTTGTATGCTAATTTAGTTAGATATTTTATTGATGAAGAATTAAAGCATTTCCAAAACAGAGAAAAATAATTACGCTAAACGGTTATTAAAAACTTTGTTTTTAATGTTTTGATTTGTAGGTTGAATGTTTATTCATTGTATCTAATTTTCCCAACATTATTTATCTAGATAACGTTGGGAATGTCATAAAACTTATTTAAATAAGCCAGCGCTTTCAATGAATTCAATAACTTTTTCTAATCCTTGTTTAGTCCGTAAATTAGTAAATGCCCATGGTTTATCAATGCGCATTTTATTGGTATCAGATTCCATCACGGCTAAAGAAGCACCGACATAGGGGGCCAGATCAATTTTATTAATGACTAAAAAGTCTGATTTAGTTATACCGGGGCCGCCTTTTCTGGGAATTTTTTCGCCTTCAGCAACATCAATGACGTAAATAGTCAGATCGGCCAATTCAGGACTAAAAGTTGCACTAAGATTATCACCACCACTTTCAATAAAAATAATATCTAAATCGGAAAATTTTTCCATTAATCCTTCAACGGCAGCTAAATTCATTGAAGCATCCTCGCGAATTGCCGTATGTGGGCAGCCACCAGTTTCAACACCAACAATACGTTCTGGCTCTAAAGCTTTTGCATCGGTTAAAATTCGCTGATCTTCTTTTGTATAAATATCGTTGGTGACAACGGCTAATTGATATTTATTGCGCATGGTTTTACAGAGCATTTCAAGTAGGGCTGTCTTACCTGACCCCACCGGTCCCCCAACTCCAATTCTTAGTGGTGTATGAGCAATGGTATTCATAATATCTTCTCTTATTCTATAATTTTAATAACTCGGTTAATTTATGATCTAAATAGTCTAGAGTATTGGTTTTCGTGGCAACTACTGGCAATAGCTACTAAAGGAGAACCCGCGCCAATATCATTATCTTCAATTGCATTCGCCTGAGTAATTATTGAAGGTAATAATGTTGATAACTGATAAATCAGTTGCTGTCCTGCTTGTTGTCCCAAAGGGACTAATTTTATTGCTGCCATAATATTGCTTTCGAGCCAACTGTAACTCCAACTTATTTGTAGATCTTCTAATGAAATTTTACTGGTCGCTCCATACCAAGCAAATCCAGCAAGTTGTGACTGCATTAATAAATTTTGCCATGGATAAATAACCCCTAGTCCTTGTAGAAATCGAAAAAAGGCTTTGCCTCGTTGCTGTTCTTCAAGTCTTAATTCGCTTGTTTCTCGTTGACGTAGTAAATTTTTGAGCCAATCACTAAAACCTTGTTCATCTTGATGAATGCTACAACGATAAAGTCGAGCTAAAATAGGTAAATCACAGAATAGCAATGTGCTATACATTTGCTGTATTAACCAATCTTTAGTTTCGATTTGATTGGTTACCCATTTGGCTTCAACAGCCCATTCTAATCCTTGAGAATAGGTGAATCCGCCAACCGGTAAGTTGGCACTGGCTAATTGTAAGTTACGTAAATATTCAAGCATATTTTTTATCTTAATGGTGATGGTGACCGATAGCACTACTTTGATAGGCGCCTGCTTCAGGTTCAAATGGTGCCTGTTCAACAACAACGTTAATACCTAATTGTGTTAACATTTCATCAAGTACATGATCATGTTGATAACGAACAAAGTCTGCGGCAATTTGTAATGGAACATGTCGATTACCTAAATGGTAACATGCTCTGGCTAATAACAATTTATCATTGCAGTAGGCTGTCGATACGGTTTCGTTTGCCGCCAACACTTCAATAATCATTGATTCATCTTCGGTTGCAAGATAATCACCACCGCGAATCAATAAACCTCTAGGTAATATAACACCGGCTTCCTGACCACTTTTAAGCACAATTTTAATGCGACTTTTTATGCGGCTATCAATATTTAATATGGTACTATCATTGACTGATCGTAGTTGTATTTTTGTTAATGGTTTAGTAATGATTTTTGTAAAAATTATCATGATGTTGAATTCCAATTCATTAAAATAAAAAGTATCTTTGCGCCATTGGTAATATAGAAGCAGCTTCACAACTTAGTAAGTGATTATCCGCTTTAACTTCATACGTTTGGGCATCAACTTCAATATTGGGTTGCCATGCATTATGTAGCATGTCTTGTTTTTTAATCTGTCGGCAATTTTTTGCTACGCCAATCAAACTTTTTAATCCTAAATTTTGTGCTACATTTAAATCGGCAGCCGCTTGTGAAATAAATGTCATTCTGGATAAAGAGCCTGCTTTACCTAAGGTTGCAAACATTGGGCGATAGTGTACGGGTTGTGGTGTGGGAATTGAGGCATTAATATCTCCCATTTCGGCGTAAGCTATCATTCCTGCTTTAAGAATTAAACTAGGTTTGACACCAAAAAAAGCGGCTTGCCAAATGACAAGGTCGGCTAATTTTCCTACTTCTATAGATCCCACTTCATGACTTATACCATGGGTAATAGCAGGATTTATCGTGTATTTAGCCAGATAGCGTTTAACCCTAAAATTATCATTTTGTTCATTATCTGGAGGTAATGCACCACGTTGTACTTTCATTTTATGAGCTGTTTGCCATGTTCTTATAATAACTTCGCTAACACGCCCCATGGCTTGTGAATCTGATGAGATCATCGAAAATGCACCTAAATCATGTAGTATATCTTCTGCGGCAATGGTTTCTCTGCGTATTCTTGATTCAGCAAAAGCGACATCTTCTGCAATTCCGGCATCGAGATGGTGACAAACCATCAACATATCTAAATGTTCATCTATGGTATTGATGGTATAAGGGCGGGTAGGATTAGTCGAGGAAGGTAAAATATTTGCATAACCACAGGCTTTAATAATATCCGGAGCATGACCACCTCCGGCTCCTTCTGTATGATAAGTATGAATGGTTCTATCACCAATGGCAGCTAAAGTGTCTTCAACAAAACCTGACTCATTGAGGGTATCGGTATGAATAGCAACTTGTACATCCATCTTATCTGCTACATCAAGGCAATTACTAATTGCTTGTGGCGTTGAGCCCCAATCTTCATGTAATTTTAAGCCAATAGCGCCAGCATTGACTTGTTCGATTAATGGTTCGATAACACTGCAATTCCCTTTAGCTAACAATCCAATATTCACTGGCAAATTATCACAGGCTTGTAATATTTTTTCGATATGCCATTTACCTGGTGTACATGTGGTTGCGTTGGTTCCTGTTGCTGGGCCGGTACCACCACCGATAAATGTGGTTATTCCTGAGCAAATAGCCTCTTCGGCTTGTTGTGGGCATATGAAATGGATATGAGAGTCAATTCCGCCTGCTGTAACAATGCTATTTTCGCCAGCAATAATTTCAGTGCTAGCGCCAATAGCAATGGTTATATCTGGTTGTATATCTGGATTTCCCGCTTTACCAATAGCTAAAATACGTCCATTTTTAATGCCAATATCAGCTTTAACAATTCCCCAATGATCAATGATTAAAGCATTGGTTATTACAACATCCGCAACCAAATCTGCACATAATTGACTTTGTCCCATACCATCACGAATTACTTTCCCACCACCAAATTTAACCTCTTCACCATAAGTAGTGAAATCTTGCTCAACTTGTATCCATAACTCGGTGTCGGCTAAGCGAACTTTATCTCCGGTGGTTGGGCCAAACATTTCTGCATACGCTTGTCTAGAAATATTACTCATTTTCAATTCCTTTATTATCTAATGCACCCATTACTGCGCCTTGGAATCCATACACTTGCCTTTTACCAGCCAGTTCAACTAGCACTACAGTACGGCTTTGGCCTGGCTCAAACCGTACCGCTGTACCGGCTGCAATATCTAAGCGATATCCATAGCTTTTGGCTCGATCAAATTTTAAGGCTTGATTAACCTCGAAAAAATGATAATGAGAACCTATTTGAATCGGTCTATCACTATGATTAGCAACTGTTATTTGAATGGTTTTACGATTTTTATTTAATTCAATATTACCCGCTTGTACAATCACTTGGCCTGGAATCATATAATTTACCTTTTAAATAATAGGATTATGAACAGTAACTAATTTAGTACCATCAGGAAATGTTGCTTCAACCTGAACATCTTGGATCATATCGGCAACTCCCTCCATTACGTCGTTACGCGTTAAGACTTTCCGTCCTAAATTCATTAATTGAGTAACGGTTAAACCATCTCTAGCACCTTCTAAAATTGCGGCACTAATTAGTGCTATTGATTCAGGATAATTTAATTTTACCCCTCGTGCTTTTCGCCTTTCGGCTAGTAGTGCTGCTGTAAATAGTAATAATTTGTCTTTTTCTCTCGGTGTTAATTTCATTGTTTTTTTCTCATCATATTTATAAAAAGTAATTTAGGTCGCCCAAATTCGAGGTGGGCATGCAGGTAGATTGATAATTAATGGACGTAATAACGACCATAATCGCTGTAAATATTGCTGACAAATCTGATTGTCATTGGCCAACAAACGAACGATTAATAATTGTCCTAGAGCCGTTGCGCCTATTGGAATAATGCTATCTTCAAGCCGTTTTTGTACTAGTTGTAAAATGGCAGGCTCAATAGGGTAGGCAAATAAAGTCGCACTATATGTGTAATTACCTATAGGAGCACAATTACCATTAATAATTTTTAAGTGCTCATCAAGACCTAATTCATCAGGTAAATTAATTGTCAGACGGCTTTTGATATTGCCTTTTTCAAATTTTTCATGCATAACTGGACGACCAAAGCACAAATTTTCCCAACCTAGCAATCGACTTCCTAAGGCTAAATTAAATTCAGTTGTTAAATTAGCGTTGCTGCCATTAAAAAAAATATTTTCTTGAGGTAACCATTCAATAATACTATCTGATGCTAAAGTCACTTTTTGTTTTAACTGCGCAATATTATTGTGACTACGATAATATTTACTGGCTCCGGGCATAGTCATTAATAGATGGCTATCGTGATCTAAAAAAATATCTAGCTCAAGTTTATCGCCCCCCACAATTCCCCCCGGAGGATGGAGTAAATATATATGGCAAGGTTTTCCTTCTGGATAGAATGGACGTTGTATAGTTAAAGGCCCTTGTTGTTGACGATCAACTAACTCAGTTCGCTGTAGTTCACCATTTCCAAAACGGTTAGCAAAAGATAGTGATAGTTTACCTAACCAGCCATTAGCATTGTTTTTAGCTGTATTGTTTTGAATCATACTGTTAAATAATTTTTAATTAAATCTGGTGTTAATTGTGCTAAGCAACCATTGGCAATATTACGTCCACGATCAAGCAAATAAAAATCATCAGCAACCATTTGAATAAAAGGTAATTTTTGTTCGACCAATAGTACAGTTAAGCCTAGTTCATGATTAAGTCGATTAATGATCGAACCTATATCATGTACGATATTGGGTTGAATCCCTTCAGTCGGTTCATCTAAAATTAATAAAGAAGGTTCGATAACCAGTGCTCTACCAATGGCTAATTGCTGTTGCTGTCCTCCAGACAGATCGCCGCCACGACGGTTTCTCATCTCTTTTAATACCGGGAATAACGAATAAACTAAATCAGGTATTTTTGCTGCCCGTGATCTTTTAGCCGCAAGACCAACTCGCAAATTCTCTTCAACAGTTAATTGAGAAAAGATTTGTCTTCCTTGTGGCACATAACCTATCCCCATATAGGCACGAGTCTCGATAGATTTATGGGTGATATCGGTGTCTTTAAATTGTATATTGCCTTTTTTGATTTTTAAATTTCCCATAATAGACTGTACCAGCGTGGTTTTACCAACTCCATTACGTCCCATGAGACAAGTACATTTACCTTTAGCTAAAGAGAGATCGATATCCCATAAAATATGCGTCTGCCCATAGAATTGATTTATGTTAGATAATTTAAGCAACATTAACGTTCCTCCCTGTGGTAGATTGTCCTAAATAGACTTCAATCACTTTAGGATTATTCTGTACTTGCTCCATATTACCTTCCGCCAAGATTGAACCCTGATGTAATACCGAAACCGTTTTGGCAATTTGGCGAACGAAATCCATATCATGTTCAACCACAACTAATGTATGTTTGCCGGCTAACGAATTTAATAACTCTGCGGTTTTATCCATTTCTTGAGTTGTCATCCCAGCAACGGGCTCATCAACTAACAGCAGTTGAGGCTTTTGCATTAATAACATTCCCAATTCTAACCACTGTTTTTGTCCATGAGATAAAATAGCGGCAGATTCATTACGCATCTCCATTAAACCGATTAGTAAAAGTATCTCTTCTATCTGTTCTTGTTCTATCTGGTTAACTTGATGGCGAAGAGTATGCCAAACTGTTTTTTTTCCAGCATTGGCTATCATTAAATTATCATTCACAGTTAATGCTTCAAATACTGTCGGTTTTTGAAATTTACGCCCGATGCCAGCTTGGGCAATTTGTGGTTCATCCATGGTTAATAAGTTAAGTTTTTGACCAAACCAAGCGGTACCAGATTGTGGTTTGGTTTTACCTGTGATTACATCCATCATGGTGGTTTTACCGGCGCCATTAGGGCCAATAATGCAGCGTAATTCACCCTGTTTAATATAAAGATTCAATTCATTTATCGCTTTAAAACTATCAAAGCTAACGTTAATTCCTTCTAAATAAAGAATAATACCTTTAGTGGTATCTAAATCGGGTTGCGGTGACGCTTCATAATCTTTAAGAAATGAGGAGGCCGATTTTAAATTTTGCTTTAGAGGATTTTTATTCATAAACTTGCCTCCTGTGGTTTTAGTTGCGGTTTTTTCGAATGAGTTAGCTTGAGTAAACCAACAATACCTTTTGGTAAAAATAGGGTAACTAATACAAACAGCAGACCTAAAGCAAATAACCATTCGTCAGGGAACCATACGGTGAAAAGTGATTTACAATAATTGACTAAAAATGCACCAACGATGGCGCCATATAAAGTCGCTCGACCACCAACAGCAACCCAAACGACAATTTCAATTGAATTAAGTGGTAAAAATTCAATGGGTGTGATAATTCCGACTTGTGGTACATATAAGGCACCAGCAATACCGGCTAATACAGCCGAGAAAGTAAAAACTGCCAATTTGACATTTTCAACACGATAACCGACAAACCTAACGCGCGCTTCTGCATCGCGAATGGCAATAATCACTTTGCCTAATTTGCTTTTGATTAATTGATAACAGATTAGATAACTAATAACTACCACAATTAGAGTTATGAGTAATAACATTACTCGCATCCCATTACTGGTAATTGAAAAGCCTAATAAATATTTGAAGTTAGTTAGACCATTATCGCCACCAAAACCCATCTCATTGCGTTGAAATGCCAACATCAATGCAAAGGTAAGGGCTTGGGTGATGATTGACAGATAAACACCCGAAACGCGGGAACGAAATGTCATATAACCGAATATAAAAGCCACTAAGCCAGGTATTAGCATAACCAGTAGCAAAGTAGATAAGAAATTATCGGCTCCCATCCAGTACCAAGGTAAGTTTTGCCAATTAATAAATGAGGCAAATTCAGGTAAAGTGGTTGAGCCATTTTCACCTTGTACAGATAAATACATCCCCATCATATAACCACCCAGTGCAAAAAAGGCACCGTGGCCTAAACTTAGAATGCCTAAATAACCCCAAACTAAATCAACTGATAACGCAAGTAAGGCATAACATAAGTACTTACTGACTAAAATAATGGTCTGATTTCCGACATAAAACAGGCTATTGGTTGGGAAAAAAAGATTAGCCATCACTAAATAGATGACTAATAAAGTTAGGCAAAATAGTACATAACGCCCATTATCTTGATTAAAATATTTCGTTAACATATTTATCCCTCTACAGCTCGACCACGTTGTGGGAAAAGACCACGAGGTCGTTTTTGAATAAATAGTACTAAACTAATAAGTACCATAATCTTAGCTAACATGGCTCCGGTAATTGGTTCTAAAAATTTATTGGCTAATCCTAAAGTTAAACCGGCTATTAACGTCCCCCATAAATTACCAACACCGCCAAATACCACCACCATGAATGAATCAATAATATAATTTTGCCCAAGATTAGGACCAACATTGGTGATTTGTGATAGCGCAACTCCCGCAAGCCCCGCAATGCCTGAACCTAGCCCAAAGGTTAATGCATTTACCCAGCTAGCTTTAACCCCTAAACATCTTGCCATTAGTGGATTCATTGAAATAGCTCGGACATTTAGTCCTAAAGATGTTTTTTTCATAATTAATAGCAGAACAATAAAAATAGTTAAGCTAAAGCCAATAACATATAGTCGATTAATCGTGAGTGATAAAAAGTCATTGACCTGAATTGAACCTTGCATCCAACTTGGCGTGATTATCGCTTTATTTAACGGTGAAAATAGGGTTCTAAATAATTGTTGTAATAGTAGGCTGATACCAAAAGTGGCGAGTAAGGTTTCGAGTGGTCTACCATATAGATATCTAATGACACTGATTTCGATTAACATGCCTACCGCACCACATACTAAAAATGCAGCAGGGACAGATAGAATTAACGCTATACCAGGATAGTTAGGCAATAATTGTTGCATTACATAGGTGGTATATGCACCAATCATAATTAATTCGCCATGCGCCATATTAATTACACCCATAACACCAAACGTGATGGCTAAACCAATTGCTGCAAGCACAAGTACCGCACCTAAACTAATGCCAAAATAGACTTGTTCAGTTTTTTCATACATCGCTTTTTTTTGAGTTAATTTATCAAGTAGGCTTTGCGCTTTTTCTTTGACTATTTGCGAACCCTCTATTGATGTCATTTGTTGCAGTTTTTGTACAAATATAGGATTAGTGACATTACTAAGTTGGGTAAGTAGAACTAAACATTCGTTTTGCTGACAATTCTCAAGTTTTGCAAATGCTAATGCCTCAAGTAATCGTTGTTTAACTTCACTATCTTGCTCTAGTGCTAACCTTTCAACAATGATATTTATTTGTGACGGTGATTGAATATGTCCAAAAAGCGCTTTTGCTGCATTACGTCTTGTTGGAATGGTATTACTACTAAGTTTGATTTGGAGTTGGTATTGAGCAACTAACTGGCGAATGTTATTGTTTATAGTAATACGTTTAAACTGGTTTTTAGGTAGATCAATAACTTGTTTATTACTCCAATTAATAAATTGATTATCCTGTTTAATGGCAAGTGTACTATTGGTATCCAACCAATATAAGTTACCCTCAACTAATGCAGTGAAAAGTGGCTGTATTGATGCATCATTTTCCTTAATCATTTCATTGATTAATTGTTGTTTTTCAGTCAAGGAACCTTTGGCTAACCGCTGGGCAAATTGGTCAGGTAGCGCTGCTGTTGCTAGATTGGTGATCATCCATAACAGACATATCAATATCATTCTTCTCATTATTTATTCCTATGCTTCTGTTTGCTATATTGATTAACCGATTATGCATTGAGAACTTTATTACAGATAAATGGTGAGAGTGACTCACCATGCATAATATTTAGGATTCGAGATGATTAATCTTTTAGGCAAACTTTTTTACTCACATCATATTTACCGCATACCAACGGTGTACGCCAATCGGCAATCATTGATTTTGAACCGGGTAAATAATCTGACCATTCATCACCGACAATCGTACCAGCTGACTTATATACCACTTCAAATTGACCATCGTCTTGAATTTCGCCAATCATAATAGGTTTAGTGATGTGATGATTTGGCATCATCACGGCATAACTACCGGTTAAATTCGGTACTGTTACGCCAATTAATGCGTTTTGAACAGCTGTTGTATCATCTGTGCCCGCTTTTTCTACCGCTTTCACCCACATATTAAAGCCGATATAGGTTGCTTCCATTGGGTCGTTGGTTACCCGCTTATCACTTTTAGTAAAAGCGTGCCAGTTATTGATAAATTCACTATTTAAATCATTATCAATCGATTGAAAATAGTTCCAAGATGCTAAATGACCAACTAATGGAGCCGTATCAATACCAGACAACTCTTCTTCACCAACTGAAAAAGCAATTACCGGTAGTTGGTCTGCGCTAATACCTTGGTTAGATAATTCTTTATAAAAAGGAACATTGGCATCACCATTAATAGTTGAAATCACAGCGGTCTTTTTTCCCGCTAAACCAAATTTTTTAATATCAGCAATGATAGATTGCCAGTCAGAATGGCTAAATGGCGTGTAGTTAATCATTATGTCACTATCTTTTACGCCATAATGATCTTTGAGATAAGTTTCTAAAATTTTGTTGGTGGTTCTAGGATAAACATAATCAGTACCGACTAATACCCAACGTTCAATATTAAATTCTTTTTGCAAATAATCCACAGCAGGAATTGCTTGTTGATTTGGTGCTGCACCGGTATAAAAGATATTTTTGGATGATTCTTCACCTTCATATTGAACGGGATAAAATAAAATACCATTAAGTTCTTCAAAGATAGGTAATACCGATTTTCTTGATACAGAAGTCCAGCAACCAAATACCGCTGATACCTTATCTTTAGCTAGTAAATCACGTGATTTTTCTGCAAAAAGGCTCCAGTTTGATGCGGGATCAACTACCACGGCTTCTATTTGTTTACCTAACACACCCCCTTTTTTGTTTTGTTCTTCTACCAGCATTAATAGGGTATCTTTTAAAGTACTTTCTGATATTGCCATTGAGCCAGAAAGTGAATGTAATACCCCGATTTTTATGGTATTTTCGGCGGCATAGATTAGATTAGCGGTAAATAATCCTGCGGCGAGAAACGTTAACTTAATGGTGGTATTTATTTTGCTCGTGATTGACATACTATTACCTCTTTATACATAAAAAATAGTGGTGATTTATTTATTGTTATTTAAAGTAATGCAAAAGTTATGCCAAATAGTTAAAGACCAAGTTTGTTAAATTACTAGACCTAAACCTAAACTATTTTCTAGCAGGGATAAAAGTTTATTTTATAAGCTAGCAACCACGGTTTTGTAAACGTATAAACAGTATTAATAAAAATGAATAACGCACTTTATTTGCGCGCATGAGCTAAATTGGTGCAGGCATAATATGCTTTTTGATCTAAGGCTATAGTATTGTTATCATTTATGATTAATAAATGATAACAAATGAAGAGTCGTCAGATATGAATTACGAAAACAAACAACAACTATTGGATGAAATTAATAAAACCGCCAAGCTATTTATCGATGAATTCAGTGAACTATCTGAATCTGATAAAGATAAATTTATTGAAGGTGTCGACCGAACCCCAGCGCAGATGATTGCCTATCAATTAGGATGGTTAGATCTGGTCAAATCTTGGGATGATGATGAATTGGCAGGAAAAACGCCAGTTTTACCTGCTGAAGGGTATAAATGGAATCAGTTAGGCGAGCTATATCAACACTTTTATCATATTTATCAAGATTATTCGTTACAACAACTTATTGAATTATTCAAACAGAAACTGGCGATTTGGAATAGTTGGATAGTATCATTAGATGATAATACGCTTTTTACTAAAGATGCCCGCAATTGGACAAAACCTTACCCTTCAGCATGGCCTGTTGCACGTTTTATACACATCAATTCTGTTGCGCCATTTAAATCCTTTAGAACTAAAATTAGGAAATGGAAAAAGCTAAATTTAAATCAATAAAATCATAAAAAGTTTTGCAAAAGAGAGAGGAAAATTATGGCTTTTTCAGAATTAGAAAAAAAACAACTTTTAGAGCTGAAATACGTTGGCGATAAAATAGTAGAAAGATTACAACAGATGGAATTTGATTCCTTTGAAAAATTACGTAATACCAACTTAGATGAAATATTAAATAAAGGCGCTTTATTGACAGGATCATCATGCTGGAAAAATAGCCATCAAGCTAAAACCGCAATCCAAAATATTTTGGCTTTGGTTAATCAAAGTTAATTAATATTCGATTTTAACTAATTGTTATTATGTTTATTCCTATGTGTATAGGGAACACAGTTGCGAGCGACACAATATCGCTATGTTGCCCGGTTTATCCCTATGTGTATAGGGAACACATCATTTGATAGTGTAAATAATATTCAACAGTCGGTTTATCCCTATGTGTATAGGGAACACAGCGTCATTGAGTTTAACTTTCGGAAATCTGGCGGTTTATCCCTATGTGTATAGGGAACACTGAAACATGTTCGTTGTAACCATCATGAATACCGGTTTATCCCTATGTGTATAGGGAACACGCTGCGGTAATTTCCGAAATATCATTTTTGCGCGGTTTATCCCTATGTGTATAGGGAACACACATTATTAATACGTTGCTCCATATCATCACCTGGTTTATCCCTATGTGTATAGGGAACACCTATTCAGGTGGTTGTTAACTTTGTTAAATTCCGGTTTATCCCTATGTGTATAGGGAACACATCAAACGTTGTTACGAATGACCGCGGGTTAACGGTTTATCCCTATGTGTATAGGGAACACATACGCTAATCCGCCACATTCTGACAATGTGCCGGTTTATCCCTATGTGTATAGGGAACACGGTTACAGAGGGCATGGCGACGATCTACGGTGCGGTTTATCCCTATGTGTATAGGGAACACACAAATGGCTACAGTGAAGGGTGTTTTCGGCACGGTTTATCCCTATGTGTATAGGGAACACTCTAATTATAACCATTTGTTTTATAATTGAAATATAAGGGAGCAATTTTTTACCGATTTTTCTGTATAAAATTCACTCAACTTATTGCCAGTTAAAATTATTAATATTTAACTTTGAATTAAATTAATTTAGATAAAAGCCTAATTCCTTAGAATAAAAAGAAGACTCTTTTTCAATAAGAACAATAATGGCATTTGGTCTATGTATTTGTTGTCTCAATTTTTCTAGAGGCTGCTGGTCAAGTTGTGGGACGGCTTTTTTAACTCTAGCCCATTTAGATGCACTAATTGTAACATGGCTTTGTTCCCATGCGTATTCGTTACTACTACAGTAAGGAATAACTTTTCCATCTTGTTGATATGCTAGATAAAGATCAATATTATCTCTTGATAAACGGGTTGAAACTTCAATTTCCTTATCCCATTCACCATTGAACTGTTCACGGCTATAGCATTTATTAAAATTCAATATAATACTTTTAGCTTGTGAACTTTGTCCTAGTTGTTCTCCTAATGCTTTATAAAAGGCCTCTTGTAAACCTTCTGGTGGTTCAAGATCATGGCGATAAACAGCTTCTATAAGTAGTCTCGCCTCTTCAGGCATTGTTATAACACCTCTTTCACGTAAAACCCGTTGGGTAAACCATAAATAGGCATGATTAGCGTAAACATATTTAGTATTGCGAAATTCTGGATTATCTAGCCAATCTTCGCTTGGATCATCCTGCCATGTTGGCGCAAATACGGTCAATATAGGTGGATTTCGCTCATCACGTGGTTGATTCTGATGAGTGGCTGATTTGATATTTCCGTGTTTATCTCGCACATGTCGTTGTAAACGCCCAGCACGTTGAATCAATAGATCAATAGGTGCAATGTCACTAATCATTTCGTCAAAATCAAGATCTAATGATTGCTCAATGACTTGAGTCGCAATTATGATTTTTGCCGAGCGAATGGTGTTATTTGAGGTTTTTCCCGCCCATTCGATAGTTTTTTGCTCGATAGCCAAACGATCACAATAAGCAAAACGACTATGAAATAGCAAAATTTGCTTAGTATCAAGATGCAAATTTTGTTTTATTTGTTGATATAAACTAATGGCATCAGCCACACTATTTTTTATCCAACAAATAATTTTTCCTTGCTCAATTGCCTTCTTTATTTTTTCTATACCGGAATTGATATTATCAATCCAGTCAATCTTAACTTGTCGCTTTACTTCATCCCTTGTTTCTATTGCGTGTTCGACTAAGCTTTTTTGATTTAGTTGAGTAAATAAAGGAAAGGGTAAATCTGTATTAACTGTTAAAGACGATGGTGTTGATGTTAATCCACTATAGAAGGCGTTAAGCAATTTTTCGCGCAGAAAAAATGGTAAAGTCGCGGTAAGAATAATTGCACTGCCACCTTGCGATGCATGATAATGCAATAATGATTCTAATAGTTTTACCATATAACTATCATAAGCATGAACTTCATCTAAAATAAGTAATTTATGACGCAACCCTAATAATCGCAGCGATTGATGTTTAAACGGCATTACAGCCATCAATGCTTGATCCAACGTACCAACCCCAACTTCCGCCAGTAATGACTTTTTACGAGTATCGACAAACCATTCATTGCACTCGCTACTGGCTGAATTATCATTGTTAAGATATTTTTGCTGGCTAATATTATCTAAATTAATTATTGTTTGAGTAAAAGTCGGATTCATGTAACTTGCACCATGAGCCAAAACCAGTGATGGATGGCTATCGGCTTGATACAATTGGCCGTAGACCTTTGCCGTTCGTTGATAGATACCATTAGCGGTTGCTTGCGTAGGCATACCGATGTAAATACCGTGTGCTTTCCCGGCAGCCATTAATCGATGTGCCAAAATCATGGATGCTTCGGTTTTACCTGCACCGGTGACATCCTCCATAATAAATAATTCAGGTCCAATATTGGTTAATTGGCAGGATAGTGCTTGTTGTTGAAGTGGTGTCGGCTTTTCTATAAATGGAAACAGGTTTTTAATACCATTAAAAGGAGTAATCGAGGACCTTTTAGGTAAAGTTGCTACGGCTTTTTCAGCATTGGCGAGTGCATAGTTTGCCCAATACTCTGATAACTCCATTGATTTTGAACAAAAAGGGAAAAATTGCTCATTGGAACCTAACCAATCGCTGATAACTGTTATGGCAGCTAATAACCAACTCAGTTTAGTAAGATTTTTACGAAAGGTTTTGTCAAAAAAGTTGGTCGGATAACACGTTAATTTAGCATCGACAATAAATAGTTGATTAATCGCTTTAATATAGTCTAGTGATGCTTGTTTATCGTGTGCGTTGAATGATAATTTTCCTTTAGCCTCTAATATTGGTGGTTTTCCATGATGACCAGTCATAATTAATAACCAGATATCATATATATCTTTAATATTATTATTGTACTGCTCTAATTGAATTTCAGATTTTTCAATTAGATATTCTTTCCATAACCAGTGTCCAAGTGAGTCATGCCGACTGAAATAACCTTTAGAGGGATCAGGAGCGACCAGTTTGGGATTATTATGTTGAAATAATTGCTGAAATCCATTGGCGAACTTACCAATATCATGCCAAGCTAAAAAATAGGCAAACCAAAGGGCGGCTTTTTCAATTTCATTGGATGAGAAACCAAGTTGTTCAAATAATTCAGCAGAATTGAAATAATTATTTTTAACAATAAAATAGCCACAAGCCGCGACATCTAAATTATGATAAGCCAGAAGATGATACTTCTCTGAAGTATCACTTTGTTGGCACTTTCCCCAATATTGATAAAATGATTGATTCATTAAAATGGATATCCTTATTTTTAACCGCTAATAGTCAGAAACATTAAGCCGAGCATCCCCCTTGAAAGCTGAAATAATAAAAGAATATCGACTGAATTGCTAAATTTTTATACAAAAAATTATTTCATTTTTTTTACAATTAATCCTCCAAATTAAAATTCATCAATGTAAAAATATTTGGTTAATTTTAAAAAAATAAATCTTAGATAACTATTAATGTTATAATTCAAGATTCTTATTAAGTTTATTAATTAGGTTTTGCTCATTGGATTGAAGTTTGGCAAAATAGTTAACTCTCAATATGTTATTTTCAGTATTTTAGATAATTTAATTTTTTTATAATAAATCAAGTAAAATCGCAGATTGATAGTTAAATGGTAAAATAGGAACTAAATTAGGATGAACAGTCAAAGAAAAATAAATATGAAAAAGTTATTCATCTCAAGCTGCTTGAGTGGATTATTCATTACTTCAATGACTGTTTATGCCAAAAAAAAACCGAATATCATTTTGCCTACAGAAGCAACAATAGAAGCTAGCTCAACCACTAAGACTATTGTAAACCCTTCGATTGATAGCATTGAACCTAGCCAACCTGTCGAGCATATTTACCATAAAACCATTTTTTCGTTGCTAGGAGATCCCAAATATCCTGAAAATTTTGACCATCTAGAATACGTTAATCCTAATGCCCCCAAAGGTGGGATTATCAAACTACATGAAATAGGTACTTTTGATAATTTTAATCGTTTTGCTAGTCGTGGCGCACCGGAACATTATTCGGATTCGTTATATGATTCACTTTTTACCTCAACCGCTGATGATATTTCCAGCTTTTATCCACTGATAGCAACTTCAATTACTTATTCAGATAGTTATCGTTGGGCTGAAGTTTTTATTAATCCAAATGCCCGTTTTCAAGATGGCAAGCCAATAACTGCCCATGATGTGGAATTTACTTTTCATAAATTTATGACTGAAGGTGTTTCACAATATCGAGTTTATAACAAAGGGGTAAATGTTAAAGCGATAGATGACTATCGGGTTAGAGTGGAATTGCCGGAAACCGATCGTGAAAAACTGCTCTCTTTTGTCGGTAGTATGCGGGTTATTCCTAAGCATTTTTGGCAAAGTCATAATTTTTCTGAGCCATTAAGTACCCCGCCTGTTGGTAGTGGTCCTTATTATATTAGTGATTATAAAATGGGGCAGTACGTGGTTTATAAGCGTAATCCTGATTATTGGGCAAAGGATTTACCTGTTAATAAAGGCTTAGATAATTTTGATGAAAAACGTATTGATTATTATATGGATACGAGTATTGCTTTAGAGGCGTTTAAAGCAGGGGAATATGATTTTCGCGGTGAAGGGCAACCGAAAAACTGGTTTACGCAATATCAAGGAAAATATTTTGACGCAAAAGATATTATAAAACATGAAAAAAACGTGGAAACCGCGGTAAATACTAGATGGTTAGCGTTCAATTTGCAAAAAGATTTTTTTAAAGATGTTAGAGTTAGACAAGCAATAACCTTAGCGTTTGATTTTGAATGGTTAAATCACGCATTTTATTATGATAGTTATAAAAGACCAGCTAGCTTTTTTGAAAATACTATTTATGCAGCAAAAGGTAAACCGAGTGAGCAAGAGCTCAAATGGTTAATACCTTATAAAGATATTATTCCCGAGCAAGCGTTTGATGAAGCCTATACGGTTGCGAAAAGTGATGGACAAGGGTTTAATCGCAATAACTTATTAACCGCCGCTAAATTATTGCAAGAAGCCGGTTGGATTATTAAAGACGGAAAACTAATTAATGCCCAAAACCAGCAACCTTTTGAATTTGAGCTATTAACTTATCTTGGTGAAGACATCAAATATGCGATACCTTTTCAACAAAATTTAGCGCGTTTAGGTATTACAATGAAAATAACTTCATTAGATTATGCGCAATTAACGCGCAGGATGCGTGAACGTGATTATGATATGATGCCTCGTAATTATAGTGCGGTAAATTATCCCTCTTCCGATTTAATGATTTTATGGGGGAGCGAATATTTAAATTCTTCATATAATGGTTCCGGACTACATAATCAGGCGATTGATTCGATTATTGCTGAAATAGTGAAAAATGTTGGCAATCAAAGTGAATTAATACCACTTGGACGGGCACTCGATCGCATTTTGACCCAAGAATATCCGATGATTCCAATGTGGTATAACAGTAAAACCTATTATGCATATTGGAATAAATTTGGTCAGCCAGCCATACAACCAAGTTATGCAATAGGTATTGATAGCTGGTGGTATGATGCAGATAAAGCGGCTAGCTTGTCAAAGAATAGAGAACACTAATATGCTCAATTATATTATCCGTCGATTATTGCTGATTATTCCAACCTTGCTAATCATTTTGACGATCAACTTTTTTATCGTGCAAATTGCCCCCGGTGGGCCGGTTGACCAAGCTTTAGCCATGATAGAAAATGGACCTGAGGCTGGGCAGGTATTGTTACCAGGCAGTGAAAGTAGCCCAATAATATTGAAAGAACAAAAAAAAGAATCAAATTATCGCGGGGCGCGTGGTCTAGATCCAGAAATTGTGGCAATGATAGAGAAACAATATGGTTTTGATAAACCGATTTGGGAACGCTATATCAATACGTTGCGACAATATATTCAATTTGATTTTGGTAACAGTTTTTTTAAAAGTGAATCGGTATTAAGTCTAATTGCCAAAAGTTTACCAGTCTCTATTTCATTAGGGTTATGGAGTACATTAATTGTTTATTTAATCTCCATCCCATTAGGGATTCGTAAAGCAGTTAAAGACGGTTCAAGATTTGATTTTTGGTCAAGTACGTTAATTATTATCGGTTATGCAATACCGGCCTTTTTATTAGCCGTGTTATTAATTGTTCTGTTTGCTGGCGGTAGTTATTGGGATATTTTCCCACTTCGAGGGTTGATTTCCAATAATTTTGAACAGTTAGATTTTTGGGGCAAAGTGAAAGATTATGCTTGGCATATTTGCTTACCAACGATTGCCATGGTGGTGAGTGGTTTTGCCACATTAACTATGTTAACCAAAAACTCATTTTTAGATGAAATTCGTAAACAATATGTAGTTACAGCTAGAGCGAAAGGCTTAAGTGAAAGGCAAATTCTCTATAAACATGTTTTCCGTAATGCCACCTTGCTTATTGTATCGGGTTTTCCTGCTGCATTTGTTGGAATTTTATTTACTGGCTCGGTCCTGATTGAGGCCATTTTTTCACTTAAGGGATTAGGGCTTTTAGGTTATGAAGCGATTATTCAGCGTGATTATCCTATAATTTTTGGCACATTATATATATTTACCTTGATAGGACTTATCACCAAACTCTTATCAGATTTATCTTATATGATAATCGATCCACGCATTGACTTTGAGGCTCGCAATTGATGACTACGCACTACTCAATTAATCAGCTACGTTGGCAACGATTTAAACGCAATCGACGTGGATATTTTTCGTTATGGCTATTTTTAATATTATTTATAATCAGCCTGTTCTCTGATTTTATCTTTAATGATCGGCCAATATTGATTAAATATCAAAATAACTATTACTTACCAATCTTTAATTTCTATCCTGAAACCGAATTTGGCGGCGAGTTTCAAACGCAAACTAATTATTTAGATCCTGCCGTGCAGAACAAGATTAAAGATGATGGTTGGATAGTTTGGCCACCATTCCATTATACCTATAATACTTTGATACATGATACATCTAGCACTTTTCCTACTCCGCCATCTAAAACCCATCTGTTAGGTACCACCGATGCTGGTTTTGATGTATTAGCCAATATTGCATACGGTTTTAGAATATCGATGTTTTTTGCTCTTTTTCTGACCTTCTTCACTTCAATTATTGGGGTGTTAATCGGTGCAATTCAAGGTTATTATGGTGGTAAAGTTGACTTGTTGGGTCAACGATTTATTGAGATTTGGAGTGGATTACCCGAGCTGTTTGTGATTATTCTCCTTGCCAGTATTTTACCACTTAATTTTTGGTGGTTATTGGCAATTACGGTGTTATTTGGTTGGATGGCGTTAGTTGGTGTTGTCCGAGCAGAGTTTTTACGCACCCGTAACTTTGATTATATTCGAGCGGCCAAAGCGATGGGGGTAAGCGATAGTAAAATTATACTTCGCCACATGCTACCCAATGCGATGATTGCGACATTAACATTTTTACCATTTATTCTTTGTGGTTCTATTTCAACGCTAACAGCGCTAGATTTTCTAGGATTCGGTTTACCAATTGATTCGCCATCTTTAGGGCGATTATTACTACAAGGTAAAAATAACTTGCAAGCGCCTTGGTTAGGAATTAGTTCTTTTTTAGTTATTTCCATCTTATTGTCACTGTTAATTTTTATTGGTGAAGCAATTAGAGATGCATTTGATCCAAACAAAGGAGTATATAAATGAGTTCTCCTTTATTATCTATTGTTGATTTAAATATAGCTTTTAAAACCGGTCAACACTTACAAAGTCAAGTTGTGGAAAATATCAGTCTCGATATCAACGAACAAGAAACGGTCGCATTAGTCGGCGAATCGGGATCAGGTAAAAGTGTTACGGCGCTATCGATATTAAGGCTGTTACCGAGGGAGCAGGTAATCTATCCATCTGGCGATATTATTTTTGAGGATAAATCGCTATTATATGCTTCGGAAAAAGAGTTACGTAAAATTCGCGGTAATCAGATTAGTATGATATTCCAAGAGCCAATGGTATCACTTAATCCATTGCATACCGTTGAAAAACAACTGTATGAAGTATTATCATTACATCGAGGTATGCGACGCAACGTTGCTCGTGGCGAAATTTTACAATATCTTGACCGTGTTGGTATCAAAGATCCTAAAAGCAAACTCTCCGCTTATCCTCATCAGTTATCTGGTGGTGAAAGACAACGGGTGATGATTGCTATGGCTATTTTAACTCACCCCAAACTATTAATTGCTGATGAACCTACTACCGCTTTAGATGTTTCTGTCCAAGCACAGATTATTGATCTACTCAAAGAACTCAAAAAAGAGCTGAATATGAGTATGTTATTTATCTCACATAATTTGGGGATTGTTAAAAAACTGGCGGATAAAGTGGCGGTTATGCAAAATGGCCAAATTGTTGAATTCAATAATAAACAGCGTATATTCTTGCGTCCGCAACAAGAATATACCCAAACATTGTTGAGTTCTCAACCTAGCGGAGAGCCGGTTCCTTTACCGGATATGCCAGGTATATTGCTTAGTGTTAATCATCTCAATGTCGAAGTTGTCGCACAAAAAAGATTGTTTAGAAGTAAAAAGAAAAAAATTATTGATAACATTAGCTTTACAGTTCATCAAGGTGAAACAGTTGGTATTGTTGGTGAATCCGGCTCAGGTAAAAGTACCACAGCACTTGCAATTTTACGTTTAATTAAATCACAAGGTGATATTTGCTTCGATAGTCATTCTATACAGAATTTATCCGCCAAAAAATTATTACCATTTCGTAGCCGAATTCAAGTTGTGTTTCAAGATCCATATTCATCACTTAACCCACGCTTTAATGTGGAGCAAATTATCAGTGAAGGCCTAGAGACTCATAAAAAACTGACTAAAACCGAGCGAGAACAAGCGGTGATTGATATTATGCAAGAGGTCGGTTTAGATCCGCAAATGCGTTTTCGTTACCCGAATGAGTTTTCAGGAGGACAACGACAAAGAATCGCCATCGCAAGAGCCCTAATTCTACAACCAGAATTATTAATTTTAGATGAACCAACTTCGTCATTAGATCATACTATTCAAAAACAGATAATTAATTTGCTTAAATCATTACAAGAGAAACATCGCCTTAGTTATCTATTTATCAGCCATGATCTGGCGTTGGTTTACTCTTTCTGTCATCAAATTATTGTTATGAAAGAAGGTAAAGTTGTTGAGCAAGGTTTACGTGAAAAAATCTACTATACGCCTGAAACCGAATATACCAAAGATTTACTGTCGTTTTTAGATAAACCACCAAGAAAGTCAACTAAAACATTGATTCATGCTAATATTCTTGAAAAAACGCAAAAAACAGAATCTAAACAAAAAGAAGACCAAAAGATCAATTGGGAAGACGCATTATTAATGCGTAAAAAATAAAGGTACAAGGTTATGGCCGAAATATAAGCCATAATTAAAAAATTAATTTAGTAAACGATTTAACAGGTTAATTATGCAAAAGAAAATATTCCGACTTTTAACCGCCTCATGTTTATCATTTATTTCAATAAATGTTATGGCGTTGACATGTTCTGACGATCCTGAGCAAAACAAGGTTGCCGCCAATAATTATATTTTCAAAATATTAGATTTTATTGATTCTCAAGCTAAAGGTATAAAACAAGAAGTTAGAACCTCGACAATTACATCGGATACCGGTGCTATTCGTTCAATTGCCAAACATAGTTTAAATTACGATCTCAATGGCTTAATTATTGAAAGCCATTACGACCTTTATTCTGATAAAAATGAAAAACTTTATTTTGAGCATCTGCAAAAAAATGAGTCTGGTTGGCAAAATGTAATTGAAGATATTGAAGATAAAACCAATGGTAAGATTCAATTCAAAATGGATGAACAAGGTCGAATTGTCGCCTCAGAACAGATAAAAAAGGCACCCGATTTTACCTTTATTGAGAACGACAGTTATCAGTTTGATAACAACAATTGTTTGGTTATTAAAGATGTTCAATGGCGGTTAAATGAGTTGAATGCTAATGGAGATGTGATCGGAACAGAGCAAAAAGGAGCTTCGATTTACGCATTTAGTTATCAGAACCATCAATTAGCGAAAGTATCAACCCAATACAGTAATAACACCAGAAATGAAAGTGATTTTTCTTACCAATTTGATACAAACAATCGCTTAAATGTAATTCAATCTACCTATTCAATGGTAGGTAAAGATACATCGAATTATATAACGCAATTTTTAACCTTTAATGAAAAAAATGATTGGCTTAGTGCAACACAAGCAAAACAAAATAGAAAAAACAAACAAACCAATATTATTCGACAAATTACCTATTATTAATCAATCTTAAAATGGCGTTATCACAAGTGAACTCGATAACGCCAATGAATTATCATCATTCTCGTTTTATCTTACAAATAAAATATAAATTGCATGGGCAGTCCATGCTAATGCTAAACCGTAAGTAAGTAGTTTTTCTCGCTTGGGGTGTATGTTGAATTGATGAAGCAAAGTTAGAATCTGTTGCAATCCATACCAAATCGGTAGTGAAATCATTAAACATAAAAATAGCTTACCTAATTGAGTATTAGCGAGTTTAAGAATGGAAGAACGGGTTATTGCGTCACCAAAAGGAATAATAAACGCAATAATGATTAACACTACTGGCGCAAAAATAGCTGCCCAAAGTCCACCTAAAGCAAATAATCCTTTTGCCACTTTTGAATCAGAGGGTATTGGTTGAGTTTTTTGGTTTTTCATTAATCAAACACCACTTATTTAATAATCGATAATAGTAAGCAATAGGAAAGTAAAAGCGTTACAACACAGAGACCAATAATTAATAAGTATACCTGCCCCCTTTTATGCGTAGTTTGCTTAAAAACAACTTTAGCTATCAGCCTAAACCAATTAATCGAGTGAAACAAAGCCAGTAATAATGCAATAACATTGATGATAACAGCTAAAGGGCTTTGTAAAAAAAAGATAAAACGATAAAACTCATCTTGCCCCATGGC
Source organism: Gilliamella apicola (assembly GCF_003202915.1). Classification (GTDB taxonomy): domain Bacteria; phylum Pseudomonadota; class Gammaproteobacteria; order Enterobacterales; family Orbaceae; genus Gilliamella; species Gilliamella apicola_Q. Next base: position 80,266 of record NZ_QGLP01000004.1, read on the forward strand.
ATTCGTGTACATGCAAATAACCCCATACATCAAAACCATACTGACCCAAATCATGGAAAAAGCGGTTAATTTATCAATGATTGATAAAAATAACCGCTGTTTTGCCGGTAAAGGTGTGAGTTCGGATTGATTTCCGTTTTTAATACTTAGATTATTATTTGCTGGATAATTATCATTATTTTTCTTAATCATAACTTTCTCAATGTGAGTAACACTACTTTGTAATTAACGTTTTAGCGATTAATGTTTAATTTTGTATTATAAACCTTAAGTGATTTAAACCGTCAAATTAAAGTTCTGCATAATATCGGTTTTTGATAGCGGTTAACTAGGCAGAAAGTGCGTTGAGATAATTTACATAGTCTCGTTAATAAATTATTTGCTAGTAACAAATAAATTATAATCAATTAAATATGAGCCTATTGGTGTTTCTTTAACTCTTACTTGAGCTTTATTACCATATTTGATTTTGTCATTTAAATTTATACATAGAAAAAAGTAATAATTGTTATCTTTATTAAGAATCTTTAAACCATTTTTACAACGTCCATGTTTACCTCTACTTGGCCCTGGCGTGGTAATTTTATATTCAGTAGTATAAGTCTTAGATTCAGTAGGATAGAAATAAATGATCTCTGTTAGTAGAACTAAAAAAAATATGAAATTAAAAGAAAAAATCATAAAAACACGTGCAAGGTAATCTTTAATTCGTTTCAAAAATGCTTTTTTTAACATTTTTTTTCTAGAAAAAGCGAGAAGAAAACTAAGCAGAATGATCATAGTAAAAAATGCATATTCAACTTTAGGAAAGATAATTGTTCTTTGGTGTAAATGAAAAGCAAAAATGATATTAAGAATAGATAAGAGTACCATTAAAAGCAGTAATTTTTTTGTTATATTTTTTTTTAACACAACTGTTTTTAATAGATCTTGATTATAATTTTTGAAGTTTTGTGGCATATAAGATCTCTATCATCTCTTCTTAATAATAAAGTTTATTTTTACTATATCATTAATAGCTAATTTTTAGCTAAACGAAAATTATTATTAAAAATAGCATACAATACTCAACATTAATCATAAATTAATTATCAATCATTAATAAATTTTTTATGATTATATTTAAAAAAATTATTATCAATATGTAATGCTCTACAAAATAAGTGCAATTACCAAAAAATCTATAGACTCTTGAATTAAAAAATGTAATAAATGATCAAGAAATTCGATCGTATGTTTTTAGCTTTGAAATCAATAAGTCTGCTTCATATAGACTTAAGTAATTTAAACTCAAACCGATAAGCGAAATAATTTCTATTTCGCTTATTGCAAACTAAAAAAAGGAGTATAAATTGTCTTCTTTATCACTGTTAGACCACGAATGGATTCCTGTTGTTTATTTTGATGGTCATGTTAGTAAAATTAAACCCAGTCAGTTAGTTGACGAAACCATTGCTGACTTAGCCTATTTTAGACCCGATTTTCAAGGTGCGGCTTATCAATTCCTTATTGGTTTACTGCAAACCACCTTTTCCCCTGAAGATAAATATGAATGGTTAGACTATTGGGATGAGGGTATAAGCCAATCGCAGCTTGATAAGGCATTTGAACAAGTTAAACCGGCAATGCAATTTGGTAAAGCTAAACCGGCGTTTATGCAAGACTTTACGCCATTAAATGGTAATAAAGTGCCGATTTCAGGTTTATTGGTTGAAGCACCGGGTGAAAATGCACTAAAGAAAAATACCGACCATTTTATTAAGCGGGATTTTGTTAACGCTATCTGTCCTCATTGTGCGGTTATAGCTCTGTTTACTTTACAAACTAATGCCCCATCAGGAGGACAAGGGCATCGAGTGAGTTTGCGAGGTGGTGGACCAATTACCACTTTAATGATGCCAGAGCTAAACACCTCAACGCCATTATGGAAAAAATTATGGTTAAATGTAGTGCCACTGGATGATGACGAAAAACCACAATGCTATGATGAAACTGTCTTCCCATGGTTAAACAAAACCATAACCAGTGAACCACCTAAAAATTTAAGTGTATTTCCTGAACAAGCTAATTGTTGTCAAGCATTTTGGGGGATGCCTCGTCGCATTGAGCTAGATTTTGAAAATACAACACAAGGCCATTGTGATCTTTGTGGCGAGGAGTCGTCGGAGCTTATTAGCCATTACCAAACTAAAAATTATGGTGTTCAATACCAAAACTGGCGCCATCCTTTATCACCATATCGAACTGATAGCAAAACAAATGCACCCATTGCGATTAAAGGACAACCTGGCGGGTTAATTTACCGCGATTGGCTAGGCATGGTTAGCACTAATGATGAAACCCAATCAGCTCAGGTGGTAAGAGTTCATTATAATCGAGGATTGAAATCTGCCGAAAAATATCACTTGTGGTGTTTTGGATACGATTTTGACAATATGAAGGCACGCTGTTGGTATGAACACACTTTTCCGGTATATCCTGCACTAGCTGATCCTGAAAGCGATCTTAAAGAGCTGATTGAACAAGCATTAGAATTTAGTAAAGACGCTTTATCATTACAGCGTAAAGCCTTGACAGCTATCAATAAACAGTCCAGTTCAGTTGATATTGCTTATTGGAAAGAAACAGAAATACCTTTTTATCAATTTGTGAAACAACTTATCAAAGAAAAAGAGAATCCGAATGGACGTTTTCATCTGTTGTTAGATTGGACAAATACCTTATTAAAATATATTACTCAAATCTACGATAAAGCTGCTTTTTCTGACCCAGATCAACAGATGATAAGTTCCGAAAAAATTACAACCAGAGAAAAATTACTTAAAGATTTTAACAAACTTAGAAATATCAAAAAGATTAAACTTAATAAAACGTCTTGATTGCATGTAGGGAGAACAACATGTCAGACACTATCCAAAAAAAGCTGATGATCTTAAATGATAGCCACAAAAAGATTATCGATGAATGGTTTTCAATGTTGCAGCAACGGCAATGTAAATTTAATGGTATTAATTACAATGGACGAAAATTACGTGCTGAATTACGCCGGGTTTCATTGTCTGAATTAATAATTCTACAGGATGGCTACACGATTTTAGCTAATAAACTTCTTAATAACGACAGTAGATTAGCGCAAACGGATATTCATTATCATGCATTACAGATATTGGTTAATGTGGCTGTTTTTGCAGAGTTAAATAATGATAAGGCACCATTTGCTGCGCAACTGAGTGAAAAAGTAAAAGGCGGAGAACGTAATTATTTATCTAAATTGCGATTTGAACGTCTTCTTAATAGTGAAACCCCAGAAGAATTTTGTCAGCGTTTAATTCGTGCCGTTAAGTTGCGCGGTGAAAAAGGCGTTAATCTAACTTCCCTTGCTGACGGCATCTTTCTATGGATGCAAGAGTGGTACGCACGTGAACACAACTGGCCAGCTAATACTAATCCGTTTAAACGCTTTTCTACTCGTTGGGCTATGGACTATTTTTCAACTAAAAATAATACTAAGGAATAATCATCATGACTACATTTATTCAATTACATCTATTAACCGCTTATGCTCCTTCAAACTTAAACCGTGATGATTTAGGTCGACCAAAAACCGCTAAAATGGGAAATACTGACCGTTTGCGTATTTCGTCACAAAGCTTAAAAAGAGCGTGGCGTACTTCTGACTGTTTTTATCAATCATTAAGTGATCATATTGGTGTTCGTTCACGTCGTTTTGCTCGAGATTGGGTATACAACCCACTGATTGATAATGGTATATCTGAAAAAATAGCTAAAGAAAGTGCAATTAAAATAGCTAATCAGTTTGGTAAAGTCAAAAATGAGAAATTACCAAAAGATCCATTGAGTAATTTAGAAATTGAACAATTGGTACATATTAGTAGCAATGAACAGCAAGCAATTAAACAATTAGTTGATGTACTAATTAGTGAAAAACGCGAACCTAGCGATGATGAAGTTAAATTATTACGTAAAGAAAATAGTAGTATTGATATTGCCTTGTTTGGCAGAATGTTAGCTGATAGCCCGGCATTTAATATTGAAGCTGCCTGCCAAGTTTCTCATGCATTAGGCGTAAGTACGGTAACCATTGAGGATGATTTTTTTACTGCTGTTGATGATTTAAATAATAATGATGTTGATGCTGGTTCAGCGCATTTGGGCGAACGTGGATTTGCTTCGGCGCTGTTTTATACTTATGTATGTATCAGCCGAGATTTACTTCTCGAAAATTTAAATGGTGATGAAGCATTGGTTGAAAAAACCTTAAAAGCTTTAACTGAATCAGCCGCCAAAGTTGCACCAACAGGGATGCAAAATAGTTTTGCTTCACGAGCATATACTTCCTATCTTTTAATAGAAAAAGGAAGTCAACAACCGCGCTCTTTAGCGGTAGCTTATTTTAATCCAATTCGTAGTCAAGATATGGTAAATGATGCTATTAGTCGTTTGGAAGAGCAACGAGATAAATTTGATAAAGTTTATGGTCAATGTGCTGATAGTCGCTATGTTCTCAATAGTGAAACTGGAGAAGGAACCCTTAGTGCTGCATTAGATTTTGTTGCGCAAAAATAGGGGGGCGGACAAGATGATCAACCATCTTATTTTTCAAATTTATGCCCCATTTACCTCTTGGGGCGAACCTGCTGTCGGCGAAGTTCGCCACAGCAATATTATTCCCTCTCGCTCTGCTTTATTGGGATTAGTTTCGGCTGCACTCGGCATTCGTCGTGATGATAATCAGATAGATCATTTTAATCAGCATTACCATTTTGCGATTCGTCCTTTTATTGCTAACAATAGTTGGTTTCGAGATTTTCATACCGTCCAAGCTCCTAGGGCTAATAAAAAGCAAGTCTGGTATACACGCTTTGATGAAATACGACAAAACCCTCTTGAACTAGAGACGTTATTATCACAGCGTGAATATTATAATGACGTTTATTATCAAATAGTCATGACTGAGACTGAGAATGCACCTTATAGTTTAGAGCAAATTCAGCAAGCATTACTTAAACCTGTTTTTCCTTTATACGCAGGAAGAAAAAATTCACCTTTATCGTTACCGTTATCGCCTATTTTGTATCAAGGAACATTGCGAGAGGCTTTTAGTTTTGCCGATAAACACTATCAAGAGTGTCATCGTCAAGATCCGGTTATTGATAAACTATTAAAAGGTATTGCTGATGAATATTATTGGCAACAGGCCAATCAAGAAGATCACTTTGAGGTAATTAAAATTCAGCGTCGTCAAGATCAACCAATAAGCCGTCACCGTTGGCAATTTAATGATCGTCAGCAGTTTTCCGGCCATTTGAAAGGGAGTGAATAGATGTATTTTTCTCGAGTTACTTTAAAATTAAATCGACTTCCTTATGTTATGCAACAGAAAATGCAAAATTCAGGACTTTATGCTATTCATCAATGGTTATGGCAACTCTTTCCTAATCAAGAAAAACGTTGCTTTTTATTTCGTGAAGAGAGAATTGGCAAAGGCTATCAATACTATCTATTATCGGAAATAGCACCGCTAACCAATCATGAGCTATTTTTAGTAGAAACTAAACCATACCAGCCAAAATTAACCGTTGGTATGAAATTGATTTTTTCCCTGCGAGCAAATCCAGTGGTGTTTAAAAATGGTAAGCGTAGTGATGTGATGATGAATGCTAAATATCAGGCTAAACAACAAGGTTTAGATAATGAGATAAAAATTCGTCAGAATGAAGCTGCCATAAATTGGTTAATTAAACAGAGTGAATTCAGAGGATTTTCATTATCAACAACTGATGGACAACAACTGGATTGCACAGTAATTAATTATACCCAAGAGCAATTTATTAAAAAAAGCAATCTTAAACCCATTACTTATAGCAGTGTTGATTATCAAGGGGTGTTAACCGTAACGGATGTTGACTTATTTTTAAATACCATCTATCAAGGAGTTGGTAAAAGTAAAGGATTTGGTTGTGGTTTATTTTTGCTAAAACATTATCAATAGGATAAGCGATAATGGTTTATGTTCCCCTTAATCCGATTCCTTTAAAAAATAGAACGTCAATGATTTTTTTGCAATATGGACAAATTGACGTTCTAGATGGAGCCTTTGTATTAATTGATAAAACCGGCATCAGAACGCATATTCCAGTGGGCTCGATAGCTTGCATAATGTTAGAACCTGGGACTCGAGTTTCTCATGCGGCTATTAAATTAGCTGCAACGGTTGGCACTTTGCTCGTTTGGGTCGGTGAAGCTGGCGTCAGAATGTATTCATCGGGTCAACCAGGTGGGGCAAGATCTGATAAACTGCTCTATCAAGCTAAATTGGCTTTAGATGATGATTTACGTTTAAAAGTAGTCAAAAAAATGTTTGAGTTACGATTTGGTGAACCTGCGCCTAGCCGTCGTTCCGTTGAACAGTTACGAGGCATTGAAGGATCGCGAGTACGTGAAACTTATTCATTACTGGCTAAACGTTATCATGTTAAATGGCATGGAAGAAAATACGATCCCAAAGATTGGCAAAAAGGAGATACGGTTAATCAATGTATAAGTGCTGCCACGTCTTGCTTATATGGCATCACCGAAGCAGCTGTTTTGGCGGCCGGTTACGCACCGGCTATCGGATTTGTGCATAGTGGAAAACCACTCTCATTTGTTTATGATATTGCTGATATTATTAAATTTGATACCGTTGTACCTAAAGCTTTTGAAATAGCGGCAAAAAACAATGCAGATCCCGATCGGGAAGTTCGTGTGGCCTGCCGTGAAATTTTTAGAAGCCAAAAAACATTAGCAATATTAATTCCGCTTATCGAAGAAGTTTTATCTGCTGGTGGAATTGAACCGCCCCCAGCTCCAGATGATGCCCAACCACCAGCTATCCCAGAACCTCAATCTCTAGCTGACAGTGGCTTTAGGAGTCGCTAAAAATGAGTATGTGTGTTGTAGTAACTGAAAATGTCCCGCCTAGGTTACGAGGTCGTTTAGCAATTTGGTTACTTGAAATTAGAGCCGGGGTTTACATCGGTGATATATCAAGACCAATAAGAGAAATGCTATGGCAACAAATCACTAAACTTGCTGAGGAAGGCAATGTTGTCCTTGCTTGGGCGACTAATACTGAGTCAGGATTTGACTTCCAAACTTATGGCGCAAATAGAAGGGTTCCGGTAGATTTAGATGGACTAAGGTTAGTATCTTTTTTACCTATTGAAAATCAATAGGTTAATGTTCTTTAAAAATTAGGAATAATTGGTAGATTTTAACTAACTAAAAAATATTATATAAAACAATTATCTATATTTAGAGCGTTCCCTGTGGGTACAGGGATATACCGAAATTGATAATAATCATAATTTTACTACGAGGGCGTTCCCTGTGGGTACAGGGATATACCGTTTTTCAAAATTGAAAACGCCTTTCCCGCTTTGCGTTCCCTGTGGGTACAGGGATATACCGCTTAAAAAGTTTTTTGTTAGCCATTGTTTTCACGCGTTCCCTGTGGGTACAGGGATATACCGACAAGGACAGTGTGATGAATGATGCTAAAGCAGCGTTCCCTGTGGGTACAGGGATATACCGGTGTACATACTTAATGGCTTTTATGTGATCACGCGTTCCCTGTGGGTACAGGGATATACCGTAAGCCCGCACGCCAAATGCGCTTGAAATTATGCGTTCCCTGTGGGTACAGGGATATACCGTCTTATGGAGTTTTAATGCTACTGATACGTTAGCGTTCCCTGTGGGTACAGGGATATACCGCGTAAATGATCCATTAGCTCATAAATTTACATGCGTTCCCTGTGGGTACAGGGATATACCGGGCAAAGCATCGCTGACAATTTAAAAGATGGTGCGTTCCCTGTGGGTACAGGGATATACCGAATTCCAAACGATAGCGAATATCAAAAATTAAGCGTTCCCTGTGGGTACAGGGATATACCGAATTATTAAATTTACTACATCCGCTTGCCCCAGCGTTCCCTGTGGGTACAGGGATATACCGCTGTCCCTTCTTGACCCTATAGAAGTAATCGCGCGTTCCCTGTGGGTACAGGGATATACCGATCGTTGTTATAATTTGTAATATTGGCATCTGGCGTTCCCTGTGGGTACAGGGATATACCGCAACAGATTAGAATAATTGGCACTATGGTTGAGCGTTCCCTGTGGGTACAGGGATATACCCAAATTCTGTTTGATTATATAAATTACGGTTGTGCGTTCCCTGTGGGTACAGGGATATACCGGAAATCTTAAATAATTTACTGTTTCTGTCATTGCGTTCCCTGTGGGTACAGGGATATACCGTCACGTTCTTCATTATATTCACTTTGAATAGAGCGTTCCCTGTGGGTACAGGGATATACCGATATAGGTCGCAAAAATTACAAAACTAATTTAGCGTTCCCTGTGGGTACAGGGATATACCGCAAACTGTAATAATTTAAAAGCACAAATAGCAGCGTTCCCTGTGGGTACAGGGATATACCGCTAGTGCACCTATAAATGCTTTATTCATTGTTGCGTTCCCTGTGGGTACAGGGATATACCGAGTGGAATACATTTAGAGACAAAAATAATTGTGCGTTCCCTGTGGGTACAGGGATATACCGAATCCAATGATTTGGAAGTTTTAATGCCAAATGCGTTCCCTGTGGGTACAGGGATATACCGCTACAGAGATTTGATCCCCCCTTCCCTATTGAGCGTTCCCTGTGGGTACAGGGATATACCGGCCGTGTATGGCTGACTAACAAACTTATCAACGCGTTCCCTGTGGGTACAGGGATATACCGGCGTGACCCAATTTTGTCATTTGCTATACTAGGCGTTCCCTGTGGGTACAGGGATATACCGTAAATAACAGACTACACACAACCCTCAGCGCCCGCGTTCCCTGTGGGTACAGGGATATACCGTCGCTTAAAACGCGTTAAATTGCGTTTTATGTGCGTTCCCTGTGGGTACAGGGATATACCGTATGGGCGGGCTTCGATCCAAGTCGTACTCGTGAGTTCCCTGTGGGTACAGGGATATACCGGCACAGAAAAAAAGGTAAACTGGGCTATTCAAGCGTTCCCTGTAGGTACAGGGATATACCGTGCGTGGTAGAGAGGCTTTAGATCTATTTGTTGGAGTTCCCTATAGCTATAGAACTATAGCGGTCTACACGACTTAATGTGTTTTATATGATTTTGATTAAATGATTTATAAATTTAGGTGTATATCTAAATATTTTTTTCAATAATTATCCAACGGTAATAGCATGTTCTTTAAAAAGATGGGAGATTGGTAAATTTTATTTACTATAAGAAATATATGGATAATTTTTAGTTGAGCTAAAATAATTATTAAAAATGTTTTAGTGTGTATGCTGTGTTTTACACACTAAAACGATTAATATTTAACACTGGCAATTTCACCACTGATTTTATAAACACACTATAATCGTGGTGTGTTTATTGGTTTTTATAATAGTTGAGTGGAGTTATGCTAACACTCGTCTAATACGAGAAGTTACACCTTTTAAATTATAAGATTCAGCATAATCACGTATCGGTCTTTTTATGTAATCAATCACATATCGTTGACCATCAATATGATTATTCTTCAAATTAGCATACATTTTTTCAATTTCTGCTTTGACTTCATTATCATTGAAAGTATAGTGACCTGCGATATCAAGTATTTCATCAGCTAAAATAGGATCACTGGTTATTTGGGCAATGGTTAAATTTTTTTGCTCGCCAACCATCCATTTTCTCCAACGTTCACATTTGATTGCATGCTCTAATAATACTTCTCTAACGGCTGAAGCTTTTTCTATTAAACCTTGGTCTTTTAATCGTTGTTCAACCTTAGCTAGATTTAAGTAAGCTCGTGTCTCTTGTGTACCATATTGTGGTGCTACATTTGATGCTGCTATATTTGAAGGAATGTGTTCTAATAATGTTACGTCATCGAAGTAATCGCCATTATGTTCCTTTAATCCTACTCCATATTGTTTAGCCATAACCGCTAAGCTAAGTGCATTTTTAAAGTTGAATGTACCAATTTGTTCGGTTTTTCTGGTTAAGGTTCCGGTTTGGCCGACAATAAAGGTTGGCATTGGCAAATTACGTTTGTTTAGTTCTTCTTTGAGTTTTAGGATAAATTTTTCATAAGTTTCTGTTGAAGTTAAGCCACCATTTGTCTCTTCTGTTCCAACTTCATAGCCAATTTCTGGTAAGTTTCTAGCGATTCTTTGTTGTTCACAAAACTCAATTAAATCGACAGTACGTTCTAAAACGGTTTCTAGTGGGATGACTTTACCAACTTCAATTGGATCTTTAGTTGGGTCAATCATTAATAAATCAAAACCAGCCTCGATATCTGCAATATATGATTTTTTACCTAATTCCATTGCTTCATCAACAGCAAGATGATCATTTCGTTCTTTATCTCTTTGCCATGGACCGCCATGATCTCGGCAAATATAACATAAGTTATCATAATCGATTGAAGCCGCGACATCCTTTACTGCTTTTACAAATGTGAATTGATTCCAATTATTAACATATCCACCACCAAGTTCGTCGGCATCGACTTGATTACGACTGGCAATAAACATTATCGGATAGTCGTCTTCTTTCGATAATTCTAATGCGGCTTGTACGCAGTTTTTTGACATTGGGCCTATACCTAAAATTACAGCACTTTCTCCTGTGTCTTGTAATTTTAATAGACCATCAACTAATTTTTTGATCGGTAATTTGTTCATTTTATTTCTCCATTTAACTTAAACGTTGCTATCTGTTTGCTCTATATTTGGTTTGGTAAAGTGTAAAATTAAGACAGAGATTGCTACTCCAATAAACATAGAAAGGAAGAACCAAAGTTTGCCATTTACAGCCGGTAAGACGATTAAACCACCATGAGGAACAAGCGTTTCAACACCATTCATCATGCCTAAAGCGCCACCTACTGCACTACCAATGATAATTGCCGGTAATACTCGTTTCATGTCTCTTGCGGCAAAAGGAATTGCTCCTTCGGTAATACCGATGAGTCCCATAAAGAAAGCTGGGAATCCAAGATCACGCTCCTCAGCACTATATTTTTTGCGATCAATAAATACTGATATCGCCATAGCTAATGGCGGGATTGCCACGGCAATTCGGTGAGCACCATTAGGTCCATAAATACCTTCTGCCATTAAAAATAGTGTGAATGCAGTTGCTGTTTTATTTATTGGGCCACCCATGTCTACCGCAGTCATTGCCCCGATAATTAATCCTAATAAGATGGCACTACTACCTTGTAAGCTACTTAAAAAACTAACCAACCAATTCATCGCAAAACCAATTGGTTGGGCAACTACATAGATGTAAAACATACCTAATACGAAGGTAACAAAAATCGGTATAATTAAAATTGGCATGATTGTTCTGATGGTTACTGGAACTTTCCAAGTTTTACACCAACAAACAAGGTAGCCAGAAGCGACACCCAATATCATGGCACCTAAAAATCCGGTTTTTATCGCTTCATCTCCGACCGGGGTATTTGCTAAATAACCTAATATCATGCCAGGTACAATTCCTGGTTTACCCGCTAATGAGTACGCAATATAACCAGATAATAGGGGAATCATCATAGTGAAACCAATTACCCCAAGATCATTCAGATTCTTCATGAATTTGTTGGTTATCTGCATACCATTTTGACCAGCTTCGCCACTCGATAGGGCTATGGCTAAAAATATCCCGCCAACTACAACTGCCGGCAACATAAACGAAACACCGGTGTTAAATGCTTTTTGAATATCTTTTAATATAAGATTAACTTTTGACATAGATTGCCTCCTATGCTTTATAATTGTTCCGCTTGATCTACAAATTTACCCGGATCTTTAATTACCAAACTGGGGTTTGCTTCAATAACTTTGCCGTTGTCACGTTTTTCATCAAAACGTTCCTCGCCATCAATACCAATGCCGATAGCTAAAATGACGACATCCGCAGCATCAATTTCTTCTTGACTTAATTTATTCTCAGTTCCCATACTACCTTGTGTCTCAACCTTTATTTGATGGCCGCGTTTTTTACATTCGCGTTCAATTGCTTCTTGCGACATATAGGTATGTGCGATCCCAGTTGGACAAGCTGTCACTGCAACAATTTTCATGATGACTCCTTTTATAAATTTTTATTAATTGAACTCAATAGTGAATATATTTGAGTATTGTTTTGAAGATTTTCTAATTGCTCTCGAAATGAATCGTTCAACAAATTTTTGCTTAATTGGGATATCACTTTTAAATGAATGTTATCTTTGTTTTCTTCGGGCACACCGATAAGAAAAATCATGTTAACCATTTCATTGTCTTGCTCAGACCAATTAAATAACTCGGTAGTTCGTAAAAAACCGACAAAAGGTTGTTGCACCACAGTGCTTTTACCATGTGGCATGGCTATTTGATAACCAACGGCAGTAGATACGATTGCTTCGCGATCTAAAACTTTATTTAAAAATTCATTCTGCGTATTAATAACGCCTACTTGCTGTGCTTTTTCAGTCAAAAACAGTAATGCCTCTTGTTTTGAATTTATTTTTTTATTCAAAAAAATCATATCATTACGGATCACATTATTTGCTGAGATATTCATCTTGTGCCCCTTTTATAAATTGAATAAACTTACGATGATTCGGTGTTTCACATAATTGATTAATAAGAGATTTGCTCTTTACTAACAGATAGATGTCAGAGAGGATTTTTTTCAGATTTTTAATATCTTTTTCCGAAATGCAGATAATAATTATCATCTTGACCAAATTGTCTTTCCATTTGATAGCTTTAGAATTGGTAACCATGACTATTCTTGTCTGTTTGACAAATTTAGGATTACCATGAGGTATCGCTACACCTGTAGGTAACTCTGTGGCACCTAATCCTTCTCTTACGATCATGCCTTGAATAAAATCCGGCATAACGATCTGTTGTGTTACAAGTTTTTGACCAATCTTATTTATCAGCTCTTCTTTGGAGTTAAAATTTTGGTTTAAGAAGAGGGTATCTTTTTCCAAATAGTGGATAAGGTACAAAAAGGAGTGTTTATGTTCTTGAACATGATCATTTAGTACAAAATGTTCACCATAAATATTAAAAATGTTTTGGATATCTTGCTCACTTAATAATGGTGAAACGACAACAACTTTGACACCGTCAATCGCTAAATTTATTGTTGAGATAATCAAATCAATATTGGCTAATACATCAGCATTTAATTCATGAACAGATGCTACTTCTATTGTGGTTAAAGAGGGTAATACACTGGTAATTCTATTGACTAATAGTTCAGTGGTGGCGATGCCGTTTTGGCAAACGACTAATATTTTTTTGCTATGTTTTGCTCTTTCAATTGCTGATTGAAAATGAATTGTGAGAAAACCAATTTCATCATCATTAAAAAATACACCTAATTCATCTTCACATTTACTGGCAATAATCCAAATTATATTAAATAACACCGGAAAATCTTGCTTAACTTGTGTTACAAATGGATTATTAATTTTAATACCTTCCCTTAATCGATATAACATTGGTGGCATGTGTTGTATTAGGTAATCCCGTAATTTGTTATCTGTTCGAAAATCAATAAATAATGAGGAACCAACATTCGAGATAATTCTGTCTACCAATAAAGTATTATTTTTATCTGATGAAAATACATCGATTCGATTAGAAAGTAGGTATTTTGCTAAGTAATTGATATCGCCATTACTGAAGGTGAAGTTAAGTCTTAGTGAGATTTTACTTAAAATGCTTTTAGCATTATTTTGGAATATTTGCGAGTTATCATTTATTGCAATAGCATCGTCAATATGTTGGTTTTTTTGAGCTCGGTAAACCATAATAACCAGCATATTTAATACATTGAAGATGTAGTGTTCAGCAATAAAGTTATTATCAAAGCGGACATGTGAATAGAGAACTCGAAAACAAGTTTTTACATTTTGTTCACCATAGTAGTGACTTAAAATAGCAAGTCTTTCATCGCCATCATCTAAAATACCAAGGTTAGCTTCAAAAACGAAAAAATTAAAATTTAAATAAGCTTTCTGAATTTCTTTTTCTAAACCAGATAAGCGGGTTCCGCCGGCATCACTAATCACTTGTAGATTATTATTCGACGTTAATAATTGTTTTACAAACTTAAGATCTTGCTCAATAGAGGATTTGCTAACAGAAAATAATGTGGAAAGGTATTCAAAAGTAACTATTTTTTCTTCAAATAGCATCAACTCAATAATTTCTTTTCGGCGGCTAAATTTAGCTAACGTAATCGTTCTTATTTTTCGATCAGTAGCTGTTTTATCTGTTTTTTTTAATGCGATGCCTTTACCTGATTTTTTATCTAACTGGAACCCTTTGTTTAATAGACTATTGCTGATTTGCTCTAAATCAGAATGTACGGTTCTTTCTGAAACATTAAGTAATTGAGCAAAATATTTTACCGTCTTGTATCCACTTTGTTTTATTAACAGGCTAGTTAAAAAAGCTTGTCTTTCCGTTAACATTGGATGCCTCCTTGTTCAATAACATAAGAACGATTTGATTATAATTAGTTGAAATAGTTTTTATATCACAAAGATCTTCAACAACTTGTTGCAAAAATGATATTGAACAATATTACAAGGGGCTAAGTAGATAGGGGAATTGACTAATATTTGGGTATTTATTACCTGTATTAAAATAGTTAATTATTAGTAAATATTGAGTGATGATGGTACTTAAAATGAACTATTAAAGGTAATTTTGCGTTACGCTAAAATAATTATTAAAAATAGCGTACAATACGCAACATTAATCGTAATTTCATTAGCAATCATATAGGAATTTAGTATGGCAGGTAAATTTATTGTCATTGAAGGTTTAGAAGGCGCAGGTAAGACGACGGCAATTAATACCGTTGCGCGTGTTTTGAATCAACATCAGATTAGTGATTTACAGTTTACCCGCGAACCTGGCGGTACGCCCATTGCTGAAGCATTGCGCAATATTATTAAAAATGGTTTAGATAATGAACCGTTAACTAATAAAGCTGAATTACTTATGTTGTATGCTGCCCGTATTCAATTGGTTGAGAATGTGATTAAGCCTGCACTCAAAATGGGTAAATGGGTGATTGGCGATCGGCACGATTTATCTACTCAAGCTTACCAAGGTGGTGGACGAGAGTTAGATCGCATTTTTATCGAGACCTTACAAACTCAGGTTTTAGGCAATTTTAAACCAGATTTAACGCTCTATTTAGATATTTCTCCAGAACTTGGATTAAAGCGAGCTAGATCACGAGGACAATTGGATCGCATTGAACAACAATCTCTCGCTTTCTTTGAGCGAATTCGTCAACGTTATTTAGAATTAGCCGATCGGGATAATACCATTGTTACTATTGATGCAGCTAAATCAATTGCAGAAGTCACCGCTCAAATTGAATCAACATTAAATTCATGGTTAACTAATTAGGTTCCAATTATATGATTTTTAGTAAATATCCATGGCTTAGATTACCTTTTGAACAACTAGCAGATATGATTGTCAATCATCGTGCTCATCATGCTCTGTTAATCAATTATATTCAAGGAAGTGGTGAAGAAGAGTTAATTAACTTATTAGTTAATCGATTAATTTGTCAATCTTCACAACAATTGCAACCATGTGGTCAATGCCATAGTTGCCAATTGTTGTTATCTCAACATCATCCTGATTATTACCTTATAACTAATGAGCAGAGCAAACAATCAATTAGTATTGATCAGATACGTAGTATATCAACAAAGGTCTACGAAAAATCACAACAGGGTGGTAATAAGGTAATTTGGATTAAGCATGCGGCATTGATGACAGAAGCCGCGGCAAATGCGTTACTTAAAACGTTAGAAGAACCACCAGAAAATACCTATTTTATTTTGAGTGATGAGCATAATAGTCAATTATTACCAACAATTCATAGCCGATGTTTTAGCTATTTTTTAGCAGTACCAAAATTAGAAGAATCCATTAATTGGTTAAAAAAGCAACACAGTCATTCATACAGCGATAATGAGCTTGCCACTGCTTTATTATTGAGTGAAAATGCACCACTAAATGCGGCTATTTTGTTGCAACCTGAAAAATGGCAACAGCGGAAATTATTTTGTGAAAAATTGTTAGAACTTTTGCCCGAAAATAATTTCTGGCAATTAGCAAAAACGTTTAATAATGAAGATTTTCTTGAACGGATCACTTGGTTTTGTGCCTTGTTAGGTGATGCATTAAAAGCTAAACAGAAAGTTGGCCGATATATTGTTAACCGCGATCAAGTGCCATTAGTTAGATTCTTAGCCACCAAAAGCCATGATGAGCTCACCTCGCTTTATCAATTGTGGTTGCAAGCTAGAAAAGTATTGTTATCCGTGGCGGGGTTAAATAAAGAGTTGATGGTTTACAATGTGCTTGCTCAATCTCAACAAATTGGCTATCAGAAGTAGACTTTATTGAGTAATGAAGTTTTAGAACAACGATATATTTACGTAAAAAAGGAATGCAGTGAGTTATTTATCTATTGAATTTGGTCTTGTTTTTATCGTTTTCTTTGCGATATATTGGGCTTTTAGATTATTACCAAAATTCCAAAATAAATTACTCTTGCTTTCAAGTTATCTTATTGTAGGTAGCTATAGTTTACAATTCGCTGTTATCCTTTTTATCTATACCTGTGCGATATATTTCTTTTCAGTAATGATTGCAACTTCGAAACGCTATGCTAGATGTTGGTTGATTTTAGGATTGAGTGCAGCAATTATCAATTTAGCGTTATTTAAATATTTTGATTTCTTTCGATATGAGTTACAGTCATTACTTAACTATTTAAATTTATCTATTTTATTACCAGTAATTACCGTTCTTATTCCAATCGGCATTTCTTTTTATACGTTTCATTCGGTGAGTTATTTGGTTTCAATAAAAAAGAAAGAATTATCGGTGGCTAAATTTTGGGATTTTGCCTTATTTTTATCATTTTTTCCAAGCATTATTGCCGGTCCTATTAATCGTGCAAAAACGTTTCTTCCGCAAATTGCGGTTAGTCAACCAAGAGCGGTTTTAGAACCGTATCGGGCGTTTACATTAATTGTGTTGGCGGTTTTAAAAGTTTATTGTTTGGGTGGATTAATTAGTGAAAACTGGGTAACCCCCATTTTTTCAAACCCATTAGAATACAGTACTCTTGATTTATTAGTAGGCTTATATGCTTATGCCATGCAAATTTACCTAAATTTTTCTGGTTATACTGACCTTGTGACGGGTATTGCTTTATTATTAGGTTTTCGGCTTCCAATTAACTTCAACTTTCCTTATTTAGCTTTTAATCTGCGTGAATTTTGGGATCGTTGGCATATTAGTTTATCTCATTGGATTCGCGATTATATTTATATCCCTCTTGGTGGTAGCCGACGAAGTTTCGTTCGTACGCAAATCAATGTTATGTGCGCTATGTTATTGTCTGGTTTATGGCATGGAGCTGGCATTAATTTTATTATTTGGGGTGCATGTCATGGAGTTGGAATTGTTGTCCTTAATGTATTAGATCGTTATACCGGACGTGGTTGGATTATACAACGCTCTCCAATTATTGCACGATTCATCACTTGGCATTATATCTGCTTTACTTGGCTATTTTTTTATTGTGAAAGCTTGCCAGATGCATTAGATTATTTAACGGCTTTAAGTCAAAATTTTTTAATTAATTCACATTACACTGCGGCATTTTTAAGTATATGTGTCATATTTTTAGTATATCCACTATGTCAAAATATTCCTAATTGGTGCACTTTACAACTTAGTAGAACAAATAGAGGTTTTTTGCCTATCATATTTATATTTATTTTATGGCTAACTATCTATTTCGCCCCCTCTGGCGTACCAAATTTTATTTATGCTAATTTCTAATTATTAAACAAAATAAACATGAAATCCAAACAAATATCATTGAAAAATAGACGAAGAAATAAGCCTAAAAAAAATGGGCAACAAGTTAATTTATTAAAAAATAGTACACAAAAACAGTCAACAGAGTATAAGCCTAAAATTAAAGCTAAAGTATCAAAGGCTATGATAAGTGATGATGCATCACTTTCATCCAAATATATTTTTGTTTTGTTATTGGTTACTGCAATTGCTTTAATCGCAATTTATTACAATTCGATATTAATTTATTGCCAACAAACCTATCATTCAGATATATTTAACACCGGAAGTTTAACTCAAGTGACGGAGCAAAAAGATTCTCAGGAGTCGATAGAAATTACTTCGTCAACGCCAAAGGATGCTACTAAAGGCCAGACAGATGTTAACCATACTATTAATAACGAATCATTATTAAATCAATCGGCAAAAAATAGCGTAATAAATTCATCAGATGAAACTGATAAAAATCCAAAAATTATCAGACATAATAAAATTTATGAGCAGTTGAACGTTATTAAGCAAAAAAGATCGGAATTAAATAGAAAGGCGGCTGGAATACCACCACTACCTGAGCAGAAAATTAGCGTCGTTAAAAGTGAATCGCCTAAAATTGATCATCAAGATATACCATTGATTCATGAGCCATTACCGATTGTGGTGACTAAAAATGATAAAGTTTTTTTTGTTGGTGACTCATTAATGCAAGGTGTTGCACCTTATGTTAAAAAAATGTTATTCAAACAATATAAAGTAGAAAGCTTAGATCTAAGCAAACAAAGTACTGGTCTTGCCTACCCAAACGCTTTTAATTGGCCAAAAACTATTGATGATAACCTAATTGCCGATCCTGCTATAAAGTTACTTGTTGTTTTTTGGGGACCAAATGATCCTTGGGATTTCCCAGTAAAAGGTTATGCTAAATATGCAAAATTTAAATCTGAACTTTGGGAAGAGCAATACCGATTACGTATTGCAATGGTTTTAAATAGCGCTTACGAACATGATGTTCAGGTGCTTTGGCTAGCAGTCCCTTGTATGCGCAAACGACAACTTAATGAAGGAATGATTTATTTAAATACGCTGTATCAATCTGAATTAGAAAAGACACAACAACATTTTTTATCAACAAATCAACTATTAGGTTGTACTTATGAAAAATATAGTAATTTTATTGAATCAGGTAAAGATAAAATAAAAGTTAGGGTAGATGATGGGGTCCATTTTACTACCGCAGGGCAAAAGATTTTGGCTAAAGCGATTATGGAAAAAATCATTTTTAAACAATTAGAGGGTGGCGATAGTGATTAAACATTTAAAGTATATTCTTACTATAATGACTATCACATTATCGGTAGGATGCAGTGTAGCAGAAAGTAAAACTAGTGCACTATCTACAGTTGTTGACTATGGTGATCCAAATGCAAAACAATTTGCACAACGATTAAATTCATTAGCTTTAAATCAAGACAGTAATCAAGTTATAAATATTACGCAGTTTGGGGATTCGCATTCAGCGGCTGATTTTTTTACAGGTGAATTTCGAAAATTAATGCAACAAAAATATGGTGATGCTGGCATAGGTTGGGTTACACCTATGGCGATAAAAGGCCAAAGTCACGCATTAGTTAATTGGAAAGCCAAAAACTGGGATGTATTAAGTAGTCGTACATTAAAGAATTTAGATTTTCCTATGGGCGGATTTATCGCTAAACCGGCTAGGGATTCAGCTTCTTTACAAATAATTCCCAGAGGTCTAAACGACATGAATTGGCAAGTAAAGTTGACCTTTAAAACCTTAAAATATATACCTAATTTGTTAAAGATATATGATGCTAATAATAAAAAAATAGATATTGATTATTTCCCGGTAAGTGATGTTTGGCAAACCGTTTCATTTGTTACCAAAACGCCTTTTACCATTAAAGGCAGTCGTGATATTGAAATCGGTGGAATATGGTTAACCCGCGATCAACAACCTGGTGTTATTGTCTCTTCGATTGCGACTAATGGAGCAAGGCAAAGTATATGGCAAAGATGGGGAGATGATTGGTTGGACGAATTATCTTCGTCAAACAGTGATTTAGTTATTCTTGAGTACGGTACTAATGAAAGTTTTGACGAAACTTTAGATGTTAATGTTTATCGCAAAAACTTAGTGAATAACATTCATCTAATTCGTAAATCATTGCCCAATGCAGTCATTTTATTGATGACACCGCCAGATACTATGGTCAATGATAAGAGTTTTCCTAAATCTTTTGCAAAAATTATGAATACTCAAAAACAAGTTGCTAAATCAGAAAGAACATTATTTTGGGATTGGCAAGCGGCTATGGGGGGACCTCATTCAATTAAAGAATGGCGAAGTAATCGATTAGCTCGTCCAGATTTAGTGCATCAAACCCTACAAGGGTATAGACAAAGTGCTAGAATTTTTTATACTGATTTAGAAGAGTTTATTCAAAAGAAAAAATAGAATATATAATTAAAAAGGAACAAATAAGTTATGTCATCTCCAATTATTGTTGCAGTTGATTTTTCTGATACTAAGTCAGCATGGAATTTTATCGATCGAGTTGATCCCAAAGATTGCCGTCTTAAAATTGGCAAAGAATTATTTACTCATGCTGGTCCTGATTTTATAAAAAAAACCAAACAAAAAGGATTTGATATTTTTTTGGATCTTAAATTCCATGATATCCCTAATACGGTCGCGAAGGCAGTTGCTGCCGCCGCCGATTTAGGTGTTTGGATGACCAATATTCATGCTAGTGGTGGCGTTCGGATGATGGAAGCAGCAAAAGATGCTCTTTATCAATATGGTAAAGATGCACCTATGTTAATTGCCGTAACGGTATTAACTAGCATGGAATCTACAGATCTTAAAGAAATAGGGATTAATTCATCACCATTAGAACAAGCAACAAGGTTAGCATTGCTTGCTAAGAATTGTGGGCTTGATGGTGTTGTTTGTTCAGCTAAAGAAGTACAAAGCTTTAGGACGCGACTTGGCAGTGAATTTAAATTAGTTACACCAGGTATTCGCCCTGCAGGATCAACCGCAGATGATCAACGCCGTATTATGACGCCTCAACGTGCACAAGCAGCCGGTTCTGATTATTTGGTGATTGGCCGTCCGATTACTCAAGCCGAAGAACCAGCTAAAGCATTGCAAGCTATTTTATCAACCCTTGATGTATCCAAGAGCTAATAACAATGTCTGATAACGCAATTGTTTATTCAACTGAACAGGGTCGAATTATTCCTAAACAGGCTACTAAGCCTCGTATTAAAGGTGATGGTATAATCCGTATTTCACGTCAAACAGCGGGTCGTAAAGGTAAAGGGGTATGCGTTATTGAAGGATTTGATTTGGACGATTCTTCATTGATGCAATTAGCCGCTGATCTTAAAAAGCGTTGTGGTTGTGGAGGCTCAGCCAAAGATGGCAAAATTGAAATCCAAGGCGACAAACGTGAACTACTTAAATCATTATTAGAAGATAAAGGATTTAAAGTTAAACTTGCTGGCGGTTAATAATTTATTGCCGATAAAATAATAACGCCCTCTTAAAAAGGGCGTTATGCGAAGAAAGTTAATTAGAACGGTAACCACGCATTTTTTTGCTGATTTCGCGTCTTTCTTTAGAGATTTCAGCATTCTTGATTATATAATCATCAACACGATCATCATAATCACTCTTCATGTTAGCAATAATAGCTTGCAGTTCTTCGTAAGTCATATCAGGTTTAATGTAATCACTTAAATTTTCAAGTAATAGCACACGCTTTTGGTTGTCACGAATTTTTTTTTCGTTATCTGAAATTTCGCGTTTTAACTTATTTAAACGGCGTGACAAACGAATGTATTCTAGTACATCTTGAAATGATGGTGCGGCTGATTTTTCCTTGTCCATCGATAACCCCTTATATCTAAAAAATGGAAAACGATTCTCAGTTAATTATATACCAATAATTTTTTAAGGTCATATTAAATATATTTTTATTGAAAAATGTTAAATTAAAATAATCAACCGTGTTTATTGTGTTTTGTTTTAAATCAAATTTTTTTAAGTAACAAACAACAATATTTTTAAAAAATTGCTAATCTATTTAATAAATTTTTCCAAATTGCGATAAAAATAAAAACAACTATTAAGAATTATTGCAAAGTATTATACAATGTGTCGTTAATTGAAAAAGAGTACCGAATGAGAGAATTATAATGAGCTGGATTGAAAAAATTCTGAGTAAAAATAATATATCGTCAGATCATAAAAAAGCGAATATTCCAGGAGGTGTCTGGACCAAATGTAGTAATTGTGAGCAAGTTATTTATCAAGCAGAACTTGACCGTAATTTAGAAGTTTGCCCGAAATGTGATCATCACATGCATATTCCTGCCCGCGTTCGCTTATATCGTTTTTTAGATGAAGGATCAGATGTTGAAATTGGTTCAGAACTTGCTCCTAAAGATATTTTGAAATTTAAAGATACTAAGAAATATAAAGATCGTTTGACTGCGGCTCAAAAAGAGACCCATGAAAAAGAAGCTATGGTAGTAATGAAAGGAACATTACTGGGTATTCCGGTTGTGGTTGCCTGTTTTGAGTTTGCTTTCATTGGTGGTTCTATGTCATCTGTGGTTGGGGCTTTATTTACACGAGCGGCTGAACAAGCCATTGCAGATAAATGCCCGTTAATTTGTTTTTCAACAAGTGGTGGCGCTCGAATGCAAGAAGCATTATTTTCCTTAATGCAAATGGCAAAAACTAGTGCTATCTTAGCCAAAATGCAAGACGAAGGGTTGCCATATATTTCAGTTATGACCGATCCAACAATGGGAGGAGTATCGGCTAGCTTAGCGATGCTCGGAGATATCAATATAGCTGAACCTAAAGCATTAATTGGTTTTGCTGGTCCTAGAGTAATTCAACAAACTGTAAGGGAAACATTACCAGAGGGATTCCAACGTAGCGAATTCTTACTCGAAAAAGGGGCAATTGATATGATTATTCATCGTCGAGATATGCGCCCCAAAATTGCAGGTTTATTAGCCAAATTAATGAAACTCCCTGTGCCTTTTGATAATATCGTAAATGATGAGACTATTTAATTAATCATGCTAATTAAAACCCCTGATGCCATGTCTGATCTTGAGACATGGCTTTGTTATTTGGAGCAGTTACATCCTACTACTATCGATTTAGGACTTAACCGTGTTAAATTAGTCGCAGATAGGCTTGATCTTTTGCAACCGGCACCTTATGTTTTCACAGTGGCGGGGACTAATGGCAAAGGAACGACTTGTCGTACGCTTGAGATGATATTACTTGCTGCTAATAAACGAGTTGGGGTTTATAGTTCTCCTCATCTATTGCGTTTTACTGAACGGGTTCGAATAAATAATCAAGAGTCAAAAGAACAAGATACCGTTGATGCATTTGTTGAGATTGAAAAGGCGAGACAAGATATCTCTTTAACTTATTTTGAATATGCAACATTAGCTGCATTATATCAATTTAAACATGCTCAATTAGATGTGGTGATTTTAGAGGTTGGTTTAGGCGGAAGACTTGATGCCACCAATATTATTGATGCTGATATCGCGATTATTACCACAATTGGTATTGATCATGTTGAATATTTGGGAAATACAAGAGAAAGTATTGGTCGAGAAAAAGCCGGTATTTTTAAACCAAAAAGTATTGCTGTTGTTGGTGAGCCAGAAATACCACCCTCTATTTTAGATGTTGCTAATAGCGTGAATTGTCCTTTATGTGCTGTAAATAAAGATTGGTCTTATCAAAAAATTGATAATTCATCATGGCAGTTTATATCTCCGCTAAAACAGTACAATAAATTACCTATTCCTAAAATACCTTTAGCCAATGCCGCTACTGCTATTGCCGCGCTAGGTTATTCTTCTCTGTCAATCACTGAGAATCAAATCAAAGATGGTCTTGAAAAAGCAAGTTTAATCGGCAGATTTCAAACTATACAAACATCACCAATGGTAATTGTGGATGTCGCCCATAATCCTCATGCAGCTAGCTATTTAGCTAAGCAAATAGAATTCTTAAAGAATAAACAATCTCATATTGGCAAGGTAAGATTTGTTATAGGTATGCTTAAAGACAAAGATATTAAAAGTACCTTATCGTTATTAAATGCTGACCAATGGTATTGTGCTTCACTTTATGGTGAGCGTGGATGTAATGCTGAGGTGTTAGCGCAATATTTACAAAATGATAGTCAAAAAAATATAACAACCTTTGAAGCGGTTTATGATGCATATCAAAAGGCCATGCAAGATGCAAAAGAAGATGATATTATTGTCGTTTGTGGTTCATTTTATACCGTATCTGCCGTTTTAAATGAATTAGGCAACTAGGCAAATGTAAGCATGGAAACTAATCGAAAAAAGACTAAAATTGCTGTAAATAAAGTTAGAAACCAACTCGTTGGTTTTGCTACTTTTTTGTTAGTCGTTGCGATAGTTGCACCTATTATTATTACTGACAAATCCTATTTGCATCCGTCTACCACACCGATTTTACAACCAGAAGTAGTTAATGAACAAAATCAAGATATTATTGCAAAAAATGAGTCTGTGATTAATAGAAGCTCGAATAATGGATCTGAGCAATTATATACTCCCGATTCATCACAATATACCAGCCCTTTAGCTACCCCCGAGAGTGTAGATGGTAATTTTGATAGCCCATCAACCCCAAATACTTTAACAAATCCTGAACAATCAGATAAAACTTATATGATTCAACTTGGTGCATTGAAAAATAAGAGAAAAATTGAAGAATTAGTTGCTTTGTTAAGATTAAATAATTATAACGTTAGCATTATTCCAAGCAATCCAGGGCAAGATCAATTAATAAAATTACAAGTCGGTCCTTATGCTAAAAAAGAGCAAGCTGAGCAGTTGATCAGTGATTTAAATAATTTAACCAAATTGAAAGGTGTGATTGTTACCAATTAAAAATTATTTTACTTTTTTATAAGTGCAGGAATTAAATAGAAATATTAATATAAAACTAGGAGTTATTATGATGAATTGGATTGATTATACGATTATTGGTGTGATTGTTTTATCTGCACTGATTAGTATCGTTAGAGGTTTTATTAAAGAATCGTTATCTTTAATAAGCTGGGTACTAGCTTTTTTTATAGCCAGTCGTTTTTACATGTACATTACTCGTTATTTAACTTATTTTGATAGTGATGTCGTTCGTATTGCGGTCGCTATCGCTATTTTATTTATCGCTACACTAATTGTTTGTTCAATTATTACTTATATTATTGGACAATTTGTGCAAAAGACAGGCTTATCCGGTACTGATCGTGTATTAGGTGTTTATTTAGGTATAATAAGAGGTATCTTAGTTGTGGCGGCTGTGCTCTTTTTTGTTGATACCTTTACTCCATTATCGCAAACTTTAGAGTGGGAGCAATCACTATTAATTCCACATTTTCATGTTATTATTCGTTGGTTTTTTGATCTTATACAACATTCGTCTTCATTTTTAGTTAAATAATTTTGAGGTAACTTTGGTATGTGTGGTGTTGTTGGTATTGTAGGATGCAGTACAGTTAATCAATCTATTTATGATGCTTTAACTGTTTTGCAGCATCGAGGGCAAGATGCCGCAGGAATTGTGACCATCGATGAACAAAATCGCTTTCGCTTACGTAAAGCAAACGGTTTAGTTAAAGATGTATTTCAAGAACAGCATATGTTGCGTCTGCAAGGTAATTTAGGAATAGGGCATATTCGTTACCCTACTGCCGGTAGCTCTAGTCCTTCTGAAGCGCAGCCTTTTTATGTAAATTCACCGTATGGTATTGCACTTGCTCACAACGGTAATTTAACCAATACTGAACAGTTACGTGATAAGGTATTCGAATTAGCAAGGCGTCATATTAACACTAGCTCTGATTCTGAAGTATTACTTAATATTTTTGCAAGTGAACTTGATAAATTCCCGACTTATCCATTAACTGCAGATAATATTTTTACCGCTATCAATCAAGTACATCAAATTATTAAAGGTGCTTATGCATGTGTTGCAATGATTATTGGACATGGTTTAGTTGCATTTCGTGATCCATTTGGTATTCGTCCTTTAGTGATAGGTAAAAAAGTAATTGATAATCAGAAAACAGAATATATGGTTGCATCGGAAAGTGTTGCTTTAGATATTCTCGATTTTGAATTTATGCGCGATGTAGAACCAGGTGAAGCTATCTATATTACTCAAGATGGACAACTTTTCTCCAAACAGTGTGCCAATAATCCTCAATATTATCCTTGTATCTTTGAATATGTCTATTTTGCTCGTCCAGACTCATTAATGAATGGTGTTTCGGTATATCAATCTCGCATATTGATGGGGCAAAAACTAGGTCAAAAAATTGCTAGAGAATGGAAAGATATTGATATTGATGTGGTAATTCCTATTCCTGAAACATCGTGTGATGCCGCGCTTGAAATTGCCAGAATATTAAATAAACCTTATCGTCAAGGATTTGTTAAAAACCGATATGTTGGTCGTACTTTTATTATGCCTGGCCAAGCGGAACGAAAACTTTCAGTAAGAAGAAAACTCAACGCCAATCGTATTGAATTTGAAGGTAAAAATGTCCTTTTAGTTGATGATTCTATAGTTCGCGGAACAACGTCAGAAAAAATACTTGAAATGGTGCGCTCGGTTGGCGCCAAAAAAGTCTATTTAGCCTCTGCCGCTCCTGAAATTAGGTACCCTAATGTATATGGTATTGACATGCCTGTGGCTAGTGAACTCATTGCTTACAATCGTTCTGTTGAACAAATTGCAACAGCAATTGGCGCAGATAAACTAATATTTCAAGACCTTTCAGATTTAATTGATTGCATTAGGGAACAAAACGCTAAAATTCATCATTTAGAATGCTCTGTTTTCGATGGAAAATATATTACTGAAGGAATTGATGCTAATTATTTTGATGCTTTAGAGCACCATAGAGCAGAAAATAAAACTATCCCACCAAATAGAGAATCGGAAAATCTCGAAATTTACAATGAAGGTCAATATTAATTTTTTGATCTTCTACCCTACTATATAATAACCATGAATGAATTTGAATTAGCAAGTTCATTCATGAATATTCTAGTCTACGATCAGCCTACTATCAGATTTTTTATTACTAAAAAGTAATATTTTTGCGAATAACAAATAGTAATCCAATTTTTTCGTAGAAAAAAACCAAATATAAACATTTGATAATTATCAAAAAAAACTAGCCTTTACAAAAAAAATTAAAAAAAACAACAAAACATTTTGCTAAATTACAATTATGTAATAAAATTCAATAGAATTTAACTATTTTGTAAAGAAGTTTTAATTGATATGCAACAATATTTAATATTCCAAACGCATATCTAAAACACTAGAGTTAATAATAACAACTTTATCAACATTCCGGCAATATATGAGTAAATATAGTGTCTTGGTATTATTTGTTGGTGAAATATAAGGAACGACTAGGGTGAAAAAGAATTTTAATTTAGGCGTGATCCCAGCATTTGTAATTGCTACATTGAGTTGGAATTTTGCTTATGCAACTAATACCCAACAATTAACAAATGCTATTGATAGCAATAAAATTATTGAACTGAAAAATGGCACAAAAGTTCGTGAAATGGTGAATAACCAACAACGAAGTTTGTACCAAATTGCATTATTGAGCAATATTTCGATTTCTGAGTTACGCGCCATGAATGCAGGTCGTTTCGATAAAAGAGATATAGTTAAAGTTGATGAGCGTTTAGTTTTACCTGAAAATTCACCTTTATTACCTGCGATTATTGCAAATAATGATAAAAAAGATAAATACGCAAATTTACCAACACTAGGTTCTGATGATAGTTATGATGTAAAAAAGGATAAAGATGCGTTAGCAAGTCAAGTGGCGAGCGTTTTGCAAACTCTTGCATCCCAAGATTGGAAAAATATTACTTCAGCAGAAAATGGTGGTATTGCAGGGCATTTGAAGAATAAAGGTAAAGATTATGCCGAAAATTATGTTAGGAATAGTATCAATTCACAAGTTATTCTTCCTGTTCGTGATGCCACGCAAAATTTTTTAGGGCACTTAGGTACAGCACAGTTACAATTTGATTTAAGTGACAAGGCTGAATTGAGCAATGTCAACGTTAAATTATTTAGCCCTTGGATTGATACAGAACAAACATTGATATTTACCCAATTATCATTCCAAGAACATGAGAAAAATCGGCATATCGGCAACTTTGGTATTGGTCAACGTTGGGATGTAGCTAACAATAAATGGTTATTGGGTTATAACGTCTTCCTTGATCATGACTTCCAACGATCACATAATCGTTTAGGTCTTGGTATTGAGGCTTGGACTGATTACATGAAATTTTCTGCTAACTACTATAACCCGTTATCTAATTGGAAAGATTCAAAAGATTTTGAAGATTTTTATGAACGAGCAGCTAGAGGGTTTGATATTCGTTTTCAAGGGTATTTGCCTCAATATCCTCATTTCGGTGGATCACTTATGTATGAACAATACTATGGTGATAAGGTTGCTTTATTTGGTAAAGATAACTTACAGAAAAATCCTAAAGCGTTGACGGTTGGATTGGATTATACGCCGGTACCATTATTCACAATTAAAACCCAACATAAACGAGGACAAGGTGGTCAAAAAACGACATCAGCTGAGTTGACCATGAATTATCATATTGGAACACCATTAAAAGATCAGTTGGATCCAAATATGGTTCAAGCCGCGCGTTCTTTAAAAGGCAGCCGATATGATTTGGTTGATCGTAATAACTATATTGTTCTTGAATATAAAGAAAAACAAATGATTGTTGATTTAGGTCTGGAATCACTTCATTTAGTTGAAGGGTCAACTAATGCTTTATCTATAGGTGTTCGCCATGGTAAAGGAGTATCCAGTGTAGTCTGGTCAGGTAGTATGCAAGATATCGACCTTAACGGCGGTTTTTTATGTTCTGCGATAGGTACATGTACCAGTTCTACATGGTTAACGCCACCAGCTGATGTCAAAAATTGGAAAATTGTTGCACCTAAATATTTGGATGGAAATGGTAACAAACTACAAACTAGTACTAACGGAGTTTACTCTCTAGCTGTGACAGTTAAGGATACTAGAGGTAAAACTGCAACGTCTAATTCGGTTTCATTTGACGTGTTACCTAATTTGGATATTCGTAAAGTAGGTGTCTGGGTAATTGATGAACTTCATAATCCATCAACTTATGTCGACAATACCGCTGATGGTTTGACTTATGTAACACTATTAGCCAGTTTGGTCACTCCTTCAACGCCAACACAAAGTGGCAACTTTGGTGATGGATATGTTGGTTTTAGTGACCATTCATTAATGGAATCCATAGACAACACGTTTGGAGCATCAGTAGTTAATTTATGGACAGCAACAAGTAATGGTAAAAAAATAGCTTTAATTGATGGTACGTCTGGTAATGTAAGAAGATGTCCTAGCTCAACTCGTTGTGTCATAGTTAAGTCTTTTGAAAAAGTCAAAATGGGCGAAAATGTTTCAGCCAATGCAGCAACCGGATATGGAGTTACCGCGCTTGGTGACACTTATACCATGGATGTTGCGTCAAACTTTAGTGGTATAGTTGATTTTTCAATTAATTTAAATGGTTATGGAACTTCTTTTAATAAAGCATCGGTTAATTTTGGCGGAGGTGAACCAGGTTACATTAAAGTTTATCGAGCCGATGGCACCTTAGTTGCCAAACAAAATGGATCTTATCTTAATTTAGAGCCAGGTATTGACGGTTGGACTGTTGGCACTGAATATTTTGTTAAGGCTTTCATTGATGATACCGAAACGGTGGAAATTAACGATATATTTGTTCTTTGGTCACTCGTTGGCACTAATAGTTCGGCGTGTCCAAGTAACGTCGCAACTACTTTGCCTAGCTTTATTGAACAACCTAATGGGCCGTGGTTTAATGTAAGTATGGGGCAGGAAGCGCATTATACCATCCCTGATAATTTGAATAGTTTCGCAACGAGAGGTACAAGTATAGCCCCTATCGCAGGAGCTGAAGACGGTGCTTTTGCAAATTATGATTTGAGCCAGCAAACAATATCACCAGCATGTGCTGGTGACCAAGGATTTAAATTACAAATTTCGACGAAAAAATTAAATTAATTTTTGTTGTCGAAGATGGTTTATACTGAAACACCAATAAAAATGTTGTAGTTATAAGAATACAACATGTTAATTTATTAATGAAAATAGGAAGTTAAACATGAAAAATCTTTCAATTAAAAAAGTAGCGCTAGGCGTATTTTTAGCCGGCTATGCAGCAACTAGTGCCTATGCTGATTTTAGCCCAGTAAATACACATGCAACGATAAGGGGTAATGCACCGACGATTTATCATCCAGACGGTGTTCGTCAACGATTATTGACTGTTCGTATCACTAATGATGAAGCTGGAACCACAGCTCTTGGTAACACAGTGCGCGCAAAAGTCGGAAATTATATTCATATTTTTTATAAATTAAAAGATAGCGATGGAGACCTTGATACCGATGCAGACCACAGCGTAGCAAATTCATTAACTGTCTTTAAAAAAACGGCTAGAGACACAACTTGGGTTCCAGTCACTGTTAACGCACAAACTAGGAACACTGGTGAAGACGGACATATCTATTTTCAAATCACATCGGAAATGGCTGGTGCACAAATCATTGGTTTTAGACTGCAAGAAGTTACTCCATTTGGTGATCCAAAAGCAAATGAATGGTTGCAGGTTAGTAATATTTGGAATACAACCAATCTTGAGCCTGAACATAGTTCTAATGTTCCTCCCGTTCCAACCGTCGATAATCATGGACCAGGTGATGCAGATGCAAACAACCCAACCGGTCCTATCGAATCAGATGCAACCAAATTGGGTATCTTTAAAGTAGATGCTGCTACTGGTAGTCCAATTTGGAATAAGAACCTAGCTGGTGATAGTGTTAGTGCAGGTACAACCGATCCTGCTTTAATTCCAAAATATGGCGATAAGTTAATTGCTGCTGTGTGGACGTTCTCTAATGCAAGTAATCCTAATAACTATCCAGACATGTCGATAGATACCGATCAATCATTAGCATACACCTTTACTTGGTCATTAAAAGGAACTGCTGACGGGGTTGACGCGAATTCAACAGATAAAAATGTGCTTAATACCACTGCGCTTGGTGTAAGCACAGATGCAACTAATGGATGGGGGGTAATCCAATTAGCAACTACTAACTCATATTATAGCTCTCTCAATGGTGGAGCGGGTTATAAAGCAGGTATCCAAGGATTCATGATTCAAGTTGAAGCACGTTAATGATTTTAAAGAAACTAATCAAAACCACTCAATTGAGTGGTTTTTTTTACTTAATCGTTAATGTACACTATTTATTATTATCTTGCTTCCATAAACTATTAAAAGTTAACTGGCTTAACCTAACTATGATTATTCCTTGGCAAACCCTAGAACCTGATACATTAACTAATCTTATTGAATACTTTGTTTTACGAGAAGGTACAGATTATGGAGAACAAGAAAAATCTCTTGCAGACAAAGTTAATGATGTAAAACTTCATTTAATGGATGGTTCGGCTGCAATTTTTTGGTCTGAATTATACGAAACAATAGATATCAAATATATAAAATAATGATTAAAATCGTTTTATCGAGTATAGGATTTATTGAGTAACTTTGTTATAGTGTTATCGTAGTAATTTGAATGGAGAGGAAGGAATAATGATTGGTAAACAGCAATCAGATACAACATTGGAGTGGTTTTTATCTCATTGCCATATTCATAAATATCCAGCTAAAAGCACCCTTATACATCAAGGTGAAAAGGCCGAAACTCTCTATTATATTTTAAAAGGAGCGGTAGCGGTATTAATCAAAGATGATGAAGGTAATGAAATGATTTTGTCTTATTTGAACCAAAATCAATTTTTAGGTGAATTAGGCCTTTTCGAAGAAGGAACTGAACGTAGTGCTTGGGTCAAAGCAAAAACCAGTTGTGAAGTAGCCGAAATTTCATACAAAAAATTTAAGCAATTGGTTCAGGTTAATCCAGATATTTTGATGCGACTTGCTAGCCAAATGGCAAGTCGATTGCAAGTTACTTCTGAAAAAGTGAGTAATTTAGCTTTTTTAGATGTAGCTGGTCGTATTGCACAAACATTATTGAACTTAACCAAACAGCCTGATGCTATGACACATCCCGATGGCATGCAAATAAAAATTACCCGCCAAGAGATTGGTCAAATCGTTGGTTGCTCACGTGAAACCGTTGGAAGAATTTTAAAAATGCTTGAAGATCAACATCTGATTTCAGCGCATGGTAAGACGATTGTTGTTTATGGTACCCGTTGATTTAGCGAATTATCGAAATTATCATTAATATGATTGAGATATGACGAGATTTTACATGACACAACAAAAATATATTCCTAACCATGTGGCGATTATTATGGATGGTAATGGTCGATGGGCTGAGCAACGAAATCAATTGCGTGCTTCTGGCCATCGAGCCGGTTTAAAAACAGTACGTAAAATTGTAGCACATGCAGCCAAAATGGGTATCAAGGTGCTTACTTTGTATGCTTTTAGTAGTGAAAATTGGAAACGACCTGCAAATGAAGTTTCGGCATTAATTTCGCTGTTTAATTATGCGTTAAATCGTGAAATAAAAAATTTAAATAAAAATAATGTTCGGTTAAATATTATTGGTGATATATCTAAATTTAGTCAAAATTTACAGAATCTTATTATTAATGCTCAGCGGTTAACTTTGAATAATACGGGTCTTGTTTTGAATATTGCCGCTAATTATGGCGGTCGTTGGGATATTGTGCAATCCGCTCGAAAAATAGCCACTCAAGTTTTAAATGGTAAAATAACGCCTCAAGATATTAATGAGGACTATTTTGCCTCAATGACTTGTATGTATACTTTGCCAGAAGTTGAATTAATTATTCGTACTGGTGGTGAATATCGAATAAGTAATTTTTTATTATGGCAAAGTGCTTACGCAGAATTGTATTTTACCAATACATTATGGCCTGACTTTAATCAAGTTTCATTTGATGAAGCGATAAATATCTTTAATACTAGAGAACGACGTTTTGGTGGCGTTCTAAATGAGGAGCTTCCATGCTAATCCAGCGTATTTTAACAGCCATCGTACTTATTCCTTTGGTTATTATTGCACTTTTCTTTGCACCATTATCAATATTTTCATATTTGATCATTACTGTTTGTGCATTAGCTGCTTGGGAATGGAGCAATTTTTTAAGAATGGTAAAAAAAACTCAGAAAGCTGCCTTTATGGTTTTAATCATTATTTTATTGGCTTTACTTTATTTGATCCCAATTGACCTTTCACTTAAAGGTAAATTATTTACTTACATAATTTGTCTATCTATCGTGTGGTGGTTAATTGCTTTGTTATTAGTAGTTAGTTACCCTAAATCAGCAAAATATTGGTCTAAATCAATATTAATTAAGCTATTATTTGCGCTTTTTACCTTAATACCTTTTTATATTAGTATGCTTGAATTACGATCGATCAGTTATGATATTGATCGTTATACTGGTGCGGTTTGGTTGCTCTATGTATTTGTGTTAGTATGGGCAACCGATACTGGGGCTTATTTTGCAGGGCGAGCGATAGGCAAGCGGAAATTAGCTGTAAAAGTTTCACCAGGAAAAACGATAGAAGGTTTTATCGGTGGTGTTAGTCTAGCTATTTTGGTTTGTATGTTAGTTTATTTAACAGGATATTTTGCTATTAGCTTTATCAATTTTTTAATTAGTTCACTATTGGCTATTTTAGTATCGGTATTAGGTGACCTAACAGAAAGTATGTTTAAGCGTGAAGCTGGCATTAAAGATAGCGGAAATTTGATTCCTGGACATGGTGGTATTTTAGATCGTATAGATAGTTTAACCGCGGCAGTTCCAGTATTTACTGCATTATCTTTGCATTTATTGTAAAAGGTTGCTGATTTTGCTTTGGTCACTGTTGTTATTTCTTATTACTATCAGTATATTAGTTACTGTACATGAATTTGGACATTTTTTTGTCGCACGGCTATGTAAAGTACAAGTAGAATGTTTTTCAATTGGGTTTGGAAAAAAAATATGGTCGTATAAGTTTTCAAATGGAACCGAATTAGTTATTGCTATGATTCCGTTGGGCGGATATGTTAGAATGCTTGATAGCAGAACAACTGAATTATCACCCAATTTAGAAAAATTAGCCTTTGATAAAAAAAAGATTTGGCAACGCGCCGCGATTATTTTTGCTGGACCATTTGCTAATTTTGTTTTAGCGTTAATTATCTATTGGATTGTTTTTTTAATGGGAGTTGTAGACTACCCCGTTAAAATAAAAAATACTGTACCGGCAACTCCTGCTGCATCTATACATATTCCCGCTGAAGCGGAGTTAAAAATGATAGATAAAGTGAAGATAAATAGTTGGAATGATGTAAAAGTCGCTTTAATTTCGGCTTTAGGTAAAAGCAATATTAATGTTACCTATATAGATAGTTCGGTTACTAATAACGTTCAACAAGAAGTGAGCCGAAATGTTAATATTAGCAATTGGTATTTTGATTTAGAGAAAGAATCAGCAATTGCTGCATTTGGATTAATACCCAAACAAGTGGAAATTTATCCAATTGTAAGTAAAATTGTCGCTAATTCGGCAGCAGCTCAGGCCGGTTTACAAGTTGGTGATAAAATTATCAGTTATAATGATCATGTTTATCAAAATTGGGACGATTTTACTAATACGATAAAAAAAGCTGAAACCATAAAAATCAAGGTAAATAGGAACAATCAAAATGTAGAGTTAACACTTCAACCCACAATAAATAAAAATGGTGAAGGCGTTGCTGGTTTTTATCCAACTTCAGATGCAGTGATTAAGCAGTATAGTGTTTTAAATGGATTTGGTAAGGCGATGGAAAGAACCCTGTTAGAAACAGAGTTTACTTTTCGTTCTTTTTACCAATTAGTAACAGGTGTTGTTGGTTTAAAATATTTATCAGGATCAATAACAATAGCAAAAAGCGCAGGGCAAACAGCAAGTTATGGATTTACCCCTTACTTATGTTTTCTAGCTTTTATTAGTATAAATTTAGGGGTTATCAATCTTGTTCCATTACCGATGTTAGATGGCGGGCAGTTGCTTTTTTTATTTTTTGAAATGATAAAAGGAAAAGCCTTATCAAATAAAACACAAGAGCGTTTTTTTCTAATCGGATTTGTTTTATTAATGGTAATAATGGGAATTGCATTATTTAATGATATTTTACGACTGTAATGGGATGAGGTTATAAATATATACAATGAAAATAAATAAATTACTTATAGCATCTATGTTGTTTGGTACCACAGTAACATATAGTTCTAATGCATTTTGTGTTGATGATTTTGTGGTAAAAGATATCAAATTTGAAGGATTACAGCGAGTAACCGTTGGTGCTGCAATGCTTGAAATGCCTGTTCAAGTTGGCGACTATGTTAATGAATCTGATTTAGGTCGTATTATCAAATCATTATACGCTAGCGGTAATTTTGATGATATTAAGCTATCTCGCGATGGCGATAAGTTAATTATTCATGTGCAAGAACGCCCAACGATTGCCAGTATAACCTTTTCAGGTAATAAATCTGTTAAAGATGATATGTTAAAGAAAAATTTAGATAGCACCGGCATTCGAGAAGGCGATGCATTAGATAGAACTATGCTTTCCGGGATTGAAAAAGGTCTTGAAGATTTTTACTATAGCGTAGGTAAATATAATGCGCAAATCAAAGCGGTAGTGACACCATTATCTCGTAACCGAGTTGATCTCAAATTAGTTATTGCCGAGGGTAAATCTGCTCTAATTGACCAAATCAATATTGTGGGAGCAAAAGCATTTTCGTCTGAAGAACTTATTTCACGTTTTTCTCTACGCGACAATGTTCCTTGGTGGAATATGATGGGTGATCGTAAATATCAAAAGCAGAAATTAGCATCTGATTTAGACGAGTTACAGAGTTTCTATCTAAATCGTGGTTATGCTAAATTTGATATCGAGTCAACACAAGTCAGTTTAACCCCAGATAAAAAAGGTATTTATGTCACGATTAATATTCATGAAGGTGAACAATACAAGTTATCTGGTTTTGATTTTAAAGGTAACTTTGCTGGCCATGAAAAAGAAATTCAGAAAATAGCAAAAGAAAAGCTCACTGAAGGTGAACTTTATAATGGTAAAAAAATAACCGATATTGAAGATAATATCAAACGGTTACTTGCTAATTTTGGCTATGCCTACCCTCACGTAGCTATTCAACCGGAAATGGATGATTCATCACATACCGTTAAATTGGTAGTATTTGTTGATGTGGGACAACGTTTTTATGTGCGAAATATTAAAATCGTTGGTAATACGGTAACTAGCGAAAGCGTCGTTCGTCGTGAACTACGCCAAATGGAAGGTTCATGGTTAAGTAACGGTTTAGTTGAACTTGGTAAAGAACGTCTAAACCGACTTGGCTTCTTTGAGAGTGTAGAAGCCAATACTGAACGAGTTCCGGGAATTGATGATCAAGTTGACATCATTTATAAAGTAGCCGAACGTAACACCGGTAGTATTAAATTTGGTGTTGGTATTGGCTCAGACAGTGGTGTAAGTTTTAATGCCGGTATTTCTCAAGATAACTGGTTAGGAACGGGTAATAGTGTTTCATTTGATATTAATACCACCAGTAATGATAAAACGGCTTCTATTTCGATTGTCGACCCTTATTTTACCGTTGATGGTGTCAGTTTAGGTGGTAGTGTCTACTACAATACTTATAAAACTGATAGTGATGATGATGAATCAGAGTATTCAAGTAAAACTTGGGGGGCTACTGCTAACCTTGGCTTCCCTATTAGTGAAAATAACTTTGTCCGCTTTGGGGCTGAGTACGCTAATCATAAATTAACGGATATGCGACCTCAATATAATATGTGGCGCTATTTTGATTCTATGGGTGAGAATATGAAAAATAAAAGTAAATCATATTCATATGACACCAATGATTTGTTATTAAATGCCTATTGGACATATAACTCCTTAGATCGTGGTTACTTCCCAACAGATGGTCTAAGACTTAGCGCTAATTTAAAAGCAACAACGCCAATATTTGAAAATAGATTCTATAAAATGGTTAGTGATGCTTCTTACTATTATCCTATCGATGCTGATCATAATTGGGTATTTTTAGCTCGAGGCCGATTAGGTTATGGCGGTGGATTTGGTGGCAAAGAATTACCGTTCTATGAAAACTTCTATGCCGGAGGTTCAACAGTATTACGTGGTTTTAAATCCAATACTGTCGGTCCTAAAGCAGTCTATTTTAATAAAACTGGATGTAAAACGTTAGAAGATTCAGCTCAATGCACTAGATCTGACGATGCGATAGGTGGTAATGCATTAGTTTTTGCAAGTACAGAACTAATAGTTCCTACACCATTCGCTGGTGAAAAATATGCAGATAGTATTAGAACATCAGTATTTTTTGATGCGGGTACAGTTTGGGATACAGAATGGGATTTAAAAGGCAAAAATGTTCCTGATTATAGTTCCCCATCTGATATTAGAATGTCAACTGGTCTTGCTGTTCAATGGATGTCTCCATTAGGTCCATTGGTATTTTCTTATGCACAACCATTAAAGAAATATAGTGGTGATTCGGCTCAGCAATTCCAATTTAATATAGGTTCAACATGGTAATACCATATTGTTTACAATTAAAATACACAAGGTGAATAAAGTGAAAAAAATTATATCTGTTATTGGTATCAGTATTGCTCTACTTTTTACGGGTTTTGTATATGCTGAAACTAAAATTGGTATTATCGATATTAAATCTGTAATGGATCGTATGCCAGAAAGAGAAGCGGTTGGTAAAGCATTAACTCAAAAATTTGAAGCTCGAGCAAAATCATTAGAAGCAGAAGAAAAGCTTGCAAATGATGCCGCTGCACGTTTAAAGAAAGAAGGGGTAACTCTCTCATCTTCTGAAAAGACTAAATTAACTAAAACGATTACAGATTTTCAGAATAACGCAGCCGCTTTTTCAAATGAATATCGTGAAAGTGAAGCAAAAGAAGCCGGTAAACTATTAACCAAAATTCAACAAGCTGTTAAAAAAATTGTTGCAGAAGAAAAATTTGATCTTGTTTTAAGAGCAGATACAGTTTTATTCGCCTCTGATACTGTTGACATTACAGATAAAGTGTTGGAGAAGGTTAAGAAATAATGTTTGCTTGTCTTTTAGAACAACTAGCTAGGCATATTGATGCAAAATTACACGGTGATGGGGCTTTACCCATCACTGGTATTGCTTCAATGAAAGGGGCAGTGTCAGGACAAATTACATTTTTGGCAGATAAAAAATTCCAGAGCAATCTATCAGACTGTAAAGCTTCAGCTGTGGTAATGACTGAAGATAGCCTTAAATACTGGCACGGTGCCGCCTTAATTGTTAAAAATCCTTATCTTGCTTATGCAAAATTAGCACAATACCTTGATACCACACCAAAACCAGCTAAAGATATCGCGCCTTCTGCAGTGATCGATTCTTCCGTTAAACTAGGTAACAATGTATCAATCGGCGCTAATGCGGTTATTGAGAGCGGTGTGATATTAGCTGATAACTGTATTATTGGTCCAGGTTGTTTTATCGGTAAAAATACTAAGATTGGTGTTGGCACTAAATTATGGGCTAATGTTTCTGTTTATCATAACTGTATAATTGGTGATAATTGCTTAATTCAGTCAGGAACTGTTATTGGGGCAGATGGATTTGGTTATGCCAATGATAAAGGTAAATGGATTAAAATCCCTCAATTAGGTCGAGTCGTTATTGGTAATAATGTTGAAATCGGGGCATCAACAACGATAGATCGTGGTGCGCTTGATGATACTGTTATTGGTAATGGTGTAATAATTGATAATCAATGTCAAATTGCCCACAACGATATTATTGGTGATCATACTGCAGTTGCTGGCGGTGTTATCATGGCGGGTAGCTTAAAGATTGGTCGTCATTGCCTGATTGGTGGTGCAAGCGTTATTAACGGGCATATGGAAATTTGTGATCAAGTAACGGTTACCGGTATGGGTATGGTTATGCGACCAATTACCGAACCGGGTGTGTATTCATCTGGTATTCCGTTGCAACAAAATAAAGTATGGCGTAAAACAGCTTCATTAGTTTTGCATATTGATGAAATGAATAAACGTTTGAAAGCACTTGAGAAGAAGCTATTAAATGTCTCGACGTAGGCTATTACGGTCGGTATAATGCTTTCCTATTTTGTAAATTTAATTAGCTCAGTTAATCAATTTTTAATAATGAGCAAATATATTTAATAATTCCGAGGTATAAAGATGCAAGTTTCGGTAGAAACAACAGAAGGTTTGGGCCGTCGTTTATCAATTACAATAAAATCAGAAGATATTACCAAAGCGGTTAATAAAGAACTTATTAATACAGCAAAAAAAGTTCGTATTGATGGTTTCCGTAAAGGAAAAGTACCTTTAAAAATTGTTGAACAACGTTATGGTGCTTCTATTTTACAAGATGCTTTAAGTGATTTAATGCAACGTAATTTTATCGATGCTATTATTCAAGAAAAATTGAATCCAGCCGGTGCGCCGATTTATACGCCTAAAGAATATAAAGATGGCGAAGATTATACTTTCACTGTTGAATTTGAAATTTATCCTGAGATTAAAATTAAAGATTTAGATAAAATTGAAGTCGAAAAACCAGTTGCTGAAATTGTTGATGCTGATGTTGAAACTATGATTGAAACCTTACGTAAGCAACAAGGTACATGGAAAGTTGTTAAAAAGAAATCAAAAGAACAAAATCGTGTCACGCTTGACTTTTTAGGTAAAGTTGATGATGCAGAATTCGAAGGTGGTAAAGCTGATGATTTCGTTCTTGTATTAGGACAAGGTCGAATGATTCCTGGTTTTGAAGATGCGATTATCGGTCACAAAACTGGCGATGAATTTGATATTAATGTCACTTTCCCAGAAGATTACCATGCCGAGAATTTAAAAGGTAAACCAGCGGTATTTTCAGCTAAACTTAAGAAAGTTGAAGAACTTGAATTACCAGAACTTACTGAAGATGTGGTTAAAAGATTTGGTATTGCTGATGGAACAGTCGAAAGTTTACGGGCAGAAGTACGCAAAAATATGCAACGTGAGCTTAATGCAACAATTCGCAATAAAATCAAAACACAAGCTATCGATGGTTTAGTTAAAAATAATGATATTCAAGTTCCTGTCGCTTTAATTGATCGTGAAGTTGAAGTATTACGTCAACAAGCCGTAACTCGTTTTGGTGGAAATGTTAAACAACCAATGGATCTACCTAAAGAGTTGTTTGAAGCAGAAGCTAAACGTCGGGTCATCGTGGGATTACTATTCAGCGAAATTATTGAAAGTAACAAGTTAAAGGCTGACGAAGCGAAAGTACAATCTTTAATTGATGAAATAGCAACTGCTTATGAAGATCCTAAAGAAGTGGTTGATTATTACCGTAAAGATAAAAAAGCAATGGATAATATCCGTTCTGTTGCACTAGAAGATCAAGTTGTTGATTTATTATTAGCTAGTGCGAAAGTGACAGAGAAGACTTATTCATTTTCAGAATTAATGAATCAACAAGTTGCTTAAGCAGCTTGTCACTTATTTAATTAAAATTCATTATAAGCCCAAATAAGGATCAATTGTTTGGGCTATTTTGTTTAATTAGGAGACGAAGATGCCTTTAGAAC
Source organism: Gilliamella apicola (assembly GCF_003202915.1). Taxonomy (GTDB): domain Bacteria; phylum Pseudomonadota; class Gammaproteobacteria; order Enterobacterales; family Orbaceae; genus Gilliamella; species Gilliamella apicola_Q. Next base: position 121,221 of record NZ_QGLP01000004.1, read on the forward strand.
CATACATGAGTGTGATTCCAATGGTTGTTGAGCAAAGTTCTCGTGGCGAAAGAGCTTATGATATTTACTCACGATTATTAAAAGAAAGAATTATATTTTTGACTGGTCAAGTTGAAGATAATATGGCCAATTTGATTATTGCGCAGATGCTTTTTCTTGAAGCAGAAAACTCTGAGAAAGATATTTATTTATATATCAATTCTCCTGGTGGTGTTGTTACAGCAGGGATGGCTATTTATGATACAATGCAATTTATTAAGCCAGATGTAAGTACAATTTGTCTTGGACAAGCTTGTTCAATGGGATCGCTACTTTTAGCGGCTGGAACTCACGGTAAAAGGTACTGCTTACCCAACGCCCGGGTTATGATTCACCAACCACTAGGTGGATTTCAAGGGCAAGCATCAGATATTCAAATTCATGCTCAAGAAATATTACAGGTAAAAAGTCGATTAAATAATATTTTGGCAAAGCATACCGGACAAGATATTAGTGTAATTGAAAAGGATACAGATCGTGATAATTTCATGTCAGCTGAGAAAGCGGTTGAATATGGATTAGTTGACGCCATATACAGTAAACGATCTTAAAACTAAATAGGTGGAAAAAAGTGGATAAAGAAAATTCAGAAAAATTACTCTATTGTACTTTTTGCGGAAAAAGTGAACATGAAGTCCGTAAGTTAATTGCTGGACCATCATCTATTTATATCTGTAATGAATGTATTGGTTTATGTAATGATATTTTAAAAGAAGAGACCAAAAGTTTTCTTTCTCATGAGGAATTTATTAGTAAACCATTACCGACACCGCATGAAATTCGAGACCATCTTGATGAATATGTCATCGGTCAGGAGCGCGCCAAAAAAGTATTATCTGTCGCTGTTTATAATCATTATAAACGTTTACGCAGCTACTCTAATCGTAGTGATGTAGAGTTAGGTAAAAGTAATATTTTATTAATTGGCCCTACAGGTAGTGGAAAAACCTTACTCGCTGAAACATTAGCTCGTTTTTTAGATGTTCCATTTGCCATGGCTGATGCAACGACATTGACCGAAGCAGGCTATGTTGGTGAGGATGTTGAAAATATTATTCAGAAATTATTACAAAGTTGTGACTATAATGTAGAAAAAGCCCAACGTGGCATTATTTATGTTGATGAAATTGATAAGATTTCTAGAAAATCGGATAATCCATCTATTACTCGAGATGTCTCAGGTGAAGGTGTTCAACAGGCCTTATTAAAAATTATTGAAGGTACGGTTGCTTCCGTTCCACCTAAAGGTGGACGAAAACATCCTCAACAGGAGTTTCTGCAAGTTGATACGTCAAAAATCCTCTTTATTTGTGGCGGTGCATTTAGTGGGTTAGATAAAGTTATTGAAAATCGAATATCTACTAATACTGGTATTGGTTTCGCCGCTGATGTAAAAAGCTCAAAAAATAAAGCGACAGAATCTGAGTTATTAGCCCAGATAGAAGCGGAAGATTTAGTTAAATTTGGTCTTATTCCTGAATTTATTGGTAGATTACCGGTTATCGGAACATTAGCAGAGTTAGATAAAGATGCGTTAGTTAACATTTTGACTGAACCTAAAAATGCCTTAACTAAACAATTTAAAGCCTTATTAGAATTGGATGGTGTAGAACTGGAATTTACTCAAGAAGCTTTAGACGCAATTGCAATCAATGCGATGAAGCGTAAAACTGGAGCTCGAGGTTTGCGTTCAATTGTTGAAAATATATTATTAGATACAATGTATGACTTACCATCAATGCATGATGTAAAAAAAGTGCTTGTTGAGAAAGATACGGTAGATCATTTGCAATCACCTAAATTAATTTTTCGTGAAGATACAGAACTTTCTGCATAATAGATAAGTGAAGAATGCTATTTACTGGTAGGTAGCATTTAATTGCAAAAGAGTGGAATATGCTTGTACATCTATTGTACTGCTTATTTTAAACATAACAGGATGAGCTTGAATATCTTAAAATTGCCCCAATATAAGAAAGATAAGTTTGTACTACCGAGAGAACAAAATGAAGACAAAACAAACTAAACAAATGATTATGCCTATTTTACCATTGCGTGACGTCGTTGTATTTCCACATATGGTAATTCCTCTCTTTGTTGGTCGTAATAAATCAATCCGTTGTTTGGAAAGTGCAATGGAGATGGATAAACAAGTTTTTCTTGTAACACAAAAATACCCTTCACAAGATGAACCTGATGTCGAAGATTTGTATGAAGTAGGAACTGTAGCCAATGTTTTACAATTACTTCAATTACCAGATGGTACAGTAAAGGTTCTCGTTGAAGGTGTTGCCCGCGCTAAAATAGTTGATATTCTTGAACGAAAGGAAGACGATTTTTTAATCGCAAACATCAAACCGCTTAAAGAATTGAAAAAGGATGATAAAGTTAACCAAGCAATGATAAGGGTACTATTATCAAACTTTGATGATTATGCCAAACTTAATAAAAAGGTGACCCAAGAGGTTGTTGATTCAATTCATTTAATTAAAGAACCATCACAATTAGCCGATTCTATTGCCGCAACATTATTTATAAAAGTTGAACAAAAACAAGAAATTTTAGTTAGTTCTGATTTAGAAAAGCGTATTGAATTGCTTATTTCATTAATGGAATCAGAAATTGATCTGTTGCAAGTTGAAAAAAATATTCGTCAACGCGTGAAACAACAAATGGAAAAAGCGCAAAAGGAATATTATCTCAATGAACAAATTAAGGCGATTCATAAAGAATTAGGGGATATCGATAATAAACTTGACGAATATGAAGAGTTAAATTTAAAAATTACTAAGGCGAAAATGCCAAAAGAGGCCAAGGAAAAAACATTATCTGAGCTTAATAAACTTAAAATGATGCCTACTATGTCTGCCGAAGCGACAGTCGTTCGTGGATACATTGATTGGATGTTACAGGTTCCATGGCATAAACGCAGTAAAGTAAAAAAAGACATTCATGATGCGCAAAAAGTTTTAGATCAAGACCATTATGGTCTTGATCGGGTTAAAGATCGAATTCTAGAATATTTGGCGGTACAAGGGCGAGTTAATAAAGTCAAAGGTCCAATTCTATGTTTAGTAGGCCCTCCGGGAGTGGGTAAAACGTCATTAGGACAATCAATTGCTAAAGCGACAGGAAGAGAATATGTTCGTATGGCATTAGGTGGAGTCCGTGATGAAGCTGAAATTCGCGGGCATCGTAGAACCTATATTGGTTCAATGCCAGGTAAATTAATCCAACGTTTGGTTAAAGTTGGTGTTAAAAATCCTCTGTTTTTGTTAGATGAAATCGATAAAATGGCTTCAGATATGCGTGGCGATCCGGCTTCTGCGTTATTAGAAGTTCTTGACCCTGAGCAAAATAGTGCATTTAGTGACCATTATCTAGAGGTCGATTATGATTTATCGGATGTTATGTTTGTAGCAACCGCTAATTCAATGAATATTCCTGCCCCATTACTTGATAGAATGGAAGTAATTCGTCTATCCGGTTATACCGAAGATGAAAAGTTGAATATTGCTAAACAACATTTGATTTCTAAACAGATTGCTAATAATGGCTTAAAAGCAAATGAAATTATCATTGATGACTCAGCTATCATTAGCATTATTCGCTATTATACGCGTGAAGCAGGTGTACGAAGCTTAGAAAGAGAAATAGCCAAAATTTGTCGTAAGGTTGTCAAACAGCTAGCTTTAAACAGCCGTTTAAGAAAAATAAGTGTAACACAAGATAATCTAAAAGATTATTTGGGTATACCACGTTTTGATTATGGAAAATCTGAAAGTGAGAATCGGATTGGCCAAGTAAATGGTTTGGCGTGGACTGAAGTTGGCGGTGATCTGCTAACGATTGAGTCAATGAGTGTTATTGGTAAAGGTAAGTTAACTTATACCGGCTCATTAGGTGACGTGATGCAAGAATCCATTCAAACCGCACTTACAGTTGTTCGTTCACGAGCTGAAAAATTAGGAATTAATAACGACTTTTATGAAAAACGTGATATACATGTACATGTTCCTGATGGTGCAACACCTAAAGATGGTCCGAGTGCAGGTATCGCCATGTGTACCTCATTGGTTTCAACTTTAACTGGTAATCCTGTGCGTTCCGATGTTGCCATGACTGGCGAAATTACTTTACGAGGCGAAGTCTTACCAATTGGTGGATTAAAAGAGAAATTATTGGCTGCTCACCGCGGTGGCATTAAAACAGCCATAATTCCGATTGATAATGTAAAAGACCTCGAAGAAATTCCGGAAAATGTTAAATCTGAAATTGATATCAGACCGGTGAAATGGATAGATGAGGTCTTGACAATTGCTTTGCAAAATAACCCATTTGGTATTGAAGCAGTTAAGCAAAACGTAAAAATAGCGCCACCGGTTAAAAAAACGGTTAAAAAGATCAAAGATACAGCTAATGTTTCAACTCGATTGAATTAGATCAAACAATAAAAAGCCAACCTTGAGTTGGCTTTTTTTATAGACTTTTAATTAGATAATAGCCAATTTAGGCAAATATGCTATACTTGCGAAATTCAATTTCAGGTGTATGGAGAATGGCGAGCTATGATGGAAACAATTAGAACTGCGGCGAACAGTCTTGTTGTTAAAATAATCTTTGCAATTATTATTTTATGTTTTATTTTTACTGGTGTTGGCTTTATGGGCTTTGGTGGTGGTAATGCTGCTACTGATGAGCAATTATATATTGCAAAAGTAGACGGCAAGGGTATCAGTCGAGCAGGTTTTGAGGCTCAGGCACAACAAGCTTTGCGTAATGCTAGTGGTGGTGATGCCTCATTTAATAAAGCAATACGGCAAAATGTGTTAGCTCAGCAGATAGATAACTATTTAGCCTATCAATTTTCTGAAAAAATTCATGCGGTAGTCAGTAACGAGCGAGTAAGGGATTATATTAGACAACAAAAAGTTTTTTTTATAAATGGTAAATTTGATAATCAAAATTATTTAAATTTACTTAAAGCAAACGGTTTTACCCCTGATAGTTACGCAGAAATATTAAGGACATCGCTACAACAAGAACAGGTTATGAATGCCTTGGTAAAATCTAGTTTTGTGTTACCATCAGATTCTGAAATTGCGATGCTAAAAAATCAAACAAGAGATGTTTATGCTACTATGGTTGATTCTTCTGTAGATGATATGAAAGATATCAATATCACAGAGGAAGATGAAAAAAAATATTATGATGAACATCAAAAAGAATTTTTCAGAAAAGATAGAGTCAAATTAAAATATATCTACAATTCTAAGGATATTGTTGCAAACGACATAAAAGTTACTGAAGATGAGATCAGAAAAAATTATGAAAAAAATATTAAAAATTATAGCTATCCAGCAAGAAAAGCTTTTAGTGCCATTTTCGTAACAAATAAAGAACAAGCTGATAAAGTTGTTAAAGAATTAGCTTCCGGATCTGATTTTGAAAAAATAGCAGCAGATCTTAATCAAAATAATGATATTTCTGCCTACGGAAAGAATGGATCGTTAGGTTGGTTTGCTGATGATGACACTTTGCCTGAGTTCTTTAAAAAAGCCAACTTACAAACCGTTAAGCAAATTTCAAAACCAATCGCGACAGATGGTGGATTTGTTATCATTAAACTTGATGGTAAACAAGCATCTCAATCTATGGGCTTTGATCACGCAAAAAATAAAATTAAGGAAAAGTTGTTCGAGCAGAAATTGCAAAAAGAATTTACTGCTATTGAAAACAAAATCAAAAAAACGCTAACTCAGTCACCTAAATCGGTCGAAGAATTGGCTGAAAAAACCGGTCTTAGTGTTGCAGAGACAGATTGGACAACTTATAAAGACTTAAATTCAATCATGTTTCATCCTGAAATTAGTGATTTAGTATTTAGTGAAGAGATGATCAATGATGGGCAATTGACCCATAAAATATCGGACCTAATTCCAATTGAAAGAAATTATGGTAGTTATAGTTTTGTTATTCAAGTAACAGACTATCGTCCTGAAGGGATAGCGCCATTTGAAGAAGTTAAAGAAACCATCAATAAAAAACTTACTAAAGATAAAGTTGAAAAGCGTTTCAAAGAAACTGTTGATAACTTATTGACAGAATTAAATACTAAAGGAAACACAGATAAAATAAACTTCAGTAAGAAATATGTTTTACACAGAGATTCGACAGATTTAGATAAAAAAGTAGTAGATATGGTTTTTGATATGCAACTGCCAATTTCAGGTGTTAAATCTGATTTATTTAAAGTCCAATTTTTAGAAAATAATACTGCCTATATTGTAAGGCTAGTTAGTGTTAATACGCCAAAGGAGTATCAAGATATTTCAGCAGAATTATTACCAGCATCTATGGCAGATACTTATTATTATCTTAGCAACGATATTCGTTCTAAATCGAAAATTGAAATTATGCCAGATACAAATATGTGATCAAGATCAAAGATATTTGGTAATTATCTAAATAAAAGAGAAGCCACTTTGGTGGCTTTTCGCATTTTTGTAATTATTAAAATTTATTTTATTAACTCCATGAGATAGTGATTATGCAAATTTAGTTGCTTAATTATTTTGGAGTTTATTTAAATGAAAATTTTTACATTATTTTGCCTTTTATTCACATCATTATTTTTTTCAACTGGAAGTTTTGCTGATTCAAAATCCGATATCACAACCAAAGGAGAGCAAAAACAAGTTGTACAAGTTAATATTAATACGGCAACGGCTGAAGAGTTAAGTAAAGTATTAACTGGTATTGGACTGAGTAAAGCTCAGAAGATCATCGAGTATCGGGAAAAATTTGGGCCTTTTGTTTCGCTAGAACAATTAAAAGAGGTTTCAGGAATTGGCCAAGCAACACTTGATAAAAATATAGGAAAAATTACCTTATAAATATTCTATCTTCCAACAGAGAAGCTGTTGGAAGATATTTCTAATTATCAATTGGATCAACATCAATACTCCATCTTACTTTTGAAACATCATCCCACTGCTCAATAACTGTTAGTAGGTTATCTAATATTTGCTGCAATAATTGTCTATTGGTATGTTGCAATAATAATTGCCAACGATTATAACCAGCTTTTTTAGGTTGACTTGCAGGCATAGGTCCAAGCTGCCATAAATTATGGTTATAGTTCGCTTTTAACCAATCATGAATACGCTGTAAAAATTTTGGGGCTTGTAAGTTATTGCGGTCGGCAGCACGGATTAACACTTGATAGCTAAATGGTGGTAATAAAGTTTGTTGACGTTCAAGTAAAGTTTGCTTTGCAAATGCCGGATAGCCTTGAGTTAGTAGAATGTTTAATAAAGGATGTTGTGGATGATAGGTTTGCAGAATAACTTCTCCGGCTTTTGTTTCACGACCAGCTCTACCTGAGACTTGAGTATAGATTTGTGCAAATCTTTCTGTTGCCCGGAAATCGCTTGAAAACAAGGCGCCATCAACATCAACTATGCCAACTAATGTCACATCAGGAAAGTGATGACCTTTAGCTAGAATTTGAGTACCGACTAGAATATGGGCACCACCTTCATGAATGTCATGTAAATAACTATTCAATGCCTCTTTTTTAGTTATGGTATCACGATCAATACGGGTAACTTTTATATTGGGGAACAACAGATTAAGTTGTTTTTCAAGTTGCTCTGTTCCAAATCCAATTGGTAGTAATTGGGTGGAACCACATTTAGGGCACTGCTTGGGTACTTCTCTTGGTGTATCACAATAATGACAAATTAATTTATTTTGCTTTTTATGAAAAGTATAAGGGCGATCACAACGTGGACATTCGGCAATCCAACCACAATCATGACAAATAATTAATGGCGCGAATCCTCGACGGTTAAGAAATAACATAACTTGATTATTGTTATTTAAGTGTGCTCTTATCTGTTCTATTAGTGGTTGAGATAATCCCGAAGCTAAAGCCATGCCACGAATATCCAAAATAGATTGTTTGGCTAGTTTGGCATTACCTGCCCTTTGTGTCAGCTTGAGTTGTTGGTATTTATGCGTTTGTGCATTGTTGATGGTTTCAAGAGAAGGAGTTGCCGATCCTAAAACAATAGTTATATTTTCAATTTTTGCTCGGATAATTGCCAAATCTCTAGCATTATAACGCCATCCTTCTTGTTGTTTGTAAGAACTATCATGTTCTTCATCGATAATAATGATGCCCAAATCTTTGAATGGCGTAAAAAGCGAAGAGCGGGTGCCAACAACAATGGCATTTTCACCATCTTTACTTCTTAACCAAACCTCTAAACGTTCCTTATCGGTTAAGCCTGAGTGTAAAATATCAATCGGGGCATTAAAGCGTTGCTTGAAGCGTTTAATTGTTTGTGGGGTTAAACCTATTTCCGGAACTAAAACTAAAGCCTGTTTCCCTTGTGATAAAACATCTGCAATTATATTCAGATAAACTTCAGTCTTGCCTGAACCCGTTATGCCATCAAGCAAAAATACAGCAAATTGTTTATTCTTTTGATTAATCGTCGCTATAGCGTTAGATTGTTCATCGTTTAATTGGATTGATGTTGGATTGGTTGAATAATTTGTCTGCCAGCAAATTTTTTCAGGTTGACGATAGACTAATTCTATAAGTTGTTTTTTTTGTAATTCCTGATAAATACTTGAGCTAAAATTACTTTGATCTAAATCATTATTTCTAAGTGAAGCTAATAATAACTTTTGTTTAGGCGTTTTTGTTAACAGATCTAAATCAATTTGTTGCCCTTGGAGTGTTAATTGCCACTGTTTTATACCATCATTAATCGCTTGGCGACCTTGCCTTAAGAGAACGGGCATGGCATGAAACATGACTTCACCAATTGGAAAATGATAATAACCTGTCGCCCAATTTAATAATTGCCAAATTGGTTGCGAAAAGAGTCTTTTTTCGTCGATAACTGAAGTAATTGCTTTTAAACTTTCAATATCGAAAGTTGTTTGCTGATCAATTTTAACGATGATTCCAATCGCCTCTCGTTTACCAAAAGGCACTTTAACCCGCATACCAATTTCAGCAGGTAAGGTTAGTTTGTAATCAAACAATTGATAAAGGGGTACCGGTAAGGCTACATGAGCAATCAGCATTAACAATCACTATTATTTAAAATTGCTATTGTACGCAGATTTTATTTAACTCGCAAAACTTACGCAGATAAATTGATTGTTTCTAAATGAACTATGTAAAAACTTTATTTATATGATAATTTATAGGGAAGTAGTCTCCATAAATAAAATTTGCTATCTTAAGTAGTAAAGTACAATATAATATTTAGAGGTAAATAAAAATGTCAGCCTCATTTTCACATATTAATCAACGAGGTGATGCTTATATGGTTGATGTTTCTGAAAAACAGTCAACTTTACGAGAAGCTCGGGCAGAATCCATCGTTTTAATGAATGCGGAAACATTTAATCTGATTATTGAAGGAAAGCATCATAAAGGTGATGTTTTCGCTACAGCAAGAATTGCAGGCATTCAAGCGGCTAAACGAACATGGGATTTGATTCCACTTTGTCATCCACTACTCCTGAGTAAAATAGAAGTCAATATTGAACCCCTATTTGAAAATCATAGTGTTAGGATTGAATCTATTTGTCGGTTGACAGGTCAAACTGGGGTTGAAATGGAGGCATTAGTTGCCGCTACGGTAGCCGCATTAACAATATATGATATGTGCAAAGCTAATCAAAAAGATATGATCATTAATCAGGTTCGCTTACTCAATAAAATTGGTGGTAAATCAGGCGAATATAATGCAACAAAACAGTGATAGTATGAATAAAATTATTTTTTTTGCACAAACTAGAGAGCTAGTAGGGGTTAATAAACTTGAATTAGCGGTAGAGCAAATGTCAATATCGCAACTTTTAGAACAACTAAGTTTGCGTGGCAATAAATGGTCATTAGCATTAAAAGAAAAAACTGTATTATGTGCAGTCAATCAGACTTTAGTTAACTATGACTATATTATTCAAGAGGATGATGAAATAGCCTTTTTCCCTCCAGTAACAGGCGGTTAACAATATGAATATTATCCAAGTTAACCAATCTCCCATCGATGTTAGTTCATTGATCACTTGGCTTTATGAATCACCAGCAGATGGTGCAGTAGTGACATTTATGGGAAAGGTGCGAAGTTTTGAAAATCAAGTTATTAGTTTAACACTAGAACATTACCCTGAAATGACTGAAAAAGTGTTAGGTAATATTATTAATCAAGCCAGAAGTAGATGGGCGATTAATCGAGTTGCGATAGTCCACCGTGTTGGTAAAATTTATGCTAATGAAAGTATTGTGTTTGTTGGTGTGAGTTCAACTCATCGTAGTGATGCTTTTGCAACTACAGAGTTTATAATGGATATTTTAAAAAATGAGGCTCCATTTTGGAAAAAGGAACAGACTGCTAGCGGGCAAAATTGGGTAAAAGCAAAGGAATCCGATTTAAAAACCTTGAAGAAATGGTATTAATCCTTATTTAATATATAATACAGTTGTTATGTTATTTTCATAAGAGGAAGGATATGTCTAGTTATACCCCAAATGGTTCAATTATAGAACAGACTGGTAGTCGCATCCAAACATATATGAGTCATGTGTATGGATGGCTGTTGGTTTACTTTTAACTGCATTTGTTGCTTGGTTTGCATCAAATAATGATCAACTTGTTATGTTTTTAGCGCGTATAATGTGGGTGCTTTTGATTGCCGAAATTGGTTTAGTTTTTGCTATTTCAGGAATGATTAATCGATTATCTGGAGCTACAGCAACCACTTTATTTATGCTTTATTCAGTTCTAAATGGTTGTACTTTTTCTATATATTTTCTATATTATACGTCATCTTCCATTGCCAGTGTCTTTTTTATTACTGCTGGAATGTTTAGTGCATTAGCGGTTTATGGTTATACCACTAAACGTAATTTATCTGGTTTAGGTAGTTTTTTATTCATGGGATTAATTGGTATTGTTATCGCCTCCCTAGTTAATATATTTTTGCAAAATGCACCACTAATGTGGGCTATAACCTATATTGGTGTTTTTGTGTTTGCTGGATTAACCGCTTATGATACGCAAAAACTTAAAGAATTTGGTGTCAACTTATCACAAAATGATCAAAATATGTTTAGACGTTATGTGATATTAGGTGCATTAACACTCTATCTCGACTTTATCAATTTATTTATTATGTTACTACGAATATTCGCTGATCGTAGATAACCAACCGCTCATTATATTCACAGAGGACTCTATAAAGAACCCTTTTTGTTAAGGTTATATTAAGCTCGACATATTTATCTTTTTTTGTTAAAAATTTTAAGGAAAGTACCAATTTTAAGTAGAATAATAGCTATTATTAAAGACTTTTAAATTTTTTACCTTTGGATCTCTATGAAAAAACTTTATTCATTTGTGTTAGTAAATATTTTTATTTCATCTATTATTGCTATCCGATATTTTTGGGTACCTGGTGCATCATTTAGTTGGGATGGGGGATTTTTCTCGCTATTTGCTGTATTAGGACATTTTTTCTCGTTTTATTTATTACTTTTTATTTTATGTATTCCTCTCATTTGCATGAAGAGAGTTTTAAGTAATAGCTGCCTAGCAATTATATTTAGTTTATTACAAATTGCATTGTACATTGACACTATTGTCTTCCAACAATATCGATTTCATATTAATGAGTCGGTACTCTCAATGGTTTTTTCTGGGCAAGTTGTCGATTTTTCAACTATCACTTATGTTTTAATGTTTATATTAATATTGGTATCTTTCGGGATAGAATATTTAATTATTTATCTGTTAGATAAAAAATGTAACCAACACAATGATCGATCTAAAACATTAGTCATTTCGACACTATTTCTTCTAAGTTGTTTTTTTATTAGTCATTTGGTCCATATGGTGGCATTCTATTATGGTTATTCTCCCATTATGATTGTTAAAGAATACATTCCATTATATCGTCCCTTTACCTCAAAAAAAATAATGGGATTTTTTGATAAATCCGGTCAACATAAAACATTCCTAGAAAAGGATAACCTACACGCCACTATCCATTACCCTAAAAATGAGCTTTTAGTTAATCCTAGTAATAAAACAACACCAAATATCATGTTTATTGTTTTGGATTCTTGGAGGTATGATACTTTTAGTCAACAAATTTCTCCTAATACCTACAATTTTGTACAACAGAATAATGGAATAATTTTCAATAATCATTATTCAACAGGCAATGCAACTCGAACTGGTATTTTTGGACTTTTTTATGGTATTCCCGGCACGTATTGGGATGCTTTTTTAAGAAACCGGATCCCATCGTTATTTATAACCACTTTGCAAAAAGAAAATTATAATATTGGTATATTTACTTCAGCCAAAGTTACCGCCCCTGAATTTGATCGTACGGCGTTTTTGACTATCAAGGATTTAAGAATTAGCAGTAGAGATGGTAAGGCGTCGAGTCGAGATAAACAGTTAACGGAGGATTGGCTAAATTGGTATAAAACAAGAGATCAATCTAAACCGAGTTTTTCATTCTTATTTTTTGATGCTCCACATGCTTATGATTTTCCTAAAGACTTTGACATAAAATTCCAACCAGTCGGTGAACTTAATTACATGACATTAAATAACGATACCGATCCTGAACCAATTTTTAATCGCTATAAACAAAGTGTCTATTATGATGATTTTTTACTGCAAAAAGTCTATGATGAACTCAAACAGTCTGGTTCATTAGAAAATACCTTGATTATTATCACTGGTGACCATTCACAAGAAATGAATGACAATAAACTAGGTTTTTGGGGGCATAATGGTAACTATACTGATGCACAAACTAAAGTTCCTTTTATTATTGTTGGGGCAAAAGATCTTCAACACATGAGCGATAATATAAATAAATTTACTAGCCATGAAGATGTAGTACCAACAATAATGCGGCATTATTTACATGTTGAAAATGATATTAGTGATTACTCGACAGGTTATGATTTGTTTAGCCCGATATTAGATCGAGATTGGTTATTAATGTCGAATTATAGTTCTTATGCTGTTCGAACCAAAGATAACATCTATTTTGTTAATCGTCTTGGTATTAGCCATTATTATGATTGTCATAATAATCAAGTAGATGAGAAACCTAATTATAAAACTATTCAAATGGCTATGGATAATATGCGTTATTTTTTCCAGACAAAAAAATAAAAAAAATCCACCTTTGTGGTGGACTTTTTTATTATCTAATATCGGCACAATTTAAACAGTATATATAACGGTTTTGTGCATCTTTGAATTTATCCCATACTGAGATTTGTTGCTTAATTTGTTTTACTTCTGGGATCTGTTCAAAAAATACCTCAGCTGTTGATTTTGGCATCATTGCAATCATATCTGAATAAAGCGCGTTGAACCAACTTCCTTCCGGTTTTTGCCAATCTATTTGGTAATCGGTAATATTGGCTAATGTTGCAGCCATGTCAATAGCATCATCAAAATCACCTAATTTATCCACTAAGCCATTTTTACTCGCTTCGGAGCCTAACCAAACTTGGCCTTGAGCTATTTGATCGACTTGTTCCATCGTCATCTTACGGTTTTTTGCTACTAAAGAAATAAAAGTACTGTAACCATTATCAATATTCATTTGAACAAATTGTTCCATTTCAGCAGATAAACTTTGCGTTAGGCTACTACTTGCCAATGGAGATGTTGAAACGCCATCATTATAAACCCCAATATGTGAAAGTGAATTCTCAAATGTTGGTATAATGCCAAAAATACCAATTGAACCCGTAATCGTATTTGGGCTAGCAACGATATAATCAGAAGCGGTTGATATCCAGTATCCGCCTGAAGCAGCCATTCCCCCCATAGAAACAACGATAGGGATCTGGTATCGATGTAAAGTCTCTAATTCACTGCGAATTGCTTCGGAAGCATCAACGCTTCCACCCGGGCTATTTACTCTAAGTACCACCGCTTGTATTTTATTTTTATTTAATTTTTTGCGAATATTTCTTAGTTGATTAACAATATCTTGGCTGCCGGCTATATTACTATTATTGGCACCATCAGTAATAGTACCATTTACGAAAACAACAGCAATTTTAGGTTCTTTAATTGATTCTTCGGCTTTTTCCTTAAGCTGGTAATTGTATATGCTGACTTTATTTTTTATTTTAACTTCTAGTTCAAAATCAAATTCAGAAGTTATCGCATCAATTAATCCACTTGCTAAAGCATATTGAGCCATATTGCCGTTTACCGATTTTAGTTCGGATAACATTTTATCGGTTGGAGGGACTAATTGTGTCTCTGCCTTTTTTCGTTCTGCGGAAATGTCATTAAGGTAGTTATTCCACATTAAATTCAACCATCGAGAAGCGTTACCTCTCGCTTCTTCTGACATATTATCTCGGATGAATGGTTCAATAGCTGACTTGTAAGTTCCGACACGGAAAACGTGGGTGTTAATCTTTAAATTATCTAATAATGTTTTGTAGTATAAATTATTTGCTGATAATCCAAATACATTAACAGCACCTAATGGGGTAAGATAAATTTTATTGGCATAACTAGCCAAATAATATTGGCTTTGGTTGAAATTGGAACCAATAGCGTAAATAGGTTTATTTGCTGCTTTGAATTTATCTAAATATTTACCAATATATTGTAAAGTGCTCATATCTGCACTAACAAAATTGTCTAGTTTTAGCACCATGTTGTTAATATTTGGATCAGATGTTGCTTGTGATATCTTCTGCACTAAATCGAATAAGCTATTTTCACGAGATAGATTTATTCTTTTACCATATATTTTATTTTGTAATTCGTACATCTCATCACTATAAAGTGAATTATCGACAACCACCCCTTCAAGGTCCATAACTAATGTGCCATATTGAGGAGTAATGTCCTGTTTTTGTGATTCTTTAATTAATGCAATACCACTAAAAATCAATAGGATAATAATTAAAAAAACAAGATTAAGAAAAATTTCTCTGATTAAGTTGATAACTTTCCAAATTGATTTGATAACAGATAGTGCAGACATAATAAAATAACCCTTAAATTGTTTTTTTATTTTTAACTTTTAGTTTCCATATTTTTCTTTTTGAAGTATTTTTTATCTTCAAAACGCAAGCAGGTCAATTTTCCACCCCAACAACATCCTGTATCGAGTGCATAAATATTTTCGGGTGTACCTTTGCCATTTAACGCAGCCCAGTGGCCAAAAGCAATACTATATTCTGCAGGAATTTTACTTGGTAATGTAAACCAAGGCTTTAGTTTTGAAGGTGCTTCATCTGGTTGATTTTTACAGTAAAAATCAAGGCGTCCATCTTCGTAACAATAACGCATTCGTGTTAATGCATTGGCAATATAGCGTAATCGGTCTAATCCTTGTAACTCTGCTGACCACTCATCAGGAAAATTGCCATACATTTTGTCGAGAAAAAGGGGATATGAGTCACTGCTTAACACTACTTGCAGATCAAGAGCACACTTTTTTAATGTATCAAGATCCCATTGTGGTGAAATTCCAGCATGAGTCATAATTAGTTTTAATTTTTCATCTATCTGAATTAATGGTTGTTTGCGTAACCAATTCATTAACTCATCAAAATCCTTGGCATGGATGAGTTGGTCAAGATTATCCTTCTTTTTTGATTGCGTAACATTGGCATAAATCGATAGTAAATGTAAGTCGTGATTACCTAAAACTAATCTAATTTGCTGACTGTTGCGTTTCACAAATCTAATAACTTCAAGTGATTTGGGGCCTCTAGCAACTAAATCGCCAGTTAACCATAAGGTATCTGATGACGAAAAACCTGCTTTTTCAAGTAATCGCATTAACTCATCATAACAACCATGAATATCACCAATTATTAGGTTTGCCATAAGGTTATTTCCAAGTGTTTGCTAAAAAACAATATTGTTCTACCGTCAAATTTTCGGCGCGTAAATTTGGATCAATACCGAGTTCATCTATTTGCTCAGCCGTGAATAAATTACCTAAGCTATTACGAATGGTTTTACGTCTCTGATTAAATGCTTCGGTAGTAATACGTGAAAGGATTTTAATATCATTAACTAAATATGGTTTTTGTTTGTAAGGTATTAGTTTAACTACAGCTGAATCAACCTTAGGTGCAGGTTTAAAAGAAGTAGGTGGTACTTCTAAAACAGGAATAATTTGACAGTAATATTGCGCCATGACACTTAAGCGGCCGTAATCTTTACTATTAGGTGCAGCAACTAAACGAGTAACTACTTCTTTTTGTAACATAAAATGCATATCAGTTATGATTGAAGCATATTCAAATAAATGAAACATCAATGGTGTTGAAATATTATAAGGTAAATTACCAAACACTCTTAATGGCTGACCTATTCTATCGGACAACTGATTAAAATCGAAACTTAGAGCATCTTGTTCAATCACACTGATTTTATTTTGTAAGAAAGGATTTTCAACTAATCGACTAGCTAAATCCCTATCAATTTCAATAACAGTAAGATGATCGACTAATTTACTTACAGGTACTGTCAATGCAGCAAGCCCTGGACCTATTTCAACTAAGGCTTCACCTTGTTTGGGTTGTATGGCGGCTACAATACTTTCAATAATATAATTATCATGGAGAAAGTTTTGACCAAATCGCTTACGAGCAAAATGCCCTTGATGAACACGATTATTCATTATTGTTTTCACCTGTAATTTTGATATATGCATCACCTTTTAACTCTTGAACCCAAACTTGTGCTTCTTCAGCGAATTTACGATTGAAAATGAGTCGATAAGCTTGATCTTTTTTCGCTAAGTTAGTACCGTCGGTTTGCCTTGAATCAATTAGTTGGATTAAATGCCAACCGTAAGATGATTTTATAGGTTGACTGATTTCACCTTTTTTCAATTTTATTAATGCAATTCTGAATCTATCATCATAAATTTCAGGTCTATTCCAACCTAGATTACCGCCACTATCTTTTGATCCTGTATCCTCAGAATTAGCTTTAGCCGCCGCAGTAAACGTCGTTGTGCCACTGATGATGGCTTTACGAAGATCTGTAAGCTTTTGTTTAGCTATTTGATCAGTTACTAATACATTAGTTTTAATTAAAATATGACGTGCATTAACTTCTTGAAGTGTGATTTTTTGTGGTGCTTCAGCACGAGTATCGTCAACTTTTAATATATGCAGCCCAATACCTGAACGGATTGGTCCAATAACGCTTCCTTTTGGTGCGCGGATAAGTCGCTCTTCAAAAATTGTCGGTAACTCATTGATTTTTTTCCACCCCATAGCACCACCTTTTAAGGCGAGGTCATCATTAGAAAATGAGGCCGCCAATTTAGCAAAGTTTTCCCCTTTTTTGGCTCGATTAATGATATCTATTGCTTTGTTGGTAGCGTTGTCAATCTGTTGTTTCGAAGCCGTTTCTGGAATAGCAATTAAGATATGGCTAATTTTGACATCTATATTTTTTGTTGGTTGGCTTGCCATTGTTTTAGATAAATTTTCAACTTCTCTATCTGAAATTTGGATTCTGTTTCTAACTTCATGCAAACGCGCTTGTTCAATTAGCATGTCGTTATGAATTCGATCCCGATATGTACTATAACTCATTCCCATTGTTGATAATCGGCTTCTTAGTTCATCTATTGTCATACCATTTTCATCAGCAATGTTTTCGATTGCTGCTGTAACTTGATCTTCGCTAATGGTAATTTTCGCTTTAGCAGCTCTTTGTAAAATAAGTTTTTCGACAATTAGACGATCAATGATTTGCTGTCTTAGTATTTTATCATTGGGTAAAGAACTCGGATCGGTACTGGCTTTAATGGTTTTTAGCATGTCACTGACATCACTTTCTAAAATGACATTATTATTAACAACAGCAGCAACTTGTTCTACCACTTTCGGTGCCGCATTTGCTGAAAGAGGTGTTAAAAGCATTAAATTAACACTCAAGTTTAATGCAATAAAAAGTTTTAATAATTTCATATTTAATCAACTCATCATGTTGTTGCGATTTTGAATTTATATTAATAAATTTATTAGTATGTTTATTCAAATGTTGTTGTATAAGGTAATTTGCCAAAGTTTAACATCTTGGCTTTTGTATCACGATTATTTCCTAATCCTCTAATTTCAAACATAATTGAAAGTTTATTTTTATATTTACTTATTTGTGCCATATTATCCCAATCAATCAATTTACGGCCATATTGTACAGTTACGCCCCAACAACAATCACTGTAATTTATGCCAATAAAACTATCAGAAATTTGCTTTTGTTTCATATCATAATAATAAGAGCCTACAGCGCTAAATTTTTCAGATAGTGGCCAACTAGCCATAATTCCAGCTTGAGACAGATCTTGTTTATAACCTTTATATGCTGAGTACTTATATCTATCGTCTACCGTATCAATATAATCACGATTAGCATAACGATAAGATAATTGAATTAATTTATCACTCGATGGTCGAAATTCAAACGTCGTATTGGCCAGTGAGATATTATCGATACGTGTATCGTATTGAAGTCCACTTCGGAAAATAATATCATCACTAATTCGCCAGAAATTGTCAGTCGCCCAAGTGACGCTACCAGTATCAGAATTTTTATCTAAATCATTATTATGATCACCCGTTTTCGATTTAGTGAAGTAAGTTATTTGTCCTATAGACATATTAAATTTTTCAATTTTATTATTGTCATAAAAACGTGTCGTGACACCACTCACAAGTTTATTGGTCGATGCAATACGGTCTAATCCACTATAAGTCTGATCTCTAAATAAACCAGTATAATCAGCCTGTAAAAGCGTTGAATCATAACTTCTAATATTTGATTGATTGCGATAAGGAATATAAGTATATTTCACTCTTGGTTCAAGTGTTTGGCTATAACCATCAATTAGATCGACATCTCTTTCAAAAATAACTTTACCATCAATATTAAATTTAGGTATAAAACGATTTACATTACGGTCTAATTTAATTCTTTGGTTTTCGTGCTCCATATTATATTTGAATATGTTTTTCTGGTTGTAATGGGTTGCCATAAACCCAGTTTCAGCAGATAAATTTGCCCAAGAATTAGTCGCAGTATAATTAATTGTTGGTTCAATATGGGCTCGCCAAGCTTCAGGTTCATTATCTGTGGAATTAATAAAATGCGACAATTGAGAAAAAGTCTTAAATTTTAATGGTCCTAGCTCATAATTATAGTAATTGATATCTAATTGTGGCTGAGTCTGGTAAAGAATATCATAATGGAATGGCTGAAAGTGTTTGTAACCTAAAGCGATATCCCAATTTTCATCGTTATAAGCAACTTTATAATGCTGGGTTAAATATCCAGCTGTTTGAGAAGCATATCTTGAATTGAGATCGGTTAAATATTGATTGTCACTCACTCGGGTAACATCTGCTATGAAACGCCAATTATAGTTAATTAACTCATCGTTTTTCCAATAGAATAACCATCGATTACGATTATTATCATATTTATTACCGTTGGTTTCTTTTTTCCTATCTTCACTATATTGACTATCATGCTGTAACCAGTCAAAAGAAAAAGTCCCTAGCCCAAGTTGATTTAGGTAGCGAAATTCTGTTTGTAGTTGTACCCCACGATGTTGTAAGACTCTTGGTGTTATTGTTGCATCATAATTTGGGGCGATATTCCAATAATAAGGTAATGAAAAATCTATACCATCGACGCTATCGTAGCCAAAGTTAGGAATTAATAACCCTGAACGTCTTTTATTGCCAGTTGGCATTTGTAAATAAGGCGAATAGAGAACAGGAACTTTTTCTATTCTAAATACCGCATTCCAAATTTCTAATAATTGTTCTTCATTGTCGTGAATAATTGTTGACCCTTTGATATTCCAAGCACTATCACCTATTGGACAGGAAGTATAACTACCATTTTTAAGAATTACATAGCGATTCTTTTCAAGTTTAACTTCATCAGCGTTGCCGCGTCCAAGCTTATTAACTAAATGGTATTCACTCGGATTCATACTGGAATCATAATTATTGAGATTTATTAATGCATGGTCACCTTTTGCCTGTATCAGATTATCTTGATAAGTAATATTGCCATCTAATATCGCCATTCGATTATTTGCATCATTAGAATCAATCGTAACTTTATCCGATAGAACAGAGCGATTACCTTGTGTAACATTAACATGACCCGTATAAGTCGCTAGATTGGTATGAACTGTCTCAAATTCATCAGCTTCAGTGTTAATTGGTAATAGATCTATATTTTCACGAACGATTGGTCGATCAAATCTTGGTACATCAATAAGACACTGCGGATTGGTAGTGTCATTTTGTGATAAGCCTATTGCGTAACTTTGGTTGCTATAATTGTATAAGGAAAATGTAACAGCTATAGCAATGCGAGAAAGCGGTAATTTTTTCATTAATGATCAGAGTTTAATTATGATTATTTTATTTCAACATTATAGCGGTTATTTATAAAAGTGCGAATGAAAATTAACGTTTAGTAAATCGCTTATTAGTTTTACCAAGTTGTTTTATCATGGCAATTTTCCTTTCAGTCGATACATGTTGAAATTCATCCCACCATTTAGCTAAATCTAAAAGTTCACCTTTTTCAACTGAAGCGCGCATTTCTAATAAATCATAAGCAGCGCGGAATTTTTGGTGTTCTAAAATTACAAATGCACGTTTCCCTTCACGTTTTTTCATTCGTAATTGTAGGCGCCAAATATCACTCATTATTGCAGTCAAACGTTTTGGTATAGCAATAATACGGCATTGCTCACATAAGATATCATTAATTGCCATTGAAAAAGAGTCATAATATTGCAGACCGCTTTCCACACAGTTTAATTGCGTCTGTTCTATAATTGGATACCAAAAAAATACAGCATATAAATAAGCAGGATTGACACGTTGTTCATTGGCTATTCGGTAATCAGTATTTTTTAATACTTGAGCAATTATTTTTTCCACATTTCCATTATGATTTTGTATAAATAAACGTTCAACTACAGGAAACAATTGCTCAAATAAGTTAAACTGTTTTAATAAAATATAGGTATCATAACCATACCCTGATTGCAATAATTTTAACGATTCATCAAAGAGACGTGCAGAAGGGATGTTTTTTAACAATGGCGCAAGTTTTTTTATTGGTTCAGCAGTAGCAGGCTCAATGTTCATATTAAGTTTTGCGGCAAAACGGATTGTTCTTAACATCCGGACTGGATCTTCGCGATACCTTGTCTCTGGATCGCCTATTAATCGAATAATACCATTTTGCAAATCACTTAAGCCACCACAATAATCACGAATAGTATAATCTTTAACATTATAATAAAGTGCATTCATCGTGAAATCACGACGAACAGCATCTTGTTCTATTGTCCCATAGACATTGTCACGCAATAACATCCCCGATTGTGAACGTTTTGAGATATTTTTTTGTTCACTTTGATCATCATGCTCTCCTCTAAAGGTAGCAACCTCGATTATCTCCTTACCAAACATAATATGCGCTAAACGAAAACGTCGACCAATTAAGCGACAATTACGGAAAATCTTTTGAACCTGTTCAGGCGTCGCATTGGTCGCAATATCGAAATCCTTAGGTGTTTTGCCTAAAAGAAGATCACGAATACAACCACCAACTAAGTAGGCTTCATAACCTTGTTTATTTAATCGATATAGTACTTTTAACGCATTTTCGCTTATATTTTTGTGAGAAATATTATGCTCTTTACGTGAGATGGAAATATAGTGCGACTCTTGTCGTTCTTGGTGATGGAACATTTTACGATAAAAGCGAGAAACTTGTTTAAAAATAGCGCACCTCTATTGAATATGGTTATATAAAAATATGGTTATATAGTAATCTAGCGCGCGATTATATCCTAGTTTACTTCAATTTTCCATTTTTCTTAGAAAGGCTATAGCATGTAGAATGGTGTGTTTTACATCGCAATCATTAAATATTCTGTTTGATTTTTTGAACATAATTATCAACAATAGTACTTTATATAGTACAATTAGCTAGATTAATTTAGAAAAATAAAACGATAAGATTTTAATGAATATATTTTTAAATTTTATTTTGAATGACTCATTAGTTTGATTGCACTTATTTATAAATAAACTTTAATAAAATAGTTGATATCTCTATTTTTTTATTTCGCAAATATAACCTTTAACTGATAACTTATTGGGGACTCTATGAATATTCGTGATTTGGAATATTTTGTATCATTAGCTGAATTTCGGCACTTTCGTAAAGCAGCTGATGCTTGTAATGTTAGTCAACCAACATTAAGTGGTCAAATCAGAAAACTTGAAGATGAATTAGGCGTAATGTTACTTGAACGCACTAGTCGTAAAGTATTGTTTACCCAAACAGGTATGATGCTTGTTGAGCAAGCCAAAGAAATTTTACGTAATATCCAAATATTAAAGGAGATGGCCAGCCGTCAAGGTGAAGAGATGTCCGGTCCTATGCATATTGGCTTAATCCCAACTATTGCACCTTACTTGCTACCACATGTCATTACCGTGTTACATGAATCTTTTCCACAACTGGAACTTTATCTACATGAAGCGCAAACCGCTAATATTGTTGCTCAACTTGAAAGTGGTAAATTGGATTGTGCCATTATCGCTCAAGTAAAAGAAACCGCACAATTTATTGAACTGCCATTATTTAATGAACCAATGTTTTTAGCGGTACCGGCAAATGATGAACTAGCCAGTAAACCAACGGTTAAACTTTCCAGTTTAAAAGGTCAAAAATTTTTAATGTTGGAAGACGGTCATTGTTTGCGTGAACATGCGATGGGGTATTGTTTTCAAGTAGGAATTGACGAAGATAAACAATTTAAAGCAACAAGTTTAGAAACATTGCGAAGTATGATATCAGCAGGACGTGGAATTACCTTATTTCCTGAATTAGCCGCTCCAAATGAACGTACTCGAGATAATATCTGTTATATTCCGTGTACTGATCCGGTTCCAACACGAAGTATAGCCCTAATTTATCGACCTGGTTCGCCTTTACGCGCGCGTTATGAAACTATTGCGAAAACCATTCGTGATCATATGCCAAAAGTATTTGCCGAAAAAGAACGATTATTAGGACAAACGAATAAATAATTTAATTTTTTTAAAGTGCTGAATTAAAAAATGAAAAATGTTAAAACCTGTGGAGTTAGAGCACAGCAAAAAGAGAGAACTCGTCGAAGTTTAATTGATGCTGCGTTTAATCAGCTTAATGCGGAACAAGGTTTTGCAAGTTTAAGTCTGCGTGAGGTTGCTCGTGAAGCAGGCATCGCGGCCACTTCCTTTTATCGACATTTTCGTGATATGGATGAGTTAGGTTTAGCGATGGTTGATGAAAGTGGCTTAACACTCCGGCAATTACTACGCCAAGCCAGAAAGCGTATTGAAAAAGGTGGGAGTGTTCTTCGAACATCAGTAACGACATTCATTGAATTTATTGATAAAAATCCTAAAGTGTTCTTGCTATTGCTTAGAGAAAAAGCAGGAACATCTTCAGCATTCCGATCGGCTATTGCACGAGAAATTCAGCACTTTATTGTGGAGTTGGTCGATTATTTAGATAATGCTAATCAAATGCCACATCATTATAATGAAGCACAAGCGGAAGCCATGGTTACTATTGCTTTTAATGCCGGGGCAGAAGCTATTGATTTTGATATTATTCAACGGCAAAAATTAATTGAAGATCTTATTTTTCAACTTAGAATGGTTTCCCGAGGGGCTTATTACCTTTATCATAAAGAACAAGTAAAACTTGAAAAAAAATGATTTTTTCAAGTTGTTAATTTATTGCCGAATTTTAATTTAGAATTTAACTATAATAATTATTATAAATAAAGTTTATCACTTCACTTTATCATGGCTTTAAGCTATTTCTTATTATAATATTTCAAATTACTATAAAAAGAACCTTATTAAGTTGGATGTCATGGCTAAATTCCTTTTAGGATTAACGAACTTATTTATTATTCTATTTTTTCCTTTTATTTGTTCTGCATCAGAATATATTGGTTTTAAGCGAATTCACTATGATATCCAAGATGGCAGACCGCTTGATATAGCTGTTTGGTATCCTACTAACAATAACCATGGCGCTGTTACTATAGCTGAAAATGCTATTTTTTATGGTCATGAGGTTACTCCTGATGCTGAACCGAAAATCAGTACGACTAAATATCCATTAGCTTTGCTTTCACATGGTTATGGTGGAAGTTGGCAAAATCTAAGTTGGCTTGCTAATGAACTTGCTTTAAAAGGTTATATTGTTGCTGCTCCAAATCATCCAGGAACATCCATATTTGATCGTAATATTGAACAATCATCTAAACTATGGTTACGTACACAAGATTTAAGTAAAACAATTGATGCTTTAATTGGCAATCAAACATTTTCAAATATTGTTAATTTTAATCAGATTGCCGCTATAGGGCATTCTCTTGGTGGTTGGTCTGTAATTGCGCTTTCTGGCGCTAGATTTTCGACTAATTTATTTAATCAGGATTGTAAGATACATTCTTATTTGAAAGGTTGTCATTTGCTATC
Organism: Gilliamella apicola; assembly: GCF_003202915.1. Classification (GTDB taxonomy): domain Bacteria; phylum Pseudomonadota; class Gammaproteobacteria; order Enterobacterales; family Orbaceae; genus Gilliamella; species Gilliamella apicola_Q. The sequence continues at coordinate 145,915 of NZ_QGLP01000004.1, forward strand.
AGAACTTGGTTTAGCAAATTCAGAGCTAAATAAAAGTATGTTAGACCCAAGAATAAAAGCTTTCATATCTTTAGATACCGGTATGACAAGAGGATTTACAATTGAAAGCTTGCAAGAAATTAAAATACCTTCTCTTATTATTGGTGCGGGCGTTGATTTAGATGATACAAATGCTCAACTTGAATCGGGCTACCTTCAACAATTTTTAGCAAAGTCATCTGCCACTTATATTACTATTCCGGATGCAATGCATTTTAGTTTTATTCAAATGTGTAAAACTAATGCAATAGAGATATTAAACCAAGAAAAACAAGGTGAAGGAATTATTTGTAAAGATGGAGCAATTCGTCAGAGAAGTGAAATACACAGTGAAATTACTTATCTTGTAATTAACTTTTTGTCAGATACATTATTCAAATAATAAAAATTAATGCTCAAAAAAACTGCGACAAAAGTCGCAGTTCATTTAGCATGTTTATAATAATCAACTATTATAAATTTTGTAATACTTTTTCAACACTATCTTTAGCATCACCAAATAGCATATAGCTATTTTCTTTAAAGAATAGTGGATTTTGCACGCCAGCATAGCCAGTATTCATTGAACGTTTAGAAATAATGACTGTTTTGGCTTTCCATACTTCTAAAACAGGCATACCTGCGATAGGGCTATTGGGATCTTCTTCTGCTGCTGGGTTAACAGTATCGTTAGCACCAATTACCCAAACAACATCGGTATCCGGGAAGTCATCATTAATTTCATCCATCTCTAATACAATATCGTAAGGAACTTTGGCTTCGGCTAATAATACATTCATATGACCAGGTAAACGTCCTGCGACCGGGTGAATACCAAAACGGACTTCAATACCCATACCACGAAGTTTTTCAGTAATATTGCTTACTGCACCTTGTGCTTGAGCTACAGCCATACCATAACCTGGTACAATAATCACTGAGCGAGCTTCTTTTAAGGTTTGAGCAACTTCCGCTGGTTGCATTTCACGGTATTCACCTTGTTCTTCTTCTGATGAACTCGCTGCGCTACCATCGCTTCCAAATCCACCAGCGATAACACTGATAAATGAACGATTCATTGCTTTACACATAATATAAGAGAGGATTGCACCAGAAGAACCCACTAACGCACCAGTTACAATAAGAAGATCATTTTGTAACATAAAGCCTGCAGCTGCTGCCGCCCAACCAGAATAGGAATTAAGCATTGAGATAACAACAGGCATATCCGCACCACCAATTGATGCTACAAGGTGGAAACCAAACACTAGAGCAATAATTGTCATGATAAGTAAACTAATTAAGGCACCAGCGCCAGTTTCTACCTTGATAAATGTAAACATCAAGATAACTGATACAACTATTGCTGCTAGATTTAGATAGTGTTTATTTGGGAGAGATAATGGTTTTGAACTAATTTTACCATTTAACTTTCCAAAGGCTACAATTGATCCTGAGAAAGTAACTGCACCGATAAATACACCTACAAAAATTTCAACTAAATGAATTGTTACTTCATTCGGTGGAACCGCGTGTGGATCTAAAAAGCTGTTTATTCCAACAAGAACGGCTGCCATACCTACAAAGCTATGTAATAAAGCAACCAATTCCGGCATTTGTGTCATTTCAACATTTTTTGCTAGATACAAACCAATAGCAGCACCGATAATCATTGCAATAATGATCCAGTGTAAGCCACCATTTATGCTGGCAATTGCTGCGATAAGAGCTATTGCCATACCAATCATGCCATAAATGTTCCCAGATTTGGCTGATTCTTGATTTGATAGTCCTCGCAAACTAAAGATAAACAGAAGTGCAGCAATTACGTAAGCTGCTTGAATGATTCCTTGATTAAGCATTATCAATAATCTCCTTTACTTGCCACGTTGGAACATTTTTAGCATTCTTTGAGTAACAAAGAATCCACCAAAAATATTGATACTAGCAATTAAAATAGCAACAAAGGCAATTGCCGTAGTTAAGCCATTATCATCACCAACTTGTAGTATTGCACCAACTAATATAATACCAGATATCGCATTGGTAACTGACATTAGTGGTGTATGTAAAGAATGGGTAACATTCCATACCACGTAATAACCAACTACACATGATAATGCAAATACGGTGAAGTGTCCTAAGAAGCTTTCAGGTACTGAATTTGCTAGCCAGAAGTAAGCAATAATCAATAAAGCTAAAATGCCATATTTTTTGGCTGGTTGCATTGGCTTAGGTTCAGGTTTAGCAATAGGCTCAGCTGCTTTTTTCTGAGGTTGTGCAGAAACTTGAATTGGAGGCGCAGGCCATGTTATTTCTTTATCTTTAACTACAGTTACACCACGAATCACAACATCTTCAAAATTGATGTCGATGTTTCCATCTTTTTCTTTGGCAAGTAATTTTAATAAATTAACAATGTTAGTTCCGTATAATTGTGATGCTTGAGCTGGCATACGGTTGGCTAAATCTGTGTAACCAACAATTTTAACATTATTATCTGTTTCAAATACTTCACCAGGTTTGGTTAATTCGCAGTTACCACCTGTTAAGGCTGCTAAATCAACAATAACACTACCTGGTTTCATTGATTCAACCATCTCTTTAGAGATAAGTTTTGGTGCAGGTTTACCTGGGATTAATGCCGTAGTGATAATGATATCAACATCTTTGGCTTGTTCTGCAAATAATGCCATTTCAGCTTCAATAAACGCAGCAGACATTTGTTTAGCATAACCATCACCAGAACCAGCTTCTTCTTCAAAATCTAATTCTAAGAAGTCAGCACCCATACTATTAATTTGTTCGGCAACTTCTGGGCGAGTATCAAAAGCACGAACAATCGCACCTAAGCTAACTGCCGCACCAATCGCCGCTAGACCAGCAACGCCAGCACCAATTACCAATACTTTTGCTGGTGGTACTTTACCAGCTGCGGTTACTTGTCCAGTAAAGAATCGACCAAATTGGTTAGCCGCTTCAATAACAGAGCGATAACCAGCAATGTTAGACATTGAGCTTAAAGCATCGAGTGATTGAGCTCGTGAAATACGAGGCACACAATCCATAGCCATTACAGTGATATTTTTAGTGGCAAGCTTTTCCAAAAGCTCTTTATGTTGAGCTGGATAAATATAACTAATGATTGATGATCCCTCTTTCATTAAAGCGATTTCATCATCAGAAGGTGCATGAAATTTTAATATAAGATCATTTTGCCAAATATCTTTGGTTTTTTGAATTGTGGCTCCAGCATCAATAAAAGCTTGGTCTTCAAAATGAGCAGCATGTCCAGCACCTTGTTCTACTGAAACTGTAAATCCAAGTTTTAACAGTTGACCAACTGTTTGAGGTGTTGCTGCAACCCTAGCTTCATTGGCTAACCGTTCTTTTGGTATACCGATATGCATTGCGTTACATCCTTATGTTAAGAAAGATTATTCATGGAATCGATTTTAGCACAAATTACCGTCAGTGCGAGTAGGTAATTTATTTTTTATTATCGAAATCTTAATATTAAATTTAATAATAAGTGGATTTTAAATCTGAAAATTGAAATTAGAATATTTCTTTTGTAATCAGTGTGAATAGTTTGTGTTAAAAGTGAACTATCTTAATAATCGTTAAGAACTCATCTGTTTGCCAAAAATGGGGTTTCTTCTATTTATAGCTAAATGTTAATTAGATTTGAACCCATTCAACTCGCGTGTAATTTATTGAACTAAATTTTCGTTTGTTAACCAGTATGTTAACAATCTTAACTTCAGTTTTAATTAATACCGCATAGTCATAATTAAAAAGTTAGCATCACTAATCTAGTAAAGTATATCAACATATCAATAAGTTGAGGTTGGTTTGCGTATAACGAATTGAAAATATTATTTTTTAAATATATCAATTGGATATGTAGCAAAGCATCTTATTTGTATTTAGCTATTACTAGAGTTCAAATGTAGATCAATAAAAATATTTAATGAGGTAAAATATGGCAGATTTAAGCCAGAAAAAAAATAAAATCTTGGCTTTAATGGTCGCTTTACTAGCAGCATGTGTTGCTTTCCAACTCAATGCCAGTATGTTAAGCCCTGTATTAGTAACTATAGCAAAAGAGTTAGGAACTAATGATGCAGCTGTTGGGTTATCACAAACCGCTTTTTTTACAGCAGCTGCACTATTTTCGCTATTTTTACCTCGATTGAGTGATATAAAAGGACGAAAAAAAGTATTAACCGGCATGTTACTTATAATGACTTTAGGTACTGTGTTAGCTGCTATGGCGCCTAATATAGAAGTTTTATATGTCGCGCGCATTATTCAAGGGGTATCGGGACCCGTAGTACCATTATGTTTATTAATGTTAAGTTTTGAAGTAAAAGATGTTAAACAATATGGTATGTTAATGGGAATAATAACAGCAGTAAATGGTGGTATTGCTGGTGTTGATGCGATAGCTGGCGGTCTACTTGCTACTCATTTCGGGTTTCGTTCTGTATTTTGGGTTATAGCTATAGTTGCCGCAATTTCCACTTTCTTTGTTCATCGTTTTGCCTCCGAATCTAAACCATCGGCAGGCACCAAAATGGATTGGTTAGGTGTCTTACTCATTGTTCTAACCATAGCAGCGTTATTACTTGCACTTAACGAAGCGGGTAAACTAAGTAATGCAAATTGGTTGATTGTTATAGGGTTAACACTGTTTGCTATTATATGTTTTATACTATTTTGGCAGGTTGAAAAAACAAATAAACAACCTTTAGTTACGACCCACCATTTGAAAAAACGTGCTACATGGGCTTTGTTATTAACAACAACTTTAACCATGACAGGTATTTTCGCTATTGTTAATGGTTTAGTTATGTCAATTGCACAAAATCATGAAATTGGCTTTGGACTAGAAGCAGATTGGGCCTCATTAATTTTTCTCACACCTTATGCTTTAATCGGTTGGTTTGTGGGACCATTTTCAGGAAGATTGGCACCAACCATAGGGTATAACCAAGTGCTCAAATTTGGTTTAGTCGGCTGTATTATTGGTATTTTGATTATTATGTTTTATGGCATTCACTTTTTACCTATTTTATCGCTAGGCGTTATTCTACTCGGTATTTTTTATGCAGGCATGGCCAATATCATTTTAAATGGATTAGGCGTTGTTTTATCACCTAAAGAGAATCCTGGATTCTTACCGGGCATGAATGCTGGGGCGTTTAATTTAGGTGCCGGATTGAGTTTTGCTCTATTGCCAGCAATTCAAATGCTAAATGGTAACTCAGTTGATGGTTACTTCAATGGCATATTCTTGGGATTAGTCATTACGGTGTTAGCTTTAGTTACTAGCTTTCTAATACCGCGTCCGCTCAATGCTGAAGTTCAGTAAGAGAATTTATAAAAAACGGGACTATTATCCCGTTTTTTATTGCTAACTTAATCTTCTTCAGGAATTAGTGTAAAAACTAGAGTGGTAAAAAACTTATCTTGTGTCGCTAATTGATTATCTTTAAGCGGAAAACCAATTTCAACACCAATAACATTTAGACCTTGATTTGGCACTATAATAGTAGCTTGGCCTTTATCATCGGTTTTCACTGTTTTATCTAAGTTATTAACCACATCAACAATAACCGCAGTGTTGGTCAACGGTTTTCCATCTTTATACACAGTAATTGGTAATCTATCACCACGTTTCAATTTTGTTGGATCAACAGAAGGCACAATTTGCAGCGGAATATCTTGTATCATTTTAGGTTGCTTAACGGATGATAAATAGTTAACACTATATTTTATGGCGTGCGTGCCATTATTAGCCCCTTTAACTTCATTCATCGGTAAATTGACATATTTACCTTCTGAATTCTTAGTCCAATAACCATAATCGAAATCGACTGTTACAACCGCAGTTTCATTCGCTGCTTCGATAGTTACAAAGTTATTATTTGCTTTTTTAGAAACAGGCAGTACTGACCAATCACCATTATAAGCTTTAACTTGTTTTACGCTTTCAGGATGATAACCATTGTCTAATGGCCCTTCACCTAAAACAATTTGTTTTTGATCGACTCGATTAGCTATCCATATACCATGTGCTGTTACGGATTGTGACATTAAACCAATTAAAGTCCCCGATAAAACGAATAACAATACTTTACGCATAGATACCTCTATTCTTTCAAATGAAAATGATAATCATTATTGTTTTTATACATATAGAAGTCAATGTAAATATAAAGCTAATTGGATAATAATTAGTCCGTTTTTATCATAGTAATAGCCGTATTTGTGAAAATTGAATTTTGATTATCACATCTAATAATAAATCCTAAAGTTAGCTATTTTTAACTAATGCGATTTGTTATATAATCGAAATAATTTTGTCCACAACACAATATATTGTGTTTCTCATATTATTTAAGATGTCGTTATGCTAAACATCTTTATTAAGGAATCACTATGATCGATTTTTCCCAATCAGTGCCAGAACTGGTCTCTTGGGCAAAAAAGAATGATTTTTCAATTGCTTTACCAGTTGAGCGATTGGCCTTTTTATTAGCGATAGCTGTATTAAACGGTGAACGTTTTGATGGCGAAATGACTGAATCTGAATTAATCGATGGTTTTAGATTTGTCTCACAAATCTTTGAGCAAAGCGAAGATACTATTGCTGTTCGTGCTAACAATGCTATTAATGATTTAGTGCGTCAGCGCTTGATAACTCGCTTTGCTAGCGAAATGACGGATGGTTATTCTATTTATCGACTGACACCTCTGGGAATCGGTATTTCTGATTACTATATTCGTCAACGAGAATTTTCAACCTTACGCTTATCAATCCAGCTTTCTATTGTCGCTCAAGAGTTAAAACGAGCAGCAGATGCAGCACTTGAAGGTGGTGATGATTTGCATTGGCATCGTAATGTTTTTGCCCCCTTAAAATATTCAGTTGCTGAAATCTTTGACAGTATCGATATCACACAACGAGTGATGGATGAGCAACAAACTGAAGTAAAACAGAATATCTCAGCGTTATTAAGCCAAGATTGGCAAGCTGCCATAAGTAGTTGTGAAGGCTTACTTACTGAAACATCGCAAACGTTGCGTGAATTACAAGACACATTGGCAGCCGCGGGTGATAAATTACAAGAAAGTCTGCTTTTGATACAAGATGCCACATTAGATAATCCTGATCTGGATAAAATTAACAATATAGTACTAGATCTGCAAGGAAAGCTAGATCGGATTATTGGCTGGGGACAAAAAGCAATCGATCTATGGATAGGTTATGATAGGCATATTCATAAATTTATCCGTACCGCAATTGACTTAGATAAGAATCGCGTTTTCTCGCAACGTTTACGCAAATCGATTCAAGGCTATTTTGACTCTCCATGGGCACTGACTTTTGCAAACGCTGAACGTTTGCTTGATATGCGTGATGAGGAATTAGCACTGCATGAAGCAGAAGTGACGGGTGAATTACCATCTGAGCTTGAATTTGAAATGATTCAAGAAATTCAAGAACATATCATTGCACACATTGAACAAAATTTATCAGTCTTCAAACAGGAAAACAAACCACTTGATATGAGTATTGCTATTCATAGTTATTTAGCTCAATTCCCACAAGAACAACATTTTGATATTGCTAGATTGTTTATTGATCAGGCTATTCGATTAGGTGTTGCCGAAAGTGATTTACTTGGTATTCCTGCCGAATGGAAACCTATTAACGATTATGGAGCTAAGGTACAAGCACATGTCATCAACAGATACTAAAGATTTAGAAATGGAACAAACCGCTCATCATCTTGATGAAGTTATGGGACGTATTGCAAGCAGTTCTCAAGCGTCAATTGATAAATATATGCCTGTTAAATTGGCTCAAGCTATCGCTAACCGGCTTTTTCCTGAACTTGATAGTCAACTAAGATCCGGTCGTCATATTGGCATCGATGAGCTTGATAATCATGCTTTTTTAATGGATTTTCAACTGGAGCTTGAGCAATTTTATCAACGTTACAATGTTGAACTTATTCGTGCGCCAGAAGGATTTTTCTATCTTCGTCCGCGCTCAACCACGCTAATTCCACGTTCGGTACTATCTGAACTGGATATGTTAGTCGGTAAAGTATTATGTTACCTCTACCTAAGTCCAGAACGATTAGTTCATGAAGGTATATTTACCTTACAAGAACTCTTTGAAGAACTTGTGTCATTAGCTGATGAAAGTAAATTATTGAAAATAGTTAATCAGCGCTCTACAGGTTCTGACTTAGATCGCCAGAAATTATTTGATAAAGTCAAAACTGCACTCAATCGACTACGTCGCCTAGGTATGATCTTTTTTATTGTCGGTAATGACAGTAGCCGTTTTCGCATTAATGAATCTATTTTCCGGTTTGGCGCTGATGTGCGGAGCAGTGATGATGCTCAAGAGGCGCAATTACGCCTGATTCGCGATGGTGAAGCGATTAAAATTGAATCATCACTGATGTTAAGTGATGATAATAGTGAAGAACAAGATGAAGATGTTAATGAGGAGATTGAATAATGATGAGACACGGTAAATTTCACTCATTAACCTTAATTAACTGGAATGGTTTTTTTGCTCGAACGTTTGAGCTCGATCAGTTGGTAACAACCCTATCGGGTGGTAATGGTGCGGGTAAATCAACCACTATGGCCGCATTTGTCACAGCATTAATTCCAGATTTAACTTTATTACATTTTAGAAATACTACTGAAGCAGGAGCAACTTCGGGTTCACGCGATAAAGGTTTACACGGTAAGTTAAAACCAGGAGTGTGTTACTCCATGCTAGATGTCATTAACTCTCGAAATCAACGGATTATTTGTGGTGTACGTTTACAGCAAGTTGCGGGTCGTGATAAAAAGGTTGATATTAAACCTTTCTTAATTCAAGGCTTACCTGTCAGTATTCGCCCGACTGAATTAGTGACTGAACGCTTAAATGACAAACAAGCTCGAATTTTATCTTTACCAGAATTAAAAGATAAAATTGAAACAACGGAAGGCGCTATTTTTAAACAATTTAACTCTATCACTGATTACCATTCAGTGATGTTTGATTTTGGCGTATTACCTAAACGTTTGCGTTCCTCATCAGATCGCAGTAAATATTATCGCCTGATCGAAGCTTCACTTTATGGCGGTATTTCAAGTGCCATTACGCGTTCATTACGTGATTATCTATTACCAGAAAATAGTGGCGTTAGAAAAGCATTCCAAGATATGGAAGCCGCACTTCGTGAAAATCGAATGACACTGGAAGCTATTCGTGTCACACAATCCGATCGTGATCTATTCAAACACTTAATTACTGAATCGACCAACTATGTTGCGGCTGATTATATGCGTCATGCTAATGAACGTCGGGTACATATCGAATCGGTCTTAGGACTACGCCGCGATATGTTTAAAACCCAAGAACAGCTTATCAGTAATCAGTACCGCCAAGTTGAAATGGCCAAAGAGCTGAAAGAATATCAAGATGTGCAAGGAGATTTAGAGACCGATCTTCAAGCGGCGAATGATCATCTTAATTTGGTGCAAACTGCTTTACGTCAACAAGAAAAAATTGACCGCTATCAAGCAGATTTAGATGAGCTCAACGTTAAACTTGAAGAGCAAAATGAAGTCGTACTTGAAGCAAATGATCAGCATCAAACCTATCGCGATCGGGTTGAACAAACCGAACAAGAAGTTGATGAGATAAAAACGCAATTAGCTGATTATCAACAAGCTTTGGATGTACAACAAACACGCGCTATTCAATATCAGCAAGCAATTCAAGCGTTAAAAAATGCCCAACAATTATGTCAATTACCTAACTTAACTATCAGTAATGTTGAAGATCACCATGAAGTTTTTGAAGAAAAACAAAAAGAGGTTACTGAACAATTATTAGAGTTGGAACAAAGAGTTAGTGTTTCTGATGCGGCAATTAGTCAATTTGATAGAGCCTATCAACTGGTGGTTAAATTAGTTGGTGATGTGCTGCGAAGCGATGCTTGGCATGCCGCTAGAGAAGCCTTAAAGCAGTGGCCCTCTCAATGTTACCAAGCTGAGCAAGCTGAACATTTACAACAACAATTAGAAGAATTAGAGCAACGCTTTTTTGAACAAAAAGAAGCTGAATCATTACTAACTCAATTTTGTAAGCGCCTTGGTCGTCAACTCAATTATGATGAACTTGATGAATTTAAACAAGAACTTGAAGTTCAATTGGATCAAAATGCTGAATTTGCTAATGAATCAAGTGAAAAACGGATTGAATTTAGACAAGAACTTGAGCAAATCCAAACCAAAATTAGTGAATATCGGCAAAAAGCACCATTATGGTTAAAAGCTCAAGATGCCCTTATTGCATTACAAGAGCAGACAGAACAGACCTTTACCAATAGTCAATCTGTTACTCAGCATTTACAACAGCTGCTTGAACAAGAGCGCACGCTAGTTGCTCAACGTGACCAAATAAATTTCAAACGTAATCAACTTGATACACAAATAGAGCAACTTAATCAGCCAAGTGGAGTTGATGATAGTCGTTTATCCGCTTTAGCAGAACGATTCAATGGTGTATTACTTTCTGAAATTTATGAAGATGTCACCATTGATGATGCACCTTACTTTTCCGCATTATATGGTCCATCAAGACAAGCCATTGTGGTACCGGATTTATCGTTAGTTAAAGCGCAACTTGAAAGCCTGACCAGTAATGAAGAAGACTATCCAGAAGATATCTATTTTATCGAAGGCGATCCATCTTCATTTGATGATAGCGTATTTGATTGTGAAGAGATGGATAAATCTGTTCTGGTTAAAACCGGTGATCGCCAATGGCGCTTCTCAAGTTTCCCTAAAGTGCCATTATTTGGACGAGCGGCTCGTGAAATTCATCTGGAAAAATTATCAGCTGAACGTGATGAACTACATGAAGACTATGCAACGATTTCGTTTGATCTGCAAAAATTGCAACGTATTGAGCAAAATGTTGGCCAGTTTATTGGTGAATACCTATCAGTAGCGTTTGATATTGATCCCGAAGCTGAAGCGCAAAAACTAACAACCAGACGCAATGAAATCGAACGGCAATTATTGTCGCAAGAAAGCATCGATAAACAAAACCAACAACAGGTGGCAAATTGTAAAGAGCAGTTAGCTACAGTCAATCGATTGGTTGCTCAGATGCATCTATTAGCTGATGATGACTTAGCTGATCGGGTTGATGATTTACGCGAACAAGTCGTTGAAGCGCAAGAAGCTGCGCAATATGTTAATCGTAATCGTGATACTATTTCAGAATTAGAACCGCTTATTGCAGTGTTGCAAAGTGACCCAGAGCAAAATGAGTCACTGCGTGAGCAATATAGTACCATCAAGAATCAACAGCAGACTATTCGTCAACAAGTTTTTGCCTTAACTGAAGTCATGCAACGCCGTGCACATTTTAGTTATGAAGATTCGGCAGGTATGCTAAATGAAAATAGTGATCTAAATGAAAAACTACGTTCTCGGCTCGAAGTGGTGGAAGCACAACGCAATGAAGCACGTAGTCAGATGCAGCAGTACCAAGATAAATATAATCAATATAACCAAACGCTAGCATCGCTTAAAAGTGCATATGAAACTAAACGCGATATGCTTAATGAGCTACACAAAGAGATTGAACAAATTGGTGTTAAAGCCGATGCCGTGACCGAAGAGCGCGCGTGCATTCGCCGAGATGAAATTCATCAAAAACTTAATACTAATCGTCAGCAATGTACATCGTTTGAAAAACAATTGATTATGTGCGAAAGCGAAATGACCCAAATGCAAAAACGTTTAACACAAACACTACGTGATTATAAACAGTTACGTGAACAAGTTGTGGACGCGAAAGCTGCGTGGTGCTTAGTTTTACGATTAGTCAAAGAAAATAGTGTTGAACGAAGATTACATCGCCGAGAATTAGCTTATTTAAGCGCTGATGAATTGCGCTCAATGTCAGATAAGGCGCTCGGTTCATTACGTTTAGCGGTAAATGATAATGAACATTTACGTGATGCGTTACGCTTATCAGAAGATCCTAAGCGACCAGAAAGTAAAGTTCAATTTTATATTGCGGTCTATAAACATCTTCGAGAACGAATCCGTCAGGATATTGTTAAAACTGATGATCCAATTGAAGCTATTGAGCAAATGGAAATTGAGTTATCTCGATTAACTGAGGAACTCACTGCACGCGAACAGCAATTGGCAATTAGCTCAAAAAGTGTGGCCAACATTATTCGTAAAACCATTCAACGTGAGCAAAACCGTATCCGCATGCTCAACCAAGGCCTACAGCAGGTGGCATTTGGTCAGGTTAATGGCGTGCGTCTAAATGTTAGCATCCGAGAAGCTCACTCTTCATTACTAGCAGCCTTAGCTGAGGAACAAAATGAGCATCAAGATCTGTTTAGTAATAATCGTATTACCTTCTCAGAAGCATTAGCTAAACTCTATCAGCGTTTAAATCCACATATCGATATGGGACAACGCACAGCGCAAAATATTGGTGAAGAGTTGCTCGATTATCGAAATTATTTAGAGATGGATGTTGAGGTTAATCGTGGTGCTGACGGCTGGTTACGCGCTGAAAGTGGTGCATTATCAACCGGTGAAGCGATTGGTACGGGGATGTCCATTTTATTAATGGTTATTCAAAGTTGGGAAGAAGAGTCTAAACGTCTGCGCAATAAGGATATTTCACCATGTCGCTTATTATTCTTAGATGAAGCAGCACGTCTGGATGCTAAATCGATTGCGACGCTCTTTGAGCTTTGTGAACGATTAGAAATGCAACTTATTATCGCTGCTCCAGAAAATATCAGCCCAGAAAAAGGTACTACCTATAAATTAGTGCGTAAAGTGATCAACAACCAAGAACACGTACATGTTGTTGGCTTGAAAGGCTTTGCTTAGTCACTACTAACTAAATAAAGACAGTTTCGCCGGCAATTGCCGGCGAAATTGTTATTTAATGTTGATTAATTATGTAAGCAATGGTTAATTTCAATTAGCCTACATCATTAATGAATATCCAACACAGCATGAAAGGCCTCTTGAGGAATATCAACACCACCAAATTTACGTTGTCTAATTTTATTTTCCTTAATATTTTTAGCTATCTTTTTCTTTTTCGATGCTGAGCCGGAATAGCCGCGCCCGGTTACACTTTTACGTAATGGTGGAATATCTTCACGTGCAATTACTTTATTCTCAACTACCGATTGCACCGGCATTGGGTAGAGTTTGCGTGGAATGACATGTTTCATCTTCTGCACAATTTGCTTGCCTCGTTCAAAGCTTTTATCGCGTGGCAAAATGAAAGAAAACGCATCGACAATCTCATCATTCAACCAGATATCCATTTTTACCAAATCAGAGACAATATAGCTTCGATCACGATAATCTATTGATGCATAACCATGGGTAATGGATTTGAGTGAATCATAAAAGTTGTAGGCAATTTCCGAAATAGGCAATTTAAAGGTTAACTCTGCCATTTTATTATTCAGATAAACCATATCCACATAAATTCCCCGTTTTTCCTGACAAAGTTCCATTATTTCACCAATATTTTCCATTGGAATGATAATGGCAGCATCAATAAAAGGCTCTTCAATGTAGGCAATCTTTTCAAAACTTGGCAGTAACATAGGATTATTAACGCTAAGCATCTCACCATTTTTTAACGTTATCCGATACTCAACACTCGGAAAGGTAGAGAGAATTTCGATACCATATTCTCGTTCAAGCCTTTCTTGAATAATTTCCATATGTAAAATACCGAGAAAACCACACCTAAAACCAGCTCCCAATGCCATGGAATTTTCTTGTTTATAAATGAAAGCCGAATCATTAAGCGATAATTTTTCCACCGCATCTTTCAATTTTTCTTGGTCTTCATTTTTTATAGGAAACAACCCAGCATAAACCATTGGTTTAACTTCTTTATAGCCTGGTACGGCTTCGGTATCCGGTTGATTAGGAACGATTAAAGTGTCACCAACTTTTACATTGGATACAATTTTAATATTTGTTGAAATAAATCCAACTTCACCTGCCATAAGTGCATCAACCGATTTCATCGCGGGTAAAAATACCCCAACTTGCAATGCTTCGAACTCAAGATCACTTTTGAGCATTTTAATTTTCATGCCGGTATGGATTGAGCCGTTAAAAATGCGCACATGTAATACAACACCTCGATAGACATCATAGTGAGAATCGAATATTAATGCCTGCAACGGTTTTTCTTGATCACCTTTGGGTGCCGGAATATTTTCAATGATTGATGCCAAAATATTATCAACCCCAACCCCACTTTTAGCAGAAGCTAAAATCACCTTATCTAAATTTATGCCGTCAAGTTCTTCAAGTTCTTGCATTACACTTTGAGTATCGGCATTAGGCATATCGATTTTATTGATTACCGGAATAATTGTTAAATTTTGCTCCTGAGCCAATTTTAAATTAGCAATGGTTTGTGCTTGCACGCCTTGTGTTGCATCGACAAGCAATAACGCACCTTCACAAGCAGCTAAACTGCGTGAAACTTCATAATTAAAATCAGTATGACCTGGGGTATCGATTAGGTTTAATTCATATTCAAGACCATCGGATGCTTTATAATACATACGTACAGTTTGCAGCTTAATAGTAATTCCACGTTCTCTTTCAAGATCCATGTTATCTAATAATTGCTCTTTCATATCACGTTCAGAGACAGTATTGGTCATCTCAATTAATCTATCTGCCAGTGTTGATTTACCGTGATCGATATGGGCAATAATACAAAAATTTCTTATACTGTTTGGGTTCACGTTCATTTCTCCCATACTTTTCTTAACAATTGGCGTGAACTATAATGGTTAGAGTAACTCTAAGTCAAGTTTAGAGACACATCATAATTAACACTCTATTTAATTGATTTATAACTATATAAGGATAAATATGGTAAACATTAATGATTGTATTTTATCAATAGCCCAAAATGGTGAACTAAACCAAACACCTAAA
The DNA here is from genome assembly GCF_003202915.1 of Gilliamella apicola. Classification (GTDB taxonomy): domain Bacteria; phylum Pseudomonadota; class Gammaproteobacteria; order Enterobacterales; family Orbaceae; genus Gilliamella; species Gilliamella apicola_Q. Next base: position 160,996 of record NZ_QGLP01000004.1, read on the forward strand.
TACTCGGTGACTAAAGCAGCAAAACTATTAGGCTTGTCAGCTCACACGCTTAGGTATTATGACTCACTTAATCTATTTCCATTTTTACAACGCGATCAAAATGAAAAACGGTTATTTTCTGATGCCGATTTACAATGGGCAAAATTGATTGAATGTTTACGTAACGCCAATATGTCAATTAAAGATGTGCAACACTATGTTAAGCTCTGCTTACAAGGTGACGAAACGTTAGATGAACGTTTAGCTATCATCAATCAACAAGAAAAGACGTTAATGGATACTATTACGTTATTAAACGAACAATTAGCGTTATTGCGGTTTAAAAAACAGTATTATAAGACAGCCCATCAACTAAAAAAACCGTAAACAGTTTTTATTAACAAAAAGTTGAGCAATGGGGTTTTTGATTAACCTTATTCGCATTATTACTAATAAAAATTGCTTTAAAGTCAATCTGCTAGATAATTCCATCAACGGCTTTTCTTCAAACATCCAACATTCATCTCATTATTTTCCTCTCAATAATTAGCACAATTTCTTTCCAACTTGAGGAAATAAAGTTGGCTTTACCCATTTTTTCATCTATGGGATAGTTTTTAACAACGGAACTAGAGCACTTTTTAAATCATTACCGATTTAAATTTTAATTAGGAATTGGAGGCAAAGTATGGCGAAAGAATTAAATATTTTGGTTGCTTGTGGTAGTGGCGTTGCAACTTCAACCATTGCTGTTAACGCAATTAAGGAGATTTTAAAAGAAACCAATATAGCAGCAAAACTTTTCAAATGCAGTTTAGGTGAATTAGAAACAAAACAGAATGATGTCGATTTGATTTTAACTACTGCAAATTATAAGAAACCGCTGAAAACTCATCACTTAAATGTTTTTAATCTAGTTTCTGGGGTTAATGTCGAAACAACCAAAGAAAAATTGATTCAAATTTGTACCGAGTTATTAAATAACGAGTAAGGAGATAAAATCATGGTTGATTTCTTTGTCAGTTTTTTTCATACCATTTCAGAATTGGGGGCAGTAGTACTACTCCCTATTGTGATAGCGTTATTAGGGCTTTTTTTTCGAATGAAAATAGGGCCAGCAATTAAATCTGGATTGATGGTTGGTATTGGTTTTCAGGGTTTAGTGTTAGCACTTAATTTGTTGATGTCCACCTCTAAAATCAATTAGAAGATTAACTGGATAGTTAAAATTTTATGAATAGATTAAATAGAATTTTGAAAAAGGGATTTTTTGGTGAATAAAATTTCTGTCAATTGACCGTCAAAAAAATGAGCATCTTTTTTAATAAGAAAGATGCCCATCGTTGTTAAATTAATTACTGATTATCTGGTGAATCTTTTTCTGTATTATCATTGATTTTGTTTTTTATTCTTTTTACATTTTCGCTAGCAGCTGATGCCATTCTACCCATAGTATCTCTTAAAATTTTTCCATCATCAGTTTTAAAAGATACTAATTGATCCATACCATTTTCATCCATCTCAAAATAGGTGGCTTCAACAAAACCTAATTTAGATGCGTAAAACAGATGAGGAATACTACCACGTGTAGAATTATAGAGTTGTACAGCAGCATTATATGCTTCACGTCTTTCAAGAATTGTCGTTTCAATCTCATCTAATTGAACCATTAATTGTTGATATGTTGTGTTAGCTTTTAAATCAGGAAATCTATTAGCAAGCATCTGCACATTGCCTATTAAATGTGATGCCTCTGAGACAGCGATATTGGCTTTATCGATACTATCGCTTTCAGTAATAGTTAAATGAGTCAACTTTTCATGATCACCATAACTAGAAGCTATATCTGAAAGTCGTTGAGCGATATCATGTCTTTTTTTGACGGTAGCATATATATTCGATTGTTTTTGTTTAACATTTTCAGCTAAACGTCTAAGTTTATTATATGCAAAAAATAACCACACTAAAATTGCTATAAAAATTAAAAATAAAGTAGTTAACATAAATATATAGTCCTATTCATAATTAAATGATCTAATAATCAAATAGGTAGCATTTTTTATAATTGCAATGTAGCGTTTAAGTGAGGTTAAATTTATTGTTACTTTTTACTAATTTATATCACTGATTCAATCAAAACAATTTCTATATACAATTAAAATGGCTACGTATTGAACGCATAAAAATAATAATTATACTTCTTTTACAACAATTAATTACATACGGTACCATATATTTAAACATGTTACAAATTATTGTTAATTATGGATTTGTTTGATATATGCAAATTAGATAATTATTGTTAATTGTAAAAATTGTTAATTTATTTGTTATTACTCTATCTCTATATAATGTATTAACAATATTAATATGAATAATTATGTTCAATTATAGAAAAAATATATTAAGGGTGATTAGTATTAATATCTAGAGTAAAGCAAAAGCTTTTTGATTGTTTATTTTGATGTGCCTATAACACTGCATTTACAAGATATTTATGCTCAAAAACCAAAAAAGCTAGTTAAATAGTTTAGATATTGGTGTAGTTAGTGATATAAGTGTAAAAAGATGTTGTGCTAGTTTTACTAGAGCAAATTGAAGATCAAACTAATTCTTAAAAAAAGAATTTCTCGATAATTTCTTATCTATAGCCGATTAGATTGCAACCCATCATACGGCCAATGATAAAGATCAGAAATAATCATAAATATCATTACAAAAACCCTCGTTAGAGGGTTTGATTTAGATAGATCAATGTAGATTATATATAGTATCTAATAATCGTAGAACTTCTTTAAAATAAGAAACATCTAATTGATTAGTAATTTCGTTTTCATAAGGCCATTTTACATATCTTACATAAACAACATCATTATTTTTTATTGACTTAATTATATTGTTGCTTATTTGGTAATTAAACGTTCCATCTTCACGCCAAGAATTTAACACTTTATCTTTATTAATACGTATAGATACTTTTTTTCCTGGGTAATGATCGTAGCCAATTTGTAGTAAATAACCGTGTTTATTTTTTAAAATACTTACATTAGCGGAGTAATTATCGGCTGAGCATTCTTTTTTATCATTCATTTTATCTGTTCTACAACCGAACATCCAATAATTATCACTTGATTTTGAATCATTTCCAATATTCCCAGAGAAATCAGAATAATTAATACTGTATTCAACATTATTAATTAAACCTCTCTCAACAACGTTAACGTTATAAGTTCTAGGAATATTATTACCATACTTATCTATTACGCAGTAAATTTTTCCTGAGTCTAATATAGGGCTTTTTTTGAGTGGGGAGAGTTTATTTTGTAAAACAAATTGAAATTCTTCTAGAAAATACCAGTTATGTATTCCATTTGAGTCATAAATATCGCACTTAAAACCTTCTTTATTTTCCAGTTCATTCATATTTTTAGATATATTGTTTTGTGCTAATTGATTTATATCAGCTTCTGTCATTGTTATTGTTGGTTCTTTTTTGATTGTTTTTTGTACCGTTCCACAACCAGACAAAACCAAGCAAGCCAATCCTAGTAATGCAATTTTTTTCATACCATCTCCTTTTTGGGTAATGGTATGTAATTTCGATACTTAAATCAACGACGATTTAGTAATCCTCCCGATAATTGATCTTTTTGAACTCAGTTCAATTAAACATATTAATTATTTTATAATTGCACCAGAATAAATTACCGTTAACCCAAATATTGGTTACGGTATTTAGATAGGGTTAATGATTAACTAACTTTAAATTGCGGTTACCTGACAATGAAGCATTATTTTTACTGGCTTGTTCGACAAAATCTCCACACCAATTAAGCATGATTCGTTTTTGTTGTTCATACTTAGCCTTGTTGTAGGCTCTTCTCATTGCATTTTTTCAACTTACGATAATGCGCTTACGATAACATCATAATTAAAGCCTTATTCATTTAAGGCGGTGCTTGCCAAAGCTATCAGTCCATGCGATTTATTGCCATATTAGCGGTTTGGCTAGTTATTGGTTTGTTATAGGGAGATCTAGCAGTAGGGAACACAAACTCACTTTTATGATTAATAGTTTCATTATCTTAAAGGTAGTTAATCCTTGTTCGGTTTTGAATTTAAACCATTTTTGAGCCATAGCATAAAAAGTATTATTGCTAGCTTCTTGTTGTAGTTGCTCTTGTTCTGCCTTATGTTCTTGAGGATCTATGCCTTGTTTAATTAATTCGCGCGCTTCGTCCCGTTGTTTTCGCGCTTGTTGTAGCGAAACTTCTGGATAACTTCCGAAGCTTACAGTAGTCCTATTATTAGTTATAGGGCGGTAATATCTGAACTGCCATATTTTTGCCCCCGTTGACTTAATAAGTAAAAGCAAACCATTTCCATCATAAATAGGATAATCCTTACTTTGTGGCTTGGCATTCTTTATTTGTGTATCCGTCATTGGAGTTACTTTTTTAGGCATACTTTTCTCTTATGGGACTATGAAATTATTTTAATATGTTTGCATAGTCCTTAATATAGTCCTAAAAATTTTGGTTGTAAATGTACCTTATTGATACTTAATGGGCAATAAAATAGACTTTAAGGCTTGTTATTACTGGGTTGGGTGTGCTTTGTTGGATTTAAAAGAATGTTAATGAATATTGAATTGGTGCCGTGGGCGGGACTTGAACCCGCATGCCCTTAGAGCACTACCCCCTCAAGATAGCGTGTCTACCAATTTCACCACCACGGCGCCGTTTTTATTCTGGAATATCTGATGTCGGATTGATACTCTGAGGTTGAATAACTGGATCTGTAGTTGGAATAACTTGTTTATTACCTTCCGAATTTTCTGTATTTTGTTGTGTGGTCGTACCATCGCCAATGTCTTTAAACTCATCACTTGAACTAATAGTTTTTGAGCTACCAATATTGGATAAAATAATACTTAACACAAAAAATAAAACACCTAATATAGTTGTTGTGCGCGTAAGGAAGTTGCCACTACCTGATGAGCCAAATAGTGTTGCAGATGCACCTGCTCCAAAAGATGAGCCCATGTCAGCACCTTTTCCACGCTGTATTAGCACTAAAACGACTATCGCAATTGCGATAATTAAGTAACCTATAATTAAAAGTTCGTACATTTCAACCTGTCAATCTTTATGTTATACAACAGAATTTATTGATGCGAAATATTAGCGAAAGAGTGAGCAACAAGCAAGTAGATTTTGTTATTTTCTGTATTTATCATAATCAATTGTACGTTTTAAGGGAAAAATCAGTATAATGTCGCTATTTTTAGTTAAGCAAATGCTGTTGTATGAAATTTATTGTTAAACTTTTTCCTGAAATTACCATTAAAAGTGAGTCTGTTCGTTTACGTTTTATTAAAATATTAACCAGTAATATACGTAATATTTTAAAGCATTCAATTGATGATGTAGCAGTCATCCGTCATTGGGATTTTATTGAAGTTCGCCCTAAAGTTGCAAATAGTGAAAATCAAATTTTAGAGTTATTAACCCGAATTCCAGGTATCCATCATATATTAGTGGTGGAAGAGTTTTCTTTTGTTGATTTGCATGATATCTATGAAAAAGCTTTTAATCACTATGCACCTTTAATTGAGAATAAAACATTTTGTGTCAGAGTTAAGCGACGTGGTAAACATGATTTTACTTCAATTGAAGTGGAACGTTATGTTGGCGGAGGACTTAATCAACATGTTGCCTCAGCTAAAGTAAAATTAACGCGCCCTGATGTAACCGTTAATCTTGAAATAGATAAAGATAAACTTTTATTAGTTAAACAACGTCATGCTGGTATTGGTGGTTTTCCAACAGGTACCCAAGAGGATGTTATTTCACTTATTTCTGGGGGATTTGATTCTGGCGTGTCGAGTTATATGTTTATCCGACGAGGTTGCCGAGTTCATTACTGCTTTTTTAATTTAGGTGGAAAAACCCATGAAATTGGCGTAAAACAAATGGCGCATTATTTGTGGCAAAGATTTGGAAGCTCCCATAAGGTTCGTTTTATTGCCATTGATTTTTCAGATGTGGTGGGTGAGATACTTGAAAAAGTTGATGATGGGCAAATGGGGGTTATCCTAAAACGGATGATGATACGCGCCGCGTCTAAAGTTGCACAGCGCTATAATGTTGAAGCGTTGGTCACAGGAGAAGCATTAGGGCAAGTATCAAGCCAAACTTTAACTAATTTACGTTTAATTGATAATGTAAGCGATACTTTGGTTTTACGTCCACTTATCACGTATGATAAAGAAACGATAATTAATCTTGCTCGTCAGATAGGAACAGAAGATATCGCTAAGACTATGCCAGAATTTTGTGGTGTGATATCAAAAAGCCCTACCGTAAAAGCGATTAAAGAAAAAATAGAAGCCGAAGAACAGAGTTTTGACTTTTCTATTTTAGATAAAGCTGTTGAAGAAGCTGAAAATATTGATATTCGTGAAATTGCTAAACAAACAGATAATACAATTATACAAGTTGATACAGTTACAACATTAGAAGATAATCAAGTCATAATCGATATTCGTTCGCCTGAAGAGCAAGAAGATAATCCACTAGTCGTTGAAGGTGTGGAAGTTAAGCATATACCATTTTATAAATTAGCAACACAATTTGGTGATCTGGATCAATCAAAGCACTATCTACTGTATTGTGCCAAAGGAGTTATGAGTAAACTACAAGCACTTTATTTGGTTGAACAAGGATTCACTAATGTAAAAGTGTTTAAACTATAAATCTTAACAATTATTTTCGATATTGTTCCAATTTAGCTATATAATATTTTTAAGTTAGTACTACTACATAATTAATCGATAGCTATAATAAATGATAAATTTCTTTGTTAATGAGGCTTGTAATGAACAAATTGCTGGTAGTTGATGATGATCAAGAAATTGCTTCAATGTTATGCGAATTACTAGAGTTAGAAGGATTTGAAGTTATAATAGCGAATAATGGCGTTCAGGCTTTAGCTAAATTTGATGAGAGCATTGAGCTTATTTTACTCGATATTATGATGCCAGGAATGAATGGATTAAGTGTATTAACTGAACTGCGAAATAAATATACTGTTCCTGTAATATTCCTAACCGCTAAAGATAGTGAATTTGACAAAGTTATTGGTCTTGAGCATGGTGCTGATGACTATATTTTAAAGCCGTTTAATGATAAGGAACTTATTGCGCGAATCAATGCGATTTTGCGTAGAAAACGTTGGGATGATCAAGCTAACAAATCAGGTGAAAAATCAGCGCAATATTCTTTTGATAAACTTGTTGTGAATAGTAAACAACAATCTGTTTTATTTGATGATAAGTATATTGAATTAACCGGCACTGAGTTTCAAATATTATTACAACTTCTCGAAAATGCTGGCAAAATAATTTCTAGAGATGATTTAAGTGAAAACGTGTTGGGTAAAGAATTTCTACCATTAGCTCGTTCAATTGATGTTCATGTTTCTAATTTGCGTAAAAAACTTCCACCACGAAGTGATGGATTACCGTGGATTAAAACATTACGCTCAAAAGGATATCTATTTGTTGTTGATCAGGATATTGATTTATCGCAGAATTAGATTTTTCTCTGTTATGGTAAGAATATATGTGGATTTTTGATCGCTTAACCGTTAGAATTTTCGCCATATTCTTACTTACCATTGCTTTCTTTCTTAGCCTTGTTATGGCATTGCCTGAACTTGATTCTCGTAATTTAACTTACTTAGCCAATAAAGATAGAGAAAGTGGCAATCTATTAGCAAATGCAATTGAAAAAGATTTAACTAAGATTCCTAAAGATAGTTTTCGTTGGTGGATGAGATTCATTGTTGTTATGGATAATCATCAAAAAACGGGGCAACAGCTATTTATTGTTTCGCCAAATCAACAAATTATTACCGCGGATACTCAAAATATCGATTTAGTGAAAAGTTTTAGTGAAAAATCGCATGATGTTGATGATCCTGCTAAGCAAATTTATGATAACCAAGAAATTATTGGGCCTTTCTTGTTGCATTATGCTAATGAAGAATATCAATTATATCTACTGCAACCTGCATCAGATATTCAGTCACAATTTGTTAACTTAATTTTTGACCATCCCTTCTTACTTTTAACCTTAACCATATTGGCAAGCTCGCCTTTTTTGCTGTGGTTGTCTTGGAGTATCGCTAGGCCAGCACGAGGCTTGAGATTGGTGGCTGAGCAAGTGGCTAAAGGGAATCTACAACAGTGGCCTGAATTAGAAAAAGTTGGATCATATGAATATAAAGCAACCGGTGCAAGTTTTAACCATATGCTTAGAGAGTTAAAACGGATGCAAGAGTTACAGCAACGGTTGTTTTCGGATATTTCACATGAATTGCGGACTCCATTAACCCGATTACAATTAGCAGCTTCACTGTTGCGCCGTAAACAGGGTGAAAGTAACGAGGTTTTACGGATAAGCAATGAAGCGATAAAACTTGATTCAATGATTGGCGATTTGCTGATGTTAGCCAGAAATCAACATGATAATAATGAAGTTCGTGAATTTAAAAAGTTAGATGAATTATTTAAAGATGTTTTGAATAATGCGGCTTTTGAAGCAAATCAAATAGCTAAACAGTTTTCTATTCATAATCCTTCAACAAATCATACCATTTTATGTTATCCGATAGCGTTATGTAGTGCACTTGAGAATGTAATAAGGAATGCATTTCGTTACTCAAATCAACGGATTGATGTAGATTTTGTTATTCAACAAAAAACAGTAATTATCACTATTGATGATGATGGTCCCGGTGTTGCCGAGAGTGAGCTAGAGCAAATTTTTAGACCTTTTTATCGTACTAATGAGGCGCGTGATCGTGAATCTGGTGGTACTGGTCTAGGTTTAGCCATTGTGGCTAATGCGATTACTCGGGATAATGGCACAGTTAGAGCTGAGAAAAGCCACTTAGGCGGGCTTAGAATTGTGATAGAATTACCGCTTCAAAAATATTAACAGTTAAGAGAAATAATTGTGTCGATTGCACCTTTAAATGTTGTTTTATTTGAACCCGAAATCCCTGCTAACACCGGTAATATCATTCGGTTATGTGCTAATACTGGTTTTAATTTACATATTATTGAACCAATGGGATTTTATTGGGATGATAAAAAATTAAGACGAGCTGGACTCGATTATCAGGAATTTGTTAATGTAAAACGCTATAAAAATCTTGAATATTTTTTAGCTGATAACCACCTTGATTTAGCTTCTCAAGTTTATGCTTTAACGACAAAAGGTCAAAAACCACATAGTGAAGTAAATTATCAACAAAATGATTTTTTGATGTTTGGTCCAGAAACGCGAGGTCTACCTGCCAAAGTCCTTGATGCATTACCGCAAGATAGGAAAATTCGCATTCCAATGACAGCCAATAGTCGAAGTATGAATCTGTCTAATTCTGTCGCTGTCGTCGTTTATGAATCTTGGCGACAACTTAACTATATTGGAGCAAAATAAATTTAAATTTACAGTGATTTTTAATGGTTAATTATTCAAAAATAGAAAGGTTATTGCTGACTGTTGGGGTTATAAGAAACGTTCCTCAACTTAAAAATCTAATGTGACTATTTCATTTATAAAAAAGAGGTCAGATCGACCTCTTTTATTTAAATAATATTAATTATTTAACGCGTGAAACGTATTCACCAGAACGTGTATCAACTTTAAGTACTTCACCAATTTGTACAAATAAAGGAACACGTACTACCGCACCGGTTGATAATGTTGCTGGTTTACCGCCGGTTCCTGCTGTATCACCTTTTAAACCTGGATCAGTTTCAATTACTTCAAGTTCAACAAAGTTTGGTGGTGTTACTGCAATCGGTTGACCATTCCATAATGTTAAGATACATTCAGCTTGATCCACTAACCATTTGGCATTGTCACCAACCGCTTTTGCATCCGCGGAAAGTTGCTCAAAAGTATCATTATTCATAAAATGCCAAAACTCACCGTCGGTGTAAAGATAAGTTAGGTTCATATCTACGACATCAGCTGCTTCAACAGATTCACCTGATTTGAATGTTTTATCAACTGTTTTACCAGAAAGTAATTTTTTTATTTTAACGCGGTTGATTGCTTGTCCTTTACCTGGTTTATAAAACTCATTTTCAACGATCACACACGGCTCGCCATCTTGCATTATTTTAAGACCAGCTTTAAACTCATTAGTACTATAAGATGCCATAAAAGCTCCAACTATCATTCTGAATTACAAAAATGAGCCATATTATACAGCAAAATGTTGAACAACCAAATAAAGATGAGTGGATTTTTGATCTCGCTAATGTGGTGACAGACATCAAAAAGCTCTATCGTTGTTTGGATTTAGATCCCAACGTTATTTCTTTACCGATGCTGCAGGCGCGAAAGCAATTTCCGCTACGGGTGCCTATGGCCTTTATCAATCGAATGAAAAAAGGTGACAGTCAAGATCCGTTGCTATTGCAAGTACTTTGTGATGAGCAAGAATTAATAAATGTACCCGGTTTTAGTAAAGATCCCCTTGACGAGCAACATAATGATGTTCCGGGGTTGCTACATAAATATCATAATCGCGCATTATTAATGACCAAAACCGCCTGTGCAATTAATTGTCGTTACTGTTTTAGGCGACATTTTCCTTATCATGACAATCAAGGTAATAAAAAAAATATTAGTGCAGCATTAGCGTATATTGCAGATCATAGCGAACTGGATGAAATTATTCTTTCCGGAGGTGATCCGTTAATGGCAAAAGATCACGAAATGGCTTTGTTAATAGCTGAACTAGAGAAAATTCCACATATCAAACGGTTACGTATTCATAGCCGTTTGGCGGTGGTGATACCTAATCGTATTACTTCTGAGTTATGTCGTTTATTTGCCAAAACGCGTTTACAAATTGTATTAGTTACTCATATTAATCATCCCAATGAAATCGATGATGATGTTACCAGTGCCGTTAAATCTTTAAAGAATAGTAATGTAACCGTATTGAATCAAAGTGTTTTATTGAAAAATATTAATGATAATGCTGATGTACTAGCGGAGTTAAGCAATAAATTATTTTCAATTGGTATTTTGCCTTACTACATTCATTTACTTGATAAAGTACAAGGTGCGGCTCATTTTTTAATCGATGATGATACGGCAAGGCAAATTATGCAGCAACTGGCCAAAAAGGTATCGGGTTATTTGGTGCCTAAATTAGCTCGAGAAGTTGGTGGTGAAGAAAGTAAACGCGTTTTAGCTATTAATGATTAATAAAAGTACTAATTAATTTGATGATGTCCTTACAATTTATGTATCAAAATCTCGTTGACGAAAAATAAAATAGACTCTATAATTCCGACCTCTTTAATTAATGCTGTGGAGTTTTTACTCTACTACTTGTTGATAAATTAGATTTGGATATAAATCGTCATGAAACGCACATTTCAACCATCAGTATTAAAACGCAATAGAACTCACGGTTTCCGTGCTCGTATGGCTACTAAAAACGGTCGTCAAGTTCTTGCTCGTCGTCGCGCTAAAGGCCGTGTTCGTTTAACTGTTGCTAGTTAAAAAGTTGGGTGACTAAACTCACTTTTCCTCGGGAGTTACGCTTGTTAACTCCCTTAGATTTTAATCATGTCTTTCAAGAATCTATTCGCGCAGGTTCTCCTTTTCTGACTTTGGTTACACGTAAGAACTCACTAAATCATCCTAGATTAGGTTTTGCTATAGCCAAAAAACAGGTTAAACGAGCGCATGAGCGTAATCGTATTAAACGATTAGCTAAAGAATATTTTCGTCATCACCAACATCAGTTTCCTAATATCGATTTTATTTTGATGGCTAAACAGCCTGTTATACAATTGAATAATCAACAATTAGTTGAGACATTAGATAAACTATGTCAGCAAATCATCAAAAAACAAAAAAATTAAACAAGCTATTATTGATCATTAAACAGCATGTTTATGCAGTTAAATATATGATTGTTAATGTTTTTGTTTTTATTATCAAGCTATATCAACATGTCATTAGCCCACTATTGGGCCCAAAATGTCGCTTTACTCCTAGCTGTTCACAATATGCAATAATTGCATTTAGACGCTTCGGATTGATAAAAGGTGGTTGGCTAACGCTCAAACGTGTATTAAAATGTCACCCTTTACATGAAGGAGGAGAAGATTTTGTTCCTCCTAAGAAAATTAAAACCAATAGAGAAAAACACTAATGGGATCTCAACGTAATATTTTAGTCATTGCTTTACTTTTTGTCTCTTTCCTTGTTTGGAGAGCTTGGGAAGACGATCATGCGCCAAAACCGCCAGTTGCTAACCAATTGACACAACAAATAGGTGAAGATAATTCACCGGCGGATTCTGCGCAAGGTAAAACAGTCGCAATAAAATCTGATGTATTGTCATTAACGGTTAATACCTATGGTGGCGATGTACAAGCTGCCCAATTGTTGAAATACGAGCAGACTCTTCATTCAGGTACACCTTTCCAGCTATTAACCTCAACTCCGGATTTTATTTACATTGCTGAAAGTGGATTAACCGGCAAAGATGGTCCAGATAATGCTAGTCAAGGTTCAAAAAGACCTGTGTATCAAACTGCTCAAACTGAGTATGTTTTAGCTGATGGTCAAGATGAGTTAAAGGTTCCACTTATCTATACAGTTAATGGCGCAACCTTTACTAAATATTACATCTTACATCGTGGTAATTATGCGATTGATGTACAGTATGAGGTAAATAACCAGAGCAAAAATCCTTTAGAAGTGTCAATGTATGGTCAGTTAAAACAAACAATTGAACTACCAAAAGATGCCGTTACTGAAGGCGGTGGCGGATTAGGGTTAAGCGCCTTCCGTGGTACAGCTTATTCTAGTGCGGACACCAATTATAGTAAATATAGTTTCGGTGATATTAAAGATAAAGCGTTGAGAGTTGAAACGAATACTGGTTGGATTGCCATGTTGCAACACTATTTTGCCTCTGCTTGGGTTCCGGCGCAGGGTCAAAATAATCTATTCTATTCACGTGCAACAGCTAATAACTCACAAGCAACAATTGGTTTTAAAGGTGAAACAACCGTTATTCAACCTGGTAAAACACAATTAATTAATGCCAAACTATGGTTAGGCCCTGAAATTCAAAGTGAATTGAAAGAAACGGCTAATCATCTTGATTTAATCGTGGATTATGGTTGGTTATGGTTCTTATCTCAACCACTGTTTTATTTATTAAAATTTATCCATAGTTTTATTGGAAATTGGGGTTTCTCAATAATAGTTATCACCTTTATTGTGCGAGGTATTTTATTCCCACTCACGCGAGCACAGTACCGTTCAATGGCCAAAATGAAGTTATTACAACCTCGTTTACAGGCACTAAAAGAGCGTTATGGTGATGATAGACAAAAAATGAGCATGGAAACCATGGCACTTTATAGACAAGAGAAAGTTAATCCTCTTGGCGGCTGTTTACCATTGTTGATCCAAATGCCGATCTTCTTGTCTCTATTTTATATGTTAGGTAACACGGTTGAGCTACGTCATGCACCATTTGCACTTTGGATCCATGACTTATCTGCACAAGATCCATATTATATTTTCCCATTATTAATGGGGGCAACCATGTTCTTAATTCAGAAGATGTCACCAACTCCGGTTACCGATCCGTTACAACAAAAATTAATGACTTATATGCCATTAATCTTTACGGTATTCTTTTTATGGTTCCCATCAGGTCTAGTTTTATACTATATCGTAAGTAACTTATTTACCATTGCACAGCAACGTATAATTTACTGGGAGCTTGAGAAAAAAGGTCTTCATGAGAAGAAAAAGAAATAGTATTGATAAAAAGGAGGAGTAAAATCCTCCTTTTTAGTAGTTAATTTTCGAGTATTGATGCGATGAATATACAAAAACAATTTAATTTAGTTGGTAATGAAAAAGGTTACTGGTTCGTTAGCAAAAATGGACGATTATGGTTGCCTAATGGTGAGGTGCCTAATGGTGTTGCGAGTCAATTTGGTTTTACCAATAATTTAGCTCAATCAATCGGTGAATGGAATGGGCAAACTACATGGTTGATTTGCCAAGAAATGCAAGATTCAATGGGTTCGATTAGACCTTTACTCAATATTGGAGATCAATCATTATTTAATATGGCTGGCAGGGCAGTACAGTTGTCAGAGTTTTATCGTTCTCATAAATATTGCGGCTATTGTGGTCATGAAATGTATATCAGTCAAACCGAATGGTGTTGTCTATGTGATCATTGTCAGCAACGTTATTACCCACAAATTTCACCATCCATTATTGTCGCTATTCGCAATAAAAATAAAATTTTATTGGCAAAACATGTAAGGCATAATCAAGATAATTTATATACTGTATTAGCGGGTTTTACTGAAATTGGTGAAACCATGGAAATGACAGTTGCTCGTGAAGTGTATGAAGAGTCAAAGATAAAGATTAAAAATATTCGTTATGTCGGTTCACAACCTTGGCCATTCCCTAACTCTATGATGATGGCTTATTTAGCTGATTACGAAAGTGGCGAAATTACCGTCGATAAAAACGAGTTGGTGGAAGCAAATTGGTATCACTATTCTCAATTACCAAAAATACCTGAGTATGGCACGATAGCAAGGCGTTTGATTGAAGATACCTTAATACTTTGCCGAGAATATGATGAATATGGTGAGTAAAACTCATCATATTCACATTGTATAATAATTTATAGATATTCAAGGATTCTGATTAAGTTAATCGTACTAGAATCTTCACATATTGCTGTATAAATAACATGAGTTTAGTCGTAAGTTGTCCACTGAACTCAAATTGAGTTAAAACTTTTATCACTCTTGGCTATTGAGCCATAGCGCAACTTGTTTGGCAAAATAAGTTAAAACACCATCTGCCCCAGCTCGTTTAAAACAGAGTAATGATTCCATGATGACCGATTTTTCATCCAACCAACCGTTTTTGATTGCGGCCATTAACATTGCATATTCGCCAGATACTTGATAGGCAAAGGTTGGTACGGCAAAAGTATCTTTTACTTTACGCACAATATCTAGATAAGGTAAACCGGGTTTAACCATTACCATGTCAGCGCCTTCACTTAAATCTTGGTAAATTTCTTGTAACGCTTCATTAGCGTTGGCCGGATCGAGTTGATACGTTTTTTTATTGCCACCTTTAATATTTTTTGCAGAACCAACCGCATCACGGAAAGGACCATAAAAGCTCGATGCATATTTGGCTGAGTAAGCCATTATCTGAGTATTAACAAATTGGTGTGACTCTAAAGCATTACGAATGACGCCAATTCGACCATCCATCATATCACTTGGTGCTATAATATCTGCCCCGGCCTCTGCTTGTACTAATGCTTGTTTTGTTAAAGCTTCGACAGATATATCATTAAGAACATATCCGTTATCATCAATAATGCCATCTTGACCGTGTGTCGTATATGGATCAAGCGCGACATCCGTTAAGACTCCTAGTTCTGGTAATGCTTTTTTTAACGCTCGGATTGCTTTGGGTATCAATCCGTTTTCATTATAAGCTTCTTCAGCTAATAATGATTTTGCCGAAGGTTCGATAGCTGGAAACAAAGACAGTACAGGAATACCTAATTTAGCAACTTGTTCGGCTTCTTGCAGTAATACATCTATGCTCATTCGTTTAACATTGGGCATTGAAGCTACCGATTGGGTGATATTTTTTCCTTCAACGATAAATACTGGATAAATTAAATCATCTACAGTTAAATGATTTTCTGCAACCAGGCGGCGGCTAAAATCATGAGCACGATTACGACGTAATCGTCGTTGAGGGTATTGGCCGGTAATGATTGACGACATAAAAACACCTATATTTTTGATTAAACGGTTTTATTATCTGACTCAAGAACGAGATTAGCAAATAATTTATAGCAGCGTAATTATACGATATTTTACTTTACAACTTATATGAAATAGAGGTAAAATTGCGCACTGATTTTTAGTCCCTAGTGATATTAACCAAATTTGAGGTGAGAGGCACATGCCAGTAATTAAAGTACGTGAAAATGAACCTTTCGATGTAGCATTACGTCGTTTTAAACGTTCTTGCGAAAAAGCAGGAGTTTTAGCTGAAGTTCGTAACCGTGAATTTTACGAAAAGCCAACAACTATTCGTAAACGCGCAAAAGCAGCTGCTGTTAAACGCCACGCTAAGAAATTAGAAAGAGAAAACGCTCGTCGCACTCGTCTATATTAATATTTATACGGAAAATATAAATTCATTTATATTTTTAATATAAAATTTTAACAAGCCGTACCATGACTACGGCTTGTTGTCTTTGTGTAATACCATAAATGGTTGAATTTTATCATGAAAGGTCTTATTCCTCGCGATTTTATTTTAGATTTGCTTGCCCGCACCAATATTCTTGATGTGATAGGTAAGCGCGTTAAAATGAAAAAAAAGGGGAATAATTATTTTGGTTGTTGCCCTTTTCATGATGAAAAAACCGCCTCTTTCTCATTAAGCGAAAAGAAACAAATTTACTACTGCTTTGGCTGTGGAGCTTCGGGTTCGGTAGTAAACTTCTTGATGCAATATGAGCGATTGTCTTTTCCTGAGGCTATTGAGGAAATCGCTAGTATGCAAGGCATTCGAGTTCCTTACACGGATAGCGAAAATAATCAAGCCGATCAATCAAAGCAAATTGAATCTCGTAATGTGCGTCGAGATCTTTACTCTTTGATGGCAAAGATAACGGATTTTTACCAACAGCAGTTAGCATTATCGACATCAGAGGATGCGCATCGCTATCTTGAACAACGTGGTTTAAATTCAGAAATCATCAGTAGATACAAAATAGGTTACGCACCTAATGAATGGCGTTTAACTTCACAAAATGTGGTTAAAAGCAAAGAAGAATTAGCTTTATATGATCGTGCGGGTATGTTGGTTACTAGTGATAATGGTAATCAATACGATCGATTTCGCGGACGTATAATGTTCCCAATTAGGGATAGACAAGGTAATGTTATCGCTTTTGGTGGTCGAACCATTATCAATGATTCAGCTAAATATATTAATTCACCAGAAACGCCGATCTTTCATAAAGGTTTTCAATTATATGGTCTTTATGAAGCACAAGAAGTTAATCGTAATCCTGATAAATTAATTGTGGTTGAAGGCTATATGGATGTGGTTTCGCTAGCCCAATATGGTATTGACTATGCCGTTGCCGCACTAGGTACCTCAACATCTGAAGAACATATTAAATTGCTATTTAGGGCAACCGATTCAGTAATATTTAGTTATGATGGCGATAATGCCGGGCGAAATGCCGCATGGCGAGCGCTTAATGTATTGCTGCCATGTTTGATTGATGGTAAAGAGATCACTTTTGCTTTTTTGCCTCAAGATGAAGATCCTGACAGCTTTGTGCGTAAAGTGGGTAAAGATGGCTTTGAAGATTATATAAATAAAGCTTCTAACTTATCTGAGTTTTTGTTTGATGAGTTATTAAAACAAGTTGATTTGAAAACACCTGAAGGGAAAGCTAAATTGAGTTCACTTGCTTTACCTTTGCTTGAACAAGTAAAGGCGAAAGTATTTAGACTGAATTTACTTCAAGAGTTAGGTCGTTATTTAGGATTACTTGATGTATCTCAAATAGAAAAACTTATCGCGGCTAATCAAAATAAAGGTGAAAATACAACTATCGATTCTTCACCTTTGCCAAAGATGAAATTAACCACTATGCGGATTTTAATTGGTCTGTTACTCCAATATCCAAATCTAGCTAAAATAGTTTCAGATATCAATGTGATGCGACAAGTTAACTTGGCAGGAATTGAGATATTTATTGAGCTACTTGAATTATGCCAACAATATCCAAATATTACTACAGCACAATTATTAACTGAATGTATTAACCGACCATATTATAAACAACTTAATCGGTTAGCAACATGGGAGTACCATTACCAAGATGATGAGATAGAATCAATTTTTTCTCATACGTTAAAAGAGTTATATGATAATATACTCGCCCAAAGGCAAGATGAACTGATCGCAAAAGAGAGAGTCTCCGGATTAAGTACCGCAGAGAAAAAAGAATTAGCGACACTAATACTTGTTTTATCAAAAAAAGACTAAATATAAAGGGTATGTGTAGAAAAATAATTTTTGTTCTGCACATATAATATACATGACCGAATAACTAAATGGTGATACTTTATGGAGCAAAATTCTCAATCACAGTTAAAACTCCTGATTATACGGGGTAAGGAGCTGGGATACCTGACCTATGCTGACGTCAATGATCACTTGCCTGAAGAAATTATTGATTCAGATCAAATTGAAGATATTATTCAAATGATCAATGATATGGGGATTCAAGTACTTGAAGAAGCCCCAGACTCAGATGAATTATTACTTTCTGATAATGTTCCAGATGAAGAGGCAGTTGAAGCAGCGACAGCATTAGTTTTATCTAATGTAGAATCAGAGATAGGTCGAACTACTGACCCTGTGCGTATGTATATGCGTGAAATGGGTGCGGTTGAACTATTAACCCGTGAAGGCGAAATTGATATCGCAAAACGTATTGAAGATGGAATTAATCAAGTTCAAACCTCAGTATCTGAATACCCAGAAGCCATTACTTATCTTTTAGAACAATATAATTTAGTTGAAAGCGGTGAAGTTCGCTTATCCGATCTCATCACTGGCTTTGTCGATCCTAATGCTGAAGAATCCGAAGAAGAACTTCCTGAAGAGTTGGAAGATGTTGAAGAGGATATTGACATTGACGATAGTGATGATGAAAGTGAAGAAGATAGCGACTCTTCAGCTGATGATGATGTTTCTATTGATCCTGAAGTAGCAAGAGCAAAATTTGCTGAACTACAAGAGCAACATGATAAAACTTCTGCGGCAATCAAAAAATATGGTCGTGCTCATAAAAAAGCACAACAAGAAATTGAAAATTTATCAGAAGTATTCAAACAATTCAGATTAGTAGCCAAGCAGTTTGACATTCTCGTTAATAACATGAGAAGCATGATGGATCGAGTAAGATCACATGAACGAGTTATTATGCGAATCTGTGTTGAACAATGTAAAATGCCAAAGAAACAGTTTATGACGCATTTTACTGGTAATGAAAATAGCATGGACTGGTATATAAAAGCGTCTACTAGTAAAAACGCATATGCCGCTAAATTAAAAGAGTTTGAATCGTCAATTGAAGAGCAAATTACTGCTTTACAAAAAATTGAAACAGAAACGAATCTCTCTATTGAGCAAATCAAAGATATTAATAGAAGAATGTCTATTGGCGAAGCTAAAGCACGACGTGCGAAGAAAGAGATGGTTGAAGCAAACTTACGTCTAGTAATTTCAATTGCTAAAAAATATACCAACCGTGGTTTACAGTTCCTAGACCTTATCCAAGAAGGTAATATTGGATTGATGAAAGCGGTTGATAAGTTTGAATATCGCCGAGGATATAAATTCTCGACTTATGCAACTTGGTGGATTAGACAAGCTATCACTCGTTCTATTGCTGACCAAGCAAGAACAATTCGTATCCCAGTGCATATGATTGAAACAATCAATAAACTAAATCGTATTTCTCGTCAAATGTTACAGGAAATTGGTCGTGAACCAACACCGGAAGAGTTATCTGAACGCATGCAAATGCCGGAAGAAAAAATTCGTAAGGTATTAAAAATCGCCAAAGAACCAATTTCAATGGAAACACCAGTTGGTGATGATGAAGATTCACATTTAGGTGATTTTATTGAGGATACTGCACTTGAGCAACCATTAGATGCAGCGACATCTGAAAGTTTGCGTAGCGCAACGCGTGATATTTTATCTGGTTTAACACCACGTGAAGCAAAAGTCTTACGTATGCGATTCGGTATAGATATGAATACCGACCATACGCTTGAAGAAGTCGGTAAACAATTTGATGTAACGCGTGAGCGTATTCGTCAAATTGAGGCTAAAGCATTACGTAAATTACGTCATCCTAGCCGATCTGATGTCCTTCGAAGTTTCTTAGAATAATTTATATTTGCAGATACATCGCCACTTTTGTGGCGATTTTTTTATTAACTAATCAAACGACTATCATGAATATACTTCAACGCTTTAAAATTGATTCATTCTTGCTGATTTTGATTTGTGTTGTGACTACAGCAACTATTTTTCCATGTGAAGGAGAAGCAAAAGTTATTTTTGAAAATCTTACCACTTTTGCTATAGGTCTATTGTTTTTTATGCATGGAGCAAAACTGTCGTTTGAGGCGATCATTCTCGGCATTAAAAATTGGCGGTTGCATCTATTAATCTTCATTATTACTTTCGTCGTATTCCCGATTTTAGGTGTGATGATGCAATTGCTCGTCCCCACTTTTTTATCAGAAGATCTTTATCTAGGCTTTGTTTATCTTTGTGTCCTACCGGCTACAGTTCAGTCGGCAATTGCCTTTACATCAATTGCAAAAGGCAATGTCGCTGCTGCAATTTGTAGCGCATCGGCATCTACATTGTTAGGTGTATTTCTTACACCGGTATTAGTGGGTGTGTTAATGCACACGCAAGCTGCTGAATCGATGAATATATTAGATGCCATTGAATCTATTATGCTTAAACTGATGTTGCCATTTATTATCGGTCATTTATCGAGGCGTTTTATTGGCAAATGGGTTGATAAGTACAAAAGTGTGATTTCCAAAACTGACCGTATATCAATATTATTAGTTGTCTATGTCGCTTTTAGTGATGCAGTTGTGAATGGTATTTGGTCTAAAGTCAGTTGGTTATCTCTTGTAGAGATCATTGTTTATTCAATAATTTTATTAACAATTGTGTTATTGATTACGACCTATAGCTCACGATTATTGGGTTTTAGTAAAGAAGATGAAATTACCATCGTATTTTGTGGTTCTAAAAAAAGTTTAGCCAGTGGTATACCAATGGCTAGTGTAATCTTTCCTATGTCGATAACAGGAATAATAATCTTACCGCTAATGATTTTCCATCAAGTACAATTAATGATCTGTGCTGTTTTAGCTTCTCATTACGCGAAGCGAAAAATGTAAAAATTGTTTTGCTCATTAGGTTATTCTCAAGGATAATAGAGCCGCTATTAACAACAGAAAGATATATTATGTTTCATCTATTTGCTGATTTAGACTTTTCCACCATTATATTATTAGTTTTAGCACTATTTTTTGTTCTTTTTTATGAGGCAATTAATGGATTTCATGACACCGCAAATGCTGTTGCGACAGTAATATATACTCGAGCATTAAAAGAACAACTTGCTGTTTTTATGGCTGGTATGTTCAACTTTTTTGGGGTATTACTTGGTGGACTTAGTGTTGCTTATGCAATTGTTCATCTTTTACCTACAGATTTATTACTGAATGTAAGTTCTGCTCATGGACTGGCAATGGTATTCTCAATTTTATTTGCCGCGATTATCTGGAATTTAGGTACTTGGTATGTAGGTATCCCTGCTTCTAGTTCCCACACGCTGATTGGTGCCATTATTGGTGTCGCATTGGCTAATGCCTTTATTATGGATACGTCTATCATTGAGGCACTTAATATTCCGAAAATGATACAAATCTTTTTATCATTAATTATTTCACCTATCGTTGGTTTGGTTATAGCTGGCTTAATGATTTTTTTATTACGCAAATATTGGACTCGTAAAGGACAAGGTAAAAAACGTAGTAAAAAAAGAGAACGAATTTTTATGACGCCAGAACAGCGTGAAAAACTATATGGTAAAAAGAAACCGCCATTTTGGATTCGTATAATGCTTATTATTTCAGCTGCTGGCGTAAGTTTCTCGCACGGCGCAAATGATGGGCAAAAAGGGATTGGTTTATTGATGCTAGTTTTGATGGGGATTGCACCGGCTGGTTTTATTGTTAACATGGGTGCATCAACCTATGAGATTACTAATACCAGAAATGCGATTCATAATATTCAAGAGTACTTCATCTCTCATAATGAAGATCTTAATTCAGTAATTGGTAAACAATCAGCGGTAGAAACAGCAATCCCAGAAAATGATTTAAATAAATATCATTGTGATTATTCAAAATCATTTATTACCTTGGGTATTGCTAATAGTCTATTTAACAAAATCAATGATTATGACTCGCTTAATGTTGACCAACGTTCACAAGCTAGACGTATTTTATTATGTTTATCTGATACCGTATCGCATGTAGCTAAACAACCCAATATATCTAATAAAGATAAGCAGTATTTAAAATCATTAAATAATGATTTATTAAAAACAGTCGAATATGCACCAATTTGGATAATTATCGGGGTAGCTTCGGCGCTTGCGGTAGGAACAATGATTGGTTGGCGACGTGTAGCTATCACTATTGGTGAAAAGATAGGTAAAAAAGGGATGACTTATGCACAAGGAGTTTCGGCGCAAATAACTACGGCGTTATCTATTGGTATAGCAAGTTATACCGGAATGCCGGTATCGACAACGCAAGTTCTTTCTTCATCGGTTGCAGGAACCATGATTGTCGATGGTGGAGGAGTACAAAGTAAAACGATTAAAAATATCGCACTTACTTGGGTTCTTACTTTGCCGATTTCAATATTGTTATCTGGGTCACTTTTTTGGCTTGCTCAAAAATTAATTTAGTAGTAAAAAGGAAGTATAAAACTTTAGTTTAATTAGAGCATCAAAATAGGAAGGAGTAGATATTATGGCTTATAAACATATTTTAGTCGCAGTGGATTTATCACCTGAAAGTGAAGTTCTTGTTGAAAAAGCAGTCTCTATGGCTAGACCATATAATGCTCAAATATCACTCATTCATGTGGGTATTAACTATTCCGATCTTTATACTGGTTTAGTTGATATTAATATGAATGATATGAAAGATCGCATTAATGAAGATGCTCATATCGCATTGAATAAATTAGCGGCTGATGCAGGTTATCCAATTGCACATACTCTTTCTGGTAATGGTGAATTTGGACAAGTATTAATTGAAGCTATTCATGAATATGGTGCAGATCTGGTTGTTTGTGGTCATCACCAAGATTTTTGGAGTAAATTAATGTCTTCAGCTCGTCAATTAATCAACAATACCCATATTGATACGTTGATTGTTCCTTTGAAAGATGATGAGTCATCCGAAGAACCATCTAAATGAAATATACGATATCAACCCGCTTCTTAGCGGGTTTTTTTTAGGTTATGCAAAAAAAATTTACCAATATTTAGGCTATCAAGCTAATTGAAAATATTTTGCCACTTCACTTATGGTTGTTTTCTTTCCATATCACAAAGGTATACTCATATAACTACCAAGAGTATAAAAGGAGAATGAATATGAATATTGTTTTGGTTACTGGCGCTTCATCTGGATTTGGACAAGCTATTTGTCGAAAACTTATTGCAGATGGTTATAAAGTAATTGGTGCAGCAAGACGACTTGATAAATTACAAAAACTGGCACAAGAGTTAGGAGATAACTTTTTACCTTTAACGCTAGATGTTAGCAAAAAAGACTCTGTTGAAACAATTTTATTACAACTACCTAAAGAATTTCAGCCTATTGATATATTAATTAACAATGCCGGATTAGCTTTAGGTTTAGAACCCGCATATGAAGCAGACTACAATGATTGGCAAACAATGATTGAAACTAATGTCGTAGGGTTAGTTCATTTAACCCATCAAATTTTACCAGGAATGGTTGAACGTAATAATGGTTACATCATTAATCTTGGATCTGTTGCGGGTACTTATCCTTACAAAGGTGGTAATGTTTATGGTGCTTCCAAAGCGTTCGTTAAACAATTTAGTGCTAATCTAAGAACAGATTTATTAGGTAAAAAGGTCAGAGTAACAAACATTGAACCAGGATTGTGTGGAGGAACCGAATTTTCAAATGTGCGATTCCATGGTAATGCCGAACAAGCAGCTGCAGTGTATAAAGATGTGGACTTTAT
The DNA here is from genome assembly GCF_003202915.1 of Gilliamella apicola. Lineage (GTDB taxonomy): Bacteria > Pseudomonadota > Gammaproteobacteria > Enterobacterales > Orbaceae > Gilliamella > Gilliamella apicola_Q. The sequence continues at coordinate 185,037 of NZ_QGLP01000004.1, forward strand.
CACTCCAGAAGATATCGCTAATACTGTCTCATGGTTAGTGAATACGCCAAGTCATTTTAATGTCAATTCAATTGAAATTATGCCGGTGGCACAAGCCTCGGCAGGTTTAGCTGTTTGTAAAGGTGTTTAAACAAAAATTCAAAAAATTTAATAATATCAATACTCTAAATGAAATAAATGAAAAAAATAGGATTGTTAAACAAAATAGACTTGCACTTATGTTAATGGATTGCTATTCTTTTCGCTTGTGATTTTGATTGAGGTTTTAGCAATGACATTTTCTGAAGTAACAAAAACATTTGCGACAAGCTTGCCTGGTACCGATTCGTACGTAAAACTACGTAAGGCTATGAGGACATTAATCCAAGAAGATCCAAGTAACGCAGCCGTTTACTTTTTGATTTTTGGGTTTGCACGCACTTATGTCATGTTATATGAAGATCAGGAGGTTTCACCACAATTTGCTGAAGACAATCAAAAATTAATGTTATCGTATCTCAATATACTTGATGAAGCATTACAAAAACGAAATGCTGAAAGTATCTATCAAGCATTAAACAAAGTAGTCAATGAATACGAAAACAGCAAAAAGGTATTTTAGTTATTTACAGCCTGACATGAAAATGTCGGGCTGTTTTGTTTAGAGTTTATTTTAGGAAAAATAATAAAATGGTAATGATGATTTCAGGTATTATTGGTACCACCGGCACTATTATTAATTATAGGGCGGGTTGATTTTTCCTTAAAAAAATTTCGAAAAACCCGCCAAAAAGGCGGGTTTTTTACTTTGTGAAACAAAAAATTCAAAAACATAAATTAAAGTAAAAACAATTCAATATATTGATTTTATGTATATCTTTTAAAAATGGTATTTTGAATTATTATTGGCATAAATTAGAAAAATAAGTAAGGTGTGATATGAAAGTTTTAAAATTTGGAGGAACATCTGTTGCCAACGCAGAACGCTTTTTGCGTGTAGCAGAGATTATTGAAAATAATGCTAAACAAGAACAGACGGCAACGGTTTTATCTGCACCCGCTAAAATTACCAATCATTTAGTTGCAATGGTCGAAAAAACAGTTGCCAAGCAAGATATCCAAACTAATATCTACGATGCTGAAAAAATCTTTGCTGACTTATTAGCTGGTATTGCCGAAGCGCTTCCTAATTTTGCCTATGAAAAAATGAAAAAGTTTGCTCTTAATGAGCTAAATAATGTCAAACAACTGTTAGAAGGTATTCGACTATTAGGCCAATGTCCGGATAGTATTAATGCCACTATCATTTGTCGAGGTGAAAAACTTTCGATTGCTATAATGGAAGAATTGCTAAAAGCAAAAGGGCATGAAGTTACTGTTATTAATCCTGTGGCAATGTTAATTGCGCAAGGCGATTATTTAGAGTCGACAGTTGATATTGTCGAGTCATCTCATCGAATCAGTGAAATGCGTATTCCTCCAGAAAATATAATTTTGATGCCAGGTTTTACCGCAGGTAATGAAAAGGGTGAATTAGTTGTTTTAGGACGTAACGGTTCAGATTATTCGGCTTCAGTATTAGCCGCCTGTTTACGCGCCAATAGCTGTGAAATTTGGACCGATGTCGATGGAGTTTATACCTGTGATCCGCGAATTGTGCCAGATGCCAAACTACTACAAACAATGTCTTATCAAGAAGCTATGGAATTATCTTATTTTGGTGCTAAAGTGCTTCACCCAAGAACAATCTTACCGATTGCGCAATTCCAAATTCCATGTTTAATCAAAAATACCAATAATCCAGATGCTCCAGGCACTTTAATTGGCGCTAATGTGATTGACAGTTCAACGCCCGTCAAAGGTATTACTAACTTAAATAATATGGCCATGATAAATGTATCAGGTCCAGGATTGAAAGGTATGGTTGGTATGTCGGCGCGGGTTTTTTCCGCCATGTCCTATGCCGGTATTTCTGTCGTACTTATTACCCAATCATCGTCTGAATATAGTATTAGTTTTTGTGTGCCTCAAACCGAACTATACCGCGCGGAAGAGGCATTGAGTGAAGAGTTTTATTTAGAATTAAAAGATGGCCTACTCGAACCAATTGAAGTAATTGAAAAATTAGCGATTATCTCCGTAGTTGGTGATGGCATGCGTACTTTACGTGGCTTATCGGCTAACTTCTTTACCGCATTAGCGCGCGCCAATATTAACATTGTGGCAATTGCCCAAGGTTCATCAGAACGCTCAATCTCAGTTGTGGTTGATAATGATGTTGCGGTAATGGGGGTTCGAGTGACTCACCAAATGTTATTCGGTACTGACAAAATGTTAGATGTATTTGTTATTGGTGTTGGTGGTGTTGGTGGTGCCTTGGTGGATCAAATCGGTCGTCAACAAAAATGGCTTAAAAATAAACAAATTGACCTACGGGTTTGTGGTTTATTTAATTCCAAACACTCAGTACTTAATCGTGATGGAATTAACTTAGATAATTGGCGTGATCAAATAAAACAAAGTGAAACCAGTTATAATCTAAACGGTATTATTGAATTTGCTAAAAATAACCGGCTGCTTAATCCAATTTTAGTCGATTGTACTTCAAGTAGTGATGTATCAGATAAATATGTTGATTTTCTGGCTAATGGTTTTCATGTGGTAACCCCGAATAAAAAAGCCAACACCAGTTCAATGGCTTATTACCTTCGTTTACGCCAAGAAGCAGCAAATAGTAAGCGTAAATTCCAATATGATACCAACGTTGGTGCTGGGCTACCGGTAATCGAGAACTTACAGAATCTGCTTAATGCCGGTGACGAATTAATTAAGTTTTCCGGAATTTTATCGGGTTCATTATCTTTTATTTTTGGTAAGTTAGATGAAGGTATGTCATTATCAGAAGCAACTAAGTTGGCGAAAGAGAAAGGGTTTACCGAACCTGACCCGCGTGATGACTTATCCGGAACCGACGTAGCAAGGAAACTATTAATTTTAGCAAGGGAAGCTGGATTACAACTTGAACTGGATCAAATTAATGTTGAATCTGTGCTACCAGCAGAATATTCTCAAGGCAATATTGATGAGTTTATGGCAAAACTTCCGGAACTCGATGCGCAATTTAAAGAAAAATCAGAAAAAGCCGCTAAAGAAGGAAAAGTTCTACGTTATGTTGCTAACATCGATGGAGATCAATGTAGAGTCAAAATAGAAGCCGTAGATACTGAAGATCCTCTTTATAAAGTTAAAAATGGTGAAAATGCATTAGCATTTTATACCAGGTATTATCAACCAATTCCATTAGTATTACGTGGTTACGGTGCCGGTAATGATGTAACTGCAGCGGGTGTGTTTGCTGATATTTTACGAACCACATCTGGAAAAATTGGAGGCTAAATGAGTCATAAATCATTAACTGTTTATGCACCAGCATCAATGGCAAATATTAGTGTTGGCTTTGATATTTTAGGTGCAGCAATCAATCCAATTAGTGGGGCGATGTTAGGTGACTGTATTACCATTGAGTCGGCAACTGAGTTTAGTCTTACAAGCAAAGGTCAATTTGTTAAAAAATTACCCAAGGATCCCAAATACAATATTGTTTATCAATGTTGGCAACGTTTTTGTAAGGCTATGGGTAAAACATTACCGGTTAACATAATGCTTGAAAAAAACATGCCAATTGGTTCTGGATTAGGTTCAAGTGCTTGTTCTGTCGTTGGTGCTTTTGTGGCATTAAATAAATTTTTTGATGAACCATTTAATCAATATGAAATGCTTTCCATGATGGGGGAACTAGAAGGTCGAATTTCTGGTAGTGTGCATTATGATAATGTCGCTCCTTGTTACTTAGGTGGAATGCAACTTATCCTTGATGAAATGGGGGTGATAAGTGAAGCGATACCTCATTTTGACAATTGGTATTGGGTAATGGCTTATCCAGGTATTAAAGTTTCTACAGCTGAAGCTCGAGCAATATTACCTGCTCAATATCAAAAAGCAGATTGTGTTGCGCATGGTCGTTATGTAGGCGGTTTTTTACATGCTTGTTATACCAAACAACCCAAACTTGCAGCGGCAATGTTGATTGATAATATCGCCGAGCCTTATCGTAAACAATTGCTACCTAATTTCGATGCAACACAAATAAAGGTAAAACAACTTGGCGCATTAGCCTCTGGTATATCTGGCTCAGGACCGACAATGTTTGTGGTAGCAGATAATCTTGAAACTGCAAAACAGATAGAGTCATTGTTAAAAAGTTCTTATTTACAAAATGAAGATGGTTTTACGCACATTTGTAAAATAGATCCACAAGGTGCAAGAGAGATTTAAGTTAATTGTTATTAAATAAAACAATAAGATTAAATCAAAAAGAAAACAATTAAAGTATAAAATTATTGGAAAACATTATGAAACTGTATAACTTAAAAGATCATTCTGAGCAGGTTAGTTTTGCGCAGGCAGTACAACAAGGATTAGGAAGAGGACAAGGCCTGTTTTTCCCAGAACAATTGCCAAAATTTTCTGCTCAAGAAATAGAAGCATTATTAAAAATGGACTTTATTACACGCAGTGCCAAAATCTTATCCGCTTTTATTGGCAATGAAATTAACGATAATGATATGCATCGATTAGTGCAAAATGCTTTCCAATTTCCTGCCCCTGTTAAATCGGTAGAAGATGATATTGGATCTTTGGAACTTTATCATGGTCCGACATTAGCATTTAAAGATTTTGGTGGACGCTTTATGGCACAAGCTTTAGTCCAAGTTGCTGCTGATAAAAAAATCACCATTTTGACCGCAACTTCGGGAGATACTGGTGCTGCTGTTGCCCATGCATTTTATCACTTACCGAATATTCGCGTCGTGATTTTATATCCAGAAGGTAAAATTAGCCCATTACAAGAGAAGCTCTTTTGTACGTTAGGTGATAACATTCACACCATTGCTATTCAAAGTGATTTTGATGCCTGCCAAGCTTTAGTTAAAAAAGCATTTGATGATGAAGAACTAAAAACAACCATTGGTTTAAACTCAGCTAATTCAATTAATATCAGTCGGCTTTTAGCGCAAATCTGCTATTATTTTGAAGCTAATGCGCAACTCACCGCCAAACAACGTGAACAATTAGTTATTTCCGTACCAAGTGGTAATTTTGGCGATTTAACGGCTGGTTTACTGGCAAAAACCATGGGACTACCTATCAAACGCTTTATTGCTGCGACAAATGCTAATGATACTGTTCCTCGTTATTTAGAAACCGGTAAATGGGAACCACATAAAACCGTGGCAACATTATCTAATGCTATGGATGTTAGTCAACCAAACAACTGGCCAAGAATCGAAGAAATTTATCAGCGAGAAGGTTGGGTTCTTAAATCATTAGGGCATGCAGCTGTTTCTGACGAAGTTTCAGTAAAAACGGTTCAGGAGTTGGATAAAAAAGGTTATTTATCTGAGCCTCATGGCGCTATCGCCTACCGAGCATTACGCGATCAGCTGCAAAAAGGAGAGTATGGTTTATTTTTAGGAACAGCTCATCCAGCTAAATTCAAAGAAGTGGTTGAAGACATCCTTGGTCGCTCAATCTCATTACCATCAGCCTTGGCTGAAAGAGCTGAAATGCCATTACTTTCTCACTATATGCCGGATGATTTTACTAAATTGCGTGATTTCTTAATCTCATTAACATGGTAAATTTGATTGCCGTCACTAGATTGGTGACGGATTTTTAGCATTTATTTTGATTACAAATTTTTAGAATATATATTACTTAGCTGAAATCTTGTTTAAATGACTAATTTCGGCTATTGTAAGTTAAGTTAAAACGTTATCAGGATATATTTATGCACTGTCCGTTTTGTAATGCAGATGATACAAAAGTTATTGATTCTCGCCTAGTAGGAGAAGGTTTTCAGGTTCGTCGCCGTCGACAATGTGTCGAATGTAATGAACGGTTTACTACATTTGAAGTGGCTGAGTTAATTATGCCTAATGTAATCAAAAGCAATAAGGTTCGCGAACCTTTCAATGAAGATAAACTTCGCAATGGTATAAAACGAGCCCTTGAAAAACGCCCAGTTAGTTTTGATGCAATAGAAGATGCCATCACGCGAATTAAATCAAAACTAAGAGCAACAGGAGAACGCGAAGTACCAGCCAAATTAATTGGTAATTTTGTTATTGAAGAACTTAAAAACCTTGATAAGGTTGCCTATATTCGTTTTGCTTCTGTTTATTTCAGTTTTGACGACATTGAACAATTCAGTAATGAAATTGCTAAGTTGCAACAAAAATAATCTAATTTAATACAATGGCTATGGATAAAGATCAATTTTATATGCAGCAAGCTATTGAACTTGCTAAACTTGGTCGTTTTACTACTACACCAAATCCTAATGTAGGTTGTATCATTGTTAAAAATGATCAGATTATTGGTAAAGGTTTTCATCTAAAAGCGGGTTTACCGCATGCAGAAGTCTATGCATTAAAAATGGCAGGTGATGAAGCCAAAGATGCCACCGCTTATGTAACACTTGAACCCTGTAGCCATTATGGCCGAACGCCCCCTTGTGCTGATGCTCTTGTTAGATCCGGAATTAAACGGGTTGTTATTGCGATGCAAGATCCTAATCCTAACGTTGCTGGTAAGGGGATTAAACGTTTAAAAGACGCCGGTATTGAAGTTATGGTTGGTGTTTTGAATGAACAAGCCGAAGCGATTAATAAAGGTTTTTTAAAATGTATGCGCACAGGCACACCCTATGTACAACTTAAGCTTGCTGCCTCGTTAGATGGTAAAATTGCTATGGCATCGGGTGAAAGTAAATGGATTACTTCAAGTGTAGCAAGACAAGATGTACAACAATATCGAGCGCAAGCTAGTTGTATTTTAAGTACCCGAGCAACCGTTCAAGCTGATAATGCCAGTTTAACGGTTAGATATAACGAATTACCTAATGAGATTAGAAAAATTTATCCACTAGAAAATATTCGACAACCGATTCGCGTTATTATAGACAGTCAAAATCGATTAACCGGCAATGAAAATATCTTTAGTCAATCGGGTGAAACATGGATAGTGCGCAAGCAAAATATTCCAATAATTAAAACCAATACCAAGCTAATTATTGAATCCTCAGCCCAAAATCAGATAGATTTAGTCAAATTATTAAAGGAATTAGGTAAAAATCAGATTAATTCTGTTTGGGTTGAAGCAGGGGCACATCTTGCTGGTGCGTTGATTGAACAAGATTTAGTTGATGAACTCATTATTTATTATGCGCCTAAATTGCTAGGTCATAATGCAAAAGATTTATGTGTATTACCTAATCTTAAAAAATTATCCTTAGCACCTCAATTTCAATTTGAATCGGTAGTTGCTGTGGGTGATGATTTAAGGATTATTTTAAAAAGAAAGTAAATTTTTATCTTGATCATAATTCAATAAGTTAAATAAGTTAAATAAGATGAAAACTAGAAATAGAAAAGCGATTTAATTGATATGTATGATAAAACAAAATTTAGTATGCTCAATATTGATGATTTTTTTTGTTCAAATCAATATAACACTTTTAAAGAAGATTTTAGTTACGCTGATGTCCAAGGCATAGGAAAAGGTGGTTATCAAATTCTATTTTTTTATATTTTAGATCGCGTTGAGGCATTATCAATTCAAGATATTACGGATAACGCTTTTTTAATTGATAAAGCTAATCAAATTTTAAGTTACCTTGGTTTTGATTTTAAGATTGGTCACCCGTTTGAGTTAACTGATGAATTTAACCATAACTATAGATTTAAAGATAGTTTTATTGAAGATCAGATACGTTATTATTATGATTTTGAAGGAATGTTAATTGTTCTAGGTATTACTTGGGAAGGCATTTTGGACTCATTTGAAATGGTTAACAATAAAACAATTATCAATAATCGTCTGGAATTTTTTACTACCTAATATTCTTCTTATAGTTTAAAAACTTACTGTATTAACCGCTTTAATTGATTAATTGTGAATCAGTTGGAGTTAACCTCCCATGATTTCACATCGTCTCTTCTCATGGGATGGTTATATTAGTTGCCTTGAAGGATTGTTAATAGCTCTTCTGGTTTTTTAACGGATTGAATTCGCGCTAAAGTATCTTCAGCAATAACTGCTGTGGTTAATTGACGCAAAATATCTAAATATTCATTATTTTTAGCTGCTATACCAATAACAACATAGGCAATATTATCATCTTAATCACAATTTGCTCCTTCAGGGTAATAGATGACTTTTAATCCTGTTTGTATAACACTATCGCGTTTATCTGTAGTTTCATGAGGAATAGTTAGACTATTTCCTAAATGTATAAATCATAAATTATGATCATATATGGTTCAAATATAATCATTCTTAACTTATCTTTTTTTACTAAGAATTAGAATAGCAACTTCAACTCTTAATTTTTATATTGCTTATTCTAAATTTATCTTAATAAGTTAAATATTTTTACTAAATTAATTATCGACCATATTTACTATTTAGTTATTTTATTTTTCTAATGTTGCTTTGGTGTTTCATGCGTACGAATTAAGCCTAATAAAATTGCTCCTACTAATGCACTAATAAAAATACAGCCGACCCATATAAAGGGTTTATTAACTAATGGTAGTACTAGAAAACCACCTTGAGGTGCCGGGACTTGAATTTGACATATAAATGTCAATACTGCAGCAATAGTCGATGAAAACATCATAATCGGAATGACACGAAACGGATCTTTAGCTACAAAAGGGAGAGCACCCTCAGTTATAAGAGTTGAACCAAGTATATAATTTGCAATACCTGCTGCACGTTCTTCTTTAGTAAATGCTTTACCTCGAAATATTGTAGTTGAAAACGCAATAACTAAAGGTGGAACAATACAGGCCGCTGAAACACTAGCTATAAAATAGTAATTACCTTCTTCTAATAGCATAATACTAGTTGCATAAGCTGCTTTATTGATTAGGCCGCCGATGTCGAAAGAGCACATTGTTCCAATAATAATACCTAGTAAAATAGGATTACTTGATTGTAACGAGAATAACCACTCTGCCATACTAGTACTGATAGTGGCAATTCGCCTACTACTTAAATACGCACTTACACCAATTATAAATATACCAATTAATGGCATTATTAAAATGGATTTAATCCCTTCAAATGAACGAGGAAGATTACTTAACAATTTATCTAGAAACAACATTAAATAACCTGCAGTGAATCCCACAGAAATGCAGCCTAAAATACCAGTACCGTTTAAACTAACAATTGAACCGCCCACAAAACCTACTATCATTCCATAACGACCGCTGATTGAATAGGCTAAAAAACTAGTGAAAATAGGTAGCATTAGTTGAATGCTTTGGCTTCCAATTTTAATCAGCAGTGCAGCAAACTCATTATATTCAGCATTGTTTGGGTCTGAAGAATAAATTCCACATAATAATGACAATGAAATTAATAGTCCGCCTGCAACAGTAAACGGTAGCATATAATAAACACCACTTGTAAGATGTTTATACATTTGCCAAGGTTCTTTTACTTCTCTTTGATTTAGATTGTCTAATTTATAAATGTTACTTTCTGAGTTTTTGTAGACGGGTACATTACCTGAATTTATTTTTTCAATTAGTAGTGCTGCTTCATAAATAGCATCTTTTATCGATACTTCAATAATAGGTAACCCATTAAAACGAGTAGGATTAACCCTTTTATCTGATATAATAATGACACCAATTGCATAAGCTATATCTGCATCAGTTATCTGATTCTCTATACCTTTTACGCCATTAGTTTCTATTTTAATAACTAAACCTTCTTTTAAAGCTGCGGATTTTAATGCGTCCTCTGCCATAAAATTATCCGTTACATTAGTAGAATAATTTATTACTGCTAGTATATTTTTTGTATCCATTTCAATCTGTTTTTATTTAGTAAACTTTCAATGTTCTTTAATAACTATTATTATTTTGTTATTTAAGAATAGCAAGTATTTTGGTTTTTTTATTATCAGGAATAAAAGGTCCTTTGGAGATCAATTTATATTCATTTTGTTCATCAATCATTGCCGCTCACACGCCGATATTAATTTTATTGGCGATATCACTAAATTTTTAAAGATGATCTAAATGAACGGTTGATGGAATATGATACTTTTTGATAATTTATTGGTAATTTGAATGATATTTTCTGTTCCCGCATTGCAATATGAGCTTGGCGCACAAGTTAAAATAACTGGCGATTGATACTAGGCAATGGTTTCAATAATTACTTGCATCGTTTCCAAATTATGTATATTAAATACAGGGATAGCAAATTGCTCTCTTTAGGCTTTCATTAACCTGTTATTGCTCGAAATAATAGTCATCCCACTAATTCTTAACTTTAGTAAATCATATACACCCTTATTTTCGAGTTGAAACTAATTTGTGATAATTATGCTTATCAAACAAAATATAATTAAGTATCAACATTGTTAGTTAAATTAAAAAAAATTAATTATTTATTAATAAATTGGGTAATTTTTTGAGTGTTTTTCTTCGGTAAGTATTTGCTATTACCTAAAATAACAAATCGCAATTTATCTCTATGACAATGATTGAGGGATAGATTGAAGCTATTGTTGTTTATTGTTGATTTTCTGTAGATAAATTATTATGGTATTTATTTCTAATTTTTATTTGTAACATAGGAAGTGAAAATTGGCTAGAGCATCTTCGACCCTATTAAAACGTCGACTAGATATCGTAAAAATTGTACGCCAAAATGGAGAAGTAAATGTTGACGAATTGTCTAATCAGCTAAAGCTTTCTCACGTTACAATCAGGCAAGATTTAACTTGAACAATAGGGATATTTGAAGCGTTCCTTTGGTGGGACGATCTATATTTTCCCTTATAGCTTAGTTCGTAATTCTATTCCCATCAATACTAGTAATACCAAAGGAAATCGCGATGTTGATTTAGCAAAAGCTTGTTTAAGCTATATTAATGATGGTGATACTATTTTTTATAGTGTATGTGGGTTGTTATCGTTCAATAATATTGATAAGAATTTGTTAAAAGATTGTACTCATTTGCATGTTATGGGGTTTTCACTATACTCTTTTCGTGCTATTGATGCGATGAGAAAAGCAATAGGTATAATTAAAAATAAAGGCGGAACAATTTCTTTTGACCCTAATTTACGCCAAGAGATATTTAGTATTCAAGAGATGGAGCAATCTTTTGGCTATATCATGGAGTATACCGATATATTTTTACTTAGCGAAAAAGAGGTTCGCTATTTTAACTAGAATGATGAAAGTGAACAACAGGCAATATTAGATTTACTTAAGAATGGTATAAAGCACATCGTTTTAAAAGGTGGCGCTAATGGTGCGAATTATTATGGTTTAGATGATCAAAAAAGTCTTAAAACGTTTCATGTTGATAGCTTTTCTGTTGGTTCTGTAGATCCAACTTGCGCTAGAGGTTGTTTTGGTGCAACCTTTGTAGGTTTGTTACTGGCAGGGTATAGTGTTGAAACTGCATTAAAATTTGTTAATGTCAGTGGAGCGTTAGCGGTATCGAAACTAGGTCCGATAGATGGAACATCTTAACTTGACGAAATCCGCGCATTTTTAACAACATATAATTGATTAATCTTGTAACCAAAGCTTTTCTTATTTCCTGAATGCAAAAAAAATCCCAATAACAGGGTTATTGGGAAAACATAAGGAATAGGAAAACAATGAAATAAATGCATTGTCAAAAATAGTATGCCTTTTTTTTTAATAAAAGTAAGTAAAGATATAAACATCTTATTTTAAATTGTTAGTATGTATTTTGTTAATAAATAGTAAATAAAATTTAACTGTTTATTTTTTCGAGATTTCTATAAAAATATTTCAAGTAATGAATTTAAAAATAACTTACCATGGTCAGTTATTTGCCAGCTTTGGTTATCCTCAACCAGATAATTTTTTTCAATAGCCAGTGAGATTGGTTTATCAATGGATTGCAACGGTAAAAAAGTTCGTTGTTCAAATTCAGATTTAGGCGTAGCTTCAAATAGTCTAAACCTGTTCATAAAAAATTCAAAGGCTAACTCATCTTTTGCAACAGTATAAGAACGTTCTAAATAACGTCCTTCTAAATAACCTTTAGGATGTTTGGTTTTTACCGTGCGAATAATAGTTCCATCATTTTGGGTTAACTTTCCATGAGCGCCACAACCAATACCAATATAATCACCGAATCGCCAATAATTCAAATTATGTTGGCATTGATAATTCGGTTTTGCATAAGCTGATGTCTCATATTGCTCATAACCATGTTTTGTTAATAATTGATGACCTTGTTGGTAAATATCCCATAACATATCGTCATCAGGCAAAATAGGCGGTTTAGAACCAAATAATGTGTTAGGCTCAATAGTTAATTGATACCATGATAAATGTGGCGGCGCGATTGTAATTGCTTGTTTTAGATCATTCAAGGCATCATCAAGGGTTTGCTTTGGTAAGCCATGCATTAAATCTAAATTAAAGCTTTTTAAATTTAAGTCATTTGCTAATTTGCCAGCATCTATGGCTTCTTGTGGATTATGAACTCGTCCTAATTTTATAAGCTTATCTGCTTGAAAGCTTTGTACCCCAATTGATATACGATTAACTCCTGCTTGTTGATACCCTTTAAATCTTTCTACATCAACGGAATTGGGATTGGCCTCAATGGTTATTTCGGCATCGTAATTTATGGGTATAATTTTATTAATATTGATTAATAAGTTATTAATTAACTCAGCAGAAAAAAGACTTGGCGTACCGCCTCCGATAAAAATTGAGTGGATAGCACGATTATTACAAAGCATGATGTCTTGTTTTAAATCATTAATTAAATGGTCTATATATGCGGAATAATCGGGCGTATTTTTCATTTTGTGTGAATTAAAATCACAATATGGACATTTTTGTACGCACCATGGCATATGTATATATAAACTCAGCGGGATTTTATAGTCAAACATATGCCTTTCCTCAAATTTTAAAATAAAGTGTGGGTAACTAATAAGAAACAGCTGGCTATATTACTCCAAATAAGTAAAAAAAGCTTTTATTGCCTTTATTCCGTTTTTATAATTCGAATAACACGCGTACAATTAGCATTAAATTATAGGCAATGTTCGCCATGTAAATTAAATATTTAGGAGTAAATATGAGTATCGTTAAACAGATTTTAGATAGCCAGGCTTCAGGAGCATCATTGAGTGTATCAGTCAATCAAAGTACATTTGGTGAATTACCTGTATTAGTAATTAAACATAAAACATGTTCAGCTGCAGTATCGTTACAAGGTGCTCATCTATTATTTTGGCAACCGTCAACAGAAACTACACCAGTGATTTGGTTAAGTAAAAAAGCTAATTTTAAAAAGGAAGTGGCAATTAGAGGTGGTGTACCAGTTTGCTGGCCATGGTTTGGTAAATTAGGCGATCCAATGCATGGTTTTGCGCGCCTCGTTGAATGGAAGTTAGATTCTTGCAAAGAAGATAATAAAGGTGTGGATCTCACGTTATCATTAACCAATAATCAACAAACAGAACGTTTTTTCACAAAACCTTTTCATGCATGGTTAACTATCCATGTAGGACAAACTTGCGAGGTAACACTATCTTGCCAAGGTGATTTTGAAGCAACCAGTGCCTTACATACTTATTTGGGTATTAATAATATTAATGATGTCATTGTTGAAGGTTTAGGTGATTCTTATCAAGAACGCTTACCAGTTGAAAATAACCCAGCAATCAAAGGACAACTTACTGTTAATCAAGAAGTTGATCGTATTTATACCAATGCCGATGACGTAATAACTATCACTGATGGTAAACGAACAATCAAATTAACCAATGTTAATGCAAGTGATGTCGTGACTTGGAATCCTTGGATTGATAAAGCTAAAGCGATGGCTGATTTTGCCGATGAAGAATATCAATCTATGGTTTGTGTTGAATCATGTCGTATTAATAAACCATTAACATTATCGGCAACACAAAAATCAGTCTATGGATTTAAGATTGAAGTTATTTAATCATTAGTTTTTTTATATTGTAAATGCAATCAATATCTGACTTTATCTTTATCAAGCGATTATTTGATTGCGTTTACCAGCGTAACACTTTATAATCTTAGCGCTTTTTAAAGCACTAATTTTATAGCCAACTACTGGGTCGCCTGTAATTGGTTTTTTATTTGAAATAAATAAGAGAAATCAATATGTTTACATTTAAAGCTGAAGTTAGAAAAGAGCATGGTAAGGGTGCGAGCCGCCGCCTGCGTCACGCTGGTCAGTTCCCAGCAATTGTTTATGGTGGAACAGAGCCTGCAATTTCTATTGTGTTAGATCACAATCAAGTTTTCAATATGCAAGAAAAACCAGAATTTTATTCTGAAGTATTAACTATTGAAATTGATGGTAAAGCAGTTAAAGTTAAAGTACAAGCAGTACAACGTCATCCATTTAAACCAAAATTAGTTCACATGGATTTTGTTCGCGCGTAACATACTGTTGTTGAAAATTATTCAATACTATCTTCAAATAAAAGGTCACCATTTTGGTGACCTTTTATTTTTTAGTCTAAAAATGATAAATATCTATTGTTATGATTTATTCTATTAACTTGATGTATACTGATAATCAAACAATAATAAAATAAATTGTAGATTACACCATTTTAGGAGAACCCTATGTCTGATATCCCAACTTGCGATTTAGTTATTTTCGGCGCTAAAGGGGATTTAACGAGGCGTAAACTTTTACCGTCTCTATATCAATTAGAAAAATATGGAAAGTTACCAGAGCAGACAAAAATTTTAGGTGTCGGTCGTGCTGATTGGGACCAAGTTGCTTACACTGAAGTTGCAAAAGATGCGTTAACCACATTTATGACCGAACCATTAGATGAAAGTATTTGGCAACGATTTAGCCAACGACTAAACTTTCATAAATTAGATGTTAATGACATTGCAGGTTTTAATGCATTAAAAGATAAGCTTGAAAAGTCGCATCCTGCTATCTTTTATTTTGCGATGCATCCTAATGCATTTGGTACGATTTGCCAAGGATTGGCTGAAGCTGGTTTGAATCAAGCTCAAAACAGAATCGTAATGGAAAAACCATTGGGTTTTGATCTGCAATCATCCAAAGAAATTAATGACTCGGTTGCAAAGTTTTTCGGTGAATCACAAGTTTATCGTATTGACCATTATTTAGGAAAAGAGTCCGTTTTAAATTTACTCGCACTACGTTTTGCTAATCCTGTATTTGCTTCACTTTGGGATAGAAATTCTATTGACCATGTTGAAATCACCGTTGCAGAACAAGTAGGTATTGAAGGTCGTTGGGGCTATTTTGACAAAGCGGGTCAAATGCGTGATATGGTACAAAACCATCTTTTGCAAATTTTGACAATGATTGCCATGTCACCGCCAGCCAACCTTGGAGATGACAGCATACGTAGGGAAAAAATAGCTGTACTTAATGCGTTACGCCCAATAAATAAAACGAATATCCGCGAAAAAGTGGTTAGAGGACAATATACTGCTGGATTCGTCAATGGCATTAATGTGCCAGGTTATTTAGAAGAGGATGGTGCAAATAAGCAAAGTAATACCGAAACATTTGTTGCTATTCGTGTTGATATTGATAATTGGCGTTGGGCTGGTGTGCCATTTTATTTACGAACCGGAAAACGCTTACCAAGTAAATGTTCTGAAGTTGTCGTTTATTTTAAATCTTTACCGCTTAATTTATTCAGTGAGTCTTATTCTCAATTACCTCAGAATAAACTAACTATCCGCCTACAACCAGATGAAGGCATGGATATCGAAATTTTAAATAAGGTACCTGGATTAGATAGTACACACAATTTACAAACAACTAAGTTAGATTTAAGTTTTAGTGAAACTTTTCATCAACAGAGTGCTGATGCTTATGAACGATTATTACTTGAAGTGATGCGAGGAAGACAAGCATTATTTGTTCATCGCGATGAAGTTGAGGCTGCTTGGAAATGGGTTGATTCAATTATTAATGCGTGGAGTTTAGATAACGAATCACCCAAAACCTATCCTGCTGGTACTTGGGGGCCGGTAGCTTCTGTTGCTTTGATCACTAAAGATGGTCATTCATGGCATGAGTTTGAATAGAGGAATTTAAAAAATGTTTACCTTAAATAAATACCCAAATAGTCAATTGTTAATCGAAGATTTAACCGCTCATATTGTTAAAGAGTTGCAACAGGCTATCAATAATAAAGGACATGCTTCTATTGCCGTATCAGGTGGTAAAACACCTATTCCATTATTTAAACTACTAAGCCAACAAGATTTGGATTGGCACAATGTTTTTATTACATTAGTAGATGATAGATGGGTAGGTGATACCGATGATGCAAGTAATGAGAAATTGGTATTAACTTATTTATTACAAAATAAGGCTAAATTGGCTAATTTTGTTGGTTTGAAGAATAGTTGTGACAATCCATTTGATGGGGCAGAAATTACAGACAAAATATTAAATAAAATCCCTATGCCCTTTGATGTGCTAATTTTGGGAATGGGAGAGGATGGTCATACGGCTTCGCTTTTCCCTGGTGCGACTAATTTAATGGCTGGCTTGGATATGAAATCTGGTCGAAAAGTAGTCGGCATGACACCATTAACAGCACCACTTGACCGTATTACCTTAACATTACCTACTATTTTAGATAGTCAAAATATCTATTTACATTTAGTTGGAGAAAGCAAAATGCAAGTATTAGAACAAGCAGAAAAGGGTGATGATATTAACCAAATGCCGATTCGAGCAATTTTGCAGCAAAATAAAGTCAATGTAATTGGTTTTTGGACTGCATCTTAACGAAATCAACTTTGTCAGTAAAACTGGCAAAGTTATCATCTACCACTTTATATTAGCATCTACACATGATTTTTATCTATATAAAAAATTAATTATTTGTAATTTTTGTCTTAAAAAATCAAAGTCCAATATCTAATAATTACTATAAATTATTCCATTTTATATTTTTGGTTATTTCGCTTGATTTGTTAGTACTTACTCATAATGATATTTTTTTTTGAAATTGTTAGAAATTAATTGATTAAATATCTATTATTTTAGTAACTTTTGTGGTAAAAAGTGGGGTTAAGTGGTAAAAAATAGGGTTTTAATTAATATATTGATTTTTTATTAATTTAAAAACAATAAAAATTAATATTCATGGTGATTTCATGTTCAGTGGTGCAATCTCAGTCAATTTAGATAGTAAAGGAAGAATGGCTATTCCTACTCGCTATCGTGAGTTTTTGACTGATGGTTTAGTTTGTACCATTGGTTTATATCATCCCTGTTTGACAATCTATTCGATGTCTGAATGGCAGAAAATCGAATTACAGCTATCAACATTGTCAACAGTTGTTGAAGCTGAACGTAGAATTAAAAGATTATTATTGGGTTATGCAACGGAATGTAATTTAGATAATGCAGGACGTATTTTACTTCCACCAACATTACGTACTTATGCAAAACTAGAAAAATATACCATGTTTGTAGGCCAATCTAATAAATTCGAGATTTGGGATGAGGCAATTTGGTATCAACAAATTAGTGATGATATTGCTGCATTACCAACTGATGTTGAACACTTATCAGAAAATTTGAAAAGTCTAACAATTTAATAAGAGTAAACAAAGATGGATTATCAACATAAAACTGTTTTGTTAAATGAAGCGGTGGCGGCATTAAATATAAAAAAAAATGGTATTTATGTTGATGGCACTTTTGGACGTGGCGGTCATTCACGTTTAATTCTTGAACAGTTAGGTGAGCATGGAAGATTAATTGCAATTGACCGTGATGAACGAGCTGAACAGGCTGCACTTCAAATAACCGATCCAAGATTTACTTTTATTCGAGGAGAATTTTCTAACGTATATCAATATGTCGATGACTTAGGGCTGTTAGGTGATATAGATGGTTTTTTATTAGATTTGGGTGTTTCATCGCCGCAATTAGATGATCCGCAAAGAGGATTTTCTTTTATGCGTGATGGGCCACTAGACATGCGGATGAATAATAATAAAGGTGTAACTGCGAGTGAGTGGTTACTAAGTAGTGATGAAAATGATATCGCATGGGTTTTAAAAACTTTTGGTGAAGAAAAGTTTGCTAAACGGATTGCTCATGCCATTGTGGAACAAAATAAAGTTTCGCCAATAACTCGAACTTTAGAGTTAGCAGATTTAATTGAAAAAGCAACACCAAAAAAAGATAAAAACAAACACCCAGCAACACGCTCGTTTCAAGCTATTCGAATTTATATAAATAGTGAACTTGAGGAAGTTGAACAAGCCTTAAATAACAGTTTGTCAGTGCTTGCAGATCAAGGAAGACTTGCAGTTATTAGTTTTCATTCGTTAGAAGACAGAATTGTGAAGCAATTTATAAGTAAACAAAGCAAAGGTCCTAATTTACCAGCCGGCTTACCATTAACAGAACAACAGATAAAACAATATGGTAATGTTAAATTAAAATCACTTGGCAAAATTAAGCCGAGCAATAATGAAATATATGGTAACCCGCGTTCTCGTAGCGCGATATTGAGGATTGCAGAAAGGAAAAATGAATAATAACAATGAAATTTATCCGAGAACAGGTGTTGATAGACACAATCAAAAAAGATCAAGCAAAAGTTTACTTGGTTTGATTTTTAGTGATTTGCTCGGTCATCAGAAAATTTCGTTATTGCTATTGGTTCTTATTGTTATTTCGGCTGGAGCAGTATTAGTTACAACTCAGCAAGTTCGTAAACAATTATTTGAACGTGAGCAATTATTACTCGAACAAGATGTATTAGAAAGTGAATGGCGTAATTTAGTTATTGAAGAAAATGTACTAGCTGATCCAAAACGTGTTGAAGATAAAGCAAAAAATCAATTGGGCATGTCATATGTGACACCGCAAAATGAAACCGTTATTGTGATAAAGAGTAAATAATGAAGTTTACTAATATAACTAAAAAAAATAATGTAAAACAAGTAACTAGGTTGAATAAAGGGAATAAATTAAATAGCAAAAAACAAATTTATACCCGAACTCGATTTTATCTTGTTTATGGTTTTATTATTTTAGCCATTATTAGTTTACTCGTACGAATGGCTATTTTACAGATAATAGAACCCGATAAGTTAATAGCTGAAGCTAATAAACGCTCAATTCGTCATCAAGAAATGAGTGCACTAAGAGCTATGATTACCGATCGTAATGGCAGAGCGCTAGCAGTGAGTGTACCTATGTATGATGTTTGGGCTGACCCCAAAGTTGTTATACAAAAAGGTGGTGTTGATCGTAATGATATTCGTTGGCAAGGGTTGGCAAAAACTTTGAATATTCCAATGCCGACACTTGAGCAAAAATTGGATAATTCGTCGATGCGATTTGTTTATCTATCTAAACAAATTACTCCAACAACAGCGGATTATTTAAAACAATTAAACTTACCGGGGATATCGTTTGCTAAAACGTCTAAACGTTATTATCCGGCAGCGGAAAATGTAGCGCAATTAATAGGTTTAACTGATGTTGACGAAAACGGTAGCGAAAAAGGTTCGGAAGGAATTGAAAAAAGCTTTAATAAATGGTTGATGGGTGAATCTGGACAACGCATTATTAGGCGAGATCGTGCGGGAAGAGTTATAGAAGAATTAGAAAGAACAGATAGTGAAGTTGCTTCTGATTTGACGTTAAGTATTGATGAACGTTTACAATCTCTGGTTTATAGTGAGCTTAGCCAAGCTGTTCAATTTAACAAAGCTGATAGTGGTACAGCAGTTTTAATTGATGTTCATACCGGTGAAATATTAGCGATGGCAACTAGTCCATCCTATAACCCGAATAATCGTTCTTCAATTGATTATAGTTTGTTACGAAATCGAGCAATAACGGATGCATTTGAGCCAGGCTCCACAGTTAAACCTTTAGTTGTGATGGCCGCATTAGAGAAAAAAATAGCTGATTTAAATACGGTTATTGACACTAGCCCATTTTTGGTTAACCGATATGAAATTAAAGATGTTTCTTATCAAAAATCACTTAATTTGGCCGGTATCTTGGAAAAATCAAGTAACGTTGGTGTAAGTAAATTAGCGTTACAAATGCAATCAAGTGATCTTGTTGAGTTTTACAGCCGTTTTGGGTTAGGACAACCGACAGAACTAGGTTTAGGTGGCGAAGTGAGTGGTTCTATTGCTGCTGACAGAACAAGGAAATGGGCTGATATTGAACGGGCGACGTTTTCTTTTGGTTATGGGTTAAGTGTTACGCCATTACAATTAGCTAGGGCATATGCAACTATTGGCAATTATGGAATTTATCGACCAGTTTCAATATTGAAAGTAACCCAACCCGTTGAAGGTAAACGTGTTGTAAGTGAAAAAATAGCTAAAACAGTTGTACAAATGATGGAAGCGGTTGCTGTAACAGGTGGTGGTACTAAAGCCTCCGTTCCAGGATATAGTGTAGGTGTTAAAACTGGTACAGCTAAAAAACTGTCTGGTGGGCGGTATGTTAATCAATATTTAGCTTACACAGCCGGCATCGCACCAGCAACAGGGCCTAAATATTCACTAGTGGTTATTATCGATAATCCAAAGGCCGGACAATATTATGGTGGCTCTGTTTCGGCCCCTGTTTTTAGTCGAATTATGGGTGGAGTACTTAGAACAATGAATGTAAAACCAGACCGCAAAGTTGATGGTCAAATGATTGTATATTAGTAGGTGGGAAACAATGGCAACCAACACATTTAAAACTTTATATAAATTATTAGGTGGCAATAATCTAGCCGTAGTTGATTTTCCTCTTAATCGCTTAATAACTGACAGTCGAAAAGTAAAAAAAGGCGATGTGTTTATTGCTATTAAAGGATTTACCGTTAATGGTAAAGACTTTATTCCTCAAGCTATTTTGTCTGGTGCTGAAGTTGTTCTCATTGAAACCAACAGAAAATCAAATGATTTGAAAATTGATTATTTAAAACAGAAAGACCAAAGAATCATTCCACAAATAAGAGTGTTTCAACTTTCTCAAAAATTATCAAAAATTGCAGCCGACTTTTATCATTCTCCTTCTAAGCATTTATCTGTCATCGGCGTAACCGGGACAAATGGTAAAACGACAATTACCCAACTAATCGCTCAATGTGTGACATTATTAAATAAAAAAGCCGGATTGTTAGGTTCAATCGGTAATGGTATTTATAATCATCTTGAACCTTCAGTAAACACCACTTTATCTGCAGTTGAATTACAGTCTTATTTAGCTGATTTTGTAGCAAAACGTGTTCAAGTTGTGGCAATGGAAGTTTCTTCTCATGGCTTATCGATGAATCGGGTAAAAGAATTACATTGTGCCGCAACTGTATTTACCAATCTAAGCCGAGATCATCTTGATTATCATATAACGATGAATAGGTATGCTAAGGCAAAATGGTCGCTATTTAGTGCTGATAAAAAAGAAAAAAACGTAGCAAGTTCGGGTAAGTCAATTATTAATTATGATGATCTATATGGGCGACGTTGGATAGAAAAGCTATACGACGTAACCGCGGTTTCATGTCAACCTAAATCATTACGTCGCCTGAAAACCTTGGAAAAAAATTATGTTGGTGTGTCGATGATTGAATATCATGATAAAGGCGCCCAAATTCATATGGAATCGAGCTGGGGAAATGCCATTATTCATAGCCGATTATTAGGTGAGTTTAATGTATCTAATTTACTATTAGCTGTAGCAACCTTATTGACACTTGATTATCCATTTTATGCAGTCGTTAATATGGCATCGTATCTTAAGCCAATTTGCGGTCGTATGGAGGTTATACAGGTAAAAAATAGCCCAACAGTAATTATTGATTATGCGCATACACCAGATGCTCTACAAAAAGCATTACAAGCTAGCCGTATTCATTGTAAAGGACAATTATGGGTGATTTTTGGTTGCGGCGGTGATAGAGATGCAGGTAAAAGACCATTAATGGCTGAAGTTGCTGAACAATTTGCCGATAAGATTATATTAACCAATGATAACCCTCGTACAGAAGATGAGATAAAAATTATTCATGATATAGAGCAGGGGCTAATTAACACAAAAAATGTACAAATTATTACTGATAGAGTGCAAGCTATCACCAAAACCCTTGCTCAAGCTAAATCCGATGATGTGATTTTAATTGCTGGAAAAGGACATGAAGATTATCAAATTATTGGAAAAACAAAGCATCATTATTCAGATCAAGAAACGGTAAAACAGATTTTAGGAGTAGAGAATCAATCATGATTCCTTTAGTTATTAAGCAAATTAAGACAATCGTCAATGGAACATCTTATCATATTCAAGATGAAGAATTGGCTATTAAAGAAATTTGTACTGATTCACGTAAAATTACTGATCAATGCTTATTTATTGCCTTGGTTGGTGAAAAATTTGATGGTCATTTATTTGCTAAACAAGCTGTTGAAGCTGGTGCTAGTGTGGTAATAGTTAACCATAAAATTGATGACGATATTCCGCAAATAGTGGTAAATGATACTTATATAGCATTAGGTGAAATTGCTGAATTTGTAAGAGATCAGAGTTCGGCAAAATTTGTGGCATTAACTGGGTCATCGGGCAAAACATCAGTAAAAGAAATGACTGCTACTATTTTACAGCAGTGTGGTGAAACACTTTATACTCAAGGTAATTTTAATAATGATATTGGCGTTCCATTAACCTTATTAAGATTAACTAAACAAGATCAATTTGCGGTTATTGAACTGGGAGCCAATCATATTGGTGAAATTGCCTATACTACTCGCTTAGTAAAACCTAAGAGTGCACTAATCAATAATATTGCTTTGGCTCACATTGAAGGTTTTGGTTCACTTGAAGGGGTCGCAACTGCTAAAGGTGAAATCTTTGAGGGGTTGGCTGATGATGGCATTGCAATTATTAATTTAAATAGTTGTTCAGACAAATGGTTAAAAGATTTGAAAAATAAAACTGTTTGGACTTTTTCAATAGATGATTCTTTAGCAGATTTTTATGCCAGCAATATAAAAATTATGGATCAGACAGTTTTTACGTTACATACCCCAATTGGTAAGAGCGAAATTAGCTTACCGTTAGTTGGTGAGCACAATATATCTAATGCAATAGCGGCATCCGCTTTAGCAATATCAGTAGGTGCAACTTTAACACAAGTTAACAAAGGGCTGGCAGCGTCTAAGTCTGTAAAAGGAAGGCTCTACCCAGTTAGACTAAATCAAACGCAATTAATTTGGGATGATTCATATAATGCGAACGTTGGTTCAATGTCAGCTGCTATTCATGTTTTAGCAACTCAACCAGGATATCGAGTTTTAGTCGTGGGTGATATGGCTGAATTAGGTAAAGATGCGGGAAGTTATCATCAACAGATTGGCGAATTAGCAAAACAACAAAAAATAGATTGCGTTGTTAGTGTTGGTAATTTAAGCGAATTTATTAGTCAGTTTAGCGGTGTTGGTCATCATTTTATTGATAAACCAAAAGCAGTGGAGTATTTGTTAATGTTACTACGTCAACATCCAACCTTAACTATGTTAGTTAAAGGTTCTCGTAGTGCAAAAATGGAAGAACTAATCGCAGAAATTAAATCAAAAATAGGTCAGGATTAAAATTATGTTGGTGTGGATATCAGAATATTTAGTTAAATATTTTACTTTTTTTAATGTTATTTCTTATCTAACGGTGAGAGCTATTCTTGCATTATTAACATCATTAACGATTTCATTAATTATGGGACAAAAAGTAATTGATTGGTTGCAAAAATTACAAATTGGTCAAGTTATTCGCCATGATGGTCCTGAATCTCATTTAAGTAAAAAAGGAACACCAACAATGGGGGGTACACTTATATTAGCCTCCATTTCAATTTCAGTTTTTCTCTGGGCGGATTTGCGTAATCCTTATGTTTGGGTGGCATTATTTGTTTTAATTGGTTACGGTATTGTTGGGTTCGCTGATGATTATCTAAAAGTAATACGCAAAAATACTGATGGTTTAATTGCTAGATGGAAATATTTTTGGCAGTCAGTAATTGCATTAATTGTGGCTTTTGGACTTTATGCATATGGCAAAGATAGTTCTGTTACCGTTTTAGTTGTCCCATTCTTTAAAGATATTATGCCGCAATTAGGTTTATGGTTCATTCTACTGACTTATGTGGTTATTGTTGGCGCGGGTAATGCGGTAAATTTAACCGACGGTCTTGATGGATTGGCAATTATGCCAACAGTTTTTGTTGCTGCTGGTTTTGCTCTTGTTTCGTGGGCTACCGGTAATGTGAATTTTGCTGCTTATTTACAAATTCCATATATTAAATTCAGTGGCGAACTAATGATTGTTTGTACTGCAATTATTGGTGCCGGTCTTGGTTTTTTATGGTTTAACACCTATCCGGCTATGGTCTTTATGGGCGATGTTGGTTCATTAGCCTTAGGTGGAGTGTTTGGTATTATTTCTGTTTTACTAAGGCAAGAGTTCTTATTGTTAGTTATGGGTGGTATTTTTGTTATTGAAACATTATCCGTTATCTTACAAGTAGGTTCGTTTAAATTAAGAGGTAAACGAATTTTCAAAATGGCACCAATTCATCATCACTATGAATTAAAAGGATGGCCAGAACCAAGAGTTATTGTCCGATTTTGGATTATCTCACTAATGTTGGTGGTAATTGGTTTACTAACCTTGAAATTACGTTAAATAAAAAATAGAGCAGGATTGAATTATGGTTGACTATCAAGGTAAAAAAATTGTTATTATCGGATTAGGTATTACAGGACTTTCCTGTGTTGACTATTTCCTTGCTCAGAATGTTATTCCGAAAGTAATTGATACTCGTCTGTCGCCGTCTGGATTAGATCAATTAGATGATTGTATTATTTATCATTTAGGTAATCTTGATGTAGATTGGCTATTTGAAGCCGATCTAATTGTTGCAAGTCCGGGTATCGCCTTATCAACACCTGAGTTGCAAAAAGCGAGAGAAAAAGGTATTGAGATTATTGGTGATATTGAACTTTTTTGCCGTGAAGTAAATCAACAAAAAAATAAAGATGTTATTGCCATTACCGGTGCCAATGGGAAAACGACTGTTACTACCTTGGTTGGTGATATTGTCAAATCAGCTGGATTAAAAGTTGGTGTTGGTGGCAATATTGGTGAACCTGCTTTGTCGCTATTGAAACAAGATTATGATGTTTATGTACTTGAACTATCGAGTTTTCAATTAGAAACGACATCAAGTTTACAAGCTTCAGTGGCGACGATTTTGAATATTTCCGAAGACCATATGGATCGTTATCCTCTAGGGTTAATGCAGTATACAGCAGCTAAGCAACGCATTTATCATAATGCCAAATGTTGTGTAATTAATCATGATGATAAATTAACCATACCAACTACTAATCATCATCACTGCGTCTCATTTGGTATGAAGGCGGGGGATTATCATTTAGATGCGAATTATGAATATCTAATTGCGCAAAATCAGCCGATTTTATCGACTAAATCAATGAAATTAATTGGCTGTCATAATTATCTAAATGCGTTAGCGGCATTAGCTATCGCCGATAATTTGAATATAGCTCGTGATTCAAGTTTAAAAACAATTGCTAATTTTCAAAGTTTACCTCATCGCTTTGAATTAGTATTTGAAAATAATGATGTGAAATGGATTAATGATTCTAAAGCAACTAATGTAGGTAGTACTGAAGCAGCTTTAAACAGTGTTATCTGTAATGGAAAACTATTTTTATTGTTAGGTGGTGATGGAAAATCAGCAGACTTCACCCCTTTGATTCCTTATTTAAAAAATAGAAATATTGAAATTTTCTGTTTTGGACGTGATCGCGATTTACTTGCTAATTTAGTTCCTAATATCACAACCATTACAGAGACCATGTCTGAGGCTATTGAATGTATAGCTAAAAAAGTGGCACCAAAAGATGTTGTATTACTTTCGCCAGCTTGTGCCAGTTTAGATCAATTTAAAAATTATGTTGAACGCGGAAATCTTTTTGCACAACTTGCTATTGAATATACACAAAGGAGTAGAAAATGACACTCTTTTGGATTAAAAAAAAAGTTAATCCAAATATTCCATTTGATAACCAATTACTTTGGACGGTAATTGGTTTAATGACTTTCGGTTTGATTATGGTGACCTCTTCATCAATGGCGTTTAGTGAGAGTGCCCCTTTCTTTTATGCGCAACGTGAATTAGTTCAAATTGGAATGTCGCTCTTTTTGATGTGTATCGCTTTATGTATTCCTATGCAGCGTTGGCAACAATTTGGTTCTGTGTTATTAATCATTACAATTATTATGTTGATAACAGTTTTGATAATTGGTTCTTCGATTAATGGTGCATCACGCTGGATTCCGTTAGTTTTTTTTAATTTTCAGCCAGCTGAACTTTCTAAGTTATCTTTATTCTTATTTTTAGCCAGTTATTTAGCACGTAAATCAGAGGAAGTGCAAAGTAGATTTTGGGGTTTTTTTAAACCCATGGCAGTTTTGTCAATTTTGTCAATCTTGTTACTTGTACAACCTGACTTAGGTACGGTGATTGTATTGTTCACGGTAACGATTGGCATATTATTTATTGCTGGTGCTCAATTATGGCAATTTATTGCAATTTTGAACTCAGGTATTGGTACCGTTGTTAGTCTAATTATATACGAATCTTATCGTTTAACTCGTTTAATGACATTCCTTGATCCATGGCAATATGCTACAGGCGCAGGCTATCAGCTAGTTGCTTCATTAATGGCCATTGGTAATGGAGGAATAACTGGTCAAGGGATAGGTAATTCAATTTTTAAATTACGTTATCTGCCTGAATGTCATACAGATTTTATATTTTCAATCATTTCTGAAGAGTATGGATTCATTGGTGTTGTCGCTTTATTGTTTTTACTCTTCTTTTTAACATTTAAAGCATTGGCAATAGGCTATCGGGCGTTAAATGAAGGTTTGCAATTTTCTGGCTATTTAGCTTGTGAAATTGGCATTTGGTTTGGTTTTCAGACCTTTGTTAATGTTGGCGTAACATCCGGTATGTTACCTACAAAAGGTCTAACCTTACCATTTATTAGTTATGGCGGTTCAAGCCTTATCATAATGAGTATTGCTGTTGCAATATTACTAAGAATAGATTTTGAGTTTAGACAACAACAAACTCAAGCAAGAATAAGGTCGATAAAATAATGAAAAAATTATTAGTTATGGCTGGCGGTACCGGTGGACATGTATTCCCGGGCATTGCTGTCGCACATTATTTAATGGAACAAGGTTGGCAAGTAAGGTGGCTAGGTACAGCTGATCGTATGGAAGCTCATCTAGTACCGGAAAATGGAATTGATATAGATTTTATTCAAATATCAGGTCTACGTGGAAAAGGTAAACTGGCATTATTAAAAGCGCCTTATAAAATATTAAAAGCCGTTTTGCAAGCAAGAAAAATTTTAAAAGCTTATCGTCCCGATGTTGTGTTAGGTATGGGGGGATATGTTTCTGGACCAGGTGGTATCGCTGCTAAAAGTTTAGGTATCCCAGTTGTATTACATGAACAAAATGGCATTGCTGGATTAACCAACAAATATTTGGCTAAAATTGCGACAAAAGTATTACAAGCTTTTCCAACTGCATTTCCCAATGCTGAAGTGGTGGGAAACCCGGTACGTAGTGATTTATTAACAATTGAAGATCCGAGTGAAAGATTTAAAAATAGACAAGGTCCTATTCGAATATTAGTTATGGGCGGAAGTCAAGGAGCCAAAGTCATCAATACAGTTGTGCCTCGAGTAATTGCAAAATTGTCTGATAAGTTTGTTGTTTGGCATCAGACTGGTAAAGGAATGTTAGATGAGGTAGTCAAATCTTATCAGTTCTGTGATATGACAAAGAACCAAATCACAGAGTTTATTACTGATGTTAAAGAAGCTTATAATTGGGCTGATATCGTAATTTGTCGAAGTGGTGCATTAACGGTAAGTGAAATAGAAGTTGTTGGTATTGGTGCTATTTTTGTGCCATTTATGCATAAAGATCGCCAGCAATTCTGGAATGCAAAATCTCTAGCTGATATTGATGCTGCTAAGATTATTGAACAACCTGATTTCAATGATGACTCTTTATTTCAATTACTTGCAAACTTAAGCCGTGAAGATTTAGTTGATATGGCGGTAAAAGCGAAAAGTTTATCAATTACAAATTCGACAGAAAGGGTGGCAGAAACGTTGATTTCAGTGGTAAAATAGCTAATTTTATTTATAATTTTAACTAATGTTCTGATTAAGTTTATAAGATTTAAAAATGCAGTTATTTAATTA
The DNA here is from genome assembly GCF_003202915.1 of Gilliamella apicola. GTDB lineage: Bacteria > Pseudomonadota > Gammaproteobacteria > Enterobacterales > Orbaceae > Gilliamella > Gilliamella apicola_Q. The sequence continues at coordinate 213,501 of NZ_QGLP01000004.1, forward strand.
ATAATTGTCTAATAACTTTTCAAGACCTAAACAAAAAATAACTAACTAGGGGTTTAAGAGTGAATACTAAGGAATTAGCTGAATTAAGAGCAATCATTCCAGAAATGAAACGTGTCAAGCATATCCATTTTGTGGGCATTGGTGGCGCAGGAATGGGTGGTATTGCCGAAGTTCTTGCTAATGAAGGATATCAAATTAGTGGATCCGATATTGCTGAAAATGCGGTAACTCAGCATTTAGAAACATTAGGCGCAAAGATAGTGATTGGACATGCCGCTGAAAATATTATTAGTGCAAGTGTTGTGGTTATCTCATCAGCGATTTCTCAAGATAACATTGAAGTTGTTGCCGCTAGAGAAGCTCGTATTCCTGTTATCCAACGGGCGGAAATGTTAGCTGAATTAATGCGTTTTCGCTATGGCATTGCTATTGCAGGAACTCATGGTAAAACCACGACCACCGCGATGGTTACCGCAATTTATGCAGAAGCCAAACTCGATCCAACTTTTGTTAACGGTGGTTTAGTTAAGGCAGCTGGAACACACGCTAGATTAGGCAGTAGCCGTTATTTTATCGCTGAAGCAGATGAAAGTGATGCCTCATTTTTACATTTGCAGCCAATGGTGTCGATAGTAACCAATATTGAACCTGACCATATGGATACTTATCAAGGAAGTGTTGAAAATCTCAAACAAACTTTCATCTCTTTTTTGCGTAATATTCCTTTTTATGGCTTAGCTATTATGTGTTATGACGATCCTATTAACCGAGAATTATTACCAGTTGTAGGCCGTAAAATTATTACTTATGGTTTTAGTGACGAAGCGGATGTTGTTATTAAAAATTACCGTCAAGAACGCGGTATAAGTTACTACACAGTTTGTCGACCTGATCGTGATGATTTAGAAATTGAATTAAATGCGCCTGGTAAACATAACGCGTTAAATTCAGCCGCAGCAATTATAGCCGCCACTGAAGATGGTATTGATGATGATTCAATTATTCAAGCACTAGCAAAATTTGCTGGAACTAGTCGACGTTTCGACTTATTAGGTGTTTTTCCATATGGAAATAATCAAGATATTATGATGGTTGATGATTATGGACATCACCCTAGTGAAGTTAATGCTACGATTCAAGCGGCTAGAAATGGTTGGCCAGATCGACGCTTAGTTATGTTATTTCAACCGCATAGATATACGCGAACTCGGGATCTATTTGACGATTTTGCCCAAGTACTTTCTCAAGTAGATGCATTAGTCATGTTAGATGTCTATTCTGCTGGAGAACAACCTATTGCCGGTGCTGATAGTCGTTCACTTTGCCGTTCAATTAGAAATCGTGGCAAAGTTGATCCAATTTATGTTTCTGATTTAGATCTTTTACCTGAAATAATGAAAGAAGTATTACAAGGTGGGGATTTGTTGTTAACCCAAGGTGCTGGAAGTGTTGGTCGTATAGCTCGTCAACTAGCCAGTAACCCATTATTTTCAAAAGAGGTTTTATAATAATGATTGATAAGGTTGCTGTGTTATATGGTGGGACCTCAGCTGAAAGAGAAGTATCCCTAAAATCAGGTCAAGCGGTTCTTGCTGGGTTGCAAGCAAATGGTATCGATGCGCATCTTATTGATACTAAAGATCATTGTATAACCAATTTGAAGCAAGAAGGGTTTACTAAAGCTTTCATTATTTTGCATGGTCGAGGTGGTGAGGATGGTATAACGCAAGCTATTTTGACTTATCAAAACATTCCTTATACTGGTAGCGATGTTTTGTCATCAGCATTAACCATGGATAAGTTAAAAACAAAATTAGTTTGGAAATCACTAGGTTTACCCGTTGCTGATTATGTTACGGTTGATAAATCGCAAACAATTAATATTGATAATATTGTTACACAACTTGGATTACCGTTATTTGTTAAACCGAGTCATGAAGGTTCAAGTGTTGGTATGACAAGAGTTAATAAGGCTGAAGAATTAAAAGATGCAATTGATATTGCGTTCAAATATGATAATAACGTAATGGTTGAATCATTCTTAGCTGGCGCCGAATTTACGGTTGCGATTGTTGGTGAAGAAGTTTTACCTGCAATTTACATTAAACCGGCTACCAATTTTTATGACTATGATGCAAAGTATTTATCTGATAAAACCCAATACTTCTGTCCAAGTGGATTATCTGATGAGAAAGAACAAGAAATTCGTAAACTAGCTTTAGATGCTTACAAAGCAGTTGGCTGTCGAGGATGGGGGAGAGTAGATATTATGTTTGATGAGAATCAAAAACCATATTTACTCGAAGTAAATACAGCTCCCGGTATGACGGATCATAGTTTAGTGCCAATGGCGGCTAAAGAGTATGGATGGTCATTTAGTGAATTAGTTAAACGTATTTTACAATTAGCGACCGTTTAACTGGCCTTGTTTTTATGAAAAAAGTACAACAAGCAGCGCATAAACGAGAGAATCAGAAAAGAAGAAAGCTGCTTGTTTTTCATAATTTAGAGCAAATGATAGGTTTTTTGTTCTTTATTATCATTATTAGTATTAGTGTTTGGACAATAAATTGTGTTAAAAATTGGTTGGAAGATCCAGATCAAATGGTTTTATCACAATTGACGTTTGGTGGGGATCATGCTTTCACAACCGAAGGTGATCTTAGGCAAGCGATTTTAGGATTAGGTTTGCCAAATACCTATATAGGACAAGATGTTGATGATATTCAGCAAGAAATTATGCGATACCCTTGGATTAAACAAGCAAGTGTACGTAAACAGTGGCCGGACAGATTAATTGTTTATATTGAGGAATATAAACCTGCATTTTATTGGAATGACTTATATTTGCTTGATGATGCTGGAAATGTATTTAGTGTGCCATTTGATCGTTTGGGTCAGTTGCAATTACCAAGAATTTATGGACCTGAAGGTAAAGCAAAGTCAATGTTAGAAACGTATGTTAAGTTAGACGCAATTTCTAAAAAGTTAGCTAATAATAAGTTTGCATCAGAAATTAAAGTTGCTATAGCTGATGATCGTAATGCTTGGCAATTGATGATTAAACAATGCACAGCTGATTTATGTTCTGAAAATCAGGAGATAAAATTGATAATTGGCAGTGAAAACATAGAACAACATTATTACCAATTTATCAAATTATTCCCTGAAATTTTCTCAAGAATGCCAGCTGATGAAAAAATAACGGCTGCTGATTTACGGTATGAAAACGGTATCTCAGTGCAACGCGAAAAAATATCGCAATGAGAAATAAATAAAGGCTGAAGTATGAAAACAACAGAGAAAAAATTAGTTGTTGGACTTGAAGTGGGCACATCCAAAGTCCTCGCCCTTGTTGGTGAAGTACTTCCTGATGGTGTGGTCAATATTATTGGTGTTGGACATTGCCCATCAAAAGGTGTTGATAAAGGTGGAGTTAATGACCTTGAATCGGTCGTTAAATCAATCCAACGAGCTATAGACCAAGCTGAATTAATGGCTGATTGTCAAATATCTTCTGTTTATTTAAGTCTGTCTGGTAAACATATTCGCTGTCAAAATGAAATTGGTATGGTGCCAATCGCTGATGAAGAAGTGACAGAAGAAGATGTTGAAAATGTTGTGCATACAGCTAAGTCAGTTCGTATTTTAGATGAACATCGTATTTTACATGTCATAGCGCAAGAATATTCAATTGATCTACAAGAAGGCATTAAAAACCCGATTGGATTGTCTGGTGTAAGAATGAAAGCCAAAGTTCATTTGGTCACCTGCCATAATGATATGGCAAGAAATATAGTGAAAGCCGTTGAACGTTGTGGTTTAAAAGTTGACCAACTTATTTTTTCAGGGTTGGCATCGAGTTATGCAGTATTGACAGATGATGAAAAAGAATTAGGTGTTTGTGTCATTGATATTGGTGGCGGAACAATGGATGTTACAGTTTATACTGGTGGTGCATTACGCCATTCCGTTGTTATTCCTTATGCAGGCAATGTTGTCACTAGTGACATTGCTTATGCATTTGGTGCGCCACCAATGGATGCTGAAAATATAAAAATTCGTTATGGGTGTGCAATTGGTTCATTAGTTGGTAAAGATGAAGTTATTGATGTTCCTAGTGTTGGTGGACGTCCATCTCGTTCATTGCAACGGCAAACATTGGTTGATGTGATTGAACCACGTTATTCAGAGCTTTTATCATTAGTACAAAAAGAGTTACTAATATTACAAGATGAACTTAAAAAGCAAAATTTCAAATATCAATTGGCAGCAGGGATAGTTTTAACCGGTGGAGCTGCGCAAATTAAAGGTATGGTTGAATGTGCTGAAAAAGTATTTCAAAATCAAGTACGTATTGGCTATCCTTTGAATATTTCAGGATTAACTGATTATGTACAAAAGCCATATTGTTCAACAACCGTAGGGTTATTGCATTATGGCAAAGAAAGTTTATTAAATGATGATACTAAAAATAGTAATAAATCATCTTTTAAAGGGATAGCTAAAAGATTCACCAGTTGGTTTAAAAAAGAATTTTAGCTATTATATCTGATAACTTCGTAGACATTGTAGCTTGTTATCTGTACAATGTCATAAGATCTTAAATTTGGAGATAAGTTATGTTTGAGCCTATGGTTGCAGATGATGAGCCAGCAGCAGTCATTAAAGTTATTGGTGTCGGTGGCGGCGGCGGTAATGCTGTTGAGCATATGATTGCTGAACATATTGAAGGCGTTGAGTTTTTTGCAGCAAATACTGATGCACAAGCATTGAAAAGAATTAAAGTTAGTCAAACTATCCAAATCGGAAATAATATCACCAAAGGACTTGGTGCCGGAGCTAATCCAGAAGTGGGGAGAAATTCAGCAGAAGAAGATCGTGATGTTATTCGTAGTGCGATTGAAGGTGCCGACATGGTTTTCATTGCAGCCGGAATGGGTGGCGGGACAGGAACTGGTGCAGCCCCAGTTGTGGCAGAAATAGCTAAAGAACTTGGTATTTTAACTGTTGCTGTTGTTACCAAGCCTTTTGGATTTGAAGGTAAAAAACGTATGGCTTTTGCTGAGCAAGGTATTGCTGAGCTTGCTAAACATGTTGACTCTCTTATCACAATTCCAAATGACAAATTATTAAAAGTATTAGGTCGTGGCGTTAAACTATTAGATGCATTTGCTGCTGCTAATGGTGTTTTAAAAGGTGCGGTACAAGGTATCGCAGAATTAATTACTAAACCAGGTCATATCAACGTTGACTTTGCAGACGTTAGGACTGTAATGTCTGAAATGGGATACGCGATGATGGGTTCTGGTCGTGCAAGTGGTGATAACCGTGCCGAAGAAGCCGCTGAAATGGCAATTTCAAGCCCATTGCTTGAAGACATTGATCTATCTGGTGCACGAGGTGTTTTAGTTAATGTCACTGCTGGACTTGATCTTGGGTTAGAAGAATTTGAAACGGTTGGTAGTACAGTTAGGGCTTTTGCTTCTGACAATGCAACGGTGGTTGTTGGTACAACATTTGATCCTGATATGTCAGATGAAATTCGTGTTACAGTGGTTGCTACTGGTATAGGTATGGATAAACGCCCTGAAGTTAAAATCACTAAACCAGCGGCACAACATGGTTCATTGTTTGGTCAAACAAATCATATACCACCGCAACAAGAAGAGCCAATGCCTAAAGTGGTTAATGAACCAGCTGTTTCGCCATTAGAAGAACATAAAATTTTAGATATTCCTGCTTTTATTCGTAAGCAGGCTAATTAGTATTGAACTTATTTGATTTTTTATTGTCTAATAGATAATAGAAGCAAATAACAAAAGTAGGTGCAAAGTGAAACAAAGAACCTTAAAAAAGACAATTCAAGCAACTGGTGTCGGTTTACATACTGGCAAAAAAGTTACTTTGACATTACGTCCAGCGCCAGAAAACACAGGTGTTATTTATCGTCGTACAGATTTAAATCCGTATGTTGATTTTCCTGTGGATGCTAAATCAGTGCGTGATACGATGCTTTGTACCTGTTTGGTTAATGAAGATAACGTTCGCATTTCCACTGTTGAACATATCAATTCAGCATTAGCAGGGCTTGGTATCGATAATATTATTATTGAAGTAAATGCACCCGAAATTCCAATCATGGATGGTAGTGCTAGCCCATTTGTCTACTTATTGTTAGATGCCGGCATTACTGAACAAAATGCATTGAAAAAGTTTTTACGAGTTAAAGAAACTATTCGTGTTGAAAATGGAGATAAATGGGCAGAAGTAAGACCATATAGTGGTTTTCGTTTAGATTTTACTATTGATTTTCGTCATCCAGCTATTGATAACAGTTCACAACGTTATCAATTGGATTTTTCTTCTGAGTCTTTTATTCGTCAAATTAGCCGGGCAAGAACTTTTGGTTTTATGCGTGATATTGAAGCACTGCAATCTAAAGGTCTATGTTTAGGTGGAAGCTTAGATTGTGCAATAGTTGTTGACGATTATAAAGTTCTTAATGAAGATGGTCTTCGTTTTGAAGATGAGTTTGTACGTCATAAAATGTTAGACACCATCGGCGATTTATACATGTGTGGTCACAATATGATTGGTGAAGTAGTTTGTTATAAATCAGGTCATGCTTTGAATAACCAACTATTGCAAGCGTTACTAGCTAAACAAGATGCGTGGGAATATGCAACATTTGATGAAGAACAAAATGTTCCGGTTGCTTTAGGAACAAGACAACTTGTTTTGGCATAAGTAATTAAAATCGTATAGTCAATTTAATAACGCTTCCGCTTCGGAGGCGTTTTTTTATTTTGTAATTAATGAGAAAATCATATGAATAACAGTCATTTTTTTGCTCACTTATCGCGTTTAAAATTGATTAATCGTTGGCCGTTAATGCGTAATGTTAGAACAGAAAATGTATCAGAACATAGCCTGCAAGTTGCCTTTGTTGCACATGCTTTAGCGATTATCAAAAACAAACGATTTAATGGTAATGTTAATCCTGAACGTATTGCACTATTGGCAATGTATCATGATGCATCAGAAGTGTTAACAGGGGATTTACCGACACCAACTAAATATTACAATCCACAAATCACTTCTGAATATAAAAAGATTGAAAAAATAGCTCAGCATAAACTGATTAATATGTTGCCAATAGAGTTGCAAGATGATTTTAAAATATTAATTGATGACGATTATTATGATGAAACTGAAAAAAACATTGTAAAACAAGCAGATGCATTGTGTGCCTATCTTAAAACAATTGAAGAACTTAGTGCAGGTAATAATGAATTTAAACTAGCGGAACAGCGTTTGAAAAAAACATTGTCAGAACGAAATACCCCTGAAATGGATTACTTTTTAGAAATATTTGTACCAAGTTTCAGTTTATCTTTAGATGAGATTACGATGGATAAATAGTTTTAACCAACGGCTTAACCTATTACAATATTTAAACAATGTGTAATAAGCTTTAGATAAGGTAATAATTAATATCAACTATTTTTGATAAATATAACGTTTTACTGGACGACCAATTGGTAGATAAGTTAAATGGCTTTCTATTTCACCTAACTCTTCTAAATAATCAAGGTACTTTTTGACCGATATCCTAGATAAGGGAATTAATTCAACAATATCGCTCATCGAAAAATCTTGTTGATAGTTGACAATAACATCACGTACTGATTGTAAAGTTTGCGCATCAATTCCTTTTGGTAATCGATTTGTGGTATTAAAATTTTTAGTAAAAATACGATCATCTAATTGATTTTGATTAAGTATTTCAGCAGATGATAATAGGCGAATTCGTTCTTGATAGGAAATCAAAGCCGTACGAAATCTCTCAAAAGTAAAGGGTTTAACAATATAATCAATGACACCCAAACGTAATGCTGTTTGGATGTCATTGGTATTACATGCGGCGGTCACCATAATGATATCTATTTTAGGATAGCTGATTCGAATATATTTCAGTAGATCAAGACCATTCAGTTTTGGCATAAAAACATCAAGCAACAACAGATCTATATGGTTATCATGGATAAAATGGAGTGCTTGTTCTCCATTAGTAACCGTTGCCGCTAAATTAAAGCCGGTAAGTTTTTGTAAATATTTTTTATTAAGTTCCGCTACCATTGGATCATCTTCAACAATTAAAACTTCTACCATATGATTATTTCTTCCTATAAATCTCTTTTAGTGGTAATAATACCTTAAAGCAAGTCCCTTTTTTATTATCAGAATCACATAATTGAATATGTCCATCTAACTCATCAATACTAGCTAACACTAAATAAAGCCCAAATCCTCGATTATCTCCCTTCGTTGAATAACCTTTTTGAAAAATATACTGAATATCGTTTTCAGAAATACCTTCACCATTATCATTAATTTCAATTTCAAAATTGGTGTTATCAATGACCAGACTTACTTTGATCTGCTTATCATCCAAAAATTGAACCGCATCTAGGCCGTTATCAATTAAATTGCCAAGTATTGTAACTAAACTATGTGTTACAGATGTATCTGTTATTATCGCTAAAACACCATCAATGTTAAATGTTAAGGTTACATTTAGTTCTCGTGCTCGGCTAAATTTGCTATTTAAAAATCCTGCTATAATAGGATCTTTGATATATTGGCTAACCAGTTTAGATTCAGCTTGTTGATTACCGATAATTTCTTCTAGATAATCAATTAATTCCAATTTATTATCGTTAAAAGCTAACCCATAAATGACATGTAATTTGTTATTAAATTCATGAGATTGTGAGCGTAAAGCATCAGCATAACGATTAACACCAGTTAAGTTTTCAGCCAATTTACGGACTTCTGTCATATCTCTAAATGAAGCAATAGCACCAACTAAAGCATCATTAACGAATAATGGGGTTCTATTGGTTAGTATCACAACACCATTGATATTTTGTTCACAATCATATTCAGCATTTCCACTCATCATCACTTCATATAACCGAGTATTGGGAATAAAGTCACCAACAGGTAAACCAATAATACTTTCTTTATTTTTTTTGATGCGTAAAATTCTAATCGCTTCATCGTTAATCTGGGTGATTAAACCATCTCGATTGATGACCACAATTCCTTCTTTTACCGTTCGAATAATGGCATTTCGCTCAGCAAACAGTTGTGCCATCTGAATAGGTTCAAGACCATATAAAATTTTCTTTATATTACGGGATAACAAATAAGCTAAAAGAATGGCAATTGATAACGAAGCAAATAATGATAACCAAATCGGCTGACTTGTTCTTGACGCTAAATGATTAATTTTTTGCAGAGTTTGACCAACCAAAACGGCACCAATTTGTTGATTTTTATCATTCATGATTGGCTTAAATGCTCGAACAGAATCTCCTAAGGTTCCCTTGGCAATTGAAGTATAGGACTCACCATTTAAAGCGCGTTGTTCATCTCCGCCGACAATTGTTTGCCCGATTTTCTGTTCATCCGGATGTGAATATCTTACTCCTTGCATATTGAATATCACAATAAAATCGGTTTGTGTTAATGCTCTGGATTGTTCTGTTGTTGCCTGAATGGTGGCAATATTTCCCGTCGTTGGGTTCTGTATCGCTTCAATAATACTTTGTGATGTCGAGATAATATTAGCAATATTTTCGACGCGATGACGAGAATTGATAAGATACTCATTATTCACCACATGAACAATATAAATATTTTGGGCAATAACCGAAAGTATAAACACCAAGCAAATTAAGCTTATCAACTTAACTTTGAGAGGTAATTTGTTAAATAAATATTTCATTATCATTTGCTGTATAAAAAGCGATCACTTAACTATCATAACTGATTAGTCAAGAAACCTACTAATAAATTTTATATTAGCAGGTTTTTAGTTAATTTAATGGATCTATAAACAATCACTATTGTTTAGCAGCATTTTTAACACTTTCGGCAACCACCTTGGCCACATTTGGTTCGAAAGCGTTCGGCAATATACAATCAACTGATAGTTTTTCTGGTGTAATAATGTTAGCTAGCCCTTTGGCTGCTGCAAGTTGCATGGTTAATGTAATATTTTTTGCTCTGGCATCTAATGCACCTCTAAATATACCGGGGAATGCCAAGACATTATTGATTTGATTTGGATAATCACTGCGCCCTGTACCGACAATAAATGCACCAGCTGCTTTAGCTTCATCTGGAAATATTTCTGGTGTCGGATTTGCCATAGCAAAAATAATCGATTTTTCCGCCATTGTTTTAACCCAATCCGCTTTCAATACTCCGGGAGCCGATACACCAATAAATACATCAGCACCGTTAACTGCATCTTGTAAAGTACCTTTTTGTCTATTCTTATTAGTTCTTTTCGCCATAGCTAAATGGTGTGGTGGTAAAGTAAGATCATCTTCGGATAATATACCAATTTTATCGACAATTTTAAGATCGGTTACGCCAGCAGCTAATAACATGTCGGCGATCGCTAAACCAGCAGCGCCGCCGCCATTAATCACTACCTTGACCGATTCGATCGATTTACCAGCAACTTTAAGTGCATTATATAGCGCTGCTAATACCACTATTGCTGTACCATGTTGATCATCGTGAAATACCGGAATATCTAATAGTTCTTGCAATCGTTTTTCAATTTCAAAACATCTTGGTGCACTGATATCCTCTAAATTGATACCGCCAAATGAAGGTGCTAATGCTGCAATATGTTTGACTAGCTCATCTGGATCTTGGGTATTAATTGATAAAGGAATGGCGTCCACATTAGCAAATTGTTTGAATAAAATTGCCTTACCTTCCATAACAGGAATAGCTGCTTCAGGTCCAATATTTCCTAATCCCAATACAGCAGAACCATCCGTAATAACCGCAACCAAATTGCGTTTACTGGTATATTCATAAACTGACTCAGGATTTTTAGCAATTTCAGTACACACCGCAGCAACGCCAGGTGTATAAGCAACACTAAGATCTGCCATTGAATTAACCGGTACTTTCGAATGAGTTTCAAATTTACCATGCATTTGTTTACTGATTGCTAACGCTTTCTCTTGTACTGTTGTCATAATGCTTACCTTTTTAAATATTTAATCTATGTTTGGATATTTTGTGATACTAAATCAATATTTATCTCAAACGGTTTATCAAACGGTTAATTGATACCTTTTTCTATAAAATTACATATGTAAATAACGCATTAGTGCTGTGGTACCTATCACCATTAAAGCTCCGCCTAATCGTGTTGCAACTTGGGCAAAAGGCATTAAGTTCATTCTATTGGCAGTAGAAAGTATTGCTACGTCACCAGTTCCCCCCATACCACTTTGGCAAGATGAAATAATGGATGCTTCAACGGGATACATTTTTAAGAAGAAGCTACAGACAAATCCAGTCATCGAAACGGTGAAAACAATCGCAATAATGGTAATAAAATATGGGATAGTTAATACTTTAACCACACTTTCTAAATCGATGTAAAGCAGACCTAGACCAGCCATTAATGGGAAGGTAAAATTGCCTGAAATAAATTTGTACCATTGTTGGCTACCGCGTTCGACACTCGCAGGTAATAGACGAAAATATTTAACCACAGCGGTTGCAATGATCATTAAAACTGGACCAGGAAAATGAGTTACTTTTTCTAAAATCATGCCAAATATAAATAGTGTCGCTAAAATCATTACTGCGCCACTCATTACTCTTGCATCAAGTGGTGTCTTATCATCTTTTAACGCTTCAGCTAAGCCATCAAACTCAATTTTTACTAACTGACCATGACCACTCAAGTGAGGTTTAACTTCACCAATTCGGCTCATAATTGCCGTAAAAGTGATTGCAAAAAAGTTACCTACTACAGTTGCAGGTATTAATGCACTAACGAAAGTATTATAATCTTGATTAAGGATGTTGCTATAAGCATTGGAGAGCTGTAAAACCCCTTCACCAATTCCTCCTGCCATTACCGGTGAAACCGTATAAAAGAAGGCGTGCTCCCAATCATCGCCAAAAGCGACAGCAACAGAGACACCAACTAATGCAGCTAAGCACATTCCTAATAACATTGGTATCATCATTCGAATAAAGCCTTGAACTAGAATGACTCGATGCATACCAAGAATACTACCGCACACTAAACTGGCGATATAAAAGAGTAAAAAGTTAGAATCCTTCATTAGCATCTTGGTTGCTGATAAGGTATTTTCATCAAAAACATGATAGTAAACCAATAATGAAGGAACAATAAGTGATAATATCGCAGGGGCGCCAAATTTTTTGAAAAATGGAATGTTCTGCCCGAGAGTTCCTAAAAACCAACCTAAAGGTAATATCACTGCAAAACCACCAATTAGGGTTTTAGGTAGCATATCTAATTGAGCAGCAATAATAACGATAATGGAACAAACTAGAAATAGGGGAAGGGGGAGTGAACCTATATACATTTTGTTTTCTTTTATATCTTGGATTATGCTCATAACTAAACCTCTTTATGTTTTTTTATAGTACATATGCAGTATAGTTATGCAGTTAGAAATCAGAAGAATAAGAAAGTTAACTAACTGATTTTGTAATTAATGTAAGTTTATTATGAATTTTATTATTGATTTATAAAGACTTTTATATTGAAGAGATCATCTAAAATGACAAAATTAGTAATGACTAATTTATTAGGATGATTTTTATAAAATGCTATCGAAAAATGATTCAATAAGTCATTTTTCATCTATTTTTAAACTCAAAAACCCCGTTCCTCAACTTTTTTAAAGAGGAAAGGGGGGCGGTTATTAACGCAATAAGCAGGCTTGAATTTTATCAACTTCGTTATTAAGCGCTTCAATAACCAAATCAGGATGGGCTCTTTCTATGGTTTTTACATTTTCAAAACCCTCATTGCCAAAAGATCCAGTATTCTGCTGAGCTTGTTTGATATTGCTGAATAAATAACGAATATTATTGGCATTGCGGGTTGTAGTTAAAGTATAACTGACAAAATATTTAGATTGTGATTGATAATTGGTAACAGCATTGGCAACAATGTTATTTCCTTCAACTAATTTGATGGTTTCTCCACCATTGATAGTAATTGCTTGTTGGGTTGGCATATTATAATAAGGCCACCATGCAGAACCTAAATAGTTTTCACTGTTCAAAACTACTGGGCTATTATCAAGTTCTTGTGCTATACAGAGTGATAATGAAGAACGAAGTAAGGTAATAGGACGAGAAGTGCTGTACTTATTTATAATATCTACTTTCGAAGAGTTTTGCGTGATCTCTACCCCTTGCGTTTGATAGATTGACAGCATTTTGTGAGAAGCGCAACTAGTTAACAATGTGACTAAAACAGTAAAACCAATCAACTTTCTCATAACTCATCCTTTTTTCGTTAGATTGGTTTAATTCTATATTGTTATACAAGGATTTACTAGTATTTAGAATAAAAGGGGTTTAAATATTTTTCAGATCTAGAAACTATCAAAAAATAGACTATTTATTACATTAGATTAATTATGATTTTGTGGAGAAATGAGAGAAGTTTGCCCTTCTCTCAATTTCATTTTTAATCTTCTTTGCCACGAATTTTCCGTGATAATCGTTTAAATCCGTGAGTGAATTTTTTAATGGCCATTGCCATAATCGGTACTTTTATCTTAATGCCAAAACGTTCGCGTAATTCGATGGCATCATTGGCCTTAGTTAGCCATATGAAACCAGAGTTGGTTAAGTCTATAGCTTTGATTTTGCCCTCTGGTGTTAAAATAAAGTTACCACCATGAACATCGTTAGAAACCAGATTATAGCTATGTAACTTCTCAATACAGTTTTTTATCTGTTCACCATAGGTTTTCATCTCTTCCCATTTTAAAGAGCGGCCTTCAATAAAATTGAAAATCATATAATGGCGTTTAGTCACTTTATCAAATGCAACCAGATAAAGTTCATAAGCAATATCACATTTGTCTAAAGCAATTTTGGCTAACTTGTGAATTAAATTGAAATAAAAATCACCAGTAAGTTTGGCAATCAAACGACGCTCTAAGCGGTGTTCAACTCCGCCATCAATTTTAAAAATGAATTTGCTTTGACCGTGATCGATTAAATAAGTATATCGCTCAATTCTATCACTTGGATCGAGTAATTCATGATGGCCTTCTTCTGCCAAAAATTGGTCAAAAAGGTCTAAATAATTGATTTCATCGTTTTCAACGTAGGCAAATCTCATGTTGCCACGTTCAATTTCAATAATTTTTGCAAAGTTATTCAAATTTTGTCGTCCTAAGATAGATCAAAAAAATTAAGTTATCTTAAACATTATCCCCATTAAAGTAAATCCATCAACCCTATTAAAATAAACAACAAAGCTTTATATAGTGCTAGTTTTTAACAATAGTTATTTTTAAATTAATCATAGATGGATTTATAACTTGCGATTTTAAGTTATAAATATTTCATTAATAAAATTAACCACTACTTTTTAATTGCAAGATCACGTTATTTCTTAAATAATTACATGTTTTTATTGGATAAGAATTATAGAAAAAACCTTAATTTATCCAAGTTCAACAGACAACCATAAGATATAAAATTGTGATACTTCTCACAATTTTAGTAATTCATAGATGTATATAGTTGTACATGGTTGTCTATGGATGTATATTTAACTTAACTAATATTTGAGGTAACAAATGCATATAAATAAATTTTCTAGCACACCACTGTATGTACAAGTGAAAGAGTGGATCAGAAATCAGATATATCGAAAAGATTTAAAGTCTGGAGATAGAATTCCTTCTGAAAATGAAATTATGAATATTCTCTCTGTTAGTCGTGGCACGGTTAGAAAAGCGGTTGAATTACTTATTAATGAATCAGTTTTGGAACAGATTCAAGGTAAAGGGACTTATGTTAAAGCTGAAAATATATCTTATCAATTAGGTTATGGTTTACAGTCATTTGCAGAATCACTAGAAATGCAACATGTTAAATTCACAACAGAAGTGACTACCAAACGTGTTGAGAAAGCCAATGAATACATTAGCGGCAAATTACAAATCCCAGTTAATTCTAATATTTTTTATATGGAACGAGTACGAAGTGTTAATGGCGAAAAAATTATGTTTATTGAAAATAGAATCAATTTGTCTTTATGTCCTGAAATAGAACATGTCGATTTTACAAAACATAGTTTATTTAGTGAATTAGAGCGAATTACTCAAAAGAAAATTGATCACTCGGAATGTCGTTATTCAGCTCGAGTGGTAGGCAAAGAACGGGCAGATATATTAAATATTAGTGATATATCTCCAGTTCTTCATTTAGAACAATTAGTTTTCTTTGATGATGGTCATCCAATCGAATTTGGAAATGTCTGGTTAAAGTCAAATGTTAACTACTTGGGGACAACACTAAGACGAAAGTAGGAGTAAGTTATGGCATTAGTCAATGGGTATACTTTAATAGGTGAAGCTAAAAAACAGAAAACTTTAGCGGGAGCATTTAATACGACAAATTTGGAAACAACATTAGCCATATTAGATGCAATTGAGGAAAGTAATATTCCAAGTATGGTTCAAATTGCACCAACAAACATTGTGTTATCTGGCTACAAATATATTGTTGATATGGTACGAAATCGAGCTAGTACGATGAAAACACCATTTTGTTTACATTTAGATCATGGAAAAACCTTTGAAGATGTTAAACAAGCAGTTGAAGCCGGCTTCACTTCAATTATGATTGATGGTTCTCACTTGCCTTTTGAAGAAAATATCCAATTGACGAAAAAAGTTGTCGACTTTTGTGGCGGATACAATATTCCTGTCGAAGCTGAATTAGGAGCAATAACCGGAAAAGAAGATGATGAAGTTAATGAAGCAGATCGCAAAACCGATCCTAATCAAGTTCAAGAATTTGTCAAAAGAACAGGATGTACAACTTTAGCTGTTTCTGTTGGTAATGTCCATGGGTTTGAACAACAGCCTAAAATTGATTTTGATCTGTTAGGTAAACTCTCTGAGATTTCGCCAGTATCGCTTGTTATTCATGGTGGTTCAGGAATAGATGATAAAACTTTACAAAAAATTAGCCAATACAACGTAGTTAAACTCAATATAGGTGGCGATCTACGCAGAGCTTATATTAGTTCAATTGGTAAACAGTATGTTGCTAATAATAATGAATATAATCTGATTAAAGTTTTGCTTAAAGCAAAAGGTGATGTTCAACAAGTTGTTTATAACAAAATCCTATCTATGAATTTATTAAACATCCATCGATAAAATAACAGTATAGGTGGTAATTATGGAATTAGAGCAATTGGATGACAATATTATATTTTTAAACCAAGAATTCGCAAGTCGTGAAGAGATGTTTAAATTTATAAGTCATGAATTATTAAAAAATAATTATGTGACCGAACAATATTTAGAAAAAGTTATTCAAAGGGAAAATAACCATCCAACAGGATTCAAATTGAAAACACTAAATGTTGCCATGCCGCATGTAGATTGTGAATTTGTTAGAAAAAATGGCATGTTTATCGTAACCAGTAAAAAAGGAATTATTTTCAAAAATGCCGAAACTGATGAAGACTTATTTATCAACATTGTTTTTGGACTATTACTCAAGGAATCAGACACGCATTTAACTTTTTTGATGAAATTGGCATCATCATTTGGCAATGATTCGATCTTGCAAAAAATAGTTGAAAGTAATAACAAAATTGAAATCAAAAATATCTTAAAAGATATTTTGAAATAAGGAGATGTATTATGAAAAAAAGAGTTATTTTTGCCTGTACTAGTGGTATTGCAACTTCAACTATTGCTACAGAAAAAGTTAAAAATTATTGCGCGCAACATGGTATTGAAGTTGAAAATATTCAATCTGATGTTGCAACCGTGCAATCTCAAGATGGAATGGCTGATTTAATCATTGTGACATCTAAAGTTTCTTATGATTTGGAGAAAACACCGATTATTAATGGTGTACCATTGATTACAACTATAGGGGAAGAGGACGTTTTAGAAGAAATCGTTAGGATCCTAAAAGGAGATTGATCATGGCTGATAAATTACTTGAAATTGTTCAATACATATTAGGTTTCGGGCCTACAGTGATGTTACCTGTTGTGATATTTCTTATGGCGATTTGCTTAGGTGTTAAACTCGGTAGGGCAATTCGTTCATCTTTAACGATAGGGATGGGATTTGTTGGTATTTTTGTTATTTTCGATTTATTAGGGACCAGTCTTGGTAGTGCAACAACTGATTTAGTTGAACATGCTGGTATTCATTTACCTGTTATTGATCTTGGTTGGCCACCATTAGCTGCAATTGCATGGGCATCGCCAATTGCTCCATTTGTTATTCCTATGACGATTATCATCAATATTGTGATGTTAACACTCAACTGGACTAAAACAGTTGATATTGATCTATGGAATTTCTGGCACTTTACTTTTGTTGGAGCTTTAGTGTATAGCAGTACTGGTAGTTTTATGTATGGATTAATTATCGCTGGAGTAACAGCTGTAATTACCTTCGTTCTGGCAGATTGGTGTGCGCCGATGATACAAAAATATTTTGAGCTTCCGGGTATTTCATTACCGACACTATCATCTGTGATTTTCTTTCCTATTGGTGTTTTAGGTAATCTTATTTTAAATAAAATTCCGGGATTACAGAAATTACATGCTGATCCTGAAACCATTCAAAAAAGATTTGGTATTTTTGGTGAGCCAATGATGATTGGTTTTGTTATCGGTGCCACAATTGGTATTGCTGCTGGTTATGATATTAAAGGTATTTTAAATCTAGCCATTAATTTAGGTGCAGTGATGTTAATTATGCCAAGAATGGTCAAATTATTGATGGAAGGTTTACTACCTTTATCTGATGCCGTTAAGCAATTTTTAAATAAAAAATTCCCTAATAGAAAAAATCTCTATATAGGTTTAGATATTGCAGTTGCTGTTGGACACCCATCTGTATTATCTACTGCGTTGTTACTTATCCCTGTAGGATTAATTTTATCAATTGTTTTACCTGGTAATCGATTATTACCTTTAGGTGATTTAACCAATATTTGGGTCCCTATTTCGATGGTAGTATTAGCTTGCCGAGGTAATATTGTTAGATCATTTATAATTGGTATACCTTGCTTAATTGTGAATCTTTATGTTGCTTCTTCAGTAGCGCCAATTATTACTAATATTGCAAGAAGTATTAATTTTCCGGTTAAAACTGATGGTGAGTTTTCAAGCCTCTTAGATGGTGGTAATCCCTACCGCTTTTGGGCAGTAAAAGTGTTTGAAGGAAACTATATCGCCTTAGCATTAATTCCAATTATCTTTATTACTTGCTTCCTTTTATATCGTCATACTAAAAAAACATGGGATATAACCTAGAAAAAAGAGCGCGCTCAATATAATTAACCCTATTTATGAAATGAAATAATCTGATAGCTGCTGTTATCTAGATAAGGATAAAACTATCAAAAAATTGGTTACCAAAAAAATAACTTTATGAATAAATGGAATTTTATTTGAGGGCGCTTTGGGTTTGTTTAAGTATGATAATTAAAATAAAAGTAAATAAGGAGGTTCATATGTACTCAATCGGTATTGATATTGGTACAACAAATTGTAAGTTATGCGTTTTTGAATTGCTATCATTAAAATTGATTGATAGCTACTCTTTTGCGACACCAAAAATTAATAGCAAATATGGTTATGACTTTGATATTACAGCATTATATAGTCAATTGGAACAGGGGCTTATTCAAACCATAAACTCTCTTTCATATGCAGAAAAAGTCAAAAATATCGTAATTGCAAGTGTTGGTGAGTCAGGTGTACTTATCAATCAAGAAGGTGAGGTTGTTGGTCCTTGTATCACTTGGTATGACACTCGAACACAGAAAAATTTAGCAGATATTAATCAGAAATTTTCTGATGAAGAACTTTATTCTATTACTGGTATTCCTATTCATAGTAATTATAGTTTGACTAAAATTTTATGGATTAGAGAAAACTGTAATATCAATTTGCAACAAGTTAAATGGTTATGCATTGCGGAATATATTGCATATAAATTAACAAATCAAAAGCGAGCAGAGTGTTCATTAGCTTCGCGAACGCTTGCTTATGATTTAAAAAATCATTGTTGGTCTGAAAAAATTCAATCGGCTTTTGCTATCAACCATCTATTTGCTGATTTTACTCAATCCGGCAAAAATATAGAAGTGTTAACCTCAACTATATCCGCTAAACTGAATTGTAATCAGCCTATTTTTGTTGCTATAGGTGGACATGATCACATGTGTGGTTCAATTGCTGCTGAATTAAAACCTGGTGAAATTCTAAACTCAACAGGTACAACTGAAGGACTCCTTTTATTACTTGAAAAAGTAAATTCCAATAAATCGTTTTTAACTAGTCAGTTATCGTTTGGCAAATATGTTAAAGATGATTTATACACCCTTTATGCATCACTGCCTTCTGCTGGATATAGCATAGAGTGGTTCAAGCGCACTTTTTCGGTAACTGATGAAAATTTTGATTTATTAATTGAATCACTTTTAAACAAACTTGACGACATAAATTATATTAAAAATAGTCTGAATATATTTATACCACACCTACGCGGAAGTGGTCCGCCGAAACGAAATATTGACTCGAAAGGATTGTGGTATGGTTTTGGTGAAAACACGACTTTAGCTGATATTTTATTAGGTATTTTTCAAGGATTATGCTTTGAATTAAAAAATACACTTATAACTATTGAGCAATTAACGGTAACTCATCACCCTATTATAAAAGTAATTGGTGCCGCAGCTAAAAATCCACTCTGGTTACAGCTCAAAGCAGATATTCTTGGTAGAGAAATACTATCTTGTAATATTAAAGAAGCGGTTTGTAAAGGTGGTGTAATGTTAGCTGGGTATGAAAATCATTATCTAGATAAAAATGCGCATATTCAATTTGACAACCCAATAGCCCGCTATATACCTAATCCTAAAATGACGGAATATTATCATCAAATATTTGCCGATTATTACCAACCATTTTTTGAGTTTAAGACCAGTTTAGAGTTTAAATTAAAAAAGGATAATTAAGATGAAAGCATCTGTATGTTATAAAAAAAATGATCTTAGAACCGAAGATCTTCCTACTCCCGAAATTTCTGATAATGAAGTATTAATTAAAATGCTTGCATGTGGTTTATGTGGAACGGATATACAAAAAATAAGGGGGGATTCGGTAACTAAACCTACTGTTCTTGGTCATGAGGTTGTAGGTCAAATCGTAAAAAAGGGCAAAAATATAAATAATTACCAGTTAGGTGATAGAGTAATCACAGCAATACATGTACCTTGCTTTACATGTCATTATTGTAACAAAGGCCATTATACAATTTGTGAGCAATTTAGAACAAATAATATCGATCCCGGTGGTTTTGCTGAATTTATTCGTATTCCTGAATTACATTTAAAGCATCTCACTCATAAAGTTTCAGATAATGTAACCGATGAAGAAGCGACATTGATTGAACCTATTGCTTGTTGTTTGCACGGTTTAAAACAAGCTGATATTAGGCCAGATGATAGTGTACTCATTATGGGGGCAGGCACGATAGGAATATTACATGCTCAATTGGCAAGAATAAAAGGAGCTAATAAAGTTATTGTTAGTGATATGTCGGAATATAAATTACAAAAAGCACTTAAAGTTGGCAGTGATTATGCAATCAATATAGCCGAAAAAGATATTATTAGTGAAGTAAATCAGATAACTAATGGACAAGGTGTAGATGTAATTGTTATAGCTGCTGGCGTTTCCTCTTTAGTTTCTGATGCCGTTAATATGGTAAGAAGAGCTGGTCGAATAATTGTATTTTCTGGTTTTGATAAAAATAAATTAGTCACCCTTGATGCAAGTCGTTTCTTCAAAGATGAAATCTCAATAATTGGTACATATTCAGTTACACCTTATGAATTTCCAGAGGCATTGGATCTTCTTGAAAAAAGAAAACTCAATACCGATGAGATGATAACGCATGTATTTCCATTAGATAAATTAAGCGAAGCAATAGATTTATCAACAGACCCTAAACAGTCAGTTTTAAAAGTGATTATTAAGTCTGAAATATAATAATACAAAGCGATTTTCAATTGTTACCTAAGTTCTATAGTTAGTAGAGTAAAATTTAAAGTGAGGTGTTAATTATGAAAAAAATATCAATTAGTTTAATTTTAATCGTGTTAATTGTTAATTTTTTCTCAATTAGTTATGACTTATATTTAAATTTTACTCAATTTCAATTTGATCTATTTTCTACGTTACTTTATATAAGTCTTTTATCTTTTATTAGTTTGCTTATCTTTTTTATTGTGACCAAAAATATTAAGACACCTATTTATTTGTCTTTTTATTTTATCTTATGTCTCATTACTACTATTGTTGAAATTGTTTATTTGTCTTCCTATAAAGTGGGAACCAAAATAAATATGGTTTATTTTCTGATCTATTTTTCACTATTTATGTATGTAACTAAATCGATAAATATAAAAAAGTATTTCACCGATCAGTAAAATTAGAGGTTATAGTCTTATGTTGAAAAATTTGAGTATCTATTTTGTACGCCATGGAGAAACAGAATTCAATCAATTACAACTTTTTCAAGGTTCATCCGATTCACCACTAACAGCAAAAGGAATAAAACAAGCCAAACAAACAGGAATTGCTTTGAAAAATATAGATTTTAATTTTGCTTATTCGAGTCCACAAAAAAGAGCGGTTAATACCGCTAACTATATTATTGCTAATCGTAATATTAATTTAGATTTTCATGATGGATTAAGAGAAATTAGTTTTGGTAATTGGGAACAAAAATTTGTACCCGATTATTATTCCAATGAAGATTTTATCAATTTCGAACAGAATGCCCAAAAATATTCTACATTAGATAATAAAGGTGAAAGTTTTAAAGAGCTACTTGATCGCTCAACTCGTGTAATAGCGGACATAGTTGAACAACATTATCATGGCAATATCCTTGTTGTTTCACATGGTTCATTATTAAGACAGCTTATATATGTTATTACAGGAGGCGCATGGCAAGATCATCTAGAAAAAACGACTATATTAGGTAATTCAAGTATTAGTATCGTAAATTATCAACAAACTGATTTTGATGCACCAGGCATTTTTAGTATCGAAGTATTAAATCAGATAGATCATTTAAATTAGTGTGAGATTTTTCTTGATTAATATAGTGAATTATCTCATTGTAGAAAAAATTAATACTATTATCCGGTTAGTTTATTGGATTAACATCAATTTTTATGGAAAACAACAATTCAATATGGTTCTTATATATCATCCGAACCGCCAAACAATCATTGTATACCGGTATTACTACTGATGTAGCTCGTCGTTTACATCAACATCA
Source organism: Gilliamella apicola (assembly GCF_003202915.1). GTDB lineage: Bacteria > Pseudomonadota > Gammaproteobacteria > Enterobacterales > Orbaceae > Gilliamella > Gilliamella apicola_Q. Next base: position 235,958 of record NZ_QGLP01000004.1, read on the forward strand.
GATGGGGAAAGGGGCGAAACATTTAAAAGGACACAAGGATCTCTCTGTTGTTTACCAGCTGAGTGTAGGGCAGAGATCTACCGCCTTGAAGTTAGAGTATCGTATCAAGCAGTTATCTAAAATTCAGAAAGAAAAGCTAGTTTTATTATCGCCGAATTTAGATGAGTTATTCACTTTTTTGAATCTAAAAAAGATTGAATAATATGTTAAGTTTTACATTATTGATATTAACTTTAATACTGGCGCTTTAATTGCTTCAATTTGTTGGTTAAATTGTTTTAACTGTTGTTGCCAAAAGTCAATATCAGTCAACCAAGGGAAGGCACGAGGAAAAGCCGGATCTTGCCAACGTTGAATAATCCATGCCAGATGGTGCACGATTCGCATTGCTCGTAATGGTTCGATTAATTTCAATTGGTTATTATCAAATAAGAAAAATTCTTCGTAAAGTTCAATAAAACTCGTTAACTGAATTTGTTGTTGGTGGTGATCACCATTTAGGAGCATCCAGATATCTTGAATTGCAGGACCGTTTCTCGCGTCATCAAAGTCAACCATGATGGCTTTATCCCGCCATAAAATATTTCCGGGATGACAATCGGCATGTAGTCGAATTGGTTGCCAATCGTTATGCCAATGTTGTTCAACAGTTTTAATTAAATTGCGGAGGATGATGTTAAGATCTGTATGGATTTTATTCGGAATGATGGCGTTAGATAACAAAATTTCTTGAGGTTGGTAAAGAAATTCTTGCAAACCTATGGTTGGACGATGTTCAAAAGGTTGTTTTGCGCCAATTTGATGAATTCGACCGAGCATAGTTGCAACTGAATCAAATTGCTCTAAATTATCGGTTTCATATTGTCTTGCGCCAACACTTGGAAATAATGCAAATAGATAGCCTTGATATTCATGCACACTACTGTTGTTAATTACCAGTGGTGCAATAACTGAGATATCTGCCTGTGATAATTGTTGAGTAAATTGATGCTCTTCAATAATTTGTGATCTATTCCAGCGATGTGGCCGATAATATTTAACGACATAACGAGTGCGATTTTCGTCGGAAAATTGATATACGCGGTTTTCATAACTATTTAACGCGGTGAGGCCTGAATCAACGTTGATACCGATAGTTGCTAAACTATTAAAAATGAGTTCAGGTGTTAAAGTTTGAAAAGAAAATGCACTGTTATTCATTATGTTCCTTTATTGTTGGCTAAACCATTCATCTAATTTTTGTTTTAGAGCTTCTAAACCTACACGTTTTGGTGATGAGAATGGTGCAACCGTTATATCGCCTTGAAATGGTAAGATGGCTTCTTTAACCATATTCACTTGTTTTTTTTGGGCGCCGGAAGCCAGTTTATCTGCTTTTGTTAATAGCAGCATTACCGGGATATTGACCGACACTGCCCACTCAATCATTTGTTGATCCAAATCTTTTAGTGGGTGTCGAATATCCATCAATACGACCAAACCTTTTAGACTCTCTCTTTTTTGCAAATATTCACCAAGAGACTTTTGCCATTTGCGTTTGATCGCTTCAGGTACTTGGGCATAACCATACCCCGGTAAATCAACTAAGCGGCAGTTTTCTGCAACTTCAAATAAGTTTATTAGTTGAGTTCTCCCTGGCGTTTTACTGGTTCTTGCTAACGCTTTTTGGTTGGTTAACGTATTGAGTGCACTTGATTTTCCTGCATTTGATCGTCCAGCAAATGCAATTTCAACGCCGGTATCTACTGGTAAATGAGTAATGTCTGGAGCACTTAAAATGAAATGCGTTTTCGCATAATTTAATGGTCGAATGTCGGTCATAAACAATATCCTTTAAGTGCATTAACGGCACTTAATCACTTAAAATGCCGTTACTGTATAGAAAAACTTAGGAATTGACAACTTTTTCGACTGCGGTACTAAGTCGGTTCATTCCCTCTTTTATTTCGTCTTCAGATATGATTAGTGAAGGGGTAAAACGTAGTACATTTGGCCCAGCATTTAGTATCATTACTTTACACTCAGAAGCCACATTTAAAAACTCGCGAGCCTTACTATGGAATTTTGGTTGTAATTCAGCACCTAAAAGTAATCCTTTACCTCGATATTCTCGAAATACTTTGAATTTATCATTAATACTTTCAAGTTGTTCAATAAAGATTGCCCGACGTTTTTCTACGCCTTGAATTACCTCAGGTGTGTTGATAATATCAAAAGCCTCACAACCAACAGCACAAGCTAATGGGTTACCGCCATAAGTTGTACCGTGGACACCTGGATGCATGACTGATGCGATGTCATTGGTTGTTAGCATTGCGCTAATAGGAAAGCCGCCGCCAAGCGCTTTGGCGGAAGTTAAAATATCAGGCACAACATCATATTGTTGATAAGTGTACAAACTACCTGTTCGTCCCATACCACACTGTACTTCGTCAAAGACTAATAAGGCGTTATATTGATCGCAAAGTGCTCTTACACCTTCTAAAAATTCTGGTGTTGCTGATGTTAATCCACCTTCTCCTTGTACAGGCTCTAACACCACGGCACAAGTATGATCATCCATTACCGCTTTAACGGCATTTAAATCATTAAAAGGAACATGAATAATATCAGCCGGTTTTGGACCAAAACCATCGGAATATTTAGCTTGCCCGCCAACGGAAACGGTAAAAAAGGTACGGCCGTGAAAAGATTGATAAAATGCGATAATTTTAGTTTTATAGGGACTATATTTTTCAGCCGCATAGTATCTTGCTAATTTAAAAGCAGCTTCATTTGCTTCAGCTCCTGAATTGGCAAAGAAAACACGATCAGCGAAGGTATTATCAATAATTTTTTGGGCAAGGCGTAAAGCTGGTTCATTGGTAAAAACATTACTGACATGCCATAATTGTTCACTTTGTTGGTGTAAAGCATTAATTAATCTAGGGTGGCAATGACCAAGGGCATTAACCGCTATTCCCCCAGCAAAATCGATATATTCGTTACCATCTTGATCCCATACTCGACTACCTTTTCCTTTCACCGGTATAAATTTAGCTGGTGAGTAAACCGGGAGAATGACTTTATCAAACAGTTCTCTTGTTATTTCTGGCTGCATTATTCAATCCTTATATTAACCAACAATCTTTATATATTTTATGTTATTTGCGTAGATAGTAAAGTAAATATTTATTCATGATTATTGAATATAAATTCACTTAAGAAGATAAATATTTTATATATTTTACTCTTTTTTGTAACTATTTTCGGGTATAATTGGCAGCTAATTAATAATTGTTAATAAAAGTAGGAATAAATATGAGTCGTATTATTTATTGCCATTTTCTAAAAGAAGAGTCCCAAGGTCTAGATTTTCAACTTTATCCAGGAGAGCTAGGTAAGCGTATTTATAATGAAATTTCTAAGTTAGCTTGGCAAGAGTGGCTTAAAAAACAAACAATGTTAATTAATGAAAATAAGCTTAATATGATGAATTTAGAACATCGTAAAAAAATTGAAAATGAGATGGTTAAGTTTTTGTTTGAAGGTGAAGATGTGGTGATCGATGGGTATAAACCTGAAAATTGAGAGCTAACAATGAAAAGCAATTTTAAAATCCTTGCATTACTCATTTCAGTAAGTTTATTAACAGCCTGTCCCGGCTCAAATAACAGAAAAAATGACAAAGATTATTATGTAAAAGACACCAACGCGTTTAATATTTTAATCAGTCAGTATGCTAATAATATAGAGGAAATCTGGGGACCTAAAGAGGTCCTTATTGCTGGACCAAAAGATTATGTTCAGTATGAAGATAATTTACAAACTCGAGTGCATATCAACTTTGTTTCAGGGATAATCACCATAGAAACACTATCTGATACGCCTATTGATAATTTGAAAGAAGCGATTGTTTCAACATTGCTCATGCCTGAACCGGTTGATATCATTAGGCGAGATAAAATAAGTCAGAATTTATCCGAAGAGCCCTTTTTATATAATCAGGTTCTAGACCAAGAAAGACAACCAATCCGTTGGAGTGGTAGGGCGAATAGTTTTGCTGATTATTTACTGGCCAATAATTTGAACGTTCGTTCATCTGGATCTCATAATATTACTTATGTTGAAATTAAACTTGTTGCAAATCATGTTAACCAGCGAGCAAGAAAATTCTTACCTTTAGTTACTGAAGCGGCAAATCGTTACTTAATTGATGAACGATTAATCTTAGCGATTATAGAAGTTGAATCGGCATTCAACCCCTATGCTGTAAGTCGTACCGATTCATTAGGATTGATGCAAGTACAACAACATACCTCCGGGCGTGATGTCTTCAAATTTCGAGGAAAATCGGGAGAACCAAGTCGACAATTTTTACTCGATCCACGTAATAATGTTGATATAGGAACCGCTTATTTATCTCTTCTAAAAACGAAGTATTTAGCGGGCATCAAAAATCCAATTTCATTACGCTATGCGATGATCACTTCCTATAATGGTGGTGCAGGTAGTGTATTGCGTACGTTTTCAGATGATCGAAATGAAGCCATTAAAATTATTAATTCAATGACACCGCAACAAGTTTACCGAAAATTAGTGACTTCACATGTTTCTCAAGAGTCACGCAACTATTTAGTGAAAGTTAGTCATCTTTTAGGCGATCACTAATTATTAAATTAATGATCAACAGCCACTTTTCTAACCTATATTTAAGGGCTCAAAGAGTGGCTAATTTATAGACGATACTAATATTCAGTGATTAATGTTTTTTTAGTTTTAAAGTTTTTTATTAAAAAAAACGTGATCTACTTCAATTTTGGAGTATACTATGCGCCTCATAAAAGCATAGTTTTTTTGAGGATGTCAACTTGAGTAATGATAAGCTTGTGGACTCGTTTTCTCCCGCACAAATGACCCAAATCGCCGAAGAACTTGGCAATTATAAAGTTAATAAACACCCTAGTAGTACTATCTTATCTGCTATTCTTGCAGGTGTTTTTATCTCCATCGCCTTCGTATTCTATATTACTGCAACCACCGGTACAGCAACCGTTGCTTTCGGACTTGCTAAACTAGTTGGTGGTATCTGTTTCTCGCTTGGTTTGATGCTTGTTGTTTGTTGTGGAACGGATCTATTTACTTCAACCATTTTAACTATTTTACCTAAAATGACGCATAGAATAAGTTGGGTAAAAATGTTTCGTAACTGGATTTTTGTCTATATTGGTAACTTTATTGGTGCTATACTGTTTGTCGCAATTATTTGGTTTTCTGGGCAATATATGGTTGCCAATGGTTTATGGGGATTAAATGTCTTACAAACTGCAGATCATAAATTACACCATACTTTCATCGAAGCGGTATTCCTTGGTTTATTAGCTAATTTAATGGTGTGTTTAGCTGCTTGGATGAGTTATGCAGGTCGCAGTTTACTCGATAAAATGCTAATTATGGTGTTACCAGTGGCAATGTTTGTCGCCAGTGGTTTTGAGCATAGCATTGCAAATATGTTTATGATTCCTATGGGAATTGTAATTAATAATTTTGCGTCACCTGAGTTTTGGGCTGCTGTCGGGGTCGCTCCTGATACCTTTAAAGCACTAACAGTTGAGCATTTTATTGTAAATAATTTAATTCCTGTTACTATCGGGAATATTTTAGGGGGCTTATTAGTCGCCGTTCCTAATTGGGCTTTACATCTACGTAAGCCACATTGATTTTATAATATTTACCCTTATGTAAGAGTAGATAGATATTTTTGTAAACCTGAGGTTAATAACTATGAGTAATTTAAATGAAGTACAAGCAAAGGCTTGGAAAGGATTTAAAGAGGGTGATTGGCAAAATAATGTCAATGTTCGCGATTTCATTCAAAAAAATTACACACCTTATGAGGGTGATGAATCTTTCTTAGCTGGCGCTACAGAAGCAACCACTAAATTGTGGGATAAAGTGATGGAAGGTATCAAATTTGAAAACTCCACTCATACGCCAGTTGATTTTGATACAAGTGTAATCTCTACTATCACTGCTCATGATGCAGGTTATATCGAAAAGGATTTAGAGAAGATTGTCGGTTTACAAACTGAAAAACCATTAAAACGTGCAATTATCCCGTTTGGTGGTATCAAAATGATCGAAAATTCTTGTAAAGCTTACGATAGAACTTTAGATCCATTAGTTAAAAAAATCTTTACTGAATATCGTAAAACTCACAACCAAGGTGTATTTGATATTTATACTCCAGATATCCTACGTTGTCGTAAATCAGGTGTAATCACTGGTCTTCCTGATGCTTATGGTCGTGGTCGTATCATTGGTGACTACCGTCGTGTTGCGCTTTACGGTATCGATTACTTAATGCAAGATAAATTTGCACAATTTACTTCATTACAAGCTGACTTTGAAAATGGCGTTGATTTACCAATGACTATGCAACGTCGTGAAGAAATTGCTGAACAACATCGTGCACTTGGTCAAATTAAAGAAATGGCAGCGAAATATGGTTTCGATATTTCAGCACCAGCAACTACTGCACAAGAAGCTGTTCAATGGACTTATTTTGGTTATTTAGCTGCGGTTAAATCTCAAAATGGTGCAGCGATGTCTCTTGGTCGTACTTCTACTTTCTTTGATATCTATTTCCAACGTGATTTAGCAGCTGGTTTAATTACTGAAAAAGAAGCGCAAGAAATTGTTGACCACTTCGTTATGAAATTACGTATGGTTCGTTTCTTACGTACTCCTGAATATGATGAATTATTCTCAGGTGATCCAATTTGGGCAACTGAATCTATTGCAGGTATGGGTGTTGATGGTCGTACATTAGTAACTAAGACTTCTTTCCGTTTCTTAAATACTCTATATACAATGGGTCCTTCTCCAGAACCAAACATGACAATTCTTTGGTCTGAACAATTACCTTCTGGATTTAAAGAATTTGCATCTAAAGTATCTATCGATACTTCATCTTTACAATATGAAAATGATGACTTGATGCGTCCTGATTTCAATAACGATGACTATGCTATCGCATGTTGTGTAAGTCCAATGATTGTTGGTAAACAAATGCAATTCTTTGGTGCTCGTGCAAACCTTGCTAAAACCCTTCTATACGCAATCAATGGCGGTGTGGATGAGAAATTAAAAATGCAAGTTGGTCCTAAAGAAGATCCAATTACTGACGAATATCTTGATTTTGACAAAGTGTTCGCTCGTTTAGATCACTTCATGGATTGGTTAGCAAAACAATACGTGACAGCTTTAAATGCAATTCACTATATGCACGATAAATATAGTTATGAAGCATCATTAATGGCGCTACATGACCGTGATATTATTCGTACTATGGCTTGTGGTATTGCTGGTCTTTCTGTTGCAGCTGACTCATTATCTGCAATTAAATATGCGAAAGTAAAAACTATTCGTGATGAAGATGGTTTAGCAACTGATTTTGAAATCGAAGGTGAATATCCACAATTCGGTAACAATGATCCACGTGTTGATGATATTGCAGTTGATTTAGTTGAACGTTTCATGAAGAAAATTCAAAAACTTAAAACTTATCGTAATGCAATTCCTACTCAATCTGTGTTAACTATTACTTCAAACGTAGTATATGGTAAGAAAACAGGTAACACTCCAGACGGACGTCGTGCTGGTGCGCCATTTGGGCCAGGTGCTAACCCGATGCACGGACGTGACCAAAAAGGTGCGGTTGCTTCATTAACTTCTGTAGCTAAATTACCATTTGCTTATGCGAAAGATGGTATTTCATATACTTTCTCAATCGTTCCTAATGCATTAGGTAAAGACGATGACGCGCGTAAACGTAACTTAGCTGGCTTAATGGATGGTTACTTCCATCACGAAGCGACAGTTGAAGGTGGTCAACATCTAAATGTTAATGTTTTAAATCGTGAAACATTATTAGATGCGATGGAACATCCAGAAAAATATCCACAATTAACTATTCGTGTATCTGGATACGCAGTACGTTTCAATTCATTGACTAAAGAGCAACAAAAAGACGTTATTACACGTACTTTTACTCAATCAATGTAATTTAGTTAATTCATAAAATTAATTACAATCAAATAGCGTCCTTAATGGACGCTATTTTTTTGCAGAATTTACCGAATCTTGCGGGCTTATTGAATTATTTGAATATTTATTAGGTATAATTAAATTTAACTAGCTTATTACTTATTGATGTAATTGGTGAAAGTATGACATCAACTGAGTTAAAATACTAAAAACAGCAATGTGAGCAATTATTAGAGAATTGTTATGGAACAAAATATTATTATGACAACTGAACAACCCATTAAAGGTCGTATTCACTCTTTTGAATCATTTGGTACTGTCGACGGACCTGGTATTCGTTTTATTGTCTTTTTTCAAGGTTGCTTAATGCGTTGCTTGTATTGTCACAATCGTGATACATGGGATTTAAAAGCCGGGCGTGAAGTCACTGTTGATGAACTGATGAAGGAGATTGTCACTTATAAAAGCTTTATTATGCCTAACGGTGGCGGTGTAACGGCATCAGGTGGTGAAGCTACTTTACAAGCAGAATTTATTACTGAATGGTTTAAAGCTTGTCATGCAGAAGGAATTCATACCTGTTTAGATACCAATGGATATGCTCGGCAGCTCGATCACACTATTGAAGATTTATTGGAAGTAACCGATCTTGTCATGTTAGATTTAAAGCAAATAAATGATGAGATACATAAAAAATTAGTTGGTGTTCCTAATAAACGCGTTTTAGATTTTGCCAAATATCTACAAAAGATTAATAAAAGAACCTGGATCCGCTATGTGGTTGTACCTGGTTGGACCGATGACGATAATTCAGCACATTTGCTTGGTCAATTTATTCAGGGAATGGAAAATATAGAACGTGTAGAGTTACTACCATATCATAAACTTGGTGCCTATAAATGGGAGACTATTGGTGACAAATATATGTTAGAAGGGGTAGAAGCACCACCAAGAGAAACGTTGGATCGAATCCAAACAATTATAGAAAGTTACGGACAATATGTAACATTTAGCAAATAAAAAAACTTCAACATAAATAAGGCGCTTAAAATCGCGCCTGTTAACCTTCTATTTTAATCTTTTCCTTCTTACCGCCCGTAACAGATAGAGGATGCCTTCAAGCGCTAGGACACAAACAGATAGCCAAATCAGTCCGTAAGACACAATATGTTCACTAGATACTGATTCATGCAAAAATAATACAGAAACAAGGGTAAGTAAGACTGGTTCTACGTAGCCTAGGAGCCCAAATAATCCGAGCGGTAATAGTCGTCTGGCAACGAAATACATGGCAAAAGCGATAGCCGTAATAATACCTAGCATTGGAATAAAAATATGAAAGTGAGATAGATCACTAATAACGCGATTGAAAGGATAATTTAGTATAAAATAAATAAGGCATCCAAGAAATATAAAAAAGAAATCTGAAAAGGTTCCAGAAATCCCCTCTATTTGCAGTTTACGGCGTGTCATAAAGTAGATAGGGTAACCCAAGGCAATAACCGCGGTTTCCCACGAGAATGCACCAGTAATGTAGATTTCTAGAATAACACCAATACCGGCGAGAACAACGGCAATTTTTTGAAAAATACTGAGTCTTTCTTTATAGAAAATTTGGCCAAAAACAACCATACTTAATGGTAATAAAAAGTAGCCAAGCGAAGCAGATAATCCGTGGCCATTAATTGGCGCCCAAATAAAGATCAACATCTGGATAGTAAGTAAAAATGAAGAAAACAACAATCCTACTAAAAGGAATGGTTGATTTTTAATTCGAATAAATAGAGCTGATATTGATGACCACTGCTTTTCAAGAAAAATTAATACCACGATAGCGGGAAAAGATGTTAATAACCGCCAACAAAAAATGTCGACGACTGATAAAGGTTGTAATAATACCGGGTAGTAATAAAGTAACCCAAAAAGACATGATGCCAGTATTGATAGTGCAACGCCTTTTATCATCTTATTCACCTACATTAATAAAAAAATAGCGCTAATTGATAGCGCTATTACGAATATAACAAATTCATGTTAGCCAATGAATTCAAGACCATTCATATATGGTACTAATACTGATGGTACTTTGATTGTGCCATCGGCTTGCTGGTAGTTTTCCATGATGGCTACAAGAGTTCGTCCAACCGCTAAACCTGAACCATTTAGGGTATGTACTAAATAAGTTTTATTATCAGTTTTATTGCGATAACGCGCTTGCATTCGACGAGCTTGGAAATCCCACATATTTGAACAAGACGAGATTTCTCGATAAGTATTTTGTGCAGGGACCCAAACTTCAAGATCATAAGTTTTACAAGAACCAAAGCCCATGTCACCAGTACAAAGGATAATTTTACGATATGGTAGTTCTAATAATTGTAAAACTTTTTCTGCATGAGCGGTTAGCTCTTCTAACGCTTTCATTGATTCTTCAGGTTTAACAATTTGTACCAATTCAACTTTATCAAATTGGTGCATACGAATCAAACCGCGAGTATCTTTACCATAAGATCCGGCTTCAGAACGGAAACAAGGCGTATGTGCGGTCATCTTCATTGGTAAAATACTTTCATCAAGAATCTCATCGCGGACTAAATTTGTAACAGGAACTTCAGCCGTAGGAATTAAGGCATAATTACTACTTTCAGATTCTTCATCAAGAGGTTTTGTATGGAATAAATCGCCAGCAAATTTAGGTAATTGACCAGTACCAAATAGAGTTGCATGGTTCACAAGATAAGGCACATAAATTTCTGCATAGCCATGTTGTTCGGTATGCAGGTCTAACATAAATTGCGCAATGGCTCGATGTAAGCGAGCTAATTGTGATTTCATCACCACAAAGCGTGCACCAGTAAGTTTTACACCGGCTGCAAAATCAAGACCACCAAAACGTTCACCTAAAGCGACATGATCTTGAATTGGAAAATCAAAGCTTCTTGGTGTTCCAAAACGAGACACTTCAACATTATCGTTTTCATCTTTACCATCAGGCACCGAGTCATCAGGAACATTTGGAATGTTGGAGGCGATATCTTTAATTTGATTTAGGAGGATATCTAACTCTGCTTTAGCACTGTTAAGCTTTTCACCTAATTTGTTTACTTCTTCTCGTACTGCTGAAATATCTTCACCACGTGCTTTAGCTTCTCCAATTGCTTTAGAACGAGCATTACGCTGTGCTTGTAAGTTTTCAGTTTCAACTTGTAATGTTTTGCGCTTTTCTTCTAATTGTCGAATGGTTTCGACATCTAATTTAAATCCACGACGTGCTAGTTTGCTAGCAACAAGATCTAATTCGTTTCGAAGTAAATTTGGGTCCAACATAAAAAAAGTCCATTATCGTTTATTAATGTTATCTGATTAATTTTTTATTTTAGCTATATATAAATAAAAAATATGATGAATATGAAATTTGTGAGCTTAGTATACTAGAATTATATCGGGATTCAACCGAAGCGGTATACCCGAAAAATTCAAACTGATATTCATAAATCTATTTCGTTCAATTGGGTAAAAAATAATCATTCTTTATATGTAAAAATCTTAAACATATAAAAATTTAAATATTATTTGTTGTTTATATTGCCGAATATTTAAACTCGTCTATTATTCATAAAAGAAATAACAAATACAAGTTATTAACGATTATTTTTTAATAAATTTTACAATAAAAAAATTTCATATCCAATATTCTAAACTAATATCAGTTGATCATCCTTTTATTTAGTTCTTCAATTTTATTATTGAGTACGAAGATAAAACAACTAAGCAATTAGATTTAGCTACATCTCAATGTTTTTTTATGAATCTTCTGTTTTCAAGTTGCTGCATAAAATTCTATTTTGCTTTAAGAGTGCAAGTATTAGCATTTAATCTTTCACAAAACGCTTTTTAAGGCTTAGTTAGGGTTGTAATAGGGTAGGGGGTAGGGGAAACCTAAAAAATCGTTGTAGTACGTTCTATATTGGTATTATTAAATGTTTTTAAAATACACAATAGATAAGATAAGGCATTAAGTAAAAGTAGAGTGTAATATCGGTGTAAGTAATATTTTTAAGGTTGTTATATTCAATGTGATTTTTGATTGATTATTACAAATCGAAGAATATATTAGGATGCTTAAATGGCGCACCCGAAGGGATTCGAACCCCTGACCGCTCGGTTCGAAGCCGAGTGCTCTATCCAGCTGAGCTACGGATGCTTGTAAGTTCGTAAAAAAATGGTGCATCCGAAGGGATTCGAACCCCTGACCGCCCGGTTCGTAGCCGGGTACTCTATCCAGCTGAGCTACGGATGCACATTAGGTTTTTAAAATGGTGCATCCGAAGGGATTCGAACCCCTGACCGCCCGGTTCGTAGCCGGGTACTCTATCCAGCTGAGCTACGGATGCATATTTTAATTTAAAAATGGCGGTGAGAGAGGGATTCGAACCCTCGATGCAGCTTTTGACCGCATACTCCCTTAGCAGGGGAGCGCCTTCAGCCTCTCGGCCATCTCACCAAAACATTATGACTTTGCCTTAACGACAAAATCATAATGTGTGGCGCACATATTACGTTCTCCAAAAAATAAGTCAAACATTTTTTTGCGAACACGTGCTGGTTGTTTATTTAGTACCCAATATTACTCTTTGGGTTGAACTATTTCATCAACTTTGTCTTGCGATTGATGAATTCTGTTGTAGATCTCTTCTCTATGAATAGAAACTTCTTTAGGTGCGTTAATACCGACTCTGACCTGATTACCTTTTACGCCCAAGACGGTAATAACAACATCGTCACCGATGATAAGTGTTTCACCTATTCTCCTAGTTAAAATTAACATTAGATCTCCTAATATCAGTTAAGTATATATCCAAACAATTTTAAGATATAGCTTCGTCAGCCCCCCATCGGATAAGGCAAAAAGACGGAATTTTACAGAAATACACTAATGCCTAATTAAACAACACAGGAGTATTTCTGGCTAACTTGCTTGTAATTTATGACTGATTTCCTTTTTTACAGAAGATAAAGCTTCTGGTAACGCCGAAAGATCCATTCCACCTGCTTGAGCGAAATCAGGCCGCCCACCGCCTTTACCACCTACTTTTAATGCTAATTGAGATACTAATTCGCCAGCTTTAACAATGTTTAATAAATCATTGGTTACACCAGCTGCTAAATTAATTTTGCCATCATTGACAGCAGCCAAAATAATTACACCACTTTTTAATTGATTTTTCAGATCATCAATCATTGTACGTAACATTTTGGCTTCGACGTTATCGACTTTAGCAATTAGTAAGTTTTTATTATTAATTTTTTCACATTGATTAAGCAACTGCCCACTTTGTTGGCTAGCTTGTTCAGCTTTCAACCGTTCAATTGCTTTCTCTAATGTTTTGGTTTGATCGAGCAGCTGTTCAATTCTTGATAAAACAGCTGATTTATCACTTTTAACCATAAAACCAATTTGGTTTAATAAATTGGATTCATGGTGGATATATTCCATCGCATTTTGACCTGATGTAGCTTCAATACGACGTACTCCTGATGCAATACTCGACTCAGAAATAATTTTAAAGAGACCTATATCTCCAGTTCTATCAACATGGGTACCACCACAAAGTTCAATAGAAAAATCACCCATGGTTAATACTCTAACGATATCTTCGTATTTTTCACCAAATAGTGCCATGGCACCTTTATTTTTAGCTTCATCAATAGGCATTAATTCTATGTCTACCAACAAGTTTCGTCGAATTTGCTGATTAACTAAATTTTCTATTTCGACAATTTGTTCTGGTGTAATGGCTTGATTATGTGAAAAGTCAAACCGAAGATAACTGTCGTTAACTAAAGAACCTTTTTGATGTACATGGTTACCTAAAATACTTTGTAAAGCTGCTTGTAATAAATGTGTTGCTGAATGATTACGGCGAATACGTTCGCGTATTTCTACATCAATTGCAGCGGTTACTACATCTCCAACTTTTAATGAACCTTTGGTAACTTTACCTATGTGGCCAATACTTTTGCCGTATTTTTGGCTGTCAGTGACGTCAAATACTAAATCAGCAGATGTTAGAACACCTTTATCACCAACTTGACCACCAGACTCACCATAAAATGGCGTTTTATCTAGAATAACAACCGCTTCATCACCAGCATTGATCGCCTCAACTTTATTGCCATTTTGGAAAATAGCAATTACTTTTCCTGAGGCTTCGTTAGATTGATAACCTAAAAATTCAGTTTTGTCATCAAGTTTAATCATATTACTATAATCAACACTAAATGAACTAGATTCACGAGCTCGTTTACGCTGTTCTTCCATGCATTGATTGAAACCATTTTCATCAATAGTGATATTCTTCTCACGGCAGACATCAGCGGTTAAATCTAATGGGAAACCATAAGTATCATAAAGTTTAAACGCAATATCACCAGGTAATACGTTGTCAGTAATTTTACTTAACTCTTGATCGAGTAAGAATAGACCTCGTTCTAATGTTTTTAAGAACTGCTCTTCTTCAATCTTAAGTGTATCTTCAACTAATTTTTGGTTATTTGCTAATTCATTAGCGGCACTTCCCATTACTTCAATTAATGGTTTAACCAATTTATAGAAGAAAATATCTTTAGCTCCTAACATATGTCCATGACGTACTGCGCGACGAATAATTCGACGTAATACATAACCACGTCCTTCGTTTGAAGGTAGAACTCCATCAGCAACTAAAAAAGCACAAGAACGAATATGGTCAGCAATAACTCTCAATGATTTACTTTCTAAATCTTTTGTTTGAATGATTTCAGCTGCATCTTTTATTAGTTTCTTAAACAGGTCAATATCATAGTTAGAATTGACGTGTTGTAAAACAGCCGCTATTCGTTCAAGCCCCATACCAGTATCAACTGATGGTTTAGGTAAAGGTTCCATTGTGCCATCAGGAAGGCGATTAAATTGCATAAAGACGAGGTTCCAAATTTCAATAAATCGATCCCCATCTTCCTCGGCACTTCCCGGAGGTCCGCCCCAAATATGATCACCATGGTCATAAAAAATTTCTGTACAAGGTCCACAAGGCCCGGTGTCACCCATTTGCCAAAAATTATCAGAGGCATATGGAGCACCTTTATTATCACCTATGCGGATAATACGTTCTTTAGGAATACCAATTTCATTTTCCCAAATTGCGAATGCTTCATCGTCTGTTGCATAAACGGTAACAGTTAATCGATCTTTAGGAAGATTAAACCATTTTTCGCTGGTTAGTAATTCCCAAGCAAAATGAATCGCATCACGTTTAAAATAGTCGCCAAAACTGAAATTACCTAACATTTCGAAAAAGGTATGATGCCGAGCAGTATAACCTACATTGTCAAGGTCATTGTGTTTTCCCCCAGCTCTTACACAACGTTGAGATGTGGTTGCTCTGGTATAAGGTCGTTTATCAATACCAAGAAACACATCTTTAAACTGATTCATTCCAGCATTTGTAAATAAAAGTGTTGGATCATTATGTGGAACAAGGGAACTACTGGCAACGATTTCGTGTCCTTTGCTATGGAAAAAGTCAAGAAAACTTTGACGAATTTCTGTAGTGCTTTTCATTTATGCTTCCATATTAAACGATAAATTTTTAGACATAGTAATATACCCGTTACAACTTAAGTTGAAAAGTAAATATTCTTAATACAGCGATTGATCTAGTTACTATTAATAAAGTAATAAGGAATAAAATTAAAAGATCTTGAGAGCTTTTTATATAATGGGCATTTTTAATTAATATTGTAGGGACTATAGTAGTTTAAGTCAACAAACTATATACAGTTTTTATGTCAAATTGTGTAAATCCTTTAGCAATCAAAAATTGTATAGCTTTTTGTTTTTGTTGATTATCATTAGGGTCGATAAATTTAAATTTTTTTAACAATTGTTGATGCGCAATTTCTGACCAATTGATATCCGCTATTTGTAATAGTTCTCGACTAAGATCAGATGATAATCCTCGTTGTTTTAATTCTAAATTAATCTTATATTTCCCATAACCTTTATTAGCACGCATAACAATATATTTTTCAATATATTGTTTATCATCCATCCAACGTTGATTAGTACAATAGGCAATGACATCTGCTATTTCTGTTTTTAATTGGCTTAATTGTTCTGGAAAATCATCTTCTGAACAGTTTATTTTTTTGCTGAAAAACAAAGTTAGTTTTCTGGTAAGCTCACATGATGAGTGATCACGCTGTGCAAGTAATTGCACAGCTTTATTTAAGATTAATTTATTTAGTTTTTTTTCCATTACTCAAAACTTTCATCTTCTGTTGAAATATCTTCATCATCAGCAGAGAAAACCGCAGGACTATTTAATAATAAATCGCGTAATTTAGTTTCAAGCTCTTTGGCGATTTCCGGATGTTCTTGTAAAAACTTAATTGAATTCGCTTTACCTTGACCTACTTTTTCGCCATTGTAGCTGTACCATGCTCCAGCTTTATCCACTAATTTATGTTTCACACCTAAATCGATCAGTTCGCTTTCTTTAGAGATACCGCATCCGTAAAGAATTTGGAATTCTGCTTGTCTAAATGGCGCGGCTACTTTGTTTTTGACTACTTTTACTCTAGTATCACTACCAATAACGTCTTCACCTTCTTTTACTGCACCAATACGACGAATATCTAAACGAACAGAAGCATAGAATTTCAAGGCGTTACCACCAGTAGTTGTTTCTGGATTACCAAACATTACACCTATTTTCATACGAATTTGGTTGATGAAAACAACAAGGCAATTTGCATTTTTGATATTGGCGGTTAATTTACGTAATGCTTGGGACATTAAACGTGCTTGTAATCCCATATGAGAATCGCCCATTTCTCCTTCAATTTCTGCTTTTGGTGTTAGTGCTGCAACCGAGTCGACAATAATCACATCAACAGCTCCAGAACGAACTAATGCATCACAAATTTCGAGTGCTTGTTCACCAGTATCGGGTTGAGAAACTAATAAATCATCGACTTGTACGCCTAATTTGGCTGCATAGATTGGATCTAAAGCATGTTCGGCATCGATAAATGCGCAGGTTTTACCTTCTTTTTGTGCTTGCGCAATAACTGATAATGTTAATGTTGTTTTACCTGATGACTCTGGTCCAAAGATTTCAACGATTCTACCCATTGGTAAGCCACCGATACCTAAAGCAATGTCTAACCCTAAAGAACCTGTTGAAACGGCGTCAACGTCTAACGTTTGAGTATCCCCTAAACGCATGATTGAACCTTTACCAAATTGTTTTTCGATTTGGCTTAATGCTGCAGAAAGTGCTCGTTGTTTGTTTTCATTCATATAATAAAATTCCAATAAGTAAGGATATTGGATGATATTATACTGTATTGTTATACAGTATCAAGTTTTTTTTATAAACATTTATAAATTTGTTAATTCTGTGAAATTGTTCACAAAATTTATTAATTCTTTTCATTAATCCCTCATTATCCAGATTTTAAATGAGGATTAAAAAAGAACTGTTTTAAAAAGTGAGAATAATCAAATTAAGCTAATTTAATGAGGTAATACTTTCATAAAAAAAGACCATTTGATATGATGAACATCAAGGAAATTATAGTCATTATTGGTGTATCAAATTAATTGCCTCACAATATAACTTTACCATCATTGACAGTTTTTGATATCAAAATATTATTTAATCATAAATATCTTTACCGCTTAGAATATAATCAAATGAAGGAATATAATGATCACCGATAAACAAGATTATGTACTATGTTCTCATTGTGATTTGGTCATCGAATTAGCTGATGTGGCAATCGGCCACAAAGCTGTTTGTCCTCGCTGTAATACGACATTATTTAAAAACAATATCAATATGAAGTTTAGAGCAGCAATGTATGCGTATTGCTCGATAATTATGTTGATTGTGGCTTGTGGTGTGGTTTTTATTGATATCAATTTAGTGGGTAATATCAATGGGGTAAGTGTGTTAGACATCCCCAAAATCCTTTTTTTTGATAATTATAGTTATATTTCGGCGCTATTTATTTTATTTGTACTAATATTTCCATTGCTCAATTTGTCTATTATTGCTTTACTCTGTTCAAAGATTAAGTTAACTAAATATCGAAAAAGAGATTTACTGATAGTTTATGAAAAATTTCAACATTGGTGTATGCCTGAAATATTTTTAACCGGTATATTAGTTAGTTTTGTAAAACTAATGAGTTATGGCAATATTGGTGTGACTAGCACATTTTGGGCATTTTGTTTATTCGTATTCTTCTATATTAAAGCCTTAGTTATATTTACACCTGGCAAAATTTGGAATGAAATTCATCGAAATAATTTTGCATTAAAACCATTAGAAGTTGCTAAAACGGGGATTTGTCAAAATATAAAATTATGTCATTGTTGCCATGCAATTGTTCCTATTGAGTATGCTAAATGCCCAAGGTGTAAACAAAAAAGCCAAGTAAGAGAGCGGGATAAAATACAATGGACCATTGCACTTTTAGTGACGTCATTAATTATTTATATTCCTGCTAATTTATTTGGAATTATGATAACAGTGGTATTTGGCTCAGCGTCAACTTCGACTATTATGGATGGCGTTATTTATATGTGGCAAGCAGGTGATATACCAGTAGCGTTAGTTATTTTTGCAGCAAGTGTAGTTATTCCAATTTTAAAAATAATTTCACTTAGCTGGTTATGTTATTTTGCATTAGCTGTAAAAGATAAAAATAAACATAATTGCTTAAAAATGAAGAAATTATATAATGCGGTAGAATTTATTGGTAAATGGTCAATGATAGATATCTTTGTGGTTTCTGTAGTTTGTTCTTTAGTGAGAAATCAGCAAATGATGGGAGTTTACCCAGATATAGGCGTATGTTTTTTCGCCACTGTTGTTATCATTACGATGATTGCATCCCAAAAATTTGATCCACGATTGCTTTGGGATCGAACGCCAACTCGAAAATGAAATATAGGAATATTATGGCAACCTCAAGTAAAATAGCAAAAATAATTAAAATCAGAGCAATCTCTGCAATATGGATTATTCCTATAGTTACTGCTATTGTTGGCTTATGGATAATCTATGCCCATTTTGCTGATCGAGGCACCACCTTTACTTTAATTGCCAATGATGCAAATGGTATTATTGCAGGTAAAACAGTAATAAAAAATCGTAGCGTAGATGTCGGTATTGTTGATGAAGTGACATTATCTGATGATTACCAAAAAGTTGTCATAAAAGGTCGTATCTATAATGATATGGAACCATTATTAAAAAATGATTCAATATTTTGGGTGGTTAAACCCGAAATAGGCCGTGATGGAGTGACAGGGCTTGGTACCATTTTATCTGGGGTATATATTGAATTGGCCTCAGGCAATGATACCCATAGTTTTAAAAACAATCCATTTATTCTATCTGATACTCCTCCGTTATCTGATCCCAGTATCAAAGGAATTCGTTTAAATTTAGAAAGTGATCAAAGTGGTGTTGTTCCTCGAGGCGCTAAAGTGATGTTTCGTGGTTATCATGTAGGTAACGTTGAAACATCGCAATTTGATGTTGATGCTCGTAAAATGAAGTATCAAGTTTTTATCACCAAACCTTATGATGCATTAGTTACCGAAAACGTACGGTTTTGGAAAGAGGGGGGGATTAATTTAACGTTATCTTCTCGAGGTGCCAGTTTAGATGTGCCCTCTTTAGATGTTCTAATGTCAGGCGGTATTAGTTTTGATTTACCTGATGGGGCAAAATTAGGACAACCCGCTAAGCAACATGATGTGTATAAATTATATGAAGATAGAAAATCGATTCAAGATTCTCAATATACCGAGTATAAAGAATTTATTATTATGCTTAATGAGTCAATCTCAGGTTTAACCGAAGGGTCGCCAGTAGAGTATCACGGTATAAGACTTGGTACAGTGAGTTCGGTGCCGTTCTATACATCGGAAATGTTGAAAGATATATCAATTCTCAATCAAAGAGTACCGGTATTAATTAGGATCGAGCCAGATCGTTTATCTGAATTAGTAGAGGATAAGATTGATATTGTCGCTTTGATTAAGGATGAACAAAAAAATGGCCTAAGAGCATCATTAAAAACTTCAAATATATTTACCGGTGCGCTCTATATAGATTTAGATTTTTATCCAGAGTTAAAAGATAAATATAACACTAAATTCGCTAAACAATATGGATACGATACTATTGAAACTACATCAACAGGATTTGCACAGATACAAACAAAAATCCTGCAGTTATTAGATAATTTTAATAATCTGCCGTTGAATAGTACTATAACCCAATTTAATAAATCATTAGAATCAAGTGAACGATTAATGCAATCTTTAAATCAAATTATGGCAAGTAAAGAGATGCAAAATATGCCTAAAGATTTACAGAAAGCTATTCGTTCTTTAAACGAGACTATGAAAGGATTACAACCGGGTTCACAACTGAATACTCAAATGAATGAAAGCTTACAAAAAATTCAACAAATGATGGATGAATTGACCCCTTTACTTAATACACTAAATAATAAGAGTAATGCATTGATTTTTTCAGCTCCAAATAAAAAAGATCAAGAACCAAAAGCCAGAGGTAATAAATAATGTTTAAATTAATTCAAAGCCTACAAATTATGCTATTGATGACATTATTAAGTGCAATAATTGGTTGTTCATCTGATGTTCCGAATAAAAGCTTTTTTCAATTGACCAGTAATTTGGCTAACCATGGTTCAGCGATGACTCAATCTACTCATTATTTTATCTGGATTGAGTCTATTGAAGTGGCCGATTTTTTAAATAAATCAGGAATTGTTTTGCAAACAGATGATATAAAATATACCACGGCAACTAATCATCTATGGGTATCGGCATTATCTCAACAACTTGCCGATCGATTATCACAAGACTTAACGCAAATTATGCCTAATTATTTGGTATCGACAAATTCAATTACCACTCCATCATTAACGGTTAAACTTTTTATTGATGGCTTCCATGGTAATTATAATGGTGATGCGATAATAACCGGCCGTTGGGTTATGACAGATAAGAGCGGTAAAATTGTTACTAAAGTTATTAAACGGCAAATTCCGCTTACAACAAATGGTTATAATGCTCTGGTAAAAGCCTTGTCCCAAGGCTGGCAAGATGAAGAGCAAGACTTTGCAAATTCAATTAAACATTAATTATTATTAGACATTCCGTCAGAAGAGTGACGGAATGTTCTTGGTGCTCAATTGCAGATCACAATAACTGTTGTTTTAATTTATTTAATAGCTGATTTTCAATCTCAACCCAACCTCGTACACTATTAATAAACGCTATTTTATCGGCTTGTAAAATATCTTTTTTGATAATCTTTTTCTCAATGAGTTGGTGATTATTCAAATAATTCTGTCGCATCGTACCAGCAAGCAATCCAGAGGTAATCGCTGGTGTTAGCCACTTATCATTAATGAGTAATGCAATATTACCATTTACAAACTCGGTAATTTCATCATATTGATTATAATTGATATATTCTTGACCTGCGGCTAATTGAGGAAAATGTTGGCGATTAGTTGTTTTATGATAGAGAAAAACATTTTCCTTATCGACACATTTTTCTGCCCAAGCAAGTTTATCAATTACTATTGGATTGGTAAGTAAATCGATACTTATTGCCGGTTGTCCATTTTTAGGTTGTAGCAATCTAATTTTATATTTTCCTGAAAAATAAGTTTTTGCCAAATCGGTCAACTTCTGTTTGATGGTTTGAACATTACATGCAAAATCAAAATAGGTTGCTGAAGCCAATAACCTGTCTAAATGCATATCCAATAAGACCAATTTGCCATCTTCAAGCAATAACGTTTCAATAATATATTTAGGTGTCGACAAAGTTCGATTTAAGATAGCAGTTTTGGCTAAAATCTCATTATATTCATCATCGGCGGTTGAATCCCATGTAATGCCACCCCCGACGCCATAATTCAACTGTTGATTATGGATAGTCAAAGTACGTATTGGAATATTAAAAACAGCCTTTTTCATAGACGGTTCAATATAACCAATTGTGCCACAATAAACGCCGCGCGCTGAGTTTTCAATATTACTAATAATTTGCATGGTGCTTGATTTAGGTGCACCAGTAATTGAACCGCATGGAAAAAGCGCTTGAAATATCTGATATAAATTCACATTTTCTTTTAGGTTTCCTTGAATAGTTGAGGTGAGCTGCCAAACAGTTGGATATTTTTCTGCGGTAAATAAGTGTGGAACGGTTACCGAACCAGGTTCGGAAATTTTACTCAAATCATTACGAAGTAAATCAACAATCATCATATTTTCAGCCAGATTTTTCTCTGACATTAACGACTTTATTTGTTGTTTATCTTGGTTGTTATTTAAGCCTCGTGCCACTGTTCCTTTCATCGGTTTAGTCGAGATGGTTCTATCTTCTAATTTAAAAAATAATTCTGGGGAGATAGATAAAATATGATATTTTTCAAATTCAATATAAGCACAGTAATTAGCTCGATTATTTTTTTGTAGAAAATGATAATAATCTTTAGGATTGCCATTAAATGGTGCATTGAATTGAATGGTAAAGTTGGTTTGATAAGTATTACCAGATTCGATTTGGGCGCGAATATAACTAATTTTTTGTTGATATTCATCAATGTTGGTGTCGCTAGACAACTTCAAAGATTGCGGTATATATTGTTCATTATTGGATATCGTCGTATAGTCTTCAAAAATACCAAATAACAGCAGAGGTAAATCCTGATTTGACGTTGGGAGTATTTTGGTTTTATTTGACTCGTTAAAGCCCATAGCGCTTTCATAAGCAAGGTAACCGCAAGCGTAGTAACCTTGTTGTATGAATGCTTCTATCTCCTCAATATCTTTTTTTATTGAGCAATGATCAGATGACTTTATAATTTTTATTGGATCACAAAAATATTTATGTTGCCCTTCAAAATCAAAATAAATTTTCATGTTCACTACTCGCTAACAAAATTGCTAATCATTTTTAAACCAAACTCTGTTTTAATTGCTTCAGGATGGAATTGCACTGATTCAATCGGAAGTGTCATATGACGCAATCCCATAATTAATCCTTGCTTATTTGTCGCGGTGACTATTAATGGTGATTGCTTTGCTGAATTTTCTACAATTAACGAATGATATCTTACAACCGAAAAAGGATTTTTAATTCCAGCAAATAATCCTTGCTCATCATGAATAATTTCATCAACTTTGCCATGCATTGGTATAGGTGCTTTAACTATTTTGCAGCCAAAATATTGCGCAATCGCTTGATGGCCTAAACAGATCCCTAGTATTGGACAATGCTTCGCAAAGGTTTGAATCGCTGACAACGATATTCCAGCATTTTCTGGCCGGCCTGGGCCCGGAGAAATTACCATTTTAGAGAATGATAATTGCTTTAGTTCATCAATAGATTTTTCATCATTTTTGATGACCATAACATCGGCACCAGCACGGCAAAGGTAGTCATAGATATTAAAAGTAAAAGAATCGTAATTATCAATAAGAAGAATCAAAATTGTACCCAATGCTTAATAAATATAAAAATGTGAAGGTTTTAACCAATGACAGGTGATTCTATTATAAAAAGCGAGGCTATATAAAGTAATTAATTACTAATCAAAAAACTTTCTACGACTAAATTAAACTTTTAAAAATCCCGTATCTAAAAAATTTTTAAAAAAATTGAGGAGCGGGGGTTTTTTATTTCTCATTTCTCATAAATTTAACATTTATGTGATCAATATCACATAAATAACCTAATCTACTTGTATGGTAGTATTGTTCATATTAAAGTTTGTTTGTTAATCATTTTTCAGAGGTATCAAATGAAAATCGTAAAAGCAGAAGTTTTTGTGTGTAGTCCAGGAAGGAACTTTGTCACATTAAAAATCACTACAGATTCAGGTGTATATGGAGTTGGTGATGCGACACTCAATGGACGAGAGTTATCTGTCGCATCATATCTTAAAGATCATCTTTGTCCACAGCTAATCGGTCGAGATGCTAGTCAAATTGAAGATATCTTTCAATATTTTTATAAAGGAGCCTATTGGCGTCGTGGGCCAGTGACCATGTCAGCAATATCTGCAATTGATATGGCGTTATGGGATATCAAAGGTAAAGTAGCCAATATGCCACTTTATCAGCTATTAGGTGGTGCTTCACGTACTGGTGTCATGGTCTATTGCCATACGACAGGTAAAGATATTGAAGAAGCGTTAGATGATTACGCCAAACATAAGGAAATGGGTTTTAAAGCTATTCGTGTTCAGTGTGGAATACCGGGAATGAAGACCACATATGGTCAAAGTAAAGGTAAAAATTTAGCTTATGAACCGGCTACTCGAGGTAATTATCCAGAAGAGCAATTTTGGGCAACCGATAAATACCTTGATTTCACACCAAAATTATTTGAAGCAGTAAGAAATAAATTTGGTTTTAATGAACATCTATTGCATGACATGCACCATCGTTTAACTCCAATTGAAGCTGCGCGTTTTGGTAAAAGTATCGAAGATTATCGTCTATTTTGGATGGAAGACCCAACACCAGCGGAAAATCAAGAGTGCTTCCGTTTAATTCGTCAACATACAGTCACTCCAATTGCGGTCGGTGAAGTATTTAACAGTATTTGGGACTGTAAACAGCTAATTGAAGAACAGCTCATTGATTATATCCGAACCACCATAACTCATGCTGGTGGCATCACACACATGCGTCGAATTGCTGATTTTGCGGCACTTTATCAAGTTAGAACTGGTTCTCATGGCCCATCTGATTTATCTCCAATTTGTCATGCAGCTGCTCTGCATTTTGATATGTGGGTGCCTAACTTTGGGGTACAAGAATTCATGGGTTATTCCGAACAGATGTTAGAAGTTTTCTCACCTAATTGGACCTTTAATGATGGTTATATGCATCCAAGTGACAAACCAGGTTTAGGTATCGATTTTGATGAAAAACTGGCATCAAAATATCCATACAATCCTGCTTATTTGCCAATTGCTCGTTTAGAAGATGGCACTTTGTGGAATTGGTAATTTGACGGAGTTTATATGGAAAATATTGTGACGCGAAGTCAAGTTGATCGCGAACTTCGATTAAATGTAGCGACAATATTTTTCATAAACAGAAATTATCGGGTTTGAGCATATAGATGGATTACTAATTGCATATAAGTTCAACATCGATAAAACACATAATAAGGAAATAATATATGTCTTTTATTCATAAAGATTTTCTTTTAAATAGTAAAGTTGCTCAAAAGCTATACCATGAATTTGCCGAAAATCTTCCTATTATTGATTACCATTGTCATTTAGATCCACGCGAGATTGCTGAAAATAAAAAATTTGATTCGATGTATGAATTATGGCTATCAGGTGATCATTACAAATGGCGAGCAATGAGAGCGGATGGCGTGGATGAAAAACTGATTACAGGTAATGCTTCACCATTAGAAAAATTTAAAGCATGGAGTGGAACAGTTGAAAATACGATAGGTAATCCGTTATTTCATTGGAGTCATCTTGAATTAGCTAAATATTTTGGTATTACAGATACTTTGAATGGTAAAAACTCTGAAGAAATATGGGATAAATGTAACTATATTTTGCAAGAAAAAAATTATACAGCACAAAAATTAATTAACTTATCAAATGTTGATGTAATCTGTACTACTGACTCACCGCTTGATAGTTTGCAATATCATGATGAAATAATTAAACAAAACGACTTTAAAACTAAAGTTTTACCAACGTTTAGACCTGATGAAGCCTTAGACTCTGTTGGCGAAAAGTTTACTAAATTTGTTAGTAATCTTGAAAATCAAACATCAGTTAAGATAAATAATTTTAGTGATTTTTTAAAAGCTATTGAAAATAGAGTTGAATATTTTCATCAAAAAGGTTGTCGACTATCTGACCATGGTTTAATGACTATTCAGTTTGAGGATAGTGATCCTAAAACACAAAATATATTATTCGAAAAAAAAATGAATAATATTACATTAGATGAAACTGAGGAATATCGATATAAATCTGCTGTTCTAATTGCATTAGCTGGTTTTTATAGTAAAAGAAATTGGGCTATGCAGCTTCATTTTGGCGTTATTCGAAATAATAACCAAATCATGTTTAATCAGTTAGGAATAAATACTGGCTTCGACTCCATCTGTGATCAACAAAATCTAGCAATTAATCTAAATAAATTATTCAATAAAATGAATGAATTAAATTCATTACCTAAAACAATTATCTATAATTTAGATCCTAGTGTTAATGATGTGGTTGCTTGTACAATCGCAAATTTCCAAAAATCAGGATTAGTTAAATCTAATATGCAATATGGTGCAGGATGGTGGTTTAGTGATACCAAAAGAGGCATGCTAAGACAACTTACTACTCTTGCTGATCATGGCTTATTAATGAATTTTGTGGGAATGTTAACCGACTCAAGAAGCTTTATCTCTTATACCCGCCATGAATATTTCCGTCGAATATTATGTAATTTAATTGGTCAATGGGTTACTGATGGAGAAATACCAGAAGATTACCAATTGTTAGGTAAGCTTATTACAGGAATTTGCTATAAAAATGCTAAATCTTATTTTGACTTTTAACTACAAAATTAAAGGATGATTTTGAATTTGACCAATAGGTTAAAAAGATTTTGATTATTTAAATTAAGGAATCAAGAATGGATACGAAAATAAATAAAAAAAGGAAAGTAACGCTTCCTATTGCAATTGGTTATGGTTTAACTGATATTATGGGTGGAGGTGCGTTTACCATCATCGGGGCATGGTTACTCTTTTTCTATACCACTTTTGTAGGGTTAACACCTATTGAGGCCGCATCGATTGTGGCAATTGCACGAATTGTTGATGCAATTGTTAGTTTATTTATGGGTAGTTTTACCGATAATTTTTACAAATATAAATTAGGGCAAAAATTTGGAAGAAGACGTTTCTTCTTACTGATTGGTTCTCCTCTTATGTTGCTTTATGTTTTACTTTGGGTAACAGGGATGAATTATTGGTTTTATTTAACGGTATATTTAGTCTTCGAAATCGTTGCAGCTATTGTGTTGATTCCTTGGGAAACATTACCGTCAGAAATGACTAAAGATTATAATGATCGAACCAAATTATCTACAGGTAGAATGTTTTTATCTGCAAGTGGGACTTTCTTAGCCACTTTAGTACCAGGTATTTTAATTCACTATTTTGGCGAAAATAATGCTTACGCTTATTTCATTAATGGGCTTTTCTTTGCTGTTATTTTTGCTGTTTGCGTATTTATTTCATATAAGGTGACGTGGGAGAGAGAACTGACCCCAGAAATGATAAAATATCAAGAACAAGGTGTAACCCAAAAAAGTTTTTCTGAAAAAGTTACTGTTGTTAAACATCTAGTTAAAGATTATTTATCTACATTTAATATTAGAGCTTTCCGTAAACATTTAGCTATCTATTTGTTTTCATTCACTGCAAAAGATATTTTTAATACGGTATTTGTATTCTTTTGTGTCTATTGTTTATGTGTTTCTTCGTCATTTGCTGGTGGATTGTTATCTTTAAGTATTATAGGTTTACCAATAACATTATTGGCTGGTGTTGCAATGGTAAAATATGGTCCGGGAAGACTGTATATATTCTCTTATACAACTATGATCATCTGTATCCTTGGTTTTTACGCTGTATATATAGTCGATCCTTCATCCAAAATTTGGTTGTTATATATTTTGGCTATTTGTTACCAGGCCGGTCGTTGTATTTTAGAATTTACCCCTTGGAATGTTTTTCCGTTTATTCCTGATGTTGATGAAATGCTAACCAGACAACGTCGAGAAGGTTTATATGCGGCGGTTATGACATTTGGTCGCAAAACCACTGTTGCTATTGCCACGTTTATCGTCGGGTTAATTCTACAAAAAGGTGGATTTGTGCAAGGTAGTACTCAACAAAGTGCTGAAGCAATAAATACTATTAGTATTTTATTTGTTGGTGGTACAGTTGGGTTATTATTAATAGCCTTGTTTTATGCATTAACTTTCAAGTTAAATAAGCAGACTCACACAATTTTAGTTGCAGAAATTGAACGTTTAAAAAATAATGGCTCAAAAAGTGATGTTTCAGAAGAAACTCGGAAAGTTGTTGAAAACCTTACTGGTCATAAATATGAAAATTTATGGCGAAAAAATTTATAATGTTATGGTAACGAATAATGAGATTATCAAATCAAACTTTATCACAACTACCTAAAGAGGTAGTTGTTCCAACTTATGATAGAAGCAAAATTAAAACCAAAATTGTTCATCTTGGTTTTGGGGCATTTCATCGTGCTCATCAAGCGGTCTACGCGGATGTATTGGCTGTAGAGCATAATAGCGATTGGGGATATTGTGAAGTTAACTTGATTGGTGGTGAAGCACAAATTCAAGACTTAAAAGAACAAGATTGTTTATTCAGTGTATGTGAAATGTCCTATGATAACTGGAATACTCGTGTTGTAGGAGTAGCAAAAGAAGCATTACATGCAGATATTGATGGAATACAAAAAGTCTTAGATGTGATGACCCGTCCAGAAATTGCGATTGTGTCAATAACGGTAACCGAAAAAGGCTATTGTTATCTGCCATCGACGGCATCAATTGATACTAATAATCCATTAATTAGTCATGATATTGCCAATCCTCATGCGCCTAAATCCGTTCCGGGTGTCATTGTTGAGGCATTACGTTTACGTAAAGAGCAAGGATTAAAACCTTTCACGGTT
Source organism: Gilliamella apicola (assembly GCF_003202915.1). GTDB lineage: Bacteria > Pseudomonadota > Gammaproteobacteria > Enterobacterales > Orbaceae > Gilliamella > Gilliamella apicola_Q. The sequence goes on from NZ_QGLP01000004.1 coordinate 264,851, forward strand.
ATGTCTTGTGACAATATGCCTGAAAATGGCCATGTTACTCGTAATGTTGTTTTAGCACTGGCTAAACAGCGAGATCCTAATCTAGCTCAATGGATTGAAGATAATGTGACTTTTCCATCAACGATGGTTGATCGAATTGTACCTGCGGCAACGCCTGAAACGATGGTTAAAATAAAAAAACAACTTGGTGGAATTGATGACCCAGCAGGTATTGCAGGTGAACCATTTAGACAATGGGTGATTGAAGACAATTTTGTGGCTGGTCGTCCTCAATGGCAGAAAGCTGGAGCAGAACTCGTTGGTGATGTTTTGCCTTATGAAGAGATGAAATTACGCATGTTAAATGGTAGCCATTCATTTTTTGCTTATTTAGGTTATTTAGCTGGCTATTTGCATATTGATGAGTGTATGCAGGATCCTAATTATGTTAAAGCAGCAAGACATTTAATGCTAAATGAACAAGCAACGACCTTACGAGTAAAAGATGTTGATTTGTCTGCTTATGCTGATTCATTACTCGATCGTTATCGAAACACAGGTTTAAAACATCGTACATGGCAAATCGCCATGGATGGTACTTTAAAATTGCCACAACGTATGCTTGATTCTATTCGTTATCACTTAGCTGACAATAGCTCATTTGATTGTCTTGCTTTAGGGGTTGCGGCTTGGATGCGTTATGTAAGTGGCGTAGATGACGCCGGTAATTCAATTGATGTAAGCGATCCATCAATTAGCAAAATAAAAGAGCTGGTAGCTAATAGTGCCGATGACGAAAATAGAGTAAAAGCACTATTATCTCTAACTCATGTATTTGGTAATGATTTAGTAAATAATCCGCTTTTCGTTGAAAAAGTTACGACAGCGTATATCTCTTTACGAGATGTCGGTGCTAAAAAGACAGTTGAAAAATTAACTCAACTTTTTTAGAACTATCAATATAATTTACTAGAGTTAATAACCAAGGTGTAATAGCGCTATTTAGCAATTACACCTTTTTATACGCTCTATTGACGTTATTAGATATATAGACTATTTTTTAAAAACACTTTTCTTATATTTAAAAATCACCTACTATTCACATCAATACAATTGATTATACAAGAATAGTATATGTTTAAACTTATCGAATTAAATATTTCAGAGCCCGTTAATCAACAAGTTTATCGTACATTAAGAAGAGCGATTATTACTTGTCAGGTTTTGCCTGGCATTTTACTTTCTGAAAAAGATATTTCTACGCAATTTAATGTATCTCGCCAACCTGTTCGTGAAGCCTTCATTAAATTAGCTGAAGCCGGATTGGTTAAAATTCTTCCGCAACGAGGGACATTTGTAACCAAAATATCGATTAAAAAAGTGATTGATGGTCAGTTTATTCGTGAAGCAGTTGAATGTGCAATTATCAAACGCGCCGCACAAGAAATTAGTGATGCAGATCTGTTATTGCTCGAAAAAAATCTAAAAGAGCAGATTGATGCTAATAAACGCAAAGATATTCGTTATTTTCTAGAAAAAGATGATGAATTCCACCAAATTTTAATGAATATTGTTGATTGTCCGATGGCGTGGGAAACCGTCGAAAATATTAAAGCAATGATGGATAGGGTGAGATATCTAACGTTGGAAGATATTTCTCCCCCCGAAAACTTGGTTAAACAACATGAAAAAATTGTTATTGCACTAAGAAAACATGATCCTGAAATGGCTGCTATAGCACTTCATGAGCATTTATCAACAATTTTAAAGACGATAAAACTAGTCTCTCAGCAACATAATGAGTGGTTTGTTGATTAATTGGCAATCAAGTGATAAAACAGAATAATTAACAATTTTATTTTTTAAATCAAGTATAGTTTATCGATTGAGACTATTTAGTATGATAAAACAAGTTAATATCCAAGTATCAGGCCGCGTTCAAGGTGTAGGTTTTCGTTTTTTTACCTATCAGCAGGCAAATAAATTAGGTTTAGTTGGTACGGTAAAAAATTTGTCTAATGGTGATGTTGAAATTATTGTTCAAGGTGAAGATATTGCGTTAGAGAAAATGTTGCACTGGTTAGAAGAGGGAGGGCCCCGATCAGCAACTATAACTGATATTCGCGTTAATCAAGTCGTCATTGATACTAATTTAACATCTTTCAATATTGGATATTGATCTAAAATTCAAATTAATTTCAGAAAAATTATCATTATGAAATGATGCTATTCAAAGTAGAATTGAACTGGCAGGTTAATATCTATAATAATAGTTAAATGATAGTTTAACGTTTACGCAAATAACCTAACACACGAAAAGAATCGATTTTCCATCCTCCATCCCTAAATATTAATGGAAAGGTCGTGCGACTTCTGGCTGTTGGACCAGGATTTTGTTGGACGATCTCAATTTCATTGTCAGTAACTTTACTGATGATGGCTACATGACCATATTTAGACCAATCAAAAATAATAATATCGTCAACTTGAGGTTTGGTGGGGGATCCATTATGAAACTGAAGTAAATTTCGTTTAGGATTAAGACTTCCATCTGGTATTGAATCATCAAAAAAATCTTTGGCATGACCATAACTGTCAGGCATTTTATGATTAAAACGTTCATAGTAATAACGTTTAATAAATTCAACACATTGATACTTTAGTCCTAAATTATAACCATCTTTTGATACATTCCTACCACTTACATTATTTATTGAACCATTATAATAAACTTTAACGCCATTAAACTCATCAACAACCATGCCAATTTTACTTTCATCAACATCTAAATCAGCATAAACAAAATGACAAAAACCATAACCTAATAATATTAATAAAATAATTATTGAGATAATAATTTTTCTAGAACTTAATAACATTTAGGGGCCCTATTACATATCTTTTTATCATTAATCTGATCAGATGATTTTGATTAAATCTATATCTTAAAAACAAAGAATGCTTTGATCCGTAAAATGTTATATATATTATCAATAAATGTTATCAATTTTATATAAAAAATGAAAATTTATTAGTAAATTATTAATGTTTTCAATTATTATTTTATCGTTACTTAACTTCTTTTAATGTCAGATATTAATTTATTAAAAAATAAAGTAAAATAAGATAATCTTGGGGTAATTAGTAATAAAGGTCCATGTTATTAATGATTAATCTTATTCACGTAATTAACGTAAACTATGAATAAAAAAAATTTAATCTGTATCATTCTGCTTATTTTGATAATTGGTATTTATTACCGTTACCAAATAGACGATAGCGCTTCTATTGCGTCATCAAACACAAATTCGCCTAATACACCTATTTATCAAAGTGATGATATGATAACCAATGTTTATGATTTATCAGGCTATATGGTATATAAGATTGAATCAAACAAAGTAAGACATTTTGATAATACGGAAAATACTGATTTTGATTTACCTAATGTGACACTTTACGATCAGGATCATGCGGCTACTTGGCATATTAAAGCAAAACGCGCGACGTTGACTAATGATAAATTAATCCACCTTTATCAAGATGTCGTGTTAACAAATTTAACCCCGGAATCGCAATTACAACAAGTGTTAACCGATAATGCTGTAGTTGATTTAAAAACACAACTGGTAACGTCTGATGATCCAGTAAAAATTAAAGGAATAGGCTTTTTTTCGACGGGCATCGGTTTAATCGGTGATTTAAGAGAAAAAACGGCAAATATACTTGAGAATATAAAAACCTTTTATAATACTGAGGCGCAATAAAAAAATGAAATTAAAAAAACAAGCAATTTATCTATTGTATTTTTTATTCTGTTTATCATTTGCTTGTTTTGCAGATGAAGTCACTTTGGAATCTTCTTCCTCACCAAAAGACCAGAAGATGTTTGCTAGTGACAAGCCTATTATGATTGATGCTGACAATCAGCAAATTGATATTGAAAAAAATATTATCACCTTCAGTGGTAATGTTCAGATTGTTCAAGAAGGTTTAACAATATGGGCTGATAAAGTTGTTATGACCGATATGCAAGATTCAACAAAACAAAAAATTACCGGATATGGTAACCCTGTAAAATATAAACAGATTATGCCTCAAAATAACAAAATTGTGACAGGGCATTCAACGCAGGTTATCTATGATGTGAAGGATAGCAACATCATATTGCAAGGGGATGCGGAACTAGTTCAGGATGATAATCGCATTAAAAGTTCGCTTATTACTTATGATTTAAAAAGACAACGAATATTTGCACAACCAGGTAGAAATGAACGGGTAAAAACTACTATTATCCCAAATCAAGTTAAAGAGATGAACAAATAATATGTCAATTTTAAAAGCCGAAAACCTCGCTAAAGTTTATAAAAAGCGGCGTGTTGTTGAAGATGTAAGTTTAACAGTCAATTCTGGTGAAATAGTTGGCTTGCTTGGTCCTAATGGTGCGGGTAAAACCACGACTTTTTATATGGTAGTTGGCATAGTCACTTTAAATGCCGGAAAAATCTATCTTGATGATCATGATATTAGTATCTTACCACTACATGAGCGCGCTCAAAAAGGTATTGGTTATTTACCACAAGAAGCCTCGATATTTAGAAAATTATCGGTTATCGATAATATTTTGGCTATATTGGAGACGCGTAAAGATATTGATAAAAATGAAAAATTAAATCGAGCAGAAGAGCTACTAGAAGAATTCCATATTACGCATATACGAAACAATATTGGTCAATCTTTATCAGGTGGTGAAAGACGAAGAGTTGAAATTGCTAGAGCCTTGGCTGCTAATCCAAAATTTATTTTACTCGATGAACCTTTTGCTGGGGTCGATCCGATCTCAGTTATTGATATCAAAAATATCATTAAACATCTACGCGATCGTGGATTAGGCGTACTAATTACCGATCATAATGTCCGTGAAACGCTTGATGTTTGTGAACGCGCCTATATAGTAAATAAAGGACATTTAATTGCTGAAGGTACACCTGATAGTATTTTAAATAATGAATATGTTAAACGCGTTTACTTAGGACATGAATTCAGATTATAGATTATGATAAAACAAGGCTTACAACTGAAGATTTCTCAACAGTTGTCAATGACGCCACAATTGCAACTCGCAATTCGTATGTTGCAATTGTCGACTCTAGAGTTAAGACAAGAAATTCAAACTGCACTTGAAAATAATCCACTATTGGAAATTGCTGATCAATATGATGAAATTAATGTTGAGCAGCAAGATCTTGGCGAAAATATTGATACGCGTGAAGCATTAGATAGTCAAGAAATTCCTGAAGATATCCCTTTAGATGCATCTTTAGATGATATTTACACTGCAGGTACACCATCAGGAACCTATTCAGATTATCGTACTGATGAATTACCCATCTATCAAGGTGAAACACACGAAACCTTACATGACTATTTAAATTGGCAATTGGATTTAACGCCTTTTAGTGATATTGATCGTGCAATTGCGTTATCGATTATTGAAGCAATTGATGATAGAGGTTACCTAACCGTTTCTAGTGAAGAAATTTTAGATGAACAAGGTAATAATGAAATTGAGCTCGACGAAGTTGAAGCTGTATTAAAGCGAATTTGGCATTTTGATCCAATTGGAGTTGGAGCAAGAACTTTACAAGAATGTTTGACTATTCAAATTCAACACTTAACGCCACCAGCGTTAGTCAAAGAGATCATCGATAACTATCTAGATTTATTAGCAAGCCACGATTATAGAACTCTTAAAAAACGGTTAAATGCTTCTGATGAGCAGTTAAAAGAGGCGATTGATTTTATTCAGCATTTACAACCTTATCCTGGTGACTCAGTTAATACTATGCCACCGGATTATGTTATTCCAGACGTTGTGGTTAAAAAAATTGCCGGTAAATGGATAGCGGAATTGAACAGTGATACAGTTCCAACGCTACGCATCAATCAACAATATGCAGCGATGGAAAAGATAAGTAATGAAAGTGACAGCCAATATATTCGCTCAAATTTACAAGAAGCCAATTGGTTTATTAAAAGCGTCGAAAATCGTAATGAGACTTTATTAAAAGTTAGTCAATTTATTGTTGAGCACCAACAAGCTTTTTTTGAAAATGGTGCTGAATATATGAAACCAATGATTTTGTCTGATGTTGCCGAGGCGATTGATATGCATGAGTCGACTATCTCGCGAGTGACAACACAGAAGTATTTACAATGCCCAACTGGCATCTTCGAGTTAAAATTTTTTTTCTCAAGCCATGTTAATACTGAATCTGGTGGAGAAGCCTCGTCCACAGCCATTCGGGCATTAATTAAAAAATATATTTCAGAGGAAGATGCTAAAAAGCCTTTGAGTGATAGCAAATTAGTTTCAATCCTTGAAAATCAAGGTATCATTATTGCTCGGCGAACGGTAGCAAAATATCGTGAGGCATTGTCGATACCACCTTCAAATCAACGAAAACAGCTTTGATATTGGATAGCTGTTTTCGATTCTTTTTTTATTAATTTCTAAATTACTTTTTGCGTTTCAATAATCATCATATCAGAGGTAAAAGAACCATCTGATTGTAATTCGAAGTAAGATTTTGTATCTTGAGATGCACTTATTTGATAAGTCCTTATCGCATCCACTAAATTATTCGGTGTACGCATACGTTTTATCCAACTATCAAAATTCAAGGGTAAACGATGGCGTTGAATCTTATCAATAGTAAATCCAGCTTCGCTTAAAAATGTCAGCCATTCGCCAGGCGTATAGTCGCGTACGTGGGAAGTATCACGTAGTGCTTCAATCGTTTGTAACCAAATATCTAAAACAGGCTGACCAGGAGAAACGACATCCATAATAATTAACTTACCATTTGGTTTGGTAATTCGATGTAATTCACGCAAACTCTTACCTACATCCTGCCAATGATGGGCAGAATACCGACTGACTACAATATCAAAATAGTTATCGTCAAATGGTTGATGCTCAGCATAACCATGCACGGTGCTAATATTTTTTAAGTTACGTTCATCAGCAGTTTGTTCAACCACTGCTAACATTTGCTCCGATAGATCATAGGCTGTGACATGTTTGACCTGTTTTGCTGCAATAAAACTGACATGGCCTGCGCCACACCCCATATCTAAAAATTCAGCATTAGGATAATTAGTTAAAAAACTGGCTAGATATTCAAGATCAGCACCTTGAGCATGAACTTTACTGCTTAAGTAGGCGTTAGCTTGCTGACCGAACTGTTGATTTACTTTATCGTGATGGGTTGTCATTAATTATTCCTATAAAAGGCGCTTGCGCGCCTAAATAAATTAATTTAAGAATGTAGGAATTTTATGCTCAAAAGAGCTGATAGCATCTTCATGTTGCAAGGTTAAACCTATATTGTCTAAACCATTTAATAAACAGTGGCGTTTGAAGGCATCAATTTTAAATGAATATTGCTTATCACCCGCGATCACGACTTCATTTACTAAGTCGATAGTGAATTCAATTCCCTCATTGGCTTCAACCAATTTAAATAACTCATCAACTTCTTCTTCTGATAAGTTAACTAATAATAGTTGATTATTAAATGAGTTATTATAGAAAATATCAGCGAAGCTTGAACCAATGATAGTTTTAAAACCATAATCAGTTAATGCCCATGGTGCGTGTTCACGCGATGATCCACAACCAAAGTTTTCACGAGTCAATAAGATACTTGCGCCTTTATAACGAGGTTTATTTAATACAAATTCTGGATTAGGTTGTTTGCCAGCATCATCTAAAAATCGCCATTCATGAAATGCATGTTGCCCAAATCCGGTACGAGTAACTTTCTGTAAAAATTGTTTAGGAATAATCGCATCGGTATCGACGTTCGCGGCATCTAAAGGCACGACTAATCCAGTATGTGTAGTAAATTTTGCCATGACAAGTCTCCTTAAAATGGTTTGCGAATATCAGTAAAATGACCAGTAATGGCCGCCGCAGCTGCCATTGCCGGGCTAACTAAATGCGTTCTGGCATCACGGCCTTGGCGTCCTTCAAAATTACGGTTACTGGTTGATGCACAGCGATCACCTGGTGCTAATTTATCATCATTCATCGCTAGACACATTGAACATCCTGGTAAACGCCACTCAAAACCGGCATCGATAAAAATCTTATCTAATCCTTCAGCCTCTGCCTGTTCACGCACCGGACCGGAACCCGGAACGACTAAAGCTTGAACACCATCGGCGATTTTACGACCTTTGGCAACTTCAGCGGCGGCACGCAGATCTTCGATACGAGAATTAGTACAAGATCCAATAAACACTTTATTGATCTTAATATCAGACATTTTAGTTCCCGCGGTTAACCCCATATAGGCTAATGCGCGTTCAGCTGAATGTTTTTCAATTGGATCGGAAAAATCTTGAGGATTTGGTACTTGAGAATCAATAGCGGTTACTTGACCAGGATTAGTTCCCCAAGTTACTTGCGGAGCAATATCTTTTGCTTCTAAAGTCACAATCGTATCGAAATGTGCTCCTTCATCTGTTTTTAAGGTTTTCCAGTAAGCAACAGCTTGCTCAAAATCTTCTCCTTTAGGTGAGAATTGACGACCTTTTAAATATTCAAATGTGGTTTCATCTGGTGCAACTAATCCAGCTTTGGCACCCATTTCAATGGCCATATTACATAATGTCATTCGGCCTTCCATTGACAAAGAAGTAATGGCTTCGCCACAAAACTCAACTACATGACCTGTACCACCAGCACTGGTTGTTTTACCAATGATCGCTAGAATAATATCTTTGGCGGTAATGCCATTAGCGACTTTGCCTTTGACCTCGATTTTCATCGTTTTAGCGCGACCTTGTTTCAATGTTTGGGTGGCTAAAACGTGTTCAACTTCCGATGTCCCAATCCCAAAAGCTAATGCACCAAAAGCGCCATGTGTTGCGGTGTGTGAGTCACCACAAACTATCGTCATACCCGGTAATGTCATGCCTTGCTCAGGGCCAACAACATGAACAATACCGCGTAATGGACTTTGTAAACCGTATAAAGAAACGCCAAACTCTTCTGCATTTTTAGCTAATTCGGTTAGCTGAATTCGTGCCATCTCACTACAAGCGCTTAAATCATTACTTTTCGTTGAGGTGTTGTGATCCATTGTGGCGAAGGTTTTATGTGGTTGTCGGACTTTACGATTCATTGCGCGTAAACCATCAAAGGCCTGAGGAGAGGTGACTTCATGAACCAAATGGCGGTCGATATACAAAATAGGGGTTTCATTTGGAGCTTCATAGACAACATGTGCATCATATAATTTTTGATACAATGTTTTTGGTTTTGTAGACATTGCTTATATTCCTTTAATATTCTTTAAAAGGGTTAATATAATTTATTAACCCTTGCTCTAAAAATTAAATTAAACGACAAATGGTATCACCCATTTCATCGGTTGAAACATAACTACCACCACGAGCAAGATCGATAGTGCGTACGCCTTGTTGTAAAGCATTATTCACGGCATTTTCAATAGCTTTGGCGATATCATCACGTTTTAAACTATAACGAACCAATAGTGCTAATGATAAAATTTGTGCCGCAGGATTGGCGATATTTTTACCGGCAATATCTGGTGCACTACCACCAGCAGGCTCGTATAAACCAAAGCCATCTTCATTTAGGCTAGCAGAAGGTAGCATTCCCATTGATCCAGTAATCATGGCGCATTCATCAGATAGAATATCACCAAATAAATTAGAACATAATAATACATCAAATTGAGCAGGATCTTTAACAAGTTGCATCGTCGCATTATCAATATACATATGTTCAAGTGAGACATCAGGATACTGTTTGGCAACTTCGCTCACGACTTCACGCCACAAAATGGAGGTTTGTAATACATTGGCTTTATCAACAGAAGTAACTTTTTTACGACGAATTTTTGCTGCTTCAAATGCCATACGGGCAATTCGTTCAATTTCAAAACGGTGATAAACTTCAGTATCAAAAGCACGCTCTTGGGGTCCAGAGCCTTCACGACCTTTTGGCAAACCAAAATAGATACCGCCAGTTAACTCACGCATACACAAAATATCAAAACCACGGTTAGCAATATCTTCACGTAAAGGACATAATTCCTCTAAACCTTGATACAAACTAGCTGGGCGCATATTAGCAAATAATTTAAAATGTTTACGTAATGGTAAAAGTGCTCCGCGTTCAGGTTGTTGATCGGGTGGTAAATTGGTCCATTTTGGTCCACCAACCGAACCAAACAAAATAGCATCAGCTTTTTCACAACCTTCAAGTGTCTCTTTGGGTAATGGGCAACCATGAATATCAATTGCTGCACCGCCAACATCATATTCACTTGTTGTAATTGCAAGATTGTATTTTTGACGAATAACCTCTAGTACTTTATAAGCCTGTTTCATCACTTCTGGACCAATTCCGTCACCGGGTAGTACTGCAATATGGTAATTTTGAGACATATCTATTCCTTATAATTAATTTAAGTATTTCGTTATTGAATGACGAAATAGCAACTATTTGTTAATCATGGTGCAATTTTTGTTTTTGCTCAGCAACTTGATTCGCTCTATAAACATTATTTAATACATTAATTAATGCTAATGCTGATGAATGTACAATATCAGTCGCAAGCCCAACACCGTGGAATTTGCGCCCTTTATATTCGGCAACGATATCAACTTGACCTAAGGCATTTTCGCCCTGTCCTTTAGAGGCTAATTGATATTTTACAATTGATATTGGTTCGCCAGTGATGCGATGTATCGCTTGATAAACTGCATCAACTGGACCATTACCGGTTGCTGCATCTGAATATTTTTGATCGCCAATGGTCAAACTCACAGAAGCCGTTGAAACGACAGTGGAACCCGACTGAACATTGAAATAATCCAATACATAATGTTCTTGATCGTCTTTAAGTTGATTAATAAAGATCAACGCTTCTAAATCATAATCAAAAACTTGGCCTTTTTTATCGGCAAGCTCTAAAAAGGCACTATATACTTGATCTAAATTATAATCGCCATCGTGGTAACCTAACTCTTCTAAACGATGTTTAACCGCCGCTCGACCTGAACGCGAAGTTAAATTTAATTGGATTTGATTTAAACCGATTGACTCAGGGGTCATAATTTCGTAGGTTTCGCGATTTTTTAATACGCCATCTTGATGGATACCCGATGAGTGCGCAAAGGCATTACTACCAATAACCGCCTTGTTAGACGGTATTGGTGTATTGGTAATTTGGCTGACAATTTGGCTGGTACGATAGATTTCTTGATGATTGATATTGGTGTGCACGTTTAAGATATTTTGACGGACTTTGATCGCCATAATGACTTCTTCTAAAGCCGTATTGCCCGCACGTTCACCTAAACCATTCATCGCGCCTTCAATCTGCCGAGCACCTTCTTGAATCGCGCTAATCGAGTTAGCCACCGACATACCCAAGTCATCATGACAATGAACAGAGATAATCGCTTTATCAATGTTCGGGACACGTTCAAATAAGGTACGAATAATGCCACCAAATTGATAAGGGACAGTATAACCGACAGTATCTGGTATATTGATCGTCTTTGCCCCTGCTTGAATTGCTGCTTCAACAATCCGACATAAGTTATCAATTGGGGTACGGCCTGCATCTTCACAAGAAAACTCCACATCATCTGTATAATTACGTGCACGTTTAACACAGTGCACCGCCTTTTCGACAACATCTTCAAATGTCATCTTTAATTTATCTTTAACATGTAAGGTCGATGTCGCCATAAAAGTATGGATACGAAATTGATCGGCTACTTTTAACGCTTCGGCGGCAACATCAATATCCTTATCTATACAACGAGACAACGCACATACACGACTATTTTTAATGGTTTTAGCAATAGTTTGTACTGATTCAAAATCACCTGGAGATGAGATAGGAAAACCAACTTCCATCACATCCACTCGCATTCTTTCTAATGCTAAAGCTATTTGTAATTTTTCTTTAACATTTAAACTTGCTTGTAACGCTTGCTCACCATCACGTAATGTTGTGTCAAAAATAATAATCTGATCGCTCATTGTTATTTCCTTTATATTTTAGCGCTATCACGGTATTTCAAGTTGAGAAAACAAAAAACCCGCACTTTAGCGCGGGTTCTTGTTAATCTGTCGAGTTAATTATTAAATTACTTTTACTCCACACACAAGCTATCCGCGCAAACTGATGCGAGGAGGAGGCTGAGTAGGAGGTTAGTATATTTAATCATTAACTGCTCAATTTTATTTATAAATTATTGGTGATATTTTTATCAAATGATCATTGCTCTGTCAATGATTATTTGAATATTAATTGCTCATTATGCTAAATATCACCAATAAATATATAGAAATTACAATACTATTAGAGTCCTTGAGGAATTTCTATTGTTTCTAATTTTTTAATTACAAATATGTGTGCTAAAGCGCCGATTAAAGAAACCGCTGAAATATAACACATTGCATAAGCAAAACTGTTTGTATATTGTAGAATTAACCCCATGATAATTGGCGTAATTATACCTGCACAGTTACCGGCAATATTGAAGAAACCACCAACAGTCCCCATGACTTTTGCCGGCACAATATCACTCAGTAAAACCCAACCAATATTGGCAAAGGCATTTGCAAAAAATGCAAAAGATAATAGTCCAATGGCTATAGCGGGATAATCTTCAAAGAAGTTAGCCAAACACATAACTCCAGCGAAGCCTAATCCTAAAATTGATGGTAATTTTCGAGAGAACGTTCTGCTTTTTCCTCTTTTCATTAATGCATCACTTACAAATCCACTGCATAGTAATCCAATCATCGCCATAATATACGGGAACATTGCCCCAATACCTGCTTTAGAGATTGATAAATGTAAGCCTTTTTCAAGGTAGACAATGAACCAAGTAAGGAAGAAATAAAGGGTTGAATTTAGGGCAAATTGAGCAATACATAACCCTAAAAAATTGCGTTGTTTTAATACATAACTAATCTCTTTCCATTCGACTTTTTCTTGTTTTTTCTTGGCTTGTCCTAGTCCGCCACCTTGCTTTATATAATCAATTTCTAGTTGATTCGTCCGTTTACTATCTAAAGGATCACGGTAACGGATTAACCAATAAATACCAAAGAGAATACCCACAACACCACAAACATAAAATGACATTTCCCAACCATAATTAGCGACAACAAAAGCTAAAATTGGTGTTAAACCCGCAAGGCCAATGTACTGCGCACAAGCATAAAGTGCAGTTGCACTGGCTCTCTCTTGTGTTGGAAACCAAGTGGATATAATTTTAGTGTTCGCAGGAAAAGAAGGCGCTTCCGCTACGCCTATCAATGATCTACAGAGTAATAAAAATAGGAATGATGATGCAGCTGTTGTGAAAATATGATTTGAAGCAATACCCATGAGTAGCGTGAATATACTCCATAAAATAATTGCACAACCATATAATTTTCTTACTCCAATACGATCAAGTATATAGCCAACTGGTATTTGACTTAAAACATACGCCCAAGTAAACATTGAAAAAAGAAGACCAAGTTGTGCCGGAGTTAACGAAAACTCGGCTTGAATACTAGTACCGGCTACGGATAAATTTGCTCTGTCCATATAGTTGATTGCTGTTACAATAAAAAGTAACACCAATACAAAATATCGAGATTTTGTTGCTTTCATTTTTGTTCCTTGTTAATTATAAATATTGTCCATTAGTTAAACAGTTACAATGGCTCATGATTTGTTTCGTTGTTTGATAGGCCTGTGAAATTATCCATTCAGGTGTTTTTTCCCAATATTCAGGTCTAAAGGTTTCAATTGAAACCATTCCTGTGTATCCCATCTCTTTTAAGGTGATTAGAAAATTGTTTAAATTGAGTACTCCTTCATCGCAAAAGCGACGTAGTGCTTGAGACAACTGTTCTTCGGGAGCATCGTCCCCATTATTTATATGAACGGCAAAAATTTTATTAACAGGAATTTGTTTTATTACTGAAAAATCATTCAAACGGTTGTATAAATAAAGATTAAAAGAATCGATAACCAATCCAACATTGTCTTTGTTTACGGTTTTTACTATTTGCCAAGCTTGTTCAACAGTTCTTACCGAACTGCGATTAAAACCAACCAATTCGAAGCAAAGTTTAATTCCATAAGGTTCGGCTAAATTTGATAAGTGAGATAAGATTCTTACTGAATTTTTGCAATTATCTTCCCATGAACCAATAAATGGTCCTCCATTGGGATCTCTTTGTAATGGTGGAACTATAATAAAATATTCAGATCCAATTATTTGTGCTATTTCGCATCCCCAGATAAACTCGGCAACTAAGTCTTGTTCTTGTTGGCTTTGCGTGCCATCAAATAGAGTTGGAAATGTATAAAGGGCATTTAATGCATGCGGTTTTAAGTTATTTTTTTCAAAAAAATGCTTTAATTCGTTTACATCATGTTCTTTCAAATATTCATGAAGCATATCTAATCTTAGTTCGATAAAATCAAAGCCATTTTTTTCACATAGGACTAAATCTTTATCTACACTAGAACATTTCATGGCATTTGATTGATTATATCCAATTTTCACAATAGCACCCTTAATCTAGTGGAAACTTAATAACTTTATTGCTTTGGGTGCTACGATAAATAGCTTCAATCAGCTCAACTGTTTTTAAACCAGCGAGACCATCAATTAAAGGGGGAGTATCGTTTATTAATGAATCAAGAAAATCTTCAATTTGAAGTTGATGATAATAGTACATTGAATCTACACTATTAAAAAAGTCACAATCTTCTTTTTTCCATATTGGTAATTGATCTTCCTCTCCTTGAATCGTCCATAAGTCATTATATGGCGGCTCAGTAATTGAAGACACCCCAGCAATAAACATTGCACCGCCGTCGGTTTGTACTCCAATAGAAGCACCATTTTCTCCATGTACATGCACTTTTCCATAGAGTGCAGGATTTTGTGAATTACTTACTAACACATTACCTATACCGCCATTTTTGAATTTAATGATAGCAACAGCTGTATCTTCAACTTCGATATAGGAATGATTTAGGTTTTTCCATAATCCATAAACCTCTTCAACTTCACCCATGTACCATAAAAGTAAATCAAGTTGATGAGGAGCTTGATTGACTAGAACGCCTCCGCCTTCACCTTGCCATGTTCCTCTCCAAGGATCGCTTTCGTAATAAGCTTTATCACGCCAACCTAACATGGTTACGGTGCCAATTATTGGCTTACCAATTTTTCCATCATCAATCGCTTGTTTCATTCTTAAACATGGTCTATAAAAACGACGTTGGCACACGGTGCCTATTTTGGCGTTACCTTTTTGGGCTGCAGATAATATTGCCTGTGAGTCAGCTAAATTTGATGCTAAAGGTTTCTCGACTAAAATATGGCATCCCAAATTGGTTGCAGCTATGGCCACGGATGCATGGATAGGGTGAGGAGTACAAATACTAAGCATCTCAATCCCTTCATTTATAATCATTTGCTCAACATTATCATAGGCTTTAACACCATATTGTTTTGCAAACTCTTGCGCTCGTGCCAGATTTTGATCACAGACAGCTATAAATTTAGATTGTTTTAAATTCATCAATGCTTTTGCGTGAAAGTGTCCTACTTTTCCACAACCAACAAGAGCTGTTTTTAAGTTTTCCATTTAATAAAATCCTCTAATGTTACTGGTAACTAATTAAGTCATAAAAATGAATTAATTTTCTTCATTATAAGGTTAATCAGATAATAAATTATTTGATACCGGTCACATTTTCAGAACAATTATTGCTTATTTCGCAGATTAGAGATTAAAGGGTAATCTATAAGCTATTATTTTTTGTCTTTAAAGAGAATAAAAATACCTCAATGACCAATCATTAATTATCAAGAATCTCTAAAAAAGAAACAGAAAAAATAAATTGAAAAATAGTTGAAGAATATGCAGAATGGTTAAAGTTTAGGGCATAAGTGATAAATTGCCTGATAAGTAGTTTCTCTAGATTCAAAATAATCATTTCAATAATAAGAATGTTCATTATTTATGTATCCATTTCTACTCTAAAAAGAGATTTACCCAAGTAACGCTATTTCAACATTAATTATCATTGATTGGAGCCATTATGAATATCGTCGAAATTTCGCAAAAACGTTATACAACTAAACATTATGATAAAAGTAAAAAGATTCCTAAAGATAAAATTGAACAGTTACTAACTGTATTAAGAAATAGTCCTTCGTCGGTAAACTCACAGCCTTGGCATTTTTATATTATTGATAATGATGCCGCTAAAAATAAAATTTTACCGGCCATTGCAGAGTTCAATCAACCGCGAGTGACCGATTCTTCGCATACTATTTTATTTTGTATTAAAGCACCTTTAGAAGATGCGCATTTAGTTAACTTACTTAATCAAGAAGAGAAAGATGGCAGATTGCCATCATCTGAGCTTAAGCAAACTCAGGATGAATCAAGGCGTTATTTTGTCACTAAAAATAGCAAAACCGTTGAGTCTCAACAATGTTGGGAAGGTAAACAGACTTACTTGGCTTTAGGGCAATTACTTTTTGCTGCTGCGGCAATTGGTGTTGATTCAACGCCTATCGAAGGATTTGATTGTGATAAAATGGATGAGATTTTAGATTTAAAACGCAAAGGGTTAAAAAGCTTAGTCATTGCGACATTAGGTTATCGCTCTGAAAATGACGGTAATGCCCATAGACCAAAATCACGTTTACCAGAAGAACAAATCTTCACTTTTTTATAACAAATTACCGCTATAACTTATCCCACCAGATGAACAGTGGGGTAAGTTTACGAGTGTTATTTTAAATAAAAATTATTATATTGCATTAGTTTATCTTCAAGAACTTGTCGTTGTTGGGATGTAAAATCCTCGTTATAAAATAGATAACCACTATTACAATTTATAATAAACAGATAACCTTTTTTTACCTTTCTTATTTTGTGTAATTGATCATACTTTATAACAGTAGTACTTAATTGGGTTTTAGCTGTCATTGTAAATCTATCTTCATAAAAAATGACCTTCGAACAAATAAAAATTTTATTACTTGTTTTACACCAATTTTCAGCTGAAAATTTCAAACCAGGTTTGATACTGAAGTAGATTGCAATTGAATATATAATTGTAATACAAACGAAAAATAATGCATGGCTAGAATCTTTTATTAAAAAATAGCACGGTAAAAACATTACAAGTATATAAATAGGAGTCATTATAGATTTTTTAAACAATAAATAATAAAAGCAATAATAGATTCTATTAATATCCATTTTATAGTTGTTTATCTCTGCTATTTGGTTTTCTAAATTTTTTCCTAAATAATCACATAAAAAATCATGAATAATTTCTAGTTCATCTGATTTGAAAGACTGTTGACTAACAAAATAAGAATCTTGATTATTGATAAAAAATAAATAGCCGTTTTCAGTTTTATTAATGCAATATAAATCTTGATAGTAGAAAGTGTTGATTTCATTTTTATCTTTATTAAAAATGACTAATTTTTCATTATTAAACGACATAGTAAAGTGTCGCATATTATCTGGTGTTGAATCATTCAATTTTTGTGCGAACTCATGGTCTAATACGCCATATTTTGCATAATAAGCATCTAACCAATACTGGGTATTAACATAATATTCAATAACTACAGTTTGTTTTTCCATTTTATTCCTTATAAATTATTTAGTATGCTTATACAGATTTTTCAATAAACAATCATATATTAATTGAATATTGAATTATATATTAGTTGATAGTCATTCTATATTTATAACATAATTCATAAATAACCCTAGACCACACAGCTAGAATCATTACAATATACGGCATCAATCACATAGCAATACTATTTGCTAGTTTTAATCAATTAAACGGATAATGTTTTATGGCGCAATATGTCTATACCATGAACCGCGTGGGGAAGATTGTTCCTCCTAAACGCTATATTTTGAAAGATATCTCTTTAAGTTTTTTTCCGGGAGCTAAAATTGGTGTTCTTGGCTTAAATGGAGCAGGTAAGTCTACATTACTACGCATTATGGCCGGAGTAGATACCGAGATTGAAGGTGAAGCTCGCCCACAACCGGGTATTAAAATCGGTTATTTACCTCAAGAACCTAAACTTGATCCTAAACAGACTGTACGTGAAGCAATTGAACAGGCTGTTGGCGATGCTAAAAACGCTTTGGCTAGGTTAGATGAAGTCTATGCGGCTTATGCCGATCCTGATGCTGATTTTGATAAATTAGCTAAAGAACAAGCCGAGCTTGAAGCAATAATTCAATCGCAAGATGCCCACAATCTTGATAACCAATTAGAGCGTGCAGCTGATGCTTTACGTTTACCTGATTGGGATGCGAAAATTGAAAATTTATCTGGTGGTGAGCGTCGCCGCGTTGCTATCTGTCAATTATTGCTTGAAAAACCAGATATGTTATTAATTGACGAACCAACCAACCATTTGGATGCTGAATCGGTTGCTTGGTTAGAGCGTTTTTTACATGATTATGAAGGTACAGTGGTTGCTGTTACCCATGACCGTTACTTCTTAGATAATGTTGCCGGTTGGATTTTAGAACTTGACCGCGGTGAAGGGATCCCATGGGAAGGAAATTACTCATCTTGGCTTGAACAGAAAGATCAGCGATTAGCTCAAGAAGCGGCAACCGAATCAGCGCGTCGTAAATCAATTGAAAAAGAGTTGGAATGGGTACGGCAAAATCCAAAAGGTCGTCAAGCAAAAAGCAAAGCACGGTTAGCGCGTTTTGAAGAATTAAACAGTAATGATTACCAGAAACGTAATGAAACCAATGAACTCTTTATTCCATCTGGGCAACGTTTAGGTGATAAAGTTATCGAAGTGGCTAATTTAACCAAATCATATGGTGATCGCGTATTGATTGATAACCTCTCATTTAGCATTCCTAAAGGGGCAATCGTTGGTATTATTGGACCTAATGGTGCCGGTAAATCAACGCTATTTAGAATGTTATCAGGTAAAGAACAACCGGATTCAGGCACTATTACTTTAGGTGATACCGTCCAACTTGCTTCTGTCGATCAGTTCCGCGATAGTATGGATGATAAAAAAACCGTTTGGGATGAAATTTCTAATGGTCAAGATATCATGCGTATCGGTAATTTCGAAATTCCAAGCCGTGCTTATGTTGGTCGCTTTAATTTTAAAGGGGTCGATCAGCAAAAACGTGTGGGTGAACTATCAGGTGGTGAGCGCGGACGTGTGCATTTAGCTAAATTATTACAAGTTGGTGGTAATGTACTATTACTTGATGAACCGACCAATGATCTTGATGTCGAAACCTTGCGTGCGTTGGAAAATGCCTTATTAGAGTTCCCGGGCTGTGCTTTAGTGATTTCACATGACCGATGGTTCTTAGACCGTATCGCCACTCATATTTTAGATTACCAAGACGAAGGGCATGTTGAGTTCTTTGAAGGTAACTTTACCGAATATGAAGAGTGGAAAAAACGCACTTTAGGGGCAGAAGCACTTGAACCTAAACGTGCTAAATATAAACGAATTGCCAAATAGCTTTATAAAAAAATTCCGCCGATAATTATCGGCGGTTTTTTTATTACTAAATAAAAAAGAATTTACAGCAAGGATTTGGATGTCTTAACCAACTTAGCGAAAGTATCGGTTAATAATCGAGGAATTGCTGTGGCACCACGCGCTTTAGCATCATCACAAACCGCAATCGCTAAATCGGGCTTTGAACTTTTGTGGATCGCTTTTTGAATAATTTTCGGTACTGACATATCAATATGGGCAACAGTATTATAAGCAGCTAACTTGTATACGTGACTAAAACCATGTTTAAATAGAAAGTTTTCAATGTCGCGGGCCGGCAATACGGTGATATAATCATTTAAATTTTCACCTGGTGCACATTGTGATTGTACCGTCTGAGCATATTTTTTACCTGCCATATCACCATCAGTAATCACATACCAACGAATACCCATTCTATTCGCATAGTGAATTAATGGTTTTAAACCACACTGCGCAAATTCCAACAACTGAATACCTTCCGAACTTAAGTGATAGCCGCTTTGTTCGGCAAGCTCTCTAAGTAACCAAACTTCAGTTTCACCTTCAACCAACAACCAACAACGGGCAAATAGTGCAGTTGGGCGTCGATAAAGTACATGGAATAAAATGCGTCGACTATCGCCAACACTTAACGAATGAGGGGCAATATACTTACTGACAATTTGTTCGGGTTGGCGAATTAATCGGTAAATACTCTCTAAAGGAAACAGAGAGACTAAATCACTTGAGTTGGAAGTAATAATTTTTTGCGAAGGTAAATTTTTTAATAAACGAAAGCCAACCGAGAGAATAATTGGATGTAACTGACTTTCGGGTTCTTCTAAAACTAGAATTGGTACTGAACTGTGAGAGAGAGGGTTATCACCTTTAGCATTAACAATCGACCCAAATATACCTAAAAGTGCGGTGCGAAGATAATCATTATCTAAATCATCTAAGACATTATTGATTCGTTCGAGCGAATTCCAATCTTCGGTTTTTGGACTACTTTTTTGTGCTAATTTTTTATAGTTAGATCGTTGTTGAGAATCAACAAAATAGTATGCTAATAATGAACGTGCTGCTTGTAATCCCCGATTAAGCTCATCCTGACTTAATTGTGCCGAATGTGCTTTTAATTGTTCAGATAGTTGATCAATAAAGTATTGAGATAATGGCTCATTAGTGACAGGTAAATCCTTGGCATTAACTGAATTTTTAAGCGGCATGACTGGATTTAAATTAATTAAAATAGCGATCAATAATTTGACATTATCCAGTTTTAACGGTTGCTCATATTCATTCAACAAATTATGCGCGGTGATAATATTGCCACCACTTTTTTCAGCACTGATTTGATAAGCAATTCGATATAAACCATCGGATGTTGAACGATAACTAGCGACTTGCAATGGTTGATAGGCTTGCTCATTTAATTGATTTACATAAGATTCACAATAGACAACATTTATTGAGATATGATTACCATCATCATTATCATGGTAGAAATCTGATTCGACAAATTGATAAAATTTATTATCTAATGTAAGCAGCTTTAAAGCGCTAAGTAAGCTTGATTTACCCCATTGATTTTCACCAATCAGCACGCTAGATTTAGCATTAAGTTTCAATGAAAGTTGCTTAATTCCTCTAAATCCTTTGATATCAATTTGTTCAATAAACATGTCATGTCCTTATGGTTAAAGATGATACTTTTCAGTTCGTTTCGCAATACGCTCAGCTTTATGTTTAGCACTTGCAATTAATTCATCTTCATCTCGCAAAATGGCTTTAATCGGTTTCTTAAAATAGGCTCTTAAAAAACGCCAAATATCTCGCTGAGTTAATCCAATATTGATTGATGAAAAGTAAAGTCCAATTAAATCTTTATCACGCCAACGGGTAGGAACTTTATCGCGTGTTTGTGCTCGATGGAGATCAATCACCGAAAGTTTGATTTGCTGGTTATTTTTCAGTAGAGGTAAATCCAACAAGAAATGACACAAATAACAATCACGATGATTGACTCCCGCGCCATGCATTTTAGCTGTCATATCAGCTAAATAAATAGTTAACGCTCGTTTTAAATGATAACTAGGTGGATTAGTTAACCATGACCTAGTGAAATCTTCTAAACTGATAGTAGGATTAAGGTCTTTGGTAATAATAAAAGAGTGTCGGGTCAGTGGATTTAATCCTTTGCGTCCAAATGCTCGGCCGTCCATCGTATTCACGCCAGCTTGCTCTAAACGATGAATCGCATCCCACTCTTGTTTCGCATCTAAAACTGGTAAGCGTAGCGAAATCAGATTTTTTACAATTTCTTTAACCGTTGTGCCACGATGAAATTTAATAAAATAGGATTGGCCATCTAATTGAAAATTTAGAGTTTTGCGTTGTTTAACAGCACGATAAACTTTACCTGAAATCAATTCAACTTCGGTAAAGGGATCTTTACCTTGCCATAATTCTTTGAATGGTGATTTAAGTTTTACTTCATTCATAATGACATCCTAAAATAATGTCAGCTGCACGCTGTGCTAGATGATATAAATCTTCACTATTACCATAAGCAATAGCATTATTATGCCAAGTAATCCATTGCGTTTTATCAATAATTGTTTGCGCTAACACGTGATTTAATGCGTATTGATCATAAGGTTCTGGTAATACTATACCGGCATTAGCTTGGCTAATATGGTAAGCATATCCCGAAATGCCGGAAACAATCACCGGCACGCCTGCGGCTAATGCTTCAATCAATACCATGCCTGCGGCTTCTTGTCTAGCCGGATGCAACAATAGATCGGCGGAAAATAAAAAATCAGGAATATCATTACGACCAGAAAAGAAACGTACCTGTTTAGCAATAGCTAACTCAT
Organism: Gilliamella apicola; assembly: GCF_003202915.1. Lineage (GTDB taxonomy): Bacteria > Pseudomonadota > Gammaproteobacteria > Enterobacterales > Orbaceae > Gilliamella > Gilliamella apicola_Q. The sequence goes on from NZ_QGLP01000004.1 coordinate 287,350, forward strand.
CGGCCAATTTTTGATATGGCTCAGGTTTATCTTGGCCAACCACCAAATAGGTAACTTTTTGCTTGAGGTCGTTAGGTAAAGCCGCAATTGCTTTCAATGTGCGATCAACGCCTTTACGTTTAAAATCTGATCCAATTTGCACAATCACAAAATCATCAAGACTAATTTGATTAGCTAATCGAAATTGTTGACGTTTTTGAGGCGAATCAACACTATATTTTCGATCTAAAGCAATGCCGGGTGGCAATAGAAAGAACCGCTCATCTTGAGTATGGTAATGATTTTTAAAATCTTCAATTTGTTGCTTAGTTAACACCATGATTTTGGTGGACGAACTAGGAGCAAATACCGCTTGTTCAAATGCTAAATAGTGTTTACAACGTTTTGATAGTTTATAAAAAAAGCCTTTATGGGCAGCTTTTTCCGCAAAACAAGTATCACCAGCAAAATAGACATCCAGGCCCGGCATTTTGTTAAAACCAACCACACAATTGACTGGATTAGCTTGTAAGTGGCTCTTCACCCAATGATAATAGGCTTGATTACGACTATGGTTAGATAATCCTTTTTTCGGAACGATAATAATATCAAAGCCAGCCGGTCTATCGCCTTGCCAGTCCAATACATAAACACGGATCTGATGACCTTGAGCTTGGCTAGCAGTAGCAATTTGTAAAAAATCGCGTTGCAAACCACCAAAAGGGAAAAATTTATAAATACAAAAAGCCAGTTGCATGCAGATTATCTCAAGTTAGAAAACATCATTATATACTTGTTGATAAAAAGGGGCAAAAATACCCTGAATAAATTTATCGCAAAACTAATATATTGTTTTATAAATAATTAAATTAAAAAACAATTAATTTAAATAGCGAATTACTGAAAAAATAGAAACCATATCTTAATTTTTTATTTTCGATTAAAAACAGAGCCAAAATAAATGGAATTAAAAAGTAGATAAATGTAACATGATCATCATTATTACCACTTAATTGACAAAGTGTGCTTAGCCCTTAAAACGGCTATTCATCGATACATATTGATTACCAATATATTTATAGCGAATAACAGCAATAGTTAGCTAATTAACCTTAGCATAAAGCTTATTTTGTTTATCATAAATGATCTATTGTAATAGATATGTTTAATTGCTCTAAACACAATCCATTAAGTTGATAAGGTCAATATCTAGATAGTAAGATAAAAAATTTTGAGGCATGTTTTTTAAGCTAAATCATTTACTTTTTAGCTATCAATTCAAATATAATTGTGCTTATTAATAGTTAAAATATACGTTCCTCAATATTTTTTCCATGTTGTTTTCAACTTATTATTCAAAATAATAAGGATCACCAATGGCGCTACCTTGAGCGCCAAATTGGCGTAAATTATTATCAACCGCATTCATTGATTGCCAATGATTTTCACACCAATCCGGTGCCAGTAACGTTGGTTTTCTAGCATTGGCTGAGATTCGATGATATAAAATATTGGCAGGCGTTTGTCGAATAATATCTCCGGCAATATCGACATACTCTTCTAAAGATAACACCGCAATTCGCCCGGCTCGCCATGCTTTAGCCATAATACTGCCTTCAACGATATGTAACGGATGAATTTTTAAGCCATCAACGCCACTGTCTAACACGTGGTTAAGGGTGATAAGATTGTCATGTTTATTCTCTTTAGGTAGACCAATAATAAGATGGGTACAAACTTTTATACCTAATTTGCGCGCTTTTTGTACTGTTTGATGATAGTCATCAAACGTGTGCCCTCGATTAATATGGTGTAATGTTTTGTCGTGAGCGGTTTGTAAACCGAGTTCTAACCAAACTTCGTAACCTTGATTTTGATAATCAGCAAGCAAATCTAATGCTTCTTTGGGTACACAATCTGGACGTGTACCAACACAAAGACCAACAATGTCGGCACTGTTTAGCGCTTCTTGATACATATTTTTAAGAATTTCGACTTCAGCATAGGTACTGGTATAGGCCTGAAAATAAGCAAGATAACGTTTAGATTTTTTCATTTGCTTGGCTTGCGATAGCAATTGATCTGATATTGATTTAATCTGAATTGATTCATCAATGATGGATGCCACATTACAAAAGGTACAACCACCTTGCCCTATAGTACCGTCACGATTGGGGCAGCTGAAACCACCATGTAAAGTGAGCTTATAGATTTTTTCGCCATAGCGACGTTGCAAATCCGAACCGAAGGTATTGACCACTAAATGAAGTTGCATAATAAACCAAACAAAATTTTTGGCTATTTTACCAAGATATGTAAGATACTCAATGGCTATTAAGCTAAGGGAAACAACTAATCAAATGGTTAGTTTTGTAAGATATAATCTTCGTCTTCACCGTTTGGGTAATTTTTATAAATATGCAGTAACTTGATTTGTTCTCCTTTTTTAGCATCATTTAAACTATATTCGTCTCTTAAACTGACCGTTATTTTGTAAGGTTGGTTGTTAGGCAAAGCGCATAGGCTATCAGCTCTCATTTCAGTAATATTTGTAGCCGTGACTAACACCTTTAATTCAACATTATTATATTCTCGTTCTGGTAGAGTTTTACCATTATCATCGCTAGGCGAGAATGACATAATGGCAATTTGCGGATCTGCAAGAAGTGTACCGGTTAATAAACAAATATTAACCTGACTAGCATTAACCGATAGGCTAAAAAAATAGCTAATAGATAAAACCACAGACAAAATTATTTTTTTCATTTAGATGTAATTGAATAGCCAAATCTATTTTTGCTAGATTTTATACTTAATGATAAATATATCAATTAGATTATAAATATTTTGTAATCGATAGTTTTATTTGCATTTATATTAAAGAAAGTATTTTTAGTTAAAATTTAGCTTCACGGTTTAAAAGGTGAAAAATCAACGCTAAATGGTGAAACTATAGAGAGTTGACGAGCGTTTTTTTGTCGGCTTAAATTTGGCTAATTTAGCTAATGAAGTTAATTAACAACTTAATAATATATAAATATTATTTATAACATCAAAAAAAGATTGAAATTCAACGCTGATTAAGTGACGATAATGTAATATTTTTTATACTAATCAAGTACTGTAACGAGCCGTTAGGCTGACGTAATTGCTTACAAGGAGCCAATATGTTTAGTAAACAAATGACCATTGCCGATTATGATCAAGAATTGTGGAATGCTATTAAAGGTGAAGAACAACGCCAAGAAGATCACTTAGAACTTATCGCATCGGAAAACTATACCAGCCCAAGAGTGATGCAGGCACAAGGTACGCAATTAACTAACAAATATGCTGAAGGTTATCCAGGTAAGCGTTATTACGGTGGTTGTGAATATGTTGATATTGTTGAGCAATTAGCGATTGAACGGGCTAAAGAGTTATTTGGTGCAGATTATGCTAATGTGCAACCACACTCAGGCTCACAAGCCAATTTTGCAGTCTATATGGCATTACTAAAACCGGGTGATACTGTGCTAGGCATGAATTTGTCTCAAGGTGGGCATTTAACTCATGGTTCACCAGTTAGCTTTTCTGGTAAGCTCTACAATGTGGTTGCTTATGGTGTTGACGAAACTGGACATATTGATTATGACCAATTAGCCCAAATAGCCTTAGATTCAAAACCGAAAATGATCATTGGTGGCTTTTCTGCTTATTCAGGAGTAGTTGATTGGCAGCGGATGCGCGAAATAGCGGATAGTGTTGGTGCTTTCTTATTTGTGGATATGGCGCATGTGGCTGGTTTAGTGGCAGCCGGTGTTTATCCAAACCCTGTACCATTTGCTCATGTCGTGACAACAACAACGCATAAAACCCTTGGTGGGCCACGTGGTGGTCTTATTTTGGCCAAAGGTGGCAGTGAAGATCTTTACAAAAAATTAAATTCTGCTGTCTTTCCTGGTGCGCAAGGTGGTCCGTTAATGCATGTCATTGCTGCCAAAGCAGTTGCCTTAAAAGAGGCGATGGAGCCTGCTTATAAAGAGTATCAAAAACAAGTTGTTAAAAATGCTCAAGCAATGGTTGATGTGATCATCAAACGTGGCTACAAAGTCGTGTCAGGCGAAACCCAAAATCATCTATTCCTAATTGATTTGGTCGATAAAAAGATAACAGGTAAAGAGGCGGATGCCGCTTTAGGTAGTGCGAATATCACCGTCAATAAAAATAGCGTACCAAACGATCCTCAAAGCCCATTTGTGACATCAGGAGTGCGAATTGGTACCCCAGCTGTGACTCGTCGAGGTTTTAAAGAAGAAGAGTCTCGCGAATTAGCTAACTGGATTTGTGATGTGTTAGATAACATTGATGATGAACAAGCTATTCAAGCCGTTAAACAAAAAGTATTGGCAATTTGCCGTCGATTACCGGTTTATCAACATTAATAAGAAAATTTCGCCGACGTAATGTCGGCGAAAAATATTATAGCCTATTAGTTTTTCTGTTCGTTTTGAGTTTGGCTTTGGGTTAACTGCTGTTGCTGTTGTTTAAAATAATTGGCAATATCATTTTTAAACCATAAAGCAGTGCCAACCAGAACTACGCCAACTAAGATTGCTGACCAGAATATTATCCGTGCTTTTTTATTGCGTTTTCTTAAAGGGTCAGTTAAATTTCGTTTAGCATTGGTGGGTAATTCCGCTTTACTGGTAAGTAATCCACCTAATAGTAAATTGATTTTTACTTGCCCATTAATTGCCCAACCAGAAGCTTCAAGTAATGGACCAAGCGTTCTCCTGCGTAATTTTAACCAAGCTAATATTACTGATGGCCCAGATATAATTAAGAACAAACCTAAAATCACTAATGGGAATTGCCACCAAGTGAGAGAGAAGATAGCCTGAAAAATGGTTGCCAGTGCAGTACCAATTGCACCAATCGCTAGGCCAATAGCCGCAAAGATACCAACACTCTTACCAATATCAAATTTATTTTCTGGATTTTGGATTGCTTGAGTACTGGTTTTTTCTATATCGGCGTCTTTACTGCTCGCCCATTTATTAATTTGTTCGGTAATTAAGCGGCCAATTCGTTGATAAGGGGCCCAAATCGCTTGTTGTATGCTAATTGGTTTAGTTATCATTTTAACCACATTGGCATCCCAATCATTGCCCTCATTATCAATAAATACCCCATTACGCCCTTCCATTAGTAAATCACCTTGTCCGGCGGTAATCGCGGCAACAATCGTCTGTTTTTGACCGTGCCTTGTGCATTCACAATAAAGTAAACAAAGTTCTGAATAATCAGCCATAGTTGAATGTTTAGCGATGTTATCAACGGCAACACAAAGCGTAGCACAACGACCATCAATATAAAGTTTGCCTAATTGAAAAGCAGCATAATGGTCAAGTGAGAAGAATTCCGCAAATGAAGCAAAATTAATCAATAAACGATAAAAATGTTTTTGAAATAGCACTAGTTTTTCTAACACAAAAACATCTGATGCTGAAATTGGCGTTTTATTATCTTGGTCAACCATTTTTTCAAATTCGCTTAATAAATTACCATTGGTAAAATTGGCGATCTGATTGCTAGGAATATCCTCAATACTCGCAGTAGGTTTAGTTGCTACGTTTAATTGTTGCATATCTGGTTTAGAACTAATTAACGTGGCATAGGCATTAAGACCCGTTTGAATATCTTGCCACTCTTGTGATGTTAATTGGTTAGGATCGGTTAAATGGGATGCCACTAAAGCCCTAAATCGAATAATTTTACTTTTCCAAAGTGGATTAAGACCGTTAACCAGATCTAATGAATTATTGCTATCAATTTTAGATAACGGCAGTTCAGCTAGGGCTTGATCTGACAGTAAGCCATTTTGCGTTGGAACAATATATTTCTCATCAACGTTGAGTGCATTTTGTGCTTGAGGAGCATATTGCGCTAATTCAACCCGCAGAAAATAGTCATCAATTTTTGGTTTTAATTCTTGAACCAACTTCCATATTTCAGAACGATTTTCCCCAAAAGGGGTCTGAGTATTACTGATATCGGTTTGCCATGCTTGCCAGCTTTTTAGATTTTTTACAAAAGTTTGCGCAATTTCTAGATTTATGCCATCTTGCCCGCTCATATCTTTTTGGGCGCCGGTGGTTTTAATTGCTGTTTGAATAAAGTTCTGCATTTCTGGTGATAATTCGCCAGAAGGTGGAAAAATTAAATCACCATTGTAGAGTTTGCTAGCATTAATTTTTAGCGATTGTTGGACATCATCTTGCGTTAAATAATCGGCTTGGCTCTTATTTAAATTCGCCAAAATACTATGCGCAGTAACTAATAATTTTTTACCTTGTTCTGTTGAATCATCAATTTGAGATAGTGGCAATGTTTCTGAGGATTGTACTATATTATCGAAAGAGACGATTTTATCTTTTGCCCAGCTAATTGCATCTAAAATATCGGGAATACGAATGCGGCCATCGTTATCAGAATCTAACAATTGTAATGTTCTTTGATCAAAATCTAAACCGGTTGTCGGGCAACTAAGTGCAACCCATAATTTAGGATCTAAATTGGGTAAGTTGATAATGTCATCGGCATTTTTTAATACGACTTGATCTAATCCACCAACACGTTGAAATGTCCAAGTATGACGCATAATTACCTCCATACTGAAATATTATTAATTAATTCAATTATTAATAAGTATAGCAGTATTTTTGTTTAGAAGAGAAAAGGAATGCTCGCTGTTAAGAGCTGTTAATTGTATCTTTGATAATTGATTTTGGTTGCCAATAGCAACTTTATGATAGAATAACGCCTTATTATTTAATATCCAAATAAAAAATATGTCATTAATAAATCTTACCAATGCTTATCTGTCATTTAGTGATGCACCACTTCTTGACCATATTGATATGTCGATTGAACTTAACGAGCGAGTCTGTCTTGTTGGTCGTAACGGTGCCGGCAAATCGACTCTGTTAAAAGTTCTTAACAAAGAAGTACCGCTTGATGAAGGGCAGATTGTTTATGAAAACAACGTAATTGTCTCTCGATTACAGCAAGATCCACCTCGCGATATTCAAGGTAATGTATTTGACTTTGTGGCGGAAGGGTTAAAAGAACAAGCTCAACTGTTAAAAGATTATTATGCATTGTCACATCTGGTTGAAGTGGATCCCAGTGAAAGTAATTTATCGAAATTAGCTAAAATGCAAGAACAGCTTGATCACCAAAATGGTTGGCAGTTGGACAATCGGATTCGTAATGTTATTTCTTCACTGTCATTAGATGGCGATGCGTTGCTCTCATCATTATCCGGTGGTTGGCTGCGTAAAGCGGCATTAGCCAAGGCACTCGTTTGCCAGCCATCAGTACTACTGCTTGATGAGCCAACTAACCATTTAGATATCGATACCATAAAATGGTTAGAAGAGTTTCTAAAAAGCTTCAATGGCAGCATTGTGTTTATATCACATGACCGATCTTTTATACGTCAAATGGCGACGCGAATTATAGATTTAGATCGTGGTAAGGTTGCCTCTTGGGGTGGGGATTATGACAGTTATCTGTTAGGTAAAGAAGAAGCGCTGCGTGTTGAAGAGTTACAAAATGCCGAATTTGATAAAAAGCTCGCCCAAGAAGAAGTGTGGATCCGTCAAGGTATTAAAGCTCGTCGAACTCGTAACGAGGGTAGGGTGAGAGCATTAAAAGTGATGAGGCAAGAGTATTCACAGCGTCGTCAAGTTATGGGCAATGCAAAAATGCAGATCGAAGAAGCACTGCGTTCAGGTAAAATTGTCTTTGAGTTGGATAACGTCAGTTATCAGATAGATGATAAAGTGTTAGTTAAGGACTTCACGGTACAAGTCTTACGCGGTGATAAAATTGCTTTGATTGGTCCAAATGGTATTGGAAAAACCACATTATTAAAACTCATGCTAGGTAGTTTAGCACCGACTTCCGGCAGTGTTCATTGTGGAACTAAACTTGAAGTGGCTTATTTTGATCAGTATCGATTAGAGCTTGATCCTGAAAAAACGGTTATGGATAACCTGGCAGAAGGTAAGCAAGAGGTGATGGTAAATGGTCGCTCAAGACATGTACTTGGTTATTTGCAAGATTTCCTCTTTCCACCAAAACGCGCTAGAACGCCGGTCAGAGCGCTATCTGGTGGCGAGCGAAATCGCTTATTATTAGCAAAACTCTTTTTAAAACCAAGTAATTTATTGGTGCTTGATGAACCAACTAATGACCTTGATATTGAAACGTTGGAACTATTAGAAGAACTTGTTAACGATTATCAAGGAACGGTTTTACTTGTTAGCCATGATCGGCAATTTGTCGATAACGTAGTTACCCAATGCTGGTTTTTTGAAGAGCAGGGGCGAATTGGTATTTATGCTGGTGGTTATACCGATGCATTGCAGCAGCAACAGCAAGCTAAACCGGTTAATAAGCAAGTAGCTACTAACAAAATCAATGAATCGGCTAAAACTGACACCATAAATAGCGCAAGCGCCACGCCAGTAATTAAAAAGAAGGTAAAGTTAAGCTATAACGAACAACGCGAACTTACTCAGTTACCGCATAAAATCGAGGAGCTTGAAACCGCTATTGCCGATTTACAAGCACAAATTGGCCGTAGTGACTTTTTCAATCAACCTCATGAAGTAACCAGTCCAATACTGCAATCTTTAACTGATAAAGAAGCGGAACTTGAAGCCGTCTTTGAACGCTGGGAACAGCTTGAAGCATTAAGTCAATAAGCGCTCAATGTGAGCGCTTATTTACCAAGTTCTTCTGGAAAGAAGGTAAAAGAGCATTAGGGCAATAGTCACAAAAACAGAACCGACAAAGCCAATGTAATGTGTGGATAAATAAACCAATACTTGGCTACCAACAAAAGCTCCCCCACCGATACCGATATTATAAATGCCCGAATAAACCGAGGTTGCAATATCGGCAGCGTCAGGGGCAGCATCAATGACTTTACTTTGCATCACCATACTAATGATAGTAATGGCTAGCCCCCAAACCATACCTTGTAATATTGCGGTAATTAGGCTGAAAGAACAAACATAAAGTGATAACAAGCAGGTCAATAATAATAATGCCGGAATCACAAATATTGCGATAGGATGTGAATCAGCATATTTGGCAAAAATGACACTGCCAATCATACCTGAGAAACCAACAGCTAATAACAGACTAACGACAACATGCTCACTAAAACCGCCAACATTGAGCATAAATGGCGTAATATAAGTATAAGCTGTGAAATGACCAGTTATTATAATTGCGGTTAGCAAATAGATATTTAGTAATACTGGGCGTTTGAGTACTTTAGGAATATCTTTGATTAAAATCTTATTCAAACTTGGTACTGATGGTAACAAATAAAGTAGCGACAACATGACACAAAAGGCAATAAAACCAATACATAAAAAGGTTATTCGCCAGCCAACAAGTTGTCCGATCATGGTTCCAATTGGAATCCCTAAAACAGTTGCCATAGAAGTACCAACCACGATAAAGCCCATAGCTTTAGCTTTTTTGCCATTGGGTGCTAAACGAACAGCTAAAGGTGTGGTAATGGCCCAAAATACCGCATGTGCGCAAGCAATACCAATTCTTGCCACCATTAAACTGTAAAAACTCCAAGCAAAACCTGCAAGGATATGACTACCGATAAATAGACAAAACAAAAATATCAGTAGTTTTCGCCGATCCATTTTTGAAGTTAATACCGTTAACGGTAAAGATAATAACGATACGGCCCAAGCATAAATAGTTAATAATAGCCCGGCATGTGCGACATCCATCGAAAAACTTTCAGCAATATTCGGCAGTAATCCAACGGGAACAAATTCAGTCGTATTGAAAATAAAACCTGCAAAAGCAAGGCAAAGAATCGATGACCATATTCGAGACCGTTTATTGGCATTATTCATGATTAAAGTTATAGAGGGAATAGAGATTTAATAGTGTAATTATAGCTGAATCTATTTTACTATCAAACAGTGAAGATAAATAAATAACACGATTAAATTAATTATTTTTTAAATTAAATCATTCAACCATTTTGCTGCTTGAATCGATAAGAGTATATACTATTACAACCTATAATAAATCGTTCGATTAACTATGATGAATCAACCTCTCATTACTGTTTGTCTTCTCACTTGTAGTAATATTTTTATGACGTTCGCTTGATACGGACATTTGCGGTTTTATGCATAATCAAGTTTGGATTTTAGCGGTGCTTATTAGTTAGGAGATTGCCTTTTTTGAGTATTTGCTACAAGTGCCGGCAAACCGTATCGGCTTTCAAGTTGCTAGCGCAGGGCAATTAGAAATTATTCAAGAAGTGATCAGCTTGTCAGTATTTATTCCATTTTCAATTTACATTTTAAAAGAACCATTCAAAACCGATTATATTTGGGCTGGACTATGTTTACTCGGTGCAGTTTTTTTATGTTTAAAGATAAAATTATTGCCTAACATAAATATTCAGTTTATTAACTTATTATATTTTGTCCATTTAACCAGTAATTATTTTTTTCTAAAAAAACAATAGTTTTTAAATATTATTGTGAGGTTAATCATAGAATAATAAATAGGTTTTTGGTCAGTAATCATAACTGTTTTATTATGAACGAAATTAACATTTATTGATTACTGATAATTAAATTATACGTGCCAGAACTTGTAATTTCTTTATTTGCTCTATTTAGTGAAATTGTTTTTGTTGTTTACAATTGTATTTAAGGAGGCGTATATGTGTAACAAGTTTCTCAGCTCGTTTTTTATATCTATATTATTTTGCTTTAGTACTCATGCCATTGAAGCTAAAGATGTCACTACCGATCCAAACGATTTTTATCTTAAACTAGAACAGGCGCCGGACAGTTTGCTGTTGTTACCCCCACCACCAGCCTTTAATAGTATCGATTTTTTAAAAGATAAAGCCATGTATGATTGGGGAAAATCGATGCGTAATACTGAACGGGGCAAACAAGCTTATCTTGATGCTGATTCGAGTAAAGATAATGTTACCAAGCAATTTTCTCCCGCTTTTGGATATGAAATTTCGATTGGTAATTCACCAGAAATTTATAAACTTATTACCACAATGAAGGAAGATGCCGGTGATCTTGCAACCCGCTCTGCAAAACAGCATTATAATCGAATCAGACCATTTTCATTTTTTAATGAACCAACTTGCCGACCTGAGGATGAAAAAACCTTATCCACTAATGGTTCATATCCTTCAGGTCACACTACAATGGGATTTGCTATAGCTTTGGTCTTAGCTGAGATCAACCCTGCGCGTCAAAATCAAATTTTGAAACGAGGTTATGACATTGGCGAAAGTCGTGTTATCTGTGGTTATCATTGGCAAAGTGATGTGGATGCTGCAAAAGTGATGGCAGCTGCGGTTGTTGCCCAATTACATACTAATTCAGCATTTATCGCACAATTAGCCAAAGCAAAAGCTGAGTTGAAAAAATTTAAGTAATTATAGATTTAATTACTCTATATTCAATAACCACAGATTTAGTAACCACAGAGCAATAATGTAGAACTTGCCAACTTAATTATATTGGTTGTTAAATCTTAACAACCAATATAGATCTGCACTATAAAGTTTTAAACGAAATATCAGGTAAAATGGTTTCGCCTTGCCAATAAAGTTGGCTAGCGACTTGGGCTGCAATTTTATAGTATAATTGGGTGAATTCGCTATCAGGATGGTTAATAACCGTCGGTTTACCAGAATCTAAATCTTGGCGTAATAGACGGTGCAGGGGAATTTGGCCAAGTAATTGAGTTTGGTATTTTTCAGCCAAATGTTTTGCGCCATCCTCACCAAAAATCGCTTCATAATGTCCACAATTTTCACAGATATGATAACTCATGTTTTCAATAATCCCCAGAGTTGGGATATTAACTTTGTTATACATAATGATTCCCTTTTTAGCATCAATTAATGCGATATCTTGCGGAGTAGTTACAATAACTGTTGCTGTGACAGGAACGTTTTGGGCAAGCGTTAATTGAATATCTCCTGTTCCCGGTGGCATATCCATAACCAAATAATCAAGCTCTGGCCAAAGCGTATCTTCTAAAATCTGACACAATGCTTTACTAGCCATTGGTCCTCGCCACACCATCGCGCCGTCAGCATCAACTAAATAACCGATAGAATTACTAGCAAGACCATAGGCCATAATCGGAGACATATGTTTATTATCTGGCGTTAATGGTTGCTCTTTTTCGGTGCCAAGCATGGTTGGAATGGACGGTCCGTAAATATCCGCATCTAATATCCCAACTTTTGCACCTTGCTTTTGTAATGCTAAAGCTAAATTGACCGCTGTTGATGATTTACCAACACCACCTTTACCAGAACTCACTGCAATAATATTTTTAACATTCTTAATAGGATGATGATTATTTGCTCGCTTTAACGTGGCAATATTATATTGAATATTCCAATTAATCTTGTCCACACCGTCTAATTGAAGCAATTCGGGGGTAACTGTAGCTTTAAGGTCTTCAAAGCCGGTCTGCCAAGCAAAAGGCATAACAAAGCTTATTAGCAGTTGATGACCTATCAGCTCACATTGAGTCACTGCGCCTAGTTCAATCAAGTTTTTCTGTAATGTTGGATGATTAAAATTCTCAAGAATTATCTTTGCTTGCATGGAAGTTTGCCTTGATTATTGCTATATATTATTTATTTTACTTCAATTTGTAATAGATATTATCAATATCCTTTATGGATAATAAATGACAAAATTACCTTTTTCGTTCAACAATCAGATATAACAGCTATAAGATTGATTGACTATATAAAGAAATTTAATCAAATTATGGCATAAATCTAGCGATAATCACACGATTGATGTACTATTTCTGCCATTATGTAATTAAAGGTAATAATTCAACATGACAACTCAACGCAAAATATTAGTGACTTGTGCGCTCCCTTATGCAAATGGTTCAATTCACTTAGGTCATATGCTTGAACATATTCAAGCTGATGTATGGGTACGCTATCAACGTATGCGCGGTAATGAGATCTATTTTATTTGTGCCGATGATGCGCATGGAACGCCGATTATGCTCAAAGCTCAGCAATTAGGAGTCACACCTGAGCAGATGATTGCTGAAGTCAAAATCGAACATCAACGCGATTTTGCCGGATTTAACATTAGTTTTGATAACTATCACTCAACCCATAGTCCTGAAAATCGTGAAATATCAGAACAAATTTATAAACGTTTAAAAGCGAATGGTTATATTAAAACTAAGGTTATTTCACAACTGTTTGACCCTGAAAAACAGATGTTTTTACCAGATCGTTTTGTAAAAGGTACTTGCCCTCGTTGTAAAGCACCCGACCAATATGGCGACAATTGTGAGGTATGTAGCGCGACTTATAATCCTACTGATCTTATTGATCCTAAATCAGTCGTTTCAGGCGCAACACCGATTTTGAAACAATCCGAGCACTTCTTTTTCGACTTACCTGCTTTTTCAACCATGCTACAAGCGTGGATACGTTCAGGCACATTACAAGAACAAGTTGCTAATAAGATGCAAGAATGGTTTGAAGCAGGTCTACAACCGTGGGATATCAGCCGTGATGCCCCTTATTTTGGTTTTGAAATTCCAGACGCACCGGGTAAATATTTTTATGTTTGGTTAGATGCACCGATTGGTTATATGGGCTCTTTCCTTAACTATTGCAACAAAAATAATAAAGCGATTTTTGATGAATTCTGGAATAAAGATTCAAAGACCGAGCTTTATCATTTTATCGGTAAAGATATTGTCTACTTCCATAGTTTATTTTGGCCGGCAATGTTAGATGGTAGTGAACATCGCAAACCATCAAATATTTTTGTACACGGTTATGTAACAGTTGATGGCGCTAAAATGTCAAAATCACGTGGTACTTTTATTCAAGCTAGTACCTATTTAAAACATCTGGATCCAGATTGTTTACGTTACTATTATGCCGCTAAATTGTCACCACATATTGATGATATCGATCTTAATCTCGAAGATTTTGTTCAACGAGTTAATAGTGATTTGGTTAATAAAGTGGTTAATATTGCATCGCGTTCATCGGGATTTATCAGTAAACGATTCGACGGCAAATTATCCGATAATATTGCAGCACCAGAACTTTACGCCTTATTTGTGGAAAAATCGCAAGTTATTGCTGATGCTTTTGAAAAACGAGAATCAGGTAAAGCGGTACGTGAAATTATGGCTTTAGCTGACGAAGCTAATCGCTATATTGATGAAAAAGCACCATGGGTTGTTGCTAAACAGGAAGGGCAAGATCAGCAATTACAAGATATTTGTTCAATGGGTATTCATCTATTCCGCATTTTAATGACCTATTTAAAACCTATCGTACCTTCATTAGCTGAACGTAGTGAAGCATTTTTAAATAGTCAATTAGAATGGTATACAATTGATAAAGCCTTAACAGGTCATAAAATTAACAGTTTCAAAGCATTATTTAACCGAATTGATATGGATAAAATTACTGCAATGATTGAAGAAACTAAAGAATTAACTACATCGACAGCACGCGCTAAAGAAAAAGTAGCTGAGCCAATTGCTGATACCATTAATTTTGATGATTTTGCTAAAGTTGATATGCGAGTTGCATTAATCAAGAATGCTACTTTTGTAGAGGGTTCTGATAAACTATTGCAATTGACTCTCGATATTGGTGATGAAACGCGTAATGTGTTTTCGGGCATAAAACAATTTTATCCTGATCCTCAAGTTTTAATTGGTCGTTTAACAATTATGATTGCTAATTTAGCTCCTCGTAAAATGCGTTTTGGCGTTTCAGAAGGTATGGTTCTTTGTGCAAGTGGTAAAGACGATGGTGAGGGTGTTTACCTTTTATCACCGGATAGCGGAGCAAAACCAGGAATGCGAATTTCATAATTCATATCTGCATTTTTAAAATAACATCTTAACAAGTTCATATGCTTGTTAAGATATTTGAGGTTATGCATACGTTTTAGTATAAAAATTTATTCATTAAGGTAATATTTATTTAAGTCCCTTTTTCGATTATAAATGTTTATTTAATTAACTATAATGTAACTATTTCTGTTTTTGTCGACCTTCTCAAATAAAATCTCATTCGGCATCTTTTTCAAATACCATTACTGTTTCATCGGATGTAATAATCTTTCACAAATAAAGTTTGTGTTTAAATTACAATACTTTATTTTCATACCTGTTAACGTAATCCAATATTATTTGACGTTGCATGTTTCACAAATAGCAGTAAATTTGTAAAAATTTTCTAGATATTAACAAATATTAAAAAAACATTCTTATTCAATAATTAATGGATGGCAATTCTTTATTAGAAAGAGCAGTTAAAAAAGTGGAAGACAGAATAGTTATAATAGAATTGTTGAAAAGTCTAATCTAAATGTACGTTCATATATCGGCAATTAGGTTACCTTAAATCTTAATTTATGCACATGTCAGAGCGTTTTTTTGTAAAAAAGTTTCAGATTAAGTATATGTTTCAGTATAAAATTTATTGGATTTAAGCTGTTATTATCGGTCTTAGCTAATAATTGAAATCCTTAATAATAAATCCTATTGCCGTTATTTTAATTTTAGTATTATGTTATAAATGAAAGGTAAAGTAAGGGGGATAGCAATGTTGTTATCCCCTAAGTGTCGACAGTTAATGATATAAGATAAACATATTATCTATCTTTAGATTTATAAACTTTAAATCCTTTCTTTTTATTAATGAGTAAAATAAATTAATTTTTCTCTTAAATTTTTTGATTTTGTGAAGGATTTCCAGAATAAGGAAGTATGCTATCTTTTAACGAAAATGAGAAATCTGTCGTGTTGATCTCTCCTATGATTTTATCACTATCATATAAAGCTAACAAAAATTGCGCCATGTCATCGGCGGAATGATATTTTGCAAAACTTTTATCATAATCATATTTATCAACATTATTGGCTTTTTGTCCAAATTCTGTTTGCGTTGCCGCGGGTGCTAGAACTTTCGCACGTAACTGTGCCTTAGCTTGTATCAATTCTTGCGCTAATCCTTCAGTAAAAGCATTCACATAAAACTTGGTTGCACAATAGGTGACCGCATTTGGAACAATAGTATATCCTCCTCTTGATGAAATATTGATAAGTTGCGTACCTGATTGATTATGATATTTACGCACATAGAGCGTTGATAGGATAGTTAATGCCTCAATATTTAAATGTAACATCGACTCTATTTTGTTTAAATCTTGCTCGCCAACACTGCCATAGTGGCCAAAACCGGCATTATTGATCCATGTCTCAATAAAATATGGTTCTAAATCTGTAAAAAGTGAATGAACATTGCTAGATATAGATAAGTCACATTTTTTTATAATGACATCTAATTCAGGATTAATATCTGCAATTTTTTGTTTAAGTAAAGTTAGCTGTTCTTGCCGTCTAGCAATAACAATTAGTGGTTTATTTCGTTTTGCAAAGGCGATGGCTGTTGCATAACCTATTCCTGAACTTGCGCCAGTAATGACTGTATATCTCAAATCTTTTTTGACCATTTTTTCTTATCCATTTTTAAAGTTGTTATTAAAATTTTGCTTAATGATTAAATTAACTTCTTAATATCATCTGTAATTATAGAAGTGTTAAGATGATAGTATTTTCTATTTTAACTTAAGATTTCCACGAGTTGTGTGGTAATTCGAGTTGTCTATCAGCTTTAGATAATGCATGCTTTAATTGATCAAGATTGAGTGGCACACAATAAGCTGGTTTAGCACGCTCAAAACGCCAACTTTCGGATAATTTACCTACGTCGAAATAGTCAAATCCGATTCGATCAATTAACTCATATACAGTTTGTTTTGCTAAATCATCATTACCTGCGATAGGGAGTGCTCTTCGATTTGTTTTATCATTTGGTTTTGCATCTTTCAAAATATCTCTTGCAAGAATAGCATTAAATACTTTAACTATTTTAGATTTACAAAGATGTTGGGCGACTAATTCACTTGTGGTCGTTTGATAAGTATCTAAAAGTTCTATGTGTCCATCACGTTCAGGATAATAATTCATTGCATCAAGAACGATCTTATTGCCAAGAATATCCGCTGGTAACTGTTGATAATTGACAAAAGGAATTGCAACGAGAATAATTTCACTGAAATCAATTGTTTCTTCTTGATTACCAATTTCACAACCCAAACTGCTTGCTACACTAAATAATGTTTTTTTATCTCGGGAATTACATAACATGACTTGATATCCATTTTGTAGAAATAACTTAGCCCAAGCCTGACCAACAAACCCAGCTCCAATTATTCCAATTTTTTTTAACATATTAATTCCTAAGTCATAAATGAATTTGTTATATTATTGTCTTAAAATAAAAGATAATAAATGATATCAAAATTGTTTTATTAACAACTAAGGGTTGGTAATATGGATCTTTTAAGAAGTATGGAAGCTTTTGTATTGACCGTAAAAACAGGTTCATTTGCAGCTTCCGCCATTTCACTAAATACTTCACCACAAATGATCGCCAAATATGTGGTATTTTTAGAAGATTATTTAGGCTTAAAATTACTGAATCGTACGACACGATCGCAAAAGTTAACTGAATTTGGTAAACAATATTATGAAAAGTGTTTATTCATCCTTGATGAAGTAAAAAGTTCAAAAACATTAGCTCAACAATTTATTGAAGAACCTAAAGGACGACTTAGAATTAGTGCGCCAGTAAGTTATGGGCATTTTAATTTAATTTCTGTGCTTAGTCGTTTTATGAGATGCTATCCAAAAGTAAATGTTGATCTTCAATTAAGTGATCGCTATGTCGATTTAGTTAAAGATGATTTTGATATTGTTTTTCGAATTGGCGAATTATCTAATTCAAGTTATATTGCTCGTAAACTCAATTCTTACAAACTTATTTTTGCAGCTTCACCAACTTATCTTGCTAAAAATGGTATACCGGTAACGCCTAATGATATAAAAAAACATCAATGTTTAATTTATCAATATGTCAATCCAACTAAAAAAGATTATCTTTGGCCTTTTAGTATTAATGGAAAGGTAATCAATATCCCCATATCAGGAACATTAAAAAGTAATGATACTTTAGCTTTAGCAAATGCCGCTGTCGAAGGTTTGGGTATAACTATGTTACCCCAATCAATGCTAAGTGAGCTTATTCGTCAGAATAAATTATTTCCAATATTACAAGATTTTTTACCACCAGCAAGAGAAGTTCATCTACTTTATAAATCTGATAAACAGCAGCTACCTAAACTTAAGATGTTTATTGAATTTATCACTAATTCAATGTGATAAATAGAATGTTTTTTTGAATTTTTAAATTAGTTTAAAAATTCATATTTGCTCTATTTAGATACTCAATAAAGAATAATATAAAAAGGCGATAAAAAATCGCCTTTTTATATGAGAGATTATAAAATAATTAACCTTGCTGATTATTCGATGGTAGCTAAAGTACTAACTTCTTTACCTAGCATATTATTTAAATAAATTAAATCATCTGCAGTTAAAGTACCAACAGAATACTTCAATTGTAATAGACTGGTTAAATAACCATATTTTGCGTCAGATAAATTTCGTTTTGAACTATAAAGTTGAGTTGTTGCATTAAGTACATCAACGATAGTTCGAGTTCCTACTTGATAACCAGAAGATGTGGCTTCCAATGAACTTTGTGCTGAAACCACCGCTTGTTGATAAGCCTTAATCGCACTGATTGAAGAAGAGATATTGTTATAAGATGAACGCACTTGATTAATCACACTGCGATTAGTACTTTCAAGCTTTTCACTGAAACTAACAAAATTTTGTTGTGCTTGTTGCACCTGAGATACAGTAGCTCCGCCAGAGAATAATGGTAAACTTACACTGATACCAATCCTATTATCGCCAGAATATTTTTTACCAGCAGTATGACGTTCATAATTAACATTACCATAACTATCCGCCTTATTCAGATTGGTTGATGCCTCTAAACTAGCTGTAGGCATGAAACCAGAATAAGCCATTTTAATTTGATCACGAGCAATCTCTTGATTTAACTTCATTGTCAATAAGTTAAGGTTAGTTTTTTCAGATTGTTTTAGTAAAGTGGTGATTTGTGTTGGCTCTTGCGTTTTAAACGTATTGGTATCAACACTAGCTAAGTTAGCGTAAAAACGACCACTTACTTGGCGTAATGCTTCAAGCGCGTTATTTAGATCATTCAACGCATTAACCTGTTGCGCTACTGTTAAATCATAATTAGCTTGTGCATTTTGTACGTCTGTAATTGCAACTAAGCCAACTTTATGTTGCTGACGAGTTTGATCTAATTGACGACCAATTGCTTTTTTTTGTGCATCAATAAAGCTTAATGCATCGAGACATTTAAGTACGTTAAAGTAAGCTACGGAAGTATTTAGAATTAACGTTTGATCTTGATATTGATAAGAAATATCAGCAATAGTTGCTTGTTTTTTTGTAATATCTAAGGCTTTCCAACTGGAAAAATTAAAAATACTCTGTGATAGGGCGACTTGATATAAGCTACCGCTTTTAGTATTGATCCCACGAGTGTCCCGACGTCCATGTGCTACACCATAAGAAGCACTAAGGCCAACTTGCGGAAGTAAGCTTGCACGAGAACCTGAAATAGCTGAGTAAGCTTTATCTTTTTCAGCCAATGAACTGCGAAGATCTGGGTTAGTATCTCTTGCTTGTTCATAAACCTGAACTAAGTTTTCAGCAAACACAGATTGACTTAATGCTAAGCCAATTAAAAAAGTTAAAGTTTTTTTCATCAATCTTCTCTTTAAAAGCAATAAAATAGAATAATATTTCCAATTGCATAATTTTAACAGATAATTAGCATATAGAAAGTATCCTAATTCGTGATTCGCACTTTTTATTAAAATTTAGCCCAAAATCGAGAAACTGATATGAAATATAAACCTACACCAATAGTTTTTAACAAAAAAGATGTTTTTAATTTAACTAAACGAATTTTATATAAAGGCTTTTTTTCATTATATGAGTATCGTTTTCAATACCGTAAATTTGATGGTTCCGTTAGTGAAGCTGTCACTCGAGAAATTTTGGATCGCGGTCACGCGGTGGTACTGTTAGCATATGATGATAAACGTGACGAAGTGGTTCTAATTGAACAAATTCGGATAGCCGCGATTGATACACAAGATACTCCGTGGATGCTTGAACTTATCGCTGGAATGATGGATCACGATAATGAATCAAGCGAAGAAGTGGCAAAACGAGAAGCGATGGAAGAAGCCGGCATTATGGTTGGACAATGTAAGCCGATTATTAGTTATCTAGCTTCACCAGGTGGTTTAACCGAGCAATTGCATATTTTGGTTGGTCAAGTTGATTCTTCGACAGCAAAAGGGGTACACGGTCTGGCTGAAGAAAACGAAGATATTAAAGTTCATGTGGTAAGTCGTGAACAAGCATATCAATGGGTGGAAGAGGGAATAATCAACAATGCAGCATCAATTATCGCCTTGCAATGGTTACAACTTAATCATCAATCATTAAAGGATGAATGGAAATAAGCTATTTTTGTAAAATAAAGGAAATTATTTCTTTCCTAAAGATAGAAATTATTTTACAATTTGATATAACATCATGATTTAAAAATAAAAAATTGTGATGTTGATCACAATATCAATTCTATTGCTGAACTAACTTCATTTAATAACTAATAGAGGTAAATTTTGGAGTCACTTTTAACGCTTCAAATACAAAATAAGCATTGTGCAAAAATTTTGCATATTACTGATACACATCTGTTTTCTGATAATGCTGGCTCGTTGTTAGGCGTCAAGTCGAATGCGAGTTTTTTATCGGTTATTAATGAAATTAAGCGAGCTAATAAGCAGTATGATTTAATTGTTGCCACTGGTGATTTTGTGCAAGATGGTTCGAAAAAATCCTATGCGCGTTTTGCTGAGCAGATCAAGCAATTTGATACACCATGTGTCTGGTTAGCTGGTAACCATGATAACTTTAGATATATGCAAGAAGTGTTTTCAAATTACCAATTAATGGAAAATAAAGCAGTATTACTTGGTGAAAATTGGCTAATATTGTTGTTAAATAGTCAAGTAGTTGGTCAAGCTTATGGTATGTTATCTGAAAATGAATTGCAGTTTCTTGAAGAGACATTGTTAGTTCATGCTGATAAAAACGCACTGCTATTTTTACATCATCATCCTATAAATTCGGGGTGCCACTGGTTAGATGAGCATATTTTGAAAAATAGTGATCAACTTGAAAATATCATTGAAAAATTTCCGACAATTAAAGGTCTTGGTTGGGGACATATTCACCAACAACAAGATCATATCTGGCATAACTGTCATGCGTTTTCAACACCTTCTACCTGTTTTCAATTTAAGCCTAATTGCTATGATTTTCAACTATCTAATGAGGATGCTCCAGGTTGGCGGGAAATTATTCTTGATGAAGATGGAACGATAAAATCTAGCGTTTTTCGTATTGCAGACAACCAATTTTTACCGGATTTTTCGCAAAAAGGTTATTAACTTTAACTTATTCAAACTTAAGCATTATCAGTCTGCATGGTATTATGATTTTTTGTGTTAATTGATTAGAGTAAAGGTGCAAAAAAGTAGAATAATCGTTCAACAACGCGTTGCCAGATTGGTCGTTTTTTCCATTTTGCTATAGCAATTTTATCTGATTGTGACAAATATTGTTCTAATAATGCAGATAATGATTTAGCAAACTGTGCATCATCAATTACCGTAGTAATTTCAAAATTTAGCCATAAACTCCGCATATCTAAATTAACCGTACCGACCAAACTAAGTTGATTATCGATTAGTACGCTTTTGGTATGTAGTAAATTATCATTGAACTGATAAAGCTTAACGCCACCGTTTAATAATTCTGAAAAGAAGGCTCGACTAGCCCATTTAACCATTAACGAATCATTCTTTTTAGGCACGATAATGATAACTTCAACTCCTCTCTGAGCCGCGGTACATACTGCATGTAAAATATCATCACTTGGCACTAAATAAGGCGTTGTGAAGATAATTTGTTCTTGGGCAGAATAAATTGCAGTTAATAATACTTGATGTATCATATTTTCGGTATAACCCGGACCAGAAGCAATAAGTTGCATAATGTGTTTTTCTTCTTCCGGAGGCTCTGCAAAATCGGTAATCTGAGGAAGGGCTAAATATTTGCCTGTTTCAAGTTCCCAATCACTGGCATAAATAGCACCCATTAAGGTGGTTACTGGACCACACATTCTGATCATTATGTCAACCCATTCACCAACATGCTTATTTTGTTTAAAGAATCGAGGGTCAACTATATTCATGCTACCGGTATATGAGATATAGTTATCAATAATGGCGACTTTGCGATGTTGGCGTAAATCAAGACGTCTAAACATGAATCTTAATAGATTCACTTGTAACGCTTCAACGATAACAATGCCAGCATCACGCATTCTTTGGCAGGCCTTTGAGCGAATAAAATGTCGACTACCGGCTGAGTCGATCATTAAACGACAAATGACTCCTCGCTGCGTGGCTTGAATAAGTGCTTGTTCAACATCATCAGCTTTACCACCTTCATTCCAGATGTAAAAAACCATTTCTATATTTGATTTAGCTTGGTTGATATCAGCAATTAATCGATCGAAAATGGCATCAGTATTACTTAACAATTCAATGTGATTTCCTCTGATTCCATCAAGACCTGTTTGATGTTTACAAAGTTGAAAAATGGGTTTACTAACTTGACTAACTTTAGTGGTAAATATGTCAGGAAATGCACTTATTCTATTAATAAATTTGCTTATAGTAGGGCGCATTTTTTGCGCACGCTTCGCTCTTTGTTGACCAAGGTGAGCTTCGCCAAGTGCAAAATAGAGGATGACACCAATAATCGGTAAAATATAAATAACTAACATCCATGCAATGACATAAGTGGTTGGTCGTCTTTTAAAGACAATACGTAACGTGGTCGATACAATAAGCAACCAGTAAACAAGAAAAATTAATGTACTTACTAATGCATGAAATGAAGTAAATTGCATATTTATCAGCTATAACTTAAATTTAGTTTACTAATAGGGTCTTTAGTACAGTCATAATTTTGGAATATTTCTGGTAACGGCTTCGGATTATTATGTTTATCAACTGAAACATAGGTAAATGTTGCATCGGTAATACAGAAGCGTTGCATCATATTGTCAGCATCTGTTATTTTTTTAATCCAGACTTCGATTCCGATAGTAATCGATGTTTTACCAGTTTTTATACAATGTGCATAACAACAAACTACATCCCCTACCATTGCCGGTTTATAGAAGGTGATACTACTTGCATTAACGGTTACCACTCTTCTCTTGGCAATTTCTTTCGCCAAAATACCTCCGGCTAAATCCATTTGAGACATGATCCAGCCACCAAAAATATGTCCATGAGGATTAGTGTCTGCCGGCATGGCTAAAGTTCGTAAAACCAATTGTCCTTTTGGGTTATTTTCGTTTTGTGTCATGTTAAAAATACTCCTACTTATATAATTTTATCCGTTTTCAGTCGTTTTATTCATATGACGATAAATATAAATTCCAGAAATCAAAGACATTACTAATGATGCACCCGGTAAAATAAATACCTTAAAGATCCAGAAAAAATCACTTGATGCATAATATGTTGCAACTAAACTGAAGGAACCGCAAATAATAAAAAAAACTATCCATATCAAATTCAGTTTATTCCAAATAGCTATATCAAGCTGTATTTCTTTACCTAACATTTTTTGTAGTAAGTTTTTTTTGAAACCGAACTGACTAATAGCTAACGCAGCAGCGAATAAGAAATTTATAATGGTCACTTTCCATTTAATAATATCTTGATTTTGTGTATAAAGTGTCACTCCACCAAAAATCATTATCATCATATAAGATATCAGTTCAACTTTATCAAGTTTTTTATACAAAACAAGAATGATCAAAAATGATACTGTTGAAGCAATCATTAATGCTTTAACACCGACAAAAATATCGTAAAATGTTAAAAATATAAAAAAGACGATAAGTGGAATAAAATTTAAGAGCTGCTTCATTTAATTATTAACCTGAAAGATAAAAGTAAGTATTCGTATTGTCGATAAGTAAAAAGCCTATGAAATAGGCTTATTTTTTTGTATGAAGTTCTGGGTGAGCTTTACAGTTACCTGATTTGCAATGTCCATAAAGATATAAACTATGAAAGGTTAGGGTAACACCATATTGTTCCGCGATTTCTTTCTGACGTTGATTAATAATTTCATCACGGAATTCAAAAACTTCACCACAATCTAAACAAATTAAATGGTCATGATGTTTTTGTGAGGCAAGTTCGAAAACCGCTCTTCCTCCTTCAAAATTATGACGAGTTACAATACCTGCGTCATCAAATTGATTTAATACACGATAAACTGTAGCAAGACCAATTTCTTCGCCCATATCAATTAGTTTCTTATAAAGATCTTCGACAGTAATGTGTTGGCATGAAGGATCTCGCAATAGTTCTAAAATTTTTAATCGAGGTAACGTAACCTTTAAGCCGGCACTTTTGAGCGCTGCATTATTATCTTTATCATGATTTGTCATATTACATTCCAGTTTAGTTAATTAGTTAATCATATTATAAAAATATGAACGGAAAATAAAATAAATCACTTCAATAGATCAAATATTCATTTCGCTTTTTACTTGATTTACCCAATTATTAATACGTTCTTGTGTTAATTCAGGTTGACGATCTTCATCGATAGCTAAACCGACAAAATGGTTGTCATCAATTAAACTTTTAGAAGCTTCAAAGCTGTAACCTTCTGTTGACCAATGACCAACAATTTTAGCGCCTTTAGGTTCAATAATATCGCGGAGAGTTCCCATGGCATCACAAAAATACTCAGCATAATCTTCTTGGTCACCACAACCAAAAATTGCTACTGTTTTTCCATTGAAATCAACTTGTTCTAAATTAGGAAAAAAATCATCCCAATCAGCTTGAGATTCACCGTAATACCAAGTCGGAATACCAAAAAATAGAAAATCATATTTTTCAATATGTTCTTTTGTTGTTTTTGCGATATCAAAAAGATCAGCTTTATCTGTACCTAAAATTTGTTGGATTTGTTTAGCTACATTTTCTGTATTACCGGTGTCACTACCAAAAAAAATTCCAACTTGTGCCATATTTTTACCTTTACTGTTTTTACAATATAAATATATGCTTTGAGTATATCACTGTCGGTAGTTATCAGCAATAATTCTCAATTACTATAAACATAAGTAATTATTTACTACACAATTTTTTCTACTTGCATTAAAATTAGCCACTATTTTGTGGCAATCGAAGTATCGGGATTTATTTATGAACCTGCATGAGTATCAATCAAAACACCTTTTTAAACAATATAATTTGCCAGTACCGGAAGGTTACATCTGTAATTCAATTGATGAAATACAAGATACATTAGCTCAACTTTCATCTCAATCTAATGCTTGGGTAGCAAAATGCCAAGTACATGCGGGCGGTCGTGGTAAATCAGGTGGTGTAATTTGCACTAAAGATTTTAATGAAATAAAACTGTTTGCTGAAAAATGGTTAGGTCAGTATTTGGTGACTTATCAAACAACAGCTAAAGGCCAACCAGTTAATAAGATTTTGATTGAAAAAGCCTCTAATATCGCCAAAGAACTTTATCTAGGTGCGGTCGTCGATCGTAGTAGTAAGCGTATTGTGATTATGGCGTCAACAGAAGGCGGTGTTGAGATTGAAAAGGTTGCTGAACAATCACCACATCTAATTCATAAAATATCGCTTGATCCTTTAACGGGACCATGCGGTTATCAAGGTCGTGAGCTAGCATTTAAACTTGGCTTAAGCGGTAAATTAGTCAATCAATTCGCTAAATTATTCGTCAGTTTTGCTAATCTTTTTATTGAAAAAGATGTCTCTTTAGCAGAAGTAAATCCGCTAGTTATTACCGATGCACAAGAGTTAATTTGTTTAGATGCTAAAGTTGTGTTAGATGATAATGCTATGTTTAGACATCCTGATTTAGCCATATTAAGAGATACGACACAGGAAGACGAACGCGAATCGATTGCCGCTAAACAAGGTATTAGTTATGTTTCTTTAGACGGTAACATTGGTTGTATGGTTAATGGTGCCGGTCTTGCTATGGCTACCATGGATATGATTAAACTTTATGGCGGTGAGCCAGCTAATTTCTTAGATGTTGGTGGTGGTACAACTAAAGAACGCGTTGCCGAAGCTTTCAAATTGATACTTTCAGATAAAAATGTAAAAGCAATATTAGTCAACATTTTTGGAGGTATTGTTCGCTGCGATCTTATTGCTAATGGTATTATTGATGCAATTAAGGAAATAGGTCTGACAGTTCCTGTTGTTGTACGTCTTGAAGGTAATAATGCTGAACTAGCAAGAGAAATTTTAGCTAAAAGTAAATTGAATGTTATTACCGCGAAAAGTTTGGTCGATGCAGCTCAACAGATCGTCAGTGTTGCAAAATAATAGAGTGGGTGGAGAATAATTACTATGTCAATTTTGATTAATAAAGATACAAAAGTTATTTGTCAGGGCTTTACTGGTAGCCAAGGAACATTCCATTCTGAACAAGCACTTGCTTATGGTACAAAATTAGTTGGTGGCGTGACGCCGGGTAAAGGTGGTACGACACATTTAGGTTTACCTGTTTTTAATACAGTTAAAGAAGCCGTTGAAGTAACAGGCGCAACGGCAACTGTTATTTATGTTCCCGCAGCATTTGGTAAAGATTCAATTTTAGAAGCTATCGATGCCGGCATCAAACTCATTGTTTGTATAACAGAAGGTATTCCTACATTAGATATGCTTATCGTTAAACAAAAATTAATCCAACATGATGTTGTTATGATTGGGCCAAATTGTCCAGGAATTATTGTGCCTGATGAGTGTAAAATTGGTATCATGCCAGGCCATATTCATTTAGCCGGTAAAGTAGGTATTGTTTCTCGTTCGGGCACATTAACTTATGAAGCCGTGAAACAGACAACCGATATTGGATTAGGTCAATCTGTTTGTATTGGAATAGGTGGAGACCCTATCCCGGGTAGTGATTTTATTTCAATCTTAAAGTTACTTGAGCAAGATCCTAAAACAGAAGCTATTGTTATGATTGGTGAAATTGGTGGTAGCGCAGAAGAAGAAGCGGCTAACTATATCAAACATAATGTTAGCAAACCTGTTGTTGCTTATATAGCAGGTGTATCAGCACCATCTGGTAAGCGTATGGGGCATGCAGGTGCTATCATTTCTGGTAATAAAGGTACAGCGGCAGAGAAAACTAAAGCATTACAAGCCGCAGGTATTACAGTGGTAAGTAGTTTAGCTCAAATTGGTGAAGCAATAAAAAGACACTTTTAATTTTTTTGACATTAATCAATTCTTATTCTTTAAATTATATTGTACAATAACAGTAAATAACGTTACAAAATTTGTGGGCATTTAAGGATAAGGGAGCACTTTATGTTTGATATAGTAGAACTGTCACGCCTCCAGTTTGCACTCACAGCGATGTATCATTTTATTTTTGTACCATTAACGCTTGGTATGGCGTTTATGCTTGCAATTATGGAAACCGTGTACGTTGTTAGTGGTAAGCAAATCTGGAAAGATATGACCAAATTCTGGGGAAAATTATTTGGTATCAACTTCGCCGTAGGGGTAGCAACCGGTTTAACCATGGAATTCCAATTTGGCACCAATTGGTCTTATTATTCGCATTATGTAGGTGATATATTTGGTGCACCTTTGGCGATTGAAGGGCTAATGGCATTTTTCTTGGAATCAACGATGGTTGGTTTATTCTTTTTTGGATGGGATAGATTAAGCCGTAGCAAACATTTGATGGTTACTTGGTGTGTGGCTTTTGGTTCTAATCTTTCAGCTCTATGGATTTTAGTTGCTAATGGTTGGATGCAGTTCCCAGTCGGTTCTGACTTTAACCCGATTAACTCAAGGATGGAAATGCAAAGTTTTTTTGAGCTAATTACCAACACGGTTGCTCAATATAAATTTGTCCATACAGTAGCAGCGGGTTATCTAACTGGTGCTATTTTCGTCTTAAGTATTAGCTCTTACTATTTACTCAAAAAGCGTGATTTACCATTTGCTAAACGCTCTTTTGCTGTAGCTGCAGTATTTGGTTTTATTATGTCTATTGTTGTTGCTATTATGGGGGATGAAGCTGGTCATGAAATCACCACTGTGCAACCTGTCAAATTAGCGGCAATTGAAGGTGAATGGGAAACTCAACCAGCACCAGCATCATTCAATGTTATTGCTTTCCCGTCACAAGAGAAAAAAGAAAACTTGTTTGCCATTGAAATTCCTTATGTTATGGGGATTATGACAACTCGTTCATTGGATACTCAAGTGACCGGTTTAAAAGATATTTTAGCTTCTAATGAGACTCGAATTCGCAATGGGATTTTAGCTTATTCTAACTTAGAAAAAATTCAAAAAGGTGATAAAGATCCGGCGGTTTTAAAAGCCTTTGAAGATAATAAAGTTGATTTAGGTTATGGCTATTTAGTTAAACGTTTCACTGATAAAGATAATTTAACCATTCCAGAAGCTACTGAAGAACACATTAAAGCTGCTACTGAAGATTCAATTCCATCTGTATGGCCTTTATTTTGGGCATTTAGAGGAATGGTTGGTCTTGGTTTATTAATGATCCTAGGCACTGGTCTTGCTTTATGGTCAACCTATAAAAATAAAATTGGTGAAAAACGTTGGTTATGTCGTTTACTTCTTTTATCGTTACCATTCCCATGGCTTGCATGTGAATGTGGTTGGTTTGTTGCCGAATATGGTCGTCAACCTTGGGCAATTCAAGATATTTTACCAACAGGTGTAGCTAATTCATCATTAACTCCAGGTGAAGTATTATTTACTATGGTTCTTATTTGTGGACTTTACACATTGTTCTTAATTGCTGAAATGTTCTTAATGTTTAAATTTGCTCGATTAGGGCCAAGTTCTTTAGGCACTGGTAAATATCATTATGAAAAAACACCATCAATAGCAGATTGAGGCATAGGGAGTATATACAATGATTGATTATGAAATTGTACGAGTCATCTGGTGGGTGCTAATTAGTGTTGTTTTAATTGCCTTTGTTGTCACCGATGGTTTTGATATGGGGGTTGGTATCTTATTACCATTTATTGGTAAAACTGATACTGAACGTCGTATTATGATAAATGCAATAGCACCACATTGGGATGGTAACCAAGTTTGGTTAATTACAGGTGGTGCAGGTATTTTTGCTGCATGGCCTATGGCCTACGCGGTCTCTTTTTCTGGTTTTTACATCGCGATGGTTTTAGTGTTATGCGCACTATTTTTTAGACCAATCGGCTTTGATTATCGCAGTAAACTGGAAAACTCTAAATGGCGTAATATGTGGGATTTAGCCATTTTCTTAGGTAGTTTTGTTCCAGCACTTGTTTTTGGGGTGGCGTTTGGAAACTTGTTAGAAGGTGTCCCATTTAGATTTGATAATGGTTATCGTTCTTTTTATGATGGTTCATTTTTTGGTTTACTCAATCCATTTGCAATATTAGCTGGCATTGTTAGTTTAATGTTAATTGTTGCTCACGGCGGCGCTTGGTTGCAAATGAAAACCTCTGGTGAACTTTATTTAAGAGCAAGAAAAGCAACGCAAATAGCAAGTGTGATCATGTTGATTGCTTTTGTATTGGCTGGTGTTTGGGTTGCGTATGGTATTCATGGTTATGAAGTGACTAGCGTTATCGATCCTAATGGGGTTTCAAATCCATTAAATAAAACAGTATCGACAGATGTTTCATGGTTAAAAAATTATATGAACTATCCTATATTATGGATTATACCAGCGTTAGGTGTGTTACTACCGATATTAACTATCTGCTTTTCGAGCTTAAATAAAAATGGGTTAGTATTTTTAACTTCCACATTAACTATAGTTTGTGTATTGTTCACATATGGTGTTGCGACATTCCCTTTTATTATTCCATCAAGCATTATGCCAAATGCCAGTTTGACAATTTGGGACGCAACTTCTAGCCAATTAACACTTAATATAATGTTCGGCGTAGTGTTAATATTTTTACCAATTGTTCTTTTCTATACTATTTGGTGTTACATCAAAATGTTTGGGCGTTTAGACAAAAACCATATTGAAAATAATAAGCATTCACTTTATTAAGGATAAATTATGTATTACGTTTTATGGTTTATTGGATTAATTGCAGCCTGTATGTTGGCTGTAGTTACCGGACTTTGGGTTGAAAACTTTAGTAACGACAAAGAGACTGATCAATAACAATATAAAATTTAGGTGGCAATTTGCCACCTTTTAATTAGAAGCTTAAATATAAAATAAATAATTTACAAATGATAATTGTTTTCATTTAACTTATTTTATATCATAGTGCAGCGAATTTTATAATCATATATAATAACGCAAATTTTTCGTACAAATTATAAAATATGAAACAATTCAATTGGAATGCAAGAGTCTATTATGAAGACACAGATGCTGGTGGCGTAGTTTACCATGCTAGGTATCTTGCCTTTTTTGAACGAGCTAGAACTGAGATGCTAAGGGATCTTGATATTAGTCAACAAAAGTTATTACAAGAAGGTATTGCATTTGTTGTCAAAAAGATGGATATTAGCTACGACTTTCCAGCCCGTTTAGATGACATGCTAACTATCAGCACTAAGGTTGAGCAAATTCGTAAGGCGTCTATTATTTTTAAACAGACAATTTCAAACCAAAATGAGCAAATTATCAGCACTGCTGATGTCGTTATTGCTTGTGTCAATATGACTAAAATGAAGCCGTGTGCGCTTCCCAAGTTATTAGTTTTGGAGTTTATTTAAGTGGATAATCTGAATATTATTGATCTATTTTTACAAGCAGGACTGTTAGTGCAAAGTGTTATGGTATTACTATTAACATTTTCTGTAATGTCTTGGGCTATTATCTTTCAACGCAGTAAAATTTTAAGCAAAGCAAAAAAACAAGTCGAACAGTTCGACGATACTTTTTGGTCTGCTAATGACTTAAATGTGCTCTTTGATAAGGCAAAATTTCACAAAGAAGAGATCTGTGGTACTGAGCATATTTTTTATTCGGGATTTAAAGAATTTTCTCGTTTATATCAAATTAACCCAAATATGCCGAAAGCTGCATTAGAAGGAGCATCGCGTTCAATGCGGTTAGCAATGAATCGTGAATTGGATAACTTAGAGTTACATATACCATTTCTAGGTACTGTCGGTTCTATTAGTCCATATATTGGTTTATTTGGTACTGTGTGGGGGATCATGCACGCCTTTATTTCATTAGGTGCGGTTAAACAAGCAACATTGCAAATGGTTGCTCCAGGTATTGCCGAAGCATTAATTGCAACTGCTATAGGTTTGTTTGCTGCGATCCCAGCAGTTCTGGCTTATAACCGATTATCATTAAGTGTAAGTCGCATTGAACAAAACTATTTGAACTTTATTGATGAGTTTTCTTCAATTTTACAACGTCAAGCAGTCGCTGTTAGGAAATAATTATGAGCCGACGTTCACGCTATACAACTAAATCAGAGATCAATATAGTACCGTTACTTGACGTATTACTGGTATTGGTATTGATTTTTATGGCGACAGCTCCAATAATTAGCCAAAGTGTTGAAGTTGATCTGCCAGAAGCGACAGAATCAAAAACAGTTTCACCAGCCGATAATAAACCTATTATAATTGAAGTCTCAGGCGTAGGTGTTTATGCAATAATTATTGATCAGAACCGCCAATCGGATATACCTCAAGAACAAATTGTTGCAGAAGTTAAGCAGCAACTATCACTAAACGATAAAGCTGTCTTCTTAGTTGGTGGAGCTAAACAAGTTCCTTATGAAGAAATCATTAAGGCTTTAAATCTTCTCCAATCTGCTGGGGTAAAATCTGTTGGTTTGATGACTCAACCAATTTAAACTGATAATTATAAAAAAATGTCAGCAATGTCAAGTAAGTTAAACTCAAAATTAAGTTTATCGTTTATTATATCCATTATTTTACATGGCTTATTGATTTTTATTTTAGCATATCAATTTGTACCTAATGATAATGGTCAAAACTACGGTAACATTAATGGTAATTCTATTGATGCAGTCATGATTGATCCGTCAGTTATGACTGAAGATTTTCAAAGACAATTGCAGTCACAAATTAATCAGAAAAAAGAAGAACAGCTGCGTCAAGCTAAAGAATTAGCAGAAAAAACCGCAGCAGAAAAGGCTGCTGCCGAGAAAGCTGCTGCAGAAAAAGCTGCAGCTGAGAAAGCCGCAGCAGAAAAAGCCGCTGCGGAGAAGGCCGCTGCAGAAAAAGCTGCTGCTGAGAAAGCCGCAGCAGAAAAAGCTGCTGCAGAGAAAGCCGCAGCAGAAAAAGCTGCTGCAGAGAAAGCCGCAGCAGAAAAGGCTGCTGCCGAGAAAGCTGCTGCAGAAAAAGCTGCAGCTGAGAAAGCCGCAGCAGAAAAAGCCGCTGCGGAGAAGGCCGCTGCAGAAAAAGCTGCTGCTGAGAAAGCCGCCGCTGAGAAAGCTGCCGCTGAGAAAGCCGCAGCAGAAAAAGCTGCTGCAGAGAAAGCCGCAGCAGAAAAAGCTGCTGCAGAGAAAGCCGCAGCAGAAAAAGCTGCTGCAGAGAAAGCCGCAGCAGAAAAAGCTGCCGCTGCTAAAAAAGCTGCCTTAGCAAAAAAAGCTGAACAAGCCAAAAAAGATAAAGCTCTTGATGATCTTTTAGGCGGGCTTATCTCCAGTTCACCAAGCACATCGGGAGGCTCTGCTAGCCGTAAAGGTGTTTCGGATGGAGAATTAAATAAATATAAATCATTAGTACAAAACGCAATAAGTAATAAATTTGTCAATCCACCAAATGTTTATCACGGAAAAACTTGTGAATTACAAATCCAGATAGCGCCTGACGGATTATTACTTAATGTTATTCAAAAAGGTGGTGATGCCGATTTATGTCGAGAAGCACTTGCCGCAACTAAATTAGCTATTATACCAAAACCAGCTAGTAATTTATATAGTGAAGTAAAAACGATGAACATCGACTTCCAACCCCAATAGATGAAAGCTGAGTCATCTGATTTTTTATATTATTTTGTTACGATGTTTATCTATTAATGAAATAATATTCGTCATCTTGATAATCTAATGTTGAAAACTCATTAAATACCCCAATATATGTTCTATTCATTCCGAATTAGTTTTTATGTAAGAGAAGGAGCAGAATATGACAACAATTGTCAGTGTCCGTCGTGAAGGTCAAGTCGTTATTGGTGGCGATGGGCAAGTCACATTAGGTGAACGCATCATCATGAAAGGTAATGCGCGAAAAGTTCGCCGATTATATAACAATAAAGTGATAGCCGGATTTGCTGGCGGTACAGCAGATGCCTTCACACTATTTGAATTATTTGAACGAAAATTAGAAATGCATCAAGGCCATTTAACTAAAGCAGCGGTTGAATTAGCCAAAGATTGGCGAACCGATAGAATGTTGCGAAAATTAGAAGCATTACTTGCCGTTGCTGATGAAAGTGCATCATTGATTATCACTGGTACTGGTGATGTTATCCAACCAGAAGATGATCTTATTGCGATTGGATCGGGTGGACCTTATGCTCAAGCTGCAGCAAGAGCTTTATTAGATAATACTTCATTGTCCGCTCATGATATTGTACAAAAATCGCTATCAATAGCTGGTGACATTTGTGTTTATACAAATAACTTCCAAACTATTGAAGAGCTTAATTACTAATTAAAACTGATTTAAGAGAAATATTATTATGTCTGAAATGACTCCTCGCGAAATTGTAAGCGAATTAAACCAACATATTATTGGACAAGATAAAGCAAAACGTTCTGTTGCTATTGCTTTACGTAATCGCTGGCGTCGTATGCAACTTGATGAAGCATTACGTCATGAAGTTACCCCTAAAAACATTCTTATGATCGGCCCAACAGGGGTTGGTAAAACAGAAATCGCTAGACGATTAGCTAAATTGGCTCATGCACCATTTATTAAAGTAGAAGCGACAAAATTTACCGAAGTAGGTTATGTGGGTAAAGAAGTTGATTCCATCATTCGTGATCTTACTGACTCTGCTGTTAAGATGATTCGCCAAGAGGCAATTGAAAAAAATCGTAATAGAGCAGAAGAGTTAGCTGAAGAACGTATTTTGGATGTGCTTGTTCCTCCTGCAAAAGATGGTTGGGGACAAGTTGAAAACAATAATGATTCAACTGCTAGACAAGCATTTAGAAAAAAATTACGTGAAGGTGCGCTTGACGATAAAGAGATTGAAATTGAAGTAGCTGGCATGAATATAGGTGTCGAAATTATGGCGCCACCGGGTATGGAAGAGATGACCAACCAACTACAGTCAATGTTTCAAAATTTAGGTGGTCAAAAGACCAAAGCGCGTAAAATGAAGATTAAAGATGCCTTTAAACAGTTGATTGAAGAAGAAGCTACAAAATTGGTTAATCCTGATGATCTTAAGCACGAAGCAATTGAAGCGGTTGAACAAAACGGAATTGTCTTTATCGATGAAATAGATAAAGTGTGTAAACGAGGCAATTCATCTGGACCGGATGTATCACGTGAAGGCGTTCAGCGTGATCTATTACCACTTGTTGAAGGTTGTACTGTTTCAACAAAACACGGTTCAGTAAAAACTGATCATATTTTATTTATTGCATCAGGAGCGTTCCAAACGGCTAATCCATCTGATTTAATTCCTGAGCTTCAAGGGCGTTTACCAATTCGAGTTGAATTACAAGCGTTAACTAGCGAAGATTTTGAACGAATTTTAACTGAACCTAACGCGTCATTAACTGTGCAATATAAAGCATTAATGGCAACCGAAGGTGTGAATATCGACTTTACGCCTGATGGAATTCGTAAAATTGCTGAATCAGCTTGGCAAGTTAATGAACAAAATGAAAATATCGGCGCCCGCCGTTTGCATACGGTTCTGGAACGTTTGATGGAAGATGTCTCTTTCGAAGCTAGTGAATTGGGTGGTCAAACTATCACAATTGATGCTAAATATGTTAGCGAGCATCTTGATAAACTTGTTGCAGATGAAGATTTAAGTAAATTCATTTTGTAATTGACAGATATTATATAAATAAAAAGGTGAGTTATTTAACTCACCTTTTTTTTAGCTTTTCATTATGTTATTTAAAAGTTATTTTTTGAGTAATTCACCTAAAATATCAAGTGCTTTATGTTTAGATTTATCTTTATCTTTAGAATCATTGTTTTCTAATTTATCACGCAGTTTATCTAAGCGCTTTTGTAGTTTATCACTAAATACATCAGAAAGTATTTTGGCGATATCTAATTGATAATGTAATTTAGAAAATTGACCATATATGCGTAATGGTATAGTAACTTTTTGTAATTTCGCAATAGTGTCGCTTTTGTTGTTCCAACCACTGAGAATTTTTATATTTAAATTAACATCCAAATCGTGATTAACCATTCCCACTTTTCCTGAACCATCGATAACATCTAACGTTTCAGAATTTGCATTGAGAGTATTAAGTTGAATATCACCTTGGTTTATAAAAGCGCTTGCTGTAATTTTATGAAACTCAGTATATTTTTTCTGATTTTCAGGATTTATATTACCATTACCATATTTGGACGCGGCAGATTCGATAATACTCTGGATGTTGATATTATTTAATCTAGCGTTAGTAATAGTGATATTCGCATTACCTTTCACATTTTGTAATAATTTAGCCGTTGATAAAGTATTGGTTTCTAATACTCCAGAAGCATTGAATATCCCATCAAGGTCATAAGCCATATTCATTTGGGTAAAAAATGAATTTAAATTGATATTATTTACTTTAGTATTTAACTTAACTTGAGGTGTCTTTTGTTTACCATTAGCTATACCTGTCGCAGCTATCTGTCCATTAGCAAAGTTGAAACTTAAATCTTTTAAAGTCGCAATACCGTCTTGATTATCAACATCAACATTCATATTGTTGAGGATAATTTTGTTGGCTTTGATTTCTTTAATATTTATTTTTGCTTTACCATCAAATGTATTTAGAACACTTAACTCATTGTTAATTTTAGAAACATTTGAAACAACCGGCGAAGTTTGTTGAACAGAGGTATTTTTGGTTGATTTTTCACTTGTTTGTAAAAAAGGTGTTAAATCTAATTTATTAGCATTTAATTGGAAATTGACGTTTGGTTTATTATCAAAACGTACATTGATCATACTAGTAAAACTATTATCATTAACTGAAAAAGCTAGATTTTGGCTATTTAATTGCATTGGACTATTTTGGTAATTAATTACGCCAGTTGCGCTACCTTTTAGCTCACTTCCTCTATTAGTTATACTGTTATAAGTGTAATCTAATTTTTTTAAATCAATAACGGCTTTTTCCGGAAATTGGCTTAAATCGATATTGGCATTTAATGAATAAAATAAGTCTTGTTGGTTTTTATCAATATTGCCACTGAATTGAAGAGAAAGATTTTTTTCGTTATTTTTTTCTAATAACAGATTAATATTTCTAAAATTTATCAAATCACGTTCGTGTTGGAAAGCTACTGTACTATCAGCTATTTCAAATTTATTTAAACTAAATTTCCAATTAGATGGATTTTTTTGGTCTTCATTTTTATCTTCAGTAGTTGTTGGCTGCTGTGGTGAAGAGTTAGTTATAGCTTTAGTACTATTCTTGGCGTTCTCTCCTTTGCTTTCATCAGTAATATTAATTATCGCAGATTTAATAAACACATTTTTGATGGCCAAATTTTTCGAAAACAATGGCATAAGTTCAACGTCAAGCCGCATATTGTCAGCGGTTATTAAGGGTTTTGCCGCACCAGTATCTGATAATTTAACTGAATCCGTTAATATACTAACTTGGGGCCAAATATGCCAACGTAAATCACCCTCAATAGTCAGTTCATAACCCGTTTTGTCTTTTACCGTTTGTGAGATATATCCACGAAAATTATTAGGATCAACAAATACAATAAGAGAAACAATGCCAATAACGATAATTAGAATTACGATAAATAGCATTACCAATATTTTTTTTAACATATTAATGTTCCTTTATTAAGGTTATAAGCGGCATTAGTCTTTATCAATACGACTAGCAACAGCGCCATGCTGATCTTTATATTTTGCATCTTGTCTTTGATTATATGGCCTAGCTGCTGGGCCACTAAGTGTTTCAAAGCTTAAGGCGCCAATAGTCATACCTGGTCTAAGCGCAACAGGTATTTTTCCAGAATTATAAAATTCTAAAACAATTTGCCCGTGCCAACCAGGATCGATGCGATGAGCAGTAACATGTACCATAAGGCCTAAGCGCGCTAATGATGAACGACCGTCTAACCAACCAACTAAATCATCAGGGATTGTGACCGATTCAAGCGTTACTGCTAAGGCAAGTTCCCCTGGATGTAAATAAAATGCATCATCTTCAGTTAATATCATTTCTTCACTCATGACACGATCGAGAACCGCCGCAACTTCTTCTTTTGGACCACTCAAATCAATGTAAGGAGTAGTATGTTCTTTAAAAGTACGAAATTGATTACCTAATCGAACATCAACAGTGGCGCCATTAATACAACTTAAAGCAGGTTGTGGCGAAATTTTTAATTTACCACTATTTAAATACGCTTCAATATCACGATCACATAATCTCATAAGTTATCCTTAATTCTGCTTTTCATTTTATTTTATCAGTTTCTTTAGTTGGCGTCGATGTCGATAGATTAAGGTTTTATCAACCAAGCTCGACCAAAATGATTGTAATAACCAGCTTGCTCACCAGCTTTATCGCCAATGCCTAAGTATAGATCAAAGTGGTGACCTTTAATTGCTCCACCAACGTCAAGAGCGACCATCAAACGAACTTCTCGCCTGCCACGATATTGACCGTCACTATCAAGGAGTGGGACGTCAACTAATATAACTGATCCGGTCGGGATTAATGACTTATCTGATGCAACCGATGCATTGGCAACTAATGGTACTGCAGCAGCACCTTTCACTTCGGCATTATATTGTGGTTTAAAAAAAACAAAAGATCGGTTTTGAATTAATAGTTCTTTGATTTGTTTTTCACTTTTATTTTTAGCCCAGTTTTTTATGGCTTGAATAGACATATCTTCTTTGGCAATTTCACCTTTTTCAACCAGTACACGTCCAACGCTTGAATAATTATGACCATTTTTACCTGCATAACTAAAAAAAACTAAGGGAAGACCATCCTCAAAATCAAGATAAGCGCTACCTTGCACTTCCATAATAAAATTGTCCAATAAAGAGTTACTATAAGCAATCTCAAGTCCTTTATTTGCTAGCGCACCATTATAAATTTGTTCACGGCTAGGTAAATTTTTTTTCTTTCGGGTTGGCATTTTGTAAATTGGATATTTAAATTCACTAGTTGGTTGGTGTCTAGCCTTTATAATGGGTGTATAATAGCCGGTAATATGTACGTTACCATACCCATCACTACCTGCCATTTCATAACTTTTTAGGCCAACTTTGGCTAACTCCTTTGATCTTAATGACTCCTTTATCCATACATCTATAGCTTCATAGATATGTTGGTTTTTATAATAAAGCGAAGGTGATGTATTTTTAAGTTTTTCAATTTGGATATTATAATCAGAAATATTAACCGGCGTAGCTAAATGTGGATAGCTAACATTTAAATCATATGGCAACTTTCCATCTTTAAATTGTTTACTCCGAGAATTAGAATTACCTTGACAACCAGTAAGCAGTGACAAAATAAATACTACAAATAATGTATAAATATGAAGTTGAAGTTTATTTTCTTTCATCTTGATAATTTATTGTAATTAGTTAAGTATTATTGTCGGCTATGCTACACAATTCTATTATAAGAAACTACCAATAATTATTAGATTGTCATAAAAAGTTTTCATAACGATTCAGCTTGCGATTTAAAGCTATAGACTTTATAGTTTTTCACTCTTTATAAAAATCGAAAAATTGTAAAAACGACAGGTAATTTACACGATGAATAGTACGTCTTCAAATAGTGATCTTAAGCGAAATCTCTCCAGCAGACATATTCAATTAATAGCAATAAGTGGTGCAATTGGTACGGGATTATTTATGGGTTCAGGAAAGACGATTAGTCTAGCTGGACCATCTATTATTTTTGTGTACATGATTATTGGGTTTGTTTTATTTTTTGTTATGCGAGCAATGGGTGAAATTTTATTATCCAATCTTAATTATAAATCATTCAGTGATTTCGCTAACGATTTATTAGGTCCTTGGGCTGGTTTTTTCACTGGTTGGACTTATTGGTTTTGTTGGGTAATTACTGGAATTGCTGATGTTGTGGCCATTGCTGGATATGCACAGCACTGGTTCCCCGAGTTACAAGCGTGGATACCAATGCTACTTACGGTTATCGTGCTTTTAACATTGAATTTGTTGACGGTGAGAATGTTTGGCGAAACTGAATTTTGGTTTTCGATGATCAAAATTGTCGCAATTTTAGCCTTAATTGCTATTGGCCTTGTGTTAGTTTTCACTGCTTATCATTCAGAACTAACTAATACTACAGCAACGTTTTCGAATCTCTGGAATTACGGTGGATTCTTCCCTCATGGTACTATGGGTTTTTTTGCTGGTTTCCAAATCGCTATCTTTGCCTTTGTTGGGATTGAGCTTGTTGGCACAACAGCAGCTGAAACACTAGATCCGAATAAAAATTTACCGCGGGCAATTAATTCGGTACCGGTACGAATTATCTTTTTCTACGTTTTTGCTTTGATTATTATCATGAGCGTAACACCGTGGGAATTTATTTCACCGAATAAAAGTCCATTTGTTGAACTCTTTACCCTAATTGGCTTACCTGCGGCAGCAAGTATTATCAATTTTGTGGTTCTTACCTCTGCGGCCTCTTCGGCAAATAGTGGTATTTACTCAACCAGTAGAATGTTATTTGGTCTTGCTAAAAAACAAGATGCTCCGGAACCATTTGGCAAATTATCCAAACGTTCAGTTCCAGCTAATGGTTTATTATTTTCCTGTATTTGTTTATTAGGTGGTGTAGTTCTGATTTATTTAGTGCCTAATGTGATGGAAGCATTTACCATTGTAACGACGATTTCTGCTATTTTATTTATGTTTATTTGGTCGATGATTTTGATTTCTTACATTGCTTACCGTCGTAAAAAAGCTAAATTACATCAAGCTTCGCAATTTAAAATGCCGGGTGGTATTGTTATGTGTTTTGTATGCTTGGTATTTTTTGCTTTTGTGATTGTTTTGTTAACCTTTGAAACAGATACTTGCCAAGCTTTGATTGCAACGCCAATCTGGTTTGTTATTTTGGGAATCAGTTACTATATTCGTTCATTAAAACGTCAATAATTATTTACTTCAATCGGCAGGTATACTGCCGATATCCATTGCGTTATTATTTTTTTAATGTTTATTTGGCCAAATAAAACTCGCAATAATGCCTAAAGATAAAATGACTAATACAACATAAAGGCTGACTATCGGGCTGATACTAATTCCATATCCAAATAAATGTTCACTAGCATTCAAAGCAAGTTTTGCCGCGATAAAAAATAATAGGCAAACTACAGCTTTACCAAGATGTACTAGATATTGTTGCATCGCCTCTAAAACGAAATACATAGTTCTTAGACCCAAAATAGCGAAGATCATTGCACTATAAACAATCAGTGGCTCTTGACTAACGGCAATAACAGCGGGAACAGAATCAAATGCAAACATAACATCACTTAACTCAATCACCACAACACATAAAAATAGAGGGGTTGCATATAAAACACTTTTTGGCATTTTATGAATAATATCGCTGTTTTCTGGTTTGGCTAACTCAACGTCTAATTGTTTTTGGGTTAATAAAAAATGATGGCCAACTATTTTTGGATAAGAAGGAAAAATACGTTTAGCGATTCTATAAGCAAAATGTTCTGAATAATCTTTAATCTTTTCATCATGACCTTGATTTTTTAGCATCATAAATCCTGTCAAAGCTACAACAATAGAAAAAGATAGCTCCATCCAAGGTCCTAAAGATAATAAACCGGTACCTATCACAACAAAAATAGCCCGAAAAATAATCGCACCAATTACCCCCCAATAAAGTAATCGATGTCGATAGTTATTCGGGATAGCAAACCATGAAAATAGCGCCATTATGACAAATAAATTATCGACCGAGAGCGCTTTTTCAAGCACATAACCAGTAATAAATAGACTAGCTATCTCACTTCCATGGTGGAAATAAAGATAAAGTGCAAAACCTAAAGCAACAATAATCCAAAATAAAGACCACATTATTGCGCTAGTTAGGCTAATGGGTTTATCGTTATGGTGAGCGTATAAATCAATTATAATTGCCGTTAAAGCAAGAATGATAAACATCAATACTGTTTCAATTGGAAAGCCTAATGAATGATGAATCATAGCCTTGTTACCTATATTTAATTAACTTTTGGAAGAAATTCAAAAGTACTACAATTAATGACATTTAGAATATAACTTAAAAGTGATTGAGTATATATTGATAGGCTTATCAAAAAAAGATATATTTGTTATCTCTCGTTAACTAACCACATTTAATAATCCTTTGAGCATAAACTTATGACAAATATAAGGTTATCTTTTTCATTAATTGTTACTTTTTTTTCATGCTTAGTACAAGCGCAATCGCAATCGCAATCGGTTGAGCCATATGTTTCTGCATTACCTAAAGGTAGTGATTTATCTATTTTAGTGCAAACCGTTGATGGTAGTCCTAAAACATTGGCAAAATACAAAAGTGATCAATTTAAACAACCGGCAAGCACGCAAAAAGTGATAACCGCATTAGCTGCGCAACTTGAACTGGGTAGTGATTTTCGATTTGTTACAGAAATGTACGCTAATGGAACAGTCAGTAATAAGCAACTTAATGGCGATCTTATTATCAAATTGAGTGGAGATCCAACTTTTAGTAGGGAAAGATTAAAAAATATGATTAGTACTCTTCGCCAAAAAGGGGTAGAAAAAATTTCTGGCAATATTATTTTAGATACCTCTATTTTTGCTAGTCATGATAAAGCAGAAGGGTGGTCATGGAATAATTTAACCGCTTGTTATAATGCTCCAGCGTCGGCTGCAACAATTGATAACAACTGCTTTTATGCGATGATCAAACCAGGAAAGGTTGGTGGCAAAGCTTCAGTTTCTGTTTCATCCAGTATTCCGGTTATGGTCACAAGCGATGTTAGAACGATTGCGGCTAACAGTAAGGACATAAATGATAGATATTGTCAGTTGGATGTCACAGCCGACAAAAATCGTTACTATTTATCTGGATGTATTGCTTCTAATGCTAATAAAACGCCATTAAAGTTTGCGGTTATGGATCCAACTGAGTACTTTACTACAGTGTTAAAAAATGAGCTAAAAGCGCAAAAAGTATCCTACAAAGGACGCATTTTTGAAAGAAAACAAAAATCAACCGGTTCATTGACACTATTAACATCAAACCAATCGGCACCGCTTTCTGATTTATTAACAGTTATGTTAAAAAAATCAAATAACTTATATGCTGATATTATCTTTAGGACATTAGGTGCACATTATTATAATGCTTCAGGAACATGGCGTAATGGTGGCGATGCGGTTAAACAAATTTTACGTAAAAAAGCGGGGATTGATTTAGAAAACTTAGTGATTGCTGACGGTTCAGGTTTATCACGTCTCAATCTCGTTAGTGCCAATAAATTAATGGAAATATTGCAATATATTTCGGCAAATAACAATCAATTAGCTTTAATTGAAAAATTACCGATTGCTGGTGTTGATGGAACTTTACAAAATCGTAAAAGCTTCAATCAATTTCCATTTAAACAAGTGATTATGGCTAAAACCGGCTATATACAAGGTTGTTATAATTTAGCTGGATTTATTCAAAAATCAGATGGCGGTTATGTCGCTTTTGTACAGTTGTTATCAGGCTACCGAGCCGATAGTCAAGGTGAGCCTAAAAATGGAGCAGTTATGCGATTTGAATCTGCATTTTATAAAAATTTTATTAATTAATTTCTATTATCTAGATCTAGGATAAGGGCAATGTATTTAACATCGCCCTAATGTTTTTTGTTAGAAATTATCAGCTAAGAAGCCTCCACTTTGATGTTTCCAAAGTTGCGCATAAAGCCCATCTTTACTCAATAACTCTTGATGAGTCCCTTGTTCAATAATTTTTCCTTGATCTAATACAATTAATCTATCCATTGCCGCAATCGTCGATAAACGATGGGCGATAGCTATAACAGTTTTACCTTCCATTAATGTATATAAGCTTTCTTGGATGGCTTGCTCAATTTCAGAATCAAGTGCACTCGTCGCTTCATCTAATAACAGAATTGGCGCATTTTTTAAGATGACCCGAGCAATGGCTATGCGTTGACGTTGTCCACCTGATAATTTTACTCCACGCTCACCAACGAAAGCATCATAGCCAGTTCTTCTATTTGCATCGACTAAGGTTTCAATAAAATTATCGGCATGGGCTTTTTTAGCGGCGATTATCATCTCTTGTTCAGTAGCATTATTGTTACCGTATAATAAATTATCTCTTACTGAACGATGTAATAGAGAAGTATCTTGGGTCACCATACCAATTTGCGCACGTAAGCTTTCTTGACTGACTTTGGTGATATCTTGACCATCAATAATAATCTGTCCATTTTGTAAATCATAAAATCGTAATAATAAATTGATTAAAGTAGATTTTCCGGCGCCAGATCTGCCGACTAAGCCGATTTTTTCACCAGGTTGAATGGTCAAATTTAGGTTATCAATAATAGCATTTTTTAATTTTGCATCATAACTGAAATTTATCTGTTTAAATTCGATTTTGCCGTCGATTACTTTAAGCGCTGGTGCATCAGGTTGATCGACCACGGTTTTAGCGACCGAGAAGGTGTTAATACCATCTTTAACCACACCAATATTTTCAAATAATGCCGCCATTTCCCACATGATCCAGTGTGAAAAACCATTTAATCTAAGTGCTACAGCGGTTGTGGTGGCAATAGCACCTACACCAATTAAAGCATTGCTCCATAACCACAAAGATAAGCCTGTAGTGCCAAGTACCAAGAAAATAGACAATAAATGATTAACTATTTCAAAGCTA
Source organism: Gilliamella apicola (assembly GCF_003202915.1). Taxonomy (GTDB): domain Bacteria; phylum Pseudomonadota; class Gammaproteobacteria; order Enterobacterales; family Orbaceae; genus Gilliamella; species Gilliamella apicola_Q. The sequence goes on from NZ_QGLP01000004.1 coordinate 331,787, forward strand.
CTAACTAAACGCATCTGTTTATTAACGGTAACTAAAAATTCATCCATCGATTCTTGTGCATATTTTGCTTCATTACCGGCATGAGAAAATAGTTTGACTGTCATAATATTTGTGTAAGCGTCTGTCACACGACCTGTCATAGTTGAACGCGCATCAGCTTGCATGCTTGCCACTTTACTTAAGCGAGGAATGAAGTAATACATCGCAATGCCATAAACCAAACACCAAACCATAAACGGAACTAATAGCCAAAGATCTAACTGTCCTATGATTGTGGCCATGGTGATGAACGAAATCAGAACATAGATAAAAATATCTGCCACTAAAAAGCAGGTGTCTCTTACTGCAAGTGCGGTCTGCATGACTTTTGCTGAAATTCTACCGGCAAATTCATCTTGAAAGAAACGCATGCTTTGATTTAGCACTAATCTATGTAAATTCCAGCGCAATCGCATTGGAAAGTTTCCTGCCAGACACTGATGTTTAATGATGGTTTGTAAGGCAATAATAATCGTGCTAGCTAATATAATTATCGTGAACACGATTAAGGTAGATTTTTCTTGTTGCCAAAATTGCTCTGCTGATACAGCCGCCAGCCAATCAACAACTTTACCCAGTGCCGCATATAAAAAAGCTTCAAAAGCACCAGCTAGTGCACTTAATATGATTAATAGTAGTAAGAAAAAACGTGTTCCTTTAGTGGATTGCCAAATAAAGCTGAAAAAACTTTTAGCCATCGGCTGTGGTTCATCTTTTGGATAAGGTGATACCAATTTTTCAAAAAATCGATACATAATTGACCTAATTAGTTAAAAGGTTACTCATTGACAGATTGACCAATGATATAAAAAAGTGAGGGCAAATAAATCTCACGTTAAGCGTTATGGCACAAAACGTAACTATAAAATAGCTGAATTAAAATCACTTGAATATATACCTATTAAACTGATGTTATGAAAAGTTAAAAAGAGGAAAGTTATATTTGTTTCCCTAATAGCAAATTATATATTGAAAAGTACTAGATTACTAATAGATGTATTAAAAAACCTTTTTGATAACGGCTACAATTCGCTTAACGATATGATATCTTTCAAAACAGGCTTAAATTACCTCAATAGTAAGTTAATCATCATTATTGCAAATTGAAATCCGATTCCCAGATGTTAGCTATATTTTTTACTATAAAAATTTGTTCTTTTAATCAATAAATTACATTATCAGTTATTTTATTTACCTGAGTGTTTAAAATAAATTCATTACTATTTTGCCTGACGAATGCTATTCAACTATTTTTATGCCAATAAACGCTGCTTTTGGGCTAAAAATGGTTTGGTAATTGATTAAATAAGCTAATATTTGTTTAAAACAAAAAAATTTTAACGGAAAATATCAGATTGTGTACTTCGCTAGTTGATCTGTTTAGGATTAATTTATTGGTTAGTGTTACCTAACATTATTTTATTTACTTATTTTTTTAAAATATTTAACGATATATTTTTATTGATTTTTTTTATGATTAAATATGCTCCGATTAATTGATATAAAGGTGTTAAATCTAATTAAAACATTGACTAAAACACGAAAAAATGGATAATAGGATCAATAAGGATTTTTCATTGTTTTCTTTCCTTATATTCCTTATATTTCATGTTGGCCCGCATATTTTATGCGGGTCTTTTTTTATCTAAAATTAACTTGTCATGAAATACCAATATAAAAAGAGTATAATTATTTCCATTATTTTATAATCTATTTGTTCATGTGATTAGTTCAAATAGTAATACATTTTTAAATGAGGTTTTAATTATGTCATTTAGCATTCCCCATCTTTTAGTATTTCTTGCCGTGGTGGTTCTCATTTTTGGAACCAAAAAGTTACGTAATCTAGGTTCCGATCTTGGTTCGGCGCTAAAAGGGTTTAAAAAAGCGATGAATGATGATGAAGTTGAAAATGATAACAAGCTTGATAAGCAATAACCTAATTTATTGATATGAAAACGCAATTTGATGTCGTCATAGTTGGTGGTGGATTGGTTGGTTTGGCAACTGCATGTGCGCTTAGTCAGTACAATATAACAGTAGCAATTGTCGATACTAAAGTTAATGAGCATCAAAACTTTGCTTATGATGAAATTGGCATCAGAGCTTCGGCGATTAATGGCGCAAGTCAGCGATATTTTTCTCAGATTGGTATTTGGAATGATTTGTGTGCTAGCGAACGCGTTCATGCCTTTAGTGAGATCGGTGTTTGGGAAAAAAACGGTTTAGCTCATCTTGGCGCACATGCCAAAGATTATGGTTACCCAAATCTTGGTTATATCATCGAAAATAATCTGATCTCATACTATCTTTATCAACATGCGCAAGCAAATCCTAACATTACTATTTTCAATCTTGCCGCTATCGATAATAATTGTACTCAAGATGACGCTTTTTTAACTTTAGCGGATAATACTCGGTTACAAGCCAAACTGATTATTGGAGCGGATGGAGCTCACTCTTGGCTGCGTAGACATGAAAAAATTTCCATGCTTGAACGTAATTACCTTCACCATGCGGTGATTACAACAGTTGAAATACAATATCCTCATCAAGCATGTGCCAGACAGATTTTTTATCCCAATGGTATTGTTGCTTTTTTACCGCTTTGGCAAGCCAATAAAGGCTGTTTGGTATGGTCGACTAAACCTGAACAAGCCGCAATTTTAACCTCTTTGACTGAATTTGACTTTTGCCAAGAACTGTTTAAATTAACCGGCGATAAAGTTGGACAATGTCAGTTAGTTAATCCAAGAATGGTATTCCCATTAAAAGCGCGCTTCGCCAAACAATTTGTCAAACATCGGTTAGCGTTAATAGGTGATGCCGCGCATACTATTCATCCATTAGCTGGACAAGGGGTTAATTTAGGATTTCAAGATTCTGCACTATTGGTTGCAACTATTAGAAAACTTATTGAAGAACAGAAAGATATCGGTTTACAGGAAAATCTAAAATCATTTCAATTTACACGTCGTAAAGACGCTTTAGTTATGTTAACGGCCATGCGAACTATTCAAGATATGTTTAATGGTAATAATGCCCTTAAAAAGATGGTCAGAACGATTGGCATGAATGCTATTGATAACTTTTCACCTTTAAAGAAAAAGTTGATCAAATACGCTATGCAGATTTAATCAGTTTCTTAATCCTGTAGCATTCGCTACAGGACAATCATTAAATTAACTTATTTAAAAGCGATTTGATAAGATGTAGGTATAAATGGTGATGCAGGAATTCGCAACGGCCAATAAGGATCCTTTAATAAACCTCGACCAATCGAGACTAAATCTGCATCGCCTGTGCTTAGTACATAATCAGCAACATAAGGATCTTCTAGCATACCAACGGCGATGATCGGCAAATTAGTAACTTGTCTAATTACTCGAGCTAAATAAACTTGGTACCCTGCATGGAATTCTGGCGAATGGTTTGGATCTAACAGACCATCACCACCGCCACTGACGTCTAATACATCGGCACCAGCTTGCGCAAAACGTTTGGCAATTTGGCAGCCGTAATTAACATCGTAACCATTAGCGCCATATTCTTGAGCGGAAAAACGAACAATCAGTGGCATATCTTTTGGCATAACTGATTTTACGGCCTTGATCACTTGTTCACCAAATAATAATTTATCCTGACCATATTCATCGGTTCTTAAATTGCTTTTTGGTGAGCTAAATTGATGGATTAAATAACCATGCGCACCATGGATTTCAATGGCATCAAAACCGGCTTCCACGGCACGTTTGGCTGATTGTTTAAACTTTTCAATAATATCAGCAATTTCATCTTTGGTTAGTTCTCTTGGCGTTTGATATTGCCATTTTGGGTTAGCTTCGACGTTGCCATCATAACGAATAGGGGAACAGGAAACGACATCAGATTCGCCTAACGCTTTTCGACCAGCATGGGCAATTTGAATCGCGATTTTACCATTTTGTGCGTGAACCCCCTCGACGATACGTTTAAGCTGATCGCGTTGTTCATCATTCCATAATCCCAAACAATTCGGTGAGATTCGACCATTTGGAGCAACATTGGTCATCTCTAAAATAATTAAGCCTACACCACCAATAGCGCGCGAGACATAATGAACAAAGTGCCAATCATTAGCTAACCCCTCTTTTGCTTGATATTGACACATAGGTGGCATAACAATGCGATTTTTGAGTGATAAATTTTTTACGTTAAATGGCGTATTAAGATAGGAAATTTTGGCCATAGGTGACTCCTGTTTTCAATATTGGTGCAAATTCTTATATTGACTTATAAATATAATATGGTGTTTAAAATCGCAAAATTAAAGAGAGTAAATCTTAAAAAAACTCGTTCCTCACTTTTTAGTGATTAAGTGGTTTTAGCGCGACGAGCTGATTTAAGATAATGTAACCAACATAACAAACCTAATGATCCTAAAACCGTTCCTGTAATAATTATCGCCAGCCAACCGTAATTACTATACAAATACGTCGAAGCAATAGAGCCTAACATGCCGCCAATAAAATAACTTACCATATAACCGGTATTCATCCGGCTGCGGGCTTCTGGTCGAATTTGATAGATGGCGTTCATATTTGATACATGAGTAACTTGTACCGCAAAATCTAATAAAATTACGCCTAAAATTAAAGCTAAAAGAGAATACTCGGCAAGAGAAAGTGGTAGCCAAGAGGCTAGGAGTAGGATTAAGCCAATGGTGGTAGCTAAAAAGCCTTTTCCTTTGTCAGATAACCTACCAACAATAGGCGAACCAAGTGCTCCAGCTGCACCCGCTAAGCCGAATAATCCGATTATAAAATCGGAATAATGATAAGGTGTATTACTTAATACAAAAGCGAGTGGTGTCCATAACAATGAAAATAATGCAAAGGAGATAATTGCCAATAATGATCGAATGCGCAACACGGTTTCTTGTTGATATAACGATCCAATCGAGAATAGCAGTTGAAAATAATTAATATTAATCGTATTTTTATAGCTAGGTAACGATATGTAAAGTAACAAAGTGACAATAGTCATGATTGACGCGGCGATCCAATACACATAATGCCAATCAGTCATTGAGGAAACCAAACCAGCGAATGCTCGGCCTAATAAAATACCAAGCAACATCCCACTCATTAACGTGCCGACAATTTTACCTCGATGCTCGGGATTTGATAGTGTTGCCGCAAATGGAATGAGTACTTGGGCAACAGTTGAAAATAGACCTGTCATAGCCGTACCTAGCATCAGCATCCACAAACTTTGTGATGTTGCACTAATCAGCAAACCACAAGTAGATAATATCATCAAGGTTAGTATTAACCGTTTACGTTCCATTTTATCGCCTAGTGGGGTGATAAATAATAACCCTATGGCATAACTAAATTGTGCTGCCATGATGATAAAACCAGCGTGTTTCACCGCAATATGTAAATCATCAGTTATTGAGTGCAGTAGTGGTTGAGCATAATAATTACTCGCGACGGTTATCCCAATGGCAAAAGCCATCAGGAATACTAACCATGTCGATAGGCTTTGCGCCTGTTTGCTATTCATAATAAATAAGTTAGCTAATAAATGATGGTTAATTATATATCAAAAGATCATCGGATACTGATAGATTGTAATAGTTAACGAGATTGATTTAATAAATTATATACAGGCGTAGCTAAGCCGATTTTCGCATTCTCTGAATTGAGCTTATACCAATAACCGTTTGACTCATCCAAACACTTAGTGTTGTTTGTTATCTCACAGTAAATGGGCACAATATCTAAATGAAAATGGCTAAAAGTATGTCGAAATGCAACTAATTGTTTAGGTTTGCTGGTTTTAATACCATGGTTATCTAGCCAGTCAGTTAAGGCATGCTCGCTGGTAAATTGCGGTAAGCAGTATAATCCCCCCCAAATACCGGCAGGTGGTCTTTTCTCTAGCCAAATCTTATTGTCCTGTTCCAGCATTAGAAAATAGGCAGTTTTTTCAGGGATGGTCTTTTTCGGTTTTTTGGTTGGATACTGTTGCCAACTATCAGTCTTATATGCGATACATAATTGATGCAAAGGGCATAGAATACATTTAGGCTTAGAGCGAGTACAAACCATCGCGCCAATATCCATCATGGCTTGATTGAATTTTGCAACGTTATGTTTAGGTGTCACTTGTTCACTTAAATGCCAAAGTTGATTCTCAACAATTTTATTCCCAGGCCAACCGTCTATTGCAAAAGATCGGGTTAAAACTCGCTTTACATTGCCATCAAGTATCGAGTAATGTTGATTTTGTGATAGAGATAAAATGGCACCAGCGGTTGAACGCCCAACTCCCGGCAAGGCAATCACATCTTCAAATTTAGTTGGAAATTTACCATCAAAATTATTAGCGATAACCTGTGCTGCTTTATGTAAATTACGTGCCCTAGCATAATAACCCAGCCCCGTCCAAAGGTGTAATATGTCGTCAATTGGCGCTTTAGCTAAATCAGTAATTTTAGGAAATTGCGCAATAAAACGCTTAAAGTATGGAATAACCGTTGCTACCTGTGTCTGTTGTAACATGACTTCGGATAACCAAACATGATAGGGGCTTTTTTCAATTTGCCATGGTAGTGATTTTCTGCCGTACTGTTCATACCAGTTAAGTACCGCATTTGAAAAACAGTTTGTCATGCTAATCATTACATAATAGCAGTAATTGAATCACTCGGATAACAGCCAAGTACTTTAGTATATAAAGTGATAGCAGCTAATTCTTTAAGTGCAATTTGCATTTCGTAATCGTGAATATTGCCCTGCAAATCAATATAAAACATCTCTTCCCACGGGGTGCCATGGATAGGCCGTGATTCGAGTTTGGTCATGACAATATTGTGATTACGTAAGACCGATAACGCATCAACCAGAGCACCTGCTTGTTGGCCAGTTTTCATTAAGATTGTGGTTTTAGCAGGAATTTGATCGGATACTTCAATCGGCTCATGCGCTAACACAATAAAACGAGTAATATTCTCTTTTTGATTAGCAAAATTGTGCTCAAGAACTTGTAGGCCATATAATTCCCCACCATCTTTATTACCCATAGCCGCGATATTTGGTTGATTTAATTTCGCGACAGTTTCCATGGCCGATGAAGTGCTGTCGCAATAAACGATTTTCCAATGTGGATAATTTTCTAAGAAATTACTGCATTGTTGAAATGGTTGTGGATGGCTATAAATAGTATCTATCTGATCTAGTTTGACATTAGGAATAGCTAAAACGCAGTGATCAATCGGTAAGGATAGTTCGCCAATAATATGTAAATTGGTTTTTTGCAACAAATCATAAACTTCATTGATAGATCCAGAACTGGAGTTTTCTATCGGTAAAATTCCATAATCAACAACTTGTAATTCAACTTTTTCAAAAATATCTTTAAAGGTATTACAACTTGATTCAGTCAACTGGTCAAAGTGTGCACTTGCATAACGACGAGCCGCTGAATGGGAATAGGATCCTTTTGGTCCTAAAAACGCAATTTTGGCTGAAGAGAGAGCACCTTGATTAAGTTTTTCTTGTAGAAATTTCTGTTGCAGCAGAACAGAATCTTCAATAATAATTTGATATAAACGCCTAATTAAAAGGTCATCAAGATGATATTGTTTACCTTGTTCGATTAGTGCCTTAATCAGTGAACGTTCACGCGCTAAATCGCGCAAAGGGATGTTTGCTGCTATTTTGGCTTGAATAACTTCTGTTGAAACTTGACGTCTTTCGGCTATGATTTCAATCAATTTTTGATCGAGTTGATTAATTTTGTCACGTAAAGGCAATAAAGGATTGGTAGTCATGTTCATTAATAGATTAAAAATTAGATGGGCAATATTATAGCAAGCAAAAAAATAAAGGCACTAGTAAAGTGCCTTTTTATTAAATTATAACAATAAATTATTCTTCTTCTTCAATTACTGCATTTTTAATACTGTCAAATGCGCGGCGTGATTCGCCTTTATGTTGAAGTTTATTTAACTGTTTTTCAAGTTTAGCAATTAAATCATTAATAGCTGCATACATGTCAATGTGTTTAGCGGAAGCAACGAGTGGCGAACCTTTGGTTGCAATAGTTGCATCAACAATAAATCCATCAGGCTCTTTAGATAAAATAAAGTGAGGGTTGATTAGTAAAGCTCTCCATTTATCTAGTTTCGAGAACTTATCTTCAAGATAGCTACGAATTGCAGGGGTAATATCCATTTGTTTACTGGTAATACTTAAAGTCATAATTGACCTCCACTATGTTTACTTTCTAATTGAGCTTATATAATTATTCTATTGATTACATTGACAAATTTTTTACCTTTCGTCAATAAATAATTTTGTTTTGCATAAACTTTTTGTGAGTTTTGTCTAAAATAATTACCACTAATTGTTATTAAAGTAGACTAAACTGCTGTTAAACTAATTTTTATTATATACTGTGGCTTATTGAAATTAATTTAAAGTATAAGTTCAATTGTTTAATGAGGAAAATGTGAGTTATTTAGATAATATTAAGATTGTTTTAGTGGAAACTTCTCATACGGGTAATATGGGATCAGCTGCTCGGGCAATGAAGACCATGGGATTATCCAATTTATGTTTAGTTAATCCAATAATAAAACCAGATTCCCAATCAATTTCACTGGCAGCCGGCGCGAGTGATATTATCAAACAAGCTCAAATTTTCTCATCCCTTGAAGCGGCGGTTGCCGATTGTTCGTTGGTTATTGGTACCAGTGCGCGTCCACGAAGTTTGCAATGGCCCAATTTAACGCCGAAAGAGTGTGGGGACAAAATTATTGCTGAAGCTTGTCGTCATGCTCAAGTTGCTTTGGTTTTTGGTCGTGAACGAGTCGGGCTAACCAACGATGAATTACAAAAATGCCACTTTCATGTTAGTATTCCGGCTAATCCTGACTATAGCTCTTTAAATTTAGCGATGTCAGTTCAAGTTCTTAGTTACGAAATTCGCATGTCGCTGTTGTCTGCTCAAGAGGCATCAATAAAATTAGATGAACAGGATATCAATGAAGTTCATTACCCTAAAGATGAAGATATTGAACGTTTTTATCAACATTTAGAGCAGACATTATTACAAACTGGCTTTATTAACCCTCACCATCCAGGGCAAATTATGGGGCGTTTACGGCGATTATTTACTCGAGCTCGTATCGAACAGCAAGAACTCAATATTTTACGGGGAATTTTAACCTCTATAGACAAAAAACAGTAAGATTTATCCCCTAGCTTATTACTAATCTAGGGGGATTTTAACTTACTGCATTAACTCTTTTTACGCCATGTTGTGCCGTTAGCACCATCTTCTAGAATAATATTCATTTGATTAAGTTTATCTCGAGCTTCATCAGCTAAAGCCCAATTCTTACTTGCACGAGCATCGTTACGTTGTTTGATCAAGGCTTCAATCAGTTGTGTATCCTCATCATCTTGGCTATTACCCTGTAAAAATTTAACAGGATCTTGTTCAAGCAAGCCTAGTACCGACGATAAAGAGCGTAGCTCAGCGGCAAGTTCATTCGCTAATGGCATATCATTTTCAGCTTTAGCTTTATTAATCTCTCTAGCCAAGTCAAATAATGTTGAATAGGCTTCAGGCGTGTTGAAGTCATCATCCATCGCCTGACAAAATTGTCGATGATAATCACTATCTGGTGTGTTGTGTGGATAGTTTGCATCGGTATCTCTTAAAGCGGTATAAAGTCTTTCTAAAGCGGTACGAGCTTGTTTAAGATTTTCTTCACTATAGTTAAGTTGGCTACGATAATGACCTGATAATAAAAAGTAGCGCACAGTTTCTGCATCATAATGTTTTAGTACATCACGGATGGTGAAAAAATTATTTAGTGATTTCGACATTTTTTCTTGGTCAATCATTACCATGCCCGAGTGCATCCAATAATTTACATATTGGCCGTCATGGGCACAGGTAGATTGGGCAATCTCATTTTCATGATGTGGGAACATTAAATCAGATCCGCCACCATGAATATCAAAATGGTTGCCCAATTGATGGCTATTCATAGCAGAGCATTCAATATGCCAACCAGGTCGGCCTTTACCCCATGGAGAATCCCAACTTGGTTCGTTAGGTTTTGACATCTTCCAGAGTACAAAGTCCATTGGGTTACGTTTTACTTCCACCACATCAACTCGAGCTCCGGCTTGTAACTGCTCTAAATTTTGGCGTGATAAGATACCGTAATTAGGATCACTATCGACAGAAAACATTACATCACCATTATCAGCAATATAAGCATGATCTTTTTTTAGCAATTCTTCAACTAGCTCAATAATTTGTGACATATGACGAGTGGCACGCGGTTCAACATCAGGCCGTTTGATATTCAGTGCATCAAAATCGGCATACATCTCTGTCAACATGCGATCGGTTAACTGATCACAAGTTTCACCGTTTTCAAGTGCACGTTTAATGATCTTGTCATCAACATCGGTAATATTGCGAACATAAGTAAGATCGTACCCCAAAAAGCGTAAATAACGAGTAACGACATCAAATGCTACAAAAGTACGTCCATGGCCGATATGGCAAAGGTCATAGATAGTGACACCACAAACATATAGCCCAACTTTGTTGGGGGTAATTGGTTGAAATACTTCTTTTTCTCGAGTTAGTGTATTGAATATTTTTAGCATTATTATCAGCTGCTCATGTCAAATTGCGATTAGCGCTTAATATAACAAAAATCTGAGTATGGCGGAATGAATTATTCTACTCTTCAAGATTAAAAACAGTACAAATAACAATAAATTTTCAATTAACGAAAAATTAAAGAATCGTTAGCCATTAATAACAAAAAGCGGACAATTAATTTGATAAAAAATGGCGAGCTAATTAGCTCGCCATTTTATTCAGTGAAGTTATTTGATTAGTCGGTAAAGGTAAATAAGTAAAATAGACCCAAGCACAGAGATAAACAAACTCGGGAAGTTAAAACCAGTCACACTACCCCAACCGAAGAAGGTACTGATATAACCACCGACCAATGCGCCAGCTACACCAAGTAGGATAGTTTTTAGTACACCCACTTGTCCTAATGGCATAAAAAACTTAGCGATCCATCCAGCAATTAATCCTAGAATAATCCAGCTTAAAATACCCATGATAATTTCCTTCGTCTAATTAAGTTAAAAGTTACTTTTTGTAAAGCTTAAAACCTATTGAAGATGACAATAAGCGTTATGAAAGATATAACTTATTAATAAAACGTAAAATTTACAGCTTTAAAAAAATTGTTATCTAAAAATGAAGAAAAATGATTAATACGTAGATCTGTGTGTAGCGATAAATGTATGTAATGGCATTACAGATAACCTTGCATACAAATATTGCATTTAGTTTACAATTATTTTTTCAAATATTCTAGGAATTTTTGGTGTTGCTTAAATGAAGATTTATATCATTATTTGTTAGGAGCGATGGTAAAATCGCTCCCATTAAGTAATTATTCAAAGATCGTTTTATGTAAAACTTTAATCACCTCTTCTGCATCGTTACTTCTTGCCAGCAGACAAAGATTATGTGTGCTGGCACCATAACAACAAAGTCGAATAACGAAGTCATCTAAAGCGCCAAAGACTTCCTTAGCGATACCTTTGGTTGTGGTTAAATTGTTACCAATTATGGCTATCAATGCTAAATCTTCTTCAACTTCGACATGACATACTGTTGATAATTCGTCGAATAACGCTTTAGTTAATAAGCTATTACCATTAGTATTGGTACCTGTGGTGTCAATGGTTAATGCAATACTAACTTCAGACGTGGTGACTAAATCAACCGATATATTGTGTTTAGCTAATATAGTAAAGACATTAGCTAAAAAACCTTGTGCATGCAGCATATTTAAGCTAGTTAGTGTTAGTAATGTCTGTTTACGACGTAGTGCTAACGCTCTAAATGACGGTAATTCAGATTTAATGCTGTGGGTATTATAAACAATGGTGCCACCTGCTTGTGGGGCTTTACTTGAACCAACAAATACCGGAATATTGCTACGCACCGCCGGAACAAGTGTTGCCGGATGTAAGACTTTAGCACCAAAAGTGGCCATTTCGGCTGCTTCAGCAAACGATATTTCGTCAATACGTTTTGCACCAGAAGTGATGCGTGGGTCGGTGGTATAAATGCCAGCAACATCAGTCCAGATATCGATTTGTGTTGCATTTAATGCTTCGCCAAGTAAGGCGGCGGTGTAATCACTACCACCACGACCTAACGTGGTAGTTTTGCCTGTACTTTCACTACCAATAAAGCCTTGAGTAACCACGATAGTTTCTGGATTTAATGATTTTAAATGTGCGCAACAAAGTTGTTTAATTTCGTCAATTTTTGGTACTGCTTTACCAAATTTATCATCGGTTCGCATCACTTTTCGTACATCAAACCAAATGGCATTTTTTTGTTTTTCTTTTAATATTTCGACAAATAGTTTTGATGACATGATTTCGCCATAACTGACTAATTCATCTGTCAGCGCTGGGGAGGTGGCTAAACTTGCTGCTTCTGATAATGAAGCAATATTGGCAATTATTTGGTCAATTTCAGCGCGTAAAGTTGGATTTTCAGGTAAATTTTCTAAAATGCTATATTGAATCGATTGAATTTTAGCAATATGTTTTGATCTGATATTGATATCACGACCTTCGGCTAAGGCTACCAATAAATTGGTTATCCCCGCAGAAGCAGACAACACAACGACTTTGACGTTAGGATTAGCTATGACAATATTGGCACTGTTAACCATTGCTGGATAATCTGCAACGCTAGTACCACCGAATTTAGCAATTATAAATGATGTTTCCATGAATTCCTCATATTAAAAATTTTTATTTTTAACAGAGACAGAGCGGGCATGTCCTATTACAGCAAAAAATACATACCGTGAAGCGCTCCACCTGTTAGGGTGACAACCCAAGGGATTCAGCCCTTGCAGTCGATTTAATTGTTTTCTGGATTAACAATCAAACCTCGGCATTACACCCCCTCAATTATTTATCAACGGTTCCAGCACCTAAAATAATCTACCTGAGTAATGCGCCTCTTCTTTTCGTAATTTTAATTACAAAATCAGTGCCATATAGGATTAACGATTTTGCCAAGTGTGTCAATAGGTTAAATATTAAAAAAAATATTTGTTTTCGCTAATATAGCCCCTTTATTTATAAGCTTCGTTCAAATAATTCAATAATGGTTTGATATAATTTTTTTACCGAACACTCCTTAGTTGGTGTACTAAAAATCGTATCATCACCAGCAATTGACCCTAAAATTCCTTCTGACTTACCAATTGAATCTAACAATCTGGCAATCAGTTGCGCAGCTCCCGGACTGGTACGAATAACTACCATTGAATTATTGTAATCGATATCCAATACTAAATTTTTTAAAGGGCTACTTGTTGTAGGTACACTCATTTCGGCGGGTAAACAATAAACCATTTCAGATTTTGCATTGCGAGTTCTTACCGCACCAAATTTGGTTAACATTCTGGATACCTTGGATTGATTAATATTATCAAATCCTTGTTCTTGTAAGGCTTGTACGATACCTATCTGAGAACTAAACTTTTCCTGTAAAAGCATTTCTTTAAAAGTTTTAGTGAGATCGTTTTGTTTCATACTGTTCCTTTAAATTTAATTTATGACCAATTAACTCAATTGAATTAATTAACCGTTTTAGCTGATTAACTAAAATTACGTGATTTTAGTGAATAATTCTGCAATTATTGATATCTAGAGTGATGCGTTTATCAATCTTACCATTTGAATAGTGAATATAATCCACATAATTATGCATGATATTTGCATAAAATTAAAGGTTGGATTTGCTGGCATTTTTCGGTCGAAAAGCTTTAACGATGTGATCATGGGTTTCGATATAGGGACCTTCTAATAAGTCAATACAATATGGAACACTGGCAAAAATACCAGTCACCATAGTGTTACCTTGGCTATCTTTAACACCTTCTAGCGTTTCTTTGATTGATTTTGGTCGACCGGGTAAATTCAGAATTAAACATTGCTTACGAATGACACCAACTTGTCTGGACAAGATCGCAGTTGGCACAAAATGTAAACTAATTTGTCGCATTTGTTCGCCAAAACCTGGCATTAATCGGTCAGCAATTGCTAAGGTTGCATCTGGAGTAACATCTCTAATTGCTGGCCCTGTACCGCCAGTAGTTAATATTAGATGGCATTGCAACTTATCTACCAATTCGCATAAAATCTCTTCAATGATTAGTTGTTCATCAGGAATAATACGTTGTTCGGTAATAAATGGTGTTTTTAAGGCTGTCTGTAACCATGATAACAGCGCTGGAATACCTTCATCTTGATAAACACCTTGTGATGCTCTATCCGATACTGAAACCAAACCAATTTTGATCATAACCTGCAATCCTTAATCTTATATTTATCTAATCATTATATTGTTAGCATTAAAAATTGAATTAATCTTAAAATCATAACAATACCGTCGAACGGTCAAACATGATATCATATTATATAAATAACAAATTATAGAATTAGGATTCATTTTATGTCATCAACGCCCGCACTAGAGCTCATAGCGCTCAAGAAAAAATATAAAAATGGTGTAGAAGCATTAAAAGGAATTAATTTAACCGTGCAAGCAGGGGATTTTTATGCTTTGCTCGGTCCTAATGGGGCAGGTAAATCAACCACCATTGGTATAATTAGTTCTTTAGTTACCAAAACCTCTGGGCAGGTTAAAATCTTTGGATATGATTTAGACAGTGATGTTGTTAATGCAAAAAGGCAATTAGGTCTGGTGCCGCAGGAGTTCAACTTTAATCAATTTGAAAAAGTTTTACAAATTGTTACCAACCAAGGTGGTTACTATGGCTTGCCACGCAAATTAGCTTTACAACGAGCAGAAAAATATCTACGTATTTTGGATTTGTGGGATAAACGTCATAGTCGAGCCTGTATGTTATCTGGCGGAATGAAAAGACGGCTGATGATAGCTAGAGCACTTATCCATGAACCAAAATTACTCATTCTTGATGAACCAACCGCAGGGGTTGATATTGAAGTACGCCGTTCTATGTGGGATTTTCTACGAGAAATTAATCGTCAAGGTATTACCATTATATTAACGACTCACTATTTGGAAGAAGCTGAAATGCTATGTCGCCACATAGGTATTATTCAGCGTGGTGAATTAGTTGCTAATTCATCAATGCGTGATTTGTTAGCTAAAAGTCAGTCTGAAACCATTGTTATTGATTATGTTCCGACCGCTACACCTATTGCGCTAAATGGTTATACTTTTACGGATGTTGAGTCAGGAATGTTAGAGGTTAAAGTAGATAAACAACATAGATTAAATCAACTATTTGAACAACTCAATCAACAAGATATTAAAGTGATTAGTGTTCGTAATAAAGCCAATCGATTAGAAGAATTATTTGTAGATTTATTACATAACGATACAAAAGCTAAAGGAGCTATTGATGAATAATTTATACTGGATTGCCTTAAAAAGTATTTGGCGTAAAGAAGTTACCCGATTTTTAAGGATTTGGATCCAAACATTGATTCCTCCAGTTATTACTATGTCACTTTATTTTGTTATTTTTGGTAATTTGATTGGTTCTCGAGTTGGAGACATGGGTGGTTTTAGCTATATGGCATTTATTGTCCCCGGTCTAATTATGATGTCGGTAATTACAAACTCTTATACTAACGTTTGTTCTTCATTTTTTAGTGCTAAATTTCAACGAAATATTGAGGAGCTATTAGTTGCACCAGTGCCTACTCATATTATTATTTTGGGATATGTCGGTGGTGGCGTCATGCGTGGCTTATTAACAGGCGTTTTAGTTACTATTGTGTCGCTATTGTTTGTAAGATACCAAGTTTATTCATGGCCTTTTGTCATTTTTACCTTATTACTAACCTCAATTTTGTTTTCATTAGCAGGGTTATTAAATGCTGTATTTGCCAAGACATTTGATGATATTAGCATTATTCCGACTTTTGTACTGACTCCATTAACTTATTTGGGGGGCGTGTTTTATTCAATCACCATGTTACCCACTTTTTGGCAATGGGTTTCTAAACTTAATCCAATTGTTTATATGATTAATGGTTTTCGTTATGGCTTTTTAGGTGTTAGTGATGTGTCATTGATAATTACTTTTTCAATGTTATTACTGTTTGTCAGTATATTATATCTGTTAGCGTGGAAGTTTATTGAAAGTGGCAGAGGGCTTAGAAGTTAATTAAATCAGAATAGCGAATCAAAATAAACCGCCGACCAATGTCGGCGGAAAAGTATTATTGAGCACCGGCAACCGCTTCTTTGGCCATTTCAGTGATTTTAGCAAAATCACCTTTAGCAATCGCATCTGTAGGGATAAACCAAGTTCCACCTACACAAAGTACATTATCAAGTGCTAAATAGTCACGATAGTTTTTCGGATTTACACCACCAGTTGGGCAGAATTTCATATAACCACAAGGACCAGCAAATGCTTTTAACGCTGCAACCCCGCCATTTATTTCAGCCGGGAAGAATTTCAATGCTGTTAAGCCATATTCTTGGGCAGTTAATAATTCTGAAATAGTTGCAATCCCAGGAATAACCGGTACAGAACCTTCAACTGCTGCTTTTAAAATAGAATCAGTAATACCCGGAGTGATGATAAATTCCACACCAGCTTCAGTGGCTTGTTTAAGTTGCTCAACGCTGGTTACTGTACCCGCACCCACTACCGCCTCAGGTACTTCTTTAATAATTTTCTTAATTGCGTCAAGTGCACAAGCTGTTCTTAAAGTGACTTCAAGTACTTTTACACCGCCAGCAATTAACGCTTTAGCTAAAGGAACTGCATCTTCTAAACGCTCGATAACAATAACCGGTACTACTGGACCCAATGTTAGAATATCTTCTGCGCTTTTTTTCCAATTTTTCATATGTATTACCTATACTTTATTTACTTCTATACAGCAATAAGCCCTCAAACTATAGAGGGCTTATTTTTACTCATAAATACCTAGTTTCTTCTCTAGATAGTGAATGTTGGTACCACCTTTTATGAAACCTTCATCATTCAAAATTTCTAGATGAAGTTCAATATTGGTTTTTATGCCGTCAATAACCAGTTCTGCTAATGCATTCTTCATGCGAGCAATGGCGACTTCACGAGTTTCACCATAGGCGATTAATTTTCCGATCATTGAATCATAATATGGCGGCACACTATAACCAGCATATATATGTGATTCCCAACGAATACCAAATCCTCCCGGCGCATGGAAGCGAGTAATTTTCCCCGGTGAAGGCATAAATGTTTTTGGATCTTCGGCATTAATTCGACACTCTATTGCATGACCTTTGATTTTAATATCATTTTGATCAATTGATAAAGGTTGACCTGCGGCAATCAGAATTTGTTCACGAATAAGATCAATACCAGTAACCATTTCAGTAACTGGATGTTCTACTTGAATACGGGTATTCATTTCGATGAAATAGAATTCGCCATTTTCAAATAAAAATTCAAAAGTACCTGCACCACGATATCCGATTTCGATACAGGCATTAACACAACGTTCACCGATGAATTTACGCATTTTTGGTGTAATACCAACTGCTGGCGCTTCTTCAAGCACTTTCTGGTGACGTCGTTGCATTGAGCAATCACGTTCTCCCAAATAAACAGCATGCCCCTGACCATCAGACAAAACCTGAATTTCGATATGACGAGGGTTTTCAAGGAATTTTTCCATGTAGACCATGTCATTATTAAATGCAGTTTTGGCTTCAAGCTTAGTCATTTTGATTGATTGCTCAAGGTCTTTTTCTTCTCGAACAATTCGCATTCCGCGACCACCGCCACCACCAGATGCTTTAATAATAACAGGATAACCAATTTTTTTCGCAATTTGCTTATTGGTCTCCATATTGCTACCTAGTGGACCATCAGAACCAGGAACACAAGGCACACCTGCTTTTTTCATCGCTTCAATAGCTGATACTTTGTCACCCATTAAGCGTATAGTATCTGGTTTTGGGCCAATAAATATAAAGCCTGAACGTTCAACCTGTTCAGCAAAATCTGCATTTTCTGATAAAAATCCATATCCAGGATGAATAGCTGCGGCGCCGGTTACTTCGGCGGCAGAGATTAATGCAGGGATATTAAGATAACTTTTGGCAGAAGCTGCTGGACCTATACAAACGGTTTCGTCTGCAAGTAAAACATGTTTCAAATCTTTATCTGCCGAAGAGTGAACAGCGACAGTTTTAATTCCAAGTTCTTTACATGCTCGCAAGATGCGAAGAGCGATCTCTCCGCGGTTAGCAATAAGAATTTTATCAAGCATATTCAATCTCTTAATCGTTTAAGTTAATAAATAATTCTGATTATTCAATAATGAATAGCGGTTGATCGAATTCAACTGGTTGACCATTTTCAACTAAAATAGCTTTAATAGTCCCTGCTTTTTCTGATTCAATTTGGTTCATCATTTTCATTGCTTCTACAATACAAAGTACATCACCAACATTTACACTTTGGCCGACTTCAACAAACGCTTTTGATTCTGGGCTTGGTGTACGATAAAACGTCCCCACCATTGGTGATTTAATCGTTGAACCACTGTTGGTGTCTGCGATGACTTCTGCCTCAACTGTAGGCGCAACCGCTACTACAGCAGGAGCTGGTTGCGGGATTTGAATATTTTGCACTGGAGCGGAGTAGTTTGTTGCAGGTATTGAACGACTAATTCGAACTGATTCTTCACCTTCAGAAATCTCAAGCTCAGAAATACCTGACTCTTCTACTAATTCAATTAACTTTTTAATTTTGCGTATATCCATGAATTACACCGTGTTTATTTGATATAAATAACAATTATTTTAATGTACCTTTAATATCTTAAAAATGATTTTTTAATTCGATACTAAAAATAGTAACTCAACATTAACGCGGAAGGATACACTGTAAATATTAATTTGTCATTATATATCTCCTTTACACACACTTGTTATACTATTTTCTAGGTATTATTTTCAAATTGCGATACAATAGTAATCCTTAATTATTATTGAGGCTGGCTGTGGTTTTTATTCGTTAAATAATCTATTATTTGTCGGATAAAATTAAAAATATATATTTTGTAGACGCCTAAGTTTGCTTCTAATACTCAAATATATTTAAACAAGATTAATTCTAGGAAGAGTTTTTATTATGTTCAAAAAAGTTCGCGGCTTGTTTTCAAATGATTTATCGATTGATTTAGGTACAGCTAACACCCTCATTTATGTTAAAGGGCAAGGTATTGTGCTTAACGAACCTTCAGTTGTTGCCATTCGTCAAGATCGCTCAGGGACACCAAAAAGTGTTGCTGCCGTTGGGCATGCTGCGAAACAGATGCTAGGGCGTACGCCAGGTAATATTGCGGCGATTAGACCAATGAAAGATGGTGTAATTGCCGACTTTTCCGTAACTGAAAAAATGTTACAGTACTTCATTCGACAAGTTCATAGCCATAGCTTTTTAAGACCAAGTCCGCGTGTACTAGTTTGTGTGCCTGTAGGTGCTACACAAGTTGAACGCAGGGCTATTCGTGAATCAGCATTAGGTGCTGGAGCACGTGAAGTTTACTTAATTGAAGAACCAATGGCTGCAGCTATTGGCGCTGATTTACCTGTTTCAGCACCGACTGGCTCAATGGTGGTTGATATCGGTGGTGGTACAACTGAAGTAGCCGTTATTTCGTTAAATGGTGTGGTTTATTCCGCGTCGGCACGTATTGGTGGTGACCGCTTTGATGAAGCAATTATCAATTATGTTCGTCGTAATTATGGTGCATTAATTGGTGAAGCAACCGCTGAAAAAATTAAGCACTTTATTGGTAGTGCTTATCCAGGTGATGAAGTGCTTGAAATTGAAGTGCGTGGCCGTAATTTAGCCGAAGGTGTACCACGTAGCTTTACCTTAAATTCAAATGAAATATTAGAAGCATTGCAAGAGCCATTAAGTGGTATTGTTAGCGCGGTTAAAGTAGCACTTGAACAATGTCCACCAGAACTTGCTTCAGATATTTCTGAGCATGGTATGGTATTAACAGGTGGTGGTGCATTATTGCGTAATATTGATAAATTGTTATCGGCTGAAACAGGTATCCATGTTGTTGTCGCTGAAGATCCTCTAACTTGCGTAGCGCGTGGTGGTGGTAAAGCACTTGATATGGTTGATATGCATGGTGGTGATCTCTTTAGTGAAGAATAACGTTAAATAATTACTAATAAGTAACCAACTATTTCATTTTATCCGCCGACATTGTCGGCGGAGTCATATATTAGAATAGTTAACTACTTAGTATATAACAGGTAAATACTGAACAATGAAATTACTTTTTTCTAAACGTTCGCCTCTGAGTGTACAACTATTTATTGCGCTAACACTTGCTCTGACGCTAATGGTATTAGACATAAATTATCGTCCTTTTAAAGAGGTTCGTTATTATTTAGATACCATGATTTCACCGCTTTATCATGTTTCAAGTGCACCAAAATCATCATTTGATTCCCTATATGAAATGTCAAAAACGCAAGAGACATTAGTTAAGGAAAATGCAAAATTGCAAGAAACATTAATGCAACAAAAAAGTGATTTACTATTACTTGAACATTTAAAACATGAAAATGATCGACTAAGAGAATTGCTAGGTTCGCCTTTAAGGCACGATGAACATAAAATGGCTGCTCAAGTACTATTAGCGGATACTGATCCTTATGTTTATCAAGTGGTAATTGATAAAGGTGAAAATAATGGTGTTTATGTCGGTCAACCGGTAGTAGACGAAAAAGGTATCGTTGGACAAATTTATCAAACCGCTCAAGCAACTAGTCGAGCGATATTAGTTTGTGATTATCAACATGCAATTCCCGTACAAGTACTAAGAAATGATATATCAATGGTGGCTGTTGGCAATGGATGTAATAAAGATTTAACCCTTGATTTTTTACCTAATAATGTTGATATCAAAGTTGGTGATGTTTTAGTTACTTCTGGGCTTGATGGCCGTTTTCCTGAGGGATATCCGGTAGCGGTAGTTAGTTCAGTTAAACTTGATATTAGAGATTCTACCCCAATAATTTCTGCTACGCCAACCGCAGATTTGAAACGTTTACGTTATTTATTGCTATTGTGGGGTGAGCAAGGAGTAAAACATGATGGGGAATAATCGAATCAGCATATTGATTATTTGGTTAACATTGCTAATTGGTTTATGTGTACAAATCATACCTTGGTCGCCAGAATATAATATGTTCAAACCTCATTTATTAGTGTTAGTCTTGGCTTATTGGTTAATTGCTTTGCCGCATCGAATTGGCATGAGCGTAGCATTTTTATTAGGTGTCATTTTAGACCTATTTTCAGGAACACTTTTAGGTATTCATGCAATTATATTTTGCTGCGTGGCGTTTTTGTTAATGTTTAAATTCCAGCTAATTCGCAATTTAGCTTTATGGCAGCAGTCAATTATCATATTTGCTGTTTCACTTTGTTACAACTTATTAATATTTTTACTTCAGGTAATTATTTATCATACCGTAACGATTTCACCTTTAGTTTTTATATCTAGTTTTGTCGATGGTGTATTATGGATAGTGATTTTTCTATTCTTAAGACTGATAAGACGGAAATTTGCTATCAGTTAATAAGGAATCATTATGTCTGTTGAATTATTAATGAATGTTACGCCGTCAGAAACCCGTGTAGCATATATTGAAGATGGGATATTACAAGAAATCCACGTTGATCGCGAATCACGCCGAGGTATTGTCGGTAATATTTATAAAGGTAAAGTCATTCGTATTTTACCTGGTATGCAAGCTGCGTTTGTTGACATTGGGCTTGAAAAAGCTGCATTTTTGCACGCATCGGATATCATGCCGCATACCGAGTGCGTATCGGATAGTGAACAAGAACAGTTTCAAGTGAAAGATATTTCTGAACTAGTTCGCCAAGGCCAAGATTTAATGGTGCAAGTCGTTAAAGATCCTTTAGGTACTAAAGGTGCAAGACTTACCACCGACATCACATTGCCATCACGCTACTTAGTATTGATGCCGGGTGCAAACTCTGCTCATGTTGCGACATCCCAGCGAATTGAATCGGAAGAAGAGCGGGAAAGACTTAAAAAAATCGTTGAACAATATATCACTGATGAAACTGGCTTTATTGTAAGAACTGCGGCTGAAGGCGCAAATGCTCACGAACTTGAACAAGATGCTAACTTTTTAAAACGGTTATGGGCCAAAATTCAAGAGCGAATGGCAAGGCCAATTAGCAAATATTTAGTCTATGGTGAACTTGCCTTATCGCAACGCGTATTACGTGATTTTGTCGGTGACCCAATTGAACGAATTTTAGTTGATTCAAAATTGACTTATGACTTATTGGTTGAGTTTACCCAAGAATTCATGCCGGAAGTGACTAACAAACTATCCCATTATCGCGGTAATATTCCAATATTTGATCTGTATGATATTGAAAACGAAATTCAACGAGCCTTAGATCGTAAAGTTAAATTAAAATCGGGTGGTTATTTAATTATCGATCAGACCGAAGCCATGACTACAATTGATATTAATACAGGCGCATTTGTTGGTCATCGAAATTTAGAAGAGACGATTTTTAACACGAATATCGAAGCAACGATTGCTATTGCCCGGCAATTACGATTACGCAATTTAGGTGGTATTATCATTATCGACTTTATTGATATGCAAGAAAATATTCATCGAGAGAGGGTATTACAGTCATTACAAGACTTTTTAGCTAAGGATCGCGCCCGTACTTCGGTAAATACTTTCTCTGGTTTAGGACTGGTCGAAATGACACGTAAGCGGACTCGTGAAAGCATTGGTCACATACTTTGCGAAGAGTGCCCTGCATGTAAAGGAAGAGGAATTGTTAAATCGGTTGAAACGGTTTGTAACGAAATTCTTCGTGAAATCGTTCGGGTATACAAAGCTCATCGTTCTGAATACTTTTTGGTATATGCTTCGGCGGCGGTGGCTAATGCATTAACGACGGACGAATCACACGCATTGGCAGAAGTTGAAGTGTTTGTTGGCAAACGGGTCGAAGTTAAAGTCGAGCCACTGTATATACAAGAACAATATGATGTCGTACTGATGTAATTGAAATTAATAAGTTAAAAATAAAACAATAATTTTTATAATTTTATATTTAAAATCATTAGATTAAGGAATTTATGAACGTAACTCAAGTGAGTGAACGGTTACTCAATCCAAATAACTTAAATCAGCAAGATATAGCAAATTTGCTTGATATGCTTAGTTCAAGGCAAATTGATTTTGGTGATTTATACTTTTTATCTGGTTATTACGAAAGTTGGTCACTTGAAGATAGTATCATCAAAAATGCCTCTTTTCATCGTGATCAAGGTGTTGGCGTAAGAGCAATCATTGGTGAAAAAACAGGATTTGCCTATACTGACCAGCTTTCACTAGCTCGTTTAGAACAGAGTGTGCTGGCAGCAAACTCAATCACTAAACAGCAAACACCAATTGCAGTTACGCCATTTAAAACGGCTTATAATCTCATTAAGTATCCTTCGATTAACCCAATAAATACCTTTGCGCAAGAACAAAAAATTGCCTTATTACATCAAGTCGACAAGTTAGCACGCGCAATTGATCCTAGAGTTATTGAAGTATCAGCAAGTTTAATTGGTAGCTATGAAGATATTCTAATTGCAGGTACTGATGGTACCTTATGTGCGGATATTAGGCCTTTAGTTCGCTTATCGGTATCTGTTCTTGTTGAACAAGATGGTAAACGTGAGCGAGGTAGCAGTGGTGGGGGTGGTCGATTTGGTTATGACTATTTTTTAACGACTAATCACAAAACGGGTGAGAGTCATATAGATAGTTATACCCGAGAAGCAGTTCGTCAAGCCTTAGTCTTGCTCTCAGCCAAAGCAGCTCCAGCCGGTACCATGCCAGTTGTTCTCGGTGCTGGTTGGCCGGGAGTTTTACTGCACGAAGCAGTAGGACACGGATTAGAAGGGGACTTTAATCGTAAAAATAGCTCGGTATTCTCGGGAAAAATTGGCGAACAAGTGACTTCAGAACTTTGTACTATTGTTGATGACGGAACAATTGAAAATCGTCGTGGTTCACTCTCTATTGATGATGAAGGCACACCAAGTCAAAAAACGATATTAATTGAAAACGGAATTTTAAAAGGCTATTTGTTTGACAAACTCAATGCCAAATTAATGGATTGCCATTCGACTGGCAATGGCCGACGTGAAGGCTACGCTTGTTTACCAATGCCTAGAATGACCAATACTTACATGCTTGCCGGAACCTCAACTTTTGATGAGATCATCCAAAGTGTAGATTATGGACTATATGCACCTAATTTTGCCGGTGGACAAGTGGATATCACCTCTGGAAAATTTGTCTTCTCAACCTCTGAAGCTTATTTAATTGAAAAAGGTAAAATCACCACACCGGTTAAAGGCGCAACGCTTATTGGTTCTGGTATTGAAACTATGCAACAAATTTCGATGGTAGGTAATAATCTCGAACTTGATCCTGGCGTAGGTGTTTGTGGTAAAGCAGGGCAAAGCGTGCCGGTTGGTGTTGGTCAACCAACTTTAAAAGTGAATAATTTAACCGTCGGTGGTACTATTAACCACTAATAACAATAAATAATGAGAAATTAAGCTAAATGGATACAATCATTACACTCTACCAAGCATTTGTTCATATGGATATAAAAACACTCTCAAATCCAGAAGTGTTATGGATACTATATGGCATGCTATTTGTTATCATCTTGTTAGAAAATGGCGTTTTACCGGCTGCCTTTTTACCGGGTGACAGTTTACTGTTTCTAACAGGGGTATTGATCAGTCTTGATGTTTTTCATTTTGGTCTTATCAACTTAATTCTTATAGCAGGTGCGGCATTCGGCACTTGGCTTGGTTATGCCCAAGGTCGCTGGCTGGGTAATACCAAAATTGTGCAAAATTGGATGGCGCACTTACCAGAAAAATATCATCGTAAATCTGAAGTACTATTCCACAAATATGGCTTACAAGCGCTATTTATTGGTCGATTTATTGCATTTGTTCGCACATTATTACCAATGATGGCGGGATTATCCGGTTTACATAGCCGCAAGTTCCATATCTATAATTGGATCAGCGCAACATTATGGATATTTTTGATCGTCACATTAGGTTATCTATTCGGATTATCACCGATTTTCAAAACCTATGAAAAGCAAATCATGTCGTTATTGATGTTAATACCGGTATTTTTATTGGTGTTAGGCTTAATCTTTTCGATTTGGCTAGCGGTAAAACGTTGGTTAAGTACTAAAAAGCAAGCAAAGCAAAGCGGGTCAGAAAAAAAGTAAAAAGGTGAAATTAACCGATAAGCCGGGTTCTGTCGTGGACAATCATTCCTCTAGGCTAATGCTCACGCATTAGCTCAAGCAGTCTACCCGGATTCAACGCGGGCCGCGCCAATGAATCCCTATTTGACCTTGCTCCGAGTGGAGTTTACCGTGCCACAACTGTTACCAGTTGCGCGGTGCGCTCTTACCGCACCCTTTCACCCTTACCTGATCTTATTGCTAAGCCATCGGCGGTATACTCTCTGTTGCACTAGTCGTGAATCTCAGCTCGCGCCAAAACCCCCCAGGCGTTACCTGGCACTCTGCCCTGTGGAGCCCGGACTTTCCTCCCCTCTGTTTGTCTCCCTCTTGCAAGGGACTACAACAAAGCAGCGATTGTCTGGTTAATTTCGCCAAAGAGTATAACCTAATAGAGACTTTTGTCCAGAACAGAATAGGGTATAAATGAAGGGAATCTAAACAAAAGTAAAAAATAATAAGGTTAAATTTGAGAATAATTGTCTGATACGTCAAGAAAACAGCTAAAACAAACAATCAAAAGCACACTTAATCAATGTGCTTAACAATCTTCTGATAATTACCACTTCTTCTGTTTATTATTTTGTGAATAGTCAAACCAGGTTACAACACCTTGATTGATGATCACTTCTAAAGTACTTTCAACAATATCGTATGAGGTTTCACCCAATAAAGCATTATTGGTTGAACTCTTTTTCAGATATTGGTAAGTCCATTTTGATTCATTAGCATTGATAACAACTTTACTTGCTGGTTCACCAAAAATTAGTAGCAGTTGAGCCTCAGGCGTTGAACCTTCGACAATTCTATTAACTTTTTCATAGCTCAGAGGTGTACCTTGTTCTAAATAGTTTTTTTGTGAACATGCCGATAATGCCAATGTAAAAAACAAAAGCAGTAAAATTTTACTAAGATGTTTCATATATTATTGCCTACACAAAAGATTTATAGCCGAGGATAACATATCCTAACATAGGATTAATATTATTAAAGATAAGCAAATGAGATTAATACAAAAAAGATAACGAAAAATAACATATGGAAACAAAACATTAAGTTTCTAAATATTTCCATATGGTTATAAAAAATGTTAACTTGGTAATTTCTGATCAACTGTTTTTTGGTGGATTATCGGAAGTTTTTCGCAAAACTCGCTTAATTGGCTGTCTGGTCATCGAATTAATATAACGGCTTGGCCAAATTTGCGAAGGTTTTAAATTAAGCGCTTTGGCTATGATTGATTCTCCTTTTGTCCAAGGCCTGATAAGTGCATTACTAAGTGTTGAGGAACTCAAACCTGATTGGCGGGATAACTCTGCGAGAGTAGTTCCTTTCTTCTTTAATGCTGCAATGATATCTGCTTTGTGCCAGTCATTAGATTTTATTTCCATTTTTTTATTCCTTCTTATTTTATAACCTCGAATATCTATGTTATGCTTTCTAGTTATTAAAACTAGTAAGTTGATAAATTAACTTTAAATACCAATGGTAAGTAGTTTCTTATTATTGTATCAAAGTTTCTTTAATTTCTATAATTTTTTCTTGTTTATTAAGATTGGGATAATTAAAATGAAAGAGTGGTTCTCACCGAAAGAACTATTAAGTATTGCAGGGATGCCATCGACAACACAAGGTATAAATCGTAAAGCTAGAGCTGAAAAATGGATCTCACGTAAGCGTTCTGGTGTTCGGGGTAAAGCACTTGAATACCATATAAATAGTTTATCCATTGATGTTAAAAAAGCTTTATATCTCGAAGAGGAAAATGCAACTTATATCGTTGCCCCTATCGATCCACTACAGCTTTGGATAAATGCATTTGAACAATTATCTACAGAAGAACAAACAATTGTCAGTTCATGGCTAATGCGAAACGGTGTTAAAGACTTTATTTCTTTTATTAATAAACAGAAAAAAGATAGTTAGTGTTATTGTATAAGCTGAGATATACTTTAGCGTCAGAAAATTTTAGTATCTATGGAATATTCAATGGAAAATCAGTTTCAATTAACAAGTAGCAAAGACATTATTAATTATTTAGCCCAGCAGTTTCCCAATTGTTTTACCCTTGAAGGGGAGGCCAAACCTCTAAAAATTGGTATCTTTCAGGATATTATTGCTCATTTAGAAAATAGTGAAATATTAAGTAAAACCAAGCTTCGCATTGCACTTAGAACTTACACTATGAGTTGGCGTTATCTCTATAGTATAAAAGAAGGGGCTAATCGAGTTGATTTAAATGGTAACCCGACAGAAGTGATTACCAAAGAACAGACGGAACATGCGCAACAGCTACTAAAAGAGAGTAAACAACAAGCGAAAGAGCGAGCTAAATTAAAACGCAAAACGACCCCCAAACCTACTCGCAAACCTCGAGCTTTGAAAATCGGTGATTTTGTGAAAGTTAATGTTGGTAAAAAACCAATAAAAGGACAAATTATCACAATCGAGAAAGATCAAATCAAAGTTAAAGTTGGAACAGGAATGGAACTTACGGTCAAACCTGAGCACATTATTAATCGATAGAGAATTTATATGAATAATTTACTGAAAGGTTTTATTAAATTCGGTCTCCTTTTATGTATTATTAGTTCAGCTGTTCAAGCCAAAGCGCCAGACACTGAACAAATTCCCGTTTTAAAGCAAGATGAAATACATCAAGTCGTTGCTAAACGTGTAACTAACTTTTTTACCCAATCACATTACCGTGATTTTTCCTTAGATGGTGCATTTTCTGCTAAAATTTTCGATCGTTACTTCAAATTATTAGATGGAAACAAAAACATTTTTCTGCAAGATGATGTAAATAAATTTCGCATACACCAAGAGCAATTGGGTCAAGAATTAACTGATGGCGATTTGAAAACCGCATACGACATTTATAATCTCTTCTTACGAAAACGTTACGACCGATATCAATATGCACTTAACGTTTTACAGCGTCCTATGGATTTCACGACAAATGATGAAATAAATTTCAAACGAGAAGATATTGCTTGGCCAACAACTGAACAAGAACTCGATGACTATTGGGATAAACGCGTTAAATACGATGAATTAAATTTGGCGTTAACTGGTAAAAATGAAAACCAAATCCGTGAAGTATTAACCAAACGTTATAAACGTGTTTTAAAAACTATCGTGCAATCGAATAACGAAGATTGTTTCCAAGTCTTTATGAATGCGTTTGCTCGAGAAATTGATCCGCATACGAGTTATTTAGCACCACGTAAAAAACGCGATTTTGATTCAGAAATGAGTCTATCATTTGAAGGAATTGGTGCTACCCTTAGTCAACAAGATGACTATACCGTTATTATGTCGTTTGTAACCGGTGGTCCAGCTGAGAAAAGTAAGTTATTATCAGTTGGCGATAGAATCATTGGTGTAGGGCAAAGTAATTCTGCTATTGAAGATGTCATCGGTTGGCGTTTAGATGATATCGTTGATAAAATTCGTGGCCCTAAAAACACGGTAGTAAAATTAGAGATATTACCAGCTGGTAATAATAGCAAACCTAAAGTGATTGAAATCACGCGTGACAAAATTCACTTTGAAGACCGTGAAGCAAAATTAAAAGTTATCAATAATAGTCGTGGTAAAATAGGTGTTATTGAAATACCAAGCTTCTATATCGGGCTAAGCAAAAAAGTTAAATTATTATTAATGGAAGCCAACAGCAAAAAATTGCAAGGACTAGTTATTGATTTACGCGATAATGGTGGCGGTTCTTTAGCGGAAGTTATTGAGTTAACTGGATTGTTTATTGACACAGGTCCTGTAGTACAAGTGCGTGATAATTTACAAAAAGTCAACATTTATGACGACAAAAACAGAGGTATTGACTATACCGGCTCAATTGTCGTGATGATAAACCGTTATAGTGCCTCGGCATCAGAAATCTTTTCTGCAGCAATGCAAGATTATGGTCGTGCCGTTATTGTAGGTGAAACCACTTATGGTAAAGGAACCGTACAAACATCACGAAATATTTCATATCCAGTTGATGCACGCTTACACCCTAAATGGCCTGAACTTGGTGGAGCTCAATACACTGTCCAAAAATTTTACCGTATCAATGGCGGCAGTACTCAACTAAAAGGTGTGCAACCTGATATTGATATGACTAATAGCCAATATGTGGATGAAACTGGTGAACGCTTCCTCGATAATGCTATGCCGTGGGATAAAATTCCTTCTGCAGATTATGCAACTGTTGCCGATATTAAACCACTATTAGCTAACTTAAAAGCGCAACACCAAACAAGAATAGCCAAAAATCCTGAATTTAATTATATTGAGGAAGATATTAAGCAATATAATGGCAAAACAAGTGACAAATTTACTGTGTCATTAAACAAAAAAGAGCGGGAAACCGAACAGAAAGCTAATGAAGAACGTGATCTAAAACGCATGAATGAACGTTTAAGTCGAGCTGGTTTACCAGCAATTAAGAGCTTAAAAGATTTGCCTAAGGATTATAAACAGCCTGATGCTTTTCTTGATGAAGCGGTTGAAATTCTACTTGACCTAATACCAAATTATCCAAATATTGAAGCAAATAAAACCCTTGGTGGATTTATTTCTCTAGATAACGCAATAGAATAGCGGCAAAATCAAAAGTAAGGAGCAAATATTATGTGTACTAACTTAAAATATGCTTTAGCTATAACTGCGCTAGTTTTAACAGTAATTGGCGTGTTTGGTGCTATTGTTTATATGAATTAAGACTTGATTAATTAATTAGAGATAATTATAGTATGCACCCTGCTTCCAAAAAGCGGGTGCGAAATTAAGGTGAGGTGTCCGAGTGGTTGAAGGAGCACGCCTGGAAAGTGTGTATACGGCAACGTATCAAGGGTTCGAATCCCTTCCTCACCGCCATTAACATTCATTTAGTCATTGCAGTAAAGAACTTAAAGGTTCTCATCATTACCGACGGCATAGTTCCATAAAGTTAATGATCTGACGTGACGAGTAACCTCTTCTTCTCCTCGATCTTTCGGAGTTAATATGGAAAACTTACGCACTGTTCAAGATTATATACGCTGGACCACGTCGCAACTTAGTCAATCAGATATCTTTTTAGGGCATGGCACAGATAATCCTATTGATGAGGCTAAGCAACTCATCTTAGCTACCCTAGGCTTATCACTATTTATTCCTCCTGAGTTTTATGCCGCAAATTTGACAAACGATGAAAAACAACAATTAAACGAGATCATCAACAAACGAATTACTGATCGCATACCAACCCCATACTTAACCAATCAAGCATGGTTTTGTGGGCATTGCTTTTATGTTGATGAACGGGTATTAATTCCACGCTCACCAATAGGCGAACTGATTAACAATCAATTTAAAGATTTAATCGCTAATCCACCAAATAACATTTTAGATCTCTGTACTGGTAGTGGTTGTATTGGTATTGCGTGCGCCTATGCTTATCCTGAGGCACATGTTGATATTACTGATATATCATTAGAAGCCCTCGATGTTGCGCAAACCAATATTGAAATGCATGATATGCAATATCAAGTCACACCAATTTTATCGGATCTGTTTGATGGATTACCGGATAACAAATACGATCTAATCGTCACCAATCCGCCTTATGTCGATGATGAAGACATGAATGATCTTCCTGACGAATTTTTATATGAACCAAAATTAGCACTTGAAGCTGGATTTGATGGCTTAGATTTAGTAAAAAGAATTTTATATGATGCAAGTAACTATCTAACACCAGACGGTGTATTAGTTTGTGAAGTCGGCAACAGCTGGGTATCTTTACAAGAACAATATCCAGAAGTCCCTTTTAATTGGATAAACTTTGAGCATGGTGGGCTTGGTGTATTTTCACTAACTTATAATGACTTAATAGCTTATCAACACTGTTTTGAATAAATTAAATATAAAAATAAAAATCGGAATAAACAACTATGGCAGGAAATTCAATAGGTAAATTATTTAAAGTCACTACCTTCGGTGAATCACATGGCACGGCATTAGGATGCATTGTCGATGGTG
This sequence comes from Gilliamella apicola, assembly GCF_003202915.1. Lineage (GTDB taxonomy): Bacteria > Pseudomonadota > Gammaproteobacteria > Enterobacterales > Orbaceae > Gilliamella > Gilliamella apicola_Q. The sequence goes on from NZ_QGLP01000004.1 coordinate 363,366, forward strand.
TGCCACCAGGAATGAGTTTAACTGAATCCGATATGCAACATGATCTTGATCGCCGCCGTCCTGGTTCTTCTCGTTACACTACGCAACGTCGAGAAGCGGACCAAGTAAAAATCTTATCAGGGGTATTTGAAGGTATTACAACCGGCACCAGTATTGGATTGTTGATTGAAAATACCGACCAACGTTCACAAGATTACAGCAAAATAAAAGATATCTTTAGACCTAGTCACGCTGACTACACCTATCAAAAAAAATACGGTATTCGCGATTATCGAGGGGGTGGTCGATCATCGGCTCGAGAAACCGCTATGCGTGTAGCCGCAGGCGCTATTGCTAAAAAATATCTTTATGAAAAACTCGGCATCACCATTCGTGGTTATTTAGCGCAAATGGGAGATATCGAGTGCCAATTAAAAGATTGGCAACAAGTCGAGCAAAATCCCTTCTTCTGCCCAGATGAGGGTAAATTAGCAGCGCTGGATGAACTGCTAAGACAACTAAAAAAAGAGGGTGATTCAATTGGTGCTAAAGTCTGCATTGTGGCAGAAAATGTTCCGGTAGGTTTAGGAGAGCCCGTCTTTGATAAATTAGATGCTGATCTTGCCCATGCATTAATGAGCATTAATGCAGTAAAAGGGGTTGAAATTGGTGATGGTTTTGCTGCGGTTAATAAACGTGGTAGTGAAAATCGTGACGAAATAACCCCGCAAGGATTTTTATCAAATCATGCTGGTGGTATTTTGGGGGGAATTAGCTCGGGACAAACTATCATTAGCAGCATAGCATTAAAACCAACTCCAAGTATTGAAATTGCCGGCAAATCAATAGATATTAATGGCGAAAGCGTCGAAGTATCAACTCACGGCCGACACGATCCTTGTGTCGGTATTCGTGCTGTGCCTATTGCAGAAGCAATGGTCGCGATCGTATTAATGGATCATTATCTTCGCTATCGGGCCCAATGTAGTGATGTAAAATAATCATGAGTTACGAATTACTGGTTTTACTTTTTTTAATTGCGACGTTAGCAGGCTTTATTGATTCAATTGCTGGTGGCGGTGGACTATTAACAGTACCAGCACTGCTAGCTGTTGGTTTACCCCCAGCTAGCGCCTTAGCTACCAACAAATTACAAAGCTGTGGTGGATCGTTCTCAGCCAGCCTCTATTTTATTCGTCAGCGCATGGTTGACTTAAAACAGCAAAAATGGGCAATAGCCTGTGCTTTTATTGGTTCAGCATTCGGCACATTATCAGTCATGCACATCCAAGCTGACTTCTTAAAATTACTCTTACCAATTTTAACTATTAGCGTCGGACTCTACTTCCTACTATCACCAACCATAGGTGAAAACGACCGCAAAAGCCGCTTAACCATACTTCAATTTGCCATACTACCGGCATTGGTTATCGGATTCTATGATGGATTTTTCGGCCCTGGGGCAGGATCATTCTATGCAGTTGCCTACATTACCTTAGCCGGATTTAATCTCACCAAAGCCACTGCTCACACCAAGGTACTCAATTTTACCTCTAATTTAGCAGGCTTAATCTTCTTTATTGCTGGTGGTGAAGTTGTATGGTCAATCGGTCTTGTCATGCTAGTGGGGCAATTTATCGGTGCAAGATTAGGCGCCAAAATGGTTATCGCAAAAGGCCGAAAATTAATAAGACCAATGTTAATTACCGTCTCAACCATTATGAGCATCAAACTCATTTACGAAAACTTCTTCTAAAAGAATAAAAAAGTCTTAATTAACGAAAAACACGGTTTCTCAAAATTTTTTGAGAAACCGTGTTTTTGCTCTTCACAAAGTCTAGATTTTAAATAAATATTAACCCTTTTTTGCGGCTAAAATTAAATTATATAAAAATCAATAGGTTGAATGGGGGATCAAAAAAAGGGTTTTTTATAGCAAAATTGTCATTTACCTTTATTTGAACAATGATTATATTATATTGGTTTCTAGCTTAACGCCGTGTAGGTGGTTTAGAAACAGTTCGTTTAGTTTTTGCACTAATGTTTTTCGCTTAACGCCGTGTAGGTGGTTTAGAAAACCAAAAATATAGAAGTCAAAGAGGATAATTAGCTTAACGCCGTGTAGGTGGTTTAGAAATGTTGCAAATGCGAATAAAAAAAGATTGCCCCGCTTAACGCCGTGTAGGTGGTTTAGAAAATTCTCCAGAAAATACCAGTAATACGGCGTCGGCTTAACGCCGTGTAGGTGGTTTAGAAAATATCGGAATTTTTGAACGTCAACGCGGAGTGGCTTAACGCCGTGTAGGTGGTTTAGAAAATAGGCTTAAGCGGCTCACCTGTTCTTATTTCGCTTAACGCCGTGTAGGTGGTTTAGAAATTTCCAAAATTTCTTCATTGTGAAACCTCGTCGTTTAACGCCGTGTAGGCAGCAATATCATTTGTCCCTTCTTTTGGATAATTATAGTTATTTTGAAAAAGATCGTTTTTTGCACAAAACAATGTTATTTTATCACCATTATAAATTGAATTTATTTTCTAAATATCATGGATTTGATTCATTCGTCTGATCTTAAAACCATTTTACATTCCAAGCGTGCAAATATCTATTATTTGGAGCATTGTCGAGTTTTAGTCAATGGTGGTCGAGTTGAATATGTGACCGATCAAGGGCAGCAGTCATTATATTGGAATATTCCTATAGCTAATACTAGCTGTATTTTACTTGGTACAGGTACTTCATTAACTCAAGCTGCGGTGCGTGAACTTTCTCGAGCAGGAGTTATGATTGGCTTTTGTGGGGGAGGGGGAACGCCTCTATTTTCCTCGACAGAATCGGAATTTGCCTGCCAATTCTTTTCACCGCAAAGTGAATATCGTGCAACCGAATATCTGCAAAGTTGGTGTCAATTCTGGTTTGACGATAATCTCCGCCTACAAGCTGCGAAAAACCTTCAACAACAGCGACTCAAAATCATTCAGCAATGTTGGTCGAAATTTGATTGGCAAATTGACGATAAGCAACTCATTACGTTGTTAAACGATGCTGAAAAACAGTTCAATGATGCTACAACAAGTCAAGCATTGTTAGCCGCAGAAGGACGTATTAGTAAACGTCTTTATGGCATGGCAAATCAACTTACTTTACAAGATGATAATTTTAAACGGGAGCAAGGTTCACGCGGCAAGCATTATGATCCTGCTAACCAATTTTTAGATCATGGTAATTATTTAGCTTATGGATTAGGTGCAACAGCTTGTTGGGTATTAGGTTTACCACATGGTTTGGCTATATTACATGGTAAAACTAGGCGGGGAGGGCTGGTATTTGATGCTGCTGATATTATTAAAGATGGCATTGTGTTACCACAAGCTTTTATATCAGCTAAACAAGGTGATAGTGAAAAAGAGTTCCGACAAGCATGTATTTCTCAATTTGCTCAGTTAGGTGCACTGGATATGATTATTGATACATTGAAGCAGATAGCAGATAGAACATGAATATTTTACTGGTTAGCCAATGCAAGAAAAATGCATTGACTCAAACACGTCGTATTATCGATCAGTTTGCTGAACGTTGTGGTGAACGAACTTGGCAAACGCCGATGACTGCCGATGGTTTACAGACACTGTATAAATTATTACGTAAAACAGCGCGAAAAAATACTTCAGTTGCTTGTTACTGGACGCATGGAAAAAATCTAACCGATCTACTCTGGATTGTTGGCGATAAAAGTCAATTTAATCAACAAGGCCGAGTGCCAACTAATCGTACTAAGCGCAATATATTACGCAATGATAGTGAAAATAGTTGGCAATATGCCACATCTATCCAACTTATCGCAACCATTGCTGCGCTATTGCATGATTTGGGTAAGGCGACAGTCGGTTTTCAAGATAAATTACGTAAAAGTCGATCGGCAGGTGATCCGTATCGTCATGAATGGATTTCATTACAGTTATTCTTATTGATGATTCGTGATTGTAATACTAATCAAGAGGTTTTAACCCGTTTAGCTAATTTTGCCGATTATCAACAACTTAAACCAGATTGGTATCATGATCTTACTAGCACAGAGAATAATGACTTCTCTCAATTACCATTATTAGCCCAATGGATTGGCTGGTTAATTGTGTCACACCATCGTATGCCGTTTTTAAAAACTTCATTAGGAGGTGATAAAGATAAGAAGCTACTGAGAGATATGTTTCTATCTGGTCTAAAACTAAAAAGTTTTTTTAGCACTTTTACTGCTGTTGAAAACTGGGTTAGAAATAGTAATATTGAAGACAGCGCCGATTTTTGGCAACTTAAAAGTGATATAACCTTAAGCCAATCTTGGCTTAAAAAATTAAGTCGCTATGCAAACAAGGCAATTCATCACACTCCTTTAATGCAACTAACTAATGTTGATTCATTATTATTACATCTATCACGATTAAGCCTTATGGTTGCTGACCATAACTATTCCAGCATATCAATCAATGATGAAGAAGCAGAAAAAATTAAAGATATTCTTATCGCCAATACAAATAAAAGCCAGCACGCCAATCAACGATTAGATGATCATCTATTAGGTGTTGCTAATTTTGCCGCTCGTTTTGCTCGCTTGCTTCCTAAAATCAACACTGAATTACCAGCAATTAATCAGCATAAGCCATTTACGCAACGCACTATCATTAAACGCTTTCAATGGCAAAACCATGCTTTTGATCTAGCTAAAAGTTATCAACAATTAAGTGATGATAATGGCTTTTTTGGCGTCAATATGGCATCGACTGGCTGTGGTAAAACCTTAGCTAATGGGCGAATTATGTATGCATTATCAAATCCACAGCGAGGGGTACGATTTACGATTGCTTTAGGATTACGAGTATTAACCTTACAAACTGGTAAAGCGTTACGAGAAAGATTGCATTTAACTGATGAACATTTGGCTATTTTGGTTGGGGGTCGAGCAACAAAGACCCTATTTGAGTTAGAAAATCAGCCGCAAATTACTAAAAATGAAAATGAGATAAATCCCGAAACGCTTGGTTGTGAATCGACAGAATCATTAGTCGATGAATATATTGATGTGGCAGAGAGTGGTATTGCTGACTGTGAACTCGGTACCATTATCGAAAACAGTAAGGCTCGTCAATTAATCTATGCACCGATTGTGACATGTACCGTTGATCACTTAATGCAAGCTAGCGAATGTCTCAGAGGTGGCAAATATATTGCCCCTACCTTAAGGTTGCTTACCGCTGATTTAATCTTAGATGAACCGGATGATTTTGATCAGCGAGATTTACCTGCTTTGGCAAGGTTAGTTCATTTAGCCGGGCTTTATGGCAGTAAAGTGTTACTCTCATCAGCCACCTTAACGCCAGACCTTATTGCTGGTTTATTTGATGCTTATCAAGCCGGTCGAAAAATTTGGAATCAGAATACAGGAAGGTCTAATCAGGGGATTATTTGTGGATGGTTTGATGAATATCAGCAGTCAGTCGAACAAATAGCTGATACTGTTAATTTTAAACATCATCATACGAAGTTTATCAAAAAAAGAATAGATAAGTTGCAACAAGGGACAATTCGTCGTCGAGGACAAATTTTAGAATTATTAAATTATCCATTCAATAAAAAAGGAAATTCAGATCTAGGCTATGCTCTTTTGGCGCAACAGTTATTAGATCAAGCTTATCATTTTCATTTACAGCACCATCAACAAGATCCGCAAACCAACAAAAAAATTAGTGTCGGTTTAATGCGCTTTGCGCACATTGATGATGTGATGTCGCTCACTAAGCAAATCTACCAGCAAACTGAGTTACCGGCAAATGTTCAATTTCATCTGGTGGTTTATCATGCCAGACAACTGCTACTATTGCGCAGTCAATTAGAAGAGAAACTGGATAGAATTTTAAACCGTGGTGATGCTAATAAATTATTTGAACAACCTGAAATACGTGCAGCAATAAAAGACAGTGATAAACAACATCATATTTTTATCGTCATCGGCACACCGGTTACTGAAGTTGGGCGTGACCATGATTATGATTGGGCAATTGTTGAGCCATCTTCAATGCGGTCAATTATTCAGTTAGTAGGACGAGTTTGGCGGCATAGACCGGAAAAAATAGCCAAAAGTGCCAATGTGGCGATTCTAGGCAGTAATTTAGAAGCGATGAAACAAGGCAACAATTTAGGTGCTAATAGCGCTTGCTTTACTAAACCGGGTTTTGAGCAAAAACCATTATTTTTATTAAAAACCCATAAGACTGAACAACTGATAACGTCAGAACAATTAGCTAATATTAATGCAATTCCTCGTATTATAACTGATTCGCAAGCAGGCTTAACACTAGCAGAATTAGAACATAAGGTTATGGCAAATTTGTTTCCAATCAATGCGCGCAAAAGTAATTATGTTACCAGTTATTGGCAAACTGATTTGGCACATCATCATTGTGTTCATCTACAATTAATTTCGCCTTTCAGGTTGCAAGAGCAACCACAAGATGAGTATATTTGCCAACTTGATGACAATGGTGAATACCGATTTAGTTATGCCGAAATTGCTTGGCAAAAACCAAACGAACAATGTGAGGATACACAAAATTACAATTTTAAATATGATAATTGGCAATTTAGCAATCCACTGATACAGCCATGGCTTACCAATACCGTTGAGCAAGCGATTACTCAAATAGCAGAATATTTTCCAGATAAAAATCATTATCGGCTAGCTAATGAATTTTGTACTATTAATCTGAATAGCGAAACACGCTGGTGTTTTCATCCCTATTTTGGTTTTTATAAAGATAGAGGTTAAAAGGAGAGGTTATTTATTATTTTTTAGAAAAATTTTATATTTAAAAAAGGTATTTCCTCAACTATTTTTATAGAAAATAATCAGCTGAGTTATGTGTGCTAGTAATGTTAGAGTAATTACTCTATACTTATTTGCACTGCCGTATAGGTAGTTTAGAAAATATTACGGTTGAGTATAATCGTTAAACTATTAGCCGCCGCATAGGCGGTTTTTTTATATTTACTATAATAAAGACCATATTACGGTTAATATTATTGACATTTAATTATTTGGTATATATAGTAATTAAAGTTAGTAATTTATCTGTTAATAAATTATTAACAACCATAATTATTGAGTTTTTTTAACAAAAAAACCTCAGATGCTGGGAACAACTGAGGTTTGAATTTTATTAACCCATAGACGGAGAAAATAAAAGTATGTATAAGAATAAAACCTTGACTTTACAATGTCAAATTACAATTGACCAATTTGTATTAAATAAATTACAAAAATTTGTAATTGATAAACAAGCTGCAAATGATGAAGTTATTCTAAGTTTAGCATCAAATTCTAATTATTATTCAGTAAAAGATATTATGAAAATACTTAATATCTCAACTAGAAAAGAAGTTGAATTATTGATTAAAAACTTAGCGCTCAATCAATCAAAATATAGACATTTAAACACTAATAATCAATGGCTATATAATAATGAAGCACTTAATATATTAAAGTTATATTTAATTTATAAAGTAGCATAAAAATAAAAGGCTTATACTTAATTGTATAAGCCTTTTTGTTTAGTATTTGGAATATATAAGGAGGGCCAATGAATAATATTTCTTGGCAAGATATAAGAAAGGTGATTGTCGACTTTCTTCAGCAACGGCTTGCTAATAACAGCAGTTATAAAAGTGAACTGACCAAATTAGAAAAAGCCAAACAGGCAGGCGATCAAAATGCTGTTAATGAATCTCAACAGAAGATGTCAGAACTGAGTAAAAGATTTGATTTTGAAAATTGGATGGAAGATGCTGCAACGCGTAGATTGTTTTGGATATCCATTTGTCACCACTCTTCTAAAGCCATTCATTCTTCAAGTTTAGGTGATAATGTTAACAATTTTACAATTGTCAAACCAAATGAACAGCAATATGTATCTTCATCAACACCAACACATTTAGTAGCTGATAGTTCAGGAAATGCTGCCGGTCTAGACATATTTTCTCTATTGAATCAATGTATTAATGGAGATAAAACATTATTAGAATTAATTATTGACGATCATCCAGCTGTACTAAAAGCGCTATCTGATGATGAACAGAAAGCAGCAATCTATTTAGCCAATTTTAAGAAAGTTATTTTTAATGATTTTGAAAAACCGAAAGCTGACGAACTTAATAAGCAACTTTATTGGCCGAATAGTGAAGAGAGTTATTTGTCACAACAAGAAGATAATTATCGTTTGCTTGTTCCTCTGCATCCCACATCTTTGTGTAATGTAGTCTATCAAAAAGTACAAACCCGTTTTTCCGAAGAAAATAAAAAAGCTCGTGAACAACGGCGCTTGAAAGAAGCCGAACATCAGCCCTATTTTACTTTTCATGAGCTTGCGGTGGTTAAACTTGGGGGGAGTAATCCACAAGGGGTAAGTCAATTAACCAGTAATCAAGGCGGTCGTAATTTTTTATTACCTTCAATGCCACCTAAATTCGAGCGCTCTCAATTTCCGTCAATTGGTCAAAAAAAAGAAAGTGTATTTGACAATTCCTTACAGTATTTCTGCCGATTTGGTTTTCGCTTACTGTTCGATATGGTCGCTGCACCCAAAAATGTAGTTGAAGAGCGGGATAATCGAAAAGATGCCTTTGCGGTTATTTTAACTTTATTGCTTAAATTTGCTCGGAATATACAAACTTCCATGCCGGCAGGTTGGAGTCGTGATTATTCGTTGCTGATGTCACAAAAACTTTGGCTTGATCCTAATCGGGCCGAACTTGAAGATGAAGAAAACTTTAAACATCAGTATGAGCAAGGTAATTGGGTTGTTGAATTAGAAAAGGATTTTGCTTTTTGGATTAAAAATGCCTTAATAGAAAAATTCGACAATACTAAAAAACAATTCTCTGATGCTGAATCTCAAGAGTGGCGTCGCGAATTTCGCGAAGCAGTAAAAGCCAGTCAACGTAGGAAGGAGGGGATCTTCTAATGGCAGATTTAACATTCTATCTCTTTTTTGATCATGTCAAAATTCATAATGCCAATGCCATCTCCAGTCCATTAACTTATGGTTTTCCGGCTATCTCGGGATTTTTAGGGGCGATTCATGCTTTAAATCGAAAAATTGAGTCGGATCATCCTATCTATCTGGATGGTGTATTAATCGCTTGTCATGATTGTGATGTACAAGTTTATCGACCTAATAATTATGCGGATTATACATTTCGACTTACCCGCAATCCGTTAGCTAAAAATGGTGATACTCGTTCAATTATTGAAGAAGGTCGAGTTCATCTTGATGTCTCATTGCTAGTAGAGGTGAAAATAGACGATATGGAAACCTTATACAATACTGAGCAACAACAATCATTTATTAAGCAGATGAAGCAAAAACTTTATCAGCAACGTATTGCCGGTGGTCAGGTTATATCAATTGAAAATGTCTCATTACTTTCTTCAGATGAGTCAGATGAATCCTTATCAAAACTTTTATTACCAGCATTTGTTTTAGTAGAAGCACAGCAAGAGTTACAGGAAATCACCGCCGAGCTACAACAAAAAGATCCGAATGCTACTGCACTTGACGCGTTAGTTGAAACTGCCATGTTGCATCATCATCCGCAAGAAAAAGAGCATTGGCAAACCACATCGGTCAAGCAGGGACGAGGTTGGTTAGTACCGATACCCCTTGGTTATCAAGCTATTTCACCACTGTTTGACGCAGGAATGGTTGAACATGCCCGTAGTAATGAGCATCCAACGCAATTTGTCGAATGTATTTATGGATTAGGTAAGTGGGTATTTCCACTAAGGTTACAAGAAAATTTATCACAAGCATTTTGGCGTTATAAATGCAGCGAACTGCAATCGAATGACGCAGATATTTATATTATTAATCAAGATTAATTAAACAAGTTTAGCATTGAAAAAAGGAATGAATTATGAGTAAAGATAAAATCACCACCGCATCAGTATTAGCCTTTGAACGTAGTTTTGATATTTCTGATGCCATTTTTGCCCAGCAAAATAGCCATGATGACCAAAAATTAACACCAGTTTTATTATCTGAAAAATCTGTTCGCGGTACCATTTCGAATCGGCTTAAAAATGCTTTAGCAAATGATCCAGCTAAATTAGATGCGGAAATTCAAAAAGCTAATTTACAAACAGTTGATGTGGCAGCGCTTGATGCCGATAAAGATACCTTAGTGGTTAAATGGAGCTGTAAAGTACTACCTTTCTTAGGTTCGCCATCAGTCTGTAATGATATTGATTACCAAGAAGAGTTAACCAAAACGACTCAAAGCTATATTAAGGCTGAAGGGTTGCAAGCACTAGCTAAACGTTATGCTATCAATATATTAAATGGCCGTTGGTTATGGCGTAATCGTATGGTTGCCGAACAAATCAGTATTAGCATTACTCGTAAAAAAGATGACAAAATAGCAACGATTGAAGTGAGTGATGTTAAGCAATATCAATTAAATTCATTTGATTATGATGACAAATCGGTAAATGACCTCGCTGCTCTGATTGAGGCAGGCTTATTAGGCAAAGAGTTTGTTATTTTCGATATTCAAGCCAAATTAAAAATGGGATTGGGGCAAGAGGTCTATCCATCACAAGAATTGATTTTGGATACTGGTAAAGAAAAAAGTAAAGTCCTGTATGAAAAAAATGGTCAGGCAGCAATGCACTCGCAAAAAATCAGCAATGCCATTCGAACCATTGACACTTGGTATGCTGAAAACGCCGAGTTTCCGATTGCCATTGAACCTTATGGTGCAGTTACCACTATGGGACATGCTTTTAGACAACCTAAACAAAAACAGGATTTTTATACCTTATTTGATAATTGGGTACTCAAAGGTGAAAAACCAACGCTTGAACAACAACATTATGTTATCGCTGTTTTGATTCGTGGTGGTGTATTTGGTGCTAGTGGTAAGGAGTAATATTATGCTTACTCACTATTTTGAACTACGGGCAATTCCACAACTGGAGATAACTGAAACTGAAGTGATTAATCAAGTTATGCAATCACTGCATCAGGTATTAGTTAACCATCAAGGCAATATTGCGGTTAGCTTTCCTTGTTATAATGTACAGCGAACATTAGGCGGAATTATCCGGTTATTTGGCGATGAAGCGCAGTTACAACAATTTAGAACTGCCTTACTACAGCAAACTGTAATTAATGATTACACCTTAGCCCTGCCAATAGCATCTGTACCGACAAGTGTTAAAGGTTATTTACGGTTAATTCGTGTTAATCCTAAAGGACAAAGTGCTTTAAGACGAGCCGAAAAACGTTTAACCGCACAAGGTAAATGGTCAGCCGAGGTAAAAAGCAAAATGGTTGAAAAATGGGGTAGCGTTCATTTGAACTATCCACACCTTCATTTTGCTAGCAAAAGCACAGGGCAACATTTTATTATGTGGCTGAAACAACAAAAATATGCAACACCTGTGCAAGGTACATTTAATAGTTACGGACTCAGCAAAACTGCTACTGTTCCTGATTTTTAAATTGATTGACCCTTTTTTTAAGACGCTTTTTAACTTATTGATTATTAATAATATTAAAACCAGTCCAAAAAAAGGGTCAAAATCATAAAAGTTAGTAAAAATTCTTTTACAATAAAGAAAAAAAACAAAAAAGTTCTAGTTAAATGCCGTGTAGGTAGTTTAGAAAAGTGTTCCGATTAATTGTTCGAAGTTTTTGCTGTTAAATGCCGTGTAGGTAGTTTAGAAAGAGCGAAAAATTTACGTCAATCAACCGATACCGTTAAATGCCGTGTAGGCAGTATGTCGTTTCTCAAGGAATTGAGAAACGATATTTTTTAATGCTAAACTCTCTTGCAAAACTACCAATGGTGATTTTAAAAATATAATCCCATTAATTGTAAATTGAAAATTTCTATTCTTTTAAACGAGGTAGCATTCCATTTTGGATGGTTTAACATATCCAGATTCTTTGATTTTTATCTAGATTACTATCAAAAATATGATCTTTTATCCTTATTGGTAGTATGATTTTTCACCAATAAACCGCTATTACTTTTACTTGAAAGTTTACATATCTTAACAACTTTTTTTATGCAACGTTTGCCAGAATTAACTAATTTCTCTATAATCAAACGGCAATTCGTTTTCAAATTCTTTAATATAAAACAAAAAGATACAAGACAAAAAGCTAAAAAAATGTTAAAATACAGTTGTTTAATGGCCAGCCAGCCAGCCAGCCAGCCAGCCAGCCAGCCAGCCAGCCAGCCAGCCAGCCAGCCAGCCAGCCAGCCAGCCAGCCAGCCAGCCAGCCAGCCAGCCAGCCAGCCAGCCAGCCAGCCAGCCAGCCAGCCAGCCAGCCAGCCATAGTTTAGACTTATCTAGCCTTAATAAACTATTAGTTTTATTTGCTAGTAAATTTTGTCAATTAAATTTCCGAATAATATTATCGTTTTGTAACAAGACAAATCATCTCTTAAAACTAACAACGATCGTTAATTCCACTAAAATTAGCCAACGAATAAAAACAATAACATGTTGTTTAGCTCGACTTATTCAGTTAATTTTCATTTATTTTTATAATTTTATTATTATAAATCATGTCAATGCATTAATTTTCTTCAGATCCGCTACTAAAAAAATAATCGCGGATCATTCTCTTAACATCAATGTGGCTAATGATGTTTTATCACCTTTAGCGCCTATCACTAAATTAGTCGGTTCTGATTTAACTTACCATAATGGTCAAAAAAGGCATAAGTTGCTTAATGCGGGTAGCGAAATTATAGCGTTGCAAGTTTTTTTAGCCATGCAGCACTTTATAGAGGTAATTACTTTGCAAATAGCAACAGCTGTTATCGGACATATTCCAACAACAATTTGTTGGAGTGACATAGATAGTTTTAGGTAGATAACAATGGAGGAAATATGAACACATGCTGAATTTAAGTGCACAAAAAATCTGATTAATGTGTGGACCTATTATGTAAAAAAATATCGAGTATTGGATCACGGTTGTAACAAAATGAGTTTGTTGATTCGAATTTAAGTCGTGATGTTAATAAATAACCTGATTGTCACTATTTTAATCTAACTAGCCAGTGTTAGCGACTTAAGTAAAGTTGCTAGGAAGTCAAAGAAGTGAATGCAAGGCTATAGTCCGCAGTGAGACGTTGCAAACGGCGAGTGGCGGACGTCGGATCTGTTGATTAAAAAATGCGCTATGGTATAAAATTAAAACAATTAAAAAATAAGATTTATGAAAAGATTAAAAAATGCTTTATTGTTTTCGGTTAGTACAATACAAATGAATTCAATCATACTGATTTTATTAAGTTTATGTTCTTTAAGTATTAGTCCAAAAAGTCAGGCGTTAATAACCCATACGGTAAATGTTATTTATGCTAATAAGCCGAAGGTTGTCAATATAGAAGCCGCTGCGAAAAAACAGGGTTTTACTATAAATGGTGTTTTTTATAGTGCCAACACCAATAATCTAAACGATATCCAAATCAACCAATTTGATGGTAATTTGAAAATTAATGATTTTATCATTAAAAACTATACTATAAATGATTTAGATATGACTTCTAATTATGATGATAGCGATGAAGATGGCATCAACTATCGCACCCCATTTTCTGTAGAACCAACGACTTATAGTTGGGTTGATAATAATGGTGTAATAATTGACGGTAACGACCGTGCGCGAATTATTGGTTGTAATAGTGGTTTCTCGATGCCACTCTATTTAACTATTTCCACTAAAGTGAAGACCTATTCCGAATATGGTACTCCTAATGAAAGTGAATATGCTGATATTACCCAAAGATATAAAATTATGGCTAGACCAGAAATTTGTTATGCCAAACCTTATCAAATGGAGGTGTCTCCTAAATTAGTTTGGGGCAGTGTTAAACAAAAAATTGATAATGGCGCCATAGATTGTAATTTAATGGAAGCTGATAGTGGTTCAGGTTCAATTGCAGGATGGAACAATAATAATGGCAGAAAAAGAGATCCTTCCTGTGGTGGTGGTTATAATGCTCAGGTTTTTGATCCAATTTACGGATTCAAAGCTTCTGCTGTGCCGCATTTCCCAACCACAGGATTTTCTGGTGCCAAATTTCAATTAATAATGACAGGTAATCAGAACGATTTTAATTACGATTTAACTCAAAATCCCAATAATAGCGTAACTATTGATAATCAAGGTTATGTCACATTAGTTAATAAACCGACAGGGCCGGTAACGATCAAAGCAACCTTTAAACATGATAATCAAATTGCAGAAAAACTGTATTCCTTTAATTTAACCGGTATTTGGGCTAATCCACAAGGAGACGGATTGTACACTTATCAGCAAATCACGAATCTGTGTGGCGGCGAATCGAAAATACCATCTCGTGCGGAAATGTCAAATTCACCTAATGCCCCGTTATCATGGACCGCAATGCCTTATGTTTGGGATGCTTTCACTCGTGATATTGGTAGTGGACTTTTAAGTGAGTGGGGCATGACAATCAAGGAAAATTATCCAGAATCGAATTGGTTTAAAGATTATTATTGGTTTTATTCCAGAGATAAGTTTCTTGGTCCTTATGGAACCAATAACCATTTATCCGATAGGTTCGCTATTGATGCTTGGATAGGGCAAATAGCAGTGTGGGCAAAAGAAGCCAATTTACGAGCGGTATGCTTACAATAGTACATATGATTAATAACAAGATATATAAATGAATTTTAGTGAAAAATTGGTCGCGCAATCAAAATTTAAAGGTATATTATTATTCAACGATGGTGTATTTTTACGCGCCTATAATGAAGGCGTTTATATTTTAACTGAACTTCTCGGTTATAATTTTAAAGTTAACGCAATGCAATTAAAAAAATATAATTATCGTTGGGTGGTGACGTGTGCTTTTCCATTAAATAAATTAAATGTACGACTACCGAATGCTGAGTTGACAGAATTTGGTAGTCGTTATAATTATGCTTATGATGTTAAAGATTATAGCCGATGGTTTGCGCAATGTTGCCATAATGAAAACCACGCAACGTCAGTATCACCAAAAATGGATAAACAGTATACATCAGAAAAATCGGTTAATAATTGCCGGGCGATAAAGTGTTCAGATGGTGTCTATCTAAAATTAAATCAAAAACAAGTCAATTATCTTTTAAATTGGCAACAAGGTTATTACTCAAGCGAGATTGATACAAAATTTATCCAGAGCTTAAAAAAAATATTATTAACAAATTATGATCCTAACGATTGAAGTTCCATGGTTTTTGATGACCTAATTTTTAACGTAAATCCTTTTTTCTAATCAATAAAAGAGCTCGACTATTTGAGCCATTTTTTAAAGGAGAAATTAACTAATATCAAAAAAACAATAGAGTGAAAATCAGACACAGCAAACAAATGCAAGGTTTGCTATTTATGTCAATATATTCATTAAAAGGTCATCGGTAAATTTTGTTTCGGTTATCAGTATAACTGTTGTAATTTTTATTTCATCTATAATACTTTCGTTAGATGGTATAGATGCTTCAATTATTTTTACAAAAAAACGCCATTAATCGATGTTAGAAAGTGGTCAATTTAGCAATCGATAACTTTCACCAAGAAATCGTATTTGCCTTTTTCTGTACAATCCTCGATACAATGTTTATAGTGACTTATATTCTGCATTAACATGATTTTAATCACTTAAATTATTATGAAGCTTCAACAACTACGTTATATTTTAGAAATTGCCCGTTCAGGTTCGATTAATGAAGCCGCAAAGAATCTTTATATTACCCAACCTAGCCTTTCAACGGCGGTTAAGGATCTTGAAACCGAATTTGGAATAGAGATTTTTGTTCGAACATCGAAAGGCGTTTCACTTTCGGCTGATGGTGTGGAATTTTTGGGTTATGCTAAGCAGGTTCTAGATCAAGCTCAATTGTTGGAGCAACATTTTTCCAAAAAAGAGCCATCTAAACAGTTATGTAGTATTTCAACGCAACACTATGCGTTTGCGGTTAACGCCTTTGTTAACTTAATCAAGAAGAACCACACTGATGAATATGAGTTTACCCTTCGCGAAACACGAACTTACGACATTATAACTGATGTGGCCAATTTGCGTAGTGAAGTGGGCATTTTGTATCTCACCGATTTTAATCAAAAGGTGATTTTACGCTTGCTTAAAGAGCATCGACTCACGTTTAATCCTTTATTTGAAGCCGATCCGCATGTGTTTATCAGTACTCATCATCCTCTAGCTGCGATGAAGTCGTTAACGCTCGAGGATTTAGAGGATTTTCCTTATCTCTCTTTTGAGCAGGGTGAATATAACTCTTTTTATTTTTCCGAAGAGATTTTAAGTACTGTCTACCATAAGAAAAGTATTCATGTGAGTGATAGAGCAACGTTGTTTAATTTGTTGCATGGTTTAAATGGTTATACAATTAGTACCGGCGTACTAAGCACTGATTTGAATGGTTCGGATATTTTGTCGATTCCTTTAGCGGTAAATGAGAAGATTTTAATTGGTTGGATAACCTCGCAAAAAGCACAATTAAGTGTATCTGCGCAGAATTATATTGAAGCATTAAAAAAACTTATCCAAGAAGAGTATGGTTTTAAGCTTAAATAAGTGTTTAGAATTACTAAATGAAATTGCTATTTTAATAAATATCAGTATAATTGCGCACTATTCGTATATTTAGTATATGAATACCGAGGGATGTCTGAATTAGAGATCGGTCATTCCATTTTTTTATTTATTCTAAGAGGTTTATTATGTCTCTAACTGTAGAAGCAAAAGCGAAAATCGTTGCTGAATATGGCCGTGGTGCTAACGACACTGGTTCAACTGAAGTTCAAGTTGCTCTTTTAACTGCACGTATTAATGATTTACAAGGTCATTTTTCTGAGCATAAAAAAGATCACCACAGTCGTCGTGGTTTATTACGTATGGTATCTAGCCGTCGTAAATTATTAGATTATTTACGCCGTACAGACTTTGATCGTTATAACCAATTGATTCAAAGACTAGGTTTACGTCGCTAATTATTTATCTACTTGAAAAGAGGCTTAGGCCTCTTTTTCGTTGTATAAATTCAGGGCTTTGATATAATGCTGAGCTCAAAAAGCATAATTAAATGCTCTGTAAAAAAGAAATTAATTGAATAGAAGATTATATCTCATGTTTCGCGCGACTAATGAGAGTTCTATAATTTATAGATTTGTCATTAGTCGTGACAGTGAAATAATCTTTTGTTTAGTATCCCCCACATGGTTGAAGTGTGTATCAATATGTTCCAGCGTTATGCTGCATCCTGTCGAAATATCAAACTTCAACATGATTTATAACAAGAGGACTTTATTTTGTTTAATCCGATATATCAAAAATTTCAATATGGTCGCCATACAGTTACTTTAGAAACCGGTATTATGGCGCGCCAAGCAACGGCTGCGGTGATGGTTAATATGGACGATACCGCAGTTTTTGTTACAGTAGTTGCCGATAAAAAAGTGAAAGAAGGGCAAGACTTCTTCCCGTTAACAGTTAATTATCAAGAACGTACTTATGCGGCTGGTCGTATCCCAGGTGGCTTTTTTAAACGTGAAGGTCGTCCTAGCGAAGGCGAAACATTAATTGCTCGTTTAATTGACCGCCCACTTCGTCCATTATTCCCAGAAGGTTTTGTTAATGAGATTCAAATCATTGCAACAGTAGTGTCAGTTAACCCTGATGTTAGCCCTGATTTGGTCGCGATGATTGGTGCTTCAGCAGCACTTTGTTTATCTGGCGTGCCTTTCCATGGGCCAATTGGTGCTGCACGAGTTGCTTTTATTAACAATGAATTTGTGTTAAATCCATCAGTTAAAGAGTTAGCATCAAGCCGTTTAGATTTAGTTGTTGCCGGTACAAAAAGTGCGGTATTAATGGTTGAATCAGAAGCTGATTTGTTAACTGAAGACCAAATGTTAGCCGCCGTGGTTTTTGGTCACGATCAACAACAAGTTGTAATTGATAATATCAATGAGTTTGTGGCTAAAGCGAACTGTGAAAAATGGGATTGGGTTGCACCAGCTAAAAATGAAGAGCTATTTAATGCGGTTTCTGCATTAGCTAAAGATCGTTTAGGTGAAGCCTATCGTATTACTGAAAAACAAGCTCGTTATGCGCAAATCGATTTAATTAAAGAAGAAGTCTTAGCAGCACTTAAAGAAAAAGATGAAGAACTTGACGAAAATGAAGTTATCAACATGATTGTTGATTTAGAAAGCCAAATCGTTCGTCAACGTGTTATCGCTGGTGAGCCACGTATCGATGGTCGCGAGAAAGATATGATTCGTGCACTGGATATTCGTACTAATGTTTTACCAAGAACCCATGGTAGTGCTTTATTTACGCGCGGTGAAACACAAGCATTAGTTACCGCAACTTTAGGTACTGAACGTGATGCGCAGATCATTGATGAGTTAACTGGTGAATATACCGAACGTTTTCTTTTACATTATAACTTCCCTCCATACTCAGTGGGTGAAACAGGTATGGTTGGTTCACCCAAACGTCGTGAAATTGGTCATGGTCGTTTAGCTAAACGTGGTGTTGCTGCGGTAATGCCAAGCAAAGAAGAGTTTCCATACACAGTGCGTGTAGTTTCCGAAATAACCGAATCTAATGGTTCTTCTTCAATGGCTTCAGTTTGTGGTGCGTCATTAGCATTAATGGATGCTGGTGTTCCAATTAAATCTTCGGTTGCGGGGATAGCCATGGGGCTAGTTAAAGAAGGCGATAACTTTGTGGTATTGTCTGATATTTTAGGTGACGAAGACCATCTCGGTGATATGGACTTTAAAGTAGCCGGTACCCGTGAAGGTGTAAGTGCATTGCAAATGGATATCAAGATTGAAGGTATCACTAAAGAAATTATGCAAGTTGCCTTAAATCAAGCTAAAGGTGCTCGTTTACACATTTTAGGTGTGATGGAACAAGCAATCAATAAACCTCGTCAAGAGATTTCCGAATTTGCTCCACGGATCTATACAATGAATGTTAATCCAGATAAGATCCGCGATATTATCGGTAAAGGCGGTGCAACCATTCGTGCATTAACCGAAGAGACGGGTACTACCATTGAGATCACTGATGATGGTGTAGTTAAGATCGCAGCGACCGACGGTAATAAAGCAAAAGATGCAATTGCGCGGATTAACAATTTAGTGGCTGATGTTGAAATTGGAAAAATCTATTCAGGCAAAGTTACTCGTATTGTTGATTTTGGTGCATTTGTTTCAATTATCGGTGGTAAAGAGGGGCTAGTGCATGTTTCACAAATCGCTGATCATCGAGTAGAGAAAGTTGCAGACTACTTAAAAGTAGGACAAGAAGTGAACGTTAAAGTGCTTGAAATTGATCGCCAAGGTCGTATTCGTCTAAGTATGAAAGATGCTGCTGAGCAAACTGCTGATGTTGAGCCAGTAGCTGAATAAACTGTTATTCGCTAGGAGATACAAATGAGATTATTCAACCTGAACATGTTGAGCTGTATGCTTGCAGCCCTTATTTTGTCAGGTTGCTCTCATCTCCCTCAACCATTACCTGTCGTTCCTTTACAAGTTTCGTATGATGATGAATTAAAAATAGCACAGATTAGCCAGCAGTTATCAAGACGTGATCTTGATGTTGCATCTAAGATGCAGCTTATTTTCGAACGAGGAATGGTATACGATTCGTTAGGTTTTAAAGCATTTGCCCAGAGTGATTTCAACCATCTTTTAAGTTTTAATCCAGAAATTCCAGATATTTATAATTTTCTTGGTAATTATGCGTTAAGAGATGGCGATTTTGATAATGCGATAATGGCGTTTAATACTACATTAGAGCTAGATCCTAATTATGCATATGCCTATTTTAATCGTGCAATAACCTTGTATCGTACAGGACATTATCAAGCAGCACAACTTGATGCAGAAAAATTCTATCAATATGATGTTAATGAGCCGATTCGTATTTTATGGCTCTATTTAATCGAAAAAGAATTAGATACAAAACCTGCCTTAACTCAGCTAAAAAAACGTTATGATTTACTTAACGATAAATCGAGTTATGGCAGTGATATTATTGCATTTTATTTGGGTAAGATGAATGAATCCAAGTTAATGCAAAATCTTCAACAAGGTGTTGAAAATGATCGGCAATTAGCTGAGCGCCTTTGTGAAGTTTACTTTTATTTAGGTAAATATTACCAAAGTAAAGGTAATAATGAGCGTGCCAAAATGTTATTTAAATATGCTTTAGCTAATAATATTTATAACTTTGTTGAACATCAACAGGCACTCTACGAAATTAAGTTACTTGACGAAAAGTAACGAGGGTCATGCCAGTTTAAAAGTGAAAATATTGTTATAGCGTAGTTCTGATTTGCCCGTAATATATTCTCGATTCTTTACATACTTTTTATCAATTGTATTTTTTTAAATACTAATTGCATTAAAGTAATCTAATTGAGCAAGTATTGGCAGTTAGTTATTGGGGTGAGTTGTAAATTTTCAATTTAGTGAGCTGGCATAAATGTATATAGGCTGTTTTATTTTGGTACAGTAATAATTTGTGAAACCTGCAGTAATCCTCATGAATTATTTTGCTTAATAGCGATCAACTAAGGTGGCTAACCAAATATTGAGCATATATAGTCAAATTTACAAGCGAGTTTACATGACAAAAGAAATATCTTTTATTGACCTTGGTTTATCTGAGGAAATCCTTAACGCATTAAATGATCTTGGTTTTACTAAACCATCACCAATCCAAGCCGAATGTATTCCTTTACTCTTAGAAGGTAATGATGTACTGGGTATGGCGCAAACCGGTAGTGGTAAAACTGCCGCTTTTTCAATCCCTTTTTTAATGAATATTGATGCTAATCTAAAAGCACCACAATTATTAGTATTAGCGCCAACACGTGAACTAGCTATTCAAGTTGCTGATGCGTGTGCTGAGTATTCTAAATATGTGAAAGGGGTAAAAGTATTAGCGCTTTATGGTGGTCAACGTTATGATGTGCAATTGCGTGCATTAAAACAAGGTCCACAAATCGTGGTAGGAACGCCAGGTCGTTTATTAGATCATTTAAATCGTAAAACGTTAGATCTTTCTAATCTCAAAGGGTTAGTTTTAGATGAAGCCGATGAGATGCTACGAATGGGCTTTATTGATGATGTTGAAAGCATTATGGCGACAATTCCTGAAGAGCATCAAACTGCGCTATTTTCAGCGACGATGCCGGCGCCAATTCGTCGAATTACTAAACGTTTTATGCATAATCCAAAAGAAGTGCAAATCAAAGGGACTAAGCAAACTGCACCAGATATCGATCAGAGTTATTGGTTAGTGCGCGGCATGCGTAAGAATGAAGCGATTGTACGTTTCCTTGAAGCAGAAGATTTTGATGCGGCAATTATTTTTGTGCGCACCAAAACCGCTACCTTAGAAGTCGCTGAAGTGTTAGAAAAACATGGTTATAGTTGCGCAGCCTTAAATGGTGATATGACGCAACAGCTTCGTGAGCAAACACTTGATCGTTTACGTAATGGTCGCTTAGATATTTTGATTGCAACAGATGTGGCAGCGCGCGGTTTAGATGTTGAACGTATCAGTTTAGTGATTAATTATGATATTACGCTAGATTCAGAATCTTATGTTCACCGTATTGGGCGAACCGGTCGTGCAGGACGAGCTGGGCGCGCGATTTTATTTGTTGATAGCCGTGAACGTCGTTTGCTTAAAAATATTGAGCAAACTATCAAGAAACCAATTCCAGAAGTGGCATTACCTTCTAAAGAGTTGCTTGAAAAACGTCGTTTAGCTAAATTTACTCAGCAAGTTCAGCAACAACTTGAGAGTGCCGATTTAGAACAATATCAAACATTACTCGAACAAATTCAGGCTGAGAGTGGCACAGATCTTGAAACGATTGCCACAGCGTTGCTACGTTTAGCACAGCGTGATCGTCCGTTAATTCTTCCACCTGATCCAGTCTTTAAACCGGCAAAAGAATACCGTGATCGTGATGGTCGTAATGGTGAGCGTCGCTTACGCGGTGATAATCGTGAATCACCAAAACGTCGCGAACGTCGGGATGTTGGTGAGATGGATATGTATCGTATCGAAATTGGTAAAGAAAACGGCGTTGAAGTGCGGCATATTGTCGGTGCAATTGCCAATGAAGCTGATATTAGTAGTCGCTATATTGGTAACATCAAACTTTACGAGACTTATTCAACCGTAGAATTACCAAAAGGTATGCCTAAAGATATCCTTAAGCATTTTGAGCGTGTCAGAGTGCTTAATCAACCAATGAAAATGAGCTTAGTAGCAGGTAAATCATATGAAGCTAAGCGTGGACGTAAAAGTAGTCAGCCTGAATCTGATGATAAAGGTTTTGCGAAAAAACGTGGTCGTCCTAGCGCACCTAAGTTCTAATATTTTTTAGGTTTGATTCTTAAGAACCTCTGTCAAATGGCAGGGGTTTTTTATTGCTTATCTTTTAGATTGTTACCTGCATTTTTCGGCAAGGTGATAAAGTCGATCATCGCCAATAAAGTCATTCCAGCTACCATAAATAATGCCAGGCGAAAGTCTGCAACCATTAATTGCTTATGGCCATGATAACTGGACGCAATAAATAAGAATAAGGCACTTAATACAATACCTAACACATTATTTAGTTGTTGAAAAATGGTTGATAAAATATTAGCGCTCTGTATTTCAGTTTTATCTATTTCTGCAAAACTGAGGGTGGTAATAGTGGTAAATTGAATTGAACGCGCTCCACCGGCAAAAAATAACACTACTATAATCCAGATGATTGATGTGTCTGGCGTGAAGAGTGCACATAAGACGAAACTGAATGATAACAATAGACCATTGACAATTAGTATGTTGCGAAAGCCAAACTTGTGAATTAATGACGTATTAATCGTTTTGAGTAGAATATTGCCGGCAAATAGTGAAAGTAGTAGCGAACCTGCTGTTATAGGGGACCAACCAAAACCGACTTGAAACATAAGTGGTAAGATAAATGGTGCACTATTTAAACCAATTCGTATTAATGAACCGCCCAAGAAGGTCATTCTAAAAGTACGTTTAGAAAACGCATATAGACTTACTAATGGATGTTTAGTATGGGTGAGATGATAATAAGCAAAGGTTAATACGAGACTTCCAGCAAATGAAGCAGCCAAACCCAACCATAGGCTGTGATTAGAGTGTGAGACCATTTCTAGCCCATAAACGAACATTAATAGTCCTATACCGCAGGCGATAAATCCGATACTATCAAATGAACGCTTTTCTGGTAGCTCTTTGGGTAACAGTCGATGAGCAAAAAATAGGGCAATAAAACCTAACGGAATATTGAGAATAAATATCCAATGCCAACTGAGATATTGTGCGCAGAATCCACCAATAAGCGGTCCCATTAATGGCGCAATTAAGCCCGGCCATACTAGAATTGAAATTGTACTAACCAGATGCTGTTTTTCTGTTCGACTTAAAACCACCGTTCTGCCCACAGGTACCATCAATGAACCACCTAAACCTTGAATCAATCTTGCGATAGTAAACATGGTTAAGTTGGTCGATAAGGCACACAATATCGACGCTAACATAAATAATATGATTGAAATTGAGAAGACCCGATAAGCGGTGAAACGATTGGCGATCCAGCCACTTGCCGGTAAACCAATGGTAAGTGCTAACATATAAGCACTAATTCCGACAGATAAATCTTGAGGGTTTGTAAGAAAAGATTTAGCCATTGCCGGAATGGCGGTTGTGATTACCGTCGCGTCTAAGTTTTCCATAAAAAACGTTGCGGCAACTAAAATCGCCATTTTTCGAACGTGATTATATTGTTGCATAATATTGTCTAATTTATATGTAAATCTAAAATTAAAGTTTTTAATATACGATACGCCAAATATTTGCGTTGTGGTAGTGCTTTTTAACATTTTGCCCTTAGTGGTGATTGAGAGTATACTAAGAGCAATTCAATCGGTAAAACAGAGGTACAGGATGACAGATTCTTTAAATAAATGTAAAGCTAACGAAACCCCAGCTTGTTGTTGTGTGGATGTTGGCACTATTATTGACAATGAAGATTGTAGTGCAGAATATGAAAATGTTTTTGCAACTGAATCGGAAGCAAAAACCAAATTAACATCATTGACTCAAGCAGCAAAAGATGTTGAAACGGAACCTTGTGAAATCAATAGCAGCATCGATAAAGTTGAAAATGGTTTTAAATTAACGGCTAAATTCACTTTTTGTTGTGGTGCTGAATGCATGATTTTCCAATTAAAATTACGTTAATTTTTATTTCATGAAAGTTTGTATTATGAGACATGGTGAGGCAGGTTTTTCTGCTTCATCAGATGCTAGTCGTTCGTTGACTGATTTTGGCAGAAAACAAGCAAGTCAAGCTGGTTTATGGCTCAATCAGCAAGATTATAAATTTGATTTAGGGTTAGTAAGTCCTTATTTAAGGGCTCAGCAAACTTTCTCTGAATTGTCTGCATACTGCCCTGTGCCTAAAGTTGAAACTGATAATTTTTTAGTGCCTGGTGGCAGTCCTTCCCATATTGCCGATTTATTAATGACACTTCCCGCTCGTGGTATTGAAAATGTGATTATTGTTTCACATCTTCCTTTAGTGGGTTATTTAGTTAATGAGTTATGCCCAGAGGTTGCACCGCCAATGTTCCCTACAGCTGCTATTGCTTGTGTTGAGTTACCACCCAATGCGGCAGGAAAGCTAGAATGGTTTCATGTAGTGGAATAAAAAAACTTAATCTTTTTAATTTACCGTTAACAGGTCGAACGCTTATTGAAGCGTCAGCTGGGACCGGTAAAACCTATTCGCTCGCCTTTATTTATCTGCGGTTATTACTTGGCATTGGTGAAAATAATTATCCTAAACCTCTTGATGTTAATCAAATATTAGTTGTGACTTTCACCAAAGCCGCAACCCAAGAACTGCGATCGCGAATAAGACAAAATATTCAAGAGCTGCGTTTAGGACTGTTGCAAGGTCACCATGATGATCCAATTTATCAACAGTTAATCGACTTAGTTGAGGATAGCAATGATGCCATTCAAAGATTAACCCAAGCGCAACAATCAATGGATGATGCGGCAATTTATACAATTCATGGTTTTTGTCAGCGTATTTTAACGAGTCATGCTTTTGAATCTGGTGTGCTGTTTGAGCAAACGTTAATTACCGATGAGCAAGAGCTCAAGTTACAGGTTGTCCAAGATTTTTGGCGTCATTATTTTGTTCCGCTTGATAAAGCGCTAGTCTATTTGATTCTCGATTATTGGCAAGATCCAGAAACATTATTAGCTGATATCAAACCTTATTTAAATTTCGAATTTGATGAGAAACCAGAAGAGCGTGTTGACATCACTGAAAAAATCCGGCACTTCCATCAAAAACATATTGAGCAGATCGATCTGGTTAAAAAACGGTGGTTAGATGTTGCTAGCGATCTTCCAGACATCATTACACAATCTGGTATTAATAAACAATCTTATAGTAGTCGGTATTTACCAATTTGGTTGGCTAAAGTTACGGCTTGGGCTCAGTTGCCAACGCGATCGTTTAAATTACCTAGTGAGTTAACTAAATTTAGTCAATCAATTTTAATCGAAAAAACCAAGCAAGATAAAAAGCCGCCTGTTCATGCTGTGTTTCAGCAGATCGATGCGTTATGCAATAGCGCTATAGATTTGCGTAGCGAAATTTTAATGGATGTGGTTAGCATCATTCAAAAACAGATTTATGTGCAGAAGATTAAACGTGGCGAAATGAGTTTCGATGATTTGCTAAGCCAGTTAAATCGAGCTTTACGTGCCACGAATGGTAAAAGATTAGCGCAAAGTATAGCACAAAAATATTGCGTGGCATTGATCGATGAATTTCAAGATACCGACCCGGTGCAATATAAGATCTTCGATCGTATTTATCGCCATTATCCCAAAGAGACCGGATTACTGTTTATAGGTGACCCTAAGCAAGCGATTTATAGTTTCCGTGGTGCAGATATTTTTACTTATCTAAAGGCGAAGTTATCAACCGGTGAAAATAACTTTACTATGCAGGTTAACCATCGCTCCTCGGCGTCAATGGTCAATGCGGTTAATGCGTTATTTAATCACCATGAAAATCCTTTTATTTTTGAAAATATTCCTTTTTTACCTATGGAAAGCGCAGAGCGTAATCAGTACAAAGGGGTAGTGGTTAATCAACAAGAAGTTAATGCGTTAGCGGCCTATTTATTGCCTGATGAGATTAGCACAAAAACAGATTATCAACAGCATATCGCTAACTGTTGTGCTAAGCAGATTGTGACTTGGTTGACCGATCCGACAATTTTAATCCAAGATAAAGATGGTCAGCGACCAATTACAACTGCTGATATTGCGATTTTGGTCCGTACCGGGCATGAAGCTGAAATCATCCAACAAAAATTGGCCTCGGTTGGAGTTAAAAGCGTCTATTTATCTAATCGTAGTAGTGTATTTTTATCTAAAGAAGCACAAGAGGTGCTTTGTTTATTACAAGCTGTACTTATGCCTGAAAATGAATCAGCTTTGCGTTTAGCGTTAATGACGAGCCTACTAGGGCAAACGATGAGCGAGTTGGAGCAAATTACTGATGATCAAGATAAATGGGAAGGCTTGATAGAAGAGTTCAAACAGTATCAGATTATCTGGCAATATTACGGTGTGTTAGTTATGTTGCGACGGATGATGAAAAAACGCCAGTTGGCAGAAAATATCTTAGCAAGCCCAAATGGTGAGCGGACTTTAACCAATTTGATGCATTTAGGCGAACTACTGCAAGAAGCGGCAGATGAGCTAGATAGTCCACATGCTTTGGTTCGTTGGTTATCAAGACAGATTGTCAGTCCTGATTCTAATTTAGAAAATCATGAGCAACGCTTAGAAAGTGATGAAAATTTAGTAAAAATTATTACTATCCATAAATCGAAAGGTTTAGAGTTTCCTATTGTTTGGTTACCTTTTGCTGCACAATTTCGTAATGCTGATAGTCAGTTTTACCATGATAAAAATAATGATTATCAACCTACCTATGCATGGCTATTAACCGATGAAATCAAACAACAGATTGAAGATGAACGTTTAGCAGAAGATTTGCGTTTACTTTATGTCGCCATGACCCGTTCAATCTATCATTGCAGTGTTGGTCTAGCATCCTTAAAAAAAAGCCAATCCGCGATTAATTATCTATTAAAAGGCGAATTACGTTCGATCGCTAAATTTGCAGATTTGATTGAACTGCAATTACCGATTTTAGGTGATCAGTATAATGCGACAATAGCCGCCAATCTTTCACTTACCGCTAATGTGTTTAAACGTAAATTATCTAATAGTTGGCGAGTGACTAGTTATACCGAATTACAAAAACACCACAGTATAGCGGGTATTAATTCCGCTATGATTAGTGATTGGTATGAGAATAGTGCACCGTCTGAAGATTCTTTATCACTTGAGGCGCAATATGATATCCATCATTTTCCTAAAGGCGCTTATGTTGGTACATTGCTTCATTCGATCATGGAAAATTTAACGCCAAATAATGCCAATGAGTTATGTGCTAACACCATTGAAAAATTGAGTTTAGAGCAACCTTGGTTAACGGTGCTCAGTGATTGGCTTCAACAAGTTTTAACAACTAGACTAAATCCAAACGACCATCAACATGGTCCACTGTTAGCAGATATTTTAACTAGCCAATGTATTAATGAATTGCAGTTTTATTTTCCTATTCGCCATGCGGTGACCAGTTCGCAATTAGATGGTTTATGTAAGCAGTATGATGTGTTATCCAAGCAATGTCCACCATTAGACTTTGAAACGGTGCAAGGCATGCTAAAAGGATTTATCGATTTAGTATTTGAGTATCAGGGTAGATATTATATTGTTGATTATAAGTCAAATTGGTTAGGTGATGGGGTTGCGGCCTATACCGAGCAAGCTTTAAACCAAGTAATGTGTGAGCATCGTTATGAGTTGCAGTATCAACTTTATTGTTTAGCTCTGCACCGATTTTTGCGAAGCCGTTTAACTAACTATCAATACGAGACACATTTTGGTGGGGTTTATTATCTGTTTTTACGAGGACTTCCTAATCAAGGGATTTTTTATCATCTACCAAAACAAGAATTTATCGAGAAACTTGATAAACTATTTGATGGTGAGGAGTTAACTTAAGTAAAAAGGCACAATTATTTGTGCCTTTTTATTATAGATAATATTTAATTTAGCACTTGAATTTTAGTTGATAGCAATAATGTTTATCGGTCAGTAAATATTCACTATGAACATTTGGGGTCCAAGAATCATCACCGCCAATTCCCATATGATAAGCATCAATGCTGACATACGCTTCTGGCATTGGTTCTAATAAGTGTCGATGTGTTTTTTCCATCAACTGTTTAGTACCATATTGGTTGATGTTAAATTGAAATTGATGACCGGTAATGGTCATGTCATTAAGGATTAATTGTTTAACATCACAACGTAAGCCATTTTCACATGGGTAGATATAAGGCATATAAAGGTCTGCAAATGGCAATGACCACTGAGCAAACATGGCTGAAGTTTTTCGATCTGGATAGTTTTCATGTGGTCCTAAGCCAAGCCATTTAACCTGTTTAGGTATCTCTTTAAGTTGATATGTTAAACCAATACGCGCAGGAGCAGGCATGTCATTAGCAATATCCACTTCGACACAGAGAGTTAAGTTACCATCTTGATCAAACTGATGTAACCATTTACTTTGAATGACTTTACGGTTTTTTACCCAATAGCTATGTAAAGCTTCAATGATTATATAATCCTCGGTTTGTGATGCTTTAATCGCTAAACATTGATGGCTCAAATCAAAGTAACCTGCTGCTTTCCACTGTTCAACCCATGCGTATGGGTTGTTATTACTGTCAAAATCACCGCTAATACCGATATCATTATCGATAGGTGCTCGTATAAACTGATCAGTAATCGCACTAGCTAACAGAGGTTTTTTATCTTTACTCCATTGACTTAGTTGCCCAGTTTTTTTGTTGATTTGCCAACTTTGGTTTTGCCAATTGACAATAAATTCGCGGTTGTTTTCCGTTAATTTGAGTAATTTTCTGTTATTACTGAAAGCTAATTGTGGAATAAAACTGTTGGTTAATTTAAATTGTTCCCAAGCCACAACATGTTTGGCTGGTGACCATGGCGTAGCTCTATTTTGTATAACTTCGAGTGATAAATGTAACTCTTCACCATCAAGTTGATTAGCAATATCGTCCATTAATTTGAGTTCGATGGTGCTGTTAGGTGCAAGAGTGAGTTTGACTTTACCGCCTAGTTGTTTTTTGCCATCAAGTTGTAATTGCCATTCTAATGTTTCATTGAGGGCAGTGTGGAATAAATATTCACTTTTTACTTCAATAACCAATGGTTTTTGGCTAATAAGTTTGAATTGAAATGGTTGTTGTACTTTTTTGGCTTCAATTAAACTTGGATGCGGTTGGCGGTCAGGAAAGACTAATCCATCTAAACAAAATTGTCTGTCGTGAAACGCTTCGCCAAAATCACCACCATAGGCCCAATAACTTTCACCAGATTTCGTTTGGCAGCGAATGCCATGATCGGCCCATTCCCAAATAAATCCGCCTTGCAATCGAGGATATTGCCTAAAGGCTTGCCAATATTTATAGAATGCACCTAAACTATTTCCCATTGCGTGAGCATATTCACATAAAATAAGTGGTCGGTTTTCATCAGGCATGGATATCCATTTTTTTATCGCCCATTTAGGTACATTAGGGTGGAACTGGTCTTGTTCAACACGGGCATACATAGGACAAATAATATCAGTCGCTTTACTGTTCGCTCCACCACCTTCATATTGTACCGGTCGAGTTGGATCATTGCTTTTTATCCAAGCATAAAGTGCGTCGTGATTTGCGCCATGTCCTGATTCATTTCCTAATGACCAAATAATAATCGATGGATGGTTACGATCGCGTTGCACCATGCGGGTAACTCGTTCACTGTAAGCCGCTAACCAGCGAGGATCGTCTGACAAGCGCGACATTGGGAACATACCATGTGATTCAATATTTGCTTCATCAACTAAATATAGACCATATTCATCACACAGTTCATACCAACGCGGATCATTTGGATAATGGCTGCAACGCACGGCATTGAAGTTGTGTTGTTTGATAAGTTTAATATCATGCAGCATGGCTTGTTCGGTAACGGCATAGCCCATATCAGGATAGAATTCGTGACGGTTCGTTCCTTTAATGAGAAGGGGTTGACCATTTAAACAGAGCTGACCATGCTTGATTTCAATAGTGCGAAAACCGATGTTATAGGCTTCGGATTCAATCAACCCCGTTTTATTATGATTTAAACTGATAACAAGATGGTATAGATTTGGGGTTTCGGCACTCCATAATTGTGGTTTAGTGACAGGGATATGGCATGTCATTCGATCGTTGTATCCACCTTTTTCGTCAACAAAAGGTGTGCCGATTGGTTGTGTTTGTTCAAGAACAAGCTTATCTTTGTGCCATAATTCAATATCAACATTTAGTCTATCGATCTCATCTTGATGTTTTATGTCAACTTGTAATATTAATGTGGCATTTTGGTAACAAGTATCAAGCACCGTTTGAATATGAATATCACTTAAATGTGATTTTGGTTTATTTAGTAGCGAAACACCGCGGAAAATGCCGCTTAAGCGCCACATATCTTGATCTTCTAAATAACTACCATCACACCATTTTAAAACTAATACGGCAATTCGGTTTTCACCCTCTTTTAAAAAAGGTGTTAAATCAAATTCAGCAGCAATGCGACTGTCTTGTGAATAACCAACCCAGTTTCCATTACACCAAAGATGGAATGCAGAGCTAACGCCATCGAATATAATTCTGGTGTCTCCTTTATTTATCCAAGTTTTATCAATGTTAAAATAGCGTGAATAACAACCAGTTGGGTTATTTTCGGGTACAAAGGGTGGATTATAAGGGAATGGATAACGGATATTGGTATAAACTGGCGCATCATAACCATGAAATTGCCAATTTGATGGTACTGGAATAGTGATTTGAGAGGTCTCTTTTTTTAACCATGATGCTGGTACTTGTTGAGGATTTTGGTAATAACTAAAAAACCAGTCACCATTAAGTGAGACAATAGCGCTAGAATCAACGTTGTTTTTCGCGCTTTGCTTATCCCGCCAACTATGAAATTTAGGGTGGGTATCAAGCTTATTCAGACTTAATACAGATAGATTATTCCAATCTTGTCTGTTAATAATTTCATCGAAGGTCGGATTCATATGCTTCTCCATTTGTTCAAATAGTTATATCTCAATAGATTAATTCATAACTGAATTTTGTTGGTTATTTTTTAATTATAAAGAATCAACCATTAAAAACAGTGATCGAGTTAACATTTGTGTAATCGTTTACATTAAAATGGTTAAAATCTATTCAAGAATAGCAAATTTTAGTAGCAATTAAATTTTAATGTGACATGTGTCACATTACCGGGATTTAATTTTTAAATCATAAATTAAATTAGTTATATTAAAAAAGCTTATTTATTAAGCATTGGATTGCTACCGAAGTTTTATGGGCAAAACCTAAAGAATAGCTATAGCTATTTTTTAGGTTTTTTTTTGTCTCAAATTTAAGAGACTTCTTTAATTTCTATAAAAAGAGTAGAGAAAAATGAAATATTTAACTAAGGAAGTATTAAAAGTAAAACCTAAACGCATTGTTTTAATCACGTTACTCGGCTTGTGCTATATACCAACCTCATTTGCCGCAACGCAAGATGAGTTAGAAGCAAGAATATTAATGTTAGAACAAAAATTATTAGCACTTACTCAAGAATCTATAGATTTGAAAAAACAAGTGAATGAATCAAATAAACAACTTGCACAATTAAATAAAAACATTCAACAGCAACAAATTGTGATTAATAACCAACAGCAAGCATTGAAAAATCAGAGTATTGCTATCGCGCATACATCAACTCAACCTCCTGCATCAAAACCGATCCATACCTCAACCGGTATTCAGTCTAATTCTGTGATTCAACAGCAACCGGCAGTCGACAATCAGATCGTTATAGTTAACGATACTAAACCAAGTGATAATATTGATCCAACATTGCAAACAAATCCACTTAAGAATTCATTTACTCTTTCAGAATTTAAAGATTACATCAAAGACGAAATTGGTTTTGCATTCAATGGTTATTTCCGTGGTGGTTGGTCTACTTCAAAAAATGGTAAACCAAAAAATTATGCAGAAGGGGCCTTAGGTCGATTTGGTAATGAGTATGGTGGTTGGTATGATCTGGTATTCAAACAGAAGGTATATGATGAAGATGGTCATAGGGTGGATGCCATTGTTATGATTGATGGTAATGTGGCTACTAATAAGGCTGCTGGTTTGTTTAATACCCAAGATGATAATATTATGCAATTTTCGGATATTTATTTATCGACAAAAGGATTTATTCCTGCATTTCCTGATGCAAATTTATGGGTAGGTAAACATTCATTGCCATATAATGAAATTCAAATGTTGGATTGGAAAACGCAAAAAACGCCAGCAGGTGGTGGAATAGGTCTTGAAGGTTTAGATATTGGTGCAGGTAAACTTGATTTAGCCTTAGTCAGAGCCGATGTTAATGTCAAACAAACTAAAAAAGTCGAGGTCGTTGAGAACGGTCAAACTGAAACAAAAGAAGTAACTAAGCGTGAAGAAGTTGATCTAAATGAATTAGAGTTTCGCTATCGAGATATACCTTTATGGCAAGATGCAACCTTGGCGATTAATGGCCGTTACTCGGCACCAAATAAATCGAAAATCCAAGATAGTGTTAGTGTCAAAAATGCTTGGTTAGGGAGCTTTGTTCTAAGACAAAATAATTTTTTTGGCGGATTTAATCAATTAACCTTACAAACTGCAACCAATTCAGTTGCCTCACAGTTGGCTAACATTAATACAAATAATCCTGAATTTGCAGCTAATTCTGATAATGACTATATTGGAACTCATACTGGAGGTAAAGCCTATCGTCTGGTCTCGGAAGGTGAAGCTTATTTAGCCGATAAAGTGATAGTGGCCCATGCGCTTGCGCTTACCACCGGGACGGATGTTTACTCATATGATCTTAATTTAGCCCATACTGATTTTTCCAGTTTCAAATCAGCTATAAGACCTGCTTATATATGGGACATTTATAATCAAAGTGGCATAGAAGTTGGTTATTTTAGCCAAAAAAATAAAGTTAAGGGTAAAAGTTATCATGAGGAAGGTTTTAAAACTACGCTTTTCCATTCATTTAAAGTGGGGGAGAGTATTTTGACTTCAAGACCCGATATACGTTTCTACGTTTCATATATAGAGTCTTTGCAAAATGATATCAGTAAATTTGATTTTAATGGTAAGGGTAATCAAATTAGCTTCGGTGTACAAACCGAAGTTTGGTTTTAAATAATTTTATTTACGTAAAATAGTTAAATGTCGAAAACCGTTAATATTAAGTTTTTGACATTTTTCAATTATTATCTTCCAAATTTAATATTGATTATCCTATTTTGTTAATTGAGTATCGTTTCGTTAATGTTGGAGTAAAAATATTAATTAAGTTCGACGGCGGTTCTTCACCTTTTGCAAGTCGTAATGCAAGTTCCGCAGCTTGTTCCGCCATTGTATGTAGTGGGTAACGAATGGTGGTTAATTTAGGATGTAAATATCGGGCAATTAAAAGGTCATCAAATCCAATAACAGAAACATCTGTAGGAATTTTTATATCATTATCATATAAAACTGACATTGCACCTGCAGCCATTGAATCATTATAACAAGCAATTGCGGTGATTTCTCGGTTACGTTCAAGTAATGACATCATTGCTTGTTCTCCACCTTGTTCATTCGGTGAGGAAAAGGCAATATAATTACTATTAATTTCAAGGTCATATTCTATTAATGCATCTTTATAACCTTGTAGTCGATCGGATGAATCCGAGATTTCATGATTGGAACATAAATATCCAATCTTAGTATGTCCATGCTGAATTAAATGTTTAACGGCTAGGTATGAGCCATAACGATCATCAAGTGAAATACAACGTTTTTCAAAATCTTTTAGTGAACGATTGATTAGTACCATACCCGGTACTTGCTCCATAAGCTTCATTAATTTGTTATCCGGTAACATTTTTGCATGAACAACCAGTGATGAGCAGCGATGTTCTATTAGGTGAGTTATCGCGTTATATTCCTGTTGTTCATTATGGTAACCATTACCGATTAACAAAAAATGCCCAGTTTTAGATGCAACTTTTTCGACTGTACTGACCATGGCGCCAAAAAAAGGATCGGATACGTCAGCGACAACAATTCCAATCGTTTTAGAGTTTTGTTGTGATAAAGCACGAGCATTTGCATCAGGGTAGTAATTTAACTTTTCCATGGTTTTTTTTACTGTTTCACGAGTTTTATCACTCACATTTTCAGCGTTATTGATCACCCGTGATACTGTCGCAACGGAAACTTTAGCTAAATTTGCAACATCTTTTATCGTCGCCATAAAAAACCTTTAAAATTATTACTACCAATGAAACTTCTGTAAACTTTATATTTAATTTTTTTGATATAAAGTTATTTACAACTATTAATTATTAACTTTTAAGTCAAAAAAGGGTTTATAGTGAGAGCGAGAAGCGTAACTTAAAACATCTTTATTTATCTTAAATAATTTAAACAGATACCTAGTCTGCTTAGTTTATAACTTAGCAAACGATAATAATGCAAAATTAGGGCTTTGCCAACAAACCATTAGTGCTTGAATCGTTTCAGTTTTGATTTATTAATTAGGGGAATGATCAATAGCTTAAATTCCCCTCAATTTAACTAAAATTTAAACAGATACCGTTAGTTAGCAGTAATTTTTATCAGCATCGCTGTAGCTGGATCGAGCACCGGTAATGGTAAACCAATATTCATCAACCAATCTCCTGAAAGAGTGGTATCTGTTGTCATCCATTTTGGAAATGACTTCATAGCATGACCATTCACTTGCGGATCGATGTGATTAGGTAAATCGAGAATTTCGATGCTATACTCATTATCAGCTAATAATCCTGTTAAGCGTAAATTACCACTTAATGCATAAGTGGGTAATGCTATTTGTGCTATAACGAATACCGCTTCTTTTTTATCTTGACTTACTACACCATAGCTTTGCATAGCAGCGCTATCATCAACATCTAAACGAACACTATTACCACTATGTAGTAATGGGCGTAGTTGTTTATGTAAACGAATATAGTGCGTAAAGCCTTTTTGTTCTTCTACAGATTCTTTTACTGGATCGAGCTCGACTCCCATATGTCCGAATAGTGCGGTTAATCCCCGTAAGTTCATATCTAATTCACGGTAGGTGGTGTGACAGGTTTTGCCACCGATATGCGCCCCCATTACCTCAGGAGGGAAGAAGTAGCTCATGCCGCGTTGTATGATTTGTCTATCTAATGCATCATTCGAATCTGATGCCCAAAAACGTTGAGTACGTTTTAAAACCTCAAAATCAATACGGCCACCACCAGAAGAACATGACTCTATTTCAACGTCAGGGTATTTTTGTTGCAAAATATCCATCAAGCGGTATACCGCGTTAGTTTGTCCAACTACCGCTGGGTGACCTTCATGGCCTGCTTGAACGATCTCTCTATTCATATCCCATTTGATATAGTCAATATCATAACTGCCAAGCAACCATGTTAATCTTTCGAGAAGATAGTCAAAGACTGCTGGATTTTGTAAATCAAGTAGGTATTGATGGCGACCTTCGGGTTGATTATAGCCAGGTAATTCAAGTAACCAGTCCGGATGAGCCCGATAAAGATCCGAATTTTTGCTGATCATTTCTGGTTCAACCCAAATACCAAATTCCATGCCTTGTTTTTTAACGTGTTCAATAACCGGTTCAAGACCTTTTGGATATTTGCGTTTATCTAAATACCAGTCTCCTAAAGCTTGATAATCATCATC
Source organism: Gilliamella apicola (assembly GCF_003202915.1). GTDB lineage: Bacteria > Pseudomonadota > Gammaproteobacteria > Enterobacterales > Orbaceae > Gilliamella > Gilliamella apicola_Q. Next base: position 399,546 of record NZ_QGLP01000004.1, read on the forward strand.
ACGTTTACCAAACCAACCATCATCAATAATAAAACGTTCAACACCCATTTGTGCTGCTTTCGTTGCCATTTTCATGATGTAATCAGGGTTGTGATCGAAAAAAATACCTTCCCAAGTATTTAGATGAACTGGACGAGGTTTATCACTTGCAAAATGAATAATATTTTGGCGTAAAAATTGATGAAAATGCTGACTCATTTTATTTAAACCTTCATCACTATAAGTTGCATATAACCAAGGTGTACTTAATGTTTCACCTTTAGCTAATGATACTTCACCGGCAAGATAAAGGGCTTCGGCTTGAATAAAACGTTTCCCATTACTTTTTATTGCAACTTGGATACGGTGATTACCACTCCAACCTAAGTGAACGCCCCATACTTCACCAGTTTGTTCTTTAAACCCCTCGGTACCAACTATCATACCCGGGAAGTATTCGTGTGAAGTACGACCGCGGCGATTTTCTTGTAGGTATCCACAATGTTGTATTTTTGTTCTGTGAGGGAAGAACTCTTTAATCCAACGACCACTGAATGCCATTAATTCTAAGGCCCTTTCTGGAATGGGTAATGTAACGGATAAACGGTTAACTTGGTATGGTTCACCACCTAAATTTGTTAGGCTATTTTGGCATTGTAATACTCCCGTTTCATCTAAAATAAGCTTACTGGTCAAACGTAGTTGCGCGATGCTATCTTCACTGATTATGGTTATGTCATTTTTTTTCTTGGTTACTTTTTGGGTAATAAATACTGGTGACCAATCTTTACCATTTCGATGGCCTTCAAGCCCTGGAGTACTAAAATTTCCTACTCCTTCTTCTGGGCACAGGGTAAAAGGTACATTAATATCTATACGTGAATTCGGTACAGCCGGTATGAGCATATCGATAGAATTAGTATCTAATTTGTGTAATCGTTTACCAAAATAACAGAGTTCAGCATAGGGTTGAGTGCGTAAGATAATATCTATATCACGGTTTGTAAGATGGCAGTTCATATTTTCTCCAAATATTAATCATTTGCAGTAGTAGAATAATCAGAATTTATATTAATTTATATCATTAATCTTTAATTTTGTGATTAAGATCTCAATAAATGTAAACGATTCCATTGGGTGTTTTTTGAATAACAGAATTAATTAAATTTTATTGCAAATGGTTGTGCGAAAAGCTAATTTTTTGTGTTATTATGTTTTTATTATGGATGAAAAAATATAAAATATCATGAAAAAACAGATCATTATTACTTTACTTTCTTTTATTACATTAGTTTTTTATGTCAATGCTGCAGATAAATATGTGACAGAAGAGGATGATATTTATCTACGTCGTGGTCCAGGAGTTCAATATGCTTATTCAACTTCAGTTAAAGCTGGTGATAAGGTCACCGAACTGGAAAAAAGTGCTGACGGTAAATTTACTCTAATAAAACTTCCTAATGGACGCTCAGCTTGGATTGAATCAACAAAATTGAAAGATCAGCTTAGCCTTAGAGCATTGTTACCTACATTAGAAGCAAGACTTGAAGAATACAAAGATAAAGTTGAAAACGCTGAAAAATATAAAGATCAAGCCGTCAAAGAATATGTAGAAAAATTACAAAATGCAGAACAAACAATTGAAAACTTGCAAAATAAGAATAATGAATTAGAACAACTTAATACTAATCAAGGGATTAAACTTGAATCAATGTTAAATCAAATGGATGATAAACGTCGAGATCTTATTATAACTTGGTTTACTTATGGTGGATTAGTTGCTGGCGGAGGTTTCCTTTTAGGTCTTATACTGCCTGCTATTATGCCTGGTCGTCGTAAAAAAGATCGTTGGATGAATTAAATGAGTAAAATCTATCTTGTTGGTGGTTCTGTTCGAGATAGATTATTACATCTACCCATTATTGATCGTGATTGGGTGGTGGTTGGAGCAACACCTGATGAGCTTTTAGCTTTAGGTTTTCAACAGGTTGGTAAAGACTTTCCTGTTTTTTTACATCCCACAACTAAAGAAGAGTATGCATTAGCTCGAACCGAGCGAAAATCCGGTAAAGGCTATAAAGGTTTTATTTGTGACTTTAGTCAAGATATTACCTTAGAGCAAGATCTTATCCGCCGAGACCTCACTATTAATGCTATTGCCATGGATGAAGATGGTAATATTTTTGATCCATATCATGGCATTGAAGACCTCAAATTGAAATTATTACGCCATGTTTCTCCTGCTTTTAGAGAAGATCCCTTACGAGTTTTACGTGTTGCTCGTTTTGCTGCTAGATATCAACATTTAGGTTTTACTATTGCTCCTGAAACTCAGAAATTGATGAAAGAGATGGTTTTAGCTGGTGAAATAAATACACTTACAGCCGAACGCGTATGGAAAGAGACCGAAAAAGCATTAGCAAGCGCAGATCCGCAAGTTTATTTTCAAGTGCTAGAACAATGTGGCGCTTTATCGCTATTATTTCCAGCTCTTTCACTTTCTAACACTATTACAGATGCATTAAAGAAATCGACTTTATTAACTGATGATGTAACAATTCGTTTTGCGGTATTATGCGGTGAATTTCCATCAAAAGCAGAGCTAGAAAAACTGTGTGTACATATTAAAGCGCCAAATGAGTATTCAAAATTGGCGATTATGGTGCAACAATACCACCATGAAGTTGAAAAAGTGACACAATTAACAGCAGCACAACTTATTGCATTGTTAAATCGGATAGATGTTTGGCGTAACCCTTGTCATCTTAAGCAATTAACCATTGCTAGTCACTCCTATGCTAAAACCGAACCATTTTTTCAAGCACAATACCTTGAAAAGGCATATAAATTAGCACTTGGTGTTAATGTGCAAAATATTATTGCAGACGGTTATAGCGGAAAATTGATTCATGAAGAGTTACAAAAAAGGCGAATTGAAGCGTTATTAAACGGTAATTGATTGTATCTTAATCAATTGTCACTTTTTTTTAAAATATCTAAAAAAAAGGGTTGACGATTTGCTGTAACACAAGCATAATGCGCCTCGCAGTGTTGGTTATGACGTTGCGAATGAAATGGCTACGTAGCTCAGCTGGTTAGAGCACATCACTCATAATGATGGGGTCACAGGTTCGAATCCCGTCGTAGCCACCATTAAGATTAAGTTATACTTTTACCGAGAGTATACAATGCGGGTGTGGCGAAATTGGTAGACGCACCAGATTTAGGTTCTGGCGCCGCGAGGCGTGGGGGTTCAAGTCCCTTCACCCGCACCATTTAATCTTAATATCTATCCTTTATTGGGGTATAGCCAAGCGGTAAGGCAGCGGGTTTTGATCCCGCCACGCCCAGGTTCGAATCCTGGTACCCCAGCCATTTCACTGTATTTATTTTTTGATATCTGATTATTAAGTCTATTATCATTATTCATCTTACCTTTATAATCATATTTATACTGGTATAGCGGAATTGGTAGACACGCTAGATCCAGATTCTAGTTTTGAAATGTATACGAGTATAAATATCGTTACCCTTATCAGATATCTCATCTCAACCCATATTGGGGTATAGCCAAGCGGTAAGGCAGCGGGTTTTGATCCCGCCACGCCCAGGTTCGAATCCTGGTACCCCAGCCATTTTACTGTGTTTATTTTTTTTGATATCAGCTTACTTAACCTATTTTTATTTTTTCATTTTACCTTTATAATCACATTTATACGGGTATGGCGGAATTGGTAGACGCGCTAGATTCAGATTCTAGTTCCGAAAGGTGTGCGAGTTCAAATCTCACTACCCGTACCAGATCTCTCATTTCAACACATATTGGGGTATAGCCAAGCGGTAAGGCAGCGGATTCTGATTCCGCCATTCCAAGGTTCGAATCCTTGTACCCCAGCCATTAAGACTTATAAGAATAATTTAGTTTGCTTTAGCGAGATGATTTATTTTGAAATTAATTTGGAAAATAATAACTATCTCGCTTTAACCTACAAGTACAATAAGAAGAGCAATTTTTATTTAAGAACACATACAAAATATAGTTCGTTATCTTTTGGTTGCCACTCTATAGCGCCTATAGTTGTACCTACTGTATATTGATTGTTTCTGTCTCGTTCATTTGATGTCCAATATAGGCGACCTTTAGGAAAATGGTTACCGGGATAGGTATGGTGATAAAAATTTTCTTGGTTAGTTACATCACCCCATTCAGCGAGGAGACTATTGCCAACTTTACGATAATAATGATTAGTTCTAATAGCTAAACAGTTATTAGAACTATTATCTCGTGTACATGCACCATTATTAATGATAAGGCTTTGGTCACTATTTGTTAAATCTTCAATAGTAGGAACGACATAGCTACCTTGGCAGACATTCGAACTTTGGTTGTAATTATAAAAATTTTGGCTAGGTGATGTAAACCATTTATTAATCGTAAACGTGTAAATATCTTCGTTATTTGATTTTATCGTGAAAGTAGGATTGGTATCCGTTGCTTGACCAGTTAATTTAATTTGAACAGCCGAATTAACTAGAGGGCTATCTACATCTCCATCAGTAATTTTATTTAATTGTACACTGACACCTTTGGAACTATTTGATGATGTTATAGTCGATAAATCAAATGGTACTCCTGCGATAAACATGAGAAATCGAGCCTGATCGAATCCTGTAGTTGGAAAACCCCCTGAACTAACGCTATTAACGAAACCCGAATCAACAATGTGTGGATCACTAACTTCTCCCCAAGTTAAGGTAGTCCAATCACCAGTATAATCGCGATTTTGATAAGGAAATGAATATATGACAGATGGACGATTGGCACAAACAGTAGGTTTGATCGCATTGTAAATAAAAAAATCACTTTTGGGTGTAGAGTAGACTCTAAAATTTGGAATGCCATATTTAGTAACTATTGCTATAGAACCTGAAACTCTAATATATGGATTCCAACCTAATCGGGCTAGTTCACAAAAAGTTCTATTTCTATCTGCTTCAAGTAATAAAAAAGATTTATTGGCTGCGCGATAGAACCAATCTATTTTAAAACCACCATCCGGTGGAGTTATTTGAGCTATGTTGTCGCCATCATCATCAGTCACCAACTGGGTGTCCATAGGATTGGAGGAATTAAATGGCACCATAAAACCATCAAAACCGTAGTTAGATTTTAATGTGGCCAGTAATTGATTGGGAGTGGTAGTATTGGGATCAACTTGGGGGAAATTTATATTCCTAAGGTGTTGGTTCAGCCCATTCATTCCAGTGAATGTCGAAGATTGAAATTTTAGTCCGAAATAATGAAAGTTTTGTTGATTATACTCTCGAGCTCCATTTACACCAATTGCTTCTGGATCACTAAAGTAAGGGGGATTGCCATTAACAACTCGTGCTGTTTGTACGACTAAAGCAGAAGCTAACTGATTCATTAAAAAAATCGAACTTACAGCTAAAATGATAAATCTTTTTAACCATGGAATTAGAAGAAACAATACAAATTTAAATCCTTTCAATAACATCATTTTACCATACCTTACTTTAACTTTACTTAACCTTTAAATTTAAAAAATTATTGTTATTTCTTTTTAAATTATACTTCTAAACTAATATTAGGAAACTTAATGCTTTTATAAAAGCTATCCATACGAAAAAATTAATATGGCGCATGGATAGCTATTAAATCTAATTATCTATATAAATTCACATAAACGGTTTGTATAGTATCGGCAGGGTTAGCTGATACTTCTTTTACATAGTAGAAATGCGCATCGTTAGCGATAGCATATTTTTGTGCAGCCGCGCTAATTTCGCTAGTGTTGTTAAATGTACCATGGAACACGATAGTTTCATAAGGTTGCATTACTTTGAAAGCATCGTCAGTGATTTCATAAGCATCTTGGCCAGCAATTGCTTTGGAAATAATAACGTCACGAACCGGTGCATCTTTTTGGTATAAAGCAACATCAATATCTTGTTCACGATTTTTTACATCATTAGGCATAATTGAATAAACATAGAATGCATAAGCATTTTTTTCTGTAGCAATTTTGCTTGCTGCATCTAAAATTTCAGAAGTGTTATTGTAATCACCTTTGAATTTAACGACAGCAAATGGTAAATAATAAAGGGCTTTTGAACGTGGATAAAGCACAACACCGTTATGAGTCACTTCTTTTTTGCTTACAGCAATAGGCGCATTTGATTTATAGATATCAGCATAAACAATTGTACGATCAGTTGTCGTACCTGTAGCAGGTTGTTGAATACCAGTTATGTGATAATATTTAGCCCCAGCTTCATCGGCAGATTTAGATATATCATCAGCTGCATTTTGTGCTTGCAAGTAGCTCCCAGTTACAGAAATTTCTTTGAAAGGGATTAGGTATTGACTTTCCTCAGTGGTTAAAGGTAGGGCAGCATAAATATTGGCAACAGGTAAAGATAATAGTAAAGCTAATGCAATGGATGATTTCTTAAAACGTTTCATAATAATGTCCTTTGTATTTATGTTATAAAAATTAAAAAACAATTTGTAACGCTTAAACTACATTTGTAATGCTTATACTATGAGAGTCCGATGAGAGTATAAAAAACAAAAAACACTCTCGATATCTATCCTTTACTATTTTTTCATATAGCTAGATAAAACAATGTGGAAAAGATGGAAATCAAAAAACGTTGGATAGTATATATTAATTAGAATATTTGTGTAAGTATCGAACTGCTTTTTTGTTAAAAAATATATTTATGCATTTTATGCTGAAAAGTCTTCAAAATTAGCAAAGATATTTTTTTCAATATAATCCAACATTAGCGCTAAAAATCATCATTAATGGTGTTTATAAAGTTGTAAATAATTTGCGCAGTTAATCCCCAAATAACAAAATCATTATAGTGATAAAAATGGATCTTATGTTCCGATCTTTTTTGCCAATTTGCTGTTCGATTTGGTATTAGATCAAAGGGAAAATTATTATCAGGTTTAAACCCAACAAACATAGTTGCTTGTTTTGGTGGATGCTTAATAAACCAGGCAATTGGTACGGTAAATACCGATTCAACTTCATCATGGTTGATCCGCAAATTATCCAATTTATCTAACAGATCAATTTTTGCTACAAAAGGGTAAATTTTCATAGCAAATGAGGCAATAAATTTAGGTAATTGTCCTAAAATGGTTATTTGATCAATCGCAATTCCTAATTCCTCGAAAGTTTCACGTTTAGCGGTATATTCTGGGCTGATATCAGATGATTCAACTCGTCCGCCAGGAAAACAAATATCACCTGGTTGCCATTTGAGTTTTTCCGAACGTATTTGAAACAGCAGGTGTAATTGTTTTTCAACCTCGATAATAGGTATTAAAACAGCTGCTTTATTTGTGAATTGAAATTGTTTTTTGGTATTTTTCAAAGATTGTGATATTTTTTCTACAGTGATCATAATATTTATTTCGTTTTATTTTTAAATTTACATTCTTTTTACGTTATAATAAAAAATTATTGGAGAAATTGTTCGTCAATAGTACACCTTTTTCACCTGAATTATGCAATACGATATTAATAACATAAAAAAAGAACTTGATGATCTTGCAGTACTAAAACACGATCGAGCTCAAAGTGGTATGTCTTTGGCATTTCATCGTGTTTTTTCATTATTGCCAGTTTTATTTCATTTTCATCATCCCGCTCTCCCTGGTTATGTTACTGAAGATACACCATTAGGCATTGCATATTATCAGCCGTCCAAAGAAATTATAGATCAATTAAAAAATGACTTTGATTTTAATCGCTCAAATAACATAGATTGCGCGGATATTTCTGCTTTATATTCTATGGGTAGTACTTGCTCTATTGGGCAATCTACCACATCGGATCTTGATATATGGATCTGTATCGAAAATAATTTATCTATAACCAAAAAACAAGCATTAATCAAAAAGTGCCGATTGATTGAAGCTTGGGCTGAAGAATTAGGGATAAAGCTGACGTTATTTGTTGTTGATGTTGACCGATTCATCAATCAACACCATGAATGTTTAATGGGAGAAAACTGTGGCTCTGCTCAACACATTTTATTGCTTGAAGAGTTTTATCGTTCAGCCAATCTTTTAGCCGGTAAACGATTATTATGGTTTGCTGTACCCTCTGATTTTACGGTCAATAGTGTTACTTATCCAACCTATGAAAAATGTGTACAAGCATTAGTGGTATCTAATATCATCAAACGTGAAGAATGGATTGATTTTGGACCGTTAACCGGTTTATCTGCCGAAGAGTATTTTGGTGCAAGTCTGTGGCAACTCTATAAAAGTATTGATTCACCATTTAAAGCTGTATTAAAAACATTATTACTTGAAGCATATTCCTCGATCTATCCAAAGAATAGGCCTATTGCATTTGAGATGCGAGAATATATTCAAAAAGGTGAAATACATGTGCATCATTATCTCGATTCATACTCGATGTTATTAGATAGGATTTCGAGTTATTTGATAGAGATTAGAGATTTTCAGCGCCTTGAATTGGTCAGGCATTGCTTTTACTTAAAAGTGAATGAAAAACTATCTCACAACTGTGATTCACCATCATGGCGGAGAGCGGTGTTAAACGAATTTGTACAACAATGGGGATGGCGTAAATCATTATTAGCAAAATTAGATGCTAGTAAAACATGGAAAATAGAACAAGTTCGTGAAATCCACGAAATATTGCTCCATACCATGATGACAGGCTATCGTAATCTACTTAATTTTGGACGGCGTAACAATCTAGATTCCCTCATTAGCCCACAAGATTTAGCGATATTAACTCGCAAATTATATGCTTCTTTTGAAGTATTACCCGGCAAAATTTCAACATTAAAATTGAATATTTCTGATAATTTACAAGAAGATGTCTTGACCTTTATCCATGTTAAAGAAGATCGAATCAATCGAGCCGGTTGGTATGTTTATAATCAGAATCCTGGACTAAATTCGATCGTTGGGCATCAATATCTAGAATACAGTAAATATTTAGTCAAATTAGTTGGATGGTGTTATTTCAATGGGTTGATTTCCGATTCAACCCAATTTCATTATTATGATGGTGATGACCGAGATAATCAAAAAATCACTAAGTTGATTAAAGATCTAAAAGATTATTTTCCAATTGAAGTTCCTGCAGCCACTGAAGAGCAGTTATATGGACCATGTGAAATACGCCATTTAGCCATCATATTGAATTTAGAAAACGATCCAACAATCAATTTAGAATTAGAAGATGAGATCAGCACTAATGTTTTAAATTATGGTAAACAAGAATTAAGCTTAGTCAGCTCAATTGATTTGCTTTACCGTAATTCATGGAATGAAATTCGAGTGTTACATTTTAGTGGTAGTTTATGTGTACTAGAAGCCATAAAAGCTTTACTTAATCGCATGCATAAAGATGCTGATTTACCCAACTCGGTCGAGATTTTTTGTTATAGTAATCAGCTCAGCAATGAAATTAAAAGCCAAATGAAAAAGCTGATGTATGATTGTGTAGATTTACGCTTATCTACCACAAAAAATAATTTAACCCAAGTCAAGCCATTAAGAATTGATGGGGCGTCATGGTATCTGTTTTTTGAGCGATTTGGAGTTTCATACCATCAGTTTGAGAGTGCTATTGATTTTTATGGTGCGGTATCCAATAATAAAGTTCAAGGTAGACCTCTTAATATTTTAGATGAAAGTAATGAATTACCTAAAGAAATAGACAGTGTCGCTTATGAAGGTATTATTCAATTCTTTTTTGAAGATACAGCAAATGGATTTGATTTATATATTTTAAACGAGCATAATCAAATCGAAATCTACCGTAATTGTAACGGCACCAAAGAAAATATGGTTAAAGATATTAATGACTTTTATGTATTATCCGATGACCGCTTTACCTTTACTACTAGTAGCTCGGTTAATTTTAACTTACCACAATTCTACCAAATCACTTATAATGATTCTGGTAAACGCGAAATATTTTTACTCAATTAATTTAGTTAACGAGTTTGTAAAAAACGTTTATTAAAAAAATTGGGGGAACGAGTTTTTTAGTATAAAACGTAATAAAAAATTAAATAATTAGCTTAAAAAATAAATTTTCTATTAAAATAATGGGAACTTTTTTTAAATTTATGAATCTAAGTATTAGAGTGCACAATTTGGGGCCACACTAATATTGTTAACATAATGAGGGATGGCCTTTAATGGGGGAGCAAATAACAGACCAAGTTTTAGTTGAACGCGTTTTAGACGGAGATAAAAATGCGTTTAATTTATTAGTGGTTCGTTATCAAAATAAGCTAGCTCATTTGGTATCACGTTATGTTTTACCTTCTGAAATCCCAGATGTAGTGCAAGAAACCTTTATAAAAGCTTATCGTTCATTAAGCTCTTTCAAAGGTGAAAGTATTTTTTATACTTGGTTGTATCGAATAGCGGTTAATACAGCAAAAAATTATTTAACATCACAAGGAAGACGACCTCCATCTTCGGACATAGATGCCAGTGAAGCAGAAGGTTACGAAGGTGCTGACTCATTAAGAGATGTTGATAATCCAGAAAGTTTAGTACTTTCTAAAGAAGTTGAAAAAGTGGTATTTGACGCAATTGAAGCATTACCTGATGATTTGAGAACGGCCATTACTTTACGTGAAATTGATGGTCTAAGTTATGAGGAAATTGCCGAAATTATGGCTACACCAGTTGGAACTGTGAGATCACGGATTTTTAGAGCCCGTGATGCTATTGATGAAAAAATAAAACCATTAATCAGTTAATACTCTGAATAAATTAATCAGCAAGAAACTAAGGTATCTACTATGCAAATAGAACAGAAACAGCAGCTTTCATTATTAATGGATGGTGAGTCTATGGACGATCACTTCATTGATATGGTTAGCCATGATGAAAGTTTGCAATCCTGCTGGCATCGATATCACGTCGTGAGAGATGCAATGCGAGGAGAATTGCACGCTAGTTCATTAACATTAGATATTAGTAATCAAGTTGCTATGGCAATCGCCGGTGAAGATTTATATCCTCAACTAATCGAGCAACCATCTCAAGAAGAAATTGCTATTCCTAAAGCTGAAAATCTGTTTTGGTTGCGAATTAAAGATATTATTGCTAAAGTTAGCCAAGTTGGACTTGCTGCTTGTGTCACTTTAGCCATTATTGCAGGAGTTCAATATCATCAAGGTCAATCTGATGATGTAAGTGGAGTTCCAACACTTAATACTTTACCTATGGGGGTTAATGTTGCTCCTGTTGGTGGAATACAACAACATAATGATCAACAATTACTTGAAAAAAGACAATATGATAAAATTCGATTGCTAGTTCAAGATTATGAATTACAAAAAAGGTTGAATGCCCGTTAAATAAATATGAATTTTTTATTTTCTTTAATAAATTATAAGTCAAAACAGAGTAACAATTTTATTATTACTCTGTTTTTTATATTGTTTTCTACATCAGCGATAGCCGCTGAAACAAATGAAGCATTAAATTTATTAAATAAAATGGGTAAAGCTGTGCAAACGAGTGATTATCAAATCCACTTTTTATCTCAAGATAGAGAACAATTTGCAACAACCTTCGAATATAATCATTTAGGTGCCGCCAAAAAAGACAATATTAATGCACAATTGCTTTATCTTGAAGGACCGGCAAAAGAGATCATTTTACATAACAATACAACCAGTTATTTTCAACCGGATAGCCCTTCATTTTCTATTGCGAGTTCTCGTATCACTGAGGCTTTTCCTGATGTTGTCTATAATGATTTTAACTCGTTAGCAAGTATTTATGACTTTATTTTATTAGGTAAAACCAGAACAGCCAACCGTGGTGTGCAATTAGTTAAAGTAATTGCTAAAGATAAAGATCGTTATAGTTATGTTATCTGGATCGATGATGAAAACTTTTTACCATTGCGAATAGACTTAATTGATGATGATAATAATATTGTTAATCAATTAAAAGTATTAGATATTGATGCAAGTTTTGATGCCCAAAAATTTAAAAATTACATTGATAATCGAACCTATCCAATTCTATTATCAATCGAAAAACAGAATAATTTACTTGATGCTTGGCGTTTAGCATGGTTGCCAAAAGGATTTAAAGAAATTGCCGCATATAATGTCAATTTTTATAGTTCTGATATAGCGACCAAACTGTTTTCTGATGGCGTGTTTTCTTTTACGGTAAATGTCTCTTTAGAGCAGGCAAGCCAATCAAATCAACTTATCCAGCAAGGTGGACGAACAATATTTTCGACCAATCTTGGTAACAAAAATATTATCATTATTGGTAATTTACCCGAAGCCACGATTGAAAGAATTGCGCAAAATATTGTTGAGAAATCACCGGAAACCTCTCGATAACACTATGCTTACTGACTATTAATGTGTAGAATGTTTGCTTCTATTTTCGTGATTATTTGACTTGTTATTTGTAGCCAATAACATAAACGATAATTAACAGTACATAACTAAAATATAACTTATTGATATGAATAAAAATATTCGCAATTTTTCAATTATTGCCCATATTGACCATGGTAAATCAACGCTTTCTGATCGTATTATCCAAATCTGTGGTGGACTTTCTGATCGCGAAATGGAAGCACAAGTTCTGGACTCAATGGATCTAGAACGCGAGCGTGGTATTACAATTAAAGCACAAAGTGTTACTTTAGATTATCATGCTAAAGATGGCCAAACATATCAGCTTAATTTCATTGATACACCTGGGCATGTTGACTTTTCTTATGAAGTATCTCGCTCACTTGCCGCATGTGAAGGTGCACTACTGGTGGTTGATGCCGGACAAGGTGTTGAAGCACAAACTCTTGCTAACTGTTATACAGCACTTGATATGGATCTTGAAGTCGTACCGGTACTCAATAAAATAGACTTACCAGCAGCTGAACCTGAAAGAGTGGCTGAAGAGATTGAAGACATTGTTGGGATAGATGCTAGCAATGCCGTAAGATGCTCGGCTAAAACTGGAGTTGGTGTGGTTGATGTACTTGAACAACTGGTTCATGATATTCCTGCACCAGAAGGCGATTCTAATGCACCACTGCAAGCACTTATTATTGATTCATGGTTTGATAACTATTTAGGTGTGGTATCGTTAATTCGTATTAAAAATGGTGAGTTAAATAAAGGTGACAAAATCAAAGTTATGAGTACGGGTATGACTTATAATGTTGATCGTTTAGGCATCTTTACGCCAAAACAAGTTGATAAAGACTGTTTACATTGTGGTGAAGTAGGTTGGGTGGTTTGTGCAATTAAAGATATTTTAGGCGCACCTGTAGGTGATACATTAACATCAGCTAGAGCGCCAGCAGATAAAGCCTTACCTGGCTTTAAAAAAGTGAAACCACAAGTCTATGCTGGATTATTTCCAACTAGTTCGGATGATTATGAAGCTTTTCGCGATGCATTAGGTAAATTAAGCCTTAATGATGCATCTCTCTTTTATGAGCCTGAGAATTCTGGTGCATTAGGATTTGGTTTCCGTTGTGGTTTTCTTGGCTTATTGCACATGGAAATCATCCAAGAAAGATTAGAAAGAGAGTATGATCTTGATCTAATTACTACTGCACCGACTGTAGTTTATGAAGTTTTAACTACACAAAATGAAATTATTTATGTCGATAGCCCAGCTAAACTACCGGCAGTTAATAATATTCAAGAACTGCGTGAACCAATTGCCGAATGTAACATATTGGTTCCACAAACGTATTTAGGTAATGTAATTACTTTATGTGCTGAAAAACGCGGTGTGCAAATTAATATGGTTTATCATGGCAATCAAGTAGCATTAACTTATGAGATTCCAATGACTGAAGTTGTTTTAGACTTCTTCGACAAACTAAAATCAACTTCACGCGGTTATGCTTCCTTAGATTATAGTTTTAAACGTTTCCAAGTTGCTGACATGGTCAGACTGGATGTATTGATTAACGGTGAACGTGTTGATGCGTTGGCACTTATTACCCATAAAGATAATGCACCTTATCGAGGTCGTGAGCTGGTTGATAAGATGAAAGATCTTATTCCGCGTCAGCAGTTTGATATTGCTATTCAAGCTGCAATTGGCAATCATGTTATAGCGCGTTCAACCGTAAAACAACTGCGTAAAAACGTCTTAGCCAAATGTTATGGCGGTGATGTTAGTCGTAAAAAGAAACTTTTACAGAAGCAAAAAGAGGGTAAAAAACGCATGAAGCAAGTAGGTAATGTTGAATTACCTCAAGAAGCGTTTTTAGCTATTTTGCATGTAGGTAAAGATTAATTAGTTAAAGAGGAAAAAAAATGGCTGGAATGTTTGCCATCGTATTAACATTTGCAACATTTATTACGGCTATCTTCTGGTTTTTGGAAAAATTCCGCTGGAAACCAGCTAGACAACGTAAAGTTGAAGAAGTGCGTAAAGCCCATAATGGTGAGGTAGATGGTCGAATACTTGCTGAGGTTGGAAAACCAAAAGGCTGGGTAGAGAGCATATCTTCATTCTTTCCTGTTTTATTTGTGGTATTTGTTATTCGTTCATTTATTTATGAACCATTTCAAATTCCATCAGGGTCAATGATGCAAACCTTATTAATTGGTGATTTTATTGCTGTGGAAAAATTTGCTTATGGCTTAAGAAACCCTATTAATAATAAAGTATTAATTGCAACCGGTACACCAAAGAGAGGTGATGTTGCTGTTTTTAAACACCCTAACATACCGCAAATGGATTTAATTAAACGTGTGGTTGGTTTGCCTGGTGATAAGATTGTTTATTTGGTTAATGAAAAGAAAATAGTTATTTATCCTGCGTGTAAAACAACTGATAGTAATTGTGTTGGTCAACGATCTGAACAATTAGATTTGCACTACACACAACCGCAGCCAAGCAATTGGAAACAAGTACACGAAAAAGATAAATCTGCGCCGATTTTCTATACGCTTGAACAATATAAAGATAAAGGTATTGTAGATTCGCAAAATAGAATTACGTTAGATATAAAAATCCAACAAGAGACACTAGGTGATAAACCGCACGACATCTTAACAACGCAAGGTATAATCGAAGATCCAACTTACTTTTATCATCAAAAAGGTCAACCAGTAGCAACTTGGGTAGTACCACAAGGTAACTACTTTATGATGGGTGATAATCGTGATAATAGTGGTGATAGTCGATATTTTGGTTTTGTACCTGAAGAAAACTTTGTTGGTCGAGCAACAGCTATTTGGGTTAGCTTTGAAAAACAACCTGATGAATGGCCAACAGGGGTTAGATTTAGCCGAATAGGTGGAATCCACTAACTGTTATGACTATGAAAAATTTGAATCAAATACAAAAAGCTATTGGTTATCAATTTAAAGATATAACTTTACTTCAATTAGCACTGACACATCGCAGTGCTAATAAAATGCATAATGAACGTCTTGAATTTTTAGGGGACTCGATTTTAAGTTTTGTTATTGCTGATGAACTTTATCATCGATTCCTCAAGCAAGATGAAGGTGACCTTAGCCAAATGCGAGCCAGTCTAGTTTGTGGTCAGACCCTTGCCGAAATGGGTAAAGAATTTAAACTCGGTGATCACTTAATATTAGGTCAAGGTGAATTGAAAAGTGGTGGTTTTCGTCGGGAGTCAATTATCTCCGATGCGGTAGAAGCTATCATTGGCGCTATTTATTTAGATAGTAATATTGAAAACATCCGTCACTTAATCTTATCTTGGTATCAAACTCGTCTAAATCAAATTCAACCAGGTATTAAGCAAAAAGATGCTAAAACGCGGTTACAAGAATATTTACAAGGTATACGACATGAAAGACCTTGTTATTTAATCCTTGAAGTAACGGGTGATAATCATGAACAAGAGTTTTTGATTCAATGTAAAATTGAAAACGACGATCATCAATATTTAGGGCGAGGTTTAAGCCGTCGTAAGGCTGAACAAGCTGCAGCTCAAGAAGCACTAAACCAATTAGGTATAAAATGACAGAATCAAAACAACATTGTGGATTTGTTGCGATAGTTGGTAGACCAAATGTCGGCAAATCAACATTATTAAACCAATTACTTGGGCAAAAAGTATCTATCACATCACGTAAGGCGCAAACCACTCGACACCGCATTGTCGGGATTGATACTCAAGGTGACGATCAAATTATCTACATTGATACTCCAGGCTTACATATTGAAGAAAAAAGGGCTATCAATCGCTTAATGAACCGAGCTGCTAGCAGTTCAATTGGTGATGTTGAATTGGTTATCTTTGTTGTGGAAGGTACGCACTGGAATGAAGATGATGAGATGGTTGCCGGTAAACTTAAAGATTGTAAAGCACCTATATTATTAGTGATCAACAAAATCGACAATGTAACCGATAAAACCCAATTACTTCCACACATCCAAGAAATTAGTCAAAAAATTAATTTCCTAGATGTGGTGCCAATTAGTGCAGAAAAAGGTGAAGGCATTGATATTATTAAAGACATTGTTAAAAAACATTTACCTGTTGGTCAACACCATTTTCCAGAAGATTATATTACCGATCGCTCACAACGCTTTATGGCATCAGAAATCATCCGTGAAAAATTAATGCGTTTTTTAGGCGATGAATTACCTTACTCTGTCACAGTTGAAATTGAGCAATTCAAAGTTGACGAACGTACCGGCATGTATCGCATTAACGGTTTAATCCTAGTTGAACGGGATGGACAAAAGAAAATGGTTATTGGTAATAAAGGTGAAAAAATTAAAAAAATCGGCATTGAAGCTCGTAAAGATATGCAACTTTTCTTTGACAACAAAGTCCATCTCGAATTATGGGTAAAAGTTAAAGCGGGTTGGGCTGATGATGAAAGAGCATTGCGCAGTTTAGGTTATAGTGACGATTAATCTAAATTTTTTTAAAAAATTCAGGCATGGTTTTGCCTGAACCGTCTAAATTTCTGAATTATTCTTAAATGGTTTGCCCTTTTTCAATGTGATAAGGCAAACAGATGCTATTAGAAATTATCTCACCATCAAGCCTTTTTAGCAGTAATTCAATGGCGACTTTACCTATTTCGAATCGAGGCGTGATCACAGTAGCAATATTTTGTTTATTGGCTCGGCCAACCTCTAATCCATGGAATCCTGAAATAGCGATTTGTTCCGGAACAGGGATGCTATAATTTTGGCATTCAAGTAAAACACCAATGGCCATATCATCGTTAGTGCAAAATACGCCGTCCATATTCGGATATTCTTGTATTGCTTTATGAAAGAGATGTTTGCCTAAATCGATAGATGAAATCGAATTTGGTATAATTTGATGGGGAACTAATCCTGATTGCTTCATTGCTTGCTCATAACCGTGATAACGCTGACTATCTCGCACGCTAGCAATTGAGTTAAAATAGATAATATTTTTTTTACCGGAGGCAATCATCTGCATTGTCATGTCATATGCAGCTTTTTGGTTATCAAATCCAACTTGAATATCAAAAAACGTATTGGTAATATCCATTAACTCAATAACAGGAATCTTAGCTGTCTTTAAATATTCAAGCGTAGTTGTTGTATGTTGTTTTTCCATCAAAACTAATGCATCAATATTATAAGATAGCAAATTGACAATTTTCTCTTCCTCAATTTGCTTATCATAATTGTAATTAGTAATAATGGTTTGATAGTGATGGGTTGACGCAACTGATTCAATGCCAGCTAGAACTTCTAAAAATATTTGATTTTTAAATGAAGGGATGGCGATACCGATACAACGGCTACGAGAACCTAACATGATTTGTGGGGCAAGATTAGGTATATAATTAATTTCTTTTAGAACCTTGGCGATTTTTTCTCTATTTTTTTCTGATATCTGCTCAGGATTTTTTAAATAGCGACTAATTGTCATTTTAGTCACACCAGTTAAATCTGCAATATCTTGTAAACTAATGCGTTTATCTTTCATAAATCGTTATTTAAAGGAATTATTCAAAAGAAAGCGGCTATTTTATCAGTAAAATAGCAAAATAAATAACATTAGTTATCTTTAATTAAATGAAAAAGGTAATAGTCACTATTACCTTTTTATTGAAAATGGATATTATTTTTTAGGTGCTTTAACGTTAGCCATAAGAACAACGGATAATACTAAAGCTGCGCCCATAAAAATATAAGATGCTCCAGCACTACCGGTTGCAGCATTGATAACACCAACTAACCAAGCGCCAATGAATGCACCAAGCGCACCAAAACTATTAATTAACCCAATTGAAACACCCGAAACATTACTAGGTAATAGTTCAGGGATTAAGGCAAAAAACGGTCCATAAGGTGCATACATACATCCTGCTGCGATAGATAATAAGATGAAGCAGATCCAGAAATGTTCGGCACCAAGTAAATAAGCGGTAAAGAAAGCAATAGTCGCAATTAACAATAATGGCCAAACAAATAATTTTCTGTTTTGAAGTTTATCAGAATAAAAAGAGACAATTAACATCATTGCAATCGCAACAAAGTATGGGATAGCCGCTAACCAACCAACTGAAACGATATCAACATTACCCGATGCTTTAATGATAGATGGCATCCACATCATAAAACCATACACTCCAATGCTCCATAAAGCATGTACTGCACAAAGTTTAATCACATTACCTGAACGAAATGCTTCACCATAATTACGCATTGGTTTGATATTTTGCTGCTCTTTATTCATTACTGCTTGGAATTCCGCTTTTTCTGCGTCGGTTAACCATTTCACTTCTGATGGTTTATCTCTGACCAAAATCCACCAAATTACGGCCCATAAAACGGCTGGTAAACCTTCAATAACAAACATTTCACGCCAGCCATAAAGGTCGATTAGATGAGCTGAAACAATAGACATCCACAATACTGTTACTGGATTTCCTAATATTAAAAATGTATTGGCTTTTGAGCGTTCAGCTTTTGTGAACCAAGTACTAATATAAATTAACATTGACGGCATCACAGCAGCTTCAACAATTCCTAACACAAAGCGTATCGCCATAAGTGAAGGAATATTACTGACCATTCCTGTTAGTGCTGCACACATTCCCCATAAAATAAGGCAAACAAAAATCAGTTTTCGAACACTTTTTCTAACCGCGTAAATAGAACCAGGAACTTGGAAGAAAAAGTAGCCAAGAAAAAACAATGCACCAATTAATGATGACGTACCTTTAGTAATCCCTAAATCATCATTGATACCGGCAGCAGCGGCAAAACCATAATTTGCACGATCTAAGTAAGCTAGACTGTAAGTGATAAAAATTATTGGCATTAATCGCCACCATCTCGATGGTGCTAATTTTTGTGTGATATTCATATTCATTCCCTTTATAAACTAAATAAAATCCTAGATAAATTACGACAAATGTTTATGGTTCTAATCATCTCAAATAACGCTCATTAGCTTTGAATCATAAACATCTGTGTAATTTGTGATGGGTGATTAAACCGCAGCTAGCATTCCGCCATCGACATAAAGAATATGTCCGTTGACAAAATTAGATGCTTTAGAGGATAAAAATACCGCTGAACCAATCAGTTCTTCAGGTTTTCCCCAACGAGCTGCTGGTGTTCTTTGGCATAGCCAGCTGGTGAACTCTTTATTTTCGACCAGTGCTCTACACATCTCAGTATCGAAATAACCAGGACCAATACCATTGACTTGAATGTTGTAGCGGGCAAGTTCAACACACATTCCTTTTACTAACATTTTTACCGCTCCTTTCGAGGCGGCGTAAGGCGTGATAGTGTCTCGACCTAATTCACTTTGCATTGAACAGATATGAATGATTTTCCCTTCACGGCGGTTAATCATATGTTTAGCCACTTGTTGTGAAACTAAAAACACCGCTTTTTGATTAACGTTAATGACTGCATCCCAATCTGCTTCAGGAAATTCTGTAAAAGGATGACGACGTTGAATCCCGGCATTATTAATTAAAATATCGATAGCACCGATTTCTTTCTCAATATAATTAATTGCTTGCGTTACGGATGCTAAATTAGTGACATCAAAACCTACACCAACGGCATCAATACCTTGTTGCTGTAATAACTTGGCAGCATTATCGGCTCTTTCTTGAGTAATATCATTGATGATAATGCTAGCGCCATATTGACCTAAACCATTTGCTAAAAGATTACCAATTCCTTGAGCAGAACCGGTGATGAGTGCGCGTTTTCCTTTCAATTCAAATAAAGACTGCATGACTTTCTCCCTTTTTATAAAATGTTATGCGTAACAGTTACGCATAACATTAGAGCAAAAAATCTAAAAAAGAAAGCCTAAAACACCATGATTAACCGGAAAATGTTAATTCTGTGATCAATATCAAATTATTGAGGTAAAAAATTTTTCGATTTAATTTTAAAAAGTTAATACTAAACATCGCTGCGTGTTTTATATATAATAGCCAGCCACAGACTTGGATTTAGAAAATCAATTTCGGAGCTTTTTTCATGCAGCAGTTTCGTCCTATCCGTCGTGCTTTACTTAGTGTTTCTGATAAAACCGGAATCATTGAATTTGCCAAAGCTTTATCCGTTCGTAATATAGAACTTCTTTCCACTGGCGGAACCGCCAAACTTCTAATTGACAACCATATTCCTGTTACCGAAGTAGCGGATTACACGGGATTTCCTGAGATGATGGATGGTCGAGTCAAAACTTTACATCCTAAAATACATGGTGGCATATTGGGGCGTCGAGGAATTGATGATGAGGTGATGAAACAACATCAGATCGCACCAATTGATATGGTAGTTGTGAACTTATATCCTTTTGCGAAAACGGTTGCTGACCCCAAATGCAGTCTAGAAGATGCGATAGAAAATATTGATATTGGTGGACCAACCATGGTACGGTCAGCGGCAAAAAATAATAAAGATGTCGCTATCGTCGTTGATTGCCGGGATTATAGCACCATCATTGATATGCTAGATCAACAGCAAAATTGCCTTTCGTTCAAATATCGATTTAGTTTAGCAATAAAGGCATTTGAACATACTGCTCAATATGATGGTATGATCGCCAACTACTTTGGTAAACTTGTGCCACCATATTATGGTGATAGAGATAAACCAGCAGGTGAGTTTCCTCGCACTTTAAATTTACAATTTATTAAAAAACAAGATATGCGCTATGGTGAAAACTCTCATCAACAAGCGGCTTTCTATGTTGAAGAACATTTAGAGCAAGGCTCTATTGCTACCGCTAAACAGGTACAAGGTAAAGAATTATCTTATAACAATATTGCTGATACCGATGCCGCATTAGAATGCGTAAAATCATTTGCAGAGCCGGCTTGCGTGATTGTTAAACACGCCAATCCTTGTGGTGTTGCGGTAAGTGATAACATCTTAAATGCCTACCTTAATGCTTTTAAAACCGATCCAACTTCTGCTTTTGGTGGCATCATTGCTTTTAATCGTCCTTTGGATGCTAAGACTGCCCAAACTATCGTTGATAAGCAATTCGTTGAAGTGATTATTGCGCCATCCGTTGATCAAGACGCATTGGCGATCACCCAAACTAAAAAAAATGTCCGAGTATTGGAGTGTGGTCAATGGTCAGGAAGCGCGGTTGCCAGTTTAGACTTTAAACGAGTTAATGGTGGACTTCTTGTACAAGACCGAGATTTAGGTATGGTAACCCAAGAACAACTAACAGTGGTTACCAAACGACAACCGACCGAAAAAGAGTTATCTGATGCACTATTTTGTTGGAAAGTAGCTAAATTTGTAAAATCTAATGCCATTGTTTATGCTAAAGATAACATGACTATTGGAATTGGCGCCGGGCAAATGAGCAGGGTGTATTCGGCAAAAATTGCCGGAATAAAAGCGCAAGATGAAAATCTAGAAGTCGCTGGTTCAGTTGTGGCATCTGATGCCTTCTTTCCGTTTAGAGACGGTGTTGATGCAGCGGCTGCTGTGGGAGTTACTTGTGTTATTCAGCCCGGTGGTTCAATTCGCGATGATGAAGTGATACAAGCTGCAAATGAGCATAATATTGCCATGATCTTCACCAATATGCGGCATTTTAGGCATTAATTTTAAAAGTATTGAAAGGACCTTGTATGAAAGTATTAGTTATCGGCAATGGTGGACGTGAACATGCTTTGGCATGGAAAGCAGCACAATCGCCATTAGTTTCTAAAGTGTTTGTTGCGCCTGGCAATGCTGGTACTGCGCTGGAACCTAATTTAGAAAACATCAACATTAAAGCAACCGACATTGCTGGTCTACTCAATTTTGCTCAAGCGCAAGAAATAGACTTAACTATTGTAGGACCAGAAGCTCCATTAGTGATTGGTATTGTGGATAGTTTCCAAAAGGCAGGATTAACTATTTTTGGCCCCTCAAAAGCCGCAGCACAACTTGAAGGTTCGAAGGCTTTCACTAAAGATTTTTTAGCTCGTCACCATATTCCAACTGCTGAATATCAAAACTTTACCGAAATTGAGCCAGCTATTGCCTATATTCAGCAAAAAGGGGCGCCAATTGTAATAAAAGCTGATGGTTTAGCTGCAGGGAAAGGCGTGATTGTTGCCATCACACTTCAAGAAGCAGAAGAGGCGGTGCGCGATATGTTAGCGGGTAATGCCTTTGGTGATGCCGGTCATAGAGTAGTAATAGAAGAGTTTCTCGATGGCGAAGAAGCTAGCTTTATCGTGATGGTCGATGGTAAACATGTCGAACCAATGGCAACTAGTCAAGATCATAAGCGAGTAGGTGATGGCGATACCGGTCTTAATACCGGAGGAATGGGCGCTTATTCTCCAGCACCGGTAGTAACCGATGAGGTCTTCAATAAAGTTATGCAACAAATCATCTATCCTACGGTCAATGGCATGGCACAAGAAGGTAATGTTTATGTTGGTTTCCTTTATGCCGGTTTAATGATAGATAAACAAGGTAATCCCAAAGTCATTGAATTTAATTGTCGATTTGGCGATCCAGAAACCCAACCGAT
Organism: Gilliamella apicola; assembly: GCF_003202915.1. Lineage (GTDB taxonomy): Bacteria > Pseudomonadota > Gammaproteobacteria > Enterobacterales > Orbaceae > Gilliamella > Gilliamella apicola_Q. The sequence continues at coordinate 422,573 of NZ_QGLP01000004.1, forward strand.
CATGATGCGAATGCAATCGGACTTGATAGAACTCTGTTTAGCTGCCACAAAAGGTAAATTAGATACCATAAAATCAAAATGGGATCCAAGACCAGCTTTAGGTGTCGTGCTCGCTGCTGGTGGTTATCCGGGCGATTACAACACTAAAGATGTTATTTTAGGTCTACCAACCGTTATAGATAACGATTGTAAAATCTTCCACGCCGGTACTTGCTTGGAAAATGGTCAAGTTTGTACCAATGGTGGACGAGTTCTATGTGTCACCGCAGTAGGTAACAGCGTATCAGATGCCCAAAAACGTGCATATGAACAAATCAAAAATATTCATTGGCATGGTTGTTACTATCGGCATGATATTGGTTATCGAGCCATTGAACGTGAAAAAAATGATTTATAACGTTTAGTTCTGATACTAAACATTTGATAATGGCGTCAAATGACGCCATATCTATTCATTATAATGACTTAAGGTTGATTGATTTTTCTAAAATTCGCAATATAAATCTTGGTTTTAGTTTTACAGTTATCTAATTTTGTATATAATCTAGGCTATATTTATGAATAATGCTTATTGAGTAATTAGTTGTTGTACTTGCCGATCCTGCGATAAAGGGGAAAAAGTCATTTAAGGTATCTAGCTTTAATTAAAATATTATTACCAATTTCAATGAAGCAGTGTTATTAGATAAATCGACTCTCTGAAGAAATAAAAAATGGTAACCTTTTTTTATATTTTATTATTTTTAATTGAGCTTTTTCTGTTGGGTATCACGATACCTTATTCAGATTGTACACCAACTCATTATAGAAGAATAAAATCGTTAAAAAGATTATTATGGGTAACAAGAATAATTTATTTTTTTCTATTTAGTATTTTATTCTTATGCTCATTATATCAAGAAAAAATTATAGAATCTTTTCCAGAATATAAACCATTAATCATTTTATTGTTTTTTATTTTCTTTTTTTTCAATCCTGCAATAGCTTTTATATGTTTACTAATTAACAAAATAAAAGGTAAAAAAAGAAAAAAGAAAAGAAAATTTATAAATTGAGATTTCTTAACTTTGATGGAACAATAATTTTTTATAAAGATCTATTTTTTGTTTTTATTTTGGTTACTATTTTTAGGTTATATTGATTATAAAAACGATAGGATTTTTAAACCAAAATATAATCTTTATATTCATCTTTCAAGATAGTTACCATTTTTTATATTATTTAATAATGAACATTTATAGGGATATAATGGATACTCAAAATCAATCTTATTTTAAACTACCTTGCCTTTTTATTTTTATCAATTTTGGATGTTCATTATTCAATTCCATATTTAATCTTGTTATCAAATCGGATAGCTACCTTAGCGAAGGCAATATTTACATAGCTCAACTAATTCATAGTTTAACTTTGGGTTCTATGAATTATTATTTTTTAGTTTTTATTATTAGTGTATTTTTCTGCCAAAAGTATTGTCTATATAATGTATCTAAAAATTGGAAAGTAATCAGTTTGCTCTCTGTGATTTTTTTTCTTATTACCTATTTTTTGCAAACACCACTTTTTGAATTCGGCGTTGAAATATTCATACTGTTTTATAATTATTTTCTAATTAATTTTGACTTAATCCACGATGATTCATTTTCATATTTCTATCTCATTTTCACATATCGGCTAATTCTTATAATAGATTTATTTATGCTAATCATAATGTTTTATTTTATCGGTAGAAATAATATTATTTATCGATCAGCAATTAATTTTAATTCAGACCAATTAAAAAAAATTCATATCCAACTTTATAGTATTTTCTTGTCCTATATATCGTTAGCAATAATTTATCATTTTTTGCAACCAAGTATATCTTTAGTGTTGGCACCAGTATTGATAGGACTTTTATTGTCAGTAATTCTCTATATACTTTTCACTGTAGTTATCAAAAATAGTTTTAAACAAGTGAATTCTAAAGTTAGCTTCGCAAAATTGATATTGTCAGGAATGGTAACTACTTTTCTTAGTGGTCTTGTAAGTGCGACTATTTATTATGTGATTTTTATGAATGATATTTCACCTTCATTAAGTCTCATAAGTAAAATTCAATCTCAGTCTTTAAATAATCTAATATTTTTATTGGCAATTAATTTACTTTTATCTTTGTTAATCAGTCGCTATTTTATTAAATTTCTTTATAAAAAAGATGAAAGTTTGTTTATAAACTAAGGATAGATATCACCACTATGCTATAAACTCATAAAAGATATCTATCATGGTTAAAAATCGTTATAGTAAACTAAACTCTGAGTAATACTACATTATTGTTTAAAAAATAAATTAAAAAAATGAGGATGGTAAACGAGATTTTAAACAAAATGAATGTGTACTTTAGCAACTATGCAAGTTGTTAAAGTACCATCATTTGTAAAATCATTTGAACTATTTATTATGTAAATGGAGCAATAAAAATTCCATCAACAATCTTAACATTCCTGAATAATGGTATAAAAATCTAGATAAATTTTAACACTAAGCTTATTCAAAAATATCAAACTATAATCTTTTAATAACAATTGAGGTGTTGATTCCACCAAAAGCAAAGTTATTGGTTTGAAAATATTCAATATCTAAATTTCGCCCAGCGCCGACAATATAATCAAGATCACCGCACTGAGGATCGATATGATTTAAGTTGATAGTTGGGTTAAACCAGCCTGTGTGCATCATTTCTAACGTCAACCATGCTTCAATTGCCCCACATGCGCCAAGGGTATGGCCAAAATAACTTTTCAATGATGATATGGGGGTTTTGTTACCAAAAATATTGGCAACTGCATTACTTTCAGCAACGTCTCCGCGAGCGGTAGCGGTACCGTGGGCACTGATGAAGCCAATTTGGTTGGGATCTAATCCTGCCTCTTTAAGGGATTGTTCAATACAGTATTGGATTGTTTCTTGCCTTGGTTGAGTAATATGGCTTGCATCACAGTTGGTTTTAAAGCCTATAATTTCACCATAAATTTTTGCACCTCGGGCTTTGGCATGTTCATATTCTTCTAAAATTAATGCACCAGCACCTTCACCAATAACTAAGCCATCACGGTCACAATCGTAGGGTCTTGGAGATAATTTAGGCGTGTCATTAAGTTGACTGGTGGCAAATAAGGTGTCAAAAACAGCTGCTTCCGATGGACATAACTCTTCAGCACCGCCGGCTACCATGATTTTTTGCATACCGTATTTTATGGCTTCATATGCATAACCAATAGCTTGACTTCCAGAAGTACAAGCACTTGATGTGGTGATCAATCGACCTTTTAAGCCAAAAAATAAGCCAGTATTAACTGCGGTTGTGTGTGGCATCATTTGGATATAGGTAGTGGCAGTGATGTTGTTGGTATGCTTTTCATTTAACATGGTTGCAAATGATGCAACGGGTTGAGTACTACCTGTCGATGATCCAAACGCGATACCTGTATCGCCATTAGTTAGCTCTATAGCATCAAGTAATCCTGCTTTTTCTAATGCGATTTCAGTTGCTTTGGTTGAGAGTAAAGATACTCTGCCCATTGAACGAATTTTTTTTCGTGTATAATGATCAGGTAATGCAAAATCATCAATTGGTGCGCCAAGTTTGGTGTGTAACCCATCATAAATTTCCCACTCAGGCATATATCGAACTGCATTTTCAAGTTTTTTCAGTTTGAACTCGACATCAGTCCATTCGTTACCAAATGCAGTGACTCCACCTAAGCCGGTTATAACTACTCGTTTAGTCATACCATTCCTCCATTAATTGAAATGACTTGTCGTGTTATATATGCAGCATTATCTGACATTAGATAACTAGCAAGCCCTGCGACTTCGTCAACGTGTCCCATTCTTTTAAGTGGGATCATGGCCATTGCTTCTTTTAAAGCGATAGGTTCAATATCTAAAATACCAGTATCAATTAGACCTGGAGCAATGCAATTGACGGTAATTTTTCGTTTAGCTAATTCAAGCGCTAATGCTTTGGTTGCACCAATTACACCTGCTTTAGCTGCGCTGTAATTGACTTGACCACGATTGCCAACGATGCCTGAAATTGATGATATAACAACAATTCTTCCTCCATTACGTAGTCCAATCATGGGCATAATACAAGGATGTAACACATTGTAAAAACTATCAAGATCGGTATGAATTACCGCCTTCCAGTCATCTTGTGTTAAAGCTGGAAAAGCGCCATCGCGAATAATACCAGCATTATTTACCACACCGTAATAGGCACCATGTTGTTCAATATCTTCTTCAATAATTTGTTGACATTGATCGGTATTGCTTACATCGAATTGGATTAATCTGGCTTTCTGATCAGTCTGCTCAATAATTTTTTTAGTTTCAAGCGCCCCTTGTTTATCACTATGGTAGTGTATGACGATATCAAACCCATCTAACGCTAGTTTACAAGCTATTGCTTTACCAATTCCTTTACTTGCTCCAGTTACAAGCACTGTACGACGCATAATAGTTATCCTTTTAATCGTTGTAAACCAAAGAGTTGGTCAAATTCATTATGATCAGGTTCATAAACATTGAGTTTGCCTGATGCAACACATTGTTGATTGATGCAAATATCACAATCAAAGTTAGCCAACTTAGAATCAAACAGAACTAAATTGGCGGTTATCATTAATTCACTATTCAGTGCAAATGCAGGTACAGTAGTTTTAATTGCTCGTCCACCGAGTAACATACCTAATTGTGGTGAGTGTTTTTTTTTCGAACCATGATACCCATTCCAAACACCAATGGTTTGTGCCATTAATTCGATAGCATAAAAATTGGGTAGCTGATCATCCTTAGTTAAAAATGGAGAAAGTATGCCATTTTTGCTAACTTCAACACTGCAAATGCATTGCTTGTCGTCGACTAGATGAACTTTGTTAATCATAATCATCGGTGTCCTGTGTGGTAAGTAGTCACTTGCTGATTTATATTGCATTATACCTTTCCAATAATAAGAGATGCATTATTGCCACCAAAAGCAAACGAGTTAGACATAATGATTGGTGTTTGTAGCATCATTTTTTCTGTAACCATGTTAATTTTATCTAGATTTTTGTCATAAGGTGATATTGAAAAATCTTGTTGTGGTAAATAAATATTTTGTTTAAGTAATAAGTAACTGATAGCTAATTCAGTAATAGCTGCGCTACCTAATGTATGTCCTGTTAGATGTTTTGTTGAACTACAATAAGGAAGGTTTTGTTTAAATAATCGATAAACTGCTTTACTTTCAGCTTGGTCATTAAGAATCGTTGCTGTGCCATGTAAATTGAGATAACCGATCTGATTTGGTTTTAAATTGGCATTTTTTAATGCCATCTCCATCGCAGTTTGCGCTCCTATCCCTTCAGGATGAGGGGAGGAGATGTGATAAGCATCTGAGGATTCACCTGTACCTAATAAAGCAATATTACTTGATTCCTCTTTGGTTAGTAACATTAACCCACTGGCTTCACCAATATTTATGCCAGTACGATCTTGTGCAAATGGCATGCAAGGTTTACTTGATAACGCTTCGAGTGCATTAAAGCCATTAATCGGCATCCGACTTAAACTGTCTGCACCACCAACAATCGCAGCATCAACTAATCCTGATTCAATCAGTCGTTGACCACTTATTACAGCTTTTGCGCTAGATGTGCAAGCGGTTGATATGGTGTAACTAGGGCCTTGCAAATTTAATAGCTCGGTTAAGAATCGGGAAGGATCACCAAGTTCTTGCTGATGATAATAAAAGTTAGGTTCACAATGATGAGTCTCTAAGTAGTGCTTAATGTTGATATCACCTTCGTGTATCCCAGAAGTACTGGTTCCCATTATGACCGCAATTCGTTTTGGACCATATTTTTCGATAGTTTGTTGTATTGGTTGTTTAATTTGCAAATATGCAGCATAAAGTAAATGATTATTTCTTGTTGCATATTGTATAAATTGATGAGGAATAGTCGGAAGATCGCCGTTTACTTTACCTAACCAAGTATTTTGACCATTTAACAACCATCCTTTTTGTTTAGTTAAATAATGACTTGCACAATAATTTTTGGCCAAATTATTGGCGATTTGTTGTTTGTCGTGTCCTAAGGTGTTTATTGCGCCAAGCGCAGCAACATAAATCATTTATTCCATACTCTTTATTGCAATTTGATAACCAAATATAGCGTGATCAATTTTTATTGGTTTTCTAATCTCTGTTGAAACTTTTTTGTTATAAGTTATGTTAATGATAGTTTGTTTTTGATCATTAATGAGTGTTCTAAATAAACCTTTATCCACAAGTTGCCAATTAGGGGGTAATACGTTTTGCCACGAAGTTGTTGGTAGAATGCTTAGCATTATGTCCGATAATACTTGCTCTGGCGGGGGAAGCTGTTTAATAAATATATACTGTTTTGCTTTAACTTCACTACCATTGTATTGGATTTCAAACAAACGGATACCTATAGTGGATAAACCCATCACTTTTAATTGGTTGTTTTGGATGTCAACAACGGTAATAACCGAGTTTTCTTGACTATTATATTTAAAGGTTAATAGTTGTTGGTCATGATAGTCTTGGTTTAAATCTATCTTTGGTAAGTTAACTTTAGTTTCTTTGGTTAACCAAGCTTCTGATTTAGGTTGGGATGAGCAAGCTGAAATCAACAAACTTAATAATAAAAAAGTTAAATTTAAATATTTCTTCATCCTTTTGTACCTAATATTTCCCTATTTTTGTTTATTGTTGCTGACTAATGGTGCAAATAAAAACGCAGTAAAAATACCACTAGTTAATACTAACCCAAATCCTTTGATAGCAATAGTATGGCTAATTATTAATAGCCCAAAAGATAATATAGTGGTTAATGCCGCCATTGTAACCGCTAATAATGCGCTTTGGGTTTGGCTTTTATTGTTGCTTAAAAATAAACTATAGTCGATACCAATACCAATAACAAGAATTAGTGCTAACATTGAAAACAAATTAAGAGTTTGATTAATTATGCCATGCATTGCTAATGCAATACCAATGGATAATAAGGTTGGTAATGTGCTTTTTAATGCTGCTTTTAGACCGTATTTACGATGATAGAAGATAAAGCAAGCACAAATAAAGATTACCGCACCTGTTATGAGTTGGGATAAGTGTATTCGATAATAGGTAAACATCGTATTAAATTCATCTCGGCGGTCAAGCCAATAGATACCTTGATCAATTTCAGATAATTTTTTAATTTCACTGATATTTTTAATACCATTTATTGGAATTAAAGTAGCGCTTTGCCCTGTTTGTAACGTCAACCAAAGTAGTTTTCGTCCTTGACTCAATTCACTTTGTTGCCATAGTTGTGCTGTGATAATAGATTGTTCAAAACTAGGTGGATTTGCCTTAATGCCCATTTGTGATAATGCGGATAAAATTTCCGGACTGTATTGTTTAACTATTGCAATATTTTGTTGCTGTTTTTGGCGCGAAGGTAAATTTATGCTTTGATATTGTTCAAAATAACCACTTGACTTTGCTTGATCTAATTTAGGTAAAAATTGTTCAAGTCGCTGTAAGGTTTGTTCAGCAGTATCACCAAACACAATAAACCATTTTTGGTCAGTTGTTTGACGGGTAATACTGATAATTTTTTGTTCTTGTTGTTGTAATTCTGATGGCAATGTTTGTAGTTTACCGATATCGTCATCAACTTTTAAATTAATCAATCCGTAACCAATAACAAATGTGGCCATTAAAACCATCATCCATTGTATTTGCTTATGTTTCCAAAAATTTAACCAGCAATTCAATAACTGATAACCAATATGTTCACGTACGGGTAACTTGTTAACTAGTAATGGATACCAACATATTACAGTTAAAAACGCACCGATTAGGCCAAATATTGCAAATATTGAAAGCTGTTTCAAACCTGGAAAAGGTGCAATTAATAGAATAATATAAGCAATAAAACTTGTGCATAGGGCTAAAGTTAGCGTTGATATTAGTTTTTTTAAACTTGCATAAGGTGACTCTTGATTGCCATGCAACAGTCGTTCAGTCAAATAGTGAAGTGAATAGTCAACCGTGATACCTATGACACTGGTACTCATTACTAGTGTCATTATGTGAATTTCTCCAAATAGAGTTAAAACAGCAACTAAACCACAAACAATACCTACAAAAATTGATAATAGCGATAAAATAATCGGTCTTATCGATCGAAATATGCTAATTATTAATATTACAATGCCTATAATTGATAGACAGCCTATTGTGGTTATATCATTTTTAGCTTCACTACTTGCATAATCGCTATAAAAAAGCACACCTCGCTTCAATATTTCAACATTTGGCCATTTTTCATGTAATTGTTGGGTAATTTCCTTTAATTGATTGGTAATTTGATGTGATTGAGCCATATTAAATGATGAATCATTTAACTCAGCAAAAATCATGTACCATTGGTTACCTTGTTCGTCTTGCGCTGATAACCAATTATTTTGAACTGTTAATCCGCCGGAGTTAGCGAGTTGATTTAATTGTGATGAGCGGGTTAATAATAGCGGATCGTTTTCCAATTCAGTCGCGCTTATTCCACTAAAAGGAGAATATAACTGACTTTGAATCCAGCTTAGTTGAGTGCGACTTTGTAATCTTTCACTAGTTTTTGAGTCCAGCAATTGGTAACGATATTGAAAAGCAAACTCTCCCCAATTTTTTTGAAATTGTTCATCAAAATAACCATTTACCTGACTGATAAAAGATTGTTTTTTTAAGGTTTGATACCACCAAAAAACTGGCTCTAATTCGTCATTAGTCGGCTTAATTAACCAAACGAGTTGTTTATCTAATCGGTTTTGAAAACCTTCAATAAGTTCAGAAGGAACATTGTTGGTTTGCTCTTTTGGTAATAAAGATAAAACACTGCTATTGATTTTACTGTTAATATAAAGGTAATAAGCAGCGAAAATCACACCGACGACTATTATTAACCATAAGATAGCTCTTCTTCTTAATGTTAATCGATTATCTGAATAACAATTGTTCATCTTGGCTTAGTTTTGCTGTTTTATGATTTGTAAAGGTAAGCTCTGTTTTATCATTTTGCATATCATTTATAGTGACTGTTTCTAAATAAGATTTTCCATTAAGAACAATACTTTTAAAAATTTTGTTTAAAGGGGCTAACTTGGGTTGTAGTGTTACAGTCCACTGTTTATTTTGTTCGGCAATTGTTATAGCAAAATTAGTCTCAAGTATCTTTATATCGGCAGTGAAAATTGCAGTTAAGAGATGGTTAAATTGGAACAGTTGAGGCTGTTTTTCAGCAGTTATCACTTCTGCGGCTTGACCTTCTATACGTTGCTCCATTCGTTGTTGATTCATTTTTAGGGTCATGGCAAAAGGTGTTTTTTGTTGCCACCATAATCCTAATTCCTTGGATATGATCATCTTTCCTGTTGAGTGAATCGGTGATGTTAAACCATTAATATAGCGATCTTGAGTAAAATCAGCTCGAATAACTTGGTTCTTACTAAATAACAGTTGTAAATCATTTAGAGTTATTGCGTTCGATAATGTTGAAAAAGTTAGTAGCAGTATTGAAGCTAAAATAACTAATTTTTTTTTCATTTGATTATTCCAAAACATTTCAAAAATATGTCAGGCGTGACAAAACTCATTTCCTGATTAGTTGCTGAAACTGCAACTTGAGTTGTGTAGCCTGATGTTGTTTTTTTGCCAGTTTTTTTATCTTTTATTAGGTAGCTTATTTTAATTCGATGCTCATATTCTTCTAATTTGGCAAAAATTTCTAAAGTTTGTTCAGCTAGAGTTGGTGCGGTATATTTGATTTTAGCATCTACGATAGGCCAAACATAACCCGAATTAACCATTTCCTTATAACCATAGTTGAATTTTCGAAAAAGTGCTTCGCGGGCTTTTTCAAAAAATTTAAGATAGTTGCCATGCCAAACTACGCCCATAGCGTCGGTGTCATGGAAAGAAGGGGTATAATCGATGGTGATACAGCAGTGATTAACATTATTCATCTTTTTTACCAAACGTTTCAGGTGGATTATATTGCCAGAAGTCAAAAAAATTGAACCAATCAAGTGGTGATTGTAAACAATAATATTCTAGTCGATTGGCGTAATATTGCACGGTTTGTTCTAATTCTGCTTGTCTATTTTTTCTTGATAACTTTAGCTCATCAGCAAAATGCTCTAGAAATATTTGGAATCGGCCATTGGGTTTTAATCCCCAACAAAAGTAAACTGGGAATTTTAATGCTGAAGACAATACAAATGGCCCTTTAGGAAAAGGTGCCGATTTACCAAGAAAGTTAGCCCAAATAATAGTGTTTTCAGGCACTCTTTGATAAGGATTAATTGAAGTCCTATCAGCAACAATGGCGACCCATTCACCCGCTTCTAGTTTTTGTTGTAGTATTATGGCTGTATCCGCCCCTAATGTTGCAACTTCAATTAGGTTGATAATTGAAGCTGGATTGACTTGTTTTAATACTTGATTAAATCGTACTGCATTACCTTTGTGTACTAAGGCATTAATTGTCACATTATGCGATAATTCCGCTAGTGCTCGGCACATTTCTATATCACCTAAATGCGAACAAATTAAGATAATTCCTTTTTTTTCAGAGACTAACTTTAAAAATTCATTTTTATTAGGTGAATAGATGTCATCAAGTTTGATATCACCATGCCAACTGGCAAGTTTATCTAACAGTGATTCACCAAAATGTTGAAAATGTCGGAATGAAGTTAGTTTTTTCTTCTGAATCAATGGTACATTTGAATATTGCTTGAGGATTTTTTCTAAATATGCTTTAGAGGCTTGTCGTTGTTTTTTACCTGTAAACCAGAAATAACTGATTACTGGGAACATGATTATTTGAGCTGCACGTCTGCCTAGCAATCGGTATAGAATTAAAATTAATTGGATACCCCATAAACCTCGGCGTTCTTCGGTTTGGGACCAGTGTGTATCTTGATTTTTCTTAAGCCGGTTTTGCTTTATTAATGCTGGAATCCTAGGTAACATGCCAAAAAATAGTCGAGTATGCATCCAAGAAATTAAAAGATTATCTTTGAATGCTTTGAAGTGAGAGATACCATCAACAGGATAAGTTACCTGTGTCGGTACAAAAATAGAATCAGTACCTTGCCAATATAATCGCACCATTATGTCGGTATCAAAATCCATTTTTTTACCAATTTGATGTTGTTTTATAAGTTTACAGGTTGGTTTTAATGGATAGATACGAAAACCACACATACTATCTTTAATATTAAAAGATAACGTTTCGATCCATACCCAGAAATGGGTTATATAACGTGCAATAAGTCGATGTTTGGGAACTGAATCATCATAGACCGGACAACCTGATATTAACGCATTCGGATTTAATTGAGATTGTTCAATAAGCTGTTTAACAATTTGGCTATCATGTTGACCATCAGCATCTATCTGAATGGCATAATCAAAACCTTGAGCTGATGCATGATTAAATCCACACATTACAGCTGCACCTTTACCTTCATTTTTAGCTAACCGAACCAAGTTGACCCATGGATATTGCTTGGTGATGTCAAACAGTTTTTGTGCTTGTTCATTTGAGCTACCATCATCGATTAGAAAACAGGTAAGTTGATATTGCTCAATATTTTGTAAAACACTCGGTAAGGCATCACTATGATTGTAACAAGGAATAATAAAGCAGTAACTCTCAGACAGGGAAGGTGCTATTACTGACATAGTGTAAGCCTTCCCGTACTTGCTATTTTGTTATTGCTATGAATAAAACTATAAGTGAATTTTAGTTTTTGATTTACTTCATCCAAAATTAGCGTTAGTTTTAAATTATCATTCGGTAATATTGGTGATTGAAATTTGATAACTTCAATAGATGCTATTGATAAGTTAGGATTGAATAACTTTCGGGCATAATCAATCACCCAATTAAGCTGGGTTACCCCTGGCAATAGAGGTTGAGTGGGAAAATGTCCTTTAAACCAAAAAAGATCTGGTGGAATGGTGATTTCAATATTAGCTTCTGTTTCGGTTTTAGTAATGTTTATTTCGTTGGCTAACTCTTTTTTCATAACTTTTTTGGTGCATCAAATAATGCTTTTAAATCAGTATAAATGCATTTACCTTGTGAGTTTTTCGGAAAATTTTCAATAAAACGCCATTTTTTAGGTGTTTCGACTAATGATAATGTATCTTTTAGTAAATGTCGAAAATATTGTGTAAGTTTAAAATGATTTAGGTTATCTAACTCTTTTCTATAAGTTGACGATATTTTGATGATTGCGCCTAATATTGTTCTATTATTATGTTCTAGAGGAATAACAATGGCTTGTTCAACAACTATAAGTTTATTTATTTGGTTCTCAATATAGGTAAGGGATAATCGCTGTTCTGCAATTTTGACAATTTTATCCATGCGGCCTTTTAAATAAAATTTAGTGTCATCAATTTTTAGTAATTTGTCATTTAGTGGTTCAGGTTGGTTTAATAACGGTGATATTAATAATGGTTGGTGATCTGAATTAAATTTTATTTGTAATGGATAAAATAGTTCCCAAGGTGTGTTAACCGATTGTTGTTGCCTTTTGGCTATAATACCTGTCTCACTAGAACCATAAATTTCATGCGGTAACACATTGAAATTTTGTAAACAAAATTGAGCGTTTTCAAAACTAAGTTCACCGCCAGAGGAAAATACGCAAGTACAATTAATTGAAGATAAATTATTATCTAGATTTTTAATAATTGATGGTGTTGTAATATAAGTTATTTTTTTAGATTGGTAAGTTGCTAATTGTTCTTGATAGAGTATTGTTTCACATACAAAAGGTATTTTGCAGCTCAAAGGAAGCATTATCTTAAAAGTTAATCCGTACATATGTTCATGTGAAACAGAGGCAATAAATAGGTCATTTGTTAAAACTGTTAAATTATTTACCAGTATTTCAATTTCTTGTTCAAGTTGAGAAATTGATTTTTTTATTGGTTTGGGTAAGCCTGTTGATCCAGAAGTAAATAATGTAAATAATGTTTGTGCAAATTCCAAATTATTGAACTTTATTGATTCAGAGACTTCCTGTCGATCAATATTACTGATATTGATAATCGGTAAGTTATTTGGCAAATTAGTATTTTTAATATTGATATCGATATCGGTCAATATAGCTTCATAGGGGAATTCTAGATGATAAGGATTTAGTAAAAGAGGATGTTTCCCTGAATAGAGAAGAGCAAGAAATCCTGCAATAAAATTAAAACTATCATCCATGTATAAAACCCAATTTTTTTCAGGATGACTATCTAATTTATTAACAATTATGCTAATTTGTTGTTTTAGATCGCTAACTGTTAAAGCTAGTTGTTTTCTGAAGGCAATAATTTCATTATCAGGTCGTAATAACTGCTCGGATAATAAAACTAATGTTTTACTTTTTGACGAACAATCCATTCCACCCCCATTAATAATCCGATGAGAATATAACTTATTAATCCGTTGTACATGGTCCACCAATACATATCGTTAATAAGACAAGTTACTAATGCAATCGAACCATTTAAAATAAAAAATAAACACCAACAGATAGTTACTTTTCTGGTATAATTTATTGCGCTTTCTGGTAAATGATCGTCCTTTAATCTAGCGAATTTTTCAATAATATTTTGTGGTTGATATAATGAATATCCAAAAAATATTAAGAATAGAAGATTAGTTGCTACTGGGTAATAGAGCAAAAATTGAAATTTATTAAATATCCAACTGATTAACGCCAATAGCAAACCTAAACAAGTTGTTACTTTGGCTAACCAACCTATATTTGATATTAAATTTGGTAAGGTAATTAGCCGAAGTACTAATAATGCAGCAATACCTAAAACGGCAAAATTAATGACTTGATATTTTAAAGATAAGTAAATAACTAATGGATAGCAAAACAGGATTAAACCTGTTATTGCTTTTATTATTAACCTAACTTTATTCATTATACTATTTAGTGTTTAGCAAATTGTATACAGCATCAACAACATCTTGAACCGTTCTTACTGCTTTAAAAGTTTCAGGATCAACTTTTTTGCCAATCTTTTTTTGTAAATGCACGACTAAATCCACTGCATCAATACTATCCAAGTCTAATTCCTCAAAAAGTTTAGAATCTGGTTTAATCTCATCGGCAGATAATTCAAAAAGTTGCACTAGTGCTGATTGTACTTGTTGAAAAATTTGTTGCTTATCCATTAAAAATCTTCCTTAATTACTGTTGAGAGCTAATAAAATCAGCTAGCGTTTTTACTGAGTAAAATGCTTTTTTAGTTTCTTCGCTTTCTGATGATAAAACAATACCATATTGATTTTTGATAGCAAGACCTAGTTCTAATGCATCTATTGAATCTAAACCTAAACCATCACCAAATAACGGTGCTTGAGTATCTATATTTTCAGGTGTGACCTCTTCTAAATTAAGAACTTCGATTATTAATGCTTTTAAATCGTGATGTAGTTTTTCCATTTAATTTCCCTTTTTGTCTCTTACTCTTTTTTTGGTTCTAGCGTTAACAACGTTGTCAGATGCCTTGTAAGCCTTCTTGCTGCAATAGTTGTATTTTCGTCTAGAAAGTCACCGATTATAATTTTTTCGCCTACTGTAATATTGAATCTCGCTTTTTTTTCAGGGATGTCATACCATTTTTGTTGTTTTATCAACCATGGTGGATTACATTCAATATGTATGATTCGTATATCAGCATGGCACCTTAATGCTATATTAGCTGCGCCTCTTTGTAACGTAATAGGGTGATTAGGTATACTCCTAGTCCCTTCAGGAAATATCAAAATTCTACCTTTATTTGATAGGATTTCATTACATTGTGTTAATATTCGGCTTGATTCACCGTTAAGTATATAGCCTGCTGTTTTTATTATGCGGCTGATAAAAATATTATTAAGTAATGCACCTTTAACTAAACAATCACATCGCCCCATGACGGATGCTAGAAGGACAACATCTAACAAGGAAGGGTGGTTGGCAACGATCAAACATCCTTCATCCTGTTTTAATTTTTCAATACCATTAAATTGATAGTTGAAAATACCTAATGATTTTATTATCCATAAAAACACTTTAAAGTTAACACTGATACTATACTGAGCAATAAGGGTTCTTTTTTGTTTATTCCAAACAAATAATCTTAATAAACTAAACCATATTAAAGATAAAACGAATAATCCATAAAGGCCAAATATAATAAATCCCAGTGCGGTCGCAAATAATCGCCACCACTGGTTTATGGTGTAGAATTTTCGCTTATTCATGTATTTATTGTCCATTGCCAGTCTTGTGATAATCCTTGTATGATAAAATTCTGTTTTTTATTTAGATAAGCTCGTAAAAATACTAGTGATTGTGGGTAGTTAATTGGATTTTGTTCAGACATTTTATCAACACTTTGGCAAGTAAACTGATTTCCATTAGTTAAGATATAACCTACTGCATAATACGGAACTAATTGATCAATATGAGTTAAATAAGGCTTAGGAACAATTCCATCAAAATCAATTAATAGTACTTTTTTATCTTTTTGTTGCAATATTGGTAGTGCTTCAATCAAACTTTGTTGAAAACCATCATTATTCGCACTTAGTGATGTGATGGGGATAGATTGTTTAGCATTAATCGTGAACAATCCCGATGCAGTATTATGTACTGATAGTGCAAAATCAGTAGGCGAAATGTCATTAGCTTGATTAAGTGAGGTAAGAATTTTATATGTTCTTTCTAGTTCACCATGTCGGCTTGAAAAAATTGCCAAATCCAACTTTTTATTTTCAATCAGCTCTAAACCAACTTCAACAGCGAGACGTGAAGGAATACTCATTCTTCTTGCTTGCATCATAGGCAATTTATTGAGTTTGGGTAATGGTAAATCCCAATTATGATTGTCCTGTTTAGACCACAATTCCCAGTCAGATTTAGAAGATAAACCAGCAGATAAAGCAAACCAATTTTCGATTGAAAAAGAAAATCTCATATTAATGTTTTTTTAATTAGTTCTTTACTTAGTAACTTTTTGTAATATTATTAATTCGATAATTACAGAAAAATTTCGATTTATTTATACAATACAGTAAAACTATAAAAAGGCAATACATTGACAGGACAAGAAAACATCAAGTATGGATTTAATAAGGAAATTTATACAGCCTTAGAAGCGATCACAGAAGCTCAAAAAATTGCTTTTGCTCCTATTTTATTTCAAGCCATTATTTGTCTAAAAAACAAAGGAATTTTGTTTTATATAGATCAGTCTGGTAAAACAGGTATTAATTTAGAAGAGTTAACTAAAAAAGTGTCTTTACCACCTTATGCAATTGAACTTTTGTTGGATGTTGCGCTTAGTATGCGTGTCATTTATCAGCAAGATTCCAATTATATTTTAGGTAAAGTTGGACATTTTTTATTACACGATAAAATGACCGAAGTTAACTTAAATTTTTCCCAAGATATTTGCTACCAAAGTATGTTTTTTCTTCAAGATGCTCTTGAAAAAGGCGAACCAAGTGGGCTCAAAGTTTTTGGTGATGGAAAAACCATTTACCCTATGTTGCAGTCGTTGCCTGAACAAGCGAAAAAAAGTTGGTTTGATTTTGATCACTTTTATTCCGATCACTCTTTTCCTGTTGCCTTAACCCATATAATGGAATTAAAACCCAAACATATTTATGATGTTGGCGGTAATACTGGCAAATGGGCTATTTATTCAGCTAAACATTTGCCTGAAACTCAAGTAACAATTTTAGATTTGCCTGAGCAAATCGCAGTAGCCAAAGAAAA
This sequence comes from Gilliamella apicola, assembly GCF_003202915.1. Lineage (GTDB taxonomy): Bacteria > Pseudomonadota > Gammaproteobacteria > Enterobacterales > Orbaceae > Gilliamella > Gilliamella apicola_Q. Next base: position 439,463 of record NZ_QGLP01000004.1, read on the forward strand.
TATTAAACAAGCAAACTTTGAAAATCGGATCGATGGTATTGCTGTAAATTTACTAGAAACAGATATTTTACCTAATCATGCTGATTTATGGTGGATGAGTCAGTTTTTAGATTGCTTCAGTCCAGATCAAATTGTACATATTTTAAAATTGATAAGCCGTAGTATGCATGATGATGCATATGTTTGTATTATGGATCTTTTTTGGGATCGCCAAAATTTTGCAGCAGGGGCTTTAAGTCTAAATGCTTCCTCCCTCTATTTTTCCTGTTTAGCCAATGGTAATAGTCGCTTTTATCACTCTAAAGTATTTTATAAATGCCTAAATGAAGCAGGGTTCCATGTTGAGAAAGATATTGATGGACTTGGATTTGGTCACACTTTACTAATATGTAAAAAACGTTAATTAAAAATTATCTTTAAGGAGTAAACAATGAGATTTTTTAAATATATTGCAGCATTTTTTTTAGTTTCACTATTATTTGGTTGTGCAGGTAAGTATCAAACGCCAAATAATATTACTACCCCAGTTAATGGTTTGACTAAAGCACAGGTTAAGCAAGCTATTTTGGATAGTGGAACAAAAGGCAAAGCGGCATTTGGTACTTGGAAAATGGAAGTATTGAATAGCAATACTATTAGGGGACATTTATTCAACCGTAAATTTGAAGTTGTAGTCGATATTCCTTATTCTGCGACAAGTTATTCAATCAAGTATGTGTCTGTTAGTCCAAACTTACAAGGCAGCAGTGGAAAAGTTCACCGTAATTACAATCGTTGGGTAAATAATCTTGATGTTAAAATTAGAGAAAGTCTATTCAGAGCTAAATAAGAATTTTATCTAAAATGAATCCTATTTTCTAATGAAATATCGGTAAGCCCAACATTGGTTTGGGCTTATTCTGATTCATATTAGTTGGATGCCCCAATATTACCTCCCTTTACTTTATATAAAACATTTTATTATTTACTAGCAATAATATTTATTGTTAAAATTAACTATCTATTCTTTGCATTGAAGTTTAATATATAGATGTATTCATACCTTGTTATGAATATAGTTCCAGTTCCAATCTTTTCTTATCTATCTTTTCTATTTCATAAATCTTAGCACTTGAGGACAATAATTATGTTTCAATGGCTTTCAAATTGGATTTTAGATGGACTTAAGCATTCACCAGAAATACTTTTATTTCTCTCTTTAAGTTTAGGGTATTTGATTGGTGGTATTCGAATCGGCAAATTTCAGTTAGGTGGTGTTGCTGGTTCATTATTGGTAGCAGTGGCATTAAGTGTATTTGGTGTGACTGTTGATGCTGGTGTTAAAGCGGTACTTTTCGCTCTATTTATTTATGCTGTTGGTTTCGAAAGCGGACCACAGTTTTTCCGTTCATTAGGGGTTAAAACCCTACGTGAAATCTTTTTAGCGTTATTTATTGCTGTTGCCGGTTTTGTAACGGTAGTGGTGTTAGCCAAATTATTCCATTTAGATAAAGGTCTTGCTGCTGGTTTAGCCGCAGGAGGATTAACCCAATCAGCCATTATGGGTACAGCATCAGATGCGTTAACTCAGTTAGGTTTAAGCCCAGAAGAGTTAAGCCGATTACAAGGTAATGTAACCATTGGTTATGCGGTGACTTATATCTTTGGTTCACTGGGCGCGATTATTGTCTGCGTTAACATTTTGCCGAAAATTATGGGTCGAGAAATTAACGACGATGCAATTAAGGCCGAAGCAGAACAATTACATGGCTCGCTTTTATTAGGTAGCGGTCAAAATTTTGCTTTATCTGATGTAACTGGTCGCCTATATCGTATTACTAATAAGGTTAATCAAACCGTTGAAAGTTTAGAAAAGGTGATTAATGGTATAAGTATTGAACGAATCAAACGTGGTAATCGTATTATTGAAGCTACACCTGAAACTTTATTAAAAGCCAAAGATATTATTTTAGTTGTTGGCCATCGTGACGCCATGATTGCTGCCACTGATTTATTAGGTGAAGAAGTGAATTCAGCACAGGGTATGGATGTGGTGATGAATACCCAAGATGTTGAAATGCGTAATACTCGATATGTTGGTCAAAATTTAACACAAGTGCTTTCATCTGACGAAGTGATGAAGTTAAAACATGGTATTTATTTAATTGCTGTTCATCGTGATGGACAACCATTGCCATTAAATAATGATATGGTATTTAAGTTAGGTGATGTTATTACCATTTATGGTACCGATGGTGATTTAAGGCGTGTGGTTGATAGAATTGGTGCGCCGATTACCAAAAGTGAAAAAACTGACTGGATATTCCATGGGTTAGGTCTGGTAGTTGGACTTATTATTGGTCTTATTGTGATCCGAGTCAGTGATATTCCAATCACTTTAGGTGCCGGAGGTGGTGCATTATTATCAGGCTTATTGTTTGGTTGGTATCGCTCTTTACATCAAACAGTAGGAAATATTCCAACTGGAGCGGTGCAATTACTTAAAGATTTTGGCCTAGCTGGCTTTGTGGCAGTGGTTGGGCTAAGCTCAGGTTTACAAGCCATAAATACTATTAAAGATCAGGGCCTTTCATTATTCTTAATCGGTGTTGTGGTGACTTTATTGCCGATGTTACTAGGCATTTATTTTGGTAAGTATGTCTTGGGTTATAAAAATTCGGCGGTATTTGCTGGAGCTTTAGCCGGTTCTCGTAGTGCAAATCCAGCTTTTGGTGAAGTACTAAATAAAGCCGGTAACTCAACGCCTACCAACTCTTTTGCAATTACCTATGCTTTAGCTAATGTTTTCCTAACCTTGTTAGGACCATTAGTTGTTGCTTTTGTTTAATTGACATCTCAAATTAAGGATACATGGTTATGAAAAGTAATAATGAATATGCGAAATACGCGAATTTAAGTCCTTTTGAATTGAAAGATAATTTAATTAAACTAGCACAAAGCCATACTGATCGTGTGATGTTAAATGCGGGGCGTGGTAATCCTAACTTTTTGGCAACTTGGCCACGACAAGCGTTTTTTCAACTAGGTGTGTTTGCGCTACAAGAATCTGAAATGTCTTTTTCATATATGAATGAAGGTGTCGGAGGCATGCCAATTAAAGTTGGTTTAACTGGGCGTTTTGAACATTTTGTTCGTCAAAATTATCAAACACCTGGTGTGTCATTTTTAGGTAAAGCATTTTCTTATATTCGCGATCAGCTAGGCTTAGATGAAAACGCATTTTTACAAGAGATGGTTGAAGGTATTTTAGGCTGTAATTACCCTGTACCCGACAGAATGCTGCGTTTTAGTGAAGAGGTAGTTAAAGCATATGTCCTCACTCAAATGGGGGCACAATATCTAAGACGTTATGATCTGGATCTGTTTGCCGTTGAAGGCGGTACAGCGGCAATGGCCTATATTTTCAATTCTATGAAAGAAAATAACCTAATCCAAAAAGGCGACAAAATTGCCATTGGCGCACCTATTTTTACACCCTATTTAGAAATTCCAGAACTTAATGATTATCAATTGGTGGAAGTACTAGTTAATTCCGATCCTGATGCCAATTGGCAATATCCAGAAGCGGAATTGCGCAAATTAGAAGATCCTGCTATTAAAGCTTTCTATTTAGTTAACCCATCTAACCCACCATCAGTAAAAATTGATGATAAAAGCTTGCAGATTATTGCTGATATTGTGAAAAAACGTCCTGATTTAATTATTTTAACCGATGATGTTTATGGCACATTTGCTGATAATTTCCAATCCTTGTTCGCTATTTGTCCAAAAAATACCATTTTAGTTTATTCATTTTCTAAATACTTTGGGGCAACCGGTTGGCGTTTAGGGGTGATTGCCACAGCTCGTGATAATATATTCGATAAAAAAATTAAGGCATTACCAAGCAAAACGAGACAGGTTTTAGATAAACGCTATAGCTCTATTGTAACTGATCCAGAAAATCTAAAATTTATTGATCGTTTAGTGGCGGATAGTCGTGCAGTGGCGTTAAATCATACTGCTGGGCTTTCAACTCCACAACAAGTACAAATGGTATTATTTGCCTTGTGTGAGATGATGGATACCGATCAAAGTTATAAAGCAGCATTAAAATCATTGATCCGTCGTCGAGCGGCTTCGTTATATCAACATTTAGGACTTGCGCATCATACTGATGAAAACAGTGTCGATTACTATACCTTAATTGACCTAGAACATATTTGTCGTGAGCTTTATGATGACAAATTTGCTAAATGGATCTTAAAAAATAAAAATCCATCTGAGATGTTATTTAGAATTGCCGATGAGGCAGGAGTTGTTTTATTACCTGGTAAAGGATTTGCTGTACAGCATCCTTCGGCTCGAGCTTCATTAGCCAATTTAAATGAATATCAATATGCAGCGATTGGCTTATCAATGCGTAAACTTGCTCAAGAGTATTATGCTGAGTATCAAGGAAAAGCGAAGAAAAAATAGTTAATCACTTAAATTTATTCATCTATCTACATATCAAACCCTAGTTTAACTAGGGTTTTTTATTTTATAAATCATTCTTCTTGATAAAAAATTTTAGTTATTCATTTTGAATAAAAACAAGTTAATTTAATAATATTGATTTTTTTTAAACAGTAAATTGACAGCTTATTTTTTAATCTATATGATCGCAAATGAAAATCATTATCAATTAAAGTGTGTTCGGATGGAAAATTTAACTGTAAAATTTAGTCTATTTAGTTTATGCCTTATGAGCTGTTATAGTTCTATTGTGCTAGCTGAAAGTAATATTAAAGATATCAAGGAAGATATTGAAAAAGATAAATTGGACACCATCACTGTTACTGGTGAAGGGGTACATCGCAGCGAGTTACAAACCAGTTCAAGTTTAAGTGTTATAACTAATAAAGATATCGAAAGACGTCCCGATCTTTACTCTTTAACAACTGTACTTAAACAAACTTCCAATATTCTAGAAACTGGATTGGGTAATCAATTACCCTCAATTCGAGGGGTTGAGGGGTCATCAGCTCATGGCGCAATATCTTTTTTAGCAGGTGCTCGTCCTAGAGTTAATGTGCAAGTTGATGGTGATAATTCTAACTATAATGAATTGGCCTTTGAAACTAAATCGCTATGGGATATTAAGCAAGTCGAAGTTTATCGTGGCCCCCAAAGTTATGCTCAAGGACGTAATTCTATTGCTGGAGCTATTGTTATGCAAAGTAATGATCCTATCAATAAATTTGAAGCAGCAGCAAAAACGGATTACGGTAATCAAAATAGACGTCAATTAGCCGCAATGCTATCTGGTCCATTAGTTGATGAACAATTACTCTTTCGTTTTACGGTGGATGATCAAGGTCGTAAATCCTATGAACATTTAGCCAATTATCATCCTGCCGGTGACTCAAGAAAGTTTAAATCCACTACAACTAAGGCTAAATTACTTTGGTTACCTTCAGCTGTGCCGGATTTTTATAGCCGTTTAACCTTTAAACATGTTGATTCACGAAATCCTCAAGGAGAGTTTAAACCAACAACAGATTATGATACCTATCGCTCTGTATTCAAAATTCGTACTTCCAGCACAATTTGGGATGTAGGTTATCAATTTAATGATACATGGGAATTTGAAAATAAAGTTATTTATTCAAATTATATTCATGACCGTTTTTCTCTGCCTTCTGGCGCACCATCTCGTGTTGAGGGGCATAAATGGCAAGTTCAGCCGATTTTAAAATACAACGATGGTACATACCAAGGTTTATTTGGTCTATTTTATTTTCAGTCACCACAAGATGACAGTATTTTATTAGGCGTTCGCAACCGTTATCATGATGTTACCAAGACTAAAGCGGTTTTAGGGGAGTTTACCTTTAAACCAATTGATGTTATCGAAGTTAATCTATCAGCTCGTTATGAGCAAGAAAAACATACCCGTAAAGGTGGTAGCTTATTTACTTTAGATTATGATAACAAAACAAATGTTTTCTTACCGAAATTTGATGTTGCTTATCTAATCAGTGATGATCAGCGTATTGGTGCTAAAATTGCTCGTGGTTATAATCCAGGAGGGGCTGGAATTACATTTACCTATCCTTTTTCAACATACAATTATGGTACTGAATATCTTTGGAACTATGAACTTTATCACCGCTGGCTTTCAGACGATAAACGCTTAAAAATCAATACCAATATTTTCTATAACGACTATAAAGATATGCAAATTGAGTATTCTCATCCACTAGGAATAACTATTGCTAATGCCGATAAAGCGATAACTTATGGTGCTGAATTTAATGTTGAGTGGCAAGCAACACAAAATTTAAATTTAAACTCCGGTTTGGGCTTACTTAAAACCAAAATAGAAAAATATAGCGACAGTAAAAGTTATAACGGCAATAAGCTAACGCGTGCTCCTGGTTATACATTTAATTTAGGTGGGTACTATAACCTACCATATGGGTTGGAAACCGGATTAAATGCATCGTTTGTGGATAGTTACTTTACTGATGCATCAAATAATAGAGCATCTAAAATCGATAGTTATTACCAAGCAAATGCTTACATAGCTTATAACTTCAAACAAGGTCGAATCATGCTTTATGCTGATAATGTTTTCAATTCTCATGACAAAATTAGCCTGATGTCTTCATCTTCACGTTACAGTACTTATCAGCAACCACGGCAAGTCGGTATTTCTGCACAAATAAACTATTGATAAATCAGTTAAATATTATATGTATAAAGGATTTAAATCTGTGTTAGTTTTATAAAATTGATTGTTTTAAATTCACACAATTATGAATGGTAATGGGTTATTAAAATATATTTGTGCTATTAAAAAATGATATTAATGAATATGTTATGACTATAAAGTAGATGCTGTAAAAGGAAAATTAGTAAATGATTGACAAAGCAACAATTAAATTACCTAAAAATGTATGGTTATTATTTGTAAGTCTTTATATTACAGAATATGTTGGTATTGGCTTTTTGACTATCGCTTTAGCTTTAATTTTAAGAAAAGATGGCATGGAGTTAAACCAATTAAGTCTTATTCCTTTAATGATGTTACCAATCGGGTTAAAAATTTTATGGGCACCGGTTATTGATAAATATTTAAAACGGCGAATATCTCATTATCGCAATTGGTTATTTATCTCTTTAACGCTAATGTTAGTATGCTTAATATTTATAGCTTGTTTAGATCCTATCCAACAGTTTTATATTATTTTACCCATCATCTTTATTTTTTCGACCATGACTGCAACTCAAGAATTAGCCATATCAGGGTTAGCTTGTAATATTTTTTTAGCCGAGCAGCGTTATCTTATTTCCAGTATCAAGACTAGTGGTTCTATGATAGGTAATATTTTAGGTGGTGGAGTAATTTTATTACTCTATGCCTATATTGGATGGATGGGTTGTTTATTATTAATTGCTATTTTAATTGGATTTACATTAATTCAACTTTGCTTTTTTGCAGAGTACCGTTACTGCCAAAATCAGCCTATTGTCGAAAACAATGATCCTCAATATTGGAAAAATCTGATTACTATCTGGAAAGGTAAAATTAATTGGTTAATTATTCTGATACTTATGCCGTTTAGTTTCCTACCGGCTTATAATCTATTATCACCAATACTTGTCGATGATGGTTGGGCATTATCAGATATTGCTATTTTATTAAAAGTATTTGGATCCATTGTTAGCTTAGTGGCGGTTATATTAGTTGCAAAAATCCTCAAGCGATTATCTAGGAAACAAAGTTTAACCTATTCATTACTCTTTCATGCTTTTTGTTTACTTGCATTCATCCCGATCTCGTTAGGTTATGTCAATATTTTCAATGTCTATTTAGCCTGTTTTCTTTATTTTCTTAGTTTACCTTTAATGTCTATCGCCATTACCGCCATCATAATGGATAATTCAGATAGCTCACAGGCACGTTCTACTGCTTGTAACGCTCAATCGGCACCAAGTTTTATATGTGGATTTATCGTAATATCACTAAGTTATTATCTGGCACAACAATTTGGTTACTTCCCTGTCGTAATCGGCTCAATAGTACTCGCATTTTTAAATGCATTCTATGCAAACCGAACAATGGAAAAATAGGATCAGAATAGGTAGATAGGATAACTTTAAAGCGTAATTGGAAGGATAATTAATTAGTATTGCTTATTGCTCAAGATATTGAACACCAAATTCAAGATCCTCTTGTTGTTAATCATGTAACGACTCAATTTGAACGAGGGTTTGTCTATGGTGGTCATAACTGCTCAGGCAAATCGACATTTATTAAATTATTAGCAAAGCAAATTGCCTGAATATCTGGTGTTATCACATTAAATGAGAAAAATAGATTTAGTTTATTAAATAATTATTAAATTTTTATAATTATATTGCCATTTTAATAACTCAACTAAATAATAGACTGTTTATTGTATTTCAATTTGGTTATTGTAGAAATGTTTGGTGCTCAATATTGCCAACAAAATGGACAGATAAAAATTAAAAACAGATATTTTTCATAAAAAACCTAATATAAATAATCTTCTAATAAATAAATGCTAAAAGCAATGTTTCCCTTTAAAAAATCTCACTTTTTGGGTGGTTTTTGATAAACTAATTATCAATAAACTATATAATCGTAACAGATATAATATGTAGTATTTGTTTTAATTTTTAATTAGGAAAAACCGTGCGAGCTTTTTTTCAGCAATCAAATTTTACTGATGGAGCACTAGCTTTAGCGCTTTCGCCTGCTTTGACGCCAACAGGTATTGTTCATCATCCGGTATTTTTTTCTGGTTTTTCGCTTTACCCTCAAATTATTGCAAGAGGCTTGCTTGTATTAGCAGACATTACTTCTACGAACTATTTCCAGTATAAGCCTGAGTTTCAAAAAGATCCGGTACTTTCAGCGCAAGGTGATCGTGTAAGAGCAGAGTGTTTTTCTGCCTGTAATGGGGTATATGCACGTTTAGATTTATTAAGAGAAGGCCTTGATGGAGAGATTTATCGAGGTACTACTAATGTTGATATTGGTATTGGTTTAAGACAAGCGCTTGCTAAGGTTAATAGTAAAGACAGACTTCATTTAAATATAGGTGATCAAGGGTTAGCAACACGGCATATAGAGGATAAAGGCAATCATCTCAATGGGTTAGATAAAATCATTTTACAACGGCCTGTTCAAATGCCTAATCGGTGGATAAGAGCTTTAGGCAATATCGCTGAAATTCATAAAAACATGAAGCCAGTTTTCACAATAAAAGGACCTCAAGCACAAATGTTTGTGAGTACTCTACCTAATGTAACGAGTAAAAATCAATCTGGTTGGCTTGTATTATCGCGTTCAGGTATTAAATTAATGTCTAGAAGCGATACGCATAGTGTTTATATATCTGGCTTGCATCGTCTCAATGCACTTAAGCGACTAATAACTAATATTAAAAGTTTAACCTTTTACTGTTTGCAAAATAACGAGCAGGGGCCATGCATGATTGAAGTAAGCCTTTTGGGTGCTCGTTTAACACTCAGCTTAACAGCTGAAACATGGCAAGGATATTCTGGTGAAGGAGCATTGTTAACCTCTTTAGTTTCATCAGTAGAACAAGAAGATTCAAAAATAGTGAATGATCTTTTACAGTTTGATGCGCTTATTAATAAAGAACAATTGTCAAATATTTCAGCATTAGAGGATTATCGCATTGAGCGCGCACTTGCTTATCTTGCCGTTTCTGGGAAACTTGGGTTTGATGCATACGAAGGTTCTTATTTTCATCGCGAATTACCAGAAGATCCGAACCGAGTTTTAAAAGATAATCCACGTCTTATTGGTGCGCATAAATTAGTTGATCGGATCGAAAAAATTGATGAGATGACATGGATGGTCAATTCTACAGATGATTGTTATCGAGTGTCTATTCCTACAAATCAACTGAATTGCAATCCACAATGTACATGTACTTGGTATCTTAAAAATCAACAGAAAAAAGGCCCTTGTAAGCATGTTTTAGCTGTACAAATCAAGGAAGGTATTTATGAACTCTAAGCTTGAAGAAGCCGTTGCTACTTTTAACTCTTTGGGATGGGAAAAAGTAACTATAGATACCATATTACAGCAACCACTAGGAACAAAAGAACAACAAAAAATAGCGCTGAATGGTCTAAAAAATGGAGACTGGGAGCGTCTTATTAAAAGAGAGGCAAACAGCGATTATAGCAATGAAGGATATATTGAATGCAATCTCAAACATATCACATTGTATGCTATTAGGATTGGCGTTTCTATCACCCGTGCTCTAGAGTTTGCTTATTTTGCTGATAGGCCCTTATTACTGCCTATTATTAAGGATAAAGGTGAAAAATATGCGACTAACTTTATCAGCAAAGCTTGCGTATCCAGAAGAAGAGTATTTGAACACTCTTCAAGTGTATTTGGTGATATTGCCGTTCAACTTGTTGATCAGTTAAATTTAGCTATTCCTGAAAGCTACGAATATATGAAAGATTGGGCTGTTTATGCTGCTTTGTCTATGGGATTACCTGCTGAAGACTATTCTAGAGCAGTATCGACTCAAGAGTTACCAACACAAGAACAAATAAAACGCAGATTTTCTGAGCATATTAAAATAGGGATTGCCGTCAATGTACCTGCAACTGGACCATTCTTTTCTGTATTTATCGAAGGTGTTAAACAAGGTTGGCTCTCAAAACACGACGCAATAGAGTTTATCTTTTTTGCGTTAGATATTGCCAGTCGACCTGGGGATAGAAAGGTTTGGGTTAGTGCAATAGAGGGGTTAGGGATAAGTACTACAACGTTATGTGAAAGAACAGCTGTTTTGATTCCTTTACTTGCCAAAGGTGAATCAGATGTAATTGCAAAAATTGCGCCTATATTGATAAAGAATGTTGATGATGAACTTTTAAATGAGGTAATGATAGCTTCATTCTCAGCAAAGGTTAAATCAACAAAACAGTTAGTTTTAAAAACAGCAATGACAAGAAAAGCCGCTAGTGATGCAGCGCAACTCACACCATGGCTGGCGATATGGTGTGACGATAAAGATAAATCTATTGCAAAGCTAGCTCGTCAATTGGCTAACCATTGGCAACTCAATTATGCACAAAATGAAGAAAGTCATACACAGGACATTAAACATCTTTGGCAAAAAACACCCTCTTTATGGACATGCCCTCAATTTGATTGGGAAGAAGTTACACCTCAAGCACTAACAGAGCTTGCCAGTGAACTGATTAATCGAAGAGAGTTCATTTGTGATACTGTTGCTGAAAGATTTTTAGCTGTTGCAAATAAGATCGCTTATAACGATCCTCAATCGGCTAGAACAAGTTTGACGGGGGTGAAACCAACATCTGTTGATGTACTACTTAATTTGATTGCTTGTTGGGTGAAAGGAATCGAACCTGAAGGCTATTGGGGAGCAGATCAGAAAGATATGGTACATGAAGTATTGCATGCTCGTAATTATGTAGTGTGCAAAAATTTAGATCAATTGCCTTGTATTTTATCAACTCCTAGTAAGAGTGATCTTTCAATTACAATAGATGATCTTTGTAAGCGACTAGAAAAATATCAGAAAAATAAAATTTATGCACTTGAAGCAGATATATTTTTAGCTTTAACTCGTTTGGATACCAAAACACAAAGTAGTAAAAATTTAAACTTATTAAAAACGTTAAAGGTTGATGTCATTTTACAATCAGGTAAAAAAATACCTGTTAACGCTGGTGACATGGTTTTAGCTTATCTTGATTGCCCTGTAAAAGAAGTTTTATTAGATTATAATGAGGAATATTTTTGGGATATAAAAATTCCAACCACTCCATCATTACAATACTTTCCTAAAAGGTTTGATTCTTTAGGTGATTTGACTACTAATGCATTTTCTGTGTTTCCGCTCTGGGGTGATGCAGCTATACGACTGAGTGTTTCCTCATTCAATGAAATGGAGCATGGAAAAGGACTCATTTTTAGGCAAATTGCTAAGAGACAAATACCGTTAACTGCTGGTGTTGCAATGAATATTCTCGCTGCACAGCGTTCAGCATCACCCCGTGCTATAGCTGACATAGCCTTAGCCGTGAATGAGGCATGGGAAAGAGGCTTACTTATACCAGGAATTGCTGATGTTTTCTTGCTAGATTGGGCAAATAGAACCCCTTCTAAATTAGTGAGCTTAGTTGAAACATTGTCAAATATTGCACATCAAGGACTTTTATCAGTTGTATGGCCAATTTTAGATGAATTAATTTTAGCCTCTTTAAAAGCACCAAGATTGCTAACAGGAACTGATCAAATTGTAGATGCTATGGCAGAATTTTTACCCGAAGTTCAGTTTGCAGTTACCAATGGACTCGCGTCACCAAACCAACTGGATCTTTTAGGTTTGAGAGCTTTAGCTGAAAAAACAGGTAGTTCACGGGCAATCAGTGTAGCAAAATATATTATTACCCAATTACCAGACATTAAGTCTGTTAAATCAAAAAAATCTCATGAAGTTAATATAACTGATTTTGATAAAATTTGGCCTAAAAAAGAAAGAAACATTCCGATACTTGATGATGGCGCTATTATCTCAATTGATTTATTTGAGCAAAGCAAATCTAATTCCGCGTTCATTTTTACATTGAAACTACCAGATATTAATGACCGTGTTTTTCATATAGTAAAAACAAATTGGTTTTTTGATTTAGAAATAGAAGGGCAATGTCAAGCATATCCGGCTCCCATGGGACACCCTAAATTTACAACAGATAGCCAAGAAAGTGTTTATTTGCATTGGGATAATGATAAAAAAGCCTTACTGGTGAGCAAATATCGAAATTGGTTAAAAAATGAAGATGGCCCATTGTCTAGTACAGAAATACCAGCATTATCGAATACTTTATTAATAATTGTTATTGGACTTCTCGCTCAAGATGGCGAGGGTGCCTATTTTGCGGAAAATTATGTTTTATCGAATCGCATTGATGAAGAAACTGTTCGTAGAGCAATTTTACTATTTTTAAAAAATCCCATTGTAAGTCCTGCAAAACTTATTAGGTCATTAGAAAAAGAAATTAAATTTTTACCGCTACTTTGGCCTATTTTAATTGAATGTGTTCGTTTTGTTGGTAATCTCGTTAGCCGAGGGGAAAAAATACCAGTCTGGACAAATCGTATTTTAGATATATCGTTACAGTATTGCGCTTATTTGAAAGAAGCTGCATTGCATGGTTACATAACAAACAAAGATGCTAAATGGGAAGGTCTGCACGAAATAGCTTCATCAAAATTAAAGTCAACAGCAGTTGTGAAAGCAAAACAGTTGCAAGAAGATTTAAATATTAACCTTTAATCAAAGACTGTTACAGTACTATTAAATCTATATTTATTTTGTTATTTCTAGTGCATCATGAACTTTAATGCCTAAATAGGATAGTATATTTGTAGAAGTATGCCTATTTAGGTAATTTTGTTTCTACTCAGAATTTGCCTTAAGCACAGCTAACCCCTTTATCCATAGTCACCCAAACGAAAGCGGTTTATCAATACCCAAATATTAATGTAATGGTATACACTCCTCAATTATTTTTACAAGTAAATGGTGACGTGATACTACAGAGAAGAAGAGTAAATAACATTACAATGAAAATGAATTAAGAGTTGATCATAAATTCGCTTTTCATGGTTATGATATTATATAAAGCCACAACATCTGATTTAAATGTCAATGGAATTGGTCAAATTGATGTTTATACGCTAAAACCATAACTAAAAAACAAAAAATTTGCTAATTTCTCGGAAGTGTTTTCATATCTTATATTCCTAACGAGTTGTTTCCTTAGCAGTTTGTAATAATTTTGGTTACAAATCTATTCGTTAACTCATTTTTTTTAATTGTGTCATTATTTTTAGCAAGCCATTTTATGAAATGCAGATCCAATACATTTTGATAGTGTATTCATAAATTGGATATTCGAAACAAACACAATCAGCTCATTCGATCGCCTCATTAGCGATTCGATTTTTTATTTAAAGGATGAAAATATGAGTCAAAAATTTTATACGTTAATTACTCAACAAGGAGCGGCTTTACTGGCAAATGCTACTGCTTTAGGTGTGCCACTCAAATTAACTAAGATGGCCGTTGGGGATGGAAATGGTAGTGCGACTACACCAAATGCCAATCAAACTAGCCTTATTCATGAAGTGTATCAAGCACCACTTAATTCATTAACCACTGATGAAAAAAATCCTAATCAAATTATTGCGGAATTAGTTATTCCGGAAAATCAGGGGGGATGGTTTATTCATGAAATCGGTTTATACGATGAGAGTAATACTTTAATTGCTGTTGGTAATTGTCCGGCAACTTATAAACCACAACTCTCTGAAGGCAGTGGTCGAACTCAGGTTATTCGAATGATTATCATCGTTGATAATGTAGATTGTGTAGCGTTAAAAATAGATCCATCTGTGGTACTCGCTACTCGTAAATATGTCGATGATTTATTATCAACCACGATGCAAAATCACAAGGTGAATACTCAGCAAGAACTACAAAAAGAGTTCAACAAATTAGTACCGAAAATAACCCAAATTAATGGTTATGAATTGAAATCAAATGTCACATTAACGGCTAATGATATTAACGCGCTGCCAGCGATAAAAAAAATACAGGCAGAGGCACCTACTTATGAGGTAGGTGCTCAAGTGAATTTTGGAAATATTAAAATTCAAGGGAATCCTGTTGCACGTTTTATGATTTCTAAGGGAGCAAATGCTCATGGTTGGTTTGAAATATACAATGATGGTTTTAAACGGGTTGGAAACAAATGGCCAGCAAACAACCCCTTATTTTCAGCAACTCCTAAAAGTTGCGTAATCATTCCGTTTCCAATTGCGTTTACTGAAAATATCATCTCAGTGCAAGCATCGATTGAAACAACGACCGAGGCAGTAGAAATAATTAACTATGTCGTTTACGATTTAACTAAAATTGGATTAACTGCAGCATCGATTGGATATGAATTGACAGCAATGAGCAGTTTTGCATGTTCATACACAGCAGAAGGATACTAGTATGCGATATTTTAATAAAAACTCATTAACTGAGGTTATAAAAGGGGTTCATGATATAGATAATAATGTGATTGAATTACCTGATGAACATTGGTTTTTTACAACTGAAATTCCTCGGGGCAAACAGTTAATTATTAAAAATGGTCAATTAATGTTGGTTGATGTAGTTGAATTAATGACTGACGACGATAAAATTGAAATCAATACGGTAAAACAACAACAATTATTAAATATTGCAAATGAGCAAATAATCATTTTAGAGCGAGCCATAAAATATAATCGTGCGGAGGATGCAGACAAACTTCTACTTGAACAACTTGAACTATTTACAATCGATGTATCGCAAGCCGATTTGTCTGCTCCTGACTTAATATTTCCTGAACTACCTAAAAAAGCCCTTTAGGGCTTTTCAGGAATAACAACATCGGGGTTACTTAAATCGAGTTCATATAAATCAATTGAGTAATTTTCTAATAACTCTAATCTTTTTTTGTCTGCGTCAGTCGCTCGACGTAGACGAACTGATCTATTTAATATATCAATTTCTGCATTTACAACATTTAATAATTGTTGCTGTTTTGATGTATTGATCATTATTATTTCATCTGCGGTCAAAACAGATTCGACGGCAAATGGATAACCGTTTGCATCAGATTTAATTACAAATCCTTGAGATTGTTTTTCTAACAACTCAAAATGATATTTACTACTAATTTTAATAGAATCTGATGAAACTTCATTGATATTTGAATCATAAAAACAATTATTTTTTGAATTATAATAAATAGACATAATTAATAACCTATTGATAACCAATTTATTGCGACTACTCGCTCTGAAATTACTACACCAGAAACTGAATACGGAGACAAATGTATCTGAGTCTTTAGATTAGCTATTTTAGCTGTGTCAACTGATACAAATGATCCTCCAACATCGTTCGATGTAGCAAAAGAACACAAATAATTATTGGGGAATGAAATCGGATATGTAAAATAACGCGGACCGTATGCCACACTACTACCCCATTGGACAATTAAAAACTTAATTGTTCCTTCAATAGATAACGGTATTTGAGCATATCCATTCTGAGATAAAAATCCTTTTCCTAACATGTTTTGCTTTTTAAATGTTGGTAAAACATAAAAATTAACCTCTTTTAGGAAATTTAGGACGTTACCTACCTCATAAGTAGGTGGATTTACTCACCTTCAATTTTTTATATTCTCTACCTCGATTATCATTATATTTATCAGTCATTTGTTGAGATTTATGACCGAGCAAGGTCATTGTATCTATGTTTTGCTCTCGATACAGACGCTCGGCCAATGATCTAATTTCATGAAAAGTGGTAGGTGTACCAGTCCAATAACTTCTTTTGAACGTTCTATCACGTAATTGCGCAAATTGTTTGGTTATACTTTCTAATTTAATCGGTTTATTATTAATAGAAATTAAATAATCATTTTTTGAGGAATCGATAATATCCCGTAATGACATGCCAATTTTTTTGCACTCTAATTTAACAGGTAATGCTATTTTGGCGCCAGTTTTGTATTGGTCAATTAATAAGTGGTTTCGTTTTACATTCGATTTTTTCATTACAGCTATATCAGAACGGCGTTGCCCCGTAACTAAAGCTAGCATCATTGCTTTATGCATAACCTTGTTATCTGTTTTTTCTGCCTCATTTAATATTTTTTTAAACTCATTTAAGGTCATACGCGATCGTTTCACCACGACTTTTGGGCATTTTATTGGGTCGACAGGATTTTTATCATTCCAACCTTGGGCGTAGGCTTCCCTAAACACATCCGTTAAAAGATGATACATATTCTTAGCAGAAGGAGCCTTGTCCTGGTCTGTATAGATTTTAATAATTTTCGCTATGTCGGCAGGTGTTATTACTTTTACTAATTGCTCGCCAATTTCTCGACGAATAACTTTAATAAGGTAAGCTTTTATTTCTCTGGTTTTCGGTTTCAACTTACGCTCAGCTAAGATTTTGACATATTCTTCTAACCATAGATTAACGGTTTTTAATTTGTTTGATTGAAATAATTTAGATAAGAAAAACATAGTACCCACTTAAAAAGTGGACATTTTGCACTAAAACAAAGAAAATCTGTTATTAATTTCAAATGCGCAATGTTTTATTGCCTCATTGAAAACCATAAAATCAGCAATTTCATCCATTTTATATTAGGTTGTTAGAACACATAGTTATGCTCGTTGCGATTGTTGATTATGTAGCGTTCGTCTGTAACTATTCGCTAAAATACTCAAAAAAATCTAAACCAGCAAAATTTTGTTAATTCTTGCTTGATCATGTTTAGATGACAATTTTTCATATCATTTTATTTATTAACAATGTCAGTAAGTTAACTATCTAATTAAAATTTAAATAAAGGTAAAGAATATTGCAAAATACGAAGATTAGTGTATTTTATATTCATATTTAGATTGTTTTTTAATATAAATTCATTAAATCGTTTTACTTATAACAATAACTACCAAAATAATTAAATTGTTAACGGAGGGTTGCACTAAATAATTATTAATCACCATAAATAGGTCAATAAAACATTGTTGTATTTGCTATATACCTAAAATATATCGAGGATAACATGGATAGAAAATTAACTAATTTAATGGAGTTGTTGGACAAAGGTTTAAATCGTGGCTTAAAGCACAGTGTAGTTGGTGGAGCAGGTCACAATCGTTATACGTTAAATATTGATGGTTTATCGGCTGAGGTTTCAGTCTTGCAGGTTGAGGGTAATGAGCAACTTAACCAGCCTTGGCATTATACCATTACCTTCACTAGCTCGAATAAACATCTGTCTGTTGCGTCATTTCTTAATCAAAATGCCCATTTGATTTTTAACCCAGCTAGCCTTAGCAATTTAAGTGGTTTGGACAATAAAGGACTTAAGGCGCTTAACTCTCTCACTTCCGCTAATCCTTTAGATGCACTAAAACCGCCTGAGTCATTAAAGCAGCTAGATAAATTTAAGCAATCCAATCCTCTCGATTCACTTAACTCTTTAACCCAATTCAATCCACTCAATTTATTAAACTCACTATTCTCTCAAGGTGGCTCGCGCACTCTGTATGGTGTGATAACCCAGTTCAGTCAATTATCAGTCAGTAAAGATGAGGCGCGTTATCAAGTTGTTTTGTCCTCGCGATTGGCCAAACTGGCATTAAGTCATAACTGTGCCATTTTTCAACATCAAAGCGTTATTAGTGTGGTTGAAGAGGTATTGCGTAGTCATGGTTATACCGGGATTGATTATCGTTTAGCGCTTAAAGAGCAATATCCGGAGCGTGAGTTTATCACCCAGTGGCAGGAGAGTGACCTTGAGTTTATTCAAAGACTGCTTGCTGATGTGGGGGTCTATTTTCGCTTTGAAGCGCATGGCGAGCACCATTGTGATGTGATGGTTATCAGTGATTATGAACAAGGTTATCAGCAGGTGGCGGATATTGTCTGCAAACAACCGAGTGGCACACTGGATAACAGTGTTGAAAGTGTCTGGGATATGTCATTACACAGTCAAATGGTGGAAACTTCGGTAAAAGTGCAGGAGTATAACTACCGAGATGCGCAGGCGAATTTACTCGGTGAAGTCAACAGCCAACCGAAAGATAACACCACTTATGGCACTGATTATCGTTATGATGAGCACTACAAAGGGTTAAATAGCAGTGGTAACCGCAATAATAGCATTAATAGTGACCCGCTAAATAATGATGACGACGATGATAAAAACGGTGACGATATTGATACCGACGACAGTCAAGACATTCAAGACAGTAACGATAATAATAACGACAATAATAACGATAATATTGGTAATAACAGTCGCGATAATAGCCGTTCTATTAGCACTGGTTTTGTTAGTGCAAGTAATGCGGATAGTATAGGTAGCATAAGTAATATAGGTAATATAAATAATATAGGTAATATAAATAATATAGGTAATATAGGTAAGGCGGGTAAGAGCGTTGAAAGCGGTGAATGGTATGCCCGTATTCGTCATGAGCGAGCAATCAGCCGTCAAATTCTTATCCGAGGTAAAAGTAACCAAGCCAATTTAGCGCCGGGCCAACATATTCGCATCAAAGGCAGTGCGATTGCCGGAATCGATGAAGGGATAATGATATTGACGGTGCAAGGACAGGGAAACCGCAGTGATGCTTATGAACTGAGTTTTACCGCCATACCTTACCAGCCATTAAAACCTTACCGCCCAGAGCCAATTCCTTTCCCGATCATTGATGGCACCTTACCGGCACGAGTGACCAGTCCAGATAATGACACCTATGGTTATATTGATACCCAAGGGCGCTATCGAGTTAAATTTAACTTTGACTTAAAAGCGTGGCGAAACGGTGAAGAGAGTTTATGGTTAAGGCTGGCTAAACCGTATGCCGGTAGTACTTATGGTTTTCACTTTCCATTGATTGACGGTACCGAGGTAGCCGTTGCCTTTACTAATGGTAATCCGGACCGACCTTATATTGCGCATGCGATGCATGACAGTTGTCACCCTGACCATGTGACCACCAAAAACAAACATCGTAATGTGATTCGCACACCGGCGAATAATAAGTTACGGATGGATGATAAGCGCGGACAAGAGCACATCAAGTTAGCCACCGAATACGGTAAAACCCAACTTAACATCGGGCATTTAGTTGACCAAAACAAAGAGCAGCGTGGTGAAGGCTTTGAACTGCGCACCGATGAGTGGGGGGGCGATTGCTGCCAATAGAGGCTTATACCTGACCAGTCAGACCGCGCCTAAGGCACGGGGCAAACAGCTTGATATGCAAGCGGCCATTACTCAGCTTGAAAATGCGCTATCGATTGCCAAAGCTTTACAAAATGCCGCCAGCGAATCTGAAGCCCATGTTGCGGATACCGACAGTCAAGAACAACTTAAAGCGACATTAACCCAGTTAGCCCAAAGTGGCATTCTTGCTTATGCCCAAGAAGGCATCGCTTTAACCAGTCCGGAAAACATCCAACTATCAACCTCGAACAGTGTATCGGTGACCAGTGAAAACCAAACGGACATCAATGCATTAAAAAATATCACCGTCTCATCGGCTGAATCCATCGGTATATTTGCCCATAAATCAGGAATGAAAATCTTTGCCAATCAGGGTGATATTGAGGTACAGGCACAAAATGCCGACCTGAATATGGCTGCCAAGCAAGATATTCAAATAGACAGTGTTGATGGAGAAATGACGATTACCGCAAGTAAAGCGCTGACGTTAATCTGTGGCGGCTCATATATCAAAATCAGCAGTTCCGGGATTGAGCTGGGCACCGCCGATAATGTTTATATCAAGAGTAATGCTATGCAAAAAATGGGACCGGTAAGTCAAAAAATGAATCCTAAATTACCTACTGGTTGTGAAATATCTATACAAGAAGCAAGTAATTTACAAAAAGGTAACGTTACACTGGGATAAATAATGAATAGTAATAATCAAGTAATACCAATAGATAACGCTGAAAGAATTAAGGAAATTTTTCAGAAGATTATAGATTTATCATCACAAACGGATGGATATTTTTATCTTATTTATCAATCTAATAATAAAAAAACAAACTTTGAGGATAAAATCGCAAAAAAAGAGTTAGTACTATTTCAATATGTAAGTTACAACATTAAGCCTACACCTGGATTAATTAAACTTAATTTAGCTAAAGAAAAAGATCGAATTATATTACAACAAAGCATTGAGCAATTTTATTTGGAGGTAGCTCCTCAAAATACGTTATTTGCAAAACCTCGCTCTGTATATGGTTGGTTTTTTTCACCATTGAATATTGAAATGTTAGCCAGAAATATGGGTAGTGTGGCTATTCAACAGAATAATGAAAGCATTGAACTATTACGTTATTACGATCCGGCAGTACTACCTGTGTTATTGAATATTTTATCTGATGAGCAAACAAACATGTTAGTTAAATTCATCTATTTTTGGTTATATATAAATAGTGATAGACAATTAGTTATCGAAAAAAATACTAGACATATGAGCCGACATACAAATTTTAATTGTATTATTAGCGAACAGCAATGGAGACAAATTGGTTGGATTGAAAGTCGTAATCAAACACTTGCTCGTTACCATTTTTTTCATCCTCACTATACGATATCCGAAAATCAAGCAGATGCAATTATAATGAAAGCTTTTGAAAATGCTGAAAGAAGAGGATATAAAAGTAAAAATGACCTATCAGAATACGCTTATTACAGTTTAACTATCCATCCTGAATTTATCGACCATGATGTTATTTCTCAAGTTATTAAACAAAATAATAATTGCCCATTGGTTGCTCAGCTAAAAAATATTACCTCGTCACAATGGAATAAAATCAAAGATGATTTAAATATGAACAAAACAGGAGGAAAAAATGAGTCTGTGTGAAAAATGTCGTTCTTGTGGGTTACCAATCTATCCTGTTCGTTATGCTGTATCTCCAGCACAAATGCTTACTCATTTACCAAAATGGGCAGAAAAAAAAGAGCTCTTATCCTTAAATAAAGATAGTAAATATGTACTAAGAACGACTAGAAAAGGTTATCTTTATCTTTTTTGTCAATATGAAGATAATGCAATAGATTTAGACGTTTCGGTATATAAAGTAGATGAAAATGGTGGATTTTGGCAGATAGATATTAGCAAAGAGTTAGATTTATTACGATTCGGTGATGATATAAAAAGTGCAAATAATGAGCAACAGACCATCCCATTAGGTGATGTTGAAACAAGTTGCAGCAATAGTGCACATGAAGCAAGTAATATTGCATTTATTGTTCTGACCAAACCCGATAAATGTGATAAAGCATGGTTAGCTTATAGTGAACATAAATGGAGTCTAGATACTTTAAGAAAATATCTTAATGAAGAAGATAAACGTGATATTCGTATGCAGGTTATAAGACCAAAAGAGTGGATACAAAAACAAGAAAGCGCAAATGGTATCACCCCCATAACTAAAGAAGCGATAGCCAGTACAATAGAAAGTCAATATATTGATTATTTATTACAACCGAGTGATACATCTAACCAATTTTATGGTAAAAATCCTGAAACATTTCCTTATTTATATAATTATCGGGATAATAATTCTCCGATTTCAACAAGTCCAATTGCTGCAATTACTGAAAGTTCGGTATTCGAATATGATAAATCGTTGTTTAAAAGAAGAACAACTTTAACCCCATGGCTTAATTTATCATACTATTCTAAAGAATCCTCTCAGTTAACAGAAGGTTACTCAGCGTTTATATATCGTAAGATCCAATCAAAACAACGTAATAATACCAAAGCTCCGGCTATGATGGTAGCTTTGATGGATAGTATAGGAATTGTTGCTGAATTAAGTAATTGGGGAAATAGCGCACTTGCAGCATTTAAAAAAGTGATAACAGAAAGACAATGGGAAAACTTAACATGCAGTAGTATTGAATTTTTTGAACAATTTATTAAAAATGATGATTTAAACAATAACCAGCAAAATTTTAAAAAACATATTCGCCAACAAAATAAAGAATATCTTTCAGATGTCGAATATTATCGAAAGCCAATAGATCCTCCAAGCGCCTCTGGTCTACCGTCTTCTACAAGAAGAATACCAGGATGGTCTACAGCAGAGAAAGCAAAAGGCGAAAGAGTAATTAAAATTGTCAATCAGGCAAAAAATTTTACTGCATATGATTCAAATTTTTCCTATCACAACCCCTATACATCTGATTTAGATATTCATTTAAATTCATGTAAATGGAATGCTAAAGAATTGGTAAATTTTACGGAGCAAAATTACTTATTAAAAGAGTTAGGCGAGGATAGGTTTGCAAGTATTCTTAAAGATATATTTGCATTAAGTAATAGATCAGAAACAAGTAAAATTGAAAAATTAAACAATCAATGTAACTTAATTCGAAATGAGCTTGAAGTAAAAGCTAAAGATTATGAAGTAAATTGGCATAAACAAAACGGAACTGAAGCATCGGCTGAAAAGCGTTGGCGTAAGTATAAAAATAGGTTATTACACAGCGATGTTGGCTTATTTGCTTATGATAATTACAGAAAAAAATATAATCAATTTTTACAAGAAAGTGGCAGTTATGTTGAAAGACTAATTGAAGATTTAATTAAATGGATTGATTGCTTCAAACAAAAGGAAAAACACCCGCTATCATTGGCTGCCGATGATTTTGCACAAGACAGTGATGATTATCTTGCATTTGCCAACGATATTTTAATGACGTTAGGAACGCATGTTGATAATGATAGAGTTGTTAAATTATTTACCCAATTGATTACTGATCAAACCTTAGATGCCCATAATATAGTCTGGTCAGCTGTATTTGCCAAACGAAAATTAACTAAAGAGCAGCAACAAAAATATATCAATCTGATGCATGGTTTAGATAAAACAACACCAATGCAACGGGAAGATTATGGGCAATTATTAGATAAATTGTCAACAGTTTTAAGCTTTTCTGAAGAAGCTGAAGAATCGGAAGAATCGAAAATATTTGAAGCTTGGGTAGATACACTGATTAACTTCGATTTTAGCATTCTAAACAAAGAAGAAGAAACATCAAATTCACTTGAATTAGGCAAAAGATTAGCAACTATATTCGAAGGTCAACGTAATTTTTTATTAGATGGCAATTCAACCGATGCCCAAATTACCGCTATGTATATACAGCCTATTAAAGCCAATATACTTGCTACATCTGTGGTTTTTCTAAAATATCTGCAAGTCCAAGGCGGTAAAATTTCATCTGCTTTTGCTGAAGCTTTTTTTATTGCTATTAATCCATCCCCTCAGTTATCTAAATCGGCTTTAGAAAGAAAAATGCAAGCTTATTATGATTGGTCAAATCGCCTTAAAAAATCAGTAGCTAATAATTTTAATACAGCAGGCACAAAGTTGACTATTGCTTATCAAAACATCAATCAAAAAATGAACGGTATATTAAGTACCACCACCGCCGGCAAGGGCTTAATTGGTTTTATGGCGTTCTATCAGCTAAAAACTTTATATGAAATAATTTCAGATGATCGTTATAAAACCCAAGCACAACAATTTGAAGCGAATTATAAACTTATAATGGCGGCAACCGGAATAATCTCGTTAAGTTTTAAATTTGCTGTTGTTCATGGTCAAAATAATCAGCTAAATGATAAAACACTTAAGAATTTTGGCTTTTTTGGTAATATTTTTGGCTTTATTTCAGGTGTCACCCAAATTGCGATAAGTTGGAATGAGGATACATCAAATAAAACAAAAGCAGAAAAAGCCTTTTATTGGATGGGATTTATTTCAGCTATTGTTAGTACCGTTGATATATTCTTGCAATTAGGGAAGAGAAGTTTACTGCAAATTACTGATACCTGTCTTAAATTAATAACTCAAGCTGTTGCTAAAAAAGCTATTTTAGGAGGACTAGTATTCATTGCTGGTAGAGGTGTAATGCTATTATTTATATTCGCACTAAATCCATGGATAAATTTAGGACTATTTATCTGCCAAGCGATATATGAATTGAATAAACCTGATGAGATAGAAGAGTGGTTAGAGCGTTGCCGTTTTGGTGAATTTCAAGGTGGTTTACATGAAAAAAGATCTTCTCGTTATGAATCTCAGCAACAAGAAGTCGAAGCATTTAAAGCGATTTTAATGAAATACGAAAAAGAGTGGGAAGAAGCTCAACAAGAGCGACAAAAAAGAGAGTTGGAAGAAAATCATCAACAAGTATTTACTCCTAGTGAATTGGCAACCATTTTCACTTATCCTTAAGAGAGACAATAAACAGAGATTGAAAAAAATAGACCAGTATACACTTCTGGCGAATGGCAAACCTTTTTCAATTATATTTTTTGATTTAATCAAATTAGATAAGAGGCCTATTATGCCCTACGCAAAATATGATGGAACCGATATTATTTATAATAATAAAGAAGAGTTATTAAAGAAAACGGGGGTCAGTATTACTGATCCCATCTTACCGCCTAAAAATTTAGTAAAAATAACGGGTACGCTTACAGAGTTTAAAGGAATATTTTGTTATGCACCTTTGGGTGATGATGCTTATATGAGCAAAGAAGAGAGGAAAAAACTGAATGCTAAAATACGAAGTAGAGCGGCGCTTGCAACATTAACTGGGAATAACAGTGCCGGTTTAGCGGCATTAGGGCATAAGGATGATAGTATACATGTAAGTAATTATTTTCCAGCACAATATTTTACAGCTAAACTAAATAATACAATTAAGTTAAAAGGTTGGCTGGGTTATTTTAAATTTAATGACGGTGATTTGGTTGAAGTTATAGCCGAAAAGCATACTGATCACTATGAAGTGTATGCTATGCTTAAACCGAGTGAGCAAATTATTTCGCTTATTCCCCTTTGTTTTGCTGGGCGTAAACACGCTTTAAAACGTTATCATATCCCAATAATTTTATTTTATTTATTATTTACAGCAGGTTTAGTGTATCTATCAAGTGATTTTACGTTGGATAATCTAATACCAGCTTATATTGGAATTGGTGCATTTTATATACCAACAATTTTCATTTTATATTATAAAATGATAACTACCAATATTAAATTGGCAGAACGAATTTTTTCCGTATTGGGTTGGCAAGATGTTACTAACATTGATTTAATTGATATAAGTAAAAAGCAGGTGCGGAAATTAATTGCCCAAGGTAAATATTCATTAGAATGGAATGATAATGTTGATCGTTTTATAAGACCTTATAAAGGAGGAGATGGTTGGTATTTTTTCTATTATGATCCAGAAATGTTTTGTAAAAAAAAATAATCGGAATTTATTAGCTAAATCAGATTATATTACGCTGATTGATACCGAAATGGATGATAATTTTGAAGATAAACGCCAAGAGTAACTATCAATTTTCCGTACAAAAAGACATTTT
Source organism: Gilliamella apicola (assembly GCF_003202915.1). GTDB lineage: Bacteria > Pseudomonadota > Gammaproteobacteria > Enterobacterales > Orbaceae > Gilliamella > Gilliamella apicola_Q. The sequence continues at coordinate 465,531 of NZ_QGLP01000004.1, forward strand.
CGAGAGCCGATTAGAGTGGTGCGTTGTCGATGAAAAAACCAGAAAATACGTTGATTATGGTAACTGATCTTAAATGAATACCGATTATCGAATGCGAAAGCAAAAAAACAGTAATAATAAAAATTAAAAAGGCCAATTATGCCCTACGCAAAATATGATGGAACCGATATTATTTATAATAATAAAGAAGAGTTATTAAAAAAAACAGGGGTGAGTATTACTGATCCCATTTTACCCCCTAAAAATTTAGTAAAAATAACGGGTACACTTACAGAGTTTAAAGGAATATTCTGTTATGCGCCGGTGGGTGATGATGCTTATATGAGTAAAGAAGAGAGGAAAAAACGGAGTGCTAAAATACGAAGTGGAGCGGCGCTTGCAACATTAACTGGAAATAATAGTGCTGGTTTAGCGGCATTAGGGCATGATGATAGTATACATGTAAGTAATTATTTTCCAGCACAATATTTTACAGCTAAATTAAATAATACAATTAAGTTAAAAGGTTGGCTGGGTTATTTTAAATTTAATGACGGTGATTTGGTTGAAGTTGTGGCTGAAAAGCATACTGACCATTATGAAGTGTATGCTATGCTTAAACCGAGTGAGCAAATTATTTCGCTTATTCCCCATTGTTTTGCTGGACGTAAACACGCTTTAAAACGTTATCATATCCCAGTAATTTTATTTTATTTATTGTTTACAGCAGGTTTAGTCTATCTATCAAGTGATTTTACTTTGGATAATCTAATTCCTGCTTATATTGGAATTGGTGCATTTTATATACCAACAATTTTAATTTTAAATAAAAAAGAGATAAATACATATGTTAAATTGGCAGAACGAATTTTTTCGGTATTGGGTTGGCAAGATGTTGCTAATATTGATTTAGTTGATATAAGTAAAAAACAGGTGCGGAAATTAATTGCCCAAGGTAAATATTCATTAGAATGGAATAATAATGTTGATCGTTTTATAAGACCTTATAAAGGAGGAGATGGCTGGAGTTTTTTCTATTATGATCCAAAAATGTTTTGTAAAAAAAAATAATCAGAATTTAGTAGCTAAACCAGATTATATTACGCTGATTGATACCGAAATGGATAATAATTTTGAAGATAAACGCAAAAGGGTGACTATTCATTTTCCGTACAAAAAGACATTTTCGAGAGCCGATTAGAGTGGTGGGTTCGCGATGAAAAAACCAGAAAATATATTGATTATGGTAACTGATCTTAAATGAATACCGATTATCGAATGCGAAAGCAAAAAAACAGTAATAATAAAAATTAAAAAGGCCAATTATGCCCTACGCAAAATATGATGGAACCGATATTATTTATAATAATAAAGAAGAGTTATTAAAAAAAACAGGGGTGAGTATTACTGATCCCATTTTACCCCCTAAAAATTTAGTAAAAATAACGGGTACACTTACAGAGTTTAAAGGAATATTCTGTTCTGCACCGGTGGGTGATGATGCTTATTTGAGTAAAGAAGAGAGGAAAAAACTGAATGCTAAAATACGAAGCAGAGCGGCGCTTGCAACATTAACTGGGAATAATAGTGCTGGTTTAGCGGCCTTAGGGCATAAGGATGATAGTATACATGTAAGTAATTATTTTGAAGCACAATATTTTACAGCTAAACTAAATAACACAATTAAGTTAAAAGGTTGGCTGGGTTATTTAAAATTTAATGAAGGTGATTTGGTTGAGGTTGTAGCCGAAAAGCATACTGACCATTATGAAGTGTATGCTATGCTTAAACCAAGTGAGCAAATTATTTCGCTTATTCCCCCTTGTTTTGCTGGACGTAAACACGCTTTAAAACGTTATCATATCCCAGTAATTTTATTTTATTTATTGTTTACAGCAGGTTTAGTCTATCTATCAAGTGATTTTACTTTGGATAATCTAATTCCAGCTTATATTGGAATTGGTGCACTTTATATACCAACAATTTTAATTTTATATTATAAAATGATAAATACCCATGTTAAATTGGCAGAACGAATTTTTTCCGTATTGGGTTGGCAAGATGTTGCTAATATTGATTTAGTTGATATAAGTAAAAAGCAGGTGCGGAAATTAATTGCCCAAGGTAAATATTCATTAGAATGGAATGATAATGTTGATCGTTTTATAAGACCTTATAAAGGAGGAGATGGCTTTGGTTTTTTTTATTATGATCCAGAAATGTTTTGTAAAAAAAAATAATCCAAATTTATTAGCTAAACCAGATTATATTACGGTAATTGATACTGAAATGGATAATAATTTTGAAGATAAACGCCAAGAGTAACTACTTAAGATGAGTTAACTCGACATTATCCTAAAAACGCTTAAAAATGCCTCCAATATTAGTTAGTATTTATTCCTTTACGAGTATATTTTAAAAGGGCTTTGCCATCAGGCATAAAGTAAGTCCCATACTTTACTAGTCCACCTTCTTTTAAATGACAAATAAGTTCATAAGCCAATACCATGGCGTCATTGTTTTTCTCTTCGATATTGATATCAATCGAGGAAATCCTTGGTTCATAAGTTAATAGTGTATGTTCTATCGCTCTCATTAAAATATAAGCTGATGAAGGCAAGGCTTGGAAGATTGTTGACATATCAGGCAAACCATAGTCAGGCATATGTTTAATTGCACCAGCCCGACTATTTAAGATACGTTCAATATTATCCATAACACTAATAACGGTTTGTTCATTTTCGGCAACATCATCAATAGGGATGCCTGATTCAAAATAACCATAAAGAATATCGTATAATGAAGCACTCATTTACTTTCATCCAGTAGTTTAATTGTATATTGGCTTGCGATAATCTCGCGTGGTTTATTGATATGTAAATCACTACGTGTTAACACAAGTCGCCAACTATTTTCTTTCAAATTTGGATCTCTATAAAGTGCGGCAATACCGACTACGTCAGCTTTTTTATTAAAGGGAATATCAACAGAAACTGACGTGTTTGGTTTTAAAATCAGTTCTTTACTTTCGAGTAATGATTCCTTTAATGCATCGCTATCTTTATTAACCAGATCTTCATAAAATACTGAATTAAACGTTTCGGCATCTTTTAATTGATAAATGCGAATGACGACTGGCGAAGAAAGTTTTTCGTCATCCATATTTAATTCGGCTCTTGCAGTAATATCTAGATGTATTGTCCTAATACTCCATGAGAAAACAGAATTAGTTAAGTCTGCCGCGCCTTCATATGTGCTTTGTACAATTCCACACCCGGTTAATCCAATGGTTAATACACAAGCCATAAATGTATTAATTAATCTCATACTTATTCCTTTTTTATTATGCAACATAATCAATTCCTGAGTAATGTCCAATATTTACAGCAACTTCATCTTGAGTAATTCCACCATTTTCAGAGATCTTAGTAAATGATGCTGTTTGGCCTAATCGGCTATTTTTCGATGTTAGCCTGCTACGCGGTAAAAAATGACGTTGAATATAGAGTGTCATTTTGGCATCAACTTGGTACCCCAAATAAGCTCGTAACAAAGCCAAAAGATCATGATGTAATTGCCCGCCAGGTAATAAATCAGCAATTTGCTCTTTATGTTGTGGAGTTATGGCAATACGAATGGTTTGATTACACTCTCTAAAACGAGAGCCTAACACGGCACTTCCATTTAGAGCGATTTGTTCCTTACTGCTTAATTTAGCTGGGTTATCAATTGATTGCCAAATAGGATAAAATTCATTGACAACAACTTTTGCATCATTTACCAAAACACGTACTAATCCAATAATCCCTTCCGCGGTGCGTGTTTTTTGGGTGATCAAACCTAATAATGCCAAAAAACGGGATGATGGGGTACCAATTTGTTCTGCTGTCCCTTTGATGCCCAACCCCGTCAATCCTAGCAAACATTTTGATAATGGATCTTTACCGCCACTTAAAAAACTTGCCGGATAATGATATTTTAACCAAATTCGATAAAACTGTGTGATGATTCTATGATTAAACATATCTAAAAAATCAGTCATCGCTTGATAATTTTCTTCACGACGGATGATATTATCAAGTAAACCAAGAGGTAGAGCGGAGTCAACCCCATATAATCCTAAAAACCGAGTTCTTACAGTAGGTGGTCGATTTACATAAGGTGCTCTTTCAATAAATTTTAGTTCACTAGCAGGAAATGACATATCAATAGATGGCGCAAAACGTAAGGGATCTGCAGCTGGTGTTTCATACCTACCAAGTACCGGCTCATTTGCGTACATCTGTTCAAGTAGCTGACAAAAACGATAAAAATTCATTTTTGGCAACACATTTTCAAGTGTTTGCATTAAAAGGCTGTTTTCGATATTTTGCTCTGGTTCCATACAATTTTTCTTCCTGTCGGTAAAAGAATAATAACCAATTTGGTAAACAAGTTAACATCGGCATACAGTGCAAAAAATTGATGCAACAACTCCCCAAAAAGCATCACATCGCCTTCACCAGCAAATTGATAACTATTAAGTGTAACTTCTATTTCTATACCTCGTTGTAACATCCCTTTTTCGATACGCTTAATCATTCGATGAGATACATCAACAATACCGTCTAATCGCCTGCGATTAAGTTCGTTATCTGTCCAATCATATAATGCCAAAGTTCCACGTAATACTTCCGCATTCATTAATGAGAGATAGTTAGGAGCTAAGTGTGACAACACTCGCCAGAAAAAGCGATCTTCTGTTGGCGGATAGCAAGGTAATGTTGGCGAACACAAATTTCGAACATAGGCTATATTTTTTTGCGCTTGAAAAAGCTCATTAATACGTGCATTTCGTAATGCTTTACGAGGCAACATACCATTTGTTCCAGTTATTTGTAATGATAATGTTTCAGTTTCAAGCATTTCATCTTTATCCCAAATTTTACCGCCTAGAATTAACCAAGTTTCATGTAATCCTGAAGCACCTTTACGAACTCGGGTATGATAGTACCTTTCTGGAGCATCATGTCTTAACATACCTCCTCGATGCTTAAAGCTAGTGAAGGGTACATAACGATAACGCCCATTACGAGTAATGGCTTCAACATGCTCAACAGAATAAACCTCTATATGCCCATCTTGGCGCAATAATGGACGCAGTAAATATTCACTCTCTAATTGGTTGACAGTAATCGGATCAGCTTCCATATCAAATAGATTGATAACCGGAACACAATGCAAACGAATATTATCGTGATCAAACGGCATATCACTTGGCCAATTTTCATTTAAAACTAGCTCAACATCGATATAGGAACAACGCGCAGGTACTTCATTAATATTTAATCCATGCAGATCAACAAACATAAATTTTTCACGAAAAGCAAAATATTCTAATAAAAGCTGATACCCAGCAAAAGCGTTATCTGGTTTTAACCATAAGCGATCATCATCAGAAAAACCAACCGATGTTATTTTCCCTTGCATTTTTATCCGATTTTCAGGATTGCTTGAGTAACGTAAATGCATTGAAGCAACCTGTTGGGTTAAGGCATAATGCAGTGTTGAAGCAATAGGCCCATCTGCATTTAAATAGAGGCGCAACTTAGACAAATCAAGCTGTTCAAAATCAGCTAACTCACTAAAACTTAAGCGTAAGGTGATGAGGCTTCGTCCGTCGTGATGGAACCCCAATTTAGCTTGACTAATTTTGATGGGCTGCAAAATTACGTCTTGGGTTGTTCGATAAGGACACTTAGTGCCTACCTGACCAAGTGGTTCACTTTGCACTTTCAATCCTTTAGGAATGAATTCTTGCCGTGTCAGCGTTGCATAATCAGGCGTAAGCTCTACAATCGATAATGATGGAATTAAACGTAAATAATGTGGCCAAAGCAGGCTAACTAAACTTTCAGTAAGTTCAGGTAAATCATCATCAATTTTTTGACGTAGTCGTCCTGTCAAAAAAGCAAAGCCTTCAAATAAGCGTTCGACATAAGGATCGCGGTCACCGACACGATCTAAATTCAATTGACTTGCCCGATCAGGATGAATCTTCGCAAACTCTTTTCCAGCTTCTCGCAAATAGCGCATCTCTGATTCGTAATAGCGTAGAATTAAATCATCCATTGTTTATCTCTTTTATTATCATGTTGTTATTCCTCTGCAAATACAATCAATGACACTACATCAAACTCAATGCTCTTGCTGGATCAAGTTGCATTAATTCATGTTGTAGTTGTTCAATTTGGCTAGAGACATTAGGTTTTTTACCATCTTTAACTTGATTTTTTTGTTTGACTAATCGCAATAAACATCGTTTTACATCAAATAACAATTCCGGTTCCCATTGTAATAATGTAATACATTGCTGTTGTTCATTTAAACCATTTAAAAGTTTCAATGAAATATCAAACTCACCAATTTGTTCAGCAACTCTTGCTTGCGTGTATTGTAAAAAGTATCGTTGTTTAGGAGAACGTAGCGACGGTAAATTTTGCAGCCATTGAAACGCTTTCTCTAAATTTTCGGTCTGAGCAAGTTTTAACGCTTGTTTTTCAATCTCATTCCAATCATTTTCGCCTGATACGGCGATTGGGGCCATACTGTCACCGTCATCTAAATGATGGATACGTGCATTGTTAGCGATCCAACTCAATGTTTCATCATCAGCAAACGGCATCCCATTTTCAAAACAAAGATGTTCAATACCATTTAACCGTTCAAGCATCAAAACGAAATCGGTCAAATAGATATCAGCCCATGATTGATAAGGTTCACCCATTTTTTTTAGTGCCATTATCGTCGCTCGTTGTAAATCTAACCATAAGTGGTTAGCATTTTCCGTAAATGCGCCTTCGACTCGTTCAAAGAGCTGGGGCCATTGTTGTTGAGTAATTAAACGACTGATTTGTTGTTTAAGCTCAGTTCTTGGTGCCGGTAATCGTGTTTTACCGCGATGATCAGCTGGTGGTAACTCAATAATAGTATCCCAACGAACAACTCGTAAAAAGCGCCCTGCGGCTAAGTAGCCTTCAGGTTTTTCGCGTAAAAAAGAGGCCATTTTTCTTGCTTGTTCGAGTAAGTCTCGTTGAGAGCTAATTTTTACCTCACCCTCAACACTTTTTGCTACAGATAATGGAGGCGGTGTTGACAATGCAGTATTTTCTTCAGACTTATTTACATTGATAGGTTGTTTTAGTCCATTAGAAAAAAAATTAACCAATGCAGTCAAATCGGGAGAGTTAATCGGATGATTAGGATCCTCACTAACAAACAATTCTTTGCAACAGGTATCAATCAAGTTTAATGCGACAATAATGCGCGTTAAACACGTCTCTGGAATCGGTTGTAATTTATTGAGTTCATCAATAAATCTGCTACTGGCAAGCCACTCTATGGCATTTTTACGAACATTGTAACGTGAAGGATAAATTGATGAACCAAATTTATCTAATAATCCGGCGAGCAGCTCAAGACCATCAGCAAATCCTTCGCTACCATCGAGATGTAAACAAGCCAAACAATAATAAGTGGCAACACGAATATCTTTACTGTTTTGTTTTAATATTGTTTCACTTTCTGTTGAGATCAACGTGTAATTAACACCTGACAGTTTGGTAATTTCTTCTTTGATTTCTTGAAAAGAATCATAATACGTTAAATCTTCACCAGCCGGTTTGTCCAGACTAATTGGTTGCAACCAATCTATCCAATGTTGATTTAATTGAAGAATCATTGATTCATTAGAATCTTGCTGTTCCAAAAAACGATTCAATAATTGACTAAACATAACAATAACCCATTATTTTGTTTCATTATTATTCAAAAACGGTTCGTGGTAATGAAAAATTACGTAATTTCAGTAACGTCAACGGACCACCTCCTAACTGTGTTCGTAAAATGAACCGTAATTTATGTTCATCCGGCGCATTCCAGATCAGTTCATAGCGACTTGAATCTAAAGGCTTTACTGATGCTGATTCTAGTAGACGTATCCATGCCCAATCACCACTATAATAACCATAAAGCCGTAGTCCGGATGTGTCACTGCTCCAACTAAGGTGTGAATAAGTTGTATATCCATTACTAGGCCAATTAAAACTCTGCCATACAGGGATTTGATTGAAATACTCCAATTTCTGTTTATTAATCGCTAATTCGGTTCGAGTAATATTGCTGCCACTTCGAGGCATTAAATCAAATGAAAAAGAGAGATCACCCGATGGTAATAATTCAGTCGAAATTTCATTAAAGAGTGTAAGTGTCTCAATAAACTTTGGCGAAAAATTAAGTCCTTGTGCATTTGCGGTATTAATAACCCAGCTTCCACCTTTTTTTTCTAATACACCGTTTAATTCATTTGCAATAAAACGATCAATAACTCCAGTATCAGCACGCAAAAAGCGAGCCAATTCAGCTAATGATGCTTCATTTTCACTATCTTTAAACGGGTAACGGCCGGCAAAAGATTTTTCCCATTGACTTACAACATAATCTTGCCAAATATTATTGAAACTCATTGAGGCTGGAGCTAATACTACTTGCCATGATTGTTCTAACGGCTGCTTAAATAAGCTGTAGCCAAAACCAGACCATTCTTCGCCAAGATTTGCCGCGATTAAATTGCCATAATCTCGCGTTTCAGTTAAATCGACAGAAGTACCTTTAAAAACACTTTTTGCCAATTCTTGCATTCTTAATTGAGGATCGGCACTATTTACGACATTTTGCAATTTTAGTCGAGCCTGCGTAACTCGTAATAGGTATGTTTGCAAAGAGAGCCCATTCGTATTGTCATTTTGAAGCAAACTGGTTATAGGTAAAAATGTAGCCGCTAATGGCTTAGAGGTATCGTTATTTTTTGGTAACCCCGTTGGTGATTTGTTGCTCATTAACTCTTGGGCAGAACGTAGTAAATTATCTGACAAGCTGCCTCCGCTATAAGATACTTCTGATTGGTATTTGACTACATTCATTAATGCAATTAAAGGAGATTGCCGAGTATCCGCCAGTAGAGTTAGCTGTTCGATCACATCTGAAACATTATTGGTTTGATTCCACTGAATAGTATTTAAAAAATGTAACCAAGCCATACCATATTCACTAAAATATCGTTCTGTAAGTTGTTGTTTTAGTGTTTGGGGTGAAATGGATTCTGTTAATTTGCTTTCACTATCACTATCACTATCACTTAACACCCAATCGATTTGCTCTTGTCGTGATTTAGCAACATCATCAATTTCATCTTTTATTGTCTCTTCCCACGCTTTTCTCGTATAAACACCGGGTATGTCAACATTACTGGAAAATAGTAATCGACTATCTAATCCTTCTAGTATTTGATTCAGATTTTGATTTGCATAATGTTGACTTGCTCGTTGAATTATCTCTTGATAAAGCGTGTTAACGGCATTTTTAACACCAATTCGGTTAATTAAAATTTGCCTAACATCTTTGACTAAACGAGGATCGTTTTGTTGTGCCCAATCAGGGTGTGAATTGAGTGTTTGTCCCCAAAATCGAACTAATTCTGGCATTAATCGCTGCCAATCACCATCACTGATGCCTTCAGGTGCTCGCCATATTTTTGCGGCAAATTGACTCAAATACACTCCATCACTTTTGTCAGGATGGTTCATCATTAAATAAGCTTTTAACACATCATAGGCCGAATCGACTAATTTTTTGCGATTCGGATCATTAGGTGGTAACCCTGTGAGCAAGGTTAGGTAGTCGGTCATATGTTTATAAAATGGTGTAGCAATATTACGCGAATTATTCACCTGATAGCTAAACCATAATTTATTTAACAAAGCATCATTATGATTCAAACCAAATCGATAAGATAAAGGTGCACCTTTTTTCTGACGATAAAGTAGTTGTTCTAATCGTTGTTGCAACTCATATTGTGTTTGTAGTTGAATGACATAATCTTGTGTAACAGATTCATCGGCTTTTTTAACAAGTTCAAAGCTATCATCAATTAGTGAGGCATTACGGTAATATGACGTGAGTAATGCCACGCCAGTCACTGCCATGGACATAAGTAAAACATAACAAGATAAGGTTCCCCATTGAATGCCCATTCGTTGCCCTAATTGTAATTGAGCATCATCGCTAATTGACTCCAATGTTGGGGTCATTGACAAATAATGTTCAAAAAGCGGTTGATCTTCTATCTGAGATAACTGATAAGGTGTAAAAAAAAGTCCGCGAACATGTGGGGAATAAGGGTATGAAATGAGCGACGTTAAATAACGTGTAATGTTATTGATATCACATTTAACTAAATCCTGACTCAGTTTAAGTAAAAAAGAGTAATGGGTATTTTTTTTAATCTGCTGTACGCCACGTTGGCAACACTCTTTAGCCAATTGATTCAGCGATACCACAACAGATTCCATCTTATCTTTCTTTAATGATGGAAAAAGCAGACCAACGCTTTGCTCCACGCGTCCAGCTTGTGACCATTCACAACTTTGCCCCGCAACTAAATAAACTGGCGCAGACCAATTTAATACTTTATTACGAGTTTGCAGTTGTAATATATCCTTTTCAAGCGCTAATTGTTGATGTCGTGTATTGTCAAGATAATGCTTAGGTAGGACTAAAATTAACGCATCAAGTGGTTTTTGTAAAAAAGGAATACAACGTGAAAACTGTGTTTTTAACGCTTGCAACCATGGAGTATTCACTTCATCTTGAATATCACCACCATAAACCATTAAGGTGTTATCGCATAATTGCCAGAGTTCAGTAGGCAAATTAGGTAATAATTGTTGAACTTCAGAAGAAGAACCCAGTACTAAACATTTGCGAATTTTATATCGCCAAAGCAATCCTGAACGATTGCGACACTGCTTTTTTATCTCTAAAAATTCAGGAAATGGCAGTGGTTTTTCTGATTTTTTAGGTTCAATAGGGTTTAAAGATTCACGCTCGGCTTTATCTTTAGCCCATATTTTACGACTGTTGGTAATAATGGTCGGTGTCAATAATATGCCGAATAACAATAGCATCACTTGTAACCAAACGGTAATTTTTTGTCCTGTTGTTGGGTAACCTAACCAAGTTCCCCACAAAAAGAGAACAACAGCGAATAATGATGCGGCCAATGATATAATGAAAATTAATCCAATTTTTTTCCATTTATTTTTCATTTATGATTCCTCGCTTACTGCTGTCACCACTGAAAATAGCCATTGATTTTGGCTTTTTGCAGCAATTAAATTATTTTGTTTTGTTTTAGTTATCATCTCGCATCCTAGCGCCAATGAAAGCCAATAAGAAAGTTCAGTTTGCTCACCTGCGAGGCTTTCTAATTTATATATCTGTTCTGGAGAGATGTTCAATTCAGCTAAATGTTTGGTAATATTGACTTCTTGTTTGAAATCCAAGTTGTTAATCCATAGTTGATTTATTTGATTTATTGCAGGTTGTATCTCAACCATCTGATTAATACCGATAGATAGATCGTCAGTTACCATTGGCCGTAATATTTCACTTCGTGCAATATCAATTGCCAAATCAAGATAATGTTGTTTATCCATCAATAAAAAAGCACATAGGAAAGCAGTACCTGATGAAATAGTGTTATTAATAATCACTAGCTGTAAGTCAGTTTGAGTCGAGTCAATCCATTCTGTCAATTTGTCGAGATTAGCAGAAGGCATAAACTGATGAGTGATTGTATAAGGTTGTTCTATTTTTGCTGCACTATAGGCGCGATGAATATCATCATTGACATAATTGTAAGCGTCACTTGATGAATACAGAGTGATATTGATGCGCTCAGTCACAGGGATGATAGATAATTGATGTCGGATAGAAAAAAACAGATCTTCAATGTGTAGATAGAATTTTACTATATCATTAAATGCTAATGATTTATTGATTTGATTCTCTAAATCAGCACTACCTTTTATTAGTTGTTGTAGGCTTATTTGATTAGGTAAATGATAATAACTATCAATAACCACTAATGATTTCATTGCCCATGCTTGCCAATTTTGTGTAATATGTTTCTGCTCATGTTGCCATATTTCATATTCTTCTTGTGCTAGGCCATAGAGATAAAAACGAATACCAATTGCAATACCACCAATCATTGATGGTATAAATATTGTACCAGCCCAAAATGTCCATTGTTTGCTGTAATCATTATTTGGCCACATCAAAGCAAGTATTATGCCGGTAGTAAATATCAATACTATAAAAAATAAGAACCATCGCCCTAGATGTAACTTTACAGGTGGTTTTAACGTGTCAATCACTTTAGGTTTAGGCCAAGACATGATATTACTCCATCTCCATACTGTGAATGGTTGAAAGTACTTTACAACCACATTCACATAAACACTGGTCAATTACCACAACTTTACCATCAGAGAAGCAAGTTTGAGATCCTTCAATAATTTTGTTAACACCATGCCCTTTTTTAGGGCAACTCACTAGATCGCCAATCAACGCAACAGGTTTGCCTTCAACAGTCATTGTTGATGAAACCGAAATTACCGCTCCACCATGTGTTGTTGGGTCACCTAATCTAACCACATTTTTTCCCATTTTTACTACTCCATGTTACTTAACTTATCTATTATCAATAACCTTTGTACTTCAAACGTGAATGAAATGGTCTGTACTATTATTCAACTATTGGACTATGTCTCATTTCGTGTTGTCTCATTTCGTGTAATAACATCATCTTTAGGCTGTTTACCTCTTTCATCTAACACAGTTACCCAATCTGGTAAAATTGGCGTCCGACAATAATAATCGGCATAAGGATTATATTTCGTTAGCTTTTTAAAATCTGGCGTTTGTGGGTCATCAAATAATATTGGATCGCCATTACGGTTCATTTTTTTAAACTGAAGATTTTCTTTGACACTATTAAATAGCCACGGTTTAGGATAACCCCAAATGGCGTATATTTTATTACTTAGAAAAGAGTAATGACCACCGAACATAAAAAAGAATATAAAAAGAATCAGAATAGAAAAAGAAAAAGAAATTACAATATTATCAACTGCGTCGTTTAAAAGATTGCCAGAAATAAATGACACAAAGAAAAGGACAACTAAAGAAAAGACACAAATGCCAGCAGAAAAAACAGCGCAATATTTCAATAAATGTAAAGTTGTGGCACCAACAGAGCGGGGAAAAAAGAGAGCTTGTTGCTGCGGTAGTCGTACGGCATAGGCTTTATAGCTATTATTTTTTTGTGGTTTGACAATCACTTCAATATAATCACCGTCTTTAAAACCGACACCAACCAGTTTACCTTCCACCCATTTGCTACCGATATAACAACAAAAACCTTGCCCAGCTATTTTTACGCTACCACTGGTTAATGAACCGAGAATAGATGCTGTTGAGACGATTACTTCAAAAAAACCTAGTATAATAATACCAATAAGGTTTATTAAACCGATATGGTCTGAACGCATCTCTTTTTCGTCATTAGTTACAACTAATTGACTCACCGTACCTTTTAATACTTGATAATCATTAGACATATACTAGTCCTTGTTGGTCGATATCTTGCTCCACAACAGAGAACATCTGCATCAGAGCGGTTACCTTGACCACTCACGCTCAAAATGACAAAGCCTTCTTGCATCTCAGGCAATGGATTATCATCAATACGAATATGTTGTCCGGGTGATAAAGAATAAGAATTACTTTTTCCTTTGATGATTATCTGCTGACTAATGACATGTTCATGGCGAATACGCGCATACCATTGGCCAGTTTCAATAACGCTGTCGCTCTTTCGATTTGCTGAATTGTTATCATTATTTATACTTGTAGTACTGGCATTTTCTGAAGTACTACTCTCATCACTATTACTACTACTTTGGCGTTTATAGTGCTCGCCATATCGGTAATCGGTGCCATAGGTGGTGGTTGCTTCCTTCTGTGTACTGACTTCGCCTTGTAAATTCATTTGTGCATCACGGTAGTTATAGTCTTGTACTTTAATTGACGATTCAACGGTTTGACTGTGCAGTGACATATCCCACACACTTTCGGTACCCGCATCGAGTGTACCTGTTGGCAGTTTATAATCAATGCTCCCAGCATTGTGATGGCCTTGTTCATAATCACTGAGCACCAACACATCACAGTGATGCTCAGCATGACTTTCAAAGCGAAACCAAATACCCACATCACTCAGTAGTCGCTGAATAAACTCAAGGTCACTCTCTTGCCATTGAGTAATAAATTCACGAGCAGGGTAGCTCTCTTTAAGCATAAGCCGATAATCAACACCAGTAAAACCATGATTACGAAGCACTTCTTCAACCACATTAACCACACTTTGGTTTTGAAAGATGGTACTGTTTCGATTCAATGAGAGTAGGGCAAGGCGCGAGGATAAAACAACCGAATAATGTGCCTCATCTTTATTAAAAGATAATTGATTAAATGCCGTAATTATACCATAACAGATCCGTGATTGACTTTGTGACGTCATAGCACTAAGGGAGCTCAGCGCTGTGGTTAAGGCATTGGGGCTAACTGGATTAAAGGTAAACGAAGCGGGCTGATTTAACACGGCATCAATTGACAATGCTTTATCACTACTAGTAAATGTGATGACATAATGCCAAGGTTGGTTAAGCTGCTCTTCGCCCTCAACGTTTAAGATCGAGATAGGCGATAACAGGCCATCAACCGTTAACGTATAACGATTATGACTCACTGACGATAATCCGTTAACCAATTTTTCACTTAACAGATTGGTAAGTTGATTAAATACCTGTACCACATTTATCTCCTTTCTATTTCATCTTGCTTTTTGGTTTATTACTATTTTTGATAGTTTTCACAGGAGCTACTTTTATCGATTTAGTTGTCTGCGCTTTTTTCGATTTAGCTTTCTGATTTGGCTGTTTGGCCCACTCAAGTACAATGCCCTCGCTTTTATCAAAGTCGAGAATTAATGTTTGTGTTGTATCAGGATGATGACTATCTCTTTGCAAGAGAAGGTTTGATACCACCGGTAAAATTTGTTGATTTAAAATACTATCAATATTTCTTGCTCCAGTATCTGGTAATAAACATGCAGCAACCAATTGATCGTAGAGTTGTTCGCCCACATTAAAATCGATTTTATAATGTTTTTGTAACCGTGAAGCCACATTGTCTAATTTCATTTTCACAATATGTCGTAATGAATCGTTTGCTAGCGGTGTGAAAATAACAGTTTGAAAACGTGCAAGCAGTGCTGGTTGAAAGTGTTCTCGAATAATTGGACGTAATAATTCATGCTGTGTAGCTAGATCTGCATCAGGCATTTGTTCAAAAAGTGCCATAAGTTCATCGCTACCCAGATTCGACGTCATAAGAATTAATGTGTTGCGAAAATCAATTTCCCGACCTTCTCCATCTCGCATAAATCCACGGTCAAAAACTTGATAAAATAAGTTAAGCACGTCGCGATGTGCTTTTTCAACTTCATCTAATAAAACTACGCTATAAGGCCGTTTTCTGACAGCTTCTGTCAAAACGCCACCTTGACCATATCCGACATAGCCAGGAGGTGATCCTTTGAGTTGAGAGACAGTGTGTGCTTCTTGGTACTCAGACATATTGATAGTAATCAGCGATTGTTGACCACCGAATAATGTGTCAGCCAGTGCCAAAGCTGTTTCAGTTTTACCTACACCGGAAGGCCCAACGAGTAAAAATACCCCCATCGGGGCTTCTTCTGAAGTGAGTCCTGTTTTAGCTGCTCGAATCCGTTTGGCGATTTCAAACAACGCATTATCTTGTCCTACTACACGTAAACGAAGATCGTCCTCAAGTGTCAATAAATGGCTTTGTTCATCTTTTAATAGACTTTCTAATGGAACACCCGTCCAATCTGCAATGACAGAAGATACCGTGCGACTATCCACATCTAACGACAATAATGGTGCAGTACCTTGCAGTTCAGTTAATGTTTGCTGAGCTTCGGCCAGTTGCTTGCGGATTTTTTTATCAGCCTTAGGGGTTAGTTTTTTTCGTAACTCAATTAATGTTTCAACCTGTTTCTTTTCTTTTTCGAATTGAGTTTTTGCGAAAGTTAATTTTTGCTGTAATTGGCTTAATTGGCTATCAATATCGGTTAGACGCGTTGTTGCGTCAGATTCGCCAAGGGAAACATCAACCTCAATGGCTTCTTTTTCGATAATGAGTGCATCAATCTTAGCTTCAATTTTTGTAATTGATTCAGGAATCGTATCTAACCCCATTCTAACACGGGCAGATGCGGTATCTAATAGATCAACGGCTTTGTCGGGTAATTGACGACCACTAATATAACGTCGAGATAATGACACCGCAGTTTTGACTGCTTCATCAAGAATATGAACACCATGATGCTGCGCATATCGTGATTTTAATCCGCGTAACATAAGGCTTGCTTTTTCATCATCGGGTTCATCGACTTTAACCATTTGAAAACGTCGTTCAAGTGCGGCATCTTTCTCAAAATATTGTTTATATTCCGACCATGTTGTGGCAGCAATAGTTCGCAATTCTCCCCTTGCTAGAGCTGGTTTTAACAAATTGGCGGCATCTGCACCACCGGCAGAATTTCCTGCACCAATGATTGTATGAGCTTCATCGATAAACAATAATATCGGTACTTGAGATTGCTGAACCGCGTCAATAACATTTTTCAGCCTTTGTTCAAATTCACCTTTAACGCCGGCTCCAGCTTGAAGCAAACCGAGATCGAGTGTAAGTATACTGACACCCTTAAGGTTGGTTGGTACATTACCTTCAGCGATACGCAATGCTAATCCTTCAACTAGCGCGGTTTTCCCGACGCCTGGTTCCCCTACCAAAATGGGGTTATTTTTACGACGACGGGATAAAATATCCACCATCTGACGAATCTCATCATCACGACCAAATACTGGATCAATTTTTCCAGTTTTGGCTTTTTCAGTGACATCTTCAGTGAAGCGATTCAGTGCTGCTTGGTGATGATTCTGCTTAGAATGAGTATTTGAGGTAGAAGATTGCGACGTTTTGGGCTGTATATCCTTGTCGGGAGTATCCGTTTGGGGCGCTTTATCTACTTGCTCTAGTGATACGGTGATCTCATCTGTTGAATAACTATATTGATTACTTGGATTTTCATCAGACATCTGATCTAACATTGAACGCATTTTTTGTAATGAGATAACCGATAGACTTAACAATGGCCATGCTTGTTGCGCTTTTAAGCAATGAGGCATCTCTTGTAGTGCCTGTAAAATATGCACGGAGCGAATCATGTCTTCATTATCTTCTAATGAGGCTTTTAACCATGCTGACTGTAATATCGCAATCAACGATGATGATAAACTGGGTTTTTTATTAATTGTATGCGGTAATGAATCCAAATAGCTGAGTAATCCTTGCCAAACGTTATCCATATTCAGCTGATAGTGCCTTGTGATAACCGTAATATCGCCAGATCCTTGTTCTAATAATTTTAATAACCAATGCTCAAGTGTGATTTCCGTATGTGCGCGTGTTTGGCATAATCCAGCCGCTGACTCAAGTGCTTTGGCACAATAGGGATTTAGTCTTCTTAATAACACAGAGGGATCCGCAATCATGACTATTCCTTTTATTATTTCATTGTTAAACCAATAATGGTTGAACCTGTTTTTCAACAGGATCAACCGATGCGACATTAGCCACGGTTTTCAACCCAACTGTCTGAGTGAATAATATTGCCATCTTTGTAAGTCCACGTTATTTTTTCATAACGCAGTTCAATACGTTCTAAATGGTTATATTGTTCTTTGGTTGGATCTTTAATGTTATGCATTTCAGGTTTAATCGATACTACTTTCACGCCATCCATTAACGTATTGAAATATTCAACTTCTTGCCCTGCATCATTAATTTTGTACCATTTAATTTCAACAGATTTTAAATTTTGACCAGTGGTCACTGCTTTATAGAGATAAGGCGATGAAGCATCTACTTCTTTAACAAATTCAAGTGCTTTATGAACACGAGTCCCTGTTAATTTACCTGTATTGCCATCTGTCGGTATGTAGACTTTATGGTCAAACTCAACAACTTCAACACTACCTTCACGACCGACTACGGTTACAGAACCTTTAATATCTGCACCACCGTCATCTTTTAAAAACATATATGCTGGAACTGCCATAGTATTTCTCCTTTTGTTGGTTTTTTTTTCACATTTTCATTCTTCATTTGCCAAAATACAATTTGACATTTGAGGAATTAAACTAATTTCAACTCGTCGATTTTTTGCTCGATTTTCTAATGTATCATTATTTACTAAAGGCTTTTTAGCACCATATCCTTGTATCGCAAAACAGGTTTCAGGAATATCACTTGTTTTTATGATCCAGTTTCTTACTGCAACCGCCCGCTCTAATGATAATTGTATATTTTTGCTTTCATCACCAGTCGAATCAGTATGACCTGTAATTAAAATAAGCCATCCAGTGCCTTGATTAGCATTGATCTGTTTTTTCATTTCCATTAAAGCGTTAACTAATACTTTACTTGAGTCTGATTTTAGGTTTGACTGCCCACTTTCAAAAAGTGATAAACTATCTAATCGTATAACGGGAGGTGGATCTTTGATCACTACTTCGGTTTCTTTGACAATGATTTTTACAGGCTCTGGTGGTTTTGCCACATAATCACTCATTGCAATATCTAATGGTTTAACCAATTGTTGCCCTCGATAAAGTCCCATTCCTAAACGAACCGGCTCACCTTGTGCTAAATATTGATTTAATATGGCTCTATCCTCTTTTAATTGTTCAAGCGCTTGCCGTTTTTCCTCATAAGATTCCATAGAAATGAGCTGGTAAAGGTGAATATCATTTTGTATCTGCTCAGCAAGTTTAAGATTATTCCAAAACGACGCGCCCAAACAACCGATCATAAAAACAGATGTAATCATGATTAAACCACAGATCATCGTGCAAATTGGCGAGAATGGGTATGCTATAGGCATAAATTTTACTAATGCATCAGGCGGGCTGACGACTTCTTGTATTTTATGTGTATTTGGAAGAGACAATGTGGTCAAGCTTTCCCATAATTTCTGCATCACATTATCGTTGGTTACTGATTGATTAATGGGATAAATCGCCATAGCAGTTGGTACACATTTAGCGATAGGTTGTTTTGAATCGACTAACGTCGCTAACACAATACGTTCAATCCAAGATTGCGTTTCGTTCAAAAAAGGTCGTAATCTCAAACGCCGTTCTCGTTCATCTGAAGCAATTTTGATGTCATTTACCCAGTTATTAATAGGTGATAAGTAACGATCAAGTAAGTATAGTTGTTTATTGACTAGTTGAAACCAGTAAATCGGCAATGGATTTTGTTCATCGTAAATTAAATCGTTAAAACCAATATGGGTTGATAAATAGACAGGCACTTGGTATTTTGCTATGCGACAAGTGTCAACCCAAGATTGACGAAATGCTTGCAATTTAGCGATCAATAATCCTTGTTTATCTTCTAATTCGGGAGCAAGGGCAAGAAATATGCCTACTCGCCCTAACATGTCCGGCCATTTCGCGATTAATGAATCATAGACTATGGGAAGATGAGAGTACTCATCGACATAGATCCAAACCGCTTCAGATGAGACTAACACATTCGATTCAGCCAATGATAAATCGTGAGGAAAAAAATCTTTTGCAGCACTCCCCGTTACCAATAAAATCGGTAAACGATAACGTTGTCTTGCTGGCAATAAATCAAGTTTTTGTGTCAAAAACTGAATGTTTGCTGTTGATGAAGCAAGTATTCGTCGGTAGTGCTGCATTCGCCATAATAATCCGCTGGCAATTGCTACAATTAGAATGGCGCCAATAATCTTCCAACCAATAGTTATCGGTAAGAAAACAAATAGTAGCAATAAGCTTAATATAACCGCGTAGATAATTTGGATACGCTTAGGGTAATCGCTCATAAAACACCTTTTTAACCGACAATTTGTTGAATCAATGTATCAAGTTGATCATTTAATATGAAATAGAGTGCAACAACAGCAAAAACCGATAATGCAGTGCAAGATAATAAGAGAGTTTTTCGCCCCCAATACCGGAAAGTTTGTGTCTGCTCAATTATCGGGTGTGATTGTTCAGGTTCATATTCGCGTACAGCTTCACGCAATGCTAAAATGAGGTGCTCTCGTTCCATTTGAGGTTTATCAAGATAACGACCTTGAAATCCTAATCCCAATACTCGGTCAAAACAACTCAACACTAACAACTCTTTTATATCCGCTTTCAATCGTGTTCGAATTTTTTCAAATAAATCATCACCGGCATTATGAGTATTAAAAAAAATAACTTGTAATGGTGCACCTAACCATTCATCGTAGTCTTGATTTTTAGGGTTATCTCGATGGCAAAGCAAGACAGTTTCATCTAATAATGCACATAAAGCGTAACTAATATCGTCAATTACATCATGGCTATATTGGGCGTTATATAAATTGTCACGAACCGTTATTACCTGCTGCTTACAAAGCTCGTATAATTTATGTCCAGAAGGAATATCTGCTTTAGCTTTTAGTTGTACTACCACTAAGATTGAATCTCTTAACAACTCATCAATAACCAGTTTTTGGGGTTCTATACTCATAATGTTTATCCTATGATCGCAAAACAGCGAACAATTCCAATGAAATATCAGGCATTGCCCTCGGCACATAAAATTCACAACATCGCGTTAGCAACATATTTTTTGCTGCATCATGTGAAAGATCTAATGCAAAATATTGATTCTCTAAACGCATCGGTATAGCCGCGGGCACATGACTCAGCGCTTTTAATGGGATTCCTGATAAAGCTGAATGTATAATCTGCCTTACATCATCAGGTGCTCCAGCTTTACATAAAATTGGAAATTGTGACTGTAATTGATGTCCCGGCATACTTGAACGAACAGAGAGATAAAAATCAGCATCTTCAACTAGTCGAGAATCGTTTAATCTTCCTGTCCATAATGTATCTTTGTCATGAACCAAATCAATTTTAATTACGCGAGAAGGTAAACTTTCTTCTAATAAATTGCGTACTAATCCAAAAAGAGGAGGGAACACGTCATTGAGTGTAGTATGCTGATAAGTGGGAATACCATCAACATCATTCGCCAATGAAAATGTGAGTAAAGCCCCTGTTAATGCGGTTAACGTTTGATAAAGATTTTCTGGATGGATAGTCGGATTATCTCGCAAGAACTTAAGCTGCGGTTCAAAAGTGTTTAATGCATTTAAAAGCCAAAATAAAGAAACATCAGCGATCGCAAATTCGGCCATTTGTTGATTGCGTTCATGACGCATACCCATCAAGCGCTGACGTTTTGCTTGTATTTGAACACAGAGTAGCTCTAACTCTTTCAATAATGCTCCACTTTGAGTAAATAGATTCACTAGTGGTGGAATATAGTCAAAATCAAGGACAAATTGGCCATTAAGATTTCGTTTTAATTTTGCAATCGGACAGGTTAAATAATCGCTATGGTCTTCAAAGTCGAATAAAAATGTTAAAGCATAACGTTCAACGGCAATGGTTTCAGTATTTTGACCAAACAGGTCGGTTACTTCAATCCATTCTTGTCGATAACGCAACGGTCTCTCAAGAAGTTGATTATCTTGTAAGCAGTTTCCGCCATTAGCCTGCAATAACGGAATGCCCACAAAAACAGTAACTTCTTCAAGCTCAACCGGTATATCGGTATTAAGTGCTCTGATTTCCGGTAACTTATCAGCAACATCGGTATTGATGAACACACCATCAGGAAAACGAATGCTGATTGATTCGATTTTAAGACGATCTACCGTCAGAGCTTGTGTATCAATAATCAGTTTTTCAATGCCCCACGGATTAGCCACCGACATAGTGGCTAATTTTTGTGAGGAAAATTGGTTCCACAATATTTGTTGTTGAAATTGTTGAGGCGTCAAAAAGACGCCCTCATTCCATAGAGGACGAAAAATTTTCATGTGTCCTAACACTCCCAGTTTTTATATAAATGATATTACGCTTTGGCTTTTGGCATTTGTGATACCATCGACAAATTAATATCCATTCCTTCAATCTGGAAATGAGGGATTAAAAAAGTTTTAACGCGGAAGAACCCCGGATTATCCTCAATATCTTCAACTATCACTTTGGCTTCTCGTAATGGATGTGAGGCTTGAACTTCATCACTAGGATCGGTCATTTCTGTAACAAGGTTACTAATCCATTTGTTTAATTCAAGCTCTAATACTCTGCGATCTTTCGTTGCACCAATATTTTCGCGTTGAATCACCTTTAAATAGTGTGCAATACGTGATAATAAGAAAATGTAAGGTAAGCGCGCATTAATACGACTATTAGCCGTAGCTTCTTTTGTATCATAAAGCGCTGGTTTTTGTGTTGAATTAGCTGAAAAGAAGCATGCATAGTCTCTATTTTTATAAAAAGAGAGGGGAATAAAGCCTAAATTTGCGAATTCAAATTCTCGTGTTTCAGGAATAAGTACTTCTGTTGGAATCTTAACTTGGTTACCCGTTCCTAAATCGTAAAGGTGTATTGGTAGATCTTCAACTAGCCCACCTGCTTGTGGTCCTCGAATCTGAACACACCAGCCGTTGCGAATAAAGCTTTGCACCATGTTAGCAGCAAAAGCATATGAAGCATTAGCCCATAAATAACGGTTATGCTCTAGACCTTTAACGTCCTCAACATAGTTAAAGCTACGAACTGGCACAGTATCAGGACCATAAGGTAAACGCGCTAATACTCTTGGTAATGTAAGCCCCACATAACGAGAGTCGTCTGTATCACGGTAACTATTCCATTTGGTATACTCTGCACGATCAAAATAGTTAGCAATATCTTTTATCGCCGCCACTTCTTCCATGGTCTCTTTACCAAAGAATTTAGGGCCGACTGAACCCACGAATGGCATATGTGCTGCTGCAGCAACTTTTGAGATATTGCGTAATAAAGCAATATCTTGTGGACCACGATCAAATTCATAATTTGAAATTGTTACACCGATTGGTTCTCCACCGGGAGTGTCATATTCTTGAATATAAGTATGTCGATAAAAACCTGTTTGGATAATTTCTGGCGCATCCTCAAAATCTTGACGAAGCTCTTCTTTTGATACATCTAATAATTCAATTTTTACATTGCGACGAAAATCAGTCCGGTTGACGAGAAACTTTAACCCACGCCATGTTGCTTCAATTTCTTGAAATGTTTCATTGTGCATAACAGCATCAAGTTGGCGGCTTAATTTCTGATCTATTTGGCTAATATGATAATCCAATAAATGTTTATCTAGTTTTTCGATTTTTTGAGAGGAATTTTTGATCAATTTAAGCAAAATGTTAACAGCCATTGTAACCCGTTCATCTTGTGAAGACTCAAACAAGACGTCATTGTCTTCATATTTATCTATTTCTCCTGCTTTTTCAATCGGGTTTAAATTGATTTTGTTAAATAAAGATTGGTAAACACTACTATTATCGTCTAACTCTAATTTACTCGTATTTTTTTGTTCCTTTTGCATATTCATAACTTTTCCCTTATATTTCCATCCAAAACAAGAATCCTAATCTGAAATTTGCTAAACTGATTTATTAAAAATATCTATTTAGTTAGTGCTTTGAGATACAATTGATTCTAATTCAGTACGAAGTTCATCAGATAATTGTTCATCTTTCACAATTTTTTCTAATTCATACCGAAATGTAGCGTTATCCAACAAATTTGACTTTAAATCTCTTAATAAATTACGCATAGCGAGTAAAGATCGAAGGTGTGGAATTCTCTTAGCAATTTGTTCGGGGGAAAAATCATTCATTGATTCAAATGCTAGATTAATACTGATATCACTACCATCATCAGCAAGGGTGTTAGGAACACTAATTGTTGCTTCAGGTCGAAAATCTTTTAAGACGGCGTCAAAATTATTCTTATTGATTGATACTTTTTCTTTTTCGGATAATGAACGTTTATCTTTACCACGACCATAATCACCAATCGATAAAATTTTTAACGGTAATTCAATTTTCTTTTTAGCTCCACCAGTGTGGAGGTCTAATTGAATATTGACACGAGCAGGAGGAACTTCATTTTGATAGCTGTTTGACATAACTTTTCCTTATTAAATTTAATATTTATTAAAGCAAAATAAATAATTTTTTACGTAAAATTATTTTTTTATTCTATGGTCTAAAATCTGCTACTGTTTAAAAATACCCTGTTTCGATGAATAGCTTAATTTAGTTAATTCAATACAAATTCCTTAGCAATTTCACAATTTGTTATTTTTTTCAATATTCACTATGCTAAACCTGATAAAATAATTTGCAAAGATTTTTTTATCTATTTCGATTAATGGTACCGTCAAATTAGCTTTTAACAATGAATTGTAATTTAGCTATTAACCTTTAGTTTTGAATTTTAGGCACAACTTTGGTAATAGTATTCCATTCGTTAAATCTACCTTCGACTAAAATTCTAAATGTCTTAGTTGAGCATAAGCATCTTGTACAGTGAAAATAATCGTAAATATTAGCAAAGCAAGATAGAAATTCCGGTACCTCCTTTAATAATTTAAAATTTTCTCTAAGTCTTGTCGCTAGGTGTCAGCTTCTGCTCTATTATTGACATAATGATACGTAACAGGAGGGGGGAGTTGAAAGTAATATTTTTACAGATTTAATCTAACTTTGTAAGTTCATCTGTAACTACTTTTGAAATGGGGGCGATTCTGTTTACCTTGTTATAAATTTTGTGGTTGCTTTACTCTCGCTTTTTTCTTGAACTAACACATCGATCGTTTGACTACCTTGATCAACGGCTCTCCACAAGTAAACGCGTTTAATGTTAATTTTACAAAGAACTTTATTGATATAAACATGATCGCCATAATATTTGCTATGTTTAATTCGTTTAGCATGAAGTTTTCCAAATTTAAGGCACCAATAATGAATGGCTGCATAAATCACAGAGATGCCTTTTGGTATCATGACAAGTTCAATATTACGACAGCTTAACGTAAAACGATAATAGCGCCAAACACAATGACTAATAATAGTGACTGAATAACGATGGCTTAAATAGTGTTACTTGTTTTCATCTTTATGATTATACAAAAGATGAGTTAGTTTGACAGTGCCCGTTGAAAACTAACACCAACCAACTCGACTTAGCGAGAAAAAATGCGTAAATTTAAATCATTAAAACAAGCCCAATTATTCTTATCGTATTTTGGTAATATTTACGATTGTTTCAATTGTGCAAGACACTTATGCTTAGTTAAAACCTTTCGAATTTTAGCTGAATGCCGATTTAAGGAATAGGGTATAATTACCCAAATTGCACCTAAAATTCAGAATTTTAAAGTTAGCTATCAAATTAAGGTTCGCCGTTAAAAGTTAATTTGATAGTGACTTATAAACGCAAATTACATAGTTAATCTTATGATTCAACTATATTTCTCAAACTCAAGTTGTTAACTTTCACTCATCATAATCTTCTGTACGAATCACCTTAATATACTCGGGTATTGGTGGCGCTTCGCGGTAAAAAGTGACCCATTTAGCCCCTTCAGGGGGCTGTTGTTTATATTGGGCGCTGTTGATATCAACATAAAAATTTGGTAAATTTTCGTCTCGATAGGCATAAAATTTATAAAACTCAGCCTCCATATCCACTTGCTTAGGATCGGCATAGCCCAATGCGGCAAAGTTTTTATCCGCAATGTGAGAGTCTTTGCCAGAGAAACGTTTATGTAAAAAATAGACAAACAATATAAAGGAAAAATATAAAATTATTGTTACTATAAAAGAATCTCGAAAAAAAGAACTATATTTCGAGATCGGTATACTAATTAAGTCAGAAATAGTTATCCCAATAAGAAAAAATGATGCTAATAGGACTGCAAATTTTAAAGCACTTTTATTTACCGCTTTTGTTCCTTTAGTTGCCCAAGGATGTAACCACAGTCGATGATCAATTAATCGACGTAGTGCATAAGCAAAATAACTGCCATCACTTCGAGGTTCTACCACCACTTCCACCTGATCACCATTATTAAAAAAGACTCGACAGAATATACCTTCAATAATATTTGACCCCATTTTACAACGGAAATATTGGACACTATTTAAAAATTCAGCCGCTTCTTCGTTACTATCAGTGGTATTTAATTGACTTGCGGCGGCAACCACATCGCCTAAAAAGAATAATCCCAGTGCAGGTAAACCGGCTAATTTGCGGGTTTTTAGGAACTGCTGCTCGGTATCAAATATCTCTAGTTCGGATACTATTCCGGTTATTATTTGATAATGATCTGACATAATAAGCCCTCTATCTGAAAATATCTGATATATTTAAACCTTTAAGCTTGTACGATTTTGCTTCTTCTATACTTTTTTGCGGCTTCTTCATTAGCAAACCAAAGCGAACTAATCTTATATTAAGAGGTTATACTTTCAGGCAAAGGTTAATAAACAGAAAATAGATATCAATGAAAAATGCGATGAATGAAAAATAACCACTAATCAATAACTAATTCAGGTGAGATAATAATTTGCTCAATAGTGAATTGCTTTCGCAGTAACGTATAGGCGGCTTGACGACCAATTTCAATCGGTTTATTGTCGACGTAACTGATTAAATTTTTTGCCATCTGTATTTCGGCTTGAGTAGCGAAACTCATTATTTCCACTTGTGGTTCCAAATAGCTCACTAATCCCCCTTTACCAATTGTTCGACCAAATTTAGACGCACTCAAAATTAAAGATAGGGTTGCAGACGTATCATGACACAAAAAAGCGGTAACGTTGGGATGCTGTTTTAGCAAAAAGCTAACATCATCCAATAATTCTGGTCGTTCATTAGGTATTATCCATTCAGATCTAAATTTTAATCCATGTTTTGCAAGAATATGACCAAATCCGGCTAAACGTTCTGCTCGCGTTAATGAATTTGTTCTTCCTCCTAAATAAGCTATCTGACGATATCCCTTGCCAATAAAGTATTCTGTTGCCAATTCTGCGCCTAATCGATTATCAGAGCAAATTTGCGAGATATTACTTAAGCTACTTGATTGAGCAACAATGACTAAGGGAATTTTGTGCTTATCAGTTATTGTTTTAATATCGTAGGTTAGTATTCCGCTATACCCCAAAATAATACCCGATACATCTTGTTCGATGAGTGAATTGACGCTTTTCAATAATCCTTCTTTTGTCATATCTGATTGCAACAAAAAAAGAATATAATCTTGCTTTGAGAAAACTTCATTGATACCGGTAATAATACTCGCATAAAAAGCGTCTCTAATATCACGAACAATAACACCGATAATTGCCGATTGACCACTGCGTAACCTTGCTGCATTTTTATTACGAACATAACCGAGTTGATCTATGACTTGATTAATTTTTTGAACAGTCACATCAGATATTCGCCCTTTGCCACTTAATGCGAGTGAAACAGTAGTAACAGAAACATTCGCATGTTTGGCTACATCATTAATTGTGGGTTTCCGCATCGTATTAAATTCACTTAAGTTCAGATCTGATAATTATTTTAGTCATTTTAAGTTAAATTTCCTATAGTTAAATATATTTTCTAATTTTGTGACATACATCTCATTTATATTTGATAAAACGTTTTACCTAAATGTAAAGAAAATGTTAATTTAAGTGGAATCATTCAACTTTTAGGTAAAATTATGACGAATAAAGCAACCAAAGTCACTTTTTGGGAATTTTTTCAAAGCCTTGGTAAAACATTTATGTTACCAGTCGCTTTACTTTCTTTCTCTGGAATTATGCTAGGCATAGGCAGTTCACTTGCTAGCCAAGATGTTCGAGAACTATTACCTTTTTTAGATAATCACGTATGTATTGCTATTTTTACTTGGATGAGCAAAATAGGATCATTCTCATTTAGCTTTCTTCCTGCAATGTTTGCTATTGCCATTCCTTTAGGGCTCGCTAGAGAAGATAAGGGCGTTGCTGCATTTTCAGGTTTTGTTGGTTATACCGTATTAAGCTTAAGTATTAACTTCTACCTTACTATAGTAGGTATTTTACCGCAAAACGATCCTAATATATTAAGAGCCAACGACATTCAATCTGTACTTGGTATTCAATCCATTAATACGGGCATTTTAGGTGCTATTTTTGTAGGAATTATAGTATATTTTTTACATGAACGTTTTAGAAAAATTCGTCTACCCGATGCATTAGCTTTTTTTGGTGGTAATCGTTTTGTGCCAATTATTACCATGTTAACTTTAGGCGTAGTAGGTTTATTTGTTCCTATCGTTTGGCCTTTTTTTGCAAAAGCTATTAGTGGTTTGGGTTATGTTGTTAATAGTGCTGGTGCATTTGGTCCATTTATTTTTGGTACAGGCGAACGTTTATTATTACCTTTTGGTTTGCATCATATCCTTGTTGCGTTGATTCGTTTTACTGATGCTGGTGGCACTATGGAGGTCTGTAATGAGACAGTAAGTGGCGCATTAACCATTTTCCAAGCTCAATTATCATGCCCAACAACAACTGGGTTTTCTGAAAGTGCGACGCGATTTTTATCCCAAGGAAAAATGCCATCATTCCTAGGCGGGCTACCTGGCGCCGCATTAGCAATGTATGTTTGTGCTAAACCTGAGAATAGAAGCAAAATTAAAGGGCTCCTCATTTCTGGTGTTGTAGCCTGTACTGTAGGTGGTATCACTGAACCATTAGAATTTTTGTTTCTGTTTATTGCCCCAGTTTTATACGTGATTCATGCTTTATTAACCGGAATCGGCTTTATGGTAATGTCGTTACTTGATGTAACAATTGGTAATACTGATGGTAACATTATCGATTTTGTCGTATTCGGTATTTTACATGGTACAAGTACAAAATGGTACTGGGTTCCTGTTATTGCAGCTGTTTGGTTTGTGATTTACTTCTTTGTGTTTAAATTCTTCATTTTACACTTCAATATCAAAACACCGGGTCGAGAGGTAGAAAGTAAAAACGACAATAATACCAATGCTCAAACAACCACAAGCAAATCAGGCTATAATACAGCTCAAATATTAGAAGCATTAGGCGGTGCAGATAACATCGTTTCTTTAGATAACTGTATTACTCGGCTGCGTTTATCAGTTAAAGATATTAACATTGTTGATGATCAGAAGTTGAAAGCCAATAAAGCCATTGGAGTTGTTCGTCTTAATGAACATAACTTGCAAGTCGTGATAGGTCCACAAGTTCAGTTAGTTAAAGATGAATTGCAACAATATTTGACTCAATAAATAGTGAAATTAGGTAGTGATAATGTCAATGTATCACTACTATTATTTAGATCACACAGGAATACGATAATGGCTCTGTCAAACTTATTTGATTTTAACACCCCGATAGATCGTAAAGGTACATGGTGCACACAATGGGACTATGTGCAAGACCGTTTCGGTATCGCTAACTTAGTTCCTTTTACTATCTCTGATATGGATTTTAAAATTGCTCCATGTATTGAAGAGGCATTACATCGACGTATTAGCCATGGAGTACTGGGTTATAGCCGTTGGCAAAATGAAGAATACCTTGAGGCAATCAAATATTGGTACTCATCACAATTTAATGCAACAATTGATACCAATATGATTGTATATGGCCCGTCCGTAATTTATATGGTTGCTAAATTAATCAACTTATGGAGTCAACAAAATGACAGTATTGTCGTTCATACTCCTGCCTACGACGCATTTTATAAAACAATTATTGGTAACAAACGTAAAATAGAAGCCTGCCCTTTAATCAAAAGAGATAATAGCTGGTATTGTGATATGAACTACCTTGAAACATTACTGGCGAAAAAAGAGGTTAAAATTTTATTGTTATGCAATCCTCATAATCCAACAGGTAAAGTTTGGTCAAAAGAAGAATTAGCGATCATCGCGGCATTATGTGAAAAATACCACGTCAATGTTATTAGTGATGAAATCCATATGGATATGGTATGGAAAGGCTCTCATAATCCATGGTGTCAATATGGAAAAAATAGTTGGGCTGTCTTATCATCAGCGTCGAAAAGCTTTAATATTCCGGCTTTAACTGGTGCTTATGGTTTAATACAATGCGAAAAAACCAGAGAGAATTATCTAAATCAAATCAAGGCCTGTGATGGAGTTTCCTCTCCTGCCGTGCTTTCACTTGTTGCTACCATTGCAGCTTATAAACAAGGGCATATCTGGCTACATGAATTAAAAAACTATCTTTATAACAATTTAGATTTTGTCGCCAAACAATTGAATCATGTTTTTCCACAACTAGATTATGCAATACCTGATTCAACTTATCTGGCTTGGATCGATTTAAGAAAGCTCAACATCGATGATATAAAATTGCAAGAAAACCTTATCCATGAACAAGGTGTTGCTATTATGCCCGGTTATACCTATGGACCTGAGGGCAATCAATTTTTACGTTTAAATATTGGTTGTCCGCGTAGTAAGGTCGAAACAGGTGTAAATGCAATTATCAATGCAATTAAGGCATTAGAATAATACAAAATTGTTTTTATATAATAAACAATCATGCATCAAAGATTGTTCCCCTAAAATATAAAATTTAGGGGAACATCAGCAAACTCCAAATTTTTATAATACGTTGAATTATGCAGAGGGAGATAACCCAATTTAATAAAAAAATACAAGACAGTTAGAGTATTTTTCGGTGGACGTTTTGGCATACATTCAAAGCGTGGATTGAAATGGATTGCTCTGAGTGAGTATAAGATTAATGAAAAAGTGGAAATAAAAAAATCCACGCAACCGCATGACTATCATGATTTTAGTGGATTCTATTACGTTGCAGTGGATTCTGCCATAAAAATAAATGGTGGAAGCGCAGAAAAAATAAAAGCCACCCGTCACTAAATATATAATATTGATTATTAATAATATTTATACGTTAAAAAAATTCCCATAAAATCCCGTTGGACGTTCAAATATAGAACTTATTTTGAGTAAAATAATATTATTTTCAAAGTTAAACCTAAATTTTGAGTGTCTCAAATTATTTATTGGGTAACTATTTTAGCTTTTCTTTGTTGAGTTTGTTAAATACATTGATAAAGTTGAACCAATCAAACCCATTAGGAGTTTTTGATATGCCAATTGGAAACACCAAGAAAAGCCATAATATTGTGGTGCAAGGAACACCTGTTACGATTATAAACAATCATGAGTAAGATTACATTTCACTGACTGATATGGTGAAAAACTTTGAGAGTGGTAGTGCTTTAATTGAGCAATGGCTGAAAAATAAAGACACAGTACTATTTTTAGGTGTATGGGAAAAAATTAATACTCCTGTTTTAATTCCCTCGAATTCGAGGGAATTAAAAATGAAGCAGGTCGGAACAGTTTCTACCTCTTTGCTGTGAAATGGAGTGATGTCATCGGAGCTATTGGCCTACAAGCCAAGGCAGGTCGTTACGGTGGCACTTATGCCCATAAAGATATTGCTTTTGAGTTCGGCTTATGGCTCAGCCCTGAATTCAAGCTTTATCTAATTAAATAATTTCAAATATTTAAAGATGAAGAAGCCAAAGCAATGTCACTGGAATGGAATTTCCAACGTACTTTGGCAAAGGTCAATTACCGCATACATACAGATGCCATTAAAGAACAGTTGATTCCGATACAATTAACAAATGCACAGACAGGGAAAGTGTATGCCAGTGAAGCAGATTTACTGAATATGGCTTTGTTTGGTATGACAGCAGCACAATGGCGACAAGCCAATCCTGATCAAAAAGGAAACATACGTGATGTTGCTACATTAGAGCAATTAGTCGTTTTATCTAATCTGGAAAGTATTAACTCAGTCTTAATTCATCAAGGTATAAGTGGTTGCGAACGATTGATACAACTCAATGGTATTGCGATTAATCAAATGCAATCTTTGGTCAATATTTTTGAAACGAAGAATTTTATATTCAGTTAGTAGTATATAAACGATAATACAGCGTATTTTAGGTATGTAATGCCTGAAATACGCTGTACAAACAGTAATGTTTTCCACACATAATATCATTATTATCAATTATTAAAGCTCGTTTCAGTTGTGATGGTCTCAGCCCCAAACTAGATAAACATGTTCTGCTAAAATGAGCCGAATCAGAAAATCCCATATCATTGGCTAATTTTGTCAGTGTTGTAGGGGAGTCGAGTATATCAATTACATCCTGTAATCTTTTCCACAATAGATAACTCCTGAAATTAATACCCAACTCAGAACGAAAAAGATGAAGAAAGCGACTTTCAGAAAGGTGTATTTTTTCGGCGATTTCCCTCGATGAAATTTGCTTTATGGGTAATGATGAAATAATAGAGACTGCTTTATTAATGCGGTTATCTTGATCACATGAACAATTAGGATCTGACTCACATAATAACTTATAGACGTGATAAAGCTCAAATGGTTGGCTAATAGTAACAGATTTTATAAAATAACTGGCAATTTTTAATGCTTCTTTGTTAGTAAGAAAATAAACAGGATTATTTTCAGTAAAATGCGATAATAAGTGATAATAGGGATCTTCTGGGCCAATAAGTAAATTAATACAACAGACATCTGGTGCGCTCAGTTTATGGGGAACATTTGATTGAATAATAAAACCAAACACATCTTTTTTTTCATCTGGTGTTTCTAGCTCAAAAGACATATTGTGCAATGATATTGTCAATTGAAGAGAAGGGTGACGATGCCAATCCGTCGTGATATTGTTTATAAAAAGCAATGTAGATAAATTTTGTCGGTGCACTTTAACTAACAAATCATTGTCTAACATGATATTTTATCCTTGCTAAATAAACATCTTTGTCATTAAAAACAGTAATATAAACAATATGTAAAGACTATACATATATACGTAATTCGATTAACTTAAACTAACTAAAGGATAACACATATCATGTATAAAGTTAATCAAGAACAATACAAACGTATTTTTGGCTATTTTAAACCTATCACCAAAAACTTTATTATAGGATCTCAAAATATCTCGCAATTTTTTTGCCATTTTTCAGTAGATAATTTTAATATTAATAATTTTGATGATTTACCATTAAAATTAAAAAAAGATATTTAATACTTTCCAGTAAGAAGAAAAATAGAGTTTTTAGCTGGTAGAGTGTGTTCTGCTACGGCATTAGAAAACTTATTGCGTGATGGAGAATATTACTGGAGACTAAAAAGTTCCAACGGAGCCGTTTTATGGCCTAAAAACATAGCTGGTTCAATATCTCACTCTAATAATTTTGTAACTGCGGTTACAATAAAACACTCAAATGAGGTTCAAAGTATAGGAGTTGATATAGAAAAAATAATGTCCACTCAAAAAGCAATTGATTTAAGTCAAACGATCCTAAAATGCCCGACTCCCAGTGACATGATAATGGACATAACACATTACATTACTTTAGTATTTTCAGCCCAAGAGAGTTTATATAAAGCGTTTAGCTCAACTGGTATTACACTTTCATATGAAGATATCTTTTGCATAGGTATAAACAAAGAAAAAAACATGTACATTACATGTAGGTAATCCGATCAATAAAGTTTTTGAAGTTCATTTTTATTTTTCGAAATATTATAATCTTGTTATGACTTAAGTACTTATCTAACCAACTATTTTTCTATTTCATTCTTTGATGTAATGGTTGATTTTGCAAACCAAACAACTATGATTAATAGTAGAAAAATAATTCCATATAGCCAAAAAATTTCGTTTGTTGCGATTACCAGCCCCTGATTAGTAATATTTTGTGCTAGTTTTGCCGAAGCTTGAGTTTCAGAAAAACCTTGCAACTGAAACTGCTGATATGTGTATTCTAGCGTTTGTATATTTTGATTCATTAGATCAGTTAGTTGGTTGTGATGAATTGCTTCACGATGTTCCCATAATGAATTTGTTAAAGAAGTACCAATGGAAGTAGATAATGTTCTAAAAAAATTAAATAAACTTCCTGCTGCCGCTAACTTGTGAGAAGGTATATCAGTTAAAATTATTATATTCAGAGGCATAACAAAGCATGCTATCGCAAATCCTTGAAAGAATTGGGGCCATGCAGAACTCGAAAAATCCATATTAGGCTCAAACGAGTAAGCTCTCCAAAAAAAGCACAAAGCAAAAACAATGAAACCAAAAGTCACAAGCTTCCTCATATCTAAATAAGGAACAAAACGACCGACTATTGGAGCAAGAACGATAGGAACTAAACCGATGGGAGACAATGCTAATCCTGCCCACGTTGCAGTATAACCAAAAACTCGTTGTAATAGCTGTGGTTGCATAACTAATGTCCCTATATGTAGCAAAAATGCCAAACTTATGCAAATCGTCCCTACTGTAAAATTTCTTGATCTAAATAAAGATAGATCAACAATAGGATGATTCGATGTCATTTCCCAAAGAACAAAAAAAGAAAGTGTTACTAACGCTATCACAGATAAAATAATAATTTCAGATGAACTAAACCAATCCAGTTCTTTCCCTCTATCTAAAATAAGTTGTAAACTACCAACTCCAAATATTAATAAAGCAAGCCCGATAGTATCTATTCGAGATTTACTTATTTCTGTTTCTCGTCCTTTTAATAATATTTTAGTACTTATCCAAGCTATTAGACCAATTGGCACATTTAGTAAAAAAATCCAGCCCCAAAATAAATTATCACTTATCCATCCACCCAAAATAGGTCCACAGACGGGAGCAATAATAATAGTCATCGACCATATTGCTAAAGACATATTTTTTTTGGAATCTGGTGAGTTAGCTAATAATAAGCTTTGAGAAAGAGGAATAATTGGCCCAGAAACCGCACCTTGTAGTACTCGTGAAATAATTAACATTTCAAGGCTGTTGGAGACACCACATAACCAAGAGGCTAAAACAAACAACAAAATTGAAAACAAAAATAACTTAACTTCCCCAAAGTACTTAGCTAGCCATCCAGATAAAGGAATTGAAATGGCATTGGATACGGCAAATGATGTAATTACCCATGTTGCTTGGCTACTTGATGTTCCTAGGTTTCCAGCAATAGTAGAGAGAGCTACATTGGCAATTGTTAAATCTAAAATTTGTAAGAAGGCCACTGTTGCCAATGCAACAATAAGCCCAATTAATTTTGCACCTGATAGATATAATGGTGACATTTTATGATTCACTGAATATTACTCTCTAAAATTAAGTTATTTTGCATAATTTCTCGTACTAGTTGCTCGAATTCATCTAAGTCGTAAGCAAGTACATCTGTTTGATATTTAATTTCTTGAGGTGAAATATCAGTAAGTAATTTTCCACTTACATCACTGGTATCCACTGTTACATACATAGATAACCCTACCCGTAATGGATATTCCTTAATTTGCTCTTTATTCAATTCAATACGAACAGGTAAACGCTGAACTACTTTAATCCAGTTTCCTGTTGCATTTTGTGCTGGTAATAACGAAAATGCACTTCCTGTTCCCATAGCAATTCCTGTAATCACCCCGTCGAATTTAATATCATCTCCATAATAATCACTAGTTAACTTAACTTTTTGTCCTAATCGAATGTGTTTTAGTTGAACTTCTTTAAAGTTAGCTTCTACCCAAACTTGATCCAAAGGAACAATAACTAATAATCGTTCTCCCCTATTAACCTGTGTTCCAACTTGGACTTGGCGCCTCGAAACATAACCAGTGACAGGGGAAACAATTGTTACTCGTTTTAAGTTAAGCCAAGCTTCCTTTAGTTTCGAAATAGCTTGCTGAATACGTGGCTGTTCTAATAATGAATTCTGCATTAATAGGGCATTATTAATTTCTAACTCTTGCTTGGAAATATTTAAGTCATTTGACGCAATTAATACATCTTGCCTAGCATGCTCTATTTCTTCTTGTGAAATAGCATTACGAGACCAAAGGCCTTCTCTCCGAGCTAAATCTTTTTCTAATTTATCTAATGTCGCTTGTTTTAATTGAATACTTGCTAACAATTTTTCAGTTGTTAGTTTGATCTGTTGAGTTTCTCTTATTACCTTGGCTAATTCATTTTTTGCATAACTAAAATTATTTTCAGCATCAATTGATTCTAATTGAGCGATAACATCTTTTTTTCTCACAAAGTCATTATCATCAACGTAAATGGAGGAGATTCCTCCGCTTATTTGAGTATGAATTGGAATTTGATTTCCCATAACATACGCATTATCTGTAGATTGTGTAAACCGAGAAAACATGTACCAAAAAATGAAGTATCCTATCCCTGAAACTAGGAAAATAACAGATAAAATAATCAATTTTTTATATCGTGTTAAACCATTGAATTGTCGGCCATCGGTGTTGTTTTCCATCGTACACTCCATTTACATCTTTCATTTTAATCATTGCTCCTATGAACAGCATCACAATATGCTATTTCATTAAGCAGACATTCCACCATCAATAACTAGAGTTTGACCCGTAATATAATTACCCCCATAACCGAGTAAAAAATTCACAGACATAACCACTTCCTTATTATTTTCCATTATGTTACTCCATCTCTTGTTTGGTTATTAGATTGTGAAAAGTTAACAGCATTGTATAAATGGGTGAGTAATATTGTCTTGAACAAATAAGCTGACTTCATTTTATAAAAAAATCATTAATTTATTTAACTCTCTATATTTCATATAGTTATTTATTCTTTGACAATTATTTTCATTTAAAAAAAAGAATGAGAGATCTAATATAGCTAGTTTATTCAATTAAATAACCTTTGAATAGATATATGCTCACCCAACATATATCAATTAGAAGATAAAATTCATGACTTACGACTGTGTAATCATTGGTGCTGGACAAGCTGGACTGTGTTTAGCATCATTATTTCTGACTAAAAAAATATCACTGTTCTTATATTAGAAAGAGATGAACGTATAGGAGACGTCTGGCGTAGACGACCAGATAGTATGCGGTTGTTTACACCAAGAGCAATGAATCAGCTACCAGGTTTAATTATGGCTGGTGATCAAAAGGGTATTCCCCTTTCTTTAATTTTCGCGCAATGGTTTCCGTTGCTGAAAATAAACAACTTAAATCAGGTTTATTTTTAGTATCAATAGGAGTCGGAACAACAATTATATAAAAATTAGAATTAAGTAAATCATCGCTACTGTAGGTCATATTTGAAGTATTATATGTTTTTTTAATCTCTCGATTTTTTTGCTATCAATATCAAAACCTATTGTTTTATAAATTTTAGAAAATTCAAGGAAAAGAGGTAAACCGACATACCCCCATTCCTATTATTGCAATTTCAAATTCTCTATTATTTGTATTGTTCATAACAGCACCTCAGCATATTAATTTTACTTAATGATCAACAATAAAATCCATTAAACTAATGTTCTTGGCCTGTACTATGATTTTACTCCAGTTTTTTAAGAGTTTAACGTGTAAGAAATATTCTTCATTACATTCGGCAATACATTTTGCAGTGACTTTCCTTAATTCTTGTCCTATCTTTGAATAATTTTCATCGAACTTTAATAATACTTCATCAATAATTCTGATTATATGCTCTTCTCTTTTAGTATCATTAGAAGCAAATGATGCTATTTTTTCAGAAAGAGACTCACACATTTGTTGAGAAACGAAGCAATCATCATAATCACAAAAGTTATCAATAAGCTTATCATTATAGATACTTCCATATAATGAAAAATAATCTGCAAATTTTAACATCCCATACCAATATTTTAGTTTTTTATCATACTCAAATCTTTCATCATGATATTCATGAAACACGGGTCTAGTATGATGTACAGATGGGTAGCCTAATGCAGTCGAGGTATCAAAAGCGAAATAATCCGCTGCTAATGTATTTTTACCAGGTAAGTTTGGTAGAAACTCAAATAGCCGATAGACACTAACATTACCACAGTCAGGATTACACCCATCGTCAACAGAAGTAACTAAGGAAATAACATCATTTTGAGGAACGGGTTGCTCTAATTTGAATATATCATCGCAAATATCAATAATATGCTCAGATTTAAAACCAAGTAGTTCATATATTTTATAAACATAGTCATACGACACTTTTGCAAAATCTTTGACATCAAGATTCCACTCACCTAAGTAATTCCCACCAACCACAAGTACTCGTCTTTTATTGTTTATATCTTGTTTAAGATTTTTGATATCCAAGTCATTAACTATTTCCATTATTGGTTTACCTAAATACTTTAACTCATACTCAATTGGATAGACTTCCCTAGCTTCACTCCTTCTATCAAATAACAAACAAGTATCAGAATCTCTTCTATGATAGGCGTTAGCCTCCATTGAACACGCAAATAAACCTAATTTATTCATAGCAGTAGCATAATCGGTACCTGTATAAGTAAAAATCTTATAGAAATCATCATCCATACCTTTAAAAAGTGACTTAAAGTATTTTTTCTGTACATCAACAGATAGATGTAGAATATTCAATTTTGGATATTGATTTTTTAATGATTTAATAATTTCATTATTTTCTATAGATGAAAATTCATTGGTTTCAACTACAATTAAAGGAATATTAACTTGCAAGACATCATTTGCGTATAAAATCTCCTTAATATAACTACTAACACTATCTTTAATACTTTTATTTGTTGGTATAAAAAATACTGATTTCATAGTTACTCCTTAGTTAATTGAACTAATAATTAATTTTTTAACCAACGATAATATTTAAAATGATTTTTCAAACACATAATATTTAAAATCCTTAGCTCCCCATGTTTTTTTAAATTGTCTTAATGTATCACTATGTGAAACCCCCAAGTTGATATAATCAATATCTGAATACTTAGTAATAATATGGAGAGTACTTTATGATTTGGTTTAAATTTCAATGAAACACTATCACTAGCGTTTATCCAATAA
This sequence comes from Gilliamella apicola, assembly GCF_003202915.1. Classification (GTDB taxonomy): domain Bacteria; phylum Pseudomonadota; class Gammaproteobacteria; order Enterobacterales; family Orbaceae; genus Gilliamella; species Gilliamella apicola_Q. The sequence goes on from NZ_QGLP01000004.1 coordinate 504,484, forward strand.
AAGATATTATTTTTTGATTTTAATATAATACTACCTGATACAATTTTGCCATTATAGTAAGCTAAAAATAGTTCTGCATTTCTTTCATCATTAAGCAAATCTTCGATTAAAAGCAAACTGATACAATAATTAGCATTAACTTTTTTCATGGTTTTTATATATAAATCATAAAAAAACATTAATTCACTACGATTATTTTTATTATAACAATGAACTGTTATTTGATTTTTTTCTGCGCATCTAATACCTGTTCTCACACTACCTTTAAATAAGCGATAACCCAACTCTCTAAACTCTTGCATTACAATTATTTGAGTAGTCATTTCTGTTTTCAGATACTTATTTAGGTTTTCTACAGAAAGTTCGCAAGAAAAAAGTGGAGGGATTATTATTTTTTTTATGTCTATATCATGGATAATTTTTAGATTAAAAATTATTACTTCAAGAACAAAACAACTCTGTGGTGCTGGAAATATACCGCCATAACCTATGACACCAATTTGGTATATTTTATCAATTTCATTGTAAAATAGATCAACCTTGTAATTTCTATTTGCAGCATTAATTACTATATTTATATAATTAAATTGAAAATATTTAGTTATGATGTTTTTGAAATAATCATCATGGAAACAGCAATGATATGATTGTAGTTTATTTACCATTCTCCGCTCCATCATTATCAGAAAAATATTTAACAAAACAAATCTATATATAAAATAGAATTAATTTTCTAAATCATTAATTGTTAATGGATTTAAGTTTAATCAACAAATAATATTTGATATGCTCCATATTTATTTAATTTTTAAGATAAGAAAGCTATAAATAACTTTTGTTACAAAGAACGAATACATTGATTTATTATTTTTACTATATCAGTTATCTGTTTTATAGTAAATTTTTGTCAATATAAAAGATCAATCTTCAGAGTCCGATCTTGAAAAAGTATTGATCGAACATCTTACAAATTTTCTGCTTGAACTTGGCGACAACTTTGCCTTTTCCGCCCAACAATGTAAACTGAGAATTGATGATTATTGCTTCAAAAATAGATTTTACTTTTTTCATCGCCGGCTAAAATGCTTGATACTTATCGAAATACTATTGATAATTGTTTAGATGAATTTAAAAAGTAGGGGAGATCTGCTACTTATTCTGATCAAGCTATTGAGTGTTGTTTAACAATAAAAGCACTGTTTCAATTCCCGTTATGTCAACCCATTGGTTTACTTGAGAGTCTATTTTCTTTGGCTAAGCTTAGTTCCGCTGTTTAAGTTGTCTGTTGTATTGTGAGGCTCATTGATGGGGGGGTATCATGTGAAGCAACGACTGGACACCACGAAAAGTAGTCTCAGAACTCAGTCAAAAAGGGATCAGACTTGACCAATTGATACGAGATAATCATATTAATATTAAAAATTTTACAGATTTAGAATCTTGTATAGCAAAAGTTTTAGATATTCCCCTGCAAACTATCTGTCCTTCTCGTTATGATAAAGATTAAGTATTCACTTTTAATCACTTGAATCATCATAGATTTATTTAGCTCTTATCCAACATGAAGCCCGTTTTGTATGTTATTTCTATTTTTTTACACTAAAATCTATTGATGCTCGCACTATATACTGTATATTTATGCATATTATTTTTTTACCACGATAATTAGAAAAACAGTGGTGATTTTCTTTAAATCAGTTTGTTAGGAGACTTTTTCTTGCACGAATCTCGTTGTATTGTGCTTGGTCTTGTTGATACTGCTGTCATTAATCATTTGCCGTTGGTCGATACGCCAGTTAGAGCGGGTTTTCCTTCGCCTGCTGATGATTATTTAGAGGCAAACTGGATTTAACTGAGCATTTAGTCAAACAACCACTCGTTCCGATGGGAATGCCGGCTTTTAAAATTCTCCCCGCTATTCGTAAGCAAGTAACGTTGTTAAGCTCTAATTATGAATTGTATGGTGATATGAGTAAGCGTGTTTTTGATACTGTGCGAGCACATACTTCAGATGTAGAACTTTATTCTATTGATGAAGCGTTTATTGCGTTAGACGGTTTTTCGGATGTAACGACGCATTGTCAACACATCAGGGCGGTGGTGAAGCATGATACAGGGATACCCGCCAGTATTGGTATTGCTTCAACTTGAACTTTAGCAAAAGTGGCGCACCATATCGCTAAAAAACAAAGCAGTTATCAAGGTGTCTGCTATTTAGCAAATGACAGTGGTTTGTTGATTGAAGCTTTAAAGCAGTTTTCGTTGCAGTGAATGTTTAGGTGCGCTTTTAGCTGCATCAAAATTACCACCTAACAAATGTGATACAGATGCTTGATCCGCTTTAGTGACGAGTTTGCCAACAACGCCTGAAAGCTCCATTTGTCCCGTGACGAAATAGGTAAATAGTGACCATAATTCAGCACAATTTGATAACCAATCTAGCAATTTTGAGTCAATTATTTGCCGATATAAAAGTCCCGTGCTAGCGCTGTGTAAACGATATTCACGATTTTTGCGATATTTGAAACGATATGCAGCTTTTAAAGGACCATGCCAAGGATGCCATATTAAACCATCTTGGTATTCAACATGAATATCAACCGCGAGCTTGCCAATATCATGAATTAAAGCAGCATAAGCAATACCCACTGTCCAAATATCCTCTGAGGCACTTCGTTCTTCAGATGAAACACCAATCGGGAGTAAATAAGATTGGCGAAACTTTAATGCATATGCCATGATTTCTAGTTCATGTTCAAGCATTCCCTCCAAATACGCATGATGACTCTCTGAAGCAGGAAATTTTTTAACTAATTCGGCATAACGTTCAATTAGCCTTGCCATGAATAATCCCGCAACATTTTTTTAATGTGTTGAATTATGTAGAACGAGATAGGCGCATTTAATAAAAAATACAAAATAGTTCGAGTATTTTTAGGTGGACGTTTTGGTACAAGTTCTAAGTGTGGATTGAAATGAATTACTCTGGATAAGCATAAGATTAATGAAAAAATGGAAATAAAAAAATCCACATAACCTCATGATTACCAAGATTTTAGTGGATTCTATAATATTGCAGTGGATTCTGCCATAAAAATAAATGGCGGAAGCGCAGAGATTCGAACTCTGGGAGGGTCGCCCCTCGCCGGTTTTCAAGACCGGTGCTTTCAACCGCTCAGCCACACTTCCGCAATGGCTGTGCATATTAAAGGAGTCGGACTTAATTGTAAATAGTTAATTTAATATTTTTTATCGACTGCTTTAATTTTCACCAAATTTAGATGAAATTCAGCAAAACTAGATTGTTTACTCGCCAAAACTAGTGTTGCAATCTTATTAATCGAGTATAATACGCAGCAAATATCAAACAAAGTTTTGCAAAATGTTAAATCAAATAGAAACCGATGAAAAAGGCTATCTAAAAAATTGGCAGGATTGGTCTGTTAATTTAGTGCCAGAATTAGCTAGCAAAGAGTCGATTGAATTAACTGATGCTCATTGGGAAGTGATTTTATTTGTTCGTGATTTTTATTTAGAATATAAAACTTCGCCTGCAATTCGTGCGTTGGTTAAAGCAATGGAGAAAAAATTTGGCCCAGAAAAAGGTAATAGTCGGTATTTATATAAATTATTTCCTGATGGTCCTGCTAAACAAGCAACAAAACTTGCGGGCTTACCTAAACCAGTTAAATGTATTTAAATTAAGAGAACAATTAAACTCATGATTAGGTGGAAGATCCCCTTTATATTGCTTCTGGTGCTAGGGTATTTGCAGTACTCATTATGGTATGGTAAAAACAATATTTATGATTACCAAGATAATCTGCAAATGCTTAAAAGTCTGCATCAAGAAAATGATAAACTCAAGGCTCGCAATCAACAGATGATTGCCGAAGTTGACGATTTGCAAAAAGGTTATGAAGCAATAGAAGAACGGGCTCGAAGTCATTTGGGTATGGTTAAACCTAATGAGTATTTTTATCGAATAATTATTGATTCCAAAACACAAAAATAAGGCATTACGTGACAAATAAAAGTGATATTGTCGCAATCGTTCCTGCCGCAGGAATAGGTTGCCGCATGGAAAGTCAGTTACCTAAACAATATTTAAAGATTGGTGCAATGACCATTTTGGAACACACTTTACAAAAATTATTAACTCACTCAAAAATCAGTGAGGTAGTAGTGGTTATAAACAAAGAAGATAAGCTTTTTAGCACACTTGATGTCGCATCAAAAGTTAAGGTAACTTACGGTGGTAAAACGCGTGCCGATTCTGTTTTAGCGGGTTTAAATTTAGTTTCTGAAAATAAGTGGGCATTAGTCCATGATGCCGCAAGACCTTGTGTTACTCACCAAGACATCACTAAATTGATTAACAGAGTTTTACAAGAAGATAAAGGCGGAATATTAGCAATGCCCCTTAGTGATACTATTAAGCAAGCTGATACTAATAATCCAGATATTATTAATCACTCTATCGATCGCACTTATTTATGGGGTGCGGCAACACCACAGTTATTTAAAGCTGGTGAACTTAAAGCATGTTTAAATAGAGCATTAAATAATCATATAGCAATTACTGATGAAGCTTCGGCGATTGAGTATTGTGGAGGGCATCCATTATTAGTTGAGTGCCGTCGAGATAACATAAAAATTACTTGCCCAGAAGATTTAAACTTGGCTACATATTATTTAACTAATCAAATTTAATATAGGTAGATTATGCGAATAGGTCATGGATTTGATGTACACAAATTTGGTGGTGAAGGACCAATTATCTTAGGTGGCGTAACTATTCCTTATCAATATGGACTTATTGCGCATTCTGATGGTGATGTGGTATTACACGCCATTACCGATGCTTTAATCGGCGCATTGGCTTTAGGCGATATTGGTAAACTATTTCCTGATAGCGATCCAAAATACCGAGGTATAAACAGTCGTTTACTATTACAAGAAGTTTACCAAATTATTCAATCTAAAGATTATCAATTAGTAAATTTAGATACGACCATTATTGCGCAAGAACCCAAAATGAGGCCTCATGTAGATCAGATGCGAGTTAATATTGCCGAAGATTTAAAAGTGCATTTTGACCAAATTAGCGTTAAAGCAACCACCACAGAACAACTGGGCTTCACTGGTCGTAAAGAAGGGATAGCTTGTGAAGCGGTAGTATTATTAGCAAAAAAGTAAATACAAAATTAACGATAGGCAATATAAGTGTTAGCAGAACTTAATTATTTTTATGGTAAACCTACAGTTCATGGTTTATATAAACAGCAATATGAAGATTTCTTAGTTATTGAAGAGCTCGGTTTTGATCTTACCGGTGAAGGTGAGCATATTTTAGTTTATTTAGAAAAAAAAGATTGCAACACGGTTTATGTCGCTGAACAGTTAGCTAAATATGTTGGTATTTCCGCTAAAAATGTAAGTTATGCAGGCCTTAAAGATCGCCAAGCAGTCACTCAGCAATGGTTTAGTCTACATATGCCAGGTAAAGAAACCCCCGATTTTTCACAGTTTGATTTAACTGGTTGTAGAATTTTGCAAATTAATCGCCATAATAAAAAATTGAAAATAGGGGCTTTAAAAGGTAATCGCTTTAAAATTATTTTAAGAAACTTGAGTAATAAACAAGCGATCGAACCAAAATTAAACTTAATCAAACAATATGGTGTTCCTAATTATTTTGGTGAACAACGATTTGGACGAGAACAAAATAACATCACTCAAGCGATAAAATGGGCAAGTGGTGAAATTTCAGTTAAAGACCGTAAAAAGAGAAGTTTTTATCTTTCTGCCGCGCGCAGTGCTATTTTTAATCAAATAGTAAGCCAAAGAATTGAACAAAATATTCAGCAAACCGTGCTTGATGGTGATATATTACAGTTATCTAAAAGTAATAGTTGGTTTGTGTCTAGCACAGAAGAATTACCACTGTTACAACAACGTTTGCAAAATGGCGAAATTAATATTACTGCGCCAATGGTTGGCGATTCACCATTGGGCACCACATCAGTTGCTTTAGAATTTGAAACAAATTGTTTAAAACGTTGGTCTTGTTTTGAAGAATTATTTAAAAAAGAACGAATGGCAACAATAAGGCGTTCAATATTATTGCGCCCCGAACAGCTTGATTGGCAATGGATTAGCGGAAATGATATTGAGATCAGTTTCTATTTGCCTTCTGGTTGTTATGCTACAAGTGTTTTACGCGAATTGATAATTGGAAAAGAGTAATGCAAAGTTCAAAAATGCAGACTTTGATTAAGTTATTGCGCCAGCAAGGAATAAAAGATGATCGTGTTTTAGATGCTATAGCTTCGATACCGCGTGAAAATTTTGTTGATGAAGCGCTTTCTCATCAAGCTTATGATAACCGTTCTTTACCAATAGGTAGCGGTCAAACTATCTCTCAACCTTATATCGTTGCAAAAATGACTGAATTATTAAGGTTAACACCGAGTGCCAAAGTGCTTGAAATTGGTACCGGCTCAGGATACCAAACTGCTGTGTTAGCTAAGTTAGTTGACCATGTTTGCTCAGTGGAAAGAATAAAAAGTTTACAATGGAATACTAAGCGACGGTTAAAGCAACTCGATATTCATAATATTTCAACTCGTCATGGTAATGGTTGGCAAGGTTGGCCAGAACGCGGGCCCTTTGATGGTATAATTGTCACCGCAGCACCAGCTGAAGTACCACAAAATCTTCTAACACAATTGGCCGATAAAGGACGATTAGTAATACCTGTGGGTAAAAATAAACAAACATTACAGCTAATCGAACGCAATGGTGATAATTTTATTACTAAAAATATGGGTGAAGTAAAATTTGTTCCTCTTATTGATGGAGATATTGAATAAATAGCCACCAAATATATTGGTGGCTTCTATCACTTATCATTTATCCTTAATTTAGGCTAAGTATTTTTCTCGCTTCGTTTGGCGTAGCGGGTTGTTTTCCAGCCTCTTTAATTATGCGAACTGCTCTTTCGACAAATTGACTATTCGATTTAGCTAGTTCTCCTTTCGCATAATAGATATTATCTTCCATACCTATACGAATATTACCACCCATTGCGATAGTAGCTAAAAGAATAGGTAAATGGTTAGCACCGATACCAAATGCTGACCATGTACAGTCACTTGGTAATAAGTTTTTCAAAAAGACAAGATTTTCAATTGTTGCCGCTATACCTCCAGGCGCTCCCATGCAAAGTTGGAAATGTAATGGTGCTTTCAATACCCCTTTTTTTAGATAATACAGTGCATTATAAATAAAGCTTGCATCAAATACTTCAATTTCTGGTTTGACATTCTGCTCTTGCATATAATGCCCAAGCTTTTCTAAAAATGGTGGCGTGTTATAGAAAACAGTTGAGTTCATCCAATTCATCGTTCCACAATCGTACGATGCCATTTCAGGTTTTACTTTGGATAAATGGATCATTCTTGTCTCATCAGTAGCATTAAGATCTCCAGAAGTTGTGCAATTAATAATAATATCGCAACCAGTTTGGCGAATTAATGAAACTGTCTCTTCAAATTTTTCAGCACTCATTGTGCCTTGACCATTTTCATCTCGCATATGAAGATGAGCAACTGCCGCACCAGCTTTCCAACATTTGTAGACATCATCAGCAATTTCTTTTGGTGTCATAGGTATTGCTTGATTATGTTCCTTAGTGGGAAATGCACCTGTAGTTGCAACAGTTATAATAACTTTGTCATTCATAATTTAAATCCTTTTAATTAATTTTAGTATTTGGTAAGAAGAACATGGTAATGGCAGAGAATAAGAAAAATACTGCACAGATACCGATACCAACGGTAAGTCCATATTTTGCAGCAATAAAACCAAGAACGAATGGTGAAAATGCTGATATTCCACGCCCTGCATTAAAACAGAAGCCTGCGCCTAATGTTCTGACTCGAGTTGGAAATAACTCGCCAAAATAGGAACCAAATAATCCTACAAATGAAATAAAGAAGGCATAAAAAGGTCCCATTAATAATATCATCATAGGATCTTCTACCATGACGTATATAGGTAAAGTAATAGTAGTACCAATAAACGATAAGATAATTGCTTTTTTACGACCTATAATATCGGATAACCAACCAAATAAGTTATAACCGATAAACATACCCACATTTAGTATTAAGAAAAATAATGACATCGTTTTTATATCAAGCCCACGAACTTGAACTAAAAATGTTGGGATCCAAGTGGTAGAGCCCCAGTAAGCAACAAAAGCAAAACTCGAAACAAGTGTTGCCAAAATTGTTCGTGATAATAGTTCCGGTGAGAAGATTTCTTTAATCGAAATATTACTAATATCACCTTTAGCGATTCTATCGTCTTTTTGGTTTTTCCATACTTCAGATTCAGGTACAAAAAGATAAATATAAATAGCGGCAAATATTGAACCTGCACCGGCTAAAAATAGTGCTCTCCAACCGAATTCTGGAATAATGACTGATGAAAGAAATGCGGCTATACCAGCTCCAACCGGGAATGAACTTAATACAAATGCGGCAGCTCTTCCTCGTTGTTTTGTCGGCCATGATTCAGCAATATAGGCAGCAATGATACCCCAAACTCCACCTAAGGCTAAACCAGCAGTAAAACGTAATAGCAATAAAACTATCCAATTTGGACTTAATGATATTAATGCTGTTAGTATCCCAAAAAGGATTAAACTCCAAATGAGTGATTTTCGTCGACCGTAATTGTCAGAAAACCAACCGACAATAACACTACTTAATCCTACGCCTAATAAGGTTGCAGTACCGAGTAATCCACCTTCTGACATCGACATATCCATGTCCTTCATTATAGCGGGTAATGAAACAGCTAATAATGTAATATCCATAGCGTCGAACATGTAACCAAAAAAACCACCTACAAGTACATGCCATTTATTTAGTAACTTGGTTTTCATATTGTTTTATTTCCTGTAATTTAAGACATTATTGCTATAGTTCGAGTCCATCCAGCGCTTGCTCCTTTAATTTTTATCGGCAAACATGAAACTTTAAAGCCAAATGGAGGTAATTTATCTAAATTAGTAAGTTTTTCAAGGTGATAGTACTCTTTTTCAATTCCGGCAAAATGTCCTTCCCAAATAAGTGATTTATCATGTGTCTCTTTAAATTTTTCAGCGACCAATGGCAGAGGGCTATCCCAACTCCAGGCATCAGTACCGACAACTTTAATACCTTGATTAAGTAAGTATAAAGTGGCTTCTTTTCCCATTCCGCAGCCTTTAACTAAATATTCTTTGGAACCAAAGTATTTTTGTGCACCAGATTGCACGAGAACAATATCTAAAGGTTTTAATTTATAATCAATACGATCTAATTCATCTTTTATGTCTTGAGCGGTTACGACATAACCATCAGGAAAATGTGAAAAATTCAACATGACACCATCTGAGATACACCACTCTAATGGCATTTCATCAATGGTTCTTGCTCGTTGTCCATTATTCATGGTTGGGTGATAATGCCAAGGAGCATCAAGGTGGGTTCCACTATGTGTAGTTAGTTTTATATATTCTATAGCCCAGCCTAACCCTTTGGGTAAATCATCATTGGTTGCGGTTGGGAAAAATGTTTTAATATGTTCCGATCCTTTTACATGATCCCAATAGTCGATTTCGGTTGGCATAGATGGCGGATCATTGGGAGTACGATCTTCTATATCAACACTTAAATCTATAATTTTCATTTATTGCTCCTTTTGTATTTCTAATAATCAATTGAAAATTATGGGCAATATAATATTGATTGAACGATCATTCAAATTTTTTGTTGTATAGTTTGATCTAGATCACTATTTTAAATGAACGTTCAATTATTTAATGAGGTGAAAGATTAAAAATACCGATTAATTGGATTTTAGTTAAATACAATTATGCTAATCGGAATTTAGAAATAATGTTGAATGCAGACTGATAATCATACTCAGGTTTGGTTAAAACGGCATGTAAACCTTCAATAGCATAATTATAAAGATATTTACAGGCTATTTCTGGATTACTAACAGAACATATTTCTTTGGATAAAAATTTTATTCTATCAACTTCGGCAAAAGTATTGCACATAACTCCCACTAAGAAGTCAAAGCCCCAATGAATTTGTTGTTCAGTCGACGTTGGATAAGAACGTTTAAGTTCGGTAATGAAAAACTCAGCAAATGGATCAAATTGATCACGTAATATAGAAAGCCCTAAAGCAGAGCCAGATGAAAGTAAGCGAGCAACATTGATGGCATAGTAATGCCAACCTTCACCGCCATAAAGTGTATTATAAAGATAAGGCGCTATAAAAGATTCAACAATTTTTTCAAGCGGTAATGGCTGATCGCCATTAATATTCTTGTAATAATTAAGTAAATGTATTCGATCTGAACTTAATATGCCAATTCTTCGATCAATAACAGCTTTAAATAGTTCTTCTTTAGAACCAAAGTGGTAATGTACTAATGCTAATTTTACACCGGCATCTTTGGTGATGTCTCTAATTGAAACTTCACTATAACTGGCTTTTGCAAAAAGCTTCTCGGCAGAGTCGAGTAGCTTCATTGCTGTACTATTTTTCATAATATACTACTTATTAATTTTCTTGATATTCAAGTTAGAATTTATATCTGAATTTTTAAAAATGTATCTGTTTAATATATTATATTATGTAGATATAAAATTTATAAATTAATTTTTTGTTTTTAAAAAATCGTTGGCAAGTTAGCAATGTTAATTAAAGCTATTGGTAATAAATATAATTAAAAAATCGTCAAAACTTTTTAAGTATTGCTAGATACATATAATAATCAAAGAAAAATTAGATTTTCTTTGATTATTATGATTATTTAGATTTTTAATTCAATTTAGATTTTTCTTCTGAAAGCTTCCATTCGCAAATTCCATATATTGCATTAAAGAGATAAATTAAATATTGAGTTGCGATCACAATATTGTCAGTATAGAGATTTAAACCGATAACTAGCACATTAAGTAATACCCATAAATACCAGTTGAATGCATATCTCATCATTAGTAATAGTTGTGCAACGATACCTAAACCAAATATAAAGCAGTTAGTAATGAGTTGATAGGAAGTATTCGTCACACCCATTTCGTTAGTTAAATAGATATTAAAAAATGCTGCTGCAATTAGGAATATTAAGGCATATAAAAATGCATTTTCATTTAAAGAGCGAACTTTAACACTCTTATTATTATCTAGATTTTTTTGCCAAGTAAACAAGCCATAAATATGGGAACCAAAATAGTAAAAAGTTGGTAAACCAGCTCCAATATTGCCACCAAGAAAATTAGCGCAACATTCAGCGATTACCGCTAGCATACCGAGCACATTACCTAAATTTTTTCGTTTAGCTAATAAGATTACACATAACAATCCACAAAATGCTCCTACGTATGATACTGCATAACGTAAGTCAAAATTATTAAATGGGTCAGTATACAAAAATGCTATAGTGACACAGATAATACATAACAGTGGATAAAATTTATTTCGACCAATAGTGATAACAACATCTCTTAAATTATTCATAATTAATACTCTTCATCATTAATAAGTTGATTGACTAATTCAATACTGCGTAGATAACGTTCTTCATAATCAGGTGAGTCGATTTGAACATAACTGATATTATTTTTTTCTAATAAGGAGATAAGTAGTTGCTGAAAGTCTTTTCGCTGTTTTGGACTTCCTAAACTACGCAACCCATCAGCTACCCATGGGGTGTTATTACCTAATAAAATAACTAAATCAAATCGATAGTTATTGATCATGGCTTGTAAAAATGGGTGTTCTTTACCTTCATATTTTTTGCAAAATGCTTGCGTGGTAATAAAGTCAGTATCAATAAATGACACTTTATTGGCATGTTTGATAGCAAAATCAATATATTGTGCATGGCCTAAAGCAATTTTATCGTAGTCGGCGTATTGCAATGCCCGTTCATCACCGCCAAGTTGTGAAAATACATAATCACGGCCATATTCCCAAGCACTTGTCGTATTAAACGTATTGGCTAACTTATTAACTAAAGTTGATTTACCACTAGATTCACCACCAAGAATAGCGATAGTTCTGACAAAGAATGGTCTCACTTCAGTTGGGATATATTGCCAGTTTTTTAAGGGGGCTTGGCGAATTTGCGTGCCGCTAACTTGCATAAATTGCCGAGTAGGGTCAATCAATACTGTATCTAAATCAAATAAATCTTTATACATCGCCACATCTTGTGGTTCGCTGGAATAAACACAGCTTGGGTTAATTCCCTTTTCATTGAATAATTTCTTAACCCGATCACTCCATTCTTGCCAACCATTTGGGTAAGCAGGAATACCATCCTCTTCTAAAAGCTCGATATGGATATTTTTTTGATACTTAAAGGTTTGTAATAACCAACGAATTCTATCGTTGATGGTGGGTTGGCGAGACATGGCGCTATCTTTAAATAATTCCATATCACGCATGGTATCCGAGCACAGAATAACATACAGTTCATCAACCTGGCTTATTGCACGTTGAATTAGATAAATATGGCCTGTATGCAGAGGATAAAACTTACCAAAAATTACCCCCACTTTTTTGTTTTCAGTGTTCGGACTAATTTGCAAATAATGGTGGAGCGATTGTAACTTTTGTGCGCTTGGATTTTTAATTTTATCATTAATTAGTTGACTTAGATAACCTTTGGTCATTTGGCAAGCATCAGCAACTGTCTGTAACGATAAATTTTTGCGTTTTATGGCTATTTTCAAATAATTAAAACCATTCATACCGTCTCCTTACTTTGTGTTTTTTATCTTGAACTAAATTTACATTATTTTTAATAAATGTTCAATATATTAAACAAAAATAATTTTACTTAATTAATTTAAATTTAATAGAGATTAAATTTAAAATGGAGAGTATTTATTATCTTGAAAAGAAAGATAATCTTGTTATTTTAAATAACGCCAAAATTAATGGTTGAATAATTAAAAACTAAACAATATAAGGAAATAATAAAGTGAAAATAAAAAAAATTGCATTGGTAATCGCTCTGATGTCAGGAAGTGCTTGGGCAAATAACAGTGTTACTTTAAATAAAGTGACTTTGTTTATTCAGGGGGCTGAATTACAAGGACAATCAACTGTTTCATTAACTAAAGGTGAAAGTGAAATAGTATTAACAGGTATTGCTAATGATATTAATCCTAATTCTATCAACGTAGGTTTTGGTGAAAATAGTAATGTTCAAGTATTATCGATATCATTAAATGAAAACTACTTAGAAAATCTCAGTAAAGATGACGACATTCAATCGATCATTGAAAAACAGAATCAATTACAAGAAAAGCGTGATACGGTAGAAATCCAATTGAAAGCTGTTAATGAACAAATTTCACTTTTACACGGAAATCGTTTAGATACTTTAGCTAAAAATGGATCTGATAACTTAACAGCAATGAAAAATGTATTAGATTTTGTGAAAACTAATTTAACTACGACATTAAATGAACAAAATCGATTACAAAAAGAAGTCGATCAGCTAGATGCACAAATTAGCCAATACCAAACACAATTAGAAGAAAAGCAAACCAATAATGAAAAATTACATAATGCGGTTATAGTAAAAGTCATTTCTGAAAAGGATATGACATTACCTATTACGCTCTCATATGTCACCACCAATGCTGGCTGGGAACCTATTTATGACGTCAGAGTGGCAGATATCAGTTCACCATTAGAATTAACATATAAAGCAGAGATCCACCAAAATAGTGGTTTAGATTGGCAAAATGTTGATTTCATATTAGCGACATCTAATCCAAGTAAAGACATCAATCCGCCAGCTTTAACTCCTTGGCATATTGACGTCTATAGTGAACGAAATGGTTTATTTTTTTCTAAATCTGAAAAAGATTCTTGGGAAGAGTATGAATCAAAATCGCAGCTGAATAATCCAGATAAAATTGGCAATGTTAACACATTAGGCATCAATACCCGTTTTGCGGTAAAATTACCTTATACCATCAAACATGCTAGTAAAAATAACATACTCACTTTACAAACCAAAGAAGTAAAAGCAAATTATCAATATGTCTCAATGCCTAAATTAGATAGTAGTGTATACTTACAAGCACAAATAAATGACTGGGACAAACTCAATTTATTATCAGGAAAAGCCCACATATTTTTCAGTGGCAACTTTATTGGCGAAAGCAACATTTCAACCGAAAAAATATTAGGGACATTAGATTTTTCATTAGGTCGTGATAAGAGTATCCTAATTTCGAGAAATCGTAATATTAAAGAAACCTCGACTCGATTATTAATTGATAATGATGTTTCAGAAAAATATGCTTATACTATTAATGTCAAAAATACTAAAACATTACCAATTAATATTGTCGTAAACGATCAACTACCGGTCATTTTAAATAAAGCGGTTACACTTGATGATGCCAAATATGATGGTGCAAATTATGATAAACAGACCGGTTTATTAACATGGAAATTCACCTTAAATCCAAATGAAAATAAAGACCTGAATTTAAGTTTTAAAATTACTTATCCTAATGATAAAGAAAAAGACATATATGGTTTATAAAACTTATAAAACAAAGTATAAAAAATGTTAACAACTTGGTTAGAACAATTTAAGCAAAACAGTCAGATTAGTTTACTTGATCTGCATTTGGCACAATTTTTGGTTAATAAAATTGATAGTGAAAATGAAATTACCGCCAAACGTTTTGCTTTTTTAATATTATCGTTAAGTATGGAGGTGAGAGCAGGGCATGTATGCCTTGATATTACTCGCCTAGAGCAACAAAATATTGAGCCACAAATCTGGTTAGAACTTCATTCACCAGCAATTAATGATTGGGTTAACGTACTTAACATAGCGGCTAATAAACAGGTAGTCAGTTATGGCGATCAGCTTGCCCCTTTAATGTTCATTGAAAATAAACTCTATTTTCAACGTATGTGGTTAGATGAACGTTTTGTTGCGCAATATTTCAATCAAAGTCAGTTGGATGTTACTTCGGATAGCAATTTAAAACCCATACTCGACCAACTATTTACTGACCAGAGCGCAACTATTGATTGGCAAAAAATTGCCGTCGCTATTGCTTTAACACGTAAAGTTGCCATTATCTCTGGTGGGCCAGGTACTGGTAAAACCACCACTGTAGCTAAAATTTTAGCAGGATTAGAATTAAACAGCCCATCAATAAGAATCGTGGCAGCCGCGCCAACGGGCAAAGCTGCATCAAGATTAACTGAATCATTAAGTCGTGCAATTGAACAATTGTCTTTTGAATCATTAAATATTAAAACGGAAGCCGTAACATTGCACCGCTTATTAGGTGCCAAAATTGATAATCGTTCATTTAGTTATAATAAACATAACCAATTGCATATCGATGTACTTGTCGTTGATGAAGCATCAATGGTTGATCTTAATATGATGGCAAGAATTCTTGAAGCCTTACCTGCTTCAGCTCGACTAATTTTATTAGGTGATAAAGATCAGCTCTCATCAGTTGAGGCTGGAGCGGTATTTGGAGATTTATGTCACTTTATCTCCAATGGCTATAGCCAATCAAGAGCTGAGGAACTAAGTCGATTAACCGGATATCGCATCCCAATTGCAGACCAACCAGCAACGACAATCACTGATAGCATCTGTTTGCTAAAAAAAAGTTATCGATTCAACGAATCATCTGGTATTGGTTTATTAGCAAATGCAGTAAAAGAGGGACAGTATCTTAATGTCAAAAAATTGATTGTTGATGATAGGTTGCAGGATGTGAATTATTATGAACTCTCGTCAAACCAGACTTATCAAGCAGTTTTAAATGACTGTGTTGAGCATTATAAAGATTATTTAAATGCCATCAAACATCATCAAAACAATGATATTGCCACAATTTTAACTAAATTTGCTGAGTGTCGATTACTATGTGCCGTACGTGAAGGAAAGTTTGGTGTAGAAGGGTTAAACAAACAAATTGAACAATTATTAGCAAAACATAACCTGATCAAACTAAATCAGCGCGATCAATGGTATGTCGGTCGACCAATAATGATTTTACGTAATAGCACTTCATTAGGTCTATATAATGGTGATATAGGTATAACTTTAACTGCTGAACATGATAGCTCTAAATTACGTGTTTATTTCCCTTTTTCCGATGGAACAATCAAAGGGTTTTCGCCTTATCGACTACCTGAACATGAAACGGCCTATGCAATGACAATTCACAAATCCCAAGGTTCGGAATTTGATCATGTCAATATTATTTTGCCAACCGAATTTTCACCATTATTAAATCGCTCGTTACTCTATACCGCAATAACTCGAGCGAAAAAAACAGTATCAATTTATACCAATGAAAAAATTTTAGAACGGGTAGTTAAAAGCCAAATACATCGAGAAAGTGGATTGGTTGATCAGTTAAAAAAATTAGGCAAAATAGAAATATAATGTGAGGATTAAGCAAGCACCAACTGATAATAGTTGGTGCTTTGTGATTTATTAATGGATGATCTTCGCTAAAAAGTCTTTAGCACGATCAGATTGTGGATTAGTGAAGAACTGTTCCTTAGAAGTATCTTCAATGATCTCACCGGCATCCATAAAGATAACACGATGCGCAACTTTACGAGCAAACCCCATTTCGTGGGTAACAACCATCATTGTCATCCCTTCGTAGGCTAATTCAACCATAACATCTAACACTTCGTTAACCATTTCTGGATCGAGTGCAGAAGTTGGCTCATCGAATAACATCACAATCGGATCCATACAAAGCGCACGAGCAATCGCCACACGTTGTTGTTGACCACCAGAAAGTTGAGCTGGGTATTTATTCGCATGTGCTAACAGACCAACTCGATCTAAAAGAGAAAGAGCCTTTTCACGCGCTTCTTCATCTGATCGACCTAGTACTTTAATTTGCGCAAGTGTCAAATTTTTCAAAATTGTTAAATGAGGGAAAAGCTCAAAATGTTGAAACACCATCCCTACTTTTGAACGTAGTTTTGCTAAGTTAGTCGATGGATTAGTGATTTCTGTATCATCAATAATAATTTTACCTTGTTGGATTGGTTCTAAACCATTCACGGTTTTAATTAGCGTTGACTTACCTGAGCCAGAAGGGCCACACACAACAACAACTTCACCTTTTCCTACTTTTGTAGTACAGTTTTTTAACACTTGAAATTTTCCGTACCATTTTGATACATTTTCTAAGGTAATCATTTTTAGCCCTTCTTAAAATAACTTATTTTACGAATTAAACGTGGAGTTCCAAAACAGATAATGAAATAGGTTATAGCCACGAAAATTATCATTGAGTATTCAGCGGTTGAACCAATGTTCTCACCAATTCTCTTAACTGCTGCACCAAGTAAATCAACTAAACCAATAGTTGAAACTAACGCAGTATCTTGGAATAAAATAATGCCTTGAGTTAGCAATAATGGAACCATGGCTCTAAACGCTTGGGGTAAAATAATCAGACGCATAGATTGGCTTCTTGTCATTCCCAATGCAGAGGCGGCATGATATTGTCCTTTGCTAACAGCGTTAATCCCTGCTCGAATAATTTCAGAGTAATAAGCGGCTTCAAATAATGTAAAAGCTATTATTGCACAGCTTGTTCCTATATCCGCATCTGGTCCTAAATGAAATAGGTGTTTGATCATTTGTGGTAATGCAAAGTAAAACCACATCAATACCAATAATAAAGGTATTGAACGAAATGTGGTTACATATATTTTTGCGAAACTATTCAATATTTTATTATTGGATAAACGCATCAAAGCTAAGAATGTACCCCATATAATGCCAACTACAATAGCTGTAAATGTGATTCGAACTGTTAACCATAATCCTTGTAATAATATAGGATAATTATTCATTACAAGTGTAGGTATATCAGCAATCCATTGAAACAATTGCATAATTAACCTCCACTCATCATATTAGGTAAACGTGTTTTCTTTTCTACAAAACGCATAATCGTAATAACCGAATAATTGATAATCATATAAGTTATTGTTATAACACATAATATTTCAATGATACTATTTGTTTGATCATTCATTGATGTAATTAACCCGACAAGTTCTCTTAATCCTCCAAATTGGGAGGCAATAGATGAATTTTTTATAATATTGGTCATCTCTGATGTTAAAGTAGGCACTATTTTTCGATAGGCATTAGGTAAAAGAATATATCTATAAGTTTGAAATTTAGATAACCCTAATGCAGTAGCCGCATATCTTTGACCTATTGGTAAAGTTTGAATTCCAGTTCTAACTTGCTCGGCAATTCGTGCAGAGGTAAATAGACCTAAAGCAATAGAAACCAATATAAAAGTTTGAATATCAGGATCTAGTTCTTGTATAAACCATTCCTTAAAGCTGCCCGTTAAAAATAATGGCATGATTGTATACCAAATGAACATTTGAACAAATAATGGTATATTACGAAAAAGTTCAATGTAACCAATAGCTAATCTATTCAAAATTTTGCTATCGACAGTTCTCATTATGCCAACTATTGAACCTAGAATAAAAGCAATAATCCAAGCAGTAGCAGCCAGTGAAAGCGTAAGCATTGCACTATTCAATAGCCAATTGAAGTAAATCCCATCACCGTAAGGTGTTGATTGAAAAAATAAAGTCCAATTAAAAGTCATAATTTATGTATTTTTTATTTGGTTTATACTGAATGCGTTTAACATTCAGTATGTTGATTAGTAAGTTAATAGATTATTAATCTAAAGCTTTGTCATTAGGATTAGCGAAAAGCTCGACCATTTTCGGCGAAATTTCAAGTTCTAGGTTTACCCCACTAGGTGGAACAGGTTGTGTGAACCAACGATTATATGATTCTAATGCTTTACCTGATGTTTGTGCATTAGCAATGGTTTTATCAATTAATTGTTTAAATTGGGTATCGCCTTTTCTTAACATACAGCCATAAGATTCATAGGATAAAGGTTCGCCAATAATTTTCCATTCTGCTGGATTAATTGCTCTAGAACGTTCACCCGCTAATAATGCGTCATCCATAAGGAATGCTGAAGCACGACCAGTTTCAAGTGATTTAAAAGCATTGCCATGATCGGTAGGCGCTATAATTCGAATTTTCAATCCATCACGATTATTAATTTGATTTAGGCGTACTTCAGACGTTGTACCAGCAGTAGTCACCACATTTTTACCTTTTAAATCGTTAATACTATTGATATTGCTGTCCGTTTTAACTAAGAATCGAGTACCTACAATAAAAATAGTATCTGAAAAATCAACAACTTTTTGACGTTCTAGATTGTTTGTTGTTGAACCACATTCAAAATCATAAGTGTGGTTATTAAGTAATTGTATACGAGTCTTAGAAGTGACCGGTAAATATTTAACTTTAAGATCCGGCATATTTAACTCTTTTTTAACAGCATCTACTATTAAATTAGAATAATCTTGTGAATAGCCGACAACTTCTTGTTTTTCATTATAGTAGGAAAATGGAATCGAAGATTCACGATGACCAACAACAATCACACCACTATCTTTAATTTTGGCTAATGTACCACTTAATTCTTCAGCAACAGCGGTACCACTCATTAGGCCAAGCATTGCTAATGATAACACTAATTTGGTTAATTTTGTCTTTTTGTTCATACTCATCTCCTACTGTTTAATTTGTATCATATTAAATAAATTTAATATTTTTACAAAGGGGGTATATTATAACTTATTTTTCAGTATAAAAGTACTTTTTACTGTATATTTATCGATTAAAAGGATAAGCTACGACCTAGGTTTATCTAGAATTTTACGAAATTTTAACACAGATATTTTTTTGAATTTCAATAATATACAAGCAATATCTGTGCCAAAAATTTGATTAGGGACGTTTTTTTACAAAAAGCAAAATAAATAGTAATGATATTATAAGATAATAAGGCAGTTCCCCAAATCTAGCATAAGGGGTTAAGCCGACGGTTGGTGACAAGGTATAATTTAAAACCTTGGTTTGAAATTGTGGTAATTGCTCAATGATATACCCATGATGATCAATGATTGCCGTAATCCCCGTATTCGTACTACGAATCATTGGTCGTCCAAACTCAAGTGCTCTAGCCTGTGCCATTTGTAAATGTTGTTTCGGGCCAATACTATCACCAAACCAAGCATCATTTGAAACCGTTAATAGAAAGTCAGTATCAGGTGCAAAATTTTTCCACATCAAGTTAGATAAAATCACCTCATAACAAATCGCAGTAGTAAATTTAAATCCCTTCATCGTCAGCCGTGGTTGTTTTTCTGCTCCTGCTTGCATTGAAGACATAGGGATATCAAGCAGATCGGCAATAGGATTTAGCAAAAATGCAAATGGCGTAAATTCACCAAAAGGTACTAAGTGATGCTTTTGATATCGATTGGCATTAGGGTATTGATACGGGGTCTTTTCACCTAACACCATTAAGGTATTATAGATATCTGGATTAATTTGGTAACCATTATCAGCAATATGATAATCAATAATACCGACCGCAATTTCACTACCATTAGCTCTCGCTTCATTATCTAAATAATGTAAAAAAGGTTGTTGATTTATCTCGTAAT
The DNA here is from genome assembly GCF_003202915.1 of Gilliamella apicola. Taxonomy (GTDB): domain Bacteria; phylum Pseudomonadota; class Gammaproteobacteria; order Enterobacterales; family Orbaceae; genus Gilliamella; species Gilliamella apicola_Q. Next base: position 525,168 of record NZ_QGLP01000004.1, read on the forward strand.
CAGTAATACTGGCCTCAGACCAGATAATAATATTATCTTTACCCCAATTCTTTTCAGTTAAGGAAGCATAGGTATTTAAAGTCTTATTTAACTGCTCGTTAGTCCAACGCAATGATTGCAAAATATTGCCTTGAATCAAGGTAAAATTAGCGGAGCGGGAGTGATCAACAGTAGTCCAATTAATTAAATTGAATGAAATTGGTGCAACGATGATCGCAAACAGTGCAATAATTGCACCAAATATGTGCTTTTTAAACGACAAATGTGTGAGTTTGTACAAACAATAAACAGACAATCCACAGCACATTGTCAGCAGTAAGGTTACCCCGTTAATTCCGACAATCGGGAAATAACCGCGTAACGGACTATCAAGTTGACTATAGCCTAATTCCAACCAAGCAAAACCAGTTAAAATATAGCCTCGGAGAAATTCAGTTATTTGCCATAAAATCGGCGCGAGCAAAACCAGTTGTTTCAGCGAAAATTTAGTTGCAAAGCGATCTGCGGCTCTTAATAACCAAGCAAATAACATTGGATATAGCGCTAAATAAACAACTAACAGCCCCAAAATGATAATAGCAACCGAAGTTGGCACTTCACCATATTGTTTAATACTGATATAAACCCAGTGAACCCCTGCTGAAAAGTAACCAACGCCCCAGCTCAAGCCAAGCAGCATGGCTCGTTTTTTAGGTTTATCAGCAATTAACCACAAAAGCCCGGCAAACGAGACCAAAGCAAGCGGCCAAATATGGAAGGGGGCGTAACTAAATACGGCTACTGCACCCAAAAGTAAACTTAAGCCAATTTGTTTAAGCATTTTCCAGCTGCTCTAAATGAGGTACAGTTGCATCTTCAGGGATAGTGACATGTAGTTGAATAATTCGTCTCCGATCAACAATCGTTACCTTAAATTGATAACCATCGATAGTAATCATCTCACCTCGAATAGGTAAACGCCCAAAATGTTGCATGACCAAACCGCCAATAGTATCCATCTCATCATCACTAAATGAGGTACCAAAGATCTCATTAAAATCTTCAACAGGTGTAAGAGCGCGAACAGAATAGATAGACGGTGATAAACGACGGATATCGCGATCTTCAACCTCATCGTATTCATCCTCGATATCGCCAACGATAAGTTCTAAAATATCCTCGATAGTCACTAAACCCGAAACACCACCAAATTCATCAATGGCCATCGCCATATGATAACGCTGCATACGAAACTCTTTTAACATATGGTCAACGCGTTTACTTTCAGGTACAACAATGGTTGGTCTAAGGATCTTCTTTAAATCAAAATTGTTAACACCTTGTCGAATATAAATCAGTAAATCTTTAGCTAAAAGCACTCCCTCAATGTGGTCTCTATCTTCACTGATAACAGGATAACGTGAATGGCCATGTTCAGAAATAATATCTAAACATTCATCAAGGGTAAAATTATCTTTGATTGTTACGATTTGAGAGCGGGGAATCATGATATCGCGAACGCGTTGATCGGCTATATCCATTACACCTTCGATCATATCAAGCGTATCTGGATCAATAAGTTCATTCTCTTCAGCTTCGCGAATCACTTCAATCAATTCATCTTTATCTTTCGGTTCTGAATTGAATAATTGACTTAACCATAATGTAAACCTTTTTTTGGGTCTCCGGTGATTATCATCGCTCATTTGCTCTCTTCCTTTCTGTTGGTAATATACAAATTGTATTTTAAAATTATTGTTATTATTTTAATATCTATCAGACTATTAAAAAACGTTTATCTAATCAATTAATAAATAAGGATTATCAAATCCTAATTGTGCCATTATATCAATTTCGATATTTTCCATTTCTTCGGCTTCTTCGTCAAGAATATGATCATATCCCAACAAATGCAAACAGCCATGGACGATCATATGTGCCCAATGTGACGTTAACGATTTGTGTTGCTCGCTAGCTTCGGTTTCAACCACTTGCTTACAAATCACCAAATCACCAAGTAATGGAACTTCAATCTCAATTGGCGATTCAAATGGAAAAGACAACACATTGGTGGGCTTATCTTTATTACGATAAGTATGATTAAGATGTTGGCTCTCTTCCTTATCGACAATTCGAATAGTGATCTCAGCATTATCCACAAACTGCGGTAAAATCACCTCTAACCACTGCATAATTTGTTGCTCACTTGGCAGGTTATCTTGCTGTTCGGTGGCAATTTGTAAATCTAAAATAACAGTACTCATTTTAATACCTAACCTACTCTCGATGATAAGGATGATTAGCGGTTAAACTCCAAGCACGGTAAAGGCTCTCAGAGACAATTACGCGCACTAACGGGTGTGGTAGCGTCAAAGGGGACAATGACCAACTCTGCTCAGCAGCAGCTTTACAAGCAGGAGACAACCCCTCAGGCCCTCCAATCAACAAACTTACATCACGCCCATCCGCTTTCCAACGCTCTAACTGCTTAGCTAAATCAGACGTTGTATAAGGCTTACCAGGAATATCCAACGTTACAATGCGATTGCCCTTACCACAGGCGGTTAGCATCTGCTCGCCTTCTTTATCTAAAATTCGCACTATATCGGCATTCTTAGTCCGTTTACCTGCGGGGATTTCAATTAGTTCTAAAGGCAGCTCTTTGGGAAAACGCGATTGGTAATCGTTAAAAGCGGTAGTTACCCAACTTGGCATTTTATTGCCAACAGCAATAAGCTGTATTTTCACCTGATTAACTCCAAAGCTTCTCAAGTTCGTATAGTTGTCGGCTCTCTTCTTGCATAATATGAACTATCACTGAATCCATATCAACCACAACCCAATCAGCATCATTTTGCCCTTCACTACCTAACACCAAGTGTCCCTGCTTTTTAGCTTCATCAAGTAAATGTCCGGCGATTGATGAAACGTGACGGTTGGAGGTTCCGGTACAAATGATCATATAATCGGTAATAGTTGACTTACCTCTTACATCAAGGGTAACAATATCCTGGCCTTTTAGATCATCAATTTTATCAATAATAAAATCTTGTAATGATTGTTGCAAAATAAACTCTCTATTATTTAAATTAAAGTACTAGTATAGCATATTTTTGGAAATCGCTTGGAAAATAGTACATCTCACCAATAACATATCCTATATCAAAAAAAACAAAAGATGTGAAAAATGTCTTTTTTCACAACTAAAAAATTAAGTAAAGTTTTTGGTCGTGGCAAAATTTAGCCAAGCAAGCCTAAATAAGCACTTAAGAGAAAATTTATCAATTAAAACTAGCTCATTATTATCATTAAAACTGTGAAGGAAAAAATAACTAAAAGCGAATTTTTACAAAAATTAACAATTTAAATTTCTAAATCAGTTGCGTGGTTTTTTCAAGTCATTATAATTCCCTCATCTTCAATTCGGCTATAAAGCAAACTGATTGAAGGGAATAAATTCAAATAAAACAAAATATTAATTGACAGGAATGTCGAAATGCATTATAATTTTCAACAGCCAACAGCCAACAGCCAACAGCCAATCTGCTCAACCCATGATCTAACTTCATCAAATTTTTATCATCAAAGTTCTGTTTTTTACGATAATTTATTTTTTCATCAAATTTCAGATTTTCGGATCAAATGGTTCCTAGGATCTTTTTTAGCTCAACGGATCTTTTTAGTCATATTGCTTATTTTATTAATTTTAACTTCAAATTATAGTCAGGCATTAACCGCCAAAACATCCAATTTTATTCAAGGTAATCCCCCGTTTCTAACCTTCGATGGTGGCCGCACTCGTGTTGTAAATACTGAAGGTCTGCTTTGGATAACCTTATCCGATGGAACTAAATTTACGCCCGCAACAAATAATTCGTCAACTACACCAATAGAGTTACCAAATTTTGGTGAGAGTTTTGCTGATGTTGCTATGTTAGTTCCCCTCAACGCCAATTCGATCACCTTAAATTCCCTTATCGGTTCACCTAATAATTATTGGGGCGATGATGATGGCGATGGTCAAGGAAGGGATGGAATTTCAGTCAGTGGTAATTTGAGTTTATCCATCGTGGATAAAAATAATCTAACTGTAGCCCGTAGTGATGCACTGACAAACTGTAACGCACCTTATAAACTCACATTGACAACTACCAATGGAACATTAAATACCCTATATGGCGTTCCTAAGAGTAGTAACTTTAGTGGAAGTAATGTGATTTACTATATTAAGCCTAAGGACACGCCAAAGGTGTGTTTTGTAAAACCTAATACAAAATTCGGTTCAACTACGGAAGTTGCAGGCGTCGATTTCCGCGGTTCAGCCTCAATGTGGAATGAAAAAGAGGGTTTTATCCCGCAATCTTTTGTTCCTTCTCGGTATTACTTAAATTTCCCGACTACGGCTGCTAACAATTTATATTTTGATTTAAAGATCGCAGGTAGTGGTCCATTGAATTGGAGAACGGTCGAGCTTAATGGTATTAAAGCTACGATGGAACCAGATTCGACAGGTACCCTAGTAAGAGTTAAATTAACCGGTCCTGTTGCCAATGAACCTCAATGGAAATCAGATTCACCAACACCCCTAACTAGGCCAAGATTACCGCAAATATTTGAGTTAGTTGGTAGAGATAACCATGATAATGTGGTAGTTAAGTATGGATTTGAGCTAAAACAATGGTTCATTAATCGAGGTACAGTAAAAGCTAAAGCTGACAACCAGTCATCTTGGTGTAGGAATATTGGTTATCGTCTTCCAGAGGTTAAGGATTTAACTAATGCATCTTGTACAGGTGTTGGCTCAGGTTCCCATTGTAAGAATTCTGTTGGCGTTACTCCATCATCACCTAACAATAATTATCAACGTATGATCAACGGCGGTTTTTTTTCAGAATGGGGTTATATGTTCTATTATGACAATGCAAATTTTGACTATGGCGATCATGCTTACTGGACTGGTGATCCTGCAACTAGCAATAAACAGTTCGTTGTTTCCTCTAGTAGTGGTTTTGTGAACAGTTTTGGACTGGACTATAATCACGGTGGTCTATGTGTATCAGCTTTGCGCTCAGAGCTTAATCCCTAGGATAGAGAATTTTCCGGAGCGGGGTTTTTTTAGAAACCCCACAATCGCTTAAAACCCTATTATCATCCAAAACTTACAACTCAATCACCTGATCAAATAATGGATTATCAGTTAATCTATGAGTTACCATCAATAAGGTTTTATTCTGGCAGGTTTGTTTTATAAGTTGAATAATCTGTTGTTCCGTTTGATGATCAAGACTTTCGGTTGGTTCATCCATTAGGACTAATGGTGAGTTATGCAATAATGCTCTGGCAATACCGATACGTCGAATTTCACCACCCGATAGAGAACGCCCACCTTGTCCTAAAGGCAAATTCAATCCATGCTCAGTTGATAGCAATTTTGATAGTTCAACTTGCTGTAAAACATCGATTAATTGTTGGTCTGAAGCCTTTGGATCACCGATTAACAAATTTTTCCTCAACGTATCACTAAAAATAGTAATCACTTGCGGTACTACGGCAATTACTTTACGCAAAGTTGGCTCGTCTAGTTGATTAATCGGTGTATCGTTAATAAAAATATTACCCGAAGTAGGATCCCACGTACGAGTGACTAAATTAAGTAATGTGGATTTACCACAGCCGGTTTTGCCGATTAAGCCAATATGTTTGCCAGCTTCAATGGTTAATGAAAAGTGATTTAAGACCGCAAATGGTTGATTTGGGTAGCTAAAACTAATGTCATTAAATTGTAGTTTGGCAGTGGTTAAATCTATTACTTTACCTTGCTCGGTAAATTTGATATCGGGCGTTTGATTAAATAAAGCAGTAGTACGTTTTGCTGATGCTAATACTTGGCCTAAAAAGATAAATGCGGTGGGAATAGGAGCCAAAATTTCACTACTAGCCAAGCAGACAAATACGAATAGGGCAACTAAAGGCGATAATGTGTAGTGGGTGATAAGCCAAAGCACCAACAAAGTTAAAAATCCGGCTATCAATACCACAAGTGCGCTAGAGAGAGCCACTAAAGTGGATTGTTTTTGTTGATGATAAAGCCAGTCTGATTCAAGTTGGTTCAATTTTACTCGATAACGATCTTGTGCATTAAATAAAGTCAGTTCAGCTTGGCCTTGAAGATAGTTAATTAATAACGCTCGATATTCACTCTGCTGTTTAGCTAAAGTTTCACCTAACTGTTTTCCGGCATGATAGAAGATCACCGGAATGGCAAGTAACGCAATAGTTAATACAATGCTGATGATTAAGGCGATAGGTAGGTTAATATAACTCAATCCGACAAATAGCATCACAATAATGATTAGTGCCGTCACAATCGGTGAAAACAGTTTTAAATAGAGATGATCAAGCGCATCAATATCCACAATAAAACGGTTAAGCAGATCGGCTTTTTGATATTGAGCTAATTGGTTGGCGCTCAATGGTAGAATCTTGCTAAATGCTAGCGTTCTTAAATACGCCAATATTTTAAATGTAGTATTGTGATCGACCAAACGTTCAGCATAACGCGATGTCGTTCGCACAATGGCTGCGGCGCGCACGCCGGCAGCGGGTAACATATAATTAAATGTATATAACCCCGCAACACCAGCCACTGCGGTGGACGCTAAAAACCAACCTGATAAAGAAAGTAAAAAGACACTGGCAAATAACGTCAGAATAGCTAAGCTCAGTCCAATAACAATTTGCCAAAAATAGTGCTTATAAAGTGCAATATAGGGGCGTAATAGCGTTAGCATAAACTTTCCTTAATGGCGTAAAGTTGTCCATTCGACAGTCTCCAAACTTGGTCAAAATCCTGCATATCATCATGTTGATGAGTGATAGTGATACTATTGGTCGCAATATGATAGGGCGCTAACTTTTGGACTGTCTGCTTATCTAAACTGGCGGTTGGTTCATCAAGAATTAGTAATTGACAAGGTTTTAGCATTGCTCTGGCGAGGGCGATACGTTGGGCTTGTCCGACGGATAGCCTTACCGCATCTTCACCTACTTGCGTATCAACGCCATCTGGTAATTGTGCAATAACATCGGCCAATTGTGCTTTGCCGATGACTTCGTTAAGTTCATTGTCGGTTGCCATTGGTTTACCGAGAAGAATATTTTCTCTAATCGAGCCATTAATTAAATAAGGATTTTGCCCAATCCAACTGATCTGTTGTTGCCAACTAGTCAAATCAAGTTGATTAAATTCAATATTATTAATTTTTAGTGAACCTTGATAAGGTAAAAATCCCAGTAATACCTGCATGAGCGAGCTTTTACCTTCACCACTAGTACCAATTAACCCTAATTTAAATGGTGCCTGTAGTGAAAAACTAAGCGGACCAACTATTGGCATACCTTCGTTAGATAACACGATAAGATCTTCTGCTTCAATGGTATTTAAGACGCTTATTTCAGAAGGACTACTTGATAATGATTGATTAATTGTTTTTTTTTGTTGACCATTATCCAGTGGCAACTTTTTATTTAAAAATGTTTCGATATTGTCTGCCGCGGCAATGGCCTCAGCTTTGGCATGATAATAGACACCAAGATCACGCAGTGGTTGAAAATATTCTGGTGCTAAAATTAAGGCAAAGAATCCTGCAAATAGGGTAACGGTACCGTTGTAAGCGCCAAAATCAAACTCCCCTAAATAAGAAAACCCAAAATAGGCCGCCACAATGGCAATCGAAATCGAGGTAAAAAATTCCAAAACTGCTGATGATAAAAACGCCATCTTTAATACTTGCATGGTTTTTACCCGAAAATCTTCAGAGGCATGGGCAATTTGTTCGGTTTGTTGTTCACCCTGATTAAATAAACGAATGGTACTAAGTCCCTTTAGGCGATCTAAAAAGTGTCCACTTAAATAAGCTAGTGCTTTAAAGTGACGACGATTAATATCCGCAGCTCCCATTCCAACTAAAATCATAAAAATAGGAATTAGTGGTGCAGTACCCAGCAAAATAACAGCCGCCGCCCAATTAAACGGAAAGACGGCAATACAGATTAATAGCGGCACCATACTAGCTAAGCGCATTTGCGGTAAGTAACGAGCAAGAAAATCATGTAAATTATCGACTTGCTCAATGACTAATGTACTCCAAGCGCCGGTTGTGCTTTGATTTAAATACCCAGGACCAAACAATTCAAACTGATCGATAATTTTTTGCCGAATTTGTTGACGGATTTTTTGCCCGAGGGCAAAGTTAATCTTCTCACGAAGATAAATAAGCAAGCCCCGAGCGAATAAAATGGCGATTAAAGATAAAAAATAGGGAAGAACCGTCAAAAAAGCGGTCTGATCAATGATTAACTTTTGTAGAATAATTGCCAATAATGCCGCTTGAGCAATCATTAATAAACACAGCAAAAAGCCAGATAGAACTGAAGCACGCAAATCTGACTTATGCTTTTTGGTGTGTTGTTTTAACCAACTGAGTAAATAAGTTTGACGATTTTTATCTAATGACATTTAATTTAGTTACTTTTATTTTAAGTTATCTAAATAATGTTCGGCATCTAAGGCTGCCATACATCCCGTTCCAGCTGAAGTGATTGCTTGTCGATAAATATGATCCATAACATCACCCGCAGCAAAAATTCCCTCAACACTGGTTTGTGTTGCATTACCTTGTGTACCGGATTTTACTTTAATATAACCGTTATCAAGTTCAAGTTGACCGGCAAAAATAGCGGTATTGGGTTTATGACCAATGGCAATAAATACTCCCATTACTGAAAGTTCTTCAGTAAGATTAGCATCTTGACTGCTTCGCAATCTAACCCCGGTTACCCCCATATTATCACCAAGGATCTCATCGATGACTTGATGAGTATGTAAGATGACTTTACCTTCTTTCACTTTTTCTGCCAAGCGATCCATTAAGATTTTTTCTGCTCTAAAGCTATCGCGACGATGGATTAAATGCACTTGACTAGCAATGTTAGCTAAATAAAGAGTTTCTTCGACAGCAGTATTACCGCCACCAACAACGGCCACTTTTTGATTTCGATAAAAGAAGCCGTCACAAGTTGCACAGGCTGATACACCTTTGCTTCTAAATGCTTCTTCAGAAGGTAACCCCAGATATTGTGCAGATGCACCAGTGGCAATGATTAACGCATCACAACTATATTCGGTATCGCCCCCAAAAAGTTTGAATGGTTTTTGGCTAAAATCAACACTGTCAATGTGATCGATAATGATTTCGGTATTAAATCGTTCGGCATGTTGTTGCATTTTTACCATAAGATCAGGACCAGTTAATTCAGGATCTGCCCCTGGCCAGTTTTCGATTTCGGTAGTCGTGGTGAGTTGGCCACCTTGCTGAGAGCCAGTGATCAATACCGGAGATAAATTTGCTCGTGCAGCATAAACTGCTGCGGTATAGCCAGCAGGTCCTGACCCTAAAATTAATAGACGGGCATGTTTGGTTTTCATTTTTTATCCTTCTTATTTTCTGGCTGAATCAATTATAAATAACGCAATTTATAGTTGATAAGTCTAACATTATCAATCATATTCGTGTAAAAAAATTGTTTATTGTAGCAATAGGTGAAGATAATTACGTTAAGTAATGCGCTATACTATTGTATTTTCGATAGTTCATTGACCTTATATAACTTAATTTATTTTTTTACAATTTTGTTTTTAGCGTGACTTTAAAAGTTCAACAAGAGTTTTTAAGCGCTATCGGTATTTACTCATTTGAGGATGCTACGCTATCTGGTCTAAATAACACGATTAACTTTTTACCCAAAATTGAAATACAATTATCTATAATCAATTAGTTACCAGAAATGTTATATTCAATAAAGCGATACATTGATGATGTGTAACTCGAAAAGTTTCTTATTAAGAATTGAGTTTATTTAGGAAGGATTTAGATATTTGCTCAAGTGTCAAATCATACATCAAAATAAGTCACATTAATTATTCAACCTTCATGCCGCCAAAAGGCGACAGAAGGCAGATAACTGAAATTAAGATAAGTAAGTCGTTACATCTTGCAGTGACCAACGAATATGTGGTGGCTGCTCATCAATACGATAACCAAACGCTAAACATAGCCCCACCCCAAAAACTTCACTACTAAATGATGGAATATGTTTTTCTAAAATGCTCAGCACTTTAGGATATTGGAACCCACCAAGTGCGCAAGAGTCAATACCATGATAGGCTGCGGCGGTCATCATATTTGCAGCGGGGATATAACCTTGCATTTCTGACCAGTGGTTAGTACTTAATCCTTCACCTAAACCATGGGTAATGTAGTTAAGAAAATCTTGGCTAGCGATATCAATAGCTGTTTCATCATTTTGATCTGGCACTATTCTTGCTATTGCTTGACGCAAATAAGGACTTTGTAAAGTGAAGTTATTTGCTTTACGATAAAGTAAGATCACAAAATGCGAACAACTCGTGACTTGTTCTTGGTCATAGCAAGCTGCACGTAACTCTGCTTTGATATCTGCATTATCGACAACTACAAAATGCCAAGGTTCCAGACCAAATGATGAAGGCGATAAACGACCAGCCTCTAAAATCGTCTCAAAATCGGTATGATTAATTTTTTTCGATTCATCAAACCTTTTACAAGCGTGTCTAAACTCGAAAGCTAAAGATAGTTTGTCCATAAAGTCTCCTAAGATTTTGAATTCCATGGTGCTACTTTGAATAATAGCATCATTCCGGGGATGGCTAAAATAAAGCATAGCCAAAAGAAATTTGTCCAACCTAGATATGCAGTTAAAACCCCTGATAAGGAATTAATTAATGTTCTAGGAATTGCGGAAAAACCTGTTAATAATGCGAATTGAGTTGCAGTATATAACGGGCTGGTATTTTTCGAAATATAAGTAACAAGTGCGGTTGCTCCCATTCCAACACCAATCGACTCACAACTGATAACTGTTGCTAATATAAATAGTTTTACATAATTTATTGTAAGGAATGGACCTTGATAAGACAAGAATACAAATCCTAGAATAGAAAACATCTGGATAAAACCTGAAATCCATAAAGCACGGTTTAAACCAAATTTAGAAATAATAATACCACCAATGAGCGCACCCAAAAGGCTAGGCCATACAACTGCATTTTTGGCCACTGTACCAATATGTTTTAATTCAAAATTCATATCTAAATAAAAAGGAGTAGCAAGGGAGGTTGCAAGACTATCTCCTAATTTATATAACGCAACAAAAGCCAGTACGAATAGTGCTTTGGATAAACTTAAACGATCAACAAATTCTGAAGTTGATTCTTTAAAAACAGATTTATGAGGAGAAATTGTAAGAGTGTGTGACGGTTCTTTCAACATGAAGGTAATTATTATCATAGGAAGAATAAATGTTGCTGTGAAAATAAATACTTCAATCCATGAAAAGTAATCAGCAATTATCAGTGATAGTCCCCCCGGGATGAATCCAGCAATACGGTAAATATTAATATGTATGCTGTTACCACTGCCAAGTTCATCATCATTTAAAATTTCTCTTCGATATGCATCTATAGCAATATCTTGTGTAGCAGAAATAAAAGCGGTCAATAAGCTTAATATTACAATTATATCTATATTTTTGCTTGGTATTAAAAATCCGTAAATTGGCATAATTAACAATAAACCAATTTGCGTTAATAATAGCCATCCTTTGCGATATCCTAATGAAAAAGGAGAGAATCGATCCAATAAGGGAGCCCAAAGAAATTTTAATAAATAAGGTAGTTGGGTAAGGGTTAAAGCGCCAATTGTTTTAATATCAACGCCGCCTACTTTTAACCATGCAGGGATTAATTGAATAATAAAGAAAAATGGTAATCCGGAACAGAAGCCAGTATAAACACACATTAACATTTTTTTATTCAAGAAAGCGTGGGTTAATTGTTTATTCATTATTTAACATTATTGGTGAGTTTTATAGCAAAGTGCTATGATAGCACACTAATAAAAAAAATAATTGCTAAAGCTAGCATTACGCGTTTTACTATATGTGGATTTTTAGAAACCAATATTTCAAGGCAAGTATTTAATCAACATTCAACATTTATTGTTGTCAGAATATCAAGTAAGCAATGTGTTTCGATCATCGTAAAGCTTAAACAATACATCAATTAATCGCCTACAAGGGGGGCATAGTATGAAAGGAACAGTCAAAGTTGCTGTTTTTAGCAGTAAACATTACGACAAAGAACATCTCGAAATCGCCAACAAACACTTTGGTTTCGATATTGAATATTACGAGCACAAATTAAGCCACAAAACGGTTGTTACTGCCCAAGGGTATGATGCAGTTTGTGTATTTGTTAATGACGAAGTTGATAGAGCTGTGCTACAAAAATTAGCCCATTATGGCATCAAAATCTTAGCATTACGTTGTGCTGGTTTTGATAACGTTGATCTGGCAGAAGCCAAAAAATTAGGAATCACTGTTGTTCGTGTGCCTGCCTATTCGCCGGAAGCGGTTGCTGAACATGCTGTTGCTTTAATGATGACATTAAATCGCCGAACTCACAAGGCTTATCAGCGTACGCGCGATGCTAACTTTTCTTTAGATGGTCTAACAGGTTTTAACATGCACAACCGTACTGCCGGAGTGATTGGCACAGGTAAAATCGGTCAAGCGGTGATCCGTATTCTAAAAGGATTTGGCATGAATATTCTGGCTTATGATCCCTATCCAAATGATGTCGTTGTCGAATTAGGTGCTCAGTACGTTCAATTGGACGAACTCTATGCCAAATCAGATGTAATAACTTTACATTGCCCAATGTCACCGGAAAATTATCATCTACTCAATAAAGATTCATTTAACAAAATGAAAAATGGTGTAATGATTATTAATACTAGCCGTGGAGGATTATTAGATGCAACCGCTGCGATTGATGCATTAAAACAGACCAAAATTGGCGCTTTAGGTATGGATGTTTATGAAAACGAACGAGATCTATTTTTTGAAGATAAATCCAATGATGTCATTTTAGATGATGTATTTCGTCGACTCTCAGCTTGTCATAACGTGATTTTTACTGGTCATCAAGCATTTTTAACCCAAGAAGCATTATTAAATATTTCTGATACCACCTTAAACAATATTGCGCTAATATCCGGCGGGAAAGAGTGCCAAAACATTGTTAAATAACAATAAATAATTTAATATAGTGCTTTTTTAACTTATTCAATTCGTGGATGATTTATGCAAAATATCGTTATTTGTATCATAATGATTTTCGGGCTTATCGGATGCTCAACTGGTGGGGCAATGAAATCACCGATGCAGCAGCACCGAGGCCAGTCGAATGTAAAAGGTGGCTTTTATTTAGAAAAACAACACGAAAAGCCGAAAGCAAATAGCACAAACTTAACAGTCGATAAAGAAAAATTTATCAATATGATGGTTAAGAAACATGGCTTTAATCGTCAACAACTTAAAAATGTTCTCCAGCAAACCAATAAACTCGACTCAGTGATTAGGTTAATGGATCAACAAGCACCAAAATCAAGCTCATTGAACGTACCTAATGGTGCTTGGACGCGCTATAAAAATAAGTTCATCACACCAGATAACTTAAACACCGGAGTTGATTTTTGGAAAAAATATGAGAAAGAACTCAATCGAGCTTACCAAGAATATGGCGTTCCTCCCGAAATCATCGTTGGTATCATAGGTGTTGAAACCAGGTGGGGTAAAGTGATGGGCAAAACAAGGATTATTGATGCCTTATCTACTCTGGCATTTTATTACCCAAGACGATCACAATACTTTGCTGATGAACTCGAAGACTTCTTAGTCATGTGCCGTGATGAGGGAGTTGATCCGTTTGATTTAAGTGGATCATTTGCGGGGGCAATGGGTTATGGTCAATTTATGCCATCTGCCTTTAGAAATCATGCGGTCGACTTTAACCATGATGGTCATAAAGACTTATGGGATCCGGTTGACGCCATCGGCAGTATAGCCAACTACTTCAAGGCACATGGTTGGCAACGTGATAGCAAAGTCGCTGTAGTTGTTGATGGTCAAGCACTTGAGCTCGATACGGGGTTTCACACTAAATACCGAGTTCAACATTTAGCCAAAGCAGGTCTAAAACCCAAAAGCTCAATAGATGGTCATAAAGTTGTCAGTTTATTACGGCTAGACACAGGAGATAGTTACCAATTTTGGTATGGCTTACCTAATTTCTATGTCATCACCCGTTACAACCACAGTACCCATTATGCGATGGCAGTATGGCAATTAGGCTTAGCGGTTAAACAAGTAAAATAAATCTCTCCTAATTAAATTATAAAATAGGTCGCCAATTGCGGTCTGTTTTATAATTTGTACAAACTTCTGCAAAATATTAATCAGAAGTGCCAAGCAACTAATTAAATAACTATAAACGTTATTGCAATATAAATTATTAAAAAAACACAAATTTATTCTATTGTTAGTCTCACTTGTCGATGTAAGCGCATTTATTGTGTTGCTTCTATCCTTTAAAGGTTATTTTAAAGTTAACAAAGATCTTCTAGCTTATATTCTTATTTAGGGGGATATATTAATTCGTACCATTGCTATTACTTTATTATTACCTGTTTTAAACCATATTGATAATTACGCCAAAGTAATAGGTAGTATAAATGCTACTATGACCAATTCAGCAAGTAAAAGTGCCTGTGTCACGTTAACCAGTCCGGTAGTGAAACCATCTCAATGAAAAGTTGAGGAGCCGGGTACTATACCTAATCCAGTATTGTCGCAAACTTTCGAGTTATTAGCTAAAAACGCTCATGGCAATGTTATGATTAAGTATGGTTTTCAGTTAAAGCAATGGTTCGTCAATCTTGGTCCTGGGGGATTTGGTTATTATGATACACTTTCTTGCTGTAATAAAATAGGTACCATCTTTCGCGGTTGAAGGATTTAACTAATGCTTCTTGCCAGGGACTAGCGTTGGGTACTTTTTGTAGAGTCGGTGTTGGTACCACGCCAACACCACCGAATAACCTATACCAGCGTATCATTGGCGCTGGATTCTATTCTGAGTAGGGAGGCATGTAATATTACTCAGGAGCTAATTTCGACACCCCTTTAGGTTACTGGGTTTCTGATGCTAATGATTTTGGAAGGCAGTTTGTTTTCCGTGCACACAATGGTACAATTGGTAATGATAAGTCAATTTACGAGAATGGCAAGGGGGGCTGTGTTTCTGCCACTTAACCTATACTTTTTGTCTTTAATTTTAAATCAAGGCAGAGAAGGATAAAAAATATTGCAATGTCATCTCATTTTAAATAAAAGATGATATTTGACTAATAGCGTCAAACGAACTGATAAAATGGGTAATTTCAGGGTATTATTTTTAGGTGAGTAATCTCTAAGGCTGCAAGTGGTGTTGGTGAAAATAGTTGTAATTCTTATTGGTGTCGAATAATTACAACATAAAGTAAAAATCAGTCGATAACTTTATAGAATGATTTTTTATACCTGATAACGCATATAGTCATTATTTTTCGAAAAATTTTAATCATTAAAAAGTTGAGGAATAGCTTGTTTAAACCTTTTAATCCTCCGCAAATTCAAGCGATTATGAAACATAAAAACTAATTTTCAAAACAAACATGGAAGGTACCATGCTGATGTTTCTGAAAAAAATCTTAACATCTGAGCTAAACGAAGATGATCGCATTGAGATAAATAATTCTACGATACAAGTGATTGTTAAGGGTATTTACTTATACTATCTGCATTGACGTGCTCTCGGAAATGAAACAATCAAGATGAATAAAACGTTCAGGACTCATCGAATTTTCTAGATAGGTCTTAAAACCTATCTAAAAAGTTGAACAAACGCTAGAACCTATTAATTAGGAAATTATAAGCTTAATCGCAATCAATAACAGAAAAGTACCAAAATATTTAATTAATTTATTTATCGATAAACGTTGGGCAATTTGCACCCCCACTTTTGCCATTGGTATGCTAGCTAACATAATTGATAGTACTGCTGGTAAATAGATAAAACCTAAACTATATTCCGGTAACGCCTTAATATCCCATCCAGCGATGATATAACCAATGCTCCCACCGAGAGCAACAGGTAGAGTAAAAGCTGCCGATGTTCCGATGGCTTTTCGCATATTTACCCCGCACTTCTTTAAAAAGGGCACCACTAATACACCTCCACCCACACCAACTAATGCAGCAAATACACCAATTAGACCTCCAATACTGACATAAACTACATTATGGAGTGATACAGCTTGAACATTCTTATTTTCGGCTACCTTGCCCGTTTTGAGGATAAATTTACTACCGGTGTAGATAAGGAAAACGATAAAAATCCATTTCAGCCAAATACCGGGAATATAAGGTGTCATATATGATCCACCAATGGTGCCAATAATACAACCTAGCAACATCTTCTTTAAAATCGACCACTCGATATTATGATTTTTATTCTGAACCCAACTTGATGATAAGCTAGTACCAATAATGGTCGCAAGCGATGAGGCAACTGCGATATGGTTTATCCACAGCCCACCGTGACCAAAGTAATCAAGTACCATAATTAATGCAGGTACAATCAAAGCACCGCCACCCACACCGAACATACCTGCCAGTAATCCTGCAAATGCGCCTATACTTAAAAAGATTAAAAATTCGACTATCATCAGATATCCTTGTACTTTTTTAATTTTATTAGCAATAAATTCAATTACCAAGTGGGATTATCATAACCGTTTTTTTATAAATGAGTAATAACCATCGGTTTTTATATTGATATAAAATTTAATAACTTTTTGTATAATATTTTTTATTTTTTTAGGAAATTAAGTTAAATGCTAACTGAAATATTACGTGGCGCGATGATCTCAGCGAGTTTGATTATTGCTATTGGAGCCCAAAATTTGTTTGTGCTTAAGCAAGGGTTATTAAAAAATCATATCTTTTTTGTTGCTGCCATCTGCTTTTTTTGTGATTTTAGTTTAATGACGATCGGTATTTGGGGGGTAGGTTCTTTTATTGAACGTAATCCTTTAATAACCAATACGCTTGCCATTTTTGGAGCATTATTTTTGCTTTGGTATGGATTTAATGCATTTAAAAGCGCAGTGCAGGGCAATAGCAGTATGCAAGTGGATTCAGCACAACCGCAGAAAAATTCTTTAGCTAAAGTTGTATTATCGACCCTAGCTGTGACTTTACTTAATCCGCATGTTTATTTAGATACGGTTGTTATTGTTGGTGGAGTTGCTGGTACTTTGTCGACTGATCAAAAATGGGCGTTTTTAATCGGTGCGGTTTGTGTTTCATTTATCTGGTTTTTTGGTATTGGATATGGCGCCAGGCTACTTACCCCACTATTTAAACAGAAAAGAATGTGGGTTATATTGGATACAGTTGTTGGACTAGTAATGTTTTATATTGCTTATCGACTTATCTTTTATGTAATATCTGGTCAATAAATGTGGTGCTTTGGGCGCCATATTTTTTAATTAATCCACTCATTAATTCTTGTTCATCGTTAATTGCTTACATAACGTGATACTCATCACAATTATCAGATTTTCTATTTTTACTGATATCTGCTTAGTGTTAAGTTATTTAGTAACAGTTTGGATTGTTACTGTTTACTTAGCCATTTGTTTATTGCTACTTATTCAGGCAAAACCTAAACACTTTGTATGTAAAGTGTTTAGGTTTTTTTTGCTCTAAATTTGCCAAAGACCGTTAAAAACTCTAGCAGAGTGACCATAGCTAAATAACTGTAGTTGAATATATTCAGTTAAATAAATACAGTCAAGCAAATAAAGTCAAGTGACTCTAGCTAACTAAATACAACTAAGTAGCTATAACCAAATAACTATAACCAAATAACTATAACTTAGTCGGCGGGTAATGCGTTCAAACTTAATAGGATATGATGTAATCAGATAAGGAGTTCATATGACAAATAAAATAGTAAAGTTGACACTGTTGGTTAGCGCAACACTGGTTGCCGGGCAAGCCCTAGCTATTGAACAAGCCGAGCTAAAAAGTCAGCAATTAAAAAAAATTGTGGTTGATAATCTAGAGTTTAAGGACTTTGATCGCGATGATAAATTATCTCCTTTTGAAGATTGGCGTTTGTCTCCTGAAGTTCGTGCCCAAGATTTACTGACAAAATTATCGTTAGAAGAAAAAGCTGGATTAATGATGCATGGCAATGCTAAAAGTATCGGCGATGAGCTTGGCCATGGTGATAAGTATAATTTTGAAAAAATTAAACAGTTGGTGCTTGACGATAAAGTAAATAGTTTAATTACTCGTCTGGAAGTCAGTCCTAAGGATTTTGCTGAACAGAATAATCAATTACAACAAATTGCAGAGTCCTCCCGTTTGGCGATTCCTTTAACGATAAGTGTTGATCCGCGAAATACCTTCTATTATGGCAATAAAGTGACAAGTAAAGCCGGTTTTAGTCAATGGCCTGGCACTTTAGGAATGGCGGCGATTGGCGATGAATTGGTAATTAATGAGTATGGCGATATCATCCGACAAGAGTACCGTTCATTAGGGATAACCCAAGCGCTGTCACCTATGGCCGATCTGGGAACCGAACCTCGTTGGTCTCGTTTTGAAGGAACATTTGGCGAAGACCCTTTGCTGAGTAAAAGCATGGTTCGTGGTTATATCGCAGGTGTGCAAAATGGAAAACAGGGGTTAAATTCACAAAGTGTGGCGGCAGTGGTTAAACATTGGGTTGGTTATGGCGCTGCCGAAAATGGCTTTGATAGCCATAGTGCTTATGGAAAATATGCCCTTTATACCCAAAAAGATAGTTTGCAACAACATATCATTCCATTTATTGGCGCATTCGAGGTTAATGTGGCTGCTGTAATGCCGACTTATTCCATCTTAAAAAATGCCGAATTTAATGGTCACAAAATCGAACAGGTTGGCGGTGGTTTTAATAGCTATTTATTAAAAGATCTTTTACGTGATACCTATAAATTTAATGGGGTGATTATTAGTGATTGGAATATCACCAAAGATTGTAATGAGATGTGTATCAATGGCAATCCGCCAGATGTTCCTCTTAAAGCAGAAGGTATGTCGTGGGGAGTTGAAGATCTGACTGTAGAGCAACGGTTTATCAAAGCAATCCAAGCGGGTGTCCAACAATTTGGTGGTGTGAGTGATAGTTCGGTTATTGTCTCCGCGGTGAAAAGTAATAAATTGGACGAAAAGACTATCGATAGTGCTGTTTTAGCCATTTTGACGCAAAAATTTAAGTTAGGTCAATTTGAAAACCCTTATGTCGATCCTAATCAGGCGAGTCATTTTGTCGGTAATCAAGATTTCCAAAAAGTAGCTGACAAAGCGCAATTTGATTCATTGGTTTTATTAGAAAATAGAGATAAAACATTACCATTACAAGCTAAAAGTAAAGTCTATTTATATGGTTTTACTGATGACGTTAAAAATAGCCTCAAAGATAAAGCTACTATTGTTGATAAGTTAGAGCAAGCTGATGTAGTGGTGGCTCGGTTAAATGCACCTTATGAACAGAAACACAAAAATTACTTTTTTGGTGCCAGATATCATGAAGGTTCATTAGAATTTGCTGCCGATGATAAAGATATCCAATTTATTAATGAAGCCAGTAAAAAACGTCCCGTTGTTGTCACTATCTATTTAGATAGACCGGCAGTTTTGACGCCAATAAAACAAACCGCTAAGGCTGTCATTGCCAATTTTGGGGTAAAAGATGAGGTGTTATTTAACCGATTATTCGATAGCAATCCATATAACGCTAAATTACCGTTTGCACTACCAGACTCAATGGATAGCGTTTTAAAACAATCTTCTGATTTGCCTAATGATATGCAAGCACTTTATCCATTAGGTTATGGTCTGAAGCTTTAACACTGTAGTTGTTTTATTAATGCTATTGCCTTAAGGCAATAGCAGTATGTTTTTTTTGATAATCACTTGCACTTTTGTGAAGTACTACCACTCTGTTTTCTTGGCATCGAGATTATATTGTGCTGTGGTTTTGGCGTACCGTTGTCGAGCTTTGAAATAGTTTTGTTTTACGCCATTACCTTGATGATAGATTTTTGTTAAAGAGTATTGAGTATGCTGCTTGTTTTTGTTAACCGCTTTAGTATTTTACTCGATACCTTTTAGATAATTTTGTCTAGTATCTTCCTCATTATGATAGAGCATCGCTAAACTATGTAGAGCACCTAAGTAATATTGATTAGCGGCATTTCCAAACCATTTTTAGCTAAACTATAATTAGGTTCATTTTTTTACGCTTGGCTATCGATTGTTCCTTGTTTAGCCATTTTGAATACCTGCTTGCCAGCAATTTTGCCATAAACAAGCATTAGCGCAATTTACTATTGAGCTTCTGGAGCGTTTTATTCTGTAGCTTTTCGATATGTCGCTACGAAATTAAGTTTTGGTGGATCATCAGTAATAACTGAGCAACAAATATTTAAACATAATAGTAAGATCAATATTAATTTTTATTAGGTATTTAGTAGTCTCGTTACAACAAAGGGTTAGTAATGGTTGAACAACAATATAACCATTAATAGATTTATTTTTTATAAGTAAGTTTACAAAATAATCGATAGGTTTTTTTTAGCGTTATATTTTATAAAAAATAGGAAAAAGGTTGAGGCATCAGCTTGACTATTTAGCGCATTGTATGCCAGCGACTTGAAATGGTATCTTTAATATCAACTCTATGTGTTGTTCAAAAGGGGTTCAAACATAATGTCGAGGATTATTAGTATTGCTATTAATTAATATACTTGATTAGTTCTCGTTTTTTTGAATAGAGAGAAAATGGTGGGTCGTGAGCGATTCGAACGCTCGACAAACGGATTAAAAGTCCGCTGCTCTACCGACTGAGCTAACAACCCATAAAATAAGTAGTAAGTGGTGGGTGATACCGGGTTCGAACCAGTGACCCCCTCCTTGTAAGGGAGGTGCTCTCCCAACTGAGCTAATCACCCCAAGTGTTTCTTTCGAAAAACTTCACGGTAAGAATTGGTGGGTGATACCGGGTTCGAACCAGTGACCCCCTCCTTGTAAGGGAGGTGCTCTCCCAACTGAGCTAATCACCCTTACCGTGTGGATGTGCATTATAAGGCGTGTCTTATTTGAGTCAACCTTTTTTTTCATTTTTCCCAAAATTTAGCTTTGTTCGGTGTAATTTTAGTCGTTTTTTGGATAATACCTCACAAAAAAGGCATTTGTTGGTTTGTATCGCAATCTTTATGACTAAGATTGGGTGATATTGTAAATCAACCTATTTAAGCTAG
The DNA here is from genome assembly GCF_003202915.1 of Gilliamella apicola. GTDB lineage: Bacteria > Pseudomonadota > Gammaproteobacteria > Enterobacterales > Orbaceae > Gilliamella > Gilliamella apicola_Q. The sequence continues at coordinate 546,503 of NZ_QGLP01000004.1, forward strand.
AAATGATGATTTTTGATAAAAGTCGATTAGTGATTTGTCTCGAGCCAAACCAATTGCGCTATCAAATAATAGAAGTAAAAACGCGCAAAAAAGAAAGTCACAATAAAAATTTTATTGATATTGCTTATCAAGATTTGGCTGATATCGATCAGTTTATACAGAATCTAAAACAGCAATTGTCTAGATTAACCGCAATTGAACTAAAGTTAAGTGATAATTATGTGAGGTATCAGAAAATCGCTTATCCTGATATCGAATTGACGGCAACCGAATTAGTCCTATATGTTCAAGCCTCTCTTTATAAACTCTTTCAACAATCTAGTAATCTTCTTTTTTTTGATTTTGTTTCATTACTCAGTTCGCCTAAAGCTCTGATAATCGCGGTTTGTGAGCGGGATATCATTAATTATTGGTTAGATTTGTCGCGAAAATATGGATTGACTTTATTATTTGTGGGCAGTCACTTTGAAAATAATTCATTTAACTTTTTACCTTGGCGCGAGCAAAAGGCGAAACAGCAACAATTCCGGTTACTTCTTTTTGTGGTTAGTTTGATTGGGGTAATGATCTGTTATTTTTTTTATCTGTTGATAAACGCTCAATCAAACTTTGATCTCTATTCTCAACAATTATTAGAACAGCAAGCATTGCAACAAGAGTTGACGATAAAATCAAAAGGATATATTCCTAATCCATCTCCCAGCCAGAAACAGATCGAACAATCACTAAAGATGTTCTCAGAAAAACTGCCGGCAACGATTTGGCTAAATTTGTACACATATGAACCGCCAAAAATAAAAATTACTGGGGGGAGTGTCAATTATGTAGATATTATCAATTTTAACCAGCTACTTTCCGCGAATTATTCAGTGAAGAAAAGCCAAGTAAAGAATATCGAAAATAGTCATGAAAATTTATTGTTTCAGATGGATATTGAATTGAATGAATAGCACTTTTTTTAATATATCCATTTGGCAACAATATTTTATTTGTGTGTTGTTAACGTCAACGCTGTTTTTTATTGGTTATCAATTTTTTATTCAGGATTTAAATCAACAGGTTGAGCAACAAATGATCTTGTATGAAGAAAAAAAAGCTGAAATTGAAATGCTTCAAGCAAAATTTGAACGTTATCAGATGGCTCAAAACAGTTCTTTAACGTTAATAACTGAGCATGAACTTGCCAAAGCTATTGATCGTAATCAATTAAGGTTAGCCTCGTTCAAACATCAGCAAAATGATTCGGCAACTTATTGGGAAATAGAACTGAATGGTCAGTTTGTCGATTTTATGCATTTTATTACTGATTTTAATAACAATTTTTATTTTTTGAACTTTCAAAATCTCTCTATTGCTAAACAGGATACTTATTTGCAAATTAGATTTAGTTTACTGTTTTAAGAAGAGGATATGCAATGAATCGCCATTTAATTGCACTTACATTATTAATGATCTGTTATTGCAAAATTTATGCTGATCAGAATATTAGGCGCGATCCTTTTTTGCCGACGACAGAGCTTAATTGCCAAGAACAGACTGATCTTTTAACTAAGCAGATCAAAGTATGGCAATTTAAAGGCACCATTCAGGGCGTTAATAGTGGTTATCAGCAAATATGGCTTTCTGCCGATAGGGATTGGTTAGCGATTACCGATAATAATCTGCCACATATTTTGTTTCCGTGGACAATTCAAGCGGTACTAGGCGATAAGATTTTATGGCAAGCAAATCTACCTGCATATTGCAATCATAAAGTGTTATGGACCATGCCATTAACAAAATAAGATTTATATGTATTTAAGGTGGTAATTAATGAATCAAGCCAACCAAATATTTGGTCAATTAGTCAACCAATTAGTAAAAAAATTAAGGCAACTATGCTTGATGATTTTACTTATTTTCATCCTTCTCTCAATACCGTGCTTAGCTGCTCCTATAACATCAACAACGAATGAAGCAGAGAATCTTATTTCAATAAATTTTTATCAAACAGATGTTGCGATTATTTTGCAGGCACTGGCTGATAATAAGCAGATGAATTTGGTAATGAAGGATGATATATCGACTAAGCAAACCATTAAGCTTCTGAATGTCGATTGGCAAAAAGCATTAAACATTGTATTAAATTCTGCAAATTTACAAGCCGAAACTGAAGACAATATCTTATTTGTCTCTAAATATGTTGCTCCGGAACAGTTAGCGCAAAAAGAGTTATTAGAACAGCAGGAACAGGAGTTGAATGAACCGTTGAATTTGTTAACAATTCCGATCAATCATGCTGATCCTAATAATTTAATTGAAACTATTCAACAGCAAGGATTGTTATCAGGACGAGGAAAGGTGATGGTTGATAAGCGAACCAATTCAATACTGATTACCGATGTAACTAAGCAATTTGCTGATATTAAAAAGTTAGTTAAAACTTTAGATCAACCCATTCCACAAGTTCATATTTCGGCCCATATTGTAACGATGAGTGATGAGAGTATGCAGGAATTAGGAATCAAATGGGGATATTCCGGTAAATCTTCACAATTTTTTAATCAGTTGGATATTGATCTTGGTGTGGCTCAGCCTTCGTCTTCAGTCGGGTTTAATTTAGCTAAACGTCCGGGTAGTTTGTTAAATTTGGAACTTTCGGCATTAGAATCCGAAAATCAGTTGGAAATTATTGCTAGCCCCAATTTATTAACAGCAAATCAAAATATGGCGTCAATTAAGCAAGGAACGGAAATTCCTTACGAAGTATCGAATGGTGGTAATGGTTCTACGTCTATTGAATTCAAACAAGCAGTGCTAGGGTTAGAAGTTACGCCGAAAATCGTTGCCGAAAATCAGATGATATTGGATCTATATATCACGCAAAACACTGCTGGTCGTTCAATAAAACGCCGTGATGGCGGGGAAGCTTTAGCTATTGAAACACAAGAAATTAAAACACAAGTAAAAGTTAAAAGTGGTGAAACGGTAGTATTGGGTGGCATCTTTCAGCAAGTTAGTAGTAATGGAAAAAACAAAGTACCAGGTATTGCGGATTTGCCGATTATAGGTAATGTTTTTAAACATAACGCAAAAAAACATCAAAAACGCGAATTAGTGATTTTTATTACTCCGCAATTAGTTGAGTAAATAGCGATGGAGTTGTATCATACGCTACCATATTTTATGACTTTGTATTGAATTAATTAACTCATGGCAAAGTATAATTACTCGAATCACCAATTATTATAAAAGTTGAGAATATCATGTTTCATTTTGTCGCTTCTGATCTGGATGGTACTTTATTAAATACCGAACATAGCTTATCACCATTTACTAAAAAAATTCTTCAAGCATTACGAGAAATGGGGATTCATTTTGCTTTTGCCACTGGTCGACATCATATTGATGTTGCTCAAATGCGTAAAAATATGGAAATCGATGCTTTTATGATTACTTCAAATGGTGCAAGAGTTCACGATAGTAGAGGAAATTTAGTTTTTAGTCGTAGCTTTGAACCTAATACGGCTAGTGAGTTGGCACAAATTTGCAAAGATAGTCCATATATTTATACGCATGTGTTTCGTGGAGATGATTGGTTAATTAATAGACCTGATGCCTATTCACTAAGCTTTTTTGTTGATACGCAATTTAAATATCAATTTTTCGAGCCAACTGATTTTGAAACGGATGATATTGCGAAAATTTATTTTACAACATCTGATATTGCACATAATCGTCATTTAGTAGAATTGAAACACCAAATTGAAAAACAGTTCGGCAATAGAGTTAGTATCGCATTTTCAACCGCAAACTGCCTTGAAGTTATGGCCGAAAATGTGACCAAGGGTAGTGCATTAAAGTTAGTTGTTGAAAGCTTAGGTTATCAGCTTAAAGACAGTATTGCTTTTGGTGATGGTATGAATGATTATGAGATGCTAAAAATGGCCGGTAAGGGTTGTATTATGAAAGATGCGAGTCCTGAGCTTAAAGCACTGTTACCTGAACTGGAAGTTATTGGCTCTAATGCTGATGATGCAGTACCTCATTATTTAGCTAATTTGTTACTTTAATTATTTTTATTAACGATAATTATGATTGTTGATAAAGAATTAAATACACTGGGCTTACGTTGTCCTGAACCGATTATGCTTGTTCGTAAAGCGATCAGGGAATTATCCGTTGGCCAAATATTACACGTGGTTGCTGATGATTTGGCTACAACGCGTGATATTCCTAGCTTTTGTCGGCATATGGATCACGAGTTAGTTAACTTGCAGATTGAATCCGTTCCATTTGAATATTGGATTAAAAAATCGCATTAATGCTGGTTTTTATTGATATTGTGTTTTTATTAATACTACGTCTGAATTGATACTATGCGTAAAATCATTTTTAATCCCCTATTTTGCTAAATCAATCTTTTTAAAATGATAACGAAGTGTGCGCCAATCATTAGGCGCAAGGTTATCTATCATCAAAAACAGTACTTGTCTTTTACCGTTATGACGTGATTTTAAATCGATAATCATCATATAACGTAACAACAATGGTTTTCGCATTAGATACCAACGTTGTTTGTGCCAATAAATTTGATTTATGTACTCAAATAGCGCCAATTCGCCCTTGATGGTTTTGAAATAACAAATACTACGCCACCATTCAATGATTAATATCAAAATTAAAATAAAGGTATAACAATTTAAGGTAGTATGTGCTAACTGAACTATACAGCTTATAAGCAAAACTAGATAGAAGCAGCTAGCACTAAAAAAGTGTAATAATGAAGGGGTGAGATTTGTGCTCCACATATCAATATCTTTAAATAGAGAATAAATCACAATTATCAAATTGCTCTATCATTTTTATTTAAAAATATGAAAAAATTGTGAGATAATATGCAATATTATTTAATAATTTACTAATAGAGCGCTTAAAATCAATTAATTGTTTACCCATATCTTAGCTATATGGCATTTTATTTATAACTATTTTAATTAAGTGTTTAACAACAATTAAACACTTAACTAATTAATTATCAAATTTCATCGTGTAAATAACATGAATAATCAATTTCCGTATGAATATAATGCATTGATTAGTTTAATTAATTTAAATAGTCAATTAAACAGTTAACTAAACATAGATAAAAAAACGTTTTTTATTTTGAGTCTCTTCAAGTAAGTAGTATACTCGTCTGCTAAAAATAGATTGAAATCAATAAGTAAAAAATAAATTTATTATCTTTTTTTGATTTTCAATCAATTGGATAGGAATGATTTGTGATAATATTAAAACTATTAAAATATGGTGTTAAACTTTTCACCGGTCTAGCGCTTTATGGCTTGTTGCTTTGTATGGCTACTTACGACCATTTTGCTCAAGATTTGCCAGACGTAGCGACATTGAAAGATGTTCGTTTGCAAACTCCAATGCAGGTTTATAGTAAGGATGGTGAATTAATTGCGATTTTTGGCGAGCGTCACCGAATTCCATTAAAATATGATGAAATTCCCCAAATTGTTGTCAATGCGGTTATCGCGACCGAAGATGCGCGTTTTTATGAACATTTTGGGATTGATCCCATTGGTATCATGCGAGCCATGTATATAGGGGTTAAGGAAAAAAGCTTCTCACAAGGTGGTAGTACCATCACACAGCAAGTGGCGAAAAACTTTTTCTTAACGCCGGAAAAAAGTATAACTCGTAAAGTAAAAGAGATGATTATTGCAGTTCGTATGGAGCGAGAGTTATCTAAAGATGAGATAATGGCATTATATCTCAATATGATCAACTTTGGATCGCGTGCTTATGGGGTGGCTGCTGCGTCATATACTTTCTTTGGAAAAACACCAGATCAGTTAACTATTGACGAAGCCGCATTACTGGCAGGTTTACCAAATGCACCTTCAGCCTATAATCCAATATCTCATCCAGAAAAAGCGCTAATAAGACGCAATTGGGTGTTAGGGCGAATGTTAGATCAATCTTATATAACGCAAGCCCAATTTAACGAAGCAATAAAAAAACCATTAAATGCCAGTTATCATACGCAAAAAATCGAATTTTCAGCACCATACGTTGCTGAAATGGCCAGACAGTTTATGTACGACAAATTTGGCGAAAATGCCTATACCGATGGTTATAAAGTTTATACCACTATTTCTAAAAACGATCAGTTAGCGGCAACAGAAGCAGTGCAAAAACATATTATTGATTATGATATACGGCATGGTTATCGTGGACCGGAAAAAGTATTATGGAAAAATAATGAAAAACCATTAAACGCCAAACAAATTCAAGAAGCTTTACATAAATATATTTGTTATAGCGGTATGTGTCCTGCCGTAGTTTTAGAATCTTCAGATAAAACAGCAAAAGCCGTATTGTCTGATAAAACAAATATTACGATTGCCTTTCAAGATATGAAATGGGCAAGAAAATTTATTAATGATGATAGACAAGGTGCTTTCCCGAAAAAAGTAAATGATACCTTAAATCCTGGCCAACTAATTTGGGTTAAAAAATCGGGCGATAATTGGACGCTAGCACAAATACCCGCAGTAAATGGAGCACTGGTTTCTTTAGACTCAAATAATGGGGCTATTAAGGCTATTGTTGGCGGGTATGACTTTAACTTAAGCAAATTTAATCGTGCGACTCAAGCATTACGTCAATTAGGTTCAAATATAAAACCATTTGTCTATACGGCCACGTTAGAAAAAGGACTAACTATGGCAACCCTGCTAAACGATGCACCTATTGTACGCAAAACAGGTAGTGTAATTTGGCGTCCTAAAAATTCCCCGCCAACTTATGCAGGTCCTTTACGTATGCGAGTTGGTTTAGGTATGTCTAAAAATGTTATGATGGTAAGGGCACTTCGTGCAATTGGTATTGATTATGTGGCTGAGTATTTAGAGCGTTTTGGATTCCCTAAAGAGAATATTTCGCATAATGAATCACTTGCTTTAGGTGCGGCGTCATTTACACCATTGCAAGTTGCTCGTGCGTATTCGGTTATTGTTAATGGTGGTTATTTGATTACCCCTTATCTAATCGAAAAAATTGAATATGACAATGATAGTGGCGTAATTTATCAACATCAACCATTGATTGCTTGCAAAAACTGCAAAGGTGAAGTAGTGAAATTTGATTCGGTTTCATTGTCGTTAGATAACGTTGAAAACGAGATAAATGATACAGGTAATGAAGAGCCAGAAGTGGCAAATCTTAAATCAGAAGATAATCTAATTTTACCTGATATTAGTGCTGACAATAAAACGACAGATGTTTCACCTAAATATGCACCACATACGGTTGATAGTGGCATTGCTTTTATCATGAAAGATGGCCTTCGAAGTATCGTATTTGGTGGTTCCGATTGGCAAGGTACCGCTTGGCGCGTAAAAGCACTAGGTCGTAAAGACGTTGGTGGTAAAACTGGTACGACTAACTTATCGAAAGATGTTTGGTTTTCCGGATTTGGTGGTAACATTGTCACCTCAGTTTGGATGGGCTTTGATGACCACCGTCGTGCTTTAGGACGAACTAACCGTGCCGAAGCAGGGGCCGTTACCGCGAATCCTCTCTGGGTTGACTATATGAAAGTTGCCCTTGAGAATGTTCCAGAAAAAGAAGATGTAAAACCTGATAATGTTATTTCGCTGAAAATTGACCAACGAACAGGAAAGTTAGCTGGCTATGGATCTAAATCCATGTCTGAATACTTTATTAAAGGAACGGAACCAACTAGCTATAGTTCACAAGAAGTTGGTACCAGAGTGACCAATTCAGAAGGTGTTTCCCAAGAAATATTCTAAGTAAAATTTTATAGTTATATGAATGGTTCAATAAGAATTATCGGTGGTAAGTGGCGTGGACGAAAATTATCGGTACTCGATAAACAAGGTTTGCGCCCGACAACCGATCGAGTTAAAGAGACTTTATATAACTGGTTAATGCCAGTTATAGCCAATAGTCGTTGTCTGGATTGTTTTTCCGGTAGTGGATCTTTAGGTTTTGAAGCTGCATCCCGCGGTGCTCAAAATGTCACACTATTAGAAAAAGACAAACAAGTTGCTAATCAGTTAAAGAAAAATAAACAATTAATTGCATGTGATAATGTCGAAATCTATTCAATCGATACATTTCAATGGCTTGATAAACCGGCCGAAAAACAGTTCGATATTGCGTTTATCGATCCGCCTTTTCATCATTCATTGATTGAAAAAACAGTGCAACTCCTTGAAAATAACCATTGGTTAAGTCCGTCAGCTTATATTTATATTGAGTCTGAGCTAGAGCATGATTTAACCGGTTATATTCCAACCAATTGGTTTTTACATCGAGAAAAAATCGCAGGGCAAGTTCATAGCTACCTATTTATACGAGAAGAGAGATAATGTTCATACTTTTAGGTAAACTAGTCTATTCATTTATCTGGTTATTTTTATTATTTAACTTAGTTCATCCATTTCCAAAGCCAGCCAATGTTGTTGCATACGTTGGATTGGCCGCATTTGTTATAACTCATGGCTTACAAGCTTGGTTATTACAATCAACGATGACCAATCAAGAAAAGCAGCAGGATAAATTTAAAGCACTTAGACTTTTTATTTTTGGTGTTTTTGAAACACTTAGCTGGAAGAACAAAAAATAATGGTTAAAAAAAGTTGCCATACACGAATATTTTTGTATAATGCTCACCACTTCTTTCGAAGCATTCAATATGCGGGAATAGCTCAGTTGGTAGAGCGCAACCTTGCCAAGGTTGAGGTCGCGAGTTCGAACCTCGTTTCCCGCTCCAATTTAAATTCATACTTAACTGTCAATCTATTAAAACTATTAAAATCTCTCACTTATTGTTTTCACAATAAACTATAGGGTTTTACTTGCCTACATAAAGCCTAGTAACCTAGCGATTTCCAAAAAATAGACTCAAATTCTATGTTATTTGGTACCATCGGCATCATATTATTTACCATTTATAATAATTAACTTATTTCAATAGATAATATAACTATAAAAAATCATTTATTATTAGCCTATATGGCGGTATGTGGTACGGTATTGGCATATTTATTTTGGAATCTGGGTATCAAAGAAATCGGAGCGGCCAATACTGCAGTATTTTTTAACTTAGTACCTATATTTACGATGATCTTAGCTTTATTTACTGGATTAGAGCCTAATCCAGTACAAATCAGTGGCGCATTAATTGTTATTGGTGGCGTAATCCTGGCTACTGGTTCTTATAAAACCTTATTAGCTAAATTGAATACTAAATCATTTACCAACCGCTGATAGGTCTTGCTATTACTAGTAAATATTGATGAAAAGTTTACCATTTTAGGTGCGCTTATTTAAAATAATAACAATAATTAACCACTGTGGTTATATTGCAGTGGTGTACTTGTCTATTGAATAACAGGGTTATCATTTTTTGTCGGCAAATAGAGTTGCTCAGGATGAAACAACGATTAATTTACTCTTGCTAATCGATAAACCTTTATTCATAATTTATAGATATAAATAACAGTTAAAAATTTGCTAATAAATTTAATAAGTTATTCTCTAAAATTAATAGAAAACTTTTTTTAAGCTAGCAATCTAATTGATAAATAAAATAAAAAAGCTGTTGAGTGTGTTATGAATTCTAAAACTAAGCTTGTTATCGATAACTTAAATAAACTATTTAATCAGGTTACCTTAGTTGCAGAAAATATTGATTATTTAAGTTACCAAACTGCTTCTCTTCCTCAAGATATTTCTGTTTATGACGCTTATAGAATAATGACTCAATCTCAACCTAAATGGCTTAAAATATTGTTTCAGATGAGAGATTTTTTAGGGAGAATGGTCGGAATTAGAACAATTAAAGGTTTTAATCAATTAACTGAGGATATACCTAATATTGGCGATTTCGTACATTTTTTTACTGTTTTTGAGTTAGAAAAAGATAAATTAACCTTAGTCATTAAAGATCATCATCTAGATGTTTGTTTACATCTTCGTTTAATTGATGATAATGATAAACAAAATAAATTATATGTAATAACTTCTGTCAAAAATCATAATTTAATTGGCAAGTTATATATGGTGCCAGTTTCTGTTCTACATCCATTTATCGTCAATAGACTTTTGAGAAATCTTAACGCTAAAAAATGAATGTATTGGTAAATCAGGGTTGATTTTTAATCGAACTGTTAACTTTTTTAACTCTTTTTTGTATGACAACAGAAGGCATAATAAGCAAGATTTTTTAGCTAGCAAGATTTAGCTAAAGATTTAAGTAACTAATTTAAAATATATAAGGAATGTATAATGATAATTGTAACATTTAAGTTTAAAAGACCTTTGGAAGAACTATTAGCTAAATTTGAAGAACATAACAAATTTTTAGATGAGTATTTTGCCAACAATAAATTTATAGCTTCTGGTCCTTTAGAGAGTAAAACAGGTGCTATTATTATAGTAATGAGTGATTCACTTGAAGAAGTTAAAAATATTATGAAATTAGATCCATTTTGTGTTTATGACTTAGTTGATTTAGAATTTACCTTATTTCAAGCATCTAAAATCTCGCCTAATTTATTAAGTCATTGCGTTTAAAATATCTGATATGATATGTTAAAAGTAGGTTGCATTTAATGCACCTACTTAATCGAATTATTTAGTAAAATATTAAAAAACTTACTCGTATAAAACTAATTTTATTTATATAAAAATTAACTTATCTATAAAATAGTTTTTTCTATCTTTAATGTCTACTAATTTCTTTATATTATTTCATCAATAAAATCTTTTTATAACTTTAATCTCTTTATTATTTCTATAGTTAAAAACTATCCGTAGTACGATATCCGCCTCCACCAGACGAAGAACTCGATGAATAACCATTACTACTCGATGAGGAACTCGACGAATAACGAGCACTACTGGATGACCGGCTTGATGATGATCGCCTTGAACGATTAGACGATGAACTTAAGCTACTTAATACCGACCAACCACTCTTGGTATTTGATGAAGTTGTATTATTTCTTAGTACACGCCTAGCTAGAAGCTCCATAACCATTTTTTCAGGAGAATAACCATGATTTTTTAAGTTTTCTAATAGGTCATTGAGAGTGTATGAAGAAATGTTATATTCATAAAAAGAGCTAGGAACATTATTTTGTCTAAATAGCTTCAGCGTCTGATTAAAGCGAATATAAATCTTTTCCTGATTATTAATTGATTTTTGAACATGTGGTATACGTTCTTCAAGTTGATTTATTTGATCACCTATTTCAGGAATTCTTTTAAGTAAGAAATCATCCTCCTTAGATTCTGTTTGTAAGGTTAGCCGCTCAAGTTGTTTAATTGACTGATTTTCTAATAATTTTGCCAATTGCGCTGATAGCTGTTTAAACTGATCACTTTGTCCTTTTTGTGTGCCATTTAAGGTGTCATAAGCCTTTTTCCTTTGTCGTTGGGCATCTTCCAAATCATATTCAATGTTTACCAATTGAGATTTTAGTTGCGGTAGATTCAAACTTTTTTCAACTAATTGTTCTTTATCAAATTTTTTATCTTTGGCTAACTCATATGATTTTTTTTGATTTTCGTATTTTATTTGCGATTCTTTTATTAATGATTCGAGTATTTTTTGATTTTTATAATTTTCATTAAAATGAATAAATCCAGCTATCGTTTCATCTAGATTTCTAAAAATCCAACGACCTTTATAATTATCTTCACCATAGTTTCTTTTGCGCAAATAATTGTAATAACAATTTTTACTGTACTCTGCTAATTTTTTGGTGAACTCTTCTTGGCATAGTTCGTAATCTTTTGTTATTTTTTCTAAAAATCCTTTTTCCTTTGTAAAAAGATTAAACAATGCGACATATTCAGGATCGCTTTCAAGTTGCAGCACCTTTTGGGTAGTGAGTTCATCTATTTTTGCATGAATATCTTGCAATTCCTGTTGAAATTGAGCTATTACTTTATCTAAATGACTAACTTTGCTAGTTAAGTCACTAGATAATCCTTGTAATTGCTTAATAATATTTTGTATTTGAAAATTATCATTATGGGGTGATTCTTTTAAATAAATGGTGGCAATTTTTTGATATATACTAGCTTGCTCATTCTTTAAATTTAAAATATCAACAAGGATATCTTGTCTTTTTTGATAAGCTATATCTAACGAGGATTTAATTTTTTCTGCCTCAGCACAAATTTTCTTTTCAATGTTTTTCGGTTGCATGGTTTACCACTCCAAAATCCGACCTGATTTAACTGATTTTGGACAATTGAATATTAATCTTCCCTGTGGTTTAGTACAAAGTTTATTGTTATCAATATGCCCATCTTTCATTTTATCGGCTTTAACACTGTTATATTGTTCTAAAGTGACTTGTTGACCAAATGTATCCACCAATTTTGATTCGCCAGTTTCAATACTTTTTACCCATAATGAATCTGGATTGTTGGTTGTTGTCATCGGTCTGACGATTAAGTACCAAGATTTACCATTAGTATTGTCATGAGTACGCTCAACTCCTGATTTATAATTTGGGTGATCAACAATCGTTAACGTTAAATTGGTTTGAGCAAGTTTTATATAGTAAGCCATCATTTCTTGATAATGCTCGACATGCTTAAAATTCAAATTTTTTAAATCAGCACTTAAAGCATTTTGCAAGGCAATAACCTCACTCATATCAGAGTTAGGCACATTTAATGCTTGTAACTGTTTCAAGTCAGATTGAATTTTATTTTCAAGCGTTTCTGCACGCCCAACAGAATTATAAAGTGATTCGATTGATTCAAGATCAATATCCTGTTGTCCTTGATTAAGCCTATCAAGCGCTTTATCAACTGAAATTTGTAAAATAGGATATATTTTTTTAGCCTGTATAAATTCATCACTTTTAATTAAATAAGTGAGTTTTCTATCTTCCTCAAGCAATTCACTTAATTTTGATATTTCTCTGGCAGCTTGAGATGAAATTGTAGTGATTGAGAAATCAATTTCTTCTAGTTTATAAAATGTTTCTTGATCATAATTAAAAGTTGGAGATGAATTCTCTGTAGATTCTGAAAAAGGAAGATTAAACTCTTGGTTGAGTGAATAACTAATTGAGGTTTTTAAATTTTTTACAGGTACCTGTGCATTATAAACCGGCAACTTATCAAGTTCCAAAAATTTTGTGTTTAGGTCAGTTAAGATTTTTTTTTCAATTAAAATATGGCTATAAGTTTTATCGATTTTGTTGTTGCGTTCAAACATTTTGCTGAATACACTGCAATTTAGCCACAATAGAATACATAAGATTACAGCAATAAATGGATAGAATTTTTTTCTTTTTACGTAACAAAAAGCAAAAAAACGGATTAACCAATTATGTTTAGGCGCAACAAATTGTAATCTTTGGCTGAACCAAAGATTAATTCCTTTCTCAATGAGTTCGTCGTTAACAATTTGCCCTTTAACTTGATAATAATTCTTTATATTTTCGGCTAATTTACTACGCAAAGCGTCATAATTTAGGTGCTCAAGTAACAATTGTTGTTTTTGATAAAGTTCGTCAATGATTGCCATTGCACCTAGTTGTTCACTAAGCTTAATATTGGACATTAATTATTAACCTTAAAAATAATATTATTAAAGCGTTGTTTGCCATCTTCAACGATACGCTCTATCTCTTTGGCATTATCAATCGATTCATTCCGTAGCTCGGCAATTAATTGTTGACTTGATTCTTGATAATTGACAATCGCTTCCACTAAAGCACGTAGAGAATCGGCTTTAATGGTTGAACCATATCCAGCACGTAGACTTTCTTCTAATTGCTTATTACCAGCAGATGCAATGCTTTCAATACCTTTATTCATGCCATCTTTCATTGCTTCTAATGTCTTAGTGCTTTCGCTTAAACCAGTCAAAGAGGTGATTGACGCACTTAATGCTGTAAAGACAATTTCATTGGTAGAAAAAAAGCTAACGCTTTGTTGATAAACTCTTTCTTTCACGGAAGTTGTTTGTTGTATACGAGCAAAGACGGCTTCGGCTGAATTATAAGAAACGGTTAAATTATTGGCTAAATCCAAAATAATTTGATAACGGCTGTCTTCTTGTTGCACATTACGTAATGCTTCGTCGCGGATAAGCTCTAAACGTGCTTTTGCCACATGATCATCTTCATTAAAATTATCTACGTCAGCAATGGCAGAGGCTAATTTAGCTTTACATTCTTCAAGACGATCTGTTGCTATTTGCACTAATTCCTGAGCAATGATTTGTGCTTGTTTCAATCCAAATCGAAAATCTTGATAAGCATTTAAAATAGTATGTTCACGCTCAATTTGATTGCCGGTTTCTTGCGATACTTGTAAATAGGTCTTTTTTATAAGATTAAATCGGTCGGGAATAGAACCTCGTTGCAGTTTCATCCAACCAATTTTGATTCTTTCAAAAAAATCTAATTTACCATCATCAAGCCAACCTAACATCTTTTCCATATCCGTTCGGATACTATCAAAATGATTAACAATTTGGGTATAGCGTTGTGAAACTTCAACACCATCAATTTGCTCGCGAACCACTTGGTTGAACGCGCTTTGTTGTTGTAAAGTTCGAGCTATTGTAATAACTCGATTTTTATCAATCTCAGCAACATTATCCAATAACTTTAAAATCGGTGCATCGGCTTGTGGTTTAATAATAATTCCGATTTTATTTAATAATTGAACCGCTCTATCAACGTAAGATATAACCTGACTAGACATTTCTAAATCCTTTATAATTTTATTTATCGCATCTGCGAATTTATTGAATTATATCTTAATATATTCTTTACAACAATTTATCTAAATTGTCTTTTTTTACTATTTATTTTATAACCTCGTAGAAGATGTTGTGAATTATGGGCAACATCATGAAGATTTTATCTGTGCAATGTGGAAAGGTAATCTAGCAATTGGTCCTCAACGGTAAATATTGGTTAAAGTCGTTGATTTACAATCTAAGTTTATTTATAGAGCAATACCTATGGATCTTGCAAAAAAACTATCGATAAACCATACGTATAAAAAATAGTATAACTATATAAGCAAATTTGGATTTTTTAATTCGCATCGACATATTTTGTTCTTTTGATTGCTAAGATATCTACTATGTGGTAAAAAGAGAGAACTAATATTGTTTTTTTATATGTAAATTTAAACTCATCAACAACATATCTTTTTTCTGCTTTAAATTATTTTTCAATTTAATCACGTTGTTATAAATTGAATCTTATAGCTATTTAAGATTCCTGACAGTTCCACAATTAGTAATGATTTTTCTAACCTTTAATTCCCAAATGGACTAGGACTTATTAGTACTGTGTATTAATTCTTTATCTAATTTTTCCAATGAAGATGTTGTTTGACCAGCATAGATTTATTTCGGGAGAGAAAATAATGAATAAAGTATATAAGTTAGTTTGGAGTGTACGACGTCAAGCCTATATAGTGACATCAGAAAAATCGCAATCTAAAGGTAAATTATTCTTTATTAATTTATTATCAGTTGCCGGTTTATCATTAGCAATGATCCCTTTCAGTTATGCCCAATGTGATAGTTCATCGCTCAACAAATATTGTGGGAAAAATATTATTAATCAATACCCGAATAAAAATTCTGTTGGCAAACAATCACCAACTTTTATAAGTCAATTTTTGGCAATGACTAACTTTAGCAATTCTGTCGATTTACCTATATCTAACCATGTTGAGTCCAATGACGATGGTTATAACTATATGAGTGGTAATGATATCAATGATATCAATTTAAATCAGTCTGATGGAGAGGTCATTGGTGGTAAAAATGGAATCAATCTTGGCCATAATGGTTCTGGCTCTACAACGATTAATATTTCGGGTGATGTCACGGGTAAGCAAAATGATGGTTTACATGTGGTAAACTCAAATAACACTCATGATTTGAATATCATGGAACTTATTGATGCTAGTATCCATGGAAAATCAAATGGAATTAATGCGGTTAATTATGGTCATGGTACCACAACGATATCGACCATTGGCTCTGTGGTTGGTGATGATCTTGATGGTATTTTGGCTGTGAATGATGGAGATACTCAGGGATTGAATATAATTCAATCATCGGGTGATATTCATGGCAAAAAAAATGGTATTAATGCTGATAATAAAGGAAAAGGCAAATTAAATATTGAAACTAATGACAATGTCATTGGTGATGAGAAAGAAGGGATTAATGCAGCTAATGAACAAAATGCAGGCGATTTAACTATTTCGCAAGATCGTGGTTTAATTTCGGGCGAACTTAATGGAATCAAAGCAAATAATTTTGGTAATGGTTCAACTACTATCACGGTAGCCGGAAAAGTTGTCGGTAAACAAAATGACGGTCTTTTTGCCAATAACAATTCCAACACTCATGATTTAACCATCAGTCAGAAATCAGGTGAGATCAATGGTTTGGCAAACGGCATTAATGCTGTTAATAGTGGTAATGGTTCAACGATAGTCACAACGTCCGGTAAGATAGTGGCTAATCAAAGTACAGGGGTATCTATTACTAATTTTGCGAATACTCACAAATTAACCTTTAATCAGGTAGCAGGTTCCATTATAGGAAAAGGATCTGGTGTTGGTATTATTAATAATGGCAATGAAACAACGTCTATTTCTATTATGGGTGATATTGAAGGCCAACATCAAGAAGGTATG
The DNA here is from genome assembly GCF_003202915.1 of Gilliamella apicola. Taxonomy (GTDB): domain Bacteria; phylum Pseudomonadota; class Gammaproteobacteria; order Enterobacterales; family Orbaceae; genus Gilliamella; species Gilliamella apicola_Q. Next base: position 563,228 of record NZ_QGLP01000004.1, read on the forward strand.
TCTGTATTTAGTGGGGTAAACACGACTGGTTTAAAGGTTGAACAGTCGAATGGTAATATCAAAGGGTTAAGTTATGGCATGATTCTAACTAATCAAGGTAATGGTTCAAGCGAAATTAACACTAATGGTACAGTGACAGGTTCTGGGGATGATGGGCTTCGTATAATCAATGGAACTAATACTCGTGATCTCATTATCAATCAAAATGGTGGCGCGATTTATGGTCAAAACACTGGTATCAATATTACCCATAGAGGTACTGGTTCTTCTAATGTAACTATCAAAGGTAATGTTACTGGCAATAATAATTCTGGCATTATAGCTGCTACTGACACTAATACCAAGGATATTACTATTTTTCAAGCATCAGGTGAAATTCATGGTACTACAGATGGTATTAATGTTAACCATAATGGAACAGGTTCAACAATTATCTCTACCACAGGCAGAGTGATTAGTGAAAATGGCAATGGTATCAAAGCCACGATTCAAACAAATACCCAAAATATTACAGCTAAACAAGAATCAGGGCGTATCCAAGGTGGTCTAAATGGAATTTCTCTAACAAATTATGGCACAGGGTCAACCACTGTTGATACCACTGGTGAAGTTATTGGTGTTCAGCATTATGGTATCTATATTAAAAACGATAGACACAGCCAAGAAGCAAGTGTCACTCAGTCTGGAGGAAGTATTCAAGGTAAATTAGACGGAATAAATATTGATAATAATGGAGTTAATACCACGACAATAACAGCAGATGGCGACATTATAGGCACTCAAAATAATGGTATTTTAGTAGTTAATAGTGAAAATACTCAAGGTATAACGGTTTCTCAGAACAGTGGCAATATTAAAGGTAACGCTTATGGGATTATTTTGTTTAATAGTGGTAAAAGTACTACGTCGGTAAGTGTTTCTGGTAACGTTATCGGCTCACAGAATGATGGAATAACTGTAGTAAATTATGAAAATACAAATGATATTAAAATTGATCAATTAGCTGGTAATATTCAAGGTAAGGAAAATGGAATAAATATAATCAGTACAGGTCAAGGTGCAACGAATATCACTACAAAAAGTAAAATAGTCGCTGAGGAGAAAGATGGGATTACCGCGGCAATTAGAGGCAATAGTAAGGAGATTAATATTATTCAAGCAGGAGGTGAAATCAATGCCAATAATTATGGATTCAATATATCTAATGATGGGCAACGTTCAACACTGATCAGTTTAGCGGGTAAAGTCGTAAGTAATAATGACAGTGTTTGGGTGAATAATGGCTCATATAGTTCTGATTTAATTATCGATCAAACTGAAGATAGTGAGATTATTGGGCAAACTAGTGGTTTTAATCTTACTAATAGTGGCCAAGGTGTAACTACTATTAACATTGCGGGTAAAGTTACGAGCAGAAATTTAGATGCCGTTATGGCGGGTAATGAGTTTAACACTAATGAGTTAATATTTAAGCAAACCACTAATAGTGTTATTCAAGGTGGAAATAATGGTGTAAATTTGGTAAATCGAGGTCAGCGCTCGACCGAGATTTTTATTGATGGCGATGTCTCTGGTATAGGTGGTTCTGGAATTGTTGCCGCTAATTATGGTAGCGCACAGGATCTATTATTGCAACAAACAAATGGGGTTATTAGTGGCTTTGATAAGGGGATTTCTGTATTCAATAATGCTAGTGGTAACACCAAAATTGATATATCAAGTAAAGTAATCGCCAACAATAGTACATCCGGAATAGCCATAAATAGCAATGGTCGAGAAGGGATTAAAACCTATATAAATCTGAATCAAGGTGCAGATGTTTCATCGGCTAGCGGTATTGCGATTAAAAATGATAAAACAGATTCTATAGTCTCTTTAAATGATGGTGCAAAAATCAGTGGTAAAATTGTACTTGGAACTGGTAATGATACTTTGTTTATTAATGAAGGTGCAGATATATCGCAACTGATTATGGTTGATGGCGGTAATAAATTTACTCGTGTTGCTGGCTCTTCAGATAATGATACGCTAAACTTAAATACGCATCTTATTGGATCATCCTCCTCTGATGGTTCGCTAAATAATGTGGCTATTTTGGGGTGGGAAAATATTAATTTGAGCGGTAGCGGTAAACTAACGTTAACGGGTAATTTAAATACTGATAATTTGACGCTTTATTCTGGTGCAATAGTTGAACTGCAATCAGGTTTGCACCAATCTATAATTACAGGTAACGTCAATAATGGAGGCTCAATTAATCTTAATAACGCTTTTGCAGGTGACCGTTTAACTGTTACAGGCGATTATATAGGCAATGGTGGTAAATTAATTTTTGATACTGTTCTTCAAGATAGTGATAGTGATACCGATCGCTTATTGGTAAATGGTAATGTTTCAGGCAACACATTAATACAAATCAATGATATTAATGGTTTAGGTGCTGATACAGGTAATACGAATGGTATTGAATTAATCCATGTTGGTGGTACCAGTAGTAATGATGCATTTAGAATGCAAACAGAACATTTAGATGTCGGTGCTTATGAATATTATTTACATAAAGGTGATATTAATAACCAAAATAATAACTGGTATTTACGTTCTTACTTGCCTCATAACCCGACGAATCCAACCAATCCGACTAATCCGACAGATCCAACCAATCCAACTATTGACCCAGAACCGGGCAAACCCGTATTCCAGATAACTTATCGTAAAGAGGTTCCGTTGTTTGGTGCTGTTGCAGCACAGCTTCGCCTTGCGGATAATATTATGCAGAGTAATTTGCACCAACGCATCGGTAATGTGGCATTGTTGAATTCACCAATAAGTTGGGGACGAATTATAACCAAGCGAGTGAATTTAAAACAAAATGGCATCGCTAATGCGCATAGCAAAGGAAACTATAGCGGTTTCCAATTAGGCAGTGATATTTGGCAGAATGATGATTGGCGAATTGGGGCCTATTTCGGTTATTTAAATGGTGATTTGAGTGTTGATGGTTTCGCTAGTGGTAAATATAAACGAGTAGGTAATAATGAGATAAATTCTTACTTTTTAGCTGCATATAGTACCTATATGCAGGATGATGGTAGTTATTTTGATATGGTTTTACAAGGAGTTCGTCATCGGGTTGATCTCAATCCAAATGGAAATAAAAATAGTAAACAAAAAGCTAAAGGTTTGAGCGCATCGATTGAAACTGGCAAACCTTTTGTTTTAATGGAGAGCAATTGGAAACTAGAGCCTCAAGCACAAATAATCCACCAATGGCTTGATTTAAAAGATAGTCATATCAGTGGTAAAACCACAGTAAAACATAGTGATAATAATAGTTGGTTATTCCGTTTTGGTGCAAGGTTAGAAGGTAATTATAAAACTGAAGATACTTTATTGCGCCCTTACGCACGAGTAAACCTTTTCTATTCTCCAAATGGTGCGGATCATGTTAAATTTGATTGTAAAAATGCTAGTAGCGAATTTAATAATGGGGGTAAATCTTTAAGTTCGGAATTAGCAATTGGTGGTAGTTATGAAATCAATAATCAAATCAATGTATATAGCGAAATAGGGCATACCTGGACTCATGGTGGTGATGCCAGAGTGAAAGCTCCTGTTAGTGCTTCTGTCGGCATACGAGCTAAATGGTAAATGTAAAAAAATCTCAATAAATTTGCAAAGCCGATATTGTATGCTAACTATCGGCTTTTTCTAGTTTTTTCTACATATAGTAACAATTTTAAAACTAAATATTTGGTCGGCGTTGAGTTAACCACTCTACAATGGCCGGATCGCTATGTGAAAAAAACGCACTGGTTGCTGTATCAATTGCGGTAATATCGATCATATCCTTATCTGATAGTTGAAAATCAAATAGATTAAAATTTTCCATCATACGTTCTTTTCTAACTGATTTAGCCAAACAGACAATTTGCCGTTGAATTAACCAACGTAAAATAATTTGCCCAACCGACTTATTATATTTTTTTCCAATTGCAGTTAAAATTGGATGATTGAAGATCTCATTCTTTCCTTCAGCAAATGGCGCCCATGCTTCCGGCTGAATAGTCTTACTTTGCATCCAAGGTGCAGCTTGTAATTGTTGATTAAAAGGGTTAACTTCAATTTGATTTACGGCCGGTTTTATTTTATTAAATGCCATTAAATCGGCTAAACGATCCGGCCTAAAATTACTAACACCAATTGCTCTGATTTTACCTTGCTCATAAAGTTCTTCCATCGCATGCCAAGCGCCATAAATATCACCAAAAGGTTGATGGATTAAATACAGATCAATATAGTCTAGTTGTAATAAATTTAAGGATTGCTCAAATTGGATTTTAGCACCTTCATAACTAGCCCGATTTAACCAAAGTTTAGTGGTGATAAACAGCTCATCTCGGTTAATTCCACTAACTCTAATCGCATCGCCTACTTGGCGTTCATTTTGATAGGCCGTTGCGGTATCAATCAGACGATAACCAACATCAATTGCATCCAATACCGCTTGCTGACACTGCTTTTCATCAATTTGATATACTCCAAATCCAACAATAGGCATTTCAATACCATTATTTAATTTTATCGTTTTCATCATCAGCACTTCTAGCATGAAGTTAATTGAAAATAACTAGTGTTATTATCTGGTTTAGGATTAATTATTAATCATTTTATTTAGTAAAGACAAGACAAATTCATTTTGGTCAAAATAGTTTTGTTACCTAATCAGCTTAAAAACCATTAGTAATGGTTTATTAATTATTTTTTAACTATTGGTTCAGATAAATCTTCGATAAATTATCTACGATTATCGGCAATCTAGCTAACTTTTTTAAAAATCCCTCAGGAAATTATCTATTTACTAAATTAGCTGTGATGAGGAGTGGTAATAAGTAATTTAATTCATATTTCCTTGTGGATGAGTTTAATCTTTTTAATCATAGTGATACTTAAACTTAGCATTCTGATATTTTTCGATTTTGTATCTGTTTTATATTCCATTATGATTGAAGATTTGTTTCACATTAAAAATTATTCTTATGTGTTTATAGATTTTTTTTATTCATATATTGTTTGTGGGTGGCGCTGTTACTCTCAATCGTATGGTTTAAATTTCTTAATAATAGACTAGGATTATTTTGTACTAACATTAAATAAATAATATCTAAAATGAATAATTGGCATATTCTGGCAAGTCCATTATGACCTTGTAGTGGATCTTTAAATACCGGGGAATATAAGATCAAATCAGATAATTTCTGTAATTTGGAGTTGATATTGCTGGTTATTCCGATAATTGTTGATTTATTTTTCTTGGCAATTTCAATTGAAGATATTAATTCTAACGAATTACCAGATGTTGAAATTACAATTATTAAGCTATTTGAATTTAAATGAGTAGAAGCTAATGACATTAAGTGAAAATCATTATAAGTTTCACTGTAAATACCTAGTCTTAGTAGCTTATGATTGAAATCAAGACAGATTGGATATGATCCACCTACGCCGAACAATAAAATTTTCTCTTTTTCCAAAATCAATTTTACAACTTCAGATATTTTTTTCTCATTTATTAGGGATATAGTCTCTTTTATTGAAGTAATCAAACTAAATTCGACATTTTTAATAATATTATTGAAAGGGTTTTCTTCAGTGATATTCAATTGTTGGTAATCATTAGTTTGAAAATAATTGAGCAACAATTTTTTTAATTCTTTAAATCCTGAACAGCCTAATTTTTTTGCAATTTTAACGATAAGTGATTTAGAAACATTTAGCGTATCGGCTATTTCTTTTATTGATGTATTTTCTACTAAATTTTTAGGGATAAAAAGCCAATTAATAATCACAATCTCAGTTCGATTTAATGTATTAATTAATAATTTAAGTTTAGCAATCTTCTTTAGTTCATCATCATTGTTCATAGTTATTTGAATTTTAAAGTTTAATCTCATAATTGGGATCATATCACATTACTTTTCTAATGTTTATTTAATATAAATAAAACTCAAAAGTTTATAATAATTATTTATTTTCGTGCAAAAATTACGTATTCATATTTTATTAAATAATAATTTTTACTATTAAAACATTAATAATTATCATAAAAATACAATAAATACAAATATTTATATTTTTAGTGGATTGAATAAGTGTGATTTTGATCTCAAAAGTAGAACATTAAAGTTTACATAATTATTTAAATGTATAAACTTTTTGGGTGAGCAATATGCTTTTGGAGAATTAAATGAAAAAGATTAAAACCATAATTATTACTCACGGTGATTTTGTTAATAATCTCATTAAAACATGTGAAATATTTTCAGGAACATTAATAGATACATTTGGAATTTCAGTTCAACTCGGAGATACGATTGAGAAGGTGACTAGCCAAATAGATGAAATCATAGTTAATAATAAAAATACTGAATTTGTAGTTTGCGTAGATATCTTAGGCGGTACTCCTTTTAATGCGGCTTGTTTAAGCAAAAGAAACAATGACAACATCCTAATAATCACAGGGGTTAATCTTCCCATTTTATTATTTTTATCCTTGGAAAAAGGCGCTTATTCAACGATTAACGAAATGAAAGAAGCTTTAATGTCGGTAGTAGAAAGCTCAATTAAATTTTTTTAAACAGCAGAGGTTAGCAAATGAGTGAAATTAGTTTAATAAGAATTGATGACAGGTTGATACATGGACAAGTAATGACTCGTTGGATTAAACATGTAGAAACTACAACAATTTTAATAATTGATGATGATTTAGTTAATGATGATTTTATGGTTTCTGTTTTAGAAATGTCAGTACCAAAAGGAATCAGCCTGAAAGTTGTCGATGTGAGTTCGGCTATAACTACTTTATCAACAGATGCAGATAATGAGAAATATTTAATATTAACTAAGGGGCCGAATCCATTATTAAAGCTTGTACAAAATAATATTCCTTTAAAAAATATAATTTTAGGTGGTATGGGCGTAAGTAATATACGTAAGAACTTTTATAGAAATTTAGCAGCTTCAGAAGAAGAGATGGCTTCCTTTAAAACTCTAATCCAATCGGGAATTTGTATTAAAATTCAAGCTATACCTAGCGATAAAGCGGTTAATCTTTCATCTATTATTAAATAATCATCAGGAGGATTTATGTTCGTTTCTGCAATATTAGTGTGTTTAATTGCAACTTTCAGTTGTTGGTGGTTTAGTCATTTGATTACCAGAACATGGATGTATCCAATTGTATCAGGTTTTTTAGTTGCATTAGCTTTAGGTGAACCTATAGAAGGTATGAAGGCCGCAGCATACATCAACTTAGCTTATTTAGGTTGGATGACTGTTGGCGGTACTATGCCGGGTAATTTACCAGTAGCCTCAGTTTTTGGTACGGCTATGACAATCTTGAGTAAAGCAAATCCATCTACAGCTGTTGTTTTCGCATTACCATTCTCATTATTAGGCATTCTTTCTTGGCAAGTATCTATGAGTATTAATGCAATATGGGTAAATAAAGCTGAGGCCTTTTTAAATAGGGGGAATATTACTGGTATGAGGATGATGAATTATGTTCCCTCATTTTTTGTAGCCCTAATCTTAAATGGTTTTCCTGCATTTATTCTTGTTTATTTTGGCGCGGAATATATGCAAGATTTTTTAAAACACATACCTAACCATCTAGTATCCGCATTTGAAGTTGTTGGTGGCATCATGCCTGCATTAGGTATTGCAATGTTGGTTTCATTCTTGGGCAAAAAACACTTAATGCCTTATTTCTTCTTAGGATTTTTTGTGGTTGCCTATCTGAAAATAGATATTATGGGATTAGCTATTTTTGCTGCTATTGCTGCTTTTATTATAAATATGCTCACTACAAAAAGAGAGAACTAAATAGGGCACTCTCAATGTCGTCAATATTTTGGCAAATTAAAGGATAATATTATGAGTAACCAAACTATTTTAACCAAAAAAGAATTATTAAAAACATGGGCTTTGAATTTTAGTTCAGAAGCGGCATATAACTATGAGCGATTACAAGCATTAGGTCAAGCAAATGCAATGGTGCCAGTTGTAAGAAAATTGTATCCTAATGATAAAAACAAACAATGTGAAGAATTAAAAAAATACTTAACCTTCTTTAACACCGAACCTTCCTTTTGTGGTTTGGGGATCACTGGAATAACTGTAGCTATGGAGGAAGCTAGGGCGAAAGATGGTGATGTATCTCCTGAGTCAATTGCTTCAATTCGATCAGGCCTTATGGGACCTGTCGCAGGTATAGGAGATACTCTTCAAGCAATCATATACTCAATTCTAGCCGCCGTTGCCTGTAATATGGCTGTTGAAGGTAATATTCTAGGCCCCATTTTATTTGAAATTTTCTATAAAGTGATAATGATTGTTATTAGTCTGAATATGTTTTTCATTGGATATAGGAAGGGTAAATCATTTATTTTAGATATCCTCAAAAAAGGAATGATGGATAAGCTAACAGATATGTTTGGTTTAATCGGTTTGATGGTTGTTGGTGGAATGGCGGCATCTAGAGTAGCGGTTTATACCCCTTTAAAAATTGAAGTTGGTAAAATCACCATCTCTTTCCAAGAGCTCCTTAATACTTTAATTCCTTGTTTAATCCCATTATTACTAACATTAGGCGTTTTACACATGGTTAATAAAAAAATTAAACCTAATACCATGATATTAATAATTTTTGTTGTAGGGATTGTCGGTTTTTATACAAATATTTTGAACGTTATCAAATAAGAATTTATTGAGGAGAAATTTATGGAAGTATTAGCTTTAACAGCGCTCGGTCAATTGGAGTATCAGGATCGGTCCATACCAAATCCTAACGCTCAAGAAGTTTTGGTAAAAATTAAAGCAGCGGGAATATGTGGTTCGGATATTCCAAGAACATTTACAACGGGCGCTTACCACTTTCCTTTAGTGTTAGGGCATGAGTTTTCTGGTGTGATAGAAAAAGTAGGGGATGGTGTAGATAGCTCTATTATAGGAAAGAAAGTAGCTATATTTCCATTAATACCTTGCAATAAATGCACCTTTTGTGCCGAAAAATATTATGCAAGATGTACTAATTATAGTTATTTTGGTTCAAGACGAGACGGTGCTTTCTCTGAATATGTTGTTGTTCCAACATTTAACTTAATTTTTTTAGAAGATGATGCTGATGTTGTTGCATCAGCAATGATAGAACCGGCAGCTGTCGCTTTGCATGCTATAAGAAATGCTCATTTAGATCTCAATGATAATGTCGTTATTTATGGTGCCGGTCCGATAGGTATTATGATTGCTCGATGGGCATATTTGTATGGAGCTAATAAAGTTTTTTTAATTGATATTGATCAAAGGAAAATAGATTTCTGTTCATCGCTAGGTTTCAAATATGTTTGCAATTCAAAAACCGAAGATCCTATTAAATGGATAATGGAACATACCAACGGTATAGGCGGAAATGTATGCATAGAAGGTACAGGATTTAGTGATGGAATTAATAATACATTGATGTCATGTGCAATTATGGGAAAAGTTATTATATTGGGAAATCCTCATGAAAATATCACTATTACTAGAAAAACTTACGATAGCTTTATGCGTAAAGAAGCTACTTTAAAAGGAACATTTAATTCTGTTTATAAAAAATATCCTCACGATGAATGGTCTGAAGCTGCACAGGCAATATATGAAGGAAGATTAAAAGTAGATGATTTAATTTCTCATAAAGTAAATCTCAAAAAATTGAAAGATATGTTTTATATCATAAAAGAAGGTAAAGAGTTTACTTGTAAAGTAATGTGCGTAAACAATTAATTAATAATGTCTTTATGTAAACTAGTTATTAATAAGAGTATTTCTACAGTTAAAGCGTAAATTTTCTAAAAATTTGAAACAAACACCTAAATTATTTTTTTCACTACTTGCTAATTTACGTTAATTCAAATTTTTATGTTTACTATAGAGTGAGGTTTGTAGTTGATGAACAATAAAAAAATAATGATAGCACCATCATTAATGTGCATGGATTTAACAAAATTTACAGAACAATTGACTTTTTTGGATGAAAGAATTGATTACTATCATGTTGATATAATGGATGGACATTTTGTACCCAATCTAACATTAAGTCCTTTTTTTGTTAGTGAAGTAAAAAAAATCGTAGAAAAACCAATTGATTGCCATTTAATGGTAACTGACCCGATTAATTATATCGATGAGTTGGAGGCGAGAGGCGCCAATATTATATCTTTACAAGTTGAAACTTTGGAGGGATGTGCTTTTCGTATAATTGAAAAAATAAAAAAACATGGTTTGAAATGCGGCTTAGTCTTTAATCCCAACTCTTCGTTAGAATTAGCTAAATACTATATAAATTATGCTGATTTCATAACAATTATGACAGTAGATCCTGGATTTGCAGGACAACCGTTTATTGAAAATATGTTATTTAAAATAAAAGAGTTTAAAGAGTATAAAGACAATAACAATTTAAACTATGTAATATCAATAGATGGCGGATGTAGCCATAAAACCTTTAATAAATTATTAAATGCTGGCGCTGAATCATTAATATTAGGATCTTCCGGTTTGTTTAACTACGATACCGACATTAAAAAAGCTTGGGAAATAATGAATTCTTACTTACTAAATTAGGTTAAGTTTATCCATTTGAGAAAAGTTACCAAAATACAAAATAAGGTAGTTGAAAAGATGTATATTGAAAAAATAAAAGCTGAATTGGAACAATCATCTGTTGTTCTAAATACATTTATGAATAATGACACAAATTTACTTTTAGTTGAAGAAGCTGCTTTGGTAGTCGCTAATGCATTTAAATCAAAAAAGAAAGTTTTATCGTGTGGTAATGGAGGATCTCATTGTGACGCAATGCATTTTGCTGAAGAATTAACTGGTAGATATCGTGAAAATAGATCTGCTTATCCAGCTATTGCAATTTCTGATGTGAGCCATATATCCTGCGTGGCTAATGATTTTGGTTATAACTATATCTTTTCTAGATACATTGAAGGCATTGGTCAAGAAGGAGATGTACTTGTATGTTTTTCAGGATCTGGTAATTCAATAAACATTATTGAGGCGATGAAAACAGCAAAAGAAAAAGGTTTAAAGATTATTGCATTAACGGGTAATGATGGTGGATTAATGTCTTCTTATGCTGATATAGAGATTAGAATTCCTCACCATGGTTATGCAGATAGAATTCAAGAAATACATATTAAAATTATTCATATTTTAATAATGTTAATCGAGCTGGAAATAAGCAAATAAATTGGCTTATGATTAAATTATTATTTATTATGGTTGGGCACACGTTAAAGTCAGTTTAATTTTATTAAAACTATGCAAATAAAAATTATTAGTAATAATTAAAATACTGTTAAATTTAAATATAAAAATATACGTTAAACTATGTGCCCAAATTAATAATAAAATTAGTAAATACTTATAGTTGTTATTTTTAATAAAATTTTTCATCCTCGAAAAAACTGTACTTCCACTTTCTTTATCTATTTGTCATCACTATTTGGTTTATCAAATACTCTTAATTAAGAGAATAATTAATCTTAATAACTGAATAACGCCATAAAAAAATAGTTATCATAATAATTTTTTTATAGTTTCTAGATTTATTTATGGTGATGTTTAGCCGTTATATTGTTCTTTAAGCAAATTTTATGGCTCATTCACCTAACTCTTTGTTTTTATTTTAAAGTATGATTAGGAATGTCTACCCTTTTTCATTCAATAAAATTAAAGGATAACGTTTATTTCAATGCCATCGGTGCCAAATAATCTAATAATGAATGTAGCCGATTATTATTGCACCAATGTGTATAAGCAGAAAAACCGTGTCTTAGTTCAATGTCTTAGTTCACGGTTTTAGTTTATTATCGTAGTTTATTGGTATTGGTGAACACCTCATATTTAACAAATTCAGTTTTAATTGTCTTAAATGTTGCTTTAGCAACGACACTATCATAAGAACATCCGTTATGGCTCAATGAGCGAGTGATACCCAATATCTCAAAACAACTATCGAGTAATTTCCGCTGTTTTAGAAGGCAATCCTCCTAAAAAATAAGGCAATTCTATGAGATTTTTAATTTTATTGATTTTCCCTAAATTCAACTTTTTGATAATCAGCTAATATTATAATTAGGAGGGGGAAAACATGGATTAGTGAATTAACTTTAATAAAACTAGGCTCTAATTTGAATTGATTACTCTTTTCTTATCTAACCATTGAGAGAAAATAGCTATATTATTTAAGATATTATAAACGATAATTATCATCGTATTAGATTTGATATTGTAGTTTTGCAGCGATATACTTTGATTAGAACGTCATATTTAGAAAAGAGATAATGAAAGTTGATTTAGTCTATAAAAAACTTTGTGATTTAATTAATCGTCAATACGCTATTGGTGACCGTCTACCCACTGAAAATGCATTATCATTACAATTTAATGTAGCCAGATCAACATTACGAAAAGTAATTAAGCAATTAATAGAGCAAGATATTGTTATTAGCTATCAAGGAAAAGGGTGTTTTGTTAAAAATAAACCCAGCCCAACGACTAAACTTTTTATAGAAGCTTATACAGCAAATAATGACAATATTACTATTAAAATATTGCATTATCAGTTAGTTACTATCCCGACTACCATTGCTCATAAACTCAATTTGTCTATTAATGATAGGGCTTATTATGTCCAAAGGCTTGTCTATTTTGATAATCAACCACAACAAATTCAAGAAATTTTTTTACCGGTAAAGTTTTTCCCTGAACTTTGTTATGATGATGTGCTTCACCCTACTTTTGAGATAATAAAAAAATATATATCATTAGCTGATATTAATAGTTATCTATATTTTACTCCTTGTATTGCAGATTCAATTACAGCCAATGCTTTGAATATTGATAAAGGAAAATTACTTCAGCAGCAGATTTTGTTGGTAACGAATAAACAAGGTTTAGGTATCAATTACTCAATCACCTCGTTTTGTTGTGAAAAAAATAATCATCATTTTATATTACGCTTTAATGATGAGAGCTAATAGTAAATGTAAACTATGCTTTAAAATAATGCTGGGTATTATAACGTTCGGTAACTAGGAATTGTTCAGAATATTCAATAGGTTGACTATTTTCTGAAAACACAGTGGTTTTCATGAGTAACAATGGTTGCTCAACCGTCACTTTAAGCAAATTTGCTACCCCTTCATCAGCTAAATAGGGCAAAAAAGTCCGATAACCGTCTAATATAGGGATGTTACACTCTTCTCTAATATACTTAAATTTTGATTTTTCAAGATGCGTGATAGTTAAATGAGGTAACAAACTAACGGCTAAAAAGCTATTTTCTAATAAAATTGGCATATCGTTAAGTAAACGCAATCGTTGAATAGCATAAACTTGGCTATTAAGAGGAATATTAAGCTTATCAGCTATATCTTTATTAGCGGAAATTACGGCAAATTGAGTGACTAGATTGATAATATTCTTCTCACCGGCATTTTCCATTACCTTATAAAAGCCGGTTAAAGGTCTATTTTTATAATTGGTTTTTTTTATAACTAAATATCCTTTCCCCTGTTTGGCTTCTATCACTTTTTCATCTATTAGTTGTTTTAATGCTCGGCGAATAGTGGATGAACAAACCTGATACTCCTTAGCCAGTTTTTTTTCACTCGGTAAGAAGCTATTAATTGGGTAATAGTTGTCATTAATTTGATTACGAATCTTTTCAGCAATTTTTAAATATACAACTTTCATACAAATAAAAAATGTTAACTTTTTAATATTTAATAATTAAATTTAACATATGTAAATAATGCTAACCATATTAAATAAGTCAAAAATAATCACAATGTGATAAAGATCACAATTCATTGGTCATCTTATATTTTCGCAATTTTCCTCTCTTTATAGTGTATTTGTTGTAACACATTAATCTAATTCAAAAAAAGGAATTAACATGAAAAAATATAATTTAGTTATCGTTGGTGGCGGTAGTACTTTTACTCCAGGTTTTTTGAAATCATTTTGCCGTATGAAGGAGCAATTTCCTTTAGGTAAACTGGTTTTATTTGATATTGATGCTGAGCGTCAATCGGTAATTGGAGAATTCGGTAAAATTTTATTTAAAGAGTTATATCCTGAAGCGATATTTCATTATACCACTGATATTGCCGAGGCATATCAAGATATGGATTTTGTTTTTATGCAGATGCGTGTTGGTGGTTATAAAATGCGTGAACTGGATGAAAAAATCCCTTTGCAACATGGAATAATTGGTCAAGAGACTTGTGGTCCAGGTGGTTTTGCTTATGGTTTGCGTTCAACCAAAGAGATGATAAAAGCGATTTATGATATACGTCAGTATTCCCCTAATGCTTGGATACTCAACTACTCAAATCCGGCAGCAATTGTTGCTGAAGCTTTACGCCGTGAATTTCCGAATGATAAAAAAATTCTTAATATTTGTGACCAACCGGAAAATGTTGTGCGTTCATGTAGCCGTTTATTAGGTTGTCATTTTAAAGAGCTTGATCCCGTTTACTTTGGTCTTAATCACTATGGTTGGTTTACTCATATTTATAATAAGAAAACCGGTGAAGATCTATTACCTAAATTAAGAGCGTTAATTGCTGAACGAGGATTTTTACCTCAAGATGCTGAGCAACGAGATAAATCATGGCTAGAAACTTATGGCATGGTTAAACAACTTATGGAAGATTTTCCGGATTATCTACCTAATACATATAACCAATATTACCTTTATCCTGATTATAAAGCCAAGCATTTAGACCCGAATTTTACGCGTGCCAATGAAGTGATGGCAAGTCGTGAAAAACGAGTCTTTGAAGAGTGTAAAGTGATTATTAATGCTGGTACTACAAAGGGTTATATCAATATTCATGAAGATGCCCATGCTGAATTTATGATTGAGGTAGCAATGTCAATTGCATATAACAAAAACGATCGGTTTATTATCATTGTTGAGAACTATGGTGCAATTAATAATCTACCGGATGACGGAATGGTTGAAGTTGTTGCCGAATTGGGCAGTAATGGACCAAAACCAATGCGTGTAGGTAATATTCCTACTTTCTATAAAGGATTATTAGAAAATCAACTTGCTTCCGAAAAACTTGCTATTGATGCCTATTATGAAGGTTCTTACCAAAAAGCGCTTGAATCATTAACGATCAATCGCACAGTAAACGATGCCAAAAAAGCCAGAATCATTCTTGATGCCTTAATTGAGGCTAATAAAGACTATTGGCCAGAACTCAAATAACAATTGGGGGAGACAACTCCCCTCTATTTATATTGGAAGCCAAGACGTATTATCTTAGGAGCAAAAGATGCAAAAATTTAGCAGATTAAAGATTATGGATTTCTTTTCTGATTTTGGTCGTAGTTTACTTTTACCTATTGCCATTTTAGCCTTGACTGGATTACTTTTAGGTCTATCTGCGGCATTATTAAGAGCACAAATACAAGATCTATTACCATTTCTAAAAAGTGACATTGCCATATATATTATTACAACTATTCGTTTCATATCAGGTAAGGCTTTTGAACTAATCCCTGTTATGTTTTCAATTTCAGTTTCATTTGGTTTAGCTAAACAAGAGAAAGAAATTGCCGCTTTAGCCGGCTTTATGGGGTACTATATGATGTTATTTAGTGCCTCAATAATGATTAAGTCAGGTTTAGTTGATATTGATAAGTCAATATTAGCGAATATCCTCGGCATAGAAAATACTCTACAAATGGGCGCGGTAGCAGGGATGATAACCGGTGTTATTAGTGCTTACTTGCATAATAAATTTTATAAAATTCAATTTCCAGTAGCTATTGCTTTTTTTGGGGGCAAACGATTTGTTTCAATCGCTGTTATCTTTTGGACTTCAATTTTAGGGCAAATTATGCCATTGATTTGGGGACCAATCGCGGCCGGTATAGAAGTAATCGGAACATCTATTAGCGCATTAGGTGGAGTTGGGGTATTTTTGTTTGGTTTTCTAGAAAGATTACTGATTCCTACTGGGTTACATCATATTATCAATCAATTATTTAGAACAACGGTTGTCGGTGGTTCATTAGGTGGTATTGATGGAACATTAAATGTGTTTATGCACTATTTTGGGCATGTTGATATTGAACAATTAAAACCGTTTACTCGTTATCTTGGTCAAGGCAAAATGCCATTTATGATGTATGGCTTACCTGCTGCTGCATATGCGATTTATAAAACAACGCCACATGAGAAAAAAACTAAAGTTAAAGCACTAATGATTGCTGGCGCAGCTGCGGCATTTGTAACAGGTATTACTGAACCATTAGAGTTTTCATTCCTCTTTATCGCCCCGATCTTATATTTATTTCATGCTTTTATGGCTGGTTTAGGCTTCTTTTTAATGAGTGCATTCGATGTCGGTATTGGTAATACCAGTGGTGGATTTATTGATTTCATTCTTTATGGCGTTTTAGTTGAAAACTCTAAATGGTATATGGAAATTGTTGTTGGAATCTTTTATGCCCCAATTTATTATTATGTTTTCAAATGGTATTTAAACCGTAAAAAAATCTCAATTGACACCAGTGATGAATTTTTAGATACCGCTAATAACGCAAATACCAACGATGAACTAACCGCTGATGAAAATTCATTAGAAGTGATGATTATTAACGCTTTAGGTGGTAAAGAGAATATAGAGGTGGTAAATAATTGCCTAACCAGATTACGTGTGGATCTTAAAAATGTTTCAATTATCGATCAAGAGGTATTAAAAACAACGGGTGCACTTGGCGTGGTTATAAACAGTGATACTCAAGTACAAGTAATTTATGGACCTAAAGTTGAAAAAATTGCTACATTAGTTAGAGAGGCATTATAAAACGTTTATCAATGCAGGTTAAAACATTATAACTACTATTTATCTACCTATTTTTTACACCTACTTACTAAGGAAGAAATAGGTAGATACAACTATCCTAATCAACAATACCTTTTAGAATCGTTTATTGTTACCTGTTATCAAAATAATCGAGAAGTTTATACCGTCAGCGGATATTTTTTGTAAAAACCTAGCGTTAATTATATCAAATTAGCATTGCTTAAAAAATTATAAGAATTAGTGTCGCTTATCTACATAATTGCCCGAGTTATGTCAGCAAACAAAAATCCTTAATTAAGAGAATAATTAATCTTAATAATTGAATAACGCCATATAAAAAATAGTTATCATAATAATTTTTTTATAGTTTTTAGATTTATTTATGGTAATGTTTAGCCGTTATATTGTTCTATAAGGAAACTTCATGGCTCATTCAACTAACCCTTTGGTTCGTTTTTATTTTAAAGTAGGATTAATACCTCAAATTGTTTTAGGTTTACTCTTAGGGATTGCGTTAGCCGCAATTTCCAGAGGAGTCGCATTAGATATGTCCTTTATTGGATCCCTTTTCATTAATGCCTTAAAATCAGTAGCACCAATTTTGGTCCTTATTTTAGTTATTGCTTCAATTTCTAATCACCAACATGGCAAACGTGCCAATATGAGCGAATTACTTGCACTTTATTTTGCCGGTATGATGTTGGCTGCACTATTGGCAACAGTAGCCAGTTTTATTTTTCCTTCACAAATTTCTTTGGGGGATTCAATTGATAAAAGTAAATTAACCCCGCCGGGTAGTGTAATTGAAGTATTAAAAACGTTATTAGATAGGATGATAGACAATCCGATCAATGCACTAGTTAATGCTAACTATATCGGTCTTATTATTTGGGGGGTAGGTATTGGGATTGCGTTAAGGCACTCGAGCGAAACCACCAAAACGATGATGAACGATCTCTCTTTGGCTATTTCATTTATTGTTAAAATTATTATTCGTTTTGCACCAATTGGGGTATTTGGTTTAGTTGCTTCTACATTGGCTGAAACTGGCTTTGGTGAGCTTGCTAAGTATGCACATTTATTGGTCGTGTTAGTTTCATGTATGTTGATAGTCGCATTAATTATTAATCCACTATTAGCATTTTTAGTAATGCGTAAAAATCCATATCCATTAGTCTTTACTTCATTAAAAGAGAGTGCTATTCCAGCCTTTTTCACTCGAAGTTCGGCTGCCAATATTCCAGTTAACATGGAAATTTGTCGAAAATTAAAAATGGATGAAGATACTTATTCGGTAGCGGTACCATTAGGCGCGACCATCAATATGTCTGGCGCTGCGGTTACCATTACCGTTTTAACCTTATCGACAGTTTACTCGATGGGGATGAGTATTGATATTCTTTCTGCGGTGTTACTGTGTATTGTTGCCAGTGTTTGTGCTTGTGGTGCATCCGGTATTGCCGGCGGTTCGTTACTACTTATTCCAGTAGCTTGTAGTATGTTTGGTATACCTAACGAAATTTCAGCAAAAGTTATTGGTATTGGTATTGCGATTGGCGTCATTCAAGACTCGGTTGAAACCGCACTTAATTCATCTAGTGATGTTGTCTTTATTGGTGCAGTTTCCGAAAAAGTAAAACGCCGAAAAACACAATAATTCGGTCTTATGCCTAAACTGGCGAAGCTTTACTATTTAGCCTGATAACTATCAGGCTTTTTTATTAATTGAACAACCTGATTAACCGCAAATTATTGCATTTGCTGATTTGACTATTTATCATGACTGAATATTAAATTATTTATATTCAAACAATATTTTGGAATCTTATGCCAGTTAATATTTCTGCATCAACACTTTCTAAAAAAGGTAATGAGACAAGAACGGCATTGATCCGTAGTGGGGTAGAGTTTATGACCACTTATGGATATATCTCATCGAATATTGAAAGTATTTTAAAACAAGTTGGTGTACCTAAAGGGTCGTTTTATTATTACTTTAAAAGTAAAGAAGAGTTTGGCAAAACGATTATTGCTAGCTATGACAGTTTTTTTGCTCATAAATTAGATAAACATTTAACTAATGCGTCGATTAAATCCCCCTTGGCGAGAATTACCGCCTTTTATGAAGATGCAAAGCAAGGTATGGCAAAATATGATTATAATCGTGGATGTTTAATTGGTGAGTTAATACAAGAGGAATCCTTATTACCCGAAGGGTATGCCGTGTTGCTTGAACAGGTTTTACAAAATTGGCAGGTAAAAATTGAAAATTGTCTTTTGTTAGCCAAAAATCTAAATGAAATTGGTTCAGATATGGATTGTAAATTATTAGCAGGGTTCTTTTGGTTAGGGTGGGAAGGTGCTGTAACGCGCAGTAAATTGGTAAAAAAATCTGATCCTTTAGATCTATTCATAAATACCTTTATCAATATGGTCAGTAAAAAGTAACTATCAATTTAATTTATGTAAATTTTTATTTTTTATTATCACCTTTATATAATTTATTGCTTTTAACTAGACGATCGGTCTATAATTTTTTAGACCGATCCTCTATTAATAATGATTACATTCGTTAACTGGCATTCTAACCAATTCAGTTCAGCCATCGTTAATTGGTTAAATATCCATTGAACAATAGGGAATATATATGTCATTCAAGGCTCTTATTTTAGAAAAAGATGAGGTTAATGGGTTTTCACATTCATTAAAAACCTTAGCTAAACAACAATTATTACAACAACAAGGTGATACTTTAGTTCAAATTCAATATTCAAGTATCAATTACAAAGATGCGTTAGCATTGACTAATAAAAGTCCCATTGTTAGACAATGGCCAATGGTTCCCGGAATTGACGGAGTAGGTACCGTTATTGAATGTCAAAATGGTCGTTATCAAGCCGGCGATTTAGTTATCTTGAATGGTTGGGGATGTGGTGAAACGCATTGGGGATGTTATGCTCAATATGCCTATTTGAAAGCGGATTGGTTAATTCCTTTACCCAAAAATCTTACCCCTTATCAATCGATGATTATCGGTACTGCGGGATATACGGCGGCTTTATGTGTTAAGCGTATAGTTGATTTTGGCGTTAAACCAGAAGATGGCAAGGTTTTAGTTACTGGTGCAACAGGTGGTGTTGGTTCCGTTGCGGTTGCGTTACTGAGTAAATTAGGCTATCAGGTAACCGCTTCTACGGGTAAAGTGACTGATGAAGATTATCTGCATAAACTCGGTGCTGTTGAAATTATTAATGGTCAATCTTTGAAAGAGCCTAATCGACCATTACAAAAAGAGTTATGGTCAGCAGCGATCGATGTGGTAGGTTCTTACACTTTAGCCAATATTTGTGCTCAAACCCAATATGGTGGTATTGTCGCCTGCTGTGGTCTTGCTCAAGGTATGGATTTACCGACCACGGTTGCACCATTTATTTTACGCGGAGTAACATTAGCCGGCGTTGATAGTGTGATGGCCAGTTATGATAAACGGATTGAGGCTTGGCAATTAATTGCGCAAAATATGGACGAACAGCTATATTCGCATATAGCTAACACCATCACCTTAAATGAATGCACCGATGTTGCCGCTGAAATGATCGCCGGTAAAATTAAAGGTCGTTTTGTGGTTGATGTGAATAAGTAAATAAATCACCAATAAAGCGATGTAATTTATCATCGCTTTATTCACTTTTAGATTTAAATGACAAATTATTGCCTAATAGTTCTTGTATTTCCCGTAAAATCAGACTAAATTCAAGTTCAGTTGTTTTTAAAGTAAAGTTCGCAATGACCGTTAGAATTATCCATATTGAATGATTAATTTAAAGGGGAATGTGATATGCCTTATCAAACACGAGATGACCTACCAGAATCAGTGCGACATGTTTTACCTGCTCATGCTCAAGATATTTTTAAAGAGGCTTTTAATAGCGCTATAAAAGAGTATCAAGACCCCAAAAAACGACGCGATAACAGTAATCCGGAACAAGTCGCTTTTCGAGTGGCTTGGGCGGCAGTTGAAAAAGTGTATCGCAAAGGTGAAGATGGTAAATGGGTGACAAAATAACGCCACAAATAGTAATCAAAGTTTGTTTTAATATGTGATAGTGCTAGTATTAAAAAAAGTATTAGTCACTTAGTCTAAAATCTAAGCCAACATTTAAGGTTGGCTTATTTAGACAAAAATCAAGGAATGAAATGTTTATTTTTTCTCTTACTTATCTTAAACCTATTAACGAAGTTGAAAAACATTTACCACAACATATCGATTATTTGAATCGTTATTATCAATCAGGTCATTTTATCAGCTCAGGACGTAAAGTACCGCGCATAGGCGGTGTCATTCTTTGTCGTGCTGATAGTCATGACCAAGCCATGTCAATTATTCAGGAAGATCCATTCTATATTCATCAAATTGCCAAATATGAAGTGATTGAGTTTATTCCTACTAAATATGCAGAAGGATTTGATATATTCCTGTAAATAGTCGTTGAATATTAAAAATTTTATCATTAAAGCGGAAAATTAAAATTGCGGCTATTTGTCGCTAATTTACATTTAGTTATCAACTAAACATGGTATTAACCATCACTCGCTGGCAAATTATATTGAGTTATTTAATCAATCTGCTCATTAAATACTCACATCAACAAAATTAATAAATTTGTTTGAATCCTTTTTAACTTTTCAAACCTCTAATAAATAGGTGATTCAATAAATAAAATTATTTTAAATTTATTTAAATTTAAGTTTCTGTTTTGAATAGATTAGATAGAGATAAAAAATATGGGCAAAAACAAAGAACAACTAATCAAATTAGCTTGTCAGGGCGATAAACAAGCACTTGAAAAGTTATTGTTGATTTGTCAACCCGATATTAAACGATTCGCGCGACGAACATGCTCAACTTCAGAAGATATTGAAGATGCTGTGCAAATTGCCTTATGGCAGTTATATCGAAAAATAGGAATGTTAAAAACGGTAGCTGCTTTTACTAGTTGGTCATTTCGTATTATCGAACGAGAATGTTATCGATTATTTAGAACCAGGCAAGCGAATAAAATTAATGACGAGTTTCAACTCGATGATTTACCTGCATCATATTCCAATATCGATCTAAAAATTGACTTCATTAATGCAATTACTGCTTTACCATTAATTTATCGGCAAGTGTTTATTTTAAAAGATGTTGAAGAATATTCATCTCCTGAGGTTGCGGCCAAATTAGGGATCACTGTTGAAGCGGTAAAAAGCAGATTGCACCGCGCTAGAACAATTATAAAACAACAAATTAAAACACCAAAAAATGCTGATATTTAAAGCATATATAGGAGAGTAATATGTATTGTTATAATTCAATAACGCGACATTTAATCAGAGGTTTAAGCGCACTAATGTTGATTATAGGTGTCTTTGTACTTCAACTATCACTTTTCATTAAACTATTATTTGTTATTTGCGCATTTCTTTTGTTGCGAGGTTGTCCGGTATGCGGGTTTTTAAACTTGATTAATAAACTACAAACTAACAAGAGAGAATAATATGGGGAATTATCAATCAAGAGATGATTTTAAATATCTCACTTCTTTATTGAAGTATGCGCCTAATGAGACACAAGCATTTATTGGTTTTGACCATCAAACGATTAAGCGAACTAATGGGGTTATTCCAACAAAAACGAGAGAGTTAATTGCATTAGCGATAGCACTTACCACGCAATGTGCTTATTGTATTGACGTTCATGTCAAAGGGGCAAAAAAGGCCGGAGCTAGTTCAGAAGAGTTGGCTGAACTGATTGCTATTTCTGCCTCAGTAAGAGCAGGCGCAACCATGGCTCATGGTCTATTAGCTATGCGCTTGTCTGAACAGGCACATAGTTAATCTATTACTATTAGAATTTTAAACATTGGTAATTAATTAGTTAAAGGATTAATTATCAATTTAACTGTTTTCCAATTTAATTAACTAAGTTTGCTTTTTCCTTCCTCAATCCTCTCTTTTTTATAAGAAGAATTTCCGTATTATGCCTAATTTTTCCTTATCAATACGGAAAAAGTTGGTTAGTAATTATTCATTTTTCCTTTTATACTAAATTTGAATCGTCAATAAACATAGGTACTTGATTATGAATAATAAAGGTTTACCAAAAGGTTTTTTATGGGGAGGAGCAGTTGCCGCTCATCAATTGGAAGGTGGTTGGCAAGCTGGTGGTAAGGGGCCTAGTGTTGCTGATGTGATGACTGTTGGATCGCCTAAAAGTTATCGAAAAATCACCGAAGGTATTATTCCCGGTGAGTACTACCCTAATCACGAGGCAATTGATTTTTATCACCACTATAAGGATGATATTAAATTGTTCGCTGAAATGGGGTTTAAGTGTTTTCGAACTTCGATTGCTTGGACGCGAATCTTTCCCAAAGGTGATGAGCTTGAACCAAATGAAGAAGGGTTGAAGTTTTATGATGATCTTTTTGATGAGTGTTTAAAATATAATATTGAGCCAGTTGTTACCCTTTCACACTTTGAGCTACCTTATTATTTAGTTACCGAGTATGGTGGTTTCCGTAATCGTAAACTAATTGATTTCTTTGTTCGCTTTGCTGCGGTCTGTTTTGATCGTTATAAAAGTAAAGTGAAATATTGGATGACCTTTAATGAGATCAATAACCAAGCTAATTTTAATGAAGATTTTGCGCCTTTTACTAACTCAGGTATTTACTATAAACCTGGCGATAACCGTGAAAAAATCATGTATCAAGCCGCGCATTATGAATTAGTAGCTAGCGCAAAAGCGGTCCAAATTGGGCATGCGATTAATCCGGATTTTGAAATTGGCTGTATGATTGCTTTAGTGCCAATTTATCCTGAAACTTGCAAACCAAGCGATATTTTAATGGCGCAAAAAGTGATGGAACGTAAGTACTTCTTTACTGATGTGCATGTTCATGGCAAATACCCAAATTACATTCAAAAATATTGGCAACGAAAAAATATCAAACTTGATATTACCCCGCAAGATTTAGAAGTCTTAACTAAAGGAACGGTTGATTATATTGGATTCAGCTATTACATGTCGAATGTAGTTAGACACAATAAGGGTAATGATCATTATGATTATAATGAAAAAACCGATTTAGTCGGCAACCAATATGTCAAAAAATCCGATTGGGGTTGGCAAATTGACCCTGAAGGCTTGCGTTACACATTAAATTGGCTTACCGATACCTATCGCTTGCCGCTTTTCATTGTTGAAAATGGTTTTGGTGCTTATGACAAAGTTGAAGCAGATGGTAGTGTTCATGATAGTTATCGAATTGAATATCTACGTGAACATATCAAACAGATGAAGTTAGCGGTTGAAGAAGATGGCGTTGATTTAATGGGATATACCCCTTGGGGCTGTATTGATTTAGTTTCAGCCGGTACCGGTGAAATGGAAAAACGTTACGGTTTTATCTATGTCGATAAAGACAATAAGGGCAACGGAACCTTAAAACGTAGTCGTAAAGATTCATTTGCTTGGTATAAAAAAGTCATTGAGTCAAATGGTGAAACTTTATAACGATTTAAATTCATTAGGAGAAGTTATGAAAAAGGCGTTAATTATTTGTGCTGCAGGCATGTCATCATCGCTTATGGCTAAAAAGGTAACTGAATTTTTTGCAAACAAAAATATAGCGATTGAGCTTGATGCGGTATCTGCAACAGAAGGTAGTAATAAGATTAAAAATAGTGATTTCTCGCTGTTTTTGGTTAGTCCACAAACTATGATGATGTTTGATAAATTGAAAGCATTAGGTGATGAAGTGGGTAAACCGGTTGTTAGTATTCCTTTTCAAGCATATATCCCGATTCAATCAGGAATTGAACAATTGGCAAAATTAGTTGAGGACAATATCAATTAAAATATAAGAAAAATTTAGTTCTACCATTCTTAATGTGATGCGATTATTAGTTAAATAATCGCATCATAGAAGAGGATTATGTTTTAAAGACTTGCCCCTTAGGGATAATTTTCATTAATAGTTAAGGTGTAGTAGATAATGATAAAACAGAAACAACGAGAACTTATAAGTTTATTAATTCGTTCTAAAAATGGTTATAAAAGTAGTCAAGAACTCGCTGCAGAATTATCGTTATCAGATCGTACTGTTCGTACTTATCTTAAAGATTTAAAAGCATTAATTGAAAATAATGGAGGCAATATTGTTAGTAAACAAGGTTATGGTTTTCAACTGGAAATTTTAGATCGTACAAGCTTTAATTTATTTTTAATTGAACATCATTTATTAGATAAAAATATTGAGCAATCTCAATGTCGAGAAGCAAGTGAACGAAAACACTATATTCTTAATTTATTATTACTTGAAAGTCAAAAAATTGATGTTGAAACTTTATCTGAACAGCTTTTTATTAGTTCATCACAATTAAATAAAGATATTGCAGAAATAAAGTCGCAATTACAATCTTATGAGCTTACCCTTAAAAAAAGTCATTCGTTAATTTATGTTGATGGTGAGGAAAAAGCTAAACGTCATTTTATTATGAGTTACTTTTTTCATGAAGAGTCAATTAATTTTTTACACCACTTAAGCTATTTTACCCAAACCTGTGAAGCGATTAGTTTTGATACCTTAACTATCATCATTTTAGATGAATGTCGTGAAGCCAATATCAAATTGTCTGATGTTATGATTCAAAATATTGTGCTGCATCTTTCATTAAGTATTAAACGTTTGCAATCAGGGCTTTCGATACAAAATCTTGATTTGCCCCTTTCGACAGATTCAACTCTTGAATACCAAGTCGCAAAGCGAATTATTGCTCGTATTGAATCAATAATTGGTTTTCATTTTCCTAAAGAAGAACAGATGTATCTTACGCTACATTTAATGAGTAAATCCAATTTAATCCAAAATGATTTAGATGAGGAGCTTGCATCTTCATTAGCTAATTTACTTTTAAAAATACAACAAGAAACTGGTTTTCCTTTTTGGCACGATGAACAGTTAAAAAATGGATTAATTCAGCACTTAAAACCGATGTTAGTGCGTTTGCAACAAAATATAAAGTTAGAAAATCCGCTAATAGATGAAATAAAAGGACAATATGGTGAAGTTTTTCGGTTAGTTAAACACTATTTTAATCAATTACCAAACTTAAATAAATATGATGTTAATGATGATGAATGGGGATATTTGGCGCTGCACTTTTTGGCATCTCTAGAAAAATTAAAAAATGACCAAAAAGCTAAAGTATTGATTATTTGTGCAACAGGATTGGGCAGTGCTCAACTACTTAAAAATCGAGTAGAAAGAGAATTTGATGAGCGAGTGAAAATTGTAGCAACACGTGGTTATTATGAAATAGAGCCAGCGATGTTAAATGACATCGATTTTATTATTTCCTCAGTCGATTTATCTTCCAAAGTATTTAAAGTACCAGTATTTCATGTATCAGTCTTCTTATGTGAAGAGGATGTGCAAGCAATCCGTCGTTATCTTTCTCATCGACAAGCCCCTAATTCATTACCTAAAAATGTTTTACCGCTGGTATCTGATGATAAAAAGCAGAATCATTCAAAATATATTGCTGAACTATTTGATGAAATTGCTGCTGATTATTTTTATTTGTGTCATCAAAAGCCAACTAAACAAGCCGTGTTAGATCACTTACTCAATTTATTATCTGTCAATGAAGCAAAAACCTTCAAGCAGGAGATGAACAAACAGATGGAAAAAAGGCAGGCTATTGGTGAAATAATCTTTAGCTCAACCATTGTGGTTCCTCATCCAGCGATTCCAGTAGGTAAGATAGCTAAAATCGCTATTGCGGTTATTCCTGAAGGTTTAATTTGGGATGAACATTATCAAGATATCAAGTTTATTTTTATGATTTCACCATCCATTTATCAAAATTCCAACTTAGCGATGATGACTAAAGCGATTGTTAATTTAATTGACGAATTGGCTATTCAACAAGCGATGTTAAAAATTTCAGATTTTAATCAGTTTAAATCACTTTTTATCCAACTAATTGAAAAAGGAGCGTAGCAATGACAGACATAATGAGCTCGGAGGATATTCAAATTACTGCTTTCAATATTATTTTGCATAGTGGTAATGCTAAAACCAAAATCCATCTTGCATTTAAAGCAATGAGAGAAGCTGAATTCGAACTGGCAACTCAATTACTTGAAGAGGCAAACCAAGAGATTTTAGAAGCGCATAAATCGCAAACCAATTTGCTTCAATCCTATGCGAGTGGCACTAAAATCGAGATGGAGATCATTATTGTTCATGCTCAGGATCATTTGATGAACACAATGACATTAAGAGAAATTGCTATTGAGATGTCTCATCTTTATCAGCAAACCTATAAGCTATCAAATGAATAAAGGAGTTAGTGATGAAGACTCCACTAGAAAGCCAACTTAGTATGCATAAAAAAGTCAGTTTGACTAATCTCTATTTTAATCGTTTTTTAGCGGTTCGTTATATCACAGCATTTTTTCTGTTTATTAACCTTTACTGGGCAGTTTTTTTGCTAGGGAGCTTATCAATAGCCTCTGTACTACCTTTGGTAGTCATTGTGCTTGCTATGTTAACTAGTTTTGAGCAAATAAAACTTTACCGAAATCATAAAAACCATTTGCGTTACGCGAGTTTGTTTTATCGATTTATGTTGATAGCTATCACAGTGTTAATCGTCTCGATATTCACCCCATTATTTCACTTCTTTTTTCCATTTTTAAAAAATTCACCAGAGGCGATGAACATATTATTAGGAATTTTGTTAGCAAGTTTATTTTTTACAATTCTTATATTAATAAAATTGAAAAAAATTGCGCGTAATGAGGATAAACATTTTAAAAGAATTCAAGCTTATCAAGAAATCATTAATTAAATGAGGAAAACAAAATGAATACCGGATTTGTGTTGTTACAGAAGTATTTGATGACTCCGATGGCTAAAATATCGCAGTTTAAAATTGTTCGAGCAGTAATGGCGGCAGGGATGGCATCTGTTCCTTTTTGTATCGTTGGATCGATGTTTTTGGTGTTTAATACTTTGCCGATGACATTTACTGGCTTAGAAACAGTATTTGAAAATACTGTTTTCAAAGTAAGTGATCTTTATATGATAGCAAATACGGCGACAATGGGAATATTAGCGCTCTATTTTAATATTGTTGTCGGTTATGAATTAACTAAAATTGAGGAAGAAGAAACTGGTTTAAAAGTTAATGCACTTAATGGAGCAATGTTATCCGTTTTCGCTTTTATTATGACTTTACCAGAATTGGTAATGCAAAATGGTGCAATGGTATTATTAAGTGATCAAAGTCAATTAGTCTTTAATGGATTACGTTTAAAACCGTTTGTTTATCGCTTAGGTACATCTGGTATCTTTATTGCCATTGTTATGGCGATTATTGCAACACAGTTGTATTTCCTCTGTGTACGTCGTAATTGGGTGGTTAAAATGCCGGAAACCGTTCCATTAGGCGTATCCCGATCATTCACTGCATTAATTCCAACTTTTGTTATTGCATTCACAATTCTTATTCTAAACGGAATTTTGGTGTATTTTGGTACGGATATATTTGATATTATCGGTGTTCCATTTACCTTTGTAACCAATTTAACTAAAAGTTGGCTTGGTATAATGGTGATTCTATTTTTAATCCATGCACTTTGGGTGGTGGGTATTCATGGTGCGAGTATCATAGGTGCCTTTATTACACCGATGACACTTTCCAATATGGCTGATAATATTGGTGGTGCTAATATTCCGTTTGCAGGTGAATTTAACAATTCATTGGTTATTTTAGGTGGTTCAGGTTCAACACTACTTATGACTTTTTTTATTGCTTTTTGTGCTAAATCGAGTCAATTAAAAATTTTGGGTCGAGCTTCAGCTGTCCCGGCAATTTTTAATATCAATGAGCCAATTATTTTCGGTATGCCGATAGTGTATAACCCATATCTTGCCTTACCGTTTTTATTAGCACCGATGGCATGTGGTACTTTAGGTTACTTTGCGATTAGTAATGGGTTTATGAATCCAATTATTGCATTAATACCATGGCCATCACCAATGGGATTAGGGGCGTTTATTGGTACTGGTGGGGACTATCGAGCTATGTTTGTTGCGATACTTTCAGCAATTTTAGCGTTAGTAATTTACCTACCTTTTGTCAAAATGTACGACAACAAGCTTTATAAAGAAGAACAAGTTAAATCTGAAAGCAAAAGTCAAACAGAGGAATAAATTGCAGGTTGGTGTCGAATCTATTCTTGTTTTGATAAAAAACAGTAAAAACATAATAGATTCTTGAGGTAATAAAAAACCCGTTATAAAAACGGGTTTTTTTACTGTTATTTATTTGATGATTATTCAGGAATAATATCAACAATAACTTTTGCAAAAGCTTCGCTGTGTACTTGGAATAACACTTCGTGTTCACCAGTAGTACGCAAGACACCATTTGGTAAACGAACTTCGCTTTTTGATACTTGAATACCACGAGCTTTAACAGCATCAGCAATATCACGAGTACCAATTGAACCGAATAGACGACCTTCATCACCTGCTTTAGAAGTAATAGTTACTTTACCTAATGCATTGATTTCAGATACACGCTCTTCAGCGGCTTTTAATGTTTCTGCTAGTTTTGCTTCTAATTCAGCACGGCGCGCTTCAAAGAATTCAATATTCTTTTTAGTCGCAGGTACTGCTTTACCTTGTGGAATCAAAAAGTTACGAGCATAACCCGCTTTAACATTAACTTGATCACCTAAGCTGCCTAAATTAGCAACTTTATCGAGTAGAATAATTTGCATTATATGTTCCCTCTGTTGCTAATTACTGATGGTTGTCAGTATATGGTAATAATGCCAAGTAACGAGCGCGTTTGATAGCGCGAGCTAGTTGACGTTGATATTTTGCGCTAGTACCAGTAATACGGCTTGGTACGATTTTACCACTTTCTGTGATATAGCTTTTTAATAAAGAAACATCTTTATAATCAATTTCTTTAACGCCTTCTGCAGTAAAGCGGCAGAATTTGCGACGACGGAAATAACGTGCCATTTGGCTATTCTCCTAATAGTTTAATTTGGTCAGCATGTAAAACTAATTGACTGGTTTTATCTCGTTTAGTATGTGTGCTAATAAAGCCACTTACTAATACTTTGCTGCCTTTTTTAATACTGTAACTTAAATCTTGTAGTCCACTGACAATAACGGGCAAGGTACACCATGCTTGTCTGGGGAATCCTGCTTCGATTTGTTCGGAAACGTGTTCTAAATAAAACTGGCAGTGTGAAATCCCACTGGGACTCATTTTTTTTACCGGGGTTTTGGTAACCAGTCCCGATAAAACTAAACGATTATTCTTCTGAATCATCGTCCATGTTTACATCGCTATAATCTTCTTCAGAACTACGACGTTCATCTTTAGCTTTTAGCATAGGTGATGTTTCAGTTACAGCGTGTTTTGTACGCATAATTAAACTGCGAATTACTGCATCATTAAAACGGAAGTTATCTTCAAGCTCATTTACTGCTTCTTGAGTTGCTTCAACATTCATTAACACATAGTGTGCTTTGTGCAGTTTTTCGATAGGATAGGCTAATTGGCGACGACCCCAATCTTCTAAACGATGGATTTTTCCACCATCAGTGGTTAACGTACCAGTATAACGTTCAATCATACCAGGTACTTGTTCACTTTGATCTGGGTGAACCATAAATACAATTTCGTAATGACGCATTATCGCTCCCTACGGATTAATCAGCTTTCTGTCGGGGCAACCGCAACCCATTGAAAGCAAGGAACATGAAAATTGAGCGGTTGAAATCGACGGCGCATTATATATTAAAATTACGTCTTTAACAAATGAATAAATTATAAAAATACCCTATAGGGTTTTATAAGCAAAAAAATAAACTTAATCATCAAAATCCTATTTTTAACTTTTTTCATCAGAAAACCCGATCTAAATGTAAAAATGTAACGATATCTATACATTTTTGTCATTAAAGTATGCTATCCTTAGCGAAATAAAAATTTACGGTTTAAAGCTATTTTTAAAGGAGTGTTTGTATGGCTGAAGAGACCATTTTTAGTAAAATTATTCGCCGTGAAATTCCTTCTGATATTGTCTTTCAAGATGATAAAGTTACTGCTTTTCGGGATATCTCTCCGCAAGCACCAACACATATTTTAATTATTCCCAACAAATTGATTCCCACCATAAATCATATTGAAGAATCTGATGAAGCTTTACTTGGTCATATGGTAGTGGTAGCAGCTAAAATTGCCAAACAAGAAGGCATTGATGAAAGTGGTTACCGTTTAATTATGAACTGTAATAAAGATGCTGGCCAAGAGGTCTTTCATATTCATATGCATTTATTAGGCGGTAAGAATTTAGGTCGATTAATAGGTTAACTTATATGAAACAATTTAAACGTACCGTGCTAATTGGCATGTTGGCTTTTGGCTTAGTTGGCTGTCAAATTCTTGGAAATAATCAGAAGGTTGAGGTTAATCCGCCAATAGAACCCCCCGATGACATAGGCGTGGTTGAAACCCCTCCACAAATTGTAAAAACAATTGATTGGAATTCTATATTATCACCACTGGTGAATAAAATATTGCAATCTTCAACTTCCATTGAAGGTAATAAAGTTTTACTGATTAGTGATATTCAAAATCGTAGTGGTGATTATTTAGCCACCAATCAGATAGATCAAATGTTACATCGTTTAATGAATAACCAGAATCTTTTTGCTGTCGCTGATAGACAATCTATTATCCAAGCAAAACAAGCCTTAGGTATTTCTGTAGATGATAGGCTTGTTTCACGAAGTAAAATGATTGGTCTGGCTAAAAACATGAATGCTGGATATGTGCTTTTTACAACACTTTATAAATCACCATCAGAAAATGACGTCGCTGATATTTCTATGGAATTGCTTTCAACACAAACAGGTGAAATATTACAACGGGTAACATCAAAAGATGTCCAACCCAAAGAGGCAACTGATTCAGACAATAGTCAAGGGTCTGACAAGTAATGGGACCTTTATTGATTGATGTGCAAGGTACGTCGTTAACTAATGATGACGTATTACTTTTGCAAAATCCGTTGGTGGCTGGTGTTATCTTATTTAGTCGTAATTACCAATCTCCTCAACAATTAAACGAATTAATAAAACAAATTCGCACAGCGACAAATGAACGTTTATTAATTTCAGTCGATCACGAAGGGGGGAGGGTTCAACGGTTTAAACAGGGCTTTACTCTTATTCCACCGGCTCAATCTTTTGCATTGCTCAATGATCTGCAACAAGCTAAATCATTGGCATTTGATGCAGGTTGGTTACTGGCTATGGAATTGATTGCCTTTGATATTGATCTCAGTTATGCGCCAGTATTGGATTTAGGTCACGATTGTTTAGCGATTGGCAGTCGCTCCTTTCATTCCGACATTAATATTGCTTATCAAGTTGCTTCATCTATGATTGATGGTATGCATTCAGCGGGCATGAAAACCACCGGTAAACATTTTCCTGGCCATGGTCATGTTATTGCTGATTCTCATAAAGAAACGCCAGTTGATCATCGCTCGAAAGCACTTATTGAAAGTGATATGCAGATCTTTACAAAATTGATTGCTGAAAAGAAACTTGATGCAATTATGCCTGCTCATGTTATTTATCCAGAATTTAATGATCAACCAGCTAGCGGATCAGCATTTTGGCTTAAAAACGTATTACGCAAACAATTGCATTTTGATGGTGTTATATTTTCTGATGATTTATCGATGGAAGGGGCAGCAGTTCTAGGTAATCATGCTCAGCGAGCAGAAGCAGCCCTTAATGCCGGTTGTGACCTATTATTAGCCTGTAACAATCGTGAAGGTACATTAACTATTTTAGAGGCTTTGTCTATCTTAAATGAAAAACAATCGTTATTAACAGGCAAGGTAAAACAGTTATTGGTGAATACAAAAATTAGTTATACCGAGTTGATAAACAGCGATGAGTGGCGAATTCGTCATAACAATTTAATGAAATTAAATGAGAAGTGGGAAGATTATTATGCAAGCTGCCATCATTGAAATCGATAGTAATTCACAATTGGTTGCTTATAATAATGCAGCAAAAGCATTATTTCCTACTAATTCACTCCAGTTAAACCGAAAATTTGATTATCAAAATATTCTCAATTTGGATATGACAGTTAATTTAACTGCAGAAGATGACTCAATCATCGTTTTAAATTCACAATATTTTTTATTGCAAAAAGTTAATGAATCATCCAAAACTACCTTTATTTTGCAACCGGTTGAATATTTAAAAAGACGATTATCAAAAATCAATGTTGTTGGCAGTCATGCTTTTGATATTTTTGCGACTCAAAGTCAACCAATGCAAAAATTGATTGCTCAAGCTAAAGCGTTTTCCATGCAACGAGAGCCATTACTTATTACTGGTGAGACCGGGACTGGTAAAGATTTACTGGCTACTGCATGTCATCAATATAGCCCTAGAGGTGAGCAAACTTTTTTAGGTCTAAATTGCGCCGCCATGCCTGATGAGGTAGTTGAAAGTGAGCTTTATGGTCATGCTGCTGGCGCTTATCCAGGTGCACTCGAAAGTAAAAAAGGTTTTTTTGAACAAGCAAATGGCGGTTCTGTTTTGCTTGATGGCATCGATGAAATGTCATTCCAAATGCAAACCAAATTATTACGATTTATCAATGATGGTTATTTTCGCAGAGTAGGTGATGATAACGAAGTTTATGTTGATGTTAGAATCATCTGTGCGACTAAAGTAGATTTAGCTGAGTTGGTGGAACAAGGGAAGTTTAGGAAAGATCTTTATTATCGCTTAAATGTGTTATCTTTAAACTTGCCTTCATTGCAAGAACGCCAGGATGACATTGCGCCACTGACACATATCTTTATTGATGAATTTGCTAATAAGCAGGGCATCGATGCGCCAACTGTGAGTCAAGATGTTATTGCTTATTTAACTCAGTACTCTTGGCCGGGTAATGTAAGACAGCTTAAAAATGTACTTTATTCCGCATTAGCTCAGTTGACATCATCACAATTGACCGTAAAAGATATTGTTCTACCAGCGATAACGTCGACTCAAATATCATGGATCAATAATATCGAAAATAAAACTCTTGATGAGATGACCAAACAATTTGAAAAAGAAGTTTTAAAAAGCTTGTATATCGATTATCCAAGTTCTAGAAAGCTCGCAAAAAGATTAGGCGTATCACATACTGCAATTGCTAATAAGCTTAGGGATTATGGGGTGGGACGGTGAATAGAGGGATTTATTAAAAACTCCCATGAAGATTTTAGTTACTGGTGGTGCGGGTTTTATTGGCTCTGCAGTAGTTCGATATATTATTAAACATACTCCACATTATGTTATAAATATTGATAAATTGACTTATGCAGCTAATCCCAAAGCGCTCGAAAATATTTCG
This sequence comes from Gilliamella apicola, assembly GCF_003202915.1. Lineage (GTDB taxonomy): Bacteria > Pseudomonadota > Gammaproteobacteria > Enterobacterales > Orbaceae > Gilliamella > Gilliamella apicola_Q. Next base: position 597,694 of record NZ_QGLP01000004.1, read on the forward strand.
TATAGTGAAAAATATATTTTTGAAAAAGTTGATATTTGTAGTCATCAAGATTTAGATCGTGTATTTAAGTTGCATCACCCGAATGCAGTGATTCACTTAGCTGCAGAAAGTCATGTTGACCGTTCGATAGTTTGTCCATCAATTTTTATAAAAAACAATATTTTGGGCACTTTTACATTACTTGAAGTTATCAGAAATTATTTGATTCATTCATCTAAAGAGATTAGAAATAATTTTCGTTTTATTCATGTTTCTACCGATGAGGTATATGGTGAATTGAAAGCTTGTGATATAGCTTTTAATGAATATTCATGTTATGCACCAAGTAGCCCTTATTCGGCATCTAAAGCGTCAAGTGACCATCTTGTTTCTGCATGGTGTCGTACTTATGGTATACCAACTATTATAACTCATAGTACTAATAATTATGGACCTTATCAACATGAAGAAAAATTAATACCATCAACTATAACTAATGCTATAGCAGGTAAACCAATTCAAATCTATGGTAAAGGTTTACAAATTCGCGATTGGATTTATGTAGAAGATACTGCAAGTGCTTTATATTTTATCTTAATGAATGGTAAAATTGGTGAAACGTATAATATTGGAGCCAATAATGAAATCAATAATCTTGATATAGTTACAAAAATATGTTCTATTCTTGATACATATTTACCAATACAACAAGAAGGAATTGGGTGTTATAAAGAATTAATTAGGTTTGTTTCTGATAGACCTGGTCATGATTTCAGATATGCTATAGATTCATCCAAAATTCGGCAATTAGGTTGGAAGCCTAAGGAAAGGCTAGATTCTGGACTGATAAGGACTATTAAATTCTTCTCAGATATATAATCTAAAACTATATAAGACAATTATTAATAATATAAATGTTTAATCATAACTTATGAATAATCAAAATATGATAAAATTTGAAAATATTTCTGTTGTTGTACAGGGTGTTATTCATCCTGATATTACGAAGCTTACACTATTAAGCATTAGAAAATTTCTACCCAATTCTAAAATTATATTGTCTACTTGGAATGGTTCTGAAATAACCGGATTGGAATTTGATCAGCTGGTACTCAATCAAGATCCCGGAGGGTTTAATCACACCAATTTAAATAAGGCTAAATGTAATAATGTAAATAGATTGATTCTTTCAAGTCTAAATGGGATTAAGGCGGCTAAAACTAAATATGTAATGAAATTGCGAACGGATTTTCTGTTAACTGGAAACACATTTTTAAATTTTTTTGATAGATATAATTTAACTGATCCTAATTTTGCGTTATTTAAACATAAAGTTTTAGCGTGTAGCTATTTTTCACGTAACCCCAAGAAAATTAATTTAGCTTACCATCCTTCAGATATCGCTTTTTTTGGTTTGAAATTAGATTTGCTCGATTTATTTGATATCAACTTAATGCCAAAATCGGATGAATTTTATATATTTGAAAATGGTGAATGGCAAAGAAAATACGCACCTGAACAATATATTTTTATAAGTTTTTTAAGAAAAAAAGGTGTAAATGTATCTTTCAGTAATCAATTTCCTATTACAAAAAAACAAATAAAGCTTACTGAAAAGTATTTTACTTCAAATTTTATTTTTTTAGAATGGCGCTTTTTTAATTTAAAACCGCCTAAAAAGTTAAAACTATATAGAGAATTAGATCACTTTTCTTGTATTACTTATATTGAATGGAAGAAGCTATATTATAAACATGTTATCCAGAAACCAAACAAATTTGTAGGATTTGATTTTGAAAGGATTAAATTAAACTTGGTTCTAAAATATTATAAATTATTGAAAATTATTGCAAAATTTATTACTTTTTTTATTTTTGGTAAAAATAATAAAAAATTAAGGAAAAAAATTAGAAAGAAAATAACAGGAAATTAATAATATTTTTTGATAATATGTAATTTTACTATTACTTAATTTTAATTTACGAAAAAGAGTATGACATGTTAAACATTGTATTGCCTATGGCTGGTAGAGGAAGTCGATTTGCAGATGCTGGGTATTCTATACCAAAACCGTTCATTCCTATTCATGATGTGCCTATGATTAAAGTGGTAGTTGACAATTTAACTCCATCTTGCGATCACCGTTTTATTTTTATTTGCCAACAACAACATATAGATCAGTATGATTTAATACCTAAATTAAAATCATATGCTAAGAATGTAGAAATTATAGGTATAAATGGTATTACCGAAGGTCAAGTATGTACTGCTTTGTTAGCGAAAAAATTTTTCGATAATGATGAACCCTTAATGAATGCTAATGCGGATCAATATATCGATTTTGATATTAATGAATATTTGGATGTTATATTTTCGCGAAATTTGGATGGTTTGATTATGACGATGAAATCACAAGATCCAAAATGGTCGTATGCAAAAACCAATAGTGATGGTTTTGTTATTGAAACAGCGGAAAAGAAAGTTATTTCAGATGATGCAACAGTCGGTATTTTCAATTTCTCGAAAGGAAAAGATTTGGTTAGAGCAGCTGAACAAATGATTAAAGATAATATTAGAGTAAATAACGAGTTTTATACTTGCCCATGTTATAATTACTTAATCAAAGAAGGTAAAAAAATAGGCATTTATGGAATTGGTGAAGAATACAATGGTATGTATGGTCTAGGAATACCAAAGGATCTTGATTTCTTTATAAATCATCCAATTTCTCAACGGGTAAAAATATGATTGTTCTTTCACATAGAGGATATTGGAAAACTTTACAAGAAAGAAATTCTTTCGAAGCTTTTGAGCGAAGTTTCAATATGGGCTTTGGGACAGAGACAGATTTGAGAGATTATAACGGTGAAATAGTTATTGCTCATGATATGCCTAAAGGTAATGAACGAACTTTTGAAGAACTATTAGTCATTATGAAAGGGAGAAATTTACCGCTTGCTTTAAACATTAAAGCCGATGGTTTATATGAAAAAATTAAAAGTAAATTAGAAAAATATAATCATACTAATTATTTCACTTTTGATATGTCTATACCAGATATGGTTTGTCACTTAAAAAATAAACTAAAAGTCTTTACAGGTTTAAATGATTTATTAATTCAGCCAGTTTTGTTGTCTGAATGTGAAGGTGTCTGGCTGGATTGCTTTAATTCTGATTGGTATGATTGGTCTGTCATAGATAATCTTTTGGGACAGGGTAAAAAAGTTTGCTTAGTTTCAGCTGAATTACATAAAAGAGAAAATTTGAATCAGTGGTCTATTATTAAAAAGAGTAAGTTTTTGCATAGTGATAATTTATTGATTTGCACAGATTTTCCTGAAAAAGCGAGGGAGTATTTCAATGAAAATTAAAGCTGTTTTATTTGACATGGATGGAGTATTGATTGAAGCTAAAGATTGGCACTATGAAGCTTTAAATCGGGCTTTAAATTTATTTGGTTATGAAATAAGCAGATTTGAACATTTAACCAGTTATGATGGTTTACCGACATCAATGAAGTTACAAAAATTAACTTTAGAAAAAGGTTTACCTTCACAGCTTCATAAATTCATAAATGAAATGAAGCAACAATATACTGTATCAATGATCCAAAACTTATGCCGTCCTCGTTTTAATCATGAATATGCATTGTCAAAATTAAAATCGGAAGGATATAGGCTTGCAGTTGGCTCGAACTCTATAAGAATGACTATAGAAATGATGATGGATTATGCAAAATTGACAGATTATTTTGATTTTATGCTAAGTAATCAAGATGTTAAGAATGCTAAACCAGATCCCGAAATTTATTTGACTGCGATGTCTAAAATGAATATCAAACCAGAAGACTGTTTGATAGTTGAAGATAATGAAAATGGTATTAAAGCCGCTGTTGCTTCCGGTGCTAACGTGTTAGTAGTTAAAACAGTTGATGAAGTCAATTATGATAATATTAAAAAACGAATTTTAGAAATTGAAGAGGGATATAACTAATGCAAATCATTTTTTTAATGGGTGGGCAAAATTTTGAAAAAAATAGAGAGCAATACCCTCTTTACTTAACAGAAATTAATGAAAAGTTGATAATTGAGAAACAAATTGATTACTGTCGAGGATTAAATCCAAGAAAATTTCTATTTTGTATTAAAGATGAAGATATAAAAAATTTTCAAGTAGATTCGGTTATTAAACAATTGGTGCCTGATAGTGAAATTATCATTATAAATGATAAAACAATGGGGGCGGTCTGTACCGCTCTGCTTGGAATTGAATATATAAATAATGAAGAAGAACTAATATTATTGGCAGTTGATGATTTTATAGAAGTTTCAAGTGAAAATATTTTAAACTTTTTCAGGGAAAATAAAAGTGATGCAGGTGTTGTATCTTTTAACTCTGTTCACCCAAGATATTCTTTTGCTAAGCTTGATGAAAATGACTTAGTAATAGAAGTCTCAGAAAAAAAACCTATAAGTAAAAATGCATTGGTCTCATTCTATTATTACAAAAGAGGTGCTGACTTTGTTGAATGTGCTAAAAATGTAATTCGGAAGGATAACTTAATTAATGGAGCGTTTTATTTAAGTCAAACTTTAAATGAAATGATATTGAAACAAAAAAAAGTTTCGATCTACAAACTTACAAATGAAAAATTCCATTCTTTAAAAACAGAAATGCAATTAGCTCAATATATTACAGAATTAATGGATGTTAAGGAAAGTAAATAATGAAAGTAGCAAAACTTGATGATATGTTAAAAGGATGGTTCATAGGTAATTTTGAACCATCTCTTTTCAAAACAAATGAATTCGAAATTGCCGTAAAAAGATATGCAAAAGGTGATTACGAAGCTAAACATTATCATAAAGTGGCTACTGAATATACTGTTATTATTTCGGGGAAAGTTAGAATGAACGGTATTGAATATGGGGCTGGAGATATTATTGTTATGGAACCAAACGAATCTACAGATTTTGAATGTTTAGAAGATGGTACAGTTAATGTTGTAGTAAAATATCCAGGTTTAAACAATGACAAATTTTTATTAGATTAAATAAGTTGGTTTTAATATGGGAATTTTTGATCATGCAGTTTCAGTGGTTGTACAAGGTGCAATTAATACTTCCCTTACTCCAAAATGTTTGAAGAGTATCCGTCGTTATCTTCCTAATGCTGAGATAATACTTTCAACTTGGAACTCTTGTAATGTTAATGGATTAGATTATGATAAATTAGTATTGAGTGAGGATCCGGGTTTTTTTTATTACTCGTTAAATGAAAATGATAAAGTTAATAATATTAACCGTCAAATTCTTTCAACATTTGCCGGCTTAAAAGTTGCTTCTAATGAATGGGTTTTGAAGTTACGTTCTGATTTTCAGATAAATGGAAATAATTTTCTAAATTTAGTAAATAAGTATGAAAATAGTCTTGTTGATTATAAAGTATTTACTAATAAAATTATTGCCTGTAGTTACTTTTCTCGGAATCCAAAGTGTTCTCGATATGTTTTTCATCCTTCAGATATTGCTTTTTTGGGTTTGAAAAAAGATTTACTAAATTTATATCAAATTCCACTAATGAATGAGGATGAAGCTTATTACCTTACAATAAATGGAATTAAGTATAATAGGTATGTACCAGAACAATACCTATTTATAAAATGTTTACGGAAAAATTTTAAAACAGTTAATTTTTCCGATCAATCAGATCTTAATGATACTGTAGTTGAAGAAACAGAAAAGTACTTTGTATCTAATTTTGTATTTTATAATTGGAATCAATTAAATCTTATAGCTCCAAAAAAGTTTAATGATTTTATTTTAAATGATTTCATGACATGTATTACTCATATTGAATGGCTGAAACTATACGGCAAATATGTTGATGAACAAGTTATAATACCTAAAAAAGATCCTGAAAGGATACGTCTAATAAAAACTGCTATAAAATTTGGTTTATTACAGAAAAGCGATAAAACAAAAAAATTTAGATTAAAAAAACTAAACAAGCTGATTTCAAACATTGTAGCTATGCCTTTTTACGGAAATAAAAACAAAAATAAAAGAAATCAGATTAGAAAGAAAATAATAAACATACTTGAAAAAGAAAAACATTAGGATGATGATGACGGAAATAAATTATGATAATCTATCAATTGTTATAGAAGGGCCTGTTATTGAGCATATAACAAATGCTTCTATCAAAAGCTTAAGAAAACATTTTCCTTATGCTGAGATCATATTATCAGTATGGGAAGATGCTAATGTTGATAATTTGGATTATTCTATTTTAGTACTAAATGAGTATCCTGATGATCTTATTAGAACAAATCACAATTGGTTAGAAAATATTAATGGCGAATTACTTCTAATTAAGAATGGTTTAAAAAAGGCTACACGTAAATTTTGTTTAAAGTTTCGAACAGATTTACTATTAGATAGTAGTGAGTTTTTAAAATATTTTGATTGTTTTCCAGAAAGAAATGAACATTATAAATTATTTGATCACCGAATACTTATTCCAAGCAATTGTTCTAATTCTTTTTCAAATAATATTTTGCATCCAGTTTTATTTTATCCTTCACATTCTTGGCTTTTTGGTTATACCAGTGATTTAAAAATCTATTTTGATGATACACCATTAGTTGAAGAAGACTTTTTTGATTATAAATTCAATTATCCTGAAAAAAATATTATTCAATCTAATAAAAAAAGATTTTTAAGTGATCAATATTATTGTTTTTCAGCGTTTAAAAGATATTTCAAAAACCTTAAATTTGATGATTGTTCTGATTGGAACCCAGTAAACATTGAGCAATCTGAAATCGCTTTATCCAATAATTACATTTTTTTAAACTTTGAACATCATGGAATCCGTTCTATGATTGAGCCTGATTTGACTACCTCAAAAGCAACTTATCAACTTGGGGAATTAGGTATTTGGGATTATGATCTCTTCACTTATAATTACAGAAAGTATTGCGATAAAAATTACATTAGAGGAATAGTTATCACCTCTGACTTTCTTAGAATCGGTGATAATTACAATCCATATTATTTCAAATCTACAACACAGTGGATATATAATTTATTTAATTATCAAATAAAATTAGCTACAAACTTAGATCCTATTTTAGTCACAGGAGAGCCTCATTCGTTAATCGATAGAGATTACCTTTATGAGTTAAATAATCTCCCACTTTCTGAAGAATCATGGATAACACTTTCTGATAAAGAAGAATGGACAAAGCAAGCAATATTATATATTAAGAGAAAATTCTCAGGATATATTTTGATTATTCATCATGCAAATTTTGCATTTTTAGAGATTTTAAATGAATTAGATATCATTTATATTAATCTATTTGAATCTTCTTTTAGATTTGCAGAGGATCTAATTTTTTCTTTTAAAACTAATAATTTAGAAATTAGTAAAACTATAAGACAGTACAAATTACCAAGAAGCGATTTGTATATTTTAGCAAATTATATGAAAGCTTATTATAATAGGCGAAACTCAATTGACATAATCCCTAATTCAATATTGTATGTAGGGCAGACTTCAGTAGATAGTTCTTTAATAAAAGATGGAAAAATGGTCTGTTTGGCGGATTATAAAGATACTCTTTCGGATATTTTTTCTAATTATGACTGCATTTATTATAAACCTCATCCTTTTTCGAATAATAATAAACATGAAATAGAATTATTAGAAAAATATAGTAAATTAATTGTAATTAATGAAAATATTTATAATTTAATGTCTAATCAAAATATTTCTGCAATATCTGGATTGTCTTCTGGAGTATTAAGTGAAGCTGAATTTTTCGATAAGAAAGTATACTATATAAGTCATAAATATATTGATTATTGTGATGAAAATGATGATTTTGAATCATCAAAATTTATTCTCGTAAACAATAAATATTTTTCTCCTGTGTTTTGGCAAAATATTTTGAAATCAATATTCAAAAATACAAATGAAGTTTCAGATTTTTCTTTCAATAATTCTAATATCTTACGAGCATCTTTAAATTGTTATTGGGGTTACAATATCAATTTTTTTGATCTAAATAAAATAGATATACCATCTCAATCTAACAATAGCTTTTCCAAATTATCATCAATTCAACAAGAATTAAATATTAGAACTTATGGAGATTTATTTGAATTGGTAGAAAATGTTATTTCAAAGATGGAAAAGATTAGAAAAAAAAGATCTTTTTTAAGGAAGATTTTAGCATTTATTTGTAGAAAAAAATAATAAACATATATAAATAATATCAGAGATTGTTTTAATGGCTAATTTAAAAAGAATTGCAATTCAACTATTTGGGCATTTGAGAACTTTTGAATATACATTTGATTCATTTAGAAAGAATTTATTAGAAAAAAACATACAAGATGGTTACCAAATAGATATTTTCATTCATACTTGGGATGAGTTAGAGCATTCAACTATCAATTATCGTAATGTCGATGGGAATGTCTTAACGCAAGAAAGGCTAACTAACGAGAAACTTTTATTAGTCAATAAACTTTATCAACCTAAAAAAATACTTATTGAACCTCAATTAGAATATATAGATGAAGTATTAGTTGAAAAAATCGGTCAATTTCCTAGAGCTAAAAAAGGATGTTTAAATAATTCTTATACCATTTATATGGCTAATAAATTACGTAATCAATTTGAAACTGAAAATAGTATTAGATATGATTGGGTGATAGTAACCAGACCAGATATTTTTTTCAAAAAAACATTTAGAATTGATTCATTTTTAAGTTGTTATTTAGATTTTCAGTTACCAATCCCTCAGAATACCATTTTTCATGGTTTTAATCCATTCGGTCGTGGAAATATGATTGAAGATCCTCACTTTCTGGCCGGTTCAGATTTAGTTTTTTTTGGTAGTCCGAATACTATTAATAATGCGTCATCATTGTATACTGACTTTGAGGATAATATACAATCTGGAGATTTTTATTGTATGGAAGTTTGGTGGGCTAATTTCTGGAGGAAAAAAGGAATAAATATAAATCCAATTAATTTTAAACATGGTCCTGATTTTGATGTTATTAAAACTGAATTTATTGAAGAAAAGAAGTTAACTCAATATTCAAAATTTAAATATATAAAACGGGTTGTATTTTTTTATATATTAAATTTATTTCCTTATTGTCTTGTGAAGAATAAAGTTTATAAATTACAAAAAAAAATTATAAAAATGGAAATGTTTTCAAAAAAATCAGAATGATTTATTCTTTCTCGATTTTAACAATTTTTTTAAATGTTAATAAAAAAACAATTAAGGCCGAATTTTAATGCAACCGATTTTATCTGTAATCATTCCTGTATATAATACTGAAAAATATCTAAACAAATGTTTAAATAGTGTTATACATCAAACTTTCAAAAATATTGAAATTATTTGCGTTAACGATGGCTCAACAGATAATTCTCTTTCTATTTTAAAAAAATATACAGAAATTGATACTAGAATAAGAATCCTTAATAAGGAAAATGGAGGTTTGTCGTCTGCTAGAAATGTGGGTATTGAAAATGCTAAAGGAAAATACATTACTTTTGTCGATTCAGACGATTTTATTGAATTAGATACTTATGAGAAAACGATTTGTCACTTCAATCAACCGGAAGTTGATTTAATTTACTTTTCGACTAAGCTAATAATTGAAAACAATTGTAATCGAATTCAAGATGAGCGTTATTTTGAACACAAATATAAAGGTATTGTTAAATTATCTAATGATGTTATGAGAAATATGGACGTTTGTGTATGGAATAAAATCTATAAGCTTTCAATCATTAGACAGCATAATATTTATTTCCCTGACGGACTTTGGTATGAAGATAATCCTTTTTTTTGGTCTTATGGATTATTGTGTAATGCTGCATATTTTATTAACGATAAATTTTATAACTATCTTATAAGAGATGGATCTATAATGAGCCATACGGAAAAAAATCATAAGTATAGTGTAACTTCTCATGAGTTAGATTCATTGTTATGTTTTGAATATTTAATGCAATTTGTTGATCGTTGGCAATTGTTTGATAAATTCAAACCTGTTTTAATTGATTTGTTTCAACATAAGTTGTTAGAATCGATGCGTCGTGTACCTAACAAAGATAGAATATTAGCTTTAAATCAAGCAACTAGAATAGTTAATCTCTTTAATTTAACGTCTTATTTTCCTGATAATGATTTTATAAACTCTATGTATAATAAAAACTATCATAATATAAGTAAAATAAATCAATTGTTTTTAAATAAAAGGCAACGTTTATTTGGAATTTGGGATGCTGATAAGTTTTATATTCTATGTTTTCTAGGAATCAAGATAAAAATAAAAAAATAATTCAAATATATATAGCTAATATGCATAAGATTATAAATAAATATTTGTTTTTTATTCTATAATCTCAATAGAATAAAATTAACGAGAAAGTCTTATAATAGTGTATAATTGTTGATAATTTACTATTTTAATATTCTATTATGCCTCAAAAATTAAACTCAATTACTACTTTAAAAAAACTATGGCCATTCATTAAACCTTTTAAAAAAGCATTATTTGTGGCCGTTTTTGGACTGTTATTGAATGCAGCAACAGATGCTACATTAATATCACTTACTAAGCCATTACTTGACAATGGATTAATGGATAAAAATTATTCTCTTTTGATTCTTATTGCAATTACAATTGTTGGATTAATATTACTTAGGGGGTTATCTAATTATATTTCGACATACTGTCTTTCGTGGTTATCAGGAAAAGTTGTGACTAAATTTAGGCAGATGATATTTCATCATTTGATTAAAAGCCCTATTAGTTTCCATGATAAGCAATCCATAGGAGATCTTGTTTCTGTTATTACTTTCAATACTCAAATGTTATCGAAAGCCTCTTCCGACGCTTTGATAATACTCATTCGTGAAATAACTTATGCAGTCGGTTTATGTATTGTTATGTTATATGGTAGTTGGAAATTAGCTTCAGTATTAATTATTTTAGTTCCATTGATTATTTTTATAGCTCAATTCATAGCCAAAAAATTTAGACATACCATTGCTTCAATGCAAGCTGGAATGGGACAAATAACAGTCGCTAGTGATGAAATGTTAAAAGGGCATAAAGAAGTTTTGATTTTTAATGCAAAAGAATATGAAAAACGTAACTTTAATATTATAACGGATAAAGTTCGAAGTGGAATGTTGAAAATAGAAATAGTTTCAAGATTATCAACACCGTTAATCCAATTGATTGCAACAACTGGGTTAGGTTTCATACTTTATTTAGTAGCTAGTCAAAATTTAGATATTACACCAGGTTCATTTACTGTAGTTTTTTCTGCAATGGTTGCTGTAATGCGCCCATTACGAGAATTAACTAGTTTACATGTTGAGCTTCAGAAAGGTGCGGTTGCTTGTGAATCACTATTTGAACTTCTTAATTCCCCATTAGAGCATGATAATGGAACTATTGTTGTTGATCGAGTAAAAGGAAATATTGAGTTCAAAAATGTCACTTATACTTATCCTACACGAAATACTCCAGCACTTAATAACTTCTGTTTAAAAATAGATGCGGGTCAAACTATAGCTCTTGTAGGTCGTTCAGGGGCAGGTAAATCGACAATTGCAAGCTTATTGCCACGTTTTTATGATATCTCTAAAGGTGAAATTTTAATAGACTCTATAAATATTCAACAATACACTTTAAAATCATTACGAAAGCAAATTGGTTATGTATCTCAAAATGTTCATTTATTTAATGGTACTATTGCTGAAAATATTGCATACGGTGAAAAAGAACTTCATAGTGAAGATGATATTTTAAGAGCGGCTAAACAAGCAAATGCTATTGAATTTATTAATAAGTTAGAACATGGAATAAACACAGAAATAGGTGATAATGGTATCTTATTATCTGGTGGACAAAGGCAGAGAATTGCAATAGCTCGTGTTTTGTTACGTGATAATCCAATATTAATTTTTGATGAAGCTACTTCTGCACTAGATAATGAGTCAGAAAAACTTATACAAAAAGCGTTAGAAGTACTTCAGAAAAATAGAACATCAATCATCATTGCTCACCGTTTGTCTACAATTGAAAAAGCAGATCGTATTCTAGTTATTGATGATGGAAAAGTAATAGAAGATGGTAATCATGAGGCATTGATAAAATTAAATGGGATTTATGCACAAATGCATAAAATGCAATTTAATAGTTAAGGCAAATAGAATAGATAATGAACAGTATGAATCGACAAAATAATCAGAAGTATATTAATGATATAGATAAAGATTATTCTACATGGAAAACCTTTTTAAAATTATGTCCATTAATTATGGAACATAAGTTGGTCTTATCTTTTTCCATTATTTTATTGATTGCTAGCGCATTTGCTGACACCTCATTAATCGCCTTATTACGACCATTATTAGATCGTGGTTTTTCAATGAATGACCAAAATTTTTTATTAATGGCGCCTTTTTATATTTTTGGGCTAGTATTATTGCGTGGAATTGCAAACTATGGTTATTCTGTATTATTATCACTAATTTCCGGAAAGATTGTGATGAAAATTCGACAAAGGTTATTTAGTCATTTTGTTGAAGCTCCGGTTAGCTATTATGATCAAAATTCAACTGGTCGATTATTGTCTCGTATTACTTATGACACTGATCAGGTTGCAGCATCCTCGTCAGACGCATTAATAACAATAATCCGCGAAACAGCTTTTATTTGTGGTCTATTCTACACAATGTTTTACAATAGTTGGCAATTATCTTTGTCTTTGATTATCATTACTCCGATAGTAATAGCTCTTATATCATTTATATCAATAAGATTTCGTCGCTTAGCCAAAAATATGCAAAATTCAATGGGGAATGTGACGATGTCGGTTGAACAGATGTTAAAAGGGCATAGAGAAATAATTGTATTTGGAGCTCAAGAAGAAGAAGTTAAAAATTTTGAAAAAGTGAGTAACAAATTTCGCCGAGATAGCATGCGATTAGTCTCTATTTCCGCTTTATCAACGCCTATTGTTCAAGTTGTCATTTCTTTTGCAATTGCTTTTGTACTATTAACTGCTAGTAATCCAGATTTGAATATCACACCAGGTGAATTTACTGTCGTCTTCTCTTCTTTGGTAGCTTTGATGCAACCCATAAAAAGTTTAACAAGTGTTAATGCAGGATTTCAAAAAGGCATGGCAGCTTGTCAAACACTGTTTTCTATACTTGAACAACCTATTGAAAAGGATAATGGTAGTTTAAATGTGAATAGAGTTAAAGGAGATATTATTTTTAAGAATGTTTCATTTAAATATGAAACTCGGGATGATTTAGCATTAAATAATATTAGTTTTACTGTACCTGCAGGCAAAACCGTCGCTTTAGTTGGGAGATCAGGATCTGGAAAAACAACAATTGCAAATTTATTAACGCGTTTTTATGAAATTACAGATGGTGAAATCTCTATAGATGGAGTTGATATTTGTGAATATACATTATTTTGTTTGAGAAACCAAATTGGCTTAGTTTCCCAAAACGTACATTTGTTTAATGATACTATTGCAAACAATATAGCATATGGAAAAATTGGTGAGTTTTCTCAAGAGCAAATAGAGGAAGCAGCAAAAAAAGCAAACGCTTATGATTTTATAAAACAATTTGATAAAGGTTTCGATACAGTAGTTGGTGAAAATGGGGTTTTATTATCAGGAGGTCAACGTCAACGTATAGCTATTGCTCGAGCGCTTTTAAGAGATAATCCGATTCTTATTTTAGATGAAGCCACTTCAGCATTAGATACTGAGTCTGAAAAGACAATACAGAAAGCGTTAGATGAATTACAAAAAGGAAGAACTTCTTTAGTTATAGCTCATCGATTATCTACTATTGAAAATGCTGATAAAATATTAGTGATAGGTGATGGAACTATTATCGAACAAGGTACTCATACCGAATTATTAAATAAAGATGGTGCATATACAAAATTGTATAAAAGTAATTTTAATGAATAATGGTTTACTAATTTTTAATCATAACTCTAAATAGGTTTTTAGAATTTATTTAGGGATGAGTAGTATTTGTAGTCTTTTTCAATATTCATATAAGGATATTTTTTGGTTATAGCGCATTTTAGTAATATTTTTTTTGCAGTGAATGTGCAAGGATTTTTCTTTACAAATTTTAAAATGTAGAAAATATTTCTTATAGGATTACATTTTTTACTATTGTAGACTCGTATCATTAGTTTAAGTAAACCGAGTTCTTTTATAATTTCATTTTTAATTTGTTTTTGAAATGTTTTATCAGATCTCAACAGTGATTCTAAGTAAGTGATATTCATAGCACAGATATAATTGCGTTTTGCATTATCTGATAATTGTAAGGTGTTAATTTCTGTTATACAGTGTTCTAAAACTCTTTTCAAAGTTTTCAAATTAGAATCATCAATGTATTGTTCAGATAATGAAGAAGCACGTACACGGTGAAAATAAGAATTTTTATTTATATAATAATTAGTTAATTTTGCTTTCGAGATAATGGATAGTGAGACGCTGTGGTCTTCGTGGTTTTTCTCGATAAATTTTTCAGTAAATAATTTTCGGTGGAAAATAAATCGCCATACAACGCCAGAATAATTTCTCCTTTCTAATAAATGATTTAATAAATCTACGCCTGAAATGAAGTTTTTTGTTTTACTATTTTCAAGATTGGTCATACAAGATATCATTTCTCCATCTTTAAAAGACGTATAATCAAAGTAAAACAAATCTAATTGAGGTATAAGTTTTAGATAATATCTAAATTCTTTGAGTAAATTATGATTTATAATGTCATCAGAATCAATGAATAGAATGTAGTCTCCAGACGAACATTCAACTCCTTTATTTCGGGCTTGACTGACACCGAGATTTGGTTGTTTAATTATTTTGATATTACTAAATTTTGATTGATATTGCTCTAATATTAGTAAGGTATTATCAGTAGAACCATCATCGATACATATAATTTCTAGAGGATAAGTATCATCTTTTGTAACTGAAATCAAACAATCTTCAATATAATCTTCAACGTTATAACAAGGTATAATAATAGTAAGACGCACAGTTTTATTTATCATAAAATTTTAAATAGATAATTATTTTTTAAGAAATAACTTAAATTTTAAATAAATACTAAAGTAATAAATAGATTTAAAATAAGCTTTTTGTTTAAATAAATATTTAGCATAATTTCTTATAGATGAGCTATTACCACTTAAAGGTAATTGATCGTCTTTCCATGGAGACAAATTAAAATAATTATTAAAAATTTCAGAAAGATAAACTTTATACCACGGCTTATTTTGTGAAATATAATGTAAAATAACAGTATAAGGTCTGATTTCTTTTTCCTGATGAGCATCGACTGAAATTTTTATCTTAGTATTAAACTTTATTGGAAGTAACAGTGTTTTATTTTCCAGTAAAATATTTAAAACATCTTGATCGGCAAACTTATAAATATTTCCATCATTAATCATAGTTAATGCCTTTTCGGAAATCTTTTCTTCACACCATTTAGTAGTATTTATTAGTAATACGCCTGCATTAAAATATCTTGTTGAATCAATATCATACATTTCACTAATAGTTTG
Source organism: Gilliamella apicola (assembly GCF_003202915.1). Classification (GTDB taxonomy): domain Bacteria; phylum Pseudomonadota; class Gammaproteobacteria; order Enterobacterales; family Orbaceae; genus Gilliamella; species Gilliamella apicola_Q. The sequence goes on from NZ_QGLP01000004.1 coordinate 613,350, forward strand.
TTGCATATCTTCGCTATCACTTATAACTCCTGCAATATAATTTTCAATATCGTATTCCGCTAATTTGGCTAATGATTTTAAACAAATTATATCGCTATCAAGATATATTAATTTATCAGTTACTGAAACAAGGAGTTTTGGCATAATAAAGCGTATGCAGGTTGATGCTGTCGGAATATGCAAAACTAACGTTTTGGGATTGATGACAAAATTGTTATTTAAAAAATACAGCGTAATTGATACATTCGGATAATTGAACTTTTTAAACTTTTCAAGGTTTACATGTGACACATTATCGATAAATAAATGAAAATGTAGGTTGCAATTTGGTGTATTTTGAATAACTGATAATATTGCTACACCAGCTGGCATTGCATAATTATTGTCAAATCCTAAAGCAATATTAAGAGTTGGAAAATGCGGCTCAAGATTAGTACTTATAGGTTCAATTTGATCAATAAAGTTATTTATGTTAAACATTTAATCCGTTCTAATTTAAGTTATGGTTAATAATCTATTATGTTAATTATATATTCGTTTGTTAACAAAATATAGGTAAAAGCTTTATATAAATAAAAAAATGAAGATTTAATAACTTTTGACAGATTAAATAAATTTACACTTTTATAGTATTTATTTAGAATAATAAAAATTTTAAAAAGTGAAGTAATAAATGTTTAATTTCAATAAATACATAAGTAAAGTTGAAGAGTTTACTCAAAATAGCAGTAAAGAAATATTGCATATTGCATTTGCATTTGATGATAATTATGCAATGCCAGCAGGGGTAACTATAACTTCTATAATTGAAAATAATAGCAATTTAAATTTTTGTTTTCATCTATTAGTTGATAATGTATCTTTGGTTAATATAACTAAATTTAAAAAACTTATTAGAAACAACGTTAGTATTAAAATATATTATTTAAATGATAACTTTGACATTAACCCGAATACATTGGTATTAGGTTATTTATCTGTGGTTTCTTGTGCGCGTTTTATTCTTCCGGCTTTATTACATTCTCAGACTAAAAAATTTTTATATCTTGATAGTGACATTCTTTGCTTGAAATCTATTTCCGAACTATATAACACAGATATATCTAATTATGTTGCTGGAGTTATTCCTGACGATAAACCGATGCAAAATGAAGTAAGAAATTTATATTCTATTGATGTTGAAAAATATTTTAATTCGGGAGTTTTATTAATTAACACTGATGAGTGGATGAAAAATGATTTAACCAACAAATGTATAAACAAGGTAAACGATGGCAATGTCTATCGTTTTGCAGATCAGGATGTTTTGAATATATTATTAGAAAACCAAACAATCCTTTTACCTATTAAATATAATACTAAAATTCACATAAGTATTTCTTGTGAAGAAGAACAATTAATTGCGCCTTATACTGTGTTATTACATTACGTAACAGGCTATAAACCATGGTATCAAACATTTGATTCTAAGTTATTTAGAAAATTTTATGATTTATCTCCTTGGAAAAATACCAAACGACCGAAAGCATTAAAAAAATCATGGTTAAGACATTATGCCAAATATTGTTTAAAAAGAGGTCGAGTGTTTACAGCTGTTAAATTTTACTATTTTTATCTATTTAATAAACTAGTAAAAAACAGCAATTAAAATTATATAACTTAAATTATATAATTTTAATTGTTAGACATTGATCAGTTTTGATATTGGTTTATGATTGTCTGATACTCATAAGATTGTCCATCGACAGACAATATTAAATCATTGTTTATAAAAGATGGATCTATTTTTATTGAATAGCCTAACAGATTACTTAATAAGTAAACTAGGTTTGAGGTATTTATCATTCCTTGTGAGTTTCGGTACTTTTCAATCTCTTCACAAGGAAAATTATCGTATGATGAATAAATCATTAAAGGAATTTCAAATTGGTTACTAAAATTTTCCGATCTCCTCAGAAGTCCATGCCCTAAATTGACGATTTCTCCATGATCTGGAGTATATATCAAGATGAAGTTATCTAGTTTTTCTCGTAAAATAGAATAAATTTGTTTAATAACTCGATCGGTGTGATGTATAGTTAAATCATAATCATTGGCATGAGGCAATGCCTGTAAATCAAATTTATCATATCCCAAATTATATGGTTTATGACTTCCCGCAAGATGAACAACAATAAAGTTCTTTTCATTTTTTTCAAAATTAGTTTTAACTAATTGATTCGCAAGTTCTAAATCATCATTAAGATCTTCAACAAAATTGTTGCTTAATTTTGCTATGATAGAGTATTTACTGCTATGTGGCCCTGATTCTCCATTTTTAGAAATCCATGAAGAATTATAATTTTGGATATTAGCCATTTCAACTATATTTTTTTCTTCAAGTAGTGGTTTTTCATCATTTGGTTTTGCAAATGAAAATAGCATGGGAATTGCATCGCGAGTTATTGATGAAGGAGAATGCACTTCGTTTAAAACACAACTATTATTTTGAGTAAAAATCTTTTTCATCTCAGGTGTCGTGTCAACATTATAACCATAGAGACTATGTCGTGCACGATAGGCCGATTCTCCCAATATAAAAATAATATGCTTATATTTATTATTAGTAATAATATTATTTGAATCAAGAATTGATGCATTAAATTTTTCATGTTCAATAACATTTGTGTATTTCTCTGTAAAACCTAAGTAACTAATAAGCATTATTGTTGAATTACCTATTATTATAGGATATTTAACTCGTACAGATTTATTTAAAGAAAAAAAAGGATCAACATTAAATTCAACAATATGGCGTTTATCAGCTAAATAGTAGTAAACTGTATTTTTGAATAAGAAAAAACTAGTAATAATAATGATTATCCAATATAAAATGCTATTTTTAAAAGAAATTTTAATTCTGTTGTATATAAAATAAGTGTAAATCAAAGAAAAAAGAATTGAAGGTAATATAATAGGTAGAAAATCGTTGATTATCATTGTAATGCTTTGATTTTTATCATTTTCTAATGCGGTTCTTAAAAGTGATTCAGAAATGTAACCGTATTTTAAATTAAAGAATAATTCTAATCCTAAAATAAAGTTTATTATTATGAATATTGAGAGCCTTAACCATTTTAAATTTGGTAACATCACTAATAAAAGTAAATAGAATAAGAGTGTATAACTAATATTAGTTAGATTATTGATGTTTATTATATAATATGAGATGAATATAATAGCGAAATATATAAAAATCAGTATATTTTGTTTCTTCATAAAATAATTATTTTAGTTTTTTAGTTGTAGCATTATAAAAAGTTACGATATTAAAATTTCTTATTTAATCTATTTTTTAACTAAGTAAGTTAAATAATATTTAATACATTTTAGAAATTTTCTTTTTCTGAAAAAATCTTTTGCATATACCCTATAATCAACTGGTCTCATTTTGCTTTGGTAAGATTTCAATAGTACAGCGCTCCAAGGTGTAAAATGTTTATAAAAAATGTATAAATCTTGGGCTAAACCTTTATGTTCTGCGTACCATATTTTTCTTGGACCTGTAAAATGCACAAAATAAGGTAACGATTTTTTATGATGAAAAAAAGATTCTTTTTCTTTTTCATTCATCCAAGTAAATAAATAATTCCATTTAACATCAATGAACACAACAGTTTCTTGCAAAACTATGTTCAAAGCATCTTGGTCTGGATAGATTAAATTATAATTCTCTAGTGATAATAATATTTGGTTGGCTTTGTTTTCTGTGTCAAATTTTTTCCAATTCTGGGTGTTAATATATAAAAAACCAGAATTAAAGTATTTTTTATTTCCTAACGATAAACGATTTGCATTTGCTAAAAGATTATCATCATTTAAAGAATCAGCTGTTACCGCACAAACTACCGAATCAATATTGATATTTAAAACAGGAGAAATATCGCCAAAGCATAAAATATCAGCATCTAAATAAATAAACTTATCAATATAATCAGGTAATAATCTTGGAACAGATAAGCGAATATACATTGAACGATTGATATGTTTTACTTTATCATTCTTAATGTCAATGTATTTATTTAGTTCATCAATTGGAATTGAATAAAGCGTAATTGCGGAGTTAATTTCTTTTAGCTTGTTTTTCTCTTCATCTGAAACATCATACAAAAAAATATGAAAATGAATATTATTATTTTTATTATTGAGTATGATCGATGTAATAGAAACACCAACATGTTCTAGATAATTGGAATCTGTACAATATACAATATTAATAATACTATTATTCATTTCAAACACTCATTAACACAATGTTTTAAATATATCATGGCTAATTATGTATTACAAAATAGTTAAATAAAAATGAAATTGATAGTTAATTTTTTTATAATAATTAGTTATGCTACAATAAATTAAATTTCAAATGCTTGGTATTACTAGAACATGTTAACAGAAAATCTTTTTATTAGTAAGATTACCACTTTATTTAGTCATATTATTGAATCACAAGAAACATTGCATATTGCATTCTGTTTTGATGATAATTATGCAATGCCAGCGGGTATTGCTATGTCATCAGTTATTATTAATAACCCCGATAAAAATCTGTTTTTTCATTTATTTGCTAATAAAGTATCTAATAAAAAAATTGAAAATTTTAATAAACTTAGTCAGAAGAATACCTCGATAATTTGTTATGAAGTGAGTGATGATTTCTCGATAAATCCTGATACTTTAGTACTGCATGTTTCGGCATCAACATGTTTACGTTTTATTGTGCCACAACTGCTAAATAAAGTAGCTTCAAGAGTGTTGTATTTAGATTGTGATATCCTTTGTACAAATAAACTGGATGATTTAATAAATAAAGATTTAACTGACAAATATGCGGCTGTAGTTGCCGATGTAGATAAGACTCAAGAAAAACAATGCCCAGCTTGCAATATTCCATACGGTGAATACTTTAATGCAGGAATGATTTATATTAATACTGATATGTGGGTAGCTAATAACTTAACAGAAAAAGCTTTCGCAATGATTAATAGCGGCAAAGTTTACAAATTTGCTGATCAAGACGTTTTGAATATACTAATGCAAGGTAAAACTCTTTTTCTTCCTAAAAATTATAATCAACTCACCTCACTCTCCGTTGGTGGTAATGAAGATAACTTATTAAGTGATGATACTGTTATAATTCATTATGTTACCGGCAATAAACCATGGTATCAGCTATATCTAACACCACTTTATCAACGTTATATTGCTTCTTCGCCATGGGCCAATCAAAAATTATTATTAGCTAACGAAAATGCGCCTTCAACTACAAGACGTTATGCAAAATTGTTAGTAAGTCAAAAAAAATATTTTTCGGCGTTCAAATATTATTTACTTTATCTCAAGCATAAAGCTTTTAAAAAGCGATAAGGATGTAAATCGTGATTCAAGTTGATAGATTTGTTAATAAAAGGAATGAATTACTGTCACATAATTTTGACAATGATCAATCTGTCATACATATTTTATTATGTTTTGATGATAATTATGCGTTATCAGCAGGTATAAATATTTTCTCTGTTTTTGAAAATAATGCTGTAAGGCCAATTCATTTTCATCTATTTACCCATAATCTTTCTGATGAGAATAGACGTAAATTTGGAGAAATTAAATTCAATAATATATCAATAACTGAATATGTTATTAATGATCAGTTCAAAGTCGATGAGCAAAATACCGAACAGTTTCCGCTTTCAGCTTGTGTGCGCCTAATAGCACCAATGATACTAAAGAATACCACTGATAAGTTACTTTATGTTGATAGTGATACTTTATGTACGAATAGCTTATCCGATATTGATAATATCGATCTTACAGGCATTTTACTTGCAGCTGTTGCTGACGAACCATACATGCAAAAATCTCAATGTACCAAATATAGCGTTATTGAAGGAACTTATTTTAATTCTGGTGTTATGCTCATTAACATTCCACTTTGGTGCGAACATGAAATTACAGATAAAACGTTGAAACTATTAAATGGTGGTGAAAAATATCAATATCCGGATCAAGATGTTTTAAATATTTGTGTCGGTGAAAAAAGGCTAATATTACCAAGAAAATTTAATAATTTATTGGCATTATCAATTAATGGTAATGAAGATGCGAAAATTCCCGATGAAACAGTCTTTATTCATTACATAACTAAGAATAAACCTTGGCATGAACCTTATCGATCTATATTATTTGATTCTTATTTAGAAAAATCACCATGGCGAAATGATTGTTTACCATTATATAGTCCTAAAAAGACCTCTTCAATTCGCGCTTATTCAAAACTGATGTTTAAACAAAAAAAATATCTAGCTGGGATAAAACACTATCTTATTTATTTAAAAACTAAATTGAAAAAGTAATAATGGGTAAATAATTCTATTTTTTATGCGCTTATTTAGATTGTAGATTTAAGAAAATTAATCAGTTTCTAACTAAGCTTTTTCTTTATAGTGATTATTCTTGTCTATATTTTTGCTTCAGTTATTGCTATATTATAAATCGTTATTTTGATGGTTAATTGTTCAATTTCAGGATAATAATTTCATTTCAAATAGATAATTGTTTTTTTCTAACGTTAGCTTATTTATTAAATAAATTTTCCAGTGTGGATAGACAAATTAGATTTATCTTTTAATTAGGTGCATTTTAAGTGATTGATGATTTTGCAGAAAATGGTTTGCTTGCGACGGCTATAGATGGTTTTGTTGCACGAGAACCACAAAGGCGTATGGCAAATAAAGTCACTGAAGCAATCAACGCCCAACATTCGCTGGTAGTGGAAGCGGGAACGGGAACAGGTAAAACCTTTGCATATTTGGTTCCTGCATTACGTAGTGATAAAAAAGTAATTATCTCGACGGGTTCTAAAAATTTACAAGAACAGTTGTATAGTAAAGACTTACCCATTATCAAAAAAGCGCTGGACTATACGGGTAAAATTTCACTTCTCAAAGGGCGAGCCAATTATCTTTGTTTAGAGCGTATGTATCACCAATATGCGACAGCAGGAGATTTAGATAAGAGTTTACGTACAGATTTAGTTCGGGTAAAAAACTGGTCAATCAAAACTAAAGATGGTGATATCAGTAAATGTACTACGGTGACTGAAGACAATCCAATTTGGCCAATCTTAACCAGTACTAACGATAATTGTTTAGGCAGTGATTGTGAGCATTATAATGATTGTTATGTGGTTAAAGCCCGTAAACGGGCGTTAAATGCGGATATTGTGGTGGTTAATCATCATCTATTTTTGGCTGATGTAGTGGTTAAAGATACCGGATTTGGCGAGCTAATTCCTAAAGCTAATGTAATGATATTTGATGAAGCTCATCAACTTCCCGATCTTGCCTGTCACTATTTTGGCGAGCAGTTAACGAGTCGACAACTATTTGACTTAGCTAAAGAGATAAATTTGGCTTATCGAACCGAAGTTAAAGATATGTCTCAGTTACAGCAGTGCGCTGATAAACTGCAAAAATGTACTCAAGATTTGCGAATATTAATCAGTCAGCAGAATAACAAAGGTAATCTTCGTTTTCTATTTAATCAATCCAGTATTAAACAAGAATTATCTTATCTGTTTGATGCTCTTGATTTTTGTAAAGAAGTTTTATTGTTAGCCATAGGTCGATCTACCACATTAGATAATTGTTATGACCGGGTTAATCAGTACCAGCAATTGTTAAAAAAGTTGACAGAAACTCATGTACCTGGTTATAGCTATTGGTATGAAAGCACCTATAGTTCTTTTCTCTTTGCATTAACACCATTATCGGTAACGGAAAAATTTGAAGAATTATTAACCCAGCGAGAAGGTAGCTGGATATTTACCTCAGCAACATTATCAGTCGATAATCAATTAGATTATTTTACTAAACGTTTAGGGCTAACCAACGCTGAATCCTTAATTTTAGAAAGCCCATTTGACTATATCAATCAGACGATTTTGTGTGTACCGCGCTATCTACCATCACCAAATGAACGAGGCAATGCAGAAAAACTCGTTGATATTTTATTACCGGTTATTGAGGCTAATAATGGTCGTTGTTTTTTTCTTTGTACATCTTATGCAATGATGAATGCATTAGCTGAAAAATTTCGATTGCTTACCAAATTACCGGTGTTGGTTCAAGGTGAAACTAGCAAAACAAAACTTCTTGAACAATTTATTGAAAGCGGTAATGCACTATTAATCGCAACCAGTAGTTTTTGGGAAGGGATTGATGTTAGGGGCGATACTTTATCTTGTGTTATTATAGATAAGTTACCGTTTACCTCACCGGATGATCCTTTAATGAAAGCACGCATGGAGGATTGCCAAATGCAAGGTGGTGATGCCTTTAATGAAGTGCAATTACCTGAAGCTGTTATTACCTTAAAACAGGGGGTGGGGCGATTGATCCGTCATCATAACGATCGTGGAGCGATTATAATTTGTGATAATCGATTAGTGATGCGCCCTTATGGCGCAACGTTTATTAATAGTTTACCGCCATCACCAAGAACCCGAGATGTTAACAAGGTAATCGATTTTTTATTATCTAACAATGAACCTGATAATTTGGAAAACAAATGAGTACTATTTTAGCCATTGATACTTCAACAGAAGCTTGTTCCGTAGCATTATTTTATCGAAATGAAATCACCCACGATTTCATGATTTCGGCGCGAGATCATACTAAAAAGATCTTACCAATGGTTGATAATATTTTAAATCAATCAGGCTGTACCCTTTCACAACTTGATGCTATTGCTTTTGCGCAAGGTCCTGGTAGTTTTACTGGCGTGAGAATTGGTATAGGGGTTGCTCAAGGATTAGCATTGGGCATTGATAAACCGATGATAGGTGTGTCAACCTTGATGACTTTGGCGCAAGGATGTTATAGAACAACTGGATCAACGAAAGTTATTCCGGCGATAGATGCTAGAATGGGTGAGGTCTATTTAGGTCAATATCAATATCAAAATCAAGAGTGGCAAGCGATTATTGCTGAATGTGTTATCAAACCTGAATATGTGAAATCAAAAATTCAGTATATTGATAATAACTATTATTTGGCTGGTACCGGGTGGCAAACTTATCCTAATATGTTACCAGAGATTAAGCAAAGTGAAGTATGGTTACCAGAAGCGCAAGATTTAGTTGTCATCGCCCATAAGAAATGGTTGAAAAATGACGTTGTTAAAGTTGAAGATGTTGAACCAACTTATTTACGTAATGAAGTGACTTGGCAAAAATTACCGGGTCGTTAAGATCAGATAAACCACCGAGGTGGTCTATCTGTATTTATTATGCAGAATATTTATCCTTGAAATAATCCCAAATTAGCTTTGGCATAGGCTTCAAAATCAGTGCAACCACCAATTGGTTTTTCATCGATAAAAATTTGTGGTACGGTTTCGACCGGTTTACCAACACTTTTTGAAAGATCTTCTTTGGTAATACCTTCAGCGTTGATATCAACATAACGATAAGAAAAATCATCGCGTTCTTGAGATAACTTTTCAGCAAGCTCTTTAGCTCGCACACAATATGGACATCCTTGACGTCCGAAAATTACAGCATACATATATCACCTCGAATAAGTTAAATTTGCTTGATGGATTTACTATACTTTAGTTTGAAATAAAAAAAAGTAGTTAAACCTAGTTAATATAATAGATTATATCTATTGATACTTTACTTGCATAGCGAGTTAGGTATGCGTTTTAATCAATTGAATAATTAATCGAATATTTTATCGATTTTTATCTAAAAAGTTGAGGATGGTTTTTTTTAACTTTTAAATTTAGTGCTAATTTGATATTACTCGCTATAATTTTAATTTCAATCATTAAATGGATGTCAGCATGCTAAAAAAAATACTATTTCTTTTTTTATTAACATTATCAATAACAGCGTTTGCCGCTAAAAAAGAGTGCCCAGTCAAACCAAGTTACGATATTGTGATAAATAAAAATAACATCCATATCGTTAATCAATCAAATGATTTATCCATCATGAGTGATGAGCAAGTGGTATTAAATGCAAAAACAGTATTAGTGAATAAGTCGTTACGTAAAAAACTTAATGAGTTTCAGAAAAGTCTACGTTTACAACTACCACAACTAGAACAACAATCATTAAATTTATTGTTAGAAGTAAAAGTTGCTTTTGATCAAGCAATAACCAGAAAATTGAGTGATGATCGTGAACTACATAGTGAATTAAATAAACTTTATAAACGGTTAGTTAAATTATTGCATCGTTCAATTAATACAGAAAATGGCACTACAACGTTTTACTATCAAAACTTTAATAATATAAAAAAAGATGGGGAGGATATTGGTGAACGCATTTTTTATAACGTAGTTGGGGGGAGTATTGTAGAATTTAACTTTTTTAAAAACTTCGGTGCTATCAAAGATATTTCAAAAAATGAATGGAAAACTCAAAAACCAAAACTTAAGGCATTTGATGCGCATATCTGTTCGGTAATTACTGATGTAGATCAACAATATCAACAGATTTTGACAGAACTTCACCAATCAATCGACAAGTGAATAGACAACAATAAAAACTTTTGCGAGAATACCTCATTCACAATGAATAGGTAAAAGAAGTAATCGCTTATGACTGCAAAAATAATTGATGGTAAAGCGTTAGCACAACAAATACGTAACGAAATTGCCAAAAAGGTAGCATCACGTACTGAACAAGGTTTATCGGTTCCTGGATTAGCTGTTATACAAGTCGGCTCAGATCCGGCCTCAAAAATTTATGTTAAAAATAAGCAGAAAGCTTGTGATGATGTGGGATTTGCTTCTTTTGCTTATGATTATCCTTCCTCAACTACAGAGGAACTATTAGCGTTAATTGATGAATTGAATCAACGTGCTGACGTGCATGGTATCTTAGTTCAGCTTCCCCTACCGGATAATATTGATAAGACAAAAGTGCTAGAACGTATCGATCCGCGTAAAGATGTTGATGGCTTTCATCCTTATAACATTGGCCACTTGTTACAACGCGATCCAATTTTACGCCCATGTACACCTTATGGTGTGGTTAAAATGTTAGAATCAACAGGTATTAATTTATCCGGCTTGAATGCCACTGTTGTTGGTGCATCGAGTATTGTTGGTCGACCAATGGCATTAGAATTACTGCTATTAGGCTGTACTACGACAATAACTCATAGCCGAACTGTTGATTTAGAAAAACATGTTCGTAATGCTGATATTGTTGTTGCTGGTGTTGGGATTCCTAATTACGTTAAAGGGGAATGGATAAAACCCGGTGCCATCGTGATTGATGTTGGTATAAACCGTTTACCTGATGGCAAACTCGTTGGTGATGTTGAATTCGACGTTGCTAGCCAATATGCAGGCTGGATCACCCCTGTTCCCGGTGGTGTAGGCCCAATGACCGTTGCAATGTTAATGAGCAATACATTAGAAGCATGTGAAAGATTTAGTGAGTAAGCCATTATTAAAAGGCTTATTTTTTTCAAATTTTATGTATTAATAAAATGAAAATAAGGGACATTTTATGATTATATTTCATACTTCTTTAGGTGATATTAAGATTAATACTTTTGATGACAAAGCTCCAGAAACAGTCAAAAACTTTATTGAATATTGCCAAGAAGGTTTTTATGACAATACCATTTTTCACCGAGTGATCGACAATTTTATGATCCAAGGTGGTGGATTCGAACCGGGTATGAACCAGAAAAAAACTAAAGCTCCAATTAAAAATGAGGCTGATAATGGTTTAAAAAATAGTCGTGGTACTTTAGCTATGGCGCGTACAACCGATCCACATTCTGCGACTGCTCAATTTTTTATCAATGTTGTGGACAATGATTATTTAAATTATCGTTCTTCTGATATCAATGGCTTTGGTTACTGTGTGTTTGCTGAAGTGGTAGATGGTATGGATGTGGTTGATAAGATCAAAGCAGTCAAAACTGGACGTAACGGGATGCATTCTGATGTGCCTGTCGAAGACGTTCTTGTTAAGAGTGTGACGGTTGAATAATCCTGTTCGTTTTTTTATTGCCGATATTCATCTCGGTGAAAATGAGCCTGCTGCACATCACTTTGATATTACAGCAGGCTTTTTGTCTTTCCTTGAACAACTACCTAATCAATGTGAACTCTATATTCTAGGCGATTTGTTTGATTATTGGGTAGGTGATGATGTTCGTTCAACACTACACAATCAAATTTCAGACGCTTTAAATGCGTTATCCTCAAGGCAAATTAAAAAGTTTTTTGTTCACGGTAATCGTGATTTTCTGATTGGCAAGCAGTACGCTAAGCGGTGTGATATGACGCTATTAGGGGATATAAATTGTTTAGCAAATCAGAATAAAAACATTGTTTTTTTACATGGTGATCTGCTTTGTATTGATGATCCTCAATATCAAAAATTTCGAAAAATCATGCATAAAAAGTGGTTACAAAGGTTATTTTTATTAATGCCACTGTTTATTCGCTTAAAAATCGCTAGCAAATTACGAAAAGAAAGTAATCAGCATAATCAAATAAAATCTGAAACTATCATGGATGTAAATCAACAAGCAGTGATTGATATGATGATTGAGCATAATGCCAATGTTATGGTTCATGGGCATACCCATAAACCGGCTACCCATCATCTTATCATTAATGATGAATCAGTAACCAGATTGGTACTTGGTGCTTGGCATGATGGTGTTAGTTATATAAAACAAGAAGCGAATAGTGCTACGTTAAAGCTCTATAACCACTCTTTTAAATAATTACTTTGTAATATTTGCTCGGTCGAGCCATAGTCGATTAATTTTCCCTGCTCCAATACGGCTACATGTTGTGCGATACGTTTTACCTCATTGATATTATGAGTGACATAGATAATAGGTATATTTAAATCACTGACAAGTTTATCAATATAACTTAACAACTCTTTTTTACGAGGCATATCTAAAGCTGATAAAGGTTCATCCATCAGTAATAATTGCGGATTAGTTAATAAAGCTCGACCAATGGCAACCCGCTGTTTTTCACCACCTGAGAGCATCGCAGGATAACGATTAAGGAGGGAGCCGATATTAAGCACCGTTACAATCTCATCAAATCTTTCAGAATTTAGCGATTTTGCCCCATAGGTTAGGTTTTTAATCACCCTATAATGTGGAAAGAGGAGCGCATCTTGAAAAACCGTACCAATTTGTCTTTTTTCTGGGGCGATACAAACATGTTTTTCGGTATTTACTAACGTTTCCTGATTTAGATTGATATAACCAATATCAGGTTTAATCAAACCATTAATAAGATTAATGAGTGTTGATTTTCCTGAACCAGAAACCCCAAGGATAGCCGTTACACCTTGGCAATTAATTTCATGCTTAAACTCAAAAACAAACGAAGCGAGTTTTTTGCTTACATTAATATTTAACATTATTTCGATCCTGTTAATTTCTTTTTGTGCCAGCGATTTAACATTTCTGAAAGGAATAAGGCGACTAACGATAAAATAATCGAAACAATACAAAGTCGTAATGCAGCTGACTCGCCGTCTGGGATCTGTAATAGGGTATACATCGCTAACGGTAAAGTACGCGTTTCACCTTGAATATTTGATACAAAGGTAATTGTGGCGCCAAATTCACCTAAGCAACGAGCAAAGCCGAGTACGATTCCCATTAAAATACCCGGAAAAGCTAACGGTAAAGTGATTGTCATAAAGACCCGAAATGGCTTAGCACCAAGGGTTCGAGCTACGTTTTCTAGCCGGCAATCAATGGACTCAATTGCTAATCGGATCGATCGCACCATAAGGGGAAAGGCAACCACCGCAGAAGCTAACGCGGCACCTTGCCAATTGAAGCTAAAACTTAAATGAAAGCACTTATCTAACCATTCACCAATAAAACCATGGCGTCCCATGGTTAAAAGTAATAGATAACCTAAAACCACAGGAGGCAATACTAAAGGAAGATGAACAATACTATCAAAGAGTGATTTGCCAATAAATTGACATCTCGCTAAAATCCAAGCGGTCAAAATTCCTACTGGAAGACTGAAGATAATTGCTGCACCGGCTATTTTTAAGCTTAGCAGCAATGTTTGCCATTCAAACTCAGTTAATATCATCTTATTTAAATACTAGTCAGTTATGAATCCATATTTTTGAAAAATAGTTTTGGCTTTTTCTGAATTTAAATATTGATAAAATTCTGTTGCATCAGCTTTGAGTAATGTAATTGGATATTCAATAGATTTAAATGTATCAGCTGGAAAGCTACCAATAATTTTCACTTTATCACTTACTTTCGCATCAGTGCTGTAAACAATACCTAAGGCTGCTTCATTGCGTTCGACTAACATTAATGCATCTCGAACATTGCTTGCTGGTGCCATTTGCGGTAATAATTTATCAAATACCCCTAAATTGGTTAAAGACTCTTTAGCATAAAGGCCTGCTGGAACATGGTCAGGGTCACCAATCGCTAATCTTTCCCCTTTGGGTAAAATAGCTTGCCAATTGGTATTGGCATTGATTACCACGTTTTCTAATTTAGATTGTTTAGGGGCAATTAATACCAAACCGTTTTTTAACAAATTTTGTTTATCCGTTGCGACTTTGTGTTCAATAAGGTAATCCATCCACTTTTGATCCGCTGACATAAAAATATCAGCAGGCGCACCTTGTTCAATTTGTTTGGCTAATACAGAAGATGAAGCAAACGAGAAAACGATTTCACAATCTTGATGTTCTGTTTGGTAGGAAGTTGCAATCTCCTGCATTGCATTAGTCAGTGATGCTGCTGCAAATACTGTGATTTTTTGACTAGCAGATGTTGATAAACTAACAAATAAAGTGGCTAAAGATAATAATACTCCAATGATTTTTTTCATTTTACTCCTCACAATCGTTATGTAATTTAATATATAGCGATGCTATCAAACTTTATTTATAAAGTACAATTAAAGTTTGCAGATTACACTGCTTTTAATCAATTTTGCTGAGTACATTTTTTGAAGGAAAAGAAAAAAGCGTCTACAATAGAATGACTTTTCTACTAAAAGTAGCTTTTTTAATTAAGGCATAACATAATGCTGTCACCTGACATATTATTAACTTTGAATATCAATCAGCAATTATTTACTGATCCAAGACGAATTGATTTATTAAGAGCAATAGAACAGAGTGGTTCACTTAGTCAAGCGGCAAAGCAAATAGGGATTAGTTATAAAACAGCTTGGGATGCGATAAATGAAATCAACCAGTTAGCACCTAAACCTTTTTTAATTACCGCAACCGGGGGTAAAAATGGTGGAGGTACAAAACTCAGTGCTTATGCGGTAAGGTTCATTCAGCTTTATGACCTATTAACCCAATTACAATATAAAGCCTTTAATATTCTAAATGATGACAATATACTGCTTGATGATATTTTAAAAATAACAGCTAAATTATCCTTACAAACTAGTGCTCGCAATCAAATCTATGGTAGTGTCTCAAGCATTGAAGCAACTCATATTGCTGGTTTGGTAAAAGTAAAATTGAATGATAATCAAACCGAATTAAAAGCGTATATTACACAGCAAAGTATTAAACGTTTAAAACTGAACATTGATAAAACGGTTCTGTTACTGATTAAAGCGCCATTAATAGAATTGAATAACTTAAATGAGAATCAGTTAATAGTTAAAGTGGAAAAAATAGTCATTGATGGTCAATTATCTGAAATTTCATTTTCATTACCGTCTGGAATAATGCTTTATGCAAGTAAAGCAACTAATGAGGTTAATCAACTAAAACTAATTGAAGGTCAACAAACGACTATATCCATTCATCCCCAGCACATCATAGTTGCTACATTAGTCTAGCTGTTTGAGGTATTATTTATGTTACAAATTAAAAATGCAGTATTCAAGATAAGTGATTTCCGTGTATTTACTATTGAATCATTAACCATTAATGATGGTGATATTGTTGCTTTTGTGGGACGAAATGGAGCGGGTAAATCGGTATTAGCTAAAGCATTAGCTGGTGATCAACCGTTATTGTCAGGTGAAGTAATTAATCAATTTAAATCAATAGCCCATATTTCATTTGAACATCTACAAAAAATAATAGACGATGAATGGAAACGTAATAATACCGATATGCTTAGTGACAACGAAGATGATACCGGACTAACAACTGCTGAAATCATCCAGGAAACGCATCAAGACGCAGAACTTTGTAGACACTTAGCGCAGCAATTTGGTATTGAACATCTCTTAGAGCGCCGTTTTAAATATCTCTCAACTGGCGAAACTCGAAAGACATTGATCTGCCGTACCTTGATGAGTCAACCGGATCTATTAATATTAGATGAACCTTTTGATGGTTTAGATGTGGCATCTCGAGCTAATTTAGCTGAAAAACTAAGCCAATTATCTGCACAAACTATTACGATTATAATGGTATTAAATCGTTTTAATGAAATTCCAACATTTGTAAAAAATATTGGTTTACTGGCTAATTGTCAACTATTGAAATTTGGACCTAAAGACACCATATTAGATGACGTAGCCATCAAGCAACTGGCAAATTTAGAACAATTATCAAACTTTACTTTACCCGAACCGGATGAAACTCCCATTCAACTACCCGATACGTTGGACCGCATTATTTTAAATAATGGTTATGTTCAATATGATAGTAAAGCAATTATTAATGGACTAAATTGGTTAGTAAAAGCGAATGAAAATTGGCAAATAGTTGGGCCAAATGGGGCGGGCAAATCGACATTGTTGAGTCTAATAACGGGTGATCATCCTCAGGGATATAGTAACGATTTAACACTGTTTGGGCGTAAAAGAGGATCTGGTGAAACCATATGGGACATTAAACGCCATATTGGTTACGTCAGTAGTAGTTTACATCTTGATTATCGCGTTAGCTTGAGTGTAGAAAATGTATTGATATCAGGTTACTTTGATTCAATTGGCGTCTACCAAGCGATTAGTGATAAGCAGTCAAAATTAGTTAAGCAGTGGTTGCAATTACTAGATTTAACCGATTTAGCCGAAAAACCTTTTCACTCATTATCGTGGGGTCAACAGCGATTAATACTGATTGCTAGGGCGTTAGTTAAACATCCAACTTTACTTATCTTAGATGAACCGTTACAAGGACTGGATCAGCTAAACAGAGAATTGGTTAAAAGTTGGATAGATAATTTAATTGATAAAGGTGATACGCAATTGTTGTTTGTTTCACATCATGCAGAAGATGCGCCAAAATGCATCACTCATCGATTAACATTTGTGCCTAATGAGACTGTTGGCTATCAATATAAAATAGAGAGTATTAAATAAAGTATTAGATAAAAACTATTAAAACATGATTTAAAAATAGGAATAATCGATATAAAAACTTTTTTCTAGCGGCTATTTATTAGCCTAAAACTTCAAAAAAGTTTATATTGATTACACTTAGCAAGTTATCCCCGTTGCCTGTGGATAAGTCTGTGAATAGTTAATTGAAAAGTGAGCTAACTTCAATGCCTATCAGGTTTTTATTTAATTTGGTTACAAGTTAAGCATGAATATAATAATATATATTTATCAATATGTTATCATAAATCAAGGTTCTTTTTTTTACATATCTTTACATACTTTTAACTTAACTGAACAAAAAATATAACATTTTTGAAGGTCAAGTGTTTTTGGGGATAATTTTTATTAATAGGTAAAATTTTAGGTTGCGATGTAATGAGAAAATTTAAACTATGTTCTGATTTTAAACCGGCTGGAGATCAACCAGCAGCGATTGAACGTATTAATCAAAATCTTGATGATGGAATTGCACATCAAACATTATTAGGCGTGACAGGATCCGGTAAAACTTTTACTATGGCTAATGTTATTGCTAAGCATAATCGCCCAACCATAATTTTAGCGCCAAATAAAACTTTGGCCGCGCAATTATATGGTGAGATGAAAGCCTTTTTCCCTGACAATGCGGTGGAATATTTTGTTTCGTATTATGATTATTATCAGCCAGAATCTTATGTGCCTTCAACTGATACCTTTATAGAGAAAGATGCATCGATTAACGAACACATTGAGCAAATGCGACTGTCGGCAACTAAATCGTTATTAGAGCGTCGTGATGTTGTCATTGTTGCCTCGGTATCAGCTATTTATGGGTTGGGTGCACCAGAAACCTACATGTCAATGATATTACATTTGGCAAGAGGTACTATTACTGATCAACGGGCAATCTTACAGCGTTTAGCCGAATTACAATATACTCGTAATGAGATTGGCTTTAGTCGTGGTACTTTTCGAGTTCGTGGTGATGTTATTGATATTTTCCCTGCTGATTCTGATGAACATGCTGTGCGTGTTGAACTTTTTGATGATGAAGTTGAAAGGATTGTTATATTTGATCCGTTAACAGGTAATGCAATTAATGAAGTACCACGGATTACCATTTATCCCAAAACACACTATGTCACACCAAGAAATATCATGGATAATGCGATTGTCGAAATTAAGCAAGAGCTCCAAGAGCGCCAAAGAGTTTTATTGGACAATAATCGTCTTTTAGAAGAGCAACGATTAACACAACGAACCCTATTTGATATAGAGATGATGACTGAACTCGGCTATTGTTCAGGTATTGAGAACTATTCTCGTTATTTAGCACAACGTAAGGCTGGTGATCCACCAGCAACGTTATTTGATTATTTACCCGCTGATGGTTTATTGTTTATTGATGAATCACATGTGGCGATCCCTCAATTGGGGGCGATGTATAATGGCGACAGATCGCGAAAATTAAATCTTGTCGAGTATGGTTTTCGTTTACCATCAGCTTTAGATAATCGGCCATTAAAATTTGTTGAATTCGAAAATATTATGCCACAAACGATTTATGTTTCGGCAACCCCGGCTAAATATGAAATTGAAAAATCAAGTAGTGAAATCATTGAGCAAGTGGTAAGGCCAACAGGATTATTAGATCCAATCATTGAAGTTAGGCCGGTAGCAACTCAAGTTGATGATTTATTGTCTGAGATTAAATTACGCATAAATCAAGATGAACGCGTTTTAGTCACAACATTAACTAAACGTATGGCAGAAAATTTAACTGACTATTTATCTGAACATAATGTTAATGTTAAATATTTGCATTCCGATATCAACACTGTGGAACGAATGGAAATTATCCGTGATCTTCGTTTAGGTAAGATTGATGTATTAGTTGGTATTAACTTACTACGAGAAGGATTAGATATTCCTGAAGTATCATTAGTTGCGATTTTAGATGCTGACCGTGAAGGTTTTTTACGCTCCGAAAGTTCATTAATTCAAACTGTTGGCCGTGCCGCGCGTAACGTTAATGGAAAAGCAATATTGTATGCAGACAAAATTACTCCAGCCATGCAGCTCACTATTGATGAAACAGCAAGGCGTCGTAAAAAACAGGAAGATTTTAACCAAGCACATGGTATTATGCCGAAATCAGTGCGCAAAGAGATCAAAGATATTTTAGATGCAGGTTTAAGCACTAAAAAAGCCACAGCTAAAATTCAAGCGTTTGAACCAGGTGGTCAGTATAATTATGTTTCAATAAAAGAGGTTCAAGCTAGAGTCAAAGAGCTTGAAGCTATGATGTACGAAGCTGCTCAAAATCTGGAGTTTGAAAAAGCGGGGGTATTACGTGATGAGATTAAAAAATTACGTTCAGATTTTATAAAAGTATCTTAAATAAGAAGTTTTCAAGGAAAATAGAATGACAATAACTCGAATAGATCCGGCAGAAAGATGGTCAGAGGCGGTAATTCATAACAATGTAATTTACTACACTAGTGTACCCACTGATTTGAGCGATGATGCTTATCTACAAACAAAAAGTGCATTAGCCGAGATAGATCTGATCTTGGCAAGGGCAAATAGTGATAAAACTCGCATTTTGGATGCTACGCTATTTTTAGTAAACAAAAGTGATTTTACCGCCATGAACCAAGCATGGGACGAATGGGTCGCCAAAGGAAAAGCCCCAGTTCGTTGTACCGTTAATGCGGGGTTAATGAAACAAGAATATTTGATTGAAATCAAAATTGTTGCCGCTGTTAATCCATAATATCACTCATTCTAATCCGCCATGTTTTGGCGGATTTCATATGCTCTATTTAGCAATTTAACTTATTGATAATTAACCTTACTTCTTGCTAGCCCTATCATTTAATTTTAGTGTATACTTTGGGCACTTAATATTTTATCTCTCGCTTAAATTGTTTATGCAAACTCAACCTAAAATTGCCATTGTGATGGGTTCAAAAAGTGATTGGGCCACTATGCAGCACGCTGCCGATATCTTAGATAACTTAACCATCGCTTATCATGTCGAAATTGTTTCTGCACATCGAACACCAGATAAATTATTTGAATTTGCGCAAACTGCCAAATCACAAGGTTTCGATGTGATTATTGCCGGAGCAGGTGGCGCAGCCCATTTACCCGGAATGTTAGCCGCGAAAACGTTAGTACCGGTATTGGGTGTTCCAGTGCAAAGTGCAGCACTCAGTGGTGTGGATAGTCTTTATTCCATCGTGCAAATGCCGAAAGGTATTCCTGTCGGGACTTTAGCCATAGGTAAAGCTGGGGCCGCAAATGCCGCGTTATTAGCCGCACAAATTTTAGCATTGCATAATCAAGATATCTATCAACGTTTATCAAATTGGCGATTAAGTCAAACCGATGAAGTTTTAAATAATCCAGATCCGAGAGTCGACATCTAATATGACAATTCAATCAGTTTGTGTTTTAGGAAATGGCCAGTTAGGGCGTATGTTAAGACAGGCCGGTGAGCCTTTAGGTATTCATGTCTATCCGGTTGGTTTGGATGTTGTTCCAGCAACCATTCCTTACCAAAATTCAGTTATAACAGCCGAAATAGAACGTTGGCCGCAAACACCTTTCACCCAAATATTAGCTAGCCATCCGCATTTTGTTAATCGAGATGTATTTCCGATCATTGCCGATCGTTTAAGCCAAAAACAGCTTCTTGATCAACTTAATTTACCTACGGCTAAATGGTATTCGGTTAATGATGAGCATGAGTGGTCAAGTTTTTTTGAAAAGTTAGGTGATCTGTTAATCGTTAAACGTCGCATCGGTGGTTATGATGGACGAGGTCAATGGCGCCTTACTGTTGATGATCAGATTCCAGACGAGGCTTGTCAAAATACTATTGTTGAACAAGCTATTCCTTTTGAAAAAGAGCTATCACTGATTGGCGCTAGGAATGCCAATGGTGAGACAGTCTTTTATCCTTTGACAAATAATTTGCACCAAGATGGTATCTTAAAAATGAGTGTTGCCATTCCATGTGAAAATAATAGATTACAGACGAAGGCGGAGCAGATGCTTTCAAGCATAATGCATAAGCTTAATTATATAGGCGTCATGGCGATGGAATGTTTTGTTGTTGGTGATAACTTACTCATTAATGAATTAGCACCAAGAGTTCATAATAGTGGACATTGGACGCAAAATGGTGCCTCTATCAGCCAATTTGAATTGCATTTACGCGCTATCTTAGGTTTACCGCTACCTAAACCGGATGTCTTTTGTCCATCGGTAATGGTTAATTTAATTGGTACAGATTTCAATCTTAATTGGCTATCAGTTAATTTAGCCCATGTACACTGGTATGAAAAAGAAGTTAGAATAGGGCGTAAAGTTGGTCATATCAACTTAACTCATCAACATCGACCAGAATTGATTGAAGCATTAGGTAAATTATCTGCTTTGTTACCGACTGAATATAGTCAACCAATAACGTGGGCAATGCAGAAGTTATAGCTGATTAAATCAAGAGATTGCGATATGATCGATTTTAGTAAAAAAATTAATTATCAGCGCTACGCGAGTAAACAACGTGAAGCATTTGATGAATATTCTATTTTACGTTTTTTTGAAAGTGATCGTGGACGCATTCTTAATTCTGCTGCTATCAGGCGCTTACAGCAAAAAACCCAAGTATTTCCTTTAGAACGCAATTCCGTCGTTCGAACCCGACTTACTCACTCGATGGAAGTACAACAAGTTGGTCGCTATATTGTAAAAGAGATTGTCAATCGACTGAATAAATCAGGAAAATTAAAAACATTTGGCTTGGAAAATTCAGTCATGTCAATTGAAAGCCTCGTCGAAATGGCTTGTCTAATGCACGACATTGGTAATCCACCATTTGGTCATTTTGGTGAAGCGGCAATCAATCATTGGTTTGCTCTGCGTTTAGGCATTGACACCACATCAATTTACCCGGTGCTGAATATTAATGATGCTGATGATGATTCGACTAAATCTTTGAAATTAAAAATACGTCAAGATCTGGCTAATTTTGAAGGTAATGCACAAGCGATTCGTTTAGTCCATACTATCTTACGACTCAATTTAACCTACTCGCAGATTGCATCAATTTTTAAATATTCTAAACCAGCTTATTGGTCGGATCCTATACCTGATGAATTTAAATATTTAATGAAAAAGCCTGGATATTATCTATCCGAGGAATCTTTTGTTAAAACGATGTCAGAGCAATTAGATATTCAACCTTTCCACCGCTATCCGCTTACTTATATTATGGAAGCTGCCGATGATATTTCTTATTGTATTGCCGATCTTGAAGATGCAGTTGAAAAGAAAATTTTAACGGTGCAGCAGCTTTATCATTATCTAAAAGAAGCATGGGGACCAGTTAAAAAAGGTGATCTATTTGATGAAGTAGTCAATCGACCTTATGATAATTTGAAAAAAAATGAATTTGAAGCAATAGGTATCGACCAATTTTTTATGTATTTGCGTGTAAATACTATAAGTCATCTGGTACCTCATGCCGCAGAACGATTTATTGAAAATATTGAAGCAATCTATCATGGTTCTTTTAATCACGCGCTACTTGAAGATCATGATGCGGAATATAAATTACTTAACATCTTCAAAACAGTTGGATTTGAACATATTTTTAACCATGAGACTGTTGAAAATGTAGAACTTCAAGGTTACCGAATTATTACTGGATTATTGGATATTTATAGCCCACTTTTAAATATGCCTACTGACGATTTCATAAAATTAGTCAAAACCGATAATCACAAAAAATATCCTATCGAAACTCGACTGTACCATAAATTATCAGCAAAACATTGTGTGGCTTATCAACAAGCACTTGCTCAATTGGATGATCAACAATTCAATTGTTGGGAATTTTATTATCGTTGTCGTTTGATTCAAGATTACATTAGTGGCATGACTGACCATTTTGCTTATGATGAGTATCGCAAATTAATGGTAACATTTTGATTTTTCATGCCACTAGCACCAAAAATAAGCATAGGCACCATAATGGTGCGATAATACGGTTATTTTTACTTTAAAAAACTCGTTCCTCAACTTTTTTTATAAAAAGTAACAATCAATAATCCTTAAAAATTTAAAGTATTTCAATATTACTTAGCCAAGTATTAATTTTTGGCACGCGCTTTGCATTACCTTTAATAACATTAATAGTTATAAGGAGTAATGGATGAAATTTGTCACAGTAGTTATCAAACCTTTTAAATTAGAAGAGGTCAGAGAGTCACTATCCAATATAGGTGTTACGGGTTTAACTGTTACTGAAGTTAAAGGTTTTGGTCGGCAAAAAGGTCATGCTGAATTGTATCGAGGTGCAGAATACAATGTTAACTTTTTGCCAAAAGTAAAAATAGAGTTAGCAATCAGTGATGAATTGCTTGATGAAGTGATTAGTACTATTACTAAAGCCGCTTATACCGGAAAAATAGGTGATGGCAAAATATTTGTTACGTCGTTAGAACATGTCGTGCGAATTCGTACCGGCGAGACTGATGAGTCAGCACTATAACTATCAATAAGGATATCATTATGTTGAAAAAAATTATTTTCTCTTTTGGCTTGCTTCTAACCGGTCCGGTTTTTGCCGAAGAAGTAGTGATTGTTGATAAAGCCGATAACGGTTTTATGATGATTTGTACTGCATTAGTGCTATTTATGTCTGTACCGGGT
This sequence comes from Gilliamella apicola, assembly GCF_003202915.1. Taxonomy (GTDB): domain Bacteria; phylum Pseudomonadota; class Gammaproteobacteria; order Enterobacterales; family Orbaceae; genus Gilliamella; species Gilliamella apicola_Q. The sequence continues at coordinate 637,452 of NZ_QGLP01000004.1, forward strand.
ATCGCATTTTTTTATGGTGGTTTATTAAGATCTAAAAATGTTCTCTCCATGTTATCACAAGTATTAGTTACTTTTTCATTAATAGCCGTATTATGGATTGTTTATGGTTATTCATTAGCATTTGGTGAGGGTAATTGGTTTTTCGGTAATTTTGACCATTTTTTGTTAGTCAATGTTGGCATTACTGATATTTCAGGGTCGATTTATGAAATGATTTGGATTGCTTTTCAAGGTTCATTTGCTTGTATCACATGTTGTTTGATTTTAGGGGCTTTTGCCGAAAGAATTCGTTTTTCAGCTGTGCTGATCTTTATGGTTTTATGGTTTACTTTCTCCTATATTCCAATGGCGCATATGGTCTGGGGTGGCGGAATTCTTGGTGATGAAGGTGCATTGGATTTTGCTGGTGGTACTGTGGTGCATATTAATGCCGCTGTTGCTGGTCTATTAGGTGCTTACTTGCTTAAAAGCCGTATTGGTTATAACCGTGAGCCGTTAAAACCATTCAACTTACCGTATGTTTATCTTGGTGCAGCAATATTATACATTGGTTGGTTTGGCTTCAATGCCGGATCGTCAACACATGCGGACGAAATCGCTGGCCTAGCATTTATTAATACAGTGGCAGCAACAGCAGCAGCGGTACTCTCTTGGACTATAGCTGAATGGTTTTTACGCGGTAAACCATCATGTTTAGGCGCGGCATCTGGTGTGATTGCTGGATTAGTTGGTATTACCCCGGCAGCAGGTTTTGTCGGTGTCGGCGGAGCGATGTTAATTGGTCTTATTTGTGGATTTGCCGGTGTTTGGGGAGTTTCATCTTTAAAAAGGATTTTAAAAGTCGATGATACTTGTGATGTATTTGGCGTTCATGGTGTGTGTGGTATTGTAGGTTGTCTATTAACTGGAGTGTTTACATCAGAGTCATTAGGGGGAACCGGTTATGCCGATGGCATCACAATGGCGAGTCAAGTGGGAATACAATTAATGAGTGTCATCACTTGTGTAATTTGGACAGCTATTATTGCTTATATTGCGTATAAAATCGCCGATCTAAGTGTTGGATTGCGAGTATCTGAAGAGTATGAACGTGAAGGTCTTGACATTAACAGCCATGGTGAAAGTGCTTTCAATAATTAAGTAAGAACTGTTAATTTAGATATATCATTGTTAAAAATTATACATAAAAAATCTACAGTAGGTGAGTACTGTAGATTTTTGGCTTATTAATTATTGTTAAGTTTTTTTCTAGTCATCCCATAGCATAATTGCATTATCATGGGTTAGGACTAAAGGTGGAGCAAAAAGGTACTCTTTAAATTTCGTTGGTAATAATTGTACATTGTTTAAATTAAACTGTATTTCAGGATAAAACTTGGCAAATTCCTTTAAACGAACATTAAGTAACTCCATTACCTTGTGTGATTCTTTAGCAATTAACATTTCCTCTTTTAACATGCCAATCTGTTTCTTATGATGCTCTGACTCATATATTTCTGGAAAAACAAATGAAAAACCTGATTTATTATTGGTATAGTTATCATCATGATGTTCCCTATATTCAGAATGGTGAAGTTTTAACTCCTTGATACGTAAACCAATAATCTCATCAATGTGATCGGTATAATCATTTAATGTTGAATCAAGATAAGCTAAGGTTTTGTGTTCAGGAATTGCATCATTACTGTGCACTAAGGTGAATAATGGCTTTTTATATGTCTTCATTCTGTAACTTCCTTTTTAATTCAGGATAAAATAGAACAATAAATTTGACAATAAACAAAAACGGCAATCTATATTGTCAAGGTATGTCTGTATAACTTAATGTTTACCCATAAAAATCAAATAAGATTTTTAATATTTTGCTATTTACTACTGACTATTAAAACTAATGGTTTTTAAAAAAAAGACCATTTTGTTACCATTACAATAAGACTAACATGCTAATTAATAGCATGCTTTAAACCGACTATCTTTTAAGTGCCCTCCTCATAATGTTATTAAAATACAAGTTATATAAAGTTAAAATATTTTAATTTTAATTTGAGTTTATCATTCAAAGATTAACCGAATAAATAAACTAGTTCTTATTTGGATAAAGGTAAGTTAGATTTCTTACAACTAAACATTTATCATGCCGTTAAGTTTTCTATCTTGATAAAATAGTTGTCTTAGAAACCTGATTCAGATTAGAGATATTTTGATACCTAAATCCAATCATTGGTTGATGTAAGTCCATTTAAGAAGTATCAAATCTTCTTGAAAATGTTGGTAATAAAAGGGATAAACTCTACTTCTAATTTATCTTATATCGGACTTAACTCTTTTGTTATTACTTTACTAAAAATATTTTTCAGAAAACTGTTAATTTTTGGTGAAGTAATATTAATTCTAAAAATTAGAAAATAATTTTATATATTGGTACGATTAATTGATATTTCAATACCCACAGATAACATTACTTCATCTTTTTTTATTTTACTAACTAAAACGAATAACAAAATGTATCAACCACGGTAAAGACATTACTTTATAGATGCAAAAAAACTTTAAAGAATATAATTTATTTTACTTAACTTTACAAATAATATTGCAAGTTCTGGGTTATTAAATACTAGTGATTTTTATTATTTTTGTCTACTATTTGATAAATGATCTATTGTTAACTTTAGGTGAGCTAGATTATTGCAAGACTGTTATATGCATCATTTTAGTGAATTTTTAAATAGGTTGTTGGCAAAATATCTATTGGCATTATCAATAGGAATAGATTAGATTATATACTTACCATTTTATAAGATGGTTTATAGGAAATAATAAATGAACAGTGAAGATACTCTATCAAATAAAAATCATTTTATAAATCGTTACCAGTTATCAAAATTGCATACCTTTGAGTCAGCTGCACGCCATCTATCCTTTGCATTAGCAGCAGAAGAACTCTGTATAAGTCCAAGTGCAGTAAGCCATCAAATCAATAAACTTGAAGAAGAACTTAATTTTAAATTATTTAAACGCTTTCATCGACGTATTACGTTGACGCATGATGGCAAAAATTTATTCACAGTAGTTAAAAAATCACTTAATATCTTGAATCAAGAAATTTTAGATATTAAAAATAAAGATGTTACTGGTGCACTTACTATTTATTCTTGCCCATCATTTATTCAAGAGTTTTTAATTCCAAAATTATCACAATTTACTGATTATTATCCCTATATCACTTTAAATATTATTTCGGGTAATAAAGCTATCAATTTTAGTCAATATCCTATTGATTTAGCAATTTATTATGATTCATTACATTATGATGAATTAGCCTGTGAACATTTAATTAGTGAAACAATTATACCTGTTTGTACACCAGATTATGCCCACCAGTATAATCTTTATAACAATACGGAAAACTTAAAAAACTGTGTCTTATTGCACTATAATCCTAATAAAATTTTAGATTTTGGTTTTGATGAATGGCAGTCATGGGCCAATCATTTTTCTTTGTCTTTCGATTTTAACAAAATGCAAAATATGCTATTTGATCGCTCTGATCATTCGGTTGCTGCTGCAATCAATAATGCAGGCGTTGCTATGGGTAGAAAGCAAATTATTGCTAAATATTTGAACTCCGGAAAACTGGTTACTCCTTTTGCCGATCTTGAAGCACCATGTACTCAACGTTATTATATTTGTAAATCACAAGAAAAATATAATCCAAAAACGGATATTTTTATTCAGTGGTTAAAAAGTTATGTCCAACATGTTTGATAATGAAATTAACCATAATTGAGTGTGGATCTCCACACTTAATTTATTGATGATTATTTTTTTAAATGTTTTAGATTCGGTAAGGCAATAGCAAACAAAATAATGACGACACCAATCCATTGATTCAAATAGACTGATTCTCTTAAATAAAAATAAGAACAGGTTACCGCAACAGGCAGTTCTGCAGCCGATAAAATTGCACTTAGTGAAATACCAATTTTAGGCATACCGACAGAAAATAAAAAAGGTGGTAAAACCGTACCCAATAAGGCTAATAAAAAACCTAGTTGATAGATTTTATCGTCAATACTGAGTTCAAAAAAGAACAACGGCGGAAAAATACCAAAAGTTACAATGCAGGCACCGGTTATCATCAAGGCACTCTTTTCTAATTTTGGTAATTCATTTCCAATATTGCTACTGGTGGTAATAAAAAGTGAATACATTAATGCCGCTAAAAAGCCAAAGAAACAACCCGTTAAGTTTAATTCGATAGCTTGATTAAAAATACCTGCAGCTAAAGAGCTTCCAACAATAATCGTTACTACTGTGACTAATTGCATCGGAGTTGGTTTATTTTTAAAAATAACAAAATCAATAATCACACTAATCCACAGATATTGCATTAGTAAAATAATGGCGATTGATGCCGGCACTAACTGCACACATTGATAATAGCAAATGCCGACTAACCCAGGAAATATACCTACTGCACATACCTGCCACTTTTTGGTTAATGGCGTTTTACTTGCAATAGTTACCTTGCTTTTATTAAACGTTTTTACCAGAAAATGGATTCCCCATAATATTATCATGCCTAAAAAACACTGAATGCCAGTGACTTGACCAAGGGTATAACCAGATTTATAAGCAGTTTTTACAATTGATGAGAGCACACCAAAACTACACGCGCCTAAAAAAACTAATAAACCACCGAAAAATTTTTCTTTCATACTTAAAATCTCATTACGTTTAAAACTACATTTGTCACCAAATAATGGCGCATAAAAAATCATAACCAATAATTTGTGGCTTTATGTCACTATTTTTACGGTATGGTAATACTCAAAAAAACAGAGGATAATTAAGGGATAATTTATCCCTTAATTATATTGATGAGTTGTTACTTTGTAGATTGTTTATAATTAAAGGTAAAATAAAAAACAAAACCTAAAATTAACGCGTAAGCTGCAAAAATTAACCAAATTGAGTGCCAATCTTTTAAGCCTTCATGGGTATTGAAATCAACTACAAAACCACTAATAAATGAACCAATTATTGCTCCAATGCCATTAACCATGGTCATAAATAGCCCTTGGGCACTGGCACGAATATTCGCGTTTACTTCTTTTTCAATAAAAATAGAACCTGATATATTAAAGAAGTCAAAAGCACAACCATAAACAATCATTGATAACATCAATAATACAAAACCAAATGGAGTTGGATCACCATAGGCAAAAAAGCCGAATCTCAGTGTCCATGCTATTAAGCTTATCATTATGACCTTTTTAATGCCAAATTTTTTGAGAAAAAATGGGATTGTCAAAATGAAGGCAACTTCAGCCATTTGTGAGACTGATAATAATATCGCTGGATGTTGCACAATGATGCTATCTTGAAATTCGGGAATCTTACCAAAATCTTTTAAAAATGCACCACCGAAGGTGTTGGTGATTTGTAATATGGCTCCAAGTAACATTGAAAAGAGAAAAAATATCGACATTACCGGTTTTTTAAATAATACAAGTGCATCTAAGCCTAAACGTGAGATCCATGATTGCTGTTGATTACGGTTTATTTTAATGTCAGGTAAGGTTGCACTGTAGATAACCAAAATTACCGATGCACCACAAGCAATATAGAGTTGAGCATTGCTTATATCGATTTTAAGTAAGCTGATCGTCCACATGGCGATAATAAAGCCGACTGTTCCAAACACCCGAATTTTTGGAAAAACGCTAACAGAGTCTAAATGACTGTTATCTAGACAGTGATAGCTTATTGAATTAGATAAAGCAATGGTTGGCATAAATGCCATCGCATTGATAAGCATCAACCAATATAAATGATTAGGTGTGGTTGCGGAGGCTGCATAAAACAGTGCAATAGCACAAACAGCATGACAAAGCATAAATAGATATTTAGGTGGAATAAATTTATCCGCAATAATGCCAATAATAAACGGCATGACTAATGCCGCAAAACCTTTTGTACTATAAACTAATCCGACTTCTGCACCCGAAAAATGCAACGTATTGATTAAATAAATACCAAACGTCGTCAGCCAGCTTCCCCATATAAAATATTGGAAAAACATCATGACTTGTAATCTATGTTTCATGTTCATTATTTATATCCAAAATTAAGGAACTGCTTAGATAAAATTTAAAAAAATTACCAATTAAAAACGTGCAATTGTTTTAGTAATCAATTTTAAGAAGGTTGATTTAACGCGCTCAGCTGTTTCGATCACTTCTTCATGTCCTAATGGTTGATCTAAAATGCCACAAGCCATATTAGTCAAACAAGAGATACCAATAGTTTTAATGCCAGAATGATGAGCAATAATCGCTTCAGGAACAGTTGACATGCCAACCGCATCAGCACCTAAGGTTCGGATCATTCTAATTTCTGCTGGAGTTTCATAAGTTGGACCAGTCCACCAAGCATAGACACCCTGTTGTAAAGTGATGTTCAGCTTTTTAGCCACTTCGCTAACAATTGCTCTTAATGATTTGTTATAAACTTCACTTACGTCCAAAAAGCGTACACCTAATTCTGGATTATTCGGTCCCATTAATGGGTTATTAGCGGTTAAGTTAATATGATCGGTAATAATCATTAAATCACCTGGTTTAAAGCTGGTGTTTACTGCACCACAGGCATTGGTAATGATGAGTTTTTCAACACCAAGCATTTTCATCACTCGCACCGGGAAGGTAACTTCATCTAATGAAAAACCTTCATAATAATGGAAACGACCTTTCATCGCGACAACTGTTTTATCACCAGATTGACCGATCACTAATTCATTAGCATGACCAACCGCAGCGGATTTGGCAAAGTGAGGAATATTGTCATAAGGAATATGAACTGCATCTTCAAGAGTATCAGCAAAAGGCCCTAATCCAGATCCAAGTATGATCCCGATTGTCGGTTTTTTGTCGGTTTGTTGTTGAATATAGTTCACTGCTTGTTGTATATCGGCTGTTTGATGCATGACGCTATCCTTTCAAATTTTAGTAAAAACTTAATTATCATGATTAAAATCATAATTAGAAAAAGAGCACATAATATATAATAAAAACAAAGTTGTTCTTATTTTGGGCGTATATTATGATGATCTTCGACCAATAAAGAAAGACGTGATATGAGATATCTTAGTGGAAATAAGTTAATATATTGTTTTTATTGCAATATTAAACAAATTATTTTAGTCATTTTTCAACTAATTTAACTGAAAAATCGCTTTTTATTCAACAATACGTTCACTATTCGAATAAATAACACCTTGAGTACCTCTAAAAAATCCCACTAATGTTAATTGGCTTTGTTTAGCTTGCTCAATCGCCATTGAAGTAGCAGCTGAAACGGCAAAGAGAATTTCGATACCGCAACGAGCCGTTTTTTGCACCATTTCATAGCTAGCTCTACTTGAAACCAGAATGATACCTTTTATATTTTGATTAAGTTTTTGTTGTAACTCGGCGCGATAACCTAATAATTTATCTAAAGCGACATGTCTACCAACATCTTCAAATCCGGCAATAAAATTGCCGTTTAAATCCAACCATACCGCAGCATGCATACAACCAGTTTGGCCGCCTACGATCTGGACTTTGGTTAAATAATCAAGAGATTGATGAAAATCAGATAGGTGAATTTTATCACTTAATGTAAGCGGAGAAATAAACTGACAAACTTGATCTATCTGTTGGGCACCACAAATTCCACAGCCAGTTCTACCGGTCAAACTTCGGCGTTTTTCTTTTAATTGCATAAAACGTCGCGAAGAGAGTTCAATATGAACTTCAATGCCTTGTTCACCACTGATAATATCAATGCCATAAATTTCATCAACCGACTCGATAATATTTTCTGTTAACGAAAAACCAATAGCGAAATAATTTAGATCTTTAGGGGTTGCCATCATCACAACGTGGGAAATACCGTTATAAATTAGTGCAATCGGTTTTTCAATTGCGACAGTATCTTCTTTTGATGGTTGTAATTGACCATATTTAAATTTATGCACATTGAATTTTTTAATACCTAATGTCATGATTTATTTCTCAGTTATAAGCAGACCTAATTTTCATTATATTAACTGAGGTTGGTATCAATAAAAAGCCTGACATGCAGGCTTATTACTTTTATTAGTTTCTACCAATGATTAGGTAGGTTAGAACTATACAACAGTTATTGTGTTAGAATAAGGTATTCTAAAAAGATAACAGCAAGCAAATTTATGTCATTAAATGAAATCACGCATACTATTATGCAATTTATTGAACATCATCAAGTGTGGGCATTGCCAATTATTTTTTTATTAGCATTTGGCGAATCATTAGCGATCATCTCATTATTGGTTCCTGCAACAGCAATTTTATTGGGAGCTGGTGCATTAGTGGGAACAGGGGTGATCTCGTTTATTCCAGTTTTGATTGCCGCATCATTGGGTGCAATAATCGGTGATTTTCTCTCATATTGGTTAGGTAAACATTATCACCAACAGGTAATCTCTTCGTGGCCATTAAAAAAATATCCTAAAATGATATTTCGTGCAGAGCAATTCTTTCAGCGATATGGTACGTTCGGCGTGTTTATAGGGCGATTTTTTGGTCCTTTGCGAGCAGTCGTTCCACTAATTGCTGGTACGATGCATATGCCGGCAACAAAATTCAATATTGCTAATATTGCTTCGGCACCAATCTGGGCATTTGTTTTATTGGCTCCCGGCGCATTTGGGGTGCCATGGTTAGAAACTTTATTTGGTTAAATGGTACCAATGGTATAATTACGCCGCCCACTTTTACGGCCCAGTGCTTCTAAGTTAGTTTGTAAAGGTGGGAATGGCAACGTTAAATCATGTTGACGATAGGCTTCAATAATTAATTTATGTATTGCACTGCGTAGCTTCATACGATGTCCCATTTCGGCTGCAAATAACCGCAGTTCAAATAATTGGATACCTTCTTGAATATCAACTAAATAGACTTGCGGTTCAGGATCGCTAAGAACATATTCACACTCCTGAGACACTTGTTGTAATAGTTTCATAACCAGTTCACTATCAGCATCAATCGTAGCAGGTATGGTTAGCACAATACGCGTGATTGAGTCAGATAAAGACCAGTTTACTAGTTGTTCAGTAATAAACGCTTTATTGGGCATGACAATTTCTTTTCTGTCCCAATCAACAATAGTTATTGCCCGAGTATTAATTTTGGTAATATTACCCGTTAAGTCGCGAATGGTGACGGTATCACCAATCCTAACCGGTTTTTCAAACAAGATAATTAAACCAGAAATAAAATTAGCAAAAATCTCTTGTAAACCAAACCCTAAACCAACACCTAATGCTGCGATTAACCATTGAATTTTTGCCCAATCAATACCAATGAACGAAAAAGCAATCATACAACCAATCATTAATACAATGTATTTAGAAACCGTTGAAATGGCATAGCCAGTACCATGTGCTAAGTCCAAATGTTGTAAAATGCCTAACTCCAGTAGCGCCGGCAAGTTTTTTACTAACTGAACAGTGATGGTCATAACTAAAATAGCAATACAGACAGATCCAAGCGTAATATGTTGTTCGATTTCATTACCATTGATGATTGTACTTGTTCCCCACAGCTTAATGTTATTCATAAAGGCAAAAGCGGAATGGAGTTCAGACCAAAGCAAAATCATACTAATTAAAGCAATTAGCATAATAATCGATCGGACTAGTTGTAATGACTGAGCACTAATGACATCTAAATCGATAACGGGTTCATCGACATTATCATTCAAGGATGTTACATCTTCTTCGATTCCTTTAGCTCGCTGCATACGTTCTAATCGGCGTTGTTTAGTTCGTTCAAATTCAATTCGTCGTTTTTGTATCCACATCCAACGGCGAATCATAAAATAAATGACTAATAAACCAAACCATATAATGACCGAAGCCTCTAATCTTCCTAATAATACTTCTGCTGTCGACAAATAACCTAAACAAGCAGCAATAATCGCTAACCAAGGGGCACTTAGCAATGCAAACCAGAGAATATGACTTAATAAATTATCACCTGATCCCTTTTTATCAATATATAGCGGCACACCGGCACGATGAATTGAGTTAGTCATAAATACCAACGCAAAACAGAGGACAATAAATGCTGTTCTGCCAATAGTGGCGGCAAATTGACGATTATTGAACTGATCAAAGCTCATCACCACCATTACTAAGGGAATCACTACCCAAACGGACAGTTGATAATATTTCATGGCTTGGCGAACGTTTTGCTTTGACCAACCAAAATGAGTGATAAATAAACCGTTTTGTGAAGCAAAATGTGCCGTGATAATGAAGACCCATAAAACTGGTGCTGCGGCATTAACACCGTAGCCTAAAGCCACTGCGACGGGATAATCCCAATTTATTTGCAGCGCAAATCCTAACGCTGCCCATAAAATAGGAACGGGTAATGCCATAATTAATGAAAAAATAATTACTTTCAAGGTAAGTGCATAACTATCTTGGGTGACTTTACCAACTCGAGTAGCGGATTTATTTAAGAAAGCATTATATTTGCCACGCATTTTGAAATGCACAAAGACAAACAATAGTGAGAGTACTAAAAAAAATAGGGGCTTTGGTGCACTAAGCACTTCAACGCCAGCATTATAAAGTTGCGATAGCGTATCGATTGAAAAAGTGACGTAAACTACATCTTTGACCAAATCTAACAGGAAGCTTAGTGAAATTGGATTAACATCCGCTACCCAGAAAAAGTAACGATGTGCAGCATCATTAACCTCATCAATTGCATTGGTTAATTGCTTATTAGAAATTTTTAATTTAGTTAGCTCAAGAATGGTGGTATCAATACCTGAAATCAATGTTTTGAGAAGCTCACTTTGTTCTCTTATTAAACGTCGATATTGGCTAGCTGTTTTTAAATTATTCAAATTACCTGATAATACGGGGTAATTGTCTAAGCTTGCTAAAGTATTGGAGTAATTAAGTTGTTGGACTTTAGCCTCGGCAATTTCAGCATCGAGTGGTTGGGATTTGGGTTTTTCTGGTAAGCGTAATAACTGTTGGCGGAGGGTTTCGCCTAAGGCAGTTGAAAAACTCAACCACTCGCCTTGCTCAGCAAGTGTTGCGAGTGTATTTTGAACATGTGAAATTTGCGTATTAATATTATTTTGTTCATTAAGGATGCTGGTTAAATGAGCTTTTTGATACTCCATATTTTGACGAAGATCTTCATTTTTCTCATTCAGCTTAGTAATGACTTCGGTAAGCTGGTCTTCATTATCAATGTTGAGAATTGATTCTTCAGCAAAAGTAAAGCAAGACAGGAGTAGAAATATCCCAGCCAAACAACCGCGCAACAACATAAAGTTAGATCCTTTCAGCTAATTTTTGACCTACACGAGTAACATCACCAAGTTTAAGATGGGTATCAAATTCAACAGTATTTGAAGCGAATAACGTAATAACGGTTGACCCTAATTTAAAGCAACCCATATCTTCACCCTTAGCTAATTTAACATTACCAGCATAAGTCCAACGTTTCATCACGCCGTCACGAGGTGGAGTAATAACACCTTCCCATTTTAATTCTATGCTCCCTACAATAGTTGCCCCAACCATGATTTGCACCATTGGACCAAATTCAGTTTCGAATAAACAAATTACCCGTTCATTTCTGGCAAAAATATTAGGTATACTTTCGGTAGTTGCTTTATTAACGGAAAATAGCGAACCAGGGACATAAATCATTTCACGCAATGTACCATCGCAAGGCATATGAAAACGATGATAATTTTTCGGCGATAAATAGGTAGTCGCGAAAGATCCATTTTTAAAAAATTTAATCATATCTGGATGGCAAGCAAGCAGCGCATCAAGTGAGTAAAAATGCCCCTTAGCTTGTAAAAGTAAATTATCCTGAATTTTACCAAATTGACTAATTACGCCATCGGCTGGCATTACGATACTATTTGCCGCGTCATCAATTGGACGCGCATTAGCTTTTAGCTCACGAGCAAAAAAGTCATTAAACGTCTTATACTCTTTAGCATCGGTCAACTTAGCTTCGTTCAAATCAATTTTATACAATTTACAAAAACCGATAATCATCCAAGTTGTGAAACTGCCCAAACGTCGGTTAGCTAACCAACCGAATAGGTTAGTTAATAACTGTTTTGGAAGAAGATACTGAATAATTGCTTTTAGCTGATTTAACATAGATAGCTCTCAATTTATTTTCTAAATAAGGCATTATATCAATATTTAATCTGAATGTATAAACAACCCAACCTTATTCTCATTTTGTGGTAAAGATCACAAGCATTTTAAAAATTTTGCCAAACTTATTTAACAATGGCAGTCAATTAAAAGTATCTATCTGGTTAATTGACTAGACTGTCCTCATTAGCAAAAGTGAGGATAATTATAATGGCAGATAGATATATTGCTGCAATCGATTTAGGTGCATCGAGTGGCCGAGTCATGTTGTCGAGTTATCAATCTCAAACGGCAAAAATAACATTAACTGAGATACATCGGTTTAGTAATGGATTCAAAACTAATGATAAAAACTATTGTTGGGATTTGGACTATTTAGAACAAGAAATCTTAACTGGATTAAACAAAATTTGCCAACAAGGTATCAAGCTCGACAGTATTGGTATTGATACCTGGGGCGTTGATTATGTGTTGCTTGATAAGCAAGGCCAAATCGTTGGTCCTACATACTCTTATCGTGATCATCGTACTGACAATATAATGTCAAAAGTACAAGATGAAATTGGCCTAGAAAATATTTATCAAAAAACTGGCATCCAATTTTTAACCTTCAATACACTTTATCAACTCAAAGCCATGATGCTTGAATCACCGAAATGGTTATCACAAGTGACCGATTTTGTCATGATTCCCGATTATTTAATTTATCGCTTAACTGGTGTATTAAATCGCGAATACACCAATGCAACCACCACTCAACTGGTCAATGTTGCCACTCAAAATTGGGACAAAGATCTGCTTGATTATCTTGGTGTACCGCGAAAATGGTTTGGTGATATCAACATGCCAGGAAACAAAGTTGGTTATTGGCAAAGTACCACGGGCGATCGTATACCGGTAATTGCTGTTGCCAGCCATGATACTGCTAGTGCAGTTATTGCTGCACCAATGATGGACGAACATAGTGCTTATTTATGTTCAGGTACTTGGTCATTAATGGGATTGGAAGCGAAACAACCACTGACAGGTGAACAGGCGTTAAAAGCCAATATTACTAATGAAGGTGGGGTAGAAGGTAATTATCGAATTTTAAAAAACATCATGGGGCTGTGGCTATTTCAACGTGTCTGTGCTGAAAATAACATCAAAGATATTACTGATTTAATCGCATCAGCAAAACAAGAACAACCTTTTGTTTTTTTGATTAATCCCAATGATCCAAGGTTTTTAAATCCAGAAGTCATGACAGAAACCATTCAACAGGTCTGTTTAGAAAACAGTGGTCAAGTTCCTAAAAACTTATCCCAGTTAGTCAGATGTATTTTCGACAGTCTAGCTCACTTATATCGAGACGTACTACACGAGTTATCGACACTCAGTGGTAAATCAATCAACACATTACACATTGTTGGTGGTGGTTGTCAAAATGCTTTTTTAAACCAGTTATGTGCTGACTTATGTCATGTCAACGTTAGCTCAGGTCCGATTGAATCATCAGCATTAGGTAATGTCGGTTATCAGTTAATTTCCTTAGGTGAAGTTGCTGATGTTAATGCTTTAAGACAGCTAATTTCCCAGAATTTTGACTGCAAATATTATCAACCAACAAATAATTAACCAATTAATTTTAAAAAATCTATATTTAGTAAGGAGTATTCCATGAGCACAATTGAAAATGCCTATCAGATCGCCAAAGCAAGATTTGCTGAAATCGGGGTAGATACCGATGCTGCAATAACCGCAATGGCAAAATTACCGATCTCGGTACACTGTTGGCAAGGAGATGATGTTGCCGGTTTTGAAATGCAAGAAGGTGAATTAACAGGGGGGATCCAAGCAACCGGTAATTATCCGGGTAAAGCTCGCAGTGCCGATGAATTAAGAGCCGATTTAGATAAAGCCTTTAGTCTTATTCCTGGCCCTAAAAGACTAAATCTACATGCTTCATATTTAGAATCCGACCAAAAAGTTGATCGTAACGAAGTTAAACCTGAACATTTTGCCAATTGGGTAAAATGGGCTAAACAACACCAAATTGGTTTAGATTTCAATCCAACTTACTTTTCACATCCTTTAAGTAATGAAGGGACGCTAACGCATATTAATCCAGAAATTCGTCAATTTTGGATAGATCATGGCAAAGCGTGTCGCAAAGTATCGGAATATTTTGGTAAAGAATTAGGGACACCGTCGGTCATGAATATCTGGTTACCAGATGGCATGAAAGATATTACTGTAGACAAATTTAGTCCAAGACAACATTTGGTTGAATCATTGGACCAAATTATCCACGAAAAAATCGATCCTAGATATCACATTGATGCAGTTGAAAGCAAGTTATTTGGTATCGGTCTGGAATCTTATACTGCTGGTTCAAATGAATTTTATCTCGCCTATGCGACCTCACGTAAAACAGCACTATGTTTAGATGCTGGGCATTTCCATCCAACTGAAGTGATTTCTGACAAAATTTCTGCCGTTATGCCATTTGTTGAACATCTATTACTTCATGTAAGCCGCCCAGTACGTTGGGATAGCGATCACGTGGTTCTTTTTGATGATGAAACGCAAAATATTGCCAGTGAAATCATTCGAAACAAATTATTTGATCGCGTGCATATTGGTTTAGATTTCTTTGATGCTTCCATTAACCGAATTGCGGCATGGGTAATTGGTACTCGCAATATGAAAAAATGCCTATTAAAAGCATTATTAGAACCAACCGAAAAATTAAAAAAATATGAACATGATCGTGACTTTACCTCACGATTAGCATTACTAGAAGAACAAAAATCACTACCTTGGCAAGCAGTTTGGGATCAGTATTGTTTATTGAATGAAGTCCCTGTTGGCAGCCGATGGTTAGATGAAGTTCGTCAATATGAAACAACAGTTTTAACTAAACGATCATAAGGAACACAAAATGCAACAGATTCTTTCTTCTTGGTTTGTAAAAGGGATGATCAAAGCCACTTACGACATGTGGTTAAAAGGCTGGGATGAGCGTAATGGGGGTAATGTTAGTTTAAGATTACTCGAAAGCGATGTTCTCGCTTTTCAAAATGAATTTTATGAAAACCCACGCCACGTATCGTTGACTCAAGATGTCACAAAACTCGCTAACCAGTACTTTATTGTTACAGGTTCAGGCAAGTTTTTTCGCAATGTTATTTTAGATCCTGCTGACACGTTAGCCGTTGTCAAAATCGACCAAGAAGGCAAAGGTTATTACATTATGTGGGGATTGATAAATGGTGGTTTACCAACTTCCGAACTCGCTGCCCATCTACAATCACATATTGTAAGAATTGAGCAAAGTCAAGGTAAAGACCGAGTCATCATGCATTGTCATGCGACTAATCTAATTGCGTTAACTTATGTCTTAGAACTCGATACCGCGGTAATAACCAGATGGTTATGGGAGATGAGTACCGAGTGTTTAGTCGTGTTCCCTGACGGTGTTGGAGTAGTGCCTTGGATGGTGCCTGGCAAAGATGAAATTGGTTATGCCACAGCCAAACAAATGGCAAAACATAGTCTAGTGTTATGGGCTTTTCATGGTGTATTTGGGACTGGTCCAACCTTAGATGAAGCTTTTGGTTTAATTGATACAGCAGAAAAATCAGCAGAAGTTTTAGTCAAAGTCTTATCAATGGGCGGAAAACGTCAAACCATCACTACTGACGAGTTTAGATTATTAGCTGAGCGTTTTGCTGTTACTCCAATGGAGGAGGCACTTAAACAGTAAAAGTAACTAATAACAATACAGCAAATTATATTTTAAAAATATAAGGATAAGTATATGGGTAGTTCAATTATTTTAGGCATATTTTGGCACTTTGTTGGAGCTGCTTCTGCCGCTTGTTTTTATGCACCACTAAAAAAAGTAAAAAATTGGTCATGGGAAACCATGTGGTCAATCGCCGGACTGTTTTCATGGATCATATTACCTTGGTCAATCAGTTATTTCTTATTACCCGATTTTTGTGCTTATTACGCTTCGTTTAGTTCAGACATCTTAATTCCGGTCTTCTTATTTGGTGCAATGTGGGGAGTTGGTAATATTGGTTATGGACTAACAATGCGTTATTTAGGTATGTCAATGGGCATTGGTATTGCTATTGGAATAACCTTAATTGTCGGTACCCTTATGACACCAATACTACAAGGTAAATTTGGTGAATTACTGGCATCGACTGGCGGTAAAATGACATTATTGGGCGTAATCATTGCGGTTATTGGTGTTGCTATTGTAACTTATGCCGGTTTATTAAAAGAAAAAACATTAGGTGTGCAAGTTGAAGACTTCAATTTAAAGAGAGGCCTTCTTCTTGCCATCATGTGTGGTATATTCTCAGCAGGTATGTCATTTGCCATGAGCGTCGCAGTACCTATGCACGAAAAAGCCGCTGAGCTTGGCGTAGACCATCTATATGTAGCACTTCCAAGTTATGTCATTATTATGGGCGGTGGGGCAATTATTAATCTCAGTTTCTGCATTAGTCGACTCTGCGCTAAAAAAGAATTATCATTTAAAAAAGATATCTCAGTTGCCAAATCCCTACTGATTAGCAATATCCTCTTTGCTATTTTAGGTGGCGCAATGTGGTATTTTCAATTCTTCTTCTATGCTTGGGGGCACGCAAATATCCCAACTGAATATGGCTTTATGAGTTGGATGCTACATATGAGTTTCTATGTACTTTGTGGTGGTATTGTTGGTTTAGCACTCAAAGAGTGGTTTGGTACCGGCAAAAAACCAGTACGTATACTTTGTATTGGTTGCTTAGTAATCATTGTCGCTACCAACATTGTCGGTTTAGGTATGACTAATTAAAAGGAAAATATTATGGCTTATAGAATGATTCTAAATGAAACATCTTACTTCGGGGCTGGTTCAATCAGTCAAATCGTAGATGAAGTAAAAAAACGTGGTTTTAAAAAAGCGTTAGTGGTTACTGATAAAGATCTAATCAAATTCAAAGTCGCCACTAAAGTAACGCAGTTACTCGATAGCAATGGCTTAGTTTATCAAGTATTTGATGAAGTTATGCCAAATCCAACCATTGGTATTGTGCAAAAAGGGGTTGAAGTATTCAAACAATCTGGTGCGGACTACCTGATTGCGATTGGTGGTGGTTCGCCTCAAGATACCGCAAAAGCTATCGGGATTATCATTAACAATCCAGAATTTGCTGATGTACGTAGTCTTGAAGGCGTAGCGCCAACTAAAAAACCAGCGGTACCAACGATTGCAATACCGACCACAGCAGGTACGGCTGCTGAAGTGACGATTAACTACGTAATCACAGACGAGGAGAAAAAACGCAAATTTGTCTGTGTTGACCCACATGATATTCCTGCCGTTGCGATTATTGATTCAGACATGATGACCAGTATGCCGGCTAGTTTAAAAGCTGCAACGGGTGTTGATGCTTTAACTCATGCGATTGAAGGTTATATAACCAAAGGTGCTTGGGAACTATCAGACATGTTTCATCTCAAAGCAATCGAAGTTATCTCTCGTTCATTACGTGACTCGGTAAAAGGAATTGCCAAAGGTTGTGAAGATATGGCGTTAGGGCAATATATTGCAGGTATGGGTTTTTCAAATGTGGGGCTAGGATTAGTTCATGGTATGGCTCATCCACTCGGTGCATTTTATGGTACACCTCACGGTGTGGCTAATGCGGTGCTTTTACCGCATATCATGGCTTACAATGCCGAATTTACCGGCGACAAATACCGTGATATCGCCAAAGCGATGGGAGTAATTGCGACCGAAAACATGACTATCGAACAGGCAAGAAAAGCCGCCGTTGATGCTGTTAAACAACTTAATATTGATGTCGGTATTCCACCTACATTAAAAGAGATTGGGGTAAAATTGGAAGATATTCCTGCGCTCGCTCAAGCTGCTTTTGACGATGTTTGTACCGGCGGCAATCCACGTGACACCAACGTACAAGAAATTGAGCAACTATATCACGCTATTTACCAATAAAAATCGCACTATGAAATGTAATAGGTTAATTACAAGTTGACCTATTACATAAAAAAGGAATCATTATGATAAGAAAAGCGAGTATTATGCAGGTACATCCTGACAAACATGCTGAATATAAAAAACGACATGACGAAATCTTTCCTGACCTAGTTAAAGAACTTAAAGCTCATGGTGCTCATAATTATTCAATTTTTTTAGACAGTAAAAGAAATCTACTGTTTGCTTATGTTGAAATTGAATCAGAAGAGCGCTGGGATGCCGTTGCTAAAACAGCTGCTTGCCAAAAATGGTGGGCCTTTATGCAAGACATTATGCCAAGCAATCCTGATAATAGTCCGATTAGTGAGCCATTAATCGAAGTCTTTTATTTAGCATAAAACATTACTCTCTTTTGACAATTTAAAAGAGAGTAAATTCAATATACCGATTGTTTAGACGACCTTAATTACTCCTTTTTATCGTTAAATTTAGCTCGGTATTCGGAAGGAGTTTGATTAGTCAGCTTTTTAAACACAGCTGAAAAATAGTTACTATCATCATAGCCACATTCAGCGGCAATCTTACTAATCGAATAATTAGTCGTTCGAAGTAAAGACATCGCATCACATAAACGTCTTTTTTGTAAATAGCCGGTAATAGTCATCCCTGTTTGACTTTTAAATAAGCGACTAAGTGAACGGCTCGCAATATGATTTTCTTTGCAAAACACATCAATATTAAATGGCGTTGCAATACTGTTATGCAACGCGGTAAATAATAGATCTAACTGATGAGTCGCGGTAGGCAGAGCTAACTTTGGTGCTTGCTTAATTCGATCTAACAAAATAACCAACTGCAAAAACAGAGCCTCGGATAGATGCACGGAAGCTAAATTATTTTTCTTTGATTCAACCGCTAATTGTTCAATAAGCGGTGATAAAAGTTTAAGATAAGAAGGTTGAATTCGCCAAAAACGTTCGTTATGTTTTGCCGTCACTTTAGGTAAATAAGATTCAATCGTAGAAGATAGAAAAAGTGACTCTCGTAAATATAAGATATTATCCAATTTAAGGTTATTAACTGATTCATAGCCGTGCACATCTTTCTGATTAATATATAAAATATCACCACTAGTAATCGGATAAACATAATCATTCCAATGATACAGACCATTACCAGAACAAACAATTACAATTTCATTAAAATCGTGATCATGCAAAGGAAATGGTTGTTGATGATCACGTTTTTCGACAGTAACGGTATTCATCTCCGAAATAAAATAATCTTGTTTAAATAAACGCAAACATCTCTCCATAAACTGTTCCTCATTAGCTAATGATAACGTTTATCAGGATTATTACGTAGTATTTGTGGCGAAAACGTAAATTCTTGTTTAAAACAGGTGGAAAAATAAGCACTATCATTAAAACCACATTCTTGTGCGATGGTGGTAATGGATTTATTGCTATAAATTAACTGTGTGTAAGCATAAGCTAACCGTAGCTTTATTAGATATTTTTGTGGTGTAATACCAATTTCATTCTTCATATGACGATGAAAAGAACGTAACGACAATGAAAACTGTGTGGTTAACTGTTGCCAATCAATTTGCTCTTTAAAATTGATTTGTAACCAACTTAGCAGTTGTTTAACGCGATTATCACATGAACCAGAGCCATAATTAACATAAAGATTATTTTTAAAAATCAACAATAACTGCAAAAATAGACTCTCTTGAATTGCATTGGATTGATTTTGTGTCAATTGCTTAATAATCGATTGAATATTTTCATCAGTTTTTTTATCAAAAAAGTAATGGGACTGAGTTGGATCAGGATTTGGTATTAACTGGTTTATCCCATTAATAAAATGAAATTTATCAGGATCTCTAAACAAAATATTGGTTAAATGCAAATCATGAACGTTCTCGTATAAATGACAGTCGGAAGCCTTAATATAAAACATCATACCTGGATACAAATCAAACAGTCGTCCATTTAAAATGTGTTTACCATATCCGCTGGTCACAATAACGATCTCATTAAAATTATGAGTATGTTCTGGGTAGACAGGTTGTGGTGCTCGAGGTTCAACGGTGATATTTTGATCGCTAGACGAAAAAAAATCTTTATCAAGTAACATTTCAATCATTTTGAACCTCACTTCTTTTTAAAACCTACAACTACATTCTAAAAAGTAAATCAAAATCTTACCTTTAATATTTGGACAGCTAACATAATATTTTGGCTATAAATTATAGCTATATGGGACTTTTTATTAAAAGTGTGCGAAGCTTCACATTTTTAAAGCTACCGAAAAACTCACTGTAGACCAGCAAAATGCACTTTCTGCCGGACTTATTATTGCTGAACAAAATATGTTTTGTTGGAATAGTTTAGACAGTGATACTAAATTCTCAGATAAAAGAGAACAAAAATATCGCTTGGGTACTACTTGGGGATTTATTCTGCTCAAACTACTATTGAGAAAATTTCTGCCTTTGATACATCATACAAATTATATGATGTAGTAATTGAAATTTATTTTAACGTGCCTAAGGAAAATTGGCAAAATGGCATTAATCATCAAATTCAAGCAGATTTACGATAAGAAGTTTTAACATACAGCTAACAATTGCTAATACTTATGTAAATACCCCATTGTTAGTCTCCAAACCAAGTAGAAAATATTACTATTTGTTTCATGTTTTTTTATTCAATTGGTGGCATATTATTTAACTCTTCATGCAGTCTTTCTGTGTTATACATCTCTAACCACTCTACGATTATTTTTCTTACTTGTTCCATAAATACAAATCTAACACCTTTGTTCGATATGTGTGGCTAAATCGTTCTTTATAGCTGTTTTGTTAAAGATTACCTGATGAATTGTAATCTAGGGTTATTCCATGTGATTTTGCTCAGTTTGTGAATCTGTTTGAGGTAAATTTTTCGCCATTATTAACTTAATAATAAACATAATGTTGCTATATAATATGAGTATTTCATCTGTTAACTGTTAATCCTTTTTTTATTTTTGAAAAAGTTGCGTTTAAAAATCACAACTTTTTCTCGGTAATCATCTAACTTTATATTAAATAATGAGAAAGTGCTTTTTGTGCTTTGGATTTTTGACTAGTAATGCTGTGTTTTTTTGTTTGGTTAAGAAAATATGTGTAAGTTTTTTGGCTATTAAATTTAATGTCAAATTTTTCTAAATATTGTTGAACTGAGTTTTTATCGTAATCTGAATTGAAAAATACAATCAAATTATCAGGAAAATTTATTTGTACATTAAGGTTATTAACTTTTAATGCCCCATAAATTTATCCAACACCCTTCTCGGCAATGTCATGATCTAATAACCAAATATTAAGTTGCTAATAATTAACTAAATGCATATATAAAACTTAGATCATCGACTTTCTAATATTTAACCGATTTTTTCAATCCTTTTGTTCAATTGCTCGGTTAAACATTTAGTGATGGTAAAGGTAAAATTCTCTGCTTCAAAATGATCATTTGGCTCTGATATTGATAAACACATTTTATTAATTTGCTTATCGATTATTTCTATCGATTGTTTATTATTTATATTTTTTTCTTTTAACGTCTCAATTTTTTGAGACAAAAGATTATGGTAAAAACGATAGGAATCAATACTACAACGTGTCGAATATTTTTTTTGATAGCATGTTTTTAATTTATCGATTTCATAATTTGATTCTTTTAATGAACCTTCCAGAATTTTAAAATGATCTGGATAAATGATTTCATATTTATATCCATTATCGATCAACAGTTCTGAAAGTTTAAAATGTAAATTTTCTTTGTCTATTTGATAGTGTTTCCAAAATATAGGCTCCACATTACCATCTATATCCTTGACTGATAATGTATAAATATCCCCGCTATCACTAATATAATAATACTGATTGATTAACCAATAATAACCTTCCACATCATAATAACTCTTCGCTAAAGTAATTTTATCTATAAAATTTGTTTTATTAAAAATGGATAAATTGAGCGCTTTAATGGGGTATTTTATATTGTTAATTATTTTTGCAGAGGTAGTTTTCTCAATAATAAGATCTAGCTTCTCAGAACTATAAATATTTTTTTATTGTTAATTGTTTCATATAAATTTTCAAAATAGAAAGCAATTTGATTAATTGGACAATTTTCTCTTATCCTTTCTCGTTCAGAATTTGTCATCTGCCAAAAATCAATTATTTTACGGCAATCTTTTTCTAATTGAATTATATCCATTGAGGGAATATTAGATTTACCTTTGTAATCATCCGCCACATTAAATTGCTCAGCATAGCTATTGAAAATAAGCAAATTTATTATCACTGCTATATATATTGATTTTTTCATAAACTACTCTTTTGTTGGATTAAAAATACCAGAAGGAGTCATTTGAAATTCTACAATTTTGGTATCGATTTGATTATTTTCTGGATTTATTATAAATTCATTTGGATTTTCATCGGATTCAATAAGGTTGTCTTGCTGATATTGGGTTATCAAAATTTTTCCATTTGGATTGATGATAAAGTCATTCCAGTATGATATTTCACCTCCCTGTATTTTATAAAGCAATATTGCATCAACAAATTCTCCTTGATTATCATAGCTATGTAATAGAAAAGTAAAGATTTTTTCATCATTTTCACCTATCGCCATCTGTATAATACCTTTATATAAAATATTTTTATAATAATTTAATTCACTATTTACATTTATTGAAAATGCATAATTTACAGATAAATAACTTATAAAAAAAATAATAAAATCCAACTTTCAGATTAGTGAGCAAGTTGTTTTTCAACACGTGATAACTCTTCTTTAAAGCCTTTTATTTCGCATGGATATAGATTATTAAGTTAAAGATCAAGCTCATCATCAAATGGGAGTGGTCTACCTAAACATTAACTCTATATTTAATATTAAAATTATCAAATTGTTTATCTAAAGAATCGAGCATTTTAATTAATCCAGCATCATTGGTAGTTACTCTAAATAATCGCAAATGGTTTTCATGGTAACCAAAGTTAGATTACAAAATCTAGATTTTTATAAAGTCTATAGTTCTCAATGATTAAATTTTATTTACATTCCCAACTTGTTGGAGAATCACTACTAGGGCTATCATATTTATAATTGCATTCTATAGATTCAATTAATTTAAAATGTTTATTTTCATCAATTTGATAATGTTTCCAATAATCAATTTGTTTAACTTCATAAAAAGAGATTTCATTTGTTAGAGAACTATTTTCATACATTACAATTTGTAAAAGCCATAAATTTTGCAACTGATTATCAATATAATAATATTGAAATTTAGGTATCAATGTAGATCCACTTTCCTTGTATATAATAATGCTATCTATAACTTCCCATTTTTTTTCTATATTTAAAGTTATTTCAAGGTGATCAAGGTTATTTGAATCTGCTGGAAATTTTGATAATAAATAATATTCATAATCATTAACTTTATTTAGAGAAGATTTATATAATGGCGTTTTAACTTTCGAAAAAATATAAGGATAATAAACATACAACTCATCGAAGGCACATTCTCCATATTTTAAAGATTTATCTTCATCAGCAAAAAAATTACAGTTTTTATTTATCTGATTGATAATACTTTTATCCTTAATCATTGGATGTCCAAATAAACTGAACGGTCGATGGCGTCCTTTATATTTACTTGACAACTGCTTTTTATCGGCTTGTTTTGAAAAAAATATTAAATATCCTTCGTTTGTTATGCTCACTAAATAATCATCAATTTTTATTAATTTGTTTAAAATTCCGGAACATGATTTATTCGATTCAGAAAAGTTAATAACATCTATTTTTTCCTTCAATGGTATGCTTTCTTTAATGAAAAGATTTTTATATAAATTTTTATTTTGACTTGATCCCCAATGATTTTTTGAACTAGTTGAATGAATAGAATATTCTGATAAACATTGATTATTAATTTTTAAATGACTATCTGTCAGCTCTATTATCGTATCGGCAAACTGTTCAATTATATCTTCTCTCTTTTGCAATAATTTATCTCTAGTTTCTTCTGTCTCTCCATAGACTGTACTTTTTGAAACTTTATAAAAATACCATGTTTCGGGTGGTTCGGTT
Organism: Gilliamella apicola; assembly: GCF_003202915.1. Taxonomy (GTDB): domain Bacteria; phylum Pseudomonadota; class Gammaproteobacteria; order Enterobacterales; family Orbaceae; genus Gilliamella; species Gilliamella apicola_Q. The sequence continues at coordinate 661,828 of NZ_QGLP01000004.1, forward strand.
GCATAGGCGATGTTGATTGATAAAAATAACATCGCAATAATTTTAAAAAAAATTTTTTCTAACTTCATAATGTTTCTTTCATTGGTAATCATTGATTAGGTATATTAAGTTTCATTTATGCCTATTCTCTTTTTAACTCAAGTTGACGACAATTTTTTATTCTTCCAAATCCAACTTCTTAGCTAGTGAGCAAGTTGTTTTTCAATATTGGTTATTTCTTGTTTATAATTTTGAATTAAACAAAACATAACGTTAGATAAATAAGGATCGGTCTCTCCTCTATTACCAGAAACTGGAGGTGGTAATTCTAAACAACTTGAAGCCATGTTTTGCTGTAATTTTAAATAAGATTTTTTTATTGTATTGTTATTTTTATTCAATAAGTTAATTTTTTGTTTTAATCTACTATTGTAATGGTTATAAACATCTATATAGCAACTATGATATTCTTCTTTGTCATATTCATCTTCACATGATTTAAGTTCTTGTGAATCGATTTTTGTGACTGGTTTATTCGAAATAATATTAAATTGATTTGGATAAATGATTTGATATTGTACACCATCTGTAACATTGACTAACATATCTTGAAGTACAAACTTCATTTTTTGATTATCAATTTTATAGTGTTTCCAAAACATTGGAGAAATACCTTCTTCATCCTCTATCAAATATAATGTAGTTACCTCTCCCTCTGGGGATATAAAATAATGTTGGTAACCTACTGCAAGAAAATCATAATCAGGAAAAGAAATATGATTATTAGCCAAATAAATCCTATCTTTTACAATATTATCTTTAACTATTGATAAAAATATATCACCTCCAAAAATAGTACTATCAGATTCAATATCATTACTTTTTGACATACTTAATGTCAGTTGAAAATCTTGTCCGTTATAGATGATTACTGGATCTTTATAAATAAATTTATATAACTCTTTTAAATCAAATTTAAGATTATTTTTATTAAAAGGACAAAACTTATATATTTCTTTTTGTTCTAATTCGTTTAATTGCCAATAATTTTGTGGATAAGTACAATCTTTTTCTAATTTATTCATGTCGATTTTCCTAAAAAAGGGGTCGCCACGATACTTGTCTTCTATTTGATAGTGCTGACTGTAACAGTAGGTGCTGAATAGTAAACAAAGTGGTACTAGATAATGTGAGTATTTCATTTTTTAATCCTTTTCTTATTTTGAATAAGTGGCGTTTGAATAGATTGCAAATTTTCTCTATGATATTTAAAGTTTTTTAATGATTTTCATTCTTGCAAATCCGACTTACTTGCTCGGAAGAGAGTTATATATTGCCATTATTTTTTTTACAAATTCTATTTACGGATAATACACAATTTTTACTTGTTATTAATTTTTTTCCAGAATATAAATTGGTTATTAAAATTTCTTTATCATTAGTCTGAGGATCGACTGTTTTATGTTATAACCAGTGAGTATTGTAACTAATAGAATAATTGGTATTTAATTGAAATTTTTCATAATATTATTTCCTTTATCGAACCTGCTTTAAATTCTGAATGTAAATGGTCATCATGAAGAGTTCCATCTAAATCTTGTATTGCATTATCAAATTTTTTCTTATTTTTCCCCGTTCTTTGTTTATTAAAATTAAATTTATGCATGGAATTAATAAATTTTTGTTCATCGTTATCATTTGAATAAAGAGTATCAACGCTTTTTCCATTTACATGTTCAGCACTAGGAAAACAGGACCCCTCAGCAAAACAACTACCAGTAGTTGTTAAATGCAAACCTGTTTCAGCTAAAGCACCAATAAAACCGGCTAAAGCACTTGGTCCTGTATAACGTCTTTTCGTATTTGAAAAACTATATCTAACTTTAACATTACCTTTACTGTAATTGATTTCATCTGGCATCCTAACTATTTCAACACTTTTATTCAATGCTTTATATCGTCGCCAAATTAAGCCTTTTTTTGGATGGTTACCATATTCTGCAATATCTCCATTTTTAAATTTAACTCTTTTTTGGGTATTTCCTTCCTTTAAATTTTCTTTATATTCAATAATATTTGGATCTTTTCTATTCGGCGCGCTTATTACTACACCATTTGCTTTTTCCTTAGTAGTATGCCAATCACAAATGCATATTTCATGTTCATTATTCTTTTCATCATGATAAACATACTTATATTTTTGCTTGTAGTCTTTCGATATTTCCTGTGGTATATGTTTTTCAATTTTTCCATCGTGGTAAATATGATATGTCACTATACCTGGGCTTATAAATCTACCCATCACTGATACTGGATGAATAAACCATGCTTTGCCATCAGCAGAAAGATTGCTTAGTGCGGGTGTTTGTGGTGTTTGGTTGTTCGATGATAGGGTTGCTTGAGATAGTGCTACTTCTAGCCACCAAAGGGATGGTTTAATACGTTGCTCTTTTTCTAACTGCCAAATTGATTTAGTTTTTTCATGCACGTCATCCACCATGCTTAAGGCATGATCGCGCTTATAAGGAATCGTTATGTTATTTTCATCTAACTGTTTTTCAATTAAATTTTTTTGTTTTTGTTTTTCTTCCTCAAGTAAATCATCTATTTCATTCCATTTGGTTAGCGCTTCGTCTGCATACCATTCACTCTCATAATTTATTATTAAGTGGCCTATCATTTCGGCGGTCCAACTTTTGCGTAGGCCGTCTTTGAGAAATTCAATAGTAAAAGGCGGTAGTCTTTTTTTTTCCCTGAACAGAACAAACGGTATTTGGCAAAGGCTTGGTCTTGGTTATATTTATGCTGCCAATGATATTAAAGCCTTTAATACTAATTACCAAGGCGATGGTGAAATTTACGCTAAAGGTAAATATAAATTACATACTATCAATGCTTCATACTTAATTCCGAATGTGGATGGATATGGATAACTTTAATATCTACTTAGGTACGTATTTATCTAGACTGGAACGTGATGAAAAACAAGGCGGTGGTAATGACAATCGTTATGGGGTAAGGGTTCGCTTTAAATATTTCTTCTAATTAATACTAATTATATTAAAATTCCACCCCAAGTAAAAAGCAAACTCACTTTACTTGGGGTATGCTAAACAGAGTCACGTCTTAAAAGAAGACAAAAAACACCAAATTATCAATAATAAAAACTGGGATCAAAATAGCAATTGACCATTTCATATAACCAAAAAAACTAGGCATAGTGATTTTATGTTGGCAAGCGATGGTTTTCACCATAAAGTTAGGTGCATTACCAATATAACTTAGAGCGCCCATAAATACCGAGCCCATTGAAATGGCCAGTAGCGTGTTTTCAAAGGCGGTCATTAAGCTGGTGGCATTACCGGATGCTAAATTAAAAAAGACCAGATAAGTTGGGGCATTATCTAAAAATCCGGATAGTAATCCAGATAACCAAAAATACATGCTATTTATTGGTGTACCGTGTTCACTTGTGACCATCGAAACCACTGAAGCCAAAGCACCCTGATCACCTGCACGTAAAATCGCTAACACAGGCACAATAGTAATAAAAATACCGATAAATAATTTAGCCACCTCTTTTATCGGATCCCAATTAAATTCATTACCAGCTCGGACTTGTTTCGGTGTTATCACAATAGAGATAAGCGTAATTGCAATAAAAAGACCATCACGAACAAGATTTTGTAATGCTATTTGTGAGCCTAACAGCGTAAAATATAGCGACGAATGCCATACGCCAGACAACAGCACACTAGCAATAATAGCGACTAATAGCACAAGATTTTTTAGGCCATATAGCTTAACGGGTTCCGCGCTGATTGTGTTGTTAATGACACCATATTGCTTAACGTAATAATACCTATCGATAAAATAATAGATGATTAGCAGTAGACCTGATGTCAGCACTACTGGTAATATCATATGTTTAACGGTCCAGAAAAAATCGACGCCTTTTAAAAAACCAATAAATAACGGTGGATCCCCTAAAGGGGTTAATCCGCCACCAATATTGGCAACTAAAAAGATAAAGAAGATCACGGTATGCACTGCATATTGTCGCTGGCGATTAGCTCGCAGTAATGGACGAATCATCAACATCGCAGCGCCAGTCGTTCCCATAATAGAGGCAAAAACCACGCCGACTGCCAATAAAATAACATTTGATTTTGGGGTACTGATCTTATCACTCTTAATAAGAATGCCACCAGAAACCGTAAACAGCGTCAAAAGTAGCAATATAAAAGGAATATACTCCTCAATAATGGCATGTACCGTTAACTCGATTGTGGTAGTTAATCCAAAAGAGAATAATACAGAGCCTAAAAATAAAAACGTCCAAATAGCAACGATTTTGCCATAATGATGATGCCATAATCGGGCTAAAAACAGTGGGCATAAGGCGATGGATAATAAAATTCCAACAAACGGAATTGCCCAATACAATGATAACGCTTGTCCATTAAACTCGCTGGCATGTGAATCAAAAGACATTAGCATTAAACTAAAAAACGGTAATATCGAAAAAATTTTTAGACGTTTCATTAGGTTACTGTATGAATTGAAAGTGGCAGATTATAGCAAATCCCAATTTAATTTTCGAATAATTCATCTGGCGATAAAGGTTATAAAACAAGTTGAACAACTGATTTTTTGACGGATAAACTGCGAGCTTTTTTCACAAATTTATTGAAAAACGCTATAATAGCTAGCAATTCTTTATTTGGGATCATACATGCAATCAGTCAAAAAAAACGTTTTACATCACCGCAATAAACATATTAATGGTTATCCATTCGATTTACTTATTAAAACATTACCCGAACTAGCAAATTTTGTTAAACCTAACCAATTTGATCGGGTGACGATTGATTTTGCCGATCCTATTGCGGTCAAAACGCTCAATAAAGCACTGTTATTGCACTATTATCAACTCTCTTATTGGGATATTCCCGACAATTATCTCTGCCCGCCAATTCCGGGACGAGCAGATTATATTCACTATTTGGCCGATCTATTGGCTCAGGATAATCAAAATCAGACGCCTATCGGTAAGCAAGTTCGCATATTAGATATTGGCGTTGGTGCAAATATAATTTATCCGATTATTGGTTGTGCCGAGTATGGTTGGTCTTTTGTGGGTAGTGATATTAATCCTACATCCATCAAAGTTGCCTCGTTAATAACAAAATCCAATGATCTATTAAAAAATACCCTCCAATGTCGCTTACAACTTAACAGCGAAGCTATTTTTGAAAATATCATTCAACCCAATGAGTTTTATCTAGCTAGCGTATGCAATCCACCTTTCCATCGCTCTGAACAAGAAGCCCATGCAACGGCTTACACCAAGCTACAAAAGTTAGGTAAAGTGAACTCTACTAAGGATAAAGTTATCCTTAATTTTGGTGGGCAACATGCTGAACTTTGGTGCAAAGGGGGTGAAAGTGCATTTATTGCCCGAATGATAACAGAGAGCGTTAAATATAAAACGCAGTGCCTATGGTTTACCTCATTAGTATCAAAAAAAGAGTCGCTGAGTATTATAAAAAAACAACTGAAAAATGTAGCGGTAACTGAATACAAAATTGTCGCGATGGCACAAGGCCAAAAAATCAGTCGTTTTGTCGCTTGGACGTTTTTCAATCCCAAAGAGCGAGAAATGCAGATTCAAAGAGTTGAGCAACGCACTTCGTGAAGTCCAAAAAATTAGTGAGAAGTAGTTTTTTAAAAAATCAAAATCTATCATCGCTAACCCTTTTTTTTAGCCTAAAATAAAATCAATAAAAATCATGACATTAAAAATCAGCTTAAAAAAAGGGTTTTTAAAATCAAAATTGCCCTTTGCCTTTTGGCCAACAATGTTTATAGTATGTTTTGTTCTAGTTTAATGCCGTGTAGGCAGTTTAGAAAAGTCGTCGTTTGTCATTTCAACCCAAATCATCGTTCACAGCCGTGTAGGCCGTATCCTATTTTCCAAAAAAAATTGAGGAACAGGGGGGAGACCCCTTAATTCCCCAACAAATAAAAACCCGTTGTTACACTCAATTCAATTGGTTTACTTTTCCATTAATTTACTATGATATTGCCGCCGATACTCTGTTGGAGTTCGTTCGGTTTTTTTTCTAAAGATACGGCAAAAGTAGTTACTATCTTTAAAGCCTGCATCAAGGGCGATTTCTTTGACGTTTAACTCGTAACCTTTAAGTAGTGATTTGGCATACTCTAGGCGAATGTGATTGAGGTATTCGTTTAAGCCAATTTTGCCTTCATTCTGGAATAGATAGGATAAATAATTGGGTGAGATATAGAACATTTTAGCTAAAAATTCGCGACTGATATCTTCTCGAAAATGGGTGTCAATATATTGACGTATTGCTTCGAATAAGCTGGTGGTTTTGGATGCAGTTTTTATGTCGGTATTGAGTAAATCAAGAGTGTTACTAAGCAGGCTCTGTATCAAATAATAGCCGGTTTGGTTTTGGGATTGGTTTTGCCAAGTTAACTCGGATAATGCTTGAATAATAAAGGTTCCAACACGCGGACCTCGTCTTGGGGTGCTAATTTGCCCTTTAGGAATTAATTGTGAACCATCCCAATGTAAAACGCTAATGCCAATTTGTTGTTTACCAAATAAAATACTTAACGATGTTGAAGGCGTTGTCCAAATAGGTTTATTCCAACTGTTGGCAGTGATGTAAAGTAAATCATCTGTAGCTAATTCTTTTTCCACTAAATGAGTTTCGTCATTGCCCCATTGCATCTTTAAGTTTCCCTCTAGAATGATTTCTAATCTAGGAAAGTCAACTTGATAAGCGAGAGAAGGGGCTGAGGTACGACTATTAGAGAAAAAAATATTTTTGAAATTGTTAGCTTTGTCTAAATAATTTTTGATGGTTTGTTCAATTGATAGTTCCATCTAGTTACATCCTTTAAGCTTACAAATAACCGATAGATTATATATCGAGTCTAATTTTCTGTCATGAGTTTAAGATAGCTAACCTATTCAAATAATAATTATCTGTATGTATATAATTTGATTATTGATTTAACATTTTTAATGCACAATAATAACCATTATGTTGAATAAAGAGTGTTGTTAAATGACAAAATTAAATGTATTAGCTATTACTTCATGTGTTGGCGGGGTTGCTCATACTTACATGGCTGCCGAACGTTTAGCTAAATTAGCTAAGCAGGAAAATTGGCTAATTAAAATAGAAACACAAGGTGCATTAGGAATTGATAGTATTATTGAACCTCATGACATTGAGGTTGCTGATGTGGTAATTATTATTAGTAATGTCAATATCAAAAATAGAGATCGTTTCAATAAGTCACGTTGTATTGAAATGGATATTAGCCAATTTTTATTGGATAGTAGTAAATTATTGAATGTTGTAAATCGAGCGTCTAAATCACCTTATGGAGCTTGTATAAAACTATAAAGTTTCATTCCGTCAATGATTGGTATTAACGGAATGTAGTTTTAAGAAAGTTTAGGCTATTTCTAATTCTTTTTTTAGAATCTCTTCAATTTCTTGTGCGGTTTTACTATTTAGTAGCGATGTTCTAAACTCCTCATGCATTATACGGCGAGCTAATTTTGAAAATATTCTCATATGTTGATCGCCAGCTGTGTGTTTGTTTAGGGTTAACATAATTACGATATTTACCTGTTCATCTGCCCATAATATGGGATTTGCAAGTTTAGTTACACTAATAGTTGATTGTTCTATATGCTCAGATTTTGTATGAGGAATAGCAAACCCAAAACCTAAGGTTGTAGAAAATACATCTTCACGCAACCAGATGTCTTCCTCTAATTTTTTAGGATAACGACACCTTTCTGCAATCAATAAATTATCAGTCATTCCTTTGATGACTTCCTCTTTACTTATCCAATTTGGATTTATTGTGATGGTTTCTTGAGTGATTAAAGGTATATCTGCTTGTTCCATACGGAATTGAGCAAGTAAATGCTCGACTTCAAGTGATGTTCGGCAATTCATCGCTTTATTGAGTAATATCCTACAATCTGAACGGTTTAATTTTTTAAGACGAGCTTTGGTTGAAAGCAAGTTAGGTGAACTCATGCTCAATTCATCAAACCCTAATCCAACTAATAAAGGTAAAACAGAACCTTTGCTGGCAAGTTCGCCACATATACCTATCCATTTACCATAATGATGTACTTCTTTTACGATGTGATCTAATCCTCTTAAAAAAGCTGGATTTAAACTGTTATAGTTCTTGGTGACTTTTTCATTATCTCGATCTACAGCTAATAAATATTGAGTTAAATCGTTACTACCAATACTGAAAAAATCAATTTCTTCACAACATTGATCAATGATAAACATGATGGAAGGAACTTCTAGCATGATACCGAGTGGGATTTTTTCATCAAAAGGGATTTTCTCATTACGTAAAGATTGTTTTATGATGGTTAATTCTTCCTTGATCCATAATATTTCTTCCATTGATGAGATCATCGGAATCATGATTTTTAATTTTCCATGCGCTGAAGCTCGTAATATCGCTCTTAATTGAGTTCGAAATAAAGTTAAAAACTCTTGATAGATGCGAACAGCTCGATAACCTAAGAATGGATTATTTTCACTAGGAATATTTAAATAATTTACTGGTTTATCGCCACCAATATCAAATGTTCTAATAATGATTGTACGTTGCTTTGCTGCTTCGATTGCTTGGCAAAAAGTATTATAGAGTTCGTCTTCGGATGGTTCACAGTGGCGATCCATATACAGCATCTCGGTACGAAATAGACCAATTGATTCAGCTCCATGATCAAAAGCAGTTTGCGCTTCTAATGGGTGAGCAATATTGGCTGCTATTTCAAGTTTTATTCCATCATCAGTCGAACCAGGAATATCAATAAAGATTTTTTCTTTATCTTTTAAACGGTTATTGAGAGCCGATTCAGATTGGTAATAACGAATAACTTCTGGAGATAAATCATAGACAATAAGACCTAAATCTCCATCAATTTGGACTTGTTGATTAAGATAATTTTCTAATATCTCCATGTTAACACTAACTAATGTTGGAATATTAAAAGATCTCGCTAATATGACTGTGTGAGATGTAGTTCCCCCTTTGGCTAACAGTAAACCTTTTAAATATTTTTTATCTAATTCTAAAAATTGACTTGGAGTAAGTTCATCAGCAATACAAATTGTAGGTTCGGTTAATTTATTGCTAAATTGAAAATTTTTATCGCCATATGTTTGTTGTAATAATTGATAGCACACATCACGAATGTCGAGTTCTCGTTCTTTTAAATAGTCACTTCCTGATTGAATTAATTGCTCACTAAAAAATTTAGCCGTATTTATTATTGCTGAACCAGCCGACAAATTTTGTTCTATATTTAATTCGATTTGTTCATAAAAGGATGGATCTTCTAGTATTGCCAAATGTGCACTAAGAATGTCTTTAGAGGTATCTGCTGAACAATCAATTTGTAATGATATTAATTTTCTTAACTTAGTGATTGCTTGTATAACTAGCTCTTTTTCAGATTTAATTGAGTTGGCAGAATGGAAATCATTAAATTTAGTTAAATCAATATAATCAATTTTTTGCAACTTGCCATTTGCCACTCCATTACATACAGTTTTAGCGGTAATAATATTAGGATTTAAATTTTTTAAGGAGCGTGGTAACGGTATTATTTCTTCAGTAGCATTATTTACTAACTCTTCATCACAAAACGGTAGCTCTTTGTCAATAAATGTAACCAATCGTTGATAAGCCTGCTCTTCATCATCTCCCGATATGAATAAATGACAGGCATCATTTAATAAAGTATTGGTGCTTATTAATGATAAGGTGCTTTTAGCATCACCTTTAGTATTTGTGCGCAAATTATGCCATTCAAAATTGCTACTAAATTCGTCACAGATGGTTTTAATCGTGCTAGCCGGTCGAGCGTGTATGCCATTAGGTAGCGTACAAATAAACTCAATTTTTTTCGACATATTTATTCTCCCAATCAATTTGGTGTTTTATAACTTTAGTAATCATCAATAATTAAAAGAATAAATAACTATTAAAATTAAACTATGCGAAAAATCCATGAATAACTGGACAAAAGTAATATGTAAATAAATTTGTGATCTTTATCACGTTTTAATTCTTATCGAAACACATGAAAATATTTCATTTTTTTGAGCTATATCTCATTTTCAAATAGACAGTACAAAAATCCAGTAAATATGATTTATTTACTCTGTGGTTATTACTAAACATTTTCTACTATAAAAATGTAGTAAGAAAATTAAAAAAATGAGGTATTAAGTATGAGCGATTTAGTATTAATTTTGAAAAACACGCGTCAGCATTTGATGACCGGCGTTTCTCATATGATTCCATTTGTGGTATCCGGTGGTATTTTATTGGCTGTCTCTGTGATGCTATTAGGACAGGGTGGTGTACCGGATCCAGTCAATGACCCCTTTTTAAATAAACTGTTTCAAATAGGTGCAGCTGGTTTAGCTTTAATGATTCCTTTTTTGGCTGCATATGTTGGCTATTCAATTTCTGAGAGAGCTGCATTGGCACCTTGTGCAATTGGAGCTTGGGTTGGAACAACTTTTGGTGCCGGTTTTTTTGGCGCTTTAATCGCTGGACTCATTGGCGGAATTATCGTTTTTTATCTTAAACGAATTAAGGTTCCACCTATCCTTAGATCTGTTATGCCTATATTTATTATTCCTATAGTCGGAACTTTTTTGACCGCAGGCATCATGATGTGGGTACTTGGAGAACCGGTTGGTTTATTAACAACATCATTAACATCATGGTTACGTAGTATGCAAGATGGCAGCATTGTTATTCTTGCTTTAATTATGGGAGCAATGTTGGGCTTCGATTTGGGTGGACCGGTAAATAAAGTAGCTTATGCCTTTATGCTAATTTGTGTAGGCGAAGGTATTTACACTATTGTTGCCATCGCGGCAGTTGGTATTGCAGTGCCTTCAATTGGTACTGGTTTAGCAACACTAATTGGTAAAAATGTATTTAGTAAAGAAGAAAAAGAGACAGGTAAAGCAGCAATTGTTATGGGATTGGTGGGTGTAACTGAAGGCGCAATTCCTTTTGCGGCAGCCGATCCTTTAAAAATAATACCTTCTACTATGTTAGGTTCTGCTGTTGGGGGGGCGGTTGCCGCGCTTTTAGGGGCTGAGTGTTATGCAGGATGGGGTGGTTTAATTGTATTACCTGTTGTAACTGGAAAGCTAAGTTTCATATTTGCTATTGCGGTCGGCTCGCTAACTTGTGCATTAGCAATTGTTTTTCTGAAAAAGTTTATCACTTCAAAAGTTAAAATTAATAAGGAAGAATCTAATGACGAAGACATTGATATTTCTTTTGACATTGGTTAAGCATATTGAGAATTAAAGGAGAAAAAAATGGTTAATATTATCGCAGTAACTGCTTGCCCTTCAGGTGTTGCCCATACTTACATGGCAGCGGAATCTTTAGAAAAAGCAGCTAAAGAGAAAGGATGGCAATGTAAAGTTGAGACTCAAGGTTCAATAGGCATTGAAAATGAGCTTACGGCGGAAGATGTCGCTAATGCTGATTTCATTATATTAACAAATGACATAGGTATAAAAAATCAGGAACGCTTCAAAAATAAACCCATTGCTCGAATTGCAATTAGTGATGCGGTGAAGAAAGCAGATTTGATTTTGAAAAAAATTGAAGAAAATTTAAATAAATAAATTTTTATTAGTAGTGATTTAATCAAAAAGGTTATAGCGGTAAATGCTATAACCTATTTATAAAGAGGTTATGTTATGGTTACTCGAATTGAACAATTAAAAAGAGATTTGTTTGCAAAAACAAGAGAAATTTCGTTAGAAAGAGCTTTACTTTATACCGAGAGTCATATGCTAACCGAAGGTGAGCCTATAATTATAAGGCGAGCAAAAGCTACCGCAAATATCCTAAATAAAGTTAACATTTCTATACGAGATGGCGAATTAATTGCTGGAAATCGAACCATAAAACCTCGTTCAGGGATTATCTCACCAGAAATGGATCCCTATTGGATTTTGAAAGAATTAGATGATTTTCCTACTCGACCTCAAGACCGTTTTAATATTTCTGAAGAAGACAAACAAATTTATCTTAATGAACTTTACCCATATTGGGAAAAACGTTCAATGAAGGATTTTATTAACAAAGAGATCCCTTCAATAGTCAAAGATGCCGAAAGTAAAGCAATTTTTAGTATCAACCAAACAGATAAAGGGCAAGGTCATATCATTATTGACTACCCGAGATTATTAGAAAATGGTATAGATAATTTAATTATCCAGTTAAGCAATTTAGTTAAAGAACATCCCGATAATCATTTTTACCTGGCAGCTAAAATTGTGTTAGAAGCTTCACAATTACATATTTTACGCTATGCTGATTTGGCCGATGAGATGGCTAAGAATTGCCAAAATGTAGAACGTAAAAAAGAATTAGAAAAAATCTCAAAAATATCCCGAAATATTGCTTACCACAAACCAACAGATTTTTATGAAGCTTGTCAATTGTTTTGGTATATAAATATTATTTTACAATATGAATCAAATGCTAGCTCAATCTCATTAGGCCGTTTTGATCAATATATGTGGCCATTTTATCAATTGTCATTAGCGAAAGACGAAGATCCGGCATTTTTGAAAACGCTTTTAGCATCGCTCTGGATTAAATGTAATGATATTGTTTTATTACGTTCAACATCAAGTGCAAGATATTTTGCTGGATTTCCTTCAGGGTATACCATTTTGTTAGGTGGCTTAAATACCATTGGGCATAGCGCGGTTAATAATCTTTCAACATTGTGTTTAAATGCTTATCAAGAAGTTTGTCTTCCTCAACCCAATCTAGGTGTTAGAGTGAATGAATTAATTGATCCGCAATTCTTACAAAAAACGGCTGAAACTATTCGTCTGGGAACGGGTATTCCTCAAATCTTTAATGATGAGGTTATTGTTCCTGCATTTTTAAATCGAGGTGTATCTTTAGAAGATGCAAGAGATTATTCAGTTGTTGGGTGTGTCGAGCTTTCAATTCCAGGACGAACCTATGGCTTACATGATATAGCGATGTTTAATCTTCTTAAGGTAATGGAAATGACTTTATATGAAAATGAACACAATTCAAATGTAACTTATGAGAGTCTGTTTGAACAAATTAAAGCAAATATTCGTTATTACGTTAAATTGATGATTGACGGTAGTAATATCTGTGATTTAGGTCATCGAAATTGGGCTCCTGTTCCTTTCTTATCTTCTTTTGTTCTTGACTGTATTGAAAATGGAAAAGATATTACCGAAGGTGGTGCTCGCTATAATTTTTCCGGTGTTCAAGGTATAGGTATAGCTAATTTGAGTGATTCCTTATTTGCCCTGAAAGGTGTTGTCTTTGATGAAAAACGAGTGTCATTTAAAGAGCTATTGCAGGTATTAAAAAATAATTTCAATGGCGATGAAGGCCAGAAAATTCGAGCTCGTTTGATAAATCGTTTTAGTAAATACGGTAATGATATTGATGAAGTTGATAACATTAGTGTGGAGCTGCTTCGGGAGTATTGTAAAGAAGTTGAAAAATATTCTAATCCAAGAAATGGTCATTTTGTTCCAGGTTCCTATACTGTTTCTGCTCATGTTCCTTTAGGTGCTGTTGTTGGAGCAACACCAGATGGGCGTTATTCGGGGGAACAGCTAGCTGATGGTGGTTTATCACCTATGTTAGGTCAAGATATGAAAGGACCAACAGCTGTATTAAAATCAGTCAGTAAATTAGATAATTATCTATTATCAAATGGAACATTATTAAATGTGAAATTCACGCCAAGTACTCTTGAAAATGACAGTGGTTTACATAAATTAGCTAATTTTTTACAGGCTTTCAGTAAATTAAAATTACAACATATTCAGTTTAATGTTGTTAACGCTGAAACTTTAAAAGCAGCCCAACAAAGGCCCCAAGATTATGCTGGGCTAGTTGTAAGAGTTGCAGGTTATAGCGCATTTTTTGTTGAGTTATCTAAGGAGATTCAGGATGATATCATCCGACGAACAGCTCATCAATTGTAATGATCAAGCGAGTTGTTTTAACATCGAACTTCATCAAAATCATTCATCTGAAATTATTCAGATGAGTGAAAGTAGTGTGGCGAGAATTTTCAATATTCAACGATATTCTTTGAATGATGGTAATGGTATTCGTACCGTCGTATTTTTTAAAGGTTGTCCTCATCATTGTCCTTGGTGTGCCAACCCTGAATCTATTTCTCGTCAAAGCGTAGTAGTAAAACGTAAATCTAAATGTATTAAATGTAAATTTTGCTGTAATGATGCTGATGAATGTCCAAGTAAAGCTTTAGAAAAAATAGGATATGATATTCAAATAGATGAGTTAATTAACCAAATTTTAAAAGATGAAATTTTTTTTAGAACTTCTGGCGGCGGAGTCACCTTATCTGGAGGAGAAGTTCTGCTACAAGCAAAATTTGCATATCAATTGCTAAAAAGGTTAAAACAGTTAGGCATTAATACTGCGATTGAAACTGCTGGTGATATAAGGTTTTCCGACTTTTTAAGCGTGGCTTCTCAGTGTGACGAAGTATTGTTTGATTTTAAAATTATGGATCAAGAAAAAGCGATGAAAACGATAAATCTTCATTTAGATCGAGTATTAAATAATTTTAGGCAACTTTATCATCACAATATTAATTTGATTCCTCGATTACCTTTAATTCCTCAGTATACATTATTTGAGAATAATGTGATGAAAATACTCTCTTTTTTAAAAGAGTTTAATCGAATCAAAGTTATTCATATTTTACCATTTCATAAGTTTGGCGAATCCAAATATGAATTAATTCACCAAAATTATGAAATGAAAGATATTGCCGAACCATCGCCTAAAGAAATTGATGAAATTAAAAAATTGATTGAAAATCATGGTTATAGAGTAGTTAACGGTGGGTAGTAAAGTTTGAAATATGTAGTATTACTTTTAAAAATTTGTACAGATCATTTTGAATAGGAGATTAATATGGAATTATATTTAGATACAGCTGATGTGGCAGCGATTAAGCGTTTAGCAGAAATTTTACCGATAAAAGGAGTGACCACAAACCCGAGTATTGTGGCAAAATCTGCTAAGCCGATTTTTGATTTGTTGGCTGAATTACAAGATCTGCTTGGTACCGATAAATTATTGTTTGCACAAGTACTTTCACATACCGCTAAAGAGATGATTAAGGAAGCTGAGCAACTTCGTAAAGTTGTGCCGTCGATTGTGACTAAAATCCCAGTTAATGCCGAAGGTTTGATAGCGATTAAAGAGTTGACCAAGCAAGGTATTCCGACTTTAGGTACAGCTGTTTATGGTGCTGGTCAGGGTTTTTTGGCAGCGCTTGCAGGAGCAAAATATATCGCCCCTTATGTAAATCGTATTGATGCCCAAGGTGGTAATAGTAAAGAGACAGTTTATGAGCTTCAAACTCTGTTAGATTTGCATTGTCCTGAATCGATGGTATTGGCCGCAAGTTTCAGAACGCCAAGACAAGCATTAGATTGTATGCTTGCCGGTTGCCAGTCAATTACCTTGCCGGTAGATGTGGCTGAATTGTTTATTGCCGATCCAGCTGTTGATGCTGCGGTGGCTAAATTTGACCAAGATTGGTGTGGGGCATTCGGGGCTTTACGTTATTAATCTATTCAACTTTTTATTAATTTCTATTCCACCCATTTTGGGTGGTTTTTTTTATCTATCGTCAATTGAAAAAATATCCTTTTTTGTACCATTTTATGCTGTATGATAGGGAAGCAATATTGAGGTAATATAAGGGATCAGCAAATGCACGAGAAAAAAAACATTATCAATGCTTTACTAACTGTTATTAAGATCGAAAGGCCTTCAGAGAGTTATTGGCGACTACATTTTAGTTGTGATAAACCTTTGGTGGTAAATCCGCGTTGGATATGCCCACATTTGAAATTGTTATTTGCTGATCCTTTAACCGGAGAAATCGCTTTTCCGATTTTAGATGAAAATAATAAAATTTCGGTGAGTGATAGGGTTCGTCAATTTGCCCGTAGTTATAGTATTCGCGATTATGATGAGCGGAACAATCACATTGTGATTGATTTTGCTATTCATGCCAGCGGTTTAGCGACAGTTTGGTCTCAGCAGGCTAAAGTTGGCGATCAAGTTGGTTTCGTTGGACCTGCAGGTAAACTAGAATTTGCTAATCAACATTTGATTTTAATGGGGGATGTTTCAGCTCTTCCCGCCATTTGTTATACCCTTGAACATTTACCAGCCGATCACCAAGCAATTGCCTTTATTGAGGTTAATCATGAGACTGATATTGTAGATCTTCCAAAACATTTATTGGTTAAATGGATGACTAAAGATGCTAACTATCCTAATCAATTGGTTGATACCCTAATGAATTGGGATTTTAGTCAACACGATAATCTACTGTTTTGGGGGGGATTAGAGGGTTCGCTAGCTCAGCAATTACGTCATGCCCTTAAAGATAAATATGTCAATCTGGCGCCGAACGCCATCCAAATTACTAGCTATTGGCGAGAAGGTTTGGCGGAAGGTGAGTTTAAACATCGCGATTAGCCGATGGTAGACGATCATGAATATTCTTGCGCATTTACATCTGGCCACGATTGCTAATAGTTCCTTGATTGGTAATACGGTTGCTGATTTTGTCAAAGGCGATCCTTATCGGCAATATCCGAGCGAGATAGCTGATGGGATTATGTTGCATCGTAAGATTGATCGTTTGATTGATGGCTTTGCTGAAGTAAAGCAAGCTAAATCGCTTTTTCGACAATCCCATCAACGTGTTGCTTCCATTACGCTTGATATAGTTTGGGATCATTTTTTGTCCAAATATTGGACGGAATTTAATTCCTACCAATCTCTTGCATTATTTAATGCATCGACCAAGCAACAAATTCAACCTTATATCGCCGATTATCCGATTGATTATCAGGATTTTATGTCTGCATTGTGGCATGGCAAATGGCTAGAAAATTATGCGTCGCTAGATTTTGTTGGTAAAGTGTTAAATGGCATGGCAAAACGAAGACCCAAACTCTATTTATTAAGCGAAACCTTGGTAGATTTTGAGCAAAATTATACAACATTAACTACATTGTTTTTTCAGCTCTATCCAAAAATGTGCTCACTCATTAAATTATCATCAATCGATGATTGAATGACTATCGAATTTTAATTATCACATAGACTATTTAATCGATAGTCATTTAAACTACAACTTAGATTTAATCAGGTAGTATAATTTTGCCATTATCAACCTCGATTAGGTTGTCTTTATTGGGAACCTGTGAAATAGGAACAAGGTTTGCTGTCGTCGCCTGCGGTGCTCGTCCACTATTACCACCTCTAGCTTTAGTTCGAATGACTTGGCTATTTGGCAAGGTTGTATTGTTAGTTAGATTAGCCCATAACCACTCCATTGCATCCTCACCATAATAGTCAATTGGCAATAAAGTATTATCGAAAGGTGCCTTACCATCAAGATAACTTGCATTTTCAACTTCGATATAACGGAGTTGAGATTCTTGACCTTCAACCGCACTATTTAACGCAACATAAGGTCGGGAAGTATGATCGATAAGTTGTTTAACATTGTTTCTGCCGTGAATAATAAACGTTTTAATTTTATTTAACTTACCGGTGGCTTGTACTTCTTTTAAACCTTCAATTACACGTTCTTCGTTTATTTTTTCTCTTAAACAAATAGCGCCTTTAGTACCATAATCAATTTGATTTTTGGCAATTGAACTTGAATACCACTCACGTCTTGGCGATATTAAATCTTTATTTTCCACAAGATCAATAGCTGTCGCATCATTGTTAGCCCAAATTGGTAAATTGCCTTTTGACAATGCCCAAATTTCGGCGAAATTAACCTCTTTTAAAGGTTTTACTTCACCATTATTGTATAATGGGTCTTGTTGGGTGCTCGCCACGGAAAAATCACACATGTTTTCTGTTACGTCAAATCGACCATAGGCACTTATAAATTTATATGGGAAAGCGATTGATTCATTGATATAAAAATAGGGTAATTGGATGTCCATTTCAGGTTTCCAACCATAATCATGAAGCTTATTTAATGCCTCCTCAGGTGAAGCCTTAGTTAATAATTTGGCTCGTCTTAAGGCTCTACAACGCTCTTCTGAAAAGAGGAAATTAGAAGCATAAGGAACTGAATCATTTCTTTTATCTTCATCATCATCTAGATCTTGATCTGGTTCAATTGCCGGTATAGCACAAGGTATATAAAGTGCGGCATAAGTACTGTAATCAGGTAGGGAATGGTATGACAGGCTATCAATAGATTTTTTTGTTTCCACGGTTAATGGGATATCTTGTGGATTTGGTTGAATTTGTGGGTTAACTGCAACAACACCGTTAATTCTGCCTATCACATCTGCTTCAGCAGTTTTAAGTGCAGCTGTCGCGCCTTCTTCTGCACCATAAATTAATATCAATGTATTTGAATCAATGAAATCAAGTCTATCTTTTCTTGGAAATAGCTCATTCAATTCATATAAAGCAAAATTAATTGAATAATGGACGTAAGTAGACCATTGTCTCTCTGGATTTTGCTTTGAATGGAGCTGTTTTACCGCAAAGCGATGAGGGGTTCTTAGAATAAACCTTTTTTTGTCGGCAATTGATGGTTTAAACAATAGATTATCTTTTGCTACTTTACCATCGATAGTAAAGCCTTGTTCATTAGTGATGTCATAAATACCATTACCTAAACCTTTATCATTATAAACTACCGCGCAATTATGTTTCAGCCCCCATAGTCCACGGATCTGCACATCTTTGGCATTATACAATCCATCCGAACCCGAAGCGGGTACTACAACAATACAAGGTTTTTTTTTGTCAAAATCTATAGGTATTTGTAATAACAAACCTACACCTTCATCTTTAATGGTGGCTAGAATTTCTGTGCCAGCTATTTTGCCATCAAATAAAGGGGTCAAATCCTTCTTTTTAAATCCAAAGAGCTCTCCTTCACCGGTTTTAGTGTCGATAAATCGACTCAGTTTTGCACGGCGCAATTCTTGTGTGGTTGGATTAGCGCGATTGGCATATTCAATTTTTTGGATCTCTTTGGATAATGGAGTAAACCCAACACCCGCAGTAACCAGATCATCACTGTCACCATCATAATAGTTGATACTGTGAATAGCTAACCAATGTGGTTTATAATTTAATGGATTGGTTTTTGCCTGCTCATCTAATTCGGCGTGACTAATGGTAGGGGTTGCAAGTAGTGTTAAAAGGAGTAAAGATACTGATCGGCTGATATTTTTCATTTTTATGGACATTACAATTATTCCCTACATTCAGTTAGCTAATACTTTCGAATTATTATCAATAAATTAATTATATAATATATTATTCAATAGGTAAATTTTGGTTACCCAGTGCCCAAAATGCCGAAATAATTTTTTCGGATAATCGTCTTTTTTGCACGCATATACCAATATCAAAAGGTTCCATCAAGTTTGTTGACCATTCGGTGATACGTTCTCTTACTCTTTCAGGGCTGTTTTCCATAACTACTTTAGGTAACAAAGCCACCCCACAACCTAAAGCAACCATGGACACTATTGCTTCGTGTCCGGCAACGGTTGCATAAATTTTCGGATTAGTAATTTTTTGTTGTTTAAACCATAAATCTATTCGTTGTCGGCTAGGACCGTGTTCAGGCAAGATAAACGGAATATTATGCCAATCTGGTGTTTTTTGATGCAATTTGTCACTGAATGAACTATTGAGTTTAGGTATGAGTAATACCATTTCAATCTCACCTAACTTAATAAATTCAACCCCAGATGGTAGTTGTTTGGGTTTACCGGCAATCGCTAGATCAGCTTGATGTGATTGAATTTTTTCAACTGCATCGGCGGCATCTCCGGTCGAAAGTTTAATTTCTACTAGCGGATAGTGGATGCGGAAGCGATCGAGTATTTCTGGTAAATGGCTATAAGCTGCCGTGACTGAGCAAAATAAGGTTAATTCACCCACTAATTGTTGATCAGCTTGGTCTAGTTCATGTTTTAATTGTTGATGTAAATTGACCACTTGTTGAGCAAAGCGTTTTACTTTTTCACCTTCATAGGTAATTTGCACTTGCCGATTGTCTCGAATAAATAACGGGTGACCAAATTGTTCTTCAAGACGTTGTATCTGTCTTGATAGCGTGGAAGGGCTTACATGCATAGCATCTGCACTCATTCCAAAATGACAGGTATCACATAGATGTAAAAATAATTTTAAGTCACGAATATTCATATTTATTTCTTGAGATATTTTACTTTGCTCCCCTTATCAAGGGTTGATTATATCATCTTCGATATAATTTTCCGCTATTATGTATAGATATCAGACAAATAGCAAAATAACGTTCATCAATGGCAATATAACAATAGACCTGCTAGAATACGCCATCATTTTTGGCTCAGCTAAATTAATTAATTTTATGACACAACAAGCTTATTTAGACGAAGTGAATGCTCGTCGTACTTTTGCAATCATCTCTCACCCCGATGCGGGTAAAACAACGATTACCGAAAAGGTATTGTTATTTGGACAAGCTATTCAAACCGCTGGAACCGTGAAAGGGCGAGGTGCCAATGCGCAACATGCTAAATCAGACTGGATGGAGATGGAAAAGCAACGAGGTATTTCGATTACGACGTCGGTTATGCAATTTCCTTATAATGATTGCTTAGTCAACTTACTCGACACCCCAGGCCATGAAGATTTTTCGGAAGATACTTATCGAACATTAACGGCTGTTGATAGCTGTTTGATGGTAATTGATGCGGCAAAAGGTGTTGAAGATAGAACCCGTAAATTGATGGAAGTCACACGTTTACGTAATACACCAATTTTAACTTTTATGAATAAACTTGATCGTGACATCCGAGATCCGCTAGAGTTGCTTGATGAAGTTGAAAACGAACTCAATATTATGTGCGCTCCTATTACTTGGCCAATTGGTTGCGGTAAGTTATTTAAAGGCGTCTATCATTTAGCCAAAGATGAAACCTATCTATATCAAACAGGTAAAGGGCATACCATTCAAGAAGTTCGTATCATCAAAGGTTTAGATAATCCAGAGTTAGATAGCACCATAGGTGATGATTTAGCTCAGCAACTTCGTGATGAACTTGAATTAGTCCAAGGTGCCTCAAATGAGTTTGACTTAGAGGCGTTTTTAGCCGGTGATTTAACGCCAGTATTTTTTGGTACAGCTCTTGGTAACTTTGGTGTTGATCATATGCTTGATGGTTTAACTGCTTGGGCACCGCCTCCTCAACCTAGACAAACTGATAAACGTGAAGTTGAAGCAAACGAAGAAAAATTCTCTGGTTTTGTATTTAAGATCCAAGCCAACATGGATCCTAAACATCGTGACCGAGTTGCATTTATGCGTATTGTTTCGGGTAAATACGAAAAAAGCATGAAATTGCGTCATGTTCGTATAGCTAAAGATGTGAATATTTCCGATGCGTTAACCTTTATGGCCGGCGATCGGGATCATGTTGAGCAAGCTTATGCCGGCGATATTATTGGCTTACACAATCATGGTACTATTCAAATTGGTGATACTTTTACCCAAGGTGAAGAGCTTAAATTTACCGGTATTCCTAATTTTGCGCCAGAACTCTTTCGTCGTATTCGTTTAAAAGATCCACTTAAACAGAAGCAATTATTAAAAGGGTTAGTTCAGCTTTCAGAAGAGGGGGCGGTACAAGTATTTCGTCCTATTGCCAATAATGATTTAATCGTTGGTGCAGTAGGGGTATTACAGTTTGACGTGGTCGTTGCTCGCTTGAAATCAGAATACAACGTTGAAGCCATTTATGAGCCGGTAAATGTAACCACTGCGCGTTGGGTCGAATGTAGTGACGCTAAGAAACTTGAAGACTTTAAGCGAAAATGTGAACAAAACTTGGCTTTAGATGGAGGTGATAATCTATCTTATATCGCACCGAGTATGGTTAATCTTAATTTAACCCAAGAACGTTATCCTGATATTGAGTTTAGAAAGACACGTGAGCATTAATTAATCGTTGGTTAATCAATATTCATCTTTAACAATCTAAGCACTATCAACTAAGTGATTATAAAAAAGAGTTATTTTAATAGCTCTTTTTTTATTTTATTAAATAGTTGTATTTTTGATCCGATAATGTTAGTTTAATCGTATCTTTTTGATGGCTGATTTTAACTTAAAATCGGTTCTTGCAGTAATAATCTCTTCAATTAATAAAGCAGTTAATAATCATTCTTCAACATACCTTTATATTCTTAGATTTTGACTATAATTTTGTATTCAAAATAATAACTTATTCTTTTTACATCATATTTATATTATACTGTCTTTCAAATTAGGCGAGAATTCTATGAATAATATGAAAACAAGAACACTATTTTTTACCGCATTAACCTTTTTTACTATCAATACTTCATTAGCTATTGAAAACAATAATGAACATGCCGTTTTATTGGATAAAGTTCACCAAAGCGAACGAGATGATCGTCAATATGAAGTGATTGAACTTGATAACAAAATGCGCGTTTTATTGGTTTCTGATCCCAAAGCAACTAAATCACTCGGTTCTATCGCCTTGCCAATTGGTTCGTTATATGATCCTGCTCTGCAGCAAGGCTTAGCACATTATACTGAACATATGGTGCTTATGGGATCGAAAAAGTATCCTCAACCATCAAGTTTCACTGAATTTCTAGCTCGACATGCTGGTAACTATAACGCGTCTACTAGCGGGAATCGCACCGCATTTTTCTTTGAAGTTGAAAATGGGGTAATTAATACTGCGTTAGATTATTTAGCAGATGCGATTGCCGAGCCAATTTTTGACCCTCAATTTGCTGATAAAGAGCGTAATGCGGTTAATGCAGAGATGACGTTGTATCGCTCTAGTGATGGTTTTCGAATTCAACAAATTGATTCTGAAACGATTAATCCTAACCACCCTTCATCACAATTTTCTGGTGGCAATTTAGAAACATTACGTGATAAAGATAATAGTAAACTGCAAGATGAACTAGTCAATTTTCATGATAAATATTATTCAGCTAACATAATGGTTGGAGTTATTTATAGTAATCAATCTATGAAGAATTTACAAAAGTTGGCGGAAGCTACTTATGGTAAAATTCCGAATAAAAATATAGTTGTTACGCCAATTACTCAACCGGCTATTACTCAGGAATATACTGGAAAAGAAATTACGATAGTACCAGCCCAACCGAGGAAGATGTTGTCTTTAAAATTTCCGATCGAAAATGATATCAATAAATTTTCAGATAAGACCAATGAGTACTTGATCTATTTACTTAGTAATAATAGTAAAAATACGTTAGCTGATCAGTTACAAAAACAAGGTTTGGTTGAAGCTATCCAAGCAACGAGTGATAGTCAATATTATGGTAATAGCGGCACATTTAATATTAATGTCATTTTAACTGATGATGGCTTAGCGAAAAAAGATATGGTGATAGCCGCTATATTTAATTATTTACAATTAATTGAAAAACAGGGTGTTTCAGATGCCTATTATGACGAAATAAAGAAAATTTTTGCTTTATCCTTTAAGTATAAAGACGTTAATCGTGATATGTCTTATGTAGAGTGGTTATCTGATCAGATGTTACTTTATCCAGTTAAAAATGTTTTAGATGCAGATTATGTTGCTGATCATTTGAATAAAGAAGCTATTATCAAGCGTATTCAGAGTTTTACTCCGGAAAATGCTCGAATTTGGTTGATTGCACCAAATCAAACCACTGATAAAATTGCTTATTTTCTTAATGCACCTTATAAAGTTGCTAATATCACCGATGAATTAAAAACAACTTGGACAGATTTAGGTAAAACCTTTTCATTTAGTTTGCCAGAGTTGAATCCGTATATACCTGATAATTTTAATATTGTTAAACAAAACAATGATCAGACTCAACCTGCGACATTTAGTAAACGAGGTAATCATATTCATTTTGTTAGTCGTCATTTTAGTCATGACCCTAAGGCAGTGATTGCTGTTTCGTTACGTAATAATCAGGCGTTTAAAGATGCAAAAACATCAGTGGCTTTTGAGTTACTTGATTATATTGTAAGTCGTGATTTAACCCAGTTACAATTCCAAGCGGGTAATGCGGGAATGTCGTTATCAACCGGTCGTGATAATGGTTTGATGATTACCGCAAATGGTTTTAATCAACATTTACCTGAAATGGTTTTAGCCATACTTAATAGTTATCGCCAAGTGACTATCGATGAACAAAATTTAGAATTAGCTAAATCATGGTATTTGCAACGACTTGATGGGGCAGACCATTTTGAAAGTATACGTTTAGCAACAGAACCAGTGCTTGCATTATCCAAGATGCCACATTATTTCGAACGGGATGACAGACGACAAATTACTCATAATATCACGGTAAGTGATGTTCAAGCTTATCGCGATAATTTGATGACTCAATCAATTCCTTATATGATTAGTTTGGGTAATATTTCAAATGAAGATTCATTGGATCTTTACCATGCGGTTCAAAAGACCTTAAGACGTGATGTCGAGTTTACGCCGTTTGATGATATCAAACTTAAAACTACATTTAGTGCGAGAATAACCCAACAAGCAAAAAGTACCGATAATGCCTTATTGATGAGCTATTTTCCAACTAATTATGATCCAATTAAAGGTCAAATGGTTGGCTATACTTTAGCTAACATTATGTCACCTTGGTTTTTTGATCAACTGCGTAGTAATGAGCAATTAGGTTATATCGTTGGTGTTTTTCCATTTTATATCAGTGAATCAGTAGGATTAGGCTTTGCCGTTCAGAGCAATCAGTATGATCCAGACTATCTATTAAAACGTTATCAAGCATATTTTCCAACGATGTTAACTAAATTAGAAGCACTATCTAATGATGATATTGAGCAGTATAAAAGAAGCATTATCGAAGAGCAGACTATGCCGCCACAATCGTTAGATGAAGAGTTTGAACGTTTAATATCAGACTATCGTTTATCCCGTTTCCAATTCGATTCGCGTGATAAGAAAATAGCGCAACTTAAGCAGCTTACTAAAGAGGATTTAGTCGATTTTTATAAAAGTTCGGTTATTGATCAAAAAGGTTTGGTAATCGCATCGCAAGTTTTAGGCCAACCTGAGGAAGGTAAAAAACAGCCTGAAGCGATTACTGATTTTAATGAATTCAATAATGCCTCATCATTACAAGATGAATTGTTGAAATAAGATACTCAAACATAGATTCAACCTGAAATATCATTACATTAAATTGGCATTGTACTCACCATATGGTACACTGCCAAAATCCCATTAGTTTGAGTATATTATGATTACTGGATCGATTGATTATTGTGCTATCGGACAGCGATTGCGAGCTTATCGCATCGCTGCCTCTCTTAGAGCTGAAGAAGTTGCTGAAAGTCTTAGGATCTCAAGAGCTGCGGTTTACCGTTTAGAAAAAGGCGAGATCGTCAAAATTGAAACGCTTGAACGATTAGCTTCTTTATTGGATACATCATTTGCTAGTTTACTTGGCATTGATACGGAATATTATTCAAGTGGTGATGGTTTTTTTGAGCGAATGCGTCAACTGGAAGAACAGTCCACCCATATTTATTCGCATTTTGATCCTTTTTCTTTTTTGTTAACTTCCCCCGATTATTTGTCTCATTTGGGGATGATGTTAAACGAATCGAGCGAAAACATTGAAGCTCACAAATATGCGACTTCTTTATCTATTTTAAATGAACGTAAAACCCAATTTTATCAATCTATCCCCAAAGTTATCAATTTAATTAGCTTACGTAATGTTGAACGTTTTTTGCACATCGGTTTGGTAGGTAATCTAACTATTTCGCCGGGCAGAAAGTCAGAAAGAATGGTGCTGGCTCGAAAAGAGGTCTATCATTTAATCAAATTAATTGAAGATCAAGCCTATGCGCCAACAATTGCAATAACGCAACAAGCTATTCCATCTATTGCTTTCCAAATATTTTACCAACATGATAATGGGTTAGCATTGGCTATGAGTCCGTTTAGATTAGGTGAATTACCTAATGTGACCACGGGTATCGCTTCAATTACATCATCAGAAGATGCGATTAAGCGTTATCGTCACTTATTTGATAAGTTGTGGCAAGATAGTGCTAAAGATCAGCAAGCGATAGATTTATTAAAAGCCACCTTAGATAAACTCTAAAGAATATTGAAATTACTAAAGAGAGTCACTATGTTATCTTTAACATTACAACCGATAAAAAAATTTTCTGGTACGATTAATTTACCTGGTTCGAAAAGTGTTTCAAATCGTGCATTACTTTTGTCTGCACTTAGTCAGGGTAAAACTCGATTAACTAATTTACTTGATAGTGACGATGTGCGCTATATGCTCGATGCTTTGAAAGCGTTGGATGTCAAATATCAACTATCAAGCGATCGAACAATTTGTGACATTGAAGGAGTAGGTGGCAAATTACATTTTGCTCATCCGTTGGAGCTATTTTTAGGTAATGCAGGAACGGCGATGCGTCCGTTAGCTGCTGCACTCTGTTTAGCTGATAACAATATTGTGTTAACTGGCGAACCTCGTATGAAAGAGCGCCCAATTGGTCATTTGGTCGATGCGTTGCGTCAAGGGGGCGCTAAGATTGATTATCTTGAAAATGACGGCTACCCCCCATTGCATATTCATGGTGGTTTTACTGGTGGTAAGATTGCAGTTAATGGTTCAGTATCAAGCCAATTCTTAACCGCACTTTTAATGGCAGCCCCGTTAGCTGTTAATGATACTGAAATTACCATTATTGGTGATCTGGTGTCTAAACCTTATATTGATATCACAATTAAGATGATGGCAATGTTTGGTGTGTCAGTTACCAATGATCAGTATCAAAAATTTATCATCAAAGCTAATCAAACTTATCAATCTCCGGGGCACTATTTGGTTGAAGGTGACGCCTCTTCTGCCTCGTATTTTTTAGCGGCAGCGGCAATTAAAGGCGGAACAGTGCGTGTTACCGGAATAGGTAAAAAGAGTCTGCAAGGCGATACTCAATTTGCTCATGTGCTGGAAAAAATGGGAGCCAAAATTACTTGGGCCGATGATTATATTGAATGTACGCGTGGCGAATTGAATGGCATTGATATGGATATGAATCATATTCCTGATGCGGCAATGACAATTGCAACTACAGCGTTATTTGCTAAAGGCTCTACCACTATTCGCAATATTTACAATTGGCGAGTTAAAGAGACTGATCGCTTATCAGCTATGGCAACTGAGTTACGTAAAGTTGGGGCCACAGTTGATGAAGGTGAGGACTATATCACCATTATTCCTCCTGCTATACTCGACCATGCTGATATTAAAACTTATAATGATCATCGTATGGCAATGTGTTTTTCATTAGTTGCGCTTTCTGATACGCCAGTTTCCATTTTGGATCCGAAATGTACGATGAAAACATTCCCTGACTATTTTGAACAATTTAAACGATTAAGCGAAATATAACATGACAAATAATATTCCAGTTATTGCTGTTGATGGACCAAGTGGTGTTGGTAAGGGTACTTTGTGTCAAGCGTTAGCTAATCATTTTAATTGGCACCTTCTGGATTCAGGTGCGATTTATCGTGTACTGGCACTTTCTGCTTTGCAAAAAAATATTGCTTTAGATGATACAAAACAGTTAGCAACATTGGCGCTAAGCCTGCCACTTATGTTTGATAGCAATAGTGATGATGTGAAAGTATTATTAGATGGTGTGGATGTATCACGTGAAATACGTACCGAGGAGGCTGGAGGAGCCGCTTCAAAAGTTGCGTCAATCAATGAAGTAAGAGTAGCTTTGTTGCAGCGACAACGCGACTTTAGACAGTTGCCGGGACTGGTTGCTGATGGTCGAGATATGGGTACAGTGGTGTTTACTGACGCCCCCGTTAAAATATTTCTTGATGCCAGTGCCCAATCTAGAGCAGAAAGAAGAATGAAACAGTTGCAAGATAAGCAAATTCATGCTAAATTCGGCGAAATTTTGCAGGAGATAACTGCCCGTGATGAACGCGATCGTAATCGTGCCGTTGCGCCATTAAAACCTGCGGCTGATGCACTAATAATTGATACCACATCACTTTCAATTCAAGATGTTTTTAATCAATCTATTATGCATATAAAAGAAAAACTTGCGTTGTAAGTTTCTATTAAAACTTGCTACGTGAACCAAGCTCCATTGCAAGGATGAGTGGAGTATTATAAACAACCCCACAGGACAGGATGTAATGTGGACGTTAAATTTAACTTAAGTAAATAAAAATATGACTGAATCTTTTGCTCAACTCTTTGAAGAGTCTTTAAATCAACTAGACACTCGTTCTGGTAATATGATCCATGGTACTGTCGTTGCAATCGACAAAGATGTTGTTTTAGTTGATGCTGGTTTGAAATCTGAATCAGCAATTCCAGTAGAGCAGTTTAAAAATGCCCAAGGCGAATTAGAAGTTCAAGTTGGCGACGTTGTTGACGTTGTGCTTGACTCAATTGAAGATGGCTTTGGTGAAACAATCTTATCTCGTGAAAAAGCTAAACGTCATGAAGCGTGGCTAACATTAGAAAAAGCAGTTGAAGATGCTGCAACAGTTTTAGGTGTAATCAATGGTAAAGTTAAAGGTGGCTTTACGGTTGATCTTAATGGCGTTCGTGCGTTCCTACCAGGTTCGCTTGTTGATGTTCGTCCATTACGCGATACTTCTCATATTGAAAATAGAGAAATCGAATTAAAAGTTATTAAATTAGATCAAAAACGTAACAACGTAGTGGTTTCACGTCGTGCAGTAATTGAATCTGAAAATAGCGCAGAAAGAGAACAACTTCTTGAAAATCTACAAGAAGGTTCTGAAGTTAAAGGTATTATCAAAAATCTTACTGATTACGGTGCATTCGTTGATCTTGGTGGGGTTGATGGTTTACTACATATCACTGATATGGCTTGGAAACGTGTTAAACACCCAAGCGAAGTGGTTGAAGTTGGTCAAGAATTACTTGTTAAAGTACTTAAATTCGATAAAGACCGTTCACGTGTTTCTCTTGGCTTAAAACAATTAGGCGAAGATCCATGGGTTTCAATCGCTAAACGTTACCCAGAAGGTACTAAAGTAACTGGTAAAGTAACTAACTTAACTGATTACGGTTGTTTCGTTGAAATCGAAACTGGCGTTGAAGGTTTAGTTCACGTTTCTGAAATGGATTGGACTAACAAAAATATTCACCCATCTAAAGTGGTTAGCTTAGGTGATGAAGTTGAAGTTGTTGTTCTTGAAATTGATGAAGAACGTCGTCGTATCTCTCTAGGTCTTAAACAATGTAAACCTAATCCATGGTTACAATTTGCTGAATCACACAATAAAGGTGATAAAGTTAGCGGTAAGATCAAATCAATCACTGACTTTGGTATCTTCATTGGCTTAGATGGTGGTATTGATGGATTAGTTCATCTTTCTGATATCTCTTGGAATATGCCAGGCGAAGAAGCTGTTAAAGCTTATAAGAAAGGTGATGATATCGAAGCTGTTGTTTTACAAGTTGATGCAGAACGTGAGCGTATCTCATTAGGTATCAAACAACTTGAAGATGATCCATTTAGCAGCTTTGCATCTAACTTCAAAAAAGGCTCAATTGTTAAAGGTAAAGTTACTGCCGTTGATGCTAAAGGTGCAACAATCGAAATTGCTGAAGGTATCGAAGGTTACTTAAAAGCACAAGATATTGCTCGTGAACGTATTGAAGATGCAACTACAGCATTAAACGTTGGTGATGAAGTAGAAGCGAAGATTGTTAATATCGATCGTAAAACTCGTGCAATTTCTTTATCTGTACGTGCTAAAGATGAAGCTGATGAGAAAGAAGCACTTGCTGCTGTAAATAACACTGCAACTCCAGAAGATGCATCATTTACTAACGCAATGGCAGAAGCATTCAAAGCTGCATCAAAAACTGAGTAAAAAATATTTATTGAAAGAGTAAAGAGGGCTTGCCCTCTTTTTCTTTTGTGGTATAAAATGAATAAATTATATACTACGTAAATTAAATTAGGAGTGACCATGAACAGATCCGATTTAGCAGAAAAAATAGTCAACTGGCGGGCACACCTTCCGGTGCAACTAGTAGATGATGCTGTTAGAGATATTATTGAGCAAATCGCGTTAGCGATGGAAAGTAACGATCGTGTTGAAATTCGCGGATTTGGTAGTTTCAGCTTAAATTATCGTGCGCCACGTAAAGCAAGAAACCCTAGAACAGGTGGGAATGTTGAAGTTAAACACAAATATATTCCTCACTTCAAACCAGGGAAAGAGCTACGTGAGCGCGTAAATAATGCGGCTAAAGCTTAATTTAAATTTAGTTAACCTAAAAAAGCCTTTGAGTAAATTCAAAGGCTTTTTTGTTGGTGATGATTTTATAAATCAATTTTTTCAAATAAAAATGAAAGGATATTTTATAAATTGGAATAGAGATCTAAAGTTAGCGCTAAATTAACTTGTGGAAAGTCAAGATATGCTAAATTGACCATATAGTCCATGGTAGATGCAGACGTTTATGCGGCACGGTTGTTCAATAGATTTAATGGCAATAGCAGTTTCATTAGGATGTTTGCCATTAATGTTTTTGCCATGGTTACCGAGTGATATATGTTGGTTTATTTTAGCGTCGATTGCAATTATTTTCGCCGTAAAACTTAAGCGGTATTTTACTGTGGTTGCTGTGTTTGGACTAAGCTTTCTTTGGTCGACAGCGGCAGCAAAGCATTATCTTAGCTCAATTGAGCCTTATATTGATCAAACATTAGAGGTAACCGCGAAAGTTGAAAGTATTAATACGCAAATTTCTTCGCAATTCCAAACCAAACTCATCAATCCCCATTATGTCAAATTTTCAATTATCAGTATTGCAGATCAACCTTTGTCATCACCAATATCGGTGGCTATCTATTGGGAACAACCGAATTTAATTAAAGCCGGCCAAATTTGGCAATTAACCATAAAAACTAAAGCTGTGCATAGTTATTTAAATGAAGGCGGATTTGATAATCAACGTTTTGCCATAGCAAATAAATCAATATTAAAAGCTAAAGTCAGCAAATCAGTTCTACTCACTGATAAGCCAGATCTTCGACAAATTATAGTCGATAAATGTCTATTTTATATAGATTTATTCAGTTATCGCGATATTTTATTAGCGCTAGGTTTTGGTGATCGTTCGCAAATGGAAATTCACCATCGAATAACCATGATGCAAACAGGGGTTGCTCATTTAATGGCGATTTCCGGAATGCATATTTTATTAGTCTTCTCTATTAGCTATATATTAACCAAATGGTTTGTTTTTTTCTTACCGCAGCGCTTTAACTACTTTTTTCTACCCATTATTATAGGATGGTTAGTTAGTCTAAGTTACACTTGGTTAACCGGATTTAATCCACCAGCGCTTCGAGCCATTTTGGCTTTATCAATGTGGATATATTTACGTTATAAAAATAATCAGATAAGTGCTTGGCAAAAAATCAATCGTATCATCGCTTTATTGTTAATTGTTGATCCGTTAATGATATTGTCAGAAAGCTTTTGGTTGTCTTGTTATGCGGTTATTAGTTTAATTTTTTTGTTTGATTGGCTACCACTACCCAAGACAATAAAAAGTAAAAAACGTTGGTATCTATTTCGGTTATTACATTTACAATTTGGTTTGACGCTATTATTACTACCTATCCAATTATATGTCTTTCATGGCTTCAGTGCTGTTTCATTAGTTAGTAACTTAATTGCTATTCCCATTATCTGTTTAATTACTTTTCCATCAATTTTATTAGCTCTACTATTTAGTTTAATCGACTGTTTTTATATTGCCTTGTGGTTGTGGTTCATTGCTCAAACTTCACTTGAATGGTTGTTTTATTGCTTAGATTATTTAAATCTTATGTGGCTAAATATCTCAATGGATTTTTACTTTCTCAGTTTATTTGGCTGGTTAACCTTAATAGTAATAAGAACAGCTGTTTGGCGCCGCTTTAGTTTTACTCTTCTGATTATTTTTGTTATTGCTCTTTCACCATTTTATAAACAATCTGAATATTTATGGCGTATGGATATGTTGGATGTGGGGCATGGTCTGGCCATTGTGATTCACAATGGCGAATCAGCTGTTTTATACGATACCGGGGCTAAATGGGTAAATAGCTCAGCGGCAGAACAAGTGATTATACCTTACCTGCTATGGCATAATCTGCAAGTTGAAGGCATTATTATCAGCCATAGCCACAATGATCATATTGGTGGATTATCCTATTTACAACAACGTTATCCCAATGCTTGGCTTATGAGCTCATCTTCAAATTTGCAGAATAATTATGATTGTCTAGCCAATCGTCATTATTATTGGAAAAATTTGCAATTTAAAGTGTTATGGCCGACAAAATTAGTTAATAACCCCGATAATGCCGATTCATGTGTAATTCAGATTACTGATGGTCGATTTTCTGTATTGTTAACTGGCGATTTGGAACGCAAACAAGAGTATGATTTAGTGTTACAACATAAGCAAGCACTATCCTCAACTATATTACAGACTCCGCATCATGGTAGTAATACTTCATCGAGTTATCCATTTTTAACCTACGTTAATCCAGTTAATACCTTGACTTCAACTTCACGCTATAACCCGTGGCACCTTCCTGCCAATAAAATCACTGATCGCTATAAAGAGCTAGATATTAATTACTATGTTACGGCAAAAGAAGGGCAGATAAGTCTATTTTTTTACCCTACATCATGGCAACAAAAAACCATGCGCTACGATCTTTATCCAAGATGGTATCATGATTGGTTTGGTAGTTTACCGTTTTATGAGTAAAATACCCCAACAACAGTGCGATTATACATAGGTATAAAATGATAGAGATTAACGAGCGAGATTATGATTGAAAAACTATGGTATGGTAAGAATAGATCATTTTGGTTGCTGTTACCATTTTCATTGTTATATGGATTGATTACATTTTTCCGTCGTCTGCTATATAAATTAGGTATTTTTAAATCATGGCAATCTCCAGTACCGATTATTGTCATTGGAAATTTATCGGCAGGTGGTAATGGTAAAACACCACTGGCGATTAGCCTAATTGAAGCGTTAAAGGCTAAAGGGTTAAGAGTCGGACTTGTTTCACGCGGTTATGGCGGAAAGGCTGATCATTATCCGTTGCTCTTAGATGAAAATACTAGCACCAAGCAAGCCGGTGATGAACCCGTGTTAATTTATCAACGAACACATGTCCCGGTTGCTGTTGCACCAAAACGTGTTGATGCAGTTAAAGCATTATTAGAGTCACATCAATTAGATGTAATCTTAACCGATGATGGTCTGCAACATTATGCTTTGGCGCGTGATATTGAAATTGTGGTAGTCGATGGTAAGCGCCAATTTGGCAATGGTTGGTGGATACCCGCTGGACCAATGCGAGAAAGAAGTAGTCGTTTAAAATCGGTTGATTTAATTATTATCAATGGTGACAGTTCGCGGGATTTAGTCAATCAATATCCAGATAAAACTTACACCATGCAATTAACCCCAGGTCATGTAGTCAACCTTACTACCAATCAGCAATGTGAATTATCGGCCTTACATCATATTTGTGCTATTGCTGGTATCAGTAATCCAAAGCGTTTCTTCGATATGTTAATTGCAATGAAAGCAGATTTGCTGCATACCGAATCTTTTGCTGATCATCAAAATTTTAGTTTGCTATTATTAGAGAAAGTGGTTGGCAATAATCAAACTCTCTTAATGACTGAAAAAGATGCAGTAAAATGTCGGGAATTTGCGTTAGCTAACTGGTGGTATTTACCAATTGATGCGACAATACCAGATCAAGCCATTGAGAAGATTTACTCCCTATTAAAAGAAAAAAAATCACAAAGAGATAAAAAATGAAACAGCTTATATTAACTGCTATTGCCTGTCCTAAATGTCATGGTCAATTGGAATATGATAATCAATATCAACAATTATATTGCCAAAAAGATCAGTTGGCTTACCCGATTAAAGATTGTATTCCGGTGTTATTAGCCAGTGAGGCAAAGCCATTAAATCAATCTCATAGTGATTAAAAGAATAAACAAAGTTTAGAGGTAATTTTATGAGTTTTACGGTAATTATTCCTGCAAGATATGCTTCAAGTCGTTTACCAGGAAAACCACTTGCTGATATTCACGGAAAACCAATGATAATTCGGGTTATGGAACAAGCACAAAAGTCGTCGGCTAATCGAGTAATTATTGCAACCGATCATCAACAAGTTTTTGATATCGTGAAAAGCTACGGTGGAGAGGTAATACTCACTAGCGATAAGCATAATTCAGGTACAGAACGATTGGCAGAAGTCATTAATACTTATAAATTTGCAGATGATGAAGTGATCGTTAATGTTCAAGGTGATGAGCCATTAATTCCGCCAATTATCATCGATCAAGTTGCTGAGAATTTAGTAAATTATAAAACAGGCATGGCAACTTTAGCGGTACCAATTAATAGCATTGAAGAGGCGTTTAACACCGGAGCTGTAAAAGTAGTAATGGATAAAGATGGGTATGCACTATACTTTTCAAGGGCGACTATTCCTTGGGAACGTGATCGTTTTGCGAAATTAAATGATCAGGGCAAAATAGATGAAATTGGTGAATTCTATTTACGTCATATAGGGATTTATGCATATCGAGCTGGTTTCATTCGTCAATATATACAATGGAAACCTTCAGCTTTAGAGCAAATTGAGATGTTAGAACAATTGCGTGTGCTATGGTATGGCGAAAAAATTCATGTCGCGGTGGCCAAAGAACCTCCAGCAATTGGTGTTGATACCCAAGAAGATTTACAAAAAGTAAGAGCATTATTTAAGGAGTAGATGATGGCAAATTTTACTGGTTTTACCCAAGCAGGCTTAAATTTTTTACAAGATGCCTGGATTAATAATAGTAAAGTTTGGTTTGATGAACATCGAGCTATTTATGATAATGATTTGATCAAACCTTTTAGGTTGTTAGTCGAGCAGTTAACACCAGCTATGCTTAAAATTGATGAGTGGTTAGAGACACGTCCAGCAATTGGTAAAACTATATCGCGCATTCATCGTGACACCCGATTTTCGAAAGATAAATCATTGTATCGTAGTCGCTTGTGGTTAACTTTCAAACGTCCTAATCGTGATTGGCAAGAAGCACCAGCTTATTTTTTTGAAATTAGTCCTGACAGCTATTGCTATGGATTGGGGTATTATTGTGCCTCTAAACAGACTATGGATATCTTTCGAGAAGAAATATTAAACGATAGCGAGAAATTCCTGAAAGTAATTCGTTGTGTGAAAAAACCATTTGAATTAGTTGGCGAGAGTTATAAAAGACCATTAATCAAAGAACAAGATGAAAAAATATCGACATGGTACAATCGAAAAAATCTTGCTGTTATGGTAACCAATCAGCATATTGAAGATGTCTTAACCGGTGATTTACCGGATATACTTGCTAAAGGTTTTAAACAATTGGTACCACTATATGATTATTTAATGCGGGTCGAAATGATAAAAAATATTCCCAAATTGTAACGATAATAGAGTTAAAAATCATGGGTAAAAGATATATTAAAAAGCTTAGTTTAAAAAAGTTTTCTTAAATATTTGGAAAGTTTAAAACTAACTCTTTAACGCCATTTATCACAAACTGAGTGCCTACGCAAACCAATAAAAAACCCATAATTCTAGAAGTGGCTTCAATGCCACTTTTTCCCATAAACCGCATAATACTACCAGCACTACGCATACAGAACCATAAAATAATACATAATAATAATGGGACAAGAATTGATGAAGTATAAACCACCCAAGTTGATACGTTATATCCACCACTTTTTACTGTTGAAGCCATACTGATAATCATCGCAATGGTACCGGGGCCGGCAGTGCTTGGCATAGCGAGTGGCACAAACGCGATATTATTTGATATTTCTTTCTTTTTCTCATCCGCTTCTAAGGTTTTGTGTGAAGGTTGTTGTGGAAATAGCATTCTAAAACCGATAGTGCCGACAATCATTCCGCCAGCGATACGTAATCCAGGAATCGAAATACCGAAGGTACTCATGACTAACTGTCCGCAATAAAATGAGACAATCATAATGATAAAAACATAAATACAGGTCATTTTTGACTGGTAATTACGTTCTTCATTGGTCATATCGCCTGATAGACCTAATAACAGTACAACCGTAGTCAAAGGATTAGTTAATGGTATAAACAAGATTAAACCAAACCCGACAGTTTGTATAAGTTCTAACATATATCGAATCTAAATTATCACAGTAGTTTTAATTAAGTATATATGAAATATATAAAAAAGATACATTAACTGTTAGGTTAAAACTAAATAAATATTAGCGCAATAGTGGTTAGTTATGCATCTTTATCTGAAGCTTTCATTTTAAACAACGGTGTTTTTAAGTTTTGTGCCAATATTACGCCGATAAATGACATTCCACCGCCAATTAAATGGTAACTACACAATGTTTCATGCAAAAATAGTATTGAGATTATAGCAGTGATAACCGGGGTTAAATTTAAGAAAAGGGCGGTTTTATTGGCACCCAATTTTTTTATCGCTATTATCCAAACAAATGGCGCAATGATTGAAGCCGGAATACCCGCATAAAGTACCTGCCAAACATTGTCAGAATTTATAGTTAAATCATTACTCATTAAAAAGCCGGGCAATAACATTAATGTACCAAATAAAATTTGAACATAGACTGAGTGCCAATTTGTGATTTTCATTGTCCATTTTTTGGTTAATACCCCATAAAGCGCATAAGACAAGGCTGCCAGTAACATTAAAATCTCACCTTTACCAATTCCAAGTTCGAGCAGTCTAGTTGGCTCACCACCACTTATCAGCCAGATTAAACCAATAAAAGATAAAATACTGCCAATTAGCACTCCTTGAGTGGGTGGTGTTTTTAAAATGAATATACTTAATAGGATAGTTAACAAAGGAATAAAAGACATAATAATCCCCATCGTTAACACACTAATTGTTGCTGCGGCATAATAAGCAAGGCATTGATATAAAGCCATACCAAGTAAGCTAAGCACCATCAATTTTAGAACTTGAGGATAGATTTGCTGTAAATCCTTAATAATTCCTTTTAAAAAAAATGGGGTTAATAAAATAAGTGCCAAAAGCCAACGGTAAAAAGAGATAACCTCAGGTTCAATTGCACCGACCGATAATTTATTGACAACTTGATTGCCAGCCCAAATTAATACTGCCATCAATGGGTATAAATAAGCCATATATTTTCTTATGTAAACAATAGTAATAAATAATTCGCTGTAGTTTAACTTGTCTTAATTTATAAACATCACTAGAATCAGACAAAAAGAGCTATTATAAGACAATCTTAATACTATCTAATTACCATGAATTTAAAATTTCAAACGAATTTAAATGATAAGCAATCTAAAAGATTTATGTTCCTTCATGATGAAGCATTTAATGCAGATACTGAATATTCTTCTCATCAGCATAATTGGGGGCAAATTATCTGCGTCAAATCAGGTATTTTTGTCTTAAACGTTCAAGGACAAAGATATTTGGCTCCTTCAGGATTTGCATTATGGATCCCGCCATATACCGAACACGCATGTTACAACCAACAATTAACTAGGTTTCGGACAATTAATATTACTGATTGTCAAGTTATGCCTAATTACATCTGTTTGTTTGGTTTAAATAAAATAAGTCATGCTATTATTGATTCTTTCTTTGAGCGAAATATTCTGGAGCCAGAGAGTGAACAATATCTTCGTTTAGGACAAGTGTTAATCGATCAGCTCCTAATGGAATCTAACCTCACACTCTATTTGCCAAGTTCTAACGATAAATATTTAGCCCCTATTTTAAAAGAGTTAGAATTAAACCCGGCTAATAATAGGACCTTAGAACAGTGGGCTCAAACAGTATTTACCACTGAACGAACTCTTGCACGACGTTGCCAACAAGAATTAGGCATGTCATTTAGAATGTGGCGCCAGCGGTTACGATTTTTATATAGCATCTCGCTTTTAGAACAAGATAAATCGATTCAAGATATCGCATTTTCGGTTGGTTATAGTTCAGTATCCGCTTTTATTACTATGTTTAAAAATATCTCAGGGGTTACACCAGATCTTTACCGTTCTAACACTAGCTCTAAGAAAAGTTAAACATAATAAGTTGTCATTATTTGAGAAAAGTCTTGTAGGATATACATTGAGGAAAGGCGTAATTTATACGCCTATATAATATAGAATTGAATAAATAACCATTAAAATGGAATATCGTCATCGAAATCCATAGGTGGTTCTGACATAGTTGGTTGACTTGCTGGTGTTTTATTAGGTGATGAAGCACGTGGAGCCGCCGGCATAGCAGGTGCAGAGGAGGTATTATTCGCACTTTGTCCCCAACCTTTTGAATCTTCATTATAAGCGTCACCACCTGAGCGGCTTCCTAAAATTTGTAATACACCACCAATAGGGTTGATAACAACTTCAGTCGTATAACGATCTTGGCCTGATTGATCTTGCCATTTACGAGTTTGTAATTGTCCTTCGATGTAAACAAGCGTTCCTTTTTTAATGTATTCACCTGTAATTTCAGCTAATTTACCAAATGCGACAATTCGATGCCATTCTGTTTTATCGCGGTTTTCTCCAGTTTGTTTATCTTTCCAACTTTCTGATGTTGCAACACTAAAATTTGCAACAGCGTTACCATTTGGCATGTAACGTATTTCTGGATCTTGACCTAAATTACCAACTAAAATGACTTTATTAATTCCTCGGTTTGCCATTATAGACTCCTAATAATTGCATAGATATATAATTGCGCCATTGTAACATGAGACAGCAATAACATCATCGAATTTAATCCAAAATTGGAACTTTGTATCCAAATTTTTAAAATAGAGAAAGATTGGCTTAGACATAGGAATTTTTGCCTATAACGAGTATAATGCCAGCCATTTGTAGATGTTACATCTTAAACATTTTTCCTGCTGGAGGCCTTATGATTAATGCGTTTGGACTGAAGAACAAACAATTAGTGAAAATTAATGAAGGCGATATTAAGAATGCGACCTGGATTGACTTGATTGAACCAGAAGAAGCGGATCGTGAATTCATTCTGACAAATTTGGGTCAAAATTTAGCAACAAGTATTGAATTAGATGATATTGAGGCATCCGCTCGTTTTTTTGAAGATAATGAAGGACTACACGTTCACTCCTTCTTTTTTTATGAAGATGCTGAAGACAGAGCAGGTAACTCAACTGTCGCTTTTACTGTGCACAATGGGCGTTTATTTACTCTGCGTGAACGCGATTTACCGGCATTTCGTCTATACAGAATGCGCTCTCGTTATCAGGGGATGAACGATGGAAATCCCTATGAAGTTTTATTAGATTTATTTGAAGTCAAAGTCGAACAGTTAGCTGATCAAATCGAAAATATTTATAGTGAGCTTGAAGAATTAAGTTTGATAATTATGGATCGCTCTGCTCAAGAACATTATGATGAAGCGATTACTTCTTTAGCTGAACTTGAAGATACGGCTTGGAAAGTGCGTCTTTGTTTAATGGATAGTCAACGTGCGGTCAACTATTTAGTTCGTCGTGCTAAGATGCCGGTTGAACAATTAGAACAGGCGCGTGAAGTTATTCGAGATATTGAGTCATTGGTGCCACACAATGAGTCACTATTCCAAAAAGTTAACTTTTTAATGCAAGCGGCTACTAGTTTTATCAATATAGAGCAAAGCAGAATCATTAAGATTTTCTCGGTTGTTTCAGTGGTATTTTTACCGCCGACTGTGGTGGCATCTGCGTATGGTATGAACTTTGAACACATGCCTGAGTTGAAATGGGAATATGGTTATCCTTTATCTTTATTGTTGATGTTACTAGCTGGTGTTGCTCCTTATATTTACTTTAAACTTAAAAAATGGTTATAGTTGATTGTTTGCCGTTTAACACTTCAAATATTATCTATTATCCGCTAACTTTTAGTTAGCGGTAATTCGGCGAGTAAATTCATTTAAAGCAACCTAGTTAAATCATTTCAAATAGTCCATAATATTACTAATGTTTTTTAATATTTATTGAACTAAAGTTCATATAGAAAGATTTTACTTTTAAAAAAGGGAATAACATGAGTCAATATGCACTAGTTACCGACATTGGTGGAACCAATGCCCGTTTTGCTCTTTATGATTTATCTACTAATGAATTATCTGCAATAACTAAAATTCTCATATCAAAAGATGATGTATTGCTTGAATTAATTAAATCCTATTTAAACTCACAATCAGTAACTGTTGATATGGCTTGCATTGCTATAGCTTGCCCAATCGATGAGGGTGATCTGATTGAAATGACCAATAATAATTTATCATTTTCTCGCTCAGAACTTATTAAAGAACTCAAGTTAACAAAATTAGAAGTCATTAATGACTTTACGGCAGTTTCAACATCTATCCCTCGACTATCAGCGAACGATGTCATTAAAATTGGTGGTGAAGAACCTAATCTCAATTATCCAATTGCAATTTATGGTGCCGGAACCGGTTTAGGGGTTTCTCATTTAGTTAAAGTCAACAAAAATTGGATCAGCTTATCCGGTGAAGGCGGCCATACCGAATTGCCTATGGTTAATGAAGAAGAAGATCGAATTTTAGCCCAATTACGAAAAAAATTTGGTCGAGTCTCTTGCGAACGTTTTTTATCGGGTAATGGTATTGTTAATATCTATCAAGCATTATTACAGATCAATAATCAACCAATTGAAGAGATCACGCCAGATATTATTGTCAATAAAGCATTATCAAATAGCTGTCCGATCTGTTTAGCAACTTTAACGCATTTTTGTACTTTTATGGGGCGATTTGGTGGCAATTTAGCGTTGACGCTTAATACTCAAGGTGGTGTGTATATTGCTGGTGGCATTGTACCTAGATTTATTGAATTCTTTAAATCATCACCATTTAGAGAAGCATTTGAATATAAAGGTCGTATGTCATTTTTAGTTAAAAAAATTCCTGTTTATGTGATTATTCATAAAGATCCGGGGTTATTTGGTGCGGGTGTTTATTTACAAAATAGCCTGAAATAATTGAGGAGTAAAATTTAATTTTATGATGTGGTGTTATATTTATAGAAGTACCAAAAAAGAAAATTGTTATCTTTACATGGAGCAGGAGAATGATTTCTCTCATATTCCGGAAAAAATCATGGCAATTTTTGGTACACCAGCTTTTGTGATGAAAGTATTACTTGACGGTAAACGGCGTATTGTTGTCGGAACCTCACAGGAAATAGAAGAGAAGATAAAAACGGATGGATTTTTCTTACAAATGTTAAAAGAAGATGATTTTAAAGTATGATTGAACCATTTTGGGAATATAAATCTTTAGATCAAATGAGCGATGACGAGTGGGAACAACTCTGTGATGGTTGCGGTCAATGTTGCTTAAATAAATTAATGGATGAAGATACTGACGAAATCCTCTATACCAACGTGGCATGTAATTTACTTGATTCAAATACCTGCCAATGCCGACATTACCATAATCGCTTTGATTATGAGCCTGACTGTATCAAGTTAACCCGTGAAAATTTACTGACAATTGAATGGTTACCATTGACTTGTACTTATCGTTATTTTTCAGATACAGGACAATTACCAGAATGGCACCCATTAATTGTGGGTAATAAAAAATTAATGCATAAATTAAAAATATCGGTTAA
This sequence comes from Gilliamella apicola, assembly GCF_003202915.1. Lineage (GTDB taxonomy): Bacteria > Pseudomonadota > Gammaproteobacteria > Enterobacterales > Orbaceae > Gilliamella > Gilliamella apicola_Q. The sequence continues at coordinate 703,858 of NZ_QGLP01000004.1, forward strand.
AAATCGAATTGTTTATGAAAAAGATGTCATTTGTTGGGAAGATCATATTATTTAAAAGAGAGCCTAGACTCTCTTTTATGTCTTATAGCATTAACCACAAATTGCCAAGCAAATCGATAGCTAATAAATTTAGAAACATCAATATAAAAACAAAAATCATAAATGAAATATCAATCACACCTATTGGCGGTATGATACGACGAATCGGCGCAATAAGCGGCTCAGTTAATTGAGCAAGTAATTCATCAGTAATTGATTGACCACGGCTAACCCAACTTAAAATCGCTCTAAATAATAATAACCAAAATATTAAATGCCCAAAGGCATGCACCATTGCAGCTAAAGCGAATAGCAGGTAATAAGGAGTAAACAGGGGGGCATCAAGTAGCTGAAAACGGAAAATAAAAATAATTTTAAGTAAAGCAACCCCATAAAAAAGGAGCCAAGTTGCGGTATCGATACGCCTAATAGACGGAATTGCTCTTCGCATTGGACCAATAATCGGTTGGGTAATACGTACAATAAATTGGGTAAAAGGATTATGAAAATTTACTCTCGCAAGCTGCATCCATAAACGTAGAATCAGTACGTACAAGCTAATAGTAAAAATAGCTCTTCCTAAGAAGATTAACGAAATCATTTAATACTCCTAAAATATAATATGCTTGGCAATATATCACACATATTGCCGAGCACCAAAGATCGCGCTACCAATACGAACCATTGTACTACCTGCAACAATAGCTGCTGGCATATCGCCTGACATGCCCATTGAAAGTGTATCTAAAAAAGGATAATCTGTTTTCAACGATGCTAATAGTTGAGACATCTGCTTAAATACTTCAAGCTGTTTGGCAAAATCATTTTCTATCTCAGGGATAGCCATTAAGCCGCGTAGTCGTAAATTGGGTAATGTAATAATCTGATTTATCAAATCAGCGACTTCATCTGCCTGAACTCCCGATTTACTTTCTTCATTGCTAATATTTACCTGAATAAGCACATTTAATTTACCCATATTCGCTGGGCGCTGTGCATTCAGACGTTGGGCAATTTTAAAACGGTCAATGGTATGCATCCAATCAAAATTTTCTGCCACTAATCTGCTTTTGTTTGACTGTAATGGGCCGATAAAATGCCAAGTAATCAGGGTGTCAGGCATATTTTGTTTAAAGTAGGTAATCTTCTCAACACCTTCTTGAACATAATTTTCACCAAAAGATAATTGACCAGCTTCAATTGCCTGAGCGATTGAGGTTACTGGTTTGGTTTTACTAACTGCAATAAGTTCAATTGTATTGGGATCCCGATCGCAATCTAAAGCAATTTTGTGTATTTCATTTTTAATCGTAATTAAATTGTCTTGTACTGTATTCATATTAATTCCCAATAAAAAAATGGATAGTGACCTAAAATGTTAAATTCATTGTTGGCTTTTAGTGTAACGCAAAAAGCTTCTGATTTGCATCTTTCTAGTGGTGAAAAACCTTGTATTCGCGTTAATGGTGACCTAAAACGCCTTTCCGAGGATAAATTATTACCACAGAAACTTAAAATTGATTTACTTAATATATTAAATGTTGAGCAAAAAGCAATTCTGCAACAACATCAACATATTGATTTTGTTTATCATGTTGAGGATGTTGGTCGTTTTCGAGTAAATATTTTTTATCAACAACGCGGTATCTCAGCAGTATTTAGAATTATTAAACAACAAATACCAAGTTTGAGTGAGATTGATGCACCCAAAGTAATAAATGAACTAGCAAAAGCAGAATCAGGCATGATTTTAGTGACTGGTGCAACAGGTAGCGGCAAATCGACAACTTTAGCTGCTTTAATTCAATATATCAATCAGACTCAGGCTAAACACATTATCACCTTAGAAGACCCTATAGAGTTCATTTATCAGAACGATAAATCACTTATCCAACAACGAGAACTTAACTACTTTGGTAATGCAATTGACAGCATATTAAGACAAGATCCAGATATCATTCTACTTGGTGAATTACGTAACCGACATACCATCCAAGCTGCATTAACGATTGCTGAAACTGGGCATTTAGTTCTTGCTACATTGCATACCAGTTCAGCCATACAAACTATTAATCGTATTGTTGATGTATTTGATGACGGATCGCGCGGCTTAATTCGTAGCCAACTATCAAATAGTTTAAAAGCCATCATCTGTCAAAAATTGGTTCCTTATAATGAAAGTCGTAAAGCGATATATGAAGTTCTTATCAATACTCCTGCAGTCAGTAATTTAATTAATGAAGGCAAAACCAAGCAAATATTATCCTTAATGCAGACAGGACAACAATATGGAATGCAATTGATGACTAGAAATTTATAAAGTTATTGTGAAAAAAGGTTCTTGCTATCCTAAATAAATTTTTAAGTTTTATTTTAAAATTTATTCTATAATCTTTATAGAATTTTATTTATAAAGGGATAAACAAATGGAACAGCGTATAGGTTTTATCGGTATAGGTAATATGGGAAATGCCATATTACAAGGTATTTTGGCAAGTAATATTGTGCCTGGAACGCAAATTTACGTTTATGATCCTCAACTTGACAAAGGCCAAGCACTCAATCAATCTTATTCCATAAATAATCTAGACTCGGCAAGAGATGTTGCTCGAGAATCAGATATTGTTTTTATCGCTGTTAAGCCAAACATTATTGTAGATGTATTAAACGATATTCAAAAAGAGTTAAAAAAGAATACAATAGTTATCTCGATTGCGGCAGGTGTAACCATTAAAACTATTGCTAAATGTGTAGGTTATGAACAAAAGATAGTCAGAGTCATGCCAAATACCCCCGCATTAGTTAATGCCGCTATGTGCTCAATAACACCTAATACTGAAGTTACTGACGAAGAGTTAACTATTGTTGAAAGCTTATTAAATTGTATTGGTGCAACAGAGATTGTACCAGAGTATTTAATTGATGCTGTAGTTGGTGCAAGTGGTTCTTCTCCTGCATTTGTATTTATGTTTATTGAAGCACTGGCTGATGGTGCAGTAAAAGGTGGTTTAGCTAGAAAACAAGCTTACAAATTTGCTGCTCAAGCCGTGTTAGGGTCAGCTAAATTATTGCTGGAGACAGGTAAACACCCAGCTGAATTAAAAGATATGGTCTGTTCACCGGCAGGTACAACAATTGAAGGTGTGCAAATGCTTGAGGAAAAAGGATTTCGGGCCGCTATTCTTGATGCGGTAGAGGCGGCAATAAAAAAATCTAAAGATTTATCAGAAAAATAATGATTATTAAATATGAACAATAACAATTAGTTATTGTTCATCTGAATTTAATTTCAAAATTAAGTAAAAACATTGCTTGTGTTTATCAGCCATTTATGAGTTAATAGTCGCCAGCATATTACATGCAGATATATTTTGTAACATTTAGATTCATGCAGTTTGTAGTTTACTTTTTTCACATTTGTATTAGTTTTCTTCAGTCTTCTCTTCTCTTTGTTAATAAGTAGTCTAGGTTTTATGTTCTATAGTATCGCCCTTGCTGGCGAAGATTAATTTATTTATAGGAAGATTATTATGTCTAAAAAAACTGGTCAAGTTAAATGGTTCAATGAGAGCAAAGGTTTTGGTTTTATTTCACCAGCTGATGGAAGTAAAGATGTGTTTGTTCATTTCTCAGCAATCACTGGCAATGGCTTTAAAACTCTAGGCGAAGGTCAACAAGTTGAATTCTCTATTCAAGATAGTCCTCGTGGTCCAGCTGCGGTTGAAGTTGCAATCATCTAAATGATTACTATTATCTTATCAGTATTTAATTGCTGATAAGATTTTTCCCCCCTTATTTATAGACTTTTCACTTCCAATTTTATATCATTTCTTTTAATGTCTAAGTTATAGACTGTTATTAAATTACCAAAATTTATAATTTTAAGGAAAGCAATAATGAAAAAATTGGCCTTGTCTGTCATTCTATTGGGTTTATCTTCTGTCGCGATGGCGGATTTATCGGCATCTTGTAAAATTTATTTTGAACAAGTTGATAGTTTTGTTAGAAACATTCCTGACGATGTTGCGACTAAACAACAAGCAGAAATGATCAAACAAAATTTAGAATTAACTAAAAAACAAATATCTGCCATGTCTAAAGAGAGCCAAGAAGAAGGCTGTAAACAAGCAACTATAGGTTTAAAGCAATTCGAATCTATCCTACCATCTAATAAAAAATAACGACTAAAAATAACGATTAGTTTAATCGTTATTTTTTGTTACGATTGCGAAAATCCCAAGGGGCTATAGGATGTTTATCTTTCCATAGCCCTTTTTGCTTCTGTTTAGCTTTTGATTCAAGCTTGACCATGTTTTTATTATTTGCAACACCTTTAACGCGGTAGGCCCAAGCATAGCCACTCTCCACCATTTTAGCATTAACATTGATTTTATTTAGAAAAATTGTGCCTAATGTACGTTGATAGATATCTTTTTTATTTTCTTTGACAAAAACACTTTTACCGGCGATTAATGACGCTAAGTATTTTTTTGAAGCATTACCATATGCTTGTCGACTTTCTGGAGCATCAATATCTAACAAACGAACCCGAATTTTTTGTTTTTTCGGCGTTAAAATATCAACAGTATCGCCATCAATGACTTTGACAACCTTACCATTAAAGTCAGCGTGTACTTGGTTAATTACAATAAAGAAGAGGGCAATTGAAAGGAAAAATGTTCTAAAAAAATGCATTGTAGATAATTCTTAAGATAGTAGGGTGAATATAAAAACTCCTTGCTAATTATCAGTGATCAACTAATAGTGGGCAAGGAGTATCAAGCTATATTAATTAAATTGTGAAGTGTCTTTGAATAAACCAACTTTAAGATCAGTTGCTTCATAAATTAATTTACCATCTACGTAAACTTCACCGTCGCCAATTCCCATGATTAACTTACGATTAATAACGCGTTTGAAATTAATTTTATAAGTAACTTTTTTATTATTTGGTAATATTTGGCCTTTTAATTTTAACTCACCAACACCCAGCGCACGACCTTTACCTTTGCCGCCAATCCAACCTAAATAAAAACCGACTAATTGCCATAACGCATCAAGACCAAGGCAACCAGGCATTACTGGATCATTTTTGAAATGACATTTAAAAAACCATAAATCAGGATTAATATCTAACTCGGCTTCAACATAGCCTTTACCGAAACTACCACCGTCTTCATTCATTTCGATAACGCGATCCATCATTAGCATCAAATCTGACGGTAACGGTGGTCCATCATGACCAAATAATTCACTATTACCAGATTTAATTAGATCTGCTTTATCATACGAAGATTTACGTTCAAATGTCATAAAAAAACCTTTTATTTCGTTGTCATTATTTGATTGCTTATAAAATCACTATTTAATACAAAACAACCAATCATTCTAAACTATAAAATATTGCCAAATTATTTCATCAATCATCTCAATGAAATGTTAGCCTCAAGTTTATTGTGTATTTGTACTTTTTGCAATTTTTTTCCAGCGACTGAGCCAACCTTCATGCTTTCTATCTTGCATTAATATTGATTGCATACGGGCATGAATCAATTTATAAAGACTGATATTGTTTTCATCTTTATAAGGAATGCCGGTTAATAAATAGAGTGCGTCAGCGACATGTTCAACGGTCCAAATTGAAAATTTATAACTACTAATTGCATCAATAACCTCATCGCTCAAACTCAAATGGCGTTGATTGCTAGCAGGAATAATGACACCTTGCTGACCGGTTAAACCTTGGTGCTGGCAAACCGCAAAAAATCCTTCAATTTTCTCATTAACGCCACCAATAGATTGAACATGACCAAATTGGTCAACCGAACCTGTGACAGCTAATTGTTGATCGATAGGTTGATTGGATAAAGCACTAATGAGTGCACACATACCGGCCAGTGACGCACTATCGCCATCAATTTCATTATAAGATTGTTCAAATACTAAAGAGGTGGAAAATGGTAATTGATGATTAATCGCAAATTCCGACATAATAAATGCTTGCATAATCATCATTCCTTTCGAATGAATATTACCAGCAAGGTCGGTTTTTCGTTCAATATCAATCAATTCACCATCACCAAAATGGACCAGACAGCTTAAGCGTGTTGGCTCGCCAATTGCCTTTGGATAACCAGGGTATTCAATAACCGACAATCCATTGATCTGGCCAACTACTTGTGTCTTAGTATCAATCACAATTTGATTAGTGAAAAATTCATCATGAAAACGTTCAGTTAAATAATTTTCACGCCATGTTTTTTGTTCAAACGCTTTGCAGACAGCTGATGCGTCAATTTCCCCATTTTCGATAAAATAAGAGGAATTTAACAGTAACGATTGAATCCACTCTATGCTAAGTGGTAAATAATATTGATCACCGGTATATCTTGTTGCCTGCTTATAAATTGTAGCAAAAGCAGATTTTGCAATTTTCGGTAAGGCTAGTTGGTGACTGATAAATTGTAAATAATTCATCCAAGCATTAAATTGCTGAGAATCAGTTATAGACAGTTCACTTTCAAATTCAGCATAAATAGATGATGAATAAAATTCAGGTTCAAATTCCTGTAATTCAGCTAAAGATAACCTGTCACCAACTAAAATAATGCGCAAATCTAATGGCATAGTCGGAATGGATAATGGTAAAGGATGTGAATCATCAGCTGAAAACCATTCAAAGATTTGCGATACCACCATCTGCTTTAATTTGGTCCAAACAACAGGTTGAGCAAGCAGTGAACGTAAACCTAAAATTAAAACTCCACCATTAGCATGATGAACTAAGCCGGCTTGTAATTTAATCGGGTTATTTTCAGGTTGCCTTACACAACCAAAAAGTTTTTCCATATCAACTATGGTTGCCGATAAACAACTATCTTGAACAGCAAAATTATCTTGTTTACTTTTAGCTTTGGTTAAGATGATTTTATTATCACTAAAATGGTAGCTATAACCTAAATCGGAAATTGCGAGATTGGTCTTTACAGATTGCTTCAATAAATCAAAAAAAAGCTCACTTTCTGATGCTTTTAACAGCATAAAGCGAGAACGATAATGTGCATTACTATTTTTGCATAATAATGACACAGCAGCAGCAACACGAGGTTGCCACGATAGTAAATTGGTTAATCCATCACTGTATAAATTTGTTTGAATATCACTATTATTAATAATGTAATTTACGTCAGGTTGGACTTGTTGAGAGTTGAGTTGTTTGATTGCCAAAGTTAATGTCTTTTTTTATTAGCTATATTATTGACTCAAATTATAACAAGTATCGATTACAACGCCAACAAATAACCTAGATCTGAGTGCTAACAAATAAAAAAATTACAGAAAGATTTTTAAAAATCAGTTAAACTGTAAGGTAAATTCTAGTTAATTTTCTTAGGTTATTACGACTAACAACAATTAAATATGCTCAAACTCAAAAATAATCATATTAAAGACGATAAAACCTCGCAGATAGTCAGTTGGGGGCATTGGTTTACACTATTTAATATTTTAGTCGTTATTGTACTCGGTGGCCAATATTTACTTATTGCCGATTGGCCTCGAACGTTTATGGGGCGCTTTTACGCAATCATTAGTGCGATAGGTCATTTTAGCTTTCTTGCATTCATTGTTTATTTAATACTGCTATTTCCGCTAAGTTTTTTTATTCACTCTTCGCGCTGGCAACGAACTATAGCAACGATTATTGCAACACTAGGAATCAGCTTATTGCTGATTGATGTTGAGGTTTTTTCGCATTTCAGAATGCATCTCAATTTATCTATCTGGCAACTCTTTACCTCAGATAAAACGTCTTTTCTAAATAGGGCGTTTATCTCAATTCCATTTATCCTTTTGATTGAGATATTATTCTCTATTTGGAGTTGGAAAAAATTACGTAGCTTAAGTAAACGTAAACGTTTTGCAAGACCGGTAGTAATTGGTTTTATCCTATGTTTTATTTCATCTCACTTAATTCATATATGGGCGGATGCTAATTTTTATCGTCCAATCACTATGCAACGCTCAAGTTTACCGCTTTCGTATCCACTAACAGCGCGTCATTTTCTTGAACGTTATGGATTTATTGAAGAGAATGGTTACCGTAATCGAGCAATTCAAGAAGGTAACCCATTTGCGATTGCCATTGAATATCCACTCGATCGAATTACTTTTAATGAAAAACAAGATAAACCTAATATTTTGATAATTGACATTAATGGTTGGAATAACCAACTATTAGCTAACAACATGCCTTGGCTTAAAGAATTTGCTGGTCAAAATATACAGTTTACCAATCATTATGGTTCGAGTAATCAAGCCTATTTAAACAATTTTTCATTATTTTATGGGCTCGATCCTAATTATTACAATAGTATTCTCGCAGGTCATAAACCATCAGTATTATTGGAAACTGTTACTAAACAACATTATAACGTTGGTCTATTTTCAGCTAATGGTTTTTCTGAACCACTTTATCGTTATGCGTTATTGTCTAATTTCACCACCCCTGATGGTAAAAAAATCTCCAATAAGCAAACAACAGATAATTGGATGGTGTGGCATGATGAACAAAATAAATTGGAAAACCATGCCCCATTATTTTCGGTTGTTCAATATTCACTTGGAGTAAAAAGCAAAAAAATCCCAATAGCCGAATTAGAGACAGAAGCGAAAAAACTTGACCAATATTTAGAGTCATTAATTGCTTATTTAAGATTATCTAATGCTTATGAAAATAGCATAATCATTATTACTGGTTCTAATAACCTAAAAATTGATGAAGCCAAAAAAGTTGCCTTACGTAGTGGTGAAATAAGCTTTAAGCGAGACGCCTTAAAAGTACCATTAATAATTTCATGGCCAGGAAAAGAAGCAAAAGAAGTTAGTAATATAACTTCAGAAACAGATATTTTAAGAACATTAATGCAAGATGCATTCAATGTTACTACTCCAGCACAACAATATAGCCAAGGACAAAATTTATTTGACCAACGAGCTCGTCAATGGATTGTAGCGGGTAGTGAAAATCAAGTTGCCGCGCTTTATGATGATAAAACCGTGGTGATTGATGCATATGGACGTTCCAAAATTTACGATCTAAACGGCAAACTATTGAAAAATGAAAAAATTAGCTTACCGACGTTTTTACAAATTGTTACCGAAAATCGTCGTTTTATTGTGGTGGATAATTAAGAAATGACAGCATAAAGAGGTGAAATTTATTTCACCTCTTTTCCCATAGCTTGCAGATCAGCATGGTAAGACGAACGCACAAATGGCCCACAAGCTGCGTGGGTAAAGCCCATTGCCAGAGCTGTCTGTTTTAACTCATTAAATTCTTCTGGTGAAACATATCGTTCTACCGGCAAATGATACTTACTTGGCTGTAAATATTGACCTAAAGTTAACATGGTTACACCATGGCTACGTAAATCTTTCAAAACCTGAATAAGTTCTTCATTGGTTTCACCTAATCCCACCATTAGTCCCGACTTTGTTGGAATTTCTGGATGCTGGTGTTTAAATGCTTCAAGTAATTTCAATGACCCTTCATAATTCGCACCAGGGCGTATCTTTTTATACAAACGAGGAATATTTTCCAGATTGTGATTAAATACATCTGGTGGATTTTCACTTAAAACTGCAACGGCTTCATCAATGCACCCACGAAAATCGGGGGTTAAAGTTTCAACTTTGATAGTTGGACTTAAAGAACGAATCTCTTGGGTACAAGAGGCAAAATGACTGGCTCCACCATCTTTCAAATCATCACGATCAACAGAGGTGATCACCACATAACGTAATTTCATCTCTTGAATGGTTTGTGCGAGTTTACTTGGCTCTTCTCGGTCGGGTGGTAAAGGACGACCATGGGCCACATCACAGAAAGGACATCGACGTGTACAAATATCACCTAAGATCATAAAAGTAGCGGTACCATGATTAAAACACTCCGCCAAGTTAGGGCACGATGCTTCCTCACAAACCGAATGTAAACCATGTTTACGCATAGTATTTTTGATATGTGCAATATTATCAGTATTTGCCGATAATTTAATTCTCATCCACTCTGGTTTTTTTAAAGGGGCAACCTCCTCTAAAGTGATAGAGGGAATAAGACGAGTTTTATCGGCATCACGATATTTTGAACTGCGGATTAAGTTTTCATTAGTTTGCATAATTCACTTCTTAACAGTTTGGTAACTGCTCAATAAAATGTTCAGTTAATAAATGATTAATTTCATGGCGGTCTATCTCAGCAATATGCTGCTTCATTTGTGTCATTTCTAATCCAGCATAGCCACATGGATTAATATAATTAAACGGTGTCAGATCCATATCGATATTAAGCGCTAATCCATGTAGCGTGCAGCCATGCTGTATATGTAATCCAAGAGAACAGATCTTCTGTTGATTGATATAAACGCCAGGGGCGTCCTGCTTTGAATAGGCGGTAATGCCATAGTGTTTTAATGTTTGAATAACACTATTTTCTAGATAATTGACGACATCACGAATACCTATTTTACGCCTTTTTAAATCAAGTAAGATATACATAATTTGCTGTCCGGGACCATGATAAGTAATTTGTCCACCTCGATCAGTTTGCACAACGGGGATAGGCGTTAGGGTGAGCAGATGTTCAGGTTTACCAACTTTTCCTTGGGTAAAAACGGCTGGGTGTTCAACTAGCCAAATTTCGTCTAGCGTTTGTTTATCACGCTGCTGGGTAAAATCATGCATAGCTTGATAAGTTGACAAATAGGGCACTGTACCCAACTGTTTAATTATCACGTTGTTATTTGGCATAGTTTACGTTTATTCAGTCTTCATTTATCAATAAATTAACAACTATATAACAGATTTTACTATAACTTGACAACCGCTAAGTATTCAAGGTATAACTCACAGGGTAATATTCTTTCCAATCTCATGATTTAAATTGACTTATATCAAATAATTATCTATTTATCTAAATTAATGATTGAAATAGTTGATTGTTTTAATAGGAATTAACATTCTTTTCTAGACGGTGGTTTGCTTTACTTTTTAATGGAAAATGGCAGACTGATATCATTAAAGCATCCGTAATGCGAAAGTTGGAGCTTGTAATTTTAGTTATGGCGTCTGTTATAGCTAAGGATAGCAAAAACTGCATTTTTTAAAACAAAAAAGAGGTTTTTATATGTCGGACATGCAAATGAATGATATCGATCCAGTTGAAACAAAAGATTGGCTGGAAAGTTTAGATTCTATTATTCGTGAAGAAGGCGTCGAACGAGCCCAATATATTATTGAGCAAATTGTCAATAAAGCTAGAGATGGAGGCGTTCCTTTACTCTTTGGTTCTTCAACCAGTAATTATATAAACACTATCCCGGTAGAAGATCAGCCGGCTTATCCCGGTGACTGGGAGATTGAAAGACGCATCCGTTCTATTGTTCGTTGGAACGCTATTATGATGGTGCTACGCGCTTCTAAAAAAGATTTAGAGCTTGGCGGTCATATGGCATCATTCCAATCGGCAGCGACATTTTATGAAGTCTGTTTTAACCATTTTTTTCGTGCGCGTAATGCAAAAGACGGCGGTGATTTAATCTACTTCCAAGGTCATATTTCACCGGGTATCTACTCGCGTGCTTTTATTGAAGGTCGTTTAACAGAAGAGCAACTTGATAATTTCAGACAGGAAGTTCATGGAAAAGGCTTATCATCTTATCCTCATCCAAAATTAATGCCGGAGTTCTGGCAATTCCCAACCGTTTCAATGGGATTAGGTCCTATCAGCGCTATCTTCCAAGCTCGCTTTTTAAAATATTTAAACCATCGTGGTTTAAAAGATACCACCGAACAAACCGTTTATGCCTTCTTAGGTGATGGTGAAATGGATGAGCCAGAAGCAAAAGGTGCCATTACCGTTGCAACACGTGAAAAACTCGATAATTTAGTCTTTGTTATCAACTGTAATTTACAACGCCTTGATGGCCCAGTAACCGGTAATGGCAAAATAGTTAATGAACTTGAAGGGGTATTTGCCGGTGCAGGTTGGAACGTGATTAAAGTACTTTGGGGTGATCGCTGGGATAAATTATTGCAAAAAGATAAATCAGGTAAATTAATTCGTTTAATGAATGAAACCCTCGATGGCGATTATCAAACTTTCAAATCCAAAGATGGTGCTTATGTGCGTGAACATTTCTTTGGTAAATATCCGGAAACCGCTGAATTAGTCAAAGATATGTCTGACGCCGAAATCTTTAGACTTAACCGTGGTGGTCAAGATCCAGAAAAAATGTTTGCCGCCTTTGCCAGAGCAAAAGAGACTAAAGGTCGACCAACTGTAATTTTAGCTCACACTATTAAAGGATATGGTATGGGCGAAGCCGCAGAAGCGAAAAACATTGCCCACCAAGTCAAAAAAATGAATATGGATGGTGTTCGTCATGTTCGTGACTTCTTTAATATTCCGGTAACTGATGAAGCACTTGAAAAATTACCTTACATCAAATTTGAAGAACATACTCCAGAATACAAATATATTCATGAACGTCGTCAAGCATTACATGGTTATGTACCTTCAAGATTAACTAAATTCTCAGGAACAGTTTCGATTCCTCCATTAAGCGAATTTGCTCCGTTACTTGAAGCTCAATCCAAAGAAATTTCAACCACTATCGCTTTTGTGCGGGCGCTTAACATCATGCTAAAAGATAAGGATTTAGCACCGCGATTAGTGCCAATTCTGGCTGATGAAGCACGTACTTTTGGTATGGAAGGTCTATTCCGCCAAATTGGTATTTATAACCCACATGGTCAACAGTATACCCCACAAGATAAAGAGCAGGTTGCTTACTATCGTGAAGACGAGAAGGGACAAATTCTGCAAGAAGGTATCAATGAGTGTGGTGCAACAGCATCATGGCTAGCGGCGGCGACATCCTACAGTAATAATGATTTCCCGATGATTCCTTTCTACATTTATTACTCGATGTTTGGTTTCCAACGTGTTGGTGACTTAATGTGGGCAGCAGGCGATCAACAAGCGCGTGGCTTTATGATTGGTGGGACTTCAGGTCGGACAACATTAAACGGTGAAGGTTTACAACACCAAGATGGTCATAGTCATATCCAAGCATTAACCATTCCGAACTGTTTATCATACGATCCAGCCTATGCTTATGAAGTGGCAGTTATTATGCAAGATGGCTTACGTCGTATGTATGGTGAACAGGAAAATGTTTACTATTACATTACCACCCTTAATGAAAACTATGTCCAACCGGCAATGCCTGAAGGTGCGCAAGAGGGGATTTGTCGTGGTATCTACAAACTCGATACCGTAGAAGGGCAACAAGGGAAACCAACTGTACAATTATTAGGCTCGGGGTCAATGCTGCGACATGTTCGTGAAGCGGCGGATATTTTGGCTAAAAACTATGGTGTTAGCTCAGACGTTTACAGTGTCACTTCATTTACGCTACTGGCTCGTGATGGTCAAGATTGTGAGCGTTACAACATGTTACATCCAAGCGAACCAGCCAAAGTGCCTTATGTTGCTCAAATAATGAATAACAACCCTGCTGTTGTTTCAACTGATTATATGAAACTTTATGCCGAACAAATTCGTGGATTTGTACCAGCAGAAAGCTACCGGGTACTAGGCACCGATGGATTCGGTCGTAGTGATAGTCGGGAAAATTTACGTCATCATTTTGAAGTCGATGCATCTTATGTGGTGATTGCCGCATTAGGAGAACTAGCTAAACGTGGTGATATTCAAGCAAGTATTGTTGAAGACGCGATTAAAAAGTTCGAAATCAATGCAGACAAACTCAATCCACGTATTGCATAAGAGGTAAAAATAATGAGTATTGAAATAAAATTACCCGATATCGGAAGTGATGAAGTTGAAGTAACTGAAATTCTGGTTAAAGTCGGCGACAAAGTGGATGTAGATCAATCGTTATTGACCGTCGAAGGTGATAAAGCATCGATGGAAATACCGGCACCACAAGCCGGGATTGTAAAGTCGATCATCGTAAAAGTTGGCGACAAAGTGACAACCGGTGTGAGTATTATGCAATTTGACGAAATCGGTTCGAGTGCGTCAACAGATCCAACACCAACTGTTTCAACAGCTACTTCAACGACAGCTCTAGCATCCGCGTCGAGCAGTGGACAAATTGTTGATGTTAATGTCCCAGACATAGGTGGTGATGAAGTCGAAGTGACCGAAATTTTAGTTAAAGTTGGTGATTCAGTTTCGGTTGATGATTCACTAATTACGGTGGAAGGTGACAAAGCCTCGATGGAAGTACCGGCAACAATAGCGGGTACGGTAAAAAATATCGTTGTAAAAATTGGCGACAAAGTCAAAACTGGATCTAAAATAATGGAGTTTGAAACAGCGGCTAGTAGTGCGCCGGCGAAAGCCGATTCAGCTCCTGTAGTGGCTGAAAAACCGGTTGCTTCAGCTTCGATAGCCAATAATAACAGTAGTAACAACAGTAGCAATAATGCTTCGGCACCCGTGTCAGCTAGCAATGAATTTGTAGAAAATGATGCTTATGCCCATGCCACACCTTCAATCCGCCGATTAGCGCGCGAGTTTGGTATTAATCTTGCCAAAGTACAACCAACTGGCCCTAAACATCGTGTATTACGTGAAGATATTCAAAATTACGTAAAAAATGCGGTAAAACAATCCGAAAATGGCGGAACTGGTGGAGCATTACCAGGTTTATTACCTTGGCCGAAAGTTGATTTTAGTAAGTTTGGTGAAGTTGAATCCTTACCATTAACCAAGATCCAAAAAGTATCAGGTGCCAACTTACATCGTAACTGGGTAATGATTCCACATGTTACTGAGTTTGATGAAACTGACATCACTGAACTAGAAGCTTTCCGTAAGCAGCAAAATGCTGAGGCAGAAAAGAAAAAACTCGATCTCAAAATTACCCCATTAGTGTTTATCATGAAAGCTGTAGCCAGTGCGTTAACTGCTTATCCGCGTTTTAATAGCTCGCTATCAGAAGATACACAAACCCTTATCGTCAAAAAATATATCAACATTGGCGTAGCAGTTGACACGCCAAATGGCTTAGTTGTGCCAGTATTTAAAGATGTGAACAAAAAAGGTATTGTGGAACTCTCGAAAGAGCTTGCGGAAATCTCCAAGAAAGCACGTGACGGTAAACTCACCGGTAGTGATATGCAAGGTGGCTGTTTCACTATTTCCAGCCTTGGTGGCATCGGAACGACCGCATTTACCCCAATTGTTAATGCGCCAGAAGTGGGTATTCTCGGTGTATCTCGTTCAACTATGAAACCTGTTTGGAATGGTAAAGAATTTACAGCACGCCTAATGTTACCTTTATCATTATCCTTTGATCATCGTGTGATTGATGGGGCAGATGGTGCTCGCTTCTTAAGCCATATTGTTAATGTTTTATCCGACTTACGTCGACTAGTGATGTAGTGGAGGAAATCGATATGAGTCAAGACGTTAAAACACAACTCGTTGTATTAGGTGCCGGGCCAGCCGGTTACTCCGCTGCCTTCCGTGCTGCTGATCTTGGATTGGAAGTAACATTGGTCGAACGTTATTCTACTTTAGGTGGTGTTTGTCTCAATGTGGGGTGCATTCCCTCTAAAGCATTACTTCATGTTGCTAAAGTGATGGATGAAGCAAAATCTCTCACTGAGCATGGAATTCATTTTGGTACACCAAAACTGGAACTCGACAAAGTTCGTGATTGGAAAGAAAAGGTTATCAACCAGCTGACCAACGGACTTGCTGGCATGGCCAAAATGCGTAAAGTCAATGTTATACAGGGTGAAGCACAATTTACTGATAGTCACACAATGGAGGTGACATCGGCAAAAGGCATCACCAAAATTACCTTTGACAATGCGATTATTGCTGCTGGTTCAAGGCCAATAACCTTACCATTTATTCCTCATGACGATCCGCGTATATGGGATTCAACAGATGCGCTAGCATTAACCACCATCCCTAAAAAATTACTCTTAATGGGTGGTGGGATTATCGGTCTCGAAATGGGAACGGTTTATCATGCATTGGGTTCAGAAGTAGATGTTGTTGAAATGCTAGATCAAGTGATCCCCGCTGCGGATAAAGATGTGGTGAAAGTCTTTAGCAAACAAATCCAACAAAAGTTCACTTTACGTTTAGAAACTAAAGTAAGTACTGTTGAAGCTAAACATGATGCTATCTACGTCACCATGGAGAAGAAAGATGGAACCATCGAAACGCATACTTACGATGCAGTACTGGTGGCAATAGGTCGTGCGCCAAATGGCAAACTTATCAGCGCTGAAAAAGCGGGGGTTAATGTGACCGACCGCGGTTTTATTGAAGTAGATAAGCAAATGCGAACTAATGTACCTCATATTTACGCCATTGGCGATATTGTCGGGCAACCAATGCTGGCTCATAAAGGTGTTCATGAAGGTCATGTTGCAGCCGAAGTCATAGCGGGTAAAAACCATTTCTTCGATCCGAAAACCATACCATCAATTGCTTATACCGAACCAGAAGTTGCATGGGTAGGGTTAACCGAAAAAGAAGCCAAGGCAAAAGGTATCGATTATGAGGTAGCTATATTTCCATGGGCGGCATCAGGGCGAGCGATTGCATCTGATTGTTCACAGGGGATGACTAAACTAATTTTCAATAAAGCGGATAATCGTCTTCTAGGTGGGGCAGTAGTGGGAGCCAATGGTGGAGAACTACTTGGGGAAATTACTCTGGCCGTTGAAATGGGTTGTGATGCAGAAGATATTGCACTCACCATTCATGCACATCCAACCTTACATGAATCAATTGGCCTCGCGTCAGAAATTTATGAAGGATCGGTAACTGATTTGCCGAATGCGAAAGCAGTTAAAAAATAGAGACTATTTATTTTATTGTTTTTAATGCAATAATGCCGTTATTTTGCTAACGGCATTTTATTTTGCTAATCAAAATATTCAACAATTTAAAATGTTCATTGAAATTAATATATTGGTTTATAAACTTGATAGGTGTCTAAATCAATAACATAATCAACTATAATATGTTCATCATAGGGATAAACATTGAAGCCAAATTGAATACAAAAGAAATCTACGAAATTATCGGCACCAAACTCATTAATAATCTTCATCATGCGATTTTTTAGTTGGCCAATATTTCTAACTTTAACAGAAATAAGTGTATTACCGTAATAACTTTCAATTTCAATAATCATCTTGCTAAAGCGCTAACTTATTCTTTAATTATTCATAAAATTATCGTTTATGGTTGATTCAAAAACTCATTTAATCTTAATAGAAAAATGTGAGAAAGGGGAGTTTTTAAATAAAAATAATCGACTAATTTTAAGATAAATATAAAAAAATAACCTTATATTAACGATTATTCCGCTATTAAGCTATCAAATTCAAAAGATTGAATATATTGTCATACCAAAATTTAATAATTTCCCTCTATTAAAAATAATTAATCGTCGTTTTAGCCATTTATTTTTTAAATTTGGTATGCCAATAAATGATATTTGTCACATTTTTAAAAATTAGTGGGATTCCAATTTGATGTGTTGTGAGAGTGATCACAGATTCACTCACTTATAAGTATTATTTTTTGCTTGTCAGTGAATCTCATCCATCCCTCAAATTGGAGATTGTAAATATGTCTAGAGTAAATGAAGTTATTGATAAGCTAGGGAAATTTGCTAATAAATTTAATAGTTTAAGATATATAATGGCAATTAAAGCTGCATTTATTACCTTAATGCCAGTGATTATTGTTGGTGCATTTGCAGTATTGATGTCCAATATTGTATTTGATAGACAAAACGGATTAGCTTATTTTGACTGCTTATCTTTTTTAGCGATACTCAAACCTATAGCTAGTAATTTAAATTATGCAACGTTAAATTTTCTAACCATTGGGGCAGTATTTTTGATAGCCATCGAATTAGGGCGGATAAATGGTAATAAAACTTTATTTCCTGGGTTGCTGGCAATAATTTGTTTTATTTCTGTGCAACCAACATTCACAGAAGTAGTTGTTGAAGGGCAAAAATTTCAAGTCACTAATGTGTTAGCTCGGCAGTTTACCGATACCAAAAGTCTTTTTCTTGGTATGTTTATCGCTATTATCTCTGTAGAAATATACTCGAAATTATTAAAAGTAGATAAATTAAGAGTAAAAATGCCCGATAGTGTGCCATCTAATGTTTCAGCTTCATTTTCTGCACTCATTCCCGCAATATTGACGACTTCATTGGTCGCTGCTTTCGGTTTTGTTTTTTACAAATTAACTGGCATGTTCCTATATGACGCCATTTATAAAGTTGTTCAACAACCGCTAGAGTCAGTCATGCAAAGTTTGCCGGGACTATTGTTATTAATGTTTGTAGCACAAATATTTTGGGTGATAGGGATTCATGGTAATCAAATGATAAAACCGATTCGAGAACCGTTATTACTCGGTGCAATTATGGTTAACATGAGCGATTTTGAACAGGGAATTGAACCCACGAATATTATTACCATGCCGTTTTGGGATGTTTATATGAGCATTGGTGGATCAGGTTGTACCTTTGGGTTACTTATCGCTATTTTTATTGCTATAAAACGCAAAGAGATGAGAGAAATCGCTAAATTATCGCTTGGCCCTGGCATTTTTAATATTAATGAGCCCGTTATTTTTGGTTTACCAATAATGTTAAATCCGATTTTGGCCATTCCTTTTATTATTACTCCACTAGTTACCGGCACAATTGGCTATATCGCAACCAGTATCGGTTTTGCAGGTAAAGCTGTGGTGATGGTTCCTTGGACTACACCGCCAATTATCAGTGCTTATCTGTCAACCGCTGGATCGCTAGGTGCGGTGGTGACACAATTATTCTGCATTCTTATCGCTATTTTGATCTATCTACCTTTCCTAAAAATAGCGGCAAAACGGTCTAAACTTCAATCCTAATTAGGATAAATATTCAAGGAGTACAATCATGAGTAAATTAACGATGGATATCCCGAAAAATTTTATTTTAGGTGCTTCAACTTCTGCATGGCAAACTGAAGGCTGGTGTGGAAAGAGAGAGAATCAGGATTCATATTTAGATATTTGGTATAAAAATGATCGTAACGTTTGGCATGATGGGTATGGTCCTGCCGTTGCCACCGATTTAATCAATCGTTATCAAGAAGAAGTTGAATTAATGAAGCAAATAGGGATCACTCACTATCGAACTTCAATCAACTGGTCGCGTTTCTTGACTGACTATGAGAATGCCATTGTCGATGAAGACTATGCCAAATACTATGATAATTTCCTCAACCAAATTGTTGAAAATGGCATTGTTCCAATGCTCTGTTTAGAACATTATGAAGTTCCTGCTGAATTATTTAATCAATATGGTGGCTGGAATTCGAAACATGTCGTCGAACTTTTTGTTAAATTTGCCGAAAAAGTCTTTGAACGTTACCACCATGTGGTAAAACGGTGGTTTGTTTTCAATGAACCCATCGTCATTCAAACCAGAGTGTATTTAGATGCTGAACGTTGGCCTTATGAACAAAATACCAATAAGTGGATGCAGTGGAATCACCATAAAAATTTAGCTACTGCCAAAGTTGTTCAGCTATTTCGTCAAAAAAATTATGAAGGTAGTGTTGGCACAATATTAAATCCGGAGGTTACCTATCCTCGCTCTTCATCTAAAGACGATCTACAAGCCGCTAAAATGTATGATCTTTTTTATAATCGAGTGTTTCTTGATCCCGCATTTAACGGTGAATATCCTCAAGAACTTATTGATTTATTGGCTAAACACCAAGTTCAGTGGGACTATAATGAACAAGAACTTGAAATCATTAAACAATTTCGTGTCGATGAAGTCGCAATTAATTTATATTTTCCTCATCGAGTTAAAGCACCAACCAAACAATGGCACAAGGATGCCGCATTTCATCCGGCTTTTTATTATGAATCCTTCGAGTTGCCTGGAAGAAAAATGAACAAATCGAGAGGTTGGGAAATTTACCCTAAAATTGTTTACGATTTTGCCATGCGAGTGAAACAAGAATATAACAATCAATCGTGGTTTATCTGTGAAAATGGCATGGGAATTGAAGATGAAAAACGATTTAAAAATAATCAAGGAATGATTCAAGACGATTATCGAATTGATTTTATTTCGCAGCATCTTTATTGGACTCTTAAAGCCATTGAGGATGGCGCTAATTGTGGTGGTTATATGTTATGGGCATTTACTGATAATGTTTCACCAATGAATGCATTTAAAAATCGTTATGGATTGATAGAAATAGATCTTGAGCAAAACCGCAACAGAAGATTGAAAAAATCTGCATTATGGTTTGAAAATTTAATTAAAACACGTCAACTAACGGTAAATTTAGATGACGAAGACAAATAAGGAGCAAAAGATGAAACAAGTTATTTTTGCCTGTGCAGGTGGCATGTCAACCTCATTATTAGTCAATAAAATTAGAAAAGAAGCACTCGAACGATCGCTAGACTTTGATTTTATCGCTATAAGCGAGCAACTGTTGTATCAGCATCTTAATAGTGATAGTGATAATATTGTCGCGGTATTGTTAGGTCCTCAGATGAGATTTGCTCTCGATGAAAGTAAAAAGCAAACGGAAAAATTTGGTATACCGATTGACATTATTGATCCTGTTGCTTATGGTACAATGAACGCAAGTAAAGTATTAGATCAAATTTTGCAAATGATCAAAGCATAATAATTAATACCAATCTTAGCAAAGTTAATGCTAAGGTTGGTATTTTAGCAGGAACCGGTGAATGTTAACTGACAATAATTTATCAACTCAATATTCTAAAAAACAATATCAAGAAATTGCCGAAATTTTGCTGGAAAAAATTAACCAGAACGAATATCCCTTAGGTTCTAAATTACCGCCGGAAAGGACTATTGCCGATGCCTATGGTGTTAGTCGAACGATTGTACGTGAAGCGTTAATCGCTTTGGAAGTAAAAGGTTTTGTTTCAATTAAGCAAAGTTCGGGTATTTATGTGATTAATAAACCGGATGCAAATTATTGTCGAATTCTTGGACCATTTGAACTATTACAAGCCAGTCAACTTATTGAAACTAACATTGCTTCGTTTGCTTCGCAAATGATAACAATTGCTAATATTGAAAGTTTAAAAAAAATCTTAGAACAAGAATTGCATGCCACCATGAATAATGAGTTTGATAACAACAATGATTTTAACTTTCATCTCAATATTGCCCAAGCAACGCAAAATCAGATGTTAGTCAATTCATTAAAAAATTTATGGGAACATAAACAAAAGTCATTTAATTGGCAGCAGCTGGTAGAGCATACCAATACCAAAGGTTATCGATTACAGTGGCATGCTGACCATCAACAAATTTTAGCCGCTTTATGTCGTCGTGACAGCGTAGGGGCTTATAAAGCGATGTGGCAACATATTGAAAACGAAAAAAATATTTTGATGAACTTGTCGGATAAAACTTCCATTGATTTTGATGGTTATATTTTTTCATCGATTAATTTATTAGAAAATTTTACTTAAACTACATTTAAACTCGTTATTAGTACGGCAAAATTGCTAATCCAATTATATTACCCCCTATGGTATTGCCATTCTCCTTTGAAAATATTAAAGACTTTTCTAATTGTTGATTAGCAACTAACTTAAAAAGCGGCAATTCTGGAGGGATTCAAATAGTGGTTAAGGGAATTAATAAAAATTCCCTTAACTTTATACTTAGTCAGTTCAATTAAGATCGCTATTAAACCTTTAATACATAAAATTGCTTAAATTAAAATACGCCGATCACTACACCAACCGTTGTAATAGCAGTCAAAATTAATATAACTTTGGTTGCAGTCATCTGTTTTGCTGAGACCAACCACCACGCCAATAGCACCATAGATAATGGTAGTATTTTTGGGAATATGCCATCAAGTACACTTTGTAATGAGCGGATGCTTTCGCCCATTGGAATTTCTAAAGTTGAATTAAGCACAATATTACCTGCGGCTAAGCCACCAACTACCATGATACCAAGTATGTTAAACGCATCAGTAATACGTTTGACGTTATCACCAATAATATTATCAATCGCATTAACCCCCAATTTATAGCCATAATGGAAGCTGAGATAAGAGATCAAAGGTCCTAAAATACCATAAGCTAAAATATAGAAAATCGGTCCGATAGCATTACCACCGGCAGCCATCCCCATGGCTATTGATAATAAAATTGGTACGATAATCCCTTGAATGAGTGAGTCTCCAATCCCAGCTAAAGGACCCATTAAGGTGGCTTTGATGTTTACTGGTAATTCTTCCGGTACATTTTTACCTAAAGCGATCTCCTCTTCCATTGACGCAACAATACCGTTGATGATTTGACCAGTTTGCGGTTCGGTATTATAAAACATGGAGTGTCTGACTAATAAACGACGTTTTGCTTCGGGATCATTTTTATAATACTTTTCTGCAAAAGGAATATAGGAAAAAGCCCAAGCATGTGCTTGTAATTTTTCGTAACTCATTGAGGATAGGTGGGTAAAACCCCATCGATACCAAATTTGACGTAGCTCTCGTTTGGTTAAACGTTGTTCTTCAATTAATTTATCCATTTTTATTCTCCTTTTTAGAACAAATCTTCATCTTCAAACACATCTGAATTTGATGAATTTGTCTCTTTAATTGGTGTTGCTGCCGATTTATTGCTTGCAATAAAATATAAGTAAGCAACTAAAGCGGAGATGAATACTAGAGCAATCATGCTTAAGCCAGCAAAAGCTAATAACACGAAACCAGCGAAGAAAAAGATTAACTGAATTTTTGATTTAATCACAATATTCATAAGCATTGCGATACCTAATGCCGGCAATACACCGCCTAATACTGAGATGATTTTAGTAATAACTTCTGGGACATTAGCTAATAACCACTCCACCAAACCAGAACCATAATAGATAGCTAAAAAGACTGGAACGGCGCGTAATAAAAAGGTGGTGATTTGTGGATAAAATAGGTGATTTAACACGATACCCCGGGTATTATTAGTTTCAGCTGCATGCTGTGCTTTATTATTCCAAAATGAGTATAATGCCATTCGAGTATTATAGAATATCAAGCCGAAAGTCTGACCTAATAAAACGGAAAGTGTGACGGCTACCGCAGGTTCTTTGGTGGTAGCAAGGGCTAAGCCAATGCCACCATAATCTGCATAAGTGATTTCACTATTGGTTGCTCCACCAGTTGATAAATTGGCAATAAAAACTGCTTGAACGGCTAAGCCGCACAATACCCCAGCTTGTACATCGCCAAAGGCTAAACCAACTAATAAACCCGCAACTAATGGCCTACCCATTATATAAAATCCACCTGACATACCAAACAGCCATGGTGATTCAATCGCGCCTAAATAACAAAATATCCCTGTTAATAGAGCGGGAATAAAAAGCGTTGTTTCCATAATTTTTCCCTCAAAATATGCAAGTTATAAAGTGTCGTATTTCTTTTTCATTACATCCCAACTTTTAGCTTCATCATCAGGTAGTAATTGAAATTCGATCTTGATTCCTTGGCTTTCAATGTAATCAAATGCTTTATAATCGTTTTCATCAATGGCAACTGTGCGTCCTAATACTTTTGCTCCTGCCCGAGTATTCATACAACCGATATTTAATGTTGGCGGTAATTTAGCACCTGCCTGTAATAATTTTTCAAATGTCTGTGGTGAATCACTGATTAAGAAAAAATTTTTACTTGATTCCATTCCTTGTTTTATTTTTTCGACCCCTTGTTGTACGGTGTAAATGCCAATTTTTAATGTTCCTGCTGCTGCTTTTAATACCCGTTTACGCAAATCGTCTGACGCGATATTGTCACCCACGACTAGAATGCCATCGACAGGTCTGACTTTGGTCCAACGAGTCATGATTTGACCATGAATCACACGGTCGTCGACTCTGGTTAATGTAATTGCCATAATTGTTCACTCCTATCGTTCAATTAAAAATCTATATCTTGATTGTTATTTTCGCTAATTGGTGCCATTGATACCGAGGTTTGTCCTGCTTCTAAAATTGAATCAAGCGTTTCATGAATATCATCTTGGTCTATCAATGCTCCAGCTTGGATCAACATAGGTAAATTTAGCCCTGCTAATAAATAGACCTTATTCGGATGAGCTAACATATAACGGAAAGTTTCGTTGTAAGGTGTCCCTCCAGTAATGTCACTTATGACAATCACCACACCATTTTTTATAATTTGTTCATCTAAAACTGCTGTTAAGCGTGATGAAAAGTCACTAATTCCTTTATCATCAAGTTTGACAGCGATAAATGGCGATATATCACCGGCAATCATTTGGTAACTAGATAAAATGCCTTCGCACAAATCACCATGTGACGTAACCACGATTTTCATTTCGACCAACCTCCTTTGAACATTATTTAAATATATATTTACATATTTATTTTTTTAAAAAAATATATTATGAGTTATTTTTCATGAACTGAGAGGTTTATCACATTTTTATCAGGCTTTTTATTGACAAAAAGTTAATTATTTTTAATATATGTATTTACATATTGTATTAAGGAAGAAACATGAAAAACTATTCTTTAGGTGATTTAAGTCGACTTATCGATCACACCAATTTAAAACCAGATGCAACCGTTGCTATGATGGAAAAACTATGTAAGGAAGCGAGTGACTATCAATTCAAGATGGTCGCAATCAATCAGGTGCAATCAAAATTGTGCGCTGAACTATTAAAAGGTACCGATGTCGATATCGGCGCAGCTATTGCATTTCCTTTAGGTCAAACAACAATTGAAGCCAAATGCTTTGAAACTAAAAATGCCATTGAAATTGGTGCGACGGAAATTGATTATGTGATTAACATTTCTGAATTAAAGGCGGGAAATTTAAAATATATTGAGCAGGAAATGTCTGAAATTGTTAAAATTTGCCGCCAACATAATGTTATTTCAAAGGTGATTTTTGAAAATTGTTATTTAACTGATGAAGAAAAAATAGCACTTTGCAAAATTGCAGTTAAAGTTAAGCCAGACTTTATCAAAACCTCGACCGGTTTTGGCCCATCAGGGGCAACACTTGAAGATGTTAAATTAATGAAGGCACAGGTAGGCGATGCAGTAAAAGTTAAAGCAGCTGGTGGTATTCGTAATGCTGATACATTTATAAAGATGATTGCTGCAGGGGCAGAGCGTATTGGAACCAGTGCCGGCATCGCAATTATTGAAGAACTTAAAAAAGATTTACAAGCAAAACAAAAACAGACAATCGAAATTTAAGCAATTAATTATATACCCACTATGAGTGGGTATATTTTTTCAAAATTAGCTAGAATGATTTAGCTCAAACACAAATGAATTAATATCACCACGATATTTTGATATTGAATATTCAATTGGCGTTCGATCGTGACTATAGCCAACAGAGTGGAAATAAAAAATAGGATCACCTTCTTCAATATCTAATAAATCACTGGTGGTTTCGTCAGCTTTTAAAACATCTAATTTTCGCCGTATTTGGACAATAGGCAAATTCATCTTTTCTAAAACTGAATAAAGCTTTTGGTGTTTAAAATCATTATGTAAAAAATTAGGTAATAATTTTACCGGTAAATAAGTGGTCACGAGCACTATTGGTTTGTTTTCCGCATAACGTAGTCGAACTAATTTATATATAGCATCCAATTCATTAATAGCTAAGTTGTTTGCAATTTCACTGGTTGCTTTATCCACTTTGAAAGTTAAAACTTTAGTGGTTGGATGAAGTCCTTTACGATTCATTTCTGAATCATAACTTTCAATTATATGGGTAAATTCTTGATTAATTTTTTGTTGTTTAACTATCGTTCCACGACGTTTTCGACGCTCAAGGAATCCATCATTAACCAAAAACTGAATAGCTTGACGGACGGTAGGGCGACTGACTTGATAGATATCAGTTAATTCAGACTCTTTAGGGATTAGTTGCCCTTGAGCATACTCCCCCGATTGGATTTTTTTTAATAAATCTTGCTGAATAAACAAATGACGTGGAATTTTATTATCTGAAACCATGATGACAATTGTTAATTATTATGTTTTAACATATTAATATATTCGTTTTATTGTGTAAAACGGACGTATTTAACCTATTAAAAAATAATAATTTTTACCCTATTACAAAAAATTAATCAAACGCTTTAGCTAAAACGCCTACTCCGGTATAACTGTAAAGACCAGTTTGATAAGCAATAAACGCTGATTCACCTTTCTGCAATGTTAGTGATTCAGTGTCGGTCGATAATGTGACTTTACCATCAAGACACAACAAAATCTGTGCACTATCGACTTTTTCATTACGTATGTTTTCATCACTTTGGATAATTTCAAACTTAAAATCATTGACAGGTACAGGGAAATCAATTTTATTGTCCTTCACGATAGGTTTAGTTAACAATTGATTTAGTGCTAGGCTAGTAAAATCAGTATTATTAATAAGCTCTGAACTATCTATATATTTGTGTGTTAAACCTGCTCTAAGTACATTATCTGAATTAGCCATAATTTCCAGCCCAGTACCAGACAGGTAAGCATGTGGGGTTTTGGCAGATAAAAACATTGCTTGTCCCGGCTGAAGTTCGATGACATTTAACAGCAACGGCATAAATAAACCAATATCGTTAGGATAATCGTTAGCTAAGGTTTTAATGGTCAAATATGGTTCTTCTTCAAATGAGCTAATTTTCAATAATAGCTGTTCAATCAACGAGTTTTTTACCGACTCAGAGAGGTTTAATAGGTAGGCAAAAAAATGTTTTAATTGATCTGGATGCGGGTTGCTTGCTAATTGTGATATTGGTTCAATTAAATCAGGTATCGCTACTGTTTCAAAAAGCGAGACAATCTCTTCAATTTGACGGAAGGAACGCATAGCTTTATATGGTGTTAATGCATATATAAGTTCAGGTTTATGATTAGGATCTTTATAATTTCGATTTGCTGCGTCAAGTGCAATACCTAGTTGGTTCTCTTTAGCAAAACCAAGTTTTGCATTTTCAAGAGTTGGATGAACTTGAATAGATAAAGCTTTGTTAGCGGAAAGAATTTTAAATAAGAAAGGAAGTGAGGCAAAATTTTGATAAGTTTTAGCGCCTAACATTTGCTCTGGGTTCTCTTGAATTAATTTATCTAGCCTGATTTTTCCTTGCTTAGCGTCAAAAACTAAAGAACACCCCAGTGGATGAGCCCCCATCCAGATTTCCGCCATTGGTTGTGACGTTGGATTTGCAATACCAAAGAAATTGGTTATCCCATCAATACTGCCCCAATCATAATGCTTGGTGGTATTTTCAAGTTTCCATATAGTTTGACTCATATTTACATCCTTTAAACTATTTGACTCATCAATATCGATAAGTTATGTGATAAATATACTACTACCATAATTATCTGCAATAAATGATAAAAAAGCCAGTTTAACTTAGAGATTAAACTGGCTTAGTTGACTATTTAGTCAGGTTAATTAATAAAAGTATTTAAATCTTACTCGAGCACCATAACGATCATCGGTGTTATCACCGTGTGATTTATTTCTATCAAGTAACGACCAATAAGCACCTAAATAGATATTAAAATTATCCATATCTAAAACATTATCAATTAAATAAGATGTATTAACTGTATGAATTTTATATTTTCCTTTATTATTGATATGACCATCTTTAATCCGATTATCTGGATTAAATTTTTTAATATCGTTATTTGCAAAGTAGTATCCTAAACCGATTTTTTCCCACACAATATCGGTACCAATAGTCATATCTTTTTCATCTTTAGCATCCATATAGGCAAAGCTGGTATTGATTTTAAAACCTTTGTTGGCAGCGTCCCAATCATCTTCGCTATTCCATGAAAAAGTTGCGCCATATCCAGTTCTTTTTGACTGATCGCGAAATTTACCGTTATCATCATAATAACCGTAAGCGTTTTTAACCACATTGGTTTCGGCTGCAATGGCAGTTGAAAAACTGTCATTTTTCCAAGATAGTACCGGACGTAGATAGACCACATTTTTCTTTTTATCAATTTGATAACCATGATAAGTCGATTTATTAAACATTTTTTCGCCATTATTGATTAAGGCATTTAATTCGAAATTCATATGATTAAATAGCGGTTTATTTAATTGAATACTACCACCATTTTTACTCCGACCACGACCTTCTTTCATCATATAAATATAACCAAAGCCGTCTTCATATAAATCATTGGCGGTATTGCCTGAATATTCGATAAAGGTGTCTTGTCCAAGAGGAAACATATCATAAGCTTCATAACGTCCAATTTTAATATTCCACTCTTGTTTCTGACCAAAATAAAATGCTGCATCATCTAGATTCATATCACCACTTAAATCCGCTAATGGCTGCACTACGAAACCAGCAAAATTCTTGTCGTTAATTTCACGATAGCCATCTAAACCGATTAATATACGTCCATTGATATCCCAACGATCCTTATCTGCCGGTTTATTTTTTTTATCCGCAGTCTCTTTTAAAGAACTAAGTTGCTGTTTACTACTAGCGGCATCGACATTAAATTCGACGTCTCCATATAACTTTAACTGTCCTTGTGGCGTATCCCACTCAATAGTCGCATTTGCCATTGAACTTAATCCAATTAGACTACATATAAACATCTTCTTCATAAAATTAACTCCTTGAATAGTTACAATATTTAACAATACTTATGTATACGATAACAATATTTAACAAATAATGGTGGTGAAAATTTATAGAAATGCTTTTGGATTCGTGATGATATCGTTTACATAAAATGTTATATCCAGTGACGATGTTTTAAAATGAGCAAAATCAAAATTTGTGACACAGGTAACATTTTTAGGTGAATCGATTAATTATTTATTATTAATATGATGTAATTAACAATGTTATTTAACTTTACTATAAGCAAGCAGAAACTGTATTTTAAAGGCAATTGAGTATATAATGCCGAGCAAATTCATTTAATCATTATCAATTATATAGAGTTATGAAACCTTCAATTATCAGTAAATTGGAAACGTTGCAAGAGCGTTATGAAGAGGTTCAAGCATTACTATCCGATGCAACGGTTATTGCCGATCAAAACCGATTTCGAACCCTTTCGAAAGAATATGCACAATTAACCGATGTGGTTAAGTGTTTTGCTAATTGGCAGCAAACACAAGAAGATATTGAAACAGCTAAAATGATGCTTGCCGATCCTGAAATGAGTGAAATGGCTCAAGAAGAGTTAAACCAAGCATTAAGTCAAGTTGAACAGCAAGAAAAGCAGTTGCAAGTACTTTTATTACCGAAAGATCCAAATGATGACTATAACTGTTTTGTCGAAGTTCGAGCTGGTACTGGCGGCGATGAAGCGGCTATCTTTGCTGGTGATTTAGCCAGAATGTACACTCGCTATGCCGAATCTCGCAATTGGCGTGTTGAAATCATGAGTTTTAATGATGGTGAACATGGCGGTTATAAAGAAGTGATCTTGTTAGTAAGTGGAGATGGTGTTTATGGGCACTTAAAATTTGAGTCAGGTGGACATCGTGTTCAACGCGTACCTGAAACCGAATCACAAGGGCGTATTCATACTTCAGCTTGTACTGTGGCGGTTTTACCTGAGATTCCTGAAGCAGAAATGCCAGAGATTAATCCTGCTGATTTAAAAATTGACACCTATCGTTCATCAGGTGCAGGTGGTCAACATGTTAATACCACGGATTCGGCAATTCGTATTACCCATCTTCCAACCGGGATTGTGGTTGAATGTCAAGACGAACGTTCTCAACACAAAAATAAAGCGAAAGCCATGTCAGTGTTAGCCGCGCGTATTCAAGATGCTGAAATGCGCAAACGCCAACAAGAGGAAGCATCAACCCGACGTAACTTATTAGGTTCTGGTGATCGTTCAGACCGTATTCGAACTTATAACTATCCTCAAGGACGCGTGACAGATCATCGTATCAACCTTACCATTTATCGTTTGGATGAAGTAATGGAAGGTAAATTGGATATGTTAATCGAACCAATTGTTCAAGAATACCAAGCAGATCAGCTTGCAGCGTTATCGGAACAGGATGAATGACCTATTTAGAATGGCTTAAATTTGCATCGCAAACCTTGACCGAAAGTGAGAGCCCAAAGCGTGATGCTGAAATTTTATTAAGTTTTGTCACGCATAGGACGCGCACCTTTTTAATGGCATTTGGTGAAACCTTATTAACTGATGATGAACTTATTGCTTTAGATGGTAATTTAAAACGGCGTCAAGACGGTGAGCCAATAGCGTATATCACCGGTGAAAAAGAATTTTGGTCATTAAAATTTAATGTTTCTAATTCGACTTTAATACCTCGACCTGATACCGAAAAGCTGGTCGAGCTTGGTTTAGATTATTTACCCAAAGTACCTTGTGAAGTATTAGATTTGGGCACTGGTACTGGGGCGATTGCGATTGCCATGGCTACTGAACGTCCTGACTGCTTATTTACGGCAATTGAAAAAAATAAAGATGCTTTAATATTAGCTCAACAAAATGCCAATCAAATTGGTGTCAACAATGTTTACTTTTTACAAGGTGATTGGTATAAACCGATTAAAAATCGCAAATTTTCAATGATTACCAGTAACCCGCCTTATATTGATCCAACGGATATTCATCTATCACAAGGCGACGTTCGCTATGAACCGCGCAGCGCTTTAGTGGCTGAAGATAATGGCCTTGCCGATATTAAAGTTATTGTCCAAGGTGCAACCAAACATTTAAACCAATATGGTTGGTTGCTTATCGAACATGGTTGGAAACAAGGCTCAGCAGTCCAAACAATTTTTAAACAACACGGATTTCAATTAGTCGAAACCATCACTGACTACAGTGGCAATGATAGAGTTACCCTTGGTCGTTGGTTTAAACCTTAAGTAGGAATAAGTTTATGATTAAACAAAAAAAAGTAAAAGTCGGTAATATCACGGTCGCCAATGATTTACCATTTGTCTTATTTGGTGGCATGAATGTGCTTGAATCACGTGATTTAGCAATGAAAATTTGTGAACATTATGTCACGGTAACCGACAAACTCAATATTCCTTATATTTTCAAAGCGTCTTTTGACAAAGCTAATCGCTCATCGGTTCACTCTTATCGTGGACCGGGGTTAGAAGAAGGAATGAAAATCTTTCAGGAATTAAAACAACAATTCGGCGTAAAAATTATTACTGATGTGCACACTGAAGAGCAGTGTCAACCAGTCGCTGATGTGGTTGACGTTATTCAATTACCTGCCTTTTTAGCAAGACAAACCGATTTAGTTGTAGCAATGGCGAAAACGGGTGCCGTAATTAATGTTAAAAAACCACAGTTTGTTAGCCCAGGTCAAATGGGCAACATTGTCGAAAAATTTGAAGAAGCTGGTAATGATCAAGTAATTCTTTGTGATCGTGGTAGCTGCTTTGGTTATGATAACTTAGTGGTTGATATGCTTGGCTTTAATGTCATGAAGAAAGTCAGCCATGGATCACCTGTGATTTTTGATGTAACTCATGCATTACAATGCAGGGATCCAATGGGGGCAGCTTCAGGCGGTCGTCGCGGTCAAGTTACTGAATTAGCTCGTTCCGGTATGGCAGTGGGGATTGCGGGATTATTTTTAGAATCACATCCTGATCCAAGCCATGCAAAATGTGATGGTCCATCAGCATTGCCATTAGCCAAACTTGAACCATTCTTACAACAGATGAAAGCCATTGATGAACTCGTTAAAAGCTTTGCAGAGCTTGATACTGAAAACTAATTTAAGTTTAAAATGATTAATTATTAAGAGAAATGCTATGCATTTCTCCTTTTTATTGCCTATTCTTATCAGCGACTTGTTTTTAATTATTACTCTTTGCTATTTCCTTTCTTAATGTCATCGCCATGTCTTCACCCCAAAAGTTATAAAAAATAATCAATTAATTTATCTGGTAAAAAAAGTGTGGATAATTTCACAAAAAAAAGCCAAATTTCTATTTTTTTGGTGATTTAGATCACGAATTTGAATCATTTAATTCGCGGACTAAAATATGTTTATGTATTATAAAAATGCATATTTACCTTATCTCCACTTTAAATATGTTCAGTAAATATTGTCTAAAAAACAAATCAAAGTAGTTGAAAATTTAGTTTAAGTTGTAAAAAACTAATTAAAAGTTGGCAATTTTAATGCTCGTTTACTCAGCCTAATTTTAGGGAAGCAACTATGAATAACAATGAATTATTACCGTGTCGTTTAAATCTTTTTACTAAACTTATTTTATCTATCACCGTGTTAACCAGTATATATCCAGTGCAAGCTGAGTATGCTAGCGATTTTGTCGATGATGCTTCACTAACAGGTAATGTATTTTTCTGGAATCGTGATCGGGAAAGAAAAAATCTTGATGTACATAAATACCAAAAAAATCTTAGACATTCATCATTTAATACCAATTTAGATTTTAGGTCAGGCTATATTGCTGATCGGCTAGCTATTGAATTGGGCGGTTATGGCGCATGGGAAGTCAGTAATGGTGGTAACGGGCATCCGAATGAGATTGGTTTTAGTGGTGCTAATACTCGTTGGAATGAAGATTGGAAAAAAGATGTTAGTGGCTTAAGTTTTTATAAAGCGCAACTTAATTTTAAACTTGATGAACTGTTTTGGATCAAGGCCGGTTATATTCAACCTTCTGGACAAACTTTATTTGCACCGCATTGGAGTTTATTACCTGGTACTTATCGTGGAGCAGAAGTTGGTACCGTACTTGATTTTGATGCTGCTGGTGCTTTATCCATGTCCTATATGTGGACAGATAAATACAAAGCGCCTTGGTATAAACGCCTCTATGAATTCAAACGTTGGCAAAAGGGTAAAAAAATCGATTTTTTACACTCAGTCGGCATGAAATATGATTTTAAGAATGATCTTGTACTCGAAAGCGCATTTGGCCAAGCACAAAATTACATGAATCAATTTTTTGCGAAAGCTTCTTATAAAACAGATGTGTTAGATAATCCATTAACCATGAGCTACCAATTTTATGGCGCTAAAGATCAATCTCATAAAGGTACTAATGTTTATGATGGTCTAGCGTGGTTGCAAGCAGCGACTTTAGGTTATCAAGTTGGTCCAGTTGGATTCCGACTTGAAGGGGTTTCGGTAAAAGCAGAAGGGGAGCAAGGGTTCTTCTTACAACGTATGACGCCTGATTATGCATCATCTAATGGACGATTAGATGTTTGGTGGAATTCTCGTTCTGACTTTAATGCCAATGGCGAAAAAGCCGCATTTTTTGAAGTCACCTATGATTTAGGTCACTTAAACCATTACTTAACGGGTTGGAAAACCGGTGCATCTTATGCTTATGGTTGGGATGCCAAACCAAATTCGACATCAGATAAACGCAAGAATCGCTTAGTAGAATCAGCTTATAATTTCGATTTGGGGTATACCATTCAAGATACTTGGGCAAAAGATACTTCATTCCAATTACACTACACCAAATATAACAACCATGAAAATCATATAAATAGTTGGGATCATGGATATGGCAATATTTTCCAAGATGAACGCGATATCAAATTTATTGTTACTTTCCCTTTCACCATTTTCAATGCTAAACAAAAATAGGTAACCGATATGAAAAAGTTTAAATCAGCTATACTTGCTACTTTGATCACATCATTATTAACTCTAGGAGCCAGTCAATCGGTTAATGCGTCACAACAAATAGTTGATACGATGAGTTCACAGCTCCGCTTAAATTATCAAATAGTCGATAACAACGCCGTAAACGCAGGGGTAGATTGTGCTGCATTGGGTGCAGATTGGGCTTCTTGTAACAAAGTGACCTTAACGCTTAAAAATACAGGGCCAGCAATAACCAGTAAAGATTGGGCTATCTACTTCCATAATATTCGCATGATTTTAGCGGTTAATAATGATCAGTATAAAATTACCCACGTAACCGGTGATTTACATAAATTAGAACCGACAGAAAAATTTACCAATATTCTTGCTAACTCACAGGTAACTATTCCAATTATTGGTGAATATTGGCAAATAAGTGAAAGTGATGTGATGCCTCGCTGGTATGTAACTTCAACGGATGCTAACCCCAAAATAATTGCCAACACCAATACTGATTCTGATAATTTGTCGGCATTTGTGGCACCACTAGGTGAACAATGGAAGATATCACCTAATGACCATAATATTTTAATGACCCCTGAAAGCCGTTACCAACGTAATAGTGACATTAAAAAAATTGCAGCAGATTTATTGCAAGGCCAAATTTTACCAACCCCAGTTAAACTTACGGTTGGCAAAGAGACCATTACCCTCAATCAAAACGGTGTTAATTTAATGCTTAATGGCTTAGCACAATCTAGCCAATCAGTGTTAGAAAGTCATTTTAAACAATTAAATATTGCGGTGACAAAACAAGGTTTTAATGTCAAAGCATCGATTGACAAAACTGCCTTTGAAAAAGGTGTTAATGGCAGTTATAAGCTTGATATAACCTCAGAGGGCGCTACTATTGTCGCCTTTGATGAAAGTGGTATTTTTTATGCTGTAGAATCGATTCTCTCGTCAATTGGCAAATCGTCAATCATTAATACACTTTCAGTTGAAGATGCGCCTCGTTTTGAATATCGTGGAATGATGCTTGATACCGGTCGAAATTTCAAAAGTAAAAAAGCGGTATTACAGTTACTTGATATGATGTCAAAATATAAGATGAATAAATTCCACTTCCATTTAAGTGATGATGAAGGGTGGCGAATTGAGATTCCTGGCCTACCAGAACTCACTGATTTTGGTAGTAAACGTTGTCATGATTTAACTGAAAAACAATGTTTATTACCACAACTTGGATCTGGGCCAAACAGTGATAATAATGGCAGTGGCTACTTTACTCGCGCAGATTATATCGAAATCGTTAAATATGCCAATGCGCGATTTATTGAAGTTATTCCAGAAATCGACATGCCAGCTCATGCCAGAGCTGCTATCATGTCAATGGAAGTGAGATATCAACGCCTTATGGATCAAGGAAAACCAAATGAGGCTAATGAATATCGATTACTTGACCCAAGTGATACCTCCAATACCACCACAGTACAATTCTATAATCGGCAGAGTTACCTAAACCCATGTTTAGACTCTTCGAAAAAATTTGCTGATAAAGTAATTAGCGAAATAGCCAAAATGCACGTTGAAGCTGGACAACCGATTTCAACATGGCATTTTGGTGGTGATGAGGCTAAAAACATTCACTTCGGCAACGGTTACCAAGATATTCATGCCGCGCAAAAAGAGGCTGGTAAAGGTTTAATCGATCAAAGTGTCGAAGATCATCCATGGGCAAAATCACCAGCATGCCAAACCTTCGTCAAGCAAGGCATAGTAAAAAATATTGAACATTTACCAAGTTATTTTGCGGTTGAAGTGAGTAAAATCATAAAAAATAATGGAATTAATCGCATGCAGGCTTGGCAAGATGGCGTAAAATTTGCCACTAACGCCAAAGCTTTTGCTACCGATGAAGTGGTGGTCAATTTTTGGGATAACTTATACTGGGGCGGGTATGACTCAGTCAATGAGTTTGCCAATAAAGGCTATAAAGTCATCGTATCTAACCCTGATTATGTTTATTTAGATATGCCTTATGAAGTTAATCCAAAAGAAAGTGGTTACTATTGGGCTTCGCGCTTTAATGATGAACGTAAGATTTTTAGTTTTGCACCGGATAATTTACCACAAAATGCGGAAACCTCATTCGATCGAAATGGTGATGGATTTGCCGCTAAAGGTACCATGAATTGGCCAGGCGCCTATGGCTTATCAGCACAAATCTGGACGGAAAACATTCGCACCGACGATAAATTGGCCTACATGGCTTATCCTCGACTATTGAGTGTTGCCGAGCGGGCATGGCATAAAGCTGAATGGGAAACCGACTATCAAAAAGATCGCGAATACCAACAAGGCAAAACGCAATATGTTGATCAGCAACAACTAAGCAACGATTGGAATCATTTTGCTAACTTAATTGGTCAACGAGAATTAGCTAAATTAGATCATGCTTCAATTAACTATCGTCTTCCTGTTCCTGGAGCGAAGATTGAAGATGGCAAATTAGTTGCTAATGTTGTTTTTCCTGGCTTAACTATCGAATATTCAACCGATAAAGGCGAAAATTGGCAGGCTTACAACGGTCCGGTAGCGGTAAATGGCGCCGTTTCGATCCGCAGTGTCTCGGCTGATAATAAAAGAACAAGTCGTGTTGAACAACTGAAATAAGCATTTTAACTATTTCTATCCGTTTACTGGCGGATAGGAATAGTCTTAATTAAAAAGCTATTATTCATTAATGAATGGTTTCATTAGCTTCATCATCAAATTCGTCATCATTACCATCTTCGAAATAGGTTCCCCAACCGTCATAATTAACGTTAAATTGGTTTGCCAGTGTAATGATTTCGGCAATTTGCGCATTTATTAACTCAGCATCTAATGGACTTTCAGTAATAATGTCAAAACCAATAACAAAATTACCTGTATCATCAACATCTTCATCCGGATCAGTTGCCTCGTAGCCTAATTTATAAGCCTCGACCGCCACTTTTTCTAACTTATCAAAGTTTTGTGATGATATATGATGTTCAATAATATACAGCGCATGAGGATCACTACCGTCTTCTAAAAGTTCTTGAATAATAGCTAGCGTGTCTTGCTGAGCAAGTTGAATTTGATCTTTCATAATATACCTTTTAGTGGTCGTGCAAATTGTGTGGTATATTACACTTTTAAAAATAATTTTCGAGAAAAAAGTGATCGTCGACTTACATTCGCACACTACTGCATCAGATGGTATTTTAACCCCAAGTGAACTAGTTAGAAGAGCTGCTGATAATCAAATCAGCATGTTAGCAATTACTGATCACGATACGGTCAAAGGTTTGCCAGAAGCAAAAGAGACCATCATGCGTGAAAACCTAGCAGTAAAATTAATTTATGGCGTAGAAGTTTCAACCATATGGAAAAATAACGAAATTCATATTGTTGGCTTGAATGTCGATATTGAAAATTCGCAGTTGCTTGAACTGTTATTAGCTCAAGAGCAAGGGAGAATTAATAGGGCAATTAGCATTAGTGAAAAATTGGCTAAAGTGAGCATCCATGATGCCTATGAGCAAGCTCAACAATTCTCCAAAGGCGATATTGTTTCGCGCTCCCATTTTGCACGTTTTTTAGTGGCGAGTGGTTATGTGAAAGATATCAAACAAGCGTTTAAAAAATATTTAGGCAAAAGTGGTTATGCATATGTTCCGGCAAACTGTTGTAGCATTGCCGATGCGGTTAAAGTGATCCATGCCGCTGGTGGACAAGCGGTTTTAGCTCACCCATCTCGTTATGATTTAACCTTGACTAAATTAAAATTATTAATTAATGAATTTAAAACCTATGGTGGTGATGCCATTGAAGTTTCACAAAGTCGACAAACTCAAGAAGATCTACAGCAACTAGCCAAATTGGCTAATGAATTTGAATTGTTGGCCTCACAAGGTTCGGATTTTCATGATTTGGTAAATTATCTTGATTTAGGTAAAACAGCGTCATTACCGGGTAGCGTTACGCCAATTTGGTCTGATTGGCGCTGATGTTAGATCACGCATTTAATTTGTTAAGCCATGACAAAAAACTCGTTCCCTACATTTTTTAATCAGCAATTATGAAAGAAGATTATTATGAGCCAGACCTTTTATATACACCCGGATAATCCACAAACCAGATTATTGGATCAAGTTGTCAAAATATTAAATGACGGTGGAGTTATAGCATTTCCTACTGATTCAGGTTACTCACTAGGCTGTTTACTCGATAACAAATATGGCGTAGATCGTATTTGTCAAATCCGAAATCTGGATAAGCACCATAACTTCACATTAATGTGTCGCGATCTATCGGAACTCTCATCTTATGCATATGTCGATAACACCACCTTTCGGTTATTGAAAAATAACACGCCAGGTAAATATGTCTTTATTTTGCAAGCCAGCAAAGAAGTACCTCGACGATTAATGAACGAAAAACGCAAAACAATAGGATTGCGTATTCCGGATAATAAGATCGATTTAGCGCTTCTTGAATTGTTAGGGCAACCTTTAATGACCACCACTCTCATTTTACCCGATGAAAATGAAGCCCAATCCGATCCTGAAGAAATCGAAGATAAAATCGGTCACCAACTCGATGCTATCGTTCATGGCGGTTACATTAGCGAACAACCAACCACGGTTATTGATTTGACCAATGATTATCCAGATATTATTCGAAAAGGTAGCGGTGATATAACACCTTTTGAATAAAATAAAATTAAGCAATTAACAAGAAAAAATAAAATGAAGAAAATAATGTCGGTTATTTTAGTGCTTAGTATTGGATTAATGTTATTTTTAGGATTTTTCTCTATCAAACAGATAAATTTTATTAATTCATCACTAATAACTACCGGCACTGTGGTTGACTTAGAAGTCTCCTATATAAGAAACTCTGATGGCACACGATCATTATCTTATCATCCTATCTTCTTATTTGTAGATAACCATCAACGAGTAAGAAAGCTTCAATCCGATGTCGGTAGTAATCCGACCATTTATCATAAAGGAGAGGTGGTTGAGATTATCTATAATCCTGAAAATCCTGACCATGCAAAAATTAATAACCTTTTCACCTTGTGGTTTACTGAAATTATTATTGGGATATTGGCAATTGTCCTATTTTTAATTAGTGGAAGTTATTTTTATTTTAATGTCAGAAAAAACCGACTTAAGCGTAAAATGCTAACCAATGGTCAACAAGTTGAAGCAAAAATAACTTCGATTGAACTTAATACTGGCATAGTTATTCAAGGTCGCTCCCCTTATGTCATTTACAGTCAGTGGCAAGATAAATTAACCCCTGATGATATATATATTTTTAAAAGTGAAAATATTTGGTTTGATCCGACTCCTTTCATTAATAGAGAGACCATAACCGTCTATATTGATGTAGCAAATGCAAAACGCTATTATGTCGATATTAGTTTTTTACCTAAGGTAAAATAAATCATCCTTAAATAGAGATACCTGTGAAGGTAGCGAGGCAAAATGAAAAAATTGAATTCTGAAAAATTACAAAAAGTGTTAGCCAATTTAGGCAATGGCTCACGTCGTGAAATTGAAGCGATGATCGTTGCGGGCAAAATTAGTGTTGACGGTAAAATTGCAACATTAGGTGACCGGGTCGATGTTAATGCCAACCCTAAAATTCGTATTAATGGCCACTTGGTGCAATTAAGAAGTAAAGAAAAAGAGGTCTGTCGAGTACTCGCTTATTACAAGCCAGAAGGCGAGATCTGCTCTCGCCATGATCCGCAAGGTCGTGCCAACGTATTTGAGCGATTACCACGCTTAAAAAATGCTCGTTGGATCAATATTGGTCGACTTGATATAAATACATCGGGTTTATTGCTATTCACAACAGATGGTGAACTAGCTAATCGCCTTATGCATCCAAGGCATGAAATTGAACGCGAATACGCTGTTCGCGTATTTGGTAATATTACTGACCAACAACTTAATCAACTTCGCAAAGGCGTTCAGTTAGAAGATGGTCCTGCTGCATTTAACTCCATCAAACCACAAGGCGGTGATGGACTAAATCAGTGGTTTAATGTGGTTATTACCGAAGGTCGTAATCGAGAAGTTCGCCGCATGTGGGAAGCCATTGATGTTCAAGTTAGTCGCTTACTTCGTATTCGCTATGGTAATATCACGTTACCAAAAGGTTTATCGCGAGGTACATGGATGGAACTGGGTATTGATTCAGTTAATTATTTACGCCAATTAGTCGGCTTACCTGCTGAAGTCAAAAGCTTTACCACTAAGTCATCTTCCGACAAACGCATAGCCAAACCGAAACGACCGAAACTTAATAAGACAAGCAGATCTACTCGTCAAAAAGTGAATAAAAAACCGACACGAATGTAAAATCTTGCTAACCCTTAAATAAAAATGACTATTTTATTTAAGGGTAACATCATCCCGCCAATTAATTTTAAACATTTACCAAAACCACTAATAGCATTTATTGTTAATAATTAATAACAAAATGTAAAAAAAGTAGCAATAAAAGTTAATAATTAGCTAAAAGTTTAGCATAAACTCAACCAACAGTTTTTTAATAAACTGATAAAAATCTCCATTTTTATATAAACATATCAAAAATGGATATGAAATACTTGAAATAACTATTAGTAAAAAAGAAGTAAATAAAGGAAGTTTATGCGCAAGATTATTGCTATCTTTTGTATATTTTTATTAACGGCATGCCATACGCGAACCGCTGAAGATGCATTTAAGGAAGGTCGCTATATAGAAAGTATCAATCTTTTAGCTGCCAGTTTGGATGAAAAAGGGCCAGCAAAGTTTGATCAAGCAGATGCACAGCGCCTACAAACTATTGTTAGTAATGTAATGCAGTTTTACGAAAAAGACCTTAATTACTTCCATCAATATGATTATCCTCAAAAAATAGATGCATATAAGCATTTATTAACTATGAAAGAGATATTAAGTCATCGCTTTTATTCTGATCACATCAGTTTTTTCAATGATAAATATGACACTAGGCAATTAAAGCAAACTCTTGCTAAAGAGTATTATGATTATGGTAATTACATTACTGGCACTGACAGTGAAAGTTATCGAACAAAAGCCGAATTATTTAAAAATAGTTTGTCATACGACAATTATAAAAATGCCGCCACTTTATATAAAAATGCCAATACTAAATATATGCAGATGGCAGCCAAAAATTACTATGACCAAGGTAAACAATTCGAACAACAGGGAAATTATAAAGCTGCTGCTCAAGCTTTTAGTCAGGCTTCATCGATATACAAACCACTAGGTAAATATAAAGATAGTGACAAACTTGCGAAAGATAATGACAAAAAATATGCTACCCAGCAGGCTCAAGAGGCTTATCAACAAGCTAAACAACTGGCAATGAATGCGACAAAGCGTTATGAATATCGAGAAGTTGCCAAGTATTATGCGCAAGCAGCATCCATATATCGGCCATATGGACAATATTTTGACGCCAGTTCATTAGCTGAAACTTATGCTAAAAAAGGCATAATTAAAGTTTATTACTATGGTTCAAGTTTCACCGATGAAATAAGAGATAAATTAAGTGCAAATTATATTCAATTTGCCAATTACTCGAGTAGTGCAGAGATAGATATTCGAATTGACTTTAAAAGTGATTTTGTCGATCTAGATAAATCAGTAACTAATGAAACTAAGATTGAGCAAGTCTTTGATAAATATATTGAAGCAAAAGATAAAAACGGTAATACAACTCAAATCAAAACTTACAAAGATCAACGATATAACTTACAAACAGTAACTCATAGTAACAAATTAACCTTAACGGCTAGCATTGAGGTTCACGGTATCTATAGTTATAGCAAATCATTTAAAATTCAAGAATCCTCAGTTAAACATGACTATATTTATAGTGGTAATGTACCTGCCAAATTTCATAATCACAGTGATGGTCACTTAAAATCGAAAGATGATTTATACACTCAAGCCAAAAGAGATTTATTATCCGAGCTAAACTCAAGATTAGACGATATTGCCAAAGATCTTTCATATCTATAATGGACAATTTTTAATAAGGAAAAATATGATGAGAATTATTACCATTTTTTTAATGATGTTTTTATTAATTGGTTGTACACATCAACGGACATATCGAGATGTTTATGCGGAAAGAAATTATCTTGAAAGCATCAATTTGTTAGCTACTACAATAGAAGGAAAAAGTGAAGCAAACTTTAATAAAACTGATGCCGCACAGCTGCGTCAGTTAGTGACTGATGTAATGAACAAATATGAAGATGAATTAGACAGCACCAATAACACAGATTATAAAAAGCGCATTGAAATCTATCAAAAACTGTTAGAGATGAACAAGCGTTTAAGTAATCGTTTTTACAGTGCGGAATTAGTGAACTTTTTCGATAAATATCCTGATGAAAATTTGCGACAGAACATTGCTAAAGATTTCTATGACCAAGGGGTAAATTTCGAAACCCAAAACGACTATAAAGCTGCAGCTGAGGCATTTAGTCAAGCATCATCAATATATCAACCACTAAGTAAATATAAAGACAGTGATAAACGCGCTTATGATAATGCTAAAAAACACGCTACTTTAATGGCCGAAGAGGCTTATCAGCAAGCAAAAATGCTTTCGAAAAACGCAACCCTACGCCTAGAATATCGTCAAGTCGCCAAATATTATGAGCAAGCCGTAAATGCTTATCGTCATTATGGACATTATAAAGATGCGGCTTCTTTAGCTAACACTTATAAACGCAAAGGAATAATAAAAGTTTATGGCTATGGTTCTGAATACTTTTCTGACATAAAATTGGCTCTAAATAAAGATTATATCACTTTTGTTACTTCTCCTATTGACGCTGATCTCAAAATTAAAATAACTTCTGATAAAGAATATAAAGTAACAAACACACAGATTGACATGCCAAACACCCGAAAAGTATTTGATAAATACATAGAACATATCGATGCTCAAGGCAATAGCATTCAAATCCCAACGTTAAAAGATGAAACTTACTATACGAAATTGGATACTACTAACAATATTTTAAGCCTAAAGACTGTAGTAATGATGAAAGGACTTATTGACTTTTCTGACACTATGTATGCAATAACTTCAAGCTATTATGAAAATGATGATGATTTACTACCAGTAGCAAAAAGAGAACAGATCACTAAATTAAGATCATTGCTAGAAAGTATTGCTCAAAAACTTTCTTCCCTTTAATGGACAATTTTTAATAAGGAAAAACATGATGAGAATTATTATTGCCGGTTTATTAATGTTTTTATTAGTGAGTTGTACTTACGAACGCACATCTCAAGATGCTTATGCTGAGGGAAACTATGTTGAAAGCATCAATCTACTAGCGGCAAAAATAGAGGAAAAAAGTGAAGAAAACTTTAAGCAAACTGATGCCGAAAAACTCAGTAAGTTAGTAACTGATGTGATGAACAAATATGAGGATGAATTAACTAGAACCAATAAGATTGATTATAAAAAACGCATTGATGTTTATGAAAAGTTATTAGAGATTAACCAACGCTTAAGTAACCGTTTTTACAGTGCTGAATTGGTGTTCTTTTTTGATAAATATTCTGATGAAGACTTGAGGCAAATCATTGCTAAAGATTTCTATGACTATGGTAATTCAATCACTGGTACTGATTCTGACAGTTATCATACAAAAGCTGAGTTATATAAAAGTGGTTTGTCTTACTACAGTTATAAAAATATTGCTACTTTATATAAAAATGCTAATACCAAATATATGCAGATTGCCGCTAAAGATTTCTATGATCAAGGTAGAAATTTCGAAAAACAGAAAGATTATAACGCTGCGTCTGAGGCATTTAGTCAAGCATCATCAGTATATCAACCACTAGGTAAATATAAAGACAGTGATAAACGCGCTTATGATAATGCTAAAAAACACGCTACTTTAATGGCCGAAGAGGCTTATCAAAAAGGTAAAAAACTGGCAAAAGGCGCTGACAGACGCTCAACTTTTCGTTCAGTTGGCGAATATTATAGGCAAGCCGCAGACGTATATAGTCGTTTTGGACGTTATAAAGATGCAGCTTCTTTAGCTGAAAAGTATCATAATAAAGGTTTAATATCGGTTTATTTTCATTCTGACGATCTCTGTTCTGATGTAGGCTCAGCTTTTTCTGCTGATTATCTCCCCTTTGTCAGTTCTTCATCTAGTGCAGATGTCATAATTAGTGTGACTTGTAATAGCCGTTATTACTCCCCTCAACAATCGTATAACATGGAAATAAAACGCGAAAAAGTATTTGATAAATATGTAGAACAGACCGATGATCAAGGGCATACAACTCAGGTCGAAACTTTTAAAGAAGTGTCTTACAACGAGTCAACCAGAACTTATCGCAATAGCTTAACATTATCGACTGAAGTAAGCGTTAGAGGACTTATTAGTTCAAGTAGCTCATTTACTATAGAAAAATCTTCAGAAAAATATGAGGTTTATTATTGGGGTGGAGATGTACCTTCACATGTACATGACTATAACGAAGGTGTTTTAGAATCTCCATATGAATTAGAACAAAGAGCTAAAAGCGAACAAAGCGGTCAATTAAGATCAATAATTGAAAGTATTGTTAAAGATCTTTCATACCTATAAAGGACAACTTTATGAAAATTAAAAAATTAATGAAAATTATTTTGGCCTCTTTATCAATATTTCTATTAGTTGCTTGTGCCCACCAACGCACATATCAAGATGCTTATGAAGAAGGAAACTTTGTGCAAAGCATCAATCTATTAGCGGGAACAATAGAAGAAAAGAGTGAAGGAAATTTTAAGCAAACTGATGTAGAAAAACTGCGTGAGTTAGTGGTTGAAATGATGAATAAATAT
Source organism: Gilliamella apicola (assembly GCF_003202915.1). Lineage (GTDB taxonomy): Bacteria > Pseudomonadota > Gammaproteobacteria > Enterobacterales > Orbaceae > Gilliamella > Gilliamella apicola_Q. The sequence goes on from NZ_QGLP01000004.1 coordinate 748,606, forward strand.
GAGACTGAATTAGCGAATGCCATTAAATCTGATTATGAAAACCGCATTGAAATCTATCAAAAATTATTAGAGATGTCCCTGCGTTTGACTAATCATTATTATAGTCCGCAATTAGCCTTCTTTTTGGATAAATATTCAAGTGAAGGTTTAAAACAAAAATTAGCTAATATTTATATTGAACAAGCAAACGCTATCCCCGCTATATATCCTGGAGATTATGAGAAAAGAGCAATTTTATATAAAAAATCATTAGATTGGTATTATGATAAAGATATCGAAAAAGCTTATATTTACTCTGATACTAGATACCGGCAACTTGAGGCAGAAGTATTATACAAACTTGCCAAACAACAAATACAATTAGGAGATTATAGTACAGCGGTAACTTGTTTTAGAACGATTATCGATATTTATAAGCCTTTAGGTCATTACAAAGACACTAAAGAATTAACTAATTACTATGAAAAAAAAATGATCAAACGTTAAGCTTATAATTGATATTCACAAGGTGAAAATATAGCTAAAGATGCGATACGACATTATTAATATCGACAGGCAGCAACAAATATTTATGCAAAGTATGGAAATTATCGAGATTCGCAACAAAAAGCAATAAGCTATGCTGGCCAAGGTAAAATAAGACTATAGGTGACAGGTAATACAAATTAATTTTCTAATTTTGTTGAAGATTATTTCAAAAATGATGATGCTATTATATTAGTTAACAACAGCAGAAATAGTGACATTACTATTAATCTTAGCGAAAAAGAGAGATATTCGGATGATGGTGGTGAGTAACAAATGACACTAAAAAGAATGGTGAAAAAGAATATAATTTACAAACTGAAACATTGGTAAATAATTATAGTTTAAACCTTAGCGTATATATTTTTGAATTAAACGGTTATTCTGAGAGGTTTTCAGCTGAAAAAAGTTCAAGACAAGTTAAGTATACATACACTGGAGATAAGCCTAGTTACGAATTTGATAGTACAGACGGTAATTACTATTCTTGTAGTGAATTAAGACAAAAAGCAGAAGATGATATAAAATCAAGTTTTAGCAATTACCTTTCTAGGCTTTCTTCAGCAATTCATCAATTATAGATAATAATCAATAAATATAATCCCACTCAGTTATTCTCTAGGTGGGATTTTTATTTTTAAAGATAACTAAATCTCTGTTAAATTTTTAATCAAACAATTATTCAATGCCTAATACCATACGCCCATTTTTGGTGGCAACATTTACCACATTATCTAAATCTGTATAACGACAGCCAGTGACTAATAATTTAAGCTCTTCCCACATATTACCGGTTGAAAAAGGTAACATATAATCACTGACGTTATCAGTCCCAATTGCAACCGGTATCCCTGCGGCAGCAAGTTCATCGACGGGTGTTAATGAATTGCGGGTTGGGCCATGTTCTTCACGGCGTGGGCTATCGATCCAAGCAAATGGGCAAGCAATTACCATCATTTTAGCTTCTTTCATTTTTTGGTAGAGTTTTTGACGATATTCCAAACTATGAGCAGTAATTGAAATACTATGAATGGCCACCACGCGACCATGCATATTATGCTCAATGGTTTTATCAGTTAATTGTTCGGTTTCGATCTCATCCGATGAATTAAATTGGTCAACATGCACATGCACCATCTTGCCTAATGATTTACCGGTCTGCATTAACACATCCAAATGTTTAAGTCCCATTCCTTCACCATGATCGCGCTCATCACGACGAGGTAAACCACCGATAATATCGACTAAATCAGCGCCTTTATCAAACCAATAACGTGCTTCTTTATCAATTACCCCTTTAAGGGTTTGGTTGACTAATTTAATGATAATGTCACTTTTATAGGTTTCACGCGCTCGCAGCGCCCCTCTAATTGCGCGCTCTTCAGCAATCGGGTCGATATCGACAAACGATCCCATGGCGGTTACACCTTGTTCAATCATACGCTCAACCGCCATGCTAAAATGCCGATAATAATCATCTTCGGTCATTGCCGCTTTGACTTTATCTAGCGTATCCCATTTTTCAATCAGAGTTTGTTTTTGATAGACATCAAAACTATCGACAGTGATTGTAAAAGCACGATCGGCATGCATATGTGAATTAACCCAACCGCCATTTTGCTTAATTTTATTCATCAAATATGCTTTTAAACTTTGGTCTCGACTGGTTGATAACATTGTTTTATTATCGGTCATAATGTGCCTCTACAATTCAGTTACTATTAAGATTTAAATCGACAAAAAAAATCCTCCAAAAAGGAGGATCAACATGACTTACATGGGTTATTGTTTACGATGACTAAATTATTATTTTTCATAGAATATTTATTGTTAAGTTCTAATAAGTTGTCGATAATTCTAATGTTTTTATTGATAATATCAAGTACTTTAATTTTAAAAATATCTAAATAAATGAAATAGTTAAAGTATTATTTTTGAGATTATTTAACAGCAAAATAGTTTTTTGCGGTCAGCAATGGGTAATTATTAAATTTTACAACTCTAACTTATTATTTAATACTAAGTATCGTAGTCGAAAAAATGAGATTAGTATAAAAACGGTTTATTAATCACGTTATGAATCATAAATAAATTTGTTCTAAAGGAAAATATATGACACAACTCAATATTATAGCCACAATTACGGTTAAACCAGAATTTCAAGAGGCATTTAACCCTATTTTTAAACGATTAGTTACAGGTAGTCGAGCTGAACCCGGTTGCTTGCGTTATGAGCTTAATCAAAGTATTGAAGATCCGAATATTTATATTGTAATAGAAAGGTGGCAATCACAGCAGGCGATCGACTTACACAATACCACTGCGCATTTTACTGAATTCGCTAATTTTGCAAAGGATCATGTTGATGGATTATCGATTTCTGTCGTTAAACAGGTTGACATCTAATAGGTAAAACCACCGACACTCAAATGTGTCGGTGGTAAATCATATTACATCTTGTCAACCGTTTTAATGCCAAGCATATCCAAACCGGTTTTAAGCGTTTTTGCGGTTAAAGAGGCCAGTTTTAAACGGCTCAGTTTCAACTCCTCATTTTCAGCCGCTAAAATAGGGCAGTGCTCATAGAAACTGGAAAATAGAGTCGCTATATCATACAAATAAGCACAAAGCACATGTGGTGTTCCCTCTGCGGCGACGTTGGAAATCGTTTCATCAAATTGAATTAATCGAATTGCTAAAGCGCGCTCTTTGTCGGTACTTAAATTGATATTACCTGTTAAGCTATTTTCACTGATATTAGATTTTCTAAATACTGAAAGTACACGAGTATAAGCATATTGCAAATAAGGCGCAGTATTGCCTTCAAATGACAACATATTATCCCAATCAAATACATAATCGGTGGTACGATTTTTCGATAGATCAGCATATTTCACTGCACCAATCGCTACCGCATCAACCACTTGAGCCAGTTCGGCAGTAGAAAGCTCAGGATTCTTACTTTTAATTAAGGCTTCTGCGCGCTCAGTTGCTTCATCAAGAAGATCATTTAATTTAACAGTATCACCTGAACGAGTTTTAAACGGTTTGCCATCTTTACCAAGCATCATACCAAACATATGGTGTTCTAATTTCAATGACTCTGGAACATATTTAGCTTTATGTACAATAGTCCAAACTTGTTCTAAATGTTGATGTTGACGAGAATCGGTATAATAAAGAATGCGATCAGCGTGTAACGTTTCATAACGGTATTTAGCACAAGCGATATCGGTTGTTGCATATAGGTAGCCTCCATCACGTTTTTGGATGATAACGCCCATCGGTTCGCCTTCTTTATTTTTATACTCATCTAAAAATACAACAATGGCGCCTTCACTCTCAACCGCTAACTTTTTCTGTTTTAAATCGGCAACAATACCCGGTAGCATACTGTTATAAATGCTTTCACCCATAGTATCAGCAAGCGACAATGTAACATTAAGGCGTTTATAGGTGGCAATATTTTGCGTCATGGTAATATCAACCAATTTTCGCCACATTTCACGGCAATACTCATCACCACCTTGGAGTTTAACTACATAGTTTCGAGCTTTTTCGGCAAAGATTTCATCTTCATCGTAATGTTTTTTAGCGGCACGATAGAACGATTCTAAATCAGACAGTTCCATATCGTTGGCATGTTCATTTTGCATCTTTTCCAGATAAGCAATTAACATTCCAAATTGAGTACCCCAATCACCAACATGGTTAGCTCGAATAACATTATGACCAAGAAAGCTCAATACTTGCACACTCGCATCACCAATGATGGTTGAACGTAAATGACCAACATGCATCTCTTTGGCAACGTTTGGTGCAGAGTAATCAACCACAATGGTTTGCGGTTTGGCTGGTAAGGTAATATTCAATTTATCACTACTTAATGCCACTTCGTTCTGATCGGCAACCCAACTATCTTTCAAAAAGATATTAATAAAACCGGGACCAGCTATTTCCACTTTATCGGCAATGTCATCAATATCAAGATGTTGCAAAACCTTTTCTGCCAATGCTCGTGGTGGCATAGCCAATTTTTTAGCAGTAGACATGATACCATTAACTTGATAGTCACCAAATTGGGCTTTAGCTGATTGCTTGATTAAAGCATCACAATTTTTATCGGCACCAGCCATAATCATTGCTTGGGAAACTCGTTGCGTTAGTAATTGTTGAATATTCACACTATACCTAATCGATAAGAAATAAATGAGGCATATAATACCGACAAACGTAACAATTGTCACTGATTGGCTGATATCTAACATCTATTGCACAATTATCTCGCTATCGACAAAACGCTTGTTTACAATTCTACTGGCTCACACTAAACTATTTATTGTTCTCAACGGGGTGCCCTGAAGGGCTGAGAGTGTTAGAGTGACTGACATAACTCGTCGAACCTGAACTGGATAATGCCAGCGGAGGGATTTGAGTTAATATATCTGCTCAAACCTTTTGTCTTTTACTAATTACTTTGGAGGCAAAATGTTTTGTAAAAACTTTTTACTATCTGTTATCTTTTCTTTATCGCTGTTTAGTCAATTAGCCAATGCTGAACTTCCTACCTTAACTGTTTATAGTTACAACTCATTTATGTCACAATGGGGGCCGGGTGAGGTGATTAAAAAAGGGTTTGAAGCGCAGTGCAACTGCCATCTTGATGTTGTCACTTTAGGTGATGGAGTCTCGGTATTAAATCGTATTCGCCTTGAAGGTGATAAAACTAATGCTGATGTTATTTTAGGACTCGATAATAACTTGTTAGAACAGGCAAAACAAGCCAATCTTCTTATTCCCCATCAAATCGCTAAACCGGACAATCTTAATACCAATTGGTGGGACGATAGCTTTATGCCTTATGATTTTGGATATTTTGCTTTTATTTATAATATAGATAAAGTCAAAAATCCACCTCACTCTTTACATGAACTGGTCGACAATAAAGCTGGTTGGAAGATCATCTATCAAGATCCAAGAACTAGCACGCCAGGACTCGGTTTACTCTTTTGGATGAAAAAAGTGTATGGTGACAATGCAGCCGATGCATGGCAACAAGTGGCTAAAAACACCGTAACTGTTACTAAAGGTTGGAGTGAAGCTTATGGCATGTTCTTAAAAGGTGAGGCCGATTTGGTACTCAGCTATAATACCTCTCCGGTGGCGCATATCATGAACGAAAATGATCACCATTATCAAGCTGCCATTTTTGACGAAGGACATTATCGCCAAGTTGAGGTGGCCGGCATCATAAAATACAGTCAAGAGATCGACTTAGCCCGCCAATTTTTACGCTATTTACTCACGCCAGAAGTGCAACGCCAATTTGCTGAAAAAAATGTGATGTATCCAATTATTAAAACCGATATCCCTAATGCATTTGCACAAATTAATTCGGTAAATAAATCGTTAGATTTTAAACCAGAAGAGATCGAAAAACATCAAAAAGCTTGGATTCGAGAGTGGCAATCGGCAATCAGTAAGTAGTTTGCCTTAGAACTGTATTATCAATGTTAAAATTTAAATCGTTACTACCAGGAATCAGTGCTGCCAGCTTAATTCTAATCATATTAGGCTCAGCACTTATTGCTATCTGGCGATTTGCCTTACAATCAGGTAATGTAGCGATCTATCTAGATAGCTATGTACTGCATATCGTTTGGATCACCTTTTATCAAGCTTTATTATCCACAATACTTTCGCTTACATCGGCAATCCTAATGGCTAAAGCTCTCTCCTTAATTGAGTTTAAAGGGAAACGATTATTGATAAAGTTAATGCCAATTACCTTTATTTTGCCGGCCTTAGTTGTGGTGACAGGATTATTATCGGTATATGGTCAACAAGGGGTACTGGCTTACTTGTGCCAACTACTGCATATACCATTCTCATTTTCAATTTATGGATTAAAAGGAATTTTATTGGCGCATGTTTTTTTAAATTTTCCTTACGCATGCGCGCTATTTTATCAAACGTTAAACAGTGTTCCTATTGAACAAAGACAGCTCGCTGCACAACTTAACTTTTCAACCTTTACCTTTTTTAAATTACTCGAGTGGCCTTTACTTCGTAGACAAATATTGCCTATGGCGGCACTTATTTTTATGCTCTGCTTTTCGAGTTTTGCCATTGTCCTCGCTCTTGGCGGAGGCCCCAAATATACCACGTTAGAAGTGGCTATCTATCAAGCGGTGCGTGACTTTGACCTATTACAAGCAGCATTGCTTGCTTGTGTGCAGTTGCTTTGCTGTGTGGCGTTTATCGGTTTAATGCAAAAAATCAACAAAACTGGAACAAAATTTAGTGTCACATTTAGTGACACAAACTATCGATTACCGACTGCCAATTGGCTAAAAGTTATCTGTATGTTTGTTATCATTATTGGTGGACTTTTTATCTTTTCACCGATGATTACTATATTGATTCAAGGTATCTTTTTTTTCCGAACTTCATTGTTAACATTCATGTTACTACAAGCGTTACTGTTTTCAATCGTTATCGCTTTTGGCTCTGCCATGATTGCGATGTTACTTGGTTTGTTGTTGCTTTGGACAAATAGCCGACTGTTAATCAATCAACAGCATCAATTAAGCAATTGTTTGATGTTAATAGCCTCATTTATCTTAGCCATACCGAGTATGGTATTGGCATCTGGACTATTTTTATTGCTATTTGGGTATAGCAATAACACGGTTTTCATCTGTTTATTAATTATGTTATGTAATGGATTAATCGCCTTACCTTTTATTCTAAAAAATTTAGCTATGCCATTGTATGACATCACAGCGCGTTATTGGCAGTTAACCCAGTCATTGAATATAAAAGGTGTAGCCCATTTTTATTTAGTGGATTTTAAAGGATTGAAAAGTAAAATGTTAATGAGTTTTGCTTTTGCTGCGGTATTATCATTGGGTGATTTTGGGGTAATAGCACTATTTGGTGGGCAGTCAGTTGCCACGTTACCTTACTATCTTTATCAACAGATATCGCATTATCATTACCAAGAAAGTATAGTAACAGCAACGATTTTATTACTTTTATCATTTAGTTTATTAGTTGTGATGGATTATGATCGAACTTCAAAAAATTGAATATCATTATAATGACTTCAAAATGCACTTTGCGCTAAATATTGCCGCTAAAGAACGAGTTGTTATTGTTGGCCCAAGTGGAGCAGGTAAAAGCACTTTACTCAGTTTAATTGCAGGATTTATTTTTCCTAACTCAGGGCAAATAATTCTAAATCAGCAGAATGTTACCACTACTTTACCTGGCAAACGCCCTGTATCAATGCTATTTCAACATAATAATTTATTTAGCCATCTTACTGTTGAACAAAATATAGCCTTAGGCATCAAACCTGCATTAAAACTTAGTCGAACCGAACAAACCACAATTGACGATATTTTAGTTCGCATTGGACTTGAAGGCTTTAATCAACGCTATCCGGAACAACTATCAGGAGGGCAACGTCAACGAGTAGCATTGGCACGCTGTCTAATACAACATCGTCCTATATTATTATTAGATGAACCATTTTCTGCCCTTGACCAAGCATTACGTTTTGAAATGTTAGCCCTGATCAATCAAGTTTGCTCAGAATTTAATCTTACCTTAATGATGGTCTCTCACTACTTGGATAATTCTCTTAACCACTTCTCACGCTGCTTAGTTATTGAAAATGGGAAGATTATTTTTAATTCAACACCGAATCAACTGAAACAAAACGAAAATCAGAGGATTGCAAGGTTATTGGGTTTTTGAGGATACTAATAACCTTATACAGTTTAGTGGAAGTCAAGTTATGTCGAAATTTGACAGACTCTATATTTTTATTAATAATTATCAATCATCGGCATAGACTATTTGCTAATTTTCACAAAAAATAAGCCATTTTTAAAGCACCAATAAATGTAGCAAATAACATTTGCTCATTGTTGTTTACTAAATAGTTGCAGTATTGAGAATATCGTTTAGGTATTTAACCCCGATAGCATTGAATAAACTGTTACCACTTGATTCTTCTCTTTGAAAAGTTTAAACATTTCTATTTTTAGCAAGTTCTTTACGAAAGTTAACAATTAAAAATAAAAAAAAGTTGCATGGTGTTTTTTCAGTCACTATACTTTTCGCATCGTTTAATATAAACGGTTAGAACCTAAGTGATAAGTATTAAATCACAAAACATTAAATAAATCAAAATATTAATTGACAGGGTTGTCGAAATGCATTATAATTTTAAACAGGAAACAGGAAACAGGAAACTTGGTCAACCTATAATTTAATCTCGTCGAAGTTAAGCTCCTTACTTTTATTTATCACCACAATTTATTTTTTATCGAAATTTCGAAGAATTATTCGAATTTTATCGCGATCGTTAGATCGTTTCTTATTATCCCGGCAGATCTTTTTAGAGTTATCATTTGGCTTGTTGCTAATAACTTCCTATTCTAGTCAGGCGTTAACCTCTAAAACTTCGAAAATAATTAATGGTAATGCACCATATTTAACCTTCGACGGTGGCCGTACACGTGTGACTAATACCGAAGGTCTGCTTGGGATATACCTTTCTAATGGAGATAAGTTTACCCCCGCAACCAATAATTCAAGTTTTACCAATCCTATTGAGTTACCTGAATTTGGTCAGAGTTTTGCGGATATTGGTATGTTAGTCCCAACTGATATCGATTCAATTGAATTAAATTCACTTATAGCTCCTCCTTATAATTATTGGGGCGATGATGATGGAGATGGCCAAGGTGTCGATGGGGTAATAGCTACGGGTAGTTTAAGCTTAATTATTTATGATAAAGATTACCGAAAAGTTGCTCGCAGCACACCGTTAAATATATGTAACGCACCTTATAAAATAAAATTATCGAATACTCAAGGTACATTAAAAACAAGTTATGGTGTGCCTAATGAAAGTCGTTTTAGTGCGGGCAATACGATCTACTATATTAGTCCTAAGATAAATCCTGATGAAAAGGAAAGGATTTGTTATGCTAAACCTAACGTACATGATAGTTACATTCCATATGCAGGTCCGCCTTCCATGTGGGACCAAAGATGGGGATTTATCACTCAGTCAACTACGCCGTCGTCTTATGATTTAAACTTCCCTACTAGTGGTGCTGATGGTTTATTTTTTGATTTAGACCTATTTAATGTTGAGCAACCTTTAGAGTGGAAGGAAGTTTCACCTAATGGAGATATTAAAGCGACGATGAGTAATTCAACAAATACCAGCGTTCGGGTCACATTGACTGGTCCAGTCGCTACAAAATCGCAATGGGACTCAAGTAATCCGGGAAATATCGCTAGGCCTTCTATGCCTCAGGTATTTGAGTTAGTCGGTCGTGATAGTAATAATAAAGAAGTCGTTAAGTATGGTTTTGTGTTAAAACAGTGGTTTGTCAATCGGGGTACCGACTATTTTGCTTATGCTAGTATAGCATCGTGGTGTACTAATTTTGGATATCGATTGCCTAATGTAAAAGATTTAACTAACGCGATTTGTTCTGTACAAGGTTCAAGTTCTTCATGTAATGGTGCTGTCGGTGCTACGCCTTCATCATCCGGTAATCATTTTCAGCGTCGTATTGGTGGAGGGTTATTCTCGGAATGGGGTAACACACTCTTTTATACAGGTGCTAACTTTGGAATCCAAAATTATTGGACGAGTGATAATGCAGAGAATAGTCTGCACTTTACTGTTAATGGGGGCAGCGGTGGTGTAAGTTCTAATCATTATGCTCCAAGCGGAAACAAAGGGCTTTGTGTCTATCCTTAACCATTATTTATCAGTCCTTAGTGCACAATCTTTGAGCTGAGCTAGGGTTAGAACAAAAAAAATTAGGATATTAAAGAATAATTGCTTTGCCAAGGCAATGACGCTCATCAAGAGGGCGATAAAGAACGATTGTGTGACATTAGCGTTAATCATCCGCTCAAATTGGGCGGATTTTATTTTTGAGGAATGGTGTTTTTACATTAAAACTATCTAAGGAATGAGTTTTTACTGTTAGTAATTCATCAAAATCTATCATTTTTGATGTTAAATTATTAAAAGATTTTTGAACCTCCAAAATTTGGATAAACTAGACTAATTCATTGGATAGGCTACATTAATTCGTACAACTTTTTTAAGGGATAAGATAAGCTACCCTAAAAAAAAGAAAATACGATGAAAATAAAACGACGAGAAAGACGACCTTTAAACAATAGATGAATAAAGTCATGCTCCTAAATAGGTTAATTTACAGTCATAGATAATTGAAGTAATAAGATTAAATAATTCAATGCATTAGATCTGTGCTGTAAAGGGGTACATCAAACCTCAAACAAATTTAGGAATGCACTTTTGTCCGCATCTCACTAATTTTTCAAAAAAATAACTGATCTTTATCAACCGGCTCTTAAGGTTTTGTTAATCTGCTTTTGTTAGTTTAGTGACACTTTTTAATTGTGATTAATTGTAGCTATGCAAAAGTTAGATAACTCTAGGAATTTTAATTGGTGTTCGTTAGTTTATGTTATTTTGTATTTCTGTTACTTTTCAAGTGCGTTGCAACTTTATATTGCACTGTCGGGACATGCTAATTTTAGCGGTTTGCGGGATTCGATAATTTATAGTTTAATTTGGTTGGTGCCGATACTATTTTTCCCTAATATTACCAAAAAATATGCTGCTATATATGGCCTTGTCATTGGTGGATTGTCATTGATTTCCATTGGTTATTTTACTATTTATCGACAAGAATTTTCACAAAGTGTCTTTTTTGTGATGGCGGAGTCGAATTTCAATGAATCACATGAATTTATTGCCCAATATTTGAGTATTAAGTTAATCGCGGTGCTATTGATTTATAGTTTGTTTGGGATCTTTTTGTGGTTTAAAGTTAAACCTATATATGTCAAGAATATGACTAAATGGTTAGTATCGATAGTGATTGTAGTGTATGCATTGATGCCGCTATTTATTAGTGTAGTGATCAAGAAGACGTCATTTGAACGTGCAACTGAGCATTTGCTACTTCGGATGGAAACTACAGTGCCATGGCAATTAGTCACCAGTTATCTTGCCTATCGTTCGCAATTGTCTAATATGGAAGATATCTTAAATCATCTACAAACCTTACCTGAATTTGAAAATTTAACTGATGCCAATGGTAATACCCCAAGAACCTTAGTGCTGGTGATTGGTGAATCGACCACGCGTAATCGGATGGGGATTTATGGTTATGAACGTGATACGACACCGTTAATCGAGCAATTTAAGAAAGATAATCCCGGTTTTGTGGTGTTTAATGATGTGGTTTCTTCACGGCCTTATACTATTGAAATATTGCAACAAGCACTAACCTTGGCCGATGAGCAACATCCTGATTTATATCTTACTAAACCCTCATTAATTCATTTGATGAAGCAGGCTGGTTATAAGACGTTTTGGATCACCAATCAACAAACCATGACAAAACGTAATACAATGCTAACGATGTTTTCTCAGCAAGCGGATGAGCAGTATTATATGAATAATGATCGTAATCAGAATTCAAGGCAATATGATTCTTCAGTTTTTGTACCGTTTAGAAATGTACTTGACGATCCAGCTGAAAAGAAATTTATTATTATCCATCTACTCGGTACACATATTAAATATGAGCTGCGCTATCCTGAAGGTGATGAGTATCAACGTTTTAATGACAAATCAGGTTTAACTTTTGATTTGGATGACGATAAGTTAGCGGTTTATAACAGTTATGATAATGCAGTTGCATTTAATGATTTTGTTACTACCAAATTATTTAATCTGTTTAAGGAAAATGATCCTAATGGCTTTATGTTGTATTTTTCTGATCATGGTGAGGATGTCTATCAAACTGCGCCACATGAAGTTTTAGGTCGTAATGAGAAGGCACCAACGAGGGTGATGTATACCGTTCCATTTATGCTATGGCAATCGCCTAAATGGTTGGCAAATCATCCTAATGATTTCCAATCTTATGTAAATCGAAAATTTAGCACTCAGGATTTAATTCATACTTGGTCAGATTTGGCAGGCCTTAGCTTTAATGATTATCAACCGGAAAGAAGTATTGTGAATAAGGACTTTGTGCAACCAATTCGTTGGATTGGCGATCCTCATGATAAAAAGGGGTTAACGGATTTCGATAAGTTGGCTAAATAGTGATTTACAGATAAGATAAAGGTATGATATTGTATATTTATACAGTTATTTTTATATGTTATTATCCCCTTTATGCGAAAAATTATTCATGTCGATATGGATTGTTTTTATGCCGCTGTTGAAATGCGAGACAATCCTCGTTATCGTAATGTGCCGATAGCCGTAGGTGGCGATCCGCGTAAGCGGGGCGTAGTAGCAACTGCTAATTATATTGCTCGTCAATACGGCGTGCATAGTGCGATGTCAATGGCACAAGCAATTAAGCTGTGCCCAAATCTGAAGGTTATTCCCGGACGTCATGCTGTTTACAAAGAAGTCTCCAATCAAATTCATCAAATATTTAGACGTTATACTCAAGCCATTGAAACTCTTTCGCTCGATGAGGCTTATTTGGATGTGACTGACTGTAAGCTTTGTCATGGTTCAGCTACGTTAATCGCCCAAGATATTCGCCAAGCGATTTATAAGGAGCTTGAATTAACCGCTTCGGCAGGTGTGGCTCCACTGAAGTTTTTGGCTAAAATAGCATCTGATATGAATAAGCCAAATGGGCAATATGTGATTACGCCTGACGATGTTGAAGCGTTTATCGAAAAGCTTCCACTTAAAAAAATCCCTGGAGTTGGTAAAGTGACCGAGAAGAAATTATCCGAATTGGGACTGTATACTTGTCAAGATGTGGTTAATTATGATTTGACGAAGTTATTTAATCAGTTTGGTAAGTTTGGACGTATTTTATATGAACGTTGCCAGGGGATTGATGAACGCGAAGTTTGTAATGATCGACAACGTAAGTCGGTTGGAGTTGAGCGTACTTTGGTCGATGATATTCATAGTTGGGATGAGTGTTTGGCGCAATTTGATCCGCTGTTTGAGGAGTTGGAGAAGCGATTAAGTAAAGTTCGCTCTGATCTCTCTATTGCTCGGCAAGGGGTGAAATTTAAGTTTGATGATTTTCAGCTTACTACCCAAGAGCATGTCTGGTCAAGGTTAGATAAAGCTGATTTGATTGAACAAGCTCATAGAGTTTGGTTAGAAAGGCGCAATGATCGAGGTGTTAGATTAATCGGTTTCCATGTGACGTTGATTGATCCACAAGTTGAAAAGCAATTAATTTTTAACTTTTGATGATGGCGTTTTGTTTGGTTAAGGGAGTTATTAAGAAAGGATCTGTTTAGAATATAAAAAACAGATCCTTTAGTCTTACTGTGACTAACTAGCTATTTTAAGCTTTGACCATTGGTCTTAATCACATTTTTGTACCACTCGAACGACTCTTTTTTATAGCGTTTCATGCTGCCGTTGCCTTCGTTATCACGATCAACATAAATCACACCATAGCGTTTTTTCATTTCGCCAGTCGTGAATGATACCACGTCGATAATACCCCAAGCGGTGTAACCAATTACGTCGACACCATCGTAATCCATCGCTTTTTGCATCGCTTTAATATGCGCGCCTAGGTATTCGATACGTGGTTTATCGTGAATTTGGTTGTCGTGCTCAAGTTCATCAATTGCACCAAAACCATTTTCAACAATAAATAGAGGTAGTTGATAACGATCGTATAAGCGATTCAGTGTATAACGTAATCCTTCTGGATCGATCGGCCAACCCCAGTCACTGCTTTTAATGTATGGATTTTCAACCGCATTTGGTAATGCACCATTGACAATATTGTCGCGGTTGTCGTTGTTAACATCAGCTTTTACCACAGTTGACATATAGTAACTAAAGCCAATGTAATCAACGGTACCTTGCTTCAAGCAAGCTAAGTCATCTTCGGTAATATCAAGTTGGTAGCCTTCACGTTCAAACTCTTTTAAAGCATACGATGGGTAATAGCCACGAACATGTACATCAGGGAAGAAGAAGCGTTGGTGCATTGCGATTTCTGATGCCATCATATCTTCTGGATTACAAGAGTATGGGTAAATTGGCACGTGAGAAATCATACAACCAATTTCAAAATTAGGATTGATTTTTTTACCAGCTATTACCGCTTTAGCGCTGGCTAGTAATTCATAGTGTGCTACTTGATAAAGTACTTCTTGTGGATTCTCGCCCGGTTTAACTTGTACACCGGAGTTAGTCCAGAAGAAAATTGGATTACTGGTGTCCATTTGGTTGTTGATTTCGTTAAAAGTCATCCAATATTTGACTTTGTTTTTATAACGTTCAAAACAACTAATAGCAAAACGTTCAAAGAACTCTACTGTTTTACGATTTCTGAATCCACCATATTGACGAGCAATATGTAATGGAATTTCAAAGTGTGAAAGGGTAATAACTGGCTCAATGCCATTGGCGATAAGTTCATCAAACACGTCATCATAAAATTGTAGACCGGCCTCATTAGGTTCTAGTTCATCACCTTTCGGAAAGATTCGCGTCCAAGCAATTGAGGTACGAAGACATTTTAGACCAAGTTCAGCAAAGAGTTTGATATCATCTTTATAATGATGATAGAAGTCAATAGCGGTATGATTTGGGTAAAATTTACCAGCTTCGATATCTTGAGTGATTTGTCTTGCAACACCATGCGCGCCAGCAGTCATGACATCAACCACGCTTGGTCCTTTGCCCCCTTCATTCCAGCCGCCTTCGAATTGGTGAGCAGCTAATGCACCGCCCCATAAAAATGGTTTTTTAGTCATTTTTGGTTCCTTGTTATTGCTTAATTTCGAATATGATATCGTCAATATTTACGTCTTTATTTTCAGTTAATGTGATCAACTGGTATTGATCCGTATTGACAATAATAATCGGGGTAATTAATGGATAACCCGCTTGTTTGATCGCTTGTGGATCGAAGCTGATTAGCACATCGCCTTTTTTAACATGTTGCCCCATACTGATATGATAATTAAATTCGTTGTTGGTTAAATTTACGGTATCTATTCCAACGTGAATTAATAATTCTACACCGTTATCAAGAACTAATCCGACTGCATGTTTTGAACTTTCAAATACTGCGCTAACTACGCCATCAAATGGTGCGTAAACATGATTATCAGTTGGCTCGATAGCAATACCTTCACCCATCAATTTTTGGGCAAAAGCCGGATCTGGTACTTCACTAAGAGGTAATGCTTTACCGATCATTGGACTAGTGATATTAATTTTATCAAGAAGGATTTTTGGCGTGTCGTTTTCAATTTTTTCGTTACTTTGTTTGTTTTCATTGGTACCAAAAATTTGTATAAGAATAACTGGTCCAATTAACGCAATTAAAGAACCAATGGTTACACCGATGACTGAATTATAATGTTCTGGATTAACCGTATTAACAATAGTTAATGGACCCGCTAATGGTGCATAAGCATAGAAGTAAGGTGTAAAGAAACCAGCGACCATACCACCAATTGCAGCACAAACACAACCATAAATAAATGGTGTTTTAAAGCGTAGGTTAACCCCATAAATCGCTGGTTCAGTGATACCAAATAGACCTGTCACAAAAGCTGAGATTGATACTCCTTTCATCTCTTTAGAACGAGTTTTGAGGTAGAATCCTAATGCAGCGCCGACTTGGCCAATTACCGCAATAGTTTGGTAGGCTTGGAATGAATCTTGACCATGTAATCTCATGTTTTCTAAAACTATTGGAGTTATACCCCAATGGACACCGAATATAACAAGTACTTGCCAAAGAGCCCCGATAATAGCACCGGCTAACCATGGAGCAAAATCGACTAAATAGTTGTATCCGATTGATATATAGTGTGCAGCCCCAGCAGTAAGCGGCCCCACTACTAATAACGTTAGTGGTACCATGATAACTAAACAGATGAATGGCATGATCAATGGTTTAATAATACTGTGTAAGAGAGGTTCTAAGAAACGCTCTAAATGAGAAAGTATCCAGACTAAAAATAGTGGTGGTAATACGGTTGACATATAAGTGGTTTCAGACAGTGGTAAACCAAATAAATCAAATGTGCCACCTTCCTTAATCAATTTAGCAATCTCAGCCCATGTTGGTGACAGCAGTGCTGCACAACACGCTACCGCAATGTAGATGTTACAACGGAAATGTTGCGATGCGGTAATGGCGATAAAGATAGGTAAAAAAGTGAATGGCGCCCAAGAGATAAAACTAAATACTTGGCAAGTGCTCGTTTTTTCAAAACCTGGGAAGACCAGATTAATTAAAATCAAGATTCCTTGTAATATCCCTGCTCCCGCTAACACATAAACAAAAGGCGCAAAAACCGCTGACATTGTCGCGATAATCCGATTCAAAATACTACTTTTGCTATTTACATCAACTTTGTTATCACCACTTATCAATTTAGTAAACGCATTGTAGACTTTATCAACATTGGTACCTATTACAATTTGAATTTGTCCACCTTTTTCAACTACCGTGATAACACCAGAAAAACTAGAAATTTTTTCTTTGGCATTTTCAGGGGTAGATTGCGTCACAACACGTAAGCGAGTTGCACAACGTGCAACAGAAACAATATTATTTTCACCGCCCAATTCGTTTAATATATCAACTGCTAATTTATCATAATCTCTAATTTTAGATGACATCAATTAAGCTCCTTTCAACAGGTAAGAGTGCCTATATTATTCCTAAAATAAAAATTGTTAATTACCAATTTAATTGTTTGTGATCTAGATCCCGTTTTTAGCAATTTTGATTTATTTATTTCACAAAAAGTATAAAATGGCTAACTATTTAGATAAATATTAATGAACTACTAATGTTAAAATACCAAGATGTGGCAGCAAAAATTCAGCAGGCAATTTATCAACAAAATTTGCCTAAAGATACGCAATTGCCTAATATCGAGGGGTTAATTCAACAATATCAAGTTAGCCGTACTACAATTATCAAAGCATTAAATCGCCTTGAGAGACATGGTGTAATTTATCAAATACAAGGCAGTGGCATATTTGTTAGGCAGCCGAAAAAGCGCGGTTATCTGAATTTTTTAGAAAGTCATGGCTTTAGTGTTGACTTAAATGACTTACCGGGTGCTTCTCAAGTATTTAATGTTGATGTTATTCAACCTAATGCCAAAGTTAGAGAAAATTTGCACTGTGCAGATGATGAACAGGTCTATTATATAAAACGATTACGATTGGTTGAAGGTAAGGTATATGGCTTTGAACAATCTTATTATCGTAAAAAAATTGTTTCTTATCTTAATCGAGAAATTGCTGAAAATTCCATTTTTAGCTATGTAAAAGATATTTGTAAAATCAATATTGGTTTTTCAGACAAATATTTTAAAGCTATAAAATTAGATGAAGAGATTGCCCCTTATTTAGGATTAAATCCTGGGGATCCTGCATTATGTGTGGAAGAGATCTTCTATACCACATCTGGTGAACCATTCGATTTTTCACAAATTATTTACCACTACGACAACGCAAAATTCTATGTTCAAAGTCATTCGAAATAGTTAGCAAGATTTCATTTAGTTAATAATTTATAAACCAAATGAAATCTAATCAATCTTAATTATCTTATATAGACTTACATCAAATCAGTTGTGCTCGACCTTTTTAAGGGTTTCGAATGAGCCTGATAAGGTTAGGGTGATTTCATATTCAGGTGGAGTATAAATATCAACATCACTATAGTTCATTGAAGCCATTTCGGACATCATACGATTACTTCTAAAATTATTTCTTCCATAAAGTGCTTCTGGGTATCTTGCTTGAAATTCAAGTGAAATAGGTGCACCAACGACATATTTTTGAGCCACTAAGCGCTCAACTTTAGAGGTTAATTGGTTTAATAAAAGAGTTTCATGTTTTTTCACTTCGGTTTGAATTGCTTCTGGTGATACGCTGTAAGAGATATCATTATTGACTTGCATTTTTAACTCTTGTGCTTTGGCAATAATTTTACCGATAAGATCGAGTTTATTTATTTTTATCTTTAAAGTGTTATTAACAAAATAGCGTTGCTCATTAATTGTATCTGTATCAATTTGGGAGACAGATGAACTTTTAATTGAAAAGTTAGTTAATCCCATTTTTTTTAACTCATTTGTAATGCTAGTATATTTTTGGTACAGATCTTCTTTTGTTTTGCTTTCACTATTACCTACGGAAACTATTTGGAATAGATAATAGTTAGTTAACTTATCATTTTCAAACGGAGAAATATTATTTATATTATATTTATCAAGGGTTTTATTTAGATTGATAAAACTGTCATTATTATCAATAGTTAATACGACATTAAGAGTAGCTTGATAATTGGTATTTTCTTGATCGTCTTCTTTTTCAATAGTTTTGACACTATTTTTGTAGTCTATAGTGACTAGATTATCGTCAGTGATATTCAGTGTGCTTAGATAGCTCTTTAATTTCTTCATTGTTTTAACGTTAAGATCTGAAGCTTCAGTTGGAGTTGTCCCCTCTGTTTCTAACGTGATGGAAAATTCGACGGTATCAGGTTTTAGTTTAATGTTATCAAAAATACTTGAATTAATTTCTCCAACAGGAATAAGATTCTTACCATATTTTAATTGTTGTAGTTCTAAATAAGAATTACTGACGTTTAACTCGTTATATTTTGCCTCAGATGAAAATATGGCGCTTATATTGAGTAAAAGAATTAATATAATTTTTCTTTTCATTTTATTTCCTTAATTCAGTGTTGTTAAATAGGCTAGCAAAGTAGATTTAATTTAGAAAGATGTGATAAATGGTAATTAATTTAAGCAAAAAGTTGTGAAAAAAATGTAAATATATTTAAATATAAAAAAAGCGTCTTACGACGCTTGATTATTTTATTCCATATTCAGCACGATAAGCTTCAACTTGAGTGACTTGATCTTTGCGTGAAGGATCTTGATAAAGGTATTGGATTAAATCATCTAAAGTAATAATTGAAATCACATCACAATGATAAGTTTGTTTAATTTCTTGAATAGCAGATAAATCGCCTCGACCTTTTTCTTGGCGATCTAAGCAAATTAAAACACCTGCAAGTTTAGATTGATTATCTTCCAAAATTCGCATTGATTCGCGAATGGCAGTACCGGCGGTAATTACATCATCAACTAACATAACGCGTTGTTGATAAATCGAACTACCGACTAAGTTACCACCTTCACCGTGATCTTTGGCTTCTTTGCGGTTAAAGCAATAAGGAACATCAACATTGTGGTGTTCAGATAAGGCAACAACTGTTGATGAAACAATTGGAATACCTTTGTAGGCAGGACCAAAGATGACATCATATTTTAAATTTGCATCCATCAATGCAGCGGCATAAAACCGACCTAATAGCGCTAAATCCTTACCGGTATTAAATAAACCAGCATTAAAAAAGTAAGGACTTTTTCGACCTGATTTTAGGGTGAATTCACCAAACTTTAGGGCTTGCCTATCTAAAGCAAATTCAATAAATTCACTTTTATATGATTTCATCTATCCTCTCCAATTAAGCTTTTAAAGCTTGTTTTTGTGCTTCTGTAATGGTTGTAATGCCATTTTTGGCTAGTTCTAATAAAGTTAATAATTCTTCATGGCTAAAAGGTTCACCTTCGGCAGTGCCTTGCACTTCAATGATACGACCATCGTCAGTCATTACCACATTCATATCAGTTTCAGCATTAGAATCTTCAATGTATTCTAAGTCGCACACTGCTTCACCATTAACAATACCTACCGATACGGCAGCTACTAAAGATTTGATTGGGTTTTGCTTGATTTTACCACTAGCTAACAATGTGTTTATCGCATCAACCAGTGCAACACAAGCACCTGTAATCGATGCGGTTCTTGTACCACCGTCAGCTTGTATAACGTCACAATCAAGCGTTATGGTATATTCACCTAATAATTTAAGGTCAACCATAGCGCGGAGTGAACGGGCAATCAGGCGTTGGATTTCCATCGTACGACCGGTTTGTTTGCCTTTTGCTGCTTCACGTTGTGTTCTTGAATTGGTTGCACGAGGTAACATGCCATATTCAGCAGTTACCCAACCTTGATTTTGACCTTTTAAAAAACGGGGTACAGATTCATCAATTGTTGCATTACAAAGTACTTTAGTTTCACCAAATTCGACTAATACAGAACCTTCTGCATGCTTAGTGTAATGACGGGTAATTTTGATTGGGCGGACTTGTTCCGCGGATCGACCAGACGGGCGCATGCAATTCTCCAGCAGTTTTATTTAACAATTATTTTCGAGCTAATTTTTTTAGGAGGACATCAGCAGGAAAGCGCTGATGTTTAGCCTAAGCTAAGGGCACATTATACAGAATTTGTGTTACAATGCATACTAAGTTTTTATAAATTTAGGAAGCTATTATGATTTCGAGTATGACTGCGTATGCAAGAAAAGAGGTAAACCGAGCATGGGGTAGTGCTTCTTGGGAGTTGCGTTCGGTTAATCAACGTTACTTAGAAACCTATATTCGTTTACCGGAACAGTTCCGTTCACTTGAACCGATCGTTCGTGAACGTCTTCGTGCTCGATTAACTCGTGGTAAAGTCGAATGTAACTTACGTTTTGAACTTGATCCAGCCGCGCAGCACCAAGAGTTATCATTAAATATAGAGCTCGCTAAACAGATATTAGCCGCCGGTGATTGGATTAAACACGAATACCAAACAGGAGCAATCAATCCACTTGATGTTTTACGTTGGCCGGGTGTGATGTCGAGCAAAGAGCAGAATTTAGATGCGATATCGCAAGAAATTTTAGTTTTACTTGAAAGTGCAATTGATGAATTTATCGCAGTTCGCGAACGTGAAGGCCAAGCTTTAAGTGAATTAATCACTCAACGTTTAGCCGCAATAACGGTTGAAGTTGATAAAATTCGAAATTGGATGCCGCAAATTTTAGAGTGGCAAAAAGAACGCTTAAGAAGCAAAATAGCAGAAGCTAATATTGAACTTGATAGCTCACGTCTTGAACAAGAAATAGTGATGGTTGCACAAAAAATCGATGTAGCTGAAGAATTAGATCGTTTAATGACTCATGTCAAAGAAACCTATTCAATCCTAAAGAAAAACGAAGCAGTAGGGCGTCGACTTGATTTTATGATGCAAGAATTTAATCGTGAATCAAATACCATTGCTTCAAAATCAATCAATGCGGATGTTACTGCAAGCGCCATCGAACTTAAGGTCTTGATTGAACAAATCCGCGAGCAGGTACAAAATATCGAATAATTTTATGAGTAAATACTTCGGTATTTTAGCCGTTATCTTAGCATCACTATTATGGGGCACAACGGGTACTGCTGCTACGTTTGCTCCCTCATTATCGCCTTTATTTATCGGTGCATTCGCTATGGGCATTGGTGGGATATTGCAATGCGGATTAGCTATTTATAATATCAAGCAAAACCATCCATTACTAACAATCCATAGCCGTTTTTTAGTTGTAGGTGCCTTAGCAGTGGCTATCTATCCTTTGGCATTTTATTCGTCTATGCGTTTATCGGGTGTTACTATCGGTACGGTTGTTTCAATAGGATCAGCGCCAATTTTATCAGCTATAATTGAATATATTAGTCGTGATTTTCAAGTTACTAAACAATGGGTTATTGGCGCTTTATTGGGTATTATCGGTATGGCTATGTTAGCATTTTCTGAAAATGCTTCGAACACAATTGAATATAACCATGTTGGTTTGGGAATTTTATTGGGACTTATTGCTGGTTTTGCTTATGCACTTTACTCATGGTCAGCACGACAATTAATGTTAAAAGGTATTGATAGCAAAGCGGCGATGGGTGCTACTTTTGGTTGTGGTGGTGTATTACTGATTCCAGTGATGCTAATAACAGGAACGACATTTTTTGCAGCATGGAATAATATTGCAGTAGGCTGTTATATGGCATTAATTCCAATGTTTTTGGGTTATTTATGTTATGGCTATGGATTATCAAAAATATCAGCCAGTTTAGCAACTACCATTAGCTTATTGGAACCTGTTATTGCTGCAATTCTTGCTATGTTAATTGTTGGTGAATCGTTGTCGTTAATAGCTTGGATTGGAATGTTATTAATCTTTGTCTGTTTGATTATGGTTACATTATCAAGTGTAATTAATAATTAAAAGCGATATTATCAATTGAATTTAATTGAACCATTGAATTATTGAACTAAAGACAATAATTTCACTAATCTGACCATTGATTTGCTGATAACTAAGAACAGAATAATTTTCTAATTTGACTGTCTGTATTCCTATTTTAACCCTCTAAAATCTATCTTTTCTTCTACTTGAAGATCAACTAAATATTGCTAATATAATGATATTATTTTTGTTGTAAAGATATAAAAATATTAAAGGATGAAAAGGAATAAAGAATATGAAAAAAATACTAACAAGAGGGTTATTAATTCTATTTTTTGCATGTTCAGTTAATGCAGCTAAATTTGATAATGTACCATATGATGAAGTGCTAAAAATTGCCACCGAGCAAAATGATCCAGTTGCACAAAATGAGTTAGGCTATAGATATCTTATGGGGGGAGACGGTGTTGAAAAAGATACCGTAAAAGCGCGAGAATGGTTTGATAAAGCTATCGCACAAGGCAATGGAAGAGCCGAATCTAATGTAGGTACTATGTATGATAAGGGTAATGGTGTTGAACAAGACTATGCTAAAGCGAAAGAGTGGTATGAAAAAGGTGCTGCAAAAAATGATATGTATGCGCAATTAAATTTAGCTGGCATATATAAAGAAGGGCGAGGTGTTGAAAAAGATCCATTAAAAGCAAAAGAATTACTTGAAAAATCAGCAGCACAAGGTTTGGCTTATGCTCAATCTTTTTTAGGTGATATGTATTTTTTTGGTCAAGGTATTGAAAAAGATGCAATTAAAGCTCGATACTGGTATGAAAAAGCAGTTGAACAAGGTATACCTGAAGCTCAGTTTAATTTAGCTGTCATGTATGAAAATGGCATGGCTGGCCTAAAAAGAGATCACAATAAAGCAATGGATTTATTTGAAAAAGCTTGTGAAGGTGGTGTGGAGCATCAAATTTGTCAATAACTTTATGATTAATTGAAATTTAGGTCTAGTAAGGATTAATTAAATTACAGCTAAATTCAAATGAAAAAGGCGGACTAAGTCCGTCTTTTTTATTTTTTAGAGCTATAAAAACAATCTTCATTGACTAACTGGTAATGTAAACTTGTTTAACTTAAACGATGTCTTTTTTTATCGATTTGAAATACCAATATAACGCGGCATAAGCGATACAGGTTGATAGCAAATCAGCGGTTGGTGATGATACTCAAACGCCATCTAAATCGAAGAATAGAGGTAAAATGTAGAGTGTTGGTAACAGAATTAAAAGTTGTTTAGAAAGGCTTAATAAAATAGAAATTCTCACCATACCAATATATTGGAAGAAGCTGATTGTTACCATTTGAAAACCGACAAACGCAAATAAAAACGTTATATAACGTTGTATAACATAGTGCAATTGCGGATATTGCCACTAAAACCACATCAGAGCTAAATGCTCTAACTAGCACTTCAGGAATAAGCAACCTAATCTAAAGCCAACACTAGTAATTACTCTGGCAATTTTAACTGCGTAGATAAACGTTTCTTTTACCCGTACATAATTTTTAGAATCGTAATTATAACCAATAATCAGTTGCATACCTTGGTTGACTCCAATAACAATTATAATCAGCGTAATTAGTCGGTTAGCATTAGCTTAATATTGCAATTATATCGCAATGATTCTGATGTTTCTGGATTATCTATCTTATGGGATGAATTATAAAAAATATCTGCCTATATGACCATCGTTTTGACGCTAATAGGTCCTGTAGTGGCAGCAATTTTTGCAGTATTAATTGTCGATAAGGATTTATCATTAGTTGGTTGGATTGATATATTGCTTGATTATATTTATCTACCAATGATTACAATATCATTGTTTTGTGACAGGACAGACAGATTTTTGTTTTACTTTATTTTAATATTATTAAATATTAATTTTTTAACATAGCTAATATTATCTTGAATATCTCAAGATAATAAAATAATTTAACGAAACTAGTTATCCGCTAGACTATTTTGAGCGGTTTAAAAAAACGCTAAATTATAAAATTTATTTCTACTATTAAATCAAATAGATAATGCTAGTAAGTTAGTGTCTCTTTTATTATAAATATAGCTAAATTTAAATGGATGAAAAGGAACAATGAATATGAAGAAAATACTTACTCGTGGATTATTAATTCTATGTTTAGTTGGATTTGCTAACGCACAATTATTAAATAATTTATCCTATGATGAAGTACTGAAACTAGCAACTGAAGAAAATGATCCGAATGCACAAAATGAATTAGGCTATAGACTGGTGCAAGGAAAAGGGGTTGAAAAAGATCCCCTGAAAGCGAAAGAATGGTTTGAAAAAGCTGCTGCACAAGGTGATACAGGGGCTGAATTTAATTTAGGCAATATGTATGCCCTGGGTATAGGTGCTCCACAAGACTATGCTAAGGCTAAAGAGTGGTTTGAAAAAGCAGCAGCAAAAAATGATCAAGTTGCCCTATATAATTTAGCCGATATATATATAGAAGGAAAAGGAGTGACTAAAAATCCAGCAAAAGCGAAAGAATTGTTTGAACAGTTAGCCGAAAAAGGTTTTGCTGACGCACAAGTTCGTTTAGGAAACATCTATTTCTTTGCTGAAGGGGTAAGCAAAGATCTTGCTAAAGCGCTATATTGGTATGAAAAGGCCGCCGATCAAGGTCAAGCCGTAGCCCAATATTATTTGGGATGCATGTATTTAGTTGGTGAAGGTGTTGAATTAGATCTCACTAAGGCAGTATATTGGTTTGAAAAAGCCGCAGAACAAGGTCAACCAAAGGCTCAGTTTAATTTGGCAAAAATGTATGAAGATGGCGAAGGTACTGAAAAAGATCTGACTAAAGCGCTATATTGGTATGAAAAAGTGGCCGAACAAGGTAATGCAGATGTGCAATATTATGTAGGAGATATGTATTTCACTGGCGAAGGCACTAAAGAGGATCATTTCAAAGCTCGATACTGGTATGAAAAAGCTGCTGCACAAGGTCAACCAGAAGCTCTGTTTAATTTGGGGGTGTTTTATCGAAATGGTGATGGCGGTCTAAAAAAAGATTCTAAAAAAGCCATAGAATTGTTAAAAAAAGGTTGTGAAGCAGGTATCCAACATGAAATTTGTCTAAAGTTTATGAATTAGCAAAATGTGAATTAAGTAAGCGATTTAACAATTTAATTTTAAAGGAGATTTAGTCCTAATGCTTATCATAAGTTTAATTGACAAGCATTAGTCATGATGTCCCTTTTTTATTAAAGAATGTTAGGCATGTTTTGGATAATGCCTTCGTTTAATCGATTTAAAATACCAATATAACGTAGCGTAAGCGATACCGGTTGAAAGGAAATCAGCGGTTGGTGATGATGCCCAAACGCCATCTAAATCGAAAAATAGTGGTAAAATGTAGAGCGTTGGTAACAGAATTAAAAGTTGTCTTGAAAGGCTTAACAAAATAGAGACTCTCGCCATACCAATACATTGGAAGAAGCTAGTTGTTACCATTTGGAAACCGACAAACGCAAATGAAAACGTAGTATAACGTAGCGCAATCGCGGATATTGCCACTAAATCGACATCAGAACTAAATGCTCTAACCAATACATCTGGCATAAAGCAACCTAATATAAAGCCAACACTGGTAATTACGGTTGCAATTTTAACTGCGTAGATAAAGGTTTCCTTTACGCGGGCATAATTTTTAGAGCCGTAATTATAACCAATGATAGGCTGCATACCTTGGTTAACGCCGATAACAATCATGATAATCAGCGTAATTAATCGGTTAGCGTTAGAGTAACCTGCAATTGCATCATCACTTGAAACATGCGATATCGGGGCATAACGTGTTAACTGCCAGTTAATAAAGACCACCACAACCGATGCCGCCACTTGCATAGCAAATGGTGACATACCAATCGACAAAATCGACTTAATGTAAGTAAAATCGAGCCTAAAGTTGCGACGGTATAATTTAATATTACTGTTTTTGCTGATAAAGTGCTGCATCACAAACAGAAAGCTAATAAACATTGAGAGGGTAGTTGCAAAAGCAGCCCCGCGCATTCCCCAACCTAAAGCAATAATAAATATTGGTGCAAGAATAATATTAGCAATCACACTAATAAACATCGTCACCATGGCTTTAAACGGATAGCCACTGGCGCGCATCATATTGTTGTAATTGAATGTTAATGTGATAAATATACTACCGGGTAAAAACACTTCTAAAAACTCACGAGCATAAACGTGATTGGTAGGGCTTGAGCCGATAAAGTGTAAAACCGGATCGATAAAATAAAGTAACAACGCTAAAGTAATGCCGCTAAGTACCGCAGTTAACATAAACGAAGTGCCGGCAACCTTTTCGGCTTTGTCAACTTCGCCACGACCTAAAAATATCGAAATACGACTTGCCGAACCAATACCCACCAGCATACCAATACCAGCAGCAAGATTCATCACAGGCAAAATTATACCCGCGCCACTCAACGCTTCACGACCAATCCAATGACCAATAAAAATTCCATCAATAATGTTATAAAGTGTGTTTACCGTTGTCCCAATAATTGAGGGGAGCGCATATTGCCAAAATATTAGACTAATTTTTTTATGTCTAAAATCATCATAAATATCGCGTGAGTTCGTCATTTTATTCACATTGATAAAGGTTAAAAGTTGTTAAGAATTTTTAGAATCACTATACGTAAAAGTATAAACTTGACTAGAACAATCCTGTCTAGTTTAACAGAGATAAGAATTGATGATAGCACTTTTTTAGTGCTTTGATAAAATAGACACTATTAAATCGTCTAGCTAATTAGGAATCTCCATGAGCGTACAAATAGAAAACGTTGTTTTACATAAATTAATAAGAAAAAGCGATACGGATATCGAATTACAACTTCGTGACTCACTCCTCGGTAATGAACAAGCTGTTGCTAACTTGATTGAAGATATTAATAGAATTTACAACAATAAAAGTAAAGCATATGGTTTATTTAATAGTGAAAGTCTTTTTGAACAATCATTTAAAGAGTTACGTTTAGGTAATCAAGATTTTCTTAATTTTAGTCAAGAATCAACCAAACAGCTGCGTAATGAATTAGCCAAATATCCATTTGCAGAAGGTGGTACGGTTATCTTTTGCCACTACCGATATTTGGCTGTTGAATATCTTATTATTGCTGTGTTAAATAGCTGTTTAAGTATGTTGGTTAATGACCAACTTAACATATCTGAAACCCAATATTTGGATATTGACCATGCTGATATCATTGCTCGCATAGACATCACTGAGTGGGAAACCGCTCCAGACTCAAAACGCTATTTGACCTTCTTAAAAGGTCGAGTTGGACGAAAAGTATCCGATTTCTTTATGGATTATTTAGGGGCGAGTGAGGGGCTAGATGCCAAAGCACAAAACAAAACCTTAGTTAAAGCGGTTGATGACTATTGCCAAGAGATGCAATTTGACAAGCAGGATAAAACTAATGCTCGCGAAAATGTTTATAATTATTGCCAAGCACAGTTGCAAGCAGGCGAAGAAATTGAACTGAAAAATCTTGCCAACGAACTGCCAACTACTGCTGAAAATAATTTTATGGAATTTGTCAAAAATAGTGAATATGATCTAGAAGACACTTTCCCTGTCGACCGTAGTTCACTCCGCCAACTCAAAAAATTCTCGGGTAGCGGTGGGGGATTAACCTTAAGCTTTGATTCCGATCTATTAGGTGAACGTATCAAATGGGATCCGCAAACTGACTCACTAGTGATTAAAGGTGTACCACCTAATTTGCGCGATCAACTTCAACGAAACAGTGGCTCAAACTAGGAAAAGACTATGAAATATATTGGCGCACATGTGAGTGCTGCTGGCGGTGTCGATAATGCTCCTATTAATGCTTATCAAATTGGTGCAACCGCTTTTGCTTTATTCACCAAAAATCAACGACAATGGCATGCAAAACCGCTTGAAACAGCAGTGATTGATAGTTTCAAAAAACGTTGTGAACGCTATGGATTTACTAGTAAACAAATCCTACCGCATGATAGTTATCTTATTAACTTAGGTAGCCCTGATAGTGAACAACTTGAAAAATCACGCACCGCGTTTCTGGACGAAATGCAACGTTGTGAACAATTAGGCTTAACCTTGCTAAACTTTCATCCTGGTAGTCATCTACAAAAAATATCGGTTGATGATTGTTTAGCGCGTATTGCCGAATCGATAAATATCACGCTAGATAAAACCAAAAGTGTTGTCGCTGTGATAGAAAACACAGCAGGACAAGGATCTAACCTAGGTTATAAATTTGAACATCTGGCACAAATCATCGACAAAGTAGAAGATAAAAGCCGTGTTGGTGTCTGTATTGATACCTGTCATGCCTTTGCTGCTGGTTATGACTTACGCAGCGAAAAAGCCTGCAAAGAAACATTTGACGAATTTGAAAAAATTGTCGGTTTTAAATATTTACGAGGTATGCATTTAAACGATGCTAAAAGCGAACTTGCCTGCCATGTTGACCGTCATGACAGCTTAGGCAAAGGCACCATTGGTGAAACCGCATTTAAATTTATTATGCAAGACTCACGAATTGATGAAATTCCACTTATTCTTGAAACTATTAATCCAGATATTTGGGCTCAAGAGATAGCATGGTTAAAACAACTGGAAAAATAATCAAATGCGAATCAAAAAAATAGTAGCGATATGTTTATTTTTCTTATTAAGTTGTAGCTTTTATGCAGTTGGCAATACACAAGAAACATTAGATATATTTAATCTTTTTCCACTAGAACATATGGGGAAAAAATTCTATTTTACATCTGTATCGGAAAACATTACTTTTAATTCTTATGACGAAAATGGTAAAAGAAAAACTAATATTTTTGAACCAGACCCAACTGATAATTACCAAAAAGAGCAATATCTATTAACTAAAAAATATCGACAACGGTTTTTGGCTGCAAGTAAAATATCAGAAACAGACACCTTATTCGTATATGATTATGTTCATAATCAATTGTATAGTTTTCCGATTAACAAATTAGCAGCATTTGCAATAAAAGATGATTATTCTGGTGGAATAGATGAGACTGAATATAATTTTGGCTTTGCAATAACAGCTAACCAATTTCCTCCAGATTTCGATCCTTATAAAACTGCGTTTGTTTATATTGGGAAAACCAATCCCTTTGCTCAACAACAACTTACTTTATTAAATTGGCAAGAAAGTAATAACGAAACTTATGACTATTTAGCTCAAGCTTATGGATTAAATTATTACTTAACAGAATGTGTGGCACCATTTGACTATCCTGTTTGTGGCAGATTGGTAGTAAAGAATAAGACGAACAACATTTTATTTGACCATGATTATCAAATTGGGGATGTACATCTAACCCCTTTAAATGGAAAAGATAAGAATCATGTATATAAAAGGCAATGGTCAGGGAAACTTTTTAAAAATAAACCGTTAATCGTAATTGGCTTTGTAGATGTGGTTTTTGGCTGTCCAACAATAGACTTTATTCAACCATCTTATAAAAGCATCACGATAAAATGCGATAATCGCCATTAAATTAATCATTAAAAAATGATTGATATGATGAGTTAAATTATTGAACAAAAATAACATTCAGTGGATGAGAATGAAAATAGTAAAAATAGTACCAGTTTGTTTAATGCTCTTATTAAGTTGTAGCTTTTATGCAATTGGCAATGCACAAGAGCGATTAAAGATATTTGAACTTAATCTTGTTGGTGATAGCGAGCCAAAATTCTATTTTGTATCGGTACTCTGGGGCAGTAATATTGTTATTTATGACAAAGATGGCAATATAAAACAATCTATTCAACCAATATTTCCTGATATAGAGGATGGTTATAAAAAGGACAAATATCAATTACCCCCAAAATATCGACAAAATTTTTTGACTGCCAGTGGTATATCCGAAACCGATAACTTATTCGTATATAATTATGAATATAATAAATTGTATAGTTTTCCCATTAGTAAATTAGAGATATTTGCAATAAAAGATTATTGTTTTCCTACTGATGAAACATATTATCACTTTGGATTTGCATTAGCGTTGAACCAATTACCTCAAGATTACGATCCTAATGATACAACGTTTGTTTATATTGGAAAGGAAAGTCCTTTTGCTCAACAGCAACTAACTTTATTAAACTGGCAAAAAATTAGCGATAAAGAGGATAATTATTTAGCCCAAGCTCATGGATTACATTACTATTTATGGACATTAGGGAAATCTTCTTGGGACCCAGATTATTATCCTGAATGTGCGAGTTTAGTGGTTAAGAATGATAAGAATAAAATCTTACTTAATGAAGATCTAACTCAGGCATACAACACTCTACCTTTAAATGGCAAAGATAAAGATCATGAATACAAAAAGCAATGGACGGGAAAATTATTTAAAAATAAACCATTAGTCGTGTTTGGTTTTTTCTCAGAAATGGGCTGCCCAGTGATAGACTTTATTGATTCACCTCTTTCTAAATATGACATAAATCTACACTGCGCTCATCGTTTTTATCCGTGTAAACGGTAGGCTCTATAGGGCCGGATATTGATGAATTAATACATAGGGAAGTGAATAAAATGCAAATAAAGAGAATAATACCGATGTGTATATTGCTCTTATTAAGTTGTAGCTTTTATGCAATTGGCAATATACAAGAGCGATTAGCGATATTTAAACTTAATCTTGTTGATGATAGCGAGCCAAAATTCTATTTTGTATCGGTACTCTGGGGCAGTCATATTGTTATTTATGACGAAGAAGGCTATAAAAAACAATCTATTCAACCAATATTTTCTGATATAGACGATGGTTATAATAACTATAAATATCAATTACCCCCAAAATATCGACAAAATTTTTTGACTGCCAGTGGTATATCTGAAACCGATAACTTATTCGTATATAATTATGAATATAATAAATTGTATAGTTTTCCCATTAGTAAATTAGATATATTTGCATTAAAGGATGATTGTTTTCCTATTGATGAAACATATTATCACTTTGGATTTGAATTAACGTTGAGCCAACTACCTCAAAATTACGATCCTAATGATACAACGTTTGTTTATATTGGCGAGGAAAGTCCTTTTGCTCAACAGCAGCTAACTTTATTAAACTGGCAAAAAATTAGCGATAAAAAGTATGATTATTTAGCCCAAGCACACGGATTACATTACTATTTAAAGCAACCTCCTTTTCACAGCAATTACCCTGTTTGTGGGAGTTTATTAATTAAGAATGAGAAGAATAAAATCTTACGTAATGATGACCATGCTTCAAGTTTGTTATACGGCCGTCTACCTTTAAATGGCAAAGATAAAGATCATGAATACAAAAAACAATGGACGGGAAAGTTATTTGAAAATAAACCATTAGTCGTTTTTGGTTTTTTCTCAATGGGGGGGAAAGAGTGCCCAGTAATAGACTTTATTGATTCATCTTTTTCTGGTCATGACCTAAATCTAATCTGCTATAGCCCTCCTCATAGATGTAGTTTTTAAACAACCATTTAAATAAGAATAGGATATTTCAAGCTCTGCAATAGCAAAAAATCCGAGTTGAAAGAAATACTGTCTAAGCTAAGTAACGATGAAACTAGAATTAACCACGGCCTGAGTTCAACATAATTTGGTCATTATGGCTTTGCGCTTGTTTAATTAAGTTATCTTTTAATCCAATTGACACAAATTAGCATATTGAACATAATCGATTGGTTTTATAATGATCTTGGATCCTTGTTCGAATAATTTAAACAAAAGTAATAATTAAAGAACCTAATATATTTTAATGTGTTTAGTAATTTCGACTAATATCAAGTTTGTAAATTATATTTTTAACGTTATGCATCACGTTGTTATAGCGTTAGTAAGAGTATTAGTCTGGTTTTTATTAATCAATTAAGTCAACTTTTAATTTTCTACTGTCGCTTTGCCCTAGATCATCGATTACAGATATTTTGTAAATGCCACTTTTGTTAGGAACCCAATCCAGAGTATTTTCAACTGAACTACTTCCAAGAAAATTTTTATCGACAAACCAATATAATTTTTTAACTTCACCATCAGTAATGGCATTTAGCACAATTTTCTCATTTTCTTTATTACTTAGTCTTAATTTGTAAACAACGTTTTTTAAAGGTGAAGTAATACGTGGAGGAGAACCGATATAATTTTGTGTTGTTTCGCAATGTGCACTATTAGGTGGTGTTTTTTTGGGAATTCCCGCTTTAGCAAATACGTTAGCTAAGTCTGATGACCAATATTCATGAACTTCTACATGTGTGTCTTTCGGATTGAAAGGAGGACAAGCAACTTTATTGGTTTTATTATCAATTACAACAGGGCGATAAACTGTATCAATATTAATCGGTGATACACCTGGTATAAACCACGTTTTCCCCTTTATCTTACACCATTGCGTAACTAAATTCCCACTAGGTAAACAAATATCGACTTGCGTTAAGTTAGGCGGAATTGGGTTTTGATAACCTTTATGATTTGGATAATATGCAGTTATTGAATCAATAATATTGAAAAATAGTGGAGCTGCGGCATTAGCACCAATAAAAGCACTATTGCTATGCCCGTCAAAATTACCCATCCAAACAATAAGAGTATAATTATTAAATCCTCCCGCTGTCCAAGCATCGCGAAATCCCCAAGATGTGCCTGTTTTCCAATATATAGGTGTTAGAGATTGCTGTTTTTTAGCTAAAATATCTTCATTGCGCGTGTTTTTTAATAACATATCTAATGTCATAAAACTCGCCTCAGGACTCAACAGACGCTGACTTAAACGTGTTCGATTATCGGTATTTCTTGTCATTTTTAACGGTTGCCAAATACCTTGATTCGCTAACATGGCATATAGTGTTGCTAATTCTTGGGCTGTCACTTCACCTCCGCCAAGAACTAAAGCTAAACCATAATGATCTTCTGTGTTCATCTCACGAATATGGGCTTGTTTTAAAAATTGATAAAATGAAGGTTTTTTTAATTTACCAGCAACATATACTGCAGGAATGTTACGACTGTGAATTAGCGCATCTGTAACAGAGATAGGGCCTTTAAAATGGTGATCAAAATTCTCTGGCGTATAAAATCCGAAATCTGTTGCGACATCTTTTAATACTGTTTTGGGATGAATAATACTTTGATCCATACCTAAGGCATAAATAAAAGGTTTTAGTGTTGAGCCGGGTGAACGTTTAGCATCAGTTCCGTTAACTTGCCCTTGGATGCTATGATTAAAATAATCGGCAGATCCAACTAATGCTTTCACTTCCATTGTGTTGTTATCAACTAATAATACAGATGTATTATAAATCCCTTTTATTTTATTGCGTTCAATAAACGCGCTGACTTGTTGCTCAATAATTGTTTGTAGATCTATTTTTAATGTTGTTTTAATAACATTTTGTTTTGTATTGTTTTTTTGAATTTGTTGTTGAAGTATTTGGTTGGTGAAATGCGGAGCGATAAACGGTAATTGCTCTGGTTGACGCATGATTAGCGGTAAGTCAAATAGCGCAGCTATATTATCTTCGGTTGCATAGTGTTCTTGCCAACGTTCAAATAATCGTTGTCTAGCATTAACTAATGCTTTACCTGCAATGCCTTTTTTCTTGTCTATACGATAAGTAGGTGATTGAGGAAGAACTGTCAACGTTAACGCTTCAGGTAAGTTAACTTTATCAGGCGTTTTATCAAAATAAATTAACGATGCCGCTCCGATACTTTCTATATTTCGTCCGAAAGGGGCATAATTAAGATAGGCTTCTAAAATGTCATGTTTAGAGTATTTTAACTCTAATTCAATAGCTCTAAATATTTGTAATAATTTACCAGCTATTGTTTTAGTATTGATTTTCCAATGCATACGTGCCAGTTGCATAGTAATGGTCGATGCGCCTTGTCGATTACCACCTCCGATATAGGTTGCCCAAAATGCTCTTATCAAACTAAACGGATTAAATCCAAAATGATGATAAAACCACTGATCCTCATGTAAAAGAAGACCATTAATGATGTGTGGAGAAATTTTTTCCAGAGGCGTCCATGTTCGATATTGTTGGTCGTTTGCTAAAGTTATGCGCAGTAGTTTGTCGTTTTCATCATACAAAATAGTGGAAAAATTTAGCGATTGGTTTAACGGTGGGTTAGGGGTTAAACGAAAGGCAATGACGATTAAAAAAAGAATAATAAGAATAACAATAATATTCTCAATATACCTAAATTGTTTTACCATTTTATTAAGTTACACCAATGATGATATAAAATTAAAAAACTAATGTTAGTAATCATGCAATAAATACAAAATAGCAGAGGGAAGGCATTTACCCTCTGCTAGTGGTTAATTAACGAGGCTCAATAATAATCTTATTTCCGCCTTTAGATACAGCTTGAATATCTCGATCATACATTGCTTCACCATAAGCTGGAGGAACAGTGTAGTGGCCAATATTGGTCGCTTTTATCTGATAATTAAATGTTTGTACTTGATCACTTCTAGTCGAACCATAAATAATCACGCGATCTTCTCTAACATCTGTATAGTCTGGATACCAAGTATATTTACCTGTGGCAATTGGTGATATCCACTGTTCTTCAGAATTATCATTTTCACTAGCATCACTTTGCTCATTGTTTTCAGATTCAGCATGACTATTAATTGCTTTTTGTTGAACAACTTCAAAACCACCTGGTAGCATATCAACAATTGCAATGTTGGTTAATCCTTCTTTAGATATTGAACGGACTCTAACGGTTACATTGATAGTATCACCTAATTTCACAGTATCAATTTGCTTACCATCGTTATCGGTAAATTCACGGTAAATTTCAAACCCTTTATTAATTGGTTCTTGTGGAATTGAACGATCAAAGCCTTTCTGCGATATTGAATACCATGCTGGCAAATCTTTAGCGTTATGGAAGCTAATAGACTCTACCGAATCATTAAATTTTCCTTTAGCTAACAAGTTTTTCAATTTAGCAATAGTTGCAATTTTTGCCTGTTGATCGTTAGATTTTGTTGTGACAGTAAGATCGTTTTCATCTAACTCGTGAGCTTTAATTGCTGAATTATAACTATCTAAAGCCAACATAGTCATCGCGGCTGATTGAGTAGTATAACGTTCCTCATTTAGCATTAACACCATATTTTCAAGAGCTTGCGCAGGGATATCATTGATTTTATTATCAAAATGTTTTGCGATTAAATAGATTTTTCCAGCATCAATGACTAATGGATCATAATAATTGTGATTCCACCATGCTTTATCATAGGCTTTGGAGAGATCTTTCCAAATCGGTTTTAAAAGATTATCTGCTTGTTTGTCCATTTTCAGCATTTTGTAGGATGACGCTAAGTACAACGCTGTAAGATCAGTAGACCAAGATTGGTAATTATGATTTAAATCCTCAATGACTGAAGCAATTTGATTAGTTGTAATGATATTTTGTCTAGTTAGCAAATAAATTGCATAAGCTCGCAATCGCAAGTTGTAACGATCAGTTAAACTACTAGCAGCAACTAACTTAACATATTTATTTGCATTTTCTAGTAGATCTTTTGGTATTACTAATCCTGCGTCTTTTGCTTCGAGCAGGAAGTGGACCGTATAAAGTGTAATAAATGGATCAACATTATGAGTTGAATACCATAAACCAATTGCGCCTTCACTATTTTGACGGCTTTGTAGTTTTTGCATTACTCCGGTAAATGGTATCGTTTTATCGGTGATCAAATTGAATTCAGGATATTTATTGCCAATCACCAGTGGTAAAGCACGACTAACAATCTGTTCAGAACAAAAATATTCATAATTATCTAAATATTCGGTAAGACCTTTAGCTAAGATCATTGGAGAATAAGAGACGCCAGCATTCTGTTCATTAAATTCTGGATACATTTGTCTAAACCCAGAAAAGGTTTGTGTTTTACCATCCATTCGACCCATAATTGTTTTTATTCGATAAGGATTTATCGGACGAACAGAAGTACTTACTTGTCTTGTTATCGTTTTATCTTTATAGGTTGCTGTAAAGAGTAAATCACCACTACCTAATTGTTCGGTTGCTTTTAAACGAAAACTTAAAGTACCTTCTTTCATTGATGCTAACTTGACGGTTTTAATTGACTCATCTAAAACAGCTAGATGTGGCGTTGTGGTTAGCTTAACCTTAATTGGGATTTCTTCATTACCGATTTCAGTGATGTTATTTGCAACTAATAAACTTATTTCAAACTCATCGTTTGGTGTGACGAAATAAGGTACATTAGGGCTTAATACAAAGTCATTACGCACTGTAGTAGACGTTTGTGTAACACCCATTGTTTTCTTACCGACTGTCACTGCCATCACTCTAATTTTTCCACTGAAAAATTCAGGTACTTTATAATTGAGTTGTTTTTCACCATTAACGTCTATAATTCCGGACCAATAGGTAACAGGCTGATCGGTCTTACGTTTAAATGGATTCAAATTAGCATTAAGTTTATCATCACTATCTTGATCACCACCTGGTGCAGATAAAGTTAATAAACGTTTATATTCAGGTAAGATAAGATCTAAAATTTGATCTGTTCTTACTGATAACGCTTTTTTACGTATAAAGTTTTTAATTGGATTTTTTAATTGGTAGCCAGCAACTTGTAAAATACCTTCATCAACAGCGAAAACTACGACACGTTGTTGGCTATTAGTTTTAATTGTGATTGGAATCGTCTCTCCAGGTTTGATTAATTCAGGTGTTTCTAATGTTACCTTCTCCATAAATTTATCATCTGAGACCTTAAATGGAACAACACCATAACTAAGCGGACTCATGAATATTTCTTCTGAATTTGGATCACGAATAAACTGCACATTGATATAGGCATTTCCTTCCACTTCTTCAGGTAAAGTGATTTTTTGTACTGAGCTGGTCGTGTCTGTTTTAAACCATTTCCATGCATACACCTTATCCCTTTCGATAGTGATGATTCCACTTCCGGTATAAGGTGCGGTTATTGCAATTTCTATAACTTGACCCGGTTTATATTGATTAGCATCAATTTTTAACATTAATTCACTATTACGATCTAATGAACGTGTTACATTTGCTGATCCTGCTACCGTATATTCAGTTTGATAAATTACTTCATTTTGGTTATTTAACAGTTGAAGAATATAGTTACCTGGGGTTTTAGTTGGAATCTGATAAACAGTTCCTTTATTATCAATTTCAAAAGGAATTTGTGAAATTACCACATCTTTTTGTTTAGATTCATACTTATAAACACCCGAAGACTGTTCTACTAACACTGAAAGATATTTTTTCTCAAGGGTAACGAGTTTGAGGCTATCTAGTGTAATTTGATCTAAAGTTGGATTTATTGCAATAAGATTAAGTAAACGCTTGCTGTCCCGTTTAATATAACTTAACTGACCATCAGGTTTTGCCCCAATTAAATAATCAGATGGAGAAATCAAAATTGAATCAGTTGCTGCAACACTACGACCACTATTTGGTTCAAATACATCAGTCAAGAATTTGGCTACATATTGACCTTCAAAGTCTTCAATATGCAAATCAATATCAGCAATTCCTTCTTCATTTGTAAAATTGTCTTCAAGTTCAATTTTGAAATTACTACGGTTATTACCTACGCGATAAAACTGATAATCTTCATATTTTTTAAAACTAAATCTCGTTGGTTGTAAATATAATTTACTCTCAACTCGACGGTCTTGGGCTGGGGTTCCAAAGAGATTTTTTGCTGTCACTTTGGCAATTATATCCGATTGATTAATCCATCCTTGTTTGTTTTCAGTTACTATTTGTGCGATAACTTTAGTTTTATCTGGTTCAAATTCTCGAATAGTCACTGAAGTAGAACCTAGGAAATTTTGATCATCATCCTCCAAATCATTTTCATCATCATCAATGTATAGATATACATGCCATTGTCCAGTTGGAGAACTTTCTTCCGTTTTAAATGAAATCTCATTAAAGCCGTAATCATCAACTTTGATTTTTTTAGTTGTAACAAGATTATTTTTAGCATCATAAATGTTGGCTGCTAACTTAATTCCATTCAATGATTTAGTCCAATCATCAGCTTTAATGATCATCCCAATGTGGAATGTATCGCCTGGTCGATAGATTCCTCTATCAGAAAATAGATGCGCATGTAACTCTCCTCGATCAACTGTTTCATATTGACCATCGACATCAAAACGAGAGTAATTAAGTTTTCTGTCATAATAGCGATAACCTTTAGAAATTGGCAAAAATGACATATCTTTACCTTTTTCAATTAAGAATAACAACGGTTTTATACCTTTATAGTAATCTGATAATGATGCGAAATTGACATGACCAGTGTTATCGGTGATTGAAGAGGTAATTTCAATACCATTGGCACCGAGTATGGAAACTTTAGCACCGGCAACAGGTAACCCACTATTGATAGATTGCACAAAGAGATCATAAGAGCCATCAAGTGATTTTTTATTTATAATGCCTAAATCTGTCACTAATATGAATCGAGAAGTGAAATAATCGTAAGGCTCTTCACCTTCTACTGCATCATCATTTTGAGCATAGAGATTTAATAAAAATACTCCGCGATTAACTTCGTTTTCTTTAACATCTTTTTTAAGGTATGGTGTCAAATCGAAGTCAGAGTAATGAATAGCCCCTGATTTACCTTTAACATCTTTTATAATTGAATATTTTTCAACAAAATTATCACTTTTATAATATTCAAAGCTCATTGAACTAAAATCACTGTCATTATCGTAGACCAAATGCTGTAATTGGGATGGAATAACACGTTTGAGTTCTAACTTTATTTGATTAACATTACGAGAAACGACAGGAATCTTTTTATCACCTGATAGCGATAATAGGGAACCAGCTGCAGCAAAATTAAGCAATTTACTATATTCACTAATTTGCATCAATTTCTCATATCTATTTTTAAATGTATAGCCACCTTCGGACGTTAAAGATGGATCAACAGTAATAAATATCTGTTGACGTTGATCACCGTTTATTTCAAAACTGAATTGATTTTGATAAGTTCTATTGTCGTCAGTCTCAATGTATCTAGTTGTTAATTTTTTCGATTTATCTAAGATGGCTTTATCGATAAAATATTTAGTTTTGTATGTGTTATCGGTTTTATCGTAATATTCCTCACTATATTTGGTGTTTGGATCCGGTAACTGCCAGATTGATAATGCTTTCTGTAAATCACTAGCTTTAACATTATAGCTTAAATTAATTGTGATAATTTGACGTATTTCATTATTCGACAGTTCAACAAAGGAAATATCAGATGAAGTGATACTAAGATTATATTTATTCGGTATACGGATATCTTTCGAACTTTCTGAGGTTGTTGGGGAGCCGCCCATTGAAGATGTTACACCCTTTGCAATTTTTAATGATAAATACCTATTCATCTCAGCAAGTTCTAATTTATCACTTTTTATATAGGCACTTGTTTTATCTTTATTATAATTAATTGTAAAGTTTATGTTTTGGACAAATTTATTTGGCTCATATCTTCTATTTGCTATTTCAAATAGTGATAATTTTAAATTTTGTTCAAAGGTTGTCGGGTCGACAGGATGAGAGAATTTTACTTCATAAATACCTTGCTTATCATCAGGAACAATAGGATTTTGATATAATTCATTGTTTATTATTTCAAAAGAAAAATCGGTTGTCTTAAATGTAAAAATATTCTCATTTTTATTTATTAAATTGTTAGAATCAAGTAACTTCGAATCATCCAATTTAACTGTATAGGTTTCACCCATTGGCCAGGGTTGTTCTGGTTTAAAATAGATATTTACATCGTCATGCCAACTCCAAGTCCCTTTAATTTCAGGTGAAATTTGAATACCCTCAGTTATTTCCTTACCAATTTTATCTATCGGAGCGGGTGATCGTGTATGTCCAATAAATTTGATTTTTAAATAAGATTGATTAGGATTAGTAAGCGTACCTGATTCTTTAGGTGTATAAAAAGAAATACCATACGTATTAACAATTACGGGGGCTGGCTCAATAGGTTTTGGTTTATTTAAGTACCAATGGTAGGCATAATTACCACTGAAATAGGCAATAATTCCCAAAATAACAACACTACCAATAATTAAACTATAGTTATTGAGTCTTTTAATTGATGATTGATAGATATCTTTAGCACGTGGATACCACTTAGGTATCGACCAATTAATTTGACCAATAATCGGGCTTATAAACCATAATATGGATCGTAATACGATTAGTAGAAAAAGTGCAAAATAGAGAATCGCTTCTAGACCGATACAGAAGATTCGATAGGGTAGACGGAGAAAGAAACGTATTATATCCATGATATTCCTTATCATCTCAATTAATTATTATCAATAATTGATTTTTAATCGTAATCAAACTCAATATATAGCTAATATATTGAGTTTGATTGTATTATTTTTTTTGCGAATAATTTGGTATTACTAAAAACCAAGTAAATACTTTGGTGAAAGTATAAACTATAAATAAAATTAATTGAATGACTATGGTTTTTTTTAACAATAAAAACCTCTCGCCTTGGTATTGGATAAACTTCAATGTTTTTTGTCCGTGATGTGGTTCAAAAATATCGCTAGGATAATCCGCTGCCATCCAATCCGTTTTTTGCTGTTCTTCTAAATTATTAATAGTTGGAACAACTTTTTTAAGAAATAAGATAAATTATTCTTAAAAATGGCAAAAACGAAGATGATAAAACGACGATAAAGACGAGCAGATAGTGAAGATTTTAATCAACAGATGATAAGTTTTTATCAACAGTGAAAAACACGCAATGAATTTGATTTAGATTATCAGATAACGCCACCAACATTATAGCGATGGATAACTTAATGGCACCATTACACGTTCATTTACATTTACATTTACATTTACATTGTTTTACTCTAGATTAAATTATTCAAACTTTA
The DNA here is from genome assembly GCF_003202915.1 of Gilliamella apicola. Lineage (GTDB taxonomy): Bacteria > Pseudomonadota > Gammaproteobacteria > Enterobacterales > Orbaceae > Gilliamella > Gilliamella apicola_Q. Next base: position 790,413 of record NZ_QGLP01000004.1, read on the forward strand.
GTGATAATAGGTTTTGATTCGTCGTAATGGCCAGATATTGATGAATTAATACATAGGGAAGTGAATAAAATGCAAATAAAGAAAATAATATCGATATGTATATTGATCTTACTAAGTTGTGACATTTATGCTAATGAAAGCAATAAAGTACAACAGCAGAAAAGTCATGCAACGCAAAAATTAGATATATTCACTCTTGATTATATCGAATATTTAGAAAATGAATCCGCTTTTTATTTTACCTCGCTATCCGAAAACATTACATTTGACAATTATGATGAAAATGGTGAGGTTATTTTACCTAGAAATCTTCAATTAATTCCAGATACAGTTGGTAACTATAAAAAAGATATATATATTTTAAATAAAGAGTATCGGCAACGATTTATGGAAGCAACTGGGATAGCGGAAACCGATACCTACTATCTTTATGATTATCAGAATAATCAATTAACCACTTACCCTATTAGTGAATTAGAAGTAATCGCAATTATAGATGCGTATAGTATGGATGAAAAACCATGTAAATTTGAGAATTATTATCAATTTGGCTTCAGATTAACTTCCAATCAATTGCCGAAGGCTCTCGATCCCGATAGTTACCAAACATTAGTTTATATAGGCAAAGAAAATCCTTTTGCTCTGCAACAAATTACAGCATTAGACTGGAAAAAAATAGACAATGAAGATTTTCCGATAATAAGTAAGACAGAGATATTCTCTAAATTTATTCAGGACAGTTTTAACAAAACTTATCAGGCTAAAGCGAATGGATGGAATTATTATGTTCAAGATCATTTTTCTCAGGAAATTGATGTTAATAGTGCTTATTACAGACAGGTAGTTATTAAAGATCAGGGAGAGGCTATTTTATTTAACAGTGAATATGCTTTTAATGATGAGATTATTCCTGCATTTTTAAATGATCAACATCCAGAATTCCAACATAAAGTCCAATGGTCAGGTAGATTATTTAAAAATCAACCTTTAGTAATATTTGGTTTTGAGTGGAAATCATTTGGCTGCCCAGTTATTGATTTTATTGACCGATCTTATAAAAGTTTAATAATAAAGTGCGACAATAGGCATTAAGAAAGTTATTCTAACTAAATGATTTCTTTGTAGCAGTATGATTTAGTTTTTAGCATAATAAAATATATATCTCAATAAAATGAGACATTAATTAACATGATATTATTAATTTGATTAACATTATTATTCACTGATAGCGTAAAGAGAAACCAGTTATAACTAATTCCATTGAAAATATATTCTTTAATCCCAATAAATATATAGGATAGGGCTGTTGTGAATTAAGTGTTTGTAACAGAGAAGATTATTTTTTATTATTAAGAAAAAATAATTGGCCAAATCAGTCTTGTTAGTTCAAAATTAAATCAGCGATTATTGAAAACTAATGATTAACAATAAGTTAAAATTATTGCGATGCCATATGGATGTGAGAAGTATATTTAAGGAAAATGGTGAACTAATAAATGAAAAATAAATTAATTAGCTTTCTGTTTACAATTTTTGCCTTATCATCAATTAGTTTTTGCAGTAGCGCGGAAATGTTAGGTGGAAACAAATTATTAGAATGGGAAGGGGGACATTATAGGGAAGATATTCGAATGTATACACTCACCTCGATAGATTATATTAAAGATGAGCCCGAATTTGACTTTATTTCATTATCTGATGATATTGTTTTATATGATAACAAATACAAAAAAGATATCTATTTAATTCCAAGCACTGAAAAAAAAACTTATAAAAAAGAACAATATTTACTCACGGGTTCATACCGTACTAAATTGCTCAATTTGGCAGGTATATCAGAAGATGATACAGTATTTATCTATGATTACTTAAATAATAAATTAAAATCGGTTCCTGTTTATGGGTTGAATACTTTTGCTGTCGTGAATACTTATTATCATCCTCATGAACCTTATGAATTAGATGCATATATGTTTGGATTTAAATTAAATTCAAACATGTTTGATCAATATGCATCCTATATTGTCTATATAGGTAAGGAAAATCCTTTTCTACAGAAACCCTTAACTCCACTAGTTTGGCATCAAATTGATAGCAAAGACTTTCCTGTTCTTGAAAGTGATGACGAAATTACTTCCCTTATACCTGTATATAATCCAGAAGATTTAATAAAGGGTGATAATTTTATGGCTGAAGCGATCGGTCTACGCTTTTATATACAAAATTATGAAACTCCAAGCAAAAACGAAATCATTATAAGACATTTAATTATCTTAGATTCTGATTCAAATATGATAACAAATGTGGTCCATGGTTATTTTGAAGGAGGAATGCTTTTACCATTAAGCAGTTCAATAGATGACAATAAAGAAATATTTCAATGGGTCGGAAGCATTTTAAAAAATGAACCGCCAGTTATATTTGATTTTAGTAGTGAAGCATTTAGTTGTCGTCCGCTTTTTCAATTTATCCATCCATTACATGAATATTTTATACCAAGATGTGATTGTCGGCATTAATCTATGAATAAGATTGTATCTAAAAAACAGTGATACTTATTTATCATTTTGTCTGTTAAGGATGTTGTATTTTTTTTGCTAACAGAAATGTATTGAGCCCAATAAGTATTTAATTCATTGGAATAAAGTTACTAAATAAATTTATTAAATAAAACGAAATGATGATAAAAAAGATGAGGATCTAACTTGTCGCCATTTTATTTACTAACATCCAATAAACTTATCTAGCTTTTTGGAGTGATTTAGGTTGATTTGCAGCGTTCTATATTTATACAAATGACAAAATTGAATTAGAATAATTAGCCCTGGAAAGTTGCAAATATGCTAAAATAACATAAGGATAGCTAAGATTTTATCCTTAATAGGAAAATAAAGGAATATGAAAGAAATAAAACAATTATCAACTAAAACTCTCTCATCCGAAAAATTAATTACCGCTATCTTTAAACCATTAAGTAATCAAGATAAATCTTTACCAACACGGATAACACAATATATCTTGCATGGTAATGGAATTGATGTATTAGTCGATTTAGAGAAATTATGTCAAATACCTAATAATGCAAATGCTCTTTATGAATTATTGCAAAGACCCTCAGGTATTTATCGTCCACGTTATTATAACTATATTAATGAGGAATTCCATCCATCATTTCAAGCTCGCATTGATGTGTATAAGTCTTGGACAGATATTTATACACCAGAACAGATAATTCGATTTGCCCGAGTTTTTGCCACATTATTTGATCATTTAAGTTTTATTAAACTTATAAACGAACAATTACCATCATGGTTTATCTATCTTTTATATGATGCACTAATTACCTCGTTACCAGGTCCTAATGGAAACGAGAATGAAATTATTGAGCGTGAAAAATGGTCAATACAACAATTACATCAATTACTTGAATGTGAACAAGCCGGTTTAGGCGAAAAATTACTGTTTGCCATTTTTGACCGTCAAAATATTCCTGTTAATCGTGTTGGTTTATTTCATAATTTTACCCGATTAAAAGGATTATTTACCTATATTCAAGAACGAATTGAATTATTTAAACAACTCCCCGCACTCGATTTGGCGCTTTTGGGACAAGTGGAACAACTTAAATACATTCAACGATATCCAGAACTTCAGTTACAATTGGTCGATTTTCTGGCAATGCAGTCATTAAATACTTCAAAACAGGTGAGTCAATTAGCCACAGAAATACTATTTAGCTTACCATTGGAGTTGGCTCAACCACAATTACAGCACTTTTTAACTTCAGGTTCGGTTAAGCAACGAGCTAATGCCACAATATTACTCTCTCGAATCATTTCTGAACCGACAATTTTACAACAAGCTTTAGCTAGCGAAACCAATAAAACAGTTATTACTGCTATTGAAAGTGCTTTATCGAGATTAGAAAGTGCCAACACGGCCAAACAGCAAGCTGATTTAGTTATTCCAGAATTTGAACCATTTAGTGATACGCCATTGCCTATGACTACTCGTGATGTTTTACAACAAAGTTTTGACGAGTACCTTATTGAATGTAAAAAATTGATGCAAAATGAACTAGAGGAAAACAAAGAAAAAAATAGATCAAGGGATTATCATCAAAGCCGTTATAAAGAATTGAAAGCGCTGACACCAAAATCCCTTGATAGTATATTTGATTATGTGAATGGTAAAATCGATCGCTCAACATTATTCAAAGAAATCGATGAAAAGATTGATTTTCGATTTTTACTAACTAAAAATCGATTATCAAATTTGCCTGAAATTACGTTATTTCACTTAGTTCGAATAAGACAATTAACTGATTATATAAGTATCTCTAATTTATTTTCAAAACTATACGAAAACTATGACTTGGTTAAAAATGCCGATCTTAGACAAATAGCTGATGTGTTGATAAAAGTGAATATCATTCCAGATGTTGAATATACTGTTGCTCTACCGTTTTTAAGCAGTGATGTTTTTCATGATATTCATGAAAATGAACCTCATAAATTGTGGGCTTTTTTTGCTGAAAATGAGTTTTTAATTGATGAAGCTTTGGGGTTTGCACCTATACAAATAGTTCAGGATTGTTATGTCCGTATTGATAGAGTTAATGCCATAAAAATATTACAGCTATTTCCAACTATTCCCACTAAATATGTTGCTTACCTACTTGAATTAGCTTTAGGCGAAATTAAGCAGATACGTTATGCGGCGCAAAATGCCTTAAAGCGGATCCCCAATATACATAGTCAAATTGAACAAGCCCTATCTTCTACAAAACAAGAGGTACGTATTATTGCTGCTAATTGGTTGGCTGAGTTAGGACAAACAAGTTCGATTAAAGCACTAAATGCTGCGCTAAAAAAAGAGAAACGCGAAACAGTACAAGCAGCAATATTGATCGCACTGGAAAAAATTGGTGAAGATATTAGTCAGCACTTAACGCCGAAAAAGTTATTGGCTGATGCCCAAAACGGTTTAAAAGGTAAAATACCAACCGATTTTGATTGGTTTGATTTTAACTTAATACCGACGTTAACTTGGCAAAATGGTAAGATTGTTGAGCCACAAATTATTCAGTGGTGGATCTGCTTAGCGGTCAAATTAAGAGATCCGGCTAATCTACTGTTAACCGTTTATAATCGATTGTTAAGCACCCAAAGTCAGCGACAATTAGGCGAATTTATTTTACAAAGTTTCATCAATCAAGATACCCGAACACCAACACTGGAAGAAGCTGAAGCCAAAGCCAGTGCAGAAGCTGACAAACGCTTGCAACTACGTATTTTAAATTATCAGCGCTATCCAGAATTTTATTCTAACGGTAAAAATATTACTTATGAGCATGTTTTTGAAGAAATTAAAAATGAAACTTTAGCAACTTATCTTGGTTCAGCCATTAAAGCAAAAGGAATGTTAGCTTTAACTTGTGGTATTGAAGGCAACGTTGCTGTATCTCTCTTACGTTCATTTATGAAAAATCATTATCAACGTCGAGCACAAATTGAAGCGATGCTTGAACCATTGGCAAACAGTGATGATCCTATGGTCATTCAACTATTATTATCTTTAGCGCGTCGCTATCGTACGGCATCCATTCAAGAAAGAGCCAGATGTTTAGTAGAAAGTATTGCTGAGCGCTCAGGCTGGACAACTGATGAATTGGCCGATCGCACCATATCAACGGCAGGGTTAGATTATAATGGCTTGTTAATTCTTGATTACGGTGAGCGTACCTTTATTGCTAGTTTAGATGATAAATTTAAGTGGCAATTAAAGAATGCTGATGGAGAAAAGATCAAAGCATTACCTGAAGCACGTAAAAACGAAAACCCTGAACTCGTCAAAGAGGCCAAAAAACAGTTCAGCAACAGTAAAAAAGAACTTAATCAATTACTCACTATGCAAATAAGCCGTTTTTACGAAGCCATGTGTGCCCAGCGTCAATGGCGAGTGGAAGATTGGCAGAAATATCTGCAACCACATCCGATTGTGGGGCGATTAATTCAACGTTTAGTGTGGTTACAATTGGATAATAACGGTCAGATCGTCAATAGTTTCAGGCCTACTGAAGATGGTAGCTTAATAACCAATCAAGATGACGAAATCTTACTTGATCAAAATCACTTTATTTCCGTTGCGCATTCGGCGTTACTAGCGAGTGATGATATAGTTCAGTGGCAAGCGCATCTTGAAGATTACAAAATAACCCCATTGTTTGATCAGTTTAGTCATGCATTTCTAGAGATAAGCAAATTTAACGATGGCGTTATTGATGATCGTTTAGGTTGGTTAACGGACAGTTTTACCATTCGTGGTATTTTAACCAAATTGAGTTATGAGCGTGATGCTACTGAAGATAGCGGATGTTTTTATGGTTACCATAAATACTTTGGCAGTTTAGGTATTTATATCAATATTGAATTCAGTGGTAGTATGCTGCCTGAAGAAAATATTCCAGCAGTACTTTATAACCTTTATTTCAGTAATAAAAAGGGATTCAAAGATAGAGCAATTGCACTCGATAAACTACCTAAGGTGTTATTAGCCGAAGGTTATGCTGATTATATGGCGGTGGCAAAAGCTTGTAGTGGTTTTGACCCTAATTGGAAAGATAAATTAATATGGTAAAACATGACCAAAACCTGATGGATCAGGTTATTCTTGATTGCTTTGCGGGTTTAAATAAATTAGAACAATCAATATCTGAACGGATTTGTCATTATATTTTATATGGCAAAGATGTCGTGGTTCTTGATGAGTTAAAAGTATTATCAAAAACTTATAAATATGATAACCGGGTTTATAATTTGCTTGGTATGCCAGGTTCTGTTGGTTTTTTAGATGAAAGTAATGAACCACAGCAAAAAGTACGAGCTAAATTTTATCAATTATGGACGAGTCAATATTCACCAGAACAGCTCATCAGGTTTGGTAAAATTTTAGCAGCAGCTTATATTCCGGATACGCCTCAAAGACGGTCTTTTTATGAGAAAACAAGTAGTAGTGTTATCACTCCCAAACTGCCTTTGTGGTTTTTATATCTGTTTATTGACGGTTTGGTCACTACTTTTTTAAACCGCAATTTCGATGCTGAGCAAAATATGGCTGAGCGTGATAATTGGTCCATTGAGCAATTACATCAATTACTCGAAATTGAGCAGAAAGGGTTGGGAGATCAACTTATGTTTGCTTTTTTTGAGCGGCAACATGTACCAGAATATCACTACCGTTATTTTAATACTGTTTTTGCCATTAGAGGGTTGAAATTATATATAACTAACGATTTAGAAAGGTTTAAATCTTTACCAGATCAAGAATTATCCACAATTGGTCAATTACAACAATTGCAATATATTGCTAGTCATAACGATCTTAAAGAACGAGTAGTTGATTTGTTAGTCAAACAATCCACTAGTAGCATCAAAAAAATAAGAGAGTTAGCGACAACGCTATTGCTTAGTATTTCTAAGGAAAGTGCGCAAAATCAGTTAATTTCTTCATTCGCACAAGGCACACCAAAGCAACGTTGTCAAAAAATTGCGCTATTAGTTAAATTGTCTGTTGATAAAGAAATATTTGAAAAAATACTAACTGAAGAAACGAATAAAATAGTGGTTAAAAGTATCGAAAGTGCTTTATTTTCTATTAAAGATGATAAGTTAGTTAAGCAGGAAGAGGATGAAATTATCATTCCTCCTTTTATGCCAATTACTGAAGTTGATTTACCTGTTAAAGCGCGCGATATATTGCACCAAAATTATCAAGAGTTGTTAATACAATCGCAAAACAGAGCACAACTAGAAAAACTCGATAATCAAGGATATCATAACCTAGAAAGGAATGAGCAGGAACGTTACGAACAATTAACTACTTTTACTGACAATGATTTAGATATGATTTTTCATTATCTAAACGGTAAAGGGCAGTTAATGCAATCTGATATTAAAAATCAGCTAACTAATGAAATTATTTTACATAAAGGGCGTTTGCAAGCATTTACTGAATTTAATCTGTATCACTTATTACGCGCAGAAAAAATTACTTATACAAACATTGAATCGTACTGTTTAGCTTTAAGTTTTTTAAAACATGAAATATTGCCATGTACCGATTTACGCTTGATCGCTCAGGTGTTAACTAACATATCCGATATGCCAGATGTCAAACGTATTGTTGCCGCAGCATATTTGATGAATTATTATTATGATCTAACATTTGAGAGTGACGCAAATTGTGTTTGGCCTTTTTTTGCTGAAAACCTTATCTATCTTGATGAAGCATTAGGATTAATCCCCAGCCTTGAGCCACAAAATAGTAATTATACTTTTGATAAAAAGCGTGGACTAAAAATCTTAACTTTTTTTCCAAAACTTCCAGTTAAATATAATATTTATTTATTAGAGTTAGCATTAGGTGATACCAAAATACTTCGCTCATTGGCCCAACAAGCACTAAGTAAATCGCCTTGTATACATCGTCAAGTTGAAAACGTATTAACTTCCAATAAATATAAACAGCGCATTTTAGCAGCTAACTTATTGGTAACATTAGGCAATAAATCTTCGATTGCAGCTTTAAATACCGCTTTAAATCAAGAAAAACAAGAAGTGGTACAAGCAGCACTATTATCCGCGCTGGAAAGTTTAGGTGAAAATATTGGCCAATATTTAACACCATCTCGATTACTTGATGATGCAAACAAAGGTTCAAAAAGTAAAAAACCAGCGGGTATTGAATGGTTAGTTAATGACACTATCCCTGCTTTAACATGGCAAAATGGTGAGCAGGTTGATCGTAAAATTATCATTTGGTGGATGTGGTTAGCTGTAAAACTAAAAGAGCCGGCCAATCCTTTATTAACTATTTATATTCGTCTATTAAGTGATAAAAGCCAAAAACAGCTTGGTTTATTTATATTGCAAAGTTTTATCCAACAAGATACTTTAACCCCGACCTTAATAGAAGCAGAAAATGAGGCCAAATTAACCGCATCAGCTCGACTACAGTCCTATTTAAATAGTTATAAGAATCATCCTGACTTTTACCCCGAATATCAAAATATCACTCTCCAGCAAGTTATTGAGCGTATCGAAAAAGAGGTGCTAACTCGTTTAATTGGTTCAGCAATTAAATCGAAAGGTTTATTAGCTCTAATAGGTGGAATTGAAGGTCATGTAGCCGTATCGATAATAAAAGCATATATGAAAAATCATTACACTAGACGAGAGCAAATTGAAGCAATGTTAGAAGCGATCGCTGTTAATGATGATTTCATCATAATACAATTTTTATTAACCATTGCTTACTCGAATCCCAAAAAAACTATTCAAGAAAAAGCAAAATCTTTAATAAACCAAATTGCTGAGCAGAAAAAATGGACAACAGACGATCTTACTGAACGTACTGTTCTAACTGCTGGGCTGGATGATTCTGGCATACTTATGCTTGATTATGGTGCAAGAACTTTTACGGCCAGTATTGATGATAACTTTAAATGGCAATTAAAAAATTTGGAAGGTAACATTATAAAAACCTTACCAGAAGCGCGTAAAGATGAAGATCCAACCGTGATCAAAGAAGTGAAAAAACAGTTTTCACGTAGTAAAAAAGAACTCACACAAATTGTTTCAATCCAAACTGAACGCTTATATGAAGCCATGTGCACCCAGCGCCGTTGGCAAGTAAGTAATTGGCAACAATATCTATTTGCCCATCCAATTGTCGGGCGGTTGGTGCAAAGATTAGTATGGTTAGCAATTGATGAACAAGGCAAGATTTGCAACAGCTTTAGGCCAACTGAAGATGGTAGTTTGATTAATTTACACGATGAAGAGATCACTTTGAATCAAAATCACTATATCACTCTAGCTCATAATGTGTTGTTACCAGCCAGTCATATAAACCAGTGGCAAGTACATCTTAAAGACTATAAAGTTACGCCATTGTTTGCCCAATTTGCTAACCCTTTACCAAAGAGCCAATGGATTGATGATGGCATAGTGAATAATTATACAGGTTGGTTAACGGATGCGTTTACCATTCGCAATGTCCTTACTAAAAGAGGTTATAAACATGAATATTTTGAAGATAGTGAATGCTTAGATTGTTATTGTAAATACTATAGTAACCTTAATTTGTATACTATCATTCAATTTAGTGGGCGTTATATTTCTCAAGAAAATAGTTTAGTAGAGCGTTATTATCTCTCTTTTCGTCAAAAAAGGATCTATACCAAACCCAAAATTGATGCTAACGACATCCCAGCGGTGTTATTAGCCGAAAGTTTTGCTGATTATATGGCTGTCGCAAATGCATCATGCAAATTCGAAATTTGATTCAGAACGAAAGAATAAAAGCGATGGTAAATCAGAAACAAGCAATATGATTAATTGTATAAGAGTGTTAGAGCTAATAACTAGCAATATTAAGCAAAACCGATGATGATAAAAATAAGCGCTAAGATGGGTAGTTATCACCAAAATCAGCTGGTCAATTTATTTTAAATAACGAAATATAAGTTGTAAATTTTTTGGTGAGGTTTCGTCAGTTGAAAGTGCAATTATCTCACTATTAGAAAAACAATTTTTAATACTAATTGGTCAAGCCTATATCTTGTTGTTTTGCTAGATAATACGAATGATATTAAATAAATCTAATTTTATACAGATAATATGGTACCTAAGCGTGCCAGAAAATCTGATAAATAGCATAGTTATTAACAAGTATAAAAAACTTTTTGAAAATAACAAATCGCTATGAAGCCCAATTAAAAATGGATATCCCAGATTTAAATCTTAATGGGAGAACAAAGGAATATGAAAACAACTGAACAATTATCAATAAGCTCAAATGGTTCTAAACAGTTAATCAATACTATCTTTAAACCATTAAGTCAACTGGATAAAACTTTGCCAACGCGAATCATAGAATATATCTTGCATGGTTATGAACTTGATGTGTTAGTCGATTTTGATAAATTATGTCAAATATCTAACAATGCAGTTAAACTTTATGAATTATTAGAAAGACCAGCTGAGTTTCATTGTTCACGTTATAATTATTCTAGTATTAATTACGGAATTCATTGGTTGTTAAAAGCACGCAATAATTTTTATAAGTCTTGGACAGATACTTATACACCAGAACAAATCATTCGATATGCCCGAGTTTTAGCCACTTTATTTGACCATTTACATTTTATTAAACATGTAAGCGAGCAAATTCCATCATGGTTAATCTATCTGTTATATGATGGACTGATTACCACGTTACCATCTTATAGCGAAAACAAAGATAAAATTGAGGAACGTGAAAATTGGTCAATCCAACAATTACATCAATTTCTTGAAATTGAACAAGCAGGATTAGGCGAAAAGTTGCTGTTTGTGATTTTTGACCGTCAAAATATAGCTGTCGATGGTTGTCAATTCTTTCAATATTTCACTCGATTGAATGGATTATTGAGTTATATTCAAGAACGGATTGAATTATTTAAGCAACTTCCCTCACTCGGTTTAGCACTTTTGGGACAAATAGAACAACTTAAATACATTCAACGATATCCAGAACTTCAGTTGCAATTGGCTGATTTTATTACAATCCAAGCGTTAAATACTTCCAAGCAGGTGAGTCGATTAGCTACAAAAATACTACTAAATTTACCATTGGAGCTGGTTCAACCACAATTACAATACTTTTTAACTTCAGGCTCGGCTAAAGAGCGTGCTAATGCAACAATATTGCTTTCTCGAATAATTTCTGAACCAACAATTTTACAACAAGCTTTAGCTAACGAAAACAATAAAAAGGTGATTACCGCAATCGAAAGCGCTCTATCACGACTCGAAAGCGCTAACAGCGTCAAACAGCAAACAAATTTAGTTATTCCTGATTTTCAACCCTTTACTGATACTGAGTTACCAATAAATGCTCGCGATATTTTACTGCAAAATATTGAAGAATATATTATTAAGTATGAAAAATTAATGCAGAATGAGTTAGAGGAAAACAAAAAAAACAGAACTAATCAGGATTATTATCAAAAAAATTATAAATCATTAAAGAAAATTAAATCGCATTTTTTGGATGATATTGTTGCTTATCTGAATGGCAAAATCGAATATTCAACACTTCGTACACATTTTGATAGGGATACAAATTTCAAATTTTTACTTACTAAAAATAGGTTACAAAGTTTACCCGAATTTACTTTGTTTCACCTTTTTCGAATATATCGATTAAAATATCGATTCCAATATAACTTGGACGGTAAAAGTAACTCTTATAGCTTGGACGCTAGTTACTTTCTTGAAAGAATATACAAAAAATACGACTTTATGAAAAAACTTGACCTTAGACAAATTGTTGATGTCATAGTCAAGATTGAAAGCAATGAGAATGTCAAATATACTGTTGCTGAACTATTTTTACATAATGACACCTATCACGATCTTTATATAGATGAACCTCATAAACTTTGGGCTTTTTTTGCCGAAAATGAATTTTTGCTTGATGAAGCATTTGGTTTTACCCCTCTATCTAATGACTGGTATAATTCCCATAATCGCGATAAAAGAAATAACGCCGACTGGTATAGTGTTGATGTAACTAGCGCCATTAAAACATTACAATTTTTCCCTATTATTCCAGCCAAATATGTTACCTATTTATGTGAATTAGCTTTAGAGGGAAGCAAATCGATTTGCTATGTTGCCCAAGATGCCTTAAAACTGATCCCTAATATACATAATCAAATTGAACCATCTTTATCGTCCGCAAAACAGAATGTCCGTATCGCTGCAGCTAACTGGTTGGCTGACTTAGGACAAACATCTTCTATTGAAGCTTTACATGTAGCCCTGAAAAAAGAAAAACGTGAAGCTGTACAAGCCGCAATCTTAATTGCCCTACAAAAAATAGGTGAAGACATCAGTCAATATTTAACGTCGAAGAAGTTATTGGCCGATGCCCAAAAAGGTTTAAAAGGTAAAAAGCCAGCAGAACTTGATTGGTTTAATTTTGACTTAATGCCATCTCTGGCTTGGCAAAATGGTGATGAAGTTAATTCTCAAATTATTGAATGGTGGGTATGGTTAGCGGTTAAATTAAAAGATCCCTCTAATTCCCTGTTAACCATTTATTCTCGTTTGCTTAGTCAATCAAGCCAACAAAAATTGGGCGAATTTATTTTGCAAAGTTTTATCAAACAAGATACCCGAACAGCTACCATAGAAGAGGCTGAGGTTAAGGCAAATTTATTAGCTCCTCAACGTTTTCAGGAATATAAAGGGTATTACAAGCGATATCCGGAGTATTATGCTAATTATGCAAATATTACTTATGAACAAGTTTTTGAAGAAATCAAAAATGAAACGCTATCAACCTACTATGGCTCAGCGATTAAAGTAAAAGGGATATTAGCTTTATCCAGTAATGTTGATGGACGTGTAGCTGTTGCACTATTAGCCAGTTATATGAAAGATCATTATCGACGTCGTGCACAAATTGAAGCTTTACTTGAAGCGTTGGGAAACAGTGATGATCCATTGATTATTCAACTTCTACTATCCTTAGCACGTCGTTATCGAACTACATCAATTCAAGAAAAGGCGCGATTATTAGTAGAAAATATAGCCCAGCGTAATAGTTGGACTACCGATCAATTAGCCGACCGTACGATATCAACGGCCGGTTTAGATGATGATGGGCAATTAATCCTTGATTATGGTGAGCGTACTTTTATTGCTAGTTTGGATGATAAATTTAAATGGCAATTAAAAAATGCTGATGGTGTTAAAATAAAAGCTTTACCTGAAGCTCGTAAAACCGAAGATGCAGATCTAGTTAAGGAAGCAAAAAATCAGTTTAAAAACAGTAAAAAAGAGCTTAGCCAATTACTTGATATGCAAGTTAGTCGTTTTTATGAAGCAATGTGTACTCAGCGTCAATGGAGCATAGAAGATTGGCAAAAATATTTGCAATCCCATCCTATTGTAGGACGGCTTATTCAACGTTTAGTTTGGTTGGAATTAGATAATGATGGTCAAATAGTAAATAGTTTTAGACCAACGGAAGATGGTAGTTTAATTAACAATCAAGATAATGAAATCGTTTTAGGATCCAATCACTTTATTACACTCGCTCATTGTGCATTAATGTCAAATACTGATATTGCGCAATGGCAATCGCATATTAAAGATTACAAAATAAATCAGTTGGTTGAACAATTTACCCATAAATTACCGGATATTAGTAAAATGAAAAATGGGGTAATTGATGACCACTTAGGCTGGATGACAGATAGTTTTACTATACGCGGTATATTAACTAAATTAGGTTATAAACGAGATGTTATAGAAGATGCGGGGTGGTTTGAAGGTTATCATAAATACTTTGCAAGTATTGGAATTTATATCAATATTGAGTTTAGTGGTAGTTTTGTACCCGAAGAAAATATTCCAGCAGTGCTCTATACAGTTTATTTCACTGAAAATTCACGTTATACCGATAAAGCCATTGCTCTCGATAAATTACCGCAAGTGTTACTTGCAGAAGGTTATGCTGATTATATAGCTGTCGCTAATGCGTCAAGCGGATTTGAGCCAAATTGGAAGGAAAAATTAGAATGGTAAATCAGAAACAAGCAATTCGCTTAACAGCGGAAGAGCGTTATGAGCAAGAATTGGCAACATTAAGCAAAGTCGATAAAGAAAATAATAAACCACAAGGTTGGCTTTTATCTCCTAAATCAGTTCGTCAATTTATTTTAGGTAACGAATCTTTGGGAATTAGCCGAAAATTTTTTGGTGATGACCCATTAGTTGACCGTGCTATTGTATCACTATTAGGAAAACAAGGTTTAATGCTAGTGGGGCAACCCGGTACAGCAAAATCCATGTTATCAGAATTATTAGCAGCAGCGATAAGTGGTGATTCAAATCTAACCATTCAAGGTACTGCTGGTACTAATGAAGATCATATTCGTTATTCGTGGAATTATGCACTATTACTTGCTGAAGGACCCACTGAACGCGCTTTAATTGGCTCGCCAGTTTATCAAGGTATGCTACAAGGTAAAATTGTTCGTTTTGAAGAGATAACCCGTTGCCAACCAGAAATTCAAGATATGCTGGTTTCAATTATGTCTGAAAAACAAATGATGATCCCTGAAATGGGGTCTAACAGTGTTATCAAAGCTAAGCCCGGATTTAATATTATTGGTACAGCAAACTTACAAGATCGTGGTGTGCACGAAATGTCAGCCGCGTTAAAGAGACGTTTTAATTTCGAAACGGTTAATCCTATAACCGATAAAGATTTTGAAATTGAATTAATCCAACGGCAACTTAGTCAAGAATTAGGTGATTTAAAATCACAAATCACTGTACCTATTGACGTTATCGAACTACTGGTGACGACATTTCAAGAGCTTAGACAGGGGCAAACGTCGGGAGGTGCCAAATTAAAAACACCCGATGCAGTAATGTCCACCGCCGAAGCGGTAAATATTGCCTATGCATCAGCATTAGATGCCCATTATCTTGGTAATGGGACATTAACAGGTGAACAGATTGCCAAACAGTTGATTGGCGTTGTTTTGAAAGACAATGCGGATGATATTAAAAGAATCCAGTTTTATATGGATAATGTGGTACGAGAGCGGGCTAAAAAGTCAGATATCTGGCGTAGTTTTTATCAAGTATCAAAAACTTTTTGGAAATAACTAATTGCTATGACAATCAGCCATTCATTATTACCGGAAAGGTTATCAAAAGCATTACAAAGTCTCAAAGCGCTACAGTTACAGCATATCTACTTTGCGCCAGTGCGTCATCATAGCCCTGCCTGTAGCTATGCACTAAAACACTTAATTGAAGAAGTCCAGCCAACACACATATTGATCGAAGCGCCATCAAGTTTTGCTACTATCATCGATCAACTGTTACATTGTGACACTAAGCCACCTATTGCTGTGCTATGCCAAACCGAAATAAGCTCCTTTCAACCAACCACTTTATTAGACATAACAGAAGATGATACCGATGATTTAACACCTGAATCAATAACCTACTCAGCATTTTATCCATTTTGTCATTACTCACCAGAGTGGTTAGCAATGCAGATGGCCAAAAAGCAGCAGGCCATTATACAATTTATTGATTTACCATGGAGTTTACAAACGGATCTAAGTATCGATTTAGAGCAAGATCGCTCGCTACTTTCTGAAACTTATCTCAAACATAGTCAATATATTCAATGTTTAATGCAAAAACTGCACTGCCGAGATCATGACGAAGTCTGGGAGCATCTGTTTGAATTAAAAGATTATGAGGAAATTGCTGATTGGCAAACGTTTTTTGCTGATACATTTATTTGGTGCGCCATGTCAAGGCTCGATTATAGCCAAGAGTCGCTAGCCGCTGAGGGATCGGCACAACGTGAACAGTATATGTTATCTGCAATTGGTGAGATAAAAAAATCTAATCCTAAAGCCAAAATTGTTGTGGTAACAGGAGGCTTTCACACCTTAGCGTTAGTTGAAGGATTATGGAAAAATCGGCTGATATTACCGAAAAAAGCTGACATGACACAATTTAATCGTCAACAAAAAAATGGTGATAAAGATCAGACATGGTTAATTCGTTACAGTTTTGATCGCCTTGATGCCTTAAATGGTTATGCATCCGGTATGCCTTCACCTGCGTATTATCAAACAACGTGGCAATCGATGTTGGATTATGATAAGAGTGCTAATGAAGAGCAAACGGGGCGAGAAAATCGCCAAAGGCAAACTTTAACTTTACTGTCAGAAATTGCCGATAAATTACGCCAACAATCAAACTATAATAATTTAACAGGATTTGTGCCGTTAAAATCAGCCATAGAACAAGCCATATTACTTGCTGATTTGCGCGGACATAATGGACCAGGACGATATGATTTACTCGATGCCATTCAATCTTGCTTTATTAAAGAGAGCATTGACAATGCGCGTAGTGAGTTTTGGTTAACAATTCGAGATTGTCTATCAGGCAATTTATTGGGCGAAGTGCCAATCGGAATAGCACAACCACCACTGGTTAATGATGTCTATTTAACTTTAAAAAAATATCGTTTCAAATTGGATGATACCAATCAAAAACTCACTCATATCGATATTTATCGTAAACCTGATCATCGACAACGTAGTCGTTTTTTACACTTGATGACTTTTTTAAAGGTCGGTTTTGCTAGTCGAGTTGATGGTCCTGATTACATTCATGGTCAACGTTTAAATGTGATGTTTGAAGATTGGCGTTATGCTTGGACACCAATGGTGGAAGCGAGATTGATTGAGTTATCACAACAGGGAACTAAGCTGGAACACATTGCCATAAGTAAAATGCAAATGGACGCCAAACAATTTATAGAAAATAACATGGAGTCAGCAAGTTTTCTGGCGGTTGAGCAGTTGACACAAGCGGCGTTAATGGGGCTAGATGATTATTTTAACCATATACTTGATAATCTAGCTGATTTTATTCTAAGTGAAGGTGAATTGGATTCGCTCATTCATTGTGGCCATCGTATGGTTTACTTGTGGCAAGGGCAAACTTTTTTACAACTTAAAGCGACATCGACATTACTTACTTTATTAAATAAAATTGTTCAACAAGGCTTTTTTCTATTAAATAAATTAAAACAACCAGAAATTGAGCATCAACAGCAAAATTTGCAAATATTACTTTCGTTTAGAGACTTATTAAACTATTTGCCAGATCAACTTGATATTAAACAACTTAAACAAGATTTTTACCAGAATCTGCATCGTTTACAATCTGAGTTAAATGAGGTCTCATTAATCCGAGGGGCAATTGATAGTATTAGCTATTTGGATTCCTATTTTAGTCAACAACAATTGGAAGAAAATATCAATATCAATTTTAGTTTAACTGCGCAAAATGAACAAACTATTAACTATTTTATTGGCATTATGTCATGTGCGCCAGAATTGGTTATCCATTCATCTATCCTATTAGACAGTTTAGATAAATTACTGATAGATTGGTCAGCAGAGCAGTTTATCAAAATCTTACCTGATTTGCGTTTAGCTTTTAGCCAATTAAATCCAAATCAAAATGCCTCTTTGGCAGAAAAAATTGCCAAAAAATATCATATTACTGATGCTGATTTGCATCTTCAACAATATCAATTTAGTGAAACTCAGCTACAAAAAGCACTCTCGCTGGAATTGTCAATTAGCGAACATATAAAACAGCAACAACTCACCGATTGGTTCAAACACTAGGTATTGGCATGAATAACGATAAACAAACCAAAGAAGATAGCAAACCAGACGAACAAATTAAGCGTTGGCGTTTAATTTTAGGTCAATACGCAGATGAACATCTCAATCCCAATAATGATTTAAATCCCTATGATCGGCAAATTGATCAAGCCTTAAATTATCTCTATCAAAATGAATATCGCTCTCGAGGTTTATTAACTAAGGACGAAAACGCTTCAAAATCAAAATATGGAGGAAAAGATAACTCGGTTTACAACACTGTAAATTGGTTAAGACAGACACGCAAATTATTTCCTAAAAGTACCTTTGAACGAATGCAAAACCAAGCAATTGAACGATATCAGCTCGAAGGTATTCTAAACGATCCTAATGCCGTAAAAGAGTTACAACCCAATTTCAATTCAGTGAGACTATTAATGAACTTACGTGGTAAGCTCAATAACAGTGTGCAAGAAGAGGTAAAAGCGCTTATCAAAAAAGTAGTGGATGAAATTCTGCAAAAAATTAAGACCAATTTTATTAATGCGTTGACTGGAAAAAAAAATCGATTTCGACGTTCATCAATTAAAAGCAATCAAAATTTTGATTGGCGAGCAACCATTAAAGCTAATTTAAAACATTTTGATCAGGATAAACAACGAATCATTATTGAAAAAGCCATCTTTAACTCTCGCGCTACTCGCCAATTTCCTTGGGATATCATTTTATGTGTTGATCAAAGTGGTTCAATGGATACCTCCATTTTCTACTCGGCTATTTGTGCCAGTATTATTACTCAGTTACCGGCTGTTAACTTACATTTATTGGTTTTTGATACTCAAGTGGTGGATTTAACCCATTTAGCGAGCGATCCAGTTGAAATACTCATGACAGTACAACTCGGTGGTGGTACCAACATTGGCTATGCATTAAATTATGCGGAACAAAAAATAACTAATCCATCGCGTACAATTATGGTTATTGTTAGTGATTTTTATGAAGGGGTGAGCTTAACCAATCTTTATAACACCGTTGCGCGCCTCAACGCTAATCGCGTTAAAATGCTTGGCTTAGCCGCTTTAGATTACGATGCAACTCCGGTTTATGATCTGCAAGTATCCCAACAACTGGCTAATCGAGGGATGCAAATTGCGGCTTTAACACCCGAACATTTTGCTACTTGGCTTGCTGAGGTGATGAAATGAGTTGGTCGCAAATCTACTTAAATTACGATCAAGATGCTTTAGCTGTCTATGCTAATGTTGGCGTCATTCGACGTGCACTTAAAGATATTCAAGCCAATAAAGTCAAATTAATCGAACACCAGCAATCACATCTGTTATTCGAGGTTGATAGCCAACAAGTCAAACTGACACCACAAGGCATCCAAACGGCTAACTGTAGCTGTCCAGCCAGTGAACATTGTAAACACATAATCGCTGCAGTGTTATGGTTACAAGAAAATCCCGTTATTGATCAAGTTGCTGCTAAAGCAAATAGTGACACATCTAATCAGCCAATTGAATCATCTAACCACTATAGTGATCCTTTAGCCGAACTATTAACAATTGATAGTAGCCAATTATTTAAAACAGTGGGTAAGGCCAATATAAGATTAGCCTATCAACTTTTATTTGATTGGTTACAAAACGATGCGGTCAGCGTGCAAAAGCAGGGCGTTCAACTTCGTATTCAAGTTCCACTCAGTACCACACCAATTATCTATACAGCGGGTACGGGCTTTGCTGGTATCATTTCTGAATTACCAGATAAGCAAAAACAGGCAGTACATTTAGCGGTTATTGCTTATCTATTTCAACAGAATCAAAAAAGTTGGCAATGGCCAGATCAGATTATTACCGAACATCAGCAAAATAATCAGCAAAATCAGCTTAGTGATGATGAAATTCTCTTGATTAAACAGGTGCAGTCACAGATTAACTCATTGATAGAACATGGTTTATCTCATGTTAGCAAAAGTCAATCTAACCAGCTACAGCTACTTAATATGTCCGCCAGAGCACAAGGGTTACCTATGTTAGCCGCTATGCTTAGGCAAATTTGTCAGTTAATTGAATTACAAGTTAATCGACATTTTTCTATTGAAGAACAAGATATTTTATTACTTTTAGCCCGTTTAACCGCGCATTTGCAAATACTATTAAATAGCCATGGTCAACAGCTTACAGATATGCGCGGTAATCAAAAACGCCAATATCAAACCAAAAATCAAACGTTAGATTTATTGCCACTAGGTGGTTATTGGTGGCAAAGCAAAACCGGTGCTCAAGGTGCCACATTCTACTTTTGGCAACCTGAGGATAATCAGTATTACCAAACAACAATAGCTAGACCCAACGATGCCGATATCAATTTCTATCGCGAAGCGATCTGGCAAACTGTCTCTCTATGGCAATCAATGCCAAATATGCTGATGAAAAGAGGGTTTACCTTGCATAATCCACGCCTAGCTGATGGTAATAATTTATCTGCTTTGGGTTCTAATGTAACCATAAAAAAGACCGGTTGGAGTGATCAGAATTATCAAGTGTTTCGCACCAATAATGGTTTTCATGATTGGTCAGAGTTGTCCGATTATCTGCAAAAAAATGATGTAAATGATTCTCTGTTTGACAATATATTGGCTATTCATATCACCAATTCACAAACACCAGCATTAGATGAAATTAGACAATGCCTAGTTTGGTGTATTAAAGATAATAAAAACAATCAACTACAATTGAGACTATTTTGGGATGGTATAGATGAGCAGCGTATTAGAATATTAAATTGTTTTTTAAAAACAGAACATAAACCTTTAACTGTCTTGGTAAAATGCATAAAAAATGACAATAATTTAGATCTAGAGCCTTTTGCGCTTTTTTATCAAGAGTCGCAAACCAAGCAGATTAATTTACTATATTTGGATTTTGATAACGAAAGTTTATTTATTGAAAATAATACCCTTAAATTTTGGGAAAAATTCAATCATCTATTTGAAAAACTAAAATTATCAAACAAGAAAAAGCTCAATGCGCAAATTGCTTACCAACAAGATCCCATTGCAACATATATTATAAAACCAACCCTAACCTTACTTGAAGCAATAACCAGTTCTGGTCGGCTAGTATTATCTAGTAGCGATAAACAAAAAATCGAGGCGTTACAATTTCACTGTAATTCACTTGGTTTAACCACGCTAAGCCATACGCTAAATAAACTAACACAAAATCAACCATTAAAAATTGGCCATATTCTACAAACGGCATATCTCTGCCATCTAATGAGCAAAACTCATTATCAATTGCCAATAGTATTAATGGATGAATTATGAATGGCTGATTTAATTAGGGGAATGAACAAATAAAAGAGCAATTATATGAAATGATCTGTCTATAAACTAACTAATCAAGATATTAATTACCATTTGCTTTGCTAAATCTTGTCTACCGTTAATAAATAATTTTATAACGGTATGGATATCTTTATATTTTTTTCAAGATTTTTGATTAGATTTTGTAATCAACAATTCTATTAAGCATTATTATTAGTTTAATTAAGTAGCCCAGTATCTAATTTATCTATAGCACTATTTACCGAAGGTATATCTGATTTTAATAAACTATCCCAAATATCAAGACAGGTATTAATTGTGTTGTAATCTTCATCTTCTAGCGCTTCATCATATAATCTTTGTAGGAAATTTATTAAGTGATCTTCATTAACATAAAAGTTAGTTTTATCATGATGTTGTATGAAAGTTTCAAGTAATTTAAATATAGGTTGCCCAAAACTTATTAAACTTTTAGGTGTTTTATTTAAATAATAAACTAAATCTTCAAAGCAATAGATAGCTGCTTTTGATGAAATAAATAGGTTAAATAGTTTATCAATGTTTGGTTTTTTCCAATAGTTTTCATAATTTATACAGCCTCCGATCCTTTTTAATATGTTTATATCATCATCATTCAATAAAACTTGATAAATATTTTCAATTTTATGAATCTTATCATTATAATTATCTTGCCGTAATAATTGACATAACATGGATACACAACCTTTTTTCAAAATAGCATCTTGTAAAAGATATTGTTGCTGTTGTATGAATAAATCATTAAAAAACCAGCGAGCATAAATTTGTATTCCAGCTAATTCTTTAACCTCATCTATGTGTGAATTGGCCATTTTTATTACTAGATCAATATATTGTGATTGGTATTTTATTTCGAAACCTTGATTGAAAAATCGATATGCTTCATTAGCACAGGTCATACGCAGATCTTTATGACATAATTCAATAAATTTTTGATGAGCATAATCATTATTATAATTGAGGATTGGTGCTAAGAGAGAAACGGCTGCAATATTAACTGCGGGATGATTGTCATTGATCGCGTTGTCAATTATGCCTAAGTGTTGTAAAGCAAATTCTTGGTTATGCCAAAAAATTTTTGAGATAGCCAGATATGCTATGCCTCGAACACAATTTAACATTTTACTTGTTAAGGAATCGGCATTAGCGTTATTTATAGAATCTTCGTCCTTAATAGATCTAACACTCAATTTACCGGCTTCTGGATTGCTAGAGTTTTTAGCAAGATCTATTAATAAATCAATTACTGGTTTAGAATAACGCTCAGCTCTACTTTTAATTAATTGGACTAAAGAATATTCACATTCTGTTCTATTAAAATGAAAAATCACTTGTTCAATCAAAGATATTGGGCAAGTTTCTTTCTCATCACTGTTATTTTGTTGGTTATTACTCACAGCTAAACCATCAAATATCGCATCGATATATTGGGGATCAATATTCCTAGGCAATGTTAGTGAAAATTGAGCAAAACGGTCGGGTTCTTTTGTTACACTTTCCATTAAACTACGGCTAAATTGTCTAATACTTGCTTCAGAGGCTAAATCATCAGTTATTTGAAATAACCTATTTATTTTTAGAGGAATTTTTGATGATAAAACTATTTTTCGCCATGCTTTATTAGAGAGTTTATGGTTTTTAGGTAAAGGCGATGTTATAACACCGCCAATAGGCGTATAATTTTCACAAAAATCTGAGCTTGTATAAGAACTAAATTTACGATTTAAAACACCTATTAACTGTTTTGATTCTAAAGAAATTCGATGCTTATCTAATGCCGGTAATAGAAAATATTGTAACTCTCCCCAATAACTTAAATATATTCCATTTCGAGTATATTTAAGTTGTATTTCTATTTCAGTTATCGATTTAGTTTTAGGAAAGTTATAAATTTTTTCCTCTAACTGCTTAAATAATTCATTGCAACAAAATGGCGAAAACTTATTGATAAGTTCACCAGGGAGTAACCAGATCGGTTCTTCCGATCCGTTGCCACACGTTAAACGTTCATTTGGAGACTCTAATAACCAACTTATAACTTGATCTGCGTATTCTGGAGATAAATTTAATAGCAGTTTTGCAATTAGGTGAGCGATAACCTTATTGTCTTTTTTCATATAAGGAGAAATTATATCAAATAATGTATCAGATTGTTGGTAAAGTTGTTTCCCGGAATTTTCAAGTATGATAATTAGACCTTTACGAAAACTACTAGCAAAGCCATTGTTCATATATCTATCATCAATCAGCCACTCATCAGTGGAACTATCGCAATCTGATTTAAAAATACTGCTTAGATAATTCAAAATCAATTCAATCAGTAGGTTGGGTATGAATTGAGATAGTTGTTTTATTTCTTCAATATCCTCATTATCCCAATAATATAAATTTGTTGCATTATTAATATTATTTGAGGCATGTAAACATGAATCTTTATGTACAATATTTTTATAATGTTCCATTACTATTTTGATGAAATAAAATGCACGCAATGGTTTTATTTTAATTAATATATTCCAGTCAATATAATGTGGTACATAACCATAATTAAATAATTGTTTTCTAAATTCGAATAATTCATCGCTGTCTTCTGCAGCTCTCAAAGGAAGAGTAGAGTATACTCTTTGATTCCATAAATCAGACTTACCAATAAAATCAGTCAAATTATTAATAATTAAGTCAGGTTCAACTGTTGAAGTGGAACGAAGCAGTTGGATAGCATGATTAATTAACTTTTCATTATCACTCTTGAGCCAATTTTCTATAATTCTTTGCTCACATAAGTAAGAAATAATAGTAATATTCGAAACACAGGTGATATTTAAAAATTTGTCAACTAGTTCAGGTGTTTCAAGAATTTTGTGAATAAGTAATTTTATCGGTTGTTTGATACGTTTAATTTCTTTGATTGTATTTAAAACTAAAATTTTTAAATGGAAACGAATATTGTTATTGAATAAAATAGCCTCAGCACAATTGCAAAAAGCTTTTTCGCTATGGTCAAGTAGCATAGTTAACGTATATTTAAGATGTTCTCTTTTGGTTAACGTTTGTTCTTCATAATTACCAATGTGATTCAATAAAGTCTGAGGTGATTGAATTCCAGCTTGAAAAAGTGCAAGGCCGACGTGGTAATCAAATAACGCTTGATGGCGAAAGCTGATTCGATTATTTTGTTTACTAAGTAGTCCTACTGAAAGGCAAGCATCAAGTTGTTTTTTTGTACTTGCATCAAGTGTATGTTCTGAAATTGATAGTTGTGATGAACCACTCATCAATGAAACTATCGTATTGATAAATTCCGAAGCTGATTGTTCATTGATACCAAGTTTATTAATGTTATCTAATCTATCTTCCAAAAAATTCTTAATTAATTCTAATTTACTACTAAACTGAGGTGCTTTTTGGTTGCGTTGAGCTATTGCTAAATATATTCCCAACCATAAAGGAATTTTTAATATCTCTTGTTTTTGTGCAGAAAGCGAACTAAAAGTTTCATAAGGGGAAATTAATGGTTTAATAGTATCTTCATCTAAAAGTGTTAACTTGATGTCAAAACGATCCTCTTTGACACTTTCTAACCATTTAGATAAAGCAATATCTTCATTTAAATCAAAGTCCCTTGACGCCAGAACGATGCTAATATCTTTTCCTTCTTTTCTTAATCTTTGAACTTGATCCACCATTTTACGACAGATTTCTAAAGCATTACTCGAATGAGTGCCAGTCCATCTTATGGCATCAAGTTGATCAAGAATAAATACGATTTTTTTTTGTGAAGAAAATTTACTGCAACTTCCGATTGGACAATAAGGAAAACCTAGCGACTTACCAAACTCATTAATATTATTTTCGGGACGGCGTCTATCTAATCGAATCGGTACTGAAATAATTTTGTTTGTCGTTAAGTAATTATGTAATTCCAACAGTAGCACACTTTTTCCACTGCCTGCTTCTGCTGAAATTAGAGTAATGGCATGACTTTCAATTGAGTTAATAACTGAAGTTAATTCACCTCTTTTAATTAATGTCTCACTAATAAGAAAAGGTTCTATTGATTGTTGAAATTCATCAGATAAAGAAGTGATTACCGTTGATATTCTATCATCATCAGGAATAATTTTGGGTTCAAAACCATTGTCTTTTAAATCAGTTAATAAATCGGTTGCGGTTATTGTTTGTCGTAATTTATTGAAATTTTCAGGATAGTTTTTTAGAAAAGCGATAAGTTTGCTAGGATCATCCGTAAATAAATTACCAGCTCTACTCTCAAGTTCTTCTATGGTTTTAATATTTATATCATAAGCAATAATATGAAATTTTTGCAAAAAATTTATAGCCTGTTGTAAATCTGATTCAACTGCAGCATTAAAATTCAAATATTGGCAAATAGTATTAAAATCTTTGATCCGCTCTTGACTGACATTGATTTGGTATTTTAAAAAATCCTTGGGATTATTGCTATTAAGTGCACTTATTCTAAGATCATTGATCTTTTTACATGGTAATGGTGATATTAAGTGGTATTCGCTTTGATCACGTTGAATTTGGAATAGAGCATTTTTTAAAATATTATACTCATTGAGTTTAGAAAGAGTCCAATATTCGCTATTACCTGCACCAATTTTACATTGGTAGTATCGTTTTGTGCCATCCTTAAGTTCGGTTATGACATCAACACCTACTTCATCATCACCAATAGGTTCAACAATCACCCAATTGACTTTTTCTTCAAGTAAAAGAAGTAATTGATAGGCTATCCAATTTGCTTCATATCGATGTCCAATTTTTTCAGCGAATCCACCAGCTTCTGACGCCATTATTTTATATCCTAAATCTTTTCCAATCCTATAAAATATGAGCTCATTTAAATTATTTTCAAGGAAATTTCGATTAAGTTTTTTTCAAATATTGATTATGACCTAAATTTAATGAATACTATTTTTATTAATGATCATACTTTTATAAACAATCTGATTTAATAGTTATATTGAAGAAATTACATTAATATAATGTTGTTTATTTCATTGCAAAAGATAACAACCGGTTATGATAAATTTTAATTTGCAATCATGGCAAGAGGAGATGAGTGGACTTACTTTTGAGTTTGCTTTACCCACTTTTAAAGATGAATGTAGAAGTAAAACGTCAAAATATTTAGCTGAAAGTGCATTTAGTTTTATTGAAGGTGTATTTTTTTATCATCTACCTAATTATCAGAACTTTGGTCATTGGGGAACAACCGAAGTGAGTAAACAACATTGGTCTCATATCAGACTAGTATTGCAAAAGTTGAATAATAAACTTGAACAAGCAGAGTATTTCCACCAGTTAAAAACCGTTTTGTATGATTTTCAATTCATTTTCGATGAAGATTGGCGACAAGATATGGTTATAAAATTTGCCGAATACAAAGTTAACCTCTCTCAGATGATTAGCCAGATTATTGAGTGGTTTGATGAAAATATACAAAAATATAATACTGTCTTTATTAAAGGTATTTAAAACTGTTCTATTAGACGCTTTGATTACTCAATTTACCAATAAGAGACATTATTTCTGGCAGAATATCTAAAATTAAAGCTAATTGCTGCATTACCAGTAGATCATTATTGATTTGATCATCATTAAACGACAATGATTCAATATAACTGGTAACCACTTTTTTTAGGGCTTGATATTCACCATCGATTTTTTGGCTACTTAAAATATTAATTATATATACCGACACATCATCAAAAAGCTCAAGCGTGTGGGTAGAAATACTTTTATCGCGATGAGCACCGAGCGTCGATAAATAACTAATAAACGTATGATTAAGTGTTAATAATCGGAAACCTTGTTCAATGACATCTGGTTTTACATGAGGCTCTTTGGTCATTAAGCTGATTAAGGATGATAAATCGGCATTACTGTCATGAGCAGCTCGTCGCGCAACTCGATATTTAGGATCATTGGTTTTGCCAGATACATATTGGCTTCCAATTAACGCTAAGTAATGACTATCATCATGGCAAACTCGATCGAGTAATTTAGGCAAATTTCTAAACTTCCAATCCGGCCAAATAAAACTAACAGCCAACCAAGCAATAAAACAACCAATTAATGTGGCAATAATGCGCGAAATTGCTACCGAAACACTGCTTTCACCAATCAAACTAAAACTAAAGAACACCAATAAAGTGATAAAAGCGGTCGCATAGGCGTATTGTGAATTCTTAAATAAGAAAAACAACCAACCGGTCAAAATTATTAATACTAATTGCGCTTCAACACTTGGGAATAAATAAGTTAATGGGATACCGACAACAATGCCTAAAACCGTGCCGATCACCCGTAATTTTAAGCGGTATTTTGTGGTCGAATAGTTAGGCTGACAAACAAACAGGCTGGTTAAAATAATCCAATAACCATGAGAAAGATGAGAAAAGTAAATCACCATGTAACCAATAAAAAGTACGATACTCATACGAATTGCATGACGAAATAGTGATGATTTTAGCGTTAAATTTTGCTTAATTCTTGCAAAAATATCATGGAAGCGAGTTAGCTCTTCATCAATTAATTGATTATCTTCTTGAGCTTTAGACAGATGTTGCTCGGTATCAATATTGGCCAATAATAAATCGATGGCGAGCAAATTTTGGTGAAGATTTTGCAGCGACTTTATTAATAACAAATTGGCATTAGATTGTTGTCGATACTGAACGATTGCTTCTTCAAGATAAGTAAAATAACGAGCAAATAACGGATCATGATGATAAGTTTGATTTAATTTAATCGAAACCGCTAGCTTGGCACAAGCTTTAGCTTGTAAATTTAGAATTCGTGCAAAACGAAATAATAGATCACTATGTTTAAAGTGTTCACTGAGCGCTTGATAATCACCATGAGATGAACTCGCTCGCTCATGAATATCTTGGGCAACAAAATAATAGCTTAACATTTTCCTGATATAAGCTTGTCCACGAAATCCTTTCAAACGATTAAACAGCGAACGCTTAGCATCGTTAAACACCTTAATCACTTGAGTATTGCTTTCCGTTAACTCAAGAGTTTGCCGTTTAAAACCTTCCGATTCATCAGGATCGAACATAGCGGCTTTGGCATCAAGATAGAGTGATAGTTTTATAAAACAATTTGTTAGCGTTTGTTGAGTTGTGCGAATTGGTTGCACAATCGACTCAATTAATGAAACCACATTATACCAAAGTGCGCCCAATAGCAGAAAACAAGGAAGGGTATAGTTATCTTCAAACAAATTATGCCCAAGCATGGTATAAGCGGCAATCAACAACGAACCAAAAGCTATCACCCCGTAACGTTGCCCAAGCGAGCCGAGCATGATGAACATAAATGTTGAACTCACTAAACCAACAATAAACAGTAGAGGAAAATCAAACAATAACTCAACGGAAAACGTTGCAATCGCAAAGCAAACTAGTGTAAGCAAAATATTAATACAGCGACTCAACAAACGAGTATCAATTTCAGTCAATCCAGCGGCAACCACACCTAAAGTAAGCGGAATTACCAACGAGACCGAACCAAAATACCATGGTACTAGCGTCGAGCCAGTTAAGCTCATTAGCATACGAATACTAAATAGCAAATTACTGCTATAAAACACTTTGCGTAAAGATATGATAAAAGAATGCACGTTATTGAGTGTTCGAAGTGAATTAATATAATTAAGATAAGAATACTATAATCTTTAAATCAAACAAAGCTTCTTTCTTTTTTATCAGCTAATAATGATATCTTTAATTTATGATTGAATTATGAAACAACAATTAATTATTTAAATCTTATTTTATATTTATTACTGTTTTTATTACCTTCATAAATTTATTTGTATGTTCTATTTTAAATTATTGGATGTTTAAAAATTGATTGTTGTCATATTTAAAACCTTAATTTCACAGTAAAACTTCGCGATAATTTTTACAAAAGTTTATAATTCAAATAAAAAACGTTACTTCGTTTATACTAGTTAATAAGATTAAAGCGAAGCAAAAAAAGCCAATTGAGAGGTTGCAAATAAACATAGACAATGCACTGCATTGCCTGTGTTTATATTTAAAAACGATCAGTTAATGATTAAATCATCAGCAGGAACGCCACCATCATGACTACCATTATCTTTTGCACCTGGTAACGCACGCGTGCGATCAATTGGTAAGTAGTTGCCATTAGAGGTTTCGATTTGACATTCGCTCCAAAAAATAGAATATTTGGTGTTTGCATGCATACTTTCACCGCGGAAATAACATTTTGCCGCGTTGTATAAGTCATTTCGACAAATAAGTGCAATTAATAACCAAACGCTCACAACGCCAATGGAAATCCATTTTAAATTGTGCCACAAAAAAGACCAAAAACCTTGTTTTCGGATACGACAGTAAGCGAAAACTAATAAAATAACTCCGACGAATCCTAAAAATTCATATAACCAAAATAACCACATATTGTTATCTCCTAAGCAACAATTAGTAGGTATTTTATACTAACTTTAGGATTACATCCACGAACCATTACGAATAATACCAACAGCAATACCTTCAATAGCAAAACTTTGTTGCTCTAAATCGATATCGATTGGTGCAAATTCAGGGTTTTCAGCAAGAAGTTTTACATGTCGACCCTTTTGTGATAATCGTTTAACCGTGACTTCATCATCAATGCGTGCCACAACCACTTGGCCATTTTTTACATCTTGGGTTTTGTGTACAGCAAGCAAATCACCATCTAAAATACCAATGTCTTTCATTGACATACCTTGGACTCTTAATAAAAAGTCAGCTTGTGGTTTAAATAGTGCAGGCGACATTTGGTAATGACTTTCAATATGTTCTTGTGCCAAGATTGGTGATCCAGCGGCAACTTTACCAATAAGTGGGATTCCTTCAAATTCCGATAAGTTTTCAGGTTGTTCCAATAATAAACGAATACCTCGTGATGATCCGGCTATCATTTCAATCGCCCCTTTTTTAGCTAATGCTTTAAGATGTTCTTCAGCAGCATTGGCTGATCGAAATCCTAATTTTTGAGCTATTTCCGCTCGAGTAGGTGGCATTCCGGTAGTTTGAATGTTTTCTTTAATTAAATCATAGATCTGTTGCTGACGTTCGGTTAATGGTCTCATAATCAATTCCTGTTTTTATATACAGATACATGTGATTATATACAGCTAAATAAACAAAACAACTGTTTTATCTGATTTTTTTGTTAATTGATGTTAAAAATTACAAAAAAAGATTAGATTTACGAGTTATATCGCAAAATGAGATGATATTTTTTATAAAAGTGCTATCTCAATAATAATTGAGTTTGGTGATTAAATTGTCTGATCAGCCTTAGGGCTATTGATAACATTATTTTAAGGATAGATTGTTATATATTCTGTTGTGAAGTTGTATGTTATAATCTTCATCAGTTGTCTTTAGTTGGAATTTAGATTATGTCTTATATTGTTGCACTTAGTGGTGGTATTGCTAGTGGTAAAAGTACCATCGCCAATCTATTTGCTCAATTAGGTGTGCCAATTATTGACGCTGATGTGATTGCTCGTCAAGTGGTTGCAATAGGAACCCCTGCTTTGACGCAAATAGTTAAGCATTTTAGTCAAGAAATCTTGTTAACAAACGGTGAGTTGGATCGCAGTCAGTTGAGGGAAATTATTTTTAATAATGATCACGAAAGATTATGGTTAAATAATTTATTGCATCCCATTATTGCACAAGAGACGCAAAGACAGTTTGCCGAGCAGACAGCACCTTATGTGATTTGGGTAGTGCCATTATTAATTGAAAATAATTTACAACAATTGGCAAATCGGATTTTGCTAATAAATACACCGGAAGAGTTACAATTAGAGCGCTTAATTAATCGAGATGGAATCAGTGAGTCATTAGCAAAAAGAATGATAGAAACACAAGTATCTTTAACCGATCGTTTGCCATTTGCAGATGATATTATTGTTAATGATGGTAATTTAGCAGCATTAACAGTTCAAATTGATCATTTACACAAGCAATATTTACATAACTCAAAAGTTAAGAATAGCTATGAATAATATTATTTTTGAACATCCATTAAATGAAAGAATGCGTACTTGGTTACGTATTGAGTTCTTACTTAATCAGTTATATTTAAATCGCCATTTTCAACAAACTAATGCGTTATTGTTTTTTCATTTATTATCAGAATTGTTAGAAATTATTGAACGTAATGATATTAAGGGCGATTTACTTAAAGAACTTGAAGTCCAAAAACAAAAACTTTTATCTTGGATCGAACTTGATGGCGTTAATAAAGAGTTACTTAATGAGATGATTGAAAGATATGATCTTTACTTAACTCAATTTGATTCAAATTTACGCTTAGGTCAAGTTTTGAAAGATGACCGTTTTATTACGGCAATACGGCAACGTTTAATGATACCCGGCGGCTGTTGTAGTTTTGATTTGCCTTTGTTCCACTTATGGTTGAATCAACCTCAAGAAGTACGTAATAAACAAGTTGATAAATGGTTACAGAATTTTGCTTTGCTTGATGAACTTTTAAAAACATGTTTACAGTTTATTAGGCAGTTAGGGGAGTTTCATTCCTTTATTTATACCAATAACTTTTTTCAAGAAACGAATGGCGAGGTAAATTTGATTCGGATTCGTGTTGCTTTAGATAAAAATACGTATCCACAAGTTTCTGGTCATATGTCTCGTTATAGTATTCGTTTTTTACCGCTTCATGCTGGCGACTATACCAATAACGATGCAATAGAATTTGAACTTGCATGTTGTTAGCTAACTATTATTTAAGAATGTTCAAATGAATAACAATACCATTACAATTGTAAAGTGTCCTGCCTGTCACAAAGATGTTGAGTGGTCCGAAAAAAGCCCATATCGCCCATTTTGTTGTAAACGTTGTCAACTCATTGATTTAGGTGATTGGGCGACGGAAGAGCATCGTATTGCTGATAAAGAACTGACTGAACAAGATCTTTGGAGCGAGGACGAAATTTCCGATCTAATGAGTAAACATTAATGAAGATTTTAGGCATTGAAACCTCTTGCGACGAAACTGGCGTTGCCATTTATGATGACAAGCAAGGACTTATCGCAAATCAACTCTATTCACAAATTAAATTACATGCTGATTATGGCGGTGTTGTGCCTGAATTGGCTTCGCGCGATCATATACGTAAAACTGTACCATTGATTGAAGCTGCGCTAACACAAGCAAATTTAAAGGCAAGTGATATTGATGGTGTAGCTTATACCGCTGGACCTGGTTTAATCGGGGCCCTGATGGTTGGAGCCTCAATCGGGCGTTCATTGGCTTATGCATGGGGGGTGCCTGCAGTTGCAGTACATCATATGGAAGGTCATTTATTGGCACCGATGTTGGAAGATAATCCACCAGCGTTTCCTTTTATTGCTTTACTGGTTTCTGGGGGGCATACCCAATTAATTAAAGTTACAGGTATTGGCGAATATGCGCTTCTGGGTGAATCAATTGATGATGCCGCAGGTGAAGCGTTCGATAAAACTGCAAAATTATTGGGATTAGATTATCCCGGCGGCGCAAAATTATCCAAACTCGCTGAACGAGGGAATGTAAAACGCTTTCATTTCCCAAGACCGATGACCGATAGACCAGGGTTAGACTTTAGTTTTTCCGGTCTGAAGACTGCTGCGGCTAATACTATTAATCAGCAAAAGCAGGATCTTGATGAACAAACTAAAGCCGATATAGCAAGGGCATTTGAAGATGCATTAGTCGATACTTTGTTAATTAAATCACGTCGTGCATTAGATCAAACTGGTTTTAATCGCTTAGTCATTGCCGGTGGTGTTAGTGCCAATAAGACTTTGCGTGGTAAACTAACTCAATTAATGGCTGAACGAAAAGGACAGGTTTATTATCCTCGATTGGAATTTTGTACTGATAATG
Source organism: Gilliamella apicola (assembly GCF_003202915.1). Classification (GTDB taxonomy): domain Bacteria; phylum Pseudomonadota; class Gammaproteobacteria; order Enterobacterales; family Orbaceae; genus Gilliamella; species Gilliamella apicola_Q. Next base: position 824,021 of record NZ_QGLP01000004.1, read on the forward strand.
GTGCGATGATTGCATATGCGGGTATGATTCATCTTAAAGCATCACAATTTGCAGATCTTGCTATTGAGGTTAAACCAAGGTGGCCGTTAAGTGAGTTGTAAACGAGGGATAATTTCTAACTTAATAACTCAATGATTGAACTTATTACACTTTATTAGTGGGGAAAATTCCCCACCTACATTGTTTTGAATCATGGGTTTTTATTATCAATAGATTTGTTTGAAGCAAGTTTTTCGATATTTTTGTTAATATTGAATAAAATAGAAATTAACTCATATCCAATACGAGTAAACACTGAACCTACAATAATTGTTAGGATGCCACTTATGATGCCCATTAGGCCAGTACCAAAGCTATATCTAAACAAAAAAAGACTAGAGAAGATTATAACCAGACCTGAAATAGCGATAAGAATTAAGCTTATCCAATAGACAATGGTAATAATTTTCGGCGTAATCATCTTGTTAAAAAAGAATAAGTCCTTAAAAGAAAGGCCATCCGTATCGATTATATTTTTCATTTTATTTCCTTAATTAAAAATTAATAATTTAATTACTTTTACTTTACGAAAAAAAACGATACATTTAATAACAATTGAATCAATAAATCAACGCTAATTTCAACAAAGGTTTCCTTAAATTCAATATGAAAACATTTATTCCCGGTAAAGATGCCGCATTAGAAGATTCCATTAACTATTTTCATCAACAACTAGATAAATATGATTTAGCCGTCAAAGAGGCTTCATGGCTCAACCCCGTGCCTAATGTTTGGTCGGTACATATCCAAAATACCCAATGTCCACTCTGTTTTGCCAATGGAAAAGGTGCTAGCAAAAAAGCAGCGTTAGCATCGGCACTTGGTGAGTATTTTGAACGACTTTCAACTAATTATTTTTTTTCAGATTTTTATTTAGGTGAAAAAGCGGCTAATGGTGAATTTGTTCACTATCCATCTGAAAAATGGTTTGCAATTCCGAAAGATAACAGCTTGCCAAAAGGGTTGTTATCACCAAAATTAATGAAATTTTATGATCCGGATAACGAATTAACCGCGACCGATTTAATCGATCTACAATCAAGTAATGGCGAACGTGGAATTTGTGCATTACCATTTGTGCAACAATCCGATGGTAAAACTATTTATGTACCGGTTAATTTAATTGCTAACTTATATGCCTCTAATGGAATGTCTGCAGGTAACACGCCTAACGAAGCGCGCGTTCAAGGCTTATCAGAAATATTTGAGCGTTACACTAAAAATAAGATCATCTCCGAAGCAATCAGCCTGCCAACCATTCCTGACGAAGTACTCAATCGCTATCCAACTGTGTTAGCAGCAATTGATGCACTGGAAAAACAAGGTTTTCCCATTTACTGCTTTGATGCTTCTTTAGGCGGCGAATTTCCAGTTATCTGTGTAGTGTTATTTAATCCACAAAATGGTACTTGTTATGCCTCTTTCGGTGCACATCCTAATTTTGGCGTTGCACTTGAACGAACAGTTACCGAGTTACTGCAAGGTCGAAGTCTTAAAGATCTGGATGTGTTTTCACCGCCAAGTTTCGATAATGATGATGTGGCGGATTTAAGTAACTTAGAAACCCATTTTATTGATTCAAGTGGCTTAATCTCGTGGGATCTGTTCAATGAAAAATCGGATTATGAATTTGTAGATTGGGATTTTTCGGGCACAACCGAACAGGAATTTGCTAATTTAATGGCTATTTTTGAGCATCATCAAATCGAAGTGCTTATCATGGATTACCAGCATCTTGGTGTTTATGCGTGCCGTATTTTAGCTGTCGGCATGTCAGAAATCTATCCGCCGGAAGATCTATTAATCGCTAATAATAATATGGCGATCCATCTGCGTGAACTGATCCTATCGCTACCTCAACAAAAACACACGGCAAAACAATTACTGGCGATTATTGAACAGTTTGATGATGAAGGTTTAGATGATTTTGCGAGAGTTCGTGAATTGCTTGGCATTGCAACGGGTAAAGATAATGCGTGGTTAACCTTAAGAATTGGTGAGTTAAAAGCCATGTTAGCGTTAGCTGCGGCTGATTTACCGCAAGCAAAATTGTGGATTGACTGGACAGTTGAAATGAACGAATCTATTTTCACACCTGAACGTAATCACGCTTATCGTTGTTTACAAACTTTAGTCAATTTTATTATTGAACGCGGAGAGAACCAATTTACTGATTACCAAAAGGCATTTAATAAAATGTATGGAAAAGACTGTGTTGATGATATGTGGCAATATGCAACCGCTAAAAAACAATTTTTCGGTCTAACTGAGTTGAAGAATGCTGAATATGATAAAAATCCAATGGATCAATTTGTTATGCACCAAAAACTTCTAGCGGTTTATCATAAATTACAACAAACTATGTAACATGATACCTTATTATGAACATAAAATGAGATAAAAAAAAAAGTTATCAGCAATAATTGTCTTGAATCGTTATTAGTGATTATCTAGTAACGATTTTGGTTTGATATTTAGTAATAAAAAAATATATTTGAGATATGTATCACAAAATTTAGGTTTTGTGCTTATCAAGTTTATATAATTCGCTTAATATAAAAACAATCCTTAATTGGATTATTCTATAACTGATAAATCAAATTATAGTTTTTGAACATAATAAAGTCCTGTGAGGCATCGTTTTATTACTTAAAGCAATAAGTCTAGTTTTCTTGTTGCTTTTCATTTTTTCTCTATCATTTTTTATCGCTAGCATAATTAGCAAAAACATAATCAAGTCGAACAAAGTTAAATCATAAAGCGCTATATCATAAAAGCTAGATCAGATCATTTTCAACTTTTAGTATTGTTTATTAACTTTTTTATCGAGGCTAAATGATGACAATTCTTACCGTAGGTTTTGCTTGTTTAGATTTAGTTTGTGTTACTTCACCTAATTTAGAACAAAGTGGTTCAATATCATCTGATAATATTGAGCGTAGTGGTGGTGGGGCATGTGCTAATGCGGCTTATTTATTAGCCCTTTGGGGAGAGACGATTTATCATATTAGTCATTTAAACAACGATAATTATGGTAATCAGATTGTGTTAGAACTTACCGATGTTGGTGTCAATACTGAACAATTTATCTTTTCTGAAAAAATGGTTACCCCTTTAGAAGCTATCACCATTGATGAGAAAGCAGGAACACATAGTGTGATATCTCATCGATTAACTACACCACCTAATTTAACCATGGCAGAAAAAAATAAACTTAACCATTTTATGCAAACCATAAGTGGTATTAAACACGATATTGTTATCTTAGTTGATGGATATGAAGCAGAATTAAGTGAATATCTCATCGAGCGTTTACCTAAAACTAAAGTGATTATGTGTATAGATAATCTATCTGATTCTAGCCTATACTTAGCGCAACATGCAGATTATTTTATTGTGACGGAAAAATTTGCTAGTGCATTTTTAAAATTAAAAAGCTTTAGCCATCAAGAAGAGATTAAAAATGCACTTAAAAGATTACGCAATTTAACCAATGGTAAAGTCATTATTCGCTTGGACACAAAAGGCTGTGCATATCTTAATCGCCAACAAGTGGTCATCATCCCTGGTTTTGAGAATCAATCATTTGATTACTTGATTGATGTCGCTATTTTTCAAGGTGCTTTTGCATATGGAATCAGTTATGGTTGGTCTTTAGAAAAAACTATATTATTTGCCAACCTTTCGCTCGCCGCAACCAATCCGCAAAAAAGAGGGCGGAACGCAATGCCAACCTTGGTTGATATAAATCGTGTAGGTAAAAGGTTCAGTAATAAATTTAATCAGTATTTTTAATTTTTAAGATAGTATATTAACAGCCTATATTATTTTTATTTAGGCGATATAAACGCCAAAAAAACATTCCTATATTTTCATTTAAATATTTTCCCTTGATTTTTTGTTATTAAATGGCATTTTAGTTGGTTGTTTTTGGATGGTTTTTACTTTTCATGATTATTTCTAAACGGTAACGATGTCTAGTTGAAGAGGGGGAACGACTTCCTCTCGAACTAGTGGGATTGATCAAAGATATATCTTGTTAAAGCTAGTTTGACTAGATCATATTAACAAATTTTCCAGTCTAAATGGTTTATGAGTGCGATAACCTGTCCACTGTATTACTACTAGCATCTTCCTCCGTTCGGTTTTGATTTTCGATGTTATTACAAATAGTTGGATGACACTAATCGCTATTGATCAACAGTATTTAGTTACAACGTAGCGACTGATGCATCCCACAGTATAGGTAAGTTCTCAATAATTTCTCATTACGACTAACCTTGTCTGGCAAACTCACCAGCTTGTTTGATGAGTTCATCACTAGGCGTCACGCCAGTATACAAAATAAATTGCTCAACCGCTTGTAACACAGCAACATCTGCACCGGAAATAATCGTTTTATTTAACTTTTTGGCATATTTTATCAGTGGTGTCTCAACCGGTAGGGCGACTACATCAAATATAATATCCGCTTGGTTAATCATTGCTTCACTAAACGATAGCTGGTCAGCCTCAATACCACCTTGCATACCAATTGGGGTAACATTAATAATTAATTTTGCTTGTTCAGGAGTAATGGTTGATTCATCCTTGAGCCATTTGTAATGATAACGCTCAGCTAAAGCTTGGCCTTTCTGCTGATTTCGCGCACAGACAATTCCATGCTTAAAACCAGCATCATAAAAAGCACCAATTACAGCATTTGCCATCCCACCGCTACCTTTTAAAACAAATGGTGTATTGTTATTAATATGATTGGCTTTAATCAGCTTCTCAACAGCAATATAATCAGTGTTATAGGCTTTCAGATAGTGGTCGGTATTAACAATGGTATTGACCGCTTGAATAGATTGTACTGAGACATCTAATTCATCAATAAATTCGATACAAGCTTGCTTATAAGGCATTGAAATAGCACAACCACGAATTGACAATGCTTTGATACCATAAATTGCATCTTTTAAATTATTGGTGGTAAATGCTTTATAAAGATAATTCAAATCTAACTTTTCATATAAAAAATTATGGAAACGAGTTCCAAAATTACTAGGTCTAGTTGAAAGTGACATACAAACGGTAGTATCTTTATTGATAATTCTTGCCATTAAACAAAATCCTTGTGATTATATTAACTAATTTAGTATTCTAACATTTTTTAAATTTAACTTTATCAAATTATGGTTGCAAATAACACTGGTCCCAAAATTACTCAAGAAAAAACCACAGTAAGAGTGATGATAGCCCTTTATTGCCGCCAGAAACATCATACTCTGAAAAATCAGCTTTGTGACGAGTGTAATGAGTTGTTGCAATATGCCATGCAACGCTTAACTATGTGCCGATTTGGCGAACAAAAAACCACTTGCGAACTCTGCCCAAAACATTGCTATCGCAGAGACTACAAACAAAAAATCAAACAAGTCATGCGTCACGCAGGCCCAAGAATGATGATCCATCACCCAATAATGGCGGTTAAACATCTCTATAAAAACTTAAAAACTATCTTGAAGAGATTTCGAGAAAAGCATTCATTTAAAACGAAATAAAATTGAGACAAATATCGAAGGATGCTTATATATAATCAGTTCTTAGCTCTGTTTATAGACTATTCTCACGATTAAAATCGTTATAATTCTAATTTACATCACCATCTCAAGCTTCATGATTGGGATAATGATGTTAATTAGATTAAATCATAGTTATATTAAATCATAGCTATACTTAATAATAGTTGTATAGACCTGATTGTTCAGCAAGTTTTTAGGATCAAACTGCTGTTTGATGGCTCGCATAAGTTGGCGATTTGTTTCGGGAATGGCGTCGTTGTAATAACTAACTTTTGCTGTACCAATACCATGTTCGGCTGAAGGTAAGCCACCAAGTTCCAAGCATTTTTGATACAGTAATTGATGGACTTGTTGCAGATCGTTTTGCCACTGGCATTCATCACGGTTATCACGCAAAATACACAGATGAATATTCCCATCACCCGCATGGCCAAAGGCTAACATGCGTACTTTTGTTTGTAGTTCGAGCTGTTTGGTGAAGTTAATAAAATCGGCAATACGACTTATTGGTACCACAATATCAATTGGATCTTGCTGGGTTACTGCTTCAACTGCACGAACTAATGATCCGCGAATCGTCCAAATTTGATTGGTTTGTTCACGATCTTCGGCAACAAAAAAGTCACAATCGCCTAAATTCGCTAATAATTGCTGGCGTTGTTGTTCAATGGTTTGCAGATCGGCACCATCAAGCATAATAATCAAATAAGCTTGGCTATTAGGTAGTGGAAATTGAAAACCCGAGTAGTGCTCCCCCCATTGTGCCACTTTACGCTCGACAAATTCTAACGCTGTTGGGGTTAGGGTATTTAATACGGTGGTAATATTGGCAATGGCTTGTTCAATCGTATTAAAACCGACAATAAACGTTTGCGATACTTTCGGTTTGGCTATCAGTTTTAGTGTACATTGAGTGATAATACCTAAAGTGCCTTCACTACCAATAAACAGATGTTTTAAGGCAAGTCCGGTATTGTCCTTAACATTTTTGCTGCCAATAGTTAACACTCTCCCATCAGCCATTACCACTTCTAGGGCTTGCACATAATCACGGGTCACACCATATTTTACTGCTCGCATTCCACCAGCATTGGTACTGATATTTCCGCCAACAGTAGCGGTTTTCGCGCCAGGATCGGGCGGATAAAATAGGTCATGTTGTTCGACAAACTGTTGCAGATCTTGCAGCAAAATACCAGGTTGTACGGTAACGGTAAAAGTTTGCTTATCTAGCTCAACAATATTAGTCATCAATGATAAATCAAGAATAATACCGCCATTAGGAATGGTAGATCCAACCAAGTTAGTCCCCGCGCCACGAGTAGTAATATTCAGATTGTTTGCATTTGCAAATTTAACCACCTCAACCACTTCGGCAGTGGTTTTGGGGTAGACTAAAATATCCGCCTGACCGTATTTTAGCTGTAAACCATCAGTCAGGTGTGATGGTGGGATGGCATTTTGTAAGACGACACGTTCGGGGTCTTTAATAATATCTGTTAGTTTGTTCATGTTGAATTACCGACTATTTATAGCTTTTATCAAAGTGGTTGGCTAACTTGTCACCAAGGTATTGAATCACCATTACAATAAAAATAAGAATAACAACGCATAAAATGAGCACTTCGGTCACATAACGTTGATAACCATAACTGATGGCTAAGTCACCAATGCCACCACCACCAACAACGCCTGCCATTGAGCTAAAGCTGATAAGTGAGATGGTGGTGACAGTTGCATGACGAATTAATTGTGCCATCGCCTCAGGAAACAAAATGCCAAATATAATTCGTATATGTGATGCTCCACTGGCTACCGCTGCCTCAATTACCCCTTTGTCAATTTGGCTAAAAGCGTTTTCCGCTAATCGGGCATAAAAGGCGATAGCCGCAATCGAAAGCGGTAAGATCACTGCTTTAGGACCAACTGCGGTATCGACCAATAATGCCCCTAAAGGCAGTACTGTCACCATTAATATTAAAAAGGGAATGGAACGAGTCGCGTTGACAATAAAATTAGCAATACTATTGATGATTTTATTTTTGAAGAAGAATTGATTCGACATTAAAAACAGCACTAAACCGATTAATGTACCAAATATTAAACCAGCTAATAATGACCAACTTACCATAATGAATGTCTCGTAAGCGGCTTTCCATAACATTTGCGCTATTTCGGCAATGGTGAGCTTTATCATTAATTTATTTCCTCAATAATGACTTCTTGATCAGCCAATTTAGTTATCAGATTTTCAATATTTGCTGGTTGACCAATAAGCTCAATCACTAAATTACCTAAAGCTTGGTTGTCGAAGTATTCAATAAAACCATGCAAAATATTAAATGCAACCTGCGTTTCAATAGCAGATTGATACAGTATTGGTTGGGTGGTGTTTTCGTTAATGTAACGTAAACGGACCAATTTGCCTTTAACGTTTTGTTTGATAATATCCGGTAAATGGGTGTTTTCATCAATATTGAGAAATTGTTGCGTGAACGGTTGTTTCGGACAGGCAAAAAGGTTGAAGGTGCTATTCATTTCGACAATTTCACCTTGCGACATCACTGCAACCCGATGACAGATTTTTTTAACCACATCAATTTCATGGGTAATTAGCACAATGGTTAATCCAAATTCTTGATTAAGCTGCTTTAGTAGATCAAGTATTGCGCTAGTAGTGGTGGGATCTAATGCACTGGTTGCTTCGTCACACAATAGAATTTTTGCGTCATTAGCTAGCGCTCTGGCAATGCCGACTCGCTGCTTTTGCCCACCACTGAGTTCGGCAGGATAGGCATTAGCTTTATCACTTAATCCGACTAAAGCAAGCAATTCGTTGACTCTGTTTTTAACAGCATCGCCTTTTTTACCGGCAGCTTTAAGCACAAAGGCAATATTTTCATAGACAGTTTTCGATGATGCCAAATTGAAGTTTTGAAAAATCATGCCAACATGAAACCGAAACGCCTGTAATTCACGACCGCGTAAGGTTTGAATATCAACACCATTGATAATCACTTGTCCGCAAGAAGGTTCAGCAAGTCGATTCAGTGTTCTTACTAACGTACTTTTACCTGCACCGCTTGAGCCAATAATACCGAATATCTCGCCTTGATTCACATCAAATGAGACCTTTTTAACTGCTTCAACTACTTGCTCTTTGGCTGTAAATTTTACCGAAACATTTTTTACTTGAATTAACGGATTAGTTTGCATAATTAAAATAACTGATAATCAGGTTTTTGGAAGGTATAGAAAATACCATTTTTATCATTAATCACTTGATCAAATTCAGGTGATTGCAGCACCTCAATAATGTCTTTACCTAAGCTATCTTTTGATTCAGCACGAATGGCAATAACATTTTTATGATCCTTATCTAATACTTCATGATAAAGCGCTTTAGAAAGATCTAAACCAGCACCTATGGCATAATTACCGTTAACGACTGATAATGCAACATTATCTAAAGAGCGTGGTGTTTGTGGTGCTTCAATTGGCACTATCTCTAACCCATAAGGATTTTCAATAATATCTTTAGGTGTTAAGTTATTTTTATCTACATTTGCATCAAGTTTAATTAGTCCCGCAGCTTCCAAAATACGTAAAGCACGAGCTTCGTTGGTTACATCGCTAGAGATGGTCACTTGATCGCCTTGTTTTAATTGTGAAAAGTCAGTAATTTTGTTTGAATAAATACCGGCGCCAGCAGTCGGAACAAAGCCAATCGCAATAATGTCTAAATTGCGAGCTTGTTTGAAGTTATTAAGATAAGTCAAATGTTGAAACAAATTAACGTCGATATCTTTATTAGCTAGCGCTAAATTTGGTTGAACATAATCGCTAAATTCACGAATTTCAATGTGGTAGCCTTTCTTCTCTAAACCTGGGGCGATAGCTTGTTTAAACATATCACCATAAGGACCAGCGGCAACGCCAACAGTAATTTGATTCTCTTTTTTAGCACTGTCACAACCAGTTAATACCAACAGTGAAGTTAAAATGGCTAAACTTGCCACAATTAATTTTTTAAACATGATAATTTTTCCTTGAGTTTGGAGAGTCTTTCTAAAGCTACAATTAGCGTCGGTTCTTGTTTAGCAAAATGGAAGCGAATATAACGATATTCGGGATGTTTAAAAAAGGCCGACCCCGGCACTGCCGCTACGCCGACTTCTTTAATTAACCATTCACAAAATTCAAAATCAGTCTTAAATGGATTTAACGCCGAAATATCCACTAAAACATAATAAGCCCCTTGTGGCTCATAATAAGCAAGCCCCAAGTCATCTAATCCTTTTAAAAATAGACGACGTTTAGCGGTATAGGTTTCAGTTAATTGTTGATAATAGTCATCCCCTAATGCTAACCCGGCACAAGCCGCTTTTTGCAATGGCGCAGCTGCACCAACGGTTAGAAAGTCGTGGATCATCTTACAACCATCAATAATTCTTTTATCAGCAATAATATAACCAAGTCGCCAACCAGTGATCGAATAGGTTTTAGACAACGAGCTACAGCAAATAGTGCGCTCTTGCATGTTGGCAAAGTTGGCTAAGTAAAGATGTTGATGTGGAGCATAAACCATATGTTCGTAAACTTCATCGGTAATAATATAGGCATCAAATTCAATCGCTAATTGGCTAATATATTCAAGCTCACTCTTAGTGAACACCTTGCCACAAGGATTGCTAGGATTACATAGAATTAGCGCCTTTGCCCCTTGCTCAAACGCTTCACGAAGTTGTTGCTTATCAAATTCAAAGGTAGGTGGAATGAGTGGCACATAGATTGGCGTCGCATCTGACAAAATAGCATCAGCGCCGTAATTTTCATAAAACGGTGAAAAAATGATAACTTTATCTTTCGGATTACAAACCGTCATCACCGCGCACATCATCGCCTCGGTACTACCGCATGTTACCAACACATTCTCATCGGGATTGATATCAATCTGCATTAATTTTTGTTGCTTTTTAGCTAACAAACGCCGAAACTCAGCCGAGCCCCAAGTGATTTCATACTGATGAGGGCCGTAATCAGCAGCTTGTTTTAACGCATCGATTAACGGTTTAGGTGGATCAAAATCGGGAAATCCTTGTGACAAATTGATAGCTTGATATTGGTTAGCGATCCGAGTCATCCGACGGATAACCGAATCTGAAAAGTGATCGAGTCGATTGGCTAGTTTATGCATTGTTTTTTATATATTAAAATTATGAGGTCGAAAATTATAATATAAAATCTTTATTAAACCGTTAAATAATATATTTATATATCGTTATACTTTTTTCTTATAACTCAGTTAAGTTAAAAGTTAGATATGGTACATCTACACTTTTTCATAGAATAAAATTAAATGGAAACGGTTTATTTAATGCCAGCAATGTTAAATAACCTAATAATAAAAGTTATAATATTACAAACCGATAAGCCTATTTTGCCACTTTTATCTAATTTAAATTAAAGGTAATAACATCAGCATTCATGTCCACGATAAAATATGACATCAACTTATACTCTACAACTCATTCAGGGAAGGGAGAGCTTATTAATAAAATCTTTCTATCTATTATCTAAAAATCATTGGTATAGGTTCATTTTCTGGTTATTCGTTTTTATCCTATTTGGTTTTTTGGGATCAGTTTATTTTTATAACTTATAGAATAGGTTGTTTAGTTTATTTAACTCATTATTTTTTCTGAAGGAAATCTTGATAATGGTAAAGAGAATTCTGTTTATAAAAAGGTTAGTTATTCCCATCCTTTTGTCAGTTCTTTACGAAAGTTAACAAATAAAAATAAAAAAATGTTGCATAGTATTTTTTCAGTCACTATACTTTTTTAACCCTTTAATGCCAACGGTTGAAATTTAAATAACAAGTATAAAGTCTAAATAAATCAAAAAATTACTTGACAGGGCTGTCGAAATGCATTACAATTTTAAACACACAACACACAACACACAACATGGACAACCTATAATTTAAATTTGTTAAAGTTAAGCTCGCAATTTTTATTTTTTGCTCCAATCAAATTTTTATCGAAATTTCATGGAATTCCGCGAAATTCATTGGCATTCAGGCATCATTCCTTTTTATCTCAGCAGATCTTTTTAGGGTTTTCATTGTGCTTGTTATTAATAACTTCCTATTCAAGCCTTGCTTTAACTTCTAAAACTACGAATATAATTAATGGCAATTCGCCATATTTAACTTTTGACAATGGTCGCACCCGAATAACAAATACTGACGGTTTGCTTGGGATATCCCTTTCGAATGGTGATAAATATACGCCCACAAGCAATAATTCAAGTTTAGTCAATCCTATCGTTTTACCTAATGCCGGTCAGAGCTTTGCGGATATTGCTATGTTAGTGCCAACAAATACAGATTCTGTCGCATTAAGTTCACTTATTGACACACCTTATAATTATTGGGGTGACGACGATGGCGATGGTCAAGGGGGGAATGGTATTACCGCTACGGGTAGTTTAAGCTTATCCATTGTTGATAAAAATAATCAAGCTGTTACTCGTAATGAAGTACTGGCTATCTGTAATGCGCCTTATAAATTAACCTTATTAAATACTGAAGGGATATTAAAAACACGTTATGGGGTACCTAATGAAAGTCGTTTTACGGCAGGTAATGTCAGTTATTATATTAATCCTAAGGAATCGCCTTCGGTCTGCTTTGCTAGACCAATTTTAATTAATGGAAGTGATTATTATGCCGGTCCGGGTTCTATGTGGAATCCTGATAAGGGGTTTCTTCCGCAGTCGGTTATACCTTCATCTTACGATCTAAATTTTCCGACTACGGGTGCTAATAATTTGTATTTTGATTTAGAAATAGGTGGTATTAATCAGGCCTTATCTTGGGCACCTGTTTCTCACGGTGGTATTATGGCAACTATGACCAATTCAACTAATTCCAGCGTTCGAGTTACCTTAACCGGCCCAGTAGCGAAGCCATTGCAATGGCCAGCAGATAATCCAGGTGAAATCGACAGACCATCTTTACCTCAGGTATTTGAATTAGTTGGTCGTGATAGTCATGGTAATGCCATCGTCAAATATGGATTTGAGTTAAAACAGTGGTTCGTTAATCGTGGTCATCAGGAATTTGATTATCCTAATATATCATCTTGGTGTGCTAATATTAAATACCGCATGCCTAATGTTAAGGATCTAACTAATACGTCTTGTCAAGGAGCGAATTCAGGTTATTGGTGTGAAGGTGTAGTTGGTGCAACACCTTCATCACCTAATAATTATTACCAGCGTCGCATTGGTGGGGGATTCTTTGCAGAGTGGGGATCCGTGTCTTATTACGACTCTGCTGAATTCAATTATTATGCTTATTGGACGAGTGATGTGCAAAGTACGAGTAATCACCAGTTTGTAGTTAGCTCGAACCGTGGTAATGCAGCTCGCTATACATCCAGCGACCATGGGATTTGTGTTTATCCTTAATTAATTCTTAATGCTTAATATTAAGGCAGACGCAGTATGAACTTGAAAAATTGCGTCAGTTCACTAAAGAATAATTACCTTGCAAAAACGGAGTAGTTGATGAAGTGGGCGACTAAACAGGTTTCGTGACGTTAATGTAAATTATCAGCTCTAAGTGGATTAATTTATTTTTGAGGAATAGTTTTTTGTAAATATTTTTAATCCATAAATATCCGCGGATGGTATTGACTACTTGATGATTTTACAAAAATATTATTTGTTTATAAAACGAAAATAAATGTATTTAACGTCAATTGTTTATTGTTGGTTATTTGAAATAGTTGTTGTATTAAGGATACCGTTTTAAAGAAACCGTTACCACTTAATTTATTTTCATGAAAAGTTTTAATCCATAAATTGTTTATTATGTTCTTTACGAAAGTTAACAATTAAAAATAAAAAAATGTTGCATGGTGTTTTTTCACTCACTATACTTTTGGTACCGTTTAATGTAAACGGGTAAAACCTAAATGATGAGTATAAAAACAAATAAATCAACATATTACTTGACTGGATTGTCAAAATGCATTATAATTTTACACACGCAACACGCAACACGCAACATGGATAACCTATAATTTAATTTCGTTAAAGTTAAGTTCCTACCGTTTATTTTTTACCGAGTCTTGTTTTTTATCGAAATTGCGCGAAATTCCGGTGATTTCATCGCGATCCCTGTGTCGTTCCTCTTTTTTCTGCCAGTTCCTTTTAACGTTCGGCTTATTACTAATAGCTTCCTATTCTTGTTGCGCCTTGATGTCTAAAACTACGAATATAATTAATGGCAACGCTCCATATTTAACCTTCGATGGTGGTCAAATCCGGGTGACTAATACCGAAGCGCTACTTGGAATATCCCTTTCTGATGGTAGCGCATTCACTCCCGCAACTAATAATTCAAATAAAAATCCTATCGTGTTACCTGTTGTCGGTCAGAGTTTTTTGGATATTGGTATGTTAGTGCCAACTAATACCGATTCTATTGCATTAAGTTCACTTATTGGCCCTCCCTATAATTATTGGGGTGATGATGATGGTGATGGTCAAGGAGTTGATGGTATTACTGCTACTGGTAGTTTAAACTTATCCATTGTTGATAGAAATAATCAGCCCGTATCACGCAATACCGTGCTAACAATTTGTAATGCCCCTTATAAATTAACTCTATCTAATAGTGAAGGTTCATTAAAAACACGTTATGGTGTACCTAACGAAAGTCCTTTTAGTGCAAGTAATGTCACTTATTATATTAATCCAAAGGCAACGCCAGTAATTTGTTTTGCAAAACCTGTCGTCAGATACGGTACAGATGATTATGCTGGTCCTGCTAACATATGGGACCCTGATAAGGGGTTTCTTCCTCAGTCAGTTATGCCGTCGTCTTATGGTTTAAACTTTCCGACTACGGGGGCGCATGATTTATATTTTGATTTAGATATAGGTGGAAATAATCAGGACTTATATTGGGAGCCCGTTTCGCATGGTGGTATTACGGCGACGATGACATCTCCAACCCAAACTAGTGTTCGTGTCACTTTAACTGGTCCGGCTGTTACTGACGCTTCGCAATGGAATTCAGATAATCCAACTCGTATCGGTAGGCTATCTTTGCCACAGGTATTTGAGTTAGTTGGTCGTGATAGTCCTGATGGCCGAGGTAATGTCATCGTCAAGTATGGTTTTGTATTAAAGCAGTGGTTCGTCAACCGTGGTACTAGTTTTTACTCTAATTCAAGTACAACATCGTGGTGTACAAAAATTGGTGATTATCGGCTGCCTAAGGTAAAGGATTTAACTAACGCGACTTGTCAGGAAGAATATGGCGCTTGTAAAAATGCTGTTGGTGCTACACCATCGTCACCTGATAATCATTACCAGCGTCGAATTGGCGCCGGGTTCTTCACAGAGTGGGGGGACATGAGGCGTTACACGGGTGCCAACTTCCATAACTATCATTATTGGACGAGTGATGTATCGTATAATGATTACATGTTCACCGTTGCTGGGTCAGATGCTTGGATGTCACACAATAATTCGACCGAAAGCGGGCTTTGCACCTATCCTTAGGACTTAGTTCTTAGCTCTGGGGTTGTAGAGTTAGGTATATGAAAAAAGCGATTTAGTGGTGCGATATTAGCAAAGTGCTGACAACTGAGTAAGGTTAGCATGGCAAACAGGGAAGTTTGACAAGGCTGTAGTTTGTCAGGAACAAATCACAACCGATGCGTTAAGAGCGAACGAAGACAGAAGGTAGCCACATCGTAATCACTTGCATGGTTGCTGAGGGTATTGGTAAAGATGGTTCGCGCAAATCCTCTTTACTCGGTTGTAAACGTTATATAGAAATAGCCACAAAACCGCTAAAACTAACAAGCATTTGAAATTAAATAAACTAAAATACGAGGAGCGGTTTTTTGAACTTAAAATGCTCAATGATTAAAATGTTCTTAATTGATAAAAATAGCAAAAAATAGTAAAACAACTCAAAATAGAGCTAAAAATTGAGGGGCCAAATTTTTAATTTGTTGGTGTTTTTATCGTTAACACTTTGGTTTTGAATTATAATTTTTCATTGAACTTTACAAAAGTTAACAATTAAACAGTCAAAATAAGTTGCATCGTTTTTTTCAATCACTATACTTTTATAACATATTTATATGAATGGATAATTTCATACCAAGTTAGTTTAAAATCGTCAATTAATCATTAAGTTAATTGACAGGAATGTCAATATGTATTGTAGTCACCCCCCTTCAATCTGCCAAACTTATAATTTAAATTCGTTAAAGTTAAGCTTAGATAGTTTATTAACTTACTACCATTTATTTTTTCAGCAAACACGACAAAATTTTTCAAAATTTGTTGGTTTAGTTTTTTTATCTCAGCAGATTGTTTTCGCGTTAACCGTGGTTGTTTTACTTTCTATTTCTTTTTCTAATCATGCATTAACCGTTAAGACGACCAATATTATTCATGGTTCAGCACCTTATTTAACTTTCGACGGTGGTCAAACCCGGGTGACTAATACCGAAGCGCTATTCGGGATATCCCTTTCTGATGGTAGAACATTCACGCCCGCAACCCCTAATTTAAATAACAATCCTATTGAGTTACCTGTTGCCGGTCAGAGTTTTCTGGATATTGGTATGTTAGTGCCAACGAATACAGATTCTATTGCATTAAGTTCACTTATTGGCCCTCCCTATAATTATTGGGGGGATGATGATGGCGATGGTCAGGGGATTAATGGTATAACTGTTACTGGTAGTTTAAGCTTATCCATTGTTGATAAAAATAATCAGACTGTATCACGTAATACCGTGCTAACAATTTGTAATGCCCCTTATAAATTAACCTTATCTAATAGTGAAGGTACACTAAAAACCCGTTATGGTGTACCAAATGAAAGTCATTTTAGCGCAAGTAATATCAGTTATTATATTAATCCTAAGGCAGCACCAAAGATTTGTTTTGTTAAACCCTACTCGAGTACCAGTTGGGGTATTTATGCTGGTTCTGATTGGTATGCCGGAAAGGGTTTTTTGCCTCAGTCATTTGTTTCATCAAATTATGGTTTAAACTTTCCGACTACAGGTGCTAATAATTTATCTTTCGATTTAGATTTAGGCGGTGTTGTTCAACCTTTAACTTGGAAAGAAGTTTCACCTAATGGTGATATTAAGGCGACGATATCCAATTCAACAAATACTAGCGTTCGAGTCACCCTGACAGGTCCTTCTACTGATGAAACTCAATGGGGTTCAAGTAATCCGAGCAATATAGTTAAGCCATCTTTACCTCAGGTATTTGAGTTAGTTGGCCTTGACAATAATAATAACGAAGTCCTCAAGTATGGTTTTGTTTTAAAACAGTGGTTCGTCAGTCGAGGTAACAAATCATACGAGTATGTTGATGCAACATCGTGGTGTACAAAAATTGGGGATTATCGGCTGCCTAATGTAAAAGACTTAACTAACGCGAGTTTTGATGGTGCTGTTGGTGGTACACCTGCATCATCAGGTAATTATTTTCAACGTAGTATTGGTGCAGGGTTCATCCCCGAGTGGGGTGTAATAAGTATTTACCCTGGTACTAACTTCAATGAGACTTACAATTGGACGGCTGATAAATCCAGTTATTCTAGCATTTATATAGTTACGTACGAAGGATCGGTGAATTGGAGTACTTTTCCCACTGGCGTAATTTGCGTTTATCCTTAACCCTTATTTTTTAGATCTTAAGCTTTGGTCTGGTTGGGAACAAGCAAAAGTAAAGTTAGGATTCTCCTAGCGAAGGCAATGGTGTTGACGAAATGGGTGATAAATAGCGATTTTATGACATTAACGCAAATCAGCCATCCGTTCTAATTGGGCGGATTTATATATTTGAGGATGGTGTTTTTTACAGTAAACGTATATAAGTAACAGAGGAAATTTATCATTCTAGAGATTAAATTATTAAAACTTCATCGAAACTGAAGAATTAAATAAAGCAACTTAAAGTTGAAGAATACACTGTTTATAGTTCTAAAACTGACCAAAAACCCAACCCAAAAACCAAGATTTTTTTATATACGCATAAAAACAACTATTTTTCACTAAAATAAAACTTTTTATTGTTGAATCCTTTAAGTTTGTAAGAAGAGGTAAAGCGCTTATTCCTCAGTTACAATAAACATTAGAGGTTGTCATTTTAGATAATTAAATGATCATCTTTACGAAAGTTAACAATTAATCGATGAAAATAGATTGCGGAGGTTTTCTTCGATCTTTATACTATCGCGGAACTTTAAAGGTAATTATCGGCTATATTTTAGTCTATTAGAATTATAAAATATAAATTAAACAGAATGTTAATTGACAGAGAGCATCAAAATGGTTTATAATTTTAAACACCCAACACCCAACACCCAACATGGCCAACCTATAATTTAAATTCGTTAAAATTAAGTTCCCAACTTTTATTTCTCGTCAAAAATAATTTTTTATCTAAATTGCGCAGAATTACTAGGGTTTTATCGAAATCCTTATATCGATTCTTTCTGGGGATAATGTTTAGTTGTTTGATAATAACTGCCTATTCTAGCCATGCATTAACGTCTAAAACTACGAATGTAATTAATGGTAGTGCACCATATTTAACTTTTGACGATGGTCGTACGCCAGTAATAAATGCCGATGGTCTACTTGAAATCTCCCTTTCTAATGGGGATAAATATACCCCTGCAACCAATACTTCAAGTCAAACAAATCCTATCGTTTTACCTAATTTTGGTCAGAGTTTTGCTGATATTGGTATGGTGATACCAGCTGACTCGGATTCAGTTGAATTGAATTCTCTTATTAGCGCACCTTATAATTATTGGCGTGATGATGATGGTGATGGTCAAGGCCTTAATGGTATAACAGCCACCGGTAGTTTAAGTTTGTCTATTGTTGATAAAAATAATCAAATTATATCACGTAATACCGTTCCAACGATTTGTAATGCACCTTATAGAGTTAAATTAACTAATACAGAAGGTAAATTAGAAACGAGTTATGGTGTTCCTAAAAGTATTGATTTTGCCGCAAGTAATGTGACTTATTATATTAATCCTAAGCCAACACCTTCAATCTGTTTTGCGAGACCAAATTTAGAGTTAGGTAAAGGCCCCTATGCTGGTTTGCCTAACGAAAATGAATGGGATCCTAATAATGGCTTTTTCATACAGTCAACATATAATAAAAACTTCCCGACTACTGGCGCTAATAATTTATATTTTGATTTGATTATTGCTGGTAATGATAAGGCCTTAATTTGGGAAAATGTTTCTCATGATGGAATTACTGCTACTATGAACAATTCAACAAAAAACAGTGTTCGTGTCACCCTAACTGGACCTTCTGCGACTTATTCACAAATAAGAGATCCGGAGCCAGGTGTTATCATCAAGAAGCCATCTTTACCTAAGGTATTTGAGTTAATTGGTCGTGACAGTAATAATAGAGAAGTCGTCAAGTATGGTTTTAATTTGCAGCGGTGGTTCGTTTATCGAGGAGATAAGAAACGAAGTGCGGAAGATGATCAACTTATGTCTGACCTAGCTGATGAGGATAATAATCCTAATCCTGTACCTGGAGTTGCATTTGCTCTTGCACAAAAATCATGGTGTGAAAAAGTAGGATATAAACTTTCAGATATTACGGATTTAACTAACGCGTATTGCTCGGATACAATCGGTTCAACTAATGATGGTAGTTGCCGAGCCCAATCTGGTATTAAACCTCTCTCATTAGGTAATAATTACCACCGTAAAATCGGCGGGGGTCTTTTAGCTGAATGGGGAATAATATCGAAATATGATGAAAGTATTGATCCAAATGCAGGCTATTGGACGAGGAGAATAGTTGAATATAACAATATAACCTATGGTTTTCTTGTAGGCCATCAAGGTGGCGGCATTTATGGATATGCTCCTAACATTTTCCTAAGAACGGCATTTTGCGTAACAGATCATGCACCTATTCCTACTGACTAAAAAACTAAATGAGTTAAGTATTATAATTAATTCATAAATTCAATATCCGAATGCTGGATTACGGCGATGTTGTAGAACAATTTAATTATCTACCCCAACAGGGGGGTATTATTGAGGTGCGATGTTTGTGCTAACAAACCAGCTAAGGAAAGGGATTTTTGTACTTTATAATTCTCCTCGAAATTATCAAAGTCAGTCACTAAATTATCAAAATAGTTAATAATTAAACTAAGGTGCGTTTTTTTAATTATAAATTTTATCATTAAGAGTGACTATTTGTGGCGAGAATACAGGCGTTATTTTTTTGTTTAGCCTCAGTATATTATGTTTCGATATGCGGTTAATTCAATGATCTTTTTTACAAAAATAGATAATAAAAAGATTAAAAATGTTGCGGGGATATTTTTTGGTCTTTATACTATTTTAACCTTTTAAAGGAATTGAACGGCTACAATTTAGCCCGTCAGAGTTATAAAATGCAAATTAAACATAAAGTTAATTGACAGGAACGTCGGAATGATTTATAATTCTAAACACACAACACACAACACACAACCTGTCTAACCTATATTATAAAGTTAGCTAATTCAGGTGACCAATGTTTAAAATTCTCCTATAGTCCGTTTTTTCATCGATTTTTAAATATCCCTTATACTTTATCTTTATTTTCAAGGATTTATTTAGCTGTAGCACCACTGCTATTCCTATCGTTTTCAATTAGTTGCCAAGCTTTATCGGCTTATACAACGAATATTATTCAAGGAAATGCACCTTATTTCACCTTCGATGGCGGTTAAACTCGAGTTAATAATACCAACTATTTATTAAGTATCAGTTTATCTGATGGAAGAAAATATACAGCCAATAATAATTCGTCAATCAAACCAATAATTTTGCCAAATCTGGGTGAAACATTAGCTAATGTTAATATGTATATTCCGATTGATAATGATTCGATCGCATTAAATTCAGTGATAGGTTCGCCATATAATTTTGGGGGAGATGATGATGGTGATGGTCATGACCTTCTGGGTATTTCAGCAACCGGTAATTTAAGTTTAACTATCACTGATAAGGATAACCAAACAGTATTGCGTAATGCAGCTTTGGATATCTGTAGAGCACCATATAAACTAGCATTAATTAGTACCAGTGGTGAATTAACAACTCAATATGGTATTCCTAATCGGAGTCTTTTTACGGGTAGTCATGCAACGTATTACATTAATCCTAAGATAGAACCAAAAATTTGTTTTGTCAGACCACAATTAGCTTATGGTTCAAATACCGAAATTAGTGGTATTGATTTTCGTGGGCCATCTTCAATGTGGAACATTAATAAAGGTTTTATTCCTCAGTCTACAACATTATCATCTTATGCTATGAATTTTCCTACCGCAGGAATGAATAAATTGTATTTTGAGTTGGATATAGGTGGGGCTAGACCTTTAAGATGGGATAAGGTTGAACATGAAGGTATCAACGCTGAGATAACACCTGATTCTACGGGTTCACGAGTTACCGTGACATTAACGGGACCAGCCGCTAAAGATTCACAATTTAACTCAAATACACCAGGACGAGTTGCCAAACCTGTACTACCACAAACGTTTGAGTTAGTAGGTAGAGATAGCAACGGGAATGTGGTGGTTAAATATGGTTTTCAATTAAAACAGTGGTATGTTAATCGTGGTGATCATAACTATTACACTTATGATAGTACCTTATCCTGGTGTAACAATATAGGCTACCGGCTTCCTCATGTTAAAGATTTAACTAATTCGATTTGTGCTGGACCATGGAGCAGCCCTTCTTGTCAGAGTTCGGTTGGCGCTACTCCACCGTCAAACGGTAATAATTATCAACGTATAATCGCTGCAGGATTCTTCGCCGAGTGGGGTTATATGGACTATTATAATGGTAATCAACAAGACAATCATAACTACTGGACGATTGATCCTTCAAATATGGGAGGGTATTTTTCCGTTCACTCAAATAATGGTCATATCAATTCGCATTCCAGCGATATACTACTCCGAGGTCTTTGTACTGTACCTTAGTTTTGGTCAAAAAAGAACTATAGAAATAAACACTAATAATTAGTTAAACAACAGTAACAATATGAAAAACTGATGTGACCGTTGATTTGAGATGGTTAATATTTAAGAAAAGGTTTTAGCGTTAAAAATTTGAACAATTCGTTTTTTTAGCTATCATTTTGTTAAAATTAGTCCTCAATAAAAAAATGCCCATTAAGTTATATTTATCTATTAGAGTGAAAGTTGAAATCTATATAACTTGCAATAGTTCTACGCTAAAATAGCGTCTTTATTTTTATCGTATATTAAGGAATCAACCTAATGACAACTGAATTGACAACGCTTGATAAGATTAAACGGCAAATTGCTGAAAATCCAATTCTACTGTATATGAAAGGGTCGCCAAAATTACCAAGTTGTGGTTTTTCTGCTCAAGCGGTGCAGGTGTTATCGCAATGTGGTGTGCCGTTTGCGTATGTTGATATTTTACAAAATCCGGATATTCGTGCTGAATTGCCAAAATTTGCTAATTGGCCAACCTTTCCACAACTTTGGGTTGAAGGCGAGTTGATTGGTGGTTGTGATATTATGCTTGAGATGTTCCAAGCTGGTGAATTACAAACATTAATTAAAGAGACAGCTGAAAAGCATAAATCATAATTGATGATGCAAAAAAAGAGAGCATTCAAGCTCTCTTTTTTATTTCTTGATATGGAATCTTACTATTCTTCATTTTCCGACTCATCAACCGCTAATGGCCAACCTCCTAATCGTCTAAAACGATTCACGATTTCACAAAATAGAATCGCGGTTTTTTCGGTGTCATATAAAGCGCTATGAGCTTGTTTATGATCAAAGGGAATTTGTGCTGCTTCACAGGCTTTGGCAAGAACGGTTTGACCAAATACTAATCCACAAAGTGAAGCTGTATCAAAAGTGGCAAAAGGGTGAAAAGGATTACGTTTAATCCCCGCTCGCTCTGATGCAGCCATTAAAAAACGGTGATCGAAATGGGCATTATGGGCAACAATCACCGCTCGGGTACACTCATTTTCTTTAATGCTGGTTCTAACCACTTTGAATATTGCTTCTAATGCAACTTTTTCATCAACGGCATCACGTAAAGGGTTATCAGGGTCAATGCCGTTAAAGGCTAAAGCGGTTGGTTCTAAAATGGCGTTTTCAAAAGGATTGACGTTAAATTGTAAGGTTTGATCCGGCAATAAAAAACCATCCTCATCCATTTTTAAAGTGATGGCGGCAATTTCTAAAATTGCATTTTGCTGGGGATCGAAGCCCGAAGTTTCAATATCAATAACGACTGGATAAAATCCACGAAAACGTTCACATAATTTAGCGTTCGGCACAATAGTTGTCTTATTTTTACGAAAATTAATGATATTATGCCAGTTTTTAGCTATTTCGACTAGAATCAATTTAAAACATTAAACATAGATTAAATCCGTTATCAATAAATTATTGACGATCAATTGAACTCAATTTTTGTCGTGATTGATTAATCTCTCTAATCCATTGATTGTTAAGTTTTTTAGCATGTTTAGGTAAATGCTTTAAGCGGTGATCGATAATTTGTAAAACTTGATTTGCTTTATTAATCTCATTCCAATCAATCAGTGTTTGCAAATAGTAAGAGATAGCTTCAAAGCTTGGATAGTAATCAATAAGTGCTTCAAACTCCTCTTTGGCTTGCTCGATTTGATTGAGCGAAACCAGAATTTTAGTGTAAAGTAGATGACCTTCATCCGAATAGTAGTTGGGGTTGGTTTCGCGAAGGTAGTCGAGTGTTTCTTTGGCTTTGTTGAATTGTTTATCTTGATATAAAGCGTTAGCAAATTGCAACAAGATGTCTGGTGCGGTTTTATAAATGCCGGATAATGCTTGTTGATAAAAGGCTAGGGCCTCATTAGCACGATTGTTGTCGACCAGCGCTTTCGCTAAGCGAATCTGGGCATCGACGGTTGGTGACAAGTCATATTTATTCTGCGCTTCGCGTAGTTCACGTTGTGGATCGATAGCCTTTCGTAACAATGATTCAATTTCATAACCAGTGCGGGTTGCCCGAATATCAGGTAAGTAGCAAACAACGAAATAAGCAAGACACCCAACAATTGGGAACATAAATAAAAGGTATATCCAATAACGATCCTGATTGTTTTTTATCGCATGAATCGCAAAAAATACCGCAAAAAGCGTACTTAAACCAATTCCAAAAATAGGCACAATAATTCTCTTTTTTAATCAATGTTACTGTTTAAAGATGCGACAATTTATCATTTAATTCGGTTAAAATAAATCTTAAATTGTAAGTAAGTTAATTCTCGAAGTTTGATTAATCATAATATATTATTCGCATCGCTGAATAATAGTTGAGGTTATACGTCAATGAGGTACAATGATCTGATTCTTGAGAAGCTCATATTTACCAAATACGTTAGATGACACTCTTAATATAGAAGGAATTTAACTATGACGCAAAATAGAAAACTCCAGGAAAATGGTATTTGTACTGATGAAAAACTCGGCAAACGTCTAAGTGTTTTAGTGGATAAGATGTTAACTGGTCAAAATGGTAAAACCGCTAGAGTTAAATTAACCTCCGCCGCCGAAGCTAGACAAAAAACAGGTATGAGCCAATCAGAGTTTGCCAACTTACTCGGTATATCTAAAAAAACGCTACAAGGCTGGGAACAGGGAAGGCGTGAACCTCAGGGACCAGCAAAAGTATTGATTAAAATTGCAAATACTCATCCTGAAGTACTTCGGGAAATCAATAAAACTGATACTCAATTCGCATAGAGGCTATTATGCATCAATTAGAACTTCAACAGATTATCAATAACGAATTACAAGTGTCGCGATATCGTGACTATGCGCCTAATGGTTTACAAGTTCAAGGTCGACCGGAAATTAAGAAAATTGTTACTGGGGTAACGGCTTGTCAATTGTTGTTAGATAAAGCGGTCGAGCTTAGTGCTGATGCGGTTTTGGTTCATCATGGTTATTTTTGGAAGAACGAGCCTGAAACTATCACTGGTATTAAATATAATCGAATGAAGACGTTACTCAGTCACGATATTAATTTATATAGTTACCATCTTCCGTTAGATGGTCATCCAGTATTGGGCAATAATGTGTTACTTGGGAACATGTTTGATATTACGGTTGATGCGCGTGAGGATATTACCGATCTACTTTTTAAAGGGACGCTCAATAGTCCTTTAACTGCGCTTGAATTTAAACAACAACTTGAACAAAAACTCCATAATGGCCGTAGTTCCGTTTTATTTTGTGGAGATAATGCACCAGAGGTGATTAATCGAGTGGCATGGTGTAGTGGCGGTGGGCAAGATTTTATTGAATCAGCCGCTCAACAAGGTGTGGATGCTTTTTTTACCGGTGAAGTATCTGAACGTACAATTCATATTGCACGAGAATATGGCATTAATTTTTATGCCGCCGGTCATCATGCAACTGAACGCTATGGCATTAAAAGATTAGGTGAATGGTTAGCTAACCACTATGACTTACAAATTATTTTTGTGGATATTGATAATCCTGCATAACAAAAGTTGAATTTAAATAAGAAATATCGCATACTTATTCGCAGTTTTTTTAATCTTTAAGTTGTTATTACAATCAAAAATATGAGAGGTCACTTTATGTTTACAGGAAGTTTGGTCGCACTTGTTACTCCAATGGATTCGAAAGGAAATGTCGACCATGTAAGCTTAAAAAAATTGGTCGAATATCATATTGCAAACGGCACTTCTGCCATTGTATCTGTGGGAACTACTGGCGAATCAGCAACGCTCGATCATAATGAACATATTGATGTTATTAAGCGCACTATCGATTATGCAGAAGGTCGAATCGATATTATTGCTGGTACCGGTTCAAATGCCACCAAAGAGGCAATTGAATTGACGCGTCAAGTTGAAAATATTGGTGTGGTTGGCTGTTTAACCGTAGCGCCTTATTATAATAAACCAACTCAGGAAGGTTTATACCAACATTTCAAAGCTATTGCCGAAAGCTCACCGTTACCACAAATTATTTATAATGTTCCTGGTCGTACATGTAGTGACATTAAACCTGAAACGGTAGGACGATTAGCTAAAATTAAAAATATTATTGCACTAAAAGATGCAACAGGTGATTTATCTCGTGTTTATAAGACACGTAAATTAGTTGGCGATGACTTTAAGTTATTAAGTGGAGATGATGCAACTTTCTTGGACTTTATTATTTTAGGTGGTGACGGTGTTATTTCGGTCACAGCTAATGTAGCGGCAAAACAAGTCGCAACCGTTTGTGAATTGGCGTTTAATAACCAAATCCAACAAGCAAGAAATTTGAACGATTCTCTAATGGCACTACATACCCATTTATTTATAGAACCTAATCCAACGCCAGCTAAATGGGCGTGTACTCGCTTAGGTTTAATGGCTAATGGTACTATCCGTTTACCGCTAGTGCAATTAAGTGACGCATCTATCCCAGTGGTTGAGCAAGCATTGAAAGATGCTAAATTACTTTAATATTGACTATAACCTTAATTAAAAAGCAGAAATCTATGTTGAATAAAACTGAATTGAAAAGCAAAACCTTAAAGAAAATAGCTGTTTTATCGGTTATTACTTCTATGTTTCTTGTTGGATGTAGTAACGATCAACGTTATAAACGCGAGGTTGATAGCAATGAGGATTATCTCAATGCACCCGCTTTAAAATCGTTAATTATTCCTGAAGGCGTTTCCGTACCACAAGAGGTGGGTGAATATTATGTTATTAATAATAATGTTGAAGGTGCCGTTGGTAAACAGCTAGATATTCGTCCTCCCGTTTTAACTATTTCTACTATACCAGATGCTTTTGTACTTTATAAAAATGGTACGGTCACCTTTAATGTGCCAGTCAGTTATGGTATTTGGAATAATATTCCGAATACTTTAAACAAACAGAACATTTTGGTGAGTTCGAGCGATAGTACAACCATTAAAATCAATGATGCGATTATTACTCGTAAAGATGAACAACAACCAGTCAATGCCTCTTTTGTCGTGACACGCCAAATGCATGGCAATGCTGAAACTATCACTATTGTGTTAAGTGCATTAACTCGTGGTGGTGAAAATCTTATGTCACAACCAATTGAGGTCCAGCGTTATGTGGTTGGATTATTTAATCACATAATGAATGATGTCGCTCCTGAATCGCTATGGACAGTGCCGGTTAAAGACAGTACAGATGAAAATAAAAAAAATGATTAATGATTAAATCCATATCGATATAAAATAAAACCTTAAAGGTAGAATCAGTAAATGTCGGTAGGTTAATGATTGAATAATTTTTCATTTAAACGAATTAAAACGCAGCTGTTATCTAGTCTATTTTAACCTAATAGCGGATTAATTTTAGGTATCTTAGCTTAAGATTGAAATAGCAAGGTAACAAAACTAGATTTGAAATTAAGGGGGCGTATAGCTCCTTAATTATTTATTGGTAAATTGATATAAGGTTATAAACATGAAAAAGTTGGCTGAGCTTTATCGTGGTAAAGCAAAAACTGTTTACACCACTGACAATCCTGATCTATTGATTCTGGAGTTTCGTAATGATACCTCGGCGTTTGATGGACTGCGCATTGAACAATTAGATCGCAAAGGAATGGTAAATAATAAATTTAACTATTTTATTATGACTAAGTTGCGTGAAGCAGGCATTCCCACCCAAGTTGAGGCCTTATTGTCAGACAATGAAGTATTAGTAAAAAAACTTGAAATGGTGCCGGTTGAATGTGTAGTGCGTAACCGTGCTGCGGGCTCATTAGTTAAACGTTTGGGAGTTGAAGAAGGTAAAATACTCAATCCAGCGACATTTGAACTTTTTTTAAAAAATGATGCTTTGCATGACCCAATGGTTAATGAATCACATTGTAAAGCCTTTGGCTGGGCAACTGATGAACAGTTAGCTACCATGAAGGCACTAAGCTTTAAAATCAATAGCGTTTTAACCGAACTATTTGATAAAGCCGGATTAATTCTAGTTGATTATAAATTAGAGTTCGGTCTATTTAAGGGGGAAATCACCTTAGGTGATGAGTTTTCACCGGATGGATGCCGTTTATGGGAAAAACAAACCCTGAAAAAAATGGATAAAGATCGCTTCCGCCAAGGTCTAGGTGGTGTGATTGAGGCTTACGAAGAGGTTGCCAAACGTATTGGTGTTCCGCTTTAATGTTTGCCCAATTTGATATATCTTTCTTTGTTTTATTAGGTTTAGCTGCACTGTGTTATATCACGCATAATAACACAGTGACTTTTGCCGTTTTGTTACTGTTGTTATTTAAATTAACGCCACTAGCAAGCTATTTTCCGTTCTTAAATCAATATGGATTAACCATTGGTATTGTTATCTTAACGGCGGCAATGATGGTGCCATTGGCTGATGGTTCATTAAATATTACTGATATTTTAAAATCATTCACTACTTGGCAATCATTGCTAGCTATTTTAGTTGGGATTTTAGTTTCTTGGCTTGGGACACGCGGTGTATCATTAATTGGCGCTCATCCAACCATAATAAATGGCTTAATTATTGGTACGTTGATTGGTGTGGCTTTTTTCAAAGGGATACCGGTCGGTCCGTTGATTGCAGCGGGGATTTTATCGCTATTGATTGGAAAAAGTTAATTAATGACAAATAACACCAGAAAACTTTGGGTATTAAATGGTTCACATACCCATTTATTTCATCAAATTAGTCCAATCATTCAACAGCACCCGGGAGATTGGCTTGCGATTACGAAACAAGTCAATTTGCCCGTAGCAATTAGAAATCACATTCAACCCAATCAAACTAAATCATTACTTGGACAAGAATTTAAGCATGCTATCTTTGACGCTACCGAAAGCTTTAATCTAGAAGCTTTTGCGATGTTAGTGGGAACTTTAGTTAAAGGTAGTGTGCTAATATTATTTTTACCCAGTGATTTTACTCATTGGGTTGACCAAGATAGTTTGCGTTGGAATGAATCCGCTATGCCGATTGCTGTGCCCAATTTTGTCTGTCATCTGCAACAAACTTTTTCAGAATTTGCTACAGAAAAACCACCAATGTTTACCTCATTGAATGATACGCAAAGCGATTTAACTCAACAGCAGGGGGTCTTGACCCAACTATTACAAAGCGATAATCGTTTAAATTTAATTGTTGCCAAACGTGGGCGAGGTAAATCAGCTTTAGCAGGTCAGTTTACTCATCATCATGATTGCTGGGTTACTGCACCAAATAAAAATGCGTTAACAACTTTTTATCGCTTTGCTAAACCAAGCTCGCCGTTTTATGCTCCTGATCAATTAATCACAATGGACGATTATGCATTTCCTCAATGGTTAATTATTGATGAAGCGGCAATGATTCCATTGCCAATGTTAGAGCAACTATTACAAATAGCATTAACTAAACAAACTAAAATTTTGTTAACCACTACAGTCGAAGGTTATGAAGGAACAGGCCAAGGTTTTTTATTAAAATTATTGGACAACTATATCGTGAAGCGATTTTATCTGAGTTCACCTATTCGCTGGCAAGAGAATGATCAGCTTGAGCAACTATGTGATAAATTAGTACTTAATGGTATAATTGATGAAAATATAAAATCGCAAACTAATGGGCACAATATTAGTTATTCTCTTATTGAAAAAAAAGATATAGACACACTTAAATCAGTCTATTATTTATTAAAAATAGCACATTATCAAACAACCTTAGTGGATTTAAGACGATTATTTGATGCAGAGAACTTATTGGTTTGGCAAGCAAAAAGGGCTGAGCAACTAGTTGCTGCGGCTGTTACCATTGATGAAGGTAGTTTGTCAGAAGAATTAATTGATGCTGTATGGAAAGGATTACGCCGACCTAAAGGTAATCTTGTTGCACAATCATTAGTTGCACATGCAGGTGACAAATTAGCGGCTAAATTAAAATCGGTTAGAATTAATCGTATTGCTGTAATTGAACCTTATCGACGCCAACAAATTGCAAAAAATTTAGTAGCGCAGATCTATCAACAAGCAAAGAGACAGAATAATGATTTTGTCTCAGTAAGTTTTGCTTACAATGAAGCAAATTATCAATTTTGGCGTATTTGTGGTTTTACCTTAGTACATATTGCTAGCCATAAACAAGCCAGTTCAGGTAGCCATTCTGTGATAATGATAAAGCCTATTTCCCAGCAAGGTCATGAACTATCTCAACGTTTAGCGCAAAATTTAATGAGAAATGGTTATTGGCTTAATGTTATTATTGATTTACCGATTAGTGAGTTAGTAACCGTTGATGAGCAGCAAGCATTAACACCGCAAGATTACCAAGACTTACAAGGATTTTGTCATTACCATCGACCATTTGAAGCATCGTACCCTTCACTTTGTCGTTTACTGAAACATAACGAAAATAATAGTAAAATACCAATGCCATTATTAGCTGCATTATTGCAAAACAAAAATAGTGAACGGTCATTGATTAAACAATATCAATTAACAGGTAGAAATGAACTACAGCTAGCCATTAAACAAGAGGTAAAAATGTGGCTTAAAAATTATCAAACAGTATGCCAAATTGATTGATTTTTGATTAAAAAAAGTAAGTTGTTGTCTGATTTAATCTATGGTTAAAATGACATCAATATTAAGTAAGAGGAACTCATTGTGACAACACCTAAGTTAGAACACCAATCACAACATCAATATTCCACCTCTGATAACAACCAAAAACCTAAATCAAGTATTGATTACTTTATAAAAGGATGGTCTTTAGCTTTTAGTCCAGGTTTAAGACGTTTTGTGTTTTTACCGTTATTAGCTAATATTGTTATTATGTCAGCACTATTTTATTGGTTTTTTGTATCGATTACTGGTCTGACTGATTGGGGATTATCATTCATACCGAGTTGGTTACATTGGTTGGGGTATATAATAAGTGGTATCGTGATTTTAACTTTAGTCATCTTATTCTGTTACTTCTTTAGTACCGTTGCTAACATTATCGCGGCCCCATTTAATGGTTTGCTTGCTGAACAGGTGGAAGCAAAATTAACTGGTGTTGCGGTGCCGGATGTCTCTTTAATGAGTTTGATACAAGACTTACCACGGATATTAAAACGTGAACTACAAAAGTTTGGCTATTACTTATTATGGGCTATCCCAATTTTGATTAGTTATTTGATTCCTGTGGTCGGGCAATTGGTAACACCGATTGTGTGGTTTTTATTTACAGCTTGGCAAATCAATATCCAATATGCTGATTACGTTTTTGATAACCACAAAATTCCTTTTAAACGTATGCGTGAGATATTAAGGTATGATCGCTTCGATAATTTACTGTTTGGTATTTTAATCAGCTTTTTTACCATGGTACCATTATTAAATCTGATTATTATGCCGATAGCGGTTTGTGGTGCCACAGCGATGTGGGTTGATCGTTATTCAAATCAAACTATCTTTGCAAGAAAAAATAATTATCAATAAACGGTAAATTATTTTTGTTGAGGACGACTTGGCCAATCGTCGTCCTCATCATCATTATAAGGAATAGGTTTAATTCCTTTCTTTTTATCCAAATAATGTTTATAGTTTAATTTATTCAGCGCTTTAATTGTGTTAATAAAGATTCCTACTAAGATAATTAGAATTACCCACCAATAATCTTTAAGCCACTCCATTTAAATCCCCTTAAAAGTTGATTTTAGCAATTAACATATCGTGTCTTTACAATTTACGCCTCATCACAATAAAATCGACCAACTAAGCAAGTAACAATCTTTCTAAAATGTCGATATAGATAGCTTGTAATGTAATGACATCTTGGAAATTCACATTTTCATTCACTTTATGAATAGTTTTATTTAACACGCCAAATTCAATCACTTGACAACCTAATTTTGCAATAAACCGTCCGTCAGAAGTTCCTCCACTGGTAGATAATTTGCTATCAAGTTGAGTAAAGTTTTTTATAGCACTAGCTGCTGCCTCAGTAAGTTCCCCTTGTGGGGTTAAAAATGGTTGACCAGATAATCGCCACTTCAAAGTATAGTTCAAATTATGTTTTTGCAAAATCGCGTTGACTTTTGCTTTAATCATTTCATCTGTCAATTCACTACTATAACGAAAGTTAAACTGTACCGATAAATCACCTGGAACCACATTTTCGGCACCAGTTCCACCATTAATATTGGCTATTTGCATGGTCGTCTGAGGAAAATACTCATTACCATTATCCCACTCGGTGGTTACTAACTCGTTTAAAGCTGGGGCAAACTTATGGACTGGATTATCCGCAAGATGGGGATAAGCAACATGGCCTTGAATGCCATGCACCACGAGATTTGCAGTTAAAGAACCACGACGACCATTTTTGATTTGATCACCCAGTACACTATCGCTGGAAGGTTCTCCGACAATACAATAATCGATCTTTTCTTGGCGTTTAATTAGTAAATCGACCACTTTAACCGTGCCATCAGTCGCTTCAGCTTCTTCATCCGAAGTTAGTAAAAACGCTACTCGACCTGTATGATTAGGATATTTTTTGACAAATGACTCGGCGGCACAAACCATTGCCGCTACACCACTTTTCATATCAGCCGCTCCACGACCATAAAGTACGCCATTTTCATCGATAGTTGGTTCAAAAGGCGGATAACGCCATTTACTTTCATCACCGGCTGGCACCACATCTGTATGACCGGCAAACATTAGAGTTTTACCGTTACCATGATAAGCCCAAAGATTTTTGGTTTTACCTATATTCACCTCTTCAATCACAAAGCCTAACGGTTTTAAACGATCGATGATCATCTTTTGGCAGTTTTTATCATCGGGGCTTATGGATCTTTCGGCAATCAATGCTTTGGTTAATGCAATAACAGGTTCGGTCATAGTGATCTCGATCTTATGGTTTAGGATTAATAAATTTCAAATAGCTCTCGTCAGAAAAGCCCAATAGAGCCCGTTTACCATCAACAAGTAATGGACGCTTTAAAATCGACGGATTAGCTAACATAATCTTCATAGCGGCATCTTGATTATCAATTTTATGGCGTATTTCCTCATCAAGTTTACGCCAAGTGGTACCGCGAGTATTTAACAAACTTTGCCAATCAACAAGTTCTAATAAACGACTTAACAACTCAGCCGACAAACCTTCAGTTTTATAATTATGAAATTGATAACTAATCTGATGATCATCAAGCCAAGTAAATGCTTTCTTCATGGTATTACAGTTTTTAATCCCATAAATAATATACATAACTATCTTCCTAAAAAATAGAAAAATTGATTATAACAGCTAATTCTATAAGACAGCAAATAAAGGGCAAAAGCCAGTTTTTTTAAATAGATGACTTTTTTCATTAAAAAAATTGAAGACTAGTTTTTAAACGCAAAATTATCAACTTT
Source organism: Gilliamella apicola (assembly GCF_003202915.1). Classification (GTDB taxonomy): domain Bacteria; phylum Pseudomonadota; class Gammaproteobacteria; order Enterobacterales; family Orbaceae; genus Gilliamella; species Gilliamella apicola_Q. Next base: position 857,180 of record NZ_QGLP01000004.1, read on the forward strand.
AATGAACTAAATGAAGCGTAAATTAACCAGACAATTTACAAAAGCTAACAATTTAAATTATAAAAAGGTTGCGCAGTTCTTTTTCCGTCCTTATACTCTTTACACACTCTTAAGTGAAATAATCAAGTAATATTTATTTAATATATAAAAAACTTCAATTAATCATTAAGTTACTTGACAGGAACGTCGAAATGCACTATAATTTTCAACAGCAAACAGCAAACAGCAAACATTGCACAACCGCTATCCAATTTATGATTTAAATTGGCGTAATTTTAGTAATCATAGTTCTCTATTCCACAATAGTTTATTTTTATATCAACTTTTAATATCATCATTAAGATCTTTTTTATCTCGGCAGATCATTTTAAGTTTGGCGTTTATGTTGTCATTTTCATTCAGTAGCCAAGCATTAATATCCCAAACGTTTAATACCATTAATGGTAATGCGCCTTATTTAACACTCGACAATGGTCAAACTAAGGTTACTAGCTTAGATGATGAGTTTTTCAAAATTACTTTATCTAACGGAAGAGAGATAACTCCAGTCACAAACAGTTCATCAACTATACCCATTGAATTGCCTAATCTTGGGGAGACTCTCGCAGATATTAATATGGCGGTACCAATTGGTTCAAACTCAGTCAAATTAAGTTCTCTCATTGGCGCACCATACAATTATTGGAAGGATGATGACGGAGATGATGACTTCACAATTTCAGGTGATTTAAATTTAGTTATTACTGATAAAAATAATCAGGTTGTGCCACGTAACACTAGATTAGAAATTTGTAACGCACCTTATAAAGTTACATTGAGTAATACAAATGCTTTGTTAAAAACTAGGTATGGTGTTCCCAATGGAACTAATATTAGCACACGGAGTGTGACTTATTATATCAGTCCTAAAGCCAGTCCATCGATCTGTTTTGTTAGACCAAATTTAGTTAATAACCCTCGGGTTTCGAATGTTCATAATTTTAACGGTCCCGTTGACATGTGGAATCCTGATAAAGGTTACATCCCACAAGCTACTTATAGATTAAACTTTCCGACTACTAGTGCTAATGAGCTGCATTTTTATTTAGATATAGGTGGTGTTCAACAATTGAAATGGCAAGAAGTTAAACGGGAGGGTATTACTGTTAAAGCTGGATACGATGTTGATAGTAATGGTGAAATAGTTAATGCTACAATGGTTCGAGTTACACTAAAAGGTCCAGCTGCTACCAAACCACAATGGGAGGCCGATGAGCCTAGTAGTGAAATAGACAAACCTAATTTACCACAGACATTTGAATTAGTCGGTAGATACGATGATAGCGGTCCTGCAATTGTCAAATACGGTTTTGTATTAAAAAAATGGTTTGTTAATCGTAACAGAATATACGCAAATAATGAGAAGATGGCAAATTGGTGTAGAAAAATAGGTTATCGTCTTCCTCAAGTTAAGGATTTAACAAATTCAGTTTGCAGTGGAGCTGGAGCTCTTGGGTTCTGTGAAGGCGTTAAAGGCGCTACCCCTTCATCAACCAGTAATTTTTTTCAACGTATAATCGGTGCAGGCTTTTTTTCGGAGTGGGGAAACTTGAGTTACAACCAATTCTACGGAACAGAAGTTAACTTTTACGAATACGGCTATTGGACTAGAGATATAGGTGATGAACCCAACCCTGATCCTAATAAACCAGCAGCATTCTTTGATGTTTACACACTTGATGGCACCGTTGGTTGGGATTACCCTCGAGAAAACGATGCGCTAGGCGTGTGTGTCTATCCTTATAACTAAATCAACTTGGTAAAATATAAAAAACAGTTTTGAGTAATAAGAGAAAAGATAATTGATAAAAACCAACCGATTTTGCATTAGTAGATATATATAATCGGTTGGAGCGTTTCAGTGATATAAAGGTTACATTATATTAAAAATATCCATTTCACCTAACAATGGTTATCCAAATACTATTGTTAGATGCATTGTATTTAACTTATGATAGTTGTTACACACCTATTATTGACAAAACAGTCTGTTTGGAAAATCAAACAAAACTAGGTTCCTAACCATTGATTAATAATTTGAGTGGATCACATGTTATCGAATTATCCTGTGAGGTTAAAGGGTTGACAATTTCGGCTTCTTGGTAACAATTGATTCAAGCGAAAAAAACACTAATTTCAACCTTAAAACAATATCTTATCGTCAAAAAATGAGTGAACTATTCGCGCCAATTGGGGCGAGTTTATTTTTTCTGGATTGAAGTTTTTTATAGTAAAAAAACTGTGAACCAGGGTTTTTGATACCCCCAGTTCACTCTCTTATATAATCGAGTATAGCAATTACTAGAATTTCATGCTGGCGCTGACGATTGCGTGAAACTTGGCCGCAGGAATGGATTCGTAAGCTGTGGTATAGTTTTTGTTTAAGATATTGTTGAGATCTAATCCAATATGGTACTGGCGATCAGCTCCAAACGACGTAGTAGTTGATAAGTTCAATGTGGACCAGCCACTGTAGTGGTAAACGGCTGAATCACTGCGTTGTGTGGCTTTGGTAGCAAATCGCATAAATAGGTCAGAATCAATATCAAATTTTTCAAAATAAGCAGTGTGTTTTATCCCAGCGTTGCCTGTAAAGCGGGGATTGCCGGTGTCTCGTGTTCTGTAGGTTTCGGTTTCGATTTTACGGCTTAGGTAGTTCCCTTTGAGATAAGGGTTTATCGGTAGGTCGAGATATTCAAGACTTAATTCTAAACCATGGGTCTTGGCTTTGTTGGCATTACCATAATAAGTAACATTACGTCCCGATGCACCATCGCAAATTGCTGAGCCATTACAGTTCATTTGCGTAATGTAATCTTTTGCATCTGAATAATAGATAGCACCATCAACTAACCATTTGTTGTTATTATAACGCAAACCAATTTCGTAATTATTCGATTTTTCAGCTTTTAGATGAGAATTTCCATAGATGGTTTGTGAAGCCGCCGAGGTAACTGCATAAAGATGAGCAAGAGTTGGGTAAACATATCCTTGGGCAAAAGAGGCCCTTAATTGAGTGTTTTCAATGCCTGAATAAGTTAATCCTGACGATATAACAAAGTTATTGTCATGATCTTTCTTTTTACCATCAATTTTATAGCTAGAGGTTGCTGAACCCATAGCCGGGATTTTGTTGATAGTAGTGTGGCCATTTTTTAGTTTTGATTCGACCCAATATTGCCGAGCACCCAAATTCCAAGAAATATCATCGGTGATATTCCAGTCATTTTGGCCAAATAGTGCGATACTAGATTGTTGCCATTTATTGGTTAAGTATTTGTGTTGGGTATAGCTTGCTCTTGGTGAAGGCATTTTTGCTATAACAATATTGTGTGAGTCTTGATCGACATTATCTTGTTGATATTGTATACCAGTAATGAGCTTCATATCTTTACGTGGTTCAATGTCGGATTGGAATGTCATACCATAGGTTTTTTGTTCGTCATTGGTAGCCGTGTTGGTGGTTACTTTCATAATCGGAGCCGGTGATACAACAACATGGTTTCTAAATTGACGATTTAGTTTTTGGGCGTAAGCATCATAATGCAGTTTTTTCAACAAGTCACCATCGACATCATAATCATAAAAGAATCCGATCTTTTCACGTTTTAGTTTAGGTATTTTTACCCAAAACTCTTTTACTTCTGGTGAGTTGTCATCTTTGTCGGTATAAGTTTTAGTGTTAAGTTTGTAACGATCGAGTGATAGACCAAATTTGTGTTTATCAAGGTTGAGTCCAAACCATGAACTTAAGCTGTTATTATCAAAATCAGTATCATGTAGTTTACCTTGATAAGCTTTGCGATCATTGTTTTCAGAGTAAGTGCCACTAATACGGTAATCGAATATTCCATCGATGGTGCCGTTAACTGTACCCATTTCAGTAAAACCATCGGTTGACTGGTTATAGACTAGTTTTGCATCACCATTAAATGGTTTCCCATCCTTACTGCCTTTACGTGTAATAAAATTAACCACACCGCCAATAGCTTGTGAACCAAATAATACAGAGTGAGGCCCTTTAATGACTTCTATGCGTTCAACGGATTCCATGTCAATTAATACTCCAGCGCTCGAACCATGTCCTGAACGATGATAAGTAACTTCCTGTCCGTCAATCAACATTAATATACGTGAAGGGGCTTCACCACGGATCATGATCTGCTTGCGTCCGGCTAATGCGTTATCGGTAATTTCAACCCCAGGAATGTCACGTAGTGCTTCGACCACCGAGTCACCATTAAGTTTTTCAATTTCATCGCGATTGACCGCGTTAACGGATATCGAACTGTCCCATACGCTTTTTTCGTTACGGTCAGCAGTAACGATGATGGTATCTTGTGGATTACTTTTTCGTTCTTCAGCCAAAAGATCTGCAGAAAAGCAGAGAGTTAATATTGCTATATAATAGTTTGGTTTAAGGGGATTTTTTGCCATAATGGTTCTCTATACTATCTTATCTTGAACAACTTTTTTATTACATTTTTTATTAGCTAGCAAATTTAACGCTAATGATAATCATTATTATTAGGTGTGTAAATAGTTAAATTAATTAGAATTGTGGTAATTTTCGCTTTAGGGAAGATCTTTTGTAAAAGAAAAATTTGTCATTATTGATAACAAATTTTACAATAAACATCTAATATATAAGTTAGGTTTGTAAAATGTCTATTGCTGTAGTAGAAGTTAATCGTAAATCAATCTTATCTAATATTGAGTTTTTTAGAGAAAAATTACCAGATGTTACTTTAATGGCAGTTGTTAAAGCTAATGCATATGGTCATGGTATGGAAGGCGTTGCTCAATTACTGGATGATAAAGTTGATTGTTTTGGCGTTGCCCGTGTTTCTGAAGCAGTTACATTGCGCCAAGTCGGTATTCGCAGTCCAATCGTTCTTTTGGAAGGCTTTTTTCCTCATGATGATATTAATGATTTACTTGATTTCAATTTGCAACCGGTTATCCATTCGAGTTGGCAAATTGATGTTTTAAATACTATCCCTTTTCCTAATGAAATTGTAGCTTGGTTTAAAATTGATACCGGTATGCACCGCTTAGGTTTTCATTTTGATGAAGCTATATCCGAATTTAATCGGTTAGCTAGCTGCAAAGCAATCCGTCAACCGATAAATATTATCAGTCATTTTAGTAACGCTGATGAGTTAAGTTCATCTCAAACCAATAAACAAATAGCTCAATTTGATAAGTTTATTAATTCAATCGATAGTAATTTAATTGGTTATCAGCAATCGATAGCGGCATCCGGTGGTATTCTTGCTTGGCCTGATTCTCACCGTGATATGGTTCGAATTGGTATTGCATTGTATGGGGTTTCTCCATTTGATGATGCAGTTGCTGATCTACATCCGGCAATGACGTTTAAGTCTGAATTAATTTCAGTCCGTAAGCATAAAAAAGGCGAAACTGTTGGCTATGGCCAAACGTGGACTAGCCAGCGTGATACTATGTTAGGGGTTGTTGCGATGGGATATGGTGATGGTTATCCACGCAGTATTCCTGAAAATACCCCTGTGAGTATTAATAATCGTCTTGTGCCGATTGTTGGTCGGGTTTCTATGGATATGATTGTGGTCGATTTGGGCAATGATTGCCATGACAAACCCGGAGATGAAGTTATTTTATGGGGCAAAGAATTGCCCGTTGAACAGATCGCCAAGCACACTGGAATTAGTGCTTATGAGTTATTAACGCGCTTAACTTCACGCGCAAAAATTCGTTATAAAGATTAGTTATGATTAAAAAATTATTTTTGTATACGTTACTACCCTTAGTTTTAGTTTTCTGTGTTTCGTTTTGTATTGGTTATTATTATTTGCAACAATTTTCGAAGCAACATATGAATGTTACAGCTGATAATCAGATGTTTGTATTGGCAAAGGGGACATCTTTACACCAATTAGTTGAACAGGTTAAGGAAAATGATTTAATGCAACAAGCTTATTTGTTGCCATATTTGTATAAGTTAGATCCTTCTTTAGGTTCGATCAAAGCTGGAACTTATCAATTACATCCTTATATGACTGTTGAGGAATTTTTAAAGTTATTAGTATCCGGTAAAGATAGCAAATTTTTTGTACAATTCGTTGAAGGTAAACGAGCTAAAGATTGGTTTAAAGTACTAAGTAATACTCCTTATATTCAGCAAACACTGACAGATAAGTCACATGATGAAATTGCTAAATTGTTAGGAATTGAAGGTGAGCTTGAAGGTTGGTTTTCACCTGATACTTATCAATATACAGCAGATAGTTCAGATTTCAATATTTTGAAACGTGCTCATTTGACCATGAAGGCTAATTTACAAAAAGTCTGGGATAATCGAGCTAGTGATCTGCCTTATAAATCTCCCTATGAATTATTAATTATTGCCTCCATTATTGAAAAAGAAACCTCGGTCAGTTCAGAACGAGCTAATGTGGCTTCGGTTTTTGTCAATCGTTTAAAATCAAATATGAAGTTGCAAACTGATCCAACCATTATTTATGGGTTAGGTGATAATTATACCGGTAAGATTAGACGTATTGATTTAACTGATAAAAATAACCCTTATAACACGTATGTGATTGAAGGATTGCCACCAACACCAATTTCTATGCCAAGTTTAGCTTCACTTGAAGCAGCAGCTCATCCGGCTGATACTAATTATCTGTTTTTTGTTGCCAATGGTTCAGGAGGTCATACATTTAGTAGCACCTATGAAGGGCATCAGCAAGCAGTAAGGGAATACCGTCGATTGACTAGAGGTAATTAACCTTGCTATCTGATAGCCACATGTTTGATGTGGCTATTTTTTCAAAAAATAATTTTATTCAACTATTGGCAACTAGTTGCTAATTCGTCTAGCTGTTTAATCAATATTAATAATTTATTTATCTCAATTTCTTGAACTTCTTTAAATGCTTCTTCAAAATAAGGATGCAGGGCGAATTTTGGTATTTCACGTTTTGCATCGATCAATGCTTGCATACGTGGAATAAAGATCCATTGTAACCATTCATGAGGTTGCATTGTGTCGAGCGCAAATGGTTGTTCACTTAAAAAAGCTTCCGCAGCAGGTGGTGATGGTTGCCATAAGTTGAGTTTTTGTAGTTCGTGTTTAATTAAGTTAATTTGGTTGATCATGGCATTAATTTGCGTTTGCTGGTTAACTAATCTTTGATAATAATGCCAATTGAAATAGGGACCAGGATCGGTTTTACGACCAGGTGCAATATCACTATGTCCGGTTATATTTTGGATTGGATAGCTTTGTTTTAATAGGGTTGTTACGTTAGCGAGTTGTTGGTATTGCGCCTCAGTAAAGTCATCACTATCACATCCTTCCATTTCAATACCTATTGAGAAGTCGTTGCAATTTTCTTTACCTTCAAATACTGATTTACCAGCATGCCAAGCGCGTTTGTTAAACGGTACAAATTGAATAATTTCACCATCACGTCTTATAAATAGATGGCTTGATACTTGTAGTTGACAAATTTCCGCAAAATAGGGATGTTCATTTGGATCTAGCTTGCCAGTGAAGAGTTGTTCAACATAAGGCCCACCATATTGATTAGGTGGTAGACTAATGTTATGAATAACCAATAACGAGATGGGTTGATCAATTGGCCGATCATTATAATAGGGCGATTTGACTTGTTTAATATTTTTAATTCGACCATCAATAATTTTTGCGGACATAATTACTCCAAGCGTATAAATTTGCTGTTGTTGTGATTTAGTTCACAACTTTGCTTAATACCATATTGAATGTGATAATCAATTTGTATTTTTGTTTCCACTTTTTATCTGATCATTATTTCATTTTTTCTATTTGCTATAAAGTCATACCATCCATCATTTGATTAATCTTTCGAGGTTTTTATGCGTAGGCAGTATGGATTTACACTTTTTGAGTTAATGATCGCCATTGTGGTAATCGCCATTTTAACAGCTATCGGTTTGCCAGCTTATCAAAGTTATGTCAAAAAGGCGGCTTTAACTGATATGCTTCAGTCGATGACAGCGTATAAAACTGCGATTGAGATATGTGTTATTGAGCAAGGTTCATTAAATGAATGTGATAGTGGGGTTAATGGTGTACCAACCACAAGAACGACCAACTATGTTGCTTCGATTTCTGTCAATAAAGGTGTTATTACAATAGTTGGGAAAAGTGCATTATCAAGCTTAACTACAACTTTAACTCCAAAGTTAAATACGTCGTTAGGTAATGTAGATTGGTCCCGTACCTGTGTAACTAATCCTGTTGATGTCAATTTAAATAAAGCTTGTGAAGATGTGTTTAAATTTTAATTTTTGTAAAACTAGGTAATAAAGGCGATGATTATTCAAGAAGATCAAATAGTGGAAAGCGTCGATAAATTATTGTTGTCCGCATTGGAAAAGCGGGCCTCTGATATTCATTTCGAGCCTTATCAACACAATTATCGAATCCGCATGCGAATTGATGGTGTATTACAAAATATGCAAATGCCGCCACTAACTCTTGCCAAACAGATTTCAGCCAGATTAAAAGTTATGGCAAATCTAAATATTGCTGAATATCGTTTGCCGCAAGATGGTCAATTGGTGATTAATAACTATGCAATGCGAATTGCCACATTGCCGGTGATTAACGGTGAAAAAATAGTTTTGCGGGTTATGGATAACCATGAATCCGAACTGACTATTGATGATTTAGGATTAACCGAACAAGATCTCATCACGTTCAAACAGATATTGGATTATCCACAAGGGTTAATTTTGGTTACTGGGCCAACTGGTAGCGGCAAAACCATGACATTGTATAGTGCTTTAAAACGTTTAAATAAAACGGAATGTAATATTTGTAGTGTTGAAGATCCCATCGAAATTCCTTTAGAGGGTATCAATCAAACGGCCATTAATCTTAAAGCAGGTTTGAGTTTTTCAGTAATATTGCGCGCTTTGTTGCGCCAAGATCCTGATGTGATGATGATCGGTGAAATTCGTGATCATGAAACTGCTGAAATCGCCATTCAAGCGGCACAAACAGGGCATTTGGTATTATCAACTTTACATACGAACTCCAGTGTTGAAGCGATTGTTCGATTAAATCAAATGGGGATTAAAAATTATCTTCTATCCTCCAGTTTAAAGTTGGTTATTGCTCAACGCTTAGTACGTAAACTTTGCCAACATTGTAAGGTAGTGGCTAGTGAACTCACCTTAATTGATAATCAACCCTCGCCACACTTTATTGCCATGGGGTGTGAAAAATGTGTCGGTGGTTATTTAGGGCGCATAGGCTTATATGAATTGTTAATAATAACGCCCGAAGTGCAGCAGCAGATTTTAAATGATCAACCAATCTCACCGAAAAATAGAGTCAACTTAATGCAAGCCGGCTATCTATTAGTGCAACAAGGTATTACTACGCTTGCTGAGTTAAATCGGGTTTTAGGTAAGTAAGGTTATGGAAAATGAAGCGACTCTATTTTTGGTATGATATTAATTTTCATCCAAATAAGATTATTGCCACATCAAAGCAAGATGTTAAAAGACAACTATTATTGCAAGGCCAAATAGCGATTAAAATTCGTGCGGGTAGCGTAATTACCTCTAAAAGTTTTAAGTCTAGCGAGTTAATGATAATTATTAAGCAACTAGCCACTATGTTAAAGGCAGGTTTATCAATTGTTGATAGTTTAAGATTACTTATAGATGATCAACCCAAACCGCAATGGCAATTTTTATTGACCGATATTCGTCAACAGATAACTAAAGGTGAATCTTTATCGGCAGTTCTAAAACAACATCATTGGATATTTCCCGCACTTTATTGTGAAATAATAGCCGTTGGTGAATTAACTGGGCAATTGGATCATAGTTTTGAGCAGCTAAGTCTACATCTTGAAAAAACATTAGAATTGCAAAAACAGATTAAAAAGGCCATTCGCTATCCGTTATTTTTATTGATCGTTTCTATGATGGTAATTATGGTGATGATGTTTATTGTATTGCCAAAATTTGCCGACATCTATCAAAGCTTTGATACTCAATTACCCTATTTTACTCAATTGATTATTCAGCTTGCACATAAGATTCAACAAGGTGGATTAATTGTATTGTTAATAGTTGCGCTTAGTTATTTTTTCTACCAACATTTTTTTAAAAAACGTTATAAGCTAGCTATTGATCGACGGAAATTAATGCTGCCACTGATTGGTCAAGTTATTCAGACACAAAACTTAATGCAAATTTTTCATACTCTAGCGATCACTCAGCAAGCAGGGATTCCACTATTAACGGGACTAATCGCTTCAGCAAATAGTATAAGAAATTTTTACTATCGAGAGATCATTAGTAAAATTATTCATGGTATTGAGCAAGGTAATGCATTTAGTCACATGTTATCGTCCGATTTTCCTAAACTTTGTGTACAATTGATCCATGTAGGTGAGGAGTCTGGGGCGTTAGATGTCATGCTTAAAAATTTATTTATCTACTATCAACAACAAAATCAAACTGTAACCGATAATTTAGTAAAAGTATTTGAGCCATTATTAATGTTATTTTTGGCTTTGATCATTGGCGGCCTAGTAATTGCGATGTATTTACCAATATTTCAAATGGCGGATGTGATCCATTAATGGCAATCGTGGTTTTTTGTATTGGACTAGTGGTTGGTAGTTTTTTGTCAGTTGCTTATTCGCGTTATTCACCTTCGCAATCATTTTTTGCTTATCTAATAGCTATTTCTGTTCCTCGTTCTTCTTGCCCGAATTGTCATCAGCCACTTTCTGCTTGGCAGTTAATTCCGCTGGTGTCATGGTTCATATTGAGAAGACGTTGTTATTTTTGTCAGCATAAAATCGCTTTTTATTATCCATTTATGGAATTGACTATAGCAGTATTATTTTTATTAATCTATTTGGACAGAGGACTTAATTTTGAAAGTGGTTTGTTGATGCTTCTTATTGTTTGGTTTTGGATTTTAGCTCAGATTGATTTTCGTTATTTTTTACTTCCTGATTTTTTTACACAACCATTAATGTGGGGTGGGGTGATAATGTCGTATTTAAATTTGAATTCATTGACTATCGCTGATTCATTAATGGGAATTTTTTGCGGTTATTTAATGCTTAAATTGCCGGCTGTCGGTTATTTTTGTTTGACTAAAAGAGTTGGATTAGGTGGTGGTGATATCAAACTTGCTGCGGCTTTGGGGGCTTGGTTACCTTACCAATCTATGCCGATATTATTAATTATGGCATCATTATTAGGCATACTCTATATTATTTTGACAAAATGTAGAACGCGAAAGCATATTGCTTTTGGTCCGTTTTTATTAATATCCGGCTATTTGATTATTTACCAATCTAGATTATAGTTTTAATCGATTGATATTCAAATCTTTATTTCTTTCATTGCTGATCAATTTATTTTACTATTTTGCTTATAACTAAAAAGGATAACGTTAGGATAATTAGTTATTTTTATTTCGTTACAAGTAAGATTATAGTGCTAGTAAAATCTTTTAGATTTATGGCTAAATGTAAGGAATAATCAATGATTAATACTACCGAGAAAAAAATTGCTGCATTAAAAGATGAGATGATTGCATGGCGTCATCATATTCATGCTTACCCAGAAACCGCCTTCGAAGAAAAACAGACTACACAGTTTATTATTGAAAAGTTAAAATCGTTTGGTATCACCGAACTATATACCAAGTTTGCTCCAACAGGGGTGGTGGCAGTGATTCATGGTAAAACTAAAGGTCGCACGATTGGCCTTCGTGCAGATATTGATGCATTGGATATTTTTGAAGAAAATAAAATCGATTACTGTTCAAAAATATCCGGTAAAATGCATGCCTGCGGACATGATGGTCATACTGCTATATTATTAGGTGCGGCAAAATATTTAAGTGCCAACCGTGATTTTAACGGTACGGTAGTGGCGATATTCCAACCTGCTGAAGAGAACGAAGGCGGGGGGCGTGTGATGGTAGAAAATGGTTTATTTGACAAATTTCCGATTGAAGCCGTTTACGGTATGCATAATCAACCTAATTTAGAGTTAAACCATTTTTTGATTAATCATGGTCCAGTGATGGCATCTTATGATGTGTTTGAAATCAAAATCACCGGTGTCGGTGCGCATGCGGCTGCACCGCATTTAGGTAAAGATACTATTTTAACTGCTACTCATATTGTTAATAATTTACAAACTATTATCAGCCGCAATTTAAATCCAACTGATTCGTTAGTTATTAGTGTGACACAAATTCATAGTGGTGATACTTGGAATGTGCTACCTCAACACGCGGTAATCCGAGGCACAGTTAGGGCTTTAAATGTTGAAGATCAAAATTTAGCAGAAGAACGAATCAAACATATTTCAACAGCAACGGCTTTAACATTTTGTACCAAAGCGGAAGTTGATTATCAACGTCGTTATCCGGCAACCATCAATCACCCTAAACAAGCCGATATTGCAATAAAAGTTGCGCAAAAACTTGTGGGCAATGATAAGATTATTATTGATTCACCGCCCACAATGGGATCAGAAGATTTTGCTTTTATGTTACAAAAAGTACCTGGGGTTTATATTAAAATTGGTGCAGGGGACGGAGCTAACCTGCATAATCCTTCGTATAATTTTAATGATGAGATCCTTACGCTAGGTGCCGAATATTTTGTTGAAATAGTTAGTCAAGAATTGGGGTGTTAGGAGTTTAATGTATAAGAAAACAGGAATGATTATAAAATTATTCCTGTTTAATAAATAAATATTATTGGTTAATTCTAAATTATAAATTTAATAAGCTGTCCGGTTGACCTTTTACTCTAAAGCTCGTTTCACTATCAATACCATTCGCTAATACAACCTGAACAAAAACTTCATCATTTTGACTTAATTTTAATGCAGCAGTAACCTGACCACCTTCACGCCAATTACCATCTAATTCGTATTCAAGCTTATCACCGATTATCGGTAAAACCTTACTGTGACCTTTTAATAGGTAAAGTCCGCGATTATTGGCACCACGGAATTGTGCTCTGGCAACCATCTCTTGCCCACAATAACAACCTTTGTCAAAACTGATTGCTTTAAAATGTTGTAAATTACAGGCCTGTGGAAGCAAGCTATCGATATTAGGTGCATCGATAATAGCGTGACCAGCTTCTAATTCAAGTTTCAACCAATGCTCAGATGGTAGTAAGTCATTTGGTAACGGTTCAGATGATACTTTTATCATTCTCAGTTTAGGAGCTGTGAGTTTAATATAAGTCGCATCATCAATAGTTATACAATTTTTATCCCCGAGAGCTGAAACCACTAATGGATCAATTGCCTCATCTTCTAAACCAATTATATTTAAATCTTGAACGGGTTCTATAGTTACTTTAGAAAACACAGCATATTTTTTTAATTCAGTAATTTGTCTTTCGGCAACACTTTTACGTAATATATAAAAAAAATCTTCACGACGTTGAAATAATATAAAATTACTCCACATACGTCCTTTTGCATCACAATGAGCGGCAAATGATGCTGAGTTTTCATTAATACGATTAAGATCAGCAGTAACTTGTCCCTGTAAAAATGTACGATTATCCACACCTGATACTTTGACTAATTGCCAATCAGATAAGGAAGTTGGTTTACAATAAGAATTGGCCATCAAAAACACCTTTTTTTAAAATAAAGTACTCTAATACAATATGAATACCATATATAAGCTATAAAAGAGCAAAAAACATAAGCGATAAAGCTTTTAATTATTCAAAATTAATCAATTAACTCACCAATTAATTTATCCTTATTATTGCATTAAAATAGATAAAATGAAGTTTTACAAGTTATTTCTTGCAAAAAAAGAGTATTAACCAACAAAATTAGGAAGAATAAAACTTAGATTATTGACTTTATTGATTTTCTCTATTAGTTCATGCAAAATGGAACTAATAATGACAAATTAGTTATAAATGGAGGCAATAACCATGGCAAAACTGTCAGGCGCAGAAATGGTCATTCAGTCCTTGATTGATCAAGGAGTTAAGCAAATTTTTGGTTACCCAGGAGGCAGTGTTCTTGATATTTATGATGCAATGCATACTTTAGGTGGAATTGAGCATATTTTGGTTCGTCACGAACAAGCTGCCGTGCATATGGCTGATGGTTATGCCCGATCAACAGGTGATGTCGGCGTAGTTTTAGTCACCTCCGGTCCGGGGGCAACCAATACCATTACGGGTATTGCCACCGCTTATATGGATTCTGTGCCATTAGTTATTTTGTCAGGCCAAGTTGCTAGTAATTTAATTGGTAATGATGCCTTCCAAGAGTGTGATATGGTTGGCATCTCTCGACCGATTGTTAAGCATAGCTTTCTTATAAAAGATAGCAAAGATATTCCTGAAACGATTAAAAAAGCGTTTTATATTGCATCAACTGGTCGGCCGGGCCCGGTCGTGATTGATTTGCCAAAAGATATCGTTAATCCGGCCAATAAATATAACTATAATTATCCAAAATCCGTAACGATGAGATCTTACAACCCGACTATTCAAGGGCATAAAGGGCAAATCAAAAAAGCATTAACTACATTATTATCGGCTAAAAAACCGGTTCTCTATATTGGTGGAGGGGTAATTAGTGCCAATGCTAGTGAGGCAGTTAAATCTTTAGCGGATAAATTAAATTTGCCTGTTACATCAACCTTAATGGGAATCAGCGCCTTTCCAGGGACCGATAAAAAATATTTAGGTATGATAGGTATGCATGGTGTCTATGAAGCAAACATGACTATGCATAATGCCGACGTGATTTTTGCCGTTGGTGCTCGTTTTGATGATAGAACCACTAATAATGTAGAAAAATATTGTCCTAAAGCCAAAATTATTCATATTGATATCGACCCAACGTCAATTTCGAAAACGGTATCGGCCGCTATTCCGGTTGTGGGTGATGCGAAAAAAGTGCTTGAAACTATGTTATCGCAACTTGATGAACTTAATGTTGATCGTGATTTAGATGCGATAATCGATTGGTGGAAACAGATCGACCATTGGCGTGCGCGTAAATGTCTAGCATATAGTCATGAGGGCAAGAGTATTAAACCTCAAGAGGCGATTGAAGTTTTATATAAGTTGACCAAAGGTGATGCTTATATTGCTACTGATGTTGGTCAACATCAAATGTTTACCGCACTCTATTATCCATTTGACAAACCACGTCACTTTATTACTTCTGGTGGTCTTGGCACGATGGGCTTTGGCTTACCTGCGGCATTGGGTGTTAAGCTTGCATTTCCTAAAAAGCATGTGGTGTGTGTGACAGGCGATGGTAGTATTCAGATGAATATTCAAGAACTTTCAACTGCTTTGCAATATGGTTTGCCGGTGATTGTTTTAAATCTTAACAACCGTTTTTTAGGTATGGTTAAACAGTGGCAAGATATGATTTATGCCGGCCGTCATTCTTCATCTTATATGGAGTCTTTACCTGATTTTGCGAAAATTGCTGAAGCTTATGGTCATGTAGGCATGAGGATTGATAAGCGTGAAGATCTTGAACCAAAACTTAAAGAAGCACTTTCAATAAAAAATCGTTTAGTTTTTATTGATCTCATGACCGACGCCACAGAACATGTATATCCAATGCAAATTCGCGGCGGAGCAATGAATGAAATGTGGTTAAGTAAAACGGAGAGAACCTAATGCGTTATATATTATCAATTTTAACTGAGAACGAACCGGGTGCATTGTCACGAATTATAGGTTTATTTTCACAACGTGGGTTTAACATCGAATCCATTACAACCGCACAAACTGAAGATCCAACCATGAGTCGCATGACGATTCAAACTTCAGGCGATGAACATGTTTTAGAACAGATCCAAAAGCAGTTACATAAATTAGTTAATGTTTATCGTGTAAACGATTTAACCGAAGGTCCACATGTTGAGCGTGAAATTATGTTAGTTAGAGTTGCCGCTAAAACGGCTGATGCACGAGATGAAGTTAAACGTTGTGCTGATATTTTTAGAGGCGCAATCGTTGATGTGACAGCAACTCACTATATTGTTCAAATGTCAGGTACCAGTGAAAAATTAGAGTCATTCTTAGCTTCAATTCGTGAAACCTGCAATATAGTTGAAATTGTTCGTTCAGGGATCATCGGTTTATCTCGCAGCGAAAAAACGGTTAAATAAATAATCTTCTAAATAAAACAAAAGGCGCACTAAGCGCCTTTTTTATAAACATTTAATAATATTAAATAAATTTTGAAAAAATATTGGATAAATATCAAACAAATGATATAGTTGTCTATTTTTTAACATTCGCAATAATATAGGGAAATAAAGAATGTTGGATGCATTATTTTGGATTGTCACGATATTTAGTATCTTCTCCAGTGTAATTGTGTTTATATTTATACTCATTTTCATTTTTGGTTATTTTGCTGTAAGAAGTGATCGCAAAAATCGTAATAAAAATAAGAAAAAAATAAAAGATTTTATTGCAAATCGTGAGTCATATAGAGATTTAACTAATGAAGAATTAAAACTATTAGAACCTTTCACAAGCCATAAAATATCTGTTCGGCCTTATAAACCCCAACCGTTAATTGATTGTAAAGTATCGGTAATAAAAGGTGCTTATATTCGTAGAAAAGTAATCACCGAAAACAACAAAAAGTGTTATTACTATGAAATCGATAATATTGATCTTTTCTTTCCATATGATTTAGATATGTATCTTTCAACATATAATGTTGTTGAAGTCGTTTTTACGGACACATATGCATATGTAATTAATGTCAACAATTGTGGTATTCAGTTTGCTTTCGACAATTATGATCCTAATAGAATAAAAACAACTGATGTTTCAAAATCAGAGACAGCTTCTAAGAACGCCGATTTCGCTTCAGTAAACAATGACGTAAAAGTTGATTATAAAACTTTGTCTACACGTGAAGAAACACCATTGGAAGTAAAATCTCGCAACCTAAGCAACTATGGCATATTAACTTCACTTTGTTTATTATTTGCAACTATTCTCTTCATTCGTGAATGGTTAACTGAAAATGACCAAATATTATCTACTCTGATCAAAGTGATAATATGTTTTGTTGTAGCTGCATTTTTTGCTTTGCATAAATCTAAGCTAAAATCAAAACCACAACAAGTGAAAATCATTAAAGTTAATACCTTCAATAAAAATTCTAAATCTCACACCTTAATTGTCGATCATAAAACGAATATACGTTATCCAAAGTATTGGTCACGGTTTCTACCTGAAGTATCAAAAACAACCACCGAAATGGACATCAGAGGTTATCTTAATACATTACTGCGTTGTGGGAATATTTTATCAATTCATCGGGAAGTACAACAATTCGGACCACCAAAATTTATATTTCGCAATAACGTGTTATTTTTTGTAGGGTTAATGTTAGCAATCGTCTTCTATATTTTTTCTAATCCAATTAACAATAGTTTTTTAGCTTATCGATATTACAGCCATCAATTACAAAATTGGCAAATCAATGATCTAACCAGCTTAAATAATAGTGATATTAAGCGAGGTGATCTTATTAACATCTCTATCAACGGTATTTCATGTGATATTAAAGAGAGAAATAAAAATATTGATACTAAATGTCATCACTTGGCTATCAAGGATAAACCACTGGAAAATGAGGATAATCAACTTATGCTTTCGTTTAATACTATAAACAAAGTATTTGATGAAAAATTCATTCAAGCAGTGATAGATCAAAATACGCTCCAAATGTTAGTTTATAAAGGTGAATCTTATTTAAGTTTGAAAAATATGGGGCAGATGGTTATTGATATAGATAAAATTTGTAACATCCTTGAAATTGAATGTGAATCGGTTAAATATAAATTAATTCAATTATATACTAATAAAGGAAGCTATGATGAAACAGAATGGACTAAATTAGTAACTGAAGCTGAACTTAATCCAAATTTTTCAAAATCAATAGAAATATCAAAAATTAAAGAACTTACTCCATATATTGATAAGATTAAAAAAGATATTTTAAATGAATTAAAAAATATTGTTTATAATTATCAATTTAATGGCTCAGGAGTTGAAATTGTATTAATAGAAAATAGTTATATTAAAATAGCTCAATCAAATAGTATTAAAAATGCATCTTCTAAGGAAGATTTGAAATTATCATTAGATTATTATTATAAAATTTTAACTAATGAAACTGATGCAAGTGATGCAATTAATTTGATTGGACTAGTGGGCGATATTAACTATCGCGAAGATGGTAGCATTTCACAACTTAAGCTTAATGTTAAAGATTATTATAAAGTCGATTCAGAAAAACTATTTTCATTAACGTCGCCAGTCATTATTGATATTATTATGTTCATTACAATGGCCGCAGTAGCATTAATTAATGGGGTCACACTACTTTATAAAATTATATTTAATCAACGTCGTATTAAACTAATCACCAAATATTATGACGATAGAGTAGTACATTATTATGGCTAATTATTAGTAAAGGGAATATTAAGTACTCAATATTTTTATAAAAAATAATGAATATTTCAGATTTAAGGAATAACAATGGATTTGTATCTAGTCTTTAAAATAGGTATTTTAATTTTTGGATTAATTAGTTGGTTACTTTATAAAAGTGATCGTGGTATCAATAAGAACGTTTTAAACGATCACATAAGACATCGTGAACGAATAAGAGATTTAACCGATGAAGAGTTAGAACTGTTACAACCTTTTCTAACTAGTAGATTAGCGGTTTATCCTTATAAATTCCAATCTTCCTTGGTTGATAATAAAGTATCGTATGTATTTGGTGCTTGTACTCGTAAAAGTCTTTATAGCAACACAGATGAAATCGCCTATTATTATGATGTCGACAATATAGAATTATTCTTTCCATATAATATGGATATGCATATTGATGAATCAAATATTTTTGAAGTTGTATTTACCAAATATTATGGGATTGTTATTAAAGTCAATGATTATGATATCAAAACGGCGTTCGAAAATTATAATCCAGATGAGGAATATTTATTCAGAGATTTAGAACAAACTGAATCCAAAGAAAAGATTTTTGAAAATGAACTCTTTGAAGAACACAATAGTTCCAATCGTCAAGATGGTATTAACTCATCTAATGTTGAATCACTCAGTATTTATGATAATAGTAAAAATCTAGATAATAATGAAGCTTATTTAGAGGCGTCAAAAAATTATTATAAACTCCTTTATCAACGTGAAGAAACTCAATTTGAAGCCGCTATTCGCCGTAAACATAGCCTTGGTTTGTTGACATCGCTTTGCTTAATTATCGCAACGGTTTTCTTGATACGCTCATGGTTCGGTGAAAATGATCAGATATCCATCTTAATCTTAATTTGTCTTGGTGCTGCTGCCTTTTTTGCTTGGTATAAACCTAAACATTATTTAAACCCACAACAAGTATCTGTCGTTAAGGCAAAAATTTATGATAAAGATCCTAATACTTGTTCCATAGAGATAGGTAATCTTATGGTTTTAGAATACCCTAAGTATTGGTTGAATTTTATCCCTGGGACTTCAGATTCCGCGACTGAAATGGTCATCAGTAATGATAATAAAAAATTACTTCGCTATGGTCAGACTTTATCCATTAATAATGAAGTAGAACAATTTGGGCCACCTAAGCTAGTTTCACGAAATAAGATTTTATTCGTAATTGGAGGAATTCTATCTGTTGTTCTCTATTATTATACTGATCCAGTTAATAATGGTTATTTTGCTTATCAATATTACAGTCAACAATCAGAAAATCTGCAAATTAAAGATTTCAATACTTTAAAAAATAGTGATATCAAGCCGGGTGACATTGTGAATATCACCATCAAAAATACATCATGTGATGTCAATGATTTGAACGAAGAATATCAATGTCATAACTTCTTTATCAATAATGAACCAATGGCTTTGAAAGAAAATAATGTCATGGCCATCGAAGGTTCATTAAAACATATTTTTGATACGAAATTTGTTAATGACGTGGTCGATACAGAAATGTTGCGTTTTCAAAATGTACAAAGCCTATATGTTGATATGCTTAACCGCAGTTCAAATGATGGACGTTATGTTAAAAATTCATTTTCTAAAATAGAAAGTATTGGTCAAATGGTAATTGATATTGACAAGGTTTGTAAGATTTTACCGGTTAAAGAATGTGACAATGTCAAATACAATCTGACTCATTTGTTTGATACCAATAGGAGCAAGGCAAACATTACATGGGATGATTTATTGGTTGAGTCTACAAAAAATCCAGGTTTTAGTGAAATAGTCGAAACCCGCAGAATGCGTAGTCTCAAACAGGCGGTAGAACCATTTAAATCAGAACTTCAAAGTGAATTGGTGAATGTCATTTCTAAATATCAATCTGACAAAGGTGTGAAAATTACATTAACCAATCAAAGCTATGTTGACATGGCACCATTGGTTTTGAGTAAATCGATGAGATTCGATGAAAATAGTTATATTAATTATTATTTTGCTATTTTAAACAACAGTATCCCTGCAAATATTAATATTGTTGGTTCGGTGAGTGATATTCTAAATCAAAAGAGTGAAAACTCTGATAGACATAATCTTGAAACACCGAGTATTTCTGGTCTGAAAGTGAACGCAAATCATCATTATAATTTGGACGAAAATCAACAATTATCATCAAATTTGTTGATTATTATTAATGTTATTATGTTTATTGTGACGATATTAATCGCCACGATTAATGCTGTAAAACTAGTTCAGAAAACGAAAATTAATCGAAATCGTTCTAAAGAAATTATTAAATATTATCAAGATAGATTAATTTAGGTATTAATCTTTATTAACAGGTTTTAATAAAAAGATATCAATAGTATGTTAGCAAACATTATCTGTTTTATCGTTATTCCAGCTGTTGCTTTCTTGGTGCTACGCATAGGTATCTTAACTCAAAAAGAATTTGATAAACTTTCCCAAAAAAAGCGAGCCGAAATTGATCCTTTTATTCGTGAAAATGCTATCCGACAGTTAACTGAAGAAGAAATTCTTCTTCTTCAACCTTATCTTGATAATAAAGATCATATTCCACCTCCTTATCAATGGGAAAGTTCATTAATCAATTATGATGTTACGAGAATTAAAGCGTATATTGAAAAAGATTATCCTGATAAACAAAATAATAATTACTATTACAAGATGGGTTATATTCGGTTATTCTTTCCTTACCGTATGTATTACCGTATTTTAGGGCTTCGTGATAGTTTTGATAGCGAACTGCCTAGCAATAAGTCTGACTATATCAATACTGCTGAAGTTGTGTTTACTAAAAGTTATGCCATTGTCGTTAAAATAAACACTTGTGAGTTATTGGAAGCAGGTCTAAATCTATCTGGTCGAAAAGAGGGGCAAATTGAAGATTATTGGCAGACAGGCAATTTGAAACCTATCGGTTTGAGTAGCGCTGAAAAGTCTAATGAAACTATTACCCAAATTCTAACAGAAGAATCAGAAAAAGCACCTCCTTTTGAGATTGTTTACAAAAGAGAGAGAAATCAATTTGAAACTGCAATGGAAGACCAAAGTAACTCCGGCAAATTAATGATTTATTTGTTTATATTAGGTGTGATGGGGTTATTGGTTTTAGAGCATTTTCAATCGTTTTTGTTGGCAGTTTTCTCAATCATATGCTTTATATTAGCTATGATAGCATCGCATATTAAACGAGAAATACCTACTGAATATGTCAACCATATCAAAGCGCAAAAATTGGGTATTAAATCAAACTTTTATGTTAATATTCCCGAACACTGGAGAATGTTCACATCAAATAAAAGTGACACTCCAATTGATATGGAGGTCGGAATTAATTCTCGAAAATTATTCAGTTATGGCGACTATTTATCAATAAGTGAAGAAGTGGAAAATTATGGTGCACCAAAATTTATCGCCCATAATGTTTTATTGGCTATTACAGGATTAATATTGGTTATATTAATTTTCTGTTTTACCAATGCCGGTGAAAAATTTGATTTTAGCTATCAGCAATTAAGCGCACCAGTCACTATTTGGAAAATTGATGATAAAACAAAGTTAAAGAAATCGGCTATTCAGGTTATGGATCTAGTTAATCTCGATTTATCAAGTGTTTCATGCGATATTCAAAATACGCTTAGTTATCAAGATTATCCGCCTAAATGTGATAAAATATTTGTTAATATCAATCCATTAGATAGTAGTAAACTTTATCGCTTTTCTTTATGGCCTCAACCTATACAAGCGATTTATTATGAAAACATTATTAAAGTAAAAAATGATTTTGTAACAGATGTATTGACCGCTTTAAATAAAGTGCTTATAGATGAACTCCTAGAAAATGAACCGATATATAAGAAATTTCCCGAAAATAAGCAATATGTGAAAAGTAAATATGCTCCAAAATTAGTAAAAATCTATAATATCAACAAAGCTATTTTAACCATTAATGACAGTTGCAACTATTTAAACCTTGAACCTTGTGATCAAATTAAAAATAGATTAACTAATTTATTGCCAGAGGATAGCAACATTGATGCCAAAGATTGGTCTACTGTGGTGGCTTACGCAAAATTGCGATCCAATATTCAAAAAATCGAAAATTTAACGGAGGCTAAAAATATTGCCCAATTAATTGCTCAATATCGACAAAATGTTCTTAAGCAATTTATGTTAGATGCAGAAGCAAAAGTGGTAATGCTACAAAATGATGAAAATAACCTTAGTATCCAATTAACCAACTCAATTTATCTTTACGATAAAAGTTATAACATTTTGTATAATAATAAAAATTTTGAAGAAAAACTTGATTACTATAATGGTATTTTATCAGGTGATAGTGCAAACTTGAAAATTATCGGTAAAGTAATTGATGTAGGTTATCATAATGGGAAAGTTTCAAAATTAACGATTTCAACCAATCCCATGTATAATATTGATAAAAATCAGTTATTCTCATTTTCGTCGCCTATTTTGATTAACAATTTAGTATTTATATTTGTTATTTTGATTACGTTAATCAATAGTATTTTAATTATTTGGAAAAAAGCTGTGAATCAATTACGATTAGAAAAAATTATTAGTAATTATAATAATAAAATTTTTATAGATAGGAATTAATGGTTTTGGATTAATATTAGGCTAGGTTATCCGAATATTAGTGATAAAATAAATAGCTTATCAATTAAACATAATTATTCAATTGTGAGAGAAGCCATATTCTGTTATACTAACTTCCCGTCTGATTCATCATATATTACATGGGTTTTTATCATTTGAACTGATGTAATATTGTTCAATTAAATTAATAATGGTCTGGTATTAATGGTCACGAATTATATTTTTGTTACAGGCGGTGTCGTTTCTTCTTTAGGTAAAGGCATTGCCGCAGCCTCATTAGCTGCAATTTTAGAAGCCCGCAATTTAAAAGTCACCATGCTAAAACTTGATCCCTATATCAACGTCGATCCGGGAACAATGAGCCCAATTCAACATGGTGAAGTTTTTGTGACTGAAGACGGTGCCGAAACCGATCTCGATTTGGGTCATTATGAGCGCTTTATCCGCACTAAAATGAGCCGAAAAAACAACTTTACAACTGGACGTATTTATTCTGACGTTTTACGCAAAGAACGTCGTGGAGACTATTTAGGCGCGACAGTCCAAGTTATTCCTCATATCACTAATGCCATTAAAGATAGAGTTATTGATGGTGCCAAAGGTTACGACGTAGCTATCGTTGAAGTAGGTGGTACAGTTGGTGATATCGAATCACTACCATTTTTAGAAGCAATTCGTCAATTAGCGGTTGATGTTGGTCGTGAACATACATTATTTATGCACTTAACATTAGTGCCTTATCTTGCCTCATCAGGTGAAGTAAAAACCAAACCAACACAGCACTCAGTTAAAGAGTTATTATCAATTGGTATTCAACCTGACGTATTAATTTGTCGTTCTGATCGGGCTATTCCTGCTAACGAAAGAGCTAAAATTGCGCTATTTTGTAATGTCCCTGAACGTGCGGTAATTTCACTTAAAGATGTTGATTCGATTTACAAAATCCCTGCACTATTAAAATCACAAAATTTAGATACTTTTGTGTGCAATCGCTTCCATCTTGAATGTAAAGAAGCGGATCTATCTGAATGGGAACAAGTCATTTACGAAGAAGCTAACCCAGTTGGTGAAGTAACTATCGGTATGGTTGGTAAATATATTGCTTTACCAGATGCTTATAAATCAGTGAATGAAGCACTAAAACATGGTGGTTTAAAAAATCGTTTAACCGTTCATATCCGTTACATTGATTCAGAAGATCTTGAATCTCGCGGCAGCGAAATATTGCAAGGTTTAGATGCAATATTAATCCCAGGTGGCTTTGGTTATCGTGGTGTTGAAGGCAAAATTATGGCGGCACGTTATGCTCGCGAAAACAAAATTCCTTATTTAGGTATTTGCCTTGGTTTACAAGTAGCATTAATTGAATATGCACGTAATGTTGCAGGTATTAAAGATGCTAATTCAACGGAATTTGTTAAAGATTGTCCAAACCCAGTTATAGCTCTAATTACTGAGTGGAGTGACGAATCGGGTCAAATTGTTCAGCGTAGTGAAAATAGTGATTTAGGTGGCACTATGCGTTTAGGTTCGCAAATCTGCCATTTAGAACCAAATTCACTAGTTGCTGGAATGTATAAAAAAGAGTCGATAACTGAACGTCACCGTCACCGTTATGAAGTCAATAACAACTTATTACCAGAAGTTGTCAAGGCTGGTTTAAAAGTGACCGGGTTATCAACTGATAAAAAATTAGTTGAAATTATTGAAATACCAGATCATCCTTGGTTTGTTGCTTGTCAATTTCATCCAGAATTTACATCAACGCCACGAGATGGACACCCATTATTTAGTAGTTTTGTTAAAGCTGCCAAAGATTATCAAGATCAGCAGCAAAAATAGTTTATATTTACATTAGGTATACATCTGTCATATAGAGGAAAATAACATGGCAAAAATCGTTAAAGTACATGGTCGTGAAGTCATCGACTCTCGTGGTAACCCAACTGTTGAAGCTGAAGTTCATTTAGAAGGTGGTTTCGTTGGTCTTGCGATCGTTCCATCAGGTGCGTCAACTGGTTCACGTGAAGCGTTAGAACTTCGCGATGGTGACAAATCTCGCTTTTTAGGTAAGGGCGTACTTAAAGCTGTTGAAAACGTTAATGGACCAATCGCCAAAGCAGTTGTTGGTAAAGATGCGTTAGATCAAGCGGCAATCGACCAAATCATGCTTGATTTAGATGGTACTGATTTCAAATCAAACTTAGGTGCTAACTCAATTCTTGCCGTATCTTTAGCGACAGCTAAAGCAGCAGCAGCAGCTAAAGGTGTACCTCTTTATCAACATATTGCTGATCTTAATGGTACTCCAGGTCAATACTCTATGCCATTACCAATGATGAACATCATCAATGGTGGTGAACATGCTGATAATAACATCGACCTTCAAGAATTTATGATTCAACCAGTTGGAGCTAAAACTGTACGTGAAGCAATCCGTATGGGTTCTGAAGTATTCCACAACTTAGCAAAAGTACTTCACGCTAAAGGCATGAACACTGCTGTTGGTGACGAAGGTGGTTTTGCGCCTAACCTAGATTCAAATGCTGAAGCATTAGCTTGTATCAAAGAAGCAGTTGAAAAAGCTGGTTACGTTTTAGGTAAAGACATTACTTTAGCGATGGACTGTGCCGCTTCTGAATTCTATAACAAAGAAACTGGTAAATATGTATTAAAAGGTGAAGGCAACAAAGAGTTTACTGCTCAAGAATTCACTCATTACTTAGAAGGCTTAACTGAGCAATATCCAATCGTGTCAATTGAAGACGGTTTAGATGAAAGCGATTGGGAAGGTTGGGCATACCAAACTAAAGCATTAGGTCATAAAATCCAATTAGTTGGTGATGATCTATTTGTAACTAATACTAAAATCTTTAAACAAGGTATTGAAAAAGGCATCGCTAATTCAATCCTAGTTAAAGTTAACCAAATCGGTACATTAACTGAATCTATCGCAGCAGTTAAAATGGCGAAAGACGCTGGTTACACTGCAGTAATTTCACACCGTTCTGGTGAAACAGAAGACTCAACAATCGCTGATTTAGCTGTTGGTTTAGCTGCTGGTCAAATTAAAACTGGTTCTATGAGCCGTTCTGACCGTGTTGCTAAATATAATCAATTAATCCGTATCGAAGAAGCTTTAGGTTCAAAAGCACCATTTAACGGTTTAAAAGAAGTTAAAGGTCAATAATTGATTTTTTAACTCAACGATAAATAAAACGGTGACCTAGTTCACCGTTTTTTATTTATTACATAGCCTCGCAAGGGTTGCGTTGACTGAGGTTGTGTTGTACTCTTATTAGCTTACTTAAAAACATCTAAATTTCATATTAATATCAAATTGATATTTGATAATTTAGCCACATATAGTTTTTTATAAATTTACGAATACATTTTTCTGCTTATGAACAATATTACGAATATGTCCCAGCCTAAAAGTAAATGGCAACTTTTTAACTGGCTTTGTACAGGTAAACTCCCGCTTAATGAACTTTGGCTTAAAGCGACTTATCGTTATAAATTTTTTTTCAGAACTTTATTTTTAAGTCATATTACGCTGAAATTATTGGATAAATTAAGACAATATCCACTACTTGGCTACTATCTATCATGCCAAAGCAATTTACCGTGTAAATTACAACGTCCTTATTTATCTTCTTGTTTAAGTCAACAAGAACGGTTTGAGGCGCTGGCTTATCATTATGATTTTTTAGCTAATCGTCCTGATAGCATGACTAAAGCTTTCTACAACCCAGATTTAGCATTTGAACTGGCAAGCGTTACAGCTAAAAACGAAGCCAATATAAAAATAGCTATCCAAGCGCGTAACAAATTTGCACGTGAAGGCGAGCTAAGTTTGTATTTTTATGACAATGATGGCATTGATTTAGCCACGTTAACTTTCACCATCACTCAACATCAACAAAAACCGACACTGTTTATTGCAGGATTACAAGGCACCGGTCATCACGAGGCCCGTACTAGAGTACAACAAGCAACAAAACAATGTTATGGTCTATTTCCTAAACGTGTGGTGATGGAAGCAGCATTAATCATTGCTCGTTTTTTTCAACTAGAGCAGATCATTGCTGTAGGTAATAAAACTCATGTCTACAACAACTGGCGCTATAACAGTCGACAAGAGAGAATCTTATCTGACTATGATGATTTTTGGTTAACCATTGACGGCAAACAAGACGAAAGATCGTTATTTATCTTACCAACACAAATCAACCGAAAATCAATCGAAGAGATTGCCAGTAAAAAACGTTCTGAGTATCGTAACCGTTATGCATTATTGGATGAACTTCAGAATAAAATTGAAACACAATTAGCATCATTAACTTAATTGTATCAATTACTGTATTTATAAGAAAGTTGCTTGCCCAAAATGGCAAGCGATCTATAAAAGACCCAAGTTTTACATTTTAAAATAAAAATATTTGTAAGGAATAGAACATGTATTTTGGTATTCTTATTGCTTTAGTACCGTTATGTCTAGGTTATTTGATTAGATTTAAAGAGCAAAAATGGATCGCCAAAATAAACCAAGTTCTAAGCTGGATGGTTTATTTTATCTTGTTTATAATGGGGACCGAATTGGCTCACCTCGATAACCTTGTCACTAACTTAAAAGTCATCTTATTTTATACCAGCATTATCTTTATCTGCACCTTTGGTGGTAATTTCATCTTCTTAGCACTAGTTGACTTGCTCTTACCATGGCGCACTACTCACAGTGTCCAAACGTACGAGTCACGACTCAAAATGATCTTAGAATCACTAAAAGTATGTATTGCACTAATTGCTGGTTTTATTATTGGACTTTTTCCACTTGTTATTTGGCAATATAGTGAAGATATAACTAAAGTTGTCTTGGTCTTTTTACTACTCCTTATTGGTATACAACTTCGTAGTAACAACATCTCACTAAAACAGATCCTACTCAACAAGGTTGGGATAGCCACCACAGTAATTGTAATACTAAGCACGTTTTTAGGTGGCATTGTCGCTGCACTAATAATGTCCCAGCCAATGCGAGTGGGGTTGGCAATGTCATCGGGATTTGGTTGGTATTCATTGTCAGGGATTCTCATGACGGAAGCTCATGGGCCAATCATAGGTAGCGCAACCTTCCTAAATGACATTTTACGCGAGTTATGTGCTATCATTCTAATTCCAACTTTAATTAAACGTTACAAACTCACTGCATTAGGTTTATGCGGTGCTACCTCAATGGATTTCACTTTACCCATGTTACAAAAAGGTGCAGGCGTCAGCATCGTGCCCCCCGCAATCGTTCAAGGTTTTTTATTAACCTTAATTATGCCGATTTTTATGACACTGTTTAATTATGGTGGGATTTAACCAGATTTATAATGTATTAATATAAAAAATATATATCATAATTTAAAACATTAAATTAAAATTCAAATTTTTATAAAGAATTGCTAATTTTGTGATATTAAAAAGAGTTATTTTCAATAAATGATGGTGATAGTTATGACGCAAAAATGCATTATATTCAATGGGGTTAACAAATCTTTACACTAAAAAAAATACAAATACTTTATTTTAATTTAACATACTATTTCGCTTAAGTTGATGAAGCTTAGGAAAGTTACTGGTAAAGTATCTCATAAAAAATATATATTATTGTATATATTTGTGATTTACTGTTAAGGCCTGATATGGAGCAGCAAAGATATGTTAAAATCAAATCCTAATCAATATTCTATAATCCTGCATAGGATAATTAGTCAAAAAAATTATCATTTAATTTACAAATCTATATTTTGTGCCTTTTCTTTAATTTCTTTTTTTAGTTTACTTAGTTATCCTTTATGTACAAAACAATATTCAAAATAATTAATATTTTATTTTTTAATATAAATAAAATCTTTTTCGTGCTTATAATTCCTATTTTTCTGTCGTTATTTTCTACAGCGTATGCTATTACCGTTCATACGACTAATATAATTCACGCCAGTAAACCAGAATTTATTATGGGAACATCATGGCAAAAATTAGGCTTTACGGTTGGTGGAATATATTATAGTCAAGAGAAAGGAAATATAATAAGTGATCAGATAAAAAAATTTAACGGTAGTTATCAATTAAGTGATTTTGTTATCCAACCTTCTTATTTAATGAGTAATTTAGACAGATCTTTGAATTATTTTGATGAGAATGGGGATATTGCTGATGATGTGGAGCCGTTTACGCTTAATTCTAATGTTTCTTATGAATGGTATGATGCGGAGGGTGAAGAAATATCTAGGAGTCAATATGGCAGTATTATTGGCTGTGGTAGTGGATTTAAAATGCCTTTGCAATTAAAAATTCATATTGGTGTAAAACCTAACTCAAAATATGGAGTTCCTCGTCAAGGAGATTTTAGCGATATTTTGGTAAAGTATAAAATAGCTTCGAATCCAGAATTATGCTATGTAGCACCAAACTCATTAAAAAAATTTCCTCAATTTCAATGGTTGAGTTTTAATTATATGAATGAGCATAAAGGTTGGAATAATACCACCTTAATATCAAGAAGGAGTGCAGTCGGTGGGGGTTATTCTTCAGACTATGTGCCTAATTATGGTTTTAAAGTTAATCCATCTGGTGAACGTTTTCCGACAACAGGTTTTCCTGGTGCTTCATTTCACTTAGTGGTTAGTGGTGCACAAACGGATTATGAATATTCATTTGTTGGTGATTCCACAGGTGTATCAGTTGATGAAAATGGCAAAGTTCTTCTTGAAAGAAAACCAAATGGTTCAATAACTGTTCAAATAAAATCGAAGCTAGAACCATCGTTCAAAGTTAATTATACCTTTAATCCTACAAGAATCTGGGTTTATCCATATAATCCTAGATATCCAACTGGTGATTATAAGACACAATGGGATAATGCTATTACTATATGTAGCGAAGACAATTTACCGTCATACCAAGATTTAACCAATGCTCCAATGAACCCAGCTATACTTAACATGGATTTTCTTATGAATAATGGCTATACAAGAGCTATCGGTCAAGGCGTATTACCTGAGTGGGGTTATACAATTCGAAAAGCTTATCCTGAATCACGTTGGTCTTCGGTTACAACCGATAGGTATTGGACTAAGGACATCGATCCGAATAATCCAGCAAGACGGGTTGATGTAGATGCAAGTTCTGGGCATTTAGGTGTTGATTCAAGATGTGAGCATTGTCCTGATTTTATAGTCTGTATGGTTGATGTTAACTAAAATTAATCAGCTTTATGAGGACGTTAAGTATAATAATCTACAAAATTATTTATCTAATGTCCTCAATATCTGTAATGATTTGATATTAAAATCTCTAAAAATTAATGCAATACTCTCGATATGGTGAGATATTGCTATTTTATGAAACTACCTTTGTGAGTTTAAGATCTAGGTTGTTATTTAGTTAATTTGATTGAAATTTTATTTCTGGCTTTAAATCATATGTTATAAATCTAATAATTAATTATAACAAGTGAA
The DNA here is from genome assembly GCF_003202915.1 of Gilliamella apicola. Taxonomy (GTDB): domain Bacteria; phylum Pseudomonadota; class Gammaproteobacteria; order Enterobacterales; family Orbaceae; genus Gilliamella; species Gilliamella apicola_Q. The sequence goes on from NZ_QGLP01000004.1 coordinate 887,937, forward strand.
AATTATCAAGAATTTTTAACGATAGTTACATCATTTTTTCAGCCGAAAAAAGCTAGAGGTAAGTTTTTTTAAATTTTTAATGGCATTGGATTTAGATTACTATCAAATAGCGATGCTACATTTGGATTCAAAATGAAGCATTTTAACTTTCTCGTGTTTAAGTAACCAAATTTTTTTATCAATCCCTCCAGCATAACCGGTTAAATTACCATTAGCTCCTACTACGCGGTGACAAGGAATAATTATAGATAGTGGATTATGCCCGACGGCGCCACCTACTGCTTGACTAGACATGCGGGGTTTATTGATTTTTGAACCTATCTGTTTAGCAATATCACCATAGGTGGTCACCTCGCCGTAAGGAATTTTTATCAATATGTCCCACACCATATGTCTAAACTCACTACCTTGTGGCGCCAAAGTTAATTGGCTAATTGCGGGTCTTTTACCGGAAAAGTAATCATCTAACCAATGTTTGGTTTGGTTAAAGATCGCTAAATTAGCCATTTCTTTTTTGTTAGCGTTTAGCATTTGACCAAAATATTTTTGTCCTTCAATCCAGACACCAACTAACTTATTGTGTTGACTAGCGAGGGTGATTTTTCCCATTGGTGAGGAATAGTGACTGATGTAGAACATAAAAAATCCTTACTTTGGCGATTATCAACTGTTTTATTATAGCGGATTTTTATACGGTAAACATGGCGATGTTATAAAGAAAAGACTCACCTAGATGAGTCTTTTTAGGCAAGTTATTTGTTAGCTTTGCCTTTTTCGACATAGCTCATGTCGCCTAGTGATTCAACAATGAATTTACCATCATCAGTATAACGAATTTTAGTTACGCTTGCGTTACCAAGTCCGCTAGTGATTGGTTTGTCCATCATTTCTTCAACCATCGCCATGATTGCCATGCCGTGTGAAACAACAAGAACATTACCACCACCTTTTTCTTGAGCTGACTTTGCAATCGCTTTTAGTGATGCTTGCATACGAGTTTTAACAGCATTGTAGTCCTCAGCTTCGCCTGATTTTTCAACAGCTTTGATGGCATCCATCATTTTTTTTAGGGTGACTTTACCTTTAGCTAAATCTGCCATTAGGGCTTTGTCAGATTCATAACCTAGGTGTTGTGCTGCCGGATTCCACATGTTTGGATCAAGATCACCTTCAAAATCACCAAAACAAGTTTCACGCAATCCTTCCATTTCGTTGATGTTAAATTTGGTTTCACCTTTAGATTCAAGCACGATGCGTGCAGTTTGTCTTGCTCGGCCTGAATCACTCGAGTATACCGAAATAAAGTCGATACCTTTTAGACCACGACCAAGTTGTTCTGCCACTTCGATACCAGGTTTGGTTAGTGGGGTGTCTGACCATCCTTGAGCACGATGTACATTATTGAACATAGTTTTACCGTGACGAGTAAAATAGATATTCACATCGGCAGCAAATGATTGCGCAACTGACGCTGTAAGAATAGCGGTTAAGCCAATAAGTTTAATAAGTTTCTTCATAGTTTCGTCCTTTTATAACAAGTTGAATCGATAATCAATAACGGTTTCTGCTGATAATGTCGGTGAACGTTGAGCTTTACCGTCCCTTAATTTAGGGGTAACGTCTTTACTGCTCATGGTTTTATAAGACCAACCGTAACCAAATTTTGACAAAATCGAAAGGTTTTTAAATGTGCCACTTGTTGGCTTAAAAATGTTAAACACATTGATTTCGCCATTTTTTAGAGTTTCGTGTTTATAGTTAAATTCTCCATAGTTTAGATACAACCCAGTGGTGTTATCTTTAAAAAAGTTGTAACCTAATACGCTAGATAATACGATTTCGCCATCACGCATATAGTCAGCTCCGGCTGCTGCCATACCGTTGTAGCGACCACGATTATTTTTACCTAAATGTCGTCCATAAAAACCAATAGCTCCTTTACGGTTAGCATCAGTATAAGCGATTCCGAATTTAGCGCTCCAGTCAGCTTCTTTCCATTCAACATCGGCTGCATAATGCCACGCTGAATCATCAAAATCACGAACATTGGCTTTCATTTTGTCATGATTTTTAAGAGCAGTACTGCCATAGATTTGTGAGCCAAAGCTTAGTTTTTCCATCGGTTTATAAGAAAACTCAATCGCATGACGTTTAATGTAATCTTTTGCTACACCATAAGAGTAGTCAAGTTTAATTACTTTATCGTTATAGGCGATTTCAGCAGTTTTGATATTATCAATTACATACTTTCTATCTAAACTATAAAAATGCACTTTTTTAGCCGATTCACGAGGTAAAGTACTATCTATATAAGCTAGTGATAACGCCAAATTAGAGTATTTAAGTGTTCCACTATAGCCGAGATAACTGTTACGGGTTAAATGTTGCGATGAACTAATTATCCCCATATCTTTTAAACTATGCCAACCTGCTTTACCATTAAAATTAATATCTTTATTACCAAGTTTTACTTTAGCATAACGTTGCGTAAATTTGTTAAAACCGTGAGCATTATGTTTATCTGCTTTTTTGCCATCATTATAAAGTAAATTACGAGTAGCAAAGTAATCACTGGCGCCAAGTTTGATAACATTGTCGTATGTAAAGTCGAATCCGAGGAGATCTAACCAATAACCAGATTTATAGTTAAACGTGAATGCTTGGCCCCATGCACTGTGAACTTCTTTAGGTTGGGATGCGTTTTCCTTTAAATACTTCCAATGGTTACGTGTTGAGAATTCAAATTTAGTATCTTTAAAAAAGTTTTGGTCTAAAAAACTTTTATCTGAAAGACTTTTTTCTGCATTCGCCGAATTTGAATCTGCAGCCATCGCTACAAAGCATATAAAGTTAAGTACTGCTAATGAAACATATTTTATTTTCATTGTTATTTCCTATCCTTTAAAAAAATTCTCCAAAAAAAAACCTAAATACCACCCAAACAATATTGCTTGAGTTGATATTTAGGTTTTGCCTGCAAAAACAGTAACAATCCTATTCGACTAATCCTATTATTTAACTGATTTTATTGTGGTATTAGTTTATTTTTATGTTAAATGATTTAATCAATTAGTGCTGATTTTCCTTGATTAACGTAGTCCATATTACCAATTTCAACGACATTATATTTACCATTTTGGTAAACAATTTTAATTACAGTAGCATTGGATAATGGTTTATTTTTTTCAGCGTTATCAGTCAAATCTGAAATCATGGCTTGCATTGACATCCCAGATGAAATCACCAATATATTTTTTTGATTTCGATACTGAGCATTTTTTACGATCATATTCAATGCGTATTGTGTTCGTTGTTTAACGCGAACGAAGTTCTCCGCGTCATGTTTATAATCACTTTTAGCAATAGCGTTGGTCAGTTCTGCTACTGGAATTTGTCCCTGTGCATAGCTTTTATAGAAGGTATCAACCGATTTATAACCTAGTGTTTTCATCGCTGCCGATACCATATTGGCATTGCTACCACCTTCAAATCCTCCATAAAAGACTTCTCTTAACCCTTTTAATTCATTGATTTTGTAATCTTCCACGCCTTTTTGTTTTAACAATACTTGCATGGTTTCACGTTGGCGACCGGCATCACTAGTATAATAAGCATCAAATTCGATTTGTTTCTCTTTAAATCCTTCGCCTAAATAGCGAGCAGTTTTAATTCCTTGATCGGTTAATGGTGAATCCGCCCAGCCTTGAACTCGATCATAGGTATTAAATAGCGTTTTACCATGTCTAACAAAATAGATGGTGATTGCATCATCACTATTAGCATTAGCAGCCTTACTTGGTTGATGGCTACTGCATCCAGTAGAGATTGCTGTTAATACCAGTAAACTGGTGGTGAGTAATGTTTTAATGGTTTTATTTTTCATCATTAGCCCCGTGTGGCATTAAGTTATAGTTATACTGAATAAAGTCGCAGGTAAAGGCACGTAAACCCTACCTGCATCATTATTATTTTAATGTCGCTCCTTTGGATGAAATAACAGACTGGTACCAATAGAAGCTTTTCTTTTTATAGCGCTTTAGTGTACCAGAACCATCTTGGTTTAAATCCACATAAATAAAACCATATCGTTTAGTAACTTCAGCTTTTGACGCACTAATGAGATCAATTGGCCCCCAACTGGTATATCCCATAACTTCAACACCGTCATTTATGGCTTCGCGAATTTGTACAAGGTGATCGTTCATATAATTAATACGATAATCATCATTAACTGTACCATCGGTTTCAAGTTTATCTTTAGCTCCTAAGCCGTTTTCAACAATAAACAGCGGTTTTTGAAAACGTTCGTAAAGTAGATTTAAAAGGTAACGAATGCCAATCGGGTCGATCTGCCAGCCCCATTCAGATGCTTTTAGATGAGGGTTTGGTACCATATCAAGAATATTACCTTTTTGGCGAAGAGAATCGTCTGCTGTTCCACAACAACTCATATAGTAACTAAACGAGATAAAGTCGATGGTTTCTTTTAGATCGTCACGGTCTTGATCGGTTATCGTTAACTCAATATTGTTCTCTTTAAAGTAACGATTCATGTAGGTTGGATAATAACCGCGAGCCTGTACATCACCAAAAAATAACCAACCATGATTTTCTAGATGTGTCGCCCAAACATCTTCAGGTTTTGGGGTAAGCGGGTAGGCGATAGCGCCAAGTAACATGTTACCAATTTTAGCATCAGGAATGATTTGATGACACAATTTTACCGCTCGCCCACTTGCGACTAATTGATGATGAATCGCTTGGTAAATATCAGCCTTACTGCTATTACGAGCTAAACCAACTCCGGTGAATGGTTCGTGTAGTGACATATTAATTTCATTAAAAGTTAACCAATACTTCACTTTATCTTTGTAACGTTCAAACACGGTTTTAGCATAGCGGGTAAAAAATTCGATGACTTTACGATTTCCCCAACCACCATATTGAGTTACAAGATAGTAGGGCATTTCGTAATGCGATAAAGTGACAAGTGGCGTAATGTTGTGTTTTAACATTTCGTCAAACAGCTTGTCATAAAAGGCTAGCCCTTTTTCATTTGGTTGTTCTTCATCACCATTTGGGAAGATTCTAGTCCAAGCGATAGATGTTCTTAAACAGGTGAATCCCATTTCGGCAAATAGTGCTACGTCTTCGGGATAACGATGATAAAAGTCGATAGCCCGATCTTTAATGCTGGTAATATCGACTTTATTGCGATCGACGATGTCACCAAATAGGCCGTTAGGCGTGCAGTCAGATGTCGATAGACCTTTGCCATCTTCACAATATGCACCTTCAACTTGGTTGGCGGCAATTGCGCCACCCCATAAAAAATCAGTTGGAAAAGTATTTGCCATGTTTTACTCCTTGTTTGCACTTAACGCTAATAATGCGTCACCTTGTTGAACATCATCTTGTTTAAAGATGCACTCCACATCAAGATAGTCATCACTGTTAGTAATAATGATTGGAGTGGTGACTTCAAAGCCTGCATGTTTGATTGCTTCAATATCAAAGCTTACAAGTCGCTCACCTTTTTTCACTTTTTGACCAGCTTCAACATGCGCTTCAAAATGTTGACCATCTAATTTAACAGTATCGATACCAATGTGGATGAGCATTTCTGCTCCAGAATCTGTTTGAAATCCGATTGCATGTTTGGTTCTAAATAATGAGACGATTTCACCATCTTCTGGTGCTACCGCTTCGCCAACGGTAGGAACAATTGCGACACCTTTACCCATTAAACCACTAGCAAAGGTAGCGTCATTCACTTCTTTTAAGTCAATAAGTTTACCCGTCATTGGACTTGAGATAGTGATGATATTATTAACTTTAGCAGCATGGGTATCTGATTGCGTTTGAAGAGTATCGTCAACTTTTTCCTCTTTTGGGATACCAAATAGGTAAGTTACGATCAATGCTATGACAAATGAGACTATCGAACCGATTACGGCAGCAAAGAATTTATCATCTAACCCATCTTTTGGAATCATTTGTAAAAATGCAAATATACTCGTAAAGCTAAATGAGAAGATAACAGATTTGAAATAACCGATAATACCACCGCCAACCATGGCTGAGACACATCCAATTACAAATGGGCGTTTTAATGGTAAGTTAATACCATAGATGGCAGGTTCTGTTACTCCAAATACCCCTGATAGTGCTGATGAACTTGCTAAGGCTTTAACTTGTGGATCTTTACTGCGTAACATAACCGCTAATACAGCTCCAACTTGGGCAAATACAGCAGGGAATAAGATTGGTAACATAAAATCTTGTTGGTAAACTATAGTATTGTTTATTGCAAATGGAACTAATCCCCAATGAATACCAAACACCACCATCACTTGCCAAAGCCCAGCTAAAATCATACCAGCAATAACAGAATTAAGTTCATAAACGTAAATAATCCCGCTAGCTACAGTATTACTTAAAAATGCCACTACTGGTCCAATAAGTGCGAAAGTTAATGGTACGGTAATCATGATACCTAATAGTGGAGAAATGAATTTTTTAAATGAGTCATGCATGATTTTGTTAAAGTTGCGTTCAAGTAGTGAATAGAACCATGCTGCTAAAATTACAGGGAATACAGATGATTTATACTGAATTAACTTAATTGGGATATTAAAAAATTCAGTTTGTAATTCAATGGCTTGTTTTCCTAACATATCAGCAATATCAGGATGGATTAAAGCACCACCTATAGCCATACCAACATAAGGGTTACCACCGAATTTTTTAACCGCAGAAAAACCTAAAATAATCGGTAAATAGTAAAATGGTGCATCAGCAATCCCTGATAAGAAGTTAAAGGTTGGCGTCTGTTCGTGAACAATTTTGCATACTTGTAATAATGCAATAATCCCTTTGAAAATACCGCCTGCAACCAGTACCACTAAAACCGGAATAAAAATGCTTGATACTAAATCAATCAACTGTGACACAATCCCTTTTTTAGGACCAGTCGCTTCAGTAACCGATTTTTCATTAAGGTTTGTAATATCCATAATTACATTAAATACATCAGCAACATTGTTGCCAATTACTACTTGAAATTGCCCACCGCTTTGAACAACAGTTATAACACCTGTTTGTTTTTTTATAATTTCTGGGTCTGCTTTCGATTCATCTTTTAATACAAATCGAAGCCTAGTCGCACAGTGCACTAAACTAACGATGTTGTCTTTACCACCTATGTGTTCAATGATTGATTCGGCAAGTTGTTTATTTTTCATAGCTTATCCTTATTTAAGCGCAAAAAAAAACCTAAGCCTAATAGTCATAGGCTTAGGTTTTGCTTGCATCGTTAAAATTAACGAATGCAATAACAATCCAAAATTTGATATTAAATTAACATAAAAAGAGCCAACTTGTTGATAAGATGTTAGCTATTTTGTGACTTATATCACATAATTATTTTTTTAGTTCCGCTCTCAATCGTTCGATGTGAATAGTTAAGTATAAACTTTCATCATCAGATAGCGGATGTTGATATTGTTGAATTAAATGTAAATCTATCTGTTTGGTGCAAAAATAGGCTTGTTCATATTTTTCGCGGATAATTTCGTACAATGTGGAATCTTGCTGAACAGGTTTACCTTGACTTAGAATGCGATGCGCGAAAAACTTTAAATGTGTCACAAATCGTTGATAGGAAAGGCTATTTTCGTCATATTCAAACCGAAAATGATACTTAACGATATTTAAAATTTCGCGCATGATTTTGGTCATATTGACGATATTTGGCATGGTATCATTAAGCTCTGCATTCACAATATGAAACGTAATAAATCCAGCTTCATCTTCGTGTAGTTGTACACCAAGACGCTTTTTAATTACATCTAAGGCATATAACCCAATTTCGTACTCTTTGGGATAGAATTTTTTTATCTCCCAAATAAAGTTATTTGGAATATCAAATCCTTGCTTATGTCGCTCTATGGCAAAGTAGATATGATCGGTTAATGAAATATAGATACTATCTTGTAATTTACTGCCTAAAAATTGCTTGGCATGATTGATAATAATATCAGATGTGGTATGAACTTCGATCGGGATCTCAGAAAGCAGTTCAGCAAATTTTGGCAGTATTTCTTGATTATGCAAAGAGAACTGTTTTTCGATAAGTTTAGGATCGATTAGGTCACCTTCCCGTTTTTTAAAGCCAACTCCTCGGCCAGTAACAATCAATTCATTTCCTTTGAGATCTAAAGTCACTACAACATTATTATTTAATATTTTATGAACTTTCATTAGATTCTATCTGAATTTTAAGGTTGGATTATTATCTATCGCTAAATCAAAATGGAAAGCAGTAATATAAAAAAGTGTGATTAACTTCATAATTTTGAAAAAAATAAATTGATTAATCTCAAAAAAAATATCAAAAACAAACAAAAAAACCCGACAGGTAGGCCATATCGGGTTTAGGGTTAACGGAATAACTTAATTTATTATTGAGCAAGCAGTTTATTCATAGTTTGAATAAATTTGCTTGGATCACTTAACGAACCTTTTTCAGCCAGTAAAGCTTGATCTAATAGTAATTCAACCCAATCGCTAAATGCGGCTTCGTCTTGAGTATCAGCTACACGTTTGACCAGTTGATGATCTGGATTAATTTCAAACGTATATTTGATTTCTGGGGCTTTTTGTCCTGCTGCGGCAAATAGCTTAGCCATTTGGGTTGACATTTCATCAGCAGCAGTAGTCACTATCGCAGGTGTATCAGTTAAACGATGGGTTAATTTAACTTCTTTAACTTTGTCGCCTAATACTTTTTTGACACGTTCAATAAATGGTTCAAGCTCTTTTTCAACTTGTTTTTGTTCATCACTATTTTGATCGGCTAACTTTTCGATTGATTCGTCAGATTTACTGATAGATTGGAACTGTTTGCCATCAAATTCAGTTAGATTGCTCATCATCCATTCGTCAATACGATCAGAAAGCAATAACACCTCAATACCTTTTTTACGGAATAACTCAAGGTGAGGGCTATTTTTCGCTGCACCGTAGCTATCAGCAGTAATATAATAGATCTTCTCTTGACCTTCTTGCATACGGCTGAGGTAATCCTCTAGCGATACGGTTTGTGCATCACTATCGCTTTGCGTGGTTGTAAAGCGTAATAATTTCATAATCGCTTCACGATTTGCATAGTCTTCACCAGAACCTTCTTTTAAGACTAGGCCAAACTCACTCCAAAATTGTTGATATTGTTCTTTATCATCTTTGGCAAGTTTGTCTAGCATTTGTAAAACACGTTTAGTACATGCATTACGTAGGTTTTGCGTGACTTTGTTATCTTGTAAGATTTCGCGAGATACGTTTAATGGTAAATCATTTGAATCAATTAGGCCTTTCACAAAACGTAAATAATTCGGCATAAATTGTTCAGCATCGTCCATAATAAACACACGTTGCACATATAGTTTTAAACCGTGTTTATTATCACGATTCCACATATCCCAAGGTGCTTTAGATGGAATATAAAGCAAACTAGTGTACTCTTGTTTACCTTCAACACGATTGTGACTCCAGCTTAGTGGCTCAGCAAAATCGTGTGAAATATGTTTATAAAACTCTTTATACTCATCATCACTTACTTCTGACTTACTGCGTGTCCAAAGTGCTTGTGCTTTGTTGACTTTTTCCCACTTAACTTCTTTGCTCTCTTCGTCAGTGGTTTGCACTTCAACTGGTAATGAGATGTGATCAGAATATTTGCTGATAATTGAACGTAGGCGCCAGTCATCTAGAAACTCTTTTTCATCCTCTTTTAAATGTAAAGTGATTTCAGTACCGCGAGTTTCTTTTTCCGCATCAGAAATAGTGTATTCACCTTCACCTGCTGATTCCCACATAACAGCTTGATCAGCATTTGCTGTAGCAGCACGGGTTTTTACTGTTACCTTATCAGCTACAATAAATGCAGAATAGAAGCCAACCCCAAATTGACCAATCAATTGACTGTCTTTAGCCTGATCACTACCGATTGATTCTAAAAAGGCTTTAGTACCTGATTTGGCGATCGTCCCTAAATTTTCGATGACTTCATCACGTGTCATACCAATACCATTATCGGCAATGGTTAAGGTGCCGGCTTCTTTGTCGGTTGAAATACGAACACCAAGTTCAGCATCACCCGCATATAAATCTGCATTTTCCAGTGCTTTAAAACGCAGTTTGTCGGCTGCATCAGAAGCGTTTGAAATAAGTTCTCTTAAAAAAATTTCTTTATTTGAATATAAAGAGTGAATCATTAAATGCAGAATTTGTTTAACTTCGGATTGAAATCCACGCGTTTCAGTTCCTTGCTTACTCATTGACTAATACCTCAACTATATTTAGTAAACTCAATTAAAAATCATCGGCAACGATGAGTTAAGTTTTAATTGATTAACTTTGACATAATGTTTTGATTAATTGTTGTAATGCTATATGGGAATAAAAAAAACAATTTCAAGAGACAATATTGTTATAAACAATTGATTGCTGATTTTTTAATTCATCATGCAAAAAAAAGCCCTGATAGTTATCAGGGCTGTTGCTGATAATTAAATTATCGAGTTTCTGGTAAAAATCCACAAATTAAAATTAGAACCACGGCAACCGGAATAACGACGCGAGTTAACACAGTCCACACGACGAACCAGAAGTTGCTTAAGTTAAGTTCCTTACGAATAACTTTTTGATTCATCATCCAAGCACCGAAGATAACGGTACCTAATCCTGTCACAGGCAACATAATTTTACTGGTTAGATAATCAAGTAGGTCAAAAATACCTTTATCAAATAGTTTAACGTCTGCCCATTCATTGAATGATAAAATACAAGCGATACCTAAAGCCCAAATTAACACACTACTGACAACTGTTGCTGTTTTACGGCCCATGTGAGTTTTTTCTTCTAAAAGCTCAACTGTTGGTTCAAGTAGTGAAATTGACGAAGTTAATGCGGCAAAAGTTAGAAAGATAAAGAATAAGCAACCTAAAATCGAACCGGCAGCCATATTACCAAAGGCAATTGGTAAGGTTACAAAGATAAGGCCAGGACCAGAACCCGCTTCTAATCCATTAGCAAATACTAATGGGAAGATAGCCATACCTGATAACATCGCAACGATAACGTCTAAAATAACCACAGTGCGAGCAGTAGATAGTAAGTTCACATCTTTCCCAAGATAAGAACCATAAGCCATCATAATCCCCATACCTAATGACAAGCTAAAAAATGCATGGCCTAAGGCCGCTAAAATTGCTGTGCCATTTAATGCAGACCAGTTTGGTGTGAATAAGAAATCAAATGCTTTGCCAAATGATGATCCACTTACGATTGCTGCATAAGCAACTAAGATTAATAATAGAATCCCTAAACCTGGCATCATTACTTTACAAGCACGCTCTAAGCCAGCGCCTACACCCATTGCAACAATGATGGTATTGGCTGCCATAAATACGGTATGCCAAGTTAATAAACTATCGGTATTACTAAGGAAGCTACTAAAGATTTGTCCAGTGGCTTCGCCATCCACACCATTAAACGTACCATTAATAGCTAAAAAGATATAATCGGTCGCCCAGCCACCAATTACACTGTAAAACGAGAGAATTAAAAATGAGCCAAGTACCCCAATGATGCCAACCCAACGCCATAATTTTGAGCGACCTTCTGATACTGCAACATCTTCCATAGTATGGATTGGATTTTTTTGTCCGCGGCGACCAATTAACCATTCTAAAACTAAAATAGGCAAGCCAATTACAAACATAAATAGTAAGTAGGTGAGTACAAATGCCGAACCACCCATCTCACCTGCCATATATGGAAATTTCCAAATATTACCTAAACCCACAGCAGAACCAGCAGCTGCAAGCATAAATCCCATGCGAGAGCTCCACTGTGAATGACTTTTCTTCATAGTACCTGTACTCATGAATATATTTTCCCTTGAGTTTTTTTGATTAAATATTTAATTTCTAGCATCAGCCGAAGCCTAACTATTTTTAGATAAATTAAGCGCTAAATCATGCCATGAATTAAGTCTATAAACAAGAAGACATTATCATTTATAACGATAGTCAATAAAAAATTAAATCGTTAAAGTGGAGTTGAATGCTGTTTTGAAATGGTTTAGTGTAAAAAACAATCAATAAAAATAGTAGAAATATCTTTTAGGGCGATTAAATTTATATTAGTGACAACCCTTTTTTGCGGGGAAAATAAAGATTACAAAAATCATATTGTTGAAAATATACTAAAAAAAGGGTTGGCAAAAGAATAAATGCACTATGCCTTTTGGCAAACAACATTTATAGTATATTGTGTTCTAGTTCACTGCCGTGTAGGTAGTTTAGAAAAAATAGAATCGGGAGGACGGATCCAACCATAAGTTCACTGTCGTAGGCTGAATTATAAAATTTTTAATAAAAAATTATTTATTTAGCGAAAATTGTAAATAATCTATTACCATCAGTAATAGGAATTTAAGGGAGGATGGTATAAAACTTATTTTATGGATGATTTTTGCTCTTTTTTTGTTTTCAGCGATTATGAACTAGCACGTCTTGTTGTATGGACTATAAAAACTCAAACAGATCCTATTACTAAAAAGAAAGATGTAGAAATTATGGTTGTGGATTACAGCAAAAAAATAGAAGACGAAAGTGCAGGAATTTTATTTGATTGTAAATCTGTTAATCTTGTATCTTTGTCATTTGAATAGCTTCCAAAAGAGAATCAAATAGGTACTTCAACAATAGTTATTCTGACGGTGGATAAAAATAAAAATGTAGAAAGATAATTATATGAATTTTGAATAATTATGATTTTAGTTTCAAAAAAATTGAAGAACACATTGTTAAAAATTGTGTAATGTTGCTAATCATCAGTTCATCGCATATATTACATAAAAAATTCACTTCTTTATAAAAAATAATCATGACACAAAATATCGATTTAAACGAAATAGATAAGTTTGCTAAACTTGCTGCCCAGTGGTGGGATCCTAATGGTCAATGCAAACCGTTACATATTATTAATCCATTACGAGTAGATTATATAAAACAACAATCCGGTGATCTAAATGGAAAAAATGTATTAGATGTTGGTTGTGGTGGTGGTATTTTGTCAGAGAGTCTTGCAAAACTAGCGGCTAATGTAACTGCAATTGATCTTGCTGAAGAATCATTAATGGTGGCAAAATTACATGCTGAGCAAAATGGCCTTTTAATTAATTACCAAAAACAGACTGTTGAACAACACGCAGAACACTATCTAGCACAGTATGATGTGATTACTTGTATGGAGATGTTAGAACATGTGCCTGATCCGTTTTCTATTATTAATGCCTGTGCCAAACTGCTTAAACCGAACGGGCAACTCTATCTATCCACTATCAATCGCAACAATAAAGCAAAACTTATGCTGATTTATGGCGCGGAATATATTGCACGCTTAGTGCCAAAAGGCACGCATGATTTTGATCGCTTTATTCGTCCTTCTGAATTAATGGATTGGGTCGAACATGCGCATTTAGCCGTTAAAGATATTATTGGGATGGAGTATCATTTACTTAGTAACCAATTTCGTTTAGGCCGTAATATTGATGTGAACTATATTTTAATGGCTGAAAAAAACGCGAGTGATTAAAAAGAGTGCGATAGTTAACTCCTGAAAAATAAATATTAAATTCTACTGGTCTTTTATATTGAAAGTGAGTAGAATACATCGGCAATATTTTATCAACAATCCAACTCAATGGTGAATATTGTCATGTCTCGTATAGTTAAAGAAGCCCTCACGTTCGATGATGTTTTATTAGTTCCAGCCCATTCAACTGTTTTACCCAATACTGCTGATATTACAACTCAACTGACGCAAACCATCAAATTAAACATTCCAATGTTATCTGCTGCAATGGATACCGTTACCGAAGCCGAACTTGCTATTGCTCTTGCTCAAGAAGGTGGCATTGGTTTTATCCATAAAAATATGTCTCTTGAAGCTCAAGCTGAACATGTAAAGCGCGTTAAAAAACATGAAAGCGGCATTGTGCAAGACCCAGTATCGGTACTACCAACGGCGACTATTAAACAAGTGATCGACCTAGCTAAAGAGTATGGCTTTGCCGGCTTTCCAGTTGTGACTGAAACACAAGAATTAGTTGGTATTATCACGGCTCGTGATGTTCGTTTTGCAACCGACTTATCATTGTCTGTGACGGCTGTGATGACACCGAAAGAGCGCTTAGTTACTGTTAAAGAAGGTGAATCACGAGAAAGCGTATTGAAAAAAATGCATGAACATCGTGTTGAAAAGGTTTTAGTGGTCGATGACAGATTCCATTTAAAAGGCATGATAACGGTTAAAGATTATAACAAAGCGGAACAAAAACCAAATGCATGTAAAGACGAAAAAGGCCGTTTGCGGGTAGGTGCCGCTGTTGGTGCTGGTGCCGGTAACGAAGAGCGTATAGCCGCCTTGGTTGAGGCAGGGGTTGATGTTTTACTTATCGATTCATCTCACGGCCATTCAGAAGGCGTACTTGAACGTATTCGCCAAGCGAGACAAGCTTATCCAGACCTACAAATTATTGGTGGTAATGTTGCTACAGGAGAAGGTGCTAAAGCACTAATTGATGCGGGTGTTAGTGCGGTAAAAGTGGGTATTGGTCCAGGTTCTATTTGTACCACTCGTATCGTAACCGGGGTAGGGGTGCCGCAAATTAGCGCCATAATGGATGCTGTCGAAGTAGCGAAACAACACAATATACCAGTTATTGCTGACGGTGGAATCCGTTTTTCAGGCGATATTGCTAAAGCTATTGCAGCGGGTGCAGCTTGTGTTATGGTTGGCTCAATGTTTGCTGGAACAGAGGAGGCACCGGGCGAAATCGAATTGTTCCAAGGTCGTGCTTATAAATCTTATCGTGGTATGGGATCACTTGGTGCTATGGCAAAAGGATCATCAGATCGCTACTTCCAATCTGATAATGCTGCTGACAAACTGGTACCTGAAGGGATTGAAGGCCGAATTGCTTATAAAGGCTTATTAAAAGAGATTATTCATCAACAAATGGGTGGCTTACGCTCATGTATGGGATTAACAGGTTGTAGCACTATCGATGAATTACGCACAAAATCGAAATTCTACCGTATTACTGGCGCAGGTATGAAAGAGAGCCATGTTCATGATGTTCTAATCACCAAAGAGCCACCTAACTATCGGGCAGGCTAATAACAACAAATAAAAAAAGGGATTGAAAACAATCCTTTTTTTTATTTTTGAAAAATATTCAATAAAATGTTAATTAGCGAAGTTTTGGAAAACTAACATTCCTTAATTGTTAACCCTTTTTTTTAACAAAAAATAAAACTATTAAAAATCAAAAGAATGTAAGGTTGCTCCAAAAAAGGGTTTTTGCAAATAAAAATGCGCTTTTACTTTTTGCCAACAATGTTTATAGTATGCTGTGTTCTAGTTCACTGCCGTGTAGGTACTTTAGAAAAATCTAAACCAAGCTCGACCAGCTTTTCGGTAGTTCACTGCCGTGTAGGTACTTTAGAAAATCGGATATGGTACGATTGCTAAGTATTGATAGTTCACTGCCGTGTAGGCAGTTACTTTTCAAAAAAGTTGAGGAATGTTTTTCTAAGATTAAAATCCGTACTTTAAAAGTTTATATTAATAATAACATTTACAAAAGTTAACAATTTAAATTTTAAAAGCTGTTGCATAGATTTTTTCAATTACTATACTTATTAATTATTTTTTATTCAAAATCAGGTTGGCATTCAATCATTTTATCATAAAAATATTTTATAAATCATTAAGTTAATTGACATAATTGTCATTGTGTATTATAACATGGAACAATTTACCACCCGCCAAACCAATCATTTAAATTCGGCTAATTTGAGTAATAAACTAATCTTTTTGCTTTTATTTACCTTAGTTTTTTTAGCTATTAGCCAAAAAAGCCAAGCAATCACAGCACATACTGTAAATACCATTATTGGTAGTAAACCGAAAGTTGTCGATATAGAAGTAGCTGCAAAAAAACATGGCTTTAGCTTAAATGGTGTTTTTTATAGCTCAAACACACATAATTTAAGCGATACAGGTGTTAATGAATTTGATGGTTTAACAAAATTTAGTGATTTTCTTATTAAGGACTATTCTGCAAATGATTTAGATAATTCGTCTAATTATATTGATTCTGATGGCGATAGTATTCGCAATAATATGCCCTTTGTCGTCGAACAAACGATTTACAATTGGTTTGATAACAATGGTGAAAAAATACCCGATAGCGATAAACAGCATATGATTGGCTGCGGAAGTGGTTATGCGATGCCGTTAATGTTGACAATAACAACCTCAGTAAAAACTTATTCTGAATATGGTAACCCAAATGAAAGCGAGGTAGTAGAGATAACTAAAATATATAAAATCGCACCTACAGGTGATGTATGTTATCTTAAACCAAATTCAATTAAAGTTTATCCTTCAACGCAATGGCGTGGTAGTGATGCACAAGGGAATATGTACCCATGGAATTCAGGTCCAATAAAACGAGATCCCAATCATGGTGGTGGTTATAGTGAAGATTTTATTGTTGATAAAGGTTTTAGAGCTAGACCAATTGTTTCAGATAAACCCTTTCCTACAACAGGTTTCCCTGGAGCAGAATTTCAATTAATAATGAATTATTCTCAAGATAATTATATTTATCGTGTAGCGGTTAATCCTGGTAATGTAGCAACAGTTGATCAAACAGGTAATGTTCTGTTGAAAGCTAAACCACCAGTAGGTAATGGTGATATCGTTGTCCGAGCTACATTAAAATCATCTCCTAATAAATATTTTGATTATAAATTTAATCCAACTTCCGTTTGGATTGAACCTCAGAGTGCGGGGCGTTATGATTGGCAGACTGCATTTAACCTATTTTGCGGAGGAATTGATGGCTTTCCGACTCGTAAAGATTATTCTAACTCGCCTGTAGCTAATGTTGGTCCTAATTGGAATCGTGATGGTAAATGGAATTTTTCTACTCGGGCAATTAATCAAGGACTTTATCCTGAATGGGGATTTATAAATCGTCGTAGTTATCCAAATTCCAACTGGGAGTGGGATGCAACGACTTATTTTACTAAAGATCCTAATTCTGCTACACAATACTTTGTTGTTTATCTACATGATGGTGGGCTATTGCCAGCTCCTCGTCCACCGGGAGATTCCGCAGGAGATAATTTAGCGTATATAGCTTGTAAAAAATAATATTTTTTAAATTATGTTGTGCTTTATTGTCATCGATGTTTGAACCAATAAGTTATTCCATAACAGAAACAATTGATCTTTAACGAAATTGTGGTGAAATGGCATGGGGGTATCATGAAATCAACTAGTATTAGTTATAAACACTGAAAAACAGAATTAGTTTATCAACGACTTTTGAAAAGTGTTTCTAGGCCATATTCCGTCTATGTATTGGTTGCATAAATAGCTTATAATTTCAATGAAAGCAGCAAAGTTTATCAATGAGCCTTTAAACAACGCTTTTTTATTCGAGTGCTGCTATTATTCGCCCTGGCGGTGCTAAAACGATATCAAAACTAATACAATAGATTATTGATATGACTGCGAGCGTTTTTTATCTATAAGTCGAGAAAGATTTAATCGGAGAGTGATAAAAAAAAGACCGCGTCTTTATCCGACTCGGTCTTCTAAGCCAATTAGCTCATCATATTCTTGACTAATAAGCACAATATCCCAAAAGGTAATTTGAATATATTTATTTTTCAATTTTCTTTTCAAATTTGACGGAGTAGCCCATTCCTCTTTTACTGTAAGCCTTTTTAGCTTGATAACAAGGATAAGTTTCGGTAATTTGCCGTTCTAAATTATTTTTTTGACTCCATTCTAATTTTTGCGCTTCAACGGCGGTTACTTTATCAGCACATGAGTTAAATGTATTAATGAATTCCTCATCATTTTCAATGAAGAGTTTTACATGTTTATCACTTTCTCTATCCCAAGCGTTTTCCCAACTCTTTCTACAGGCGTTGGAAGAGGAGATATCTTCAGCACAATAAATTGATTTTTTGGCTTCAACTGTTTGAATATCATCGTTAGCTAAATCTTCTTTTGCTTTTTCTTCTAAAACTAATTCAGCAACGTTACAGTTTGAATTTGGTCGTTTATCTAATTTACATAAAGAAGCCATTTGCTCTTTAATACCCTCAAATGGTAATTTTATTAACTCTTTTTTACCTTCATCAACTTTTTCATTATAGATTATTTTCCAAGCTTTACATTTAGGAGAAGGAGTTGAGAATAAGGCATTGCACCCTTCAACTTTCAAATATTCATTGATCGACTCTTGCCATGATTTGCCAGCTATTTGGTTTTTAATCGTTGTTAATTCGGTTTCTAGAGCTTGTTTTTGCTCTGCTTCTTTACGTTCTTGTTCTAATTTTGCTTGTTGTATTTGATCTTCCTTAATAGCACCACTTGCCGCTAGACATTCTGGGTCTTGTGTTATTTTTATAAACAATTTTTCATCATTTCCCTCCACAGCTTTGTCTAAAGTTTTATTGCACTCATCCATTTTTTCTTTAGCGGAATCAATATGTTTTGAATAGTACTCTTGATTTTTTTCTTCACATCCAGCCAAAGCTAAACTGGCTACTAATACAAGTGCAAGCACTTTTAGGTCTTTCATCATCTCTCCTATTTAACTTAATGAAAAAGTAATAATTATTATTTATATAGTTGGGTAATTCTGATTGTTAGTAAAAAAGATAATACACAATTATTTTTATTTTCTTTAATGTAAAGAGTATTTATTTTGGCGGTTACCTTTGCTATGCAAGATACACAATAACGATTGATTTGGAAAGTGATTTTTGTTTTATCAGATGCTATAGAAATAAATTAAATTTGTTTTATTAAGGAAATTTTAGAAAAAATTTTTTTGAAGTTTAAAATCAACTGAATTTAAGCAAAATTAACTTAAAAATGACAACCTGCGCATATGATTTGATTATTATTAAAGACGCGCTTTTTGAAACTATTCAGCATTAATTATTTACAAAATTTAACAATTTAAATTTTAAAAATGATTTGCTTAGTTGACTCAAATAATTATAATTGCCCGAATATGGTTGAAAAGTGATCAATCAGTCAATTAATTAATCAATCAATCAGATAGAGTAATTAAACCTAACATAAACTTGCTATGCAGGGTTGTCTATATGTATTTAAAAATGCGATGTAATTCAGATCGAGCTCTAAATTCAGTCGGTTTTAATATTCTAAGTTTAGTAACTCGATATAACTTGTTTTTGGTTATTTTTATTGTTTTATTTCTAACATCTTATTCTTGTCAAGCGTTAATATCGTCAACATCGAGTCCTGTTTATGGTCGTGCTCCTTATTTAACCTTCGACGATGGTCGCACCCGTGTGACTGATACTAACGGTTTGCTTTGGATTACCTTATCAAATGGGAGTAATTTTACTCCGACAACAAATAATTCATCAATTACACCAATAGTCTTGCCAAATATTGGCGAAAGTTTCGCTGATATTGGTATGTTGGTACCAACAAATACCAACTCAATACCACTAAATTTGATTATTGGGGAACCTAATAATTATTGGGGTGATGATGATGGAGATGGTCAAGGTAGAAATGGTATTATAGCTAGTGGCACTCTAAGTTTATCCATAGTTGATAAAAATAACAATGCTGTTGCACGTAGTGATGTACCAACAATTTGTAATGCGCCTTATAAAGTGACATTAACAAGTACAAATGGAACGCTAAACACTCTATACGGTATTCCTAATAATAGTAATTTCAACGGTAGTAGTGAGAGTTATTATATTAACCCTAAGGATTCGCCAAAGGTATGTTTTGCTAAACCTATTTTAGTGTTTGGTAATTACTTTGAACAACATGACTTTGGTGGTTCTCGTGATATTTGGAATGAAGATAAAGGATTTATTATTCAGTCTACTGATCCATCATCTTATAATTTGAATTTTCCGACTATTGGAGCAAATAATTTATATTTTGATTTAGATATAGGTGGTGCTCGATCTTTAACATGGGAGGGCATAGATGAAGGTAAAATTACTACTATAATAACCCCTACGCCAGGTGATTCTTCAGGCACAAGCTTTCGTGTTACCCTAAAAGGACCTTTTGCTACTAAAGAACAATGGGAATCTAATGCACCGAATAATATAAAAGTAATATCTAAAGCTGAATTACCTAAATCTTTTGAGTTAGTCGGTAGGAATAGTAACGGTGATGCGGTTGTCAAGTATGGTTTTCAGTTAAAACAATGGGTGGTTAATCGCGGTACCAATGAATATAATTATAGTAGTATTTCTTCATGGTGTGACAATATTGGCTATCGGTTACCTAAGGTAAAAGATTTAACTAACGCTTCTTGCAGGGGAATCAGCCAATATCCTTTATCTTTCTGTCAAGATGCGGTTGGTGCTATGCCTGCATCTCCTGATAACTATTATCAACGTCGAATTGGTGGGGGTTTTTTTTCGGAGTGGGGATACGTGTACTTATATCCAGAAGCTAATTTCCACGATCGTTACTATTATTGGACTAGTGATACCAATAGTCAAGGTTCACAGTTTATTATCGACTCACATAGAGGGGACATACATAGCCAACAGAATCATTCTACTTTCGGGCTCTGTGTATGGCCATAGTTTTTATAACTGATTTTTTAGTTTAAGATCATGAGAAAAAATAAAGTAAAACTACTAAAAAAAGTTGCGTACAGGCTCAAAATGGAACAACAATTAATTGTTGATTAAGGAATTTTAACGTTAAAAAAATTAGCAATCAAATTTCAAACTACATTACCTAGTTATATTTTTAACAGGTAAGTTAATTACTTTAACCTACCTGTTTTTGGGGTTTTATTTTATGGCTTTAGCGACAATTTGCTGTGCTTCTTGCTGTAAGGTTGCTAAGTGTTCATTATTGATAAAACTCTCGGCATAAATTTTATAGGCATCTTCGGTACCAGACGGACGAGCGGCAAACCAACCGTTTTGCGTGATAACTTTTAAACCGCCTATTGGTGCGTTATTCGCTGGTGCAGTAGTTAAGCATTGGGTAATTTCCTCACCGGCTAGTTTATCGGTAGTTAATTGGTTTGCATCAAGTTTGGCTAGTTTCTGTTTTTCAGTAAATGTGGCTGGTGCTTGAATTCGACCATAGTAAGAAACACCAAATTTTGCCTCCAACTCTTGATATTGTTCTTGTGGGTTTTTGCCAGTTTTTGCTGTCATTTCAGCAGCTAATAGGCATAAAATGATACCATCTTTGTCAGTTGCCCAAACTTTGCCATTAGTTCTTAAGAATGATCCGCCAGCGCTTTCTTCACCAGCAAAGCCTAGTTTACCGTGATAAAGTCCATCAGCGTACCATTTAAAACCGACAGGATATTCAAGATATTTTTTATTTAAGTTGTTAGCTACTCGGTCGATCATTGAGCTGGTAACTAGCGTTTTACCTATTGCCACATCTTTATGCCATTGTGGTCGATTTTGGAATAAATAGTTAACACAAGTTGAAAGATAGGCATTTGGATTCATTAATCCTGTTGGTGTGACAACGCCATGGCGGTCAGCGTCGGTATCGTTACCAAAGGCTAAATCGAATTTATCTTTTAGATTTAATAATCCAGCCATTGCCCAGCGACTAGAGCAGTCCATGCGGATCACTTCGTCATGGTCTAGATGCATAAAACTGAAGGTTGGATCAATTTTATTGTTGACGATTTCAAGGTTTAAGCCATATTTTTCGGCAATACGAGGCCAATAGGTGATACATGCACCTCCAAGAGGGTCAACGCCAATTTTTAGTGTTGATGATTGGACCAGTGATAGATTAACGATGTTTTGTAAATCGTTGACATAATCAGTTTCATATTCTTTGGTATGCAGGTAGTCAGATTTGAGCGCTTTATCTATTGTAACGCGTTTAACATCATTTAGGTTGGTTTTGAGGAGTTCGTTCGCGCGATTTTCGATCTGTTTGGTGATGTCGGTATCCGCCGGCCCCCCGTTAGTAGGGTTGTATTTGATTCCGCCATCTTCAGGTGGATTATGCGATGGCGTAATCACAATACCATCAGCCAATCGAGATTGTCTTCCTTCGTTGTAAGTCAAGATGGCGTGCGATATTACTGGTGTTGGTGTGTACCCCCAATCTTTGGCGATAACTACCGTTTGTTCGTTGGCAATAAAAACTTCAAGTACTGTTTTTAAAGCAAGTTCAGACAAGGCATGAGTATCTTGACCGATAAAACAAGGTCCAGTGATGTTATTTGACTTTCGATATTCAGCTACCGCTTGAGCAATAGCCAGAATATGAGCTTCGTTGAAAGTACCTTTATTGGAGCTACCACGATGGCCTGATGTACCAAAAATAACTAATTGGCTAACATTGTTAGTATCTGGTTTGATTTGGTAGTAATTGTTTTTTAAAGTTCCAAGATCAATTAGGTCTGATGGTTGCGCTAATAATCCTGCACGACTTGGTTTGGCCATTTTTTACTCCTCTTACACAATTTTCTTATTATTTATTTGGTTAATTGTGTTCATTTTAGTTGGTGAAATTGTCATTTAGTTTATGGTAAAAAAGCAAGAGTTACTTGATTAATCATGTTTTCTGATATACCCATGTCACTCATAATCGATTCGATAATTAGTAATTTACGAGCGGTATTGGTATTACTGATAACCCAATATGGAGTACCAATAATTTCTCTTGGTTTGGTGTTTTTACCAGAAGTTTCTAACGATTGTTTGTCCTTAGCTAGATATTGTCGTTTACTGCCGTGTAGTGATGTTGCGGCAATTGAAAATAACGCTGGATTGTAGTTGTATAATGCACCTAGTAATAATATAAAGCGACTGATGATAGATTTTTCATTAGTAAAGGTGTCACTTTGGAGTAAATCATCAAAAAGAGAATAGTGATGTTCTTTGTGTGGTGCTTGGTTAGTTTTATTTGGTACCGTTTGGTTGAAGTTTAATAAACGTCGCAAAATACTTGAGGCATCTTCACCAATATGTTTAGTTTGACCTGCAATAAATTGATAAAGTTCTTCGTCGATTTCGATAGTTTTCATTTTGTTACTTTGCCTATTGAATTATTTGACTTGACAATTATCATTAGGGATAACGTCAAGATCTAAATTTTTTTATGCTTTGTCATTCAATCAAAATTATTTTGATTGATGAATGACGGTTTCATTTTAAGTCATCAGTTTTTGATTTTCATCATTAGAGGCAGTTATCATAACTGATAAAACTGAAGGAAAAAATAACCGTTTCATGTACTTATTGTATGGTAGATTAAGTATTGAACTGAGTATAACCTAAGTTGGCAATAAATTGTATTATCTATCGCTAAAATAATGAAAATGATATTGTCGTTTTTATAAAAGAATATTATGCTAAACATGGTATAAAAATTTATACCCAATTATATGAGGAATTAATTATGAAAAAAATCGTCACATTAGCTATTCTTGCAGCAATTTTGTCTGGATGTAGTAATAGTGATATTTATTCTGGCGATGTTTATACCGCTGATCAAGCAAAACAAGTTCAGCAAGTGAGTTATGGTACAGTTGTGGGTGTAAGGGCTGTTAAGATTCAAGCAAACACAAATAATAGAGATGGTAATGTTGCTGGTCCTTTAGGTGGCGCAGTGATTGGTGGAGTTTTAGGTAATACGATTGGTAATGGTACCGGTCAAATCTTAGCCGCAGCAACAGGCGCTATTGGTGGTGCTATTTTAGGTGATGCTATTGAAAACCAATCTAATCAAGCCGCAGCTGTTGAATTAGAAATTAAACAAGAAAATGGCTCTAACATTGTTATTGTACAAAAAGGCGATGTTAAACAGTTTTATCCAGGTCAAAAAGTGAAATTAATCACTAACGGGCAACGTATAAACGCTGCACCTCGATACTAATACTGATATACAATTTATTTTATAAATTCTCCTGTTGATTTGCTTTCACTTATTACGATAATGAGTGAAAGCTTTTTTTAGTTAACTCTACCTCATTAATATTATTGCCAATTTATTATTCTATGGATCTTAATTGATTATTTTGTCAGCATAAAAATTTGCTTGGTTAATCACAAATAGATAAACTCGAATAGGATGTTTAATTATAATAAGGAACAATATAGCAATGCGTATTTTACATACAATGATCCGGGTTGGTGATCTAAAACGTTCAATTGATTTTTATACTCGCGTGATGGGGATGAAGTTAATTAGAACTAGTGAAAATCCTGAATATCAATATTCTCTCGCCTTTGTAGGTTATAGTGATGAGTCAGAAGGTTCGGTAATTGAATTGACATATAATTGGGGTACAGATAAATATGATCTTGGTACCGCCTTTGGTCATATTGCTATTGGTGTTGATGATGTTGCTAAAATGTGTGAGAACGTTCGTCAAGCTGGTGGTCGAGTGACGCGTGATGCTGGTCCAGTTAAAGGTGGTAAGACTATTATCGCTTTTGTTGAAGATCCAGATGGTTATAAACTTGAGTTAATTCAAAATAACCAATCAGATAAAGCATTAGGTAACTAATTAGGTTTGTTGATATCGCCATTATTTGGCGATATTTTTTTATCAATTTAGCTTTATTAATATTCAGGTCTAAGCAGATCTGTAATCAATTGTTTATGTGTCGTCGTTTGTTTTGATAGTTCCAGGCTTGCGGTTATCATGATGGCATTTAATGCGGTTAATGATTCATCAAAATCATCATTAATGATGATGTAATCATATTCATTGTAATGCGATATTTCAGATTGAGCTTTGTGCATTCTTTTACTAATTACTTGAACATCATCTTGGCCACGTTTGATTAATCTATTTTCTAATTCTTTTAGTGATGGCGGTAAGATGAAGATGCTTTTTGACTCAGGCATCTGCTGTCTTACTTGTTGTGCGCCTTGCCAGTCTATATCAAGAAAAACATTAATTCCTTGTTGCAAAGATCGTTCAATTTCATTTTTGGATGTACCATAGTAGTGGTCGAAAACATGGGCATATTCGACAAAGGCATTTTGTTTTATAAGTGATTCAAATTCCTTGTTTTCAACAAAGTAGTAATGTTCACCTTGTTTTTCACCAGGTCTTGGTTTTCTTGTTGTATGTGAGATTGAAACTTTGGCCGGATGGTGACCTGTTTGCGATAAATAGGCTCGAATTAGGCTTGATTTTCCTGCACCACTTGGGGCCGAGATAATAAATAAAGTGCCAGTATACATAAATAATTTTACCGTATTAGTAAGATAATTAGTGATTTTAATTGTCACATAAACTTGTTCAGCGCTATTATAGCAAAATTTGCTTATTGAATGTGGCTTATTGTTTAAGTTGATTTTATTATTTGTATTCTAATCTTTTTTAAACAAAGAAATCATCAAATTGGTTGGTTTTTATTATTACCATTATTCAAAATAGGAAATAGTGTTTGTTTTGTTAAGGAAGGGAAAATGTCATTAACATTTAAAGATGGTGCACGCGCATGTGTTCCTACTTTATTGGGGTATATCGGAATAGGTATTGCAGCTGGTGTAGTGGGTAAAGCTTCAAATTTATCAGTTTTAGAAGTTACATTAATGTCGATTATTATTTATGCTGGTGCATCGCAATTTATTATTACTGGTTTAATGATGGTGGCGACACCAATTACAGCTGTTATATTTACGGTGTTTTTGGTTAATTCACGCCATTTTTTGATGAGCATGGCAACTGCCCCCGCTTTTCGGCGGTTTTCGCTTATAAATAATATTGGTATTGGCAGCTTATTAACCGATGAAAGTTTTGCTGTTGCCATGAATGCTATTGCAAATAAAGCACCAATTACCCCGCCTTGGATGCATGGCTTAAATGTTACCGCCTATGTTGCATGGATATTATCTTGTTTAGTAGGAGCATTAATTGGTGAATGGTTGCCAAATCCTGCGCAATTTGGTTTGGATTATGCATTAGTAGCGATGTTTATTGGCTTGTTATATTTGCAATTGATTGGCGATAAAACAAAAAGTATAAGAAATCGAATTATCGCCATGTTGACAGTCACTGTTATGTTAATTTTTTTATTGCGTTTTGTATCATCAGAAATGGCAATCTTATTTAGTACTTTTGCTGGTTGTTTTATGGGAATTATTGTGGAGCGTAAGGCATGAGTACTTATAGTTTGCTGATTATTTTAGGTAGTGGCATAGTGACGTGGTTACCACGCATCATTCCGTTTTTGTTAGTAAGAAAATTGCAATTGCCTGATGTGGTAATTCGCTTTTTATCCTATGTACCAATTTGTATTTTAACTGCGTTATTTGTACAAAATCTTTTTATAGTTAAGCAAGGTGAATTTCCAAGTTTTAATTTGGAATATTGTATAGCAGCAGTGCCAACCATTATTGTAGCAATTTTGACAAGGAATTTGATGTGGATAGTCATTGCAGGCATGAGCTGTATGGCTTTGATTCGATATTTTATTATCTAATTAAAATATAAAAACTAATGTATAGCAAAGAAAAACAGGGCAGTAGCCCTGTTTTTTATGTTCGTTCTTTTTGAGTTAAACGCATTATGTTTTTATTTAACTCTTCAGCTTCCGCTGTTTGTCCTAATTGTGTTAGGTAATTAACCATAGCTTTTTGATTAGCTAGATTATTGACGATAGCTTTGGGTTGTTGTTTCCACCATTTTATTAGTGCAAGTGGATCGATATCAGTAGATAACTGTTTGATACGACCAATATAGGCTGCTTGTTTAAATTGATCAAGTTGTGAATCAGAATAAGCCTTGGTCTTGTACAAGGTAGGTAATAAATCTATAACAGCTTGATAATCTTCAATTTCATAATATAGCTGGTCAGCTAATTTTAATACCTCAATATTGCGTGGTTTTTCATTTAAGAGTTTTTCAATTGAGATTTTAGCTTTATCATACTCATGGTTTTTTAGTTGCAACCGAATTTGTACAAGTTGAAAAGCAAATAATTCATTAGGTTGACAATGCTTTGCTGCATGTTCTAAAGATTCATTTGCGGCAATTAATTGATCATCATCAATTTGTGTTTGAGCTGCAAGCAAGTAGGATAACGTGGTATTTTGAGCTCCTTTAGCACTCTTCATAAATAATTTTGCCGCTTGGTGATAATTACCTTCTAACAAATAAAATTGTGCTTGCTCAATGCGTTTAAAAGATTTTTTTGGTGAACTTAATCCTAACCAGCTACCGATGAATGTTTTTGAGTTAAAGATTTTAGTTAAGATTTTATAGAGTATATAAAGGCAAAGTAAGCCAATTAGCTGCAATATGAAAAATGCGCTAAAAGACATGCTAATGCGATAGTTGGCAATTTCAAATACCGCTGAACCTTGATTACCTTCAAGTAATGGACCAAGAATAAATCCACCAACTAATACTAAGAATATAATGAGTATTCTGAACATTATTATTCTCCTTATTTACCTGATAGCGATTTAACGCGAGTTTGCATTAATTTTTCAAGTTCGGTAATGCTATCGAGTTTATCAGGGATATTTTGGTTAGTGATTGGTTGGCTTTGTAAATTTTCAAGTTCATTTTGAAATGCGATTACCGTTGGAGCGTTGCCATCAAAATATGCATTAACCCAAATGGACGCATCATTTAATGCTCGTTGATAGATAAGTTCCTGATGTCTTGGTACAGCTTGCGCTGCAATTAATAAACGGAAACGAATATTTTCGCGTAGGTAGAATGATTGCTCAGCACTAAGTGGTGTTTTTAGGATTTGGCATTTAACAATTTGTTTTTCATCACTACCAGCCTTATCTAAACATTCGGAAAAATAGTTATCTTTAGCTGCTAACTTTTCAATTTTAATGAATTTATCCATAAAGACCTTAGCATTTGCTAACAAATTATGTGACCAATTGTTTGTCGAATTGCTAATATCACTATTATCTACCGAGAGAGAGGTGTGGTTATTTTGGTCATTATTCGCAATAGTATCGTCATATTGATTCATACCAAGATCGATATCTTTATAATTTCCAACTAACGGTAATTCGGTTAATGATTCAGTTAAACCAAGTAGTTTTAAAATGATACCATCAGTATCAATTGATGAGACATTAGATAGTGAATTGATATCTTTGCTAATAGCTTGTCGAACTTTTAGTAAGCTAGAATCATTGGCTTCTACAAGGCTTTCATCAGCGCTTTTAAGTAACAAGCTTGCAGTGGTGTAATCTTGATCATTCCAAATCTTTCTGCCAGCTAAATTAACCAGATATTTAGCTTGTGCGATTAACCAATCATTGTTATTGGGTGAGTCTAAAGCGGATAACCGTTCATTAATATTATTTAAACTCTGTTCGTTTAGTTTAGTGATATCGTCTATCTGATGGCTAAGTTGCTGTTGAGCTTTTTGGTTTTCGCTTAATTGACGATCAATGTTTTGGGTTAATAATGAGAAATCTTGTTTTTGTTTATTGGCAGCTTCATTAATTTTATTTTGAAGGTCAGTAATTACGCTGGCTTGATTATTTTGTCTCAAATTGGCAATTTCAGTTTGCAGGGTTGAAATTGTCTGCTTTTGATTTTCAATTTGCCTATGTCCTTCATAATACATCAATCCAGTTAATCCAATTGTCAATGCTATAGCTAGTAGCGATAGTTTTGATATTGGCGTCTTTACTTTATTAGTCATAGCAGATTGTTTAACTTGGGAGTCGTTTTTAGGACTAGAAGTTTTTTTGATTGATTCTTTTTCATTTATGTTCATCGTCTTATTCGCTTCGTTGTTGCTGTTTTTTATTGGCGTTTGACTAAATGAAGTGGTGCTGATGTTGGAAAGTGTTGCATTGGCACCATAATATCTTGATGGCATAAACTAACCTCATTTAGATTCTTGAGAAATATTGTCTGCATTATGACATAGAGTTAATATTGTTTTAAATAAAAATTGATTATTTGCACTAACAATTTGTAAAATTTTATGCCATTTAAGTTGTTTAGCTTTTTCAAATATCCGAGGGCTGGTTACAATTAATTGGGCTTCACACTTATGTTTGTTTTGGCAGTAAGTGTCAAGTTGTAATAGATGATCAACGCTTGTTACCAGTATGTTTTGTTGATCAATGTTATTAGCTAATATTGTGGCAGGGTAAGTAATTGGTTGGCGAAAATAACATTCAACTGATGTTACGTTTGCTTTTTCGGCTAATGTTTGGGATAGCAGTTGCCGTCCATTATTTCCACCGAGAATTAATACCGAATGACCTTGTAGGTCAGTTAATAGTGGTAATAATCCTTCACTATGTTCTTCACTTGGATAATCAATATGAACACCATTTTGCTGACTAAATAATTCGGCCGATTTTTTGCCTATGGCAAAATAACGTAGATGCTTAGGAAAACTTAGTTTTGGTAGATGTCGGCTTATCATGTGGCTAACTTGTGGCGAAACCACAATAACGATATCAGATGCAGTAAGTTGGTTGAGCTTTTGTTGAAGATTATTTAGTCCTTGTCCAGCTGAGATTTTAAAAAAAGGGAGATGAGTTGCTGGAATATTCGCTTGATTTAATTGCTGAGTTAAAATATCCCCTTCGGGAGAAGGGCGAGTAATATAAATCATCAGTTATTTAGTTCCGCTAATATTTTATCAGCCCCTTTGGCTAATAATGCTGATGCCAGTTGTTGACCTAATGCTTCAGGTTGAGTTGCGGTTCCTGTTACGGTAACTTTGATAATTTTGCTACCATCAATATTGCCAACTAAGCCATTTAAACTTAATGAATCATTAGTTAATTGACTGTAACAGGCAATCGGTACTTGGCAACCACCTTGTAAGGCTTGATTCATTGCTCTTTCTGCTTGAATACATATTCGACTGTTTTTATCGTCAAGTGGTGCAAGTAATTTTAAAATCGTATTATCATTTGACCGTGTTTCAATACCAATCGCTCCTTGCCCAACTGCCGGTAAAATTAAGTCAGTGGTAATATATTGTTTAATTCGTTCTTGTAATCCTAAACGCTTTAAACCAACAGCAGCGAGGATAATGGCGTCGTATTCTCGATTATCTAATTTAGCTAATCGTGTACCTACATTCCCACGTAGATCGGCAATTTTTAAGTGTGGGTATTTGGCGCGTATTTGACATTGGCGTCTTAAACTTGAAGTGCCCACAATGGCGCCTTGTGGTAAGCCGTCCAAACTTTGATATTGGTTTGATATTAATGCGTCACGAACGTCGTCACGTTGACAGATGGTGGTTAGCATTAATCCTTCTGGAAATTGGGCAGGAATGTCCTTAATTGAGTGAACCGCGATATCAGCTTTATTGTCTAATAGAGCTTGTTCTAATTGTTTAACAAAAAGTCCTTTACCACCAATTTTCGCTAGAGGGCTATCTAAAAGCACATCCCCTTTGGTTACCATCGGGATCAGTTCAACAGTTAGATCTTTATGGATGTCTATCAGTTGTTTTTTTACAAAGTTAGCTTGCCAAAGTGCTAAAGGGCTTTTTCTTGTTGCGATACGGATTTTCAATGAGGTTTCCTATCTTGCAAAGCTTCAATTGTATTAACTTTTTATATTAAGCCTTTATCGATTTACCTAAAGCCAATACTTTAATGACTTTAGGTATCAATACGTTTTATTAATCTTTGAAAACTATTTTTTTGAGATCATTGTTTAAAAAACATTGTTTTAAAAACGTGGTTTAAAGATCACAGTTTAAAGTTCATCGACAAAATTAATGGCATATCCAATATAGTTTGCTGGTGTTAATTGTTTTAATCGCTCTTTTTCGTGTTCCGGTAACGCTAAGGAATCAATAAATTGTTGCATTCCTTGTGCATCAACACGTTTACCGCGAGTGAGCTCTTTTAATTTCTCGTATGGTTTCTCTATACCATAACGACGCATCACGGTTTGAATTGGTTCGGCTAGCACTTCCCAATTGCGATTAAGTTCTTCAAGTAAATATTCATAATTTACTTCAAGTTTATTTAAACCTTTGAGTGTTGATTGATACGCAATGATTGCATAACCAATCCCGACACCTAGATTTCTTAAAACAGTTGAGTCAGTTAAATCACGTTGCCAACGAGAAATAGGTAATTTACTACCTAGGTGTCCCATAATGGCGTTCGCTATACCTAAATTACCTTCTGAGTTTTCAAAATCAATTGGATTAACTTTGTGTGGCATAGTTGAAGAGCCAATTTCACCAGCGACTGTTTTTTGTTTGAAGTGATTTAATGCGATATATCCCCAAATGTCACGGTCAAAATCGATCATGATGGTATTAAATCTGGCAATACAATCAAAATATTCAGCTATATAGTCATGAGGTTCGATTTGTGTAGTGTATGGATTCCATTTTAAACCTAATGAAGTAACAAATTCTTCACTAAATTTATGCCAATTTATTTTCGGATAAGCAACCATATGAGCATTATAGTTACCTGTAGCACCATTAATTTTACCAAGAATTTCGATTGACTCTAATTGTTTAAGTTGTCGATTTAGGCGATAGGCAACATTGGCAAACTCTTTACCAATAGTTGATGGAGTAGCCGGTTGTCCATGTGTTCTCGATAGCAAGGGCAGATCACGATAAGCTTTTGCTTGAGCGGTAATAGTAGCTATTAATTTTTTCCAATAAGGGACGATTACCGTATCTTTAGCTGTTTTTAACATTAATGCATAAGATAAATTGTTGATATCTTCTGATGTGCAGGCAAAATGGATAAACTCGTTAATAGCTTGTAATTCTTGGTTGCTATTGACTTTTTCTTTCAAAAAATACTCAACGGCTTTAACATCATGATTTGTCGTTTTTTCGATTGTTTTAATCCGTTGTGCATCTTGTTCGTTGAAGTCCTCAACAATTTGGTTAAGGTGATTGATAGCCTGATTACTTAAAGCTGGAACTTCTAGAATATCTGCTTGGCTAGCTAATTTTTTTAACCAACAAACCTCAACTTGAACGCGGTATTTTAATAAACCATATTCACTAAAAATGGGACGTAATTCTGTTGTTTTGTCACCATAACGACCATCAATTGGTGATAGGGCGGTTAGAGCAGATAATTCCATCGGTTTTACTCCATTGTTATTTTTTAAATCTAATAACGTTATTAATTAATCTTTTTTAATAATTCTTGTGCGGCATTATCTATCCGTTTACGACTGAATAGAATCTGGAGGCGGTTACCACCAACTTGATACCATAATATGGCTGAACGAACACAACCTAATAGTGAAGCCCTAACTTTAGCTTGAACTAATGTATTTTGTAGATATTCAGCTTTACCCACCACCTTGATTTTTGTTGATAATGGACTGATGATATCTGAATAGATTCCTGCTAATGAATAAGATAAGTCATCAACATGTTCGCTTATTATTTCGTCATTCATTGCAGAATAGAGACCTGAAATTCTTTGTAAACGTTGATCTATTTTGTCTAGCGCTTGGTTATTTTTTAATAGTTTACTCGTAATACTTAACGTGCCAAAAAGATATCGAATAAGTTCAACTTGCTGTTTTTGAGAAGATGATAGTAGGGAAATGAGTGTTTCTAAACCCGTTTTAATATTGTTGATCCCATCATACACATCATCAGTGGTTTTTGGTGATGTATTAAAAATGCTTTTCAATGATATTTGATAAAGGGTACTATTACAAACCCCAGTATTGGCAAGCTGGGGTATAAGTGTCGCACTTTGCGTAACACCGGCAAGCGCTATCGCAATATGGTGGTATTTATTGTTCACTTTAATGCTCCTTACCGCTTTTAATTCGTTCCTCGATAATACCGCCACCTAGGCAAACTTCACCTTGATAAAATACCGCTGATTGTCCTGGTGTGACTGCCGCAACGGGTTGGGCAAACTTCACTTCAATTTTATCTTCATTTATTGGTGTGACACAACAAGGGATATCTTGCTGACGATAGCGGGTTTTGACAGTGCAATGGAAGGATTGAGTCACCACTTTACGATCAACCCAATGCAGTTGCTGGGCAATTAAACCATCTGAATATAGTGCAGGATGGTCATGTCCTTGAGCAACAATTAATTCGTTATTATTAATATCTTTATCAACCACGTACCACGGAGTGTCATCGGCTTGTTTTAAACCACCAATGCCTAATCCTTTTCGCTGTCCTAAAGTGTGATACATAAGTCCTTGGTGTTGGCCAATAACTTTTCCTTCTACGGTACGAATGACACCAGGCTGTGCAGGTAAATAACGTGCTAAAAAGTCACTAAATTTTCGTTCACCAATAAAGCAGATACCAGTTGAGTCTTTTTTATCTGCGGTTATTAGGCCTAATTCTTCAGCAATTTTTCTTACTTGTGGTTTTTCAAGTTCTCCAACAGGAAACAAGCTTTGACGAATTTGGTCTTCACTAAGTGTATATAAAAAATAACTTTGATCTTTATTATTATCGATCCCGCGTAGTAATTCGACTTTGTTGCCGTTTTCGCGTTTACGAACATAATGACCGGTAGCAATATAATCGGCATTCAAATCCTCGGCTGCGAATTCTAGGAAAGCTTTAAATTTGATCTCTTTATTGCATAAGATATCCGGATTTGGCGTACGTCCGGCTTTATATTCACTTAAGAAATGTTCAAATACATTATCCCAATATTCAGCAGCAAAATTTATTGTATATAATTTGATATTTAATTTGTCACAAACGGCTTTTGCGTCAGCGAGATCGACTGCTGCAGAGCAATATTCTTCGGTATCATCTTCTTCCCAATTTTTCATAAATAGACCAACAACATCGTAACCTTGTTGTTGTAATAAATAAGCAGAAACGGAAGAGTCTACGCCGCCAGACATGCCGACAACGACTTTTTTTCGACTGTTTACATTTGGCATAATAACTAAATTAGTGGACTAAATATTAAGTTAATTTTAACACAACTGAGGTAAAAAGTATAAGGTTATGCCGTTTTTGATATGGATAGATGACGTAAATTTGTTGATAGCGAGTTAATTGATAAATAATTCGCAGAAAAAACTGAATTATTTATCAATAGAAATGAACATTGATTACCATCAATGCAGTAAGAAATAAAAAAATTAATGATGTTAGTTATTCTAATCAAGATTTTTTAGTAAATAAATTACATGACCGATAACTTTAAAGTTTTGTAAGTCGTTTTTATCTCCAATGATATTGGGGTATTTCGGGTTATCTGAAATTAAAACTAGATTTGAACCTTGATGTTGAATACGTTTGACAGATATCTGGTCATCATATTGTACGGCATAAAGAAAGCCATCTGTTGGTTTACAATTCGCTTTATTAACAATAACAATATCCTGATTGGATATGGTTGGTTCCATACTATCGCCTTTAACCCAAACCGCCGCTAGATCACCAGTTTCACAATTATGATGTTTAATTAAGGTTAGATCAAAGGGGATCGATTCTATAACTGAAAATGCTTTATTGATTTCATTTACATTATGAAACGGTATATGAACAGAAACTTGACCAGAGCCTTCATCTGCTAATCTACATCCTCCTTTACCCGTTGCTAACCATTCAATTGGCACATCACATTTTTGCGCAATAATTGCAAGTCGATTGAGTGATGGATAGGTTTTACCACATAAGTAATCACGGATGACAGCTTCTGACATACCCACTTTTTTGGCGAAAGCATTACCAGAAAGACCTTCTAATACGAGAGTTAATCGATTTTTAAAATTTATTACACCTGTCTCAGTTAGGTTTCGTGTTTTTTCTTGCTCTGATGGTTTTTTTACTTTGTTTTTCATTCTATTAAATTCCATTTATCGTTGATTTTTTGTTTTTATTATTTTAATTCGTTTTTTTATGTGTTATCCTTTCTGATGATTTCATATCGGATTAATCTTATGATACCGATAATCTGTACAATAGCAAAAAAATTTAACTAATAGAGGATCTCATAATGAGAGAACAAGATCAAGACTGGACACCATCAAGAGTTGTAGGTGAAATTAAAATACGAGGCGGAAATTTAAGGTCACTTTCCCGTTCAAGTGGTTTACAGGCTGATACTTTACGTAATGCTTTATATCGTCATTGTCCAAAGTACGAACGTATTATCTCAGAATATTTGAATGTACCTGTTGAGCAAATTTGGCCATCAAGATATGAAAAAAAAGGTAAAAATTAAATTTTCTATTATTTTTCAGAATTAATTAAAAAGACGCCTTTTAAAGGCGTCTTGCATTTTATTTTATATTTTATTTCTTAGCTTGTTCTGCTGCTCTAACAATTGCAGCAAAGGCATCTGCTTTTAATGAAGCACCACCCACTAAAGCTCCATCAATATCCGGTTGAGTAAATAGCTCAGCGGCATTTTTGTCATTTACTGAACCACCGTATTGAATGATAACTTGTTTAGCGACAGTTGCATCTTGTTTCGCAATATGATCACGAATAAACTTGTGAACGGCTTGTGCCTGAGCTGGAGTTGCAGATTTACCTGTTCCAATTGCCCAAACTGGTTCATAAGCAATCACTGCACCATTAAACGCTTGAACACCTAAGGCGTTTATTACAGCATCAATTTGGCGTGCACAAACCGCTTGAGTTTGACCTGCTTCGTTTTCAGCTTCTGTTTCACCAATGCAAAGAACTGGAACTAGTCCGGCTTCTTTTAATACGCCAAATTTCTGCGCGATAAATTCATCTGATTCTTTATGATAAGTACGACGTTCAGAGTGGCCAATAATGACATGAGTCACACCGATCTCTTTTAACATAGTAGCCGAGACTTCACCAGTGTAGGCACCTGAAAGATGAACACCAACATCTTGTGCGCCTAATAGAATATTTGAGCCACCTAATTGATGTCTAACGAAATCTAAATAAACCGTTGGTGGTGCAATTGCAATACCACAGTTTGCTTCCGTTGATAGCTCAGATCTTAGCCCTGCAACTAAGTCTTTTGCCATTCCGATACTACCATTGAGTTTCCAGTTACCCATAACGAGAGGTTTTCGCATAATTTTCTCCAACTTAAGATTTAAAAAGGTGTTGATTTCATAATGAATTGGTTATAATAATTGTTATTATACACCAAATAAATTGAGCTTGAGGAAAAATATGTCATTAGAAATATTGAATCAGTTAGAAACTAAAATTCAAAACACAGTAAACACAATTAATACTCTGAAACAAGAGATTGCAATTTTAAAACAAGGTAATCAAGAACTTGAACAATTAATTAATGAAAGTTCTGATGAAATGAAAACATTACGTGACGAAAATGAGAAGTTAAAACAAGATCAACAGATTTGGCAACAACGTATTCAAACTCTGTTAAGCAAAATTGGTGAAATAACACAGTAAACGATTCAATCTTTTTTAACGCGACTTAGGTCGCGTTTCTTTTATTATGTTCAACTAACGTGAAGACGATATTTAAATGCGTGAACAGTTAAAAACTCTATGGCTTACTGAAACTATTCATTTAATTGAGTCAGAATCTGGACGATTTGCTGATCAAGATATTAATCGACAAGTTAGTGCTATGCCAACATCTTTGGTTAATCGCATCGTTTTGCGTGCTACTTTGTTGTCAAAACGAAATGGTTTGTATTCGGCTCAGAAAATTATTTTGCGTTCTATAAAGCTCTCTTTTTTTTTGTTACTGTTATTATCGATATTTTTAGGTAGTTCATTAACTTTTAGTGCATTGAGTCAAAATCCAATTAATTTGTATTGGGCGCTATTTAGTTTATTAGGTGTTCATTTTATTACACTCATTATTTGGCTTGGTTCATTTTTCTTCTTTTCACGTTTTGGGGGAAGTCTATTAATTCATTGTTGGTTATGGATAGCCGAAAAACTGTATCAAAAAAAGACCGTGCAACAGCTAATCCCCGCTTTTATCTCGCTATTTGGTTCTCGAATTCGTTGGTTGATTGGTTTTGTTCTAAATCTGTTTTGGACAGTTATTTTAAGTAGTGCATTAATCATTTTAATTGTGTTGTTCTCAACTCAACATTATAGCTTTGAGTGGAAAAGTACATTGTTGAGTGCTGATGCCATTATTCGCTTAACCCATTATTTAGGTTATTTGCCTTCTTTGTTTGGTTTTTCTCTACCGAAAGATGAAGTGATTAAACTCAGTGAACATGCATTAAACCCTGGTGATATACGTTCTTCTTGGGCAATTTGGTTGTTGGGTATTTTTATCTGTTATGGATTGGCTGTACGGTTCGTGTTGATGATTATTTGTGGGATTACTTGGCTAGTCAGTAGCCGAAAAATCAAATTAAATTTGAATGATCCCGATTATCAAATTCTTGCTCAACAATTACAACCACTTTTGAATAAAGTAGTTGATGAAGATAAGTTAGGTGAACATAAATGGCAATTGCCAATATCGCAGATTGAAGATGGACAGGGCGTTTATTTAGTGGCTGTAGATATTGATGAAAATTGGAATCCCCCCGAATCCGTTACTTTTTATGGTTTTTTAAATACTCGTGAAGAACGAAGGGCTCTATTAGATTATTTGCAATTAAAGCCTGCCCATAAATTGTTAATTGCAATTGATACTGACCGCGCCCCCGACCGCGGGATATTAAACTTTATTCAACAATTGATGAATAAATCACAACAAAGCCGAATATGGTTTATTAATCAAGGTAAACAGTATCATAATTGGCAACCGTTATCTTTACCATTAGCTAACCCTAATTGGTTAAAACAGGATAATTAATATGATAACTTCATTAAAATTAGCGATAGTCGGACATGCAAATTTTGGTAAAACTTCGCTGTTACGTGCATTGATACGTGATAGTCATTTTGGTGATGTTTCTGATAAGCCTGGCACAACCAGACATGTGGAGTCGATCAAACTACCTTTAGCAGATAATACCGATATAACTTTTTATGATACCCCTGGATTCGAAGATAGTTTGACGCTGTATGATTATATTAATCAGCTTATTCCACAAGATACTAAACTTGACGGTGTTGATAAATTAACGTTATTTTTACAAAGCCCTGAAGCTGAAAACCTATTTAATCAAGAAGCGAAAGTGATCCGGCAGGTGTTAAATTGTGATGCAGCTATCTATGTGATCGACGTGCGGGAGCCAGTTCTACCTAAATATCACGATGAATTAGCTATCTTAGCCAATAGTGATAAACCGATTCTTGCTGTACTTAACTTTGTTTTAACAGAAGAACAAAATGAAAAGGAATGGAAAAGGCTACTTTCAAGAATGGGAATTCATGCTATTATTGGGTTCAACGCTGTTTTCCCGCATTTGGATGGTGAAGAAAAATTATACAAAAGCCTAGCGTTACTGATTGAACCAGCAAAAAGAATATTGGATAATTGGCTGATTAACATTGCTGAAATTCGTGAATCACGTAATCATACTGCTAATTTGATTATTGCCGAAGCATTAGTCGACGTGACTGCTTTTTATGAAATGGCAAAATCCGATGATAAGCAGGCTATAGCTGATATGCAAGATAAAGTCAGAAAACGTGAACAGAAAGCAATTAATGATTTATTAAAGCTCTATCAATTCGATTCAACTCAAGAAAGTGAAGAGAATCTACCTTTAATTAAAGGTAGATATAATGCAGATTTATTTAATATTGATGCGTTAAAAATGATGGGGATTCACTTGACTAAAGGTTTTGTGTCAGGTGCGACAATTGGTGCAAGCATCGATTTAGCTACCGGCGGATTATCATTTGGTTCCGCTGCATTAATAGGTGCTGTTGTTGGTAGTTTGATGCAAACAGCAAAGCATTATGGTTCTAGAATGCGTTATCAGCTTTCTGGATATAGTAAACTAAGTGTTGATGATGTGATTATTTGTTTTCTTTCTTTACGATTACTTCGACTTAAAGAAAGTTTAAATTATCGTAGTCATGCTAATCTTAACCCAGTTAGGTTGTCCAAATTAGACAAGAACGAGTGGCAAAAAGGGGTTTTGCCGAAAAGTTTAAAGTTAGCAAGACGTTATTCGCATTGGTCGACTTTAAGTAAAGGAACAAGAAGAAATGACAAAAAAAGACAATCGATTATTAACGATGTTGCACAACAGTTGCAACTTAGTTAAAAAGCGATTTTCAGTAACAACTCTGATTTTATCGATATTCTTATTATTTGGTTGTAGTAGCAGCCAGGGGCAGATGTCTGTTAAGTCTGATCCTGAAATGTTGACAAAAATTGAACAACATTACAATAAATGGAAGAAAACTCCCTATCGTTATGGTGGATCTACATTAGCGGGTAGTGACTGTTCGGCCTTAGTAATGAATTTCTTTAAAAATAAATTATCAAAAAATCTACCAAGAACAGCTGCCGCACAAGCTAAATTAGGTCATCAAGTGACTAAACCTAAGGCGGGTGATTTAGTGTTCTTTAAAACTGGACGTAGTAGTAGTGGTTTACATGTTGGTATCTATTATGCTAATGGTCAATTTTTACATGCTTCAACATCAAAAGGTGTTATCTATTCTAATTTGAATGATGCCTATTGGAAAAAACATTATTGGATGACACGGCGTGTGACAGGTAGTTAGTAAGATTTAATAATGCTAAAAAATAAAAAAAACTCTCTATAGGTTAACTTTAGAGAGTTTTTTTATTCCTCAAAAAATTTTCAATCTTACCAAATCTGTTTTTAATAAAGTTATATGGATTAGTTTAGTAAACTAATCCGTTTTTTAATTTAACTATCTGCTGGCGTTTCTATATCAGAATAGGTGGCTAGCATCTGTAAGAATTTAAATTTAGAGTTCACCATTTTAGCGGATTGCGTATGTAAGGTATTGGCAATTATAGGTTCGAGTGTTTCCAAACGGCGGAAACGTTGTTCTCTGAGTAACACATCCGTTAATGATTCGCTATTTGGTGCTTTTGAGTCTAATGCTAAACCTGGTTTACCTTCAAGCGTACGACGAGGATCGTAACGATATAGAGGCCAAAAACCAGATTTAACCAAATCTTTCATTTGTTCATGAGATTTGGATAAATCATAGCCATGCTCTTCACAAGGACTATAAGCAATAACAAGAGAAGGACCGTCATAGGCTTCAGCTTCTTGCAATGCTTTAAGTGTCTGGTTCAGTTGCGAACCTAATGCAACTTGAGCGACGTAAACATGACCGTACATCATTATACTTACCCCTAGATCTTTTCGGGCTTTATTTTTACCCAAATCAGCAAATTTAGACACAGCTCCCATTGGGGTTGCTTTAGATTGTTGGCCACCGGTATTTGAGTAGCATTGGGTATCAAGTACTAAGATGTTAACATTTTCGGTTAAACTCATTACATGGTCGAGCCCACCAAAACCGATATCATAGGCCCAACCATCACCGCCAATTGCCCAGACAGATTTGTCGATCAGGTAGTTGGCATTCTGCATTAGCTCTTTAGCTTCGGACGAGTTTAAATGCGTTAATTGTTGACGCAGTATATCGACTTGCTTACGTTTTTCATCAATGGAAAGATCCGGTGATTGTAAACTCATTACAATCTCTGGCGAAATTTCACCAGCGACATGTTCCAGTAAACGTAATGCTCGTTTT
The DNA here is from genome assembly GCF_003202915.1 of Gilliamella apicola. Lineage (GTDB taxonomy): Bacteria > Pseudomonadota > Gammaproteobacteria > Enterobacterales > Orbaceae > Gilliamella > Gilliamella apicola_Q. The sequence goes on from NZ_QGLP01000004.1 coordinate 928,637, forward strand.
TTATGTTGGTTATAGGTAATGCGATAACCAAGAGCAAACTCTGCATTATCTTCAAATAATGAATTAGCCCAAGCAGGACCACGACCACTACGATCAGTAGTATATGGTGATGAGGGTAAATTACCTCCATAAATTGATGAACAACCGGTCGCGTTGGCAATAGCAAGATGGTCTCCATACAGCTGTGTTAGTAACTTGATGTAAGGTGTTTCACCACAACCAGCACATGCACCAGAATATTCAAATAATGGGGTTAATAGTTGTGATGTTCGAATATCTATACGTTCAAGTGTTTTAATCTCACGGTCAGGCAGGGCTGTAAAATAGTTGTAATTATTCCGTTGTGTTTCAAGATTATCGATGCGTGATTGCATGTTGATTGCTTTGATATCAAAGTTATTGCGATCACGTGATGGGCAAACTTCAACACACAAATTACATCCGGTACAATCTTCAGGGGCAACTTGTAATACATATCGTTGACCTTTCATGTCTCGTGCTTTTACTTCAAGTGAGCTTAGTGATTCAGGTGCATTAACCATGTCATCAGGTGTTACTACTTTAGCTCGAATAGCGGCATGCGGACAGGCTACCACACAGTGGTTACATTGAGTACAAAGATCAGGTTTCCAAATTGGAATTTCTTCGGCAATATTACGTTTTTCCCATTTGGTTGTACCAACAGGCCATGTTCCATCCGGCGGGAAAGCCGAAACCGGTAAGGTATCACCTAAACCAGATAACATGGTAGCTGTTACCATCTTAACAAAATCAGGTGCATTACTTGGTACGATAGGAGGTCGCGAAGGACTGCTTTGATCAACACAACTTAACGGAATTTGTTCAAGTGATGCAATGGCCAAATCAAGCGCTTTCCAGTTATTTTCAACAATTTCTTGCCCTTTACTGCTGTAACTTTTGGCAATAACTTCTTTTAGCTGGCTAATACTGAAATCATTTTTAAATATTTCAGATAAATGGAAGAATGCTGCTTGCATTACGGTATTAATTCTCGCCCCTAAATTACATTCTCGAGCGATTTTAGCCGCATTAATTATATAAAAATGCGCTCTTTTCTTAATTAGTAGGACTTGAACTTCCTTAGGTAATCGATGCCAAATCTCATCCTTGCTATAAGGTGTATTTAGCAAGAAGATACCGTCATCCTTCAATCTTTCAACGATTTGGTATTTATCGATAAACTGATCTTGATGACAACCGATAAAATGCGCACTGGTGATTAAATAAGGAGAATCAATTGGATCAAGGTTTACTCTAAGATGAGAAGTGGTTAAACCGCCAGCCTTTTTCGAGTCATAAACAAAATAACCTTGAACATAAAATGGAGAGCTATCACCAATGATTTTGATATTATTTTTAGTCGCTGATACCGTTCCATCACTTCCCAATCCATAAAATAAGGCTTCGAGGGCTGATTTTTGCGGTATAGATTGTTCGGGTAACGGTAATGACAAACCGGTAATATCATCGTAAATGCCAACAGTAAAGCGAGGTTTTGGTTTATCAGTTGTTAATTCGTTAAATATCGCTAATACACAGCGAGGATCGAACTCTTTTGATGATAAACCATAACGACCACCAATAATTTGAGGTAAATAATTACGTTCTCCACGAGAAAAGCTTTCTGCAAATGCGGTCATTACATCTAAATAAAGTGGTTCAGCTTGAGCTCCCGGCTCTTTGGTGCGATCCATCACCGCGATTTTTTTCACGCTTTGCGGAATAATATCAAGAAGATGTTTTGCTGAAAAAGGGCGGAATAATCTAACGATAACTAGACCAACTTTTTCATCGTTTTTGATAAGATGATCGACCACTTCTTTAGTTGTACTGACACCAGAGCCCATGATGACGATAATACGCTCAGCATCTTTTGCGCCATAATATTCGAAAGGTTGATATTTTCTTCCGGTCTCTTTTGCAAATGCTTGCATCGCATCAACAACATGATGGTAAGCATTTTCATAATACGAATTAACCGCTTCACGACATTGAAAGTAAGTATCCGGATTGGCTGAAGTTCCACGTATTACCGGCTTATCTGGTGTTAATGCTCTAGCTCGAAACGCATCTATCGCTTCGGAAGGTAATAAATGACGAATTTGATCATCACTAATTGGATGAATTTTATTAACTTCATGTGATGTTCTAAAGCCGTCAAAAAAGTGGACAAATGGCACACGGCTATTAAAGGTTGCTATTTGCGAAATCAACGCTAAATCTTGTGCTTCTTGTACCGAGCTAGAACAAAGCATAGCGAACCCAGTTTGCCTGATTGACATGACATCTGAGTGATCACCAAAAATAGATAACGCATGAGTTGCAACAGTACGAGCGGCAACATGTAAAACAAAGGGGGTTAACTCTCCGGCTATTTTATATAGCGAAGGAATCATTAATAGTAAACCTTGGGAAGAGGTAAACGATGTTGCTAATGCGCCCGTCATTAAAGCACCGTGCACGGTTGATATTGCACCGGCTTCGGATTGCATCTCTACCACTTTTGGCGTATCACCAAATACATTGGGTTTATTAAAGTCTGCCCATGTACTTGCTTGCTCAGCCATGGATGAACTTGGTGTAATTGGATAAATAGCAATGACTTCGTTTGCACGATATGCGACAGATGACACCGCACTATTAGCATCTGATATGATCATTAAAAAACCTTGTATTTTATAGTGTTATGACATTACTTCATTATTATATTTTTGGCTATTGTACCAGAAAGTCTGATAGCTTTTAGTTATTTTTATGTTAAATTTTTCGTTGTAGCTGGTCGTTTTTAATCACAACTAAGGAAATTATTAGCTGTAAACTGTAGAGAAAAGATTAATTACTGAGCTAATTAAAAGCGTTAATAGCTATGAAGATTTTTAACGTCTGAATTATGCTTAGTCATGATACATGATAGGCAGTACTTATGTAAAAATTTATATTATCCAACTAGTTGTAGTTGAATAATATAAAAAAAGAGGCGTTATTTTATAATTACTCGCTCAGCGGATGATGACGTTTTTATTTCACCTAATAGCCATGCTTTTTCACCATGTTGATTAAGTAACTGGATAGCTTGGTCTACTGACTGTTTTGGTAAAGCGATAATTAAACCGACACCGCAGTTAAATGTGCGATACATTTCATGACGGCTTACGTTACCAGCCTGTTGTAGCCAGTTGAAGATGGCCGGCCATTGCCAACTAGATTCATCAATAATCGCTTGAGTGTTATCCGGTAAAACTCGAGGAATATTTTCCCAAAACCCACCACCGGTAATATGGGCAATCGCATGAACGTCGATTTTTGCAATCAAATCTAACACTGATTTGACGTAAATTTTAGTTGGAGCAAGTAAATGATCGGCTAATGGTTTGCCATCCAATTGCTCTGTAGCAGGGTTTACACCACTGACTTCAATTATTTTACGCACCAAAGAATAACCATTGGAATGAGCACCACTTGATGCAAGGGCAATTAATGCATCACCATCTTGTACTTTACTGCTATCAATTATTGCCGATTTTTCAACAACACCGACACAAAATCCAGCTAAATCATAATCGTCACCTTGATACATACCAGGCATTTCCGCCGTTTCACCACCAACTAATGCACAACCAGATTGTTTACAACCTTCAGCGATACCTGTAACGACAGTTGCTGCTACATCAACATTGAGTTTACCGGTTGCATAATAATCTAGGAAGAATAATGGTTCTGCCCCTTGAACAATCAAATCATTAACGCACATTGCAACTAAATCAATACCAATTGATTCATGACGATTTAAATCCATCGCAAGACGTAATTTTGTACCAACGCCATCAGTACCTGACACTAAAATAGGTTGCTTATATTTTTGTGGAATTGCACATAGTGCACCAAAACCACCTAGTCCACCCATAACTTCAGGACGTTTGGTCTCTTTTACGACAGATTTAATGCGATTGACCAATTCATTACCAGCATCAATATCGACACCGGCATCTTTATAGCTAAGAGATTTGTTATTTGACACGGGGAGCAGTCCTTACAGTAGAAAAATTGCTGGTTATTTTAGCAAGGATGAAATTTATTGGCGACTAATTATTGCTAAAATAACTCATTGATTAAATGGAATCGTTATTTGCAAACCAACTTTCTAAAATAATAATGGCGGAAGTTGCATCAACATGGCCTTTTTCAAGAGCTCGGTAACCGCGCGAAGCAAAAATATGTGATTTTGCCTCAACAGTTGATAATCGTTCATCTTGTAGATGTACTTGATAACCAAACATACCATGCAAGCGATTAGCAAATTTACGAGCTCTAGCTGTTAAAGGTTGTTCTGTACCATCCATATTTAGTGGCAAGCCTACCACTAAATAATCTGGTTGCCAGTCGTTAAGTACTTTTTCAATAGATTGCCAATTGGGTATGCCATCACGCGCTTTAAATGAACAAAGCGGATTTGCTGTTTTAGTAATATCTTGGCCAATAGCCGCCCCTATACTGGCCGTACCGAAATCAAAAGCTATAATGGTAGCCATGGTTTATGCATTACCAATTTGATGAGAAATCGTACTGATATTAATACCCAATGCTTCAGCGGCTTTTTTCCAACGATCTTCAATAGCAACTTCAAAAATAATTTGTGGATCAGCTTTAGTAACTAACCAATCATTTTTGGCGACTTCATCTTCAAGTTGAAAAGAGTACCAACTGGAGTAGCCTAGCGCTAAAAAGATATCTTTCGGTTGTTCAGGTGAGCCGATTGATTTCAATGCATCAAGTGATGTGGTTATCATAACATCGTCAGAAATTTGTATACTAGAGGCAAATCCCTGATGCGGTGTATGTAGGATAAATCCTTGCTCATCAGCAAGAGGTCCTCCACAAAATACTGGATGCTCAAGCTCAGCACAACTTTTTGAGGCGGTGATTTCGAGCCGAGATAGTACCGTTTCAACATTGAGTTCTAAAATAGGCTTATTAACAATAATGCCCATCGCACCATCTCGATTATGTTCACAAATATACACCACAGAACGACTAAATATAGAATCATGAACTGTTGGCATAGCAATAATAAAATGATTTTTTAAATTCATACGCTCACATTGTAGTTAAATTATAATGCACATTTACCAATTTTGACTTTATGTTCAACATTACAACGCATTAATACTTCAGGATAATTGGTTTCCTCATTGATGGATTCCCCAACAATTGCAAAATCTTGTGATAAATAAAAGTTTATCGCATCACTATTTTGTTTATATACATGAACTGATAGTTCTTTGTGGTGCTGTTTGGCTTTTTCTAAAAGTGCCGAACCAGTACCTTGATGTTGAGAGTTTTTTTCAACAAACAATCCAGAAATATAATTTTCAGTCAAACCGATAAAACCGACAACACCATTAATATCTTGTACATAAATCGTCGACATTGGAATCAACATTTTAACTATATCGTAATTCTGTTTAAAAAATTCAGGATCTATAAAATTGTGAGCCTGCTCGTTACCTTGTAACCATAAATTCATTATGGCATCTAAATCTTTTGCTTGGTATTCTCTAATCATGTTTAACTCTTTTTATTTAATCTTAATTCAATCGCATCCATTAAAAGCCCTGTGATTGATAAATCAGGATGAGCAGCTTCAATTTCTCGTACACACGTTGGGCTAGTGACGTTTATCTCAGTTAACTTATCACCAATGATATCAAGCCCTACAAATAACAGTCCTTTCTGTTTTAATGTTGGTCCAATACTGTTGGCAATTTTCCAATCACTATCGCTTAAAGCTCTTACTTCACCATGTCCACCCGCAGCTAAGTTTCCTCGTGTTTCGCCTTTTTGCGGTATCCGTGCTAAACAATAAGGAACAGGGACACCGTCGACAACTAATACCCGTTTATCGCCATCTTTGATGGCGGGTACAAAGTTTTGCGCCATACAATAACGGCGGTTATGTTCAGTAAGCGTTTCAATAATAACAGAGATATTTGGATCATCTTGTTTGATCCTAAAAATTGATGAACCGCCCATACCATCAAGTGGTTTTAAAATAATATCTTGATACTGTTGATGAAAAGCCTTAATTTGTGATGTTTGGCGAGTAACTAAGGTTTCTGGTGTGAAATCAGCAAACCAGGCCGTAAATAATTTTTCATTACAATCACGTAGGCTTTGTGGTTTGTTTACCACTAAAACGCCTTTTTCTTCGGCGCGCTCTAAAATATAGGTCGCATAGATAAATTCGGTATCAAAGGGTGGGTCTTTACGCATCAATATTACGTCAAGTTCACTTAAAGCTATTGTTTGATCCTCACCTAAATCAAACCAATGTTCATTGTTATTATGCACCGTTAATGTTCGAGTGGTAGCACATGCTTCACCATTACGTAAAAACAGATCATTCATCTCCATATAATAAAGTTGATAACCTCGCTGTTGTGCCTCGAGTAGCATAGCAAAGCTGGTATCTTTTTTTAGTTTGATATGACTAATGGGATCCATAACAATACCAAGTTTGATCATGGTGACTCCTTACTGATTTTATTTGATGGTACTAATTTTTGATTGTAGTAAATTTGGTGTTGATAACCTGCATGCTTTTCTACCTATTCAATAAATCTTATACGAAATTAGGGCAGAGGGTGGTGTTAGCAAGAGTAATCAAATTTGCAACTATCATACTCGTTACCGATTAATAAGCAAAGCAATCATTTGTTAACTTATTCATTTTAAGTAATTAACCTAAATCACCTAGACGAACCTGAAGAGCAGTTATTGCTGTGAGCGCAGCGGTTTCAGTCCGTAAAACTCGTGGTCCGAGTAAGATATCAGTAAACTGATATTGATGTGTCATTTGAATTTCTTCATTAGACAGCCCACCTTCTGGTCCAATTAATAAACTCAGGTTTTGATTATCTGAGGGTAATTGGTTAATCCTTTTTTCGGCTTTGGGATGTAAGTTTAGTTTTAAACTGTCCGTTAAACTAGCACACCAATTTTCCAATTTTATTACTGGATTTATAGTTGGGACGATGTTACGCCCACATTGTTCACATGCTGAGATGACAATTTTTTGCCATTGTTGTACTTTTTTTTCCAGCCTTTCTTGATCAAGTTTGACGCCACAACGTTCAGAAAGTAACGGTGTTATGGTAGTGACCCCTAATTCAACTGATTTTTGAATGGTAAATTCCATTTTATCACCACGAGAAATCACTTGTCCTAAATGAATATTTAGTGGTGATTCACGATCATCTAAGACAGTATTGGCTGTTTTTACCATAACTGTCTTTTTATTCACTTCTTGGATCACAGCGGGAGTAATATGGTTAGAACCATCAAATAAAGTTATGGATTCGCCGGGCTTCATTCTTAAAACACGGATTAGATGATTAAATGCATTATCATCCAAAGTTATTAAACTATTTTGATTAATCGAGTAAGGCTGAAAAATTCGCGTCATATAAACTATTATTTACTATAATTTGCAATAAATTATAGCGTAATTTATTAAGTTTCGGTAATCTCTATTTTAAATATTAGTAATATATGGAATTAAATATGACCTTTATGATTACAGATAGAGTACTAATTGAATCACTAACGGTTTATACCACAATTGGCGTCTATGATTGGGAGAAGACCATAAAACAAAAGTTAATTCTTGATTTAGAAATTGCTTGGGATAATAAGCCAGCAGGAAAAAGCGATAAAGTTGAGTTTTGTTTAGACTATTTTGTGGTTTGCCAATCAATAACTTCATTTATTGAAGCTAATAAATTTGAACTTATCGAAACGGTAGCCGAACGTGTTGCAGAATTAGTCATTAAACAATTTTCAGTACAATGGTTAAAAATAAAAGTTTCAAAACCAGATGCTATTGCCAATGCTGGTAATGTTGCAGTGCTAATTGAACGTAGTGCTAATTAACCTCAACAAGATTAAATTAATGAATAAACAAAACAAAGTGCTAAATGAGTTACTTAATGAACTAAGTGATATGTCACATCATAAGGCTAGAGGATTTGATAATATCGAACCTTTTTCGATTAGATTAACCGATGCTTTACGTTGGCGGATTAAACGTAAAGTCTTACCGCCAAAAGCCGGATATCAAGCATTTAATCAAACATGGTGTAGCTCAATTGATATTAACCTAGAAGGAAATAGAGTTTGGTGGATAGGTCATTCAACTACGTTGATAAGACTTAAAAACAAATGGATATTAACCGATCCAGTTTTTTCTAACCGAGTATCGCCGTTTCAATTTATCGGCCCAAAACGACGTACCCAACCCGCCATTACTATTAATCAATTACCTATGATTGATGTGGTTGTGATATCGCACAATCATTATGATCATCTTGATTTTAATAGTATCCGGCAACTTATAACACGTTTTCCACAAATGACTATTTTGGTTCCTTTAGGGCTCAAGGCAAAATTGAAAAGGTGGGGAGCGAAGCATATTATTGAGTTGGACTGGTGGCAATCTATAAATACTCATGAGATAACATTTACCGCTACCCCAGCAAAACATTGGAGTAATCGTGGCGTTTTTGATGTAAATAAAGCCTTATGGTGTGGTTGGGTAATGCAAACCGATATTGATAATCCATTGTTAACCAAAACCATTTACTTTATGGGGGATACCGGTTATTCAGCGAGTTTAAAAAAAATTGCTGACCGATTTAAACAGATCGACCTAGCGCTGATACCAATTGGTGCATATGCTCCGCGATGGTTTATGCAATCACAGCACATCGATCCACAGCAAGCATTGCAACTTTATGATGAGTTAAATTGCCAATCGGCTATTGCGATTCATTGGGGTGCTTTTGAATTAGCTGATGAACCATTAGACGAGCCACCAGCTTTATTAAAATCATTAAAAGAAGATCGAGTTTTTCATTTATTAAAAATAGGTGATAGCTTGGCTATCAATCCACTTAATAATGCATTAAAATAATTCACAATAATAATTTTAAATAATATTTTGACATTTGAGAGGGAAATAAGATGAAATCAGTAATTCTTGCTCTAACTAGCATCACGCTTAGCTTAAGTTTAATGGCTTGTGGCGGTAAAAATGATGAAGGCAAACAATATCATTGGTCAAAAGCACATGGCGTACTTGAAGATTGTCGTGGTGTGATGAGTAAATCAGCACAATGTCAAAAAAATTCAAATAACCAACAATACTTAATTCAAATCGATAGGTATTAATATGAGTCCTTGGCTTATTTATGCCTTGTTATCGGCAATTTCCGCTGCGGCTGTTGCTATTCTCGGCAAAATTGGTTTACAACATCTTGACGCCAATACCGCCACTGCAATTCGCGCAATTGTCATGGCGATATTCTTGGTCGGTGTGGTAGTAGTTCAAGGAAAGCTAAATTTAATCAATACGTTTTTTAACGATAAAAAGGCACTTCTTATTATTGCATTGAGTGGGGTAGCAGGAGCATTATCATGGTTATTCTACTTTTTGGCAATAAAAGAAGGAAAAGTATCACAAGTTGCTCCAATAGATAAATTAAGCGTTGTTTTTGCAGTAATTTTTGCCGCTATCATATTTGGTGAAAAAATTTCGTTACTTTCTGCCATTGGTGTTGCTATGATTGCGGCGGGTGCCGTTTTAGTTGCGCTATTTTAATAAATTATTGAATAGCTCAACTGTCACCAACTCTCCTTTAGCAACATTGCCTCTATCTTGTTCAATTACAATAAAACAATTGGCGTGATTAAATGATTGAGTTAAATGTGATCCTTGTTGACCTGTTGAAAACACTTCTAATTCACCGTCAGTATTGATTTGCAACCTGCCACGTTGAAAATCTAATCGACCAACACTTTTTTTAAGATTAGTTGCTGTTTTTACTTTAAACGACATCCTATTAGTAGTTAAACTTTGTCCTACAAGGGCGAGAATCAAAGGCTGAACTAACTGATAAAAAGTCACCAACGTTGAAACTGGATTGCCAGGTAATCCACAAAACAATGCATTACCTATTTTGCCAAAAGCAAACGGTTTGCCTGGTTTCATGGCAATTTTCCAAAAATTGATCTGACCAAGTTCCGCTAAAGCCGTTTTAGTATAATCTGCATCACCGACAGAAACTCCACCGCTAGTAATCACTAAATCAGCGAGTTTAGATGCTGTTTCTAACGATTGTTTAATTAGGTTTGGATCATCGGCAATAATACCTAAATCGATGATTTGGCAATTTAATTGAGTCAATAATAATTTGAGCGTAAATCGATTACTATCATAAATAGCACTATCATTTGTCAGAGGATTGCCTATATCGAATAATTCATTGCCAGTTGAGAAAATAGCGACTTTTAATTTACTAAATACGGTTAATTCTGCTATGCCAAGTGTAGCTAAACTCGATAGTGTGGCAATGGTTAAACGAATTCCTTTATCCACTACCACTGAACCTTGTTTGCTATCTTCACCGATATAACGAATATTGCTGCCTGATTTGATTTCATATGGAAATTTAATGCCTGCAGGGGTTGATTCGGTCTGTTCCTGCATAACAACCGCCTCAGCTTCATCAGGAACAGGCGCTCCTGTCATAATACGTAAGCAAGTCCCTATAGGCCAATTTAGATTTGAGATATCATCGCCGGCAAAAATAGTGGTTGCCAATGGTAATAACTTCGACTGATTGATATCTGATAACCGCACCGCATAGCCATCCATAGCTGAATTATTAAAACTAGGTACATTAATTGGCGAAACCACCGGTTCAGCAGTAACACGATCTAAGGCTGCTAATAACGTTACTTTTTCAGTTAAAGGTTTATGATTTAATGATGCCGCCTCAAGTAAAGCTTTTTTAGCTTGTTCAAAGGTTAATAACATAAATAAAATTCCTTATAATTGTTTGTCCGTTATCGTGATAGGTGATAAGTCGTTGAGTTGTGGGGGGTAACAAATTGCAAACTTTAGTTACTAGTTAAACAAGAAAACAGGTGCCGAACTCTACGGCACCAATTAAAACGTAATTAAACGTTAAATAAGAAGTTCATAATATCGCCATCTTGCACGATATAATCTTTACCTTCTGAACGCATTTTACCGGCTTCTTTTGCCCCTTGTTCGCCACCATATTTAATAAAGTCATCAAAGGCGATGGTTTGCGCGCGAATAAAACCTTTTTCAAAATCAGTGTGAATTTTACCAGCAGCTTGCGGCGCAGTATCACCAACAGAAATAGTCCAAGCACGAACCTCTTTAACACCGGCAGTAAAATAAGTTTGTAGATTAAGTAGGCTATAACCGGCGCGAATGACTCTATTTAACCCAGGTTCGGTTAAACCAAGATCTTGCATAAACTCATCACGGTCAGCATCATCCAACTCAGCAAGTTCGGCTTCAATAGCTGCACAAACTGGTACTACTACAGCTTTTTCTTGCTCAGCAATGGCTTTTACTTTGTCTAAAAAAGGGTTGTTTTCAAAACCATCTTCATTGACATTCGCAATGTACATAGTTGGTTTTAATGTTAAGAAGCTGAGATATTTAATCGCAGCCAACTCTTCTTTACTTAAATTTAAAAGTAATAGTTTTTTACCCTGTTCAAGATGAGGAAGACACTTTTCAAGAATCTCAAGTTCATATTTTGCGTCTTTATCTCCACCTTTAGCGCGTTTTTGTAAACGGGTGATTGCTCTTTCGCATGCTTCAAGATCTGCTAATGCCAGTTCAGTATTAATGATTTCGATATCTTCAGCCGGATCGATTTTCCCTGCAACATGAACAATGTTTTCGTTTTCAAAACAACGAACAACATGACCAATTGCTTCGGTTTCACGGATATTCGCTAAGAATTGATTGCCCAAACCTTCACCTTTTGACGCACCCTTAACTAAACCTGCGATATCAACAAATTCCATCGTCGTTGGTAATGTTCGTTGTGGCTTAACAATTTCCGCTAGTTGATCTAAACGCGGATCGGGCATTGGCACTACACCTGTGTTTGGTTCTATAGTACAAAACGGAAAGTTAGCCGCTTCGATTCCAGCTTTAGTTAATGCATTAAAAAGCGTTGACTTGCCCACATTGGGTAGACCGACAATACCACATTTAAATCCCATATTATTTATTACCTTGTGTTATGAAAATCTTAATAATAGACGCTAATTATATACTAAATCGAGCTCATTGTGCCAATGCTGACACAGTTTAAAAAAAGTTCAATGAAATCAAAAGAGAAAATTGTTAAAAGTTGATTGCCAAAATCAGATAATTAACTATCAGATGGTTTTAGTCTTCAAAGGTTAAACCAAGTTGATATAATTGGTTTTTTTTCAGTCCATATATTTCAGCCGTTATTGCTGCAGCTTTTTTCAATGGTAACTCTTTAAGCAATAGTTTTAGCGTATTAATTGCTTTTGTATCAATCACATCATCAGTTTTATTATTGCCCTCAACAATCAGTACAAATTCCCCTTTTTGGCGATTACTATCTTCTTGTAACCAATTAATCAGATCTATTATTGAAAAATTGACGATAGTTTCCCAAGTTTTAGTTAGTTCTTTGGCTAGCACAATCTGTTTATCGCCTCCCCAAATGGTTTGCATATCCTGCAAGGTATCTAAAAGTCGGTGTGTTGATTCATAAAAAATCATCGTTCTTGGTTCATCAAGTAATGTGGTTAGATAATCTTGCCGGGCTTTTGTTTTGGCGGGTAAAAATCCTTCATAACTGAATTTATCAGATGGTAATCCGGAAGCGGATAGCGCAGCGATAGCAGCACAAGCACCGGGAATAGGTACCACATTAATATTATTTTCACGACAAGCTTTAACTAAATGATAACCAGGATCATTAATTAATGGTGTTCCTGCATCCGATATTAAGGCGATTGATAAACCTGATTTTAATTTTTCAATCAACAATTGTGACTTTTCTTGCTCATTATGATCATGTAAGGCAAAGAGTTTGGCTTTAATTGCTAAATGTTGTAAGAGTAGCCCACTATGACGTGTATCTTCAGCGGCAATTAGATCAACTTGTTTAAGCGTATTAATGGCACGAAGTGTAATATCATCTAAATTACCAATAGGTGTTGCAACAATATATAGAGTCATTATTTCAGATTTTTGTCAATTTTAAGCACGAAATATACTATACCAAACATTGATTCATTGTATATACTCTTAACATTGAAAATCGTCTTAGTGGCAATCAATTAAGAGTATTTTTTCGATAATAGTTAATTTCACTGTTAATCGAGTAATTTAATATTGGTTAATAATTATACTTTTGTGTTTAATTAGACTATATTATGGGATAATAAATTGCTAATTTTGATAAATTTACAGCTTTTAAATAATAAATTAGCATTTTTAGAAGTGATTTTATTGATTTAGCTTACCAGTAATTAATATAATAGCAATTTGTTATAAAAACGATAAAATATGTTTATTAAAACTATACGAATTAATGAAAGGTGTTATTGTGAAAAAAGTTATCACATTAAGTTGTTTAAGTCTGATGATTGCTGCGTGTACGCAAACTAATCCTGCGGAAATAGAAGATATCTCTGTTAGTCAGGGCTCTTCAACCTCATCGGTTTACTCTAAACCGCCTAAAGATATTTCTACTGGTAATCGAGGTGAATCTTCTTCGACTTATCCTACAACAACGGCTTCTCGTTCTTCAACGACGACTAGCTCTATCCCTAGTCAAGAACAAGTTGTAACATCTACTGAGCGTATTGTTTATAATCGAGATTATAATAATATTCCTAAAGGGGGATATAAAGGCGATACCTATACTGTCAAACGAGGCGATACATTATTTTATATTGCTTGGGTAACTGGTAACGATTATCGTGCATTAGCCGCTAAAAATAACATTAAAGAACCTTATGCGGTTAGTGTAGGTCAAGTGCTTGATGTAAGTGGTAGTACTACGATTGTTCAAACTAAAAAAACCACATCAACTCCGGTCAAAACAACAACTGTTAAAACGACAACTGTTAAAACTCCAAGTGTAGAAACTACGACAGTTGAAACAATTAGCCAACCAGTTTCTCAACCGACGGCACCAACTAAGCTCCCAACTCAACCAAGTACAACTTCTAATGTGGCCAATATTAAATGGCAATGGCCGGCACAAGGGAAGATCATTGAAAAATTCTCAAACTCGACTAAGGGAATTGATATTTCAGGTGTTTTAGGTGATAAGGTTGTTTCTGCAGCTGATGGTCGAGTGGTTTATTCTGGTAATGCATTGCCTGGTTATGGTAACTTAATCATAGTGAAACACAACGATGACTATTTAACAGCTTATGCGCATAACCAAACTATTTTAGTTAAAGAGCAACAAAATGTTCGAGCAGGTGAACAAATTGCTACAATGGGCGCAACCGGGACCTCATCAGTAAGATTGCATTTTGAAATTCGATATAAAGCGCAATCAGTCGATCCATTAAAATACTTATCAAATTAGTAAGTATTTTAAATAAATAAAAATGATTAAAACATTAAAAATGTACTAATTAAAACGTACATTTTTAATGAAAACCAAATTCATTTATCCATTTTATTTTATGTAACAAAGGAGTTATATTCATGGCAGTAAAAAAATTAGTTCTCATTCGTCACGGAGAAAGTGTTTGGAATCAAGAAAACCGCTTTTGTGGTTGGACTGATGTTGATTTATCTGACAAAGGTAACAAAGAAGCTGCTGAAGCAGGTAAATTATTAAAACAAGAAGGTTTTACATTTGACTATGCATATACTTCAGTTTTAAAACGCGCAATTCATACATTATGGCACATTCTTGATGAAGTTGACCAAGCATGGTTGCCTGTTGAAAAAAATTGGAAATTAAATGAACGTCATTATGGTGCGTTACAAGGTTTAAATAAAGCTGAAACTGCTGCTAAATATGGTGATGATCAAGTTAAATTATGGCGTCGCGGTTTTGCAATTACTCCTCCTGCGTTAGAAAAATCTGACGAACGTTTCCCTGGTCATGATTCACGTTATAGCAACTTACCTGAATCAGAATTACCTTTAACTGAAAGCTTAGCATTAACAATCAAACGTGTACTTCCTTACTGGGAATCAACTATTGCGCCGCGTGTTGCAAAAGGTGAACGTGTTATTATTGCTGCTCACGGCAACTCTCTTCGTGCTCTAGTTAAACATTTAGACAATATCAGTGATGATGATATTATCGATGTTAACATCCCAACTGGTGTACCTTTAGTTTATGAATTTGACGACAACATGAAAGTGGTTAAACATTATTACTTAGGTAATGCAGATGAAATCGCAGCTAAACAAGCAGCGGTTGCCAACCAGGGTAAAGCAAAATAGTTTTTTACCCTCAAAGGTAAGTTGATAAACTTACCTTTTTAATTTTCTGATTCCGATTATTACTATTTATTTTTTGAGACGCTAATTTTGTCAAAAATTTACTATATTTATGGCGTGATGAACGCTGGAAAATCTACTGAATTATTACAAATCGATCATAATTATTTAAGCAATAATATGCAGACACTATTACTTAAATCATCGGTTGATACTAGAGACTCAGCTGTTGAAATTGTCTCTCGACTGGGTTTACGTAAAAAAGCATTACAACTTGATGATAATACTGTTGATGATATCATCGAACAGATAAAAAGAAATAACTATGCTTGTATTTTGATAGATGAAAGTCAGTTTTTATCCTCTAAAACCATTTGGAAATTATCTGACGTATGCGATGAATTTAGCGTTCCAATGATGTTTTTTGGTCTAAAAACAGATTATATGGGACACTTATTTGAAGGTTCCAAAACACTATTAGAAATAGCTGACAATTATAGAGAACTGAAAACGGTTTGTTGGTGTGGTAAAAAAGCCACAATGATTCTTTTAGAAGGTGAAAATGGACAAATAGTTAAATATGGGAATTCGATATATTTAGGGGACAGCGAATACCATTCAGTTTGTCGGAAACACTGGAAAGCAGGGCAAGTTAGACCAAATTAACACAAATACTTGTTCTTGACGGATTTATATTAAAAAAAAAGAAGGAATTAACACATGAAACTAAGAAAACTCTCGTTAGCTGCTGTTGTGGGATTAATCTCATGTTCTGTTAGTGCGCAACATTTTGTTATCACAGATACCGATTTACAAGTTAGAAAAGGTGCTTGGACTGTTAATAATACTGACATTAACCCAAATGCACCAACATTTTTAATAAAAAATACTGTTCTTAGTGGCGGGTTACAAAATGACTCTGAAGTCTTAACTATTCAAAGTGATGGATTAACCATTAGATTAAGTCCAACTCGTGGTTTAGGCATCTTGACTGTGGAAGGTGATGGTATTCGTTTAGGTTGGGATTCTCCAGTTAAAGAAGTTGTCAATCCACAGAATATCAATTTAGAAAGCCGTGGTGGTAATGGTTGGCTAGAAGGCTTTAATGAAATGATGGTTCGTTGTGGTTTTGAATGGACTGGTCATGCCGTACAAGCTGATGGTATGCTGTATACCCTCCATGGACGGGCGCAAAATACCTCTGTTGCAAAATTGTTTGTTGATATTGAAGACAAAGCTCCATACACCATAACCGTAAGTGGCCTTATTAAAGAAAAAGCGTTCAAAAAAAGCAATTTAGAAACATGGGTTAGACTTAGCCATGTTCCAGGTAGTAAAGAATTCACTGTTCATGATACGCTGACAAATAGAAGCGATTATCCTAAAGATTATCAAATTATTTATCACAGCAATTTTGGTACGCCAATTCTTGAAAGAGGGGCAAAATTTGTTGCGCCAGTTAAAGAAATTTCCCCATTTAATGATTATGCGATTAAGGGGCTAAAAAATTGGCAAACCTACTTAGGACCAACTAGAAACTTTGATGAAATGGTTTTTAATATTTATCCATATGCCGATGCAAAAGGGCAAACTCAAGTTATGTTAGCTAACAAGGTAGGTAATAAAGGGGTAGGTATTTCATTTAATACCCGAGAATTACCAGTACTTACTTTATGGAAGAATACTGATTCCATTAATCAAGGTTATGTAACGGGAATTGAGCCTGGAACAAGTTTCGCTTATCCTGTCACTATTGAACGTGAACAAAAGCGTGTCCGTCAATTACCACCAGGAAAAAGTGCTAACTTTACTTTAAAATATAGCTTATTATCTAATAAAGAAGCCGTAAGAGCTTACAACAATGCTATCAAAGCGATTCAAGGGGAGCAAAAAACTACAGTTGTTGACGAACCAATGGCTTTAGAATAAGTTATACTCAATATCACCACCTACCGAGTGGTTGGTGGTGTACTCCGCGCCTTTAGCATTTTATTCTTATTCATAGGAAAGATATCGTTATCTATTACAAGCTGATCTAAGTTAAAATAGTTAGCAAATTTTAACATTAGATTTAACAGTAGGAATTTAAATGACTGTGAGAAGGATAATAATTGGCATAAGTGGTGCAACAGGCTTTGCTTATGGTATAAAAGCTTTAGAGCTCCTGAAACCCATAGACATTCAAACTCACCTTGTTATCTCTAAAGCCGCTAAAATTACAGGAAATTACGAGCATTCCAAATCTCAATTAGCACAGCTAGAATCCTTAGCCGATGTCGTCTATGCTGTTGATAATATTGGTGCCGCAATCGCCAGTGGGTCATACAAAACGATAGGCATGTTAGTCGCACCTTGTTCGATGCGAACTCTGGCAGCAATAGCTCATGGTTTATCCGATAATTTATTAACCCGTGCTGCGGATGTTGTCTTGAAAGAACGCCGTCGTTTAGTTTTAATGACGCGTGAAACACCATTACATTTAGGCCATATTAAAAATATGGAAATGGTGACATTAATGGGCGGTATTATTTTTCCACCTGTGCCTGCGCTATATCAACACATCGAAAGTATCGATGATATGATTACCCACAGTGTTGCCAGAGCACTTGATCTGTTCGATATTGACATACCTAGCTTACCACGTTGGGGTGAAGATATGCATTTAAATCAAAAGTCTGAATTGTAGAATGAAACTCCCCGATGTTAAAATCATAAAATTTATTCAACAGCAACATGTCTTAAGTTTAAGTGTGATATTAGCAGAACATCAACCATGGACGTGTAATGCATTCTATGTATTTGATGAAGAAAATTGCTGCATATATCTCTTGTCAGAATTAAAAACCAAACATGCACAAGCAATGTTAAAAAATACAAATGTCGCCGGTACAATTAGTATTAGTCCAAAATCGGTCGCTAAGATTCAGGGCATTCAATTTTCAGCAAAAGCTGAACTACTTACTGAAAATCAGGCAAGCCATGCCTATAAGCTTTATTATCACGCATTTCCCTTTGCCAGAGTGATGAAAGCTCCGATTTGGTCTATTCGCTTACAAGAAATTAAGATGACCAGTAACCTAATGGGTTTTGCACATAAAACTTATTGGCAACGTAGTGAAGTGCTTTAAGACAATGATATTTTGGTTTCGCCATCATTATCGTCTGGCGAATTACGATTTGTACTATTACCGGCCTATTATTACTTAGTCGGAATACCTTCTTCATATTCAGGGTAACCATCACAAATAGTATCCCAATTTGCTTTTGAACCGGTATAAACATGAATACGCTTTTCAGCATTAATCGGTTCGTTAATCAGACCTATGCGCAAACGGTAAGTACTAGTGTCATTATCACGACTAGAAAAAATATGCGAACCACATTTACCACAAAAATGGCGATTAACGCCAGCGTCGGAATAGACTTTGATATTGTCTTCGCCTTTAATAAAGGTTAAATCTTCTTTATTAACCACCGTAGCCGAATTAAAAGCCGAACTAGTTTGTTTGCGACAACGTGAACAGTGACAAAAAACTATCGCTTTAATATCACTATTAAGTTGATAGATAATGTCTCCACACAAGCAATTACCGGTCATCATAATTAATTTCCTTATTTATCAGATTTGTCATCTCATAATGCATTATACAGGTAATTAAAATATGATATAGATGTTTAATGATTGACCTCATTTGGATAAATAGCAAAAAAGTTAATAAATCGGCTTTTGCGGGTAATAAAGCCGCGAATAATCAGCGCCTAATTTCTTTATTGAGTTGTCAGATTTATCATTTGTAGATAAATAAAAAATATAATGCAGATGACTTAATAATTAATTTCGTTGAGGAAAAATAGCAAAAAGATGGAGGAACGTTTTTTGTGGTAATAAAGAGGCTAATAATTAATGGTAATAACCAAATTTTCACAAAACACCCCATGTTTATCCATTAAAAATGGGGTGAATCTTCAATTAACATTTTTCAACAAAATAGCGCATTATGCGATTATCAGTTGTTAATTCGGGATGGAATGAACAAACTAAAATATTATTTTGTTCTGCCATCACACAATGATTATCAACAAACGCGAGTTGTGTTACATGCTTAGTCGTTTGGGCAATATAAGGTGCGCGAATAAAGACGGCTTGAATTTGTTGACCGATAGGAGCAATATCTAACATGGTTTCAAAGCTGGCGATTTGTCGACCAAAACCATTACGTTCGACAGTAATATCCATTAAACCAAGTTGTTCAACCTCATTATGCTGAGTTGCGCTACCACAAAGTACCAATCCAGCGCAGGTACCAAAGATACCTTTACCTTGTTTAGCCAAGGTTTGGATTGGTTCAAATAATCCATTTTGTCTAATTAAACGGCTAATAGCGGTCGATTCACCGCCGGGTATAATCAAACCATCAAGCTGGCTTAACTGCTCGGGTTGCTTAACTATCATTGGGTTCACCCCATCAAGGCTGGCGAGCATATTTAAATGCTCAGTTACAGCACCTTGTAAGTTAAGCACACCAATGGTTTTACTCACCTTTGAAGTCATTACCAACCCCGATCTTGCATTCTTTCTGAATCACTTAATTTGCTGATCTCAATTCCTTTCATCGCTTCACCTAATCCTTTTGATAGTTCAGCCAATTTTGGATAATCATCAAAATAAGTGGTCGCTTGAACGATTGCTTTGGCAAATTTTTCTGGATTTTGCGATTTAAAAATACCCGAACCGACAAATACACCATCCGCACCAAGTTGCATCATTAGTGCTGCATCAGCAGGTGTCGCCACACCGCCAGCAGCAAAATTAACCACAGGTAATTTTCCAAGTTGTTTAATTTGTAATACTAACTCATAAGGTGCACCAATTTCTTTAGCAAACGTCATCAGCTCATCTTTTGATTTGCCAACCACTAGACGAATTTGCTCATTAACACGACGCATATGTCTTACTGCTTCAACAATATTGCCTGTTCCTGGTTCACCTTTGGTGCGTAGCATAGAAGCTCCTTCCCCAATTCGGCGTAATGCCTCACCTAAATCACGGCAACCACAAACGAAAGGTACGGTAAATTCATCTTTTAATAAATGATATTGTTCATCAGCAGGGGTGAGTACTTCGCTTTCATCAATATAATCCACCCCCATTGACTCTAAAATACGCGCTTCCACAATGTGACCAATTCGCGCTTTGGCCATCACCGGTATGGTTACCGCCTTCATCACCTCTTCAACGATAGTTGGGTCCGCCATTCGAGCTACACCCCCAGCAGCACGAATATCGGAAGGAACACGCTCTAAAGCCATTACCGCCACTGCACCAGCTTGTTCAGCAATTTTTGCTTGTTCGGCATTAACGACATCCATAATCACGCCGCCTTTTTGCATCTGCGCCATTCCACGTTTTACAGTTTGTGTACCTGTTTTCATTGTTACTCCTGAATTGTTAGCTGTCTAGTCTGGACGCTATTATTCAGAATTAAATCACTGCAATAAACAGCCAATTGGACTATAATTAAACCATCCAATTTTGCGTTTAAGGTAATAAGTTCTATAAAACTTAATTAATAAAAGATGTGGAATAAAAAAAAATTAAGCCTTTTCAGCGGTGCATTATTTAAAAAAATCACGCAATTGATTGAAAGTTATATTGAACAAGGAGTGTTAATAGCTGGCGAACGATTACCATCTGAGCGTAATTTAGCCAAGGATCTACAAGTTAACCGTTCAACTATTGTGCATGCGTTAGATATCTTAACTGAACGAGGAATATTAGTTCGTAAGCAGGGCAGTGGGACTTTTGTTAATGAACAAAAATGGGGGCTACAAGTTTATTCGACCATAAATTGGCGATTACCCGCCAATTTTTATCATCATCGTAAAAATGTCTACCAACAAAAAGTTTTACAGGTTCGGCGACAAATGGCGCATATTTGTGATTTAGCTAATGGTGATTTGCCAACCAATATGATCCCTAAATTGATATTACCCCATATCACCTCTCATGAAATGGTTGCTTATGAGAAGCAGAGTGACACTTTGCAATTGGGATTACCTTCACTCAAACAGCAAATCGCCAACTATATGTCAACGCAATTTGCTATGACAATTGATACTAATCAAATCTTAATAACCTCAGGTACCCAACAATCACTATTTTTAATTACCCAAGGATTATTAAAGCCCGGTGATGCAATAGGTATTGAATCACCTTCTTATTTTTATTCATTGCCCCTGTTCCAAGCAGCTGGTGTTCGGCTTTATGGCATTGAATGTGATGCCGAAGGGATAACCTTAGAGAGCTTACAAAAAGTAGCGTTAGAGCGGCAAATTAGATGGTTATTTCTAAATCCGATATTTCAAAACCCTACTGGTTGCGTGATGAGTAATCCACGAAAAAAACAGATATTGGCCTTTTGTCGGCAACAGTGTATTGGTATTGTTGAGGATGATGCTTATAGTGGATTAGCCTTTGATGCAAAGGTTGACATTGCACCAATAAAAAAATTCGATACCAGTAATCAAGTGGTCTATTTAGGTTCATTATCCAAATATATTGGCCGTAATATACGTATTGGGTGGATGATTGCTCCAAAGGAAATCATCGAAAAATTAGCCAATATACGGCACCATATAGATTCTGGATTGAGTATATTACCGCAACTTTTAGCCGAAGAGTATTTAACTTATCACTATCAAACCCATCAGAAATGGTTACGTCAACAACTAAAACACAAAGCCAATCAACTAATGGATTGGTTCAATGACTATTTCAAAGGAGAGATTACTTACCAAATACCTACCGGTGGTTTTCATTTATATGCTCATTTACCCGTTAACAGTGCCGCACAAGAGTTGGTGATTTTAAACCAACTGTTATCCAAACATATAATTGTGTCCCAAGGCATTGAGTTCGGGGATAATTTTGGTTCAATACGATTAAGCTATGGACATTTTAAAGAAAATCTGATTTGATTACGTCTACCAAGCTTTTCGTTGGTCAAATTATTATGGAAAATTCAAAAACCGTTTTATTATCTACAAACAAATTATTGCTCATTGCTGGCACTGGTTGGCTTTTTGATGCAATGGACGTGGGATTACTCTCCTTTATTTTAGCTGCTTTAAAACAAGATTGGGGCTAACACCTTCACAACTGGGTTGGATAGGTAGTGTAAACTCAATTGGTATGGCAGTTGGTGCCTTTTTATTTGGTATTTATGCCGATAAAAAAGGGCGCAAATCCGCTTTTTTATTTACTTTATTAATGTTCAGTATCGCCAGAGGCTTAAGTGCTTTGGCTTGGGGACTGGGTAGTTTACTGATTTTACGATTCTTCATTGGTATGGGCTTAGGTGGCGAATTGCCCGTAGCATCAACGCTAGTGAGTGAAAGTGTGGAACCTAAAGTACGTGGTCGCGTCGTGGTGTTACTCGAATGCTTTTAGGCTGTAGGTTGGATTTTGGCCGCGTTGATCGCTTACTTTTTAATTCCTCTACTAGCTGTCGGTTGGCGTGGCGCGATGATCTTATGGGCAATACCGGCTTTTTATGCACTTTACCTACGCTTTAACTTACCTGACTCACATTCCTATCAATATCAAGATCATAATGCTCAAAAAGAACCAATCATCAAGAAATTACAATCGCTCCTATCAAGCTCATTCCGTCGTCAAACGATAATGTTATGGATAGTATGGTTTTGTGTGGTATTTTCATATTATGGTATGTTCTTATGGTTGCCAAGCATGATGATGCATAAGGGCTTTGATATGGTAAAAAGTTTTGGTTACATTTTTATGATGACTTTAGCGCAATTACCGGGTTATTTTACTGTCGCTTGGCTTGATTGAACGAGTAGGGCGAAAATGGGTATTGATGGCGTATCTATTAGGAACCTTGATCAGTGCCTATCTATTTGGTATTGTTGATTCAATTAACCAACTGCTTATCTGTGGTGCATTATTATCATTCTTTAATCTAGGCGCATGGGGAGCAATGTATGCTTATACCCCAGAACAATACACTACTAATATTCGCGCAACGGGTGCCGGTATGGCTGCTTCAATTGGCCGAATTGGCGGCATATTAGGTCCACTGATGGTGGGATTCTTAATGGCTAACCAAGTTAGTGTGAGCGTAATATTTGGGCTATTTAGCTTATCAATTCTTGTGGCTATTTTAGCTATATTATTCCTTGGTAAAGAGACCAAACAAACTCATCTTTGCTAACGCATTAAAACCTTTTTCAATTAAATTGAGTGTTGAAAAAGGTTTATATTTCAACTAGCCAATTATTTTCTTAGTTAACATGCTAGCAGCGGTCACCAAATACTCTGTAAATTCAGCAATTCTTTCTTGCGGCATTTGAAACCTTATTCCTGAGGTACTTATGGCGGCGATAACATTACCATGTTTATCAAAAATCGGTGCTGCTAAGCAAGTTACTTCATCAAAATCTTCGCCATCGTCAAACGCCCAACCTTGTTTTCTTACGACTTGTAATGCCTTTTTATAATCAGTTTTAGTTGCTATGGTATTTTTGGTTTTACTCGGTAATTGTTCATTAGGAAACAGCTCATCAATATGTTGCTCTGGTAACCAAGCCAACAAAACTTTACCCAGTGCCGAACTATGTAAAGATAACCGACGACCTAACCAACTTTTAATCTGTATTGCATTATCACTTTCAATTTTAGCTAAGTAGATTGCCGCATCGCCATCTAAAATACCTAAATGACAAGCTAGCTGAGTTTTGTCTCGTAAAAACGAGAGTGGTTCGAGAGCTAAATCCTTAATATTAAATTGCTCAATTGCTTTGTTACCAAACTCATACAGATTAAGCCCTAAAAAGTATTTATTTCCTTTTTGCCGTAACAAACCATTAGTTACCATACTTTTTAAGATTAATGACGAAGAGCTTTGCGGTAAGGAAAGCCCTTGATAGATTTGCGTATAAGTCACTCCGCCATTTTGAGCAATAAAATTCAAAATTAGAGCTGCTTTATCGATGGCTGGCGCTTGAGATATTTTACTCATACATTCACACCAATATATTGAAATTAATTTAGTTTAAATACATCTATAATATTTTACAATGATTTGTTAGGCATATTTATGTATTAATTTGGTGATCTCGATCACAATAACTGAAAAATATTATTGAGTAATTGGCAAATTGATTAAATAGTTAGTTTGTTATAACTGTTTTTATATTATTTCAATATATTGGTGTAAAACATAAGGATCTCATTATGAAAAAATCCCCTAAATTTTCAGGAACCATTTGTCCTGCCATCACGCCATTTAATTCTAAAAATAGTGTTGATTTTGCCGCTATGGAAAAACATTACCAAATGTTAACCGAAGCAAAAATTAACGGTATTTTGGTTATGGGTACCATTGGTGAGTTTGCGACACTAAGCATTAAGGAACGATTGGCTATTATTAAACAAGCTCATCAATTCACTGACTTACCGCTAATTGTCAATGTTTCAACCACCGTTGTTGATGACATGATCCGCTTAGCGGATGCGTCGTATGATGCAGGATACCCAGCAGTAATGGCTTTACCTCACTATTACCTATCACAGACAACCAATCAATTGTATGAATATTACAAATATTTAGATTCGCGGTTTTTAGGTGATTGGTTTGTTTATAACTTTCCTGCTCGCACTGGCTGTGATGTTGATGCAAAACTTGTCGCAAAACTTATGCTAGATTGTCCAAGATTTATAGGTATTAAAGATACGATTGATTGTGCTTCACATACGCGTTCCATTGTGCTTGCTTCTCAGTCTATCCGTAAGGATTTCTCAGTATTTGCTGGTTTTGATGAATATTTTATTCCAAATTTACTTAATGGTGGTGCTGGGGTACTTTCTGGTCTAAATAATGTGGTGCCGGATCTCTTTGCAAGTGTAATGAAAGCATTTAATGAGAATGATTTTCATCAGATCCAACTTCTACAAAAAGAGATTAGTCGTTTATCAAATATTTACAATATTGGTGATGATTTTGTTACCACGATAAAAACAGCAGTTGCTGAAAAACATGGTTACTTAAAAGCCAATTCAAGGAACTATGGCGGAGCATTAAATGCTAAGCAGATAGATGAGGTAAAACAATTATTCAAACTATAATGATAAAAATAAAAGGTAACAGTTTTAGTAATAAAACCTTAATAGTCGTACCAATAATCACATAAATTCATAATCAGTGCATTGTTAGTAAAATTATCACAAAACATTAACTAAACCAACAACAGCAGCTTAATGCTGTTGTTTTAATGGTAAAAAAATAAAGCCAAAACTTTATCATTTTATTTACAAAAAATTATCTCACGCCTTGATATAACAAGGTTTAACTCCCTTGTTATCTATGTTAGATTACTTGCTCCATTCATTTTTGAGCAGGTAGGTTGATTTTGAATCTTTCTCCAAAAGCTTTCCATTATTTGGGTGTCGTTGCAACAATTGCATCATTAGGCATGTACGTATCCTATATCCCGCAGATTATTGACAATCTTCATGGATTTAAAACTAATCCGACACAACCTTTGGCGGCAGCAATTAACTGCTCATTATGGGTCTGTTATGGTTTATTACAGCAGAAAAAAGATTGGCCAATTGCGATAGCTAATTTCCCTGGCGTATTATTTGGTTTAATCGCTTTCTTTACTGCTTTATAAATTCTTGTTTAATTTTTTTGTTCTTACTACAGCATAATTTAAACGTTATGCTGTATTTTTTTGTCTTTTATCGTTTAAGTTCAATCAAACGAATTGTAATTTTTGTAAATTAAATTTGAATATTTTTACCCCCAAAATATAAAAAGTGTTGAAGGTTAAAATTCAATCAAGGAAATAAATTATTAATAATCAAAATGCTATGTAGTTATCAACAGGTTTGTTAAATACTTATTAAGTAATGAAGTGGATAATTTCATCTTGTTTTTTTTAGAAAGAACTAACTTATCAGTGTTTTATTCAATTCAATCATTGTCATCCATTATTGATTAGATTATAGTTAAAGTCAGTCTATTTTTTAGGCTGGATTCATCTTTGATATTAATAGAGTGTAATGATGTTGTTATCTCAAATATAATTAAATTTTGATGATTAATATGATGAACGTTATTGATATAAAATAAGGAAATCACCATGACTGACATTAATCTTTCTGATGATTTGATAAAAGATTTTATTTATTCTATGTACCGCAAAGAAGTGTTACTAAATTTAAAAGGTGTGGTTTTGACGGAAGATGATCGAAAACAACTTCATGAAAAAAGAGATTTTGTAAATCGATTATCTGAGGCTGAATTATCTGATATTCGAGCTTGGGTTTTAGATAAATTAAAATTACTTGAAAGCCAACATCAAGAGCGTAGTTGAGAAAAATTTTATCCTATTCATATTAAACTAGTTTTTCAATGATTTTGATAAGATATGTTTGTTGTATCAATGAAAACGATATGGAAAGATGATATAATCGTTTTATAATATATTCATGTTTATTTAGATAATTTAAAGGAAAGGTTATGAAAAAGTTAGCGATAATGTTATTGTTAAGTTTTCCAGTGGTGGTATCTGCGTCTAATTGCGATGAAATTAAGACAAATATCGCTGAAAAAATCAAAAATAACGGTGTGCCTGAAAATAATTTTCAACTAAAACTGGTCCCCGCTAATCAAGTTAAACAAGGTCAGGGTAAAGTAGTTGGTTCATGTAATGGCGGTAAAAAACGCATTATCTATATTCGTGGTAAAGTCGGTTCATCATCAAATATAAAATCAGTTAAAGATGAAACTAAAGCGCCAGTTGAACCATCAATATTACCAAACTCAACAACACCGAAGGATGATGGTATACCAAATAAAGATACTGCACCTGTTACCGATTCATCTGGAAATGAGAAAATTCAATCAGTAGTTGAACCTACTGTAACCTCATCAACGGAAACAACAACTCAAGCTCCTACAACTGAATCTGCTACATCAGAAGAAAAAGTGCCCGAGGTAAATGATACCGTAGTACCAGAAGTAAATGATACTGTAGTACCAGAAGTTGCCCCTAAAGATGATCAACCAATCTCTGAAGGTGAAACATCGAATGATAAATCATCAAATTAGTTTTTAACATAGACAGTGCGGATAACCTTATATCATAAAAAAATGAGTAAGTTATCCGCATTATCGATTTAATACACTAAAAAAATAGACTGTGCGTTAAACACAAAAAACTTCTTGTTGGTTAGCTTCTATCTACATGTTGAAAACCAGTGAAGGGAATAGGGGAATAATAAGCTTGCTTCTCCAACTAATAAGTGGAAAAGCAGATAGGATTTAATTTACAAAAGTTGTTGATAATTTTGCTTAGTCACATCATCCCAAACGCTAGCTTGGACTTGACCAATATGCTGTTGTTGTAGAAGTAGCATTGTCAATCGAGATTGCCCAATCCCACCACCAATTGTCTGCAAAAAATCACCATCGGCTAACGCCTTATGCCAAGCATATTGTAAGCGATCTTCATTATTTGTTAATTTTAATTGACGTTTTAACGTTTCAGGATCGACACGAATCCCCATTGATGAGATTTCAAAACCACTATTTAACACTGGATTCCAAACTAAAATATCACCATTTAAGCCTTTCGACCCCATTTCATTATCACTGCTCCAATCATCATAATCCGGAGCGCGGACATCGTGTTTTTCATTGTTTGATAATTCCCCACCAATACCAATCAAAAATACCGCGCCTAACTCTTTAGTAATTGCATTTTCGCGCTCTTTTGCTGATAAATTAGGATAACGTTTTAACAATTGCTCACTATCCATAAAAGTGATCGTTTCTGGTAAAAAACAAGAAAGATGATATTTTTCTGAAACCGCTTTTTCGGTTGTTTTAATTGCGCTATAAATCTTCTCAACCGTATTTTTTAAATAAGTTAAAATACGATCTTCAGGACGAATTACTTTTTCCCAATCCCATTGATCAACATAAACCGAGTGAATAGGAGAAAGTTTTTCTTCATCAGGGCGTAGGGCTTTCATATTGGTATAAATACCTTCCCCAACTGGAAAATGATGTTGACTTAAGATTTTACGTTTCCATTTTGCTAATGAATGCACCACTTCAAATTGCGCATTTGGAATACTTTTAATATTAACTTGAACAGCTTTCTCTGTGCCAGATAAATTATCTTGAACTCCATCACCAATTTGACTTAAAAGCGGAGCTTGAACCTCAATCAGTGAAAGTTTATTGGCTAGTTGCTCAGCAAAAAAGTGTTTAACAAAATTGATCCGTTGTTGCTGCTCTTTAAATGATATCGTCATGTTTCATCTCAAAAAGTGAATTGGTTAGTGACGATAAATTAAACTAGAAAACAGAAATATGCAAGTCTAGTTAGTTGGAGTAAATTACAGGAGAAAAATTATTTTTGTCCTTCTCAAAAAAGGATAAGAATATCAAAATATTTTTTAATTTTACTATTTGTTTAAACAAACGATTAGGAATAAATAAAGAAGTTTGTATTATTTACAATAAAATATAACTAGCTTTCAAACCGGCCTTTATTAATCTTAATATATTACTCTTCTCAGCTAACAATCAAACGGGGTTATCACTTAAATTAACCATACTTGTTAAATTATGATAGCTATTGAATTTTAATGAGAAAGAGTAAGCATTGAAATGTTTCAATTTTAACGCTTAAAATCATTAAAAAATCAGAAATTATCTAAAGCATCTTCAATCAACTTTTAACAAATTGAAGAACAATCAAATATAGGAAATTTAATATTAGCGAAATATCTATATTTTCTAATTTTACTCAATCATATATATTATAAATCGCTTATAAACATAAAAAACATGCAAAATATAAACAATTACTCGTTAAAAATAAACCATTAAAGTGCTAGTAAAATTTTTGCGAAGGTAATTTTTAAAGTTCTGCTCATAAATTTATGAAAATAATAAATTTCACTTTAAAACAAAATTTTTTTACCGTTAATACGATTAAGTTTGTAAGAGGAGATTAAGCACTTATTCATCAGTTAGACTAAGCTTTAAGCAATGCAATTTTAATGACTTTAGTGCTGCTCTTTACAAAAGTTAACAATTAGGTAATGAAAACAGGTTGCGAGGATTTTTTTCAATCTTTATACTATTTTCCCTTAAAAGGAAGCGAACAGCTATAGTTTTAGCCGTTCACAGTTATTAAATGTAAATTAAACATAAAGTTAGTTGACAGGAACGTCGAAAATGGATTATAATTTTAAACACCCAACACCCAACCTGCCAAACTTATAATTTAAATTCGTTAAAGTTAAGTTTAGATGGTTTATTAATTCACTACCGTTTATTTTTCCAACAGATACGACAAAATTTTTCAAAATTTCTTGGTTTAGCCTTTTTATCTCGACAGATTATTTTCGCATTAACCGTAATTGTTTTACTGTTTATCTCTTTTTCTAATCATGCGTTAACCGCTAAAACGACCAATATTATTCAAGGTTCAGCGCCTTATTTAACTTTCGACGGTGGTCAAACCCGGGTGACTAATACCGAAGCGCTACTCGGAATATCTCTTTCTGATGGTAGAACATTCACTCCTGCAACCCCTAATTTAAGTGACAATCCTATCGTTTTACCTGTTGCAGGTCAGAGTTTTGCGGATATTGGTATGTTAGTGCCAACGGACGTTGATTCTATTGATTTGCGTTTACTTATTGGCGCACCTTTTAATTATTGGGGTGATGATGATGGAGATGGACAAGGGGTTAATGGTATTACTGCTACCGGTAGTTTAAGTTTATCCATTGTTGATAAAGATAATCAACCAGTTGCGCGCAACACAACGGTAGATGTATGTAAAGCTCCTTATAAATTAACTTTATCTAATACTAAAGGTACATTAAAAACACGTTATGGTGTACCGAATGAAAGTCGTTTTAGTGAGAGTGAGGCAACTTACTATATTAATCCTAAGGCAACAATGCTAGTGGTTTGTTTTGCAAAACCTAGCTTAGCTAACATTAGAGATCCTGGCCCGGCTAACATATGGGATATTTATGATGGGTTTCATGTTCAGTCAGTTACGCCATCGTCTTATGGTTTAAACTTTCCGACTACGGGTGCTAATAATTTATATTTTGATTTAAATATAGCTGCTAATAATCAAGTCTTATATTGGGAGCCCGTTTCGCATGGTGGTATTACGGCGACGATGACATCTGCAACGAAAACTGGTGTTCGAGTCACTTTAACTGGCCCGGCTGTTACCGACGCTTCGCAATGGAATTCAGACAATCCCACTCGTATTGATAGGCCATCTTTACCACAGGTATTTGAGTTAGTTGGTCGTGATAGTCCTGGTGGTCAAGGTAATGTTATCGCTAAGTATGGTTTTGTGTTAAAGCAGTGGTTTGTCCATCGTGGTTCTAGTTACTACAATTACTCAAGTTCATCATCATGGTGTCCAAAAATTGGTGATTATCGGGTGCCTATGGTAAAGGATTTAACTAACGCGACTTGTCAAGGTAGTTTTTCCGGTTCTAACTGTCAAGGTGCTGTCGGTGCAACACCATCATCATCTAATAATCGTTACCAGCGTCGCATTGGCGCTGGGTTTTTCGCGGAGTGGGGGAGCATGGATCGTTACACTGGAGCTAATTTCCACGACGGTAAGTATTGGACGAGTGATACAAAAGATAATGGTAATCACTTCACAGTTTACGGGGGCCTTGGGACTGTGTATGAGAGTTCGGTGGGCAGCGGGCTTTGCGTTTATCCTTATTAGTTCTTAGCCTTGGGTTGTAGAGTTAGATATATAAAAAACGTTAGGAGGTTAAAGAATAATTGCCTTGGCAAGGCAATGTGCTGACAACAGGGATAGATTAACATGACAAACAGGGATGTTTGGTAAAGTTGTAGTTTGTAATGAACAAATCACAGCCGATATGTTAAGAGCGAACGAAGACGGAAGTTAGTTACATCATAACCACTTGCATAGTCTCTGCGGGTATTGGTAAAGAGGGTTCGCGCAAACCTTCTTTATTCGGTCGTAAACGTTATAAAGAAATAGCCAAAACCGCTAAAAATAACAAACATCCGATACTAAATAAGCTAAAATGTGCGGAGCAGGTTTTTGAACTTAAAATACTCAATGATTAAAATGTTCTTAATTGATAAAAATACCAGAACATAGCAAAATAACTCAAAATGGGGTTAAAATTTGAGGGGCAAATTTTTAATCTGTTGGTGTTTTTATCGTTAACAAGTTGGTTTTGAATTATAATTTTTCATTGAGCCTTACAAAAGTTAACAATTAAACAGTCAAAATAAGTTGCATCGTTTTTTTTCAATCACTATACTTTTATGCCATATTTATATGAATGGATAATTTCATACCAAGTTAGTTTAAAATCGTCAATTAATCATTAATTTAATTGACAGGAATGTCAATATGTATTGTAGTCTCCCCCCTTCAATCTGCCAAACTTATAATTTAAATTCGTTAAAGTTAAGTTTAGATGGTTTATTAACTTACCACCATTTATTTTTTCAGCAATTTCGGCAAAATTTCTCAAATCTCCTTGGTTTAGCCTTTTTATCACGGCGGATAGTTTTCGTATTAACCGTGGTTGTTTTTCAGTTTATCTCTTTTTCTAATCATGCATTAACCGTTAAGACGACCAATATTATTCAAGGTTCAGCGCCTTATTTAACTTTCGACGGTGGTCAAACCCGGGTGACTAATACCGAAGCACTACTCGGGATATCCCTTTCTGATGGTAGAACATTTACTCCTGCAACTAATAATTCCAACAAAAATACTATTGTTTTACCTGTTGTCGGTCAGAGTTTTGCGGATATTGGTATGTTAGTGCCAACGAATACAGATTCTATTGCACTAACTTCACTTATTGGTCCACCCTATAATTATTGGGGTGATGATGATGGTGATGGTCAAGGGGTTGATGGTATTACTGCTACCGGTAGTTTAAACTTATCCATTGTTGATAGAAATAATCAGCCCGTATCACGCAATACCGTGCTAACAATTTGTGATGCCCCTTATAAATTAACCTTATCTAATACTGAAGGTACATTAAAAACACGTTATGGTGTACCTAATGAAAGTCATTTTAGTGCAAGTAATGTCACTTATTATATTAATCCTAAGGCAACGCCAGTGATTTGTTTTGCTAAACCTATCACTAATATGGGTACAGATGATTATGCTGGTCCTGCTAACATATGGGACCCTGATAAGGGTTTTCTTACTCAGTCAGTTACACCATCGTCTTATGGTTTAAACTTTCCGACTACAGGTGCGAATAAATTATATTTTTATTTAGATATAGGTGGTATTAATCAGGTCTTATATTGGGAGCCCGTTTCGCATGGTGGTATTACGGCCACTATGACCAGATCAACAAGTACAAGTGTTCGTGTCACCCTAACTGGCCCTGCCGTTGGATCCCTTTCGCAACAGAATACAAATAATCCAGATCGTATCGATAAGATATCTTTGCCACAGGTATTTGAGTTAGTTGGTCGTGATAGTTCTGGTGGCCGAGGTAATGTCATCGTCAAGTATGGTTTTGTGTTACAGAAGTGGTTTGTCACCCGCGGTAATAATAATTACATCAGTTATTCAAGTGCATTATCGTGGTGTAAAAAGATTGGTGATTATCGGGTGCCTATGGTAAAGGAATTGACTAACGCCACTTGTCAAGGAAATGGGGCTGGTTCTAAATGTGAAGGCTCTGTCGGTGCAACACCATCGTCATCTAATAATCATTACCAACGTCGAATTGGCGCCGGATTCTTCACGGAGTGGGGGAGCATGCGGAGCTACGGTAATGCATCTTTCCCCAACTCGAATAATTGGGCGGCTGATGAAAAAGATGATACCCACTTCCAGGTTTTCGCGAAAAATGGTGAAGTGGTTACCTACTCAAGTGGTAACCCCGGGTACGGGCTTTGCGTCTATCCTTAGTACTTATTTATTAGTTCTTAGTCCTTGGGTTGTAAATTAAGTATATGAAAAAAAACGTTAGGACATTAAAGAATAATTGCCTTGGCAAGGCAATGGCGCTGTTAGTGTCGAGGGTATAAAGCGATTTTGGAGTTTATTGAGATTGAAAAATTATAAACAGCCTATAAGAAGTTGAAGAACACAATTTTTTTATAGTTTAAATTCGGTTTAAAATCCCCAACTAGCCTGACAAACGTGTAAAAAAGATATATTTTACTTTAAAACAAAATTTTTTTACTGTTAATACGATTAAGTTTGTAAGAAGAGGTTAAGCACTTATTCATTAGTTAGACTAAGCTTTAAACAATGCAATTTTAACGACTTTAGTGCTGCTCTTTACAAAAGTTAACAATTAGGTAATTAAAACAGGTTGCGAGGATTTTTTTCAATCTTTATACTATTTTCCCTTAAAAGGAAGCGAACAGCTATAGTTTTAGCCGTTCATAGTTATTAAATGTAAATTAAACATAAAGTTAGTTGACAGGAACGTCGAAAATGGATTATAATTTTAAACACCCAACACCCAACACCCAACCTGCCAAACTTATAATTTAAATTCGTTAAAGTTAAGTTTAGATGGTTTATTAATTCACTACCGTTTATTTTTCCAGCAGATACGACAAAATTTTTCAAAATTTCTTGGTTTAGCCTTTTTATCTCGACAGATTGTTTTCGCATTAACCGTAATTGTTTTACTGTTTATCTCTTTTTCTAATCATGCGTTAACCGCTAAAACGACCAATATTATTCAAGGTTCAGCGCCTTATTTAACTTTCGACGGTGGTCAAACCCGGGTGACTAATACCGAAGCGCTACTCGGGATATCCCTTTCTGATGGTAGAACATTCACTCCTGCAACCCCTAATTTAAGTGACAATCCTATCGTTTTACCTGTTGCAGGTCAGAGTTTTGCGGATATTGGTATGTTAGTGCCAACGGACGTTGATTCTATTGATTTGCGTTTACTTATTGGCGCACCTTTTAACTATTGGGGTGATGATGATGGTGATGGACAAGGGGTTAATGGTATTACTGCTACCGGTAGTTTAAGTTTATCCATTGTTGATAAAGATAATCAACCAGTTGCGCGCAACACAACGGTAGATGCATGTAAAGCTCCTTATAAATTAACTTTATCTAATACTAAAGGTACATTAAAAACACGTTATGGTGTACCGAATGAAAGTCGTTTTAGTGAGAGTGAGGTAACTTACTATATTAATCCTAAGACAACAATGCTAGTGGTTTGTTTTGCAAAACCTAGCTTAGCTAACATTAGAGATCCTGGCCCAGCTAACATATGGGATATTTATGATGGGTTTCGTGTTCAGTCAGTTACGCCATCGTCTTATGGTTTAAACTTTCCGACTACGGGTGCTAATAATTTATATTTTGATTTAACTATAGCTGCTAATGATCAAGTCTTATATTGGGAGCCCGTTTCGCATGGTGGTATTACGGCGACGATGACATCTGCAACGAAAACTAGTGTTCGAGTCACTTTAACTGGCCCTGCTGTTACCGACGCTTCGCAATGGAATTCAGACAATCCCACTCGTATTGATAGGCCATCTTTACCACAGGTATTTGAGTTAGTTGGTCGTGATAGTCCTGGTGGTCAAGGTAATGTTATCGCTAAGTATGGTTTTGTGTTAAAGCAGTGGTTTGTCCATCGTGGTTCTAGTTACTACAATTACTCAAGTTCATCATCGTGGTGTACAAAAATTGGTGATTATCGGGTGCCTATGGTAAAGGATTTAACTAACGCGACTTGTCAAGGTACTTTTTCCGGTTCTCACTGTCAAGGTGCTGTCGGTGCTACACCATCGTCATCTAATAATCGTTACCAGCGTCGCATTGGTTCAGGTTTCTTCGCGGAGTGGGGGAACATGGAACGTTACACTGGAGCTAACTTCCACACCGGTAGGTATTGGACGAGTGATACAAAAGATAATGGTAATCACTTCATAGTTTACGGGGACAATGGGCCTGTGTATGACAGTTCGGTGGGCAGCGGGCTTTGCGTCTATCCTTATTAGTTTTTAGCCTAGGGTTGTAGAGTTAGATATATGAAAAAACGTTAGGAGGTTAAAGAATAATTGCCTTGGCAAGGCAATGGCGCTGTTAGCGTCGAGGATATAAAGCGATTTTGGAGCTTAAATGAACTTTTACCCTAATTGGTCAGGTTTATTTTTGAGGAATGTATTTTTTTCAGTAAAAATAGGTGAGAAGTGCTTTTGGGGGAATGTAAATACATTAATGTTAATCATATATTCTATATATTCAATTATTTGGAGTTTATTGAGATTGAAAAATTATAAACAGTCTATAAGAAGTTGAAGAACACAATTTTTTATAGTTTAAATTCGGTTTAAAATCCCCAACTAGTCTGACAAACGTGTAAAAAAGATATATTTTACTTTAAAACAAAATTTTTTTACCGTTAATACGATTAAGTTTGTAAGAAGAAGTTAAGCACTTATTCATCAGTTAGACTATGCACTTGCATAGTCGCTGCGGGTATTGGTAAAGAGGGTTCGCGCAAACCTTCTTTATTCGGTCGTAAACGTTATATAGAAATAGCCACAAAACCCGCTAAAAATAACAAACATTTGAAATTAAATAAACTAAAATACGAGGAGCGGTTTTTTGAACTTAAAATTCTCAATGATTAAAATGTTCTTAATTGATAAAAATACCAAAAAAAGTAAAAACAACTCAAAATAGGGCTAAAAATTGAGGGGGCAAATTTTTAATTTGTTGGTGTTTTTATCGTTAAGACATTGGTTTTGAATTATAATTTTTCATTGAACTTTACAAAAGTTAACAATTAAACAGTCAAAATAAGTTGCATCGTTTTTTTCAATCACTATACTTTTATAACATATTTATATGAATGGATAATTTCATACCAAGTTAGTTTAAAATCGTCAATTAATCAATAAGTTAATTGACAGGAATGTCAATATGTATTGTAGTCACCCCCCTTCAATCTGCCAAACTTATAATTTAAATTCGTTAAAGTTAAGCTTAGATAGTTTATTAACTTACTACCATTTATTTTTTCAGCAAACACGACAAAATTTTTCAAAATTTGTTGGTTTAGTTTTTTTATCTCAGCAGATTGTTTTCGCGTTAACCGTGGTTGTTTTACTTTCTATTTCTTTTTCTAATCATGCATTAACCGTTAAGACGACCAATATTATTCATGGTTCAGCGCCTTATTTAACTTTCGACGGTGGTCAAACCCGGGTGACTAATACCGAAGCGCTACTCGGGATATCCCTTTCTGATGGTAGAACATTCACTCCCGCAACCCCTAATTCAAATGACAATCCTATTGAGTTACCTGTTGCCGGTCAGAGTTTTCTGGATATTGGTATGTTAGTGCCAACGAATACAGATTCTATTGCATTAAGTTCACTTATTGGCCCCCCTTATAATTATTGGGGTGATGATGATGGCGATGGTCAAGAGGTTGATGGTATTACTGCTACGGGTAGTTTAAGTATATCCATTGTTGATAAAAATAATCAGGCTGTATCACGCAATACCGTGTTAACAATTTGTAATGCGCCTTATAAATTAACCTTATCTAATACTGAAGGTACATTAAAAACACGTTATGGTGTACCAAATGAAAGTCCTTTTAGTGCAAGTAATGTCACTTATTATATTAATCCTAAGGCAACGCCAGTAATTTGTTATGCAAAACCTTCCATCAGATACGGTACAGATGATTATGCTGGCCCTGCTAACATATGGGACCCTAATAAGGGTTTTCGTACTCAGTCATTTGTTTCATCAAATTATGGTTTAAACTTTCCGACTACAGGTGCTAATAATTTATATTTTGATTTAGATATAGGTGGGAATAATCAGGTCTTATATTGGGAGACCGTTTCGCATGGTGGTATTACGGCGACGATGACATCTCCAACCAAAACTAGTGTTCGAGTCACTTTAACTGGCCCGGCTGTTACCGACGATTCGCAATGGAATTCAGATAATCCAACTCGTATCGATAGGCTATCGTTGCCACAGGTATTTGAGTTAGTTGGTCGTGATAGTCCTGATGGCCGAGGTAATGTCATCGTCAAGTATGGTTTTGTATTAAAGCAGTGGTTCGTCAACCGTGGTACTAGTTATTATACTAATTCTAGTACAACTTCGTGGTGTACAAAAATTGGTGATTATCGGCTGCCTGAGATAAAGGATTTAACTAACGCGATTTGTCGATATGGAAGCAACACTTGTAAAGGTGCTACACCATCGTCATCTAGTGATCGTTACCAGCGTCGCATTGGGGCTGGGTTCTTCACGGAGTGGGGGCTCATGAGAAGTTACACAGGTGCTAACTTCAATAGCTATAGTTATTGGACGAGTGAGGTATCACATAGAGATTACAATTTCGTCGTTTACGGGTCAGATGGTTATGTGGCACGCAATAATTCGACTGAAAGCGGGCTTTGTACCTATCCTTAGGACTTAGTTCTTAGCCCTGGGGTTGTAGAGTTAGGTATATGAAAAAAGCGTTAGGACGTTAAAGAATAATTGCCTAGCTAAGGAAGCAGGCTGACAAAGTGTGCGATAAAAGCGATTTTGTGGCGCGACATTAGCAAAGTACTGACAATCGAGAGAGATTAGTATGGTAAACAGGCAAAAACAGGGAAATTCGACAAGGCTGTAGTTTGTCAGAAACAAATTAAACCGGTGCGTTAAGAGCGAACGAAGACGGAAGGTAGTTACATCGTGACCACTTGCATAGTCGCTGCGGGTATTGGTAAAGAGGGTTCGCGCAAACCTTCTTTATTCGGCCGTAAACGTTATATAGAAATAGCCACAAAACCCGCTAAAAATAACAAATATTTGAAATTAAATAAACTAAAATACGAGGAGCGGTTTTTTGAACTTAAAATGCTCAATGATTAAAATGTTCTTAATTGATAAAAATACCAAAAAAAGTAAAAACAACTCAAAATAGGGCTAAAAATTAGGGACCAAATTTTTAATTTGTAGGTGTTTTTATCGTTAACACTTTGGTTTTGAATTATAATTTTTCATTGAACTTTACAAAAGTTAACAATTAAACAGTCAAAATAAGTTGCATCGTTTTTTTCAATCACTATACTTTTATAACATATTTATATGAATGGATAATTTCATACCAAGTTAGTTTAAAATTGTCAATTAATCATTAAGTTAATTGACAGGAATGTCAATATGTATTGTAGTCACCCCCCTTCAATCTGCCAAACTTATAATTTAAATTCGTTAAAGTTAAGCTTAGATAGTTTATTAACTTACTACCATTTATTTTTTCAGCAAACACGACAAAATTTTTCAAAATTTGTTGGTTTAGTTTTTTTATCTCAGCAGATTGTTTTCGCGTTAACTATGGTTGTTTTACTTTCTATTTCTTTTTTTAATCATGCATTAACCGTTAAGACGACCAATATTATTCAAGGTTCAGCACCTTATTTAACTTTCGACGGTGGTCAAACCCGGGTGACTAATACCGAAGCGCTACTTGGGATATCCCTTTCTGATGGTAGAAAATTCACTCCCGCAACCCCTAATTCAAATGACAATCCTATTGAGTTACCTGTTGCCGGTCAGAGTTTTCTGGATATTGGTATGTTAGTGCCAGCGAATACAGATTCTATTGCATTAAGTTCACTTATTGGTCCCCCCTATAATTATTGGGGGGATGATGATGGCGATGGTCAAGGGGTTGATGGTATTACTGCTACGGGTAGTTTAAGTATATCCATTGTTGATAAAAATAATCAGGCTGTATCACGTAATACCGTGTTAACAATTTGTAATGCGCCTTATAAATTAACCTTATCTAATACTGAAGGTACATTAAAAACACGTTATGGTGTACCAAATGAAAGTCCTTTTAGTGCAAGTAATGTCAGTTATTATATTAATCCTAAGGCAACGCCAGTAATTTGTTTTGCAAAACCTGTCGTCAGATACGGTACAGATGATTATGCTGGTCCTGCTAACATATGGGACCCTGATAAGGGGTTTCTTCCTCAGTCAGTTACGCCGTCGTCTTATGGTTTAAACTTTCCGACTACGGGTGCGCATAATTTATATTTTGATTTAGATATAGGTGGGAATAATCAGGACTTATATTGGGAGCCCGTTTCGCATGGTGGTATTACGGCGACGATGACATCTCCAACCCAAACTAGTGTTCGAGTCACTTTAACTGGTCCGGCTGTTACTGACGATTCGCAACGGAATTCAGATAATCCAACTCGTATCGATAGGCTATCTTTGCCACAGGTATTTGAGTTAGTTGGTCGTGATAGTCCTGGTGGTAGAGGTAATGTCATCGTCAAGTATGGTTTTGTATTAAAGCAGTGGTTCGTCAACCGTGGTACTAGTTTTTACACTAATTCTAGTACAACATCGTGGTGTAGAAAAATTGGTGATTATCGGCTGCCTGAGATAAAGGATTTAACTAACGCGATTTGTCGATATGGAAGCAACACTTGTAAAGGTGCTACACCATCGTCATCTAGTGCTCATTACCAGCGTCGCATTGGGGCCGGGTTCTTCACGGAGTGGGGGCTCATGAGAAGTTACACAGGTGCTAACTTCAATAGCTATAGTTATTGGACGAGTGAGGTATCACATAGCGATTACAATTTCACCGTTTACGCGCCAGATGGTTATGTGGCACGCAATAATACGACTGAAGGTGGGCTTTGTATCTATCCTTAGGACTTAGTTCTTAGCCCTGGGGTTGTAGAGTTAGGTATATGAAAAAAGCGTTAGGACGTTAAAGAATAATTGCCTTGGCAGGCAATGGCGCTGTTAGCGTCGAAGATAAAAAGCGATTTTGGAGCTTAAAATGAACTTTTGCCCCAAATGGGGTTGGTTTATTTTGAAGTAATGGTTTTTTATAGCAATAAAATAAAGGAACGTGGTTTTTGCTATTCAAAGTCTATTCCGCAAACTTATTTTTGTGATCATAACGATTATAATGAATATCATCACTAATTAAGTAATTATAGATATCATCAACAATCTCTATGCCATTTCTTAAGTAATCGGCTTCACGTTTTTTGCTTCTTTCTCCGGGAAAGAAAACTTCACTAACGCCTTTAGCTGGTTTAGCTTGTTTTAGTTGGTCAAGCATTGCGGACATAGTTTGTTTAAAAATATCTAGGCCAATAAAA
The DNA here is from genome assembly GCF_003202915.1 of Gilliamella apicola. Taxonomy (GTDB): domain Bacteria; phylum Pseudomonadota; class Gammaproteobacteria; order Enterobacterales; family Orbaceae; genus Gilliamella; species Gilliamella apicola_Q. The sequence goes on from NZ_QGLP01000004.1 coordinate 969,260, forward strand.
TATTCAGGATTGATCACAATATGCAGATGACCGAGGTTTCGACCTTCAGAGAGGTCGGCATACATTGATGAGACGTTTTTGCCAAATGGCAAGCCAAGTAGAATGCCAGAAAGAACATCTACCATCATCATTAAACCATAACCTTTGGCATCAGCGATTGGTAATAAGGCATTTACTTTGTAGGGATCGGTTGTGGGTTCACCATGTTCATCAACCGCCCAAGTTGGTGGAATTGCAGCGCCTTTAGATCTTGCGTATAAGACTTTTCCCCATGCTTGAACTGTGGTTGCCATGTCGAACGAAACAACACGCTCATCGTTAGTTGGTGCAGCAAAAGCGATAGGATTAGTGCCAAAAAATTCTTCGGCGCCACCATAGGGAACAGCCATTGGGTCAGACTGGCACATGGATATGGCGACTAAGTTTTGTTTAGCAGCCATTTCAGTAAAGTAGCAAAGCGAGCCACTATGCGACATTCGACGAATTCCTACCACGGCAACGCCATTTTTTTTTGCCATTTCTATCGCTTTGTCCATACCAACTTTAGCGGCAACTAAACCGCAACCATTATCAAAATCTAATATTGCTGACGATGGACCAGTCTGTTTATAGTTGACATTAGGATAGGCAGTCATGCCTCCTTTGGCAATGCGCTCAGCATAGTATTCAACTCGTACTGCACCATGTGAGTGAATGCCTCGAGCATCGGCAAATGCTAGCGTATCAGCGGCGATATCGGCATGCTCTTGAGTCAATCCCGCTTTATATAATTTTTTGGCAATTAAGTTGTGTAGTGTTGGTCTATCTAGTCTCATTTTAAAACTCCTCGCCACGCTATTGGTTATGGCTATTTAGATTTTGCACTATTGTGTGATAATGGTGCCTTTGGTTTGTGCTAATAGCGATTCAATATCGGTTAAGTTGCCGATATAAGCTGTGTTACCGGTTTGCTGAACAAATTCAATGACTGATTTTATTTTTGGCCCCATAGCGCCGTCATCAATTGCCATTGGTTGTATTCGTTTAGTATCGACTTTGCCTAAAGCTGTTTGTTGTGGTGTTCCCCAGTTTTCATATACGGCATCAGTATCTGTTAAGATCATTAAATGGTCGGCTTTCAGTTCAATGGCAAGTTGTGCGGCGCTATGATCCTTGTCGATCACCGCCTCAATACCTTTGTAGCCCGATTTATCTTTAATTACCGGAATGCCTCCACCACCATTGCAGATAACGATAGTATCTTGGTTGACAAGGTCTTTAATAGTATCAAGCTCGATAATTTTTTGTGGTTTTGGTGATGCGACTACTCGACGCAGGTATTTGCCATCTTGCTTAAATTGCCAGCCATATTGAGCTTGGAGTTTTTGTTGTTCTGCTGGTTGATATACAGGCCCTATATATTTGGTAGGCTCTTTAAATGAAGGGTCGTTACTATCTACCTCGACTTGCGTTAATACACAAGCGACTTGGTTGACATTGTCATATTGCTGTAAGCTTTGCTTTATCATATAACCTAACATGCCTTGTGTTTGTGCAACCAGCACATCCAGAGGGTAAGCAGGTACATTGGGGTAACTAGCATTTTGTAGGGCAAGAAGTCCCACTTGCGGTCCGTTGCCGTGCACAATAACAAGTCGATATTTATTGGCTAATTTTGCAATAAATTTAGTGGTGCTGTTGATATTTTGATATTGGTTATCAATAGAGAGTAATTCGTTTCGTTTCGAAATCGCATTACCACCTAATGCTATAACTATGAGTTCCATACGGTGTCCTATATTATGTTTATTGTTTAAAGTTCCACATCACGATGGCAATCTTTAGAGTAGATATAACTTAATGGCTGCTGGCCAACGGCGTAACAAGCTTGCAAAGCATAGGCACCCATAAAAATGTAGTCATCCTTTTTGACCGGTATCCATTGATTATCAAGCAGATACATACCTTCACCGCTAAGTAAATAGGCGCCATGTTCTTGTACATGGGTTTCGATATAGCCATGACTTGCGCCTGGTAGGAAAGTGAGAATATGGAAATTCATATCAAATCCGAGCTCTTTAGGCAGTAAGTCTTGGATGAATACGTTATCCATATTTTCATAATTTACCCGCTCAAGATGTTGAATATGATTGGCAATCACACGTGTTTGATATCCTGAAATAGGGTTATAGCGGCGTTTGTATAAAAATAAACGCGACGAAGCCGTCAAATTTTGTAAATAGAGTTTGACGCCTGCGGGGCAATAGATATAGCCACCAGTTTGTAGATGATATGTTTGCTCATTAGCTTTAGCACTAACTTCGCCTTCAATCACATAAGCAAATACTTCAATGCCATCATCACCAAATCCTTGTAAGTTTTGTCCACCTTGATACATGGTGAGAAGATAATCGACAAAAGAAGCTCCAAGTTTAGGCGTAGCTAAAATAGTAATGTCACAATTTTCAAAACCAGGAATTATATTTTTAACTAAACCATCTGGAGGGATTAAGGCAAAATTTTGCCGTTTGATCACTGCGCGTGAAGCTAATAGGTCTTTTGGGTAACCGATGTTATTGTTGATATATCCCATAATGATCTCCTTGGAACATATGCTTGAGATTTTAGGCTAAATATGCCGTTAACATACTAATTTCAATCAACTATTTATCGCATTTCTTGTCGATAAATAGTTGCTAGTTTGCGTAATTAATTGGTTATGTGTTTACGCAAATTAATTACAAAGAATAAGGCTGTTGCAATAAATAAGATTGCAATAGCAACATAAAATCCAGTAATTTTGGTTCCTGTTATATCCGCTAATAAACCAGTTAATGGTGGAGCGATTACTGATGAACTCATACCGAAGAAGTTAAATACCCCAAATGCTGTACCATAACTGTTTTTAGGCGCAATATCTGCCACATGCGAAATGAGAATCGGTTCAACCACAAACTTACCAAATAATCCATAAAGGATTAATCCCATTAATAATAAGGTGATGGTTGAGGATTGAACTGCCATTAAAAGAGTTATCGCTGAGAGCAGTTCCAAGACAATGATAAAGAAAAGTCGTTTAGACCGAAATTTATCCGAAATTTTGCTGATAACCAACGCACCAGGAATGGCGGCGAATGCCACTAATGATGATGCCGAACCGATACTACCACCGGTAAAACCACGTTCAGTTTCGAGAAAATTTGGTAACCAGCTTACCACCATGTAGTAACCATAACATGTCGCAAAGTACATGATGTAACACGCTACCATCGGGCTAGTAAAAAAATTGTTTTTTTCTTTTTGCGCAATATTTGTATCTGGTTTTTGCTGTTTTTTCTGAGCAATAACGGTTTTGACTGATGGTTCTTTGATAATGATCGCAAATCCAGCAATTAAGCAGAGTGTTAGTACAGCAATAATATAGAGCATATATTGCCATGGCATATCTAAAGCTTTAACTAAAAAGCTAGTCGATAGTAAACACACTCCCATACCTAATGCGGCTCCAGTATTGATAATGGCTGAAGCAAAACTACGGTTTTCAGCAGGAATATTTTCAGCTGACAGGGACCAAGCCGAACCATAATAAGATCCACAACCAAGACCAGCGAGCAGACTACCGATGTAGATCATCGTCATAGTTTGTGCATTACCAATCATAATTGCCGCAATGGTAAAGAGGATAAAACCGGGAATGACGACAGCTTTTTTGCCATATTTATCGACTAAGATCCCAGCAGGGATTTGCATTAAGGTATAGGAAAAAAAGTAACAGCTAGCAATTAAACCAAGTTCAGTATTGGATTGCTGTCCTACAGTTTGCTGAATTTCCGGAAAAATTGCAGCTAAAACCGGACGATAAATCCACATGACTAACCAACCAAGGAATAGTAAAGCGACGATTTTATGCCAGTACTGAATGCCACCTTTTTTTTCTGTCATTTTATTTCCTTATTATTCTTGATAAGCCAATTGATAAAGGGCGTAAGTTAACGCTTTTATTCCTTCGACTAAATCTTCAGTTTTAGTGTCTTCTGCTGGATTGTGGCTAATGCCTTTGATGCTAGGTACAAATAACATCGCGGTTGGCACTCGTGGTGCGAATATTTGCGAATCGTGACCAGCTCCGCTATGCATCACGCGATAGCTTAGATTTTCTTGTTTGCAGATGTTTTCAAGCATTTTGATTAGTTTGTTGTCCATGGGAATTGGTGGTTCATCCATCCAACGATTTATTTCAATTTCAAGAACAAGTTCTTTGGCAATACGTAACATGTCAGCTTCAAGTTCTTCAGTAAATTGCTTCAGGTCTGCTTGATCTGTATGACGGCAATCAATTGTGAACATCACTTCACCAGGAACCACATTAACCACATTCGGTTTTGGCTCGACATGACCGAAGGTTAATACCAGCGGATCGCCTACTTTGATTGCTTTATTAATTGATTCTTGGCAAATTCGGCTAAAGGCATAGATGGCATCTTTGCGATAGCTCATTGGCGTGGTGCCGGCGTGATTAGCTTCACCAATTAAACGAATATTATAACGACGTTGGCCGACTATGCTGGTAACCACCCCGATGCTTTTTTGTTCTCTTTCCAGTACACCACCTTGTTCGATGTGGATTTCTAAAAAGGCTTTGATGTCGGTACGCGCTTTTTGGCTGTTAAATTTGAATCCGCAGTTGCGCATAGCGTCGACAAATTTAATACCATTATTGTCTTCAATTGAAGCAACATCCTCATTATTAGCAATGGCAAATACGTTTTTGCTTCCCCAAAAGACATAAGGAAAGCGACTGCCTTCTTCTTCGGCCATGGAGATAAGTTCTAAGGTGCGTAACGGTTGACCGTAATTTTCTTTAAGGTATTTCATGGCAAGCATAGCGGCAATGATGCCAAGTTGACCATCGAGTTTGCCACCATTGACCACGGTATCAACATGCGATCCCGACATGATAACTTGATCTCTGTATTTGCTACCTTCAAATCGACCATATAAGTTGCCGACATCATCGAAATAGGTGTTCATGCCAATATGTGAGAGTTTTTCTTGGATGGCTTTTTGGGCAGCTAGCCACTCTGCTGTATAAAGTAATCGGGTAGTACCACCTTGTTCTAAACCACCAAAGCTAGATATCCATTTAACGGCATTAGCAACATCATCGTATAAAATATTCATAAATATTTACCTGCTATTTAAAACTCCATCATTGTTAACATCGACTATTTTTGATATTAACCGCGTATATCATTTCGATATTACCGATCATTTTAAATGGTTTTTTTGTTTACCATACTATTAATAGCAAATAATAATGTGATCAAACTAGCTTTTTTATGTTTGTGAAATTTAATTAAATTAAGGAGTTATTATTATAAAAAATTTTTTAATAATTCTTTATCATACTGATTTTAAATAATATTATACTTTTGATATCGTTAATGTTTTGTGATGTATTACCTGCTTATTCGGCATTTTTTCCGTAATATATAAATACTATCTAACGTGTAGATTTTTATAATGAGCTTAAAGAGGTTCAAAGTTAATCGCATTTTTCATAATTGAGAGGCCTGTTCTCATGATTCAATCTTTTATAAAAAAGGGAAGCTTTCAAGATTCTGTCAGTTTGATGTTGATATCGAAAAAACTCAGTAATCTTGATGAGGTTGAAGAAGTATCTGTCATGATGGGTACTCCTGCCAATAAATCGTTATTAACCGCAACAGGGTTTTGGAGTGATAGTTTTAATGATGCGACACCAAATGATATTTGCGTCGCTATTAAAACCAAAGATGATGCTAAAGATGTTGTTGAGTTAATCAGTCAACAACTTGAGGATGCTTTAAAAAATATTGCTCAAGCTCAACAAGGTGGTGCCAAGTTACTTAAAGCTAGACGCTTGGTCAGTGCAACAAAAAAATTACCTGATGCAAATTTAGTCTTAATTTCGATTGCAGGTGAGTACGCCGCTGAGTTAGCCGATCAGGCATTAGATGATAATAAAAACGTGATGATCTTCTCTGATAATGTATCTATCGAAGACGAAATCCGTTTAAAAACTAAAGCAGCTAAAAAAGATTTAATTGTGATGGGACCAGATTGTGGAACCGCATTTATTGCCGGTGCACCATTAGCGTTTTCCAATGTTATTCCTAAAGGAAATATTGGCGTAATTGGGGCATCTGGTACTGGTATTCAAGAGGTGGTTTCGCAAATCGCTTTATTAAATCAAGGTATCACGCAAGCCATCGGCTTAGGTGGCCGTGATTTGTCGCTTGAAGTAGGTGGTATTAGTGCACTTACCGCGTTAAATATGTTAGCGGGCGATAGCGACACCCAAGTGATTACCTTTATCTCTAAACCACCGGCAGAAAGTGTACGGGAAAACGTGATTTCAGCGATGAAATTAATTCCTAAACCAGTAGTAGCGCTATTTTTGGGCTCAAAAATCGATAAACCTCAAGACGATAATATCTATTTTGCCAGAACACTCGATGAAGCCGCACGATTAGCCTGTTTGCTCAGTCCTGTTGAGGCGACAGCCAATAAGTTACCTAATTTAGCCAATAAAACTATTACTGGCTTATATACTGGGGGAACCTTAGCTTCCGAAGCGGCGATGTTGCTTGCTCAGGAACTCGGTTTAACCACCAGTCATCATCACGATAAAGGAATTATGTTAGATCAACAAGGGCATAAAATTTTCGATTTAGGTGATGATTTTTATACGGTGGGTAAACCTCATCCAATGATTGATCCTTCTATTCGTGAAGAGGAGATCGCTCAGTTAGGTGATAAACCTGATGTTGGCGTATTACTTGTGGATTTGGTGATTGGCTATGGTGCAAATGGTGATCCAGCCGAATCAGTGATTGCTGGTTATCAAAAAGCCTGTGCTAAGCGAGATGAAAATCATCCACTGATTGTTATCGCGACCGTGACCGGTTCAGAACAAGATCCACAATGCCGTAGCAAGCAAATCGAAGCATTAAAAGCAGCCAATATTGTTGTGATGAATAATTTACCTGAAGCTATTTTGCTTGCCAAAAAACTGATCACACCAACTAAATCAACAAACTTAATTAAAACCTATCCTTTATTAAGTCATATTAGTGTTATCAATGCTGGTTTGAGAAGTTTTGCTGAAGATCTTCAATCATCGAATATTCCTGTTGTGCATTATCAATGGGCGCCAATAGCCGGCGGCAATAAAAAATTAGCGGCTATTTTGCAAAAATTAAATTAAGAGGTTTTGATATGTTAAGTACCGCAATAAATGAAGCAAACCAAAAAATTATTGAAAGAATTAAAGCGGCTAGACCACATTGGGTAGGCGTTGTTGCTGCGAAAGAAGCCGTACCAACCTTAGCGCAAGGTAAAAAACTTTTACATGCTGGTCCGCCGATTGTTTGGCATGATATGACTGGACCAATGCAGGGAGCTTGTATTGGTGCCTGCTTGTTTGAAGGTTGGGCGCAAGATGAAAAACAAGCTTTGCAGTTATTAGAATCAGGCCAAGTCGAATTTATTCCTTGTCACTCTGTTAATGCGGTTGGTCCGATGGGGGGCATAACCTCAGCCAATATGCCAATGATTGTGGTTGAAAACGTTACCCATGGTAATCGCGCCTACTGCAATTTAAACGAAGGTATTGGTAAAGTGATGCGTTTTGGTGCTTATGGTCAAGAGGTGTTAGATCGTCATCGTTGGATGAAAGAGTCATTAGGACCAGCCTTAAATGATGCGTTAAAGCTGTTTGATAATGGTATCGATTTAACCGCTTTGATGGCACAAGCGATTACCATGGGCGATGAATTCCATCAACGAAATATTGCCGCTTCAGCGTTATTATTAAGAACACTTTCTCCAAAATTAATTTTACTTGACCGTAGTAAAGCAGAAATGGAAAAAATCTTTAGCTTTTTAAGCGTGACAGATCAGTTCTTCCTAAATGTGGCGATGGCATTTTGTAAGTCGATTATGGATAGCGCGGCGCAGATTAAAGAAGGGACTATTGTTACCGCAATGACGCGTAATGGTAAAGAATTTGGTATTAAAGTCAGTGGACTTGGCGATCAATGGTTCACTGCTCCAGTGAATACACCACAAGGTCTGTTCTTTACCGGCTATTCGCAACAAGATGCTAACCCAGATATCGGTGATAGTGCCATCACTGAAACCTTTGGAATTGGCGGTGCGGCGATGGTCGCTGCGCCGGGAGTAACTCGCTTTGTTGGCGCGGGTGGTACAGATGCAGCATTTGAAGTATCTGAAGAGATGAGTGAAATTTATCTAGAACATAATATGTTGTTGCAAATTCCGACATGGAACTTTCAAGGATGCTGTTTAGGCTTAGATCTTCGTCTGGTTGTTGAAACGGGGATCACACCATTGATTAATACTGGTATTGCCCATAAACAAGCCGGTATAGGTCAAATTGGCGCAGGAACAGTTAGAGCACCGTTAGCCTGTTTTGAAAAAGCACTCGAGGCATTAGCCAAAAAACTAGAAGTGTAGATTATGAGTTTGCTATATGCCGATGATGAATGCTTAAATAAGCCGATTAATCAGGCGCGACCAAATATGCGCGCTGTTGAGCTTTTTCAACCGCGTGCTATAGCGCAAGCAACGCATATTATCAAACCTCTTTTAGTTAGTGCAGATATTCCGATAGAAGCGGGTGAGTTGTCACTTTTTAGTACTCATCCGCAAACTATTAATTTAATCACTCCAAATCAGAAATTAATCACCATTCATCGTTATAATAGTGGCTTATCGCCTATGGGCATGGTGCTTAAATCATCTGATTTTGATGACCTTTTAACGTTTTTATTGGATGGTGAGATACCGCTTTATCAATTACCAACTGGCGAACTGAAAATTGGGCTATATCTCATTTCACTTGCAACACATGTTTGTCAGTTAACTCTTAAAAGTCATTCATTAATTAATAAATCCGATATTGCCAGTCTGTTAAAGCAAATTAACCAACCAACCGGTTTATTTGGTGAATTGAGCAATAATTTAAGTGGCGAGTATCCACCGCAACTTGAAATGTTATGTTGCACTATGACTAATTTAATGAATGGCAACGCTGATGATATTACACCGTTTATTGGTTTAGGACCGGGTTTAACCCCAAGTTTTGATGATATTATTGTCGGCATGTTGGCAGTTATTTCTGGCGATCATCGTTTTACCACTCAAATGCGACAACTAAAATTAGCCTTTGAGCCATTGCCATTAGATTTCTTAACTACTAAGGTGAGTGTTAGTTTTTTGACTTATGCACTGCAAGGAAAATTTTCTTTATTGGTGTTACAAGTGATTAAATCATTTGAAAAACATAATTATCACCATTCATCAATAAAAAACTTAGTGAATTATGGTCACACCTCTGGATCCGATTTGTTACTTGGTATATGGTTAGGTATAGATCGTTTTGTTTTAAGGGATTAAATCATGCTAGATACTGAAACCATGCGAACCTTTATAAAAGTAGTTGAGAGCAATAGCTTTTCTAAAGCGGCTAAGCTACTTTACAAAACACCGGCGGCAATTAGTTATCGTATCAAATCATTAGAAGCGGATCTCAATACTCAGCTTTTTGAGCGCACCACGCGAACCGTGACACTTACGCTAGCAGGACAACATCTTTATGAACAATGTAGTCAATGGTTACTTTGGTTATCAACCATGCCGGAGGAGTTGCAACAAATTCGGGATGGTGTTGAGCGTAAAATTAATATTACCATCAATAATCTGTTATACGATGTTGAAGCGGTAACTGATTTGTTAACGTTTTTAACAGAGAAATTCCCATTCACAACTTTCAATATCAATCGACAAGTCTATATGGGAGTGTGGGATTCTTTATTGCATGGTGAATGCCATTTAGCTATCGGTGCAACGGGTACCGAATCGCTCGATACCATGATTAATATCTTACCACTTGGTGAAGTGAGTTGGGTGTTTGTGGCGGCAAAACATCATCCTATTACACAAATTGATGGCGCATTATCTAATGATATCTTACGTAAGTATCCAGCAATTAATGTTGAAGATACTTCTGTTCATATGAATAAACGAGTAGCCTGGTTATTACCAAGTCAATCCGAAATTATTGTGCCAAACATAAGCACCAAGCTAGTTTGCCATTTAAAAGGGTTAGGTATTGGCTTTTTACCAAAATCAATTTGCCAATCATATTTAGAGTCAGGTGAATTGATAGCATGTAAAGTGGTGAATGAACGTAAACCGTCACCACTGTCATTAGCTTGGAAAAAATCCCATATGGGTAAAGTGATGAATGAAATTGTGAATCTATTTAAATTTCATCATCCCATTGCCAACAATTTTTTAAAAAATATAGATAAAAGAAGATGAATCAGTGTAATCTTCAACTAATTAACTCGATATAATAAAGGAAAAAAATAATGTTAGACCTAGATAAATATGACCAAATTAATCCGCCTACGCGACTATTAATGGGACCAGGTCCAATCAATGCTGATCCACGTGTGACTAGAGCGATGGCGGCACCTTTAATTGGTCAGTTTGACCCAGTTATGACTGATTATATGAATCAGACTATGTCACTTTATCGGGATATTTTCAAAACCCAAAATGAACAAACATTTGTTATTGATGGTACTGCAAGAGCCGGTATTGAAGCAGTTCTGGTGTCAACAATTAAACCAGGTGATAAAGTATTAGTGCCAGTATTTGGTCGTTTTGGTCTATTACTTTGTGAAATTGCCCATCGTTGTCGTGCAGATGTGCATACTATTGAAGTGCCATGGGGCGAAGTTTTCGATCCTAATGTGATCGAAGATGCCATTAAAAAAGTTAAACCAAAACTCTTACTTTGTGTACAAGGTGATACCTCAACCACATTATTACAACCACTAGATAAAATTGGTGAAATTTGTCGCCGTCATGGGGTGTTGTCTTATGTGGATGCAACTGCATCGATTGTAGGCAATCCACTAGAAGTTGATAAATGGCAACTTGATGGGGTATCAGTTAGCTTACAAAAATGTTTGAGTGGTCCTCCGGGAGTTGCACCTCTTACTCTTAGTCCAAAAATGGTCGAAATTATCCAAGCTCGTAAATGTGTTGAACTTGGTATTCGAGCGGATAATGATGAAGGTGGCCGAGATGAGATGATCTACTCTAACTACTTTGATATCGATATGATTATCCGTTACTGGAGTTCAGAACGTATTAACCACCATACCGAAGCGACATCAATGCTTTATGCTGCACGTGAATGTGCGCGAATTGTGTTGCAAGAAGGTCTTGATAATGTCATTGAACGTCACCGTATTAATGGGGCGGCGATGGTTGCGGGTTTACAAGCCATGGGACTTAAATTGTTTGGTGATCTGGATCACAAAATGAATAACGTTGTTGGTGTTGTTCGCCCTGAACATATCAACGATCTCGAAGTTCGTAATTTAATGCTAAATGATTTTGGTATTGAAATTGGTGCTTCATTTGGTCCGCTCAAAGGCAATGTATGGCGCATCGGAACTATGGGCTACAATGCTAGAAAATCTTGTGTTATGCAAACATTAACCGCTTTCGAGGCCGTGTTAAATCGGGTTGGCTTTAAAACCACCCAAGGTGCTGGTTTACAAGCGGCTTGGAATGTTTATAACAAATAGTAAATATAATAATAAAAGTTCACTAAAGTGAACGGAATTATACCCATTGGATTTTTGAGCTTTTGATTTACCACGATTAATAGTAATTTGTTGACCTAATTAGCGACAAATTACTATAAAAATACTGCAATTAACAATATGGTAGTTATCAATACGATAGTTATCAATACGGTAATTTTCAATATTATACTTAAAGATAGAGCAGTAAAAAATAGAGCAGTTAAAAAATGTAGTTGAGAAACTGTAACAAAAATAAGTTAACTGTTGTTCCAAGTTAATTAGGATGACACTATTTAAGGAAATCGTATGAATGAGTTAAATACTAAAATTCCTACCTCTGGGTATAAGCAAAAAAAATGGAAAGGTCGGTATACCATCTTATTACTTTTATGGTCAGGTTGGTTACTTTCATTTCTTGATCGCATGGTCATGAGTGTATCACTGCCTTTTATTGGTCACGACCTTGGTATTGATAAGACTGTGCAAGGTTCTATTATCAGTGCCTTCTTTATTGGTTATGCACTGTTTCAAATTCCCGGTGGTTACTTAGCGGATAAATTTGGCCCGCGTAAAGTGATGGCTTTTGCTATTATTTGGTGGTCAATGTTTACTCTTTTTACTGGGCTTATCTATGTATTGCCTTTAATGTTATTAACCCGATTTATGTTTGGTGCCGGTGAAGGCTGTTTTCCTGCCTCATCTTGGAAAACTATTGCTACTTATTTTCCCGCCAAAGAGCGCGGGCGAGCAACGGCAATTCAATCATCAGTTAATACCTTAGGGCCAGCAATATCGGTAATTGTGGCGGTTGCCATTATTGAATGGTTAGGTTGGCGTGATGTCTTCATCATTCTAAGTATTCCCGGTTTTATATTAGGCTTTTTTATCTACAAATTTATTCGCAACAATCCAACGGAAAATAGGCTGATTGATGCAAATGAACTACAAGAATTAGCAATTAACAACGATAATACCGTTGAAACTGTCACAAATAGTTCGGCTTCATTAATAAATGTATTAAAAATGCCAATACTGTGGAAATTATCGCTAATCTGGTTTCTATTCGACATCACATTTTGGGGCTTCACTACTTGGTTACCAAGTTACTTACTTGAAGCTAGAGGATTGTCACTATCCAAAACCGGCATCTTAGCGGCAATACCTTTTCTATTTGGCGCATTAGGCACCTTAGTTGGCGGTTATTTTGCTGATAAGTTTGCACAAAAATTAAAATATGTTTATGGCTTAACGGCTTTCATCTCGGGAATATTTCTATTTTTGATGTTCCAAGTTGAAAACCTTCAAGCGGCAATGGTCTTCCAATGTGTATCGGCACTATTTATGTTTATTGCATTCGCTATCTTCTGGGGAATGTTAATGCATATGATTCCACCAGCAATCATGGGCAAAGCTTCAAGCATTGTTAATTTTGGCGGCCAAGTCGCTGGCGTATTATCACCATTCATCATCGGCTTCCTAATCGATAACGCCAATGGTGGTTATAACCATGCCTTCTTATTTATGGTTATAGCGTTAATAAGCTCAGCCATATTGACCTTTTTCATCAAAAAGATGAATATTTAAAGCATTGAAAATGATGAGTTGAAATAGAAAAATACTCAAACTTCGTTTGAGTATTTTTTTGTGATGAATAATAGAGATGAAAGTGAAAAACTCGCTAAGCCACCACTCCAACAGTTAGTAATATATTGGCGAATCGCCGATTTTCACCGGTTGCAATAACTAACAATGTATCGTTTGATTTAGCTAATGAATAAAATTCATTACGTGCAACATGTGCTATTTCTACTGCTTCAGGGAGTAGTTTTTTGTATTCTGCTTCAATTTCATTAACAAAATCAGCTGGGCTTTCCATTAAAACGGCTTTTTCAACATTAATATATTTTAAGATTTTTTCGAGAATCAATGTACTTTTAATCTCTCCCACACAGAAATTAAGATAGACAATTGTGGCATTAGGTGAAGAGTTTGTCACAAAAGAATAATTACTATCGGCAATTAATATATTTGTTTTATGCCCGCATTTTGCTAATGTTTCTAATAGCTGCGGATGAAGAATTTCAGTTTTTATCATACAATTTTCCTTGTTTCTTGACATAACTTTACATTATGTCAAGTCAACTAATTACATTCTATAAACTCCACCATTAATATCGATTGTCGCGCCAGAAACAAAACCGTCGTATTCTGATGCTAAAAATTTAATAACCCGCGCGACATCTTCAGAACTACCAGCTCGACCTAATGGAATGGATCTTATGGTTTCATCTGCTGACTCTTTAGTGGTATGCTGATTGTGAAAACGAGTACCAAGAATAAGACCAGGCGCAACAGCATTAACTCGGATACCATGCTCACCAAGTTCTGCAGCTAAAGATCGCGTCCAAGTTAAAACCGCACCTTTGGTCATTGAGTAAACTAATGAACCAGCATGACCACCAGATCGACCAGCTAACGACGCTAGATTGATAATACTAGCACCATCTTTAGCTTGTTTTAAATATGGTAGTGCATTTTGGGTAACATTTAACATGGTAGTCATATTGACATCAATTACGGTTTGCCAAAATTGTTTATCAATTTCACCTAACCATTTTCTGGCAATAATTCCGCCTACATTATTGATAAGAATATCAATGCCACCTAAAAATTTTGCTGCCGCATTAACACATTGTTGTGTTTCTTCTTCTTTGGTTAAATCTGCGTAACCATATTCGGCTCTTTGACCTAATTTATTGGCTAGCTCAACTAACTCTTTAGGGCCTTCTTCGCCACTAAAATAGTGCAGGTAAACATCACAACCGGCTTCAATCAGCTCTTTTGCTGTTGCTTTGCCGATACCTTGTTCTGCACCTGTAATAAATACTTTTTTACCAGATAACTTACCCATTTTTATCTCCTTTTAGATAATTTATGTGAAATAAAATTTGACTGTTACTGGTAACGGGATGAGTTTTAAATTATATAGCCAATTTTTTTAGAAAATGTGACATAAATCACAGAATAAAATAATCGTATTTTTATCAAAATAGTAGCTTTAGTCGATCAAGCTAGGTTGCAACAAGTAATTCACTAAAACGTTACAGTTTAATTATTTTTCTTAAATATGATCTAAATCACACATTTAACATTTTCTTAAAAAACTTGTTTACTAATTTATCTAATTGAAATTATAGTTAACTATAACGTTACAGTAAAACGTTATAGCTGGTACGGGATGAAAAAGTTTTTTGCAATTAATCTAAATTAAGGTTTTTAATATGAATAATTTAAAACAGCTATCAACAAAAATTATAACTGGCGCTGTATTGTGCTTGTCCTCTTTTGCATTGGTTCCGCAAATATCTTATGCGGCACCTCAAGTTAATGTCAGAGTTTATTCTTCCCTACCTGAAAACGATAATTCTGCTCATTATATATGGTATGCCAGCTTCAAAGAAAATTTAGCCAAACGAGTAAATGATAAAGTTAAATTTAGCTATTTTCCTAATGCCATGTTAGGTAAAGAAGCCGATGCTGCACAACAGGTAAAAATTGGTGCAATTGATATCATGATTTCGGGTACGTCTATTTGGTCTACGATTGTACCAGAGATAGGTATTCTTGATTCAGGTTATTTATTTAATGATATGGATCATGTCGGTCGATCATTAGATGGTGATGCGGGTACCAAACTTGCTTCAATTATGCAAACAAAAGCCAATATTAAAGTATTAGGATTTGGTTATAGCTTGGGTGCAAGAAATATCTATACCAAAAAACCAGTCAATCAACCGGAAGATTTGAACAGTCTTAAAATTAGAGCACTTCCAGTACCTAACTTCCTTGAAACCATAAAAAGTATGGGGGCTGTGCCAATTCCTATGCCTGGTGGTGAAGTTTATTCTGGCTTACAGATGGGGGTTATTGATGGTGTTGAACACGATGCACCGACTGTTTTGACCAGTAAATATTATGAACAAACTAAAAACGCTATTTTAAGTCAACATATTTATAACCCAATCGTAGCGGTAATGAATAAAAATGCTTTTGAACGCCTTCCAGCTGAACTTAAAGAGGATTTTATTGCGGCAGCTAAAGAGGCAACCGATCATGAAAGAAGTTTATCGGCAAGTTCTGAACAAAAAGCTATCGATGAACTTAAATCACTAGGTGTCAATTTTGTTACTGTGGATAGAGCTTATTACAAAGAAAAAACAAAACATGTGCATGAAGATTTTGTTAAAAAATATCCACAAACAAAAGAAATTGTAGAATTTATTCAATCAATTGAATAATTTAGAGTGTTGTCAGGAGAAAGTTATGTCAGATATTACTGGTACAAACACATTACTTGTCCCAGTGATATCCCCATTAAGTCGATTTTTAACAAAAATAACTGCGATTTTAGGGGGATTATCACTCTTTATTAATGTTCTTGTGGTATTTTCATCTGTTATATTTCGCTATGCTTTCCATTCACCTTTAGAGTGGGCGGAAGAGGTAGCTAGAGCATTAATGATAGCGTTAGTCTTTTTCGGTGTTGCCACTTCTTCAGGCAGAGGTGGGCATATAGGGATAGATTTATTTTTAGGATTATTACCTAGCTCGCTAAGAGCCTATGTTGTGCATAGTACTCGCTGGATTTTAGTCTTTGTCTCAATTGGTCTCGTCATTTCAAGTTATGATTTGGTTTATATATCGTTAGAACAAACAACTGAAACCGGCATGCCGTTAGCATTATTTTATATACCGGTATTTATTGGCGCTATAGTCATGTTTGTTGCAACGTTAGAACATGTATTTCAACAAGAAAAGAAAATAGTATTGAGAAGTGGTATTGGCGTTTTAGGGTTAATTGTTATTGGTTTTACTGGTTATTCATTATTTCCTGAATTAGAGTCATTACCAGCCTTTTTTATGTTTGCTTGTTTTTTCTTAGGAATTATAGCTGGGATTCCGATAGCCTTTACTTTGGGTCTATCTTCGATGGTATTTTTCTTAAGTAATCCAACTTTACCATTTGTATTTTTCGCCCAACAAGTTTCGGCAGGCGTAGACCATTTCGTATTATTAGCGATACCATTTTTCTTACTTGCTGGTTCGGCAATGGAAATCAATGGTATGTCTTCTCGTTTAGTCGAATTTATTGTTAGAGGAATGGGTAGATTCAAAGGCGGTTTGAATATGACTACCGTGTTATCCATGGCCTTTTTTTCTGGTATTTCTGGTTCAAAATTAGCTGATGTAGCCGCAGTCGGTGGCGTATTAATGCCAGCGGTAAAAAGAACAAAGCAGAGTCGCGAAGATGCAGCCGGTGTATTTGCCGCCTCAGCGGTAATGGCTGAATCAATCCCTCCTTGTGTTAATCTGATCGTTATGGGCTTTGTTGCAAATATTTCAATTGGTGCTTTATTTATTGCCGGTATAGTACCAGCCGTATGTTTGTTAATTATTTTATTAATCACGGCTAATATTTTTGGAAAGAAAATCAATGTATCGGATGCTTATCCTGTTCTTATGCCTAAAAAACAGTTAATCCTTGGTGCAGCTGTTGGGTTATTAATGATTCTTATGATTGGTCGTGGTGTGGTGGCTGGAATTGCTACATCAACAGAAATCTCGGCTTTTGCTGTGGTTTACGCTATAGTCGTTGGTCGCATTGCATTTAGAGAATTAACCTTAAAAGCAACCATCAAATTGTTTATTGATATGTCAGCCATGTCAGGGATGTTGTTATTTATTGTTGCCTCAGCAACAAGTTTATCTTACGCATTAACCATTGAGATGATCCCGCAAAAATGTGCTGATATCTTGGTATCTATCGGTACTAATCATGGCGCATGGTTATTTTTAATCTTATCGATTTTAATACTCATTGTATTTGGCTCTGTATTAGAAGGTGCACCAGCATTAATTATATTTGCTCCTATTCTGGTACCAATTGCAATTCAACTAGGATTCCATCCATTACATTATGGTATAGTAATGGTTTTTGCTATGGGTTTTGGATTGTTTTCTCCGCCAATTGGATTAGGGCTCTATGCTACCTGTACCATTTGTGGAGTAACAATGAAAGATGTTATGAAACCTATGCTTAAATATCAGATGGTAATATTTGTTGGAATAATCTTAGTCGCTTTATTCCCATTTATTACAACATGGTTACCTAACATAATGGGATATTAATACCATCAATTTGCTAGTTAAGTTTTACTTAATTAGCAAATTAATTTTTAATCAACTAGTGTAATTGTAAACAACTTGATTAACATAATTACCATCTTTATTTATACTCATCTTTTAAAATAAGTTCAGTTGTTACTAAACTTTTTGTATAGTGTATTTTATCTAAAAGCGTATAAAAATCTTTAAGGAATTTAGTATGGTTGACATTCGCGATGTTGCTAAACATGCCGGCGTCTCTGTAAGTACTGTCTCTAATGTATTAAATGGCCGAATAGACCAAATGCGAAAAGAAACATTAAAGCGCATAGAAGAGAGTATCAAAGTATTAAAATATCATCCGAATAAACTTGCGCAACAATTGAAAACCGGACATGTAAAGATGTTAGGGATATTAGTTCCTTCCATCATGAATCCAAATTTTGCTGCCTTAGTTAACAACATTGAATCAATAGCTAAAGAAAAATATGGTTATCAAGTCCTATTGGCCAACACCTCTCGTCAAGATAAACAAGAAAAATTGTTTCTCAATGATCTGCTGTCTTTTGGGGTTAAAGGTGTCATAGTGGTTTCATCGTCAATTGAAAAGAAACATTTTATTAACGCCATTAATAAAGGGATGGTGATGGTAAATTATGACGGATTAACTTCAGAGGAAGCTCATAACAACAAAAAAATTCTGATTGATAGTATTTCAATGGATAATTTCCAAGCAGGAAAACTTGCAGCAGATTTTTTATTACAGCAAGGGTGCAAAAATATTGTCTTTGCTACGATAAAAGGAAATATTACCAGTCGGAATAACAAAATATTAGGTTTTTTAGATAGTTTAAAAAGTGCCGGTTTAAGTACTAATAATCGTATTATTGAAGGTACGGCGCAATTTGCTTATGGTGATAGTGAATTAGCGGAAATAGGTAAATTATTGGCAAATGAAATTATCAAAAACAACAAAGCGTTGCCTGATGGAATAGTCGCTATTAACGATATGTTAGCGATAGGTATTATTTCTGAATTAACTCGCTTAGGCGTGAAAATCCCGCAAGATATCTCCGTTATTGGTATCGATAATATGTTTTTAGATACCCTGTTTAGTCCGTCATTAACATCGATAGCTTCACCATTATCGGATATGGCAACATTAATGGTTGATCGCCTAATTGCAATGCTTAATGGCGATAAAATCGAACCTCGCGAGTTTCTATTTAAACCTTACTTAGTTAAACGAGAATCGGTTCGTTATTGATATCAATCAATGAAAACGTGAATGGTTAGTGGTATTAGTTAATATCCTTAATTTCATACTGAATGAAGATTTGCAATGAGCAGCAACGGTAAAAATAGAACGCAATTGACCTAAAAAGTTGAGGGGCAGGGTATCTAGCCTCTCGAAATGCATCAATCTTTTAATCAAGAATAATAATCAAGTTAAATAATAAGTTGCAATATTTTGCTTAAAAGTTATTATATTTTGAACACTTATTTATGGATAGGACTGTGTATGCGCAACTCTCTTTTTACTGTTATTTTATCTTCATTGTTATTATTAATCTCTTCATTTAGTTTTGCTAGCGAGCAAACTTATGTGGTTGGTGCTGGTGGAACCTATCGACCCTTTGAATACGAAAATAGTGATAAACAATTAGAAGGTTTTGATATTGATCTTATTAAAGCGATTGCTGAAGTACAAAACTTCAACATCAAATTAATCAACACCCCTTGGGAAGGTATTTTTGCTACTTTAGATAATGGTGAACGCGATATCATTATTTCAGGTATTACGATTACGGATAAACGTAAAAATTCTGTCGATTTTTCATTGCCTTATTTTCCTGCTGAACAAGTTATCGTTTCACAAAATTCAACTGAGATTAAATCAATTAATGATTTAAGTAGTCATACTGTTGGAGTAGTTAACGGTAGTACTGCTGATGTGGTTGTTTCTAAAGTATTAGGTAAAAATAGTACGGCAATCAAACGTTTTGATAATACTCCGTTGTTACTTCAAGAACTTTATGAAGAAGGCATTAGTGCTGCGGTTGGTGATGTTGGTGTAGTTAAGTTTTATATCAAAATGCACCCCGGCAAAGATTTTAATTTAGTTTATGATGATACGTTTGAATCGCAATACTTTGGTATAGCTGTCGCTAAAGGTAATACTGAGCTACGTAATAGCATCAATGAAGGACTTAAAAAGATTGTTGCAAACGGGACTTACGCTGCAATTTATAAAAAATGGTTCGATAGCAATGTTCCATCTTTACCATTAGATTCTAAAGAGTAAAGTGGAATTGTCATGGCATTTAATTGGCAAATTGTTGAAGAATATACCCCCCTTTTTATAGAAGGGGCAAAAACTACCGTTCAATGTACTATTATTTGTGTGATTTTAGGGACATTATGGGGATTGACTTTAGGTATTGGACGAACAGCATCCACCAAATATGGTTTGTGGAAATGGGTGCTTTATTATGGCGTGCAATGGCCTGTCAAAATTTATGTTAGTGCTTTTCGCGGTACACCATTATTTGTACAAATCATGGTAGTGCATTATGTTTTAATGCCGTTTTTTCTAAATCCGCGTGATGGATTATTGGTCTCTGATAATCTTATCTCAGTGGCTACCGCTCGCTATTGGCGTTCGGAGTATGGTGCTTTTATTTCTTGTGTTACGGCAATTACATTAAATGCTGGAGCCTATATTTCCGAAATTTTTAGAGCAGGTATCGAATCAATCGATAAAGGCCAAATGGAAGCGGCAAGGTCACTTGGAATGAGTTATGGCAGTACCATGCGTAAGGTGATTTTACCGCAGGCTTTTAAACGCATGCTTCCTCCGTTAGGTAATAATGCCATTGCTATTTTGAAAGACTCGTCACTCGGTGCTGCCATCGGTCTTGCTGATTTAGCTTTTGCCGCAAGAACATCAGGTGCTGCGTATGGTTCTTACTCTGAACCTTATATTGTTATTTCCATAGTATATTGGGTAATGACGTTCTCGCTTTCATTATTGGTTAAATATTTAGAAAAAAGGTTAGGCAAAAGTGATTCACATTAAAAATCTACAAAAACAATTTGGTACTATCCATGTGTTACGTGGTATTTCTTGTGATATTCAGGAAAAAGAGGTGATTTCAATTATAGGTCCTTCCGGATCAGGAAAAAGCACTTTTTTACGTTGCATTAATGGATTAGAAGATATTACTTCAGGGGAGATTGAAGTTAATGGATTTAAATTACCTGACGCTAAAACCAATATTAATCAATTGCGTGAATCGGTAGGTATGGTTTTTCAACGCTTTAATCTTTTTCCGCATATGACAGTGTTGCAAAATCTCATTTTGGCACCAATGGATGTAAAGAAAATGCCCAAAAATGAGGCCATAACTAAGGCGGAAGGTCTGTTAGTTAAGGTTGGATTGATTGATAAGATTGATGCTTATCCCAATCAATTATCAGGTGGACAACAACAACGTGTTGCGATTGCTCGTGCATTAATGATGGACCCGAAAGTGATGCTTTTTGACGAACCAACTTCGGCGCTTGATCCTGAGTTAGTTGGTGAGGTATTGGCGGTAATGAAGTCACTCGCGCAAGAGGGGATGACCATGGTGGTTGTCACCCATGAAATGGGGTTTGCCAGAGAGATGTCGACTCGGGTTATTTTTATCGATCAGGGTATTATTCAAGAACAAGGCTCGCCTGAGCAAATCTTCACTCGACCACAAAATGAAAGAACCCAGTTGTTTTTAAGTAAAGTGTTATAACTATCCTCATCTAACAACTGATTAACTATGCAATCCGCAATAAAAAATCGCACTAACCAATGGCTAGTGCGATTTTCAACTTGGAGTTACATACAAACTGGTTTTATGCTTTATATTTTTTCATTACAATTGAAGCATTAGTACCACCAAAACCGAAACTATTTGACATGACTGTCGTTAATTCACGCTCGGTCGGTTCGGTGATAATGTTCATGCCTACTGCTTCATCAGCAAGTTCATCAATATTGATGCTTGGTGTGATAAAACCGTGTTCAAGCATAAGTAGTGAGTAGATCAATTCTTGGGCTCCCGTTGCACTTAATGAGTGACCTGTCATTGATTTAGTTGAAGAGATAGCCGGGATGTTATCACCAAATACTTGTTTAATTGCCCATAATTCTTTAACGTCACCAACAGGTGTTGAAGTACCGTGAGTATTGATATAATCAACTGGTCCATCAAGATCTTGAATAGCTAGTTGCATACAACGCATTGCACCTTCACCAGATGGCGCAACCATGTCATAACCATCAGATGTTGCGCCATAACCAACTAATTCACCATAGATGTGCGCGCCACGGGCAAGAGCATGTTCAAGCTCTTCAACCACCACCATTCCTGCACCGCCAGCAATAACAAAACCATCACGGTTTTTATCATAAGCACGAGATGCTTTTTCTGGTGTGTCATTATATTTGGTGGATAATGCACCCATTGCGTCAAATTCACATGACATTTCCCAACATAATTCTTCACCACCACCAGCAAAAACCACGTCTTGTTTACCAAGTTGGATAAGTTCAGCTGCATGACCAATACAGTGAACAGAGGTTGCACACGCAGATGTCATTGAGTAGCTAATACCTTTAATTTTAAATGGGGTAGCTAGACATGCAGAAATTGCTGATGACATTGATTTCGTTACTGCATAAGGGCCAACACCTCGTAAACCTTTTTCTTTCATGCCAGCAACAACATTGTATTGAGTTTTAGTTGAACCACCATAACCAGCAATGAGACCAGTGCGCGGATTAGATACTTGTTCTGGGGTTAATTTTGCATCTTCGATTGCTTGTTGTAGTGCAAGATACCCATAAATAGAAGCATCGTTCATAAAACGGACAACTTTACGATCTATTAATCCAGTGGTGTCTAATTTAACATTACCACATACATGACTTCGCATTCCGCTATCTTTCATTTCTTGCGAGAAAGTAATACCGCTTCGGCCCACTCTCAACGACTCTAAAACTTCTTTAGTATTATTCCCAATGCTTGAAAGAATACCTAATCCGGTAATTACTACACGTTTCATCTAATGCTTTACTCCTAAGTTAACTGGCTTCGTATGAAAAATTGGACTGATTATAGCGTACACTTGTAAGCTGAACAATACCCTATGATTGATTTTATTTATTAATATTTAAATAAGGTGAGGTTTGTAAAATAAGTTATCAATAGCATTAATAATCTTTACATATTATTAATACTTCCTTAATAAAAATGCTTATGAAAGTGGTTCAATAGTACAAACCTTTGTTATTTTAGATCGGATTATTTACTTGCTAAGGCATCTAAAATCGCTATAATACTGTGAATATATACAGTTATTGGTGATAATTATGATTCAAGACAAAATGATATCAAAGCTTGAGATATTGGCGGAATCAGCAAAATACGATATTTCGTGTGCATCTAGCGGTACTTCTCGCAGTAATAAAAACAAAGGCATTGGTAGTGCTTCACGCTGTGGTATCTGTCATTCCTTTACTGCTGATGGCCGATGTGTTTCGTTACTAAAAATCATGTTGACCAATTACTGCATGTTTGATTGTGCTTACTGTATCAATCGCCAAAGCAATGATATTCCTCGCGCTGGATTTACGCCGAAAGAGTTAGCTGATTTAACGATTGAATTTTATCGTCGTAATTATATTGAAGGACTTTTTTTAAGCTCTGGTATTGTGCGTAGTGCTGATCATACCATGGAAAAAATGATTCGCGTGGTCAAAATTTTACGCCAAGAATATCACTTCAATGGTTATATCCATATGAAGGCGATCCCGGGGGCAAGTAATGAGTTAATTCGTGAAGCAGGGTTATTGGTAGACCGAATGAGTGTCAATCTTGAGATCCCAACGGAACGCAATTTGAAACTGCTTGCGCCGGATAAAGATCATCAAACTATCTATCAACCCATGCGCCATATTCAACAGAATTTGCTAGAAAATATTGAAGACCGTAAAAAACTCAAATCCACACCCAAATTTGTGCCAGCAGGACAAAGCACGCAGGTAATTATTGGCGCAACGGATGAAACGGATAATCAAATATTACAACTTACCGCTAAGTTATATAAACGGCCAAGTATGAAGCGAGTGTACTATTCGGGATTTATTCCGGTAAATAGTTATGATAAACGTTTACCCATACTGCAAGAAGTACCGAGAGTGCGTGAAAACCGTTTGTATCAAGCAGATTGGTTATTACGTTTTTATGATTTTAACGTCGATGAGATTGTTAATGATGATCATCCTGATCTTGATTTAACTGTCGATCCAAAATTATCTTGGGCGATTCGTAATCCACAGTTTTTTCCTGTCGATATAAATCGAGATAGTTATCGAAAAATTTTGCGCGTACCAGGTATTGGTGTGAAATCAGCAAAATTAATTGTGATGGCAAGACGACATCGAAAACTCAATATCGAAGCATTAAAACGGATCGGCGTGGTGCTCAAACGTGCGCAATTCTTTATTGTTTGTCATGAAATGAGAACCTTTAAATTACTTGATTCATCCGCTGAATATATTCGACTTAGTTTGCAAGATCAGCCTCTTATTGAAATTAACAAAGATCCTATTCCACAACAACTAGTGATGGGGTGGTAAGCTATGCTTGGGTTTTATTATGACAAAACTTTTGAAGGGCTGTTATGTGCGGTTTTTGATGCGTTTAAACTTAAAAAAATGCCTGAATGTTTGTTGACGGCTGATGACGTAGTGCCGCTTTTACTGTCGGAATCTCACCAAGTGGAATATCGGAACAGTAAATATGAAAGAGTATACACGGCATTACAGAAAAAGTTATCGCCGATCGCCCTAAATCAACTATTGTTTACGTGGTTATCTGAACTGCCTGAAAGTGACTTAATCATCTTTCGTTATATTTGCAAAGTTTTTAAATCAAACAGCCCAATTGAAACCGATTTTGGCGATCCAGATGTACTTGCTGTTCACGATATAGCAAAAAAAGTGAATAAAGAGAAGCATCATATACAGCAATTTGTACGATTTAATAGTATCCAAAACCCAGCAAGTGATATTGATGAAAAAATCTATTTTGCGGTTATTGAGCCTATTTATAATGCTTTACCATTAACCACACGATTTTTCAAAGATCGTTATGCTGACCAAAAATGGGCAATTTATGATGAAAAGCGCCAGTATGGTTATTTTTATAATTTAGAAAAGCTTGAGCAAATTTCGCTAAATGAGGATGATCATCTCATTGTTGATAACAAAATCAATCAAGATTATTTGACAGATGATGAAAAGCGTTTTCAAACCATGTGGTATCGTTATTGTAATGCGCTAACGATTAAAGAAAGAATTAACCCTAAATTACAACGACAAAATATGCCAAAACGGTTTTGGCATCATTTGCCGGAAATGCAAGGAAAATAAAAAACACCGAACAAATCGGCGTTTTTTATCAAATTTATTTAGTATTAAGGCGAAGCGAAAATTATTGGGCGTCGATATCGCCAATAATGCTGTTAATACTTTCTTGACGTTGTTTCTCTTTTTGCTCATCAACTTTACCGCCAGACGCATTAAAATCATTACGTTGGAAGTAAGCATTACGCATAAAGTTATAAGGATCATCGCTATTTTTAAGTAAATCTTCATACTCGATTGCTACGGCGCGAAGTTCTATACCATCAACAGCGCCACGCACTAATGCCCATTCCCAGTCTAACCAAACAAGTGGCGGATACAAAGAATCAACAAGATCACCACCTTCCTGACGAAGCGTTGCTGAACCATAGAAAGGCAACACAACATAAGGACCATAAGGCACATCGTAATGACCTAATGTCTGACCAAAACTATGTTTAGCACCTTTTTGTAACTGAGGATCAGCCATTCCTGCAACATCAAAAACACCAGCAACACCAAAAACGCTGTTGATGAAGAATCTGGCTAAATGTTTACCCGATTCTCGTCCTTCACCTTGTAAAGCACTATTGACCACCGATGCAGGTTCAGAAAGGTTAGATGAAAAATTCACAACGCCTTTACGTATTGGTGTTGGCACGTAATCTTTCCATACTACAGCAGCAGGGCGTAAAATATACGGGTCAAGTGCATAGTAGTTAAAATCAAACATGGTTTTATTAAAACCTGATAAAGGGTCACTATAGCTGTTAGTTTCAGGTTGATAGGTTGCGCAACTTGTCAGTGCCATAACTGAGAACATCATACCTATTATTCTTTTTTTCATAATGTTACCGAATAAAAATAATAAATTGTCGAATAAATGAATTGTATCATGTTTGTTCAAAATAGAAAATTTTTCATTAATTAAATGGCATTATCTTGATAAATTTATTAGAATAATCATCGTTGCTGACCTCATAGTTAAATGGATATAACGAGCCCCTCCTAAGGGCTAGTTGCAGGTTCGATTCCTGCTGGGGTCAAATTTAATATGTCAATCTATTCTATAAATTTATCAGCTATCAAACAGTCATTAGACTTTTTTAAAAATCTAGAGCATCTTTAAATTGTTTTTTGAGTTTTTCCCATTCTGTTTCTAAATATTTAAAAGGATTTGATAAATTTTATGCGAATCATATAATCTACGCTTCCAATTAGAGCCTCCTATATCACTAATCCTAGTTAATAGAAGAATTTCTTCTTTAACAAAATAAACGAGTTTAAGGATTTTTTGCTGGGAAGTTATGGCAATTTGGTAACGCTATTCCAACGGTACAAACAACAAATTGTATGATATTTGTGAGGTGAAATTTTGGAAGATTGATAGCGAATGAGTTTATCATTGCAGTATCGCTTTCTAATGATGCTAATAAGCAATTAGATCGAATTATTAAGAGGTTAACAATAAACAGAAAAAGTTATATTATCAAATTAGGTAAATACTCTATTTGTTGAAAAAAATGAAAGAAGATAACCTTAGAAAGGTTCACGAATTGATTCAAAATAAACCGTGGTGCTACGACATCCTAGATCAAATTCAAAAGTTGATTGATAATGAAAAATGCCTACCCATCAAACGCATTATGTCAATGAGTATGAGCTCAGTTATAAATAAAATTGAAAATCAGAAGTAGCTCCTAGTTTAATTGCTTGTTAATATCCTTAAAGTCAAAAAAATTGATTAATCAAACTAAACAAATAATTAATTTGAATATACACTGTTTATATTTGATAACTATAAAACAAGGAATTGATCAATTTTTTAAAATAGTTATTAATGCTTACAATTTATGAATCAGAATTCTTTCAAAACGTCAAATCGATTATTAATATAGCGCAAAAGTGTGCAAATATTAAATAAAAAGTAAATCAGAAAGTTAAAAAACAATGAAATAAAATTTCAAAATGAATGCTTTAATGAGCCTGAAATTAATAGATAAGCTCATAATCAAGTGATTAGAACTCTGCTTGCTGTTGTAAAATAGATTATAGATCTATTAACGTTTATTGAAATTCTCTTATATAATCACTAATTCTACAACTGTGCCAGTCAATATTTTCCTTTATGATTTTAGCAGGATTACCACCAATAATTATATTTTCTTCTAAAAAATTCTTGGTTACAATGCTACCCATCGCAACAATTGAATTATCAGATATTTGCGTATTTTTGGTTAATAATACTCTTTCACCAATCCAACAATGGTCGCCGATTGTTATATAATGCTCAGGTTTATTTAAGATTTGTCCAGAACTATGGTCTAAAATTGTATGACCATCGCCACTTATAGCTTTTATTCCATGGGAGTACAAACATTCATTTCCTGATATAAATCCTGAGTTATGTTCGATACATATAATAGATAATCCACCTTGAACTTTATTATCTCTACCAAAGCTAATAAAAAAATTATCGGCTAAATCAGCGATTATTTCTAAATTATTTAGTTCACTATTTCCTTCAATTTTTAAGGTGCCATTATTCGAATAGTCTATTTTAATAGATGAATTTTTAAAACTAGCGCTACTATCAATAATAATAGTATTATTATTACCAATAACATGTAGATTAATCCCAATTAAATAATCTTGATAATTGAAGTTATTTATTTGAATTTCATTATTATTATCTTTATAAATAATTGTGTTATTTTCACCAAAAATAATAGGAGGGGGAATTTCTGCTACAGCTTCTTGTTCATATATTTTTGAGTCTGACTTTTTACTAAATAACTTGAATAGGTTTAGCATTTAAATAACTCTCTTAATTACTTTTTACCACCTCAATTCTTACTGGAATTTTATATACTTGATATAAAACATTATGTTACAAATAATACTTTCTTAATTTAAACTATAAAGTGAATATAATATATGTTTTTTCATGTTTTGTAAAAATAAAATGATATTCAAAAAATTAAAAAACATCTATTTAGGTATAAACTCTATTTATTCAGTTATTACTTTATTTAAGAGAGTTAATTAGGTTTAATTTAGTATATGCTCGTTTTTTCAGACAAGTTATTTTCGAAACTAAAAATTTAGAATTAAGAAATAGCGTTTAGAATTTGTACTCTAGGCTGGATTTAAACCGATGGCTTATAATTATATCACGTAGATATGTATAGAGTACAATTATCGACAATTATTGAATAATAGCGCAATCTTAATTAAAAATGATTGCGCCATTATAAGTTTTGAAGATGAAGGTTAACAAAAACTACCATATGGATTGATTTTTCAATAAGTCGAGCCTATTTCATCTGCATATGTAGAATTAAGGTTGATAATAACATTGCTGGCAGCTGTTAAGACAAAAATCTTAAATTTGTGGTTACAATGATTGGTACAATTTAGGTAGCAATTGATCGTCTATTTATGGAGTGTAGTTATGATCGTTGTGTATATCTATGATGGAACTTTTGACAGTTAGCTAGATATTGTAGCTATCTGATGCCATTTTAATATAAATCAGTTATTTTAATATATAGAAGATAGTAGTGAATTACTGAAATTTCTATAAGCATAAAAAAGTTAAGCCAACTAGATATTTCGCTAAACATAATGGCTCTAGCTAATAATTTAATAAATTGTTTTTTCAATGATTTTATTCTTTTTCTCTGTGTAAACAATACAGTTATTGGGAATATCTCGAGTAATAAATGACATCGCGCCTATCTCTGTATTGTCACCTATTTTTATCTCACCACCCAAAATTACGCTTGATGCTCCGATCTTTACATTATCTCCAATTATTACCTTGAGAGGGTGGCTTTTCCAGCCTATGGTGACATTTTGGCGGCAAATAAAGTTATTCCCGATCTCTGCATTACCGTTAATGACAATGCCACAGAAGTGACTTATAAAAGGATTAAATCCAATATCTACATTTAAGGTTATTTCAATATTATAGTTTTTGATTAAGCCTAGGTTTATTAAATTTGAGATTGATTTTTGTTTTTTGCTTCCATGTAAATGCATTTCTCTAGCAAGCCTCCACCAAAACCAATAACGGGGGTTAAGATCTGTTGAGCGTGTGATAGTTTTTAGTAGTCTTGACCATTTAAATTTTCTTCTTTTGATTATATCTCTTCGCCAATGTTCTTTTAGTTGACTTAAATTATGAGTCATTAAAAAATGAATTATATGAAAATACTTAAACATTTTTGCTCCTTTTATACTGATTAAATAATATCATAAATGAAAAAGGACATATAGCCCTTAACATAAAGTTAAGCGCTTTTTAGGTTGATAAATCTGATATAATATTCACAATTAATACTTCATAGCATCTAACTATATAACAAAATCTATTATATTCCACATAGTGATATCAGTTTAGTAGCGAACAAAGTTATGATCGTCGTGACTATTGAGCACGTAACATTAGCCCGACACTTCTATTTCATTATCATTGGGCGTCATCCTAATATAAATAGATGTATTTTATTGTTAGTATGAGATTGAAAATGGTTAGTTTTATGAATCATAAACTAAAATATTTTATTCTTTAATTTTATTAATCAAATAGTTGTAATTTAATTATTAATCCTATCGTGACGGTCCTAGTGGGAAATGTTCTTTAGACGAATTGCATAAAATCTACCTACAACATGCAATAATGATTTCTCTTTTTATATAAATTTGAAGTGTAGATATTCCAAAGTTGGTTAAAGAAAGATTTTAACCGTGATTATGATCGTTTTATTTTTTGGCTCGGAATGGCGAGAAAGGGATTTTAAAGAAGATGGACAAAAGCTTTGAAAATCTATCAAAAAATTCAATGCTAAATGAAAGAAATCAAAATATATCAACACTTCAAAACACCATCGCTATAGATATGTGAGAAGATGATGTAGAAATGCTAAGATTATAGCTAAATATAGAATTTTGTAAACGCGTTGTTATATCGAACATTAATGATTTAGCCAATCTAAATAAAGTTAACAGATACACAAAACTTCACTATTTTACAAATGGTTTTATTTCTATTATTAATTATTTCTAATTGACTACACTTGTATCATTTTTTATTACAAATCCATTCATTAACTTAATTTTTTAGATTGTGGCATTATCTTTAACGAGTCATTTTATGAAATGCAGATCCAATGCACTTTATAAAGTACTCATAAACAGAACATTACCTGAAACACAATTAACTATTTCAATTATCTTATTGGTACTTTGAATTTTTGTTTAAAGGATGGAAATATGAGTGAAAAATTAACTAATTATCAATGTGGAACTACTTGTGAATCATTGGGCATTGAAACGCGCTCAATTATTAATAACAATCGGCCCGGGATTTATTATAGGTGCTCAGACACGTTAGGAAATGGACCTTGGTATGAGGCCCTTACAACCGCTAATGCATCTGCTGATCTAATTGGTGCTTTACCTGCGACAAAAAGTATTGTAAATGGAACAACTACCCACTCAATATGTTCTAATGTTGAGTTCAAAAAAATGCCGACTGTGGATGGTAAATCATTAATCACAGATTTAACTGATGTTGATAATAAAATTAACTCAATTAAAGATAGTTTAAATACTGTTAGTAATCGCGGATATGTTGTTGAGTCGTATCATAATGGTAACGCTTGGTATCGAGTTTATTCCGATGGATTTATTGAACAATCTGATGCTCAATATATAGAAACTAAGAGCATTAATGCAATACACGGAACATTCATTAATTTGCTAAAACCAATGAAATCATATAATTATGGAATAAGTATTGATAAGATTAATAGTGGTGCTTGGGCTCAAACTGAGTTTGCTTATGCAGAAGTTTATCCAACCGCGTTTTGGCTAGCATCGTTTACATCAAGCATTCCTGGAGCAGTACTAGTTCGTTGGACAGTAAGAGGATATTAATATGACAATTACAAATCAAGAATATGCAGAAGCAGCGATAAAAGCCAATGAGGAAGGTAGGGCGTTAAAAGTTGAAAATGATAAATTGACTCTCGTTGATCCGCAACCAATGAAGTTGACAGGTGAACAAATAATAACTCAAAATCAGCAATTTAAAGAATCGTTGTTGAAGGAAGCCAACATTGAAATTGATATCCTGAACGATAAGTTAGAATTCGATGCCGCAACTAATGACGATATTACATTGCTAAAGAAATGGAAACTATATCGGATTAATTTAAAAAAATTAGACGTCAATGATATCAATCTCACTTTCCCAGAAAGACCATATTAATTTTTAAAAAACACAAATACAATATTAAAAACCACCTTCGGGTGGTTTCTTATATCTAAAATTGGAGAAAATAATGCTATTTATTAATGGGAAAGAAATGGCTTCCATATATGATATATTGCTACTATATGAGTTATCTAATCAGAAGGGTAGTACACGCATTGGCTATCACGGCAGCAATCTACAAACTTAATTCGATAATTATGGACAATTTGCCTATTGTCTTTCGCAAATGGTTCCGAACAAATTTTCAAAGATGAACGTCAAATGTGTAAATTTGAAGCCTGATTATACAGATAAATAACCAAAAAAAACGCCATAGTTCTGTAAGGAATTAAAATCACCAGCTGAATTAGTAGTGTGATCAACTAAAATTTAGAAATTGGACTGCAAAAATTAGCTATTTTGATATTAACAATACAAACTTCTTATCAGAGGTTTTACCTCAACGGTTTTTTTAAAGCTAATTAGAATATCTTGTAAGTTTTGTAGGATAAGGCTTTGAATTGGTACGCCCGGGTGGACTCGAACCACTGACCCCCACCATGTCAAGGTGATGCTCTAACCAACTGAGCTACGGGCGTATATTTTGGAAACACGCAAATATTAGCGGGCAAATTGTTTTGTTTCAAGTAAAATAATTAAAAATAGCTGTTTTTTTAATCTGTCGAACAAATTTGATGGTAAAATAAGCAAAATTTATATTGAAAAATCGAATAATAGTCACATTTTTATTATTCTATTTCTACTCTAATCCAAACGATTATTCGAAATTGATTCAATTTTTATTATTGTTTATAAGTAAATGTAAGTTGCTAGTGGTTTGCCAGTTTTAAATTGGCTATACTCCACAACTTTATTAAGTATTACTGGTTCAGGTTATTATGTCACTAAAAGATCAGATTGAAGATGTTCTGCATAATGTTTTTGGCTATAAGTCATTTAGGAATCAACAAAAAGATATTATTGAATCAGTGATTGACGGACGTGATGTTTTAACTGTTATTCCGACCGGTGGTGGTAAGTCCCTTTGTTACCAAATTCCGGCGGTAGTTTTGCCAGGTACCGCTTTGGTGATTTCTCCGCTTATTTCCTTAATGAAAGATCAGGTCGATCAGTTATTGGTAAATGGCATTCCAGCTGCTTTTTTAAATGCGACTCAATCTGGAACCGAACAACAATATATTATTCAACAATATTTAAATCATTCAATAAAACTATTATATATTTCTCCTGAACGACTGGCAGTTTTTTCGTTTTTGTCAATGATTGAGCAACATCCACCATCCTTAATCGCTATTGATGAAGCGCATTGTATTTCACAATGGGGACATGATTTTAGACCTGAATATCGTCAATTAAATCATTTATCAATGCGCTTTCCCAAAGTGCCCATCATCGCTCTTACCGCCACTGCCGATAAAATGACGCAGCAAGATATTCTTAACCAGCTTAATTTAGTCGATCCGTTGGTTGTCGTTCGCAGTTTTGACCGACCGAATATTCGTTATACGGTGGTGGAAAAATTTAATCTCACAGAGCAAGTGGTATCATTTATTGAAACACAAAAAGGCAATAGTGGCATTGTTTATTGTTCTAGCCGTTCTAAAGTTGAAGATATGACAACCAGACTTGTAGCTCGAGGGTTTTCTGCTATGGCTTATCATGCAGGTCTATCAACAAATGAACGCCAAATCGCTCAAGAGAGTTTTTTAAAAGATAATACCCAAATCATTGTTGCAACGGTTGCTTTTGGTATGGGGATTAATAAGCCTAATGTAAGGTTTGTTGTTCATGCAGATTGTCCTCGTTCGATTGAGGCCTATTATCAAGAAACAGGTCGAGCAGGTCGTGATGGTGTCCCAGCAGAGGCGATACTGCTATTTAATAATAAAGATTTAAATTGGTATCAGCAGCAAATTGCTGAAAAATATGATAATGAGCAGAAGCAAGTGGAACAGCATAAAATTGAGGCGATTGAGTCGTTTGCTCAATGTATGACTTGTCGGCGGATTGTGTTGTTAAATTATTTTGGTGAACACCGAACCGAACCTTGTAATAACTGTGATATTTGTCTTTATCCACCTGAGCAATATGATGCATTGATTGATGCGCAAAAGATTTTGTCTTGTGTTTATCGAGTCGAACAACGTTATGGTGCGCAATATATTATTGATATTCTACGCGGATCAGGACGTTCGCAAATTAAAGATAATGGTCATGATAAGTTATCGGTCTATGGGATTGGTAAAGAGCACTCTTCTGATTATTGGCATAGTGTGATAAGACAGTTAATTTTTTTAGGTTATTTGCATCAAAATATTTCAACGTTTGTCACTTTGCAATTGACTGAAAATGCCAGGCCAATATTGAAAGGTGAAGTATCGTTAAAGTTAGCCAAACCACGATTAGAAATAGTTAAGAAAAGTCGTCTTAATCGTTATGCAAGGGCGATTAATTTAACCACTATTTTATCCTACGAAGAACGAATCTTATTTAATAATCTTAAGCGATTACGTAAACAGATTGCCGATATGGATGACATCCCTCCTTATATTGTATTTAGTGATGCAACCTTGCTTGAAATGGTGCAAACTATGCCAGAAAGTAAGAAACAACTTATTAACGTGTCAGGTGTTGGTAAAATTAAATTAGAGAAATACGGAGATCTGTTTTTAGAAGAGATTACTGATTTTACGCTTAAGAATAGATAACATGAGGTTTTAAGTTGTTCAAATTACTCCATCGGTAAAAAGTTAAGAAAGAGGGATTTTTAATGAAAAATGCCTTATTTAAGATGGTGTCTATGGTAAATTTTCTCGTAAATAATGTTGATTTAATAGCCTAATTGAATGCAAATCTTTCTTATCAATAATATGTTGTCAATTATTAAGTCGGCGATCGGCATCTTAAAGACTAATTTGACTGATTGTGGTATGATTAGCAAAATTTAATAGTAATAAGTAATGGTGATTATGAGTTATCAAGTTTTAGCACGTAAATGGCGACCCAAATCATTTTCTGAGGTAGTAGGGCAACAACATGTTTTGAAGATTTTATCTAATGCCCTTTCTCTTGGTCGAGTGCATCATGCTTATCTGTTTTCAGGTACACGAGGGGTGGGAAAAACTTCGATCGCCCGTTTGTTAGCTAAAGGTTTAAATTGCGAAAGTGGTATTACTGCAACACCTTGTGGTGTGTGTGATAATTGCCTTGAAATTGAACAAGGTCGTTTTGTTGATTTGTTGGAAATCGATGCCGCCTCACGTACTAAAGTCGAAGATACTCGTGAAATCTTAGATAATATTCAATATTTACCAACTAAAGGGCGTTTTAAGGTTTATTTAATTGATGAAGTGCATATGTTGTCACGCAGTAGCTTTAATGCACTGTTAAAGACCTTAGA
Organism: Gilliamella apicola; assembly: GCF_003202915.1. Taxonomy (GTDB): domain Bacteria; phylum Pseudomonadota; class Gammaproteobacteria; order Enterobacterales; family Orbaceae; genus Gilliamella; species Gilliamella apicola_Q. The sequence continues at coordinate 1,004,206 of NZ_QGLP01000004.1, forward strand.
AGAGCCACCGGAACACGTTAAATTCTTGTTAGCAACAACTGATCCTCAAAAATTACCTATTACTATTTTGTCACGTTGTTTGCATTTGCACTTGAATGTGCTTGATACATCGATAATTGGCGAACAGCTAAATCATATTTTACAATTAGAGCATATTGAGAGTGAACCAAAAGCGATTCAATTGTTAGCAAAAGCTGCGAATGGTAGCATGCGTGATGCATTAAGTTTGACCGATCAAGCTATTGCACTCGGCAATGGTAAGGTCGATGCCGTTTCGGTTGCAGCTATGCTAGGCACCTTAGATAAGGGCATCCCATTTGCATTAGTTAATGCGCTTTATCAAGGTGATGGAAATGCGTTGATGCAACAAATTGCAGCGGCGGCAATACAAGGTGCTGATTGGGATAATTTATTGGCGGAAAGTATTGCATTGTTGCACCAAATTGCATTATTGCAAGTGGTACCTACTGCTTTAGGTGATTATGCTGATCATGAGGAGCAGTTGCGCTTTTTAGCGCAATATATGGCACCAAATGATGTGCAGTTATTCTATCAAATTTTATTAATGGGTCGAAAAGAGCTCGCTTTTGTGCCAGATAAGAAAATGGGCATTGAGATGAGCTTTTTACGAGCTTTAGCTTTTATGCCTAAAAATATTGATTCGATTACACCACCTGCTACAACCGTTAGCGCATCGGCTAATAGACATTCACCCATCCAAAAGTCTAATCTGCCAAAAATTGAGCCGGCAACAGTAGCAACGACCTCGGTGAGTTCTTCTCCGATCTCTACAATCAAAGAGACCAATAAGTCATCAGTTGAATCACAAGTTGAGGAACAACCCCAAAAGCAAACGGACACACAATTACCTGCTTTGGCAGCCAATAATACAGCATTACCACAACAGGCCAATCAAGCTAACAATGCTATGCCTACTGTATCTGACTCGTCGATATCGCTTCCTGAGGATGCGTCATCCATCACTAAAAATATTTTAGAGATGCGAATGCAGTTAATCAAAGAGGAACAGAAGCCAAAAAAGTCTGAATCGGTTGATGTCAATCAACCAGCAAGCAATCTAGTTAAATCTAAATTGAATCGCATTAGTCCATTAGCTAACTCAAAGAGTAATGTAGAGGTACCGGTAATTGATGATTTGGTGGATGAAGAAGAAATTACCGCAGAAAATTATCAATGGCAATCTAGTGGACTAAATGATTCTAAGAATGACTCGTTGATTGATGCAAAATCGGTTCGTGAATCGCTTAAAGTTGATAAGACGCCAGAGATGACGAAAAAATTGATTGAAGAGATGGTAGGCAAAGATGCTTGGAGTGCGGAAATTGAACAGTTGGAGATTGCGCCGTTAATTAAGCAAATTGCGATTAATTCCTATCCTGAATTAATTGATGAAAATCATATTATTTTGCATACGCGTTCGGCTGTGGAGCATCTAACTAAATCGTCAGCAAATTGTATTAAGTTGCGAACCGCGCTGTCAAATTATCGTCAAAAAACACTCAATTTAGAGGTGGTGATTGATGATAATAAGACGAATAAAACGCCGTTAGAATTGCGTGAGGATTTATATCAACAAAAGCTTGAACAAGCTAAGTTGACGATTCATCAAGATCCTAAAGTTGAGACGATTTGTCAATATTTTGATGCCAAGATTGATGAATCGAGTATTCGTCCTGTATAATTACAGACTAAATGTTTTTAATGAGGAATAATTATGTTTCCAGGTGGAAAAGGTGGTTTGGGTAATTTGATGAAACAAGCCCAACAAATGCAGGCAAAAATGCAACAAGCTCAGGAAGAGATCGCTAAATTAGAAGTTACCGGAGAGTCTGGTGCAGGTATCGTAAAGGTTACCGTTACAGGTACACATAGTTGTAAACGCGTTGAAATCGATCCATCTTTATTAACCGAGGACGATAAAGAGATGTTAGAAGATCTGATCGCTGCAGCCTATAATGATGCCACTCGACGTTTGGAAGAAGCTCAAAAAGAGCGTATGGCTCAAGTTACTGGTGGCATGCAATTACCACCTGGTTTTAAAATGCCATTTTAATTTAGATAATTAAAGCTATATTTTACTATTGGTTTTGCCAACTCATGTTGGCAAAATTTCTATTTATCGCCTGTCTATTTATACAGTTTATCTTTATTAATTTTTTCCTATCAGGTAAACTAACTCACAATCGTTTATAATTCTAATTCAATTTTGATCATGCTAATAAGACTGATGTTGTAGGGTAAAAGTTATTCAATATCGGTCTTATCGTATTCAAATTGTTTAATTAACATTAATTATTAAGGATATGCTGTGATAGGTCGTTTACGTGGAATCATTATTGAAAAGCAACCACCCAAAGTATTAGTTGAAGTTGGTGGTGTTGGCTATGAAGTTTTTATGCCAATGACCTGTTTTTATGAGTTACCTGAAAATGGCAAAGAAGTAATAGTGTTAACTCATTTTGCCGTGCGTGAAGATGCTCAAGTGTTATATGGTTTTAATCATGAACAAGAACGAGAGTTATTTCGTGAGTTGATTAAAGTCAATGGTGTTGGGCCTAAATTAGCATTAGCCATTTTATCGGGAATGTCCGCAGGTCAATTTATTAGCGCAGTTGAGCAAGGTGAAATTAAGACGTTAGTAAAATTACCTGGAGTGGGTACCAAAACGGCTGAACGATTGATTGTTGAGATGAAAGATCGTGTTAAACGATTTGGTGAAGAGCTAGCTAATGTGAATGCGACAGTTGAGACCGGCAGCGTTAAAAAATCATCCAATCAAATTGAAGGTGAAGCGGTTTCTGCGCTTATTGCTCTGGGTTATAAACCGCAAGAAGCGAGCCGTATCATTAGTAAAGTCATTAAGCCGGACATGGATTGTGAAACGCTAATACGTGAAGCATTAAAGTCAGCATTATAAAAAAAGTAGGGATCGATGATGATTGAAGCGGATCGTTTAATTGCACCACAGGCTCAAAAAGAAGAAGAGTCGCTAGATCGAGCTATTCGTCCTAAATATTTGGATGAATATATTGGTCAACCTCAAGTGCGTGAGCAGATGAAAATATTTATTCAAGCAGCTAAGCAACGCAGTGATGCGCTTGATCATGTTCTAATTTTTGGCCCACCAGGCTTAGGTAAAACAACATTGGCCAATATTGTCGCTAATGAAATGAATGTTAATTTGCGCACAACTTCTGGTCCGGTGTTAGAAAAAGCAGGTGATTTGGCGGCAATGTTAACCAATTTAGAGCCAAATGATGTACTATTTATTGATGAAATCCATCGTTTATCCCCTGTTGTTGAAGAAATCTTGTATCCTGCAATGGAAGATTATCAGCTGGATATTATGATTGGTGAAGGTCCTGCGGCACGCTCAATCAAAATCGATTTACCACCGTTTACGCTTATTGGCGCAACCACACGAGCTGGTTCGTTAACATCGCCATTACGTGATCGTTTTGGAATTGTGCAACGCCTTGAGTTTTATCGGGTTGAGGATTTGGAATATATTGTAAGCCGTAGTGCAAAATTTTTAGGAATGGATCTCTCTAAAGAAGGAGCTTACTTAATTGCTAAACGTTCACGAGGAACTCCGCGCATTGCCAATCGTTTATTGCGACGGGTACGAGATTATGCGGATGTGAAATCTAAAGGCGTTATTGATGAACATATAGCCACACAAGCTTTAGATATGTTAGATGTCGACAATGCGGGCTTTGATTATATGGATCGTAAGTTACTACTGGCTATTATCGAAAAGTTTATGGGTGGGCCTGTAGGATTAGACAATATTGCCGCTGCAATAGGCGAAGAACGTGAAACCATTGAAGATGTATTGGAACCTTTTTTGATTCAACAGGGCTATATCCAAAGAACGCCAAGAGGACGAATTGCAACACCGCATGCTTATCGACACTTTGGTATTGTTCAAAATGATTAACTGAACTAATTGACATTCAGTTTTAATGACATAATATTTAATAAAACACCGCCGATTGGCGGTGTTTTGCTTTTGTAATATAAATTAACCAAGTTCTTTTTCAGTAAAAATACCACTAAATAAATCGGTACTAAGATAACGTTCACCTGAAGATGGTAAGATAACCACGATGGTTTTATTGGCATTTTCTGGTAGTCGCGCCAAGCGGTCAGCAGCAAATACTGCCGCACCGGATGAAATTCCCGCTAAGATGCCTTCTTTTTCCATTATTATTCGCGCCGTTTCGATGGCTTCTTCGTTAGAGACTCTTTCGACCAAATCAATCAAGCTTAAATCCAAGTTATCAGGAATAAATCCAGCCCCAATACCTTGTATTTTATGTGGTCCTGGTTTGATAGGTTCACCTGCAAGCGCTTGGGTGATGACTGGTGAGGTAGTCGGTTCGACTGCGACCGCAGTGATATTTTTACCTTGGGTCTTTTTAATGTATTTGGTTACGCCGGTAAATGTTCCACCTGTACCAACACCGGCAATAAAAATATCGATTTGGCCATCAGTATCAAGCCAGATTTCTGGTCCGGTAGTTTTTTCGTGAATTTCCGGATTGGCGGGATTACTGAATTGTTGAAGCATGATATTGTGTTTTGGGTTGCTGGCAACGATTTCTTCCGCTTTTTCGATGGCACCTTTCATCCCCTTGCTCGCTTCGGTTAATATAAGATTGGCACCTAAAGCTTTAAGAAGTTTGCGACGTTCAATACTCATACTTTCTGGCATAGTTAAGGTTAACTTATAACCACGAGCGGCAGCCACCGCGGCTAATGCAATACCGGTATTGCCACTGGTTGGTTCAATAAGTTCAACATCAGGGGTGAGTAAGCCTCTTTTTTCGGCATCCCAAATCATATTCGATGCAATACGACATTTTATGCTGAAGCTAGGATTACGAGATTCGATTTTGGCTAATATGTTACCTTTACCAAAATGTTTTAATCGAACTAAAGGCGTATGACCAATGGTTTGGGAATTATCATCAAATATTTTACTCATGTTAGTATCCTTTTTATTGCCTAATGATAAATAGCATCATTCAGTTAGTGCTAATAAGTATTATCATTATAGATGCAACGATAAAAGATGAAACTAATTAATAATTATAACAATATGCAATTTAGTAATAAGCAAAAAAAAATTGAAAAATTACTGACATCAATGCTGTTACTTAACTAGTTGGAAAAACGTGCAGTTGCTAAATCCTATATCTCAATAACAATCATTGATAGATTTACTATTTTATTCATCCTTGAACTCTTAATCAGTAAAAAATAGCATCTAAAACAATATGAAATTTTCCAGCTGTGGCGATGATTTGGTGACTATTCCTCTAGACTATTGATAAATAACACGATGATTTTAAAAGTATTATCTATCTTGATTGAGAGTGTGATGATTTAATTTACACAATAAGCGAAAATTTAACCGTTTAATTTTGTAATTGTGATTAATCAAACATGCTGACTTCCTTGAGCACGGTGAACTAATACCTATTTAGAATAATAACATCGAAATAACGCATATTTTGATGCATCACAGACTAAATGTCGGTCAATATAACGACTGATTTGCCAACCAATTGCATATCGTCAATACAAGTCGATAATTACATGCAGAGATAACCAACCTTCACCTATTTTGATGTATATGATATCCATTATCCAAATAATATTGAGTTTGTCGGGATTAAATTTCGTTGCTAACGTATTACTAACGACATTATGAGGTATAATCATATCAGTTTTATACTTAAATTTATGTACGCCTTTACTCAACAACCTAAGCCTTGAAGAACTCGACTTACTTTTTGTCTGGGACTTGATATCCTGCATCTCTGGCATCATGCACTAAATTTTTGGGGCACCTAAGCGAGCTGTGAGTTGCCAATACCGTTTTTTAATATATTCGTTGAGTGAGGTTATCTCATTGGACTTTTTAGCCAGCGTAATAACTCGACTGACTGACTTTAAAATATCGGCAGAGGAGTTTTATCGGATAATTAGATTACATTAATGCCAATTTACCTATAGATTAATGTCAACGATGGCTAGCAAATCAAGGTTTACCATTAAAAATCGCATTAAATAAGATATTAAAAGAAATCATAAAATGATGAATATCAATTTTTGCATCGACATTGAATTGATTTAATGTTAGCATGGTTCGGTATAAATTTGTGTGTGATGATGTTTCATTGTTAATATTATGGATTTATTAATGAAAAGCTATTTATTTGCATGGAGTTTCATTGTTCTACCCGCGACGGTTGCCTTAGCCGAACCTCCGCCCACGCAGCAATTTAGTGAACAACCGTTTATCCATCTACCAGCGCATGAAAAAGCACTTCCAGATACATTAATCCCTTCATCGCTAGACATCCATTTATTAACATCCATTACCGCGACCAGTGAAGTTATTTCTCCAACTGAGCCTTTATACCTTAACGTTAATCAAGCGCTATTATTGGAAATAGATAACTCACCGTGGTTTAAACCTGTCAATAAGCTTATTCATCTGGCTGGCAGAATTTAACCGGTGGCGTAATAGGCATACGAGGAAATAATTATGGTTTTTACTATGACCTCTTTGCCGGCAAACTGATTCACAAACTCAAAGGTTTTAAAACCAAGCCATTAACATTAAGCTTTAATGTTAATTGGAACTATTAAAATAATTATTTAGTCATACGAAGCAATAAATACAAACAAAAGCAAGTCCTAACGTTTTACCGTAGTCAATCTAAAATAAGAATAAGCAGTATTAAGTAAGGAATAGATGATGAATAAGAAGTTATATCGGGTTATTTTTAATAAAAAGCGTGGTCTACAAATGGTGGTAGCGGAAATCGCTAAAACATTAGGTGGTAAAGAAAAAACTGCTAAGGATGAAAAGTTACCACTGCTCAAATCATTTTTTTATACACTCAAACCGATAACCTTATTCGTATCTCTTTCATTGGGTTTTGTCACCCTAAGTTCACCCGTTTATGGTGCCAGCGATATAGTTGCCGATAAACAAGCTGCGAAACATCAACAACCGCAAGTAATTAATGCCGCTAACGGTATTACACAGGTCAATATTCAAACACCAAACAAAAAAGGGGTTTCCCACAATAAATATCGACAATTTGATGTTGCACAGCAAGGGGCGATATTAAACAACAGCAGTAAAATCAGTCAGACACAAATTGCTGGTCATGTACAAGGTAATGAATTTTTAAAAAGTAGCGGACCAGCTAAAATCATTTTGAATGAGGTCAACTCTCGTAATCCAAGTCAACTCAATGGTGTTCTTGAAGTCGCCGGTCAAAAGGCACAAGTTATCATTGCCAATCCGTCAGGCATTACCTGTAATGGTTGTGGCTTTATCAATGCCA
>NZ_QGLP01000005.1 GCF_003202915.1 Gilliamella apicola
TCAGTGACGGTGAGTTAATCATTCGTGACCAAGATAAACAAACACAAGATATTAATGAACTCAGTCATGATACCGAAAATGCCCATAGCAAACTCAAACCAATCTTTAATAAAGAGGATGAGCAGACTAGATTAAACATTGTCACTAGCTTAAAAGAGTTAGGAGAGCAGGTAAAAGAGCTCGAACGCACTATTCATAAAGATGCCGGTAAAGACTCGCAAGATGGCAAAATGGGCAATGACTTTAGTAAAGGCGTTGACTCAGCCGTATCAATTATTACCGGCATTATCACCGGCGATATGACCGGCGGCTTAGCTGGCGCCAGTGCACCATGGCTGGCTGAGCAGATAAAGATACAAGCCGGTGATAACGAAACCGCGAGGTTAGTTGCCCATGCAATACTTGGTGCGGTAGTGGCTGAACTACAAGGCAACTCAGCATTATCTGGTGGAGCTGGTGCAGTGGCTGGTGAAGTTGCAGCAGATATCATCCGCAAACAACTGTATGGCAAAGAAGTCAAAGATTTAACCGAAGAAGAAAAACAAACCATCAGCGCATTATCGCAGTTAGCCTCCGGCCTTGCCGTTGCTGCCGGCGGTGGTAATATTGGTGATGCCAGTGCAGCTATTAGTAGCAGTAAAAATGCGGTTGAAAATAATCGTTTGAGTACGGTTGAAGAACAAAAGCGAATCAATGAACTGGCTAAAGACAATGAGCAAGAAAAGTTACTTTATCAAGCAGCAGCTTGTGCTTTAGTCCACTGTTCAGCTGAATTTGCTGATGATGATCCGATGAAAGCGGTATACCAAAAACTAGAAGAGTTAGGTAGCAGTGATGAGTTACAAGCTTATAGAGAAGCACTTGCCTTACAAGAGTATATCAAAACCAATATTGTCCCTGACGTAAATGGTTTTTATCCGATTACTTATGAAACCGTTGAAAAGCTGTTTGAGTATACAAGTGGGGATGAGTTTGTAGATTCAGCTGCCTATATTGATAATAAATACAGTGTGAAAACCCGATTATTAGGGTTATTACAAGTTTTAGGTGCATTAGGTGAAGGTGGTTTAGCCGTTGCTTTATCACCAGGATGTACAACGGTTATAGGTTGTGGACCAAGTGCCTTATTGTCTTGGTCTGCAGTTGATAATGGCATGACGGGCGGTGCTGTTATTATTAATGGTAAAAGCTATACAACACTAACGGGGAAAGGACTGGCGGAAGCACTAAATATCTCGGAATCTGATGGTGATTTGTTATTTAATGCCATAACAGGTTTACTATCAGCGAAAAAATTAGGTGATTTAGCTTCTTCAAGTCTTTCTTCTGGTAATAAATTAACTGCAAAAGAGTTAGATGCAATAAAGAGTGAGCTTGATCGTGCTGGCAATAAATTAAAAGTAGATCCACATGCAGGAAAAGGAAATAATATTGCTAAATCTGTAACTACGGAGCAAACAGGCATCAAATGGGGAGAGGGAATAAAAGGTCAAGGTATGCCATGGGAGGACTTTGTTGGAAATGAACTTCCTGCAGGTTCACGGTTACCGGAAAATTTTAAAACATTTGATTATTATGATGAAATAGCCAAAAAAGCAGTTAGCGTAAAAACATTAGATACCACAACTGCTGCTAAATTAGCTAATCCAAAACAAATTTATAATACTCTTAAAAATTATATTGATGAGGTTGCGAATTTTAAGGAATATAAGTTAAAAGATGTAAAAATAACAAATAGTGATATTATGAGTCGGGAAATTCGTTTGGCTGTGCCGGCAGTAACTACTAAGGCTCAATGGCAACATATATCCAACGCTATTGATTATGGCAAAAGCCGAGGTGTTAAACTTATTGTAACAGAGGTGAAATAATGGATTTTACAAAACAAGAGAGGTTTTCTGCTGGAGCGTATGAAAATCAAGATTTTATCAATATTAGCACTTTTTCTGGATATAATCGACAAGCTAGAGATCCTGATGGTGCAAATCTATTATTATCAAAAGATGCGTCTAACGAAGAATTAGGTCAGGCGGCACTATTAGCTTTGTCTAAAAGCCGAAAAATAGCACAAAGCGAGATAGCTACTTTTTTTGATAGAGATAATGTCAATCAACGCTATAATAATTGGGTTGCTAATTTAATGGACAAATATGGTTATAAAACCAAACGAGCGTTATTTAAAAAGATGATGCAATGCTCAATTGAAATTAGAGATGGCGTTTTAACTATTTCTCCTTCTATTCATGAAAAGCTAGAAGGTTGGGGGGGGGACGATTTTACCGAAAGTAATAAAGTCATTTTACCTATTAATAGCTCACCAGAAGAAATTGGTGCAGGGCTAAGATTAGCATTTAGTCGTTGTCGCTAATTCCTCAATATCTTTTTTTATTGTTTGCCATTTCTGCGATTTTTATCGCAGAAATGGAGCAATTATTTATTAATTATGTGCTTTACTTAGTAAGTTGAAAAATTAGCTTACCTTTTTAGTGTTAATCGTGATGAATTTATCTGTAATGAATCCGACTTCACTCAGCCGTAAGTAGCTTTTGCTAATGAATATTTTATGCCAATAAATGAAGAAATTAGGTATAAGTATATAAGTTCCGACTTAATTTGATCAATATTTAAAAAGAGCGTTACTAGTTTTGAGATAAAGTATCGAATATTCAATCAAAACAAAAAAGTAACGCTCATCTTTACTAGCACTACCAAAGAATAAGACATAAAGTTTGTCTTATTAACTTGAGCTGAAAATTTCAAAATGTCTACATATAAAGAGGTGCTATCAAATGAGCACCTTTTTCATCATAGCGTTCAAATAGTCATGAAACAGTATACACTCTTCGATTATTTTTACCAATACATCTCAATAAACCAACTCAAAATAATCATTATCTAAAAAAATAATTAACCAATTAGAATAGTTGTTATTACCCATGCGGCAATCAGTGACGGTGAGTTAATCATTCGTGACCAAGATAAACAAACACAAGATATTAATGAACTCAGTCATGATACCGAAAATGCCCATAGCAAACTCAAACCAATCTTTAATAAAGAGGATGAGCAGACCAGATTAAACATTGTTACTAGCTTAAAAGAGTTAGGCGAACAGGTAAAAGAGCTCGAACGCACTATTCATAAAGATGCCGGTAAAGACTCCCAAGATGGCAAAATGGGCAATGACTTTAGTAAAGGCGTTGACTCAGCCGTATCAATTATTACCGGCATTATCACCGGCGATATGACCGGCGGCTTAGCTGGCGCCAGCGCACCATGGTTAGCGGAGCAGATAAAGATACAAGCCGGTGATAACGAAACCGCGAGGTTAGTTGCCCATGCAATACTTGGTGCAGTAGTCGCTGAGCTACAAGGCAACTCAGCATTATCTGGTGGAGCGGGTGCAGTGGTGGGTGAAGTTGCGGCAGATATCATCCGCAAACAACTGTATGGCAAAGAAGTCAAAGATTTAACCGAAGAAGAAAAACAAACCATCAGCGCACTATCTCAACTGGCATCAAGCCTTGCAGTTGCTGCCGGCGGTGGTAATATGGGTGATGCCAGTGCGGCTATTAGTAGCAGTAAAAATGCGGTTGAGAATAATAATTTATATCTTTGTCAATTAGATAGTTGTAATAATCGTAGTCAATTTTTATTGACTGGTGGTACAGGGGCTATTATTGGAGCTGTAATTGTTGGTGATGTATTATCTAATGTTAATCCGGAATTATCTTCAAGTCTTCAAGGCGCGGATTTGTCTTCGTTAGAACTACCGGTTAAAGAATGGATATTATATGGAAGAGATGGAGATTTAGAAAAATCAAATAGCAAATCTGATGATTACAATACTGCAAGTTCAGGAGGAATGGTTGCTACCGGTGGTGCAAATTTACAGCCACCTGATGATGACAATAATAAGAAGAATGAAAATAATCAGAAACAAAGGCAACAAGAAAGATTTGATGAACTAAAAGATGTTTTTGATAAGGATAATCATAAAACTGATTTAAAAATTGATGGACAAACCATCCAACAAGGACCTGGAAGTAATCGTTATACAACAAGAATTTATGAAAGCCAAAATTTAACGGATAGACAAATCTATAATTATGCAGAAGAATTAGCGGGACAACCTTTAACAAAAACTAGAGATGGTATTTATACAGCTAAATTACAAGATGGGACAACTATTACATTAAGAAATGTATCAAGCTCAGTGGACAAAACAGGAGCTCGTTGGACTATTGATATTAGAAATAATCCTACATTAACAAATTTATATAGAGGATTAAGAAAAAGTGCAGAAATTAAATTTAGATAGGAGAAATTTATGATAGATGATTATGATTATAAAAATATTGTTGATTGGTCTGAATTCAGATCTTTTGGAGCATTATGGAGTTATATGAGTCCTGATATGATTCCATCATTAAAATTTTCTGGAGAGCAATTTCCTTTTCAAACAAGAAAAGAAATATTTTTTTATTTTGTAAAAAGATTATTGAAGGAAGGACGTGTTAAATTGGCAAAAAAAGGGCATATGTTGACCGGTACAATTGATGAGCAGTTAAAAATATTTCATGATGCATTTCCTAACAATGAGGATGGAATGTATGACCCTAAACACATGATGGAGGATTATTGGTTCTATGATGACTCTTGTCCTGCCGGGGCTGTATGGGTTCACAATGATGGGACATTAGAATGGACCTAATATAAGCTTTTCAAGATAAGCTCAACAACAAAATTCTATATCTATTAAGGAATAAACTTAGCAAATTAAATTATCACCGACGGCCTAGCTAGCGCCAGTGCACCATGGCTAGCTGAATAGATAAAGATACAACCCGGTGATAACGAAACCGCGAGGTTAGTTGCCCATGCAATACTTGGTGCAGTAGTGGCTGAAGTGCAAGGCAACTCAAAATTATCTGGTGGAGCCGGTGCTATGGTTGGTGAAATTGCGGCAGATATCATCGGAAAACAACTGTATGGCAAAGAAGTCAAAGATTTAACCGAAGAAGAAAAACAAACCATCAACGCACTATCTCAACTAGCGTCCGGCCTTGCGGTAGCTGCCGGCGGTGGTAATATTGGTGATGCCAGTGCGGCTATTAGTAGTAGTAAAAATGCGGTTGAGAATAACTTTTTGTCAAATAAATATGGTGTTGAAAAATTAGACGAAAAAGGTAAGGCTTTATATAAAAAATTAAAGGATGCCGGTATTGGTGATATAGATGAACTACAAGCTAAATTTGAGGAATGTAATGGAAATAGTGACTGTGAACGTGATGTTCGTAATGAATTTAGAGAACAAGAGCGAAAAGCAGGTGAAATATTAACTCAACTATATCAAACAGGACAATTAAGTAGAGAAGAATTTGAATACCTTAACTCCTATTATGCCGAAGCCATGATGTATGGAGCTGGAGAAGGACAAAAATTACATAATACAGGATTTAATCTTGCAGGTGACATATATGATCTTTCAGGACATTTTTGGACTCCAATGGGATTAATAAGTGATTCATACCTGAGTGCTATACGATATGATATAATGATTGAGGACTGGAAAGCAGAGGGTCTTAGTAATGAAGAGATACAGTCTAAGCTTCTAAAACTCAATATTATTGATTCTGGAATAGCGCCTGTTAATGTAAATGCTCTTCTGAACTTGTATGATAATGGTGCGAGTAAAGAAAAAATAATGGCATTTGCATCTGCTGTTATTTTTAATAAACTTGTAGGCAATGCTAGTAATGCTGCTGGAAAGGGGACTGGAGCTGCTACTCAATCTAATAACAAGTATTCTGGTGGGCTAGTTAAAGTAAATAAACCTGATGCAGCAGCAGATGCACTTGCTCAAAGGATAGGTGGAGTGTCTAGAGTTAGGTTTGCAAATGATGGAAGGGAATTTGATTGCATCAGTGATATGTACATTGCTCAAACCAAGCCAGCTTTACAGCAATTAAATAAGAGTGTTAGAGTCCAAATGAAAGCTACCTTTGAAGCTGCGAAAGATACAAATAGATCAGTATATTATCACTTTGAGGGGCAACCGTCTCAATCCGTAATTAATAAACTTAATGAATATAGTAACCGTTACGGAGTAAAAGTTGTTATCGATACTAAACCTCTTAACCCAAAATAATAAGGTAATTAAATGGTTGAATATTACGGTTGGATATCTATAAGTGATTCAACATATGAAAGTGATGATGGCGAAATGAGTTTAATATTAAATAAATTATCTTCATACATCACAGAATATAAAGTACAAAATGCATCTGGATTTATCAATGTTCATGAGGTAAATGGTTCTTACCAAGTAATGGTTAGTGGAAATACTAACCATTTATCTCAGGATGTAATAGAGATTTTTAACCTCTATGAATATATAGCAAGGATAGCTATTGGTTCATATGGATTGTTATATATTCGAAATGATGAATCACTAGATGCTTGCAATGAATTTGAAGTTTTGGTTTTAGCAAGAGGGAAAGTTAGAAAAGAAAAAGATACGTTCTTATCGCCTTGTATACCAGTGATTGAGGATGATGAGGAATAGAATTAATCCCCCTTACTTAACCTGTGGGGGATTTTATTTTACCTCTTAGCTCAGCCCCTCAATTACTGATAATCAACAATCTTTGTTGGATATTAATGATTACCGGCTAACAGTTAGTAAAGCCAAAGGTTTCCAGCGAGCGACTGTTTTAAGGTTGAGTTGCCCGCCGTTGAGGCTATAACCCCACATTTATGACCACAACGATGAAGCTTCGAATATTACCCATGCGGCAATCAGTGACGGTGAGTTAATCATTCGTGACCAAGATAAACAAACACAAGATATTAATGAACTCAGTCATGATACCGAAAATGCCCATAGCAAACTCAAACCAATCTTTAATAAAGAGGATGAGCAGACCCGATTAAACATTGTTACTAGCTTAAAAGAGTTAGGAGAGCAGGTAAAAGAGCTCGAACGCACTATTCATAAAGATGCCGATAAAGACTCAAAAGATGGCAAAATGGGCAATGACTTTAGTAAAGGCGTTGACTCAGCAGTATCGATTATTACCGGCATTATCACCGGTGATATGACCGGCGGCCTAGCTGGCGCCAGTGCGCCATGGTTAGCGGAGCAGATAAAACTGCACACCGGGCATATGGGTGAAGATGGTAAATGGCAAACCGATGATATTGCCGGCAACTTAATTGCTCATGCAATACTTGGTGCGGTAGTGGCTGAACTACAAGGCAACTCAGCATTATCAGGAGGTGTTGGTGCAGTAAGCGGAGAGCTAGCGAGTAAAGCAATTATCAACACCCTTTATGGTGGTAAAGATGCCAGCGAGTTAACCGAAGATGAAAAACAAACCATCAGCGCACTATCTCAACTGGCATCCGGCCTTGCCGTTGCTGCCGGCGGTGGTAATTTTGGTGATGCCAGTGCAGCTATTAGTAGCAGTAAAAATGCGGTTGAGAATAATTATTTAAACTCAGATGAGCATCAAACCAAAAAAGGTTTAGAATACAAAGAAAGAAAAGGTATATTAACAGATGAAGAAAAAATGGAATTACTTGAATTTCGTCTTAAAGATGATAGTTTAAGTGATGCATTAATAAATGCGTGTATTGATGTAAATAGTGATGAATGCCGTGTAGAACGCCAGAAAGCCTACGATGCTTTAAAAACTTATAAGCATTTAACTTATTTAAATCCTCCAAATGCTCAAATTGGTTACATGGAAATACAACATTTGCTTAGTGGTACATCACTGGAAGCTCAAACTGCTTATAATATATTAGAAGGTCATACTCAAGCATTTAGGAATTTTGGGTACAGTGAACAAGAAGTTCGGCACATGGCGGGGAGTTATGTTTCAGCGATGTATTTGCTTGGCGGTATTAGTGCAATTAAAGCATCACCAGCATTAACAAAACAATTTGGTGTTGATGTTGCGAAGAAACCAATAAACGTTCAAGTAATCATTTCGTTAGAAATGGGGCAGAAAATTTTATATGGTCAAAGAGTTGTTAAATAAAATGGTCAAAATACAAATCGAATTAAAGGAGGCCATAGTGGGCAAACTAGTGATTCTAATCCTCAATATGCTGTTGAAGTAATATCTGTTAATTCGGATGGAACTAGAATTGTTAAATTTCTTACTCAATTTGATGACGGAAACCTTTCTAAAATTAAAACAAGTACGCTCTTCCCTGAAAGTTGGAGTGATACAAAAATTATGAATGCAGTTACTACCACAGGGAGTTCAAAATCAGTGGCAACGAGAGCGTTTGATGGTGCATCATTGCATCAATCTACTATTGATGGTGTAAAAGTTGAAGTAATCAAGATTGGAGATAATATAACATCAGGTTATCCTTGTGGTAAAGGCTGTATGACAATTGAACAATTTAAAGGGCAATAAGTTATGTTTGATTCATTTGATAAGTATATTAGTTTGTTTTCTGATCATATTGAAGCTAATGACTATTGGCACGATATTGGTAGCTTACATGCTAGTGAACTTATAGATAAATTTGATAATAAAGACTGGTTGGCATTAACGGATACTATAATAAATAAATCTGATAATTGGTTGGCTCGTTTTTGTGAATCAGTAGATAATATAACCAATATAATGGTTTTACCAATTTTAACTTATGCTATAGAGCGTAGTAATAAAGAATTATCTATGAAAGCATTAGATGCAATTAATTCAATTTTATCTTCAAATATAGATTTTACTAATTATATGATAAGTATTAAAAATGCTATTGATAAAGTGAAACCAAAAGCAGATAAAGTGGAGTTGGCAGTTTTGAGTTCTTTAGAAAATAAAATAAGTAATAACTAATTATGAGAACAAAAAATCCCAGCCAAAAACTGGGATTTTTTATATCTGCGATCTATCTCTCGCAAGTTTAACAATCAACTTTTTTTGCTTAATTTTAATCACCACGGGTTTACCGGTGGTAAAACCAAGTTATTCAAGCCAGCGCCCTTTAATGATCATCTGTGGGCTT
Source organism: Gilliamella apicola (assembly GCF_003202915.1). Lineage (GTDB taxonomy): Bacteria > Pseudomonadota > Gammaproteobacteria > Enterobacterales > Orbaceae > Gilliamella > Gilliamella apicola_Q. The sequence continues at coordinate 9,034 of NZ_QGLP01000005.1, forward strand.
GGATTGGGTTTACCAAGGTTCGGAGCGTAGCCCATGGTATAAAAGCATTCAATGGGTTGTTGTATTGGTGCTTTGTATGTGCTGGGTTTCAGCTTAGAAAGTGCCATAGCCATAGTCAATTAGTGGACAACACACGAAGCACGTTGGACTGTTGATATAAAAGGGAATCCTCAAATGATGAGACTTGAGAATGGTCTTAAAAATATAGAATTGAAATTTAGGTAATATAAATATGCTAACATCACAAGAGTATAATCGTATAAAGACTTATTCTGAATTTGGATCTTTCTATTTATTATGGGGGCAATGTTTTCCTGCTTCTAGTGAAGTCAGTAACTATTCATATGAAGAAAATAAAAAAAATTTTTTTGAAGTATTAAGCAAGTTGTTAAAAGATGGTTATTTAAAGCTACATAAAAAAGGGGTTTTGTTAAAAGGATCTATTGATAAGCAAATACAAAAATTTTATATGGCCTTCCCTAATACTGAAGAAAATATGGAGGATGGGCTTTGGTTTTATTTTGATGATTGTCCTGCTGAGCCCGCTTGGTTAAAAAAAGATGGGACAATAGAGTTTTGTTAATTTAACTAATAAAAAAATTTTTTATTCAATTCTGCAATAGAAATTACAGAAATAAATTAATTATTTATTAACTTTATTATTTAACTTAAACGTCAAACTGAAAAGGAAATAAAAAGTGCTTTTGAAAATTCCAAAAGAATACCAAACACAGAAATGTGGGAAGGAACGTCTTCAAGTGGTTTAAAAATGCAAGGGTTTTATAAAAAACCTGATGGAACAGGAGCAACAGCATGGCCTATTTATGGGAAAAAATAATATGTTAAATGATAAAATTATATTCTGGTGGGATAATTCAAGTTTTCTTCCTACAGGTGGAAAACTTGTAAATCATCCTAACAGCAAAAAGATATTTGGCTTTGGAGCAAGAGAAATAGCTGATTGGCTAAGAGTTGATATTCAATATTCAATAAACTCAGTCAATATCTGGATTAATAATCTAACCGATTTAGCGAATAGTCGAGCACCGGACGGCATGTTTGGTGTTGGTAATGCTCATTGGGTATTAATTACCGGTGATTACGTTTTTATTGGTACTGAATATGTTGAAGAGCAACAGGTGCTCCTTACTAGGGAACAGCTTTTATATATTCTGGAACAATATAAAGCCTTTTTAGAAGGGAACTATGAAGATCCTAATAATCCACCCGCTCCGATAGATGTAGAGTTTATTGCCGAAGGGCAAGAGGCGGTTGATCTCTATAATAGTTTAGAAGGAAGTCATCAAGTTTTCTATCTTGAATAACGAGGATGAGCAGAACAGATTAAACACTGTTACTAGCTTAAAAGAGTTAGGAGAGCAGGTTAAAGAGCTCGAACGCACTATTCATAAAGATGCAGGTAAAGACTCACAAGATGGCAAAATGGGCAATGACTTTAGTAAAGGCGTTGACTCAGCCGTATCAATTATTACCGGCGATATAACTGGCGGCCTAGCTGGCGCCAGTGCGCCATGGTTAGCGGAGCAGATAAAACTGCACACTGGGCATATATATCCAACGCTATTGATTATGGCAAAAGCCGAGGTGTTAAACTTATTGTAACAGAGGTGAAATAATGGATTTTACAAAACAAGAGAGGTTTTCTGCTGGAGCGTATGAAAATCAAGATTTTATCAATATTAGCACTTTTTCTGGATATAATCGACAAGCTAGAGATCCTGATGGTGCAAATCTATTATTATCAAAAGATGCGTCTAACGAAGAATTAGGTCAGGCGGCACTATTAGCTTTGTCTAAAAGCCGAAAAATAGCACAAAGCGAGATAGCTACTTTTTTTGATAGAGATAATGTCAATCAACGCTATAATAATTGGGTTGCTAATTTAATGGACAAATATGGTTATAAAACCAAACGAGCGTTATTTAAAAAGATGATGCAATGCTCAATTGAAATTAGAGATGGCGTTTTAACTATTTCTCCTTCTATTCATGAAAAGCTAGAAGGTTGGGGGGGGGACGATTTTACCGAAAGTAATAAAGTCATTTTACCTATTAATAGCTCACCAGAAGAAATTGGTGCAGGGCTAAGATTAGCATTTAGTCGTTGTCGCTAATTCCTCAATATCTTTTTTTATTGTTTGCCATTTCTGCGATTTTTATCGCAGAAATGGAGCAATTATTTATCAATAATGTGATCTACTTAGCAAGTAGAAAATTAGCTTATCTTTTTAGTGTTAATCGTGATGAACTTATCTGTAATGAATCCGACTTCACTCAGCCGTAAGTAGCTTTTACTAATGAATATTTTGTGCCAATAAATGAAGAAATAAAGACGGATTAATTACAATTGAACATAACTCTATAATGAATGGTAAACCAGTGGGGTGGTAGATGAGCGAATCTCTAAGTGTATTTTTTGAGAACCCAATAATTATTGATGTTGTAAAACTTGCTAATGAAACAAAAAAAAATTTTTAATTTCCTTTTAGGTGTTCAAAATATAGAGTGTAATCTTATTTTTTTAAATAAAAACGATGAAAGGATTGGTAGATTAAACCCTGATTCAAATCAACTATATAAATTTATTGAAACTAATATTTTAGGATACGGAGGCTATATTTTATATATGCCAGATGAATATTGGGAATATCATAGTGACAAAAAACTTTATGAATTTAGCTTGAATGAAATTAGTTTTGATAAAAAAAGTGCCTTATTTTTAGTTCAGTTATCAATGCTTATATCAATAGCTCAACAAGCTGAATGTGATTATTTATATGATACAAGTGGTATTTTTAAGGCGACTATTAATGATCAAATTGATATTAGTTATTTCTTAAATTCTCATTTAGATCAGGACTCTACATGCTTTGAAAAATCCTTATATACTTTTTATAATAAGTTGAATATAAAAAGCATTAACCATAGATAACGTTGAATGACTTATTTAGGTAATGATAGTTCAAAAATATAATTTAATTCAGTTCTGCGGTCTTCATCGCAGAACTGAATTAATTTTTTATCAACTATGCGATCTGCTTCCCAAGTTCGATAATTAATTTCCTCTTTTTAGCGGTAACGGTCACCGATTGCCCGGTTGTAAAGCCGGCTTGTTCCAGCCAATTGTCTTTAAGATGCTGTGCAGGGGGGTGCTGTAGTGGATGTGAGCCTCTTTGGCTTTGGTTTCGTGGCGGGAGCTGATGTAACCAACAGTGTAATGACGTTGCGACGTCTCTCGCAGGGTTTTATCGGTGGCTTTGGTTTTAGTGGTTTTTGCCGTAGAATGGGCGTTAGTCATGATAACTACTCCTTAGTTGCTAGTTATTGTGATTAGCAGTGGTAACAAGTTGCTGCTTGTTACTACTGCATTATTGTTGAGAATAACTTCTTGGGGCATCAGGATCAAAGCCGTTTAGTGCAATTGAGAAAAAAACGAGATGAGAGTTTCTTAACTCAGGCAGAAAAAATAGAGATGTTTATGCTTGATGAGTTAGATCAAAAAGGCGATTACCTTATTGGTAAATACTATAAAGATCCGAACTCTTTGACTGATGCTGAAGCTCAACAATTGAGGTATTCTTTAACACGTTATTATCAACAAGTTGAAGGGATGAGTGGAAAAGAAGCCGCAAAGCAATCTATTAATGATTTATTAACAGGTAATTGGGGATATCGAGCTCATAATTATGATTATCCATATCTTGGTTACAAAGAGCAGAAAATTGAGTGGATGGATAATTATTTCGAAGATAAATCAATTTTTGACAGAATATTGGGGGGCCGACCACAAAGTGAAGATGAAAAATATTTTCAAGGTGAATATGCTTGGCAACAATATCTGAAGGCAACAGAATGGGAACGTGAAGTTGGTCGTCCGGTAATGAATTTTTTACCAGGTGGTATAGGTTTCATTTATAATTCTATTGATACATTACAAGGAAGCTATGCATTAGGCGAAGGGATTGGTCAAATTTATCGTGACGGTAAATTTACAACTGATACTGTATTGAAGCTTACTGATGGTGTTTTAACGTTTACACCAGTAGTTGTTTCTAAATCAATTCATAAGGGTAATTCAACAGGAATAATAAATGATGATATTCTGAGTAATTATCCTCAAATGGGGCTTGCTCCAGAGCCTAATGCCATAGGCAATATAAATTCAGGAAAAATGGGTTCCATGACCATTGAAAAAGGAGCATCTCTAAATGCAGATGAATTGAAAGCAGGTATTGGTTTTTTAGGCTTGGGTTATGATGTCATTGCCAAAAAAGAAGTTAATCTAAATCACGTAAAAACTCCAGATTTTTATGTTGAAGGAATTGGCAAAGTTGATGTTTATACGCCAGAAATTCTTAGAACAAAAACTATTTTAAATATGATAGAGAAAAAGAATAATCAAACAAATTCTATCATTATTCAAGCGGATCTACCAAAAAGTCAAATAACAGAAATAGTTAACAGAACTTGGGGTAAACCAAGTACTAATAATATTAACACCCTATTCTTTCAAAATTCTATAGGGCGGATTTATCGATATGATCGACCTAATAAAGGAGGGAAATAAATGTCTAAACTTGGATGCTCATGTGGGCATGTAATGGCGGTACACACAATGCAAGAAGATTTTTTATATGATCTTATTCCTGTAAAAAATTTTGTAGAAATACTTGAAGCTTGGGATGAAATACGAAATGATTCATATGCGGATGAGTTTTCTGAATTATATAATAAAGCATCCAAAGAAGTATATAAATGCCCTTCATGTGGAAGAATATTAATTGAGAGCGATAAAGATCCTAATTATTTTGATTCATATGTAAAAGAAGATTAGCATTCTTGAGTTACTTCTCAGTTCTGCGTTCTGTTTCGCAGAACTGGTTAAATTATTTATAGATTATGCAATCTACTTGACCTGTTCAACAATTATTAAGTGGTAATGAACAGTAGTCTGAATTGAGTCCGAATTTACCCAACAAGAGGATTTTAAAGGTAATCAGTGCAGGATAATATCCTTTGTTATAGTTAACTTTTTTACGCATAACTCCGCCAAATTATGACCAGTTCATTCATATTCAAATATCAATAAGACGGTATACACTTCTCAATTATTTTTACAAAACAAACCTCAAGAAACTAAATTAGTGGACAAAACACGAAGCACGTTGGACTGTTGATATAAAAGGGAACCCATCAAATGATGGGGCTAGTGAAGGGTCTTAAGAATAGAGAATTAAAATTTAGGTAATATAAACATTACTTTATTAACTTTATCATCTAACTTAAGCATAAAACTGAAAAGGAAATAAAAAGTGCTTTTGAAAATTCAAAACCACATCCTAAAAATGATGAAATGTGGTCAGGAACGTCTTCAAGTGGAATAGAAATGCAAGGTTTCTATAAAATACCAAATGGTACAGGCGCAACAGCGTGGCCGGTTTATAATAAAGGTAAATAATAATGAAAAATAGAAAAATATATTTTGATTGGATAGATTTTTATGATGGATTCTACCCATCAGGAAGGTTGCCTGAGGAAAATATTCGATATACACCTAAACAGGGTTACGGTGTATGTGAGATTGCATCTTTGCTATCAGATGAAATCCAATACTCAGTTAACTCAGTCAATATCTGGATTAATAATCTAACCGATTTAGCGAATAGTCGAGCACCAGACGGCATGTTTGGTGTTGGTAATGCTCATTGGGTATTGATTACCGGCGATTACGTTTTTATTGGTACTGAATATGTTGAAAGGCAACAGGTGATCCTCAATAGGGAACAGCTTTTATATGTTCTGGAACAATATAAAGCTTTTTTAGAAGGGAACTATAGAGATCCTAATAATCCACCTGCTCCGATAGATGTAGAGTTTATTGCCGAGGGGCAAGAGGCGGTTGATCTCTATAATAGTTTAGAAGGAAGTCATCATGTTCTCTATCTTGAATAACGAGGATGAGCAGACCAGACTAAACATTGTCACTAGCTTAAAAGAGTTAGGAGAGCAGGTAAAAGAGCTCGAACGCACTATTCATAAAGATGCCGGTAAAGACTCAAAAGATGGCAAAATGGGCAATGACTTTAGTAAAGGCGTTGACTCAGCCGTATCAATTTATAAATAATAACCATGCAGCAAATCAACAGGCTAATAAAAACAGTAATTTTGATGAGCATGAAGTAAATGAGAAAGGCTTGGGGAACGCCGTAAAGGGGACGGCAAGCCAAGTAGATAAGGCTGTACAAACTGGAAATGGTAATTTACCTATAATTCTTGAAGGTAAAGTAACTTATGAACCCTTAGCAAAACCAGATGCAAATGAAATCAGAGCTGGTCAAAAATTTGCTGATTTGGGATATGATGTTACTTATAAGGCCACTGCATCTGACAAAGAGATTAAAAATGTTAGAACTCACGACCTTTGGGTTAGTGGCATTGGCAAAGTTGATGTTATAACACCTAAAGTTATAACTGAAAAATCAATGCTTAGACGCATTGAAGAAAAAATAAACAAACGACGGCAGTTATTCTTCAAGTTAATTTATCAGTTAAGGATATGCAAAGTATAGCATCTAGAACTTGGGAAAAACCGACAACCAATAACATCAATACAGTGTTCTTTCAAAATTCTAAAGGACAAGTTATCAGATTTGATCGACCTAGCATAAGGAATAAATAATGTCAAAGTTTGCATGTAGATGTGGATTTATTATGAGTTTGTCTTCTGAAGATAATGAATACGAATATTCCATGATTCCTGAAATTAAGATAAGTGAAATTATTGGTATTTTGGACGTAAATAATAATATTATTGATGTGGATGATTTTATTAAAAAAATAGATAGCTCTAAAAAAGATATATTATATTGTACGCATTGCCAGCGCCTCTGGTTAAGAAATGATGACGGCTCTTATAACTCCTACATAAAAGAAACAGAATAAACGTATTAAGACGACTTGAAAAAATAGACTTAATAATGAAAGAGAATCAATAGCTCTAATTTCATAATAAATTTAAAATTGTTGTTTTAGCAAGAGGCAAAGTTAGAAAAGAAAAAGCTCCTTTCTGATCGTCTTGTATACCAGTGATTGATGATGATGAGGAATAGAATTAATCCCCACCCAACCAGTGTGGAGCTTGTTTTATCTCTTAGCTCAACCCCTCAATTACTGATAATCAACAATCCTTGTTGGACATTAATGATTACCCGCTAATAGTTAGTAAAGCCAAAGGTTTCCAGCGAACGACTTTTAATTGTCAGTTGCGGTTTAAGGTTGAATTGCTAGACGTTGGGTTTGTAACCAATCATTTATGACCACAACGATGAAGTCTCGAATATCACGCATGCGGCAATTAGTGACGGTGAGTTAATCATTCGTGACCAAGATAAACAAACACAAGATATTAATGAACTCAGTCATGATACCGAAAATGCCCATAGCAAACTCAAACCAATCTTTAATAAAGAGGATGAGCAGACCAGATTAAACATTGTTACTAGCTTAAAAGAGTTAGGAGAGCAGGTAAAAGAGCTCGAGCGCACTATTCATAAAGATGCCGGTAAAGATACTAGCGAGAGGTGTGGTGATAGAGTTTAAGGCAGATGGGGTTAGATGGATTACTTAACATTATGAGAATTTTAACGTATTAAAATATAAAGACTATTATAGAACAATTGATAAAATGGTAAGCCAATAGGGTCTTGGATTCAAGATAAAAATAGGAGATATTATGTCAAACGACGTTTATGGTTATATATTACTTAATACTAAATTAGATTATGAAAGTACATTTAATAATTACATAAAATCTAGCAGCCTTAATATTCGAGAAATTAATAAAAGAGAACTATTCAATTATCCACCGAACTTAATGCCAAATAATGAATCGTTTATATTTGATATTGCTGACGGTCCAAATTCTATTAATGCCGAATACCTAATAGATTATAGTGAGTATGCTTCAGATGCTGATATTGGTTTCCCTACTGACCCTAAAGAGCGTTTAGATATTCTTATTAATACATTAATTGACATGATCAATATTACAAATACGTCAAAAATGGTTGTCTCAATGACTCAGTGCAATCAAATAGAAACTATAAAAAAATAAAGTTCGCTGAAATGCGAGAAGTTATTCATGCTGATTTTGCAAAATATCAAAATCCACCTAATACACTTTATGAAATCATCTGTGAATAAAATTATAATAAGGTTTTTTAGAATTTGATAATTTAGCTTGTGATAAAATATAAAGCAGTTTTATCAACTTGAATTGAAAAATTTAAAATGTCATATGGAAAGATGTGCTCTCAAATCAATAATTTTGCCATCATATAGCTCAAAACGATAATAAAACGATATAGACTTCTCAATTATTTTTGTAAAACGAGTAAAAGCCTTGCAAAAATTGTCAGATAACATGGTCGAAGGGGTAAATAAAGATGAGTAATTTAAATATAGATTGGAAACCCGAATTTGGAATAATATTTACTTGGTTCGCTATGGATAAATTTGGTCGAATTGCGGTGATGGTAAATAATTGTTTTGGTGATTTACCTAAAGCTCTTTTATCAATCAATAATGTAGAATTATTATTAGATCAATTAACTGATTATATGTGGGAAGAATCGGAAATATTTAAGAACTATCCTAATAATAAAAGTGGTTGTACTATATTAGATCTCTATTCCGGTTTAAGATTTGATTATTTATCGACGAGAAAAGATATTGAACAACTTATACAAGAACGTTCTAATTATCAACAAAAAACAGTTGAATGTAATTTACCATCAAGAAAGGGATTGTTTGTATATCATGGAATTGAAGGTAGTATCGAAGGAGAAGATTACCCGATAGGTTATGAGGGAGTAACCAAAATGGGCGATTATTTTAGATATTTAATACCAACCATATATGCCTCGATTGAGGATTTTCCAGAAGAACTTCGACATGGGATAGCCACTTCTGACACGGTTGATTTTACTACTGATAGATTGCTTGATAATGATAAAATAAACGAATACTTTCCGAGAATGTATAAGAATTAAATATTAACTCCTATCCTAAAAACTGGAAGTTTAAGTTGTCTAGGTCATAGCTGAAAATAAGGAAATAATACGTTATCAATTTGTTTTTTTTATAGATATCATTTTTTAATGAGAAATTCCGTATTAAATCAGTCGGTAGTTTATTAAGCTTTAAACCTCTGGAACGTAATCTTAAACACGAAGCGTTATAATCTTTAGCCTCGATTATAATGTAACTTAAGGGGATTTGGTTAGTAATGGTTGTGAACAATATAACGCATATGGTTACCAATAATCATATTATTCATGGCAAACTAGATCTATTTCGATTAATTAACTATTAACAAAGCAGTGAAAGTCTAATTATTTTTTGTAGCACATATCTTTTTTCAAAAAAACTAATACAGGAAAGGGATCGAGCACTGCAGTTAATAATCAAATTACAGACACTATATAAGATTCGATTAAAGCAACGAAATCCACTATGCCAAGAAAATCGATTCTTAAGTCTTTTGAATTGACAACTAATGGTCAATCTATTTGAGTTAATCAAATTTCAATAAAACATATGAACTAATATATAACATTTAATAGATTAGATTGTCACATAGTACTTGCGAAAGAATTCAAACAATGTTATCTAATCTTCAAAATGCCATTAAAGATGTTTCAGCACAAAGAATTAAATTTAATAAGAAAGCATATTCAGTCCTTTAGGAACTGATATTTAGTTAATGAGCTTCTAATTTTTATATAAATTTAATAGATTGAAAGATCAAAATCATTCAACTGATCATTTTATCAATAAGGATAAATAATATATGAAAGATAATTATTTAAAATTGGTTGACGTTAATTTATCTTTTTTTTCTGTTAAATTAGATAAAAATGAAGCTATTATTGAAATTTTAAATATGGATAATGGCGAAGAGGTTTGCACCATTAATATAAATAACATTATCACATTACAATATCAAAACAACATTGATGAAGATGATATTTTACCTGCATATATAGGTGAACTTGAGATATTAAAGAACCTAGATCTAGATAATGAGGTATTTTATTTAAAGATGCAAGGTTGGGTAGATTTATCCTTAGTTTGTGTGAATTGTTATATAAATTATCCATATACAACATAGTTGTTCATTAAGATTCTCACCCAAAGGAGGGGAGATCTTTGTTTTTTCTTTTTATTGCTTAGGCTTAGTGGAGATAAGCCTGAGTTTTGTCAAATGCTCAGATGATATCGTATTTATGAAATAACAATCATTGGATGAACAAATTATAGTAAAAAAATTTGTGATAAATAATTAACATTAAACGGTTGATTATGCTTTATCTAATATGCATCATTTCATCAGAGAGCTGCCAATCACCTTCGCGAGGCAAAATCCACCCTTTAATAAACAGGTAATAATTATGAACTATAATATAACTAAAAATGATATTAAACTTAATTGGCAAGACTTATTATGAGGCTATGAGCACCATTTTTTGGGATGGAAAGATGTGGTCAATTATGCAAATAAAAAAGTAATTGAAGAATCAAATTATGATGAATCAGTAATTGAATTATCAATGATAGATAAAACGACAACCTTTAAGATTGAAAAATTACTTAAAAATATAATTAAAGAAGAGCGTTTTTATCATACTGATAAATGGTTATATATTATTCTATTAGATTTATTTAATAAACGAGAGAAATTAGATGATCCTTTAGGAAAAGTTGAGGAAATTTATGAAAATTTTGATTACCCTGAAGAAATAGAATCTTTTGTAAGATATATGCCGAGTACTGATGATTATGATCCAAGTAAACACACGTACAAAGAAAATATTAATCGATTATATTCAAACTGGGAAAATTATTTAATTTCAAAGAAAAGTTCATTTATTAAATACTAAATGATAGCCTATCCGCCTTAAAAAGATACCAACGAATTAACCGAAGATGAAAAACAAACCACTAGCGCACTATCTCAACTAGCCTTGGCGCGGTAGTCGCTGAGTTGCAAGCTAACTCAGCATTATCTGGTGGTGTTGGTGCAGTAAGCGCAGATCTAGCGAGTTAACCGAAGATGTAAATAATCCATCAGCTCAAGCTGCCAGACAAAAAGCATTAGAGGCATTTGAACGAATCGAATCCGCAATAAAAGGACGTGGAATATGATAACTTTAAGATCGTTATTAAATAAAAAAAATATTGAATATAAAAAACAAAATATGTCTTATCTTGATGAATGGTTTAATGAAATCATCGATGTTCCATTATCTAAACTATTAGTTGGAGATATTGCACGATTAATAAGACAACAAGTTTTTATTTATGAAATTCTACCTTATGCTTTAAATATTCTTTCTTCAGATCCTTTAGCCGGAGACTCATATGATGGTCAATTAATCTCATCATTAGCCACTTTAACTAAAGGTGATATAGAAAAATGTTCATTTAATTTTAATGAGATTAATATGATTATAAATAAAATAGATAAATCATTATTAAGTAGTGAGTTATTAAGTGATATTCAAAAAATAAATAGCTTTTCATCAATGTAATAAGAATATCTAACCTAACCCCAGTTCTGCGATCTCTATCACAGAACTGAGTTAACTATCTATCAACTATGCGATTTACCTCGCAAGCTCGAAAATCAACTGGCCTTTTTTAGCGCTAATGGTGATAGATTGTTCGATAGTAACCCTAGTTTGTTCTAACCAATTACCTTTAAGATGTAGTGCAAGCGGATATGTGGACAGTAGATGGTGTCACGAAAGGGTATATATCGGTCAGAGATCCTGCTACAGGTAAGTGGTATGAAAAGCAGGGTGAAACAACATTCTTCCCTAAGCATTGGTCTAAACGTCAAACTGAAAAGGAAATAAAAAGTGCTTTTGAAAATTCAAAACCACATCCTAAATATAATGACAGGTGGAGCGGAATATCTTCAAGTGGAATAAAAATGCAAGGTTTCTATAAAAAAACTGGTGGTACAGGTGCAACAGCGTGGCCGATTTATAATAAAGGTAAATAATGTATGAAAAATAGAAAAATATATTTATATTGGACGGATTTTTATGAAAATTTCCGTCCATCAGGAAGATTGCCAGAGGAAAATATTCGATACACACCTAAACAAGGTTACGGTGTATGTGAGATTGCATCTTTGCTATTAGATGAAATCCAATACTCAGTTAACTCAGTCAATATCTGGATTAATAATCTAACCGATTTAGCAAATAGTCGAGCACCGGACGGCATGTTTGGTGTTGGTAATGCTCATTGGGTATTAATTACCGGCGATTACGTTTTTATTGGTACTGAATATGTTGAAGAGCAACAGGTGATCCTTACTAGGGAACAGCTTTTATATATTCTGGAACAATATAAAGCCTTTTTAGAAGGGAACAATGAAGATCCTAATAATCCACCCGCTCCGATAGATGTAGAGTTTATTGCCGAAGGGCAAGAGGCGGTTGATCTCTATAATAGTTTAGAAGGAAGTCATCAAGTTTTCTATCTTGAATAACGAGGATGAGCAGACCAGACAAAACATTGTGAAAAATGATTAAATATAACCAAGCTTTTAAAAATAATTATTTAATAGATTTAGAAAGTAATTTAGCTCTTCCGTCTACATTAATGGAATTGATTAATGATGGTTTTGTTAAGCATTCTGAGGGTTGTGTTTTTTTTAAGAAACTACAACTACAAGATTCTATCAATAAAAATAGCAATTTTTTTGATAAAACAGAAATAGAGTGTTGGTACAATAAAATAAGATTAAGCAATTATATCGATGAACATTTAAATCTATTTGCCCCTAAATTTGCTTTTGAAGTACTTAAAAGATTAAATGAAGTATTTTTTGATTCAAAATTTGAACTTATTATTAGTTATGATTTTTTTGAATCTGATTTAGATATTATAATTAAATTACACACTATACGAAAAGAAGAGATTTCTTATATTAATATTGATAAATTGGACAATTTTGATGAGCCAATTTTAGTCATAAGGAACTAAATTTCTCTAACTATGCGATTTCTATCGCTGAACTGAACTAACTATTTACCCACTCAGCGACCTAGTTCGCAAATTGGACAGTTAACTTACATTTTCAGTAGTAATGGTGACAAATTGTCATGTAGTGAATCCAAGTTTATTTAGCTTATTGCTTTTGATAGTACTTTTAAAAGTTATTATTGATAAGATTTTCAGGAATGGATTTTTCTGAAATTACAGAAAAACTTTTAGATGTTGCCGATGGGAAAGGAAAGATTATTGAAGTAAGGTCTAAAAAGAGAGTTCAATTAAATGTTTTTGAGAATGGAAGAATTGAATCCGGTCAATATTATCACCAAGTTTATACCGATGGTAAGTACATTTATGACCCTCGTTTGTCATCGCAACCAATACCAAATGGTGATTGGGAGAAACATATTAAAGTGATCAATCCTGATGGGGTTATGATTTCTGATAAATTATATGGTTTAAAAGGAAAGAAATAAAATGTCTACATATAAAATACCTGACCGTGAAGGGAATCTGCTAAATATAATCGAAGAGGTTAGTCCTCTTGAATGGAGGCGTTATAATCAACGATATCCACAAGTAAGCGTCAATAATCAATTAGAAACAAAAGACTGTTCAAATGTTCCTCCATATGTAGCATTTCGGTTTGAAAATGAGTCAGAAGAAATTATTAATAAATTGAAACTTCTTATAAGGAACTATTCGGGTTTTATTAAGTGGGAACTTCATGGACATAAACGGGAAAATTTACCAGGAACAAACTGGGTTATTAGACCATTTCGAATTACAGAAATAGCATCATTAGCAGGAGATAAAGGGCTGTTGCCTGAAGAATATTTATCAGAGTATGAACCAGAATTTGGTTCTCTAGCATTTGATGACCTAAATGATCTAACAAAATATATTGCAAATAATCTTTAAATGGAAAAAAACCTGAAAAGGGAATGCCTTTGTCAAGGTTAAGGTGATAACCAACTATGTAATGGAAAACCGATGATATTGCCGGCAACTTAATTGCTCATGCAAAATCTGGTGCAGTTAGCAGAAAGCTAGCGAGTAATGCAATTATGAACACTCTTTTTGGAGGGCATTCTCCAACTATAAGTGATGTTAATCCTAAATATGCAGTAGAAACAATAAGGTAAATCCTGGTGAAACTAGAACTGTACAATATACAACACAGTTTGAAGATGGAAATTTGTCAAAAATAAAAACAAGTACTCTATTTCCTGATAATTGGTCTGATAAGAATATTATCGATTCTATTAATCAAATTGTGAATACAAATCATATTGTCATAATGCCTTATACCTTTAACAGGAGTGACTCTTTATAGAAAAACAGTTAATGGGGTGGAAATCGATGTGATTAAAAGTGGTAATATCGAGTAATTGATTATCAAATTCTTTTCCTCGGTCTGAATGAAATAGTGCGATTGAGGATAATGGTGCTTTAATTTGGCTTAATGCTAGCATAACAAACTCAGCTGTTTTGTGTTTTCCGACACTAAATCTAGCTATCTACGATTATACCTTGATTTGACAACGCTTTTCGTATTCTTCGCGTAACTACCTTAATTTTGTTGTATGGATTACTTATATTATTCAATTAATAATAAGCGAAAGATTCGGGTTATTAATGTTGAGCTTTAATTGTGATTTGATGACTATAGATTTCTAAATTAAAATATCAACAATGTTATTAAATCATTACGCATCATAGTATGATTTAATTGAATTAGATTTTATTAGGAGAGAAGCAGTTTAATTCATTATGGTTAGAATTAACTATCATTTAGTTTCTGAAAAATTTGAAAAAACATAATTCTCAAGATTAAACTCACATTTTTTTTCATAACTCGTATTATCATTACTCAATAATACAACCGTTTGCAATTTATTATTATCTCTATACCAAATACTATAAACACCATAAAATTCGGATGAGGGCATTTTAGGATTGGCAATACAATATCCATTTTCATTATATATGAACATATTCTTTTCACCGTTTTCTTTACAGTCAGATATGATTAATATTTGATTTAAAAATTTAATTTCTACCACTTGAAAAACTTTCATTTTAAAACTTTTGCTTATGGTTAAATTAGAATGCATCCAAGATATGTTTCTTCCAGAAGAGTCTACTTTAAGATTACTAATCATTATTACTTATTCCATTACATAATTAAACTTTAAAGCGTTTAGGTATTTTACGTGCGCAGCAATTATCGCACCATATTAATTAACTTGGGTAATGAATTTCACCAAAAAAAGCTCGCTATAATGGTATTTAGCTATTGCTATTTTTATCTTGTTGTAGCGATATCCATTATAGGCAGAATAACAAAAAATATGATTATAGTAGGTTTAAATATATCCAAACAGAACTTTATCGGTTAATGCCATTTTTTTGTATTAGAATTATGAATAATATAAAGATTTAACCTAAAAAACTCCTAGCTATGCCGTTATTCCAATAAATTCTCCTTAGACTTACAATGAGTTGTGAGCATGAAAATTAACGACCACTTAGCTATCACCTCAATTAACTTTTTACCACTGCATAAATCATAATCAATAAAACTGATTGCATAAGATAAAAAAATATTTTAATTTTAGACATTAATCTTTTAAAAGGAGAAGAAATGCGAGACCAAAGAGAAAGGATGTATATTATTGAAAGTACAATGAAAAATGAATTTGAATATGCCTTAGAGGTCAATTTAATCACTCAAGAGCAGCATACTCACTATCTGCAAGAGCTTAAAGCACTAACTGATTATATTTATGAAAAGTATAAAAATGATCTCTGTTTTTACGATGAAGATTGGTTAAAAATTCATGCCTATTATGAAAGGGTTATTGCACTTGGTTTTGTGAGAGAACGTACTAAAAACAATCTAGAATATACATGGCTTATAGAGATGTAAAAAGGATATTGATACTATGAACGAAGTTGATGAACTATATGAAAAAATTCAATTAGCGGATGAATCTCTGCCTACTCCTAATTTTAACCAAACTAATGTCAATTATCCTAAAAACCCGTATACCAATGAAATCTATGAAGCTAATGATTTATATATATATGGTCATCGAAGAGGATTTAACGAAACGTGTTGGTTAACTGAGGAGGAAATAAAGGCTAAAGGATTACAGTTAAAACCCGATGAAATAGCAAATTTTATCGAAAGTGATTTATATCAAAATGATACTCATTATAGAAATGTTAAATTTTATAATGTTGAGCAGCTAGATAAGGCCTCTTTTGACACTTTACCTATTGATGTAAAACCTACTCCGAGTTGGGTTAGAAATGATGCTGCTGAAGAAGTTATGAAAGCACAAAAGATTACAATATTGCACAATAGTTGTTCTAGCCCTCGTTATAATCCTCTCAATCACTCTATTCATATGCCACATCCTTCACAATATGATACCGCGGAAGGTTATTATAATGACTTGTTTCATGAATTTGGACATTCAACGGCTAAACAATTAAATCGAACTCCGACTACTCTAGCGGAAACAGTAGTTTTTGCAAGAAAAGAAGCATTGGTTGCCGAACTGACAGCAATCAAACTGTGTGCGTTATTCAAAATATGATAAGAGTTCAGCATATATTAAATATAGTTTAGCTAAATTTGATGATGATATGCTGGAGTAGAAAAGTGAGTTAGGAAATGCTTTGAATGAAACGGATAAAGTCTATAATTTAATATTTGACAATTTTCCAGAGAACTTAAGGGAATAATTAAAAGAACTGCAATCTAGTGAAAATGTAGCAATATCAAAGCAAACAGTCACCAGTATGGAGTTTTAATGGTGGCAGTTGCTTATATGTTGATCCTCGGCAAAAAGTAGCCAAATTATACCTAGTTCGAAAGATCAATTCAGCTAAACTAACTCAATGATTAAATTCATTAACGACAAAAATAATGCGAATGATATATTGCAAATAACTATCATATTGCTTAATGAAATAAATTATGGATCCTTTAAGTTTTTTTATTGATAATTTTGTTTCTAACAACTGAATAGAACGTTGGCAAATTCTAGCTAAGGGAAAATGGCAAAAGTGTGCTAATGAAATCAAACATCTGGATAAACATTAAAACAATAATTGTCACCGAATTGAGAATAACTAGCTAGATAAATTTAAAGATATTTGTGATGATAGTTTTTTTAGTTTGTCTAGAGCAAAGAACAGCTTTCTTTTTTCATAATGATGGATGGCTATTGTTTTGTAAGATCAATTAATTTATTAAATTAATCCGGTAGACTATTTTCCATTTCTAACTCAATTCTTGTTATCGCTTGTTGGCAGCGATATATTCGATTGTCAAGGGCAGCTAATCTAGCGTGATCGATTAATTTTGGTGAAAGTTCAAATTCATACTTCATCTCTTGTAATCGTCGTAAATAATCTAAATGTCTTGAGTGTTTTTCTACTAATGTTTCTTGAATAATATGCTCAGGAATTGGTTTACGTAGATGTACCGTGGCAAGTTCACGTGTTAGGGCAGTGATTTGGTTAATAAGTTTTTCAGATAAAAATTCAATTTGAGTAAGTTTTTGTAAGCGTGTTGCCTCACAAAGTGCTTGATAGGTTTGTTTAATTTTATCCAAATAGAATTGAAGGTTAGTTTCAATCTTACAGATATTAAACAGATGTTGATCAAAATAATGCTCTTGATAGGATTGTTGATCGGCTAAGTTGATCTGTTGTTCAAGTTCGTTTATTTGATTTTTTAATTTATCCAAAAATATTTGCATGGATCTATCTTGTTTATTAATTATCGTTATCTTGTCCAAAATAATTACCTAAATGAATTTTAGATATGTTTATAAGTTTCATTAACGATTCAAAAGTTAATTTTTCATTTGGATTTTTATTTGGGCTTAATATTTTTTTTTCAATTAGTTGCAATTTAATTCGGTTATAGTTGTCAACTAAATTGAGTGGTAAAGGTGATTGAGAGCGATAACCTAACCATAAGATCCCTTGGATAGGTAAGCTTAAAGTAAATAAAATGGTGATAATTGTCACCACTAATTGAGCGGGTAAATAATATTGCCAAAGAATTAAACCGATGATGATTGGCGGTAAAATTTTTTTTGCCATTTTGATGTAGCTTATAATTTTTAATTCAGGAAATGAATAGGATAGTCCCTTATCTTTCGGGCAAATATCCATATATGTTTGTCCTTGTTTAAAAATTTTAACTAAATTCATCTGGTTTGGATTCCTCGACATTCACATTTTATTGTCTTAAAATAGTGCCATTCAAATTGGGGGCTCTCTTTATTTTATATCAAAATTCAAGATATCAGAAGTCGCCTTATATAACACATAGATTATTTAGTCATGTGTAGAGTTACCAATTTTGATTGGTATAAATCTTTTTATTCAATTTATAGGAATTACTATGTCATCAAGTAATAACGCTCTCGTTCTGAATTGTGGAAGTTCATCTTTAAAATTTGCGATCATAAACCCTGAAAATGGCGATGAATTTTTATCTGGCTTAGCTGAATGTTTTCACCTTCCTGATGCTCGTATAAAATGGAAATTGGATGGTGAAAAGAAAGAAGCTTCTTTAGGTGCTGGTGCGGCTCATAGCGAAGCGATTAGATTTATTGTTAATAACATTTTTCCACAAAAACCAGAATTATTAGACAGTATAAAAGCAATTGGGCACCGTATTGTTCATGGCGGTGAAAAGTATACCCAATCAGTTGTGATTGATGATTCCGTTTTAAAAGGTATTGAAGATGCTGCTGCTTTCGCACCTTTACATAATCCAGCACATTTAATCGGTATTCGTGAAGCTTTTGCTGCATTTCCACATTTAAAAAATAAAAATGTTGCCGTTTTTGATACTGCTTTCCATACTACGATGCCTAAAGAAGCATATTTATATGCCATTCCTAATGAATTATATACTAAGTATGGTGTTCGTCGTTATGGTGCACATGGTACTAGCCATTATTATGTAAGTCGCGAAGCAGCAAGATTACTAAATAAGCCTGTTGATCAAACAAATGTGATCACTTGTCATTTAGGTAATGGTGCGTCAATTACAGCCGTGAAAAACGGTAAATGTGTTGAAACTTCTATGGGTTTAACGCCGCTTGAAGGTCTTGTTATGGGAACACGTAGTGGTGATATCGATCCTGCTATTATGTTCTTCTTACATGATAATTTAAATATGTCTGTTGCTGATATTAATAACTTATTAAATAAAAAATCTGGTTTACTAGGTTTAACTGGTGTTAGCAGTGACTGTCGTTATGTAACCGATAATTACGATAAAGATGAAAATGCTAAAAATGCCTTAGAAGTGTTTGTTCATCGATTAGTAAAATATATCGGTGGTTATGCAATGCTATTAGATGGTCGTTTAGATGCAATTGTGTTTACTGGTGGTATTGGTGAAAATGCGGAAATGATTCGCCGTAAAACTTTAGAAAAATTAAGTATACTAGGTTTTGAGATTGATCAAGAACGCAATTTAGCAGCACGTTTTGGTAACGGCGGTGTCATCACTAAAGATGGTTCAGCTATTGCAATGGTTATCCCAACTAACGAAGAACTTGTTATTGCACAAGATGCTGCACGCTTAACCGCTTAAGAATTTTTAAAACCGCCGTTAAGGCGGTTTGTTTTTGGATTTAATAAAGAATTAAGAGGAAACATATTATGTCTCGTACCATTATGCTGATTCCAACTGGTACTAATGTTGGATTAACAGGTGTAAGTCTTGGTGTTATTCGAGCAATGGAACGTCAAGGTATTAACTTAAATGTATTTAAACCTATCGCACAACCGAGAGCTGGTGGTGATGCTCCAGACAATACTACAACTTTAGTTAGCAACAATACATCAATTCCAACTTTAAAACCTTTAAAAATGAGTCATGTAGAAAACTTATTAGGTTTAAATCAACAAGATGTATTAATGGAAGAAATTGTCGCACTTTACGCAGAAAATACTAAGGGTGCTGATGTTGTTTTGGTTGAAGGTATTGTTCCTACCACTGATTACCCATTTGCGAATGAATTAAATAATAATATCGCCAAAACGCTAGGTGCAGAAATTATTTTTGTTGTAAATATGGGTAAAGATAGCCCAGAGCAGTTAAAAGATCGTATTGAGATTGCCCGATCTAATTTTGGTGGCATCAAAAATGATAAGATCATTGGTGTGATCGTCAATAAAGTAAATGCACCAGTTGAAGAGCAAAATCTTGCTCGTCCAGATGTGGTTGAAATTTATCATACCCCTAATTTTGACGGTAAAAAAATCACAATTAAAGATTTAAATGAACACAGTCCATTACCGGTACTTGGTTGTATTCCTTGGAATATCGATTTAAGTGCTTGTCGTACCTATGATATTGCTAACCATTTGCAAGCTAAAATCATCAATGAAGGTGGCATTAAAAACCGTCGTATTAAGCATGTTTCTTTTTGTTCACGTAGTGTTCCAAATATCATTAATCACCTCCAACCTAACGCGTTACTTGTAACTTCTGCCGATCGTGCTGATGTATTAGTAACAATTTGTTTAGCTGCCATGAATGGTGTGGCGATTGGTGGTGTATTACTAACCGGTGGTTATGATATTGACGAAAATGTGTCTAAATTATGTCAACCAGCATTTGATACAGGTTTACCGGTATTTACAGTTAAAACTAACACTTTCCAAACTTCAATCAACTTACAACAATTTAATTTAGAAATTCCTGTCGATGATAAAGAGCGTATGGATAATACTCAAAACTTTGTTGCCGACCATATTGATGTAAGTTGGGTTAAATCTTTAAAAGAAATAGTTAGTTCTGCTCATCGTTTATCTCCTCCTGCATTCCGTTATCAATTAACTGAACTTGCACGTAATGCGAAAAAAGTAGTGGTATTACCTGAAGGTGATGAACCTAGAACAATTAAAGCCGCTGCAATTTGTGCTGAACGTCAAATTGCTAAATGTGTATTAATTGGTAATCCTGATGAAGTACGAAAAGTTGCTGCGTCTCAAGGCGTTACCTTAGGGGCGGGAGTTGAAATCGTTGATCCAGAACGCATTCGCGATAAATATGTACCTCGATTGGTTGAGTTACGTAAAAACAAAGGTATGACCGAAGTTATTGCGCGTGAACAATTAGCGGATAACGTGGTACTTGGTACAATGATGCTTGAAGCAAATGAAGTTGATGGTTTAGTATCTGGTGCAGTGCATACTACGGCTAATACTATCCGTCCTCCTCTACAATTAATCAAAACAGCACCAGGCAGTTCACTTGTGTCATCAGTGTTCTTTATGTTGATGCCAGACCAAGTGTATATCTACGGTGACTGCGCGATTAATCCAGATCCGAATGCACAAGAGCTTGCTGAAATCGCTATTCAATCAGCAGATACAGCTATTGCCTTTGGTATTGAACCACGTGTTGCGATGATCTCATATTCAACAGGTAGTTCTGGACAAGGTGCTGATGTCGAAAAAGTGAAAGAAGCGACTCGTATTGCTCAAGAAAAACGCCCAGATCTAATGATTGATGGTCCATTACAATATGATGCAGCAGTTATGCCTGATGTGGCTAAATCTAAAGCACCAAATTCACAAGTAGCAGGTAAAGCAACAGTGTTTATCTTCCCTGACTTAAATACTGGTAATACCACTTACAAAGCCGTACAACGATCAGCTGATCTTGTTTCTATTGGTCCAATGTTACAAGGTATGCGTAAACCTGTTAATGACTTGTCTCGTGGTGCGTTAGTTGACGATATCGTTTATACTATTGCATTAACAGCGATTCAATCAGCTCAAGAACAAAATGTTGGTAAATAGTTAATTTTATCTTCCTATTTATTTATGAGGGGTTTTTTAAAAACCTCTCATTTTTACCTCTCCCATAAATTTTATTATTTACAAGTGACAAAATTAATAAAAAAGATCATGTCATCTATTATTTAACGCTGAGTTATGCTCCAATTCAATGTAGTATACTTTAACTTATATTATCTATATGTAGTCTCTATTTCACACTAAACCATAAACTTGCTTTCTTTTTTATTATCTCTGCTATCACGTTCTTTTTGTATGTTAAGTCATAAATCTTTTATCAGAAACAATGAATATTCAAAAAAAATACTGCTACGCTATTTAAGCGTAATGATTAGATGATACAATAGCCACCAATTTTTATATTGGCTTATATTTTAGGAATTAAAATTGATGAATAAAGACATCCACCAACAGCGTATTTTGATTTTGGATTTTGGTTCACAAGTAACGCAATTAATTGCTCGAAGAGTTCGTGAAATCGGTGTGTATTGTGAACTTTGGCCATGGGATGTTTCGGAAGAAAAAATTAAACAATTTAATCCTAAAGGTATCATTTTATCGGGTGGTCCGGAAAGTACTATCGAGCAAAATAGCCCTCGTGCACCTGAATATGTGTTTAACGCAGGAGTGCCGGTATTAGGTATTTGCTATGGTATGCAAACAATGGCGATTCAGTTAGGTAAGGGCGGGGTCGTTACTGCATCTAATCAACGTGAGTTTGGTTATGCTAAAGTAGATATTGTTGCAAAATCAAAATTGACAGACGGAATTTTAGATAGCATTAATGATCAAGGTATTAATCAACTTGATGTTTGGATGAGTCATGGTGATAAAGTAACCTCATTACCAGACAGTTTTAACTTAATCGGTCAAACAGAAACCTGTCCATTTGCAATCATGGCAAATGATGAAAAACAATTTTATGGTGTACAGTTTCATCCTGAAGTTACTCATACCGTTAAAGGATTTGAACTATTACAACGCTTTGTTATCGATATTTGTCATTGTGAAAAATTGTGGACACCTTCTTCAATTATTACTGATGCAGTGGCTCGTATTAAAGAGAAAGTTGGTCAAGATAAAGTCTTATTAGGTCTTTCTGGTGGAGTTGATTCATCTGTTACCGCACTTTTATTACATCAAGCCATCGGCGATCAGTTAACCTGTGTTTTTGTGGATCATGGTTTATTACGTTTAAATGAAGCACAGCAAGTAATGGAGATGTTTGGTGATAAATTTGGATTAAATATTATCGCTGTTAATGCTGAAGAGCGTTTTATGACGGCATTAAAAGGTGAAGCAGATCCTGAAGCAAAACGTAAAATCATTGGTCGTGAATTTGTTGCAGTTTTTGATGAAGAAGCAGCAAAACTTAAAGATGTAAAATGGCTTGCTCAAGGGACTATTTATCCCGATGTTATTGAATCAGCAGCCGCTGACACAGGTAAAGCGCATGTCATCAAATCTCATCATAATGTCGGTGGTTTACCAGAAGATATGAAAATGGGCTTAGTTGAACCATTACGTGAATTATTCAAAGATGAAGTACGTAAAGTTGGTTTAGAACTCGGTTTACCATACGATATGCTATATCGTCATCCATTCCCTGGACCAGGTTTAGGCGTACGCGTATTAGGTGAAGTGAAAAAAGAGTACTGTGATTTACTGCGACAAGCGGATGCTATCTTTATCGAAGAACTTTACAAAGCGGAACTATACCACAAAGTTAGCCAAGCATTTACCGTATTCCTACCGGTACGTTCAGTTGGTGTTATGGGCGATGGTCGTCGCTATGATTGGGTTGTCTCGTTACGTGCCGTAGAAACCATCGACTTTATGACCGCCCATTGGGCGCATCTTCCATACGACTTTTTAGGAAGAGTATCAAACCGTATCATTAACGAAGTTAATGGTATATCACGAGTAGTCTATGATATCAGCGGCAAACCGCCAGCGACTATTGAGTGGGAGTAAATCCTTTACAGTTATTAATTTCTGTTAATCTATGTAAAAGCCATTCATTTCAGAATGGCTTTTTTAATCAGAATAAAATTATTAGAATTTAAAATGATAACAACGAATTATAGTAAAGCATGTGCATTTAAATAATCGTTCGCTCTGTTGCATACCAGATTAACGATTGTGAGTGATCGATAAACTGATTTTCATCATCTAATAATAATTGGATGGCTCTTTGGGCTTCAGGTGAAGTTCTGATAGTTAACATTTTTTCTTTACTTTGCCAGTAAATTTCTGCCATTCCATCAAAATCAAAAATTGGCGCACCTCTACTATTGCGCATGGCATTTCCCGGTTTTTTATCTTGTAATGGTACGCTTTGGACATAATGAATAATTCCTAGTGCTTCTTTTTGTGAATTAACTAAAGCCGCATGGTGGTTACGCCAATAATCATCAAATTCTTGATAACTTAATGTCTTTTTGCGTTTAACTAACGTAATTAATTTGATCATTTAATATCTCCTTTAATAAATAAAACTATATGGTAAAGTATGACAGTGCTGTTAGAGTCAATAGGAGGTATTATGAAAATTGGTGAATTATCCAAACTTAGTCAAATTAGTATAAGGATGCTTAGATACTATGAAGAAGCAGGACTTCTTTCACCAAAACGTACTGTTTCAGGTTATCGACAGTTTGAAATAGAGGACATTGACCGAGTTAAACTAATTCATAAGTTAAATAATGCAGGATTAACATTAAAAGTGATTCGTAAGATCCTCCCTTGTTGGCAACATCAAAATAAAAAGTTTTCGCCTTGTAAAGAATTCAAAATGGGGTTGAATGAAACTTTGTTAAAACTAGATGAACAAATCCAACTTTTACAACAAAGCCGCAATCATTTATTAACCTTGTTAGAAGAAAATTAAAATTCATTTTTCACCGTCAGAATAGGTTTTTAATAGCTAAATGCTAAAATAGAATAAGTCATTGCATAAATCTTTTAAACATAAAAATAATTAATCCCTAGCTAAGAAAAGTTATCTAATATGAATTCCATAACTTTTTATAGATAATGTTGAAACTGGCATCTATTAAATATATTGGTTTTGTCTGTTTTGAAAAATGATTGGTTCGGTTGATTCTGGTTTGGTATTACAAAAGAATCTATATTTCTTCAATGAGTCGATAAATTCTGCTGGCAAAATTGATGGAGCCTAATTAGTCTGAAATTAGAATAAACATGATGAAGTTAATTGTAATCTCGTATACTCTTGATTCATCGGAAAACATTTATTCATCTGAGGTACAATAGTCGATTTTTATTGCTCATTAATTAATGTGTATTATTTATAATTAATTTTATTAGGGCATAATAAAGCATTACAAAAATAATTTAACGGATGTTTGTCGGTTAGTTTTTGAGATTATGACTAAAAATTAAATTTTAAAAACAAATAATTACCAATGTGATTTTTTAAGAATTAGATATTTCTAAAATACCAATCAAACTTGAGAAAATAAAAAAATGCTTATAAATAATCATTCACAATTTAATCATGAACGTTGTTGGTACTTACCGGAATCTCATATATTTTTTGCAAAGGATGAATAACTATATTCCCCCAGTGTTGGAATATGATCGCTAACTCGATAAAAAACAAGGTTGTTTTATGAGATTTTTATTTTTATTTTTTTTAATTTTTCCTAAATTACTATTAGCTCAAGAGTTATTTATTGACTCAGCAAATAAAGAATATTTATATTTAGGAAGCACACAAGATAATGAACAGAGTTTTATGGATTTAAAAACAGGAGCGATAGATTGGATAGATAAAGCCAAAGTAGAACAAATGCAACAGATAGGTATGCTATCACCAACAGAATTTTGGAATAAACTTACCAATAATTTAATCGGGTTTTATGCAAGTGGCTATGAACCATTTTGGAATGCCAAAATAACCAAAAATAGATTACAGTTTCTTCATTTGAAAGAAGAGAACATAGCAATAAAAATCGATATAAAAAACTCTAATTTAACATATGATTTTGTTGCTTTTTTTCACTCAAAAGATGGTGTGATTGGATTAGTCCGAAATCTTGATAAAAGATCTAAATGTGATCTCAATATTGCTGAACCTGATTCAATATATGAAATTTTTATAAACTATAAGGGGCAAGTTTTTGAAGGCTGTGCTTATTTAGATAAATTATGAGGAATATTCTAAATATTATCCTAACGAAAAAGCCTAATATGTTGAAATGAAATTCTTGTGTAATATCATCATATAGTTAATTTTTTGAAAATGAAAATAATGGATGGGCTGAACTAATTAATACCCGTTTTATAAGGTTATTATTTTTGATAAATAAAAAAGGTGATAATACTGTGGTCTAATTTACAACAGATAAAAATGAAAATCTTTCTAATGGTTATAAATTATCAGTTTCTACTAATCTTGAAATAGAAGAACAATCTAGATAAATTTTATTATTGTCATTGAATAAAATTGCAAAAGAGAAATAGTTTAAAATGTTGTTCAATGATAAGCCTAAATCGAAATATCTAAAGCAGCTGCTATGCGCTTTTTATTGAAAAGTCTAATCTACACAATATTTAATTTCTTTAAATTTCCTCAAAAGAATTTTCCATAGTAAATAAGAGATCAATCTTCTTACAGTATCTTCTTTAAATATTTTTTCTAGGATTTGAACATTGTTTAATCCCTGAAGATCGGTCAGTTTCAATTGAAGAATATCGACTAAAATAATTAATGACTCCAATCAGTTGACAAATAGATACATATATTGCTTTTTGATGTTAGCTTTTTTAATGATTGAATTGCTAAATTTATAATAAAAGTTTTTATTTGTTGTTTTTATTATCATTATAAATTTTAACATCTCATAAAAATTATAAAATGACGTTATACTTATTAACAAATGATCTACAAAAAAACATCGCTTGAGTATATACTCTTGCCTAAAGATTTTATGCTTTCAAAGTTATATATAGAAGAGTATAAAAATAGTTATTGCATCAATTTATCTGTTAAGGACCGTAAAGTATGATTTTAGGTAATATTAATCATTTGGATTTAATTCCTTATTTGCCTACCAAGATTAAACAATCAATTGAATATGTGAAAGATAATGTTAATAACAATACACCAGCAGGTCGTTATGATATTGATGGTGATAATATGTTCTTTGTCGTGTCTGATAATTCATTAAGATATATTCATCAAGCCAATCCTGAGTATCATAAGAAGTATATCGATGTGCAGATTGTTTTAGATGGTCAAGAAGGGATGGCTGTTTCTACTCTGCCTCCGCATACTCAAGTATTAGATGATAAAATAGCTGAAAATGATATTGCTTTCATTAAAACACCTGACGAAGAAACTATGTTAGTATTACAGCAAGACGATTTTATTGTATTTTTACCGAATGAAGTACACAAACCGCTTTGTGCAGTTGACAATAAGATTGCAAATGTTCGGAAAGTTGTGGTAAAAATCGCATTAGATTATTTATAAGTAGAAGTAAGGATTTTAGGTAGCACTATGACAACAAAAATCGCTGTTATTGGCGAATGTATGATTGAACTTTCGATAAAACAAGATTCAACAACCCGTAGTTTTGGAGGAGATACATTAAATACGTCAGTTTATTTATCTCGTTTATTAAAAAATAAAGATTTTTCTATTCACTATGTAACTGGTTTAGGAACCGATCCTTTTAGTCAAGAGATGCTTGATAGCTGGCAAAAAGAGCATGTTTCAACTGATTTAGTACAAAAAATGTCGGATAAAATGCCTGGACTTTATTCGATTGTGACTGATGATCAAGGTGAGCGCTCTTTTTATTATTGGCGTAATGATGCAGCGGCTAAATTTTGGTTAAAAACAGCTGAAACAGCCCAAGTTACTGAGCAAATCGCTAAATGTGATTATGTCTATTTAAGTGGTATTAGTATCGCGATTTTAGATGCAGAAAGTATTATTAAATTATTAGATTTATTAAAACAAGTTAAAGCCAATGGCGGTAAAGTGATTTTTGATAATAACTTCCGTCCACGTTTATGGAGTAGCTTAGATTTAGCGCGTAGCGTTTATTCTGATATTTTATCTTTTACTGATATTGCGTTTTTAACTCTCGATGATGAAGACTTATTATGGGGTAAATTACCTTATGAACAAGTTATTGAGCGCACTAAGAAATTTGGTGTTAGCGAAGTTGTGATTAAACGTGGTAGCGATAGTTGTATTATTGACTCTTTGGAAGGACGTTTTGAAGTACCAGCTAACAAAATTGCCAAAGAAGATGTTATAGATACGACTGCTGCAGGAGATTCATTTAGTGCAGGTTATTTAGCTGCGCGTTTGAGTGGTCAAAATCCTTCACAATCAGCAAGCCAAGGTCACCTAGTTGCTGGTACCGTGATTCAATATCGTGGCGCTATTATTCCGTTAGATGCTACACCAAAATTAATCGAAGGTTAATAAAAAAACGGTCATTATTGACCGTTTTTTTATCTCAAATTATTGTATTTTGATATAGTCACTCAAAAAATTCAATCTTGATATTAGAGCCTAATAATTATTATGGCAGTATGGCAAAAGAGCGTACAGGAAAACCTGAAGCATTATTCGGTTTGGCAACAATATTAAAGATCACGGCTCCTTTAGCTGGCAATTGATCTAAATTCGTCATTAACTCAACTTGATAAGTGTCTTGCTCTAAAACATAGTATTCGCCTTTTAACGCATTGTTTTCTCGGAACGCTTTTGCTGAATCAGTATCAAAAGTTTCATGACCAATAGCTTTAATTTTTCGCTCTTCGAATAAAAATTTCAATGCATCAAGTCCCCAGCCTGGAATTTGATTATTTCCAACGGCATCTTTGTTTTCCATTGCAGATTGAGATGGCCATTTCTTACTCCAATCTGTGCGTAACGCCACAAAACTACCAGCTTCAATTTGTCCATGCTGCTGTTCGAAAGCTAATACGTCATCTTTAGAAAACGAAAAATTAGGATCTAGCTTGGCTCGTTCAGATTGGTCGATTACGATTAATGGTAATACAAGCTCTTGCAACTCCAGTTCATGCAAATAGCGAGTATTAGGAACAAAATGAATTGGCGCATCCAAATGAGTACCATATTGACCGGCAAAACTAAAGTTTTGTGCTAAAAAGCCATCGCTATGGTCGAATAGTGTTTTTATTTCAGCAGGTTTAAACATGAAAAAGTGGGGCGAATTGTGATCAAATGCATGAGTCAAATCTATCCATTTTTTCGACTTTAACAAAGTTAATGCTTGTAATACTTGGTTATTCAAAATTATTCCTTATATTTAAAAAAAACTCTTTTTTATTGTAAGATGAAAAGATTAAGTTAACCAATAATTTTGAGTTATAAAAATATAACCTTTGGTTTTAATCAATTAAGAAAAAGTTGAGGAAAAGATTTTTTAAACAAGAAAAATTCTTTATTGGTGCTTTTTAATTAAGATTTTTGTTTTTTATCATTGAAATTCTGCTAACCGACACTATTAAACTAAATAGTTGTATATTTAATCAATAAACACTGGCATAATATACAGTTAATTTTTGTTTCATTCATCTATAAACACACAAAAGAAGAGATCTATGTCAATTAAAGATATCGATATTCGTGGTGCAAGAACACACAATTTAAAGAATATAAATGTAATTATACCTAGAGATAAATTGGTTGTAATTACAGGTCTTTCTGGTTCAGGTAAATCATCATTAGCATTTGATACCTTATATGCAGAAGGACAAAGACGATACGTTGAGTCGTTGTCGGCCTATGCTCGTCAATTTTTGTCACTCATGGAAAAACCTGATGTCGATCATATTGAAGGATTATCGCCTGCTATTTCGATTGAGCAAAAATCCACGTCACATAATCCCCGTTCAACAGTGGGTACCATCACTGAAATTTATGACTATTTACGACTTTTATTTGCTCGTATCGGTGAACCGCGTTGTCCAAATCATAATTTACCGTTAGCAGCACAAACTGTGTCTCAAATGGTTGATAGTATTATGGCGTTGCCATCTGAAAACCGTTATATGTTACTTGCACCGGTTGTCACTGAGCGTAAAGGTGAGTTTGTTAAATTATTTGAGCAGCTTGCTGCAAGTGGTTATATTCGTGTTCGAGTTGATGGTGATGTTTATGACCTTTCTGATCCACCAATACTTGAACTTCAAAAAAAACACACCATTGAAGTGGTTGTTGACCGTTTTCGAATCCGTGATGATTTAAAATTGCGTTTGGCGGAGTCTATTGAAACCGTACTTTCCATCACCAATGGTATTGTTAAAGTCGCTAATTTGGATGATCCCAAAGCAGAAGAGCATCTGTTTTCTGCCAACTTTGCTTGCCCATTATGTGGTTATAGCATTTCTGAACTTGAGCCAAGATTATTCTCATTCAATAATCCTGCTGGTGCTTGTCCTGAATGTGACGGATTAGGTGTACAACAATATTTTGATCCGAAACGCGTTGTTCAGATGCCTGAAGTCTCATTGGCAGCCGGAGCAATTAAAGGATGGGATAGGCGTAATTTTTACTATTTTCAAATGTTAAAATCGTTGGCTAACCATTATAAGTTTGATATCGATAAGCCATATCAAAAATTATCTGAAAAAGTAAAAGATATTCTCTTAAATGGTTCTGGTGACGAAGAAATACAGTTCGTTTATACCAATGATCGTGGTGATGTTGTTAAACGTAATCATCCTTTTGAAGGGATTATCAATAATCTTAGTCGTCGTTATAAAGAAACTGATTCGCAAACTATTCGCGAAGAGTTAGCTAAGTATATCAGTAATCGTCCTTGTCCATGTTGTGAAGGTTCACGTTTATGTAGAACTGCACGACATGTATTTATTAATGATACTAACTTACCAACCATCAGCGATTTAAGTACTCA
The DNA here is from genome assembly GCF_003202915.1 of Gilliamella apicola. Classification (GTDB taxonomy): domain Bacteria; phylum Pseudomonadota; class Gammaproteobacteria; order Enterobacterales; family Orbaceae; genus Gilliamella; species Gilliamella apicola_Q. Next base: position 39,905 of record NZ_QGLP01000005.1, read on the forward strand.
ACAAGCTAAAGATTTCTTTGATAAACTCACTTTAACTGGACAACGTGCTCAAATAGCTGAAAAGATTTTAAAAGAAATTAATGATCGTCTACAATTTTTAATCAATGTTGGATTGAATTATTTAACCCTGTCACGTTCTGCTGAAACTTTATCTGGAGGCGAGGCGCAGCGAATTCGACTGGCTAGCCAAATTGGTGCAGGGCTTGTTGGGGTGATGTATGTGCTTGATGAACCATCAATTGGTTTACATCAACGGGATAATAGTCGCTTGATTGATACGCTTACTCACTTACGAGATTTAGGTAATACCGTCATCGTTGTTGAACATGATGAAGAGGCGATCATGGCAGCTGATTATGTTATTGATATTGGTCCAGGAGCAGGTGTTCATGGAGGTGAGGTTGTCGCTCAAGGTACACCAAAGCAGATTATGGCATGCAATAATTCATTAACCGGTAAATATCTTTCAGGAAAAGAGAAAATCGAGATCCCAGCAGAGCGTCATAAAGTTGATAAGAAAAGAATGCTATCGTTAATTGGTGCGACTGGTAATAATCTTAAAGATGTAACTTTAAATATTCCAGTGGGACTATTTACTTGTATTACCGGTGTATCTGGTTCAGGTAAATCAACCTTAATTAATGACACCTTATATCCTTTAGCTCAAAACGAATTAAATGGTGCAGAAAAAACCGAAATTGCGCCATATAAATCAATTAAAGGATTGGACTTTTTCGATAAAGTTATTGCGATAGATCAGAGCCCTATAGGGCGGACACCACGTTCAAATCCAGCAACTTACACTGGGTTTTTCACATCGATTCGTGAACTTTATGCCGGGGTGCCTGAAGCAAGGGCGAGAGGATATAATCCTGGTCGTTTTAGCTTTAATGTTAAAGGTGGACGTTGTGAAGCTTGCCAAGGCGATGGTTTAATTAAAGTTGAAATGCACTTTCTACCTGATATTTATGTACCTTGTGATCAGTGTCATGGGGCTCGATATAATCGTGAAACATTAGAAATCAAATATAAAGGTAAGTCGATTAATGAAATTCTAAATATGACGGTTGAAGAGGGGCGAGAATTTTTTGACGCAGTACCAATGATTTCCCGTAAGTTACAGACATTAATTGATGTAGGTCTTGCTTATATCACAATTGGTCAGTCAGCAACAACACTATCTGGTGGTGAAGCACAACGAGTAAAACTTGCAAAAGAGTTATCTAAGCGAGATACTGGTAGTACGCTTTATATTTTAGATGAACCAACCACTGGGTTACATTTTGCTGACGTTAAACAATTGCTTGCTCAATTACACTCATTGCGGGATAAAGGTAATACCATTGTAGTTATCGAACATAATTTAGATGTTGTCAAAACCGCCGATTGGATTGTCGATTTAGGTCCAGAAGGAGGAAGTGGTGGTGGTGAAATTATCGCTGAAGGTACACCAGAAGATGTGGCTAATTCGAAAAGATCCTATACTGGTCAATATTTGAAACCATTATTGGAAAAGCAAAAATAATAACTACTGATATATTTAAATCTAGTAAACCTTAGGAGAAAGGATTTGGCATTACAAATTATATTAATGATCATTATCGCTTATCTTTGTGGTTCACTTTCTGGCGCTATGATTATTTGCCATTTAATGAAGTTAAATAATCCTTCTTTATACGGTTCACATAATCCTGGCGCAACTAATGTATTAAGGATAAATGGACGATTACCTGCTGTTTTTGTTTTAATCTTTGATATGTTAAAAGGTGCTATTCCGGTCTATATTGCTTATCGGTTTGGAATATCACCGTTCTTTTTAGGTATTATTGGTATTTCAGCTTGTCTTGGACACATTTTCCCATGTTTTTTTCATTTTCGTGGTGGAAAAGGTGTTGCAACTGCATTAGGAATGATGGCGCCTATTGGGCTTGATTTTACGGGTTGTTTTCTTTTGACGTGGTTTTTAGTGTTAATGATAACGGGGTATTCTTCCGTTGCAGCGATAGTAGGTTTTCTTTTTGCGCCTTTATATGTATGGTTATTTAAACCAGAATTGACATTACCAGTGACAATGCTTTCATGTTTAATTATTGTTCGTCATAGCAGCAATATTATGAGATTGTTGAAAGGAGAGGAGTCAAAAAGTTTTTATCATCGCAGTAAAAAATAAATTAAATGCTAGTTTTAATAGATCCTAATTTTTCTATCACTAAAATCTTAGCGATAAAAACTCGAAAAACTAAACTAATTAATTTTGATTGAAATTTTGCAAAATCTAAGCAATTTTAAATTGAAGTAATAGAATATTTTTTGTTTTATAGACAATTGAAACAGGGTATTATTATTTAATTAGTATAACTATGTGGTAACAAAATAATTCATGCAAATCAGTCCGCTTTTAGAATCACTTATTAGTGCATTTCGCTGTCTACCAGGGGTTGGTCCCAAATCGGCTCAACGAATGGCTTACCATTTATTACAACGTAACCGTCAAGCAGGGCTTCATTTAGCTCAAGAGTTAAATGAAGCAATGATTAACATAGGTCATTGTAAAGAGTGTCGAACTTTCACTGAGCAAGAGATCTGCAATATCTGCGCGAATGTTCGACGACAAAGTAATGATCAAATCTGTGTGGTTGAATCGCCAGCAGATATTTTTGCTATTGAACAAACTGGGCAGTATAGTGGTCGTTATTTCGTTTTACTTGGTCATCTATCGCCACTCGATGGTATCGGTCCGAATGACATTGGTTTGGATTTATTAAAAAGGCGACTAGAATCAGAATCAATAAGTGAAGTTATTTTAGCCACCAATCCAACGATTGAAGGTGACGCTACTGCCAATTATATTGCTCAAATGTGCAGTGAATTTAACATTGTAGCTACTCGTATCGCGCATGGTGTTCCTGTTGGCGGTGAGCTTGAAATGGTGGATGGTACTACATTATCGCATTCATTTATTGGTCGCCAGAAGATAGATTTTTAGCTTTTATTATTAATTACGATTTATAATCCAACAGGGTTGTTAAATATCAATATATATTAAAAAATGGGAAAAAAGATTTTATGAAATATAAAGCAGTCGCCTTTGATATGGATGGTACTTTACTTGGTAGTAACCGTTTAGTCCTACCTGAAACAGTCGATATGATAAAAAAAATTAGTGATAAAGGAATAAAAGTCATTTTGGTATCGGGTCGCCATCATACCGCTATTTATCCGTATTACTACCAATTGAAATTATCAACACCTGCGATTTGTTGTAATGGAACTTATTTATACGATTTTGAAAAACAACAAAGCTTTGCCGCAAAACCAATGACTAAACAGCAAGCTCATACACTGTTAAATTTAGTTAATCAACATCGCATCCATACTTTAATTTATACCGACAAATTTATGACTTATGAAGTTCTTGATGATCATTTAGCCGGTTTTTTCCAATGGATAAAATCTTTACCTGAATTTTTACAACCGGAAGTGAAAAAAGTTGATGACTTCGAAAAACTTATTGAACAGGCTAATTTAATTTTTAAATTTGCGACAAGTAGTCATGATATTCCAGCATTAAAACAATTCTCAAAAGCGGTTGATGCGCTTGATGAATTTTCTTGTGAATGGTCATGGTCAAATCGTGCTGATGTGGCGGTAAAAGGAAATACTAAAGGCAATGGATTAAAGCATTGGGCCGAACATGAAAATATCAAATTAAGCGAAATCGTTGCTTTTGGGGATAGCTTTAATGATATTAGCATGTTAACTATTGCTGGATTAGGTATCGCTATGGGTAACGCCGAGGAAGAGGTCAAAGAAAATGCGAGTTATTCAATTGGTGATAACAATAGCCCAAGTATTGCCGCAGAACTTGAGAAAATATTTTTTTAATTAAGTTAATTTTAAGATAATGTTTGAAGTTCTCTATCAAGACAATGATTTAATCGTAATCAACAAGCCAGAAGGGTGGTTAGTGCACCGGAGCTGGCTTGATAAACATGAAACTGTCGTGGTCATGCAAACGTTGCGAGATCAAATTGGTCAGCATGTCTATCCCATCCATCGCTTAGATAGACCAACCTCAGGTGTACTCATTTTTGCCTTATCTAGTGAGATAGCAAGGCTGTTGTCGGAACAATTTGCATCAAATAAAATTGAGAAAACTTATCATGCCATTGTACGTGGTTATGTTGATGGTGAAGCCGTCATCGATTATCCATTAGTTGAAGAATTGGATAAGATTGCAGATAAGTTTGCCAATAAAGATAAACCTGCTCAAGAAGCCATAACCTTTTATAAAGGTCTTAGCAAAATAGAGTTACCTATCGAAGTGGGAAAATATAAAACAGCAAGATATAGCTTTGTTGAATTAAAACCACAAACAGGGCGAAAGCATCAATTACGTCGTCACCTTAAACATATTTTCCATCCTATCATTGGTGATAGCAAACATGGTGATCTTCATCAAAATCGTGCTTTTAGTCATTATTTTGATGTTAAGCGTCTTATGTTGCATGCTAGCAGCGTCAAAATAATCCATCCTATTACCCTTAAACCCATCACTATTCATGCAAAACTAAGTGATGATTGGTTGAAAATATTGAAGGGCTTCAAATAAATTGAATTGGCTTATTGTTAGTTCTTAAATATTTTCCGAAATATTATTTATAATAAATCTCAATTATTCAATTCAATAAAATCTCGTTAGTATTGCATTATTCAATTAAGTGATATAACCTTTTACTACAATTAGTTATTCAATTACACAATAATTACAGAACTTTATTCGTACTGTTTTTAGATTAATATTAACACTGTTAGAAATTAATAGGATTGAACTCAAAAAATCATTTAGGAACATCAATGAAACGATTAACTCAGTATATAGGAATTCTTTTTTTTACTTTACTTGCTGTTGCCTGTTCATCAGGTGAAAGTTCACCAGAAAAAGTTGCAGAAAAATATGTAAATGCCATGTATAGTGGTGATGCCGATTCCATAATGAAGATGATAGATGTTCCTGATAGTGAGAAATCTTCTCAGATTAGCATGATGGTCAAAGGTAAATTACAAGATAGTGTAATCAAAGCGAAAGCCTATGCTGAGAATCATGGTGGCGTGGATAAAGTTGAATATCAGCCAACAAAATATCTTAATGATGATAAAACTCGTGCTGTGGTTGAAATAAATGTTATTTTTAAAGACAGTAAGAATAAAAACGAAAAACTTAAATTAATTAAAGTTGATGGTAATTGGTTTATTGAATTAGGTTATTAGTTCTAATATTATATATTAGTGGTTTTTTAATCATGTATTAAATCAAAATGTTTTTTATTATTTGCTGTTGTTCAGTTAAAAGTAAAGAATACAATAAGTAAATTATTAAGTAGGGAAATAGAATATGAAAGTGTTATTTAAATTTTTAAGTGTATTTATGTTGGCGTTAGTTGTTACAGCTTGTTCTTCAAATGATACACCAGAAGCGGTAGCTGAAAAATTCATTAAAGCTGGTTATAGTGGTGATGTTGATGGCCTTCTTGATGCTTTATACATTCCTGATGAATTAAAAACTAAAGGTGTAGATATCAAGGTTTTAATGAAGAGTAAAATGAAAAGTGTTACCGACCAAGCCGTTGCAACTGCTAAACAAAACGATGGCTTTGACAGAGTAGAATTATCACCAATTGAATATAATAGTGATAAAACGTTAGCGAATGTTAAAACAACAGTTATATTTAAAAATGGTACTAAGACTAACTCAGCATTATCTTTAATAAAAGTTGATGATAAATGGTTTATTAATATAAAATAATTCATGTGATTATACTATGACCTAGAAAGGAAAACTAATTTTTACCTTTTTAGGTTATAGATAACAACTTTAAATTTTTATGAAACTTTTCCATTATTTTTTTATTTTTTTACTTTTTATAAAAAATCCAGTTTATGCACTAGAATTGCCAAATTCGGATGCTTCTTATAAAGAAAAATTTTCACTAATTCAAGTTGGTGATTGGATTTTCCGTAATGGTGTTCAAACCGATAGTTTTATTGTTAAAAAACTTGATGGTAGTGTTTTTTCCCATATTGGCATGATCGTTTCCGTGGAGCCTGAAATTAAGATAATTCATGCAACAACCAATGATGATGAAAATAAGCCTAATCAAGTAATCATTTCTACATTAACAGAGTTTACTGACCCCGATTTAGCGCAAATGTATGCGGTTGCTAGGCCGAATTTCCTATCAGATAAGCAAAAAAAACAGATTATTGAAGAGCTATTAACCAAACAAGGCGAGGAATTTATACTTGCTTCTCGCGAACAAGAACATTTATATTGTACAACTTTGTTATATGACACCATTGTCAAATATCAACCTGATTTTAATCCAGAATGGAAACATGCTAAATTTCCACTGTTAAGTGGTGACTATTTATTTCCTGGTGCCTTTGCAAATTATCCAAATATCACTTGGATTTATGTTTATCCAGATAAAACGCCATAGTTCATATCACTTGATATTACCAACAGGGAGCAGTACTTAAACACTATTTAAAAGAGTTATTTTTATAATAAAAAAGCGCAATTTTACAATTACGCTTTTAGATCTTTTATTTGATGGTTAAGCTTCTAGATATATAGACTGTATTTTTTCGAAATCTTGGTCAGTGAAGCCAAGTTCTTGCTTAATATAATTGCTCGGCGAGCCCGCTATTTTTCTCATCGTATCAAAAATTTCATTAATAAAGCTTTCTCGGGTATCGATTAAACTTAGTAAATAACCTAAAACATCTTCATTATCTGTAATTTCACGATAAGCAGCCATTTTGATTTTATTCCGTTCTAAACGATTATCATGGGTTAGCATATAATCATAAATAATATCAGATTCAGATACACCTAACATAATTTGAATTAGCATTACACCATAACCAGTCCTATCTTTTCCTCCTCGACAGTGTTGTAGGCTTGGACTATTGTTGGAGTCCAAAACGACTTTTAACATTTGTCGATAAGCTGTTTTCGATTTTTCACTCAGTACAAAGTTACGATACTGTTCAAGGACTTGTATTCCATCGCCATTAACTAATTCTTTTGGAATATCGCGCAAGACACTTTCAATCAATGCTTGATCTTCATTACTCGGATCGGCGGCAAATTGCGCAGCAAGTTCAGCTGTTTGTGCTGATGCATCAAAATTAAAGGTTTGTTTTTCGCCTATTGTTTCATTAGGGTTGGTTTTTATCTCGTTTTCACTACGGTAATCAATTATCGTTTTGATATTCAACGCTTGTATATATTGTTGTGCATCGGGTTTTAGCCCATGAAGATGATTGGAGCGGTATAACAGTCCCCATTTTATCCGTTTCCCTTTGGCACCAACATACCCACCAAAATCACGGAAATTATTTAGTCCTGTGATTGGTAATGTCCTTTCTGCAAATAGATATGGCGATTGACCATGAATATGCAATATAAGATAAATTCGACTTTTGGCGTTTAATGGATCATCAAATATTACCGGTGAGTTTAATGCCTTTCCAATTAACGTTTTATTATTAGTATGGGCATTAGCTTCGGTTGTCCAATATAAATCAGCAGGCTGATCATTACTGAAAGTTACCTCCAATTTTCTTTGATTATTGCGAACTACAGATATTTGATTATTTTTTTCTATCATAGCTATCTTCCTGCTTAGTGTAATATACCGAATGATGAAAGAATGACACCGATCACCATAACCGCGATAATTAGTGATACCGTGTACTTACCTTGGAATTTTCTAACTAAGAAAAATACAGCTAAGGTAAAAAGAAGTGTTAACAAATTCGGCATTACCTTATCAAACATCTCTTGAACTTTTATCGATTGCTCTCCAACTTCGATCAAATAAGGCGTTGAGACTTTTACCGTTGAAGCAATCAGCGATCCCAATACCATCACCCCCACGACATTGGCTACATTACTAATTCTTTGAATAATATTTGAATTTTTGGATTGTTCAATAAGATCAATTCCTTTGTTATATCCATAGTGAACAAAGAAATATTTTGTAAAAATATTCACAAAATTGTAGATCAAAAACATTAATATTGGGCCAATAATATTACCTTGCAATGCAAAGGCTGCGCCAATACTTCCGCATATCGGCATCCACGTGAATTTCAGTAAACTATCACCCAATCCAGCAAACGGACCCATTAATCCAGCTTTTAATGAAATGACGGCATCTTTTTCTTCTTCGCTTGTCTTCTCTTCGACAGCAGCAGTAACACCAAGGACTAAAGCACCAGCATTAACCTGAGTATTAAAAAACTCAAAATGACGTTGCATTGCCTTAACACGTGTTTCTTTATCCGCGTCTTTATAAAGACGGTCGAGAATTGGAATCATACAATGTGCAAATCCAATAGTTTGTAATTTTTCATAATTGAATGAAAATGGGATAGTTTGAATTTTCCAAAAGACACTATTAAGATCTTTTTTCGTAATTTTCTTTTCATTGCTCATAGGTCATATTCCTCTTCAATGCTGTCATTTTGTATAGGTTTTTCAGTGTTAGTTTGATTATTATTTTTACCAGCGGTAAATGCCATGTCATATAAAACAGCAAAGGCAAGTGCAACAAAGGTAACTGGTATGATCGGTAGTTTTAGGTAACTCGTTAAAACAAATCCGAGTAAAAAGAAGAACCACATAGATCCTTTTAAAAGCATCAGTAATAAAATACAGATACCGACTGCAGGAATTAATTTCGAAGCGACACCCATACCGTCAATAATATTCTTTGGAATCGCGTCTAAAATTGTTTTAATCAGATCACTACCAAAATAAATTGCTAAGAAACATGGGACGGCTCTAATCAAAAACCAAATAGGCGTTGAAAAATAGTGTACTTTAACAAGTCCTTTATAATTACCATTTTGTATACTTTTTTCTGCCCATGGATTTAAGAAACAGGCAAATGATCGCCAAAGTATGAGTAACTGTTGACAAAGAATTGAAACCGGTAAGGCTAGAGCAACGCCTGTTGCAACGCCACCATCTGTTGAAATTCCTAATGAAACGCCAATAATTGCGCCAGCAACAATATCTGGGGCAGAATAGGCACCAACATTGCCAACGCCCATCCACATTAGTTCAAGTGTTGCACCAATGGCTAATCCTTGAACCACATCACCCATAATTATCCCCGCTACAGTACCAGTCAACAGAGGTCGACGTAGCATTTGGGGGCCGACGTCATCGAGTGAACAAATTCCCGCCCAAATGGCGACAAGAATAGCTTGTGTTAACATATGTTAACCTCCAAATTATGAAATAAAGAAATAATAATTAACTGAGTAGTGTTTTAAGATCGATAATTGGGTCTTTAGGCACCATTTGAATTTCAACTACGACATTTTTTGCAATTAGATTCCTAAATGCCTGTTCTTCCTCAGGTGTAACTGAAACCGCTCTGGATAATTGATGGCGGCCATCTTGCATTCGCATACCACCAACATTAAGTTTTTCGAGCGACAATCCACCATCAACTAATGCGTCAACATCAATGCTATTGGTGAAAAGTAACATCGTTCTTTTTTTGATAGTTGTCTTTTTGAGAATTTCGATAAATTCTTGTACTCCAAATACTAATACTTTTAATCCCGGTGGTGCCGACATGGTTAATACTGATTGTTGAACTTTGTCATTAGCGACTTTATTGTTGATAACTAATACTTGCTCTATATCATAGTTTTTTACCCAAGTAGTAATAACTTGCCCATGAATTAAGCGATCATCGATTCGTGCTACATTAATTGGCATTGCTGTTCTCCTTACAACTCATTAGATTTTTCATGTTGAACATTTAATAATTGCTTAACATCTATACAGCTTTGAGGGAAAATATCTTCAATAGCTTGTTTTACATCATTCAATGTTCCTTCTCGACTATTTAAAACTTCAAGTAATACAGGAATATTAAATCCACAAAATAACAATACATCGTCATGGGATATTAATAATTCACTAGCAAGATTGCAGGGAGTTCCTCCCATAATATCAACCAAAATAATTACTCCATTGCCTTGATTGAGTTGACTGTAACTACTTTGCATTTTTTGGCGTAACATATCGATATTGCTATCAACTAAAACTGAAATAATATGGATATTTTTTTGTTCGCCCATAAGCATCTGTACGCACTCAAGTGCGCCTTGAGCAAATGGACCATGACTAGCTAAAATGATAGGTAAAGGATTTGACATAAAAATTTCCTTATAATGTAATTTTATTACTAAATAATTTGCTTTGCTTAGTAATAAAATTACATCCTCAATTAAAAATAGTCATCTATTTTTTATTAAATTTTTATAATTTTGTGAACAAGATCAAATTTATTAAGTGAAAGGTAGAAAATAGTAAACCTCTAATATGATGGGATTATTTGATATGTTTGTTTATTAAACTGTGTTTTTTTAGTTATTTCGAGGATATTTTCGTTTTTCACGATTTTGAGTTTGTTGTAACAATCTTTCGTCATATTTTCGAATGAATAAGTTAGTGAGTAACATATTCACTACCGATATTTGTGATATTTTAGATCGTATAGGAATTAATCTCGATGCATGTTCCATTGAGGTGGTATGTAAGACAATAGAGGCTAATGAGGAGACTTGACTTTGTCCCATTTTAGTAATCGCAATTGAGGGGACAAATGATTGCTCAGCGAGTTTAAGTAATTCAACACAATCAGGTGTTTCACCCGAATGGGAAATAATAATAACAAGATCATTATTGTCTAATGTACTGATTAAATTCCGCGACATATGCGAATCAAAATGGCAATTTACATCTTTCTTAATTTTAATTAGTTGATATTCAAGTTCTTTACCAACTAAGCCGCTACTACCCACTCCAAATATCACAATTTTATTGCTTTGGATGATTAATTCAATGGCACTATTTAATGCGTTCACATTAACAATAGAGTGAGTTTCGTCTATTGAGGATTTTTCCATAGCTTGAACTTTACTGTTAACATCTTCAAGAGAATCATTGAGATTAATATCATCTTGAAGAATTTCAGTACTTAGTTTTTGAGGAATTGATCCAATAAGATCGACTTTAAAATCACTAAAACCTTTATAACCCAACTTATTACAGAGTCGTAAGATAGTGCTTGTGCTAACATGATTGAGCTTGGCTAAGGTTTGTATGCTCATATTTTTTAGCGCTTGAGTATTGGCAATAATATACTCTGATACTTTTAACTCTTTAGTTGATAAATCTTTTTTCACTTCTCTGAGTTTTAATTCAATCATTGCACACCTCAAAAAACACTTTTAGTGAAGTAAGTATATAAAATTTGACTAGAAAATTAAAAAAAAAATATAAATTATGTAATTAATAAAATTATCATAATTAAAATCAGGGGTGATTATCATTTATAAAAGAAAGGAAGTAATAAAAAGAAAAGGTAAAATATAGCTAGATTTATTCATATAAAACCCGCTTAAGCGGGTTTTATCGGTTAACCAAGAAAATTATTTATCGAATTCACTGATAATTTCTTTAGCTGTTTTACCGTTAAGTTTGCTTTTGATTTCATCAAAGATTTTGTTTTCATCGCCAGCATTCGCTTGGTTAGTTGCTGCAATAGCAGTTACTTTGACCATTGCACGTGCGAAAGCAATTTTATCCGCGTCGCTTAATTTTTCACCGGCTTTTTGTGCAGAAGTTGCATAAGCTTCTTTTGTTGATAAGTCCAGTTTAGGAGCATCGTCACCACAACCCACTAGAACAAAACTTAATAATGATACCGCTAATAATTTCTTGAACATTTCCTTTCCTTAATAATATATGGTTAATAGGTAGCGCTATTTTTATACTAAATACAAATGATTATCAAGTAATAAATCCATTTCTCAACAAAAATAAAAACTATAGAAAAAGCTAAATATAATCAAAATAATTCTATTTGGAATTATTTTATTTTAGGAAATTAACAAGCAATGTTTTTTCGAATAAATCGATTTTTAAAACTTAAAAACAAATTTTCAATTTTTATATAATACTGCTTTAAATATACTCTTTGGCGTGTTTAATTACTGTTCTATGTTTAGCACAAGTGAAATAATCTACCCGACTGCTGTAATTATAAGCTATTAAACCTTGACGATAAGGTGTGCCAATGCTAATATTTGCCACCTATTCAGATAGACCTCTACGGCGCGTTGGCAGAGTGGCCATGCTGCGGATTGCAAATCCGTCTACCTCGGTTCGACTCCGGGACGCGCCTCCATTATATTATCAGATTCACCACTGTCTTATAGTCTTATCAATTCGATTTTTTTAACATTTAGAGTATTAAGTTTTCTTAATTTTTTTATCTATTTACATAAGGTTAGTCGGTTTGTCATACGTTAATATTTTTTAAAGCGCTATTAACTCATTAAGTATAGGATGAATACTTTTGAAGCTTTTGAACATTTCTTACTAGTTAATTTTATAAATTTATCTACAGCAGCTTCCGTTTCACTAAATTATCTGTGAAAAATCAAGTATTTGGCATCACAACTAGATAATATCCTCTTACAAAGAGAATCGAAATAATGGTGTCTTCATAACTTTAATTTATCGAAAGGTTTAATTTTTTTCGAATTGATATTTCAAGCCTATTACGTTTAGTTACTTTTTTTGATGATTATTTTTTAGATAAAGCAAATTTAATGGTGATTAAAGGCATTTAATAAAGCTTTAATTCCCCAAGAGCATTATCTTACTGTTTTGCTTATACTTTTCCACATGATTAACATGATTTTATATATATAATGTAATTATAAAAGATAAGTTACCAAGAGTAAGTAGGGTGATTGAGATAAATAATGAACGGCTTATCTCAAAGTTGATTTTCACTGATACCCATCAGGATAATTGGGCAATACGCATAATCAATTTTCAAAATTAGTTTACATGATCGCTTTGATTATCATACCAACGATCAGAAATGACTAATGTTATTCATATATTCAACATCAGGAAATGTATTTATTTTTTACTAAATCTTTTTGATTAATTATTGTGCCATTGATTTCGATTTTTTGCTTTATTAATTAAAATTATCGTCTGGATTTCAATCAAAATTATAGTTCACCATTTGCTTTAGGAATTGATTGAATTATAACTTCTTATAACGTTGCTTAATAGTTAGGATTATGTAAACATGGGTTATTTTAATTATCATGCTAAAGCCAAAAATTTGATAAAAGAGGGGTTGCTTGTTCGATATGAGTTTGTTGATAACTGGAACGGTATCAAGCCTGCGTTAGTTTTATATTTTGAGAATGTTAATCCAATGCCTATAAGGGAATATCGCTGGCAAGAATATTTGCCGCTTATTGGATTAGATGATGAAATGGATTAATATCTAATATATAAAGCTATTTATCGAGTTGTAATGCAATATAAAGCAGTACACGATCATCGAATTTTGATAAATCTAATCCCGTTACTTTGGCAATATTGTTTAATCGATACTCAAGTGTATTGCGATGTATGAACAGGGCTTTTGCAGTATTATTGTTATGTAGATTATGAATAAACCAAGTTTCGAGAGTATTTTGCAGTAAGCCATTTGTATCAGATGCTTTTAATTTATTTAATGGTGAAAGTAACTCTTCCGCTTGCCAATCTTGGTTTAAACCATCCAATAAAACCGGTAAAATTAGGTCCTGATAATAATAATTACGGCAATGTGGAAATCTTTTTTTACCGATTTCCAATGCTGTTTTGGCGGTTTGATAAGATCTTGCTATGGCGTCGTTACCTTGATGAAAGTAATTTCCTAAAGATATTTTTATAACAAATTTACTAAGTAGTTTTGTTTGACCAACTAGTTTTTCAAGTTTTGTCTTATGCTCTGCTAAATCCCATCGATTAAACTTATTTAAGGCTGGAAGTAATATCACAATTTCGGTTAGTGATTTTATGGCTACTAATTTGGTTATCGTTTCAAGTTCATTTTGAATTTGTTGCAATTCACTCATTGCGGTTTGAATTCCTAACTGGCCACTCTCGATTTCAATAATTACAGTTACATATGGTAAAGATAAGTCAATATTTAATTTTCGACTCCACTCAGTTATGTTTGCCATTGTATTGTCCGATTGAATTATCGATAATATAAATTCTTCTTTTAAACGATTATCTTGAGAGAGCTGATTGAGTAATAATGCTTGTTCCATCATCATCTCGGCTGTCATACTTACTAATTCTGCAAATTGAATGATTTTGTTGGGTTCCCCCGTCACACCAATAACACCAACAATTTCATCTTTAAGTTTTAGCGGAAAATTAACACCTGGTTTAACACCTTTGAGTTTTTTAGCCGTTGGATTGTCAATGGTAACAACTCTGCCTTGCGATATAGCTAATACAGCACCTTCATGTAATTCGCCAATTCGTTCTAAATCACCGCTACCGATAATTTCTCCATGGTTATTCATTATATTCACATTACAATTGATGATTTGCATGGTTTTATCAACAATATATTGAGCAAGTGTTGGAGAAATGCTTTGAACTTTCATAGTGATAAACTTTTTTATTTTTAATGACTTATATTTTATAGCTTATTGATTTTTATTGCTAGGATCTTTATCGAAGTCGTCTGAGCATTTCAATTATAGCTAATTTTGAATAGATTATTTTAATGGCAAAAATTATTGGTGTTTATAATAATTGGGGAAATAAAAAATAGCCTCTTTATTTCCCCATTCTCTTACTTGTTAGTTGTCTGAAAATGTTAAAGTTGAGTGATATTAATTAGACGTCCAATATTCTCACTGGTGCGTTCAATATTTTTAAAGCCATCTGCTAATAAATCTTCAATCTTAGCTAATGAAGGAATAATACCAAAAATGGTGTTAATACCTTCAGGATAAAGTTCCTCGATGTTTTCACCAATCATTCCTGCTAATGCAATAACCGGAACATTATGCTTTTTAGCTGTTTGTGCAACACCATAAGGCGTTTTCCCAAATTTAGTTTGAAAGTCAATTCCACCTTCACCGGTAAAACAGAAATCAGCACCAATTAATTGATTTTCTAAATTACTATACTTGATAACTATATCAATGCCTTTTTCCATTTTACTATTGGTAAAAGCCATTAATCCGGCACCCAATCCACCAGCAGCACCTGCACCAGGAATCATTGCGACATCTTTATTTAGCTGAGTCTTTATGATTGAGGCATAATGTTGTAAGTTGGCGTCTAGTTGTTCAACCATCTCAGGAGTTGCTCCTTTTTGTGGACCAAATACTCTTGAAGCACCTTTTTCGCCACATAGTGGATTGGTTACATCACTAGCAACAATAAATTCTACTTTATCCAATTGAGGGTTGATTTCCGATGTATCAATTTTAGCTAAATCTCCTAAAACACCACCGCCTTTAGGAAGTAATTGATTATTTTTATCGTAAAGTTTTACCCCTAAAGCTTGTGCCATGCCAGCTCCGCCATCATTAGTGGCACTACCACCAATGCCTAAGATGATTTTTTTAATACCACGTTTTAAGCAGTCGAGAATTAGCTCCCCAGTACCAAAGGTTGTTGTAATTAGTGGATTACGTTGTTCTTTAGGAACAAGGTGAATACCACTTGCAGATGCCATTTCAATAACCGCAGTTGTGTTATCACCCAAAATTCCATAATAGGCTGTTACCTTATTGCCAAGCGGACCTGTAACTTCACAAGCATATAATTTACCGTTAGTGGCATCAACCAATGATTGTGTTGTACCTTCACCACCGTCAGCCATCGGGACATGAATATATTTTGCATCGGGAAAAACTTTTTTTAATCCTGATTCCATTGCCTGACAGACTTCTTTAGCTGTTAAGCTTTCTTTGAACGAATCAGGTGCAAGTACAAATGTTTTCTGTTTCATAAAAATTACTCTTAATATTACATAATAAATTGATAGAAAATTGTGGCAACGAGTGTCATTGTTCCACCAACCATAGCTTCATATGGAATAAGTTTCATACGTTGCTTAATTGTCATATTCATACTGCCACCAGTGACATGAAAGTAATTTCCTTGTGGTAATGAATCAATAACAGTTGCACCGGTATGCATCATAACAGCTGCACTAATAGCAGGTATACCCATGTCCATAATGGTTGAACCAAAAGTTCCGGTTGCTAAAATAACACCAGTAGAGGTTGAAGCTGTGGCTGCTGCCATTAAGACACCGGAAATTGGTGATAAGTAATAGCCAGAGATACCCATGGAACCAATAATATTGATAACTTGAGTTGCCAAGTTTGATGCACCAATTAAACCAGCAATAGCACCCGCACCGACCAAGATGAGTACAGTTGGTGTCATTTTTTCAATTCCCGATTTGGTATACATAGCAATGTTACGATGTTGTCCCATGGCTAGCATTCCGATGATCCCCGCAACAGGAAGTACATATAAAGCATCAAGTTTTAAATTAGCTAATGCTTCAATATGAAAAATATTGCCTATAGGATTGATCATTAATAGTAAAATTGCCGTTACAGGCGCAACAACAGCTTTGCCTAAAGAAGGGTTGTTATTTTTTTGTTCAGTATCGTTTTTTTGTAAAGCAATCACTTCTTGAGCCGTTACTTTATCACCTTTGTTTTTGATTAATGAAGCAATTACAACCGTAGCAATTAAACCAAACAACGCAGGAATAAAACCGGCTATCATCACGTCACTCAAACTTAAATTGAAACCATTGGCAACCGCGATAGTATTAGGGTTAGGGGAGATAATATTTCCCGCTTTACCACCACCAGAAAGTGCTAATAATAAGGCTAATCGAGAAATACCCATTTTATTACCTACAGAAAGCGCAATTGGGGCAACAATTAATACCGCAACTGGAATAAATACCCCTGATGCAGTGATAATACCTGTAGCTAATGCTAAAGCGAGTAAAGCTTTCTTTTCACCTAATTTTTTTACCACAGCTTGTGCGATGGTTTCCGCAGCACCAGATTCCATCATTACACCAGCTAGAATACCTGCCGCTAATACTCTTATTACGGTACCCATAATACTTTGTGTGCCGTTAGTTAAAATGGTAACAGTTTGTACTAGATTCGCACCACCAATAAAAGCACCAATTATCGCGCCAAAAAATAACGAATAGACAGGATTTATCCCGCGTAGAATTAAAAAAATAGCAAGGAAAAGTCCTATAATCGCTCCATACCAACTAATGAGTTCAGTCATTTAAATATTCCTCATGTTTTTTATGACTATTAAAAAAAGTTGCACTAATTTTATTATTGAATTTGTTGGTTATGCTATGTGGTTTTGCACAAATATAAGTAATAAAAACTAAAAAATATTGGGCGTTATAATAATTCTATGTGATCTTAGTCACAAATTTATAGTGTTTCATCTATATTTTATTGTTTATGTTTTTGTTCGATTTAAAAAAATTTCGCTATTTTATTTAAAATTATGACATAACTTTATACTTTATATTCAACCAATTATTGTTTCTTGTTTGTCATTGAGATTTTATTATTCTTCATAGCAACTACAATTAATTTGCCAATCTTATAGCTAAAGCGTAAAATGCCCATCCTATTTTGCTTAACCTATTACTTTATCGGTAATACTGACTTGAAATCAGAGGCATTTTTTAATGACAATGTTATATCCAAAACCAGAATTACTTTCACCTGCTGGTTCGCTTAAAAATATGCGTTACGCATTCGCTTATGGTGCCGATGCGGTTTATGCCGGTCAGCCACGTTATAGTTTACGGGTGCGTAATAATGAATTTAACCATGAAAATCTTGCTATCGGCATCAGCGAGGCTCATGCTCAAGGTAAAAAGTTTTACGTAGTTGTGAACATTGCACCGCATAATTCGAAATTAAAAACCTTTATTCGTGATTTAGAGCCAATCGTAAATATGAAGCCAGATGCTTTTATCATGTCTGATCCAGGTTTAATTATGTTGGTTCGTGAGCATTTTCCTGAGATGGAAATTCACTTATCTGTGCAATCCAACGCGGTTAACTGGGCAACGGTACAATTTTGGCATAAGATGGGATTAACGCGTGTTGTGTTGTCACGAGAATTATCCATCGATGAAATTAAAGAAATTCGAGAAAAAGTACCTGAAATGGAACTTGAAGTCTTTATTCATGGTGCGCTTTGTATGGCCTATTCGGGACGTTGCTTATTATCGGGTTATATTAACAAACGTGATTCGAATCAAGGTACTTGTACAAATGCTTGTCGTTGGGAGTATAAAGTGTCCGAAGGTAAAGAAGATGAAGTAGGGCAGATTGTGCATAAATGTGAGCCAATTCCTGTACAACAAGTTGAACCTACTTTGGGCATTGGCACAACAACTGATCAAGTTTTTATGTTAGAAGAATCGGGGCGTCCCGGTGAATATATGCAAGCTTTTGAAGATGAACATGGTACTTATATCATGAATTCAAAAGATTTAAGAGCGGTTGAATTAGTCGAAGATTTGACCAAGATAGGTGTACATTCACTTAAAATTGAAGGGCGAACCAAATCGTTTTATTATTGTGCTAGAACCGCTCAAGTTTATCGTCAAGCTATCGATGCTGCCAGTGAAGGTAAACCATTTGATCCTCGATTATTGGTTGAACTTGATTCATTAGCTCATAGAGGTTACACCGAAGGCTTTTTACGTCGTCATAAACATGAAGATATGCAAAATTATGTGCATAGTCACTCAGTTTCTGATAGACAGCAATTTGTTGGTGAGTTTAGTGGTCAACGTTTAAATGGATTAGCTGAAGTTATTGTAAAAAATAAATTTTCAGTAGGGGATAGTGTTGAAATGATGACTCCTAAAGGTAATATGACCTTTATTATTAAACGAATGGAAAATAAAAAAGGACAACCAGTTCCTGCTGGCCTTGGTGATGGTCACATTGTTTATATTCCTGTTGCCGAAGATATTGATTTGAATTATGCGCTTTTAATGCGTAATTTTGATTAATCCTTTTTACTATAACTAACTGTTCAGATTTTTGAACAGTTAGTTGTTATCTCTACTGACGAATTAAATCTTCGCCATAACCAATCCATTTATAAGTCGTTAATGCTTCCAAACCCATCGGTCCTCTGGCATGTAATTTTTGTGTACTAACTGCAACTTCAGCGCCTAAACCAAATTGCGCACCATCAGTAAATCTCGTTGATGCGTTGACATAAACCGCAGCTGCATCCACTAAGTTAACAAACTGCTCAGCATTTAATAAACTGCGAGTCAGAATGGCTTCTGAATGACCACTGCCATATTCACGTATATGTTCAACAGCTAATTCAAGTGAGTCTACAATTACAATATTCAGATCTTTGGAAAGCCACTCTTGTCTAAGTTCGCCATCCTTAACAGGAAATACATTAGCAACCCCTGAATTTAAGATTTTATAAGCATCGGCATCAGCATGTAATATGACTTGGTTATCAGCCATGATTTGGCTAAGTTTTGGTAAGAAGGTGTTAGCAATTTCGGTATGAACAAGCAACGTTTCCACGGTATTACAGGTACTTGGTCGCTGAGTTTTAGCATTAAGTATTATTGGAAAAGCTTTATCAAAATCAACACTTTCGTCGACAAAAATATGGCAAACCCCAATACCACCTGTAATCACAGGTATGGTTGAATGTTCAAGGCAAAGTTTGTGTAAAGCAGCACCACCACGAGGAATAATCATATCAACATATTTATCCAGTTTAAGTAGTTCAGTGATGTATTTCCTATCGGGATTATCGATAGATTGAATAGTTGTTTCAGGTAGACCAACTTGCTTTAATGCCTCTTGGATAATAGCTATGATAGCGGCATTAGTATTAACCGTCTCTTTTCCACCACGCAGTATGGCTGCATTGCCGGTTTTTAAACAGAGAGCGGCAATATCAATTGTCACATTAGGACGGGCTTCATATATGACGCCAATCACTCCTAAAGGGACTCTGTGACGTTGTAACTTTAATCCGCTTGCTAAAGTCGAACCATCAATAACTTGGCCAATCGGATCAGTCAAAGAAAGAATATTTCGGACATCATTGGCAATAGATGATATTCGTTCTGAATTTAATAGCAGACGGTCAAGTATCGCATCACTTAATCCTAGCTCCTTTGCTATAGTCATATCTTTCTGATTAGCTTTAAGAATTTTGTCAGCGTTGAGTTCTAATAACTCAGCAATATTAATCAAAGCTTGATTTTTAGTTTTCGTCGAGCATTGTGCTAATCGATATGAAGCAAGTTTGGCTGCTTTTCCCATTTCGTTTATCATTACTTAACCTTTATTGATTTTGTTTACAAAGTTTTTTAATAGTTTGCATTTTTTCTAAATATAATTGTTTTTCTGAATCCAACATCATATTAAGGTCAATAACATAATCCTCAATAATATTGTTTATCTTGTATTTTATTATTATAGTATTAGGATTTTTTTCTGAGATATTAATAATATTTTTAAACAGAATACAGGTCATTTTATTGTTATCTTTTCTTCTTAGAAATACATAAACAATAAAAAACAGTGTAAAAAGGATAAGATCCGTGACAGTAAACTGGCTATTTCTAATACTGATAAATGTTTTACCCAAAATGATATATTTTTCTGCCCACTGCAATAACAAAAAAACAATCATCAACAATAAAACTAATCCGAAGTGATAAGGGATTGCGATTATGTGTGAGAAAATAAAGAAAGCAATAAAGCAAACAAGTAGAATTATTATAAAAGTTTTGATGTATTTACGCCGATAAAAGACTAAATCTTGATCATCTTTTTGCCATTTTTCGTGATAACTATTAATTTCAATACTCAATTTTATAACCTTTTAATATTTATATTAGCTTCTTTTTTCTTTATCTTTGAACATGGTATGTAAGGTGTTTAAAAGCTCAGTTTTAGTTTTAGACGTTAACTGATTGGTATATATTTTTAATGTTAACTCTGCATTTTTGATTTTACTAAAATAATTGATATGCACACATTTAGGCTCATATCTTACCGAGGTTATATTTTTTAAAAGAACCGTTTGCTTCATTCTTCCTATTGTTGGTTTTAATGTAATAAAATCATGACCGATTTTCACATAAACCATCTTGTATTGAAGTAATATTAAAATTGAAAGAAATATAATCAAACCAAGAACTATTATGATAAATTCGAGGCTTATTGTTAAAGGCAATAGTAGAACTGGAAATATTAGGGCTATTGGTAAAATATAACCTCGAGCGTGAAATTCTTTAACACTTTGATTTTTAGAGTCCATCTTTAATTTTTACCTAGATTTATTGTTTAATAATCATATCATTGCGATATACATTAGCAGATGCATATTCATAACCAATAACTTACTAATTTGTTGTGAATGATGATCTACAATTTGTACCCAAAAAGCATCACTTTCCTAATGTGGAGACATCAATTAATAAAAAAAGTTGAGAACAAAGATGTTTTAATCTTTGCTCTAAATCATAACTTTTATTAGTTTATTGCTCCTTATCTTTTAATACAGTATGTAAAGTAGTTAAAAGTTTTTCTTTTTCCTTGTTTTCCATAACTGTTAAAGGTATTTTTACAGTATTTTCGTTATGACTAATTTCATTTTTGTAATTAATAATTACTTTATTTTTTTGATAACTAATTGATGAGATTTCTTCAAAAAGCATACGCGCCGCACTTCCTAGAGGTGCCGTAGGTATAAAAATAATATAATCATCTCCAATTTCGATATAAATCATATTAAATTGCCAAATAGCACGAATAAATACGAGGATTATCGGCACTCCTACACATACATTTGTTTCTACAGGAAACATTAACATAATGAAAAATGCTATAATACATATTATTATCAAAAGTATGA
Organism: Gilliamella apicola; assembly: GCF_003202915.1. Lineage (GTDB taxonomy): Bacteria > Pseudomonadota > Gammaproteobacteria > Enterobacterales > Orbaceae > Gilliamella > Gilliamella apicola_Q. Next base: position 61,818 of record NZ_QGLP01000005.1, read on the forward strand.
CGTGACGTCGAGCTTTAAATTGTTTTATATTTTGATTTTGAGATTCCATTTTTTATCCTTAAAAAAATAATATTCATATTATTTTATGAATTGCGTCTCTCTTCTAATGTTTTTTCATTAGCAAGATCAGTTATTTTTCTAGCGCCAAAAATCCCAATAAATCCCAAAGGGACAAATATTATGCTGCTAATAATAATTAAAATACTTGCTATTTTTTATTATTTCCTACAAATAATATTCCTATCGTACTTATTAATGCTGATATACATGCAATAGATAACAAACTTCCATAAATTTCATCGTCGAGTGAGATCATATAAACGATTAATACACCAAACCAGTTAGCTATTACACTACCTATAGCCAGCCCCATTTTTTATTTTCTTATTATTAGTTATTTAATAATCATATCATTTCGATGTACAGCAACAGGGCCGTATTCATAGCCGATGATTTGGCTAATTTGTCGTGAGTGATGGCCTGCAATTTGTTTTAATGCATCACTATTATAACGACTTACACCTCGTGCGATTCGTCTTCCAGACTTATCACAAATATCAATTACTTCTCCTCGTGAGAAATCTTTTTCAACCGCGATAATTCCTTTTGGCAAGAGCGAACTACCATTATTTAAAATAGCATTAATAGCGCCATCATCAAGAATAATTTTTCCTGCATTTGGAGCACCATATAACCAATGTTTGCGGTGCTCTAAAGGTGTTTTTTGCGGTAAAAAACGGGTACCCACAGATTGATTATTGACGGCATCAATAATCACATTTTCTTTGCTTCCGGCAGCAATTATTACTTCTATACCCGCGCTACCAGCTACTTCAGCTGCTTGGATTTTGGTACTCATACCACCTGTTCCCAGACCTGATACACTATCACCAGCAATGCTACGTAAACTATCATCAATCTGAGAAACTTCTTCTATCAATTTTGCGTCGTGATCGGTTCGCGGATCGGCTGTATATAGTCCTTCTATATCGGTTAGTAGTAAGAGTTTATCGGCTTCAGCTAAAATTGCGGCCAGTGCTGATAGGTTGTCATTATCACCAACTTTAATTTCCGCAGTGGCAACCGCATCATTTTCATTGATAACTGGAATAATATTATTATCTAACATCGCTTTTAGGGCATCTTGTGCATTTAAAAAACGTTCACGATCTTCTAAATCTGCCCGTGTTAATAACATCTGACCGATATAAATTTTATATATAGAGAATAATTGTTCCCAAAGTTGGATAAGTTTGCTTTGACCAACAGAGGCAAGTAACTGTTTTGATGCAACGGTATTAGGAAGGTTAGGGAAGTTTAGATATTCTCGGCCGGCAGCGATAGCACCTGAAGTAACGATAATAATTTTGTGACCATTTTGATGTAAATAAGCGCATTGTCGAATCAGCTCTACTATTCGAGCACGATCTAACTGTTTAGTACCACCGGTTAAAACGCTAGTACCTAGCTTAACAACGACCGTTAGTTGTTTTTTATTCTTCATAGCAATACTCTTATTTAAATCATTTATTACAAAATAGATTCCATCCATTTAACTGATTGTGTTAAAGCGTTTTGTAAACTTTTTTGTAACGGTGTTTTAGCAATAGTCACAATTTTACTTTGTTTTGAAGATTGAATTAATTTCGCCTCAGTTATATTACTCAATTTATCATCTTCAAAGATAATATTCATAATAGGCACAGGGCAGGAACGAGTTAATAATCCCTGATTTTTAAGCGAAAAATAGTTCAATTCTGCCGCTAATTGCTGATTTGATACAGATGTTAAACCCAATCGACAAGCCAACATGTCTTTATAACAGTTAGGTAAATTTTGTTGTAAAGTTTTATCCACAAAAATTTGATGTACAAAGGGGGTGAAGTTGAAAAGTCCCTTTATTTTATTGGGCATTAAATAGGCAAGGCGAGTTGCAATATGCGAACCAAAACGGAATCCCGCAACTATCACACGATTACTATCTACCCATGGTACTGTTGCTAATTGTTCGATAATAGCTTGATGAATTTGGCTACTATTTTGGGTTAATACAAAATTTCGACTAAATCCGACCGTTGGTAAATCTACCGTTAACATAGCAAAACCTTGTGGAGCAAGATATTCACTAAAGTAACGATAATAATCGATTTGTAGATTCCCTAATGCATTACATACTAAGACGACAGGGCATACACCATCACAATTTTGTGGTAAATGTAAAATCGTTTTAATACTACGATTTTCAACTTTAAATTCAATCTGTTTTGTCGTGTAAGGCGAATACTCAAGTGCTTTCATATAAGCTTGATATGCACAAGTTTGTGCATACATCGCGAGTTCATCATTTTTAAAATGAGGATAACTTGCGATACTTGCATATTCGCTTGCAATTAAATAATCTTGATGTAAATTATTTTTAGCTTCTTCAGATAAGTTTGTTTGGTCTATCGCATCAGCTTTGGCTTGCCATTTTGCTGCTTGATTTAAAAACTCATAAATCCAATTGCCAGGTTGATAACCAATAACTGTATCTAGCCATTTATCATCGGTATGTCGTTTGGTCGATATAGCGATTTGTGATAAAACCGCTTCGGTTTCTAATTTAGGCAAACCTCGCCAATACCATAAAATAGGGTTAATGATTCGGTACCACTTTGAATCAATTTCACCATCAAATGGGCTTGTACAGCTACCATTGCTACTATCTAATCGTTTGATCAGCGATGACGTTTCAGGGTAGTCATATTGTGGTTTGAATATCTTTTCTGACAGGTTTTCAGTCATAACCATGGCAACCTTGTAAAAATGTTAAATTGTTAATGATCGCTTATTGGTTTAACAAACATTACACCAGTGTCCCATGGTTGTTCAATCCAAGTATCTTGAGCAATATCGATAACATAGTCATCAACTAATGGTTTGCCAGCAGGTTTTGCGAAAATAGTCACAAAATGGGCCTTCGGATACATTTCACGAATAGTGTGAGCAGTGCTTCCGGTATCAACTAAATCGTCAACCACAATGAAACCCTCGCCATCACCATTAGCTTGTTTTAAGATTAACTTTTCACGTTGATGATCGTGGTCATAACTTGAAATACAGACGGTATCAACGTAACGGATACTCAGTTCACGAGCTAGAATTGCAGCAGGAACTAAGCCACCTCGGCTAACGGCGATAATACCTTTCCATTGGTTGGCGGGTAATAATCTTTCAGCAAGTTGACGCCCATAAGATTGAAGCATTTCCCAAGTAACGTTGAATTTTTTCTTTTCAGCAATGATCTCTGCTTTATGCTGTTTTTGGGCTTTGATTTGTTCTTCTGTTAAATTTTGTTCTATTGACATGTGTAACCTGCAATTTTAATCGAATAAACGAATTCAATAAATTAATATTAATGGACTTAAAATAGATGTAAAATTGCACCTTATTATAGAGTGATTAGATAAAAAAATCACTCATTAATTTTTTACCCACCTAATATTGAGGATAAAATATGCTATCGACCTTAAATCCAAAATTTGTTTGGCAGATTTTTAATGATATTTGTAAAATTCCCCATCCTTCTCATCATGAACAAATGATAACTAAGTATATTGTCGATTTTGCAGCATCTCATCACATTGATTGTCAACTTGATAAAACTGGAAATATTTTATTAAGCAAAACTGCAACTAAAAGTATGGAAAATTGCCCATCTATCGCCTTACAAGCTCACATGGATATGGTTCCTCAAAAAAATGAAGGTACGCAGCACGATTTTCTAAACGATCCTATTCAAGCCTATGTAGATGGTGAATGGGTTAAAGCCAAAGGAACAACATTAGGCGCTGATAATGGTGTTGGTCTTGCTTCTGCGCTGGCGGTATTAATTGATCCCTCTGTTGAACATGGTCCACTAGAGGTATTAATCACTACTTCTGAAGAAACTGGCATGCATGGTGCTTTTGGTCTTCAACCAAATTGGTTAAAAAGCCATTATCTCATCAATACTGACTCTGAAGATGAAGGTGAGATATTTACAGGTTGCGCGGGTGGTATAGATTTCTCAATTAATTTTGCAATTACTTATGCGGTAATGCCAGAAATTCACGATTGCTATATTGAACTTGGGTTAAAAGGTTTGAAAGGTGGTCATTCAGGTTGTGATATTCATCTGGGGCGTGGTAATGCCATAAAATTAATGGCGAGATTGCTAGCTGAGTATGGACAAGATATCTCATTTAGATTAGCTGATATTAGAGGTGGTTCATTACGTAATGCAATTCCAAGAGAAGCCTTTGCTGAATTAACTTTAAATAAACAAGATTTACCTAAATTAGCTGAGATAGTTAAACAATACCAATCAGTTTTACAAAATGAGTTTGGTCAAGTTGAACCAGATATCGAATTGACGGTAAAAGAAGTTACAACAAATAATGTTAAACGGGTTATCGCCATTGAACAACAAAATAAAATCATCAATATGTTAAATACTGCACCTAATGGTGTGATCAGTATGAGCAATCAGATTCACGGCGTGGTAGAGACATCTTTAAATCTAGGTATTGTCACTATTAGTGATAACCAATTAAGCGTGAATTTTTTAATTCGTTCACAAGTTGATAGTGCCAAAGATGCTGTAGTTTCAACCTTAATATCGTTAAGTCAATTAGTAAACGCTAATTATGAGATCAGCGGTGGTTATTCAGGTTGGGAACCGAATTTAAATTCTAGCCTATTACAATTGGCAAAGGATAAGTATCAAGAGATTTTCTCAAAACAAGCTAAAATTATGGTCATTCATGCTGGTTTAGAATGTGGATTATTCAAACAGTCTTATCCACATATGGATATGATTTCAATTGGGCCAACTATTGTGTCACCACATTCACCTGATGAGAAGGTCAATATTCAAAGTGTTTACCGTTATTGGGAATTATTAATTGCTATCTTAAAATCGGCCTGTTATTTGAAATAATCACTGTTATTCCTCCTATTAATAAGTTGGTAGGAGGAATTATCCTACCTTTACATCGCCTTTTTCAATGATTGAAACCTTGTTATATGAAAATAAATTCACAAAAAGTGAATAAAAATTCATTTTTTACTTGCTTTGTTTTTTTAGAAAGCCTACTATAATGCCAAAAAAAATCAATAGTAATGAATAAGGAAAGATATGTTGAAAGCAATCATTGTTGGAGCAAGTGGATATGCAGGTGCAAAACTAGCATATTATTTAACAAAGCATCCTAATATTGAGTTGGTGGCTTTAACCGTTTCAGAAAATAGTCTTGATGGTGGCAAGCTGATTTCGGATTATGATTTATATCCGCAATTAAAAGGTGTGGTGGATTTACCATTAATTGCTACCGCTGATTATTCATCTCTCATTAACGATATTGATATTGTTTTTTTAGCTACCGAACACTCAGTTAGTCATGATATAGCGCCATATTTCTTAGAAAAAGGCTGTACAGTCTTTGATCTATCCGGTGCATTTCGGGTTAATTCTTCATCTTTTTATACTCAATTTTACGGTTTTGAACATCAGCATAAACAATGGTTGGATAAAGCTGTTTATGGATTAGCTGAATGGAATTTTGAGGCAATAAAACAGGCGCAATTAATAGCAGTTCCGGGGTGTTATCCAACCGCATCACAATTGCCATTAAAACCATTAATCGAAGAAGACTTACTAGACAAAAGGCAGTGGCCTGTTATAAATTCCGTTAGTGGTGTGAGTGGTGCAGGTCGTAAACCCTCAATTAATAATATATTTTGTGAAGTCAGTTTACATGCTTATGGACTATTTACTCATCGCCATCAACCTGAAATTGCAACACATTTAGGGCAAGAAATTATTTTTACGCCTCACCTAGGCTGTTTTAAGCAGGGTATTCATGCCACCATTACCTGCTTGGTGAAAGCAGGTGTAACATCAGATGATATTCTTAACGCGTTAAACAAATATTATCAAGATAAGCCGTTAATAAGAGTTTATCAAAAAGATTGGCCTGCATTAAAATCAGTAATTGGTCTGCCTTATTGTGATATTGGCTTTGTGCTTAAAGGGCAACATCTAATTCTAATTTCAGTAGAAGATAATTTATTAAAAGGTGCCGCAGCACAAGCTGTGCAGTGTATGAATATTCGATTTGGCTTTGATGAAACAACAGCCTTGTTATAAATTGATAATATTATACAAGATGACTCATATTAAAATGGATAGGAAAGAAAAATGAAACCTTTAATTATTAAGTTTGGTGGTGTTTTACTCGATAATAAAGATGTGTTAAGTAAATTATTCATTGTCATTAGCGAATATAAAAAAAATTTTAAACGACCTTTAATTATTGTTCATGGTGGTGGTAGTGTTGTTGATGCATTAATGGATCGACTTTCATTACCGGTGGTTCGTCGTAATGGTTTACGTGTTACTCCAGCTGATCAGATTGATGTAATTGTTGGTAGTCTTGCAGGGAGTGCCAACACGACAATATTATCGGAAGCCAAAAAATTACAAATTCCAAGTATCGGTCTGTGTTTAGCTGACGGTGATAGTGTCAAAGTTAAGCAAATTTCTGAAGAGTTAGGTTATGTAGGTGAAGCTGAAGTCGGCGATCCAACTTTAGTCAATTTGCTACTTGATAATGGGTATTTACCTATTGTTAGTTCAATTGGAATTACCGATGAAGGTAAGATGATGAACGTTAATGCCGATCACGCTGCCGTAGCATTAGCAAAAACGTTAGATGCTGATTTAATTTTGTTGTCTGATGTTTCTGGAGTGTTAGATGGAAACAAACAGCTAATTGCATCATTAACACAAGCTGAAGCTGATCACCTCATTGCCGAAGGTATTATCACTGATGGCATGATAGTCAAAGTCAATTCGGCCTTTGAAGCAGCAAAAACGCTCGGACGACCAATTGATATAGCCAGTTGGAAAGAATCAGATAAACTCATTGAATTATTTAATGGAAAATCGGGAATAACAGGTACAAGAATCATTGCTTAAATATAGATCAATTAGTATATTAAGTGGGTTTATTTGTTATTAAATATACTTTATTTAATCTTTAAATCATTTATTTTTTTCGTCAGTAAATTAAGAAAGGGTATAACATGAAAAAAAGTGCAACAAAAAAGGTGGTTTTAGCCTATTCGGGTGGATTAGATACATCAGCCATTATTCCTTGGTTAAAAGAGAATTATGGCGGTTGTGAAGTTTACGCATTAGTCGCTAATGTTGGTCAAGATCCTGAAGAACTAAAAGATGTCGAGAAAAAAGCCAAAGCTTCTGGCGCAGTAGCGTGCAAAGTTGTCGATTTACGAGAAGAATTTGTTAAAGATTATGTTTACCCTGTTTTGAAAACTGGCGCGTTATATGAAGGAACTTACTATCTTGGAACTTCGATGGCTCGCCCAATTATTGCCAAAGCGCAAGTTGAATATGCATTAGAAATTGGCGCTGACACTCTTTGCCATGGCGCAACTGGTAAAGGTAATGACCAAGTCCGTTTCGAAACAACCTATACCGCTTTAGCACCGCAACTTAAAGTTATTGCACCTTGGCGTGAATGGGATTTACGTTCACGCGAAGCTTTAATTGATTATTTAAAAGTAAGAAAAATTCCAACAACAGCAACCGTTGAAAAAATCTATAGCCGTGATGAGAATGCGTGGCATATCTCTACTGAAGGTGGTGTACTTGAAAGTACTTGGAATCAAGCTAATGCGGATTGTTGGGCTTGGACAGTGTCACCAGAAGATGCGCCAAATACACCAGAACTTGTCACCATTGGTATCGAAAAAGGTGAAGTTGTTGCTGTTAATGGTAAAAAATTATCACCATATAACTGTGTAGCCACGCTCAATAAAATTGGTGCCAAACATGGTGTAGGTCGTGTAGATATCATTGAAAACCGTCTAGTTGGCATCAAATCTCGTGGTTGTTATGAAACCCCGGGGGGGACAATCATGATGACCGCATTACGAGGTTTAGAACAACTGATTTTAGATCGTGATAGTTTCAAATGGCGTGAACAACTCGGTTTAGAGATGGCATATGTTGTTTATGATGGTCGTTGGTTTGCGCCATATCGTCGTTCTATTCAAGCGGCGGCTGATATATTGGCAGAAGATATGACTGGTGAAGTTGTCGTTAAACTTTACAAAGGAAATGCAACAGCTGTTCAAAAGAAATCACCAAATAGCTTATATAGCGAAGAGTTTGCAACTTTTGGTGAAGATGAAGTTTATGATCATAGCCATGCGGGTGGATTTATTCGTTTATTTTCACTATCTTCACGTATTCGAGCATTAAATGAAGGTAAGAAAAATCAACCGGCCAAAAAAGCTAAAGTGGCAGTAAAAGAAACTACAAATTCAAAGAGCAATACTAAAAGTAAAAAGTAATTTTTAATACTTTTTAGTAAGATATAACACACAATATATACAGACTTTAGTCTGTATATATTTTTTATCGTATTATTGCATTTTAATTTATCATTAACATTATTAGAAAAACGATAAAATTTAAATCGTTTAGGATTGATTGAAAATAACATTTGAGGTAATTATGGCATTATGGGGTGGGCGTTTTAGCCAAGCTGCGGATCAGCAATTTAAACATTTTAATGATTCTTTACGCTTTGATTATCGGCTTGCAGAGCAAGATATCATTGGATCAATTGCATGGTCTAAAGCATTGGTTACTGTGGACGTTTTATCTTATGATGAACAAAAAAAGCTTGAAAAAGCCTTAAACGAATTATTAGATTCAGTACGGCAAGATCCGCAGCAGATTCTACAAAGTGATGCGGAAGATATTCATAGTTGGGTAGAACAAAAACTCATTGAAAAAGTTGGCGATTTAGGCAAAAAATTACATACTGGCCGTAGTCGCAATGATCAATCAACCACCGATCTTAAATTATGGTGTAAAGCTGAAATTGCTCATCTTATTTCTGGTATTAATCAATTAAGAAAACGCTTAGTGTTTACCGCAGAGCAACATCAAGATGCGGTTATGCCTGGTTATACTCATTTACAACGTGCTCAGCCCGTCACTTTTGCGCATTGGTGCTTGGCGTATTATGAAATGTTAACGCGTGATGAAAGTCGCTTGCAAGATACGTTTAAACGCTTGGATGTTAGTCCTTTGGGATGTGGAGCGTTAGCCGGTACAGCATATCCAATGGATCGCGAGCAACTAGCTAATTGGTTAGGTTTCTCAACTGCAACGAATAATAGCTTAGATACGGTATCAGATAGAGATCATGTTCTAGAATTACTTAATAATGCCTCTATAGGTATGGTACATCTATCTCGGTTTGCTGAAGATTTAATTATTTTCAATAGTGGTGAAGCAAATTTTGTTGAACTATCGGAGCGGGTAACATCAGGATCATCATTAATGCCTCAGAAAAAAAATCCTGATGCTTTAGAACTTATTCGAGGTAAAGTAGGACGAGTAGTCGGCGCATTAACCGGTGCTATGGTGACTTTTAAAGGCTTACCGCTTGCCTATAATAAGGATCTACAAGAAGATAAAGAACATCTGTTTGACGCATTGGATACTTGGCAAGCGTGTTTAGATATGGCCGCTTTGGTTCTTGAGGATATTAAAATTAATTACCAAAATTGCCAAGATGCTGCTAAACAAGGCTACTCTAACGCGACAGAACTTGCTGACTATCTGGTTGCTAAAGGTATTCCATTTAGGCAAGCTCATCACATTGTTGGTGAAGCAGTTGTAGCTGCGATAGCTAAGCAAAAAGCACTAGAAGAATTAACGCTTGAAGAATTAAAAGTATTTAGTGATGTTATTGAAAATGATGTCTATCCAATTTTATCGTTGGAATCTTGCTTAGCTAAACGATCTGCTAAAGGTGGGGTATCGCCTATACAGGTCAAATTTGCAATTGACAACGCCAAGCAGCAACTTTCACTATAATTAATTTTACGAGTTATTCTAAATGCCGACTTTAGTCGGCATTTTTATGCTGCAAAAAAACGATTTGCAACTTTTTTGGATAAAAAAATTGATTGTATATCGGTAAATAGAGTGTAAAAATAGATTTTCTATTTTTGACGGATGAAAATGAATTGCAATGAAGAAAAGTTATAATTTTAGTGCAGGTCCAGCAAAACTTCCTGCAGATGTTCTAAAACAAGTACAAGCTGAATTATTAAATTGGCAAAATACAGGTGCATCGGTGATGGAATTAAGCCACCGAGGTAAAGATTTTGATGCATGTGCAATTGAAGCAACTAATGACCTTCGTGATCTTTTAAAGGTACCAGAAAATTATAAAATTTTATTTTGCCAAGGTGGAGCTAGGGCACAATTTGCTGCTGTGCCATTAAATATATTAGGCAATAAAACAGATGCCGATTACATTAATAGTGGTTATTGGAGTCAATGTGCAGCCAAAGAAGCAACCAAATACTGTAATGTGATTGAACAAAATGTGGTTGTTAAAAATGATGGAATAACCTCAATCAAACCGATGTCTGAATGGCAATTGAGTGATAATAGTGCTTATGTCCATTATTGCCCTAATGAAACTATCGACGGAATTGAAATATTCGAACAACCAAACTTTGGCGATAAAACAGTTGTTGCTGATTTATCTTCTTGTATTCTGTCTCAACCTATCGATGTTAGTCGTTATGGTATTATATATGCCGGTGCCCAGAAAAATATTGGTCCTTCAGGGATCACAATTGTTATCGTTCGAGAAGATCTAATTGGCCATGCTCAAAAGGTATTACCATCAGTATTAGACTATAAACTATTGATGGATCATGATTCGATGTTTAATACGCCACCTACATTTGCATGGTATATGTCAGGCTTAGTGTTTAAATGGATCAAAAATTTGGGTGGATTAACTGCTATGCAACAGCGAAATCATGCTAAAGCACAATTACTTTACCAGTTTATCGATCAATCCGGTTTTTATCACAATACTGTAGCCATTCCTAATCGTTCAATTATGAACGTTACTTTCTTATCACCAAACGAAGAACTTGATAAAAAATTTGTTAGCGAGGCAACTCAAGCAAATATTATTGGTATCAAAGGTCATCGAATCGCTGGCGGAATGAGGGCATCTATTTACAATGCAATGGATATCGATGGTGTTAAATACCTGATTGAATTTATGAAACAATTTGAAAAGCAAAATGGTTAATAATATTGGTAAGCTAATTAAAAAGGGATAACAGTATCCCTTTTTTTATTGACGATTTTTTATTTACAACGATAGACTTCACCAGTCATCACGGCATCTGTCGGAGCAATATCTGAAACATATTGTAAAGATGCATCTTGCGCATTATAAATCACATTACCGCCCATTGCTGCCGCTTTATTCATCAGATCTGTTGCTGCATCACGAATTAACTCACTATGGGTTTTTAAACCAGAAAAGAAAGTGCCACGACGGCCTTCAGCTTTGCCGATGAATTGGCAATTTGCTGCAGGTTTGGTATCAATGAACTGCACTTGTCGACCAGCTGAAGTGGCTTGGTAATTTGAGTTACTACAACCATTTAAAAACAATGCAGTAGATAAAGCTGCGCTCATAAAAAGAATTTTTTTGATAGACATAATATTTCCCCAACCAATATAACGATTATTAGTAGTAATTGTTAAAAGCATTGTATCAGGTTAATTAACTAAAAAATATCGCTTATTAAAAATGATGATATTCTGATAGATGTTAGTTTAATAATTAAGCAAATCAACCTATTTTGTTAATTAAATGTAGCAAATTCAATTTAACTCTATTATAATCGCAACCCTACTAAGTCAGTAGCACCTCAAAAGAGGCCCCTTAGCTCAGTTGGTCAGAGCAGTCGACTCATAATCGATTGGTCACTGGTTCAAGTCCAGTAGGGGCCACCATCAAATGCCTTTAAATTCAATCAGTTATCTATTTTAATAATGTTTTCTTTTATGTGTTATTTTTGGCTATGGCGATAAAATGGCGGTTGATTTTTTTCGTTTTAACTTTTTAATCTTGTCAGTTAATAGTTAATAGTTAATAGTTAATAGTTAATAGTTAATAGTTAATAGTTAATAGTTAATAGTTAATAGTTAATAGTTAATAGTTAATAGTTAATAGTTAATAGTTAATAGTTAATAGTTAATAGTTAATAGTTAATAGTTAATAGTTAATAGTTAATAGTTAATAGTTAATAGTTAGTAGTTAGTAGTTAGTAGTTATTAATGTGGTGGTTAGGTATTTTCGTTTAGTAAATTAGGTTGTTCCTCTGCAATTATGGCTGGTAGTCCAATATTAAAGCTATCTGTTTATAATGATATTAGTTATGTCGTTAGTAGATGTTTTGATTGGGAGAGGGCACCAGATTGCTGTGAGGTGCAATCTGGTGATGGTTTAGGCTTTTTTGGCGTGTCGGCTGTATGGCGATATTGGGATGTTGACTTTTGGGTCTGGGATTGCGCTTGGTACAATCGTTTCTGAGATTGATTGCATTGCAGTAAAAGTATGTCCACAATATATGTTGGAACATTGGTAATACTGTTTGCGAGTTAAGTTGCTTATTTCTTCACTAGATCGGATAAATGTTTTGTTTCGGCAATGTGGACATTTCATGTGACTAACCTCTTTGAATTAAACTTTAGTTAATTTTACATTAATTTAAGTTTAAGTCTAGTGTTTTTCTATTTTTATTTTTTTGCCATGTCTTTTGTTAATTGGTGATGAGGTTTAGCTGAGCGATAACTTGGTTATCTATTGATTTTATCTGTTTTTTTTGGGTTTAATGGATGACTCTTGGTAAGAGTCATCATTTGCTAAGTATTTAAAACAAACTTAAACTTAACTTAAGTTGGTTTACTGTATTGTGTGGGCACTATTTTAAGATATTTTCGTAACTTTCTTCTTCAGGTTTTATTTGTAATTCTAATTCAGTAGTAAATCCACTACCTTTACTTAATGAATGTGTACATGATGCGATAGTCCAATTTGTTGAGTTTATTTCTGGTTTGAATCCATCTACTTCAACCGGCATTTCGCTAAATAGGTCGGGACGGCCTAAAGCAAGTTTGAGTTTAAACTGTGCTATTCCTTGTTCAATTTTTTTCAATTCACTTTTTGCTGCTGCTGTTGCACTCTCTTCATTGGCATAAACATATTTGAGTTCTTTGATTTCTTTTTCGTTGAGTTTCTTTGGTTTTGACTTTGCAATGTGAACTTTACTTTTTTCAATTTGTTGTTTACTAACAATTTTGTATGGTTTTTTTGTTGGCTTTTTGTAATTATACCAATAGGCTTTTACACCTAAATATGGAGTATCAAGGAATGTGTAGCTGTGCTTGTCTCCAGATGCTCTTTTGATTTTAGCCGTTGGGATTTTTTTGCCATTTACGGTCATCCCTTGACCTTTATTAAACACGATTAACATATCATTTTTAATCGTTACGCCCCCTCCATAGTCATTGATTAATCGAGTAAGAAATGAGTTATCTGATTCTTTCATTTGGTCAATATGTGGTATGAAGTTAGAACCTATCAATTTATCAAAGCGATACGGTAACTTGTTGCGTATAGCAATCTGGGCGATTATCTCGCCTAGGGTGAGGTTTTCATAAGATTTTTCCAGAGGTTCTAGGGCGGCTCCGTCTATTAGATTGGCACTTGAACCTTGCAGAGTAATGATATCTGGTGTACCAGAATGGGTAATTTGCGTAATGGTAAATACATTTTTTATATTTGCTTCAAAGATTTTCGCTTCTTCATCGTCAATCGTGGTTTTTGGCTTATCCGCTTTCCAACCAAGGGTAATTTCTAATTTAGCCTTTTTTTTAGGCAAATTGACTTTCTGATCGGAATCGTCAATGACTATAGTGATTGTGTCTGCTTCAAGTCCATTTTTATCTACAATTGTCATTGATATAAGACGATTATCAAATTTTTCGGTAATATCTTCTCGCTGCTCATCATCTAATAAGATAATTTTAAAATATGGTTTTGCCATGTTGTACCTATATAATAATATCAATAATATCAATAATATCTTTGATTATCCCTTCATCAAAGAAGTCTGAAATGTCAACTTTAGTTAGTTTTATGGTGAAGTTGATTTTTCGTGGAGCGCCGTGACGATCGAGTTCGGTGTATTTTCTTTCGACACCATTTAATACAAAAAAGCCAAGCGGTACCCCATCGCCTTGAATAAGCGGCAGTGGTACAGATAAATATGCCATACGTTCTAAGACTTCAATGCTGACTCTACCATGGGTTAATTCGCTGAATACTGAACCCGATAAGGTAATGGTTTCGTTATTTGGGCCGGTGAACTGTAATGCTGAACGTTTGTTGACCCTATTATTGCTTGCCCAGTTCCAACTTTTGTTTAATGTCATTTCTTGGTAGGGTAATGTTTTTAAGCTGAAAACAAAAAAGCCGTAACACATCATCATTTTAGTAGATATCCCTTAAGCTGCTTCTAATTTGAAATAATTGTTGTTGTTCTCGACGATCGAGTTCTTGAGTGATGACTCTAGCGATTTCTTCTTCATTCATACCTGGTGCGGCATTGATGGTAATGTAATATTGTGATGTTCCACCTTGAATAGTGTTAATCGCTGAATTGCTATTAGCATTTGGTATATTATTTGCGGTATTGGTTGGAATCTGCGGCGCCTTGGTACTAACTTTATCAGCAAATTTACTCATTGAGTCTAAAGCGGTATCTTGCGTTTCATCAACCCCATTTTGATAGCCTTCAATGGTGTTAACACCAAATTCTTTAAAGACTGTCGATGGTGATTTAATGCCAAGTTTTGATTTGAACCAACTGCAAATGTTACTTCCAAGATTACATATACTTTCCTTTAAGCTGTTCCAGGCATTTTTGATACCGTTTATTATTCCGTCGATAATATCTCCGCCTATTTTTAAAAACTTATTAAATAATCCATTTTCACCAGTAAAAATTTGTCCTATTTTTTCAGGTAGTTCTTTTATTTTTTCAGGTAATGACATAATAAGATCCCATGTCTCACCGACTATTTTTGAAAGACTTTCAAAGAGTCTGATTGGTGCCATAAGGATACTTCCCACAACAGAACCAAAAGAGGTTCCGGCCGATTTACAGCTTTCAAACTGTTCATCTGTGAGTTTCATTGGTGATAATAATTCACTAAACCAGTTGATTACTCCACCTATTGCATCACCTATCGTTGTGAATACTGGTCCTAAGGATGAGAAGGCATCAATAACTGGCTGTATTTCATTGGTAAGTCCTTGCCAGAAACCAGTGAAGAATGCGCTAATTGGTTCCCAGAATTTGCGAATCAGCAGTGCGGAAGCAGCGATGGCCATAACAACAAGGCCGATAGTGCTAAGTGAAAATGCTTGACTAACTGTTGTGATAACTGTGCCTAAACTTTTAAATGCATTGATTACGCCTTTGATAGGAATGTCGCCTAATGTACCTAATGCTGTACTTGCCATGGAGCTGATTGAAATTATTTCCATAAAGGTAGCAACAAAAGTAGGGTGGTTTTTTACCCATTGCTGAGTACTTGCTGTTAGCTCGGTTAACCATGGCATTGCACTAGCTATTGGTCCTTGCATGGATCCACCCATAGAACTTGAGATATTAGTTAGTGTGGCTTTTAATATTTCAAATTGTGACGCAAAACTTTTACTGTCAATATCGGCTTTTATTTGTAAAGAACCCATGGCATTGGGGTTATTAATTACTGATTGTTGTTGGGTGAGTAAAGGCAAATTATTGGTAAGTTTGCCGGTGTTTTGCGCCTGTTCGCTACCAAATAACTGACTAAGGATTTCTGTTTGTTGGGTTGTATTCTGTTGTTTAATGGTTGTTAGTACTTTTTGTATTGTGTCAATGGCATCGATTGACATATTTTTTTCTATTTGTGTGGCATCAAATCCAAGTGATTGTAACGTTTGTTGGAATTGCTCCGATTGCGTTGTCGCTTTTGATAAACTGTTGACGATAGCATTGGTGGCGGCAATCGCACCATCTGGTTTTATATTTAGGTTTAAGAATGCCGAATTTAATGCCATAACTTGTTTGAAATCGAGTTTATCAGCAATATCATCCATACTTTTTAGTGAGCTTATGATATCTGCTACATTAGCATCGGTGTTATCACTAAGATAATTAATGGTGTCGGCTAAGTTTTCAATATTTTCTATTGGAATATTGAATAATTTGGCAATTTCACTCAGATCTGAGGCTAACTCATTTGCCGGTAAGCCAAAGGCATTGGCTGAAATTGCTGAGATTTTAGTAAAGTTTAGTAGTTGTTTGTGTTGTTCGCTTATAGGATCGCTTTGTTTAGTTAGGCCTAATTTGGCATTGGATTCTACCTGTTCAGCAATATCTAATGCTCCTTTGGCAGTTGGTATTTGTTGACTTAGTGATTGAATTTGTTCTTTCATGCTGTCAAATAATTTAGTTGGTTTGCCTTGTAGGTCATATAGCCCTTTAACTTGCCTAGCAACTTTATTCATAGCCTGTTCAAGTTCTATAAAGGATTCAACCGAACTTAATATTGGTTTACCAAGATTTGTGCCAAACTCTTTTAGTTTTTCACTTTGCGAACTTGTTTTTTCTTCATCTTCTGAATTTCTGTTATTTTCGTTGGCCATAATTAATAAACTTTTATTTTCTGATTTTGATTAATGATGTTTATGTTGGGCGCATTGATTAAGTACTAATTCGTTTTTTAAATTATTTAATAATCAATGGCGTCAAACGGTACCTTATTTTTAATAATTCACTCCCTGATTATTGTTGATTATTGGTACCGTTTCTGACGCGAGCATGCTCTCGCCACTCCATAAGTTCAGATAAGTTTAATTCATCCATGGCAGACGGTTGCCAATGAAAGATTAGTGCAATATCTGCCATTGCCTCTTCTACTCGGTTAGGGATTCCTTGTTGGCATCGTTCGAGTTCGGGGACAAAAAATTGATTACCTCTTTGGTGATTTCCGACAAGTCAATTAAATCTAAAGTATATACTTCATGTTCTGCAATTGATGGTGTGGTAATGCGTGGTAATACTTTTGCTAATGAGTCGATATCTAAATCAATAAATTCGAGTAATTTTACACCACGTAAATCACCAGTTACTGGTTTGCGAATAGTAAATTCGGTTATGGTGGTTTTACCTGATTTAATTCCATTTTTTAATGTGATTTTTTTGCTGCTTGTCATTTGTTTCCCCTCGTAAGAAGCCCTTGCGGGCTTTTTTATTTAAATGATTAATTAGGATTAAATTAATTGTTATAATCCAATTGCACTACGTGCTTTTGATAGACGATCTTTTCCGTTTACTTTGTCGATCATGTTGATTAGGTCGATTTCAGTAATTTCTTCGTTGTCGATGATCTCTTTATAATAAGTACATTGCGTAGTAATTTTGGTTGAGTTGCTTTCACCTTGTTTAAGTTCACCACGGTCTTGTTCTTTATGGCGTCCGTTAACGATGATTTCGACTTTAATAAAATCTTCACTATCATCTTTTTGGTAAGCACCAGCAAAACGTAATGTAACACCATTGAGTAAGCCACCATGCTGTTTTAGCACTTCGTGAGCTAAGCCACCGATTGTCCATTCAACATTTAATGCATCATCTTCATATCCCATGTCGATTGGTACACTGCCTGGCATACCGGCACCGCGATAGTTTTCAAATTTGCGGGTTAATTTGGGTGGTGTGAATGATTCGACTTCACCAGCAAAAGAGGTTCCGTTAACGTAGACGTTGAAGTATTTGAGTTTTTTAGGTAGAGCCATTTAATTGTTCTCCTTAGTTAGTGGCGACTGAATTAGCCAGCTCAACCAAATATTTATCGGTAATGCGTTGGCGTAACATAAGATTTTCGAGAGGCGGGACAGGTGTGTAATCATAATCAATATATAATTTACCTGCTTTTAGAATGTCTGGGGTATTAGCTTCAGGGTCAAACCATGCTTTACCATCAACAATGTAGCCGTTAGATTTTAATTCACGGAATTTGTTATTGATTGATTCAATTAAATCTTTAATTAATGAGGCATGCATTGGAGCATCAACTAATTGGAATTGAGCTTCAGCGATAGTATCAGCTAAAACTTGAGCGGTACGTGTGTAGTTTTCAAATGCAAATAATGTATCCGCTGAGCAAGTGCGAGATCCCCAGAAGCGATATCCTTGATTGCAAATTAAAGTTGTTACATCGTGCTCGTTTAAGTAATTTGAATCTGAGCTTTCTTCTTGCAAATCCCAAAATACATCGTTAGAAATGCCAGTGACGCCATTGACAGGAACATTTGATAATGTTTTATGCCAGCCAACTTTTTGGTCGATTTGGGCACGTAGACCTAACGCTCTAGCCGTTGCAGCTAAAGTGACATTTTGTTTTTGTGTAGCATCGAAACCGACAAAATCAGGCCAAATTACCATTGCTTCACGCGCACCTAATTTATCGCGATAAAGTACTGCTTGTTCTTTGGTTTTAGCGCCGTAAGCCGATACATAACAAAAGGCACGTAATTTTTGTGCTAATGAAACTAGTGCTGTTGCAACAGGTAATGAGTCATAACCAGGTACACCTAAAATACGTGGTTTTACTTTCAATTGCGTTTGTGCTGAAAGTAGCGCTTTCATACCTGTATATTTGCCATCTTCAGTGGTGGTACCAATGATATTTGCTTCTGTTTCTGCAACAGTTGCACCTGTCTCAACACGAACAGCAACAATCACTGGTGAACACTGATCGGCAATCGCTTCTAGCGTTGGTTTTAGTGTACCTGTTGAGCCAGCTTTACCGATTGCGCTATTGACATTGGTAATTAAAACAGGGGTGTTAAGTGGAAATTGCGTCGCATCGGCATCATCGCCAGTACAAACAATACCAATAACAGCGGTTGATACTGTTCTGATAGAGCGTGAACCTTCATTGATTTCGATGACTCGGACGCCGTGATGATAATCGTTAGCCATAAGTTCTCCGTTGTGGTTTACATATTGTAAAGTTAAAGTACATGGCAATATTTGCATATTTAATACAAAGTGGTTAGTGATTGGATTTGTAGCGAAATTTGTTACAATTTATAGCGGAAATGTTTATCAGATTAGATAGATATAACAGACAAAAAACTGTCATTTATTACTGGAAATCAGATAAGTAAATGACAGTCATTAATATTGAAATTAGCTATTTGGCATATCTGGGCAGTCGATATTTGGTGCTTGTTGTACATCAATGCGATTGACTAGTGCGCGGTATTTTTTCCATTCAGCGAGTAATTGAATTTCTTGTTCGCTGGCGATTTGCGAATCAACTGCATCTTGTAAATAACTGATTTGTGAGGTTGCTTCCGAAATGAGTTGTTTTTTTTGAGTTGTCGCTTGGTTAACTTGCGATTGGTGCTGTTTATTTTTATCTAATTGCCATTTTTTACCATCCCATTTGTCAAATTCACTACCTGGTTTTAAGGTGGTATAACCTTCTGGAATGTCACCAACCTCTTGCATAGTCGTTTCTGCGCCAGTTTCGGTAGAGTAGATCGTGGTACCGCGTAAGTCTTTAGGGTAGGTCCATTGTTGGCCATTATGGATGATGGCTTGATTGTCTTGCACGTTTTTCGGGGCTTCAAGGTAAGCATGAGCCGGTAAGCCAACGCCAACAGGTAAATATTGATAGGTAGCTTGTGAAAATTCACCTTTGGTGTCAACATTATAAATAATTGCCCAACCGGCGGAGATGGTTAAACCATTTTTATCTAATACGGCTGATGCTGGCTGTAATTCATATTTCATTATTTGTTCTCCTAATTATTCTGCTTTAACGATATACATAAATGCGACGTTGCGAGGTCGAGTTTCATTGCCGACCAATCCATCAGGGTTTAAATTGCGCCAATCGGTGTAGCCCCTTGATGTTGATATACTGCCGTTGGTACCATCGTTCGTGTACAATAGTGCATTATCAAAATCGTTATTGTACGCGCCGCCCCATACTCCGCCTAATCCGGTTGAGCCAAATGGTGCGTAGTGTTCTTTCTGCCAATCAGTAAAATGCGTTGAATGTTCACCCCATCCCTCAACATGGCGATGCGCTGAAATTTGTGGAGCCTGCCAGGCTAAAATGACCCGATATGGATCTGCGCCACGAGCGTTATCCCACCCACGAATAAATTCACCGCGTAAATCGGGTAATTTTCCTGATGGATAAGCAGCAGCGAGTTTGGGAAATTGATTTTTATTAAACGTTGAACCATTACATTCTAGCCAACCAGCAGGAGGTTGAGTATTCGGCCATGGTAAAGGCACACCGATAGGAATATAATTAGAAACATTGGCTGTGGTGATAAATTCATTCCAACTATAATCGCCAGTATAACTTGGGTTTTGTTCATAAGTTATAACACCCCTGTATTTAACTCGCTTACTTAAAACATCAATGGCAATATCACCAAATGAATCACCAACAAATGATCGCATTACATGGCTATAATCGAATGGTTTACACCCTTGTGATTGTTGTTGAGTGAATAAAAAACCACTATACTGGTTCTTAGACTCATCTATGGATTCATTGCCTAGAACATGTGAAAAGCCAATTCCGTAAGAATATTTAGTTAATACGGGGTGACCTTTTATTTTCAACTCACCAGTTATATCATCGCCTGAACGTTTAACTGCCGCCATAGCTATATCATTCACAATTTTTACTTTCTCATCTACTTTTGTGACTTTCTCATCCACTCTTTTGACAGCTTCATTTACTTTTTTGACTGCTAATGGGGTTGCTGCTTGGTTTTCAATGGTTAAATCAGTGGCGGAATTTAATTGCACAAATCCTTTCGATGAAGTGGTCGCAGTCGGGTGATTGGTTGATTTTTCATGAGCCGTCATTCTAGCGGTAATTAAATTATCAACATATTGACGAGTGGCTAATATTACTGCTGGGTCAATTTTCAAGGCAATGGCATCAGTGTTATCAACGATGATAATGATGCGAATGACTTGCGTTCGCCCACTACCTTCGGATAATTGTGGTTTATAGGTAGCCGGGCAATTACCCACCGCAACTAAGTTGTTATTCTCATCATATAAGCCAATTTCATGAATAAACCATCCTCCTTGATTTTCCGGAATAATTAATTCGGCAATAATTTGATTTGTATTATTTTCATCAATGGTTAATGAGTTAATGGGTGCTTGATAGACTTCATGAACTAATTTGCTTTGATTGGCATTTGGTGTAGTTGCGTTACCATTACCATCGCCAACTCCCATCTTATTTAATTTCAGTGGTATACCTGAAGCGGTCGCATTCGCCAGTAATGCAGCACCTTGTTGGGTAATTAGAGTATAATATTTTTGACTCATATTTTCATTCCTATAAATAAAAATTCGAATCGCCATTAAGGCGATCGAATGAGCTACTTGTTTGGTTTTAAGAAGCCAGTTTATCTATCCTTTATTAAGTCATATGACTTTTATTCATAAAATGGCTTGCTAACGATAGTGACATAATCTAAAGAAGTGAGTTAATGAATGGATATGTAATAAACAAGATTACAAGTGGGGTAGGAGAGGTTCTTTGAAAAAATAAACAATTAATAAAAACTGAAGTGCCCCCAATAGTTGGACAACCAATTACTGGGGGGCACTTCAGTTTAAACCAAGGTTTTTATCAATTAACGTTATTTAGGCTGTTTTGGCCAGTCGATATTTGGTGCTTGTTGTACATCAATGCGATTTAGTAGTGCGCGGTATTTTTTCCATTCGGCGAGTAATTGAGTTTCTTGTTCAGTGGCGATTTGTAAATCAACCGCATCTTGTAAATAACTGATTTGTTCGGTTGCTTTACTTAATAATTGTTTTTTCTGTGATGTTGCTTCATCGATGTCATTTTGATGCTGTTTTTCAGTATCTAATACCCATTTTTCCCCGTCCCAGCTGTCGAATTCACTGCTAGGCTTTATGGTGGTGTAACCTTCAGGAATCTCGCCAACCTCTTGCATAATCGTTTCTGCGCCAGTTTCAGTAGAGTAGATCTTGGTGCCGCGTAAATCTGTAGGGTAGGTCCATTGTTGGCCATTGTGGATGATGGCTTGATTGTCTTGCACGTTTTTCGGGGCTTCTAAGTAAGCATGAGCAGGTAAGCCAACGCCAACAGGTAAATATTGATAGGTGGCTTGTAAAAATTCACACTTTGTATCAACATTATAAATAATTGCCCAACCGGCTTTAATGGTTAGACCATTTTTATTTAATACGGCTGATGCTGGTTGTAATTCATATTTCATTATTGGTTCTCCTAATTATTCTGCTTTAACTATGTATATAAATGCGACATTGCGCGGATGGTTGTCATGTGAAACAGGGACTACACGCGATGCATCAAAATAAAATCCCGGACGCGGTAAGATTGAGGTAAATTCAGTTATGGTTCCTTTGGCGTATTTTAACCCGATGGTTTCGGTATTACGCCGAGTTTCGCTAAATGCACCATTAAAAATGGTGTTGGTGTTTTTTATTCTCCCATGAGATATCGGCCAAACTTCCCCATATATATTTCTTATTGCATCATCCTGAAAACTTAAAATACCTCTGTTAGGGTCTAATCCTCGACCGTTATCTTTCCCTCGAATAAATAACCCGCGTAAATCCGGTAAGGTTCCCCACGGATAGACGGCTGCTAATTTAGGAAATTGATTAACATCAAATGGTGAACCATTACACTCGAGCCAACCGGCAGGTAGATGGTCACTAGGCCAAGGTTGCGGAATCCCAACAGGTAAAACACGTTCTTTAACAAATTCATTCAATCCAAAAACTCTCTCTGATCCAATATAACCAGCTATCCAGCCATCATGATTGATATGCCAAGAAAATTCGTTTTTATAGGTATTATATACTCCGGAAATTCCATCATTACGTACAACAAATATATGTCTTTTGTCTCCCGAATATACCTGCGATTCAAATTCGGACATTCGGAACTTATCTACAATTGGATCAATTCGATTATGCGCGGCGCTTGCATGGTCATAGGCAGCCTGTGCTTTTTGGTCAGAATATCGAGCATATTCATAAGCATCACGAACCGCTTTGGGGGTTGCCGCTTGGCTTTCAATTGTTGAATTGGTTGCCGAGTTTAATTGCACAAAACCTTTTGAAGAAGTAGTGGCATTGGGATGATTAGTTGATTTTTCATGGATTGCCAGTTTGTTGATAATTAAATTATCTACATATTGACGCGAGGCTAATACTACAGCCGGATCAATTTTTAGTTCAACTACACTTGCATTATCTACTGCAACAATCATGCGGATTACTTGGGTACGGCCACAACCTTCAGGCAATTGAGGTTTATAGGTAGCTGGGCAGTTACCGACCGCAATTAAGGTATTGTTCTCATCATATAAGCCGATTTCATTAATAAACCATCCCCCTTGGTGTTCCGGAATGATTAATTCAGCAATAATTTGCTTTGGATTATTTGCGTCTGTGGTTAAAGTATTGATTTGTGCTTGATAGACTTCATGAATAAGGTGGGTTTGAGCAGCATTTGGCGTGGTTGCATCACCATTGCCATCACCAACCCCCATTTTAGTTAATTTGAGCGGAACACCTAAAGCAGTAGCATTTGCCAGTAAGGCGGCGCCATGCTCGGTTATTAATGTACAAAATTTTTGACTCATATTTGTATCCTATAAATAAAAATTCGAATCGCTCATAAGGCAATTGAATGCGTTATTAGTGTCGGTTGTCATGTCTAGTTTTTGAATATTTTATAAACTGCATGCGATTTGCATTTCATAAAATGGTTTACTCACGATAGTGACATAATCTAATGAAGTGAGGTAATAAATGGATATGTAATAAACGAGGTTACAAGTGGCGTAGGTGAGGTTTAGTGAAATGATAAATTATTAATAGAACCTTGGTGACAAGACCAAGGTTTTTGTTTATCTATTAACGCTATTTAGGCTGTTTTGGCCAGTCGATATTTGGTGCTTTTTGTACATCAATGCGATTGACTAGTGCGCGGTATTTTTTCCATTCAGCGAGTAATTGAATTTCTTGTTCGCTGGCGATTTGCGAATCAACAGCATCTTGTAAATAATTGATTTGTGATGTTGCTTCTGAAATGAGTTGATTTTTTTGAGTTGTCGCTTGGTTGATTTGCGATTGGTGCTGTTTATTTTTATCTAATTGCCATTTTTTACCATCCCATTTGTCAAATTCACTATTTGGTTTTAATGTGGTATAACCTTCTGGAATGTCACCAACCTCTTGCATAGTCGTTTCCGCGCCTGTTTCGGTAGAGTAGATCGTGGTGCCGCGTAAGTCTTTAGGGTAGGTCCACTGTTGGCCATTGTGGATGATGGCTTGATTATCTTGAACGTTTTTCGGGGCTTCTAAGTAAGCATGAGCAGGTAAGCCAACGCCAACAGGTAAATATTGATAGGTAGCTTGTGAAAATTCACCCTTTGCATCAACATGATAAGCAATCGCCCAACCGGCGCTGATGGTTAGACCATTTTTATTTAATACGGCTGATACTGGTTGTAATTGATATTTCATTTTTTCTCTTTCCTTTATTATTCTGCTTTAACGATATACATAAATGCGACGTTGCGAGGGCGAGTTTCATTGCCGACCAATCCATCAGGGTTTAGATTGCGCCAATCGGTGTAGCCCCTTGATGTTGATATACTGCCGTTGGTACCATCGTTCGTGTACAATAGTGCATTATCAAAATCATTATTGTACGCGCCGCCCCATACTCCGCCTAATCCGGTTGAGCCAAATGGTGCGTAGTGTTCTCTCTGCCAATCAGTAAAATGCGTTGAATGTTCACCCCATCCCTCAACATGGCGATGCGCTGAAATTTGTGGAGCCTGCCAGTCTAAAATGACACGATATGGATCTGCGCCACGAGCGTTATCCCACCCACGAATAAATTCACCGCGTAAATCGGGTAATTTTCCTGATGGATAAGCAGCAGCGAGTTTAGGAAAGTGATCTCTGTTAAATGTCGAGCCATTACATTCAAAATAGCCAGCAGGAGGATAGACTTGTGGCCAAGGTAATGGCACGCCTACCGGAGGAGTTCTGTCTCTAACAAACTGATCTAAGCCACCCACACGAGGAGCTTCAATAAATCCTCCACACCATCCATCGGAATTAAAAAACCATGAAAAATCGTTTTTATAGGTATTATATACCCCAGCAACTCCGTCATTGCGTACAACAAATAGGTATCGTTTATCTGCAGAAAATAATTCTGATTCAAAATCTGGAGTGCGTAACCGGTCAGTTACATTTGAAAGAACATTATTGACATCAGTTATTCTGTTATGTGCATTACTGGCATGGTCAAAGGCTGACTGCGCTTTTTGGTCAGTAAATCGAACATATTCAAAAGTATCATGAACCGCTTTGGGGGTGGCTGCTTGGCTTTCAATTGTTGAATCAGTGGCCGAGTTTAATTGCACAAAGCCTTTGGATGATGTTGTCGCTGTTGGATGGTTGGTTGATTTTTCATGAGCTGTCATTTTGGCGGTAATCTGGTCATTCGTGTATTGCCGCGTGGCCAAGACAACGGCTGGATCGATTTTCAATTCGACAGATTGGGTGTTGTCGACAATAATGACCATTCTAATTACTTGCGTTCGGCCACTGCCTTCAGCTAATTTAGGTTTGTAGGTTGATGGGCAGTTACCCACGGCGATCAGATTACCGTGATCATCAAATAGACCAATCTCATGAATAAACCAGCCACCCTCGCTCTCAGGAATGATCTGTTCGGCAATAATTTGATTGGGGTTTTCTTGGTCGACAAATAGTGTGTTGACAGCGGCACGTCTGACTTCGTGTACTAATTGGGTTTGGCTGGCATTGGGTTTAGGAATGTTACCATTGCCATCACCAATTGCCATTTGTGTTATTTTAAGAGGAATGCCAAGTGCCGTGGCATTGGCTAATAATGCCGCGCCTTGTTTGGTTAAGACGGTGAAATATGTTTGATTCATGGTTTTATGCTCATTGTATCGATTAAATGAATAGTTGCGCCCGAATGGCTTTCAGATTGAGTAGCGACAGTTTCAGCAATATAAGGGTAGATATCTAAAGTATTACCATCATAGCTACTGGCTCCCATGGTTAATGAACCTTTAGATACGAGCTGGATAGCCAATCCGGTTAGTTGACGTGATACCGGTTTGACATCATCAATGATACGGCTAAGTTCGTTATAAGACTCTTCGGTAATGCCTTTATCTAATACGCCAATTTCCAGCCCAAAAGAGCCAGGCGTTTGATTGTTTTGCCACCACTCGGTAATCTTGATTAAGAAACCAAATGGCTCGACAGCCCGACGAATTGCCTCTTTGGTGCCTTTGAGCTTATGGATTTCAAAGGCTTCGGCGATGACTTTACGTTTGATCTCCTCAGACCAATTTTCATCCCAACGGTCTACACTATATTGCCATGCCAGATAGGGAAGTAATTCGTAAGGACTAGTTTGCGGATCCCAAAGTGAGCGTAACGGTATTGGTGGCTCACAAGCAATCGCTTGTGAAAGTTTTTTCTCCAGTTTGGTAGCTGTAGGGGGGAGTAGCGTTTTATTCGCCATAACCTGCTACCTCAACTTGATAGTCTGAACAATAACTAGCTTGTTCCCGGTTGATGATAATATCTTGTGCCGGTTCTTGGAGTTCAACGCGTTGTACGCCAACCACATGTAACGCTGAGATGATAGCACTTCGGCTAATTCTTCGGCCAATTCGATGTTTTTCGCTAATGTAAGCTTGTAAATTATCCATGGCAGTTTTTTTAATCGGTTCTGACTCGGGACCTGGATATAAGTAAAGTTTCGCTTTAATTTGGTAGTCAATTAATTCGACTGATTTAACGGTCACCCTGTCGGCAATCGGTCGACGATCATCTTGATTGACCGCTTTTTTGACAATTTCAATCAACTCATCCGAGGCAATACCATTATTATCCCGAGCTAAAATTGCGAGAGTAACACAGGCGGGGGAAGGGCTTTCAGCTGCCGCGTCTAAGACTCTTCCATCAGCACTACGGGCAAAAAACTCATATGCCGCGCGCGGTCCGGCAACCGATAATCCTTCAAAAGCTGATTGAATGCGGACTCTAAAGTCACTATCGGCTTCTTTAATTTCTTTGATAGCCGGAACGACACTATTGTCTGCAGCTTGCACGGTTAGACGATAAACATTGAAGTTGGCGCCTAGATTATCTAAATCCTGATCTTTAGCATGGGCAATCATTAATGCTTGCGAGGCTTCGTTGATTCGTTGCCGTAAAATCAGTTCATAATAGCTGCTCTCTTGTAACAGTTTGACAATCGGCTCACTTTCAAATTGTAATGTTTTGGCAACTTCTTCCTGTTCTTGCTCACTATAAAGTGAAATGAATTTGGCTTTGCGGCGGTTAAAGATCTCTTCAAAATCTAGGGATTCAATTACATTTGGGGAGGGTAATTTTGAAAGGTCGGTTAATGCTGCCATGTTGCTACCTCGATTTCGCTATTAAAGGTTTGGTTCGGTTTGTCTATCCGTGAACCGGTTATTTGTAAGGTTAATTTTTCTTTATCAGGGAACACATCGACCGTATCAAGTTTTATTCGTGGTTCCCATTGAGTAAGTGCCAATACCGTAGCCGAAATCACACGTAGTTTAGTTGCTTCTGTATTTGGGTTGTCTAAAAGTAAAAACAGTAACGAACCATAATTACGTCGCTCAATTCTCGAACCAATCGGTGTGGTGAGAATATCTTTAATGGACTGATTGATATGGTCCATATCGGTAATTGTTCGTCCTGATTTGCTATTCATGCCAATATAACTCATTGCGGTTTTCCTGTTGAATCGCCACCAGCTTTAACGCCGCTGTGGGTGTGAGAATCTAATACAATACCGTTTGATGATAATTGTCCTTGAGTGTGGATCACATTACCGGTTAATGTGCCGGTACTACCTTTGGCGCCGCCACCACTAGCACTGAATGATTTGAATGTTACATGATCGCTACATTCAACTAATGGGGTATCAAGTTGAATTTTGCTACCCGCTTTAGCCGTAATTTGTTCACTGGCTTCAATGATAGCGGTTTTGATCCCTTTAATGGTTAATTGACTGGTTTCTGGTTCATATTCAAATGAGGCACCGTCAGGAAAGGTCACCAAATAACCATCTTCAGATTTAGCAGGAGCGGGATTGGCATCACTGAATATACTCGGTAATACGCAACCTAACGCTAAGTTACCATTAGGGCTTAAAATAAATACCTGCTCACCAATTGATGGCCGCCACCATGTACGGCTTTTACCAGCACGATGGGTGAACCAAGGTAACCACGCGGTAATTAATTCACCGGTACGGACTTTAACCCGATCACCATTGGTTTGATAAACAACGCCAGGGCGAATCAGGTTTTCAATTTTTCGTAGAATGTCGACTAAGTCGGCGGGATGATAATTTTTCATAATGCCTATAATGAAATTTTATCAAATAAAAATAAAGTAAGCTTAGTTGTAGCGATTAGGCTTACAAATTTTCAAAGAGTTAAGTTAGAACAGAGTGTGGTTGGAATAATGCGAGCATTAACTTTCTAGCTACCCTTTTTTTTGTTAAAATAACAATAACAATAAAATCAACACATTAATTAAGTGTTTAAAAAAAGGGTTTTTAAAAGCCAAATAGCACTTTGCCTTTTTGCTAACAGAGTTTATAGTATATATTGTTCTAGTTCACTGCCGTGTAGGTAGTTTAGAAATCTTACGAGTATTGTATTCCTCGCCCTCTCGGGTTCACTGCCGTGTAGGCTGTATTAAGTTCGCTCGTTCTATTTTTAATGTCTTATTATGGCTAATTTAGTTTTGTCGATTTTAAGCGTTAGTTTTCGATTAGTAAAATGGGTTAGTTAAATTCAACTAATCCATTTTAAATAGATAATAACTACCTCAATAAGCGTTTTTAACCAGATCATATCTTGTTTATTAGAATTCAATGGTTTATCTAAATATTGTGCTAGTTGCTCTATCAAACAGAAGTTTAGAACCATGGTTATAATCTGCAATTATTAACTAGACGTTTGATAGTCAATCAATTTTTAGTTAAAATTTTGAGGAGAGCACTTTTTAACCTTTGAAATAGTTGAAGAACCGGGTTTGTACCCCCTAAAATCATCTTTTAAACAGCTAATTTAAAATATTAATCTCAGCCATTTTTATTGGTTAAGCCAAGTAAAAGTTATTTATGGCTATACTTTTCTAACGGTTCTTGCAGAATTTGGCGATCTGATAATGAATCAAATTCCAGATTATCTTGTTTTTTTGTCGCCTTGACCCGTTCCGATATTTTTAATTCAATGGTTAAATCACATTGGTTGTCAGTGATATTTTCCACATTAAACTTAATTGCTTGTTGACGAGAATGGGTGTTAATCAATGCCTCTGGTTGATTACTTTGTATCCAACTGACAATGCTAGCGATTAACTCATTAAAAGGATAGCAATAAGCGCTTAAACTTATCGTCAAAGTGAAATGGTATTGGAATCCCAAATTGTCGACAGAGAAGGGCTCAATAAAACCGTCTTTGATGGTAAATTGATGGGAGCTTGCTGTACTGTTATTAAGCAGATTACGTTCAAGTAAAAATTGCTTTAATTGATTAATTTTTTTCATACAAATCCTTTAATGTTGTGAATAATCATGATGATTTTCTTTTTTGGCTCGATTTTGGTTTTCGGCAAAGCGTACCGATATTTCCTTTACTTTTTAATAAGCAGAGTAATAGTGTTAGATTCATCACGATCTGCGCCAGATAAGCACGATGTGATAGATTGAAAAAAGTAAATAAGCAAACGGCGACACTCGAGACAATCATTAACCATGCTAACCAACTGTATACAACTTTGTAGCGAGAATTGTGGTGGTCAAAGGTAAATAATCGCACAGCAATCATTAAACAAAAAATAGCATTGAGGGTGGTGGTTATCATGATTTTTTACCCTTGAAAATATCGAATAATTCAGTTGGATCATCAAATTTTTTAATCAACCAAAGTAACAATTTAACACTTATTGCCGAGGAAACTAAGGCGCCTAAACCAAGTGGGATTTTGTTTTGTATGCTGATTGGAAAAATGGGTATCAATAAGTAGAGTGTCATTTCAGCTAACAGCAATCCCATAGCAAATGAGATAAAAAATAGGATGATACGACGTAAAACCGAGATGCGTTCTTCACTAATGACTAATAGAATCGAACCACAAAGTGCACCTAAAATAATGCCGTTTTCGATGTTGGGATAAATCATTGATACTGAAAAAGCACTAAAAACAGCGGTAAAAGTTAAACTGGTGGGTTCTGTCATTAAGTTAGTCCCATAAATTGATGGTATTTTTAGTTTTTTCGGCTACCATTTCCGGTACATTGACCTCGGTACCCATAGGTAATATTGCCGGTAGCTCACATAGTTTTGGATTATTTTGATAAATTATTTCCACAATGCCTGCCGTTCTGCCAAAAACTCGATAGGCTAGCGCATCAATGGTTTCATTTTGCATGGTATAGACGATCATTTTCAATTACTCCAAAGTTGATTATTGACTTATTGTTAACCGCGACATCGCCGATTTATCAATAAAATAGGGCTCGGCGGTAGACAAAGGTGTCGAATCGCTTAAAACCATTGAACCGCCGAGGTGTGAGGGTCACTCTTTATAAATAGTTATTTGATATTATGGTCGTTGTTAACTGATTTTTAGGCAATTAACTAAAATTGTGACAAATTGAAATACAATATGATCTATAATAGATTTGATACAATAAGCTATTAACTCAAGTAGTTATAATATTAATACAAAACATCTGATAATTATTAGAAAATGGCTAACCTTATTATATGACCTTTAGGTCTTTACTATTTACCATTAGGTAATTATAATCAAGTCATCGTACGTACGAAAAATCGTTAGTGTGTTTTTATATATTTATATTTGGAGATATATTCATGGCTTTTGCTTGTAGAAATTTTTCTCGTTCAGCGGGAAGTATTATGAATTTAAATCCTAAAACAGATTATCGCTCTTATACTTCGGTTGATAAATCTAATTATAATAATGCTACACAGACAGATATAAATAAAGTAGCTGCAGATTTAAGGAGAGCTTTAGAGCTTTATGAGTCAGAAAAAAAACGAAAATGTTCCTACTAATAAAGTGCTATCTTCAGAAGTTGTTCTGGAGATAGAAAAAGCTATCAAAAAAAATCCCGAGATATTAGATCAACTATTTGAAAGTCCTTTAATACAGCAAACCGTTATCCATAAAGTTGAATCTTATAAAGGTCCACTTCCTCATCCTGATATATTAAAAAAATATGATGAAATCGATCCTTCATTTTCAAAAGTGATCTTTGAACATTTCGTTAAGGAACAAGATCATCGGCATAGTATTGATAATAAATCTATTGATGGCGCAATAAAAAGTGATAAACGTGCTCAATGGATGGCATTTATTTTGAGTTTCCTTATTATTGCAACAGGTGTTGTCGCTACTTTTTGTGGTTATGAAATATTTGGAGCTGCAGCAGTTGGTATCAATATTGCTGGACTAATTGCCGCATATCTCAAAGGTAAAACTAATAATAAAGAGTAACCTTTTTATTTATTCCTCTAAAAATTCTTCTTTAAAATAAAGAAATTAAGGTTAAAACCGACTCTCATCGGTTTTATTTAAATTGAAATTTAATGATTAATCTCGCGAATAGTTTGTTTATCCGCATTGCATTTTTCAATGACATTCAATAAATGTTCATTGTATTTTAAGCTATCACCAAAAGTCATTGGCTTAGGCGGTAAATTTGGCTGACAATTATTGAGTAAATTAGCGGGTATTGGTTGCGTCACGAAGACTTTTCGCTCGGTTGTACAAGCTACCAGAGATAGGCATAGGCACCAGCTGGTTAGCGCAATAATTATCTTTGAGTTGACCATGAATTTGCTCCTGATTTTGCAATGATTGGCTCTCTAATGACTGTTTATTTTGCTCATTGTCGGCAATAAGTTGATTGTTCCTCAAAATTGTTTGCTCTAATTGGCCTAATTTTTCAGATAATTGCTGCACTTCATTTCGTGCTGATTGTTTATCATGCAGCAAATCGCCAATAATATAAATGAGTAAGATAAACGCGAAAGCGATTGTGAAGTTAGTTTTATTCATACTAATCCTGGTAAATAAATAGTTTTGCCGTTTTGTTTAATAGCCGTAAGGACCTGTTGGTGATGACCTGTGGTGTTGAATTGGATATGAACCCATTGATTATGCTCTTGTATAAGTTTGTCAAATTCGATACCACTAGTGATTAGACGTTGACAGATTTGTTTAGGATCACCATAGGCACAATGAAAATCAACAGCGAGACCTTTGGTATGCGCGCTAGTTGGCGAACCGCCTACCTGAGTATTGAGAGCCGGGCAACGATAGCCTGATGTGATGATGATTGGATGGGCTAAAACTTTCCTGACTAATTCAAGTTTGTTGGCGGTAAATTGAATATTTGCCATCAAGTGATCGGGAATTTTATTCTCGATTTTTAACCGTTTTGCGGTAGTTGAACAGCTAAATTCCTCTAATGAGAAATGTTTGGTTAATTTCATTGTTGTTTATCTCCTTTAGCATGTTTAATTAATTTTTCTTCCAGAGTTTTAATTAATGTTGCGCCAGACCAACCTGCTAGGCCCGCTATTCCTCCCGCTAATTCAAATCGCCAATCAAAATAACTTGCGGCTAAAATAGCCAGTGCCCCAGCAAAAGCTGAAATTAACATCTGGGCGATTAGGGTACCAATACGAAATTTATTGCCTTTTAAAACGTTATAAAAGTAATTGGCTAATGAACCGAGCGCGGTGATGATGAACAAATAAATGACCACATACCAGTTTACATTATCAGGATCTTTAATTGGCATAATTGATTCTCAAAATAGACATGGCCACCAAGATATGGTTTAAAATTTTACAGCTTGGTAGCCATTTGGGTTAGTGAATTAAGCCGTTATTGGTGAATTTAGCTTTTAAATCAAGCCGTTTGCTATGATTGAGAATTTATGATTAATCACGACATTTATGGGCGATAATTTCGTATTGGTAATAATGGTAACCATCCTTCAGATCATAATTTAATACAATAGTTTTTTTTCTTGCCATACTTTTATCCTTTTTTCTCTTAAAATTTTGTAGAATCAAGTGATTTTTAACTGTGTAATTATACAGTATTTTGCTTGCTAAACCTAATTATTAGGCCTTAAATGGCTAAAAAACAACTTTAAAAAATCAATAATAATCATGACGTTATTATTGTCTTTTAATGATGATTTGTTGTTTGCCGTTCGACAATGAATACCGTTTATTTATTATGGATTTAAAACGTTAACTCACTTTAAAAAGTGGATAGCAATAATGCGAATGGAAAGTTAATTAGCGGCAGTAACTACATGACCAGGCAATTATTGGCTAATGACTTAAAGATGGGTTATTTGGCGATTGAAAACCTTATTCTCAAAATCCTTAGACGGTTATGCAGAGAAATGGGGGGATAGTTGATGATTATAGATGAGTGGGGCATGAATTATTGTCAACTATCCCAAAATGTTAAGAATTATTTCGTTTTTCAATAGAGTTATGAGGTAACTGTTCTTTTAAAGGTTCGAGCAAATCGCGGAACCAGAACAATATTATGTCCTTATCATTTTCTCTTAAATGTATATATTCGGTAATTATGCGAGAAAGTAATTCAGCTCGTTCAATTATTTTGATTTTTTCTAATTCATCCATTTTATTCACCTCTATCACCGTATTACTGTTTTTATATACAGTATATAGTAATTAATAATTCGATCAAGTCCTTTTTTTTAAAGATTAGTTAAGATCATAAATAATCTTTATTCATTGATTTTATTAGCTTATTTTTTTGATTTGTGCACTCAATAACCATCATCTAAACGCTCTTTTTTGATAGATTAAAATTCATGTTTATATAACCTTTTTGGCGGTATTTTTTGGCTGTCGATACAGTGGTTTTTGACAGAATGGTTACTAATTATTAAATGCAGCCCATCGAGCCTGTCGGTTAGCATCAAATGCTGGCATGGGTTGATTTTAATACTCTCCCTTAAATAGAGGCGATTCACATTGAAATCATTATCCGCTAAGCCGATAATTTTCAGTTGTTGTTTGATGATTCGCCTTTGTTGTTCACAATCATTAGTAACCGTACAGTTATTGACAGAACTCCAAGGCGTGCGTTCCGCCCGCAATGGTGATGCTTGATTGGCCTTTACATTATTTAGGCTACTCTTGGGTACTAACCGCCATTTAGTTAATCTGGTGTAAATAGTCGATGCAATCCCATGAATTGGCGCATAGATGCCTTTTATTTTTTTGATGATCTCCTCATATTGATTCAGCTTATCTTCATAAGCCAGGCGGACTTTAAGGTCTTTACGTTTGACTAATGGTCCTCCTTGATGCGCGGTATAAGCTGCCCAATCCCCAATATCAGCTGAGGCTAATACCGGATCGATAATATCATCAGTCACTTTTTTGCTTTTTAAACGCCGTAGTTCTCGCCAAACACTGACAGGTGCGCCACCCAATTGTTGAAATTGACGAATCTTCCAGCGACTAGCCCAAGCGGTGATCGCTTTCGATGACGCTTTTAAGTTTTCGCCAGTTTGGGTATCTATTTCATTTTCGAGCGCATATCCATCAATGTTTTTGGCAATATATTTGGCGATATAACCGGTTGCCGATCCTCTTTGTTTATCGATATCCTTAAATTCAAAGCGATTGATGGCGGCACCTTGTTCCTCGCCATCTTCATCCATGGCATAGATCCACATAGTGTAAAAAGCCTTTTGGATATCTTCTGGGCGCATAAAAATTAAAATATGCCAATGAGGTGTACCATCATGATGGGGTTCGGCAACCCGAAAGCCGAAAAATTGAATATGTTCACGATTTAATTTAGCGCGAATACGTGACCAGACTTTGCATAAATAAGCTTGTGTTTCTCGAGGTGTGTTGCCCTGCCAATTTTCGACAAAACCGCCTTTGGCATGCGCGCTGTGATATTTGGCGGGAGCCGTTAAGGTTATAAATGCGCCTTGGTAACCTAGCTCATCGGCCAAATCCTCAAAACCTCGCATTCGTGTCATCAGTTCTACTCGTCTGATAGCCGGATTCGCAATTGATTTATACACTTGCAAATCAAGAGGAATTTGTTCGCCAGTATCTTGATTTTCAATCATCATCTTTTCAAGATATTTTTGATTGCGACGCTTTTGCTCCTTCCACTCCATTTGACAGCTACGGCTAGCATACGGCGAGGCCTTTTTTTGTACTTGACCTACAGCAATGGCTAAATGCTCATGCTCAAAATCTCGACGCGTCTTTAATTTACGCTGCCACCATTCATGATTGGTTATTTTAGCCAATGCCTTAATGCAATTTTCGTTGGTTAATTTATTATGGTTAAAATCATTCAAATAGGGTGGGGGAATGTTAATACCGCTTAATTCTTTTAAAACGCAACGATAAAGTTTCTGCTCCAAACTATCGCTTTCAATATGATTAGCAGTTAAGCAAAAGTCCTGATCTGCAAGGCAATGTTGAATGTGTTTATTCAGATAATTACTTATTTCAACACTTAAATTGGCCAACTTTTTAGTGCCTAAAGTCGCTAATTGAGCAAATTCATCAGCAAAATTAATCGCTAAGGCACTAAGGCTAACAGCTTGATAACGAGCTTTGACTTGTGATAACCGTGATTGAATATTACCACCCAAAGTTTGCCGTAAAAAACTATTGGCGGCTTTGCGGCCCTCCTTTCGCAACAGATGAATATATTTATCGGCAAAATAACCGGCTAAAAAATCAGGCAAATCAGCAAAATATTGCGCACGAAATGGGTGGTCTTCCTGATCTATTTGCCACAATTTAATTTCATTATAGCTTAAAGATTGTGGCATTTTTTTTCCACAATCATATTGTGCTATTGGCGTTCTTACTATTTTTTTATTCGCTTTATATTGGCCAATATTTTCATAGTAATCACGCATCGCTAATAATAAAGAGTGTTTATGTTTAGCGGGAATAGCCGGCAAGGAGAAAGATTGGCATTGGCTAGTCATAAATTCTCGGTCGCAATTATCGTTTAGCAAACTGTTCTTTTAGATTTTGACAATCCACGCACAGTTGACAACCTTTTAACAATTGTCGGCGTTTTTCTGGGATTGGCTCACCACACTCTATACAATCTTTTGCTGATTCACCCTTAAAAACTTGGCGATTAGCAAGTAGATTATCCAGTTCAAGTTGAGCCAAATCATTAGCTTGGTCTATAATATCTCGCATTAGGCTTCAGTCTCATAGCTTTGGTTACGAAGCTTTTGCCCTTCTTGATAAAGGAGTTCATTTACTTCGCTTGCGGTTAAACCTTTATCAACAATATGTCCGCCTAATTGCATTAAACGGCTGATATAGCGATCACAAAGTCGTTGCTCGGTTTCTTGTTTAATTTGCTCGGTTAAATCTTGTAATTTACTTTGAGTGATATTGTTTAAATACATCATATTTCCTCATCTGGTTAGTTATTATTGTTTGGTAAAATCTTGAGGCTCGCAGTGGGCAAAAACATCAACGATGGATTGCAAACGGCGAAGTCCGATTTCTAAACGGTCTATTTCCTCATCATTCAGCAGATCATAATTAAGGTTACGCGCTGAAGATGAGAATCCTGCATATAAAGGTGTTATACCCGCGGCGGCTAATAACAACCTTTTTTGTCCGGGTTTTAACCGATTAAAATTACTGCGCACCAAACTTCGATGGCCATGAATCAGTTGATATAACCGCCTGATATGTTCAAGTTGACGAGACCGCTCAATATTATTCATCGCTACTCCTACCTTGACTGTCGTGAGATCCAAAAAAGAGCCATGTCTTTCGAAAAAGCCAAAGGCATTTAAATTGAAATAAGTTAGTTTTAGCGACGCTTAACTGGCCATAATTTAATGGCTTTACCGTTACTTTTTTCTATCCAACCATTAGGATTATGTCTATTGGTTGCAATTAAAATAACTACTGGTTCAGTGGTCGTTTTTTGACTTAAATAGATAGATCGTTTCATATCAATGCTCCTGCAAATTTAATTCAGGATTAAAAGCTTTCGCCCCTTCAAGCGTCAAAGCAGTCATGTTAATTAAGGTGGTTGAACGATCATGCTTACCGGTGATCTTCTTTTTACGAATTGGCAGCAACCCTTCATGGACATATTTTTTAACAGTACGGGGATTCATACCCGAAACACGGGCAAATTCATCCACCGTGACATAAGGAGCAGAAATAGTGATTGAAATTGTTGTCATCATAGTGCATTATTCCTAGCATAAATATGCTTATGTGTAATTATGTGTATTTATGTGTAAAATTAAACTTAATATAATTTACCATTAAGCTTAGCTTAATGTCAATTATATTTTTATTTTTTATTTAATCTAGGCTTAATTTAATATGAGTATTAATTTTAATTCTGGTGGTGCTAAAGTATTGGACCGGATTATTGAAGCATATGGTTTCAAATCCAAAGTGGAATACAGCAATTATTTAGGTACATCGGCAGCAAGCTTATCAATCCGTTATCGACGAGATTTATTTCCATCAGATCTGGTGGTTAAATGTATGGATGAAACGGGGGCATCATTACAATGGCTAGCGACCGGAGAAGGGCAATTTAATCCTGCAGATCAGACTAAAGAAACCATAATATCTGACGAAACATTAATAAAACTTGAACGATTAGCAAGCTTAAAAGAAAAGGGAGCTATTACTGAACAAGAGTTTAATGAATTAAAAGCGCAGTTAATTTGAATTAAGTTAGGATGAATTGCCGTTATGTCAGTAAGAAAACAACCTAATGGAAAGTGGTTATTTGAAAAATATCTCCCTGGTGGCCGTCGAATCCGTAAGAACTTCGCCACCAAGGGAGAGGCATTGGCATATGAAAACTACCTTGAAGAGCAAGCTAATGAAAAACCATGGATTAATGAAAAAATCGATAAACGCCGTTTATCGGAATTAATCCAAAGCTGGTATTCGCTGCATGGTCAAACCCTTAAAGATGGGCAAACTCGCTTAAAAGCCATGCTATTTGCGAGTGAATGTATGGATAATCCATTAGCAAACAATTTCACAGCTAAACAATTCACAACATATCGCCAAAAACGAATTGAGGGTGAGATATATCGCACCGACCGCATTAAAACCGTTGCGCCCAGAACAATGAACCTTGAATTAACCTATTTCAAAGCGATGTTTAACGAGTTAATTCGATTGGGGGAGTGGCAACATAAAAATCCGCTAGAACTGGTTCGCTCATTTAAAACTGACGAACAAGAGATGGCTTATCTAACCAAAGAACAAATCCAATCGCTACTCAACTCATGTGAGCAAAGTAGTGCTAAAGATCTTACCATCATTGTCAAAATCTGCTTAGCAACCGGCGCCAGATGGAGTGAAGCTGAAAGCTTAAAAAGCGCACAAGTCAAAGATGGAAAAATCACTTATATCAACACCAAAGGTAAACGCAACCGCACCATTCCAATCAGTGACGAACTATATCAACAAATTCCAAACAAAAATGGCCAACTTTTTACCGCCTGTTATTCAGCCTTTCGCTCGGCACTAGATAGAACCGGCATCGAACTCCCCGAACGCCAATTAACCCATGTATTACGACACACCTTTGCCAGCCACTTCATGATGAATGGTGGCAACATATTAGTCCTACAAAAAATCTTAGGCCACACCGACATCAAAATGACCATGCGCTACGCCCACTTTGCGCCAGACCATTTTGAAGATGCGGTAAGATTAAATCCGCTAGAACATGATTAATAACACCGTGATTTACAGAAGCTATAGAACAAAAAATGGCGGTAAACTGGCGATCGAATATGATTTTATAGCGCTTTATATGTGTTTATATGCAATCTCAACCTATTGATTAATATGTAAATTATTGATTTAAAAAGACCTTGCAAAGAACTCATAATCGATTGGTCACTGGTTCAAGTCCAGT
Organism: Gilliamella apicola; assembly: GCF_003202915.1. Classification (GTDB taxonomy): domain Bacteria; phylum Pseudomonadota; class Gammaproteobacteria; order Enterobacterales; family Orbaceae; genus Gilliamella; species Gilliamella apicola_Q. Next base: position 100,994 of record NZ_QGLP01000005.1, read on the forward strand.
AGGGTTATTATCTTGTGAATTGATATTAATTGTTCTTAAAATTATTTCTTATTTTAAATATAAATTTTTGCTGTTTTAAATTACTCAACTAACTGTTATGTATCCATTTCTGTGTCTGAAGGTCTGTTTTTATAAAGTCACATGTGAGATCTCACTTAAAAAATATAATACTTTTATCTAGTGTAAACCCTTCTAATAAATTTTTTTTTACATTGATTGTATCTTTTTTTGATATCTGATTGTTAGTCGAAATATATCCAGATGTTTATCTAACAAAATCTTGTAAATTTCCTAAATGGCTATCAAATAGAAATGAAATATAATCTTTACCTAACTAAATTGAATCTGTTGCTATTTTTCATTAAATCTATCATTTACGATTAATCATTTTTTATTAAGTAATATCAGTTGTGCCAGGGCAGTAAAGGCACAAATTGAGATGAGTAGAATTAGATTATTAGACAGGAAAATAATAGGTAAAAATAAGCCTAAACCTGTGAAGTGACCCTCAATAGTTGGACAAGCAATCACAGGGGGGCTTTTTATGTCAAAATATAGTCGAGAATTAAAAATTATCATAGCTAATGAATTCTTATCAGGAGAATCATCGAAAATTCTTTCAAAAAAATATGCGATATTTCTTTGGTCAATAGCAGATTGTGTTGTTTCACAGGTAATCATCGATAGAATGGCGTAAACCAGAGCAACAATAAAGAAAAAATGACTAATGAAGAGTTTATAAATATCATTTAACTGATTATTTAATAAGATACTAGGTATTAGATACTAGCTGAATTTCATCTAGTATCTAATTTCAAAGGTTACTAATTTATGTTAGGACTATTTATAGTCATTTTTATTAATAATTTCAGCCTATAAATAGAATTTATTTTTTCTCAAATAATTTTTCGCATGGATAGCCAGTTAAGTCTTTAACTATGAATTTAGTTTCTTCAGATAACTGATTAATATCTCCATCTGATTGCAAGACATCGATTGCGTTAACTAATAATCTATGTTTTTCTTTATCTAGATTAAATGTAAATGTAACTAACATCGCTAAGAAAACCAGTAATCCAGTTCCTAAAAATAGAATTAATGCAATTGTGGTTATAGCTTCTGGAGATTGATCTGCTTGTTTTTGCACAAAACCACCAAATTCTAATATTAAGCCAACACAAAGAGTTGAAAGGGCGACCGTTGTTTTTCTAGAGAATGTCATAACAGCAGCGAACAAACCTTCTCTTCTTTTTTTAGTGATCATTTCATCAATATCTGGAATGAATGGGAAAATATTCCATGGTGTGAACTCCATCAAACATCTGCCTATTTGATATACAGTACCAATAACAAATAGTATGGCTATTTTTGATGATGGATTAAAGACAAAAACGAAATAGGTAGCAGCTAAACATAAAAGCATGGTCGTATAAGCACTAACCAGAAGTTTTTTTGGACCATATTTAACGAATGCGAATCCTGCTACTAATGTAACTGGTAATCCAATAATACTTAAAGATAATAGACTTCCGGCTACAGAAGCATCAAGCGTTAAACAATATACACAGAAAAATACAAATACAGTGTTATAAATATCTTTACCAGTAAAAGATAATAAATAGATAGCTAAATGTTTTCTGAATGCTCTAACTTTCAGGGTAGAGAAATATTCTTTAAACAGACCAAAAACAAAGATAACCGGATTAACTTTTTTATCAGCTTTAGATTTTTCTAATTCTTTTAGCATCTCTGGAGTCAGTGGTCTCTCCCATGTTGAAAAATAGGATATAATTACACAAATCATGAATAATATAGCAAAAAATATACCATTAAATAGATAAGCATTAGGATCATTCTCACCATAAATTGCAATTAATCTGCCCGGTACAAATGTTGCCATAAAAGTACCTACCGCAGAAATAAACATTCGACAAGTAGATAGTTTTGTTCTTCCGGCATAATCACTGGTCATTTCAGATGGTAGGGTTTCCCAAGGAATCATTACCATGGCGACAACTACCTCAAAAGTTAAATAGATAGCTAGATAATATAGGTAGCCCATACCATTAATCCATAATAATGCATAGGAAAGCATTAATGGTGCGCCAATTATTAAGAAGAATCTTCTGCGCCCAAATTTTTTACCTAATTTATTTTTATAAAAGTGGTCGGTGAAACTGCCCATGAAAAGGCATAATATGGCATCTAATATTCGAGCAATTGCCACAATAGATGCGGCTTCAATTGGACTTAATCCAACAAAAGTAGTAAAAAAGTATAATAACCATGCACCTATAATGGTGAATGCTCCCCCTCCAATGATATCAATCATCCCAAAACCTATCGCTTTAGGAATAGTGATTATTTTTTGATTTTTCATTTTCCAAACCTCGTAATAGAATTAAGCAATTAATTTATTGAAATTGCGTAAGTTTTAATTTCAAAAGGGCTTAATTTTATTTTTAAATTCCCTTTATTTATGTTTTGATCAATAAAGTTCTCCATCAAATCACACTCTCTCCACCAGTTGATATTGTAGTGAGAGCTGATATTGACATTTTGTGTTCCACCGGAGAAATCATGAATTCTGAGAATTAACCAATCACCTGACTCTGCCTTTTTCAAAGCATCAACCTGAACTAATTGATTATCTAATGTAAGAATTGATAGGTTAGATGACTTAACAAATGGTTTTAATTTGCCATCATAAATTCTTAGCGGTTCATTTAAGAACCAAGCTTCTTGGGCAACATTACCTTCTTGCCAATTTTTAGTATGAGGAAATAAAGAATAGGTAAATTGATGTTGTCCTTGGTCAGCTTGTAAATCAGGGCTTATAGCTGATTTGATGAGAGTTAATTGCATTATATTGTCTCTGATAGCATGACCATATTTGCAATTATTTAATAGGCTAACGCCATAACCATATTCGGATAAATCGGCCCATTGATGTGCTACACTTTCAAATTTTGCATAGTCCCAACTAGTATTCCAGGTAGTTGAACGTTTAACATTACCAAATTGAATGTCATAGGTTGCTTCAACTGCTCTAATATCCACTGGGAATACTGTTTTAAGTAATTGATTACAGTCATGCCAATCAATATCAGTAATAAAATCGATTTTTGGATTATTACTGTAGATTCGCATTTTCTGGCAAATTGAACTCTTATTAAAAATCCATTTAAATGTGACTTCACAAATTAATGGTCCTATTTCGGTAAGTTCAACTGATTGCAATTGTACAACTGGCGATTTTTTCTGAATATGAAATATTTCAATATCCCAAGCATCATATTTCATTGGTTTATCTTCATACACAGTCAATACATTGCCACAACCTGATAATACTTCTCGGTTATTCTTCTTATCAAAAATGCGGGTAAGGTGGCCAAATTCATTCCACTTAATGAGATAAAAAGGAGTATCTATTTCATTATCATTATAGATAAATGCATCTTTTACCTTGCCATTTTCAGATGTAGCGTTATTTTCATAACTTACATTTATACAACTTAGTGGCGCAATTGATGGTATTTCAACAAAATAACCATCATTTTGTTTTGATTTTTGTATAGTGAAATGTTGATTGGAGTCATCTTTTATAGTGAGATTTTCTACACAAGTAGCAAAATAAACAACGTCATTTTTTCTCTCAAAGTTAGAACTATTAAGGATAATTTTGCTATTAACATCACTATCGGTAATATTTTGTAACAGCGGGCTGAGAATTTCGTTATGTCTATTATTTAAATCCTGAAATTCAAGTTTGGCATCTTGATAAACTTCATGTATAGATGAACCAGGAATGATGTCATGAAACTGATTTCTAAGAATGAGTTTCCAACAATAATCTAGTTTATTTTTTTCATAACTAGACCAGTCATTATTTAAGATTGAGTTGGTCACCGATAACCATTCGATGAAACGAATATCTAATTCGGCTAATCGATTCGCTTTTTTTATTTGTGCTTGACTGGTGTATGTTCCGCGATGGGTTTCAAAATATAATTCGCCATCCCAAGTATGGAACCAATCATTACTATGACTAATGTTATCTTCTAATTCATGAAAGAATTGCTTAACAGTACCAAATTGAATATTTGGCAATACTGGCATTTTTTCGAATCGTTCTAATAATTCCAGCATCTGCTCATTTGGCCCACCGCCACCATCACCATAACCAAATGGTAACAACAGTGTTTTGGTTAAACCTTTATCTTTATAGTTATCCCACAAACCCTGAACAGACTTAGCATTAACAATGCCATTATAGGTATATCGCGGATGTCCCTCTTCAGGTGTTGTAACAAAATGAGCTAAAACATCGCTACCATCAATTCCTCGCCATTTAAAAGTATCGTGTGGTAGTTGATTGAATTCATTCCAACTAATTTTTGTTGTCATGAAATATTTAATACCGGATTTTTTTAAAATTTGTGGTAATGCCCAAGAATATCCAAATACATCAGGTAACCATAAACATTCAGGTGTTATACCAAACTCGGTTTCCATGAAATTTTTGCCATACATAATTTGTCTGACAAACGATTCCCCAGAAGGTATATTACAGTCAGCTTCGACCCACATAGCGCCATCAACTTGCCAGCGCCCTTCTTTGACACGTTGTTTTATTTGATCATAAATTTCAGGATAATCATTTTTAATATATTCATAGAGTTGTGGCTGAGACTGGAAAAAATTATATTTTGGAAATTGTTTCATTAACTTCAAAACAGTCGAAAATGATCGCGCGCATTTTTCTCTGGTATGTTTTATCTGCCATAAAAAAGCGAGATCAATATGAGTATGGCCAACACTATTAATCACAACTGGAGATTTCACCGCATCTTTGCTGTAATTTTCTTCTAAATACCTAGATGCACTGCTGATTGATTGGTAAAATTCTTTACTAGATGGGTTTTGCCAATTAATTAGTAGAAAAGAACTATCTAATAGATTAAGTAATCGCGAATAATAAAAATCATTGGTAGAGATAACATCTAATGTTTGTAAAATAGCGGTAGAAGTCACGTACAAATCATGAGTGGCTTTATCTCTTAAACCGAAGGCAACTTGTTTTATACTGTTACCAACGTGAAACTCATCAAAATGTTGTCTAACTTTACCTTCAAGTACGCCTGACCATATACGAATATCAAATCTAATTGTTTTACCAGAAAAGTCGTCGGGAAATGAAATAACATTATGGTTTTTATCTAAACCATGCCATGGTTTACCATTAACATAGAGTAACGCTTCATATTCATCACGTAGAAAAGATAATGAAAAATTAAAAAGGCCTATATGAGTGGAACGATTCGGATCGGCTTCAGGAAAAGTATGACTTAACCTTAACCAAACATAGATATCCTTTTCTTTCCATTCAAATCCTTGCTCAATTTTTTGCCAATCGGCATTTTCATCTGGGGGCGGGGCGCCATTAACTCCTTCACGGTCATAACAAAAATCAAAACTTTGTATTGTTTGAAGATCATGTAATTCAAACCGCAATAGTTCTTCAACTCGTTGCTTTAATTTCCTTTCAGTAAAAAACATAATTCCCTCTAATTTAGATAAAAATTTAAAAGCAAATAATTGGTATAATAAGTTAAATAATAAAGTTGTAATTCACAAATATAAAAACCAAATTTAGTGATGGCGATCACAAAAAAATTCAATTTAATTGGCTTAATATCCTGTTTTAAGCCTTTTAAAAAGGTATAATAACTTTTAATATCAACCGTTTTATTGATAATAAATTAAGAGGATTTTGCTTAGTATTATCAAATCTTATGGAACAAACATTATCTAGGCAAATTTTGAATAATGTATTAATTATATTTAAGAAATTAAAACAACTATAAGTGGTAGTCGGCTGGTTAGGAATTATCCAATATTAATATTATCAATTGATAAGTAAACTAATGGTTTGTAAATTGATTGGTCAAAAATGGGGAAATTGGTAAGACAAATTTGTTTGACTAAAACGATCTTAAATGATTTTCACTAAAGATAGTTTTTCACAGAAAAAAAATTGAAATTATAATGCTGATTTCAATTATGTAAGTTAAAAATCATATATCAGATTTATTTGAATGCTCAATGTGAGATATTAAGAATAATTCGATTTCTTTATTTGATAGGGATCGTTTACGCACTATCAGTGATAGTAATTTATAAAAACATAAATATTAATTTCACCATACCTAAATTGTTTTTTGAATAATATTAAACTAATCTATATCCTTAAAAAAACATTATTTATAAACAATTCTCCAAAGGATTAACGGGAAGTTTAATGATATTTTTAAGGATTAGATGTGTTAAACATTATTAAATATTTGCTTAAAGATTCTGTATTGATCGGTCTCTTCTTCATATTCTACTTTAGTATGGACATAACATTTTATGTAGTTTTAGAAAATCGCCACTCGTTTATTAGCAATATAGGTAAGCCAATTGTTGATATTTTAATTGCTCTAACGGTTGTAGTTGAAATTATTTTCTTTCTCTCAATGTTGATAAAACTATTTGTTGTTAAAAGTACACATTTGTTAACCTCTTATTTAGGATTAATATTGGGGTTAGCATTTTCTTTTGTTTGGCTATTTATTTTATGTGTTTATTTCAACCAATATCACGGTTGGGGATGGGATGGTTTTGAGTTTTTTGGTTGGGCGTTTTTGCCTGCGATTGGCAGTTTTATCAGTTATATTATTTTAATACTTATTAGAATGTTATATTCTTTATATTGTGTTTTATTTGTTGAAAGATCTAAATAATATTTTTTTGATTAACTGTCATTTTTAGATATTGCTTAAGAGAATTATTTAGCCATCTAAAGTAGAATGAATAACTGATTATTAAGCAGTTAAATATTAATTTTATCTGAGTGTAACTATATTTATTTGGATGGGATTTTTTAGGTTAACAGTGAAGTTAACTTAAGTCTATAGGGATTAATTATGCCAAAAATTATTAAATATTTATCTAAAGATAAATTATGGATCTGTCTTTTTGGGATTAGTTATTTGACATTTATAGTTACTTTTAATTTTTTTTCATTAAGAAGCGAATTCTATATTAGTCATGCAGCTCCATATATCCTTTTGATAATATTTTGTATAATAATAATCTCTGAAATTGTTTTTTTCCTAATACAATTAATAAAATTATTTATCATCCCTAAGACACATGTATTGACTTCTTTTTTAGGATTATTTTGTGGATTAATTTTTTCTTTTTGCTGGTTTGGTATTTTATATTTTTATTTTGAATATGTTAGTAATGGTTATGATGATATAGGATTCATCATTGCGATGTTTATTCCTGCACTCGGTTGTTTTTTCGGTTACATTATTTTAGTTTTAATTAAAATTTTAAGATGTTTATATTGTTTTTTCCTTGTTGAACAAGCCAATAAGTCTTATCCGTAAAATAAAATATCTTAAAAGGGCTTTTAAAAATTAGCTGAATTTTATTAATTATTCGCCAGTTATTTTAAGATGATTGCGTACCCTTTGTTAATTGCTTTTAATAAGCCATTATTATCAATTTAAATAGGATAGAATTACATTGCTGTTGTTATCAAGTATTTAAGGTTTAAAATCTAATTTTTTTATATTTTAAAGCTATTTAGCGAAGATATTGAGAGTTTATTCAATCTTGACTTGATTTTTGTTTCAATCAGCGTTTATATATTACTGTAATAAGCAAATCGGCTTATTATTTATAACATTTTACTAGAGGAGCTTATGATGGTACAAAAATTTGCTGCGTACGGTAGTGATGTTTCGGCTGGCACTTATAAGTGTGCTGATTGTGGCTATATATATTCAAACCAAAGTAAAAAATCCTTACCTCCTTGTCCGGAGCATAACAAAAAACCACACAGTAAAAATGGTTGGTATGTGGTTAGTGGTCAAGGTGATTCAGTTAAAGATCCTCATCATACTAAAAAGTAGTAGTAATTTCATGTTGTAACTTTAAAAGGTAACACTTAGTGTTACCTTTTTTGTAAACGTCTCATGTCGAATAACCTACTGACGTTTTTCGATGCTGGTAAATGCCTATCTTTTTGTTTAGCAAATAGCAGAGTTGATTAAGGTGCTTTTGTTGGTATCTGAATATTTAAATCTTGCTGATATTTACTTCGCAATAATATCTTTTCCAATATAGATGTATAAAGTGGCATTCCACCTAACGCTTGGGCAATTAATGTCGCTCCCAAGCAAGTAATGATCATCGGTAAAATAAGTTGATAGTTATCGGACATTTCCATCACTAAAACAATACCGGTTAGTGGTGCTCTTACTGTAGCGGCAAATAACCCTCCCATACCAATAATAGCGCAGGCGCCAAGTTCGATATGATAATTCGGATAGAGCTGTTGTGCGATTAAACCAAAGGTAATACCAACCGTTGTTCCTAAAGCTAAGGTTGGAGCAAATATTCCTCCTGGCGCGCCAGAACTAAAGCATAAAACTGTAGTGACAAAACGTAGACATAAAACTATCATCAAAGTATTGATAGCGTAATTACCGGAAACAGCATCGGGAATAAAATCAAAACCGCTACCGGTTATTTCAGGAAAGATAAAACTTATGACGCCAAACGATCCGGCCAAACAAAATCCGGTTAAAATAAAACAGAATTGATTTAATTGATAAAATTGTTTGAAACGTTCTTGTAACGTTAATATGCATTTGTTGGATAAAACCCCAATAGCACCGAAAAATGTCCCCAAAATAAGATAAAGCCACAAGGATTCAATAGGAACGGCACTAAAGTGACCTATTTGGAAAACGGATTCTTGATTGTATAAAAATTGGAACATCACGCTAGCCATGATGACACCAACAAAAATAGCTTTAATTGAAGTTAAATTGTAGCGAAACTGCGGTCGCATCTCTTCAATAATAAATAGAATTCCTGCTAGAGGTGCATTGAATGCGGCGGTGATACCAGCGGCGGCTCCAGTGGCTAAAAATGTATGTCGATAGGCTTGTTTTTTGACTTTAAGCAGATCTGATACCATTGCCCCGATGTTACCACCAATCTGGACGGTAGGACCTTCGCGACCTAATACCATTCCCGAACCTAAAGCAGCCACACCACCGATAAACTTAACCGGTAAAACCGCGCGCCAACGTACCGGTCTTAAATTGAGTAATGCGCCTTCTATTTCTGGTATTCCTGAACCACCAGATTCGGGCGCAAAGCGTTTTACTAAATAATATGCCAGTAATCCCATCATTCCAGTAATAGTGAAGATTAAAAGATAATTAATCACTAAATTATCAACAAGATTAAATAATAGCGTTTTACGCAGAGAGATAATCCAATTCACCGCATATTGAAATAACACGCCAACAATACCCGTAATTGAGCCGATAATACCAGCAACGATTAAAACAATTAGCGGAGCTTTATCCTGAAAACTACGTATTTTATGATAAAGTTGGATCCTTTTTTTGATAGCAGAATAACTAGGCACAATATTCAATATAATTTGGCAAATGAAGGCGAATTTTACGCCTGTTCAACTGAAAAAGATAGAAGTAACGCGTTCAAATAAATTGTTTAATATTGAACTAAGTACTCTAGCTATTTGGCTATAATGACAATTACCCGGTAATGTAGGTACGTGATTTTTTTATCCATATAACCAAAAACAGGGTTCGGCCTAAACTAAATAAAATATAAGAAAACCATAATCCATTATTTCCAAAGACGGGCACGGCAAAGTATTGTGCTATAAACCAAACTAATAACGCCAATAGCATTGAGTCGCGTATAGATGAGGTATAACTGATACCTGAAAACACGCCATAATAGATTAATCCACCTGCTGCAACAATAGGGAATACCATTAACCAAGATTGATACTGAAGCGATAGGGTGATAATCTCAATTTGATTCGTTAATAGTTTTATAATTGCAGTATCAAAGGCTAACCAAATTGCAATCAAAATTATTGGGCAAATAATGCAGGCTTGTAGTGACCATCGTAAAGTTTGATTATAAAGTTGAATATTTTTATTACCTTTAGCTCGACCACTAAAGACGCTTGAAGCATTAGCAAAACCGTCAAATAGATAAGCCATCATATAATGAATCTGAAATAAAACGGCATTGGCGGCTAATACTTCGGTATTGAATGTTGAACCAATCGAAATAAAGTGATTAGTTACCGTTAATAAACAGATGGTGCGGATCATTAAATTAGTATTAACTAAAATGACCCCTTTTAATGATTGCCATGACAAAATAGATTTTACATCTATTTTTTGCTTAGTTTTGGGTAAGTACTGGTAGATAAACCAAATACCGACCAAAGTACAACATATTTGAGCAATCAATGTTGCAAAAGCCACTCCTTGAATGTCCCAATGCATCCACCAAACAAAAAGCATCGCCATTATAATATTTAGTAGATTGATAAAGACTTGCAAAAACAGCACGGCCTTTACTTTGGATATCCCCATTAACCAGCCAACTAGGACATAATTAATCAGAACAAAAGGGGCTCCAAAAATTAATATCGAAAAATAGAGATTCGCATAATGCTGTACATCTTGATTAGGTTGGATGATGTGCATTGAGGCACTAAAAATTAACTTTTGAAAAATAATAAATATCAAACCTAAAAAAAGGGCAATAAACAGAGGTCGGATAAGAGACGATCTTAATAATAAACAATCATCCAAAGCTTGCGCAGCAAAACCAGTGGTACTGACCCTTAAAAATCCAAATAGCCAATAAATGGTATTAAATATTACTGTTCCTATGGCAATACCAGCAATAAAGGCAGGATTAGGCAAATGACCAACTAAAGCCGTATCGACTACCCCAAGTAAAGGGGTGGTAATAGTTGACAGAATAAACGGAATAACTAACTTAAGATAATCTTTAAACTGATATTGATGATTCGATGTTGATGAATGGGTCATTTTTAAAAACCTAAAATTGATTCAAGTAACTGTTTAGAATAAGGATTTTTAACTTGACTTAATTGTTCTATTTTATCAATGAATTCAACAATTTCACCTTTATAAAAAAAAGCAATTTTATCACAAAGGTAAGTGATTGTGGTTAGATCATGCGTAATAAAAATACTGGTTAGATTAAGCTGTTTTCGCAAATCGGCAAGTAGTTCTAAAATTTGGGTTTGGACCGAAATATCTAATGAGCTAACTGCTTCATCAAATAAAATAAATTTAGGTGAGCAGGCTATCGCTCTTGCAATGCAGACGCGCTGTAATTGACCGCCACTCATTTCGTGTGGAAGCCGCTCATAAAAAGAGCTGTCTAATCCTACTTGTTCTAATAAAACATTGATACGCTTCTTTCGATCATTTTTAGTTAACTTTTCATAAATATCAAGCGGTTCAGCAATAATCTGTGCGGCAGTAAAATAGGGGTTAACAGAAGCATTATAATCTTGAAATACCGCACTGATATTTTTACGCATGGCTGATTTTTTCCATGTGCGAGTACTAATATCTTGTCCATTAAAATAAATTTTGCCACTGTCAGGTTTTTCTAAGCCTAAAATCAGCTTTCCTAATGTACTTTTCCCACTACCACTTTCACCAATAATACCTAGACACTGTCCTTGTTTTAAATCAAACGATACCCCTTTAATAACTGTCGTTTTTTTATTACTAAACAAACGTTGGTTAGGTTGTAGAAAAGATTTTTTCACATTAGCAACTTGTAATAACGGTGGCATTAATTTGTCTCCAATATTAAATTTGGATGATTGGCATAAGTAACCGCATTAAATTTATTCAATAATTGTTTGCGAGTATTGATTAGGTAACGAGTATATTCATGTTTGGGATGATAAAAAATCTGATCACGACTCCCCGATTCAACAATCTTACCTTTGTTCATCACTATAATTTCATCGGCAATATGATGAATGACGCCTAGATCATGAGAAATAAAGATCATGGTCGTTTTGGATTTGATCTTTTCAAGCATTTTTAGAATATGAAACTGGCTAATCGAATCTAATGCCGTTGTCGGTTCATCGGCGATAATAAGTTCAGGCTCAAGCATTAACGCCATACCAATCATTATTCGTTGTAGCATGCCACCACTTAACTGATGCGGATACTTTTTATAAATCTCTTTGGGTTTTTCGAGCCCTATATTTTCAATCATCGCTATCGTTTTAGCAATAGCATCGTTTTTGTTAATAATGAGATGCGCTTGCAGGGTTTCGACCACTTGCTTACCAATGCAATAAAGTGGATCAAAAGCACTCATTGGGTGTTGTAAAATTATCGAAATGACACTACCACGCATTTGATTCAACGTCTTTTTATTCTGTTTTAATAGATCGAACGCTAAATTAGCATTTTGGGGTTTAAACAAGATTTGCCCAGTCACGCTAAAGTAGGATTCTAATAAGCCGATGATAGCTTTACATGTTAAACTTTTGCCACTGCCACTTTCCCCAACAATACCTAAACATTGATGATGATTGACTGTAAACGAAATATCATCGAGTAGCTTGTTACCATTATCAAGGGTAATGGTCAATTGTTTTACGGCTAACAATGGGCTACTCATGCAGTTTTTTCTTTTGGATCTAAAATATCTCGTAAACAATCACCCAACATATTAAATGCTGCCACAACGATTAAAATGGCTATACCCGGGAAGACCATTTGCATCGGATGCTGCGTCATTACATTTTTTGCTTCACTTAACATTAATCCCCATTCAGCGGTAGGAGCTTGGACGCCTAATCCAATAAAAGATAAAGCCGAGATATTTAAGATTACCCAACCCGTATCTAACGTCGCTAATATAACCAGTTCTGCCATTATATTAGGCAATAAATGACGACAAATGATAAAAGAATGTGGTGCGCCAATGGCTCGTGAAAAAAGAATATAATTTTTGCGGCTATACTTGATTACTGAACTTCGAATCATCCGACTGTACCAAGCCCATTTAACTACAATATTAGCAATAATAACGTTTTCGATACCCACGCCTAACACACCAACAATAGCTAAAATCATCACTTGGCTAGGGAATGAGAGCATGATGTCGCAAAGGCGCATTATACATTCGTCAAGTTTACCTCGCCGATAACCAGAAATAAGGCCGATGACACTACCAACGATTATTGTAATGATCATAGTTAACAGTGATAAGAATAGGGTTGAGCGAATACCGTACAGGAGTCGTGAAAAAATATCACGGCCAAGATGATCACAACCAAGCCAATGTTCGCTCGATATCGCAGCATATTTACGAACGATGCGAACTTTATTGGGATCAAACGGTGCAATATAAGGTGCTAATATCCCTAAAATAATCATTGTGATGATGATGATCAGGCAAATTAACGCCGTTTTATTGTTAATAAGTTTCTTATTTAGATTCATATAGCACCACCATTATCACGTAATCGGGGATCTAGCCATTGATGAATAACATCAACAATAAAATTACACACTACGAATAAAATAGCCATAATCAATATATAAGCTTGAATGACGGGATAATCGCGATTCATAATAGCTGCGATACATAAACGACCCAATCCCGGCCAAGAAAATATATATTCAACAACAAAAGAGCCAGCGATTAGTTGCGGAATGGTCATGCCTAAGGCGGTGATAGTCGTATGCAGTGAATTAACTAAAACATGTTTAACTATAATTGTTTTTTCTTTTAAACCTCGACAGCGAGCATAAAAGACCGAATAATTATGCATATTTTCAAGCATATTATTGCGAATAAAACGGATATAAGTTGAGATATAAACAAACGATAAAGTTAAAGTTGGTAGAATCAGATTTTGCCATGAGCCATAACCATTGGTAGGCAGTAAATCTAAATAATTGGCAAACAGCCAAATAAATAGTAAACCTAACCAATAACTCGGCATTGCCGTGCCAAGAAAAATAATAATACGAACGATATGATCGAAAGCTGAATTAGCAAAAATTGCACATAATACGCCTAAAATTAAACTGATGATGAGGGTAAATGCAAATGACGACATTGCTAAAACTAATGTAGGAATTAAGCTGCGAATTATCTCATCCCAAACGAGTCTGTCTCGATGAATAAAAGAACGACCAAAATCAAGATGTAAAACATCATAGAGCCAAATAAAATATCGTTCAAAAAAAGGCTTATTTAATCCTAGCTCTTGGCGCATACTTTCAATAGCATCAGGGGTTGGCATGATTTCGTTTAAACGTAATGCAACTTCAGCAGGATCAGAAGGTGCTAGATTGATAAGCAAAAAAGCGATAAAAGAGATACCGAATAATATCGGTATCATCATCGTTAAACGTTTAATAATATAATTTAACATTATTGGTCAATAATATTAGTCTTTTAAAAATGCATTTTCTCAAATGGAATATCAAACTGAGACGGAGCAAACTCAATTCCTTTTAAAGATTTAACAGCAATCGCACGATTACGCTCATAAGTTAGCGGAATATAGACTGCTTCATTATGCAAGGTTTCTAGCACGTAACGAAATAGATCTTGTCGCTCTTTTTCATCAGTTGAAATTAATGCTTTACTGATACTTGCATCAATTTGTGGTTTTTCTTTTAAGCCTTGTTGCGCCATGTAATCACCATATACAGGTAATTTCATCCCTGATAAAAATGATTGTGGATCATATGGCGTACCCCATGAGATATCAAACACCATATCAAAATCACCGGCTTTTTGGCGATCACGATAACCTTGTTCTTCTTCACCATGAATATTAAGCTTTAATCCGACTTGCTCAAATTCATCTTGCATATATTGGGCAATCGTTTTTTGGGAGGCGGTATTACTGTCGTAATATAAGGTAATTTCAAAAGGCTTACCGTCTTTTTGACGATAATCTTGACCTTTAACTTTCACCCAGCCCGCTTTATCAAGTAGGGTTTCTGCCAATTTAGTGTCATATACATAAGGTTTTAAACCAAGATTAGCATAAGGAATATTGGTTGCCATTAATGTATCAGCAGGAGCTTCACTGTTATTGAAAATACCCTCTGAGATATCTTTTTTACTGATGATATGTTCAATTGCTTGGCGCACATTAACATCACTAAGTTGGCTTCGGGTCGTATTCATTAGAACAATTCGGCTTGAAACCGGTTTAGACATTAAGGTTTGAAACTTATCCATGGTAGAAAAACGTTCAAACGAATCAGCATCAACCATATTTTTACCATAAATCAGATCGATTTCACCTTTTTCCAATGCCATTAGTCGGCTTTGATTATCCGCTATAACTTTCATAGTCACTTTTTTTAGTATTGGTTTAGTTCCCCAATAAGTTGGATTTGCGTTAAAAACCGCATATTGATCTTTTTTATGATCACCTAAAACATACGGACCGGTACCAATGTAAGATTTAACACCATTTTTAGTTTCGCCGTCGATCATAGAGTTAGGTGAAATAAAACGCATTGGGCGAGTTACGGCAATCTCAATCATGAAAGGGTAGTAAGGTTCAGAAAGGTTAACTTGTAGCGTATAATCATCTACCGCTTTCACTTCCGTAATTAAGCGCACCATTTCTAACCAAGTGTGACGGACTTTATTTGATAACACGGCATCCCAATTCAGTTTTGCACTGTGCGCATCAAATTTTACGCCGTCACTAAATGTAACATCTTTTCTAAGTTTAAACGTGTAAGTTTTGCCGTCGTTACTGATAGTCCAGCTTTCCGCGAGCCAAGGCGAAAAAGTACCGTCTTCGTTATAGTGAACTAATGATTCATACAACATATTTTGCGCCCACATTTCACCAGAGTATAAATGCGGATTCAAATCACGAATATCACGAAAATTGGCGAAAGTAATATCATCTTTAGCAAAACAGTTAAGACTAAAGGTGCTTAAAATTAGAATGATGAGTATTTTTTTTAAATGAGGGAAATTAAAAGACATACCTATTCCATGAAATAATTAATATAAAGGTTGCAAATGATACAATGATTGATAATGATAATCAATATCATTTGTTTGTCTTACAAGCGAACACTATTATTAAGTTTAACTTCTGAATAACACTATACTTTCTAGGTTTATTCTTTTAAATATTAGCATAGTATAAACAAGTTACCATGAAAAGATAAAATAATCAGACAATTATTATCAAATTGCTTTATAATGTTTAAGATTATTCACTTTTTCGATTATTTAGGAATCATTGCATGTCATTTGACTCTCTTGGTTTAGATGCCAAGATTTTACAAGCCATCCATGAGCAAAACTACACTGAACCCACACCCATTCAACAACAAGCTATCCCAGTTATTTTATCAGGCAAAGATTTAATGGCCAGCGCGCAAACCGGTACAGGCAAGACGGCCGGATTTGGTTTGCCTATTTTACAGAAATTGCATGAAATGCAACTTAAAACAGTCACTAAAGCAGAGCCGAGAAAAGGTAAGCGTCGCTTATATGCATTAATTTTAGCCCCTACTCGCGAATTAGCAGCACAAATTGGTGAAAATATTCGCGATTATAGCCGTTATTTAGCTATTCGTTCCCTAGTGGTATTTGGTGGTGTCAGTATCAATCCGCAAATGATGAAACTTCGTGGTGGAGTGGATATTTTAATTGCTACACCAGGACGATTATTGGATCTGGTACATCAAAATGCGGTAGATCTCTCTTCGGTAAAAGTGTTAGTACTGGATGAAGCCGATCGCATGTTAGATATGGGATTTATTCATGATATTCGGCGCGTGATAGCCAAATTACCTAAAAAACGACAGAATTTAATGTTTTCGGCGACTTTTTCAGATGATATAAAAGCTTTAGCGCAAACCATTTTAAAATCACCTGAATCTGTTGCTGTGGCAAAAACGAATAGTGCTTCAGAACAAATTACCCAGTATGTGCATCGGGTAGATAAGCGTCGTAAACGTGAATTGCTCTCTTATTTGATTGGTAAAAACCAATGGCAACAGGTATTAATTTTTACCCGAACCAAATATGGAGCTAACCATCTCGCTGAACAGCTAACCAAAGATGGTATTAAAGCTTCAGCGATTCATGGTAATAAAAGTCAAGGCGCTAGAACTAAAGCTTTGGCGGACTTTAAAAATGGTCAAATTAGAGCATTGGTGGCAACTGATATTGCGGCCAGAGGTTTAGATATTGAACTATTGCCTTATGTTGTCAATTATGAGCTACCACAGGTGGCAGAAGATTATGTGCATCGCATTGGTAGAACAGGGCGAGCTCAAAATCAGGGGCAAGCGATATCATTAGTTTGTATTGATGAGCTTGCTCAATTAAAATCAATTGAAAAATTGATTAAAAAACCGATTCCAGAAATTTTTACTCAAGGATTTGAAGTCGATCCTCGAATTAAAGCGGAGCCTGTAAAAAAAGCGACAGCAAAAGGTGCTCCAGCAAAAAGAAGACGTGTTGATAAAACGCGGACTCCCAAAAATAATCAGAATAGTATGAAGCAATCTAGCCATCATACATATTCTAAAACTAACTAAATCATCTAAAGTAGAAGGATATTATTATGGCTAAGGTAAATCGCAGTCGTCGTTTAAGAAAAAAATTACATATTGAAGAGTTTAAAGAGTTAGGTTTCACTGTGAGTTGGTCATTTGACGAGGGTACTAGTGAAGAAGTCATTGATAATGTTGTCGATCAATTTATTATTGAAGCAATACAAGCAAACGGCTTGGCTTATGAAGGAAGTGGATATTTAAGCTGGAAAGGGATCGTCTGCACTCAAAAACTAGGTAATTGCAGCGAAGAAAACCGTGACGTTGTCACTAAATGGCTTGAAAGCCGCGGCTTAAAAAATGTCAAAACTAGCGAATTAATTGATATTTGGTGGGATGAATTAGATTTCTAATTTCTAAACGTTAAATTAAAAATAGCCACAAATGTGGCTATTTTTATTGAAAGATACCTTTGCTTTACTCAATTCCTTGACTACGCAAGTAATCCTCATAATTGCCCGTATAATCAATCACTTTTTCTGGGGTGATTTCAACAATTCGGCTAGCAAGTGAGCTAACAAATTCGCGGTCGTGTGATACAAAAAATAGCGTTCCTTGATAAAGCTCTAATGCCATATTCAGTGATTCAATCGATTCCATATCGAGATGGTTGGTCGGTTCATCCATCACAATAATATTTGGACGTTGCATCATTAATTTACCAAATAACATACGGCCTTTTTCACCACCTGATAGGACTTTAACTTGTTTTTTGATGTCATCTTGTGAAAATAATAAGCGACCTAAAATACTGCGTACGGCTTGTTCATCATCGGTTGGCTGTTTCCATTGACTCATCCAATCAAACACAGTTAGATCTTCTTCAAATTCATATTCATGATCCTGCGCATAATAACCAATATTGGCATTTTCAGACCATTTTATGTCACCTTGCTCTGGCGTTAGCTCGCCCATTAAGGTTTTTAGTAATGTTGTTTTACCGATACCATTCGTCCCTAAAATAGCCACTTTTTCGCCTACTTCGACCATTAAATTTAGATTTTTAAATAGTGGTCCATTATCAAATCCTTTAGTTAGTTTTTCGACAACTAAAGCATTGCGGAATAATTTTTTGTCCTGCTCAAAACGAATAAATGGATTTTGTCGACTTGATGCTTTAACTTCTTCAAGTTTAATTTTTTCAATTTGTCTTGCCCGAGAGGTCGCCTGTTTTGATTTTGATGCATTCGCACTAAAGCGACTGACAAAAGATTGCAGTTCACTAATTTGCGCTTTCTTTTTCGCATTATCGGCTAATAGTCGCTCTCTAGCTTGTGTGGACGCAGTCATATAATCATCATAATTACCCGGATAGATACGAAGCTCGCCATAATCCATATCCGCCATATGGGTACAGACCATATTAAGGAAATGGCGATCGTGCGATATAATAATCATTGTGCTTTCGCGTTGGTTTAAGGTATCTTCCAACCAACGAATGGTATCGATATCCAAGTTATTGGTCGGTTCATCTAATAATAAGATATCCGGATTAGAAAATAGGGCTTGGGCTAAAAGTACTCGCAATTTCCAACCGGGCGCGATTTCGCTCATTAATCCATAATGTTGCTCAATTGGAATACCGACTCCCAGCAGTAATTCACCCGCACGCGCTTCAGCACTGTAACCATCCATTTCGGCGTACTGGGTTTCTAAATCGGCGACTTTAAAACCATCTTCCTCGCTCATTTCAGCTAATGCGTAAATGCGATCACGCTCTTGTTTTATTTGCCATAGCTCGGTATGCCCCATAATTACGGTATCAAGTACGCTATAGTCTTCAAAAGCAAATTGATCTTGGCGTAATTTACCTAATCTCTCATGTGGATCTAACGCAACATTTCCTGATGTTGGTACTAAATCACCGCCAAGAATCTTCATAAAAGTGGACTTGCCACTACCATTGGCACCAATTAATCCATAACGATTACCATTACCAAATTTGACAGAAATATTTTCAAATAGTGGCTTACTGCCGAATTGCATTGTGATGTTATTTGTACTTAACACTAAGCTTTTCTCTCGTTTTTAATACATTTTGCCTTAAAGATATCGTTCATTTTTAGCAAAACTGTTGAAATGTGAATTGGCGTACATTATGCCATAAAATGACTTTTTTGAGGATCTTTGATTTGTTAAACTGTATCAGTAATCTGTTAGCCGCTATGTCTTAAGATAGGATTTATTTATACTACGATTTATTAATTCAGTTAGCTAATTAAATTTGTTAAAGAACGCTCCCAAAATTACATAAGGATATGGCATGAAATCTTATTTCTTCGCTATCATGTTTTTTATGATTGGCAATATTGGTTTATGTGAAGCCACAAATTATAAGAATTTAACATTTTGGCAATATTATGATCATGAAATTCCCCTCAAAGAAATTAGTGGTGACTCTTGGACATTTGATGATAATCAAATTAGTTGCGATTGGCAGCCAGATAAAGAGGAATATAATTGTCATGTAATTTTTTTAAAGTCAAAGAAAAACTTTGATTTTTCAATAGCAATTCCTGATTTCCTAGACAGTACTTCATTCAATGCATATCTATACAAAAGTTCTGCAAATAATTTATTTAACGTGTTTCTTATTGAGGGTGAGTCTGAACGTGGTACAGCAGGTTACTATGTTTTAATCTTGGATAAAACTAAGTTGGTTAACCATTTCTACCTTGATTATGGAAGAGCTGGTATCTATTCGTTTGACAAAGCTAAAAAATTATTACAGGATTCTAACGTTACAGATAATGAACAGTTATCAATATTGAATAACTATAGTGCTGAAAATTTTGATGAAATTTATATTAATCCAAAATATTTTATTTCAATTTACAGCAAAGATGATAATTTTTTGTTTAAAATTGTTAGAAAATATATGTGGAATGCTGACGATATTCCTATAACGGATGAAAATAAATATATCTACATTGAAAAGACAATCAATTAATAATTCGATATAGAAATTAATAAGTATAAGTATTGTAATCAATTTATATTTCAAAAGGTTTACAACTGCGATATGAATTGCTAGGATGCGTGCCTGTTTATCATTATTCAATTATCCTATTATGTATTACCTTATTTTTGTCACTATTGTTTGGTCGTTTTCATTTAGTTTTATTGCGGTTTATTTAAGTGGCCAAGTGGATACTTGGTTTGCGGTAGTCATGCGCGTTTTGCTGGCTTTTATTACCTTTATTCCTTTTTTACGTTTCAAAAATGTCTCTATTAAGCAAATGCTGCTATTGATGGGGGTAGGTGCGTGCCAATTAGGAATTATGTACTTCTTTTATTACAACTCTTTCCAATATATTTCGGTGCCAGAGGTTTTATTATTTACCATTTCAACGCCAATTTATGTCACCATTATCTATGATTTACTGCAGGGACATCGACTAAGACTTAATTATCTATTAACGGCGATTATAGCAGTCATTGGTGCGGCAATTATCCGTTATGATCACATTAGTCGAGATTTCATCATCGGCTTTTTACTCATTCAGGGCGCCAATATTGTCTTTGCTTTAGGGCAAGTCGGCTATAAACGTATTATGGAACTCTATCCATTACCACAACATCAAGCTTTTGCCTGGGTCTATTTAGGGGCGATTGTTGTAGCCACTATTGGTTGGTTATTATTTGGTAATACTGACAAACTCCCCACCACGCAATTACAGTGGGGGATTATTATTTGGTTAGGTGTTATAGCTTCAGGCTTATGTTATTTCTTGTGGAATTTAGGTGCGACTAAAGTCGATTCTGGTACTCTGGCGATTATGAATAATTTGGTTATTCCAACCGGAATTTTAGTCAACGTCATTATATGGCACCAATCGATTGATTGGGGCCGGTTTTCTGTAGGTAGTGCAGTTATTGTTTTTGCCTTGATTCTTCATCATAAATTCAAAGGATCGAAATAATCTTCTCTAAGCAAAAGGTAACTGTAACATTATTGATAGAATTAACGGCGTTGTCACAGATGATAATGCCGTCGATATCAATAAACTCGAAGCAATAGGCCCTTGCAATACCGCAAACTGTCTTGCCATCATATAACAATTTATCGCAATTGATACTGAACTTAATAATACGATAACCTGCAGTTCTAATAGTGGCAATCCCACCAGTATTGCTAGGATATAGGTAACAATAGGTAAGATGAACAGTTTTAAAATACAGATTGTTATGGTGATCGGTAAGTCATCGCGGATCTTATATTCAGCAAGTCCCATTCCTAATACAATTAGTGAGAGTGGCGCGGTCATATCGCTTACCATCTTTGTC
This sequence comes from Gilliamella apicola, assembly GCF_003202915.1. GTDB lineage: Bacteria > Pseudomonadota > Gammaproteobacteria > Enterobacterales > Orbaceae > Gilliamella > Gilliamella apicola_Q. Next base: position 122,809 of record NZ_QGLP01000005.1, read on the forward strand.
GCTTGATTGATAAAGAATGGTAGTGGAATTCGCACATAATTGACGACAATTCCTGCAAAGATACCAATAATAATTGGATTTTTTGATACATTTTTAAACGCTTTTATAAAGCCTTTAGCTGATAGTTTGCCCATCTGTACAAATTCAATCGATACGGTTGCTAATGTCCATAAAATGAGAGCATTAAAGATTACAATAATGGCCACAATTGGAATGGCTTTTTCACCTAACAACATTTTGATAATTGGAATACCGACAAATACCGTATTGGTATAAATTCCCCCCATCGCAAACATGGTACTTTGTGAGCCATTTAGTTTGAAAAATTTAACGGCGATAAAGCAACCTAAGGCAAAAACCATAAATGAGCCACCAAAAAAGACCAATAAAAGATTGGCGTCAATTTCCGAATGTTCGGAAAAGTGGCTCATAATCTGAAATAACATAATCGGAAAAGCAATATAGAAGGTAAATTTGGTAACACTATCTGTTACCGTTTTTTGCCAACGACCTGCTTTTACCGCTATATAACCTAATAAAATCAAAACGAACAGAGGCAAAGTTGTTAAAAACTGTTGCCATAATGTGATTAGAAATTCCATGACTCTTTTATGCGTGATTTCTGGTAAAGTACCATTCTAATTCAGTTGAGCGTTGTGAATCAAATTGGTAACCAGCCAAATTAAAACTTTTAATATCGTCACTATGATTAATGCTATTTTTTATAATAAATCGGCTCATCAAGCCACGTGCTTTTTTGGCGTAAAAACTAATCACTTTATAATCCTCTTTACTTTTATCTAAAAAGATAGGTTGGATAATTTTGGCTTTTAGCTGTTTGGGTTTGATTGCTTTGAAATATTCGTTAGAAGCTAAATTAATTAATGTTGGCTGCGATGATTTGGCTAATTCATCATTGAGTTTATCGGTTAATTTATCTCCCCAAAATTGATATAGATTAGTATAGTTACCATTTTTAAGACGGATCCCCATCTCCAAACGATAGGGCTGAATTAAATCAAGTGGTCGTAATAAACCATATAATCCTGATAAAATGCGTAAATGGGATTGGGCAAATTTTAGATCACTATCATTAAAATCTTCAACATGCAACCCCTCATAGACATCACCTTTAAAAGCCAAAATAGCTTGTCTTGCATTATCAAAATTAAAATCAGCCTGCCAGTTTTGAAAACGTTCATAATTAGCGGTAGCCAGTTTGGGGCTGATTGACATTAATTTAGCTAAGTCATCACTGCTAAGTTTTTGGCAAACAGCCACAAGTTGTTTTGTCGATTGCAAAAATTCGGGTAAGCTATGGGTTTTGGTGGTGAGGGGACTTTGATAATCAAGCGTTTTGGATGGAGAGATAATTGTCAGCATAAAGAATACCGCCTATTGTGTTTTGTTTCAATTGGGTTTATTTTACCTGTAATCTTAGCAAATAAGGAGAATAAAAATGAATAGTACCAAAAAAGAAATCCATGATATTCGTTCTTGGGCAAACATTCGTGAAACTTCTATTGAAATTGCCGAGGCTATTTTTGAATTAGCTAATGATGATGAAAAATTAGCAGAACAAATTTGGGAAGAAGGCAGCGATGAAGTATTACAACGCGCTTTCGCTAAAACTAAAGCTGATAAGCTCTTCTGGGGCGAACAGACCATTGAACGTAAAAACGTCTAATCTATATTAAAAATCAAGAAGTTAACTAAATTCTGCACTATAAATTGAGTTTCGATGTGTTATGAAAATAATAAAATTAATGACTATATTTATTATTTCTATGCCACTACAGATTTATGCTAATTCGAAGTTGGCTGATTTGAATCAGCTTGAATTACGCAGTTACTGTAGTGGGTCTACTTCTTCTGAAGGAGAATTGACTAAATGTTTAGAAAAAATTTTTTATACCAGTCAAGCTGAATTAGATAAATCGCAACAGAAATTTTCCGACGCACTTACAAATTGGTATGAAAACAAACAGTACATCATAATTGCTAAAACCAAACTGAAAAGAACTAATCAAGAATTTATTAAATATCGTGATTTACAGTGTGACTTTGCGTATTCGTTAGGTGGTGGGGCAATTGAAAATACGCTTAATATGTTTAAATTCTCTTGCCTTGCTGAACTAAATTTTCAACGAACAAAACAACTTGATCTTTATCGGTCTAATTTTAATTAAACCGCGTAGAAGATAAAATCATCATTTAAATTATTCTACTAATTTTAGCAATATCAACATTTGGGCTTTATCGTACAGTTATAAAGGAATTAATGAACAAAGCTACTACTATAAAAATTTTTCTGTTCTTTATAACAAAATAAAATTATCAATAGTTATTCTCAGTATATAATAAGATTTTCAATCACAATTTGATTTTGGTATGAATTTAACTTTTTTAGGAACAAGTGCCGGTTCTCCAACCGCTGAACGTAATGTAAGTAGTATTATGCTTGATCTTCGACAAGAACGAGGGAGATTATGGCTGTTTGATAGTGGTGAAGCAACGCAGTTGCAAATGCAAAAGGCTAAGTTTAGTTTATCTAAATTGGAAATGATTTTTTTGACGCATTTGCATGGTGATCATCTATTTGGTCTACCCGGTGTATTGACCTCTCGTTCATTAATGCAAAAGCAATCGGCATTAACGTTAGTTGGACCTAAAGGTATTAAACAATTTATTCAAACAGTGATTGAAATTAGTTCTTCATGGCTTACTTACCCTTTAAATATTATTGAACTTGAACAAGATAGCTTAGTGTTTGAAGATAATAAATTTCGCGTCGAAGCCAAATTATTACAACATCGAGTGCCTAGTTTTGGTTATCGTATTGTTGAAAAGGATCTTCCGGCAAAATTGGATATTAATAAATTAAAAAAAGATAACATCCAAATAGATTCACATTATGCTTATTTAAAAGAAGGTTTAACCGTTACTTTAGAAGATGCTAGAACAATTAGTTGTAAGGATTATCAAGGTGTTATTAAACAAGGCAAAAAATTAGCTATTTTGGGTGATACCATTCCTTGTCAAGCGTCCATTGATTTAGCTAAAAACGTCGATTTGTTAGTGCATGAGGCCACTCAAGAGCAAGCTCTTGAGGCAAAAGCTATTGAGCGAGGACATTCAACGACAGTGCACGCCGCTAGCATAGCTAAACAAGCTAATGCTAAACGGTTAATCATAACGCATATTAGCCCTAGGTATAGTTTACAAGATAATCAAAAACTGGTTACTGAAGCTAGGAGCATCTTTGCTAATACTGAAATTGCCACTGATTTTGCCAATTTTCAAGTTTAATCAATAACGCCGACATCGTCGGCCATTGCTAATTAAACTTCTCAAAGTTGAAATTAATGTATGATTATTCTCGTCTATTTTTATCAGTCCAACATAATCGTTTGGTAAAAAATATTGAGCAGCCTATGCCATTTTATTTTTAGTTATCTGAACTTAATCCGTTAAGACTAATTTGTTATTCAACGATTTTAATAAAACCATTTTATTTAAGCCGTTGGTAGCTGTTATGCCTTTTAGATTAACATTCCTAATCTGTTCATCCAATTAACATAATCCTCCGCGCTTTTATTTATCTCATTCAAGGTAATTTTATCTGGATAGTCAGGCTCATTGTTAGCGCCATAAATTGCAAATATCTGTTGATAATCGGCATGAACGTAATTCATTATTAATTCGAAAGGTTTTAGTATTTCTTCAAGCGTAGATTGATATTTTCCTGTTTGGCAATAATCAGCTTTCTTTATACCGGCTGAAACCGCTAAAGTGACTTTTTTATTTTTCAATTTATCACCTAGGGCACCGAAAGCCTATCCATATGTAAAAACATCATCAAACCATTGTTTTAACAATGGCGGACAATTAAACCAATATATTGGGAACTGAATCACTAAATTTTCATGATTTTCAACTAACTTTTGTTCGAACTTAGTGTCTATTTGGTAGGATAGATAACATGAATAGAGATCATGTATGGTTATTTGTTCTTTGTATTGTTTTAATCTATCAAGCCATCAGCGATTAATACTTGATGATGATAAATCAGGGTGAGCAACAGTCACTAAAGTATGTTTCATTTTTAACTATTCCTATTTATTGAGATAAATATTGTATTCATAGTAGTATTGATACAACTATTTTTAAAGTAAGGTAATTATCGTTATGTACTATCTTTAGGGAGAGTGTAAATATGGAAAATCATCATTGTGCAGAAGGCAATTTCGAGAATAGCAGCTTTAATTACACGCTCTCGATGATCCGAGGAAAATACAAGATCGTTATTCTTTATTGGTTAAGTGAAAATCGACCATCTATGCGTTTTAATGAACTAAAACGAAACATAAAGGAAATCTATTTTAAAACATTGAGTAATACTCTAAAAGAGATGGAGATAAATTAATTAATTTTTAGAAAAGAATATCCTCAAATTCCACCTAAAGTTGAATATGGATTGTTAGAACGAGGCAAAACATTGGTACCTATTTTAGATATGCTTTGTCAATGGGGAAATATACATAAAGATGATGAGTTAGATTAATTAAACAATAGGTCTGAAAAAAATATTACCAAGTCAATATCGTCTAAATATCGAGATATTTAATTATTACCTATACGACGATAAGCTTTTTCGCCGACTGTGTCGGCGAATGTATCTATTTATAAGCAAAAATCTTTAATCAAATTTTCAATGGTCAATTTAGTTGGTTTTAAAAAATCCATAGAAATAAATTCATCCGGTTGATGAGCTTGTTCAATTGAGCCTGGCCCTAAAACAATGGTTGGGGCAATTTGATTGAGATACGGTGCTTCGGTACTGTAGTTAACGGTTTGCGCAGTTTGGCCAACCAGTTTTTCGATATGCGTTAAAGCAGGATGATCTTTCTTGCATTCATAACCAGGAATCGGCGCGACCTCATATTCGATGGAAACTCGATTTGGGTATTGATCCATAACAGGTTGTAATGCTTGACAAAGTGCGTTGTAGATTGCGTCAACATCATTATCAGGTAATACTCGGATATCAATAATCAGTTCACAACAACCACAAATACGATTGGCGGCATCACCACCATGAATAACACCTAGATTCATCGTTGGGTAGGGGACACTAAAGCCATCATTATGATATTGCTCTTTGAATTTCTGCTTTAAAAGAAGTAATTGTTCAATCACCAAATGCATGATTTCGATGGCATTAATACCTTTGTCCGGATCACTTGAATGGCCAGACTTACCAATGACTCTAATTGAATTAGATATAAATCCTTTGTGGGCACGTATCGGAATTAATGAGGTAGGTTCACCAATAATAGTACAGTCAGGCTTTAATTTTGTTTGCTCAGCAAAAAATGAAGCTCCTGCCATGGACGTTTCTTCGTCAGCGGTGGCCAAGACATAAATTGGTTTATTGAGTTTTTTTAGATCGATATCACGTAATGCATCTAATATAAAAGCAAAAAATCCTTTCATATCTGCCGTACCTAATCCATAAAGCTTATTGTTTTCTTCGGTTAACTTAAAGGGATCTTTGGTCCATTGTCCCTCATCGAAAGGAACCGTGTCAGTATGACCACTTAGTAATAGGCCTCCTTGGCTTTGATTTTCACTGTTTGAATAGGTTGCCAACATGTTGAATTTATGGCGAGTATTAGGCACAGCTTGAAGATCAACGCTAAAGCCTAAATCGGTAAACCAAGTTGCTAGTTTGTCAATTAATGGCTTATTGCAGTAGTCTAATTTTTCGTTGGTTACATTACTAATGGTTGGGGTAGAGATTAATTCGTTATAGATGGTCAAAAAAGAAGGAAGTGCCATAAAATCACCTTTATTAAAGAAAAACACCTAGCTATATTACTAGTTCATAGTTTTTAGTGTTATAATTTCGTTAATACTTTAACAAGCCAACGAAAATATTACTTGTAATTACTTATATAATATCTTATTTTACCTCGACATAAAGTAAAAAAATTTTTCATTCATCGTTAATAAGGAAATGGGAAGTGAAAATTAAATCATTTTGTTTTATTGGATTATTTGCGCCTTTTTTGGTAAGCGCACAAAATTCATCGTTTGATGATGACGTTACAGATTTATTAAAAAGTTTTACTCAATGTGATAGAACTTTTTTTTCTGATTTAAATAAAGAAAACTATCACCAATATTTTCCGATTCAAGCTTTACCTACTGGTTATAGTAAATTTGCTGTTAAACCGGAAGGAAAATCAGGCAAAAAGAGCATAAAATTTGATCCACCGATCATTTTTAATGGTGTGAAATTAGAAAGCTATGAAGAAAATAGTGATTTTACGAATGAGGAAGAACAGTTCCATTATTGGGGATTTACCACCGATGCATCATTAGAAGAGATTAAAAATGCGTTTTCTTGGATTGAATGGGAAAAAACTAAAAATACAGATATTAATATTGCCAATGCGTTTTTTTATAAAAATGGTTATTGGTCTCAGAATCGCTATGTCATAACCCACACTAAGCCAGTAAAAGGTACTGCTGAAAGTTTATTCTTCATTGGAGTGGATAAAGATAGTTATGAAATGACGATTAAGTGTACTATCCAAGGTGATATTCCGATAAAAGAATTAAGACGTTTTAGACCTGATTTATAATTTTTTTTAACATTAATCATCAAACTCCAAATAAAGCTTACTGTTATTTGGAGTTTTGCATGAATAACTATCGTTTGCTACTTTTCTACTTTTAACTAATGATTCTCCTCTATTAATGTAGGATGTACATCGTCAGCAGTTATATTAATTTCCCTTTCTAAATAACTAAGAATTTATACTAGTTTCAATTACGCTCAAAGTTATAAATTTTTTTTTTAGCATTTACTGCGCTTGCTTTCAGAGTCGATTTTATTTGTAAAAAACATCTGCTATTATGAATTAATTGAAAATAAATAGCTTATAACAGTTAAATTTTTTGTTAATGGTTATGACAAATTGGGCACTTTAGAATAGGTATTATTCATGAAACAAATAAACAAAAAATGGATTATTATTGTCGTTGTGGTTTTTGCTCTCGGTTTTATCTTGTGGCAGCAATTTAAACCTGATGGTTATGGTTCCGATTTTACCAGTGGTAATGGACGCATTGAAGCGACTGAAATCAACATCTCGACAAAATTAGCCGGTAGAATTGAAAAAATTAATGTTGATGAAGGTGATTTTGTTACTGCAGGTCAGCCTTTAGTCATTATGCAAACGGATACTTTGCAAGCTCAGCTAAATGAAGCTCAAGCACAATATCGACAAGCAATGAGTAATGAAGCGACCTCAAAAGCCCAAGTTGCTTTAAAGATGAGTGATAAGGTTGCGGCATTAGCTGGCGTCACTCAAAAAGAGAGTGATTTAGATATCGCCAAAAAACATTTACAACGTACTGCAACTCTTTATCAAAAAGGGGCGATTTCTGTACAACAATTTGATGATGATACCGCTAAAGTAAATAGTGCCAAAGCTGCACTAGATTCAGCTAAATCACAAGTGACTGCGGCAGATGCGGCTATTGAAGCTGCCCAAGCTGGGGTAGAAAGTGCAAAATCAGCAATCAATGTTGCTCAAGCTAATATCAATCAAATTCAAGCAGATATTGATGACAGTACCTTAACTGCGCCAGTCGATGGTCGGATTCAATATCGTATTGCGCAACTCGGTGAGGTTTTACCGTCAGGTGGTAAGGTACTAAATCTGGTTAATCTCTCTGATGTCTATTTGACTTTCTTTTTACCAGAAACCATTGCCGGTAAAGTAGGTATTGGCGACGAAGTAAGATTAGTGCTTGATGCACTTCCGAATAAAGCGATTTCAGCAAAAATTTCATTTGTTTCAAGTGTTGCGCAATTTACACCTAAAACTGTTGAAACCAAAGATGAGCGTCAAAAATTGATGTTTAGAGTTAAAGCTCAATTAAGCCCAGAATTGTTAAGATGTTATATTACTCATGTTAAAACAGGTCTTCCTGGTGTGGCTTGGGTAAGACTTGATCCTAATACGGAGTGGCCTTCAGGTTTATCTGATGTTGCAAAATGCCAAACAAAATAATTGGAGATAGCATATGTCAGAATCAGGTAAAAAGGATTTGACGTTACTTGCGGATGGTAAGGCCATTGATGATGCGGTTGTAAATGTGAGTAATGTCATATTACATTATAAAAAGACCTGTGCACTTAATGATGTCAGTATTGCAATCCCACCAAGATGTATGGTGGGATTGATTGGTCCTGATGGAGTAGGTAAATCTAGTCTGTTGTCATTAATAGCGGGTGCGCATGTCATTCAAGAAGGAATAGTCAACGTTTTAGATGGTGATATGAAAGATAAATCACATCGAAAAAACGTGTGTACGCGTATTGCATATATGCCACAAGGTTTAGGTAAAAACCTTTATCCTACACTTTCCGTTGAAGAAAATTTACAATTCTTTGCTCGTCTGTTTGGTAATGATGCCGCCGAAAGACGACGTCGCATTGATGAGTTAACTAAAAGCACGGGCTTATATCCTTTTTTATCCAGGCCTGCTGGACGTTTGTCCGGAGGGATGAAGCAAAAAGTAAGTTTATGCTCTGCCTTGATTCATGACCCTGATTTACTTATTCTTGATGAACCGACCACCGGTGTTGATCCGCTTTCTCGCGCGCAATTTTGGCAATTAATCAATAAAATTCGTGAGCAACGACCGCAAATGAGTGTTATTGTTGCTACTGCTTATATGGATGAAGCGCAAAACTTTGATTGGTTAGTCGCGATGTATGGCGGTAAGATTCTTGAAACCGGCACGCCCCAAGCCTTATTGGCTAAAACTGGCAAAGATAATTTAGATGATGCCTTTATTCAGTTAATGCCAGAAGATGCTAGAGAAGGTTATCAAGCGGTTGAAATCCCACCATTAGATCTGAACAAAGATTTACAGGTAGCGATTGAAGCCAAAGGCTTAACCAAGCAATTTGGTGATTTTATTGCGGTTGATCACGTTAATTTTTCTATAAAGCAGGGTGAGATTTTTGGCTTTTTAGGATCGAATGGTTGTGGTAAATCAACAACCATGAAGATGTTAACCGGTTTATTACCGATTTCATCAGGTGAAGCTTGGTTGTTTGGTAAACCGGTTGATGCCAGTGATATTAATGTTAGACGGCATTTAGGTTATATGTCGCAGGCGTTTTCACTTTATAGTGAATTAACTGTTGAACAGAATCTTGTATTACATGCCCGGCTATTTGGTATTGAAGAAAGCAAAATACCAGCAAGAGTTCAGGAGTTAGTTAAGCGTTTTGGTCTGGAAAATGAATTGAAAAGTTTGCCTGATAGTCTACCGTTAGGGGTGAAACAAAGACTTTCTTTATCTGTTGCTGTGGTGCATAATCCTGAAATTCTTATCCTAGATGAACCTACCTCAGGGGTTGATCCGATTGCTCGTGATGACTTTTGGCGTTTAATTATTGAACTTTCTCGAAAAGATAAAGTCACCGTATTTATCACTACCCACTTTATGAATGAAGCGGCGCGTTGTGATAGGATCTCATTAATGCATGCTGGTAAGGTATTAGCGAGTGATACGCCTGACAATATCATCCATTCCAAAAACGCGAAAACCCTTGAAGATGCTTTTATCCGTTATTTAGTCGATGCAGGAGCAGATGATACTCATAGCGATGAAAAAATCAGTGAAGAGCCGAAAATTGTACCGAATGAACCAGTTCAGACAGATACTCAACATCTACAAGGATTTAGTTTAACACGTCTAATAGGATGTTTATGGCGTGAAACCTTAGAGTTATCACGCGATCCGCTGCGAGCATTGTTAGCACTACTAGGTTCGGCGATCTTAATGTTAGTGATGGGTTATGGTATCACTATGGATGTCGAGGATCTAAATTTTGCGGTATTAGATCGTGATCAAACGATTACCAGCCAAAATTATGTTACTAATCTTTCTGGTTCTAAACGCTATTTTATTGAGAAACCGCCAATCATTGATTATGATGATATGGACCATAGAATGAGAAGTAATGAGATAGCATTAGCTATTGAAATTCCACCTAATTTTGGTCGTGATATTCAACGCGGTGATCCGGTTAATATCGGTATCTGGATTGATGGCGCTATGCCATTACGTGCCGATACCATTAAAGGATATGTACAAGGTATGCACCTTGCTTGGTTAAGTGACAAAATCAAAACAACCACAGGCACCGCATCTAGCTCATTGGCAAATATTGAGACCCGTTATCGTTATAATCCAGATATTAAAAGTTTGCAAGCGATGGTGCCAGCCGTCATTCCTATTTTACTCTTAATGATTCCGTCAATGCTTGCGGCATTATCCGTAGTGCGCGAAAAAGAGATGGGATCAATAATTAACTTATATGTAACCCCAGTTACACGAACAGAGTTTTTACTAGGTAAACAGGTTCCTTATATTGTTATTTCGATGCTTAGCTTTTTACTGCTGTTGCTAATGGCCGTTACTATATTTGGTGTACCGATAAAAGGCAGTTTGCTAACTTTATGTTTAGCTGGATTAGCTTATTGTATTATTGCTACTGGTTTTGGTTTACTTGCATCGACAGTAACACGTAGCCAAATTGCGGTTATCTTTTTAACCTGTGTTGGTACCATGTTACCGGCAATACAATTTTCGGGGTTACTCAATCCAGTAGCATCATTAGAAGGGAGTGGGCGATATATTGGTGAAGTTTATCCAACAACCCATATGCTTATTATTGCCCGTGGTGTTTTCAATAAGGCATTAGGATTTTTTGATTTACATAACTCGATATTTACCTTACTGATTACTATTCCGATTATACTTGGTGCAAGTATATTCCTCCTCAAGAAACAAGAAGGATAGATATTATGCAAAGTTTTATTAATATTTATCGCTTAGGTATTAAAGAGTTATGGGGATTGATTCGTGATCCAATCATGTTACTGTTAATCGCCTATTGCTTTACACTGGATATTTATACCGCAGCTACCGCAACTTCAGACTCGCTTCATCATGCTTCAATTGCTGTGGTTGATGAAGATGATTCACCGTTATCTAGGCAAATTATCGCAGCGCTTTATCCACCAATGTTTAATAAACCTGTTAAATTAAATTCAATGGATGAAGTTGACCGTGGAATGGATACCGATAGTTATACTTTTGCATTAAATATACCACCTAATTTTCAACGTGATGTGTTAAATAACCAAAGTCCAGAGATTCAACTTAATATTGATGCAACCCGAATGGGACAGGCTTTTGTTGGTAATGGTTATATTACGCAAATTGTCACCAGTGAAATAACTAAATACTTTAATCAAATTGATAAACCAACCAGTTTGCCGGTCAATATTGAAGTTCATGCGGCCTTTAATCCTAATTTAACCCGTTCTTGGTTTGGTTCTGTCATGGAGATTATTAATATAGTTACCACATTGTCGATTATTTTAACCGGTGCTGCGTTAATGAAAGAGCGCGAACATGGTACTATCGATCACTTGCTATCAATGCCTGTGACACCATTTCAAATTATGATCTCAAAAGTTTGGTCTATGGGGTTGGTGGTACTTGTTTCGACTTGGGGAGCACTGTTAGTTGTCGTTCATGGTTGGTTAAATGTGCCAATTGAGGGCTCGATTACTTTATTTTTAATAGGCGCAGCGCTGCACTTATTCGTGACAACGTCACTTGGGATCTTTATGGCAACCGTGGCTAAATCAACAGCACAATTTGCGATGCTATTTATTTTGATTCTTTTACCGTTACAGATGCTTTCTGGTGGTAGTACGCCGCGAGAAAGTATGCCGGAAGTGGTACAAAATATTATGTTATTTGCGCCAACCACTCATTTTGTCGAATTAGGGCAGGCAATTTTATATCGAGGAGCTGGTTTAAGTGTGGTTTGGACCTCGTATGCGTGGTTATTAGGAATCGGTAGTGTGTTTTTCCTTATTGCACTGAAACGCTTTCGTAGCTCAATTGTTAATATGGGTTCTTAATTTTATGAATAATAAAAGTGCAAAAATTAACTTTATTTGCACTTAACAATTTAAATTGTTGAAGTTTTTTTATGAAAAAAATTCATTTATTAAAATATATTATCGCAATTGTAGCTGTTATTACAGTTCCTTTTGCACAGGCTATGATGCTTGATGAAGTTTTCGGTGAAATTGATAATAAGGCAGCTGAATTTATAGCCACCTATAATCATGAACATCATACTAATTTACATACAATTGAAGCAAATAGAAAATTTTACGCATCTAGCTGCCTTTTACCATTAAAGGTAAAGTGGCATAAAATATCTTTAAGCTCAAAAAATCTTCCTCACAAATATGGACTTTCAATTTCTTGTGAAAAATCTATCGATAGTGATCATAGAAAATGGGATGTTTATGTTGATGTAAGAAATGAACAAGGCAATTCAATTCAATCAATTAATTAAATTATTATTTTAGCGATTAATCCGTTATCTATTTTACCAAAGGTAACTCATCCCAACGAGTCGTATATCGTTGGCTAAGTCGCTCTCGCTTGATTTGCCATGCTGCAGTTTGTCTGATACCACCTAAATGAATAGTGTTTTTTCCCATTTTCTGATTGATGTCATCCATGGTTTTCATTAATTGTTCACTTTTGTGTTTTTCAGTTGCTGATGTTTCAGCAGTAAATAAATCCGATTGACAATAATTATCTTTAGTTTTTAAATCAAGTAACATCACACCTGATTTCATAAATAAAAAATCTGGTTTATAAATGGATCGTAACCCTTTTTGAGCTGCATGAATGATTAATCTTGAATCATCGGTCGCCGATAATAATGGCACCACAACTGACGGATTATATTGAGGTAATTCTGGTCGAAATCGGTTGGTTTTTAAAAAGATCAATACGGCATTGACAACTGATTTTTGCTTTCTTAGTTTCTCTGCACCACGACTTGCATGTACTCGAATTGCTTCTTGTATATCAAATAGATCATTGGTTAAATGACCAAAACTACGTGATGTCATAATATTTTTTTTAGCGGTATGCAGGTCATCTAATTCAATACAACTAATACCACGGAGTTCAAGCACGGTACGTTCAAGGACAACTGAAAATAACTGTCTGATTTGTTTTAAATTAGCTTGATATAAATCCCAAGCGGTGTGAATGCCTAATACTTTTAACCGTTGAGCAATTCGCCAACCAACTCCCCATATATCTTCAACCGAAAATTGTTTTAAGGTGGTTGCTATCTCCTCTTGATTAGTAGGAAAACAATAAACACCTTGATGAATAGATTGTTTTTTGGCGATATGATTAGCTAACTTTGCTAATGTGCGAGTAGTGGCAATCCCTATACTTACAGGGATGCCCGTATCTCGTTTTACTATTGCTTTTAAATTTTGGCAATGATTTAAAACATGGCTAAATCCGTTTAAATGAATAAAGGCTTCATCGATAGAATAAAGCTCGATATCCGCAGTATAATGATAAACGGTATCAAATACTCGCTGACTCATATCACCATAAAGCTCATAATTAGAGCTTAATAAGGTAATTTTTTTTTGAATATGGGGTGGAATTTGATAGGCCGGCATACCCATAGCGACTAATGGTTTTAATTCATTAGAACGGGCGATTACACAACCATCATTATTAGAAAGGATTCCGATTGGTTTTCCTTCTAATTTAGGATTAAATACCCGTTCACAGGATACATAAAAATTATTACAATCGATTAAACCAATCATCAATGCCCCCGTTTATGCAGAGAATGAATAGTATGTATTACTACTCCCCAAATATGTACTTCTTTGCCCGCTAGTGAAATAGGTGGATAAAGCCGATTACCAGACAATAAATGATGTTCGCCATTAATAAAACTTAAACATTTACAAGTTAACTCACCGTCAACAGCAGCAACAACAATATCATCAATTTTCGGTTCTAAAGAGCGATCAACAACAAGCAGATCACCACTATAAATACCATAATCGATCATTGAGTCGCCAATCGCTTTAATATAATAAGTTGCGCTTGGATGTTTGACTAAGTGGCTAGTGAGATCTAATTTTGTTTCTAAATAATCATCAGCAGGCGAAGGAAATCCTGCTCTTACTGGTGTATCAACCAGAGGTAAATAAACAGCGAGCGAACTATTGGCCTGCCCAAGAATTACACAATATTTATTCAAGAAAGTACTCCAACAAAATAATAAAAAACGAACAATGCAAGATTATTCGCATTAAAAAAAGGAATATGTATAAATATACAGTGTAAAATTCTTAATTCAATAAAAATGAGTGTAAAAAAAAATAAAAATAGATTACTAAAAAAGATAATTTGTTACTTTACAAGTAACTAAAATTTAATTAGGATATGCGCCATTATAAATAGCGAAGGAGATTTTATTATGATTTATTTAACAAACCTTTGCGGGCTGATCAGCCAATAATTAAGTAACTTTTTCTATTCTTACTTCAATTCAGCTAGCTGACCTTAACCTGCCAATTAATTTATACCCATTGTTTAAAGATAACTTGATACTATTCAAGTAAAACCAATTATTGAAAAACGTATTAATAGTGATCACAGCGTCACTAGATAAAATTAAACATTTCTTAACGGTCAATGTTGAGTAGCCTATGCGTTTTATTTAGATAATTCATTTAAAAATTTGTCTTTAAACAGTATTGGGAAAAACAACAATAATATTTATTTAAATGGATTGATATATGGACAATTCTATACAGGTGCTATCTGATAAAGCGTCACTAATAGCATCTAAAAATACTTGGATCGAAGGTTTAGCAATACAACAATTACTAACAACGGCCGAGTTACCCAATATGGTTAAAGTTATGGGGATGCCCGACCTTCATCCCGGCAAAGGCTACCCGATTGGTGCTGCATATTTAAGCCGTGAAATAATTTATCCGGCATTAATTGGTAGCGATATCGGCTGTGGCATGGGATTTTGGCAAACTGATATTAATCTTGCCAAATTGAGTATTGATAAATTAGCTAAACAAATAGGTAATATTGATTTGCCTGATACTCGTCATAAATATAATCTAGGCACTATTGGTGGCGGTAATCATTTTGCTGAAATTCAAAAAGTCAGTAAGATTTTTGATGCAACATTATTTAACCACTACCAACTTAATGCCGAAAAACTGTTTTTATTAGTGCATAGCGGTTCAAGAGGTTTAGGACATGCTATTTTGCAAAATCAATTATCACGCTTTGGTTATCGAGGCTTAGCAGATGATAGTGATGATGCATTAAGTTATCTTGAAAAACATGATGATGCGGTTACTTTTGCAAGATTAAATCGTCAAGTTGTGGCGGAAAGATTAATGACTAATTTGAATACTCAAAGCCATGAAGTACTTAATGTTTGCCATAATTTTTTACAAAAAGTTACTATAGATAAACAGAGCTATTGGTTACATCGTAAAGGTGCATCGTCGGCAATGGATGAACTGGTGATTGTACCTGGTTCACGAGGTGATTATAGTTATCTTGTCAAACCGATTCAACGAGATGATCTACTTCTGTCATTAGCACATGGTGCCGGGCGTAAATGGCGTCGAGCTGACTGTAAAGGTAAGTTGGAGAATCGCTATTCAATGCAAGAACTCAAACGGACCAAACTAGGTAGTCGTGTTATTTGTGAAGATAGTAGCCTTATTTTTGAAGAAGCGCCGCAAGCTTATAAATCAATTGATAGTGTAATTGAATCAATGCAACAAGCGAATATTGTTACTGTTATTGCACAATTGACCCCAATATTGAACTATAAAACACAAGGAGGTCACTGATGGCATTGCTGTTTTTTTCCTCCGCTAGAGGGCCAGATGAGTGTACTTTAGCTGTTGCTAAAGCGGTAACACAATTTTTAACAGAGGCTGTTCAAAAGTCAGTAACTACTGAAATTATAGAAAGCGTATTGGGCGATAAGCCCAATACTTTTCGGTCAGTATTATTGTCGGTTGAAGGTATAGAAAGTAAAGCGTTAATACAGCGTTGGCTTGGTACAATACAATGGATATGTCAAAGTCCTTATCGCCCAACCCATAAGCGTAAAAATTGGTTTTTGGGGGTAACTTGTTTGCCTAATCCTATGGAGTTAAATGATAATACCATTGAATTTACCACTATGAAATCATCAGGTGCAGGTGGTCAACATGTTAATAAAACGGAATCAGCTGTTAGAGCGATACACTTAACAACCGGTATTAGTGTTAAAGTACAAACCGAACGTAGTCAACATGCAAATAAACGGTTAGCTAAATTGTTATTGGCGTATAAATTAGCGCAATATGAGGCGGAACAACACGAACAGCAAAAAAATATCCGTCAAAAGTTTCACGATTCTATATTAAGAGGTAACAGCCAATTAATCTTTTATGGTAAAAAATTTCAGGAAAAAAAATGATAAAGAAAAAGTAAAAAATTTCTGTATTACAAACAGATAGACTCTTTTTCATATTGTTTTAGATGAAATTGATGCAATAAGATAATTTAGATATTAGATTAAAATCTGTCAAAATGATATTTAATGATGGGAAATAATTATTATTAATGTTGTTATTTATAGAACTAATGACTAATATTAACTCTAAAATAGTTTTAGAAATTATATTTTTTGAGGGTAGGAATAAGGAAATGATAAAATATGGTTTATTGGTTTTATCAGTTTTAAGTTGTTTAGGAGCTTCAACTAGTGCGGCAGCGATCAATACTAATGTAGAAGACCGTTGTCACGCTTTAAATAACTTGCACTTAGATAATGCAAGAGTTGTAAATACCGAAATAATTGTCGATAGCTTTTCACCATCTTCTAAATTATCAGATACCTTAAGAGGAGCTACCACCGAAGAGATTGTGGATTTACCACAAATTTGCCGCGTCGAATTAACGATTCAACCCACTATTAATGTTGAAATATGGTTACCAACTAATTGGAATCAGCGATTACAATCAATTGGTGGTGGTGGTTATGCTGGATTTATACCATATGATAAATTAGCTGAAGCTGTTAAACATGGTTATGTTGCCGCGTCTACTGATACCGGACATACAGGTAATTTGATGGACGGTAAATTTGTGCTTAAAGATAGAAAATTACAAAACGATTTGCTAACAGATTTTGCTTATCGTAGTGTGCATGAAATGACCGTCAAAACCAAACAAATAATAATGTCATATTATGGTCAAGCAGCAAATTATGCATATTGGAATGGTTGTTCAACCGGTGGTAGGCAAGGGTTAATGGAAGCACAAAAATACCCTGATGATTATGATGGTTTATATATAGCCGCTCCCGCAATCCATTGGGATAAATTTGTACCTGCAGAATTATGGCCGCAAGTGGTCATGCAAGAAGAGTTAGGTAGGCCGTTCGAAGAAGAAAAACTCGAAAAAGTTAGAAAAATGATTATTGAGCTTGCTGATGAAAAAGATGGTATTAATGATGGCTTAGTTAGCGATCCAACAACATTATTCGTTAATCAAGAGTTGTTAATTAACGCAGGGCTTGATGATGATGAAATTCGAGCATTACAAAAAATTTGGCAAGGCCCAACAGATAGTAATGGCAAGTTTTTATGGTTTGGTATTGAGCCGACTGCGCCACTTGATGTTTTAGCTAGTAGTAAAGGTCCTTTTCCAATTCCAGTTGATTATTTAAAATATTGGGTTAAAAAATCTCCAAATTTTGACTGGAGAAGGTTAGGTTATAGAGGTTTTGAGAACTATTTTAATGAATCGGTAGAACTATTTCGCCCAATTATGGGAACGGATAACCCAGATTTAACGGAATTTAAAAGATTGGGAGGCAAAATGATAATTTGGCATGGTTTAAATGATCGTTTAATAGCGCCCAAAGGAACCATTCAATATTATAATAATGTATGGAAAATGATGGGTGGGTACGATTCGGTAGATGATTTTTTAAAACTCTATTTAGCGCCGGGTGTTGACCATTGTAATGGTGGCGACGGTCCAGATAAAGTTAATGGTTTTGAATCAATGGTTGTTTGGGTAGAGAAAAAACAAGCACCAACTAGACTTATCGCGCAAAAAATTGAAGATGGCGAGATAACCATACAACGTCCTCTATGCCAATATCCACAAAAAACGATATATAAAGGAGAGGGTGATACCAATAATCCTGAAAACTTTATATGTCAATAATTTACTAAGTAGCTAGCCATTATTTTCGGCTAGCTAGTTTTTAACTTCTTCAAAAAGAGACGTATGAATAATCATAAATTTTATTTTTTTCTCGCTCGACAAATCGCTTCATGATTTTCATCAGCCCACTGTATTAAGGTATTCATTGGTTTAAGGAACGATAAGCCAAGTTCAGCTAAAGCATACTCTACTCGAGGTGGAACTTCAGCATAGAGGGTTCGAGTAATATAGCCATCTTTTTCAAGCCTTTTTAATGTTCGCGAAAGCATTTGCCGAGATATATCACCAATTTCTTTATGTAATGAATTAAATCGCATCACATCATGTTCTAAGGATTTTAAAATTAAAAGGCTCCATTGATCACCAATTCTATCGAGAACATCACGAATAGGACATGGATGATCGTATTTGATGAATTCATTTTTTGATGTTTTTTTCATATTTATTTTTTTCCTAAACGTTAAGTCATTTTGGATTGACTTAGTCATATTTGTGTTACTTCTTGTTTTATTTTATTTTTATTGTTACCATTCAAATAGTCTATATTGTAGACCAATTATTTGTTATAGCTAGAATTAATTTAAAGTCAAATAGGAGTGGGATTTATATGAATGTAATTAAAAAGCGTTTTTTGGTTGGAATTTGTTTGCTAAGTATTACCGGTACCGTTGCTGCAAAAGATTTAAACCCAAGAAATTTAACTCAAGAGGAAGAAAACCGCGCACTGGTTATCAATTTTTATAATAATTTTTTTAATAAACATCAAGTCGATGTGGCAACTAAAACCCTTGCTGAAGATTATAAACAACACAATCCATATGTCCAAAATGGTAGAACACCAGCTATTACTTATTTTGAAAGCTTTTTTAAAGAAAATCCTCAATCAAGCGCTAAGATAATTCGCTCGTCAGTAGATGGGGATATCGTATGGTTGCATGTCCATTCTAAAGTTAATAATCATGATCTTGGTAAAGCAGTAGTGGATATATTTCGGGTTAAAGATGGCAAGATTGTAGAGCATTGGGATGTGATCCAAAATGTGCCAGAACATGCTGAAAACAGCAATACAATGTTTTGAGGATTGTTTCTATAATTTATCAGCGCCTTAATGGCGCTTTTTATTCTTCCTTAATTTTTTCAACTTAATTATTAAGTAAAATTTACTGTTTATTTCGATATTCGATCTCGTTATTTGCTTTTCACAAAAAAATCGCTGTTTTTTTGTTCTTTTGATAGTGTCTTTTTTGAACTAGATCACAAAAATAAGCATTTTTACCTTGAAAAATTCAATTTATCAGTTTTTGGTGGTTTTAATAAATTTTTAATTTATTAATAATAATCATAATGTTAATTTTTAATCCTTTCACTTCATCTAATTATTCTTGCTTCAACTTTATGACTACTTTGTGACTTGAATCACTTGCTGTATTAAACAGTGTGATATACATCACGAATCAGTAACTTTTCATTATTTAATATAAAAATCACCAAATAGCTTAATAAATAAGAAATTTGTAAGAAATTTATATTTTAGTTTTAAGTTAAAACAACCCAACGTTATTTAAAAAATCAAAAAGGAGATTAGCAATGTTGAAAATTCGAACAGTATGTGGAAATGGTATTGGTAGTTCATTAATGGCAGCCAATCACGTTAAGAATATCTGTGCAGCTTTGAATATCAAAGCTGATGTAGCGTCAATTGATTTTGCTAATGCCGAAGGTGAAAAAGCAGATTTATATGTGACCATTAAAGATTTAGCTAAACAATTTTCTGATCAATCAAAAGTTGCAGTTATTCGTAGCTATGTCAATAAAAAGCAAATTGAGGAAGACATTAGTGAAAAATTACAGCAATTAGCTGAAATTTGATGTACTTTCAAAGGAGATATTATTATGCAGTTATTACTTTCATTTTTAACGGAAATTTTTAGTCAACCGGCTTTTTTAATGGGAATTATTGCCTTTGTTGGATTAGTTTGTTTGCGTTCTCCATTAAATAAACTCTTAACAGGAACTTTAAAACCTATTTTAGGTTATCTCATGTTGAGTGCCGGAGCGGGTGTTATTGTTAGCAACTTAAATCCATTGGGTAGCATTATTGAAGCAGGATTTGGTATTCGCGGTGTTATTCCTAATAATGAAGCAATAGTATCAGTAGCACAAAAAGTTTTAGGTGTTGAAACTATGAGTATTTTGTTACTCGGCTTTGTTATAAATTTAATTCTTGCTCGGTTTACTAAATATAAATATATCTTTTTAACTGGTCACCATTCATTCTTTCTTGCCTGCTTATTTTCAGCAGTTCTACGAGCCGCTACATTCGATGGTTGGGAACTCGTTATTATTGGTGGTTTTTTACTAGGTTCATGGTCAGCTATTTCCCCGGCAATTGGTCAAAATTATACCAAGCAAGTTACAGATGACGGCGGGATTGCCATGGGGCACTTTGGTTCAATTGGTTATTATTTATCTGGGTTTATTGCTAAAATAGTTGGCGATAAAAATAATTCATTTGCCGATACCGAAATCTCTGAAAAATGGGGATTTTTACGAGATACTACTGTGACAACAGGTATCATAATGGTAATCATATATTTAATTTGTAGCTTAGTTGCGGGCAGTGAATATATGTCTACTATCACCGAACAAAGCTCAGTCATCTTTTCGATCCTAAGTGGTTTACAATTCGCGGTTGGTGTCGCCATTGTTTATAACGGTGTTAGATTAATTCTTGGTGATCTTGTTCCTGCCTTCCAAGGTATTAGCCAGAAACTTATCCCTAATTCAATACCAGCAGTAGACTGTGCTGTATTTTTTACCTTTAGCCCTACAGCTGTGGTCGTTGGTTTTATTTGTTCATTTATCGGTGGATTAGTAGGGATGTTCATTTTAGGTGGAATGGGTATGGCACTAATTATTCCTGGCATGGTGCCTCATTTCTTCTGTGGCGGTACTTCAGGTGTATTTGCTGACAAATTAGGTGGTAAACGTGGATGTATTATTGCATCGTTTATCGGTGGAATTTTATTAGCGTTTTTACCAGCATTATTATTACCTACATTGGGCGATCTTGGTTTCGAAAATTCAACTTTTGCTGATTTTGACTTTGCAGTTTGGGGGATCATCATTGGTAAACTATTTAATATTTTCGGTCAAACAGCTATTTATTTTATCTGCTTAATTTTAATCATCGTTCTTTGTGTACCATTCTTCTTTAAATCTATCAGAGTTGTTGGTGATTCAAAAAATGTAGACCAAGCATAATTTAAAACTTCATGGTCGAGTAATTTTATACTCAACCATGAGTTAATAATTATCTGCAATGAATGAATCTTAGTAAAAACAATTTTTATAGTTAAATGATGAATTAAGGATTAATTATGACAATACTGACAATTGGATTTGCTTGTTATGATCAGTTTTATTTTACCACGAGTTATCCAAAAGAAAACAGTAAATCATTTGCTTATGATTTTTTTGAAAGTGGTGGAGGCCCATGTGCAAATGCCGCTTATTTATTGGGGCTATGGGGAGAAGATATTTACCATTTAGGACATCTACATGATGATATATATGGCAATAAAATTGTCTCTGAATTTAAACAAATAGGCGTGAAAACAGATCAAATCATTTTCTCAGATGAGATGATTACACCACTTGCTGCTATTACAGTAAATAAAGAAAATGGCTCTCGAACTATTATTACGCGCAAATTAAATACCCCACCATTTATAACCACTACAGAAAAAAATAAGTTAAATCAGTTTATTCAATATTTGCAGGAAAATAAGCGTGATTTAGTCATTCTCATCGATGGGCATGAGCCAGAGTTAAGTGAATATGTCATTAAACAATTACCTAATGTCAAAGTTGTCATGGATGCTGGGTCGTTACGTGAAAGTAATCTTTATTTAGCCAAATATACTGATTACCTAGTTGCTAGTGAAAATTTTGCACTTGCTTATGCCAATATAGATGAATTTACAAATAAAAAGTCATTAGAGATCGCATTGAAAAAATTAGCAACAATAGCTAGAGGTTCGGCCTATATAACATTAGGTGAAAAGGGATGTGCTTATATTGAAGATAAAAAAGTTAAAGTTATCCCTAGCTTTCTATGTCAATCAATTGATACGACAGGTGCCGGAGACATATTCCATGGAGCATTTTCCTATGGCGTGAGTTACGGTTGGAACATTGAAGAAATTATTACATTTGCAAGTTTAACAGCGGCAATCTCGATTGAACGTAAAGGTGTTCGCAAAGCGATGCCAAATTTATCTGAAGTCAATAAAGCGCAACGCCGATTTGAAAGAAATTTAACTGAATATTTTAAATAACTAATTAATAAATATAAGATTAAGAGGTAGATTATGTTAGTTTCAATGAAAGACATGCTAAATAATGCTTATCATGAACATTATGCGGTAGGACAATTTAATATCAATAATTTGGAATGGGTAGCAACGGTTTTAAAAACAGCGAAAGAGAATCGTTCGCCAGCAATTCTTGGCGTGTCAGGTGGTACAATTAAACATATGTTGGGCTTCAATACTATCCATGCTATTGTCAAAAATGCAATGGACTATTTAGATATTGATGTACCTATTGCTTTACATTTAGATCATGGTCAAAGTTATGAATCTTGTTTCGCCGCAATTAATGCCGGATTCAGTTCAGTAATGTTTGATGGTTCGCATTTACCATTTGAAGAAAATCTCGAAATTACCAAACGTATAGTGGATTATGCGCATAAAAGAGGCGTATCGGTAGAAGCTGAATTAGGGACTATAGCCGGTAGTGAGGATGGAATAGTTAATTCTCAAGTGATCTATGCTGATCCACATCAATGTCTAACCATGGTTAAAGAAACGAATGTTGATTGTTTAGCGGCGGCATTAGGCTCTACCCATGGTCTATATAAAGGAAAAGCTAAATTAGGATTTAATGAAATGCAGCATATTTCTAATTTAATAAATATACCATTAGTACTTCATGGCGGAACAGGGATTTGTGATGAAGATATGTTGCATGCAATTTCTCTAGGAACAGCCAAAATTAATGTTAATACTGAAAATATGTATACTTGGTGCGTTGCTGTAGGAAAATTATTTGCTGAACAAAAAGATCATGACATCAATGACCCTCGTAAGGTTATTAATCATGGATTAAATCCGGTAGCAGAAAAAATAACCGAAAGAATGAAATTATTTGGATCAGTTAATCGATATTAATTGTTCCTTTTATTTATCGAAAAATAAAGTCATCTATTATGATGGCTTTTTTATTGAAAATAATATAGGAAATTGAAATAAACTTTATATTTTGCTGATTATTTATTGTTAAACGAAATATACTTGCTATCCTTCATTAATCACAATGATAATTACTGCCTATGATTCTCCCGATTTTGTAGCATCATTAGCTTTGTTATATTTATATTTCAGAAATTAAAAAAATAATTCTGTAATTCAACATTTTTTGACAACCCACATATGCAATTCAATGCTTTCTCACAAATATCTTCAATATAAATATCGTCTATAACTAACGCTTGTCAGTTTATGCCTTTAATCAATATAATAAAATAAAAATCATGTTAATCAATTAAATATTTAACTTAATTTTTTATCAAGAATTGTTTATTCTATTTTTTTACTAATACAAAAGATTATAATATATGTTACTTAGATAATATAAAATAATAAAAAATTAAGATTAGACAGTGACTGTAAATATATTAACTATCAAATGTCATCAATGTAGTAGCATTAAACATAGTTCATTAGGAAATGATAAATATCAGTGTGAAAGCTGTGGCGCTATTTATTTTATTGATAAAAATGAACAACATATTTATATTCATCAACAAAATCAATCAAAAGAAACATTTGAAGTAAACAAAATCACAAATTTCAAAATATTGGGTTTATTGGGTTGTTTAATTCCATTGGTTCTAGTTTTATATTTTTTTCTAACTTAAAACAGTAACGATCTTGATCCGGTTATTGAACCTAAGAGTTATCAGTCAACTAATAGTTCATTAGAAAGTAATAAGATTAAAAAAGAAGAATGGACACATAAAAATATCAAAATGTTTGTTGATAATGAAACACCATTTTTAATCATGGACAGCAAGTTGCGTGTAGAAGACCCAGAAATGTTTACACAATCAAAAATTCAATATTTTATTAAGATATTTGATATCAATGCCCAACAATTCGTTAGTGAATTTAATGTGACCGATGACAATAATAAAAAAATATCTTATGAAATAAAAACTTGAGATCAAGATGAAATTTTATTACTTGTTAATAATCAGAAACTTTATCAGTTGAACAAAAAAAATAAAACATTTCAAGATGTTGAACAGCGTTTTTTTACTCATCATGCTGAGTTTTCACAAGGTCTGGCTAAAATAGAATTCGTTAGACCACAATGGGGAAGCGGTTTGTATGTTTATACCAATAAAGGTAAGCATTTTTATTACTATCCAATGATTGATAAACTTTATGATGAAGATGCATTTTATAATGTTAGAGATGGTTTTAAATCATTACCAGCAAATGCATACACACGTATTAGTTATCAATTTGATTTAGAAAGCTATGATTATCCGGACGAGAATCATCAATTAATAAAATATGAATATAAATATTTGCCTGGTTTTCCAAGAGAAGAACCAATGTTTCGTTGGAGAAAAGTATTTGATAATCCTTCGAATCAACCAGTTGTTGTTATATATGAAAACACACCTTTTAAAAAACTGTTAATTCATCCAACGAAAAAAAATGATTCGAGAATTATAAAATATGCCGATTTTACCCCTGATCGTCTTTACTTTTTTCCAAAACTACTAACCTTTAATGACAATGCGGTCTTAATTGCTTTTACGACATCGCCAGTAAAAACAGAAAATTATATTGTCCAATTATTAAATGCAAAAAATACCGATATTATATTTAGTTACAACTTTCCGTTTAAGTTTAAGCAATTAAATGCTGAAATAACTAAAGATCATATTTTATTAATGACAGAGGATCATTTTATTGAATTAAATCATGAAGGAAAACAAGATTTTCTTCTTGATACCCAATCGCTAAATAGTAGGGAATAATTATGCTCAAATTTTTCAAAAAACAATTAGCTTCCGTTATAGAATGGAATGATAATTCAGTTGATATCTTATGGTATCAATTTCCAACCATAAACAATAATCAGATTATCAATGCTAGTAAACTTATCGTAGCGCCTGGACAAGGGTGTATATTGGTATATGAAGGTAAGATTGCCGATGTAATTATAGATGCAGGTATCTATAATTTACAGACTGATAATCATCCTTTTATTACTACTATTTTAAAAATAAGACAATCTTTTAATAGTGAGCATAAATTATATCTCTATTTCTTTAAGACAACTGAAGTTGTTAATCAAGGATGGGGAACGGCATCTCCAGTTAAATATATTGATCCTGAATATCAATTCCCCATTCAATTAAAAATGAATGGTAATTACTCGTTTTCAATTAATGATATTCGCAAGTTTTATCAAGAAATTATAGGAAATCGTCAACAGTATTCCGTCACTGAAGCAAAGGAACTTATTTCAAGTCGTATAATTCAAGAAATAACCGCTGTACTGGCTGCAAATCAATATGCGTATCAAACAATTGATTCTCAACTTAGTCAAATTTCTCAGCTAGTAAAATCCCGTTTATATGATGATATCAATAAATTGGGTCTTAATTTGTGTGATTTTCGTATTCTAGCTTCAGAATTTGATAATGAAACAGAAAATAGAATCGCCAAAATAGCCAATATTTCAGCAGATGTTATTGCTGCTTCAAAAGCAAATTTAAGTTATGCGGAAATGGAAAAATTGCAAGCTTTAAGAGATGCAGCAAAAAATGAAGGTGCTGTTGCTAGTTTAGGTGCTCAGTTTGTGGTAGGGGCAGAGTTGACTAAAACTTACTTACCAACAATGACAAACACCGAACCTCAGCAAAATACTGCAACTAACCAATCATCAGAGCCGGATGATATATATAGCAAATTAACTAAATTAAAACAACTTTTAGATATTGGGGCTATAACCCAAGATGAATTCAATATGAAGAAAAAAGAATATATTGATAAGCTTTAATTAAGGAATAAAAAATGAAAACAATCTTAGCTAGCTTTTTTCTTGCTGCACTTTTTGCTTTCTCAATAGGCATAATATTATTAATATGGGATGTTAATATTTTTCAATATGTTAATCTATTAAAAATTCTCTTAACAATTTTAACAATTGTTGTTAGCGGTATTATTTTAACTCTTTTTTGGGCACTATTTTTTAATAAAAGTTCTTCTGACTATAACAAGAATCTAGGGAATATTGCATTACCGAAAAGAAAATAACATAACATGTGACTATTTAGTCAATTTATTAAATATCAATTTTGAATAGAGTTAAGTTAGTGTCGGTTATTATTGGCCAATAAAAATTGACCTAATTTATTATTTATTCATATTCATTAAATGGATAACAATGATACTTATCAAAGCTAATAAAAATGCCGTTATGTAATTGAAATATTCTGCAACTGCCACTGAAAGTGAAGATGCGATAATTTCTGAAAGTAATAACGTGCTTTGAAAAATAGCATAATCTGTAGCTGATTGTTTGCCTTGTTTTGCATAGATCATCGTAATGGTATAAATACTAACATTTATAATGCCAATACCAATACCTAATATGGTCATCAGAATAGTGATAATAATAGGATTAATAAAATTGGGTAGATAGTAAATGACACACCACAACATAATTAAACAAGATAATATACTAAAGCCTAATTTCAGTGTTTGATAAGGATGCATGATTTTTAATAAATAGGATGCAATTATGCAACCGAATAGCATGGTAATATAACCACCAATACCGGTATAAATACCGATATCACCCACAGAAAATCCAACATCAAGTAAAATAAATTTAGTTATGGATAAGATTACAGCACCAGCAAAAGGAACTAGCAAAGCAATCAACATCATATGATAAGCGTTTTGTCTTTTAAAAAATTGGCTAATTTTTGCTCTTGGGTTGTTTTGCAAATTACGCAATAAATCAGGTTCTTTCCATATAATAAGCTGTATGATTGAAAATATGATAAGTGTTACTAAAATTAAGATACTATAGGTTTTTCCTAAATAATCATAACAAACTGTTACTCCAGCTCCACCGATAAGCATACCAGTAATATTGCCCATCACTTGAATACTATTTATTTGGCTAATTGTATTTTGTTGAGACAAATCAGCTGCCAGTCCATCAGTAGCAATATCGAGCGTTGCCGAAACTATGCTACAAAGAATTATGATTAACAAAAGATAATTGGTGGTTTCTGATGTGAATGGGGTGAAGGCTATGATGGTTATAAGTATTGCTAATAAACTTTGCATTGGTAGTAACCAGCTTTTCCGATAGCCAATTTTATTTATCCAGTGATTTTCAACAATAGGGGCCCATAAAAATTTAACGACCCATGGTAAGCCTGCTAGAGGAATCAAGGCTATCACAGCCAGTGAAACACCTGAATCTCGTAATAAGATAGGGTAGGCGTCAAAAGCTAGTCCTACAGGAATTCCTTGTATAATATAGAGCTGTGCAATAATGAATAAAAAATAGTTTTTTTGTTTATTAGCTGAGATTATTTGATCGTCCATGGGGTGTTTTATAAGTTTCTATAATAAAAATATTATAAATTCTATTCTCCAAAGGATATTAGCTGATAAATGTTAGCTTTATTTTATTGTAAACGCAAATGATATTTGTTATCGTTTGTTCGTTTGGAGGATATATACATTTGGATAAGTTACCCATTAATAAAAAGTACAGTTCATACATTGAGTTACAACCAGGTTTAGCTGTATGTGTGAATAGTGCGGATGATCTAGATGCGATCGATATCAGTAAAACATTTCCTAGTAGTGATAAATGTTTATGTTTTAATTGTCAGTTACAAGGCAAGTTGAGTCTGCAAGTTAAAGATAGAAAACTTACTACTCATAAAGGGGATTTGACTTTCGGCTTTGCCGATGGTGAGACTTTTCATCTACAGCACTCTAAAGATTTTTGTAACATTGAAGTTATGATAATACCAGAATTATTGGATGTTTTACTCGGTGAAATGGATTTTCAATTTTCTAGTCTGAATAAAAAAGTGAATTTTTTCTTGCATCATCATCCCATACATCAAAATAGCAATGTATTATCTTGTGCTCGAGAACTATTCTACTTGATGCAAAACACGAACCGATCAAATCGATTATTAGTCTATGCCCATGTATTAAAATACTTAAATTGGTACTTCAAGTCTTTTGATAATCATTTAGGACGTCAAGAATTTACGCAATGGGAGTATAAACAATTTAATGATGCTCGCGACTATTTAATCAGTGATTTAACCAACCCACCAACCATTGATTGGTTAGCTAAACAGGTTGGTCTTAATCATAGCAAGTTAAAAAAAGGATTTAGGCAGATTTTTGGTAAAAGCATTTACGCCTATTATTTGTTTGAAAGAATGAATAAAGCTAAACAGTTATTAACCGAAAATAGTGTTACGGAAACGGCTATTATGCTGGGATATAGTAATATTAGTCATTTCAGCTCAGCATTTAGGAAACAGTTTGGAATGTTACCTAAAGAGATGCGCCGCCAGCATTCATATAATAATGATAAATAATGGCAGCACAGATAAAAATACTAATATTAGTCTGTTATATTCGGCATGTTAATAATTATAAATGAAACCAACGCCGAAAGTTCTACCTCTACCAGGTGATCCAATGGTTGCATCTGGACCATCCGTATACATGGCAGGAATATAATATCCCCATATATCATAAGATTTATTGAGCAGATTATCGCCCCATACATAAAATTCAGCATTTTCAGTTTTAACGGCAATTCGAGCATCAAGTTTGTTATAAGCTTTTAAACCAAAATTATTTTGTACATCGGCTTTACGAGAACCAATATAACGATCTGTTAATTGTGTTTCCAATGATATTCCTGAAGCTAAATTAAGCGGTATAGAGTGCAAAATGGTTAAGTTAGCATTCCAATGCGATGTATCCGGTACTTGGTTATGTTTTTTCACATGAGCTAAACTTTGCTTAGGAGTGCCGACTATTTTAGCATTGGTGTAACCTATACTTCCGGTAAAGTCTAAGTTTCCTGGTGCTTTCCAAAAACCATCTAGCTCTACACCATAACTTCGAATATCATAATTTTCAACCACAGATACAAATGTTGCTGGATTGTAAGCCATTAAATGTTCACGTTTTGTATCGTTATAAAATAATGCGGTGTTTAACCCTACGGTATTATTTTCAGTTTTTAATCCAATTTCATAAGCGTTTGTATAAGCTGATTTATAGGCTTGGTCTGAATAACCTAATGTGGCAAAGTCGGTCCCTTCATCATTAAAACCACCTGTTTTATAACCTCTAGAATAGAGTCCATAAAGCGTGGCATTATCGTTGAGAAGATAGTTTAATCCGAGTCGGCCAGTAGTGTAATTATCTGTTATCTTTTGTTTGTCGAATGCTAGAGTTTGCATCCCCGGCGCATTGTCGGTATAAATTGAATTAGCTGACCATTTTGCTCGATAATTTTTCTTTTCGTAAGATTGGCGAATGCCGGTTGTTAATTTCAGTTTTTCGGTAAGAGGATAGGTAATTTCTCCAAATATACCCACGTTATCTGTCTCAAATCTTCTCTTAATATCTGCATTTAAAGGATTAGTAGGATAAAAAACATCTATAACATCATAAGTATTTCTATGCCGATTATTAGTATAATAATTAACTCCTGCCACCCAAAATATAGATGCATCAGGTTTTGAAGAAATTCTAAATTCTTGATTGAAAAGATTCTCTTTAGTTAAAAACGACCAATTAGAAGGAGGGGATATACCTATTAAATGGTCATATAATTTACCTTCGTAAATCGGTGCTCGATTGTCATTTTTAGAGTAAGAATAACTTGTAATAGAACTTAAAATACTATTATCAAGCTGATGTTCAACTTTAAAATTAAAACGGTAAATATTTTTGTCATTCTTATCGCTGCTATTAGGAATGTTAATTTTTGGATGGTGACCGTAAGGACGCATAACATACATATCATCCATACCCATTGCATCTTCTAATTCAGTAATAAATGAAATAGATGTGAGTTCTGAAGCTTCCCATAACAATGAACCTCTTGCGATTTTATTTCTAAGAATACTCACTGGTTTATGATCATTAACATTTTCTAAAATACTATCTGCTTCATCATAACGCACAGCGAAACGGCCACTTAACTGATCGGTTAAAGGTCCGCTGATGACACCTTCCGTTAATATTTGATTGTCTTGTCCAAATTCGGTTCTAAAAGTTGATTCAAAATAACTAGTTGGTTTTTTCGAAATAACATTGATGGCGCCAGCCTCACTATTTCGGCCAAATAGTGTTCCTTGTGGACCTTTTAATACTTCGACACGCTGAACATCAAGTAAATTTAAGGTCGTATTACTTCTTGATTGTGGCATCCCATCGACGTTAATACTAACCGAACTGTCATCGCCACTCATTGGTAATACCGAACCTACGCCACGCATCCGTATCGATTTCGCCGCTCCCATATTACTAATTACTTGCACACCCACAGTATCATTTAAAGCTTTTTCTAAAGTCATTTCGCGACGGTCAACCAATTTTTTATCATCCGCAATATTAATGGTAAATGGAATATCTTTGGCTGACTCTTTGACATGTCTAGCGGTAACTATTAATTGTTCTACTTGATTAGTATCGTCTTTTTCGTCAACTGTATCTGCCATTGCACTAAAAGATAAACAGAAAATACCGGTTAATAGCCAAGGCGTATCAATAATAATTTTTTTAGAAGATATGGGGAGATTAGTTACTCTATTAATAAAAGCTAATTTGTATCTCATATAATTTTTCCTAAAACTACATATAAAAGCATTCTGATATGCTCTATAAAGGTATAAACACTCTTTTACATACCATTTAATTCACAACAATAGATAAATTTAAATAAGAATAATTATCATTTATAAAGTAAAGGTTTTGCTAAAAAAGTTCTCCCCATATCGGGTTAAAATAACCGTATCAGTTCTAAATTTTTTTAAATTTCATTTTTTTTTAATTAATGAATTAATTTTTAAGGGAAAATATATTTGATACTCTTTAAATATTTAACGATATTGAAAATATTATTTAATTAATTCGTATTAGGTAATATTGTTAAATGAGTGATTTTAATTCACTATAAATGGTGAATAGTGAATAATTTTGCTACTTAAATTTGCGATAAAATTGGTTAGAGAACAAACTAATTTGATTTCAAGTGTTTTATTAGTCTTTTTTTATGGAGATTGGAATATGGATAACTGTTATTTTCAATTTACTTATAATTGAAAATAATGTTTTAATTTTTTTGTGTTAATAAAAAGATAAAAAAGATAAAAAGACGAGAATTCTAACTATGGATAGCGAAAATATAACTTAATTAATCCATAATTTTTTCAAGAAATTAGATATTGATATTTAGGCAGAATATGAAATCAGGCGATTAAAGACTGAAGAAGGAAAATGAACAAACTATAATTAACTGAAAAGATTTATTGATAATAATAGTTTTCCTCAGTTATTTCTTTATTAAAATAATTATTCATTATGATTGAAAGAGAACAATATCATATTAAAATCTCCAAATTTGTTAGATTTTTAAATTGATTTTTTCGTAACACAAAATAAAAGGAAAAAATTATGAACAAAGTAACAGCGGGAAGAGATGTATTTGGCGAATTTGCACCTAAATTTGCTGAACTTAATGATGATGTATTATTTGGCGAGGTTTGGTCTCGAGAAAAAGAGCTTTCAGCAAGAGACAGAAGTTTAGTCACAGTTACGTCATTACTTGCCAGTGGTATCTTAGATAGTTCTTTACAATTTCATTTACAGACTGCAAAAAATAACGGCATCACGAAGCAAGAAATAGTAGAAGTTTTAACACATGTAGCATTTTACGTTGGTTGGCCTAAAGCTTGGGCTGCGTTTCGTTTAGCAAAAGAGATTTGGCAAGATTAGCTTTTTACCACTGAATAACAAAGAAATTATAAAATTAATCTGAATAAGATAATTAAATCCATTTTTTAAAAAAGATAGTGTAGATTGATATGTATAGAATAATACTCCCATTTACACTATTACAGACCTGTTAAATTTGCAATAAAAGATTAAAATAGCAAATAATATTTACTATGAAATTATGTAATGCCACAATTTAAACAATGCTGATACATTGATAAACCGACAAATAAGTGGATTGCGATCTAAAAAACTAAGAACACAAAATGAAAGATAATTGCCAATTTATTACTACTAAATTTTATCGATATGATTGCATTCCCTATGGACATACTGATTGTTATCGTATTATTACTAATGAGGGTGTTTATTTTTTTTATAAAAACCAATTTATCGATATAACTGTCTTAGATAAATTGCATGAAGGCGATATTATCCATATTGCTTCTCACGCACTTAATGATGGTACTTTTTGGCTCCACTGGATGGTTTCATGGAAAGGGGACTTGGCTATTCGTAATAAACTACATTGTGCTATCCCTCATCCTTCTACATTAATTTTACCATTTTTGATCTTGATAGGATTTTGGCTGGATCTTCAATTTATAACGCTATTTTTAGCCGCTGGGTTATTTCTAATTTTGATATGGTGCATTTGTTCAACGCTATTTCGTTTAATAAATTTGGTTTTACCCAAACAAATTTTTTTACGTCAGCGATATCATAAATTAAAAAAAGGCGATCTTGGTTTTATGAAAACCTCGTTTTTAGAACATCGTAAAACCTTTAATTGTTCATCAACAGACTTACCTGTATATGAAGGGATTGCGACTAATATTGATAGCCAATTAATTTATCGATCACAACGAAGGAAAATTTTATTTGATTTTAATGGTGTTCGACTATTTTTCGATGAACTTGCTTTAGATAATGATCATATACCGGTTGTTTATTCTTTTTGCCATCCGACGTTTATTGCATCAGGAGATAAACTTAGTTTAATATTTGAAAATAACAAAATACAAGGGATTATTAATCATACCGATGGTTCAAGCTATTTAATTCCTCATTGTATTTGGATAAGTAAACAGAAAGCGAAAACGTTATTACGTAATTGGTATTTTTATACTATTTTTGCCCCAATTGTATTTTTATTATTACTGATGATTATATATCCAATTAAGGAGTTTGATTTTATAATGAATAGATTTTTATGGATAATACCCGGGGCACAAATTATCCCTTTACTCCTGTTACTATTTTATACACTATTTTCATATCTTAATGATCGTTCCTATGCCAAACGAGTTTTAAAATGGTTATATCAAACCACAGGACATTGGCCGAAAGAGCTCTGAATTACAACAACTAAGCGAGTATAGTCAAGATGAATTAATCTAAAATTTTCAGCATGGTCTGGCATTATTCAAAAATTATCTACTTCATTTGTGCTAAGGTTGTAGCCGCATCTGTAAAGCGCTGTATATGAGCAAAATAATTCTTGAAAACAGTGAATTATAAGAATAAATACTTATGTCGTTCTTTGATTACATAAAACAACCAATTCTACTACATTGTATAGAGTGAACTGAGTAAATCTCTCTTAAATTACAAAGATGTTTGTTTTCTAATGTTAGCAGATTTTTAACCATCTTATTCTTGAAGATATCGAGTGTTGGTATTACTTTATTATTTTTTGTCTCTTTTGCTTGCTATATAGTTGTAAACAAAGCAAATTATATAAGTATTTATGACATCTAAGTTATGTAAGAACTACGACTCCACATAAACAAGCGGTTTTTTAATGCTGTTTAAATTGTATTAAATTTATTGCATAAACTGCTTTAAAACATAGATAAGCAAGGCGAAAGAAACCGTGATAAGTATAAACTTTTCATAAAACCACCTGATATTCATACAAACACCAATAGAGTACTGATCTCAAGGGGGAGGGGGGCGAAATTTTTCAGATCCTTAACACTTGTTGACAGTTCGTTTCAATTTAAATATTTACAGTTAATTTTGATTACTGCTTTCTGATAAGCCTGCCTCATGATAAACGTCTTGCATCAACAGATTTGAAGATGACAATCAAATTTATAAATAAGTGATCAAAATCAAAATATTTAGTATTGCAATTAAAAATTCAATTTTGCCCCAAAAACGACCTTAACCTATGATAATAAAGGGAAAGTATATCGTTAAAAAATGGCTCAATACAAATGTTATTTGAATTAATTCTTTTAATATCAATACATTAATTAAGTTTTGCGAGATAAAAAGCAAGCAATCGATAGGTTTGACAATAAGTGTTCAATATGATAAAAATCTGCAATTGATAATGGTTATCAATATCATTGATACTCAATGTTATCTATCTAGCGATAAATAACATTTTTTAAAAAAGTAAAAAATAGCTATTCAATAGAATATTATTGAATAGAAAGCGACAAATCAAAACTTTGAGAATGCTGTTTTTGGTAAGTTGGTGATAATTTAGAATTGACAAACATACATCAGCAAGAGTTTCACACTTAATTTCGACTGATAGGAATATATGGTTGTCCTGTTCTTTTCAATCAAACAAACAAACACACACACACACTAACTAACAAACCAGAAATCGGAATTTTGGATTAGGTACTAGTTGGTCATTAATATGCCGCAATATGAGAATAACATTGTAATAGGATTTGTATATGAGCAGTTTAAAGTCAAAATTAAGTTTATTTAGTTTGTGCATGATAGATATAGGCTAAGGAGACACTTAATTATGAATCACAAGGATATATTTCTGCCAGTAAAGAATAAAGTATCTCATTCTATATTTTTGGCATCAATTGCTCAGGTGCTTAAACTGAGTATCTGGCTAATGTTGATCTGGGTTTTACACCAATTGATGTTGGATACCAGTGTCTTCCCGGGATTGCCGATTGTCTCTTTACTTGTTTTGAGCATTCTTTTTTATACGCTGAGAACTTATGCTCACGATAAGTATCACTATGCGGCATTTGAACTAGAAAAAATATTACGAACTAGACTTATCAAAAAGATCAATCAATTGCCTATTGAAACGGTTAGAAACATGGGCAACGGGAATCTTGTTAAAACATTAATTGATGATATTAAAGAATTACATGCTTTTGTAGCTGATGCTCCGCCCTTAAAAGCAGAGGCATTCGTTACACCAATTTTTACCTTACTCGTTTTATTTATCTTTAATTGGGTCTTTGCAAGCATTGTATTTGCCATCACTTTAGTTACTTTCCTGCTGCTGAGTTTTATCATGAAAAAAGCTAAGCTTTTAAAGGAAAGCTATAACAATGCAACTATTCAAATCAACAGTAAAATAATTGAATATATTCAGGGAATGAGTGCGGTAAGAACATTTGATGCTGGGGAGGGAGCATTTGGTCAATATCAAAAAGCACTGGAAAACTATAGCCAGGTGGTCTTTCATTGGTTGCAATCTATGCGATTGTCTACAAAAATTGCTCGCAGCCTTTTTTCCGCTATGCCGATGAGTATCATATTAGTTATTGGATTGAGTTTAGCCCAACTAAATGACCAAATTTCATTTATTACGACGTTCTGTTTTTTATTGCTGGCGATCGGTATAGCAGAAAGTGTTCATCCGGTGATGAGTCTGTTTCAGATATTACAAAAGTCAAAGGCAGCAATAGAAAGGATATTTGAAGTTGAAAACCTGCCAATTTTAAAAGCTTCTTCCAACCCGCTATTACCTGACAATAATGAGATAATTTTCAAAAACGTTGGGTTTTCTTACCAGAATTCTGGCACTGTTTTATCA
Organism: Gilliamella apicola; assembly: GCF_003202915.1. Classification (GTDB taxonomy): domain Bacteria; phylum Pseudomonadota; class Gammaproteobacteria; order Enterobacterales; family Orbaceae; genus Gilliamella; species Gilliamella apicola_Q. Next base: position 158,995 of record NZ_QGLP01000005.1, read on the forward strand.
AATATCAATATCAATATTCCTGAAAATTCATTTACTGCTCTTATTGGTACATCTGGTTCTGGTAAGACAACTCTGACAAATCTTATTCCACGTTTTCTTGATGCAACCTCTGGAACGATAACTTTAGGTGGAGTTAATATAAAAGATATTGAATACGCTGAACTTATGTCGAGAATTTCATTTGTTTTTCAGGATAACTTTTTATTCTCATGTTCGATCGCAGATAACATACGCTATGGATTAAATGCTGTCTCTGATGATGAAGTCATTGAAGCTGCCAAAAAAGCTGAAATACACGACTTCATTATGACGCTTCCTAAACAGTATAACACTCTGGCAAGAGAAAGAGGGCAGCTATTATCAGGTGGTCAGAAACAGAGGATCACCATTGCCCGAGTTTTTTTACAAAATCGACCGATCGTTATTTTAGATGAACCGACGGCTTTTTCTGATGCTCGAAATGAGGCCTTGTTATTAAAAGCCTTTAACCGTTTAGTTGATAGAAATAAAACTGTCATTATGGTAACCCATCGCTTATCGACGATTGTCAATGCTGACCAAATAATATTATTGGATAAAGGGATGATTAAAACTCATGGGACTCATAATGATTTAATCGAAAATTCAAGTGATTATAAATTGTTATGGCAAGAGTATAACAAAGCAAAAGATTGGTCGATTCCAGTCAATAATTTGGCTGATGGAGAAAAGTGATGAAAGAGTATATTAATACACAAACACGCACAACAAAATCATTGCTGAAAACATATATTGGCTTAATCAATGCGGCTGGTAAGCAAAAGAAAATATTGATCCGCAGTCTGATTTATACTGTGATATCCTCTTGTCTATTTGGCGTTTCGTTGGTTTTACTATATCCCTTATTTGCATCGCTAGAAGCCAAAAGTGTTACAGCAACAGTTACTCATTTAATTATTGTCATTGTTCTAATGGTGGGTAGCTTTATTTTTAAGGTGCTTTGTGAACGCTATGATGCGGATGGTTATTCAACTTTAGCAGTTACCGAACTAAGGGAAAAATTAGGCAACAAGTTACGTAATATTTCCTTAGATTATTTAAGTCAGTTTAGATCTGGGGAAATAAATTACCTTATGATGCAAAGCGTAAATGAAGCGGCAGTATTTACATTTATGCTACTCAATATCATCATTACCGGCGTTGTTATACCACTATCAGCTGCAATCGCCTTGTTATTTTACAGTTGGCAACTTTCTTTGATGATGCTTTTGGTCTTTCCAATGGCAATTCCACTCTACCTGTGGCGTAGGAAAGCCTATCGCAGAGGTTTTAGTATTCTGGCTGAGGCCAATGCAAAATTAAAAGGTGAAGCTGTCGAGTTTGTACAAGGACTTGATGTACTGAAATCCACCGGCCAAACCGAAGAGAAGATGACAGAGTTTATTAAGGTAACAACAGATGTGGCAAATATACTGCGTATTGGCACGAAAAAAGGGGAAAAACCTAACTTAATTATAACTATCGTGATCCAAATTGGTTTGATCCTTATCATCTCGTTAGGTGCGTATTTGGTGAATGCTGGAACCATTTCCTACCTCTTATTAGCTAGCGTGTTATTAATCGTTGCTCGTTCCACGGATGTATTAAACTATTTTGTACAAATGTCATCGATGCTTGAATCATTGGTTATAGGGTATGAAAAATTGCAGGAACTGTTGAATGCACCATCATTACCTGAAAAAAAGGCAGAGATTATACCTGATCACTATAATATTGAATTTGAACGAGTTAACTTTTCGTACCGAGGGCAAGACAAATATGTACTTAAGGATATATCCCTTCAGATCCCAGAAAATGCATTAACCGCTTTGGTCGGTGCCAGTGGTTGCGGTAAGACTACAATAACCAAGCTTATTCTTCGGTTTGCTGATGTAAAATCAGGCAGTATTAAAATTGGTGGTATTGATATTCGAGATATGTCTCAGAGTCAGTTAATGAGTCTAGTCTCTGTAGTATTTCAGGATGTCTATTTGTTTCAGGACACCATTATTAATAATATCAGAATGGCAAAATTATCCGCTAGTGATGAGGAAGTCATCGAAGTTTGTAAACAGGCAAATTGCCACGAATTTATCCAGAATTTCCGCGACGGTTATCAAACACGACTAAATGATATTGGCAAAAGTCTTTCTGGAGGGGAAAGGCAACGTATCTCTATTGCCAGAGCTATTTTAAAAAACGCGCCTATTCTTATCCTCGATGAGCCAACTGCTGCACTCGATACTCAGAATGAACTGGCAGTGCAAAAGGTGATTAATAAACTCGTGCAAGGAAAAACGGTATTAGTTATCGCCCATCGACTTTCAACTATCATCGGAGCTAAGCAAATTGTGGTTATTGATAAAGGCGAAATAGTGGAAAGTGGTACTCACCAGCAGTTATTGCAACATAATGGGATTTATAAGGAGTTTTGGCATCTTCAGCAAAATTAACCTCATCTGCTACCTTCTGCAACTTATGAAGTTTAGACAACTTAATGTTTTGCAATATTCTTAGTCATTCGCTCAGTGACTTTGAAAGTGGCTAGTAAATTTTTAGAAAATTCCTTATGGTAAGTTTGATATGCAAAAGAGGACATTGTCTTTATCGTTTATTTGTTTGTTGATAATGGTTTTTCAGATCAGATTGGTTTATTTCATATCTATCCGAGTATTCCTTCTTTTATTAACGTCGAGGTAAGAGCTCACAACGATCAAAAAACTATCTACGGCTAAAATTCCATGCGCATATTGAATTGATGGTGAGTTTACCTTATCCATTCGCAGAGTAACTGAAGGCACTATGGTAGTGAAGATTTTAATATGACATGCTTTAAAGAAATATCAACGGAATATCGATACTCTTTTAGTATCTATATTAGAGAGTTTTAATAGCATATTTTTCTTTTTCGATTAGTGAGTAAAGTACATGCTTAATTTGCTCACCAGGATTGCTGGCATTTTGTAAGATCAGTCCCTCCGTGAGGGCTATAAATATTTGAGCCAAAGATTCATTGGGTAAAGAGGGTTGTACTCCTTCTGATTTGAAAACAGAACATATGATTTCACCTAGCGATTTATTGTTTTCTCGTTGCAGTTGGTCGTAGTACTGTTTGAAGTTTTGATCTCTGCTAGCAATAAGCTGCATTTCTATGTCTAAAATAACACAAATAGTATTGTTTTTTATTTGATCAACATAGCTGTTTAATCCATTTATCGAGATGGTGTTATTTTCATTATTAATAGCAAGCGCTGATTTTAAGTTGAATCTTTCTTCTGATTTAAGTTTGTCTGTGAGTTGTAGTAACAAATCGTATTTATTTTTAAAATTTGAGAAGAAAGCACCTTTTGAGAAACCAGCTCCTTCACTTATCGAGTTGATACTTGTTTTGTCAAAACCAAATTTCATAATTTGTTCTATTGCAGCTGCAAATAACATTTCTTTGGTTTCTTGCTGTTGTTGTGTTCTCGTTTTCCTTTGCATGCTTTATGTACTTAGTTACTTCACAGATTCCAAATATTTACGTATTTTAAAAAACGTTTTAAAAACGATAAATTTATGACTAAAAAATATTGCCAATTATAAAAGTTGAGAATAACATATGTTTGTTGAAATACCAAAAGGTATCTGAATACCGATTGGTATTTTATGCCAAAATAGGGCTATTTAATGGAGGATTTTAGCAATGAACGTAGTGTTTGTAACAGGTGCAACAGGATTATTAGGCAGTAGTATTGTAAGAATTTTGATTGATCGCAACATTAAAGTAAAAGTGTTGGCAAGGTCGGTAGAAAAAGCTAAAAAGCAATTTCATAGTCCTTTGGTTGAGATAATTGAGGGCGATATATTAAATATAAAAGGCTTCAGTTCGCATTTAAAAGGATGTGATGCATTATTTCATTGTGCGGCTTTTTTTAGAGATAATTATAAAGGTGGTAAGCATTGGGATGAACTTATTAATACGAACGTAAAGGGTACAGAACAAATATTAAAAGCGGCCTATGCAGCAGGAATCCGTAAGGCAGTATATACCTCATCCATTGCAACTTTATGTGGTAAAAAAGGGGAATTAATTAATGAAACCATGCGACGCCCTATAGAAGGTAGTGATAATTATTATAAAAGCAAAATTTTAGCAGAAGAAAAAGTTAAAGAGTTTTTAAGTAATCATCCTGATATGTTTATAACCATTGTATTACCTGGTTGGATGTACGGTCCTTTTGATATGGGGCCAACTTCATCTGGGCAATTAGTATTAGATTATGTTGCTGGAAAAATGCCAGGTATATTACCTGCAAGTTTTTCAGTCGTTGATGCTAGGGATGTTGCAGAACATCATATTGCTTCTTTAGAAAAAGGTAGAAGTGGTGAAAAGTACCTTGCAGCAGGGCGTTATATGGAAATGAAGGATATTTTTAAATTACTTGAAAAAAGCACTGGTGTAAAAATGCCAACTAAGCGTATCCCTTTATGGTTATTAAAGGGTATTGCAATGGGGCAGGAAATTTATCACGTATTTACACGTAAACCTATTTTATTAAGTTATTCGTCCGTGAAGTTGATCGGAAATGAATACAAGCGCACACATTTTAGTCATGAAAAGAGCGCAAAGGAATTAGGCTGTAAATTTAGACCGTTAGATGAAACGTTTAAAGATGTTGTCACTTGGTACAAAGAAAATAATTACATTTCCTAATAATCATTAGGTACCGTTATGACGGATATCATTTCAGGTGGGTTAATCTATGGTCTATTACCCATTTTGGGATTGTATTAGGATCAGTTTGTACATACCGTATGTATTGCTTCACGGTTAATATACCCTTACCAAATAGTGATGGGTACTTTTTTATTTTTTAGTTTATATTGCACGCAGTTTATTGGCATAAGTTTTTTGTCTATTGCTTTGATTTTTATTTTACGCAACAACAGAACTGAGTTGGATAAATTAAGCCTTAATACACTCATGCTTTTGCCAATTTCCTTTAAGATTTTATGGGTGCCGTTTATTAATAAATATTTAAAACTATCTTCAGTTCATTATCGAAACAGGCTATTGATTGAGTAGTTTATGGTTAAAATGGAAACTTGCGAAGATTAATAGAGTTAGAGTAGAGTGTCAGTTGCTAAAATTATCACTTCTATTTACTCTAATAACGCTTTTTAAGCTGATGTTAATCAGGATTTTAGTATAACATCGAGGATTTTTTTAACGGTTTTACTAATTAATATTTATTGCAAGTTTTCTATTTATCAATTAATAAGAAATTTAAATTTTTTCTTCCTTTTGAGGTAATTGTTAATTCACGTTTATTATCTTCTTGTTTAAACCATCCTTGTTGTAGCATTGATTGCAGTATTAAAGTTCCTAAGGTGCCACCAATATGATCCCGATGTTCAGTAAAATCTATACAGCGCTTGCCAACACAAGCTGTGTTAGATGTGTTAAATAATAACTTATGTTCATTAAAAAAGATTTTACCTTTTTCAGTAACCACAAAAAAATTGTCTTGTATAACAATAAATTCATTATTAATAAATGATTGGGTAAGTGCTACAGACCATGAGCCAGCTAAGTGTTTATAACATGTTCTTGCCTCTTTAAATTTTTCTTTAGTTTTAGAGTTGGATAAAAATAAACAATCATTTGGCGGAATAATGTTAAACGTTGATTCTATAAACGTTGCTGTATCTTGATTTTTTATTTCATAGTAGCGGTGTTTACCACATGTCCTGTGATGGATAAGTGCAACATCTTCTAATTTTTTTAAATGAAAACGAGTAGCTTGTGGTGATAAATTCAGTCGATTTGCTAACCATGAGGCTGAAAGCGCTCTACCATTCATTAATTCCGTAATAATCATAACTCTAATGACGTCAGACATAGCATCCGAAAATCGTATTAAATCCTCACAATATAATTTACTCACTTTTTAGAATCTCCAAAAAAGTCAATGGCATTTTTAGCTAGTATTCAATTGGCAACCAACTAAGCAAAGCATATTAATATAAGCTTTTTTGCTAATTTGTTTAAATTTCTTTTTAAACATAATTTCTAAAAAGTAAATAAACTAATTGGATATTTTCACCAACACAAAAAGAAAGTACATGAAACTCTATGAAATAAAATATTTCATTTTTGCAAATTCTATTCTAATGGTTGGTTACTTTTGCATTCACTTTTTTCTGTAGGTAGTCAGTTAAAAGCGAAATTTTAGTAAGGTGAGACCTTTAAATGACTCAAGCAGTTAATAGTACTAAACCAATGTATTCTATTTATATTATATGTTTTTTAGGATTATTCTTATCAACATTAGATACTGGTATTATAAACTTAGCGTTAAATTCCTTTTCAGTCGATTTTGATGTTTCTTTAGAATATATCGGATTATCAATTACTTTATATTTATTATTGCTAATTATTTTTCTAGTTCCTAGCGGTTGGTTTGGTGACTTTTGGGGGCAAAAAACAGCCTTAACACTGGGTTTCTTGTTTTTTGGTATAACCTCATTGATTGCTGGATTTTCAGAGTCTGCTAATCAGCTTATTCTATCAAGATGTGGACAAGGAATAGATGCCGCATTATTGCAAGCAAATTGTCTGGGATTGGCTGGTTTACAATCAAGTGAACAGAAAATAAGATTAAATTCTTTCATAATGTTGGCGATAAGTTTAGGACCAATTTTAGGACCTTCTTTTGGCGGTATTATTTTAAAATTATGGGGGTGGCAATTCTTATTTCTAATTAATGTTCCCTTGTGTATTGTGGGATCTCTTTTTTGTTTGAGAATAAATAAATCAGTAATCTTAGTAAATGAAGAGACTTTCGATTTAAAAGGAATGATACTATTTTTCATAATGTTAGTCGGTTGTGTTTCTCTCATTTATTCTAATAATATAAACCTATCGTCGGTTGAAACAAGCTTCATCGGTTTTTCTACTTTGATCATATTTTTATTTTTTTGGAAGATTGAATCAAAACACTCCAATCCTTTTTTCCCTGTCAAATTATTATCAATTTCGTCAATTAGATACATTTCAATTGGCAGTTTGATTTTTGGACTGACCGCGGGCATTATTTTTTCAGCATCACCTATCATATTTACTAGAGAAACTAGCTATCCTATTGACGAAATAGGATTAATTTGTACTGCTTCACCCATTGGCGTTATTTTAAGTGTGTTTGTCAAAAAAGTAATAAATCCAAATTATAAAAAAATTATACTAATTTATGCTTTACCGCTTATGTTATCTGCTTTTGCCTTGCTTTTCTTGGTTAGTTTTAATATTTCAGTCTTTAATTATGTTATAGCTGCTATGTGCTACGGATTAGGTGGCGGACTGTTTCAAAGTTCATTAATTCAGATAGCAATGGGTCAAAAAAAAGATAAACAATCAATGATTGGTGGCTTGTTAAGGCTTTTTCAAAATGGGGGAATTATTATTGGAGCAGCATGTTCTTTAGTATTGTTAGAAATAGATATTTCCCCTTTAGAGAACATTCCTAACTATCAAACATTATGGGGTATTACTCTTGGTGTACTTACTATCATGTTTGTTTATTCATATTTTTCGTTGTTTAGGAAAAAATAATTAAAATTTCATCGGTTATCATGTGGCTGACTGTGCAAATAGATAATATTCAAGATAAATTATTGTACAAAAAAGTGTTTGAAGTGTATTTACTCGTTCATTTATTGCAGAACAATCTATAACTAAGCCCATCAGAGTATGAAAGATTGAGAAATATCATGTTACTGCTATTGGCCCAGGTATTTTTTGTGTGCTGTTTGTATGATAAGGGAACCTTTGACTTCTAGTTAACTTAAACAGGTTCTATCATAATAATTTTTCTTTTAGATTGAAAAGGTAATTGCTTTAAATAGATTTGAGTAAATTTAGAAGAATGAAAAATAACTTTATCTCTATTTTTTCAACTAGTTTTATATCGCTTGATTCTTATAAAGAACTAAGTGGAGCGGGAAACGAGGTTCGAACTCGCGACCTCAACCTTGGCAAGGTTGCGCTCTACCAACTGAGCTATTCCCGCATGAGAAGTGTTTTAAATGGTGCCCGGGGCGAGACTTGAACTCGCACGGCCAAAAAGGCCGAGGGATTTTAAATCCCTTGTGTCTACCGATTTCACCACCCGGGCTCAAAACTTAGTTCCGAAAGGTAACTGCGTTTTGGATGCTGTGCATTTTACCTATCTTATCATTTCAGTCAATAAAAATTTCAAATTAATCGTTTGATTGCTCAATGTTTGACTGATTAGTCGTTAAATTAGGCTGTTTTGTCTATTTTTACAAAATTATTTAGCTAACTTGATTATTAAGAGATTACACAGATAATATCTGCGATATTCCATAAATATGTTTAATCCTCGTCTAATAAATCACTTTGCGCGATCCAAAGATATTGCAACATAGATAATAAAGTTAATACAGTTGCAATAAGTAGGGCAGCCAGACCTGCATATATAACCAGATCGCAAGGACGCCAAAGTAACCAAGTTAACGCTGTCATTTGGGCAATAGTTTTAATTTTGCCAATTGAAGATACCGCAACATTATTGCGTTTGCCAATTTCAGCCATCCACTCTCTTAATGCAGAAATAATGATTTCTCGAGAAACGATGATGATAGCCGGAATAGAAATCCACCATGCCTGATAATATTGGGTAATGAGTACCAAGGCGATTGTTACCATTATTTTATCGGCAACCGGATCTAAAAATGCACCAAATTTAGTTGTTTGGCCTAATCGGCGGGCAAGATAACCGTCAAAAACATCAGTAACGGCAGCAATTAAAAATAGCAATGCCGAAAAAAAACCGGACCATTCATGAGGAAATAGATAGAATGCCAACACAAAAAATGGAATCAGTATGACTCGAAATAACGTTAAGAATGTAGGTAAATTAATTTTCATGTGACATTAGCTCATATTGTTTTATTAATCAAATGGTTAGTGATAATTAAAAAAACAGGGTTTTCTGCTTGCTTATGTTGCCTGAAAAATGTTAATTTTTCAATGTGTTATTGCTGTAAATTTAGATAAATTTTTTCAGCTAATGATTTTGAAATGCCTTGTACTTGGGCAATTTCATCAATACTGGCATTTTTTAACTCTCTAAGCCCACCAAAATGCTTAAGTAATGCTTGGCGTCTTTTGCCTCCAACGCCTTCAATATGTTCTAAAGCGCTGTCGGTTAACTGCTTAACGCCTTTCTTCCGTTGACCAACTATCGCATGATCGTGTGACGCATTACGGATCTGTTGGATCAATAGTAAAGCAGGGGAGTGATAATCTAAATAATAACCTTTACCATGCGCTTCAAAGAAAAGTGTTTCTAAACCCTCTTTACGTTCAGCACCTTTGGCGACACCAATTAAAATAGGGTGATTTTTATCCCAGTTTACTTGTAAATTATCAAAAACTCTTAATGCTTGGTTAAGCTGGCCTTTTCCGCCATCAATAAAAATGATATCAGGCACTTTATCTTCAGGAAGATCTTTCTTGCTATAACGGCGAGTTAGAACCTGTTCCATTGCTGCATAATCATCACCTGGAGTAATACCGGTGATATTATATCGACGGAACTCAGATTTAACCGGGCCTTTATCATCAAAAACCACACAAGAGGCAATGGTGTTTTTACCCATAAAATGGCTGATATCAAAACATTCCATTCTATTGATTTTATCAATGCCCAAAAAGGCTTTTAATGCATCATATCTTTGTTTAATGGTTGAGTTTTCAAGTAATTTATTTTTAACTTCAGTTTGTGCATTAACTGTCGCGATATTTAGTAATTTTAGATTATCACCTTTAGGCTCATCGACTAATTTAACTTGATGTTCAGCAACGAGTGATAAAGTGTCTTCCATTGCTTGTTTATCAGATAATGAAAAATTGAGAAGAATTTTCTTCGGAATATTTCTATTTTGATTACCTTGTAGATAAAATTGCCCTAAAAATGTCTCGATCACTTCTTCAAGTTCAGTATTAGACGGCACTTTCGGAAAATAAGAACGATGCCCGAATGTTTGACCATTTCGAATAAAGAGCACATAAATACAAGCTAAACCAAGTTCATAGTGGAAGCCAATCACGTCTAAATTATCATTATTATTGTATATCGCCTGTTTTTCATTAATGTGTTTAATTGCATGTAACTGATCACGCAATGCAGCCGCTTTTTCAAAATTAAGTTCACTACTGGCTTTTTGCATATCTGCAGTAATTTTTTGCAAAATTTGGTCTGATTGTCCGGAAAGAAACAACCTAACGTAATTAACTTGTTCATTATAATCTTCATCACTGACTAAACCCGGTACACATGGGCCTAAACAGCGTTTGATTTGATACTGTAAACAAGGACGCGTTCGATTTCGATAAGTACTATTTAGACATTGTCTTATCGGAAAGGTTTTTTGTAATAAAGCTAAAATTTGTTTAACTGCATAACCACTAGGATAAGGACCAAAAAACTCATCCTTTTTACGATTAACTGCCCCTCTATACAACGACAATTGTGGATGTCTTTCTTTACTTAATTTGATAAATGGGTAGCTTTTATCGTCTTTAAGCAAAACATTGTATTTTGGTTGATATTTTTTGATATAAGTTTGTTCAAGTAATAGTGCTTCGGTTTCAGTATTGGTGATAGTAAATTCTACACGATGAATATGGCTCACCAATCGATCCGTTTTGATGGTTTTTTTACTACTATTAAAATAACTTTTTAAACGATTGTTTAGATCTTTCGCTTTTCCCACATAGATGATGGTATCTTTATCATTAAACATTTGATAGATACCTGGTTTATGTGGGACTGTTTTTAAGAAAGCTGTTGAATCAAATTGGCTCATTTTAGTTTTCAAAGGTGAGGGCTGTTTTCTCTATTATCCTCATAATGGTGCTTAAAATGCCATTTATCAAGAGGTAAATAAGCCCCGCGACCACAAAAATTGAGAAGTCATAGTATTCACCATTTAGTGCATTACTATAACCCATTAAATCCATAACCGGAATCATTGACGCCAATGCTGTTCCTTTAACCACAAATACGACTTCATTAGAATAAGTAGAAAGCGCTCGTTTTAATGCATATGGCATCAAAATTTTAAGAGTCTGTCTTTTATTCATCCCTAAAGCACTACATGCTTGCCATTGCCCTTGTGGTATAGATTTTAATGCACCGTAAAAAATTTGGGTGGTATAAGCGGCACTATTAAGGGTTAATGCTATATAAGCGCAAAACCAAGGTGACGAAATAAAATCATAAAACGCAGGATACTTGCTTAAAAATTCACCAAATTGTGATGGTCCATAATAAATTAAAAATAACTGCACTAATAATGGTGAGCCGGTAAAAATAATAATATAAATCCGAATTGTTTTCGTTAACAGCTTAGAATTCAATGATAAAAGACATGAAAAGACAATTGCCAAAATACCAGCCGATAATATTCCAAAAATACTCAAGCTTAATGTATCAGGTAGCCCCTGAAGAATGATTTTAAGATAGAAAATAAAATTATCAGACATAAAATGACCTTACTGACTATTGACTGATGGTTCAAAATGGGTAGTACGTTTTTCAATACGTGAAATAACTTTTTGACTGAAAACAGATATCACTAAATAAATAATCATCGCAATAAAGTACCATAAAAAAGGTTGATTGGTTCTGGCAACAATTGTTTTGGTTTGCATCATTAAATCATCTATCGCTATTGCGGAAACAAGCGCGGTGTCTTTTAATAAAATTAACCACTGATTGCTTAAACCAGGTAATGCATGTCGCCACATTTGAGGCATGATAATGCGAAAGAAGGTACGAGATTTACTTAATCCTAACACTTGAGCCGCTTGTTTTTGACCGCTAGAAATCGCTTTAAAGGCACCACGTAATGTCTGTGAGGCATAAACGGCATAAAGTAAAGATAAAGCAAAAACACCACATAAAAACGGAGCGGGCTGAGTATTTTCAATATTCATTTTAATGGTGATTGATGTTAACGGAATAGTAAAACCATCATCTAATGCCATTAATAACAGAGGTAAACCGGTATAGATTGCAACTACAATTAATAATTCAGGTAATGCCCGGATGGTTAAATTGAACAACAACATTAGCCATGCAACAGGTTTGAATGGTACCGCCTCTAAAATAGTAAAAATGAACGCAAAAAACATTCCAACGACTAATGATACTAACGCTAATGATAACGTAATCGCGGTTGCTTTCGTAAGCGGCAAAATATACCCATCAATAGAAGGAAGTAACAACTCCATACTGTGTGCAAAAAAGTCTGACATAAAAAAACCGTAGTTAAATTAAAAAATAAACTCGCCGCAAGGTTTGCGGCGAGATCTCAAAGAACAGATTTTGTGATTAATGATTATTTGCTAAACCATTTTTTATAAATAGCATCCAATTCACCATTTGCTTTTAATTTATCAATTGCTTGGTTAAATTGTTCAAGTAATTGATCATTACCTTGACGTAGAGCAATACCTAAACCTTCACCAAAGAATTCATGATCGGTGATCTTATCGCCTAAAGGAACGATCTCAGTATCTTTTCCTAACCATTCCCCCGCAACAAAAGAGCTTGATACAATGGCGTCAATACGTTTAGCTTTTAAATCAAGGAAAGCAAATTGATAGCTGTCATAACTTACCGCTTTAACATCAGGATATTTTTCGGTTAAGTATTTCAAGTAAGTGGTACCTTTTTGAATACCTACTTTTTTACCTTTTAATTGGTCAAGGTTAGTTAATGTATCTTTCAAGGTAATAAATTGGATTGAACTATCATCATAATAGATTTTAGTAAAAGCAACTTGTTTTTGACGTTCTGGGGTCACATCAATACCGGCAATAGCGGCATCAATTCGACGGGTTTTTAAACTAGGAATTAAACCATCAAATGATTGATTAACAATTTTACAAGATACTTTCATTTCGTCACAAAGTTTATTCATAACGTCTATATCAAAACCGATAATTTCATTTTTATCATTAGTGAATTCGAAAGGCGCATAAGTTGCTTCGGTACCAATGGTTAAAGTTTCCGCTGCTTGAGCAGCAAATGCAGATCCTGCAAGTAAAATAGCTAGTAATGTTTTTTTCATATATCCACCCAATCAGATTTTTATTAATATTAATGTGATAAATAAGCTTTGAACTCTTCGGTTTTGGGATGAGCAAAACACTCGAGTTGTCCCTGCTCTATAATTTTACCATGTTCCATGTAAATCACTTGTGAAGCCACTTTACGCGCAAAATCGACTTCATGAGTAACAATAATTTGTGTAATGCCGGTTCGTGAAAGTTCATTTATAATTTCGGCAACTTGCGATGTGATTGCTGGATCTAATGCCGCAGTCGGTTCGTCAAATAACAAAATTTTCGGTTCCATCATTAATGCTCTAGCAATCGCGACGCGTTGTTGTTGTCCACCTGAAAGATGGAGAGGGTAGCGATGAGCCATTTCATCAATTTGTAGACGAGCTAAAATTGACATCGCTTTATAACTAGCTTCTTGTTTCGATAATTTTAATACTTGGCATGGTGCTTCAATTAAATTTTCCAACACGGTTAAATGTGGCCATAAGTTGTAATTTTGAAAAACCATGCCAACATTTTTGCGTAGCGACCGAATCGTTGATTCACTTATCTTTTGCGAAAAATCGAAATGTGAATCAGCAATCGTCATTTCGCCTGATGATGGAATTTCAAGTAAATTAAATACTTTCAACAAAGAACTTTTACCTGCACCGCTTTGACCTAGTAAAACAATCGTTTCACCTAAAGGGTAACATAAAGAGACATCATTCAATGCCTGATGTTTACCATAAAAACAGTTAATATGGCTTAATTCAATATTCATTATTTTTTGATAAATTGTTTAAATTTTAATTGACTAAATATTACTTTTTTCTGCATAAAAATGCAATCTAAATTATTAGACAAGCGTGTTTTAGTCCGATTTTTATGCTATAAAATTCTGTTCCTCACCTTTTTTATGCTTATGATTATAAAGAATAATGTCATAGATAATCATCTAAATTGTAAAAAAAGCATAAAGATACTATAGTTCTTATAATTTAATCGTATATATAAGCTCAAAAACGATATTCCCCAACTTGTTTTAGTCGTTTAATCTTTATTAATTTTCATTATTAATGATAGGAATGGATGGACCAAGAAATTTGGGTTCTTTACTAAGGATATAAAGATCAATAAAAGCACTAACACGCGCAAACATTTCTCGGATGCGAACCAATTTCATTTGTTTAGGAGCAGGAACAGCAAAACATTGTGCTTGGATATCTTGAGCTAGAGCTATAAAAATCGCACGTTGACAGTGAAATTCTTGAGTAATAATGGTAAATTTATCCGCATTAAAGACCTTATTGGCACGGACAACGGAATCAAAGGTGCGAAATCCAGCATAGTCTAATACAATCGCTTCTTTGGGGATACCAGCCTTAATCAGATCTTTTTGCATCATAATTGGTTCATTATAATTTAATTGAGCATTGTCTCCACTTAATAAGAGATAGTCGACTTTACCTTGCCAATATAAATCAATAGCTCCATCTATTCGATTTCGATAAAAGCCATTAATTCCCCCATGTTTGACATACTTTGAAGTACCCAATACCACCCCAATTTTTTGATAAGGAAGTTGGTTTTCATCATGATAAATGTAAGGCGCTGTTTTATAGCTAATCCAAAAATCGAGACCAATCACCAAAGCAAATAGTGATAACAAAAAGGCAATAAAATAAGCAATAAGCTTTTTTAACGTCATGCTAAAACCAATCAAAAATAAAGATCATTATTGGAAATAAAAATGGGGCTGTTAATGAGGTCATAATACCACATAATACCAGTGATAGGGAGCTATAAGCCCCTTCATTATAATCAATTTCAATACAGCGTGCCGTGCCAACGGCATGTGATACCGCACCAATTGACAATCCTCTTGCTGAAGCCGTTTTGATTTTAGCAAAGTTTAACAATTGATGGCCAAAAATACCGCCTAAAGTTCCAACAAGTATTACGCATAATGCTGCGATAGATTGAACACCACCTTCATTACTGGCAATGGTGACTGCAATGGCGGTGGTGACAGATTTAGGTAATACTGATGCCGCAATTTCTTTGCTACCGCCTAACCATAATGCAATACATACACCTGTCACCATAGAAGCGATAGAGGCAGTAAAGGTAATCATCATAATAGATTTCCAACGAGCCTTTATTTGTGGAATAAGTTCATATAAAGGATAAGCCAAAGCTACGACAGAATAGGGAAGTAAATCGTTAATAATCTTTACATTTTTAACATATTCGATGTAGCTCGTTTTAGTTATTAATAAAATAGGAATTAAGACAATTACCGAAATAACTAATGGATTAAATAGCGGGTTTTTTACTTTAAATGAGATTCTTCGAATAATCAGAAAAACCAGAATAGTTAATGGTAGCATCCATATCATGATTGTTTTTCCTTATTGTCAGACGCTTTAGCTACTGGCTTATGTAGATGCTCAGTTAAATAAGCTGTTAAATATAAGACAATAATCGAACCACCAACACTAGCAAAGATAATCGGTATCCAATTAGCTAAAAGTAATGAATAATTATCCATAATACCCATTGCCGCTGGAATAAAGAGTATAGTCATGTATCGCATGAAAAGATTACAGCTATTTTTGATCCAACAGGTTGGTATTAATTGAAAAGCTAGTAAAAAAAACAAAATCAATAAACCAATAATGCTGCCAGGGATCATTATCGGCAATAATGCAGAAACAATATTACCTGCCCATAAACAGAGAGTTAAAATAATTAAGCCTCGACCATAACTAAATAGTGTGTAATATAAAGAATAGAGTCGATGCTTAATTGTTGCATGTTTGGCTAAAAAGTGTTTCATAAGTTAAATGTTAGATGTATTAAACTAAAAATTTTGGCTGTTAGTTATTGATTGAAAAATGACACAGAACTCCGAACAGAATTATATGATACGCTCCTCAGATTCAATTATCCAACTAAATAATGACAATATTGGTATAGCTGCTTTAATAAGCCCAACTTTTCAGGCTGTTGTATATAAATTTCTGCAAATTGTTCAAGGGTTTGTAAGTAATCTTGAATCTTATGCGGATTTAGTATGTCGCGACAATGATCTTGCCAAATACGCAACTCTTGTTCGGTTAATGTTTGTGGGTAGTTTCTTGCTTTATAACGAAAAAATAATTTTGCTAATCGTGAATCGTCAAAATTTAGAGCTAAGCTGTCTAATAAATGGGGTGGAGTTGATCGTATTGTCTCACATTTCAACAGATCTTGGCCATTTAAAAAATTCTCATAGATTTGCGCATCAACATCAATATTATTGTTAGAATATTCATTGCTCACATTAAATAGTTCATACGTTTTACTTTGTAATGTATTTTGGTTTTCTAACAATTTTTGTTGATTGGTTAGACATTTCTGTTTATCAAGATTGAAACGTTTAGCATTATCAGGAAGAAGAGTGCTTAATGGTGCGACTATTGGGCATTTATTAATATGAATTAATTTCAATGGAATCCGCTGTTCATCAACATCAAGATCTTCGGTTTTGGTATAGAGTTTTTCTCGAATAGTTTCAACTGGTAGCGTTATGAGCGAATCAATATCACCGCTGAGATCACAAACAATCACAGCATTTTTTTGCGTCGGATGCCATGCAAGAGGGCTAACCAATGCCATGTTACCACGATGACTACCTAACATGCCTGAAACATGAATGATTGGTGTCATATTGGCAATATCAATCAATTCGGCAACTTTGTTTTTATTGCGTAGAGTAAAAAAATAATTAAATAATTTGGGTTGTGCTTGTTTAATTAATTTTGCCATTGCAATCGTGGCATAGACATCAGACATGGCATCGTGCGCATGTTCATGTTCTATATGGTTTGCTTTGGTGAGATCTTCTAACCGAAAACTAGGAAATCCTGAAACATTTGTTGGCCAATTAATTCCTTCCGGCCTTAAAGCATAACAGGCAAGAACTACATCAAGCAGGTCCCATCTGGAATTGCCATTGCGCCAACTATAGGCATAAGGGTCATAAAAGTTGCGATATAAGATGTTGCGAGTAACTTCATCATCAAAACGAATATTGTTATAGCCTAAGATACAGGTATTTGGTCGGCTAAATTCTTGATGGATTAATTTGGTAAATTCAGCTTCGCAAATACCATTTTGATTCGTTTTTTGGGGTGTTATTCCTGTTATTAGCACGGCTTCAGGATCAGGTAAATAATCTTGAGCTATCTGACAATAAATGACTAAAGGTTCTTCAATAATATTAAAGTCACTGTCAGTCCTTACGCCAGCAAACTGGGCGGGGCGATCTAAAGCAGGATTTATGCCAAATGTTTCGTAATCGTGGAAGTAAAAAGTATGTTGATTTGTGCTGTTTTCCATTATTGTTTTTTGATCTCATCTGTTCATTTATTTATTAATCTTCGATTAATTATTGATTTGTTTAATTTTACTCATTTTAGTTTAAATATTTTTTCATTTTTGATTTGCAGCTGTGTACATAATTATGTTCTTAGTTTTTTCCTGAAGATAAAAAAATAAAATAGCACTTTACGAGTAACTCTTAACATTATTAAAGAGATTACCTGAGATTATAGATGACAATTTTAGGTTTAAGGATATCACAAAAAGAGACTATTGAATTCTAATTTCGTTATGGATGTAAGGGAAATGGTCAAAAATTAACAATTGGGATATATTGAGCTTTTAATTTAAGCTACACAAGATTGTTAATATTATTATAAAACTTAATTTTTTTCTTTAGATATCGGGAAATTAATCCTCATGTAGTTAGTAATAAAACTCATCATCAAAATTCATATAAATCGCAATGCATCTTTTTATTGCCCAGATTTTTCAAATAACTTACCATTATTTAAAAATTCCGAGGGTAATATGAAAAGAATAATTTTAGTTGGCTTGATTGGCGTTGCGTTATCTGGTTGTGGAGATAATGAAGATATAAATAATTCAGTTAATTCAGATAAGTACCTTGTTGGTAAGTGGGAGTGTAAACTAGAACAATTTTCTGCAAAAGATAATAATGGCAAACTATCTGGCTATGTAAAAGAAAATGATGTTACTTCTATTGAGGAATATAAGTTAGAAGAAGGTAAATTATATTTTAAACAAGATAATGCTAAAGATTGGGTATACAAGGATAATGTTAGTACTATTAATAAAATTAATAAGTATTTAGGTAAAACTGATACTAATAATGACAAATTAGGGTCGATAGTTATAACAACATCAATGGGTATAAGCTCAGATAAACATTTTTCAATTAAAGAAGAATTATTTTTCAAGAAAAAAGATATCGCTAATAAAAATGAACATGTATATTCGAAAATAAAATCAGAAGGTTATTGTACAAAAATGGAATAATTCTAAATTAAAAACCTCAAATGTTTTTTTGTTTTTTTCAGATTGAAAAAATAATTACAAAAAAGTAGGAAATTTGGGGGGGGGGAGAGGATGAAGAATATCCTCTTCTCCGTTTTATAGTTACTTATGTAACAAACTTAAATTAGTAATAAGCATCAAGTTCTTTTTGAAATATTTTTAACTCTTCTATCCATAATTTAGCATTCATTGTAGTGCCATGACCACTGGTTATGGCACTGGCTGGGATAAGATAATATTTGGCTGCTACAATATCTTTCAACGCTTTTTGCATCAAACCCGTATTTGGCGGATTTCTTTCATCATCTTCTGAGTTAATAACTAAAATAAACGCCTTAATCTTAGTTAAATCTGGTGTTGGATCAAAGTTTCTTGCAGCATCCCATTGATATAAAAAATCATTGGCATCCATATTAATTCGTTCTTTTAACTTATTTGACAATATTTCTTCTGTTTTTTCAGTATTGTAGGCTCTATTTTGCCAAGCAATATCACCACCATTAGTTGCTATATCGTAATAATTATAAATAGTTTGGAATTTTTCTGGTTGTTGGTTATAAAAACCATTTTTCCAATCAGGATCATCTTTAATTGAATTAATGAGCATTTTTCTCATAATCCAATTTCGACTAGATATTGGGGCAGGGGTTGCTGCCATTGGAATTGCCGCGGTCATATAGTCAGGATACTTAGTAATCCATAACCAAGTATTCATGCCCCCCATCGAATTACCAATAATAAGTTCAAGATGATTTATACCTAATCCATTTTTCAAAAGCTGGTATTGTGCATTAACCATGTCTGAATAATCATAATGAGGAAAGTTGCCTTTCATGCCATCTGAAGGTTTTGATGATTTACCTGTGCCAATTGCGTCAGGTAATATAATAAAATATTTTTCAGCATCTAATGGCATACCTTTATCAAATAAGACATGACCAAAAGTATCATTAAGCATTGAAGCTCCATTACCAGCCGTACCATGTAAAACTAATACGGGTTTTCCTTTAGGATTGCCGATTGTGACATAATGAATTTTTAAATTTTCAATAGTATTACCGTCATTAAATTTAAAATTCTTGATAATATAATCACCTTCAAATTGGTTGTAGAATTCGTTACAAAATCCTGGTACAGCAAATGTTAGAAAAATAAAAAATAGTAGTACTTTTTTCATAGTATTCATAAGTGACGCTCTCCATCATAATTATGTCATGAAACATTTGTGTAAGAGATAGATAAGGAAGGTAATATCAACGTTGTAGTATTCTAATCAACGTTAGCAAGCATAACAGTTTATTAAACGGCTGTTATCCAATAAAAAATCTGTTTATTTACATCAAATAATTAAATTTAGAAATAAATTTATAAAGCTTAGATCTAGATTTTTTCGTTATTAAAAAGAGAATTTATTATTCTCTTTCTTATATAGACTTAATCTAGTCATTTAGTTTTTGGGTGCACTTTCAATAATGTCAGCTAGCTTTTCAAGTGTTAATCTTAAGAATTTTGGCATAGCTTCTATTTCAATTGAGTCCATTAAGTTTTTTATATAAAGACCTAATTCAGTATCACCCTCAACAATTAATCGACGTTGGAAGAATAAGGTATCAGGATCTTGTCGTCTAGTCGCAATCATAATTAAATCATTGGCATTACCAATGAAGCTTACATTAGGTATTTCCTCGCGACTAACCACGAGTTTGTTATCAATTAAACTGACAAACCAAACTAGTTGAAGATCTGTAACTTGGATTTTAAGCCAACGACTTTCTAAAAAATCTAAATCACCATCTTCAAGTGAGTGCTTGAATTGTAATTGTAATAATTGTTCGATAGTTCGTTTTTTTAAGTTGAAGGGGATACATCGTAATGTCATCCCCAACATTTTTGGCGCTTTCTCGACAAATTGTGAATGCATTGTGCTAAGAAATTGGTGTTTGTTGCCAATCATTTAGGCATCTCCAGAGATCATCTTCTCATAAATATCTAAATCAGTATTTAAATGTTCATAAACCTCTTCACTAACTTCATCACGAACTTTCATTTGTAGTAATGCTGTACGTTCCGCACCAATTGCCACTAAACGCATACGTCTTTCAAGATTTTCTGCTTCAAGTGCTTTTTGTTCCAAATCTTTAAGGCCAGTGCGGCGTCTCAATGAACCAATAACCCGAGAACCAACTTCGTGAATAATTTCTTGATCTAAACCTGCATCAGATGTTTCCTGTAAAAGACTAGCCTGCATTTTTTCAAGACTAACAATAGCTTCTTCAGCCATTTGTCCTTTAACAGTTAAAATTTCGTTTTCTTGCTCGGAATTATCCAGAATCACACTGCCGCGTAATAAAATAGGTAATATAATAATAGCTGATATTAATGATATCAGGATGATACCTGCGGCGATAAATACTAATTGATACCGACCAGCGATGGTTATTGGAATAGATAATACCCCAGCTAGTGTGATTGCTCCGCGAACTCCAGCAAAAGTCGAGATCCAAAGATCGCGTGTTGTATATGAACTAAATGCTAGTGAACGTTTAGTACCAAATGGCATTGCTGGCATCTTTTTCATTGCCCAGAGCCAAGCAAATCGAGTCCCCATTAATACTACAAAAACGAATAATACAATTAGACATAGTTGCCATAATTCAATTGATGTATCGATTTGATTTTCAGCAAATGTATTAGTCAAAATACTTGGTAACTGAATACCTAATAGAACGAAGACAAAACCGTTAAATACGAAAGTTAACATCGACCAGGCACTATCTGATTGTAAACGCGTTGTCAAAGGCGCATTACGCATCATTCCTGAATGATTAACTGTCATACCAGCACTTACTGCCGCTAAAATGCCTGAACAGTGACATTCTTCAGCAATGATGTAAGCAGCAAATGGTAATAGGAATAACAGTACAATTTGGATTGCAGGGTCATTATTAGTCAGTTGGTTTATTTTACGTAAAATACGCGCATATAACCATGTGAATATAACCCCAACAGCTAAACCACCGATAGCAACCACAAAGAAAGATATACTGATTTGTAATAAGTTGAATTCAAATGCGCCAGCAGCAATTGCAAGAGCAAATTTTAAGGAAACTAGACCAGAAGCGTCATTCATTAAGGCTTCACCTTCAATGATTTCCATCTTCTCTTTTTCAATTCTTCCTTTACCAACAATACCACTTAGTGCAACGGCATCAGTAGGTGATAATACTGCCGCTAAAGCAAATACAGCTGCCATTGAAATATCTGGTAACATCCAATGGAGAAAATACCCCAAAGCAACAATGGAGATAACGACAAGAACAAGAGCTAATCCAACAATTTCTCTTACGTTATGTACAAAGTCTTTTACTGAAGTTTTTCGACCATCAGCAAAAAGTAGAGGGGGGATGAATAAAACAAGAAATAAATCTGAATTAAACTCCAAATAAATGCCTAAAGCAGCAAGAATACTACCTAGTAATATTTGCATTAGTGGTAATGGGATTTGTATTGGTAACATTTTTATAATGACACCGGAAAGTGATACAATTAATACTATCAGTAATATTGTTGAAAATAGTTCCATAGCGACTCTTTTTTAGTTATCCCATATATAACTATCTATTATATAGGATTTTTAATATAAATTCAGGTTAAAATTACACAAAATTATTTAAATTTTAACCAATCTCTATTTTTGATCAAAAAAACTAGTAATTTAATTGACAGGCAGTGTAGATGGAAAATTGGCGAAGAGCATTTGTACTTCATACGAGAACATATAGTGAAAGTAGTTTATTAGTCGATTTATTCGTTGAAGATGTCGGAAAAGTAATCATCTTGGCAAAAGGCGCTAGACGTAAACGATCGGCACTAAAAGGTATTTTACAACCTTTTACGCCATTAATTGTTCAGTATTCCGGAAAAGGTGAAATAAAAACTTTACGTCAAGTAGAAGCGATATCGCTTACCTTACCGCTAGTTTCTGTATTTTTATATAGTGCATTCTATTTAAATGAGCTATTACATCGAGTGCTAGTTGCCGAAACCGAATTTACCACATTATTTGATGATTATCTGACGAGTATACAGCAACTAGCACAACAAGTTCCTGCTGAAAATGTACTGCGAGCATTTGAATTGGCTTTACTTGATAATTTGGGGTATCACGTGGATTTTTTTCATTGTAGTGCAACTGGGGATAATATTGTTGAATCGATGCATTATCAATATTTATCTGAAAAAGGATTTATTAGTAGTCTATTACAAAATAGTACCAGTTTTACTGGCGAGCAAGTTTTAGCTTTAGGTAATAGAAAGTTTCATAATACCGATACACTTAAAGCCGCAAAGCGCTTTACGCGAATGGCTTTAAAACCATATATAGGATCAAAACCTTTTAAGAGTAGAGAATTATTCTTGAAAATTTAGCTTTTGATTTCACTATTCTACCTATGATTATTGGTGGAATAGCTTATTAAGTATAATTTACTCGATTAAACTTAGTATCTTGGTGGTTTAGCATATTTATTATTATAACTATCGGCAGGGAAAGCGTTAGAATTCGATGATTTCTTATATTGATTACCATTTTCCAATTGGAAAATTGCTGTACCAATCACCCCAATATTGTTTGCTGAACCTTGATCGGTATGATTTGCATAAGCTTTAAGTGCTTGAGAAAATGTAAATGAGACAACTTCACGGTCATTTTTTCGAAATCTTTTAATTGATAGCTTACTATACGGTCTTAAAATATAACCATTATTGTTCAATGAACCTGTTTTTCCGTTGATAACATCTAGTCCATCAACAGATTAGCTATAATTTCGTAAGTATTTCTTGAATAATTGACATAATAAAGTTGATAATTTTTGTCCGCTTCACCAAGCATATTGATTTCATCATCCTGTTTGAAAAGCGACCATTTATTATTGTTATCATCAATTATTGACATACCAACATCGCCATTGAACAGGAGTTCCTGAACTTTTTCTATGCATAAATGCTTTCTTAGAATAATGGATTACAGCAACGTTTATTGGTGTGTTATTAATACGCGCTAATTTAACTTCTCGAACATGAGATTCGACCCCATCCTCTATCATTTGAAGTATTATTTGTATTGATTGCCTGATGACATCCACTTAAAATTAAACTGATTAAACCAATCACTAGTACATTATATAGGTTATAAAATTTATTCATTAAGATTTCCATTTCTAAGTATGTCCAGTAATATATACAATATTATGCATTTGAATATTATGTAAATATATATTAAATTTGGCTGTATTTTATTGACTGGTTATTGAGTTCTTTATTATGCTCCACTTGATGCACGGATAACTAATTCACCATTTACGTATATAGTACGAATTGGTAAGGTTGGGTTATTTATCCTTTGGATTAATGTTTCTACCGCAGTTAAAGCTATACTTGCTAACGGTTGTTTATAAGTAGACAGCGGGGTAGATAGATGGCCAGCATAGTCAGCATCATCAAAACTGATAGTAAATAATTTTTGTTTTGGATTTATTCTTTGATTCAATGAGATTAATTGCATTGCTGTAAAGTCATTACCACAAACTACATGTTTGATGTTCAACTTAGCTAATTGATTAATTACTTTTTCATCAATTTGTGGCACTTGAATTATCCAATCATTAATTTTTGTAATACCTGCGTCATATAGTGCTTGTTTATATCCTATTATTCTTAAAGCAATAGTATTAGCCGAATCACTTTTTGAGATAAAAGCAATTCGAGTATTTTTATGTTGAATGAAATGGTTTGTGACAACGTAACCGGCGGCAATGTTATCGATACTGACTAAATCAGCTTTACCTCGAGAAGGGAAAACACAATAGTCTCTTTCTAACAATATACAGGGAATATTGTAGAGTTTCAGATAATCCATTATTCTTTTATTTATAATATTCGCGTAAGGGTGAAACTCTAAAGGTGTGAAAAATATTCCGTTGATATTATTTTTTGTATAATTAATAATGACTCTTTCTACGTCATTTAAAATAGATTGAATATCCTGACTTTTGGTTAGCATACCAGCCCATAAAAGAGAAAACTGATAATTATTGGCTAAACTTGCTATTTCAGAATATAAACTATCAAGAATCATTCTACTTTCATCTTGTTCTAAACGAGGAGCCAATATTCCAAAAATATATTTGCTTACTTGTTGATCTTTGGGTTGCCTAACATAAAATTTACCACCTTGTTTACCTTCAATATAACCTTCCGTTTTTAATCTTGAAAATACTTTACTTATTGTTGGTCGGGAAGTCTTATATATTGTGCTTAAATCAGATGAAGAAGGAAGGGCACTATTACAATCTAAAATTCCACTTTTGATTTGCAATAATATTTCCTGATAAATCTGCTCACATTTATTTGCCATCATATTACCTATAGAACATTAATTGAATATACCTAGTATGACATAACCATTAAACTTGATAAATTAAATTTTACAAGTTATCAAAAAAAGTGACTTTGATATCATAAATAATAAAAAGAAATAGATTAATATTGTTAAGCTTGTTGCAGATAATTAGACTGAATTTACTCAAAATATATTGCAAAATATTTTTGGGTTTTAGTATTTAAGGAAATTATTATTACAAATCATTTGATTATCTGAGGTGGGTTTATGAAAAAATTCATAACATCGTTTTTAACAATTACATTTATTATTTTTACAAGTTGTTTTCAACTTGTAAATGCTGATACAAAAAAGCCTATTAAATTTGCTTTTATTACTTCAACTTTAAACAATTCATTTTTTACTGCAATATCCGATACATTTTCTGAAATTGCCAAACAAAATGGTGATCAATATATTCTTGTCGATCCTCAATATGATCAAGCTAAACAAATTTCAATGATGGAAGATGTTATTAATCAGAAAGTTGACATTATTTACTTAATCGCTGTTGATTCAGAAGGTATTCGCCAAGGATTATTGGCAGCAAAACAAAAACAGATTCCAGTGGTAGTGATTGATAATCCTATTAGTGATGATGATTTAGTGGTTAGCACAGTAGCTTCAGATAATTTCTTGGCCGGTAAAATTAATGGCGAACAAATGGCTAAAGATTATCCTAATGGTGCCAAAATTGCTGTTATTGATTGTCCTTTTAATCGTGCTAGTGTTCTAAGAGCTGATGGTTTTTATGCGGGATTAGGTGAAAACAGAAGCAAGTTTGATGTGGTGTCTCAACAAAATGGCAAATGTGCTTTAGAAGTCACAATGCCCATTGCCGAAGATATTATTCAAGCTCATCCTGATTTACAAGCATTTTTTGCCGTAAATGATCCCTCTGCTTTAGGTGTTGTTGTTGCTTTGAAAGCATCAAATAAACTTAAAAATGTTAAGGTCTATACTGTTGATGGTTCACCTGATGGTAAAAAAGCATTTAGCGATGGCGATATAACGTTAACTGTAGCTCAAGCTCCAATTCAATTAGCTAAAGAAACCTATAAAGTCGGTAAACAGGTTCTAGCTGGAGAAAGCGTTGCTAAAGAAATATTAGTGCCAACTTTTCCAATTACCAAAGAAATGATTGATCAATATGGAGTAAAAGTCTGGCAGTAATCAATGACTTTAATCAAGTTATATCTATTGAAATCAATAAGGTGATATTTATATGGAACAAGTTGCATTACAACTATCTCATATAGAAAAAAAATTTGCTGGTGTCCATGCGTTAAAAGATATGTACTTTAACCTTAAACAATGTGAAGTTCATGGATTGTTGGGCGAAAATGGCGCTGGCAAATCAACCTTAATCAAAATTATTGGCGGCATCTATAAACCAGATGCCGGTGAAATTAAGATTAATGGTAAAACTGAGATAATTAATGGTATTAAAGATGCACAAGCAAGAGGAATTAATGTTATTCATCAGGAGATTGTCTTAGTTCCTTATATTAGTGTATACGAAAATATTTTTTTAGGCCGTGAACCGAGAACACGCCTAGGTTTTAAAGATCATCGTCAAATGATCGCCAAAGCCAAAATAATGATGGAAAATATGGGGTTAACGATCGATGTGTTACGGCCTGTACATGAGTTAACCATTGCACAACAACAACTTATCGAAATCGTCAAAGCTATTTCATTTAACGTTCGTATCTTAATCATGGATGAGCCAACATCTTCTTTAACTAATAAAGAAGTTGAACAGCTTTTTATTATGATTAAAAAACTAACCGAACATAACGTAAGTATCATTTATATTTCTCATCGTATGGATGAGTTATTTACTATCACAGACAGAATAACTGTAATTAGGGATGGTAGTTATATAGATACCGTCAATACTAAACAAACCAATATTGATGAATTAGTCAAATTGATGGTTGGGCGTAACTTAAATAATTATTATCAACGTCACTATCAAGAAAATGGAGAACGTTTATTAGAAGTTAAAAATCTTTCGAAAAAAGGAGTATTTAAGAACGTCAATTTTCATTTAAAGAAAGGAGAGATTTTAGGTTTTGCCGGTCTTATGGGCGCTGGTAGAAGTGAAATCATGCAAGCAGTTTTTGGTGCAGACCAATATGATAGTGGTGAAATTTATTTTGACAATAAGCTTGTTAAGCTCAAATCTCCGCAAGATGCTATTGATATAGGAATAGCCTTAGTTCCTGAAGATAGGAAAAAACAGGGGCTTATTTTAGGTAATAGTATCGCTTTCAATTTAACATTAACGGTATTGAAACAATTTATGCATGGTTGTTTAGTTAATCAACAAAAACAGAAAGATATCATTCAATACTATATTGATAAGCTCAATATAAAAACCCCTGATGCTGACAAAATTGTTGGTCAACTTAGTGGCGGTAATCAACAAAAAGTTGTGATAGCTAAGTGGCTAGCAACTAAACCGAAAATCATCATTTTAGACGAACCTACTCGAGGAATTGATATTGGTGCTAAAGCTGAAATTTATCAAATTATCGATGAACTTTGTGCAAGTGGAATGGCTATTATTATGATTTCCTCAGAATTACCAGAAATTATCAATATGTGTGATCGTGTTTGTGTCGTCGCGAATGGACAAATTCAAGGTGAATTATCGCAATCAGAACTTACACAAGAAAAAATTATGAAATTAGCAACAGGGAGAGCTTAAAATGGCTAGCCAATCAATGAAACAATCAGATGATATGAGCTATCATCACTCTACAATAATCAATAATATCATTATTAGAAGTTTTAAAAATTTTATTACAAATAATATAGGAATTTTAATTGCGCTTCTATTAATTAGTATCATTTTAAGTTTTGCCAGCCCGGTATTTCTTTCTCAAGAAAATATGCTTTCAGTGTTAAGACAAGTATCCACTAATATGTGTTTAGCCTTAGGTATGACATTAATTATCATATTGGGTGGTATTGATCTATCGGTGGGTTCGATAGTCGCTATGGCAGGGACACTCACGGTTGGGTTTATTTCAATCGGTGAAATGGGCATTATTCCTGCTATTTTGTTGGGTTTGTTTATTGGTACTTTATGTGGTGCAGCAAATGGGGCTGCTATTGCGTATACAGGTATTCCACCATTCATCGTTACATTAGCAATGATGATGATCGCTCGTGGCGTAGGTTATATTTATAGTGGTGGTCAATCAATTCGTATCTTTGATGAGAGTTTTACGAGTATCGGTACAGGTTACTTAGGCATGATTCCATACCCTGTTATCTATATGTTGGTATTTATTGTCGTTATGTTAGTGGTAGTTAATCGAACACGTTTAGGTACCTATATTTATGCTCTCGGTGGTAACCGTGAGGCAGCAAGATTATCAGGTATTGCCATCAAACGAGTTGAAATCATTGTATATACCATTGCCGGTTTTTTAGCTGCTTTCGCAGGAATAGTGCTTGCAGCAAGAATGTATTCAGGACAACCATCAGTTGCGCAGGGCTATGAAATGGATGCCATAGCAGCTTGTGTGCTTGGGGGTATTTCGATGTCAGGAGGAATAGGTCGCATTAGTGGCACTATTTTAGGCGTAATTGTTATCGGCATTATTAATAATGGTTTGAATTTATTAGGTGTTAATTCATTTTGGCAATTAGTTGCAAAAGGCGTAATCATCTTTTTAGCCGTCTATGTCGATATGCTAAAACGCAAGAAAGCAAACTAATTTAGGCTAATTTGTTTTTTTTATATATGAATAATAACCAATTTAATTAATAGGATAATAGAATGAAAAAATGTACTTTGATGTTAAATAACCCAGATGGTATTACTCGACATAATGAACCGGTAATCGCGAGTCTTTTTTTCAAAGAACAACCAATAGATCCATCTAAATTAAAACTAGTTAATGAGCAAGGAAAAGTTATACCACATCAATTGTTTGATATCGTTTATGATGATACTAATACATTAATCTCGGCTTGCTCAATCGCCTTTATAGTAACCAATTTAGAGCAGTTAGTTGAAAATTATACTTTGTATATTGATGAAAAAACGTCAATAAGCAATGTAAGTGGCATAAAACAACTAGCGCCAACTTTAAATGATGGTGTAAAACGACTTGATACTGGGCACTATATTTTAGAATTATGTCGTGGTACTGCTGATGGAACATCATATGGGAAATGGGGAATTCGTTATTTCGCAGCTAAAGCAGAAGGGCGTAATTTAATTAAAGATTGTTCTAATGCTATAGGTGGTTTTTATGGACCTTTTTTTACTCCTGCTAATGGTTTAATTAATCCACCTGAGCATACCATCGTAGAGTGCCAAACAGAGGTTGAAGGGCCAATCTATTGTCGATATCGTTTCAATGGAAAAATTCCCAATGGCTTAGATCCAGCTTTGCATGATAAAGCATTCTCAATTGTGTGGGAGTTTTTCTATCAATCACCATGGTTTAGACGTACTTATTATGTTGATGATTTTGAAACTTCTGTTGATGGGATGCCTGTGATAAATAAGATAACTGTTGGTGATGAGTATGAGAGTGGTCAAAACAATGTGGTATTTTCTCGTTTTGCTAGTTATGGTGGTACTTATTATCGGCAGGGAGATCTGTATGCTAACATTCTAGCGGATGAAGTAAATCGAATTTTATCTCAACCGCTTGATAAACTTCCTCCAAATGCAAGACGTTATCGCGAATCAATAGGTGATAACATCAATGCTGTATCTTGGGATTTCTTCTGGCGACTTTTTTGTGTTAAAGAAGGTATATTGAGTGATGAAGAAATAAAAGCACATGTTAAAACGATTTTACGTAAAGCACATCATGTAGTACATAATAGCGACCGAAATAAAGCAGTATTATTCGCAAAAGAAGTCGATGTTAACAGTGTACCTGAACAGACTATTTTTCCACTTGCTGCAAATAAAACGGCTGAAATTAATCAGGAATCAGGGTATGCTATGGTCTGGTATACGAGCAATATTGTCGGACGTTATCAAATTGTTCAACGTAAAGATTCAGGTTGGGTGAATTGGGGGACAAATGGTGAAAATGAATACCCTGAATTACCAACGGGATCAACTATATATACAGCATATGGTCAATTTGATGATTGGCAAAAGCAAGCCGACAGTATGGAAAAAAACATTGATGTCAAACAAGGACTAATTGAAAATGAATGACATAAAAGTTGTCGCAATAGGTGAGTTTTTATGGGATTGTTTACCTAACGGAAAAAAAATTGGCGGGGCTGCTGCCAATTTTTGTTATCATGCGAAATCAGCTGGAGCAAACGCAATTTTGGTTTCAGCCATTGGTGATGACGAAAATGGTAAAGAATTGAGCAATCAACTTGAAAAACTACAAATTCCCCAACAACTTCAAATATCAAAAAGTTATCCAACAGGAACGGTATTAGTCAAATTGGATTCAGCAGGGAAACCAACTTATGATATAGTTAATCCTGTTGCTTGGGATGATATTCAGTTAACTGATCAGCTATTAGCACTTATTAAACAAGACGATTTAGATGCAATTTATTTTGGTAGTTTAATTCAACGCAATCAACATAATCATGACTTACTGAAAGAAATTATTACTTATCGTTCACCAAGAACCAAACTCATTGTTGATATTAATTTGCGTCAAAACCATTATAATAACGCGACTTTACTTTTGTGTATTGAACATGCCAATATTTTAAAGTTAAATGATGAAGAATTACCAATTATTGCCGATTTGTTAAAAATAAATTCTGACCCCAAAGTACTTTTCGATTATCTTAATCAGCATTATCAACTTGAGTTATTAATATATACTTGTGGTAGTGATGGCAGTCACCTAATCACAAAAAGCGAGCAAAATTATCATCCTGCAGAGAAAATCACTGCAATTGATACTGTCGGTGCTGGTGATTCATTTATGGCTATTAGTAGTGTGTTATATTTAAAAGGTAAAGATTTAAAGGAAATTAATAGTAAAGCAAATCATATGGCTGCTTACGTCTGTACTCAAAGTGGTCCTATGCCAATTATACCGGAAAATTATTTAGCTGAATTATAATTTATATAAGCCTAGCCTTTTGTTAGACAACTAAAGCTAGGCTATTTAAACTCTTTATTTAATCCCTAATATATAGATTCAATTAATATTGATTTAACTTTTAAAATAAATTAATTTGGACAATTATATTGCACAGAAAATAACATCCAATAATAAAATCAATAAAGTCTAATTTTAAATCAAGTTTAAACCTATTTAAAATCCTTATGATAAGTGATAGTATACTCCGTCTATTTATTTATGTACGCATGTGCGCTTTCGTGTGGCGCACCACTGTTATAAGGATTTATTATGCCAATTATTACTCTTCCTGACGGAAGTCAACGTCAATTCGATAAACCGGTTTCTGTATTAGAAGTTGCTCAAAGTATTGGAGCAGGGCTTGCTAAAGCTTGTATTGCTGGTCGTGTTAATGGCGAGCGTAAAGATGCGTGTGATGTGATTGATCAAGATGCTACCTTAGCTATTATTACCGCAAAAGACGAAGATGGGCTTGAAATTATTCGTCATTCATGTGCACATTTATTAGGTCATGCTATTAAACAATTATGGCCAAATACGCAGATGGCGATAGGACCAACAATTGATAATGGCTTTTATTATGACGTTGATTTAGATCACTCTTTAACTCAGGAAGATCTTGATGCTTTAGAAAAACGTATGCATGAATTGGCCAAAAAAGATTATGAAGTAAAAAAAGAAGTAGTAAGTTGGGAACGCGCTAGAGAAGTATTCTGGGAACGTCATGAACCATATAAAATTGCTATTTTAGATGAAAATATCCCCAAAGATTCTACGCCGGCGCTTTATCATCACGAAGAATATATTGATATGTGTCGCGGGCCACATGTGCCTAATATGCGTTTTTGTCACCATTTTAAATTGCAAAAAATCGCCGGAGCATATTGGCGTGGTAATAGTGACAATAAAATGTTACAACGTATTTATGGTACTGCATGGGCTGATAAGAAACAACTTGATAGCTACTTACAATTTTTAGAAGAAGCGGCTAAACGAGACCATCGTAAAATTGGTAAGCAGCTTGATCTGTATCATATGCAGGAAGAAGCACCTGGAATGGTATTTTGGCATAATGATGGTTGGATTATTTTCCGTGAACTTGAAGTTTTTGTTCGTACCAAACTAAAAGAATACGATTATCAAGAAGTGAAAGGTCCATTTATGATGGATCGTGTATTATGGGAAAAAACAGGGCATTGGGGCAACTATAAAGAGTTAATGTTTGTTACCTCATCAGAAAATCGTGAATACTGTATTAAACCAATGAACTGTCCAGGCCATGTTCAGATTTTTAATCAAGGCTTAAAATCATATCGTGATTTACCACTACGCATGGCCGAATTTGGTAGTTGTCATCGTAATGAACCATCTGGATCTTTGCATGGTTTAATGCGAGTTCGAGGTTTTACTCAAGATGATGCGCATATCTTCTGTACTGAAGGCCAAATTCGAAGTGAAGTTAATAACTGTATCAAAATGGTTTATGATACTTATAGCACATTTGGTTTCAAAGACATCACCGTTAAATTATCTACTCGCCCAGAAAAACGCATTGGTAAAGATGAAACTTGGGATTTAGCTGAGAAAGATTTAGCTGAATGTTTAACAGAAAATGGCATTGAATTTGAGTATTTACCTGGTGAAGGTGCTTTTTATGGACCAAAAATCGAATTTACACTTCATGATTGCTTAGGTCGTGCATGGCAGTGTGGTACTATTCAACTCGACTTTATGTTGCCAGAACGATTAGATGCAACATATGTTGGTGAAGATAACGAACGTCACGTTCCGGTTATGATTCACCGAGCGATTTTAGGTTCGATGGAACGCTTTATGGGAATTTTAACCGAAGATTGTGCTGGTTTCTTCCCAACTTGGTTAGCACCATTACAAGTTGCCGTTATTAATATCACCGATAATCAAGCTGATTATGCAAAACAATTAACCGAACAACTACAAAAAATCGGTATTAGAGCAAAAGCAGACTTGAGAAATGAGAAAATTGGGTTTAAAATTCGCGAGCATACTCTAAAACGCGTTCCTTATATGTTTGTTTGTGGAGACAAAGAGATGGAATCAGGAACAATTTCAGTTAGAACTCGCCAAGGTAAAGATCTTGGTAGCTTTGAAGTGAAACATGTTATAGAATTATTGCTTAATGAAATTCATAGTCGTTCATTAGAACAGATGAATTAATGATAAATTACTTTGGAGGAATGAGATATTAAAGTCAGTAAACGAATTCAGTCAACACGCGCGCATAAGATCAATGATGAGATTACCGCTCGCGAGGTGAGGTTAACCGGCGTCGATGGTGAACAGCTCGGTATTGTTAGCTTAGATGAAGCTTTAAAGCAAGCTGAAGAAGCAACGTTAGATTTAGTTGAAATAAGTCCTAATGCAGAGCCACCTGTTTGTCGAATTATGGATTATGGCAAGTTCCTCTATGAAAAGAGTAAAGCAACAAAAGAACAGAAGAAGAAGCAAAAGGTTGTTCAGGTTAAGGAAATTAAATTCCGACCTGGTACAGACGAAGGCGACTATCAGGTAAAACTCCGCAGCCTGATTCGCTTTCTTGAAGATGGCGATAAAGCTAAAGTCACGTTGCGCTTTCGTGGACGTGAAATGGCTCACCAACAGTTAGGTACAGAAATGCTTGATCGCATTAAAGAAGACTTAGCTGATTTGGCGGTAATTGAATCTTATCCAACTAAGATTGAAGGTCGTCAAATGATTATGGTGTTAGCGCCGAAGAAGAAGTAATGGTTTTACAAGTTAATCTTTAGTTTTCTAAAAATTACACCATTATTTTATTTTTATTAACAATGCGAAGTAGGAATTATAAAATGCCTAAAATTAAAACTGTAAGAGGCGCAGCAAAGCGCTTTAAAAAAACAGCTTCTGGTGGCTTTAAGCATAAACAAGCTAACAAGAGCCATATCCTAACTAAAAAATCAACTAAACGTAAACGTCATTTACGTGGTTTGACTACTGTGTCAAAAGGCGATTTAGGTTTAGTAGTGGCGTGTGTTCCATACGCTTAAATATTGATTAATTATTTAGAGGATATAGTTTATGGCTCGTGTTAAACGTGGTGTTATTGCTCGTGCACGTCACAAGAAAATTTTAAAACAAGCAAAAGGGTATTATGGTGCTCGTTCACGTGTATATCGTGTTGCTTTCCAAGCAGTAATTAAAGCAGGACAATATGCTTACCGTGACCGTCGTCAACGTAAACGTCAATTCCGTCAATTATGGATTGTACGTATCAATGCTGCTGCTCGTCAATGTGGTCTTTCTTATAGCCGTTTCATTAATGGTTTAAAGAAGGCTTCAATTGAAATCGATCGTAAGATCCTTGCTGATATTGCAGTATTTGATAAAAATGCATTTGCTGCATTAGTTGAAAAAGCAAAAGCTGCACTTTAATAGCTTTATAAGAGCCGAGTTATCTCGGCTTTTATGTTTTATAATCTTAATTATTTAAGCGTTGATTATGAATCTAGTTATTTTTCGTTTCTTTTTTAGCTTCAGTATTGCTATTCGTTCATGAGGCAAATGAAAAACGAAAAATAATTATAAAAGCCTCAGAAGAGGCTTTTTTTATGTAATAAATAATAAGCAGGAGAACTGTATGTCTCAATTAGTTGAACTGGTAAACAATGCCAAATCTGCTATTGAAAGTGCTAATGATATTAATACCATCGAGCAGATTCGTGTAGAATATTTTGGTAAGAAAGGCTATTTTACCATGCAAATGGCTTCTTTACGTGATGTTTCCGCCGATGAGCGACCAGCTGTAGGTCAGAAGATTAATGATGCTAAACAACAAGTTATTGAATTATTAAATCAAAAGCGTAATTTTTTAGAGCGTCAGGCTCTTAATGCAAAATTAGCAAATGAAACTATTGATATCACACTTCCAGGCAAATCACTTGAATTAGGCGGGTTACATCCGGTTACTAAAACAATTAATCGGTTAGTGGAATTTTTTGGTGAACTAGGTTTTGTTGTTGAGACTGGACCAGAAATTGAAGATGATTATCATAATTTTGATGCATTAAATATCCCAGCACACCATCCTGCTCGTGCTGATCATGACACCTTTTGGTTTGATGCAAAACGTTTATTACGTACCCAAACTTCAACCGTTCAAATCCGAACTATGGAAAATCAGAAACCACCAATCCGGATTATTGCACCGGGAAGAACTTATCGTAATGATTACGATCAGACTCACACACCAATGTTCCATCAAATGGAAGGTTTATTGGTTGATAAAGATATCAGTTTTACCCATTTGAAAGGCTTGTTACATGATTTCCTTCATTGTTTCTTTGAAGATAATATGGAAATCAGATTTAGACCAGCATATTTCCCTTTTACGGAACCTTCTGCAGAGGTGGATATTAAGGCTAAAAATGGTAAATGGTTAGAAGTCTTAGGTTGTGGTATGGTTCATCCGAATGTACTACGCAATGTAGGGATAGATCCTGAAGTGTATAGTGGTTTCGCATTTGGAATGGGAATAGAGAGGTTGACCATGTTGCGTTACGGTGTCACTGATTTACGTTCTTTCTTTGAAAATGATTTACGTTTTTTAAAGCAATTTAATTAATTCTGGAGATCAAAACATGAAATTTAGTGAAAGTTGGCTACGTGAATGGATCAATCCAGAAATAAGTAGCGAAAAACTAGCTGACCAGTTAACTATGGCTGGTTTAGAAGTAGATGATATTGAAAAAGTTGCTGGTGATTTTACCGGTGTAGTAGTGGGAAAAGTTGTTGAATGTAAACAACATCCTAATGCTGACAAATTACGAGTAACCAAAGTAGATATTGGTAAACCAGAATTATTGGATATTGTTTGTGGCGCACCTAATTGTCGTCAAGGTTTAACCGTAGCTTGTGCCACAATTGGCGCTGTATTACCAGGCGATTTTAAAATCAAAGCAGCAAAACTCCGAGGTGAACCATCGGAAGGGATGTTGTGTTCTTATTCTGAGTTAGGCATTTCCGACGATCACAATGGAATTATTGAATTACCAGAGGATGCCCCTTTAGGACAAGATATACGACAATATTTAAATTTAGATGATGTAATGATTGATATTAGTGTAACACCAAACCGTGCCGATTGTTTCGGCATCATTGGTGTTGCAAGAGATATTTCTGCTGTGAATAATATTCCAGTTAAAGAATTGAAAATTCAAGAATTTACGCCTACTATTCAAGATACTTTGTCAATACAAGTTAATGAAACTAATGCTGCTCCTCGGTATTTAGGCCGAATCATTAAAAATATCAATGTTAATGCAACTACGCCACTGTGGATGAGAGAAAAGTTACGTCGGGGTGGTATTCGTTCTATCGACGCAATTGTCGATATTACTAACTACGTCTTATTAGAACTTGGTCACCCAATGCATGCGTTTGATTTAGCCGAGATAGAAAAGGGTATAGTTGTTCGTTATGCAAATCAAGCAGAAAAACTTGTGTTACTCAATGGTAATGAAGTTGAACTTAATGAAGAAACATTAGTAATTGCCGATCATCAAAAAGTTTTAGCTATAGCTGGTATTATGGGGGGGGAGAAATCAGGTGTTACTAATACAACTAAAGATATCTTCCTTGAATCAGCATTCTTTTCTCCTTTAGCTATAATAGGAAAAGCACGTGAGTATGGCTTACATACTGAAGCCTCTCATCGTTATGAACGAGGTGTTGATCCTTATTTACAATTTTCTGCTATAGAAAGAGCAACACAATTAATCATTGATATTTGTGGTGGTGATGTTGGTCCAATCACTGAAGTTACCAACGAACAAGAACTTCCTGCACAAGCTACAATTCAATTACGTAGAAATAAAGTAGATCGAATTATTGGTTATTCAATTGAAACTCAGAAAATTACTGACATTTTAATTAGATTAGGTTGTGAAGTTTCCTATAAGGAAAACGTTTGGACGGTAAAATCACCTAGTTGGCGATTTGATTTACAAATTGAAGAAGACTTAGTTGAAGAAGTCGCTCGTATTTATGGCTATAACAACATTCCTAATGTGAATTTGAAGATTGAATCTGTAATGAAGCCAAAACCAGAAAGTATGATTCCTTTGTCTAGAGTAAAAAATTTATTTGTTGATAAAGGTTATCAAGAGGCTGTGACTTATAGTTTTGTTGATCCTAAAATTCAACAAGCATTACATCCACAACAAGCACAGATCACATTACCAAACCCAATTTCGAGTGAAATGTCGGTTATGCGTTTGTCCTTATGGTCTGGATTATTAGATGCTGTGTTATACAACCAAAACCGCCAACAATCTCGAATGAGATTATTTGAAACAGGTTTGCGTTTTATCCCTGACAATTCAGATGAATTTGGCGTTCGTCAAGAATTGATGCTTTCAGGTGTTGTGACCGGTAGCCTCTATGAAGAACACTGGACATTACCTAAACAACATATCGATTTTTACGACTTAAAAGGGGATCTAGAGTTGCTATTCACTCTTTTAGGTTGTATTGACAAAGTCGAATATAGAAAATCAGAACTTGAGGCATTACATCCCGGCCAAAGTGCGGCAATTTACATAAATGACGTGCTTATCGGCAATTTTGGTGTTTTACATCCAGAAATTGAAAAAAAATTATCTTTAAATAGTAAAACGCTTGTTTTTGAAATAAATTTAGATAAAATTAATGGCAAAAGAGTTCCTGTTGCTCATGAATTATCTAAATATCCGTCTAACAAGCGTGATATAGCTGTAGTCGTATCAAATACTATACCAGCAGCAGATATTATTACTGAGTGTAAGCGTGCTGGTGGTGAACAGCTTATAAGAGTTAATTTATTTGATGTCTATCAAGGCGAAAATATCGAAAAAAACCAGAAAAGCCTTGCTATCAGTTTGATTTTACAAGACAAATCACGTACACTGGAAGAAGAAGATATAACAAACATTGTAAGCAAATGTATTATTGCTTTACAAAATCGTTTTAATGCCCAATTAAGAGAATAATAATTATGACATTAACTAAAGCTGATATTGCAGATCGTCTTGCCGATAAATTTGATATTGATCGTCAAGAAGCTAAAGTCCTAGTTGAACTTTTTTTCGAAGAAATTCGAGTTGCTTTAGAAAAAGGTGAACCGGTTAAACTTTCTGGATTTGGCAATTTTGCTGTTCGTGATAAAAATTCACGACCAGGTCGTAATCCAAAAACCGGGGAAAGTGTTGATATCTCAGCTCGACGAGTTGTGACATTTAGACCTGGTATTAAATTTAGAGAACGAATCGAGAAAAATTTAACGCTATAAGTTAAATTAGTTCTTAAATTTCGTTTTATAAGTAATAACCTTTCTGTTGTTATTACAAGACAGAAAGGTTAAATTTTTATAAAAAAATATTGTAATAAATTGCTAATTAAAGCATAATACTGCCTCTTCAATGGAGGCTCTATGGGTCCTCTTGCAACATTTTTTTGCTCATCAGGTCAGGTCCGGAAGGAAGCAGCCAAAGTAAAAAATATGTGTGTGGGATGCGGCTGATAGGGTCTCCGCCAAAATCTTAAAACTTAAATCTTAACATCAATTTACTGCCTCCAATTACGTTGTTGGTTATTCAATAACCACTTAAATTATCCTTTCAAAATTTCCTATCAAAGAGGTTGTAGTAATGAAACATTTTTGCGATCATATTTTAAATTTTATTTATCTTATTGAGTAAAATTATTTATTTTAGAAAAATATTAGTGAGGAATTATTTATGATGCGAGTTGGATTATTTATTCTAACTAACTTAGCTGTTATGTTTGTATTTGGTATAATTTTAAGTATCTTTGGGGTTAACGCTCATAGTACATTAGGATTACTCATATTTGCTGCTATTTTTGGTTTTGGTGGTTCTTTTATTTCCCTTCTTTTATCCAAAAGAATGGCTCTGCGCTCTGTAGGTGGGGAAAAAATTACAAATCCTCGCAACGCTCAAGAACAATGGTTAGTAGATATTGTTAGTCGTCAAGCTAATATACTAAAAATAAAAACTCCAGAAGTTGCAATTTATCAAGCTGATGATATTAATGCATTTGCAACTGGCGCAACTAAAAACAATTCATTGGTGGCAGTAAGTTCTGGTCTGTTGTCAGCGATGACTCAAGACGAAGCTGAAGCCGTAATCGGACATGAAATGAGTCATGTTGCTAATGGTGATATGGTGACTATGGCACTCCTACAAGGTGTACTAAATACGTTTGTTATCTTCATTTCACGAATTATAGCCTCTGTGTTTGCTAAAGCATTGGAAGAACGTAGTGAAACATTAGCTGATATAGCTTACTATGTGATTGCGATGATATTTGAAACTATTTTTGGAATCTTAGCTAGTATGGTTGCGATGTGGTTCTCGCGTTACCGAGAATTTCATGCCGATGCAGGTTCAGCAAAATTGGTTGGCTCAACTAAAATGATAGCCGCATTAGAAAAACTAAAAATAAGCCATGAACCAAACGAAGAAGCCTCAATATTGGCATTTTGTATCAATGGTGAAAAGAAAGCTAAGTTCTCGCAATTATTTTTATCTCATCCACCTTTAGATAAACGTATTGAAGCATTACGTAATCAATCTTAT
Organism: Gilliamella apicola; assembly: GCF_003202915.1. Classification (GTDB taxonomy): domain Bacteria; phylum Pseudomonadota; class Gammaproteobacteria; order Enterobacterales; family Orbaceae; genus Gilliamella; species Gilliamella apicola_Q. Next base: position 198,712 of record NZ_QGLP01000005.1, read on the forward strand.
ATTGATTAAAAAATTTGATTAAAAAACACTAATGGCAAATATTTATTCTATTTGCCATTTTAAAATGTAATGATCATTTCAAACTATTATATTCCCTGAGTATTTTTTATGTATCGGCAAAATATCACTAACAATAAATTAGAATTACTTAGTCCTGCAAAAAATATAGAAATTGCAAAAGAAGCTATATTACATGGAGCTGATGCTATTTACATTGGCGGTCCCCATTTTGGTGCTCGTCATAATGCAGGTAATTCAGTAAATGATATTGCTAAATTAGTCGAATTTGCTCATCATTTTTATGTCAAAGTTTTTGTAACTTTAAATACCATTCTTCATGACAATGAACTTGAAGCTGCAAGACAACTAATTTGGCAACTATATAATGCAGGTGTAGATGCTTTAATAGTTCAAGATATGGGAATATTAGCCTTGGATATTCCACCAATCGATCTACATGCTAGTACTCAAATGGATATTCGAACGCCGGAAAAAGCTAAATTTCTCTCTGATGTTGGTTTTTCTCAAATAGTTTTAGCTAGAGAACTAAATCTAACCGAAATAGCGAATATTCATCGACAAATCGATGCCAATATCGAATTTTTTATTCATGGTGCTTTATGTGTTGCATTTTCAGGTCAATGTTATATTTCTCATGCTCAAACGGGCAGAAGTGCCAATCGAGGTGATTGTTCCCAAGCATGCCGCTTACCATTTACATTGAAAGACGATCAAAGTCGAGTTGTAGCGTATGAAAAGCATCTTTTATCAATGAAGGATAATAACCAATCAGATAACTTAATCCAGCTAATACAAGCAGGGGTAAGATCTTTTAAGATTGAAGGTCGGTATAAAGATTTGAGTTATGTAAAAAATATTACCGCATTTTATCGTAAAAAATTAGATGAAATCTTAGAAATGAACACAGATTTTATAAAGGCATCAAGTGGTAAAACAGAACTCTTTTTTGCTCCAGATCCAAATAGAACATTTCATCGAGGAGCTACCGATTATTTTGTTCGTGGTAGACAACCCAATATTGGTGCTTTTGATTCTCCCAAATTTATTGGGTTACCTATAGGTGAAATCATAAAAATTGCTAAACAATCAATTGATATCAAATCAGAAAATCCGTTAATCAATGGTGATGGTTTAAATGTATTAATTAAACGAGAAATTTTAGGTTTTAGAGCAGATAAAGTAGAAAAAATTACTAATAATCTTTATCGAGTATTTTCTAATGAAATACCTAATGCATTACATTCCATAAAATTACCTTATCAAATTAATCGTAATTTGGATCATAATTGGCAACAAATTTTATTAAAAGAATCAAGTTCTCGTCGAATCGGTGTGAAGTTTGAGCTTAAAAATAGCACAAATAGCATACAATTATTCGCAACAAGCGAAGAGGGTAGTTGCGTTAATATTGAACTAAAAGGTCAATTCGAATTAGCCAAACAACAGGATAAAGCACTAAATACTATTAGAGACAGTTTATCAAAGTTAGGTCAAACGACATATTATCAATCTGAAATCATTATTAATTTAAAAAATATTTATTTTATTCCGAGCAGTCAATTAAACCAATTAAGACGAGATATCATTGATAAATTATCATTAGAACGTTTAAATCATTATTGTAGAAATAACCGTAAACCAGAAGTTTGTCCAGTGCCAACATATCCAGAACAACAATTAAGCTTTTTGGCTAATGTTTATAATCAGAAAGCTCGTGAATTTTATGCTATACATGGGGTTAAATTGATTGATAGTGCATTTGAAGCACATGAAGTTAAAGATGACGTACCTTTAATGACGACCAAGCATTGTCTTAGATTTGCGTTTAATTTATGTCCCAAACAAGCTAAAGGCATTTTAGGAGTAAAAACCAAAGTAACTCCAATGAAATTAGTTCAAAGTAATAATGAAGAGTTAATCCTAAAATTTAATTGTAAAGCTTGTGAAATGCAAGTTTGGGGTAAGATTAAAACACATATTCTTAAACAATCGTCTCCAGGTAGCGAACTGATTTTATTGGTAAAAAATAAATGATATTGTTATTAAAATGTAATTATTGATAAATATTTAGATGAATAATAAATTCAATCTTAGTTCGCAATAATGCGTTATATTTAACATAATATACATTATTCTAACTCCAATATATTGATTAATATCAATTTATTTTATAAGAAAGGAGGGTTGTTATAATAACTTAAAAAAGAGAATAGAACCATTATAATTATATTTTATTGTTTTATCATATTGACCAATTTGCGGTATTGGAATTAATAAATAAAGGAAAATACTTATTAATAAAAATTACCTTTTAAATTTATTTCTAATCATTCCACCATTCTTAATATCCACTGAGACATTTTGTTTAAAATTTAATGCTTTAATGTTGCTAGCTTTAATAGGGAGGTTAACAATTGAATTTTATAGAGAAATTTAATTAGATTATAATTCTATTAAAATAGTACATAAAAAAGTAGCAAATTCGCTATAATATTTTCGAGGAGAATTTCAATATGAAAAAAATTATCAGAGCACAAAACAGTCTAGATATTATTAAAACAATCTAAAGCAGGTGTTACTGTTAAAGAGCTTTACCGTCAATATAATATGGCTGTGTGCTTTTTATAAATGGAGAGATAAATAAGGCGGTATGCAATCTTGGGATATTAAAACAACTGTAAGCTGAAAATCGTAAACTCAAACAGATGTATGCTTAATTAAGTTTAACTTCTCAGCAGCAAAAAATAATAAAAAAGCTATAGTGCCACGTCAGATCGTAAAAACTAAGATGTTGAGAATTTCCTAAGTGTTTTCATCCAATCAGGAAATGAGGATATACGTGGAATCATAAACGGTTTTATCGGCTTTATTGTCAATTAAAACTCAATATCTGTAATAAACAATTGCCATTACGTTATTCAGAGCCATTATCAGTACCACAAGCAGTCTAAGAGAGTGTTGGTCAATGGATTTCATGAGTGATAGTAATGAAATCCATCGTCGATTTATAACCTTTAATGTTATTGATGACTTTAATCATCATATTTCCTCCTGATGTATTAAAATACTTAGAAGAAAACCTCTTTATAATAATTCATAAAATATTCCTTAATTATGTTTATAAATGATTATGTTTATAAATGATAATGATTAAAAGTGGTTAGTTAGTGGTTAGTTAAAAAATCATAATTCGATGTCTCGTAATATTTTCTGATGTTAGCTGCAAAATTTACTATCGATTGGTTTAAGTTGGTTTAAATAAGTTTCAATTACATATACATAATCTATATCTATAACAACAGAAAAATAATGCAATATGGATAGAGTTATATTGATATTGATTTTTAGCAAACAACATCCTGGGTATTAAGAGCCGACATCTTATGATAGCTATGATAGCAATGAAAACCTTTTATTATTTAAATTTGCATCATGATTTAGCATCATTTAGCATCCCTATTATAAAATTATTTTAGTGCGCATAATGTATATTATGTTAAATAATAAATATTAAATAGAATCCATTTAGTAAGTTATCTTCAATCAACGATTTTAAATCTGTAAAACACTATTTTTTTTCAAAAAATTGATTTATATTATTTAAATTACTTATCTTTTCTTTATGATAAGTAAAAAATTTAACGGTGATTTTCTATTCCTTTTCTTTTTATTGAATAATAAAATAAACAAGAAATGGGTGATTTTTGTTTTATCGCAATATATGGTACCCTTATCACCCCCAAATTTATTGCGTTTATATTTAGGATAATATGCATAGTATTTATAAGACATTACGTTCCAATAGTTATTCTGTTCCGTGTGAATTATGTAGTATTAGCGGACTGTGTGTTCCAAGGTTACTCAACAATACATTAAGTAGTGTTTTAGAACGTAAAAAATCTTATTCCAAGGACGAAATAATAGTTAAAGCAAAAAAACCATTAAAAAAATTTTTCATTGTTCACTCTGGTGCACTCAAAACTTTTGTAACAACACCTGATAACAATGAACAAATTAATGGATTTTATTTACCTGGAGATATTGTTGGATTAGACGCTATTTCAACAAAAGTTTATAACAATAATGTTCAAGCGTTAAGCAATACATCAATCTGTGAACTTTATTATGATGAATTGATGAACATGATTGATACTCATAAAGATGTTAGAGATTTAGTATTGAAATTACTAAGTGCCGATATTTATAATTATCAAAAATTGGTTCTATGTTACTCTCAGAAAAAATCCGATGAACGTCTCGCCACTTTTATTTACTCTCTTTACCTTCGATATCAGCAGAGAGGACACACTTCTTTAAGTATAAAATTATCAATGAGTCGTGCCGATATAGCTAATTATTTAGGATTAACCATTGAAACTGTTAGTCGTAATTTATCAAAAATGCAAGAGCAAAATATTTTATCAGCTAAAGGTAAATACATATATATTAATAATTTGGAAGCTTTAATAGATTTAGTAAATTGAATTTATTTGTGCTAAAATAATCGAAAATTTATTGTAAGGTTTTTTATATGACAAGTTTAAAAAAAACAATTATCGCTATCTCTGTCGCGCTTATTCCTTTTTGTTCTTTTGCTGCACAGCAATTAACAGAAGAACAAGCCAACAGTATGCAATCTTTTAAAAGTATTACAATTCGTGGTGCATTTTATACTGATAGCGATTATGTTATGGCTATGTCAAAAGCTGCAGATAATGAGGGTGCAGCTTCTTTTTATATAACAACAACAAATATTAGTCCTTCCAATGATACATTACGTATTGTTTACGCAAAATTATACAAATCAGATGCACCTAAAGCTGTCGAAAAAACAGAAACTTTACGTAAGTTTGAAGGAGTATATGAATACCCAAAATCAAAAGCTATTCGTTTAGAGCCATTTAATATTGTGCGTATTCGTGGTTACTTTCCAACTGATTATGATATAAACCAAGCTATAGCTAAAGAAGCATCTGCTCAAGGTGCATATGGTTTCTATATTGATTCTCGTTCAGAATTAGGGAGTAATTTACAAATAGCTGCTTATTTGTTTAAAAAAGATGCTCCAGAACGTAAGTTACAACCTGAAAACGCAATACCTTATGACTCTGAGGCCGGTCAATTGGCCTTAGCTCAAGGTGGTGAAGCCGCAATGCAAGTTGAAAAACCTGGTTATTATTCCTCTTCTGCATTCAATGAAAAATATTATGCAGATAAATTTAATAATAAAGTTATTGAAAAAAGCACTACCACAACTACAGCCACAACTGCTAAAGTTGCAACACCATCAGATAGTGGAACAAACAACTCTGTAGTTACCGAACCTCAAAGAGTTACTCGTTATACGGTTACGCTGTCTGATGGGCGAAAAATTCAGGAACTTAATGACGCAACAGCTGCTAAGATGGTTGCTTTTGATACGATAAAGTTCAGAGGATATTATGTAACTGATCAGGAAATTTCCTATCAAGCCGGAAAACGTGCTATTGAAGGCGGTGCAAAATATTACCACATTGCTCGAATTGCTCACGATTCAAAAGGACCAAATATCACAGTATTTGTTGATCTTTATAAATAATAAAAATGGGCGTCTAAACGCCCTTTTTTACAACTCGATTTTTTATCACAATTCAGAAGATACCATTTCAATTTGTTGTTTTACCCGTTTTGCAGAAATTGGAAATGGTGTTCCAAGTTGCTGAGCAAATAGATTGACTCTAAGTTCTTCTATCATCCATCTTATATTGGTAACTTTGCCCAATGTTTTTTGATTTTCTGGCAAACTATTCACCCAATTTTGATATTCATTTTTTACATCTTCGATAACACTCATCGCTTGTCTATCTTTCGCAATATTAATACTAAGCTTCTCTAAACGTTTTTCAATAGCAGATAAATAACGATAAATGTCGTGTAGTTTGTCATAACCTGTTTTGGCAACAAAACCTTTATAAATTAATTCACTAACCTGCTGTTTTATGTCTGATAATGCAAATGCTAAGGATAAATCAACTCGACCTTTTAATTTTTTATTAATATTAAAATGAAGAGTTAATATTGATTCAACTTGTTTTGCAATATCTACCACTGTTTCATTGATATGATTTTTAGTATAAGTTAATAATTGTTGAAATTGTTCTTGATTATGAACCTTCTGATTATTCTTTTTAATTAAATGATCTATTCCGCAAGCAATACAATCATCAATAAGATTAAGTACAGTACCAAACGAATTAAAATATAAGCCTAATTTAGATTTATTTGGTAACTTTTCATGTAGATATTTTATTGGCGATGGAATATTTAAAATCAACAGCCGCCTAATTCCAAGCATTGTCAATCGCCTTTGTTCTTCAATTGAATCAACGAGTTTTATGCTAACCGAATTTTGGTTATCAATGATTGCAGGATAAGCTTTGACTGTGTAATTATTCTGTTTTTCTTCGTATATACTTGGTAACACACCAAAATCCCAATCGGTAATATTACTTTGCTCTATTTGTAATGATTTTTTTTGAGTCAATGATGATAAAGCCTTTTGAACTTCGCTCTTAAGTTGTTCTTTAAGCTTCATTAGATCTTTACCATAAGCAATTTCATGATGATGATCTACAATACTAAAATTCATCTTAAGGTAATTGGGTATTTGATCTAACTGCCAATCGGTGGATTTAATTCTAACGCCCGTCATTTTTCTAAATTCATTTTCTAATGCTTCAAGTAAAGGATGCTCGGTTGAATTGACTCTACTTAAAAACGCATCAGCATAGTTAGGTGCAGGAACTAAACTTTTACGTAATGATTTAGGCAACGATTTGATTAAAGCAATAATTAAATCATAGCGAAAACCAGGAACTTGCCAGTCAAATCCTTTATTTTTTATTTGATTTAATACATTAAGCGGAATAGATATTGTTACACCGTCACGAGAATTACCAATGTCAAATTGATAAGTTAATGGTAATTTCAAATTATCCTGATACCAAAAATCAGGATAATCATTAAGTTTTACCGGTTGTGCTGATTGTTTAATCAACATATTTTTTTCAACATTCAAAAAATCAGGATCAACTTTTTTTTTGTTTTTCCACCAAGTATCAAAATGCTTTGCAGAAATAATTGATTTGTCTATTCGTTTATCATAAAAATCATACAGGTCATCATCATCAATTAGAATATCTTGACGCCGAGACTTATGTTCAAGATCTTCTACTTCATTAATTAAATTCTGATTCTGTTTATAAAAAATATGATTAGTCAGCCAATCGCCCTCAACTAAAGCATGGCGAATAAATAAAGAACGACTTAATATTGGATCAATTTTACTATAATTAATTATGCGACTGGCAAGAATTGGTAAGCCGAATAACGTCACCTTTTCATTAGCAATAGTCGTTCCCTGTTTTTTAGACCACCTAGGTTCGCTATAACTATATTTTACTAGATGTTTGGCTATTGGTTCGATCCATTCTGCTTCAATTTTAGCTGCCGTTCTGCCCCACAATCGGCTTGTTTCGACAAGTTCACTAGCAATACACCATTTGGGTTGATTTTTGAAAATGGCTGAATTTGGAAAAATAGAAAATTTAATATTTCTTGCACCAATATATTCATGCTTTTCAATTTCTTTCATTCCAACATGCGATAACAAGCCACTTAACAGTGCCGTATGTAGTGATCGGTAATCAGCTAATTGGCTGTTAATAGGAAAAGCGAGTTGTTTAACTGTTTGCCTAATTTGCGTATAAACATCTTGCCATTCACGAATTCTAAGATAATTAAGATATTCTTTTTGACATAATCGTCTAAATTGATTACCAGACAACTCAGCTTGTTGACTTGCTACATAGTTCCATAAATTAATCAGTGAGATAAAATCAGATTCCTTATCTGCAAATCTACGATGTTTCTCATCTGAAGCTTGTTGCTTATCAAATGGTCGTTCTCTAGGATCTTGTATAGATAATGCAGCCGTAATAATCATTATTTCTTTTATACAACCTAATCGTCTCGCTTCAACCAACATTCTAGCTAGTCTAGGATCGATTGGTAATTGCGATAAAATTCGCCCTATCTCGGTTAAATGATAATGATGATGTTTAGTATATATAGCACCTAATTCTTCTAATAGCCGTACCCCATCACGAATATACCTAGAATCAGGAGACTCAACAAATGGAAAAGCCGTTATATCACCTAATCCCAATGATGTCATTTGCAATATAACTGAAGCTAAATTGGTTCGGAGAATTTCGGGCTCAGTGAATTCTGGTCGAGATAAAAAATCTTGTTCATCATATAGACGGATACAAATACCATCGGAAGTTCTACCGCAACGCCCTTTGCGTTGATTTGCTGACGCTTGAGAAATAGGCTCAATCGGTAACCGTTGAACTTTGGTACGATAGCTGTAACGACTAATTCTTGCTAAACCCGGGTCGATAACATATTTAATACCTGGAACAGTTAACGATGTTTCCGCTACATTTGTTGCTAAAACAATTCGCCTTGCAGTGTGTGATTGAAAGATACGATTTTGCTCAGTTGCAGATAATCTCGCATATAAAGGTAAAATTTCGGTATGCTTGAGCTCTAATTTTTTTAATGTTTCAGCCAGATCACGTATTTCTCGCTCTCCAGTTAGAAAAATTAAAATATCCCCAGCACTTTCAGCTGATAATTCATCGATTGCATCAATAATAGGTTGAAAATCATTATTTTTATCGTTTTCAGAATCCTCAGTAAAAATAGTTGGGCGGTATCTAACTTCAACAGGATAAGTTCTCCCAGACACTTCAATAATAGGCGCCTGATTAAAATGGTTTGAAAAACGTTCAACATCAATTGTCGCTGAAGTTATAATGACCTTTAAATCAGGGCGTTTAGGTAATAATTGTTTCAAATAACCTAAAATAAAATCGATATTTAAACTACGTTCATGAGCTTCATCAATAATAATCGTATCATATTGAAGTAATAATCTATCCTGCTGAATTTCTGCTAATAAAATCCCGTCAGTCATAAGTTTAACTAAGGTAGTTTCACTGATATGATCTGAAAATCTAACTTTATAACCTACTAATTGCCCTATTTCTGTATTTAATTCTTCTGCTATACGATTTGCAACCGAGCGAGCAGCTAGTCTTCTCGGTTGGGTATGACCAATGAGACCTTTGACCCCTAAACCTAATTCTAAGCATATTTTAGGTATTTGCGTGGTCTTTCCTGAACCAGTTTCTCCGGCAATAATCACAACTTGATTATTTTTTATTGCTTCGGATATCGTCTGTTTTTTATCGACTACAGGTAAATTATCAGGAAAATTAATGTGATTAGGTAACGATTTTAATCGGTCATGATAATGTTCAACAGCTTGATTAATAGCTGATTGAATATCGTTAAAATTTGGTATTTTATTTGAAAGCTTTCTTATTTTGTATTTATCTAAGAAAGTCATTGATTCTAAAGATTTAATTTGCTGTTGAGTTAACATAAAAGTAAAATAATCGTATCCAATTTTTAATTGAATTCATTATAACAAATTTAACCTTCTATTAGGAATTAAGATGAAAAAGACTTTACTATTAGCTGTACTACTTATTGGAACTCTAATAATGACAGGTTGTGATCAATCCAACAAGGTTAAAGCAGAAGATTTGCTGCACCATCGCTTTGTGTTAATTAAAGCTAATGGTCAAGATATTTCACCTGATAAACATGCAGAACTTGAGTTTGGTGAAAACCTAAACATTTCAGGACAAATGTGTAATTATTTTACAACCAAAGTAACATTAATAAATGATACGATTATAAGTCCTACATTAAATATAACACACATGGTTTGTGAAGATAACCAATTGGATAAATTAGATACTATTATTACTCAATTAATTCAAAATGGTGCATCAGTTATTTTGAACAACGAACAATTAACATTAAAAAATAAAGATAATGAATTAATTTACCAACTTAAGGATCTGATGTAATTTGATTGAATATCTTTTATAACTTCTAAGCTGAAATTGTATACAAGAATGAAATTCTACTTTTTCTTAAGCAAATGATGTTTAGTTTTTTGATAAAAAACTTTATTTAAAATGTCGATAAGACTATAATATAAAAAGTTTTAAGGATACCGTTTTTTGATGAAATTAATTAATTCTTTAAATATGGTTTTTTATAAGAGTAACTTAAAGAAGTTACTCTTCCCCTTTTTATACCAATGCATTAGCATTGGTTTTTTTTGTTTAAATATTTTTAATTAAAACCATTTATTCAAATTTGTACATTAACTTTAACAACTAGTAGATAATATTATGAAAAAGACAAAAATTGTTTGTACTATAGGTCCAAAATCCGAATCAAAAGAGATGTTAACAAAATTATTAAATGCAGGCATGAATGTAATGCGTTTAAACTTCTCTCATGGTGATTTTGAAGAGCATGGTAATCGAATTAAAAACTTACGTGAAGTAATGCAAGAAACTGGCTTGAAAGCAGCCATTATGCTGGATACCAAAGGGCCTGAAATCCGAACTATTAAGCTTGAAGGTGGTAATGATGTATCACTAGTAGCGGGTCAAACTTTCACTTTTACTACAGATGAAAATGTAGTTGGTAACTCAGAACGTGTAGCAGTTACTTATAAAGGTTTCGCTCAAGATCTAAAACCAGGTAACCGAGTGTTGGTGGATGATGGCTTAATCGCTATGGATGTTCAAGAAATCAAAGGTAACGAAGTTATTTGTAAAGTATTGAATAACGGTGACCTTGGTGAAAACAAAGGTATTAACTTACCTGGCGTTTCAATTAAATTACCTGCACTTGCTGAAAAAGATAAAAATGATTTAATTTTTGGTTGTGAGCAAGGCGTTGACTTTATTGCAGCATCATTTATCCGTAAACGTTCTGACGTAGAAGATATTCGTGCTCATCTTAAAGCTCACGGCGGTGAAGAAATTAAAATCATCTCTAAAATCGAAAACCAAGAAGGTTTAGATAATTTTGATGAAATTCTTGAAGCATCTGACGGTATCATGGTTGCTCGTGGTGACTTAGGTGTAGAAATCGCGGTTGAAGAAGTTATTTTTGCTCAAAAAATGATGATCAAAAAATGTAACAAAGCGTCAAAACCAGTTATTACGGCAACGCAAATGTTAGATTCAATGATCAAAAATCCACGCCCTACTCGTGCTGAAGCGGGTGATGTTGCTAATGCGATCATTGATGGTACAGATGCAGTTATGTTATCTGGTGAAAGTGCTAAAGGTAAATATCCATTTGAAGCAGTTAGCGTGATGGCGACTATTTGTAAACGTACTGATGGCACTATTCCAGCTAAATTAGAGTTAACAACTAAAGAAGAAACATTACGTATTACTGCTGCTGTATGTTGTGGTGCTGTGGAAATCGCAGAACGATTAAATGTTCCATTAATAGTTGTTGCAACTCGTAGTGGTAAATCAGCTCGTGAACTTCGCCATTATTTCCCAACGGCTCGTATTTTGGCGCTATCTTCAAGCCAAAAAACTGTTAATCAATTAGCATTATCTAAAGGTGTTGAACCTATTTTAATTGATGCAATTAATTCAACAGACGATTTCTACCGTTTAGGTAAAGAAATGGCAGTTAAAATTTGTAATGTTAAACAAGGTGATACTATAGTTATGGTATCAGGTGCATTAGTTCCAAGTGGAACAACTAACACAACTTCTGTTCATCGCATCTAACCATTTTTAATTTTGTTTAAATGAATGATAAAAAGCTAGCTATATGCTAGCTTTTTTTTTAACTTCCGCTATTCTGTTATATATGAAATTAGTGGAATGGACATAATAAAAAAATGATAATAGAAAAAATATATTTACCCAAAGAGCTAAGTTGGTTGTCATTTAATCAACGGGTATTACAAGAGGCTGCAGATGAAAGTAATCCTCTTATAGAAAGAATCCGTTTTTTAGGCATCTACTCAAGCAATCTTGATGAATTTTATAAAGTCCAATTTGCAAATTTAAAAAAATATGTCCTTATTGAGCAAGAACAGGCTCAATCTACCTCAAATGCTAAACATTTATTACGGCAGGTTACTCAAAAAGTCATTCAACTTGAATTACAGTTTGATCAGCTCTATAACGAGCTATTATTAGAAATGGCAAGGAATCAGATTTTCTTAATAAATGAAAGGCAACTTACCACTTACCAAGAAACTTGGATAAAAAACTATTATAAACAAAATTTGAGGCAGTACATCACCCCTATTCTTTTAGATAGTCATACTGAATTAATCCAGTTTTTAAAAGATGATCATGCTTATTTAGCCGTTGAAATTATTTGTAAAGATAAAATTAGTTATGCATTACTCGAACTACCCACCGATAATGCTCCGCGTTTTGTGCTGTTGCCATCAGAAGTTTCCACCAAAAATAAATCAATCATCTTTTTAGATAACATTTTGCGTTATTGTTTAGCGGATATTTTTAAAGTTTTTTTTGATGCTGTAGAATTAAATGCTTATTCGATTAATATCAACCGTGATGCTGAATATGAATTAAACACTGAACTTGATAGTTTACTTGAACTCATGTCTCAAGGTTTAAAACAACGATTAACGGCACAACCGGTACGCTTCACTTATCAAAAAGATATGCCTAAAGCATTATTTGAATTATTGATAAATAAATTAAGATTAACCGAACAAGATGCCATGCCCGGAGGACGTTATCCTAACTTCAAAGATTTAGCTAATTTTCCAGATCTTGGTGTTAAAAACTTACTTAATAAACATTTACCTAGTCTTGCTTATAATCGATTCAAAAAATTCCGCAATGCTTTTGCAACCATCAAAGATCGTGATGTATTGCTCTATTATCCTTACTATTCATTTGGTCATGTGCTTGAGATTATGCGACAAGCATCGTTTGATCCTGCTGTCACTCATATTCGTATGAATATTTATCGAGTTGCTAAAGATTCTCGCTTTATTCATGCAGCAATAAATGCCGCCAACAATGGTAAAAAAGTCACAGTAGTAGTTGAACTACAAGCTCGATTTGATGAAGAAGCAAATATAAAATGGGCTAAAAGGTTAATTCGTAGTGGTATAAAAGTTATCTACTCACAACCAAAACTGAAAATTCATGCTAAATTATTCTTAATTGATCGAAAAGAAGACGATAGAATTGTTCGCTATGCCCATATAGGTTCGGGTAATTTCAACGAGAAAACAGCTCGGGTTTATACTGACTTTTCATTATTAACCGCCGATCCGGCTATTACTGATGAAGTGATCAAAGTATTTAACTTCATTGAAAATCCCTTCAAACCAGTTTCATTTAATCATCTACTCGTATCTCCGCAAAACACTCGTCAGCGTTTTTATGAATTTATTGAGCGTGAAATCAATAATGCCAAAGTGGGCAAGCCATCAGGGATCTATCTAAAACTTAATGCTATTACAGATAAAGAGATGATAGATCAACTTTATCGAGCTTCTTGTGCCGGTGTCAAAATTAGGATGATTGTCAGAGGAACCTGTGTGCTAGTACCACAAATTCCTAATTTAAGTGAAAATATTTATGTTACTAGTATAGTGGACCAATATTTAGAACATGCTAGAGTCTATATTTTTGAAAATGAAGGTAAAAAAGATACTTATATCTCATCGGCTGATTGGATGCCACGTAACCTAGATAACCGAATTGAAGTGGGAGTTAAAATTTTCGATCCCATTTTAAAATCGACTATTCATGACATTTTTAATTTGCAATGTAACGATAATGTCAAAGCCAGGATTATTGACAAAGATAATACGAACAATTATGTTCAACGAGGTAATAAGAAAAAAGTAAGGGCACAACATGCCATTTATGATTATTTAAAACATATGGAATCATCGGTCTAAGGATTTTAAACGTGAACAAATTCAATGAATATGCTGTCGTAGATTTAGGCTCTAATAGTTTTCACATGGTTATAGTCCGTAATATAGATGGGGCTAGGCAAATCATCTATAAAAATAAGAAAAATATTCATTTAGCCACCGGATTAAATGAATGTAATGAATTGAGTGAATCAAGTATTCAGCGAGGAATAGAGTGTTTAGCACTATTTGCCGAACGATTAAATGGATTTCCTCCAGAAAATGTTAGAATTGTCGCCACTTATACGCTACGTATTGCGACCAATAGACACAAATTCTTGAATGAAGCGGCCAAAGTTTTACCTTATCCTATTGAAATAATTTCTGGGCAGGAAGAGGCACGATTGATATATCTCGGTACAATGACCGCCGAGTCAACCAACGAAAGTGATACTAAATTTGTTATTGATATTGGTGGTGGTTCAACTGAAATAGCAATAGGTAAAGGTAATAATCTAAAACCAATACTTGTTGCCAGTCGACCAATGGGTTGTGTAACCTATACTAAACACTATTTTCCACAAAAAAAAATCGACAAAGACTCCTTTCTACAAGCAAAATTAGCCGCAGAACAACAAGTCGAAAATTTAATTAATATAATAAAAAAACAGAATATTACCGCTGCTTTTGGCACGTCAGGTACCATTAAAAGTATCTATAATATCTTACTTGATCTTGGGGTTAATGATGGGATTATCACCCCCAAACGATTAGATGACTTAATCAGTTATGTTTTAGAATTTAATGATTTTCATGCTATTGATTACCCATCCCTATCTGATGAAAGAAAGAATGTTTTTGTCAGTGGGCTTGCAATATTTAGTGGTGTCTTTAATGCATTAGGTTTGCAGCAACTGCAATTTAGTCCTTGTGCTTTACGTGAAGGTGTATTGTACGAACTTATCGATGGCCCAAATTACCGTGATATACGGGAAACCACCGCCGAATCACTATCACAGCATTATAATATTGATGAACGTCATGCTAAACAAGTTGTAAAAACGGCAAAGTACTTTTTTTCTCAATGGAAAGATCAAACTTCAATGATCGTACCGCATAGTGTGGAGTCAATCTTATATTGGTCTGCTCAGTTACATGAAGTCGGTTTGAAAATAAACTTTTCCTCAATTCATAAACATTCAAGTTATATATTAAAAAATAGTAATTTACCCGGATTCAATGAAGAACAACAACTGTTGTTATCCACCTTAGTTCGTTATCATCGTAAATCAATTAATATTGACGAGTTCCCTTATTTTAGCTTGTTTGAATTCAAACATATTATGGCGATGTTACAAATTTTAAGGTTATCGATACTGATTAACAACCAACGCAATACTGATTTAGACTTAAATGCTTTTCAGTTAGTTTTATCCAAAGAAAAATCAACTAAAGTGACGTTAGCCATTAATAAACATTTTGTTGAAAATAATCGTTTGATTTTGTTAGATTTAGAGCAAGAAAAAAAATATTGGAAAGCGGTTAATGATTGGAAGTTATCAATTGAAACCTTCTAATTTGAATTATTATTCTAACAATTAATTAAAAAACCGCCATTACTTTGGCGGTTTTGGTTATCGAATATATTAACCTAATCCAATAATTTTCCACCATAATATACCGATGGTAAAGACAATAATTAGGTTGACCACACTACAAATAAATCCAACTTTCCACCAAGTTTTTACTGGTACAAAACCTTCGGCAAAAAGTAATGGGTTTCGTGCATTTGCAAATTGCGTAATTGAACCGAAATAGTTAGTACAAATTACCAAAGCAAATATAGCTATCATTTGTGGAACACCTAATGCAATTGCAACAGATAAAAATACTGGGAACAATGCGGCAATATGCGCGTTACCACTTGCGAAGAAGTAATGCAAATAAACATAAGCAATGCATAAAATCACAATAACTAAAACCCAGCTACTATCACCTAAATGACCTTTTACTGCATTTCCGATGGTATCACCCAGCCACTTAGTTACACCAAGTTTATTTACTTGACCTGCCATCATTAACAGTGCGGCAAACCAAATTAAAGTATCCCATGCAGCTTTTTCACCTTTGATATCATCCCAGCTCAATACACCAGATAAGATTAAAATGGTTAAACCGATAAATGCGGTTGTAGTTGAATCAATACCGAAATTTTTACCGAAAATCCAAAGTGCTAAAAGTAGAATCACGGTAGAGCCCATAATGATCTCTTTAATAGTGATTGAACCCATTTTTTTAAGTTCTTCAGCAGCTAATTTTGGCGCTTCAGGGGTTTTCTTTAACTCTGGGTTGGTTAAGAAATAAATTACTAAAGGAATAACAATAAATGAAACCAAACAAGGAACTATAGCTGCTATAAACCATTGTCCCCATCCTAAGGTGATCCCAAGAGATGAAGTGACTAATTTTGCTGCTAATAAATTTCCCGTAAAAGCAGTTAAAAACATTGCTGAAGTAATGTCATTAACGTGACTTATGGTTAACATCAAAAATGTCCCAATACGGTTTCTTGATTCATCTTTAGGGTTGGATTTAAAGTTTATCGCTAAAGCTTCTGCTATTGGATAAATAACCCCACCAGCTCGAGCTGTAGTACTCGGAATAGCTGGAGCTAAAGCCACATCGGTTACCGATAGTCCATAAGCTAGACCTAATGTGTTCTTTCCTAGAATTTTAACTAAAAAATAAGCAATACGTTTGCTTAAACCGGTCTTGATAAATCCTCTGGCTATCATAAAGGCGATAACAATAAGCCAAATTAAACTACTATTTAATTCAGATAAAGAAATTTTGATTGCATCCGTAGCTGTTTCAGCACCAGATGGTCTTAATACAGCAAAAACCGTAATGGCTAATAAACCAATAGCGCCAATAGGCATAATTTCGGCCACAATACAGGCGATAGTTGCAACAAATATAATACTGGTTCGCCAACCTTGTAAACTAATCCCCTCTGGTGGGGATACCAAAAGCCACAAAATTGCAGATATCCCCGCAATAATGAGAAGTGGAAGCCATTTTACTGGCGGTTTCTTTGCTATATTCATATTTTTTTCCTTTTAATTAAAAAATTAATTTGATCAAATTCATAATGAAATGTTATAAACATATCTTATTGAAAAAATTAGTTTATTTGATATGTCCCATTAAGAAGTTGAAAAGCAAAATTGTCTAGGTTTACCAATTTTATTGTTTTGTTTTTCAATAAAAAAATACCTGACAGATTGCGATGTTTTTTTAAATACTCACATCCATTAATTGAACCAAAACCGTACAAAAGTGTTGAATAAATATCACCCTCAAGGGCGGTATCAGAAATCACCGTCACACTTTCTAATTCGTTATCCAAAGGATAACCGGTTTTAGAATCGAGAATGTGATGATAAAGATGATGATTTTGAATAAAGTAACGCTCATAAATTCCAGAAGTAACAATAGATTTATTTTTTACTTTAATTAGACCAACTAATTCATTCTGAGTTGAGGAGAAAGGTTTTTTAAGGCCAATGTGCCAATCACCTTGGCTATCAATCGGTGATTTACCTACTGTTAACACATTCCCGCCCAAATTAATTATTGCTTGATGAATATTATTTTGTCGTAAAACTTCTTTAATAACATCAGCAATATAACCTTTAGCTATCGCACCTAGATCTATTTCCATTCCCTCTTTTTTCAAAAAGACTGAACATGACTTAGCATCAAGTTGAATATCATTAGGATCAATCAATGATCTTTTATTCACTATTTGATCGCTACTAGGTATCTGATGGCCATTAAAACCTATCTTCCAGAGTTTAACTAATGGACCAATAGCGACATTAAAACTACTGTTTGGCATTAAGCTTATTTTGCAAGCTTGCTCTATAAGCGAATAAACAGCATGACTAATCCTTACAGGATGCTTTCCAGCAGCATTATTAATTAACATCACTTCAGATATTGGCCGATTAACAGTCAATCTATTTTCAAGCTGATTAATGGTTTTAAACACAAGTTGAACAACGAAATCATTTGGCTCAAAAAGCATTAATGATACCGTTGTTCCCATCATCGCTTGAGTATATTCATAACGTGAATTAACCATGTTAAATAAACTCAAGAATTATTTATCAATTTATTGATGGATATAGTCTGTAGCTTGCCTTCCAGCCTGCATACCGAAAATGATGATATCTGCTACTGCGTTACCGCCTATACGATTAGCGCCATGTACACCACCGACAACCTCACCTGCGGCAAATACACCTTGGATAACGTTTTTACCATTGTCGAGTACTTGCGTATGAGTATTGATAGTCACACCGCCCATGGTATGATGAACCCCAGGAGCAATTTTAATTGCATAGTAAGGGGCTTTATTTATTGGATGACGCATTCCTGTTGTTCTTCCATAATCTTCATCTTGTTTAGTATTCACAAACTGATTATAGCGTTCAATGGTGTTACATAGCGTATTTGCATCAATTGAGAGTTTTTGTGCTAACTCATTGATCGAATCAGCTTGTACCACGAGATCCTGGGAGACATATTCTTCAACAGCCTTGTTTTCATCCCGAACTTGTTGGTCAAATAATATATAAGAATAGTGTTCTGGTAATTTGATAATTTCGGCTGATACTTTGTCTCGAGTATCTAATTCATTAACAAAACGTTTCCCTGCTTGTGAAACCAAAATAGCACCACCCCCACGAATTGATTCAGAGATTAAATAAGAAGTCGTTTGTTCCACTGTTGGGTGAATTTGTATTTCTTTCATATCCACCGTGCCAGCACCTAATTTTTCCAAGATCATGATCCCCGAACCAGTAGCGCCTTTGTGATTAGTCGTGACAAATCCTTTGAGGTCAGGACGATATTTTTCAACCATTTCACGGTTAGCACTAAATCCACCAGTTGCAATAATCACGGCTTTAGCTTTAATGGTTTGAATCGAACCATCTTCTTCGGTAACTTTAACGCCAACAACTTTATGATTTTCAGTAATAATTTCAGTCACATTGCTATCAAGCATGACTTCGATACCTCGACGATTAATATTTTTAACTAAACCACTAATTAAATAACCGCCAACTGCTGCGCCACTGGCTGGACGATGCGTACGATCGACACTCATACCACCCGTTGTCGTAATCCCACTAAGTTCAATCCCATTATTGTCTAACCAATCAATGGCATCAGGGGCATTTTCAACGAAATATCGTAATAATTCAGGATTATTTTTATTTTTACCACCAGTCATGGTTTCGTTATAAAATAGATCTTTACTATCCACGATGCCTTTGAGTTTTTGGAATTTTGTTTCAGCAGCATTCATACCTGCTGAAGCTTTATTAGTATTTCCACCAATAACTGACATCTTTTCAACCACAACTACACTTGCACCTAGATCGTGAGCTTGAATAGCCGCGGCCAAACCTGCACCACCACTACCGACAACCACAACATCATAGGCTTTAGTATTAGGATCACCACCTTCGGCAATAATAGCTTCTTTGTTGGATTGAGCCATAGCCTTGGTTACGGCCTTTTTGAAAGCTTCACATTGCGATGTTGCCCCTGAAATGGCATCCACATGAGGACTGTTTGAATCAATGATGCGATGTTTGATTTCCGAAAAGTTATTTAAAACTTCACTATCATAATTAGTCGGGTTGACTAATTGCATATCTTTGATGAATTCTTTACCAAGTTCAACATTAATAACATAATCATAAGATTCATCATTGACAGTTTCTTGATAATTACCCGGTTTGAATTTTTTAACATTTAAATTTACATCTCGAATTAAGCTTTCAACTAATGAAAAATGCCATAAAGGTTCAGGAATATTAAGTTCTTCACGTTTATCACTGTTGATATAGAGTTCAAGTTGTTCGCCTTTTTTAATACGATCTGTCCAATCAGAATAAGCAATACAAGCTCGCCCAACTGCCACTAAATCAAAACCATTCTCTAACGCAGCTTCAACATCTTTCTCATTTACCACATTACCAACACCAACAACCGGTATTTTAGCTAAGGTTGCCGAACGCATTGCCACATATTTATTAATTAATGGTGTCGGATCTTCGGTATCAACGATTGATGGTCTTAAGATTGCTCCCATTGAAAAGTGAATGTAATCTAAGCCTTTTTCAGCCAACTTTTCAAGCAGATACATAGAGTCGTCAAAACGAATACCGGGAACTTCTAACTCTTCTGGTGAAAAACGATAACCGACAATAAAATCAGGATTTGCGTAACGTTTTACCATCTCATGAGTAATATCTAAGATTGCTAGTGGAAACAGTGCTCGGTTATCACGACTCCCTCCCCACTTATCATTCCGTTGGTTTGAATTAGGTGAATAAAATTGTTGGATGAGATAAGTGTTAGCGCCATGAATTTCGACTCCGTCAAATCCAGCTTGAATAGCACGACGAACCGCTTGACCAAACTTATCTATCATCTGCTCTACTTCTTCAGCGGTTAATTCTATAGGGGTGGCGGCACCGGGTCTTGGTGCCGCTATCGCACTTGGTCCTACAGGACTTTGGCCTCCGATGAGTTTAGGGTCAACCATTCTACCGCCGTGATAGACTTGAATAACTGCTTTCGAGCCTTTCTCTTTAATAGCTTGGGCTACCCTAGCTAGGCCTTCAATCTTATCGTCATTATCTAAACCAATAGCACCTGGAAAAGCTAATCCCTTATTATCTACAAAACCACATTCAACAATAATTGTGCCAATTTCACCAGCCCTTGCTCGATAATATTCGATTAAGTCATGAGTGACTGAACCTTCATAAAATCCCGAACATGTGGTCATTGGCGCCATCATAATACGATTTTTTAGAGTAATACCATTGGGTAACAGTACTGGTTTAAAAATATCTTTGTTTTTCATATTTCAATACCTAATCATTAATATTTAAATGTTAATATGGATCATAGCATCCGAAATTTTTCTTCTCCACTTACATAAGTTTCATTAGTCGCTAAATATCATTTTTTCGACAAAAAATTCCTTATATTTATTAATAATTTATAAAGCAATTTGCTAATACAGCTTTAAATGGTTGTCTATTTTTTATTACTTTGAAATCGTCAGCCTATTATGGGAGGTATACTAGTCTAAAAAAAAACACTGTAACTATTTCATTTACTTATAATTTTTTTGATATCTATCACTTGTAGTTTATTTTTATTCAGCTAGAATGCTTATCAAATTTAGAAAAGAGAATTTGATTATGCTTGTGGTGCAAACAAAAAAACCAATAACAAAAGTAAAATTAAATTGTCTTTTTATTTTGAATATGGATCCTCCTTTATGGAGGATTTTTTATATCTATAAATTTAACCTCTCAATTTTATATCAAATTATTTTTCAATACCACTTCAAGTACAGCCATAAACAGGAGATAGCATGAAACCTTTGATCCCTTTTTATAATCCAACTATTAGTTATGAAGATAATTATGCCAAAGGCCCTTTTGGCCTTTTTGCCGACTTAGACAAGGCAGAACAAGTTTCCACTAAACCAAGCAAATTCTTAAATGTTGAAGTCAATCTTCCATTTGGTCAGCCTGCCGGACCGCTATTGAATGCAAATTATATTAAAGCTGCTTTTGCCTATGGATTCGATTTATGTGTCTATAAAACAGTTAGAACTAAATTACATAAATGCCATCCATTACCTAATGTCTTATCGGTTCACCCTAAAGGCAAACTTACATGCAATTTAGACACTGTTTTAGCTGATACCAATTATAGTCAACCGTTATCCATAACCAATTCATTTGGTGTCCCATCATTTGCTCCGGATATTTGGCAGCCTGATATGGCTGATGCAGTCAAGGCAGCCGGTATTGGGCAATGTGTTATAGGTAGCTTCCAAGGTACTCAAGGTAATGGAGCGATTGAGCAGGATTATGCATTAGCTGCTAAATTAGTCAGAGAAACCAATGCGCCAATTTTAGAAGCCAATTTGAGTTGCCCGAATGAAGGCGCAAGTAAACTACTCTGTTTTGATGTAGATAGAGTTGAACGCATCGTGAATGAAATCAAAAATGCGGTACCGGATCGCCCTCTCATCTTAAAATTAGCTTACTTCCCTGATGATGAAAGAATTGTTTCATTATTAACTCGAGTAGGTAAAATAATTGATGGTTTAAGTGCAATCAATACCCTATCAGCAAAACCTGTAGATGCCAATGGACATCCAGCATTAGGGGAAAACCGCAAAGAAGGTGGAATCTGTGGTGACGCAATTCGTTGGGCGGGTTTAGATATGGTTAGTCGACTTAATAAATATCGTAAACAAATGGATTTAAAATTTGCCATTATCGGTGTGGGTGGCGTGAGTAACAGTGAACATTATCACCAATTTATCAATAATGGGGCTGATGCTGTTATGAGTGCAACTGGCGCTATGTGGAATCCATTATTGGCAATCGAAATCAAAAAAAGTCTTTAAGATAATTGAGTAATGTGATTTATCATGCTTATATTGTTACAGGGTAACTTTGTTGCCCTGTAATTTTTTATGCCCCCTATTTCTTCCTTAAAAAATAATAAGAACCAAATATCAGATGAGCAAGAAAAACGATTAACAAAATAATCCTAACATGCAAAGAATTAAATAAAATAAATGGAATTAATAAAATGATAAATACCATGGTTAACATTTTTATTAATCCTGTTTTTGAAATCTTTTTTTCAATAATCATTTTTTGTACATAAGTTTGATAATAACGCGTTTGAGTAAAATAGTTATAAAGGCGATCAGAACTATTTAACCATAGATATGCAGTAAGCAAATAAAAAGGCACTGTAGGCAACAGAGGAACAAAAATTCCCACCGTACCTAAAGCAAAAGAGATCCCACCAAGAAAAATAAATAGTGATTTTTTTAACATTTCTAATCAATTAAAATAACTTTAACTTGTACAAATAATTGTTGAAGATAACATAAATAGATAGAGAAAGTTACAATTAAATATCAAATGATAGAACAATGAGGCTCGAATCCCATTTTTAGAGAGAGAGATTAAATATAAGTGGCTATAGTACATTTAAATCGAAATATCACTGCTAAGCTAGATTCATGTTGTGATATCACCTATATTTGAAATTAAAATCAGTTGGTTCAGATTTATTATATCAATAATCGTGAATTAGTTTTGTTTACATGAATTAGTTAAACAATAGAACAATATTGATTAAGATACGATAAACAAGGATACAATCATAGAAGATGATTGATGATGATAAACACGATACAACCTTTGATGAACTTAAGAAAAAAGCATGAGCCAATCCAGTTGCCCGAACGGCATATGACGAAGCTGAAGAAGAATGGAAACTAGCACAATTATTACTTTCAGCAAGAGAATATATTCAGCTATCTTAAACTGAGTTAGCGAAGCGTTTAAGTGTTTCATCTGTCAGAATAAAAAATATTGAGGGTAATCCTTTAAATACAAATTTTAAAATAATTCTGAAATATTTTAATGCATGTAATGTGAAATTAAATTTTAGCCTAAAATAAAACCTATAACGGAGATATATCTCCGTTTTTATATCAATTTATATCTAAATTTCAACTAATAAGCTCTTTAAATAACCAGCGGGATATTAAACAAAATATGCCCCCACCTTTTGTGAAAAATTAGAGCTAAAAAAAGAGTATAAAAAATTAATTTGTTGTTACGAAATTTATTTTGTATTTATTAACAATAAATAGATCAAAGTAAAATTAATCAAGAAATGTTATAAATTTTATATGGATAGTTTTATAGAATTTTTTGTATTATACACAAATTGAGTAAACTTTTAAGAATTGGCGGAACGGACGGGGCTCGAACCCGCGACCCCCTGCGTGACAGGCAGGTATTCTAACCAACTGAACTACCGCTCCGCTTTTTAGACTCTTCAATGCTCGGCATCAAAGTAGGCGTGATATTAAAGATTATTTTTATTTTCGTCAATATAATTTTTTAAAATTATGTTTAATTGCATAGAAAACAATCATTAATGCACTTTCCATAATGCCCCACCACTCTTTTTATCAATTTTCTCTAAAATTGATTCATGGGCAGAAAGCTCAGTCTCATTCGCTTTAATCACAGATAATCGAGTTCCATTACGCTCAATTTTTTTGACGGTATTATTTAATATTGCGGATGGGTTATCTTCCGCACTAAAAGCCAACGTTGTTTGCCCACCAGTCATAGCTAGATATACTTCAGCTAAGATCTCGGCATCAAGTAAAGCGCCATGGAGGGTACGATGTGAATTATCAATTTCATAACGTTCACAAAGGGCATCTAAGTTATTACGTTTACCGGGGAATAACCGTCGCGCCATTGCTAATGTATCGGTAACAATACAATGATCGGCGGTTTTGAAATTTAACCCACAAAGGCGAAATTCATAATCCATAAATCCAATGTCGAAAGATGCGTTATGAATGACTAATTCGGCACCATCAATGAATTTAATAAAATCATGAGCAATATTTTTAAATATCGGTTTATCTTTAACAAATTCATCACTTATGCCATGAACTTTAAAAGCTCCTTCATCAATTAAACGTTCTGGATTAATGTAAACATGGAAATGGTTGCCAGTTAAGCGTCGATTTAAGACTTCAACAGCACCAATTTCAATAATCTTATGCCCCTCATAGTGATTATTGCCTTCTTGGTTCATACCTGTTGTTTCTGTATCTAATACAATTTGACGTGTCGAATGTGTTATCACGTTATACTCTTCTTTTTTTCTAGAATTGGGAAATTAACAATTTAGTGGTATAGTCTAACACCAAAACGTGCTGATGTTGATACCCACAGTACTTTAGTCGGTGGTCAGTCAACATCACCGATGTTTTATCAAAATTTAATCCTAATTATTATTCAATAGGCAAAAGTTTATTTAGTATGGCAAAAAAAATAGAAATTTTTACAGATGGTTCTTGTTTAGGTAATCCTGGACCTGGTGGTTATGCTGCGATTTTAAAATATAAACAGACAGAAAAAATATTATCTAATGGTTATTATAAAACCACCAATAATCGAATGGAATTATTAGCAGCAATTGTTGCTTTAGAACAGCTTAAAGAAGCATGTGAAGTTCAACTTTATTCTGACAGTCAATATTTACGTAATGGTATTATGAATTGGATCCATGGTTGGAAAAAGAATGGTTGGAAAACTGCAAACAAACAGCCAGTTAAAAATGTTGATTTATGGCAACGTTTAGATGAACTAGTTAAATCACATCATATCGAATGGATTTGGGTTAAAGGTCATGCCGGTCACATTGAAAACGAACGTTGTGATATTATTGCTAAAACGCAAGCAGAATCACCCACTTTACATGACACCATTTTCGAAACATCATCAACGGATTGAGCAGATAAAATTTCAAGATAACATTTTAGATAACTATTTACCTATTTAACTGTTTAAATAACTAACAAGGTGCTAACATTATGTATAAATTACATGTGATCCCCGCTTTAAAAGACAATTATATTTGGTTACTTGAAAACAACGATAAACAAATTGTCATCATTGACCCAGGCGAAGCAATGCCCGTAATTAGTTATCTAAAAAAACATCACCTCTGTCCCCTTGCAATTTTACTTACACACCACCATATCGATCATGCTGGCGGGGTAAGCGAGCTTAAAGCATCTTATCCCGATATTGAAGTTTACGGGCCTAGTGAAATTAATTTGCAGATTAACTATCTAGATAAGTTAGCTAAAATATCAATTAGCGATTTTCGATTTGATATTATTTCAGTACCGGGACACACATTAGGACATCTAGCTTATTATTGTCAGCCATATCTATTTTGTGGTGATAGCTTGTTTTCTGCTGGTTGCGGTAGAATTTTTGCGAGTAATTATAAGCTAATGCTAAGCTCGCTTAATAAATTAAAGCAACTTCCTGATGATACGCTTGTCTGTGCTGGACACGAATATACCTTAGCTAATTTAAACTTTGCCAAAATGATGGTCCCTGATGATCAAGCTATTCTCGAGTATGATAAGTTTGTTCGCAAAAAGAACATCACTTTGCCGTCTATTTTAACCCAAGAAAAACAGATCAACTTATTTTTACGCTGTGAAGAGAAAATTTTACAGAATAAATTTAGTTGTAACAATGAGTTAGAACTGTTTGTTTTTTTTAGGAGCCAAAAGGATATTTTTTAGGTATAATACTTTGCTTAAATTAATGTCCTAACTTATAAACTAATGAAAAAATTATTAATATTTACAATTTTATGTGCTTTTTTGGTCGGGTGTCAGAATCCTGGTTCTGGGTACACTGCTGGCTCAAAAACATACAATTCTAAATCAATATTTAATTCAAGCGTTAGAAGTGGTGGTGTTAATTACGCTTCAGTGACACAAAATCCTTGGCATTACATGCTAACGCAAATTAATGTCAATGTGCCAAATAACAGTCGTGTTGTTGCCGAAAGAGAACGTTTATTACGCAATCCGCAGAGATTTGAAAACGTTGCTCTGCGATCTGAACCTTATGTATATTACATCATCAATCAGTTACGAAAAAATAATCTACCTGTTGAACTCGCTTTAATTCCATTGATTGAGAGCGCCTACGATCCTTTAGCTACCTCACCTGCACAGGCAGCTGGTTTATGGCAATTTGTGCCAATTACAGCAAAAGAATATGGCTTAATAAATAGCAATACCTTTGATGGTCGTCGTGATTTAATTGCGTCAACAGGTTCTGCCATTTCGCTATTACAAAACCTCAATAACCGTTTTAACGGTGATTGGTTGTTAACTTTAGCGGCGTATAATGCTGGTGAAGGCCGTGTTCGACGAGCCATAGAAAAAAATAAAGAAAAAGGATTACCAATTAATTATTGGTCTTTGGAATTACCACAAGAAACCATGCAATATGTACCAAAAATATTAGCAATTATCGATAT
The DNA here is from genome assembly GCF_003202915.1 of Gilliamella apicola. Lineage (GTDB taxonomy): Bacteria > Pseudomonadota > Gammaproteobacteria > Enterobacterales > Orbaceae > Gilliamella > Gilliamella apicola_Q. The sequence continues at coordinate 225,605 of NZ_QGLP01000005.1, forward strand.
TGTTAAAAATAACAAACGCTATGGTATCAAATTGCCTGATTGTAACTATCAAAATTCTTTAGTCAGAATTGATATGTCTAAAAATATCTCATTGGCTAAAATAGCTAAATATACTGGATTATCGCTAAATGATTTAATGACATACAATGCCGGTTATTTACAACAAACAGTAAGTGGTCCTTTCCACCTATTAGTTCCTTATTCTCATGCAGAAAATCTATTTAAAAAATTAAAAAAAGAGAATCTAGTTACGAATAAAGTGACTGAACTTTTAGAAGATGTACCTCATAAAAGTATGCCATTTGAAATTAAATCAACGACTACGACGACTATTCAATACAGTACCGTTAGCGCTAAGGAAACCCAAACTATCTTAAAAAATGGCAAAAAACAAATTACCTACCAAGTTAAAGCTGGCGATAATCTTTATTCGATTGCCAAAAATTATCGGGTGAAAATCACTGATCTTTTACAATGGAATAAACTGAAAAATGGACGAGTTAAAGAAGGTGATGTGTTAAAAATTAAGTTGGTAAATTCAAATCCAATTTAAAATTAACAAACAATGGATTATGATCTGATGCGGCGGTATCGATAATTTTGGCCGCATCAAGTTTTAACCCTCGGTAAAATACAAAATCTAACGGCCTTCCTAAAAAAGTTTTTCGAATATCAATAGCAAAATTTACCGGTTTGAGCTTTATAGAACGAACCAAATGATAAAGCAGATTCAGTCGTTGCCGACTCCAAGCATTAAAATCCCCTGCCAAAATAACCGGTCCATTATGTTGTTTTATATAATTCAATAGCATGAACATTTGTTGGCGATAAATTTTTACCCCAATACTAAAGTTAATAGCATGAATATTGGCAACTAACAGCTGTTGAGTTGAATTTTTAATTGGATAAACGGTAATCAAGGCCGATTTAGGTACACGAATAAAAGGTTCTTTTTCTCTAAACGATAAAATCTTACTTGGTGCTGAATCGGTAATCGTCATTACTCCAGCAAAAATTTCATTAAAACAATAAGCAGGAACATGATCAGCAAGCTTACTATGTTCAGAGATAAAGTTTAATAATTGTGGTGTAGTTTGTGCTTCTTGTAATAATATCAATTTTGTTTGATTGGCGTATTGCTCAAGAATATGAATACAATTTGCCCTTTTCTGTTTAAATATATTCCAAACCAAAATCGAAAATGTTGTCTGATCAATTAATGGTTCATTATGAACCATCTTATGATTAGGCAATATTAATTCAACATCACTATTTCCAATATATCTTAATGTGTAGTCCCGATTTTTAAACATTTACGCCGTTCATTTTTTTTTGCAAATATTCATCAAATGACACAGTGTCATTTTGTTCTTTCTTCTGCTGCTTTTCAATCGACAAGGTTCTTTGTTGAACAAAATCGCCATCAGTTAATAGTTGTAAAGGTTCTGAAGTAAGCTGCTTTTTATATTGATTAGCCAAAACTAAGCCAAATTTAGAGGTACCTAAATCACTTATAGCTTCTAATGTTCTTGCTGAAAGTGTCAATTCTGGTTGATCAAACATAACATCAAGTCGTTCACAAACTTTGCGATATTGTTGTTTATCATCTTGATGATCTAATACATCGGCAACACGTAATAAGTCTTTGAAAAGGTCATGACCGACTTTAGCTAAAGGCTCTCGATAACTATCGCAACCTATGCCGATTTCTAAACCAGGCTTACGCCCTTCCATAATTACCCGATTCCAATTTAGTTTTGCGCATTCTAATTCACCACTACTCATTTCTGGTGCTGGTGCTAATGCACACCAAATTAAGAATAGATCGATAAAGCGAATCTGTTCTTCGGTAATACCGATTGGTGAGAACGGATTAACATCAAGTGCACGAACTTCAATATACTCAATTCCGCCACGTAATAACGCATCCGAAGGTGATTCACCTGATCGTGGCACACGTTTAGGGCGAATCGGAGCATAGAATTCATTTTCGATTTGTAAAACATTATCATTCAATTGACGATAATGGCCATCAACCTTAATCCCCAATTTACTAAATTCAGGTGATTTGGTTTTGGTGGCTCTTTTTAATCCCTCAACATAGGTATCTAAATGGTTAAAAGTAATACCTAACTGTTTTTGTGCATTATTAGTATAGCCAATATCACTTAAACGAAGAGATGTCGCATAAGGTAGATAACAATTACCATTGGTTTGTTCAATAAAAGCTTTTGCTTTCTCAGGATTTTGTATAAATGAAGAACACATTGAAGGTGATGCACCAAACAGATAAGGAATAACCCAACCAAAACGGTAATAGTTACGTATTAAAGTAAAATAACCTTCCGAGATAACCGCTTTACCTTCTTCACTGTTTTTTACGCCATCTCTTGCTTGCCAAAATGCCATCGGTAATGAAAAGTTATAATGAACACCAGAAATAGTCTGCATCATTGCGCCATAACGATTTTTCAAACCTTCACGATACACAGTTTTAAAACGGCCCTCATTAGACGTTCCATACTGAGCTAGGATAATATCGTCTTCGTTAGCAACAAAACATGGCATACTTAATGGCCACATTAGCTCATCACCAATATTCACACTTGCATAGCGATGTAAATCACGTAAAAAAGTCAACATGTAATCGATATTGGTATTAACCGGTGTGATAAATTCCAACAAAGACTCGGCAAAATCGGTAGTGATCCATGGGTGGGTTAATGCAGCCCCAATTTTTTGAGGAAAAGGTGTTTTTGATAGCGAACCATCAGGTAAAATACGTAATGTTTCACGTTCAAGCCCACGTTGAATACCCTGTAAAATAGTGTAGTGCTTCTCTAACCAACTTAGTGCTTTAGAAACATCAGGAATCATAATTGTATATTTCCTAAATTTAGTTCAAATTAGTTTAATTTTAACATAGTTTAGTGGTTTATATAGGTCATTTCACTACTAATTGCGAGAAAATAACCATTGATATAGACAAAAGAAGATTAATTAGTTGAACATAACTAACAACAAAACTATTATCTATTGAATAAATAATGGTTAGTTTATAAATCCTGCTTATGCTAAAAAATTCTATTGTTTATTCATCTGTTCGCTTTTCTGATTAGCGATATAGTCTTCATCAATCGGTGTGACAAGATTATTTGAATGATCGACAATATAGGTTTTTCCAAAACCCAAAACCAATCTAACGACTGTTGGTGATATTTTATATAAATTAAAATCTTTCATTTCTGCTAACATATATACCATTTTACTTACCCTTTTGGCTAACCGTTCAATGATGGTATTAAAAAGTTCAGATTGTCTTGCAACAATGGTTGTCGTTGCATGAAAGGAGAGTCGTCTACGAGCATAGATATTCTTTGTGTTGCATTCGTCATCAATAATTAAAAAAGATATATTAGAATTAGCTTTGATATTCTGACCATGCGGAGCTAAATTTGATATCAAAATATAATAATCATTACCATCAAAGAAGTAAGGTGAATAACTGGTATCTACCTCACCTGTTTTAGTTATCGTGGATAATATTATTGTGTGTACTGTTTCATGTAAATTTTCTATTGTGTTTTCAACAACCTCATTTTTGTACTCAGACATTATTACTCCTTGTTATATTGAATATTGAGTTAAATAATTTATATTTATCGTGATTGGTAACATTTATCAAAATAGTTCGCAATATCAGTATGAGAAATTATAATAAAACTACTTGTCGGTAGGTTCGTCTTTAACAATTTCAACAATTGCTTTTGGACTACTTATCTAAAGCATTAGTTACTTCATCCATAAAAATCCAATCAAGTTTATGCATTAAAATTCTAGCAATAATCACATGTTATTTTTCACCGCCAGAAAGTATTTTTAAATTATCATTAAGTAAATTTCTATCAATACTTCCAGCAGATAACCCCACATCTAAAAGCAGTTGTTTAATAAAATTTAAATCTTTTTCCAATAATGGTTCAGGATAACTTATTACTTGAGCTAATCTTCCAACTGGAAAATAAGTGTCCTGTGACAAAAATAGGATTCTCATTTTTGGCATTTTTATAACCTCATCATAATAGAATAAAGATCAGATAATATTTTGAAAATATCTCGATTTACCAATACAGATGCTCCAGATAAAACAACTGAATTTCCTTTATTCAGATAAAGATTCGATAGTTTTAACTGAAAGATTCCATCCGGTTTTTTAACAGTCAAATCTTCAATCGAAAATTCATCTTGAATAAATTCTGAAGTTTTAACTGATTAATATTGATGAGAACTTGAATAGTGCGATTGGTTCTTGCTATTCACGAAATTGAGTCAAAGCAAAACGATAATTTGTCTCCAAATGTTACTATTGAATTAATGTAGTTTTTAATTGGTTACCAAGCTTGTGAGCAAGACAAAAAGTTAATAATAGCTAGATTGGCGCCAAAAACTTGAAATAGTGAGAAATCCTAAAATCGATATTTACTTTATTAAAGCTTAGTAGGTGGGGAAACGTAAAAGTAGGCCAGTCTTTTTTGCTGATTATTGTTGTTAATTATCATTCAATAAAAACTAACCTAAATTAGTGCAGTTATATAGATTGCAATAGCACCAAAACTTCCATATGTGAAGTATGTGGAAACATATCGAACAATTGTACTTTAGTCATTTGATAGCCGCTCAAAAGTCGTAAATCTTCGGCCATTGATGTTAAGTTACAACTGGAATATAAAACATAGTTAGGTTTTATAGTTTGCAAGTATTGAATTAAGGTCTTACCTGCGCCACGTCTAGGTGGATTAAGTAAGACTAAATCAGGAGTATCTTGTTCATTAGTCACATACTTGGTGGCATCAAGTGATTTAAAATTGAGTTTGTTATAACCAAGTTTTTCAGCGGATTTAGTCGCACATTCAATCGCATCCGGGCTAATTTCAATTCCAGTCAATTGGATGTGATGTCTCCTAGCATGTTGTATACAATGCAAACCAAAACCACCAACACCACAAAAAAGATCCCATATCGAATTTACATTCAAGTCCGCCACCCAATCACTTGCTGTTTTATAGAGTTTTTCGGCTATATAACTATTGGTTTGGAAAAAACTTTTCGATTTAATATATAAAGGTACTTGATTTAATTGGAATGCTAAAAAAGGATTATCCGTTAAAATCAGTTCTTCATCCCCCTCTAATATAGCAGCATGATTGGGTTGAATATTGATTGTGACAACTTGTAAATTATTTATTTTATCTTGTAAAAGATGGTAACTATTTTTAATTTTATCGACAAATTTTTGAGATTTTAAAACAAATCGCAACATAAAATAACTTTCATCACCTATCCTACTTTCAGTGATGATGACAAATTTTAATTCACCTTTTCGCTTATTAATATTATAAGGAACTAATCCTTGTTTACGAATATAGGTACGCACTAGTTTTAGAATATGCTGCATATTGGTGCTATATAGCGGGCAATCACACAAATCAATCATTGTGCTATCATTTTGAATGCCTAATACTGGTTTTTCAACTGTGCCTAGCACCGCCATTTTAGCTTTATTACGAAATCCTGATTCAGGGCTAGCACAAGGAGCATTAACTTGCTTTGGATTAAACTCTGCTAATGTTTGCAATAAATGATCTTGCTTTTCTGTTAATTGAGAGTAATACGCTTGATTAATTTTATGGCAGGATAAACACTTTTTTTCTTGATAATAGTTACATTGCATCTTGTTAAAACCTTTTCTTATAATAGATTATTATATTATTAAACGGTTTCAAGCTGTATTAGTTTTCTTTTTTTATACACAAAAAACTCATTACTCAGCTTTTTTTTCGAAAAACTTAAAGTTTTCAATCACGATGATTAATCCATTGCTATGCTTTGACGAAATAGAGGTATATGATAGGATATGACCATGAAAATTACAGGAACACATTAATGTCTATTAAGTTGAAAACCCCCGCCGAAATTGAAAAAATGCGTATCGCAGGCAAATTAGCTGCTGAAGTTCTAGAGATGATCGAACCCTATGTTAAACCAGGAATTAGTACTGGTGAGCTCGATAAAATCTGTTATGAACATATTGTGAATGTTCAAAAAGCTATTCCTGCCAATATTGGTTATCATGGTTTTAAACATACCAGCTGCATCTCCATTAATGATGTTGTGTGTCATGGTATCCCTAGTTTTGATAAAAAATTAAAAGATGGTGACATTCTTAATATTGATGTTACCGTAATCAAAGATGGTTATCATGGTGATACTTCCAAAATGTACATCGCGGGTAAACCAACCGTTGCTGGCGAAAAACTTTGTCAAATCACTCAAGAAAGCTTATATGAAGCGATTAAAATTATTAAACCAGGAATTCGATTAAGAGAAATTGGTAAAACCATTCAAAAATATGTCGATAAGTTTGGATTCTCTTCAGTTCGGGAATATTGTGGTCATGGTATTGGTGAAGTATATCATGATGAACCTCAAGTACTGCATTATGATGCTGATGATGGTGGCGTAATTTTAAAACCAGGTATGACTTTTACTATTGAACCAATGGTTAATACAGGTGATTGGCGTACACGTACCATGAAAGATGGTTGGACAGTTAAAACCAAAGATCATGGACTCTCTGCGCAATATGAGCACACTATTCTCGTGACAGACAATGGTGTTGAGGTTTTAACTCTTCGCAGTAATGAAAACTTTCCTCGCGTTATCGAACACTAAATAAAAAGGGATATTCAACAATGTCTTCAATTGTTGAATATCCCTTTTTATAAAATTTAACCTAAATGTCTTAGATTTGAATTTTTTTCCGCTAATTTTTTGTTTAATTCATCAATTTTACTTCGATGTATCTTTTCTTGCAAAATTTGAATACTTTGTCGAAACAAAGGGTGCGAAGAAATACCACCGCTTAACATATAAAATAACCCCAACAAAAAACGCCAAAAAAATCTTTTATACTTTGGTTTCATAAATTTTAATATAATAGCGTGTAAAGCTTACGACGATAGTTACTCGCCAATGCATTATTGGTACCTAGGGCTGCTAGCAGATCAAGTAGCGTTTTCTTAACTTGTCCGTTGCCAGCATTTAGATCCTTAGTTAACGGTTTAAATAATAGCTCTAGTGCTTCTTCGTGTCGCCCGACTTGCATTAGTTGTGATGATAGTTGGATCATCAATTCCACATTATCTGGCTGTTTTGCTAATTCAGCTTGTAATTGCTGTAACTCAGGTGAATTTGCTGCTTGCTCAAGTAGCTCAATCTCAGCTTGCAAGCCATGAAATGCTGAATCTTGGTCTTGTAAAGGTATTGTTACCAAAACTTCTTTAGCATCAGAGAGTTGTTTTTGTTCAATTTGCGCTTTCGCTAACATAAATGCAATATCGGATCTTGGTTTACCTAAATGATCTGTTAAGGTAGTCCATGCTTGCTTTAATAAGGGTAGTGCTTGAGCATATTGCCCTTCATTAAATAATTTTTGCGCTTCAACCAGTTTTAATTCATCTTCATTCGGTAAAATTTTGGCTAAAAACGCTTTAATGGTTTCTTCAGATTGTGGTCCTTGAAAACCATCAACAGGTTGTCCATTTTGAAACATATAGACCGTTGGAATGGCTCTTAATCCAAATTGTGCAGCTAGCATTTGTTGCTCATCACAATTCACACTAGCTAAAATAAATTGCCCATGATGCTCGGCGGCTAATTTGGTAAGTGTATCGGTCATTTCTTGATGGTTAGGACTTCTAGCTGACCAAAAGTAGAATAATACCGGATTATTAACTGATTTTTCGATAATTTCTTGAATATTCTGCTCATTAACATCAAAAATAAATTGATTTGACATAATCTACCCTATAAATATTTTAAATGATTATTTATTTTGTAAAATTTTATCCATTAATCGGTCAGGAAGCAAACGTTTAGCGATAGCCGCTAATTTAGTTACTTTAGTTACCCTGTAACGTATTTTTGGCTTAGCATGTTCTAATGCATGATATAAATATGGCAAAACAGCCTCTGGCGCTAAGGTAAAGCGTTTAGCAATCGGTGGATTTTTTACAATGTTCTCTTTTTCTGTCTGATTTACATTATTTGAAAAGTAGGTTTTTAAAGGACCTGGCTCAATTAAACAAACTTTTATATTCGTTTTAGCTAATTCTAACCGTAATACATCTGACCATGCTTCTAAGGCATATTTACTTGCAGAATAAGCTCCTCTACCCGGCGTGGCCACAATTCCAACAATCGAGCTTGTTTGAATGATTCGGCCTTCATTATGCTTAAGCATTGCCGGTAATAGTAGTTGCGTTAGCTGGTGAACGCCAAAAAAATTAGTTGAAAACTGTGATTCTAATTGTACTCGACTAATAGTGTTTAATCGACCATATACCCCAAATCCAGCATTATTAAATAAAGCATATAATTTACCGTCACATAAAGTTAACACCTCTTGGGAGGCTTGAATAATTGAGTCAGGATTATCTAAATCTAACAGAACGGTCTCAAAACCTTGCTCAATTAGTTTTTTTTGATCATCTACTTTACGACATGAAGCAATGACACGATAACCTCGTTTTTTCAACGCAATGGCTGAAATCAATCCAATACCACTAGAACAACCTGTTATAAAAATTGTGCGCAAATTTTATCTCCGTAATATTCATTTATTGTCAAGTCAACATTCAGCAATTATCATAGCACATTTAGAATAAATATATGGCTAATAAACGCCAAGAGGACCTGATGAAAATTGCTATTATCGCCGCAATGGAAGAAGAAGTTGCCATACTAAAAAGTAAAATTACCGATTATCAATTAGAACACCATTTAGGATGTGATTTTCATATAGGCAAAATAGCCAATTGTGACATCGTATTATTACAATCTGGTATCGGTAAGGTAGCCGCCGCTTCTGGCACAACCCTGCTTTTAAATAATTATCGAGTTGATGCGGTAATTAATACCGGATCGGCTGGTGGACTGTCAACCGAGCTTAATATAGGTGACATTATTGTATCGAAAGATGTTTTTTATCATGATGTTGATCTTACTGCGTTTGGTTATAAACCTGGACAAATGTCGGGTTGCCCTATTTCGTTTACTGCTGATGAGGATTTTCAAGCATTAGCCGAAGTCTGCATCAAAAAACAAGGTGTTAATGCCGTTGCTGGCTCTATAGGGAGTGGCGATGCTTTTATTAATGGTAAAAGTAATCTTGAACGAATTAAACAAACATTTCCTGAGGCGATTGCCGTCGAGATGGAAGCCGCCGCTATTGGTCATGTTTGTTGGTTATTTAAAATACCTTTTGTGGTGGTTAGAGCCATTTCCGACAATGGCGATAACGAATCGGCAGTTGATTTTCAATCCTTTTTAAAATTAGCGGCTGCTCAATCATCAAAAATTGTTGAATCGATGTTAAATGAACTCGCCTAAATAATAAACTGGTGTCAATGGTATTTGACACCAGTTAACAACGATCAATCCCTGAATTATATTTTACCTGTTTATAAGTCATACTGTTCAAAGAGCGGTTTTCGCCAACCAGATAAAATCTCTGGGATATCGCCTTTTTTATCTTTTTTCCATTGTACATATTGGTTAATTAATCGTCTTGAAAGAATTAATTCACTACTAAGACCGGTTTTTGATGAAATTTTTTCAGCAATTTGCTTTAATAAATCAGCGGTATCTTTATAATTTGGATAACTATTGATTCTTTGAATGGCAGGAATATTTGGTATTGGTTCTTGCAATATTGTCAAAATGGTCTGACCATATAAACGCACTTCTTTTCCCTTCATGCCTAATTTATCTAACTCAGCTAAAGAGGTAGGTTGATAACGAGCGATTTTCCATAAAATCACTTCGTTAACAACAAAATTCAAAGCAATATCTTGAGTTTTGGCTAATTGATATCGCCAACATGCTAGTTTGGCCAATTGACCTAAACTATTACCTTTCAATTGCCAACTATTTTTAATATTTAAATAAGCATTTTGCGGATCAAACGGTAAACATTTTCGCGCAATAAGATTTTGACTCTCTTGATAAGCAGCATCTAGATAATTGTTTGATGTTAACTTAGATTTTAAAATATTCATTAATGGAAAAAGATATAACACATCATTAATCGCATAATCACACTGCTTATCAGTCAAAGGACGTTTTAACCAATCGGTACGTGTTTCACTTTTATCTAACTCAATGTCGAGATATTTATTAACCAAACTAGCGTAACCACTACTAATTGGATTATCTAAGAACGAAGCTAGAATTTGGCTATCGATAACCGGAGTTGGGACACAATTAAAGGCATGAAGAAACACCTCAATATCTTCGCTACAAGAATGAAAGTATTTTTCGATTTTAGGATTCGCTAAAATAGCCCAAAAATCCTGCCATTGGGTGATATTAAGCGGATCAATTAAAGCAGCATGTTCTCCATCAAAAACCTGTATAAGTCCTAATTGAGGATAAAATGTTCGCATGCGAACAAATTCAGTATCTAAGGCGATAGCGTTACTATTTTCAATTTTCCGACAATAACTGGCTAATTCTTCATTACTGATAATAAATTGATAATTCAAAATATGATTCCTATTTAAAATAATCTATTCTGCTGTCGTTTTTGGAGCAAATGAGACATCGATTACGACAATTTCAGACCGCGTCATAAGTCTTAATGGCGGTCCACCAAATCCATAACCACAACTCACGATATTAGTGAAATGATGATTACTATCTTGATAAATTCCATAACCATTTTTATACATCATCGCCACCAAAATATTGATGGGAAAAATTTGTCCACCATGAGTATGCCCCGAAAGCATCAGATCTACATTTTGTTCGGAGACTTCATTAATATTTCGTGGTTGATGATCTAATAAAATGATTGGTTTCTCTGGCTGAGCAAACATAATCAAATCGGATAAAGAAGCTCGATTAACATCATAGCGAGATGAAGAAAAATCATCCCGCCCTATTAATGTAATACCCAACTCATCAAGATAAACAATGTCATCTTTTAAAACTTTTAAATTTGCTTGTTTAAATGCAGCAATGATATCTTCCTCACGATTATCGGTAGCATGAGTCCCTAAATATTCATGGTTGCCAAAAATAATATAATTACCATATTTTGACTGCAATTTTCGAAACTGTTTATCAAAACCTTTTTCTATAAAAGGTTTTAAACGTGCATCTAGTGTATCACCGGTTATCATAATAAAATCTGGTTTTAAGGCATTTACCTTTTCCACCATTTGTTGCACCGTTTTACTAGAAGTATCTGCATTAATATGAATGTCGGAAAGTTGAACAATTCTTAAGTGGTCAATTTTAGCTGATTTAGCAATATCAACTTGATAATGGACTATTTGAGGATTTATCGCCATTTCATGACCAAAGCAGAACAAAGCTAAAACGGCAATAATATAGCTGACCTTAAACCATAAATGGGGTTTAAACTGTTTCTTACTAAGCCAATAAATTACATCAAAAATAACGGTTATGAAAACACTACAAATTATTAAACCTGAAATGGTTATTAATAAAAGATGTAACCATGAGACTAAAAAATCATTGAATAATCGGGCAAATGTTAACGATAATCCGGCAAAACAGATCACAAACCAATAGATAATCTGACAAAAACCGGTTAAATGAACATTAAACCAAAACTGCCAGCGTCTACCTAAGTAGAATGTGACCAAAACATTAATAATAATTGTTGCCAAAATGGCTGTAAAATCAACCAAAGTCATAATTATCCGAACAAACGAAGACAAAAGATGGTATGATAGCAGAATTAGATTCTTTAGTTCCAATAACTTTTATGCATACCAAAAAAGACCAGTTATTTTCAGCGCCGATCGATAAATTAGGCGATTGGACTTTTGATGAAAAAGTTGCCGAAGTTTTTCCCGATATGGTACAACGATCTGTCCCCGGTTATTCGAATATCATTTCAATGATAGGCATGCTTGCAGATAGATTTGTTCAACCCAATTCAATGATTTATGATTTGGGATGTTCACTTGGTGCCGCAACGTTAGCAATTCGTCGTCAAATCAAACAAGATAATTGCCGTATTATTGCGGTTGATAATTCATTACCGATGGTCGAACGCTGTAAAAAACATATTGATGCTTATAAAGCAACAACACCTGTTGAAGTTATATGTGAAGATATTTGTAATATCAAGATGCAAAATGCCTCAATGGTGGTGCTAAATTTTACTTTACAATTTTTAACACCTAACAATCGGCAACGCGTTTTAAATAATATTTATCAAGCACTAATCCCTAATGGAATATTAGTTCTATCGGAAAAATTTAGTTTTAGTGATAAAACCATCGATGAATTACTATTTAATATGCATCATGATTTTAAACGCGCAAATGGTTACAGTGAACTTGAAATTAGCCAAAAACGCAATATGCTAGAAAACGTTATGCTTACCGACACCATTGAAACCCATAAGCAACGTCTAAACAACGCTGGATTTGGGCATGTAAACACATGGTTTCAATGTTTTAATTTTGGCTCCATCATTGCTATAAAATAACCTCCAGTTCTAATCTATTAACTAAGGAAAAAAGAATGATTGATTTTGGTGATTTTTACCAAATTATCGCAAAAAATAAACTTAAAAATTGGCTTGAAGTGTTACCTGCTCAATTAGCCAATTGGCAAAAACAGAATATTGATAATCGCTTCACTCAATGGATCAACAGTATTAAACATTTACCGGCGATTACTCCTTTTCAAATCGATTTGCGCAGCAGCGTAACAGCAAAAACAGAGCAACCTTTATCTGACGGCGAACAGCAACGAATCACCCAATTGTTAAAAACTATGATGCCGTGGCGTAAAGGACCATTCTATCTTTATGGTGTGGATATCGACACCGAATGGCGTTCTGATTGGAAATGGGAAAGATTAGTTGATCATATCGAGGACTTAGAAGGTAAAACTGTTCTCGATGTAGGTTGTAATAGTGGTTACCATTTGTGGCGTATGGTTGGTGCTGGCGCTAAATTGGCGGTAGGCATTGATCCTATGGCACTTTATTTATGCCAATTTGAAGCAATTCGCAAACTTTTAGGTAATGATCAACGAGCTCATTTGTTACCATTGGGTATTGAAGAGTTGCCAAAACTAAAGGCATTTGATACGGTTTTTTCAATGGGCGTATTATATCATCGACGATCGCCGTTAGATCATCTTTTTCAATTAAAAGATCAGTTAGTTGAAGGTGGTCAACTAGTACTCGAAACCTTAATTATTGAGGGAGCTGAAAATCAAGCATTAATGCCTGGTGAACGTTATGCACAAATGCGAAATGTTTATTTTATTCCATCAGTACCCACTATGATTAATTGGTTACATAAATGTGGTTTTAAAGAGGTAGACATGGTTGATATGTCGAAAACCAGTTTGGATGAACAACGTAAAACTGCATGGATGGAATCTGATTCATTAGCTGAATTTTTGGATCCTAACGATTTATCGAAAACGGTTGAAGGTTATCCTGCCCCAATGCGAGCAGTATTTGTAGCCAAAAAATAATAAATTCAACCGACTTGAAATGACAAAAATCGCTGTTTTTTTAGTTTTATTAAGGTGCGAATTAACACATTAGTTTTTCAGAATGATAGGTACTTAACTGAAACTTTATTCAAATTAATGCAATGAAACTAATTACTGCAAAAAAAGCAGAACGCTTTATCTTAAATTAGTTAATGAAATTTAAAAACAGGCATCTAGCCCGTTAACTTGTTATTGTTCTGTTAACTTATTATTGTTCTACTAAAGTTAATTTAGCGATAACCGGAATATGATCACTGACTAATGGCCAATTTGTCCACTGCCATTACTCGCCATTATTAAAATTAGCAATGGTAATTGAGGGCCTATCTTTATTAACATATACGTTATTGGGTGATGTACTATATTGAGTTTTAACTAAATCTTCTGAGGCATAACTATACGAAACAAAAGAAAAAAAACAAATGATATGGAAGTATGCATTAATTCGATAGTATGTCTATCATTAATAACATTATAATAGTGAGACACCTAAAAGCTTATTTACCAATAGTCCAGTTAACTTGATGTTTTTTAGTAAAATAGAAACTCAAAAGCTATATCTTTCTCATATAGCTTTTGATCGACTAAAATTATTTATTATTGATAATCATCTGAACCGGATAGTGATCGGAATATTTATCTGTAAAATCATCTTTTAACACCTTAACATCAATCACATTATTTTTAAGCGATGGAGAAACGTAAATATAATCATAACGTAAAGGCACTGATGCTTGATCATAAAATACTTTAGTTGGTGCTGTTGAAATAAATTCTTTATGTTTTAACTTTAAAGCATCAATATATCCAGCATCAAGCAGGTTTTGCTGTACAGTATAACTTAGTTGCCCATTGACCAGATTTTCCAAAATTGGTCTTTTCTTCTGTTTTTCTTTGATATCCTCTAAAAGCGTACTTTTATCATAGTCAGATTTATCAGCTGGTGAGAAAGAGTTCAAATCACCGGCTATTATCCATTTTCCGTTAGGATCACGGCTGTATTTGATTGAATCAATAATCAAATTGATTTCATCAATCCGTTTAGCTGTCCAAAAAGGATTCATATGGGTGATCACAAAATGATAATTACCAACATCAGCAAACAACGCACCATGCCATAAGTTATCGACTACTTTATTCACATTGACGATAGGATATTTTGAGGTAATAGCAACAGGAAAAAAAGCCGGATCATCTGGAGATTCTTTTAAAAGTACCGCGTATTTATGGCCATAATCAGCTGCAAATTTTTCAAGCTTTTCACGAGTAAAGAAATTCATCTCTTGCCATGCGATGATGTCAGCATCTTGTGCTTTCGCCCAATCTATATATTGCTGTTTACCTTCACTTTCATCCAATTTCATGCCGTTATAAACATTATAACTGATGATTTTTAGTTGTTTGGCATCATCGAGTGATGCATAAACATTTGAAGTACAAAGAATGATCCCACCGACCAATGCGGCCATTTTTAATTTTGTTTTATTCATAAGATATTCCTTTCATTAATTAACTCATCTTAGATATTATATTGATTAGAATTTAATCATACTTTTTTTTATAATTTATGTGATTTATATCAATAAAATCATTTACAAATCGTGCTAATTAGTGATCACGAACACGAAAATTATTTATCTAAGAATAATTTTTCCTTGTTAAGAAAAAAGGCACCTAGTAATTCAATTAGGTGCCTATAAATATAGTATTTATTACTCAACTCAATATATGACCATATTATTTAATAATGAACAGATTTTTTTGATCGGTATCTCTTAATGCTGATTCAATTTCTCTCGTTGCAGACATATAAGTATGATTTGGATCATTTTCTGCAGTACATTTTTCCATCATACTACGTTTTTCTCTAAAATTATCTTTGGTGGTTATTTGACTATATAATTTAGTCAAATTTTCACCCTTTAAGGTAAAGAGGTTGTTCCAATCATTTAAATGTTGTATTACAAATTGCCTACCTCATCACATTAATTAATCCTATATTAATGATTTGTAATATTTTATCATTAGAAAATGGCTATGGTTAATATAAAAAAATAAAAGGCATAAATTTAATTATCAGAATTTATGCCTTTTATATTTATATTTTGTTTCTTCGAAAAGGTGATTTTTACATTTATTTAATGATGTAAAAATGAATATCTCGAGTTTTATCTAAAATTTGATCTAATTGACGAAATGCTGGGTAATAGGTTTGTTCTGGATCGATCTCTTTAGGGCAAAGTTTTTTAGAATCTACTAATGCATATCTACCTTTATCGCCACCTAATTCTTCATACTTATTGGCAAAATCGTTACCTTTTAATGTAAACAGTTGTTGCCAATTAGCTAATGTTTCCGCTAAGTATTTTTTACCTGGTTCACATTTAATTCCATCTAGATTAATTGTCGGGAACACATATTGATTAATTTCGGTCAATTTAACTGGTTCGTTAGGGAAGCTTAAATCCTCTTCTAAACCGTCTTCTTTAAGATAATTCATATATTCGTGTTCACGATAAACTTTAGTTTTACGAACTTGATAAGCCTGATTACTATTAATTCTTTCAGAAACTTCTTCAGGCATTTCTTCGTCAATAGTATAGTCCCATCGGTTATGTTCGTCTTCAATGAAAACATCATTAACAACTTTTACCGGCAGCTCAACCTCTTCTTTTTCACCATTCAAAATGACAGTGACCTTATTAAGCGTTTTTTCATACATCTTATCATAAGCTTCATCGGTGGTATTGTCGGTTGCATAGATAAAAGTATGGAACATATAGTTGCTTTGGGTTGGATTAATAAAACCGCTACCAGAAAATTTAGCTGGTTTGACAACAAAATTAACCGACTGATTGTTATAGGTTAAACTATGTTTACCATATTCGAAAGTATATGAAGTTTTAGAGTTGGCAGGTATGGTTAATTCTTTACCATCAATGGCAATGACAATTTCATTTGCAGTAGGATTATCAATTACCCGCACTACTGACGTTGGACCACTAAAACAGCTACAAAGCGTAAAACCGCAAGCAATTAATGCGGAATATTGTATTTTTTTCATCACATTCAATTATTATTTTATAACTTAAGGGATGTTAATTCTATCATGTTAAAAATTATAATAAATAAATAATTTAACTTTTAAGTAATTTGATGAAAATCCTCAAACATCAGTTTAACTTCAACCTTTGAATTGTTTTATGCAATAGATAAAAATATCCCAACAATGTCAAATGTGAGGATATTTTTAATAGATTGATTATTGTTGTGGCCAAATAAAACGCCCTTTTGCATCAGGATCTTGATTAATGAATTTTTTAAGTGCATCGGATTGATAAAGTTGTTTCACATCTTGCGCCCATTTAGTATTTAAATTCTCTTTCTTAACCACAACCATTAATTCAAGGTTCGCCGTTAACTTTTCCTGAACTAAAACATTATCTGCTGGAATATGACTTAACCATGCAATTCCGCCTGGCATTATGGCGTAATCAACTTCATTAAGTATTCTCGGCATCATTTCAGATAATATTGCTTTAAACTTCAAATTATATTTATTTTCGTCTATAGCATTTAAATCTAAAATACCTACATTACTTCCGGATTTTAAGGTAATCCAATGCAAACTTTGTAATAATTGTAAAGAACGCGCTTGATTTGCCGGATCATTCGGTATAAGTATAGTCTGCCCATCGGCAATCTCATTAATTGAATGATGTTTTTGTGAAAAAAGCGCCGCAGAAATAGAAGGAATGTGGACTAAAGAGACCAGATCGCTTTTAGTCTCTTTATTATACACATCAAGATAGGATTGATGTTGCGCAGCATTAAGATCAATACTGCCCTCAACTAAAGCGGTATTTGAATCTCTTAGTGAACTGAAATTCACTAATCTAACCTTATATCCTTGTTTTTCCAAAGCGGGTTTGACCACTTTTTCCATCATGATGTTGTGCATACTAGGTGGTAAACCAACCACAATTTCCTTTTTATCTTGTTGGGTGGTATGGCTTGAGTCTGACTTGTTGTCACACCCCTGCAATATAAATCCCAACAGAATAAATATGTAAATATATTTTTTCATGATCACTCCCTATCAAGTTAGATTAGTTAATCTATTTAACAACTAATTCTAAAATTCAGTGATAAACATTATAGTTGCGAATAAACTATCGAGGTAATACGAAAAAATTATATCGATATTCATATTAGATATATATCATGTAACTAATCATTAGTTTTAACGGTAGCTATTTATTTAAAGCAATTTTCAGATTGATTGTTCATGCAAATTTTCTTTTAACCATCTCACAAAAGCTCTAACTTTAGGATTACGTTGCTTGGTAGCAGAAACAACATAGTAATGTTGTTTACAGGCTAATGTCATATTAGGAAACGGTGTGATTAACTCGCCTGACGCAAGATATTTGTTGACTATATTTCTTCTTCCCATAGCGATACCCGAATGATTAATTGCCGCAAGGATAGCTAAATCGAATCTATCAAATAACATCTTAGGTAAATCTTCAAAATCAAGGTCAAGTTTAAAATGCTTCCCCCAAAATTGCCATTCATCAAAATTTGAATCATATCGCCATGCTTGATTATCGTGTAATATTAGACAATATTTTAGATTTTCAATACATTCATTTAGTTGATATTGTTCAGCATATGAGGGACTACATACCGGCACAATGGTTTCATTCATTATATGATAAACATCCAAATCTTCATGTTGCAAATCATCATAATAAATTGCTAAATCAATACTGTGCCGATTAAAATTGACCACACCATTGCCGGTTAAAATATTCAATGTAATATAAGGATGTTTTTTGTTAAATTCGGATATTCTCGGTACCAGCCATTCTTGTGCAAAGGAAGGACGAGAATAAATGGTTAGTTGTCCTATCAACTCTTGGTTCTTTATTTCAAATATTTCTCTATTTAGAATTGCCAAGGATTTTTTTAAAATATTAAATAGATTTTCACCATCTTGAGTTAACTCAATACGGCGATGAAATCGAGTAAACAGCTTAAAATTAAGCTCTTCTTCAAGTTTGTTAATTTGATGACTAACTGCACTTGGAGTAATACATAGCTCTTCGGCTGCTCGAATAAACGAACCGTAACGT
Source organism: Gilliamella apicola (assembly GCF_003202915.1). GTDB lineage: Bacteria > Pseudomonadota > Gammaproteobacteria > Enterobacterales > Orbaceae > Gilliamella > Gilliamella apicola_Q. The sequence goes on from NZ_QGLP01000005.1 coordinate 244,354, forward strand.
GCTGCTGCTTCAAAAGTGTGAAATTTAGCTAACTGATATCCTGAAATTAATCGATTATTGGTAATAAGACGGTCATCATCAAACATTGTACTTCCTTATCTAATTTTTGCCATTTAACTAAAAATAATAAATTAAATACAACTAGTTATTAATAACTTCATTTTTGGGAACTTAATACATTCTTAACCGAACTCAGCTCATGTGAACATGATTAATTATCATTTGTTTGTAATTGATTCATAAAATCTATTATCTCCGAATTTTTTACTTTAACTAAAATAAGAAAATATTATGAATTCACAAATTTGGGGTTTTGGTGTTTTAATTTCAAATATTTTATTAATTGTAATAAATATAATCAAATTTAAACTTCTTTCATTTTTAGCTTTATTATTATCTGGCTTTTACGTTGGTGCATTGCTAGTAATAAAACCATGAAATATGATTGCTTCCATGAAGAAGGTGTTAGTGTTACATTGAGCTTTTTAGCTGCGATAATTGGCTTAGGTGCAATTTTAGGCAAAATGATGAAATGCAAAAATAGTTAAATTCAGGAAGAATTTAAATACGCTTACTGACAAATGTCCCAATGACATTCGTCAGTAAATTAAATGTTCTCTATTACGTTTACTTAAAGTGCACCGACTATACGATGTGGTGTATATAGCTCCTCTAGATAAGCAATATCATCCTGAGTTAAACAAACCTGCAAAGACCCAACCGCATCATCTAAATATTGCGCTTTGGTTGCACCGATTATTGGTGAGGCAACTCCTTTAGCAAATTGCCATGCAATTGCAATTTGTGTCATGGTGACAGCATATTTTTCGGCAATTTCATTCACTCTTTTCACTATGTTCATGTCGATTTGTTGGGTACTATCGTATTTGGCAATAGCAGTTTTATCAGTCTGACTACGTAAAGTATCAGTCTGCCATTTTAATCGACTAAGTCTACCCGCCGCTAATGGACTATATGGGGTTAATGCAACATTGAATTGCTTACAGACAGGAATTAATTCTCTTTCATCTTCTCGATATAATAAATTATAGTGATTTTGCATCGAAACAAATGGAGTCCAACCATTTTGTTTAGCAGCTAATTGCATATTATAAAATTGATAACCATACATTGCAGACGCACCTAATGCGCGTACTTTTCCTACTTTTACTAGATGGTCTAATGCTGCCATGGTTTCTTCAATAGGCGTACTGTAATAAAAACGATGAATAATATATAAATCGACATAATCGGTAGCTAATCGTTTAAGCGAACCGTCGATTTCTCTTTCAATTGCTCCTTCAGATAGATGTCCTTCATTAAAATAGACTTTCGTAGCTAATATTACTTTATCTCGCGCAATGTTGCGCTTTAATGCTCGTCCAACATATTCCTCACTGGTACCACTTGAATAGGTGTTAGCAGTATCAATAAAATTAATTCCTAGATTTAAAGCATGTTTTATAATGGCTTCACTTTGATCTGGATTAAGCGTCCAGTCATGCATTTTACTCGCCGGATCCCCAAAGCTCATACATCCTAAACAGAATCGTGAAACTTCAATGTCAGAATTACCTAATTTTATATAATCCATACAACTACTCCTCGCTATCTAATAAAAGTTTAAATAACTTGATAAATTGAAAAAATTCAATTTGGATGATGTTATTTTAAAGATAACTTTTATTGAGATAAACACGCTATTCATTTATAGTATCGTGAATTAAATTCAATAATTTACACTAGTATGTATAACTATAATGAACTAAATTATTTTATTATTATTGCTGAAGCTAAAAGCTTTATAGGGGCGGCTAAATCGTTGGGCGTTTCGTCATCGGCATTAAGTCATAGTATGCGAAATTTAGAAACTCGCTTAAATCTAAGGCTTTTTAACCGTACCACACGGAGCTTATCACTAACCGAAGCAGGCGAACAACTTTATAAACAACTTGCACCTTTATTTAATCAAATCAATGAAGAAGTCAATGCCCTAGGCGATTATTTGCATACGCCATCAGGCACAATTAGAATAAATGCCTCAAATATTGCCATTGAAAATTTTATTTATCCTAAATTAAGTCAATTCTCATTACGCTACCCTCTGATTAAGATAGAAATTCAATGTGACAACAATTTAGTTGATATTGTCAAAGAAGGATTTGATATGGGATGTCGTATTGGTAATGACCTTGCCAAAGAAATGATAGCAGTAAAAATATCTGATCCTTTACGAATGGTTTTAGTTGCCAGTCCTGATTATTTAAAACAAAGAAATGAACCTAAACAGATCGGAGATTTAGATGACCATCTGTTAATTGGTAAAAAAGTCTCAACTCAATATGAAATGGAATCAATTTGGCAATTTTTTGATAAAGGTAATACCATTGAATATCACCCCTCTTGTCACTTCTCTATCAATAATCATCTAAGAAAACAAGCGACGTTAGATGGTTTAGGTATTAGTTGGATTGGTTATCCAGATGTGCAAAATGAATTAGCCTCAGGACAATTAATAGAATTATTAAGCGAATATTCAATTATTTATGAACCATTTTATATTTATTATCCTAGTCGCAAAGGCCATTCCAATGTATTTAAATTAGTGTTAGATGCGCTCAAACATTAGTTAAAAACAAGTTTATTAAAACCATGAATCAAAAGAGTAATATTCAAATATGCAAATAGTTTTATGTTTAATATTTCTGGATCAAGTACATTCAGATCTTGGATAATTAGTTATTTAACAAAAAATAACTAATTATCTTGCTCTTGCTATTTTATTGAACGGTTTCGATGTGGTAGCGCTTTAATAGCATATTACTAAATTTATTCTGCGGATCTAAACGAGCTTTAAGTTTAAATTGTGGATATGCTTTTTGAAACTGTTCAGTTGTCGCATGTAATTGATAAGGTAAATAGTAACTTCCTTGATTTTGCAAAACAGCATCGATTAATTCCCTTATAATTACCGACATGTTGTTTACTCTTTTCATCGGTACCTTGTTGATAAAAGATTATCCGATTTTGTCCATGCCAATAATGAACCACTATCTTGGTTGGCGTGACGAATAGAAATATTAATGACATTGGCTTTATTCTTTTTCAAAATAGAGACTAAAACTTCTAATGATATTAAAAATAACGTGAGGATAAAAATAAATTTTTTTCATTTTATAAATACTAAGGCAAATTTTATAAAACCAGGACGATAATCCTACACAGTTTGGATTAATAGTACTATATATTTGATTAAAATATTTAGAGTTAGATAGCTTTGAAAAAGCATAACCAACCTCCCCAAAGTTCTTTGGAAAACTAAGGGGAGATAACCTTGTTATTTTAGTAGACGATATTGTTGATTAACCTCTTCGGTTGCCTTACGAAGGTCTTCTTGAAATTGTGGAATACTTTGTAATTTGGAATATTCCACTGCCCCTACCATTCTACCTGCATCCACATCGCTCTGCCAATGCGCACCACAGATCATTCTACTTTGACCAAATTCATAACCTCGTTTAATTATTGCCTCAGCATGTGAAGGAGAAATTTGTGCAAGTATTAAAGCTAATGTCCAACCATAAGCGGTATGACCAGATGGGAATGATCCGTTATGCCGTAATCGATCCTCTTCGTCAATAGGTTGACACGTATGATTGCCAAAATAGACAAAAGGGCGTTTTCGCATATAAAACTCTTTAGCTGTTTTGGTGGCATTATCTGCTGAATCTACCAGTAAATCACCAAGCATTTTGTATAGCGTTGGCGTTGTTTGCGGCGAAATAGTGATACCTAACGGTTGAGAAAAAATTTTAGCCACATTGGCAGTATGCAAATCAGCATCCATTGTTGCCTGCTGCCAACGTTCGGTACCTTTTAAATTATATCCATGAAGATAAGCAAGTTTATCTGCTTCAAATTCTGGGTTTTCTTCTTCAGGATAAACCGGCAAGTACTCTTTACTGCTGACGGCTTGCTCGGCAGTGTGATAAGTAACCCCTACTTCATGCCCTAAAAAATCTTCGGTTGATCCTTTTTGAAAGGCGAATGATGAAGAAAAAAATAGAGAACAATAGAGTGTAGGGATGAATATTGCTAGTTTTTTTATCTTTATATTTTTAGCCATTATTTACTCCTATTTCTAGATGAATGATTAAACAACAACGAGTTAACTACAAAAGATTTAGCAAACTTAGATAAAGTTGATTAATAAAAATAGTGACTATCTTAAAAAGATACAGAGCAATAAACTGCTTAACGGTATGAAACAATATAAAAATTATGAAATTTAATAAGATTATATACCATTTATACCAATGGTATTTATTAACATATGTTTAAAATAATTTTAATTGATTATCCATATTTTTCAAATAACAATTAATCTAATCCCCTTCGTGCAATATATTCAAAACGATATTGAAAACCTCTTAAATACTGAATACTGTATTCAAAAGTTTCTCCAGTTTTTAATTCGCTAACCGATCGAAGCCGTAAGATTGGATGATTGGTTTCTACATTTAGATGTTTTGCAACAATCGTGGTGGCTAAGACGGGTTTAACATCTTGTCGACTATGAGAAATTTGGTAACCTTTCTGTTGTTCAACATAATGATATTTGGATGACTCCATAACTTTAACACTAAGATCGGGGAAGAGTGAAAGTGGCATATAACTTTGCTCTAAAATTTCCGGTTCATTATCAATAGTTCTGATCCGTACTATGGAAAAAATCGATGTCCCAACTTCTATTCTTAATTGTCTCGCAATAGTTGGTAGAGCTTGTTCTAACTGAAAATGTATTACTTTCGTACCAGCAATTCGGCCTAAGGCTGTGATATTCTCATCAAATCCCTGTAATTTAATAGCATCATGTTTGGCTGAGTGATACTTTACATATGTACCACTACCTTTAATTCTTTCAACTAATCCCTGATTTTCTAACTGTTCTAATGCTTTACGGATAGTAACACGACTTACTTTATACAGTTCTTGTAAAGCTTGTTCAGTAGGTAATACATCCTCTAAGTCTAATTCCCCAGAATAAATTTTTTGTTCAAACGTCTCAGCTATTTGTCGGTAAAGTGGTTTCGCCATTGAATATCTCAGCAGAATAAATTTGTATCATCTTATCATCTAATTTATGAAATATCATCATATGATAAATTTCTTATTAATCCACATAAAAACATACAGTTACTAATAATTTTAATCCTAACAAGTTTATAGACGCCAGAAATATTTTGTGATCTTTTTCACATTTGTATTAAATAAGTATTATTTTATTAAATACTTATTGATAACATATTTGTATGCTATTTGTATTTTATTCAACATTACTATTAGGAAATAATATGAAAAAGATTAATTTAACCGTTGTCGGCGCTGGAAGTACTTATACTTTAGGTATTATGAGCAGTCTTGTTAGCGAAAAGGCCAACTTTCCTTTAAGACGCGTGGTTTTCTATGATATTGATGGACCTCGTCAAGAATTGAATGCGAAAGCAACTGAAATCATGTTTAAAGAACTTTATCCGGAAATTGAAGAATTTATCTATACCACAGACAGAAAAGTGGCCTTTGAAAATTCAGATTTCTTTTTTATGCAAATCCGTACCGGTGGCTTGAAAATGCGTGAGCGTGATGAGCAAATTCCTCTTTCGCATCAATGTGTCGGTCAAGAGACCTGTGGCGCAGGTGGCATGGCTTATGGTTTACGATCTATTGGAGATATGATAGATCTTATTCGTGATATTCGATGCTATCAAAAAGAGGCTTGGATCTTAAATTACACTAACCCTGCCGCTATTGTTGCCGAAGCTTTAAATCGGGAATTTCCGGATGACAAGCGAATTTTAAATATTTGTGATATGCCGGCAGCCATCATGGTAAGTTATGCCAAATTACTTGGCTGTGAAATTTGGGATTTTGTACCGGAATATTTTGGTCTAAATCACTATGGTTGGTTTACCAAAATAAAAAATAAACAAGGAGAAGATCTTACTCAAAAGATAAAAGATATTATCTTAAAAGATGGAATTACCGCAGTTGATTCGGTTATTGCCAATGATCCTTCTTGGCAAGCGACCTTTAAAAATATGGAAGTCATGTTAAGGGATAATCCAGAATTCCTACCAAATACCTATCTCCAATATTATCTCTACCCGGAAAAAATGGTCAGTAAAGAGGATATCAATAATACTCGTGCTCGTCAGGTGATTAATGGCCGAGAAAAACAGGTATTTGCAATGTGCCGTCGCATCATCGAAAACAATTCAATTCAAGGTGAAGATCTTCATGCTGATATTCATGGTCGTTATATGATCCGCGTAGCTGCATCTTTAGCCTATAACAAAGGCGATATTTATCTGGTCATTGTGCCTAACAATGGAGCCATTAATAATATTCAAGATGATGCCATGGTGGAAATTCCTTGTATGCTCACTTCCGATGGTCCTAAAGCTTTTGCTATTGGAAATATTCCAGCCTTCCAAAAAGCCATGATTGAAATTCAATTAGGCTATGAAAAACTGGTCGTTGACGCTTGGTATGAGGGTTCGAAACAAAAACTTATCAATGCATTAACCCTTAATAGAACCGTGGTTAATGTCCCTAAAGCAAAAATAATCGTTGAAGAGATATTAAACGAAAATAAGCAATATCTACCGCAATTTTTTAAATAATTAATTTAACTGCAACCTACCGCACTTGGGTTGGTAACCAACCTTAGTGCCAGTATAAGTTGTTGGTAAATTAAAATGTATATTAATCAACTTATTAAAGGATTAATGTCTATATGAGAAATACAATTCAACGCTTTGGCGCAGCAATGTTTGTTCCGGTTTTATTATTCCCTGCTGCCGGTATTTTATTGGGTTTAACGGTTGTGTTACTTAATCCCCATTTATTTCCTTTCGCTATCGAAGGTTCATCTTATGTAAAAATTGTTGGTATTCTGCAAAAAGCATCGATGGTTGTATTCCAAAATATGCCAATGTTATTTGCTCTTGGTTTACCCATCGCTTTAGCCAAAAAGGCATCTGGTCGAGCAGTGTTAGCTTCTTTCATTTCCTATTTGACATTTAACTATTTTATTGGTGGAATTATTGACGTATGGAGTGAACAACTTGGTGTAAATTATCAGGTCGGTCAAGCCGGATTGATTGAAATTTGTGGAGTGTTAACTCTTAATACCTCAATTGTTGGTTCAATTTTGACGGCAAGTTTTACTGTTTGGTTACACAATCGTTATTTCGATTTACGTTTACCGGATTGGGCGAATGTCTTTACTGGCACACCGATTATTGTCGTCCTTTGTTTTCCTTTGATGTTAATCTTGGCCATTTTAACCGTTCTTGTTTGGCCACCAATTCAAAGTGGAATACAAAGTCTGCAAGTAATTATTCTTAACTCTGGCCCTGTTGGTGTTTGGCTGTTTACTTTCTTAGAACGCATCTTAATCCCAACTGGATTACATCATTTTGTCTATAGTCCAATTTATTTTGGTCCGATCGTTACTGACGGCGGTACAGTTAATTATTGGATCTCACACATATCAGAATTCTCAAATAGTACGAAACCATTAACTGAACTCTTTCCGCAGGGTGGATTTATGCTTATTGGTATGGGCAAAGTATTTGGTTGTACCGGCATCTCCATGGCTATCTATTCAACAGCCAAACCTGAAAATAAGAAAATGACCTTTGGTCTATTAATCGGTGCAACCGTCACGGCTATTTTGACCGGTATTACAGAGCCGATTGAATTTACTTTTTTATTTATTGCACCAATGCTGTTTTTTGTTCATGCCCTATTAGCAGCAACGATGGCAACTGTGATGTATCTCTTTGGAGTATCAGGGAATTTCTATCTAGGCATTATCGATTTTATCTTCCAAAATTGGTTACCATTAGGAGCTAACCATTGGGTAACCTATGTCATTCAAATTGTGATTGGCTTAATTTTCACGGCAATTTACTTTTTGGTATTTAAATTCCTTATTCTCAGATTTAATCTAATGACACCAGGACGTTCGGATAATAATATCAAATTATTTAGCAAAGCAGATTACAAAAACAGTAAATCTGAAACATCCGATCATATAAATAACGATGAAGAGAAAGCACTTAGTGAAGATAAAGATGAAATTGATGTTATCAAGGAAAAAGCGATAGCTTTTCTCGAAGGATTAGGCGGAAAAGATAATATCACTCATCTAACTAATTGTGCTACTCGACTACGTGTGCAAGTAGCAAATCCTGAATTAGTTTATGATGTTGAATATTTTCAGAGCTATGGAGCCATTAATGTCGTTAACAAAGGTCAAGCAATACAAATTATTGTCGGTTTAACTGTTCCTCTGGTTAGGGAAGAAATTAACACTTTAATAAAATAAATGGTCTGATAATGTGTGAAAGGCAGTATAAATATCATTTGATTTTATATTGCCTTTTTCTCGTCAGATAACAGAGTGAATAATAATTTTAATTATCTAACATTAATGCTAGTTCAAAAAATAGGTCTAATTGATATCGGTCGTATTACATAAATACGCTAACCATTTACGAATATCAATTTTTTTGCCATCTTCCAATTGGATTTTAGACTTAATATTATCAATAGGCAGAAAAGTATATTTCTGTCGACTAATACTTTTTATTAACAATTCTTGATAATTATTATGATAAATACAGTACTTTTCGATTTCACATAATTCCATCTTATTATCCAGTAAAATTGACATTTTTTGTGGAGGATTAAATGTAAGGCTAAATTTCTCATTGAGAGATAATTGTTTTTTTACATGATCTGCAAACTTAAATATCCGTTTTAATTCCAGTTTTAAAACTTCTTTACATAGTGATTTAAAATTATACTGCGTGCCATTGAGGGTAATTTTAATTTTTGAATTGGGTTCATTAATTGCTAGTTGTTCTATTTTTTCGCCTTTAGCAACAGAAAAGTAAAAAATACCATCATCTTTCAAGATCAATTGTTTAATATAACCAGTAAGTTTTTTTTTCTCACCTTTAATAGTTGCGAAAATTGCATCACCTTCCCATAAGATAGCAATGCCCTGCTTCATTTCATAATCTAAAAATTCATAATTTTTTTCATTATTATTAACTGTTTTTATTACTTCAGGCTTAACCATAGTTTTAAGTACCCATTTATCATTGAATATCTTTTTGATCAGTAATAAAGTCAGGCAAATAAAAACGGCTACTATTGAAAGTATTTTCAAATAAGAAACATATTCAATCACAGAATCGTTATTAAAATATTCGATTAAACTAAAGATATTAAATAGTGAGAAAAATAATATTAAAAATACCTTGGTTGTTATTATCTTTTTCATTGATTCCGTTCCTATAAAAATTCAGTTAATATTTAAATAAATTGCTTTAAATATAAAAACTAATAACCATTTTCGCAACAAATAAATTATCCGCTATTTAAGCGGAATAATATAATGATATTTTTAATACCTGCACTTGTCTAGCTGCTTGCTGATGAAAAACAATTTTTCATCATTATCGTTAGAAAGCTCTATTATATTAATAATCAATTGATTTTTTTAGCTTTTCTCATTTACCTATATCAACTAAATAAATTGTTGATATTTAATTGTTACCAATAAATCCATTTACCGGCCTAAATATAAGTAATGTCACCCGTCCATACTTTATTTGGTTAAACTATTTTAAATCCCGCGCCAGCTTATTTGGGATATCTGACCGCTCTGTGGTCGTTATTTTATAACTATGTACGCCGGGCTGGTTACTGCATAATTCTGCCTTTTTCATCAATTGTCTTACTTTGAAACGACCCTCGGTGATATCTTTCTGATGTAGCGTAGCGGTTATCATCCAGCTTCCCGTTGATCCTCTGCTGTCAGCAAAGATGACAATAACTTGTCTACGCAGGGCCTGCCGTACTTTGTTTTCCGGTCGTGAACACCTGTCATAAAATCTAACTTTCGGTACATCAAATGACGCTCAGACCAAACTTATCGGATACGGCTCACTTAAGCGCGCTGTCAGCGCATGTTTTTAAACTCGTCCGACATTATCATTGGTAAACCAGATGTGTATTTCATTTTCGGCTATCTTTATAAAGTTTTCTAGTTATTCTTTTGTTTCGTAAATCCGGTTTAATTTAAAACTCCATTGACAGAACTAATTCAAGCCATGTTTTAGGCCGCTTATTAAACTTTGGTATCAAACGAGGGTTATCTGTACTTCAGGAAAGTTATGCCTAAAACAAGAAATGGCGATAGATAGTCACTTATCTAGAGGTATTTAGGTCTAAATATAAGCCCAAATGTCCCAAAAAAGCGCAGTTAAGAATTTAGTTTGAGTGAAGCTTTACCGTACAAAGGTCTCAATAAAAATCAAAGTGATTTATACATATGGTAATTAATCAGTACCTGATTTTTTCTGGATATTTTGTTAGCCCGCTTTATTTTAAAACCCCATTTTTGGAAAATTGGCATGGCTACTTTTGAAGCATCTACACTTAATTGTGAAATTTTTTTCTGGTTCGCCAAGTCAAGCACATGGTCATAGAGTTTTCTAGCTATGCCACGCTTTTGAAAGTCAGGATGCACGTAAAAGCAGTCTATGTAACCATCATCTTTAAGTTAAATAAACCCCGCAAGGCGTGAGCCAAAGATAACCATCCAAGGCTGAGTGTTATCTAAACGTTTTAACCACATCTGATAATCTGCTGGTGTTGGGCACCATGCTTCTTGCTCTGCTTTGCTATAAATATCGGTATCAATAGCATGAATAGTCGAATGAAACAAATCGCATATTTCAGTGACATAGAGTGATGAGTATGGTTTTACTTCGATTTTAAATGCAACATTACCCAACGTGTTTCCTATTTTCATTATGATTTGCTTCAACAAGACTTTGCACTTAATTATCGCCAACCTTGACAAGGCTAGCGTCCATACTAATAGCTTCGTGAGTATCCACATCAATAGCTAAGTGTGGTTTGCACCATGTTACGCAAAAATATAGATGTTTTTTTCGAGGCTATCCTCACTAAACTGAAATTTAACCGACTGTAATAGACACGCAATTATTCAATATACTAACACAACCAATTCTTGACGCTTTACAATATTTATTACCAGCATTATTTGGTGTACTTTTCACTGATCGCTTATTAAATAGTCCTGCAAAACTATCTCTAAGTTCGTTACCAGTGATATTTATTCTCAAAGTATTGATGGGTATATTTACCGTTTTACCGTTTGGTGGAGGCTATGCTTCTATCATTATTTGCGTAATAACATGTATGATATTAGCAAAAATGCTTTGTGCAAAGAAAATAGTAGATGAATCCTGTTAGCTGTTAACGAAAAAGAGTTTATCTAATTTTTATTAAGCTGAGTAGAACAAGAAGTGGTGCCAGTGGTCGGACTCGAACCGACACGCTTTTAAGGGCGGCGGATTTTGAATCCGCTGCGTCTACCAATTTCGCCACACTGGCATTTGAAGTGTAAATAAGTAAACGTTGGCAATTATACTAAGCTTTGTGATATCTGCAACAGATATTATTACAAACGCAGTTAGTTGCCTAAAATTTCTACTACCATCTGCGTTTCCATGCTGGTAATTTTTTTAGAATGGTATAAGCAGTCTCTTTTGCGACTAAATAATCAACATTATGGTTATTGATATACTTAAGGGTAACTTCTTGCCATTTTTCATCAAAGGTTTTCATTGTGCCATCGATATGAGCACAATGTTTACAGTAATTTTTTGACAAATCATGAAGAGGGTAATCAGCAATTGCTGTCATTGGCATGCCACAAGCAATACACATTTTCATATTTTAAATCCCAATTAGTTAGCGATGGTAATTAAAATAAATCGCCATAATGTGGTTAAAAATGCTACTCCGAGTTTGGCTGGAATACAAGTAATATAAGAAAATAGATATTTTAATATTAAAAAATAAAATCCATTTGTGCCGACTGAGTATTTGATAAACTATTTTGTTGTTGTAGTTGTTGTAATTGTTGTAATTGTTGTAGTTGTTGCTGTCGATGTTGCTGCGCTAATTGATAACGACGCCTTAAAGATCGCTGTTTGCATAATCGTAAAATTTGCTGTTTTTGACTATCTGAAAATGTTAGCCAATTGAATCTTTCCTCTCGAGAACGAAAACATTTGATACAATAACCTTGCTTATCCGTTTCACATACACGGCTACATGGGCTTTGTATGGCAAAAAATTCAATTTGATCCAATTTTTACATCGTCCTATGATGATCAATAAGGTCTATTAAAGATCTTCTAAACCCAATCCTTTACTTAATACTTTAAAACAATCTTCACAGTCATGTGTTGCCGCATCAAGTAATATTTGTGTTGGTGCATGGATTAATTTATTTGTTAATTTATGTGAAAACTCAAAAAACACCTCATCAACATTGGCACCTTGTTTAATGGCATTTAATGCTTTTAACTCCAATTCACGTTTGATGATTTGCGCATTATGCCGATACTGTTTTACGTATTGCACTGCATGTCTGGTTTTTAACCATTCGATATATAATTCAGCTTGTTCACGAATAATATATTCAGCTTCATTTGCGGCAATAACTCGTTGCTCTAAATTATTTTGAACAGTTTGTTCTAGGTCATCAACAGTATAAAGATGAATATTTTTAAGTTGACTAATTTCAGATTCAACATCACGAGGAACCGCTAAATCGATAAATAACATTGGTTTATCATTTCGTTCATGCAATGTCCGCTCTACCATTCCTTTGCCAATAATGGGTAAAGGGCTAGCTGTTGAACTAATCACAATATCCACATCTTTAAGTCGATTAGCAATATCCGGTAAAGAGATGATCTCGGCATCAATAACTGACGTCAATTTTAGGGCTTTCTCGCGGGTACGATTAGCCACAATAATATGTTTGAATTCATGTGATTTTAAGTATCGTGAAATAAGTTCTATGGTCTCACCTGCCCCTACTAGCATTACACTTAACTCAGCGGTATTAGGAAATAGATCGCGGGCAACCAGACAGGCAGCATAAGCCACTGAAGCGGTATTGGCGCCAATATTAGTTTCGGTGCGAACAATTTTGGCGACATGAAAAATAGATTGAAAAAGTTTTTCAAGTTGAGCTGACAAACAATTATTTTGTTGAGCGAAACAATAAGCTTGCTTCACTTGACCAAGAATTTGAGGTTCGCCAATAATTAATGAATCAATACCGCAAGCGACAGACATAAGATGTTCCACCGCTTGTTGACCTACATAGCAATATAGCGAGTCTTGAAAAACCGCCAGATCAATGTGATGAAACTGGGTTAACCAATTTTCCACAGATTGTTTTAGGAGAATAAAATCAGCCTCATGTTCATAACTTAGATAAATTTCGGTACGGTTGCAAGTCGATAAAATGACACATCCATCAACTAGAGGATGCTGATAGAGACTATATAATGCTTTATCAATAATCTCATTAGAAAAAGCGATTTTTTCTCTTAAAGCGACAGACGCACTTTTATGATTTACACCTAATAATGTAATAGACATTGCCTTGATTCTTTTATAATAGTTTATAAAGCGTCTTAATCTGTATATTATAGCGAAAAAAATTATAAAGGTTAATGACAGTTACCTTTTCTTATTCTTAATATTATCAGCTATAATAATTCCCTCTTTTGACCATAACTACCACTGGGTTATTTTATGACAAAAATCAAATTTTCGCTATTTTTAATATTGTCACTACTGATTACCGCATGTCAATCAACTAAACATCAAACTAATGCATCTATTGAGCAACAATGGCAAAACCATAAACAAATTCTTGAACAAATTAATTCATTCCGAGTTATTGGTACCATCGCCCATACCGGAACAGCAACGAAGAGCTATGGTCGTTTTTTAATTGACCAACAATCGCCCGATTATTATGAAGTGAAACTAACGACTCCAGTTGGCACCAATGTGCTAACATTAAAATCTAAGCCGGATTATGCCGAAATGATCGATAAAAGTGGCGGATATTACACTGATGTTAATGTTGAGCAATTAATGAAAAAAGTATCTAACATCAACATCCCGCTTAACTCGCTACATAATTGGTTAAAAGGCTTTTCAAATGACAGTCAACTCGATAAGTTAGACAGTTTAGGGAGACTTGTAACCACTTCATTTATGCAGAATGATAATAAATGGCAATTGAAGATCCCAAGCTACGCAACTTATACTTTTAAAAATCAAAATATTGATTTACCGGCGATCATTGAACTTTCACAAGGTGATGAGCTTATTCGTTTAAAAATTATCAAATGGACTTTGAAATAACGGATACAAGCATGAATCATTGGTTATCACCGGCTAAATTAAATTTATTTTTATATATTACTGGTCGCCGCCCAGACAATTATCATAATTTACAAACCTTATTTCAATTTATAGATATTTGTGACAAGGTAACTTTTGCTGTGCGCAATGATGGTAAAATAAGATTATTAACTCAATTTGACCATATTCCTGAGGCTAAAAATTTAATCACTATTGCAGCTCAGCGATTAAAATCCTACGCTAACAACAGCCAACTTGGTGTTGATATCGCTATAGAGAAGATAATCCCAATGGGTGGCGGGCTGGGTGGCGCGTCGTCCAATGCGGCGACAGTTCTGGTGGCCTTAAACCAGTTATGGAATTTAAATATTAAACAACAGACATTAATGAAAATAGGTCGTTCAATTGGTGCCGATGTACCTATTTTTATTTATGGTCACGCCGCCTTTGCTGAAGGTATTGGCGATCAATTTCAACAAGTTACTATCCCTGAATATTGGTATTTAGTTAGCTACCCTAATATTGAAATTTCAACCGTTAAAATATTTAATCATCCTAAATTGCATCGTGATACACCGGTACGAACTATTGATCAGCTTATGGCTATTCCTTTTGATAAACTTAGTAACGATTGTGAAAATGTAGTACGTCAATGTTATCCTCAAGTCGATCAACTTATCGCTTATCTCTCGCAATTTGCACCAACCAGATTAACTGGCACAGGTGCCTGTGTTTTCACGCGTTGTGACTCTGAAGAACAAGCAATATCCATACAAAATGAACTTAAATCCTTGGCTGTTAAAAGCTTTATTGCTAAGTCATTAAATACCTCGCCACTTTATGCAGACCACTAATTTTACTTAGTGCCCCCTAATTAACCATACAAATCGAATTAAGTTGTATGGTTAATTATTCTAAAAATTAGAAATCTAAGGTTAACTTACCGCATCGTTAGGAATAACAAACAGGTGATGATCATAATATTCAACACAATAAAGCCCTTCGAAACTTTTATAACCTTGTTTAGCCAACTCGGTTTTTAACCATTTTTCATCTTTACCTAGTTGTTCTAGAATATTGTCAACCGGTTGTTCATTTTCTAGGACAATAACCGATATATCTTTATCCCCTTTCTTGACGATTGATAACTGTCCATTCGGTTCCAAAATCGCTTTCTCGACACTATGAATGTTAAAAACACTTTTCATTCTCAACAGTACGGCAAAACTGGCCAGATCTAAATTTATTGCGGTGAAGGCATCCAATTTTAATTTCCCATGATCCATCAATATTATTGGATTACCAACAATAAATGCCTTAGCATTTTGACTGCGTTTTTTTAGATAATTTGAGGTATACATGATTGCTGTCCACATCAACAATACCATGATAAAATCATAGATAGTTAATTTGGGGTTATAGATAATGCCACCAGCAATCCCACCTAAAATCATATTCCCTATAAAATCAATACTCGACATTTGTGACAGTGAAGTCTTGCCGGTTATTTTTAAAAATAACACAATGCAGATAAACACAACTAATAGCTTCATAGCGATAATAAGAAAATCCAGATAACTAAGCATAGTACTCTCCAAAATGTTAAATACCTTAGGTAATGAAAACAATTTGTACTAAAGTTGATAATGCAAATGGATAAAAATTTTAAGTGCTTAGACGAGATATTAACCACAATACCGGTAAATAAAGGCATAACTATTCAGTTTTGATGGCTGAAAATATGCGTAATAATGAGTGATGCATCAATATTAGATTGGATATTGATTATTTTAGCAATCGATTTTTATTAAACAGCTAAAATATTTAGTCAACCGAGTAAATAAAAATAGTTGTCAATTTTTCGGTTGCACAGCTACTGTCATTTTTAATAAGCTTAATTAACCATCTAGCGAAATTATTATAGAAGATATATAAGATGTTAATAACTAATTCTAAGCAAAAAGAGGTTTATTACCAAGCTTTACTTAAAAGAGATCACAGTTATGTTGGGATCTTTTATGTTGGCGTCAAAACTACTTCGGTTTTTTGTATTGCTACTTGCCGAGCCAGAAAACCGAAATTTGCCAATGTTGAATTTTTCTCTTCATTCAAATCTGCACTTGATGCGGGTTATCGACCATGCAAAATATGCAAACCAACCGAAAATGCTAATCAAGCACCCGAAGAGATAATTAAAGCCATCGCAATGATTAATAATCATCCTAAAGAAAAGATCACCGATTATCAATTAAAGCAAAATAACTTAAGTCCTGAAACTATTCGCCGTTGGTTTAAAAAACATTATGGAATTACTTTCCATGCTTATCAACGAATGTACCGAATTAACCATGCATTTCAAGAATTAAAATCAGGAAAAAACGTAATCAATACTGCATTTGATACGGGTTACAACTCGTTAAGTGGCTTTGGTTATACCTATAAAAAAATTATGAAAAAGTCACCGTCAGCAGAAAATCAACAAGACGTCATATTAATCGACAGATTAACAACACCTTTAGGCCCTATGTTTGTTTGCGCAACCAATCAAGGAATTTGCCTATTAGAGTTTGTCGATCGAAGAATGCTAGAAACAGAATTTGAACAACTGCAAAGTTTACTTAAAATGAAGATTATTTTTGGCGAAAATCAACATATCCAACAAGTTAAAGTTGAAATTGCTGAATATTTTGCCGGAACAAGAACTCACTTCACCGTTGCCTTACATACACCTGGTACCCTATTTCAACAAACCGTCTGGGATTGCTTAAAACAAATTCCCTATGGCGAATTATCTACTTATAAACAGCAAGCACAGAGAATTAATAATCCACTGGCAATTCGAGCAGTAGCCAGCGCAAATGGTAATAACCGGGTTGCTATTATTGTTCCTTGTCATCGAGTAATAGGTTCCAATGGTGAGCTAATGGGTTATGGCGGCGGATTAGAGAGAAAAAAATGGTTAATTGAACATGAAAATAAAAATCGGAAGAACTGATAATTACTCAAAAAATAGTTATCAGTTAGTCAATACCCAAAACTCAATTAAAAAAGTTTTAAATTTTTAGAGATATAAACCTTCAGAAAGATCTGATGCCAAGTTACATCTAACAAGAATTAGCGTAATTTACTTCTGAGCGGTTACTTTAAACAGCGTAAAATTCAGATCAATAATGTGTATGGCAACTTTAATGCCTATAACCAATCCCATGAATTGTTTTGATTAAAATTGGAATCGTTGGGTTAATTTCAATTTGTTTTCGCAATTTTGAAATATGTTGATCGAGTGTTCGGCTATTAGGCAAATAGTCATATCCCCATACATAATCAAAAAGCATATCTCGCGTAACAACTTGATTTTTATGTTGATATAAACACTGCAAAATCTTAATTTCGCGTAATGTTAATTCAATAATCTGCTCATTTCTTTTTGCATATAATTCAGTAGGATAAACATTTAAATCACCAAATTGAAAATAATCCTCTTGGGAAGTATTAGCGTTTTTTAATTTTAAATAACGTTTAGCAATAGCCTTGATTCTCGCTCTAAGTTCATGAATACCAAAAGGCTTATTCATATAATCATCAGCACCAAGTTCTAAACCAATTACCCGATCAATCTCTTCATCTTTAGCGGATAAAAATAAAATTGGCACATCTTCATCTAATTTACGGATAGCACGACAAACAGAATAACCATCAAGCTCGGGCATCATAATATCTAAAATAATAAAATCGGGTTGATGTTGTTCAAATAGTTGAAGTGCAACTTTACCATTAGCCGCTTTGATAATGGTATAGCCCTCTTTTTCTAACAGATCTGCCATACCATTAAGAATATGCTTATCGTCTTCAGCAATTAAGATTTTCATTTCCCTGCTCCGTTAAAATAAGTGAAAATGCCATCCCCGGATTTTGATTGATAACTTTAATCTCTCCGTGGATCTGATTTGCTAACTGATTAGCAATCGTCAACCCTATTCCTGTGCCAGAAACCCCTTCGGTTATCGATGAATTGACGCGGTAAAATGGTTCAAAAATCTGTTTCAATAAATGATTGGCAATGCCTTCTCCATAATCACGAACCGTAATTATTACCTGTTTTCCAGATTTGATTAAAGATAAATCAACTTGTTTACCATTTGCAGCATATTTTTCGGCATTGCTCAAAAAATTATTGAGAATTTGCATTACACAATCTTCATCAGTATTGACAATACAATCACTATCAAGCTTAGTGATGTTAAGCTGCAATGATTTAGCTGCTAAAATAGGTTTAAAGGTGTGATATATCTGCTTAAGTAGTAAGGTTAAATCAACCGATCTTATATTTACGCTATTAGGTTTATTAAAAGTTAACACATTTTGCACCAATCGAGTTAGTCGTTTACTTTCAGCACTGATTATATGTAGATAATCTGGAATTGGCGCTGATTCATCTTCTAAATACTCGGATAACATTTCAGAATATAGCGTGATATTGGTCAAAGGAGTTTTAAATTCATGTGAAACTTGCCCAACAAAACTCACCTGCTGTTTTGCTAAACGCAAAGTTCGACTATATTCTCGATAAGCGTAGCAAATAAGTCCAAGCAGAACAATAAGGAATAAGCCAATAACACCTGCACCTAGCAGATATAAATTAACTAAGTTTGGCGAGGGATAATAATAAGTTAAATGCCAATTTTGTAAGGGATAATCAAGGACAATCGAAATTTCATTATCAAAAATTTCCCCATTGCTATAAATCTGTTTATCACCGTCGGATAATCTAAAATTATCCTCAAAAGCTTGTTTATCTAATAAACTGATAACATCAAATGAAAATTTGATATTGGAAAGTTCAAAACCAATAATATTATCCGACTTAATTGACCAATAAATTAAGTGGTTATACATTTGATACCAACCAGAACTTGGTTCAAATTGTTCAGAATGATCTTGTTGCTTAAACAAAACCGAATTGTCCATTGCAATTGATTCAACCAACTTATGCCACTGAGAATCATCAAAATCACTTAAAAATAAAATCTTATTTTTATTGACGATGAAAATATTCTTAATATCAGCTTGCGTAGCTAATAAATCGTCAGCTTTATCATTGTTGTTATCAATTTGTGATGCCAAATTACTTAGATAAGATAAGCGCTGATTTAACAACGATTCAATCGATAATTTGATATTATTTATACGGCTTTTCACGAGTAAAGTTTCATTATTTTCACGCAACAAAACTTCATGCTCAACACTTCGCCAACCTAAATAGCTGATGAATGCCATTAATACCAATAAAGATAAAATCGTTGTTAATTTTTTCATAACTATTTTTTCATAACTATTTTTTAATTACATTACTTTTTGATTCAAATTGTTGTTGAGTCATTATTTTACGGGAAACATTGCTATCCTGATTTTTAACTGCATCAACCATAATATTATTTTTCTCAATTTGACTATTTATTCTTGCTTTTGATGAAGGTGATATCATCATGTTTGAAAATGATGCTAGTCTACTACTATTTTGCATAAGCATTTCTTCTGCTTCCGCATGCATTCCTTTATCGTAAAGCGACAAAGCTTCTTCATTCGCAAGAGTCACTTTCTGTATTTCTGACTCAGCTAAAACATCTTGAATTATAGAATCTTGAACTAATTTTTTATTGTCAGTATAAGCAATGCTAACCAATTGAGTTTCATGTTCCGCTTTATTGACCAATAAATTATCATATTTTAAATCAATTTCAGCTAATGTCTTACTTTGACCGACTTTTCCTTCCTCCGGAAGCACCTCTAGCAATACATATTTTTCTTGATTTGAAAACAGTTGATTCATTTTAACCGTGACTTGATTCCCTTTAATCACCCCATCGCGACCAAGTAGCCGCACCGGTTTAACACCCTCTTTCAATTGAATAGTAATGACAACGTCTTGAGCAACTGTGGACATTACATCAGTAAACTCGTGAACAAACACATTTTCAAGCTCTGATGAGTTATTGACAAATACATGATTACCATCACTATAACTGGCGATCGATGACATTAATAATTCATTATAACCTGAGCCAATCCCCATGGTGGTGATCGCAATATTCTTTTTCGCTGCAATAATTGCCAACTCAGATAGCTCATTGACAGAACTTGGTCCAACATTAGCTTGACCATCAGAGAGCAAAATAATACGATTAACTTTATCTTTGGTAAGCTGATTTTCAACTTGCTTAATTCCTTTACTCAAACCGGCAAATAGGGCCGTTCCTCCACCGGCAATAACATTCTTATTAATAAGTTGAATGATTTTTTGTTTATCTTTTACTTTGCTTGCAGGAACAATCACTTCTGCTTCGTTATCATAGGCAACAATAGATAATGTATCCTCTTCATTCAACAAATTGACCGCAAAAATAGCTGCTTCTCTCGCTTTTTCAATGCGATCGCCACCCATTGAACCTGATCTATCAATAACAATAGCTAAATTAAGCGGTACCCGTTTGTTGGTATCAACTTTTTGACCAGTTAACGAGATTTTTAAGTAATTTGCTTCTGGATTACCTTCTAGAATAATTGGTGAAGACAATTCTGAACGAACTTGAATTTGTTTAATTGGTTCAGCGTGGCTAAATAAGCTACAGACTGAAAGCCCTAACATGGCAAATAGTTTAATAAATTTCATTGTGTTTCCCTTCCTTTGTAAAGTTTATTTAATTATTCACCAATTGCCAAATAAACTGTCTAATTAATGTATTTATTTGTAAAAAGTTGTAAAAAAATATACCTGATAAAATAATACCTAAAAAATCTCCCTATTAGTACTGAAACTAAGCAAACTCGCTATTTTACGGTGCGTTAACTGTTTGTTTATTGCCAGTCTAAAGGGCAAAGGTATATAATAAAAAATTAGTCGCTCTTAAAGAGAATAGTTAGAGAACATTTACAATGACTCAATCAAAACTTGAACTTATTAAAAATAGTATTATCACCATCCCCAACTACCCTAAGCAAGGTATTTTGTTTCGTGATATCACCAGTTTACTTGAGAACCCAATCGCTTTTCGAACCGCTGTCGATCTTTTAATTGAACATTATAAAGATAAAAAAATCGATAAAGTTATAGGTACTGAAGCGCGTGGTTTTATCTTTGCCGCACCGCTTGCTTTAGCATTAGGCGTTGGTTTTGTACCAGTAAGAAAACCGAATAAGTTACCGCGTAACGTATTTAGAGAAGAGTATCAACTCGAATATGGTACTGATACCTTAGAAATGCATTGCGATGCGATCAAACCTAACGAAAGAGTTTTAATTATTGATGATTTACTTGCAACCGGAGGCACTGTTGCCGCTACTGCAAAATTAATCCAAAAAGCAGGTGGTATTGCTGAGGATGCCGCATTTGTCATTAATTTACCTGATTTACATGGTAAAGCTAAATTAACCGAAATGGGCATTGATTGTTATACCTTAGTCGATTTCGCCGGTGAATAACACTTATTTTTTAGGGCGAGCTGTCGTCCTAAAAATAATCTACTATCTTAATTTATTAATTTCTTTATTTTCCCAACTAACAATTCTTAGTTAAGCCACATCAATATTTTCTTTATAACCAATTCAACTATCTCCTAACAGATAAACTTGCATTTATATGCATAAATCATCTATTTTAAGCTTGATTTTGTTTTTAAAGTGAATTATTATTCAAAAATAACGCATAATTATTTTAAAGGACTTAATAATGAAAAAATTTAGCCATATTATTGCAAGAACACCTGCAAAATCGTTAATTAATGGTCTAACTTCGGCTAACTTAGGTAAACCGGATTATCAAAAAGCATTAGATCAACACAACAACTATATCCGTGCTTTACAGCAGTGTGATGTAGATATCACCATTCTGCCTGCCAGTGAAGAATTTCCTGATTCTGTTTTTGTCGAAGATGTTGCGCTTTGTACACCGCATTGTGCCATTATTACTAGACCTGGCGCTGAAACTCGCCGAGCCGAAACAACACTCATTACTGAGGCAATTAATCGCTTTTATCCGAATAAAGTTGAATATATACAAGCTCCCGGCACCGTCGAAGCTGGTGACATTATGATGGTCGACAAGCACTTTTACATTGGTTTATCAGCACGAACCAACCAAGAAGGTGCTAAACAAATGGTAGCTATCTTAGAAAAATATGGATTATCAGGTTCTGTAGTAACTTTAGAGAAAGTATTACACCTAAAAACTGGCCTTGCCTATTTGGAACATAATAATCTATTAGCCGCAGGGGAATTTATTACTAAACCTGAGTTTCAACATCTCAATATTATTGAAATACCTGAAGAAGAGAGCTATGCGGCTAACTGTATCTGGGTTAATGAACGCGTCATCATGCCAGCTGGTTATCCAATAACTAAAGCAAAAATTGCCGCTCTAGGCTATCAAGTGATCGAGGTTGATACTTCGGAATATCGTAAAATTGATGGCGGTGTAAGTTGTATGTCATTGCGATTTTAACCAAACAAATAAAATTTAATCCATTAAAAGAAAGAAAACGATATGAATACACCAGTAAGAAAAAAGCTTGGTATACTTCCCCTCACTTTACTGGTGGTAGGAAGTATTGTTGGTAGTGGCATTTTTAGTCTGCCACAAAATATGGCCGAAGGATCAGGTGCTGGGGCAATTTTAATTGCTTGGGTGATAACCTTATTCGGCATGTTCTTGCTTACCCGAATCTTTCAATATCTTTCAATCCGATTTTACAAAATCAATGAAGGGTTATATGGTTATGTGCGTGAAGGATTCGGTGATTATATCGGTTTTAATGCGGCTTGGGGATATTGGATCTCCGCTTGGATGTCATGTACAAGCTATTTAGTCATTCTATTTAGTGCCTTAGGATCATTTGACTGTTTCGATTTCTTTGGCAATGGTACAACTATTCCAGCCGTCATTGCCGGACTTATCTTTTTATGGATTATCCACTTTTTTGTTATAAAAGGTATCTATCAAGCTTTTTTACTTAATTGTTTAGTGACATTAGCAAAAATTGTCCCTATCTGTTTATTTATTATTTGTGTCGTGTTAGCGTTTAAAGTGGATACATTTAAGATGGACTTTTGGGGGACACCACAATTAGGGTCAATCCTTGACCAAATAAAAAATACCATGCTTTACACCGTATGGGTCTATTTAGGGATTGAAAGTGCAACCGTCTATGCCGCTCGTGCTAAAAACATAATCACTATAAGTCGAGCGACCTTTTTTGGTTTTGCCATTACCAGTCTATTATTAGTCTGTGTTTCGGTACTATCTTTAGGTATTGTCCCTCAACAGGAACTTGCCGAAATGAAAAACCCTTCAATGGCATTAGTGATCGAGCATGTAGTCGGGAGTTGGGGAGCGAAATGTATTAATATCGGTTTGATTGTTTCGGTCTGTGGTGGCTTATTATCTTGGTTAATGTTAGCGGCTGAAATGCTATTTCTTGCCGGCCAAGGTAATCAACACACCGTGCCTAGTTGTTTTGGCAAACTGAATAAAAACAGCACACCAGCCAATGCATTATGGTTAACTACCGGTTTAATTAGTGTACTGATAATTCTGGCGCATTTTTATCAATCGGGTTATAACACCCTGATTCAATTATCAACCTCAATGGTGCTTATCCCTTACCTACTATCGGCACTGTTTGTATTTAAACTAGCCATCAGACAACAAAAAAAATATCTACTGTTTATTGGTGGATTGGGTTCAATTTATGGGTTTTGGTTGATCTATGCTGGTGGTGTATCTTATTTGTTACTTTCAATGATCTTATATAGTGTTGGCTTGCTGTTCTACCTTTATGCCAGAAAGCAGCGACACCTTTCCTCTTTTAGCTATCTGCATGACAAAATTTATGCCGTTGCTATCGTTATACTTGCTATTATAGCGATAATTTACTTCTACATTATTCCGCAATAATGCATAAAGGTGTTATTTACGAAACAAATAAAAATCAGCTAACCATTGACTTAATTGTTGAGAATAACGCCTATCGTCATCCCGCATACCTAATGATTAACGTTGAAAATTATCATTTTGATCGTATGAAAATGCCATCAACGATAATGAGAAATCTTTATCCGCCGTATATTTTACTAGCATTTCAGAATGTAAATATAACTGATTTAACTCACATAATTATTTGAATTATGTCAACAAAATGATAAGACGTTATTTACGAAACAAATAGAAATCAGCTAACCACTGCCTGAATTGTTGAGAATAACGCCCATCGTCATCCCGCATACATAATGATTGACATTGAAAATTATCATTTTGATTGAATGAAAATGCCATCAACGATAATGAGAAATCTTTATCCGCGGTATATTTTACTAGCATTTCTGAATGTAAATATAACTGATTTAACTCACATAATAGTTTGAATTGATTAGCAAAATGATAAGACGTTATTTACGAAACAAATAAAAATCAGCTAACCACTGCTTGAATTGTTGAGAATAACGCCCATCGTCATCCCGCATACATAATGATTGACATTGAAAATTATCATTTTGATTGAATGAAAACGCCATCAACGATAATGAGAAATCTTTATCCGCGGTATATTTTACTACCATTTCTGAATGTAAATATAACTGATTTAACTCACATAATTGTTTAAATTGATCAGCAAAATGATAAGGTAATACTAAACAAAATAGTCCACTTGGTTTTAATAAACGCCTCACCACATCTATAAGCTGTTGATAATTCAAACTCTCGGTATAACGTGCCAACTGACGTTCGGTGTTTCGGCATTCAACGGCTGATTGAAAATAAGGCGGATTAGAAACAATCAAATCATAACAGCTGTGGTCATCTATTCTAAATTGATTAACATCGATATTTAATGCCCGAATCGTTAGAAAATTGGCATTTAAACTATTTTGCTGACATTGAGCTACCGCTTTGGGATCAATATCGATTGCATCGATTTGACATAATCGGTTCTCTAAACGTTGTGCTAGCATCAAGGCAATAACACCACAACCGGTACCAATATCCAAAACATTTTGTACATCAAGATTAATGGGTGTCCATGCTCCTAGCAAACAACTATCCGTTGTCACCTTCATTGGACTTTTATCATGAGCAACAAAAAAACGTTTAAAGGTAAATCCACCTTGTTTTAACGGTAATTGATTATTTGGCATGATTAAACTTTCTAAATAATGGTTTATTTGAGGCAATTGCATCCGCCCAGCGAGTTGGTTCTGGCAATCGATAACCTCGTAAACATTGTTTTACCCAATGTAATGCGCTAGTTTGGCTAATTTTGTGTCCTGCGGAAATAAATAACGGATTACAGTTATTTTTACTCTGCAATACCCAACCTATCTGCTCTTGTTTATCGAGTAAAGGCGTTACCTTTCCAGCAAGTTTAGGTTGCACTTCATACTGCCCACATAACTTGCTTTTTGCTACGCCAATCGTTGGCATATCTAACAATAGCCCTAGATGGCTAGCGATACCTAATCGTCTTGGATGTGCAACTCCCTGCCCATCAACCAATAATAAATCGGGCTTTTGTTTTAACTGTTGCCATGCATTGAGCAAGGCAGGATATTCACGAAAAGACAAATAACCCGGAATATAAGGAAAACTAGTTTCTAATCGAGCGATATGATACTCAACCACGGCAAAATCAGGATAAGTCAACGTCACTATCGCTGCACGTGTTACCTTACCATCTTGTTCAAAACCAACATCTGTACCACCAATTAGTTTTATTGTTGGATTAAAATTATCCACCAAGCTTACCTGCTCGGCTAATTGTTGTTGTGAAAGTTTTAATTGTGCTAAATTAATAGACATTTCAATTTTGCTCAGTATTATGAGTTGCAATAAAACGATTTTACCAGAATAAGTATGCCTTATACATTAGCAAATCCTAGCCAATTAACCGAAGAGATAAAAAAAAGCCGCTTTATCGTCAACGCGGCACCCATTATTAATGCCCAACAAGCTGCTGAATTTATCGATAATATCAGTGACCCTAATGCCACTCATAACTGTTGGGCATGGAAAATCGGTCAACAATATCGTTTCAACGATGATGGTGAACCAACCAGCACCGCTGGCCGCCCTATTCTATCTGCTATTGAAGGTCAAGATTGTGATCAGGTGGTGGTGGTAGTCACCCGCTACTTTGGTGGTATCAAATTAGGTACTGGCGGATTAATCCGCGCCTATGGGGGTTCAGCTAGCCACTGCTTACAACAAGCAGAATTGATCGAGCTTATTGCCAGAATATCATTACAATTTCACTGTTATTATAATGAATGGCCAATTATAGAAAACCGTTTGAAAGATCTCAATGCAATTATTGAACAGCAAGATTTTGATGCTGAAGGTGTCAAAGCGACTATTGCTATCACACAAGACAATTTACCAACCCTTAAAAAGAGTATTAGCGATATCACCCGCGGAAGAGTGGTGATTGAAATTTAAAAACGTCAAAATAATAAAAGAAACCAAAAATCGGTAAAATGTAAAGTAACTATTTTATTGATAAAACAGTTTGTTACAATCAAGTACTACTGTTTTTACTTTTACCTTCATTTTTAATATTTATTTTTAATATCCGTTTTATTCAAACTTTTATAAACGGTTTTTCTATATTTAAAATCAGTTAAAGAATCAAATGAATAATCAAGCAAACTTAATCGCCATTGAAGCAAATTGGAATTGTCTAATCTATTATGACGAGTTTTATAATTATGCGAAATCACCATTGCGACAAAACAAAAATACAAAATATTAAAACTAATTTATTAATTAGTTTTAATATTTATAAATACTATAAAATGAGTTATCGATAAGTGTCCGCAATTTTTCACAAAAAAGATTTATCTGCTAGTGAAAAATTTTTATTGATTAGTTCTCTGATTTTTGGCAAATTTTGAAATTTTATAATACATCCCATCATTTTATATATCTGCAAAAGCGACATAAATATGCTGCCACAAAAATGCTGATGTTTTCACAAGTTAAATAGATTTCCTGATCAAATTATAAGAACTGATTTTAAGGAAAAATGCTTCACACTTATTATTATGAATATATTTTTTCTATTATTTTTTAGCCAATTCTTTTTCAATTCGAATTAGTTCTTGTTTAAGCCCTTCTATCTCACACGAATAAAGATCATTAAAGTATGGGAAGGGACCGCCTTTAATATAATCAAATCTAGGCATTGTTAAACATGACCTATCTAACTTTTTCTTAAATAATGAAAAAGCGTTTTTAGGAGCTTGGGATTTTTTGACCAGCAATGTTGTGTTCTTTTTTACTTCATTAAAATAATATTTATAGGTATTTTGGTTATTACACTCAGTATTAAATTCTTCTTTTAAACACTGTTGAACAGAATTTTTATCGTAATCAGCATTGGCAAATACAACCAAATTATCAGGAAAATTCATTTGTTCACTTTCTGTTTTAACCTTTATTGCCTCAAATTTCAAATTTTTGAGGTCTATTTTATAATGCGCCCATAACCCCAACCAATCACCTAGGTCAGTAACGCCGTGATTTATAATAAAAATATTAAATTTTTTATCAATATAAAAACTCAGTTCATCTGTAAAACCACTATCTCCTATTTCGAACCAACTAACAGTTAAATGATCAACGATTTGATTGTCTTTCTCCAGAAATAAAATATATCTGGAAATTTTATCATAAGCATCATAACTAGTAGGATCTGAAATAGGTTCTCCTCTTAAGTTAAGGGAAAATTCTTCTAAAAATAGGGAAAATTGCTCTGATTGATAAAGATATATTTTTTTCTCTGACAAAGATTCTTCTTTTTCTATATTTTCAGGTGTATCTGAGTCAGAAGTAGAATCAGAAGATGTTAGAGGGCAGTTTTTTATAGAATTTTCAATATCTAAATCTGTATAATCAAGCGAATAATCAAAATAACATTTTTTATTTATAGCTTTAATGTTGGACATATCTTTTATTTCTGACCAGCCAAATGGTAATAATGAGTTTGAGGGTTTAGAAAATGCAGTTGGTGTGAGTACAATCAATAAACATAATCCAACAAATAATTTACTTTTAATAAATTTTATTATTACCATTTTGAAAAATTCCTTTTATTTCATCCCAATATAAAAGATATATTTTATTAATAAAATTCGCCGAAATCCTAATGATATGAATTTTTTTAATAATTAACAAATAACAATAATAATCATTGTTGTTCATTTTTTCTTCATGATACTTATTGGGCTAGATAATGTAAATGACTAGTTTCTTAATTAATTTAACATTTATAAATACTACAAAATGAGTTATCGATAAGTGTCCGCAATTTTTCACAAAAAAGATTTACCTGTTAGTGAAAAATTTTTATTGATTAGTTCTCAGATTTTTGGCGAATTTTTAAATTTTATAATAGATCCCATCATTTTATATATCTGTATAAGCGACATAAATATGCTGCACAAAAATGCTGATGTTTTCACAAGTTAAATAGATTTCCTGAACAAATTATAAGAACTGATTTCAAATAAAAAATGCTTCACACTTATTATTATGAATATATTTTTTCTATTATTTTTTAGCCAATTCTTTTTCAATTCGAATTAGTTCTTGTTTAAGTCCTTCTATCTCACACGAATAAAGATCATTAAAGTATGGGAAGGGAGCTCCTTTAATATAATCAAATCTAGGCATTGTTAAACATGACCTATCTAACTTTTTCTTAAATAATGAAAAAGCGTTTTTAGGAGCTTGGGATTTTTTGACCAGCAACGCGGTGTTCTTTTTTATTTCATTTAAATAATAGGTATAAATATTTCCGTCATGACACTCATTATTAAATTCTTCTTTTAAACACTGTTGAACAGAATTTTTATCGTAATCAGCATTGGCAAATACAACCAAATTATCAGGAAAGTTTATTTGTTCCCCACTTGTTTTAACTGTTATTGCCTCAAATTTCAATTTTTGGGGGTCTATTTTATAATGTGCCCATAAACTCAACCAATAACCTTCCTCGGTAACGCCATGATTTATTAACCAAATGTTAAATTGTTTATCAATAAAGTAACTCAGTTCATCGGTAAAGCCAAAATCATGAGTATGGTGCCAACGAATTGTTAACTCATCAACAATTTGCCCTTCTTTTTCAAGAAATAAAATAGTTGTAGGGCTATTAAAATATGGATCAATATCTGGGTCTGTTATAGGTTTTTCCTTTAAAAAAAGAGAAAAATTATCTGATTGATAAAGGTATCTTCTTTCAACTTGTGAATAGTCTTCTTGTATTTCTTTAGGTTCTGCAATATCAGATGAAGATTCAAAAGGACAGTTTTTTTCAAAATATCTTTTTTCTCGTTTTGTATGATCAGCAAAAAAATCATATTCACAATATTTATTTATTGCTTTAATATTAGACATATCTTTTATTTTTGACCATCCATATGGTAATGAATAGCTTACTGACTTAGAAAACGCAGTTGGCATGAGTACAATCAATAAATATAATCCAACAAATAATTTACTTTTAATAAATTTTATTATTGCCATTTTAAAAAATTCCATATATTTCATAACACTATAAAAAGATATATTTTATTAATAAAATACGCCGAAATCTTAATGATTTGAATTTCTTTAATAATTAACAAATAATAAGAACAATCATTGTTGTTCAATTTTTCTTCATGATACTTATTGGGTTAGATAATGTAAATGACTAGTTTTTTAATTATTTTTAACATTTATAAATACTTTAAAATGAGTTATCGATAAGTGTCAGCAATTATTTCTTTAGATTTATCGCGAATTTTTAAATTTTATAATAGATCCCACATTTGTATATATCTACAAAAGCAGCATAAAAATGCTGATGTTTTCACAAGTTAAATATATTTCCTGATGAAATTATAAAAATCGATTTTAAGTAAAAAATCCTTCACTATTATTAATATAAATATCTTTTTTATTTTTTAGCCAACTCTTTTTCAATTCGAATTAGTTCTTGTTTAAGTCCGTTCACTTCGCATAAATAAAGATATTTAAAGTATGGTAAAACACCTTCTTCATTATTATTAAATCTAGGCATTGTTATACATCTTTGATCTAGCTTTTTCTTAAATAATGAAAAAGCATTTTTGGGAGCTTTGGATCTTTTGACCAACAACGCAGTGTTTTGTTTTGCTTCATTAAAATAATCTATATAAGTATTTGGTTCACTACACTCAGTATTTAATTCTTCTTCTAAACACAGTTGACCTAAATTTTTATCGTAATCTGGATTAGCAAAAACAGTCAAATTATCGGGGAAGTCTATTTGTTCTCTTTTTGTTTTAACCGTTATTGCGTCAAATTTAATTTTTTGGGGATCTATTTTGTAATGTGCCCATAATTTCAACCAATCACCATCCTCAGTAACGCCGTGATTTATAATAAAAATATTAAATTTTTTATCAATATAGTAGCTCAGTTCATTTGTAAAACCAAATTCACCAGTAAAATGCCAACTAACCGTTAATTCATCGACAATTTGGTCATCTTTTTCAAGAAATAAAATAGTTGTAGGACTATTAAAATATGGATCAATATCAGGATCTGTTATAGGTTTTTCTTCTAAAAAAAGGGAAAATTTATCTGACTGATAAAGATATATTTTTTTACCTAATATAGAATGTTCTTTTTTTATATTTTCAGGTATGTCATAGTCAGAAATAGATTCTAAAGGGCAGTTTTTTTGAAAAATTTCTATATCTGAATTTGTATAATCAGCCGAATGATCAAACTCACATTTTTTATTTATAGCTTTAATATTGGACATATCTTTTATTTTTGACCATCCATATGGTAATGAATTGCTTAGGGACTTAGAAAACGCAGTTGGTGTGAGTACAATCAATAAACATAATCCAACAAATAATTTACTTTTAATAAATTTTACTATTGCCATTTTGAAAAATTCCTTTTATTTCATCCCAATATAAAAAGATATATTTTATTAATAAAATACGCCGAAATCTTAATGATTTGAATTTCTTTAATAATTAACAAATAATAAGAACAATCATTGTTGTTCATTTTATCTTCATGATACTTATATTGTAAATTATTACGAAAAATATTGGTTATTTAGAAGAAGAATTAGTAATTTATTTAATGATTTTATAAAAATTTCAAAACCCAAGATTATAGCAATGGTAATCTATTTAGCTTGAATAGTTTAGATTACCATTTAATCACTATGTGAATTGGTTAAATTATAATGGATTATAATTGATTACCTAAATGCTATAAGATCTTTATATTGTTGATCAATAGCATGCATTAACGATAAAATTTCCTCGTCACCATCAATAAAAATATAAAAATTATCTAAACGAGGATAATATTGTTTAAAAAACTTCCCTTTTGGCGTACGAGCAGGACAAAAGTTAAAACCCAATGCTTGAGAACTACAGCCCATACACATAAAATCATCCCAATAAAAAATACCATCCATACCGGGCGATTTTATATAAATACCTTCCTCAAAAAAGGCACAATAACACTCTGCTGGCCACTTCACTTTTTTATAGATATTCTTAATTAAGCGGATCTCAAGATAGAGATAGAGATAAAACTGTATAAAATAAATTATAATCCCAGCTTCAATCAGAGGAATAATTCCCAGAAATCCTCTGGCAAAATTGGTTGCAGCTATGGGGATAGCATACAGAAAAATCATCACCACATAGACAAAAATCAAGCCAATAAATAGCATAAATAATTTTCTCGGGAAATAGAGATGATGGATAATACGAGGAATTTTTGCAAAAAGCGCAGCTTGAGATTCAAATGTAATAGTACGTTCAAATAAAAAATGAGCCTTATTAGGATTAAAAGCATAATAAGGCTCTTTAATTCTTTGTTTCATTTACATTCCTAAATAGTATTTTAATTCTGTTTAGCAGTTGCATTATACAAAATAATGAACTATTGTAAATTATTCATTATGCTAGATAATGTAAATGACTTTAATAAGTGAGTTAAATTTTAAATCTTAAAAATCCCTATTCCTCAGTATTTTTTAAGTAATCCACTCAATAATCAATAAAGCGAATTAATGGAGCTATCGGAGTTTAATTTTGATTAAACTCATAGACACTTCCGTCACCCCATGTTCCAATATAATAATGGTTATTGTGATAAGTTAATGCGACCGCACCAGATAAATTATTAACTAAGTTTGTTACCTTTTTAGTTTTAACATCAACGCTTCTCACCATTCCAGCACCATTGTCAATAACCGCTACGACATCTGGAGTAACTAAAGTAATACCAACACCAGGACGAGTAAATTCTGCACCTAATTCTGTCTTATCACCATTTGGGCTAACCATAGTTAAACGACCACTATATTGCGAAACAACGACACTATTATCAGCTAATTGAGTAACACCAACTGGTGTAGTTAATCCACGAGCAATAATACTTTTTTGTTTGGTTTTAAGATCAAGAGAAACTATTTCACCAGTTGAGCGATTGGTAATGAGTAATTGACCTTGATTAGAAAAAGCAATACCAGTAGGTGTATGATAACCATCAGATATTTTTTCTGCTTTACCATTACTGTTGATTTTTAAAATATAATCATCACCATATGATGAGACATACACATTATCTTCTGCATCAATAACGATGCCAGCTGGTGAAGATATCCCTGAATAAAAAGTCTCTTTGTCACCATTAGATTTGACTTTGGTGATTGAATTACCTGACCAATTGGTTACATACATTACTCCCTTACTATCAAATGCTATACCGGTTGGTGCACTAAAACTCGAGGAAATCTTGGTTAAATCTGCCATACAAAATGCTCCATAAAAACAGCAAAATATAAATATCGATAGACGAAATAGACTTTTTTTCATTTTTAATTCTCCTTACTTATAAATAATTAACTTTAGTCAATATTTTCCTTTGTTTTTAACAAGTTGAATACCAAATAAAGTTAGGATTAGATTAACTACTGCAAAAAAAACACAAACACTTATTGCCTCACTCCAATCATTATTTTGATAAACGATACCGAGTAAATATGTGCCAATACTGCCGCCTGCCAGACAAGCGAGTAAATATAAAGATGAAATCGCACCTCGAGAATTAATTGGCACAATTTTATTTAGCATGGCAATAACTAATGGTTGAATAGCAAAGACAAATAGAAACAGGCAAAAAATTCCTATTACAATAACAGACAAAGATGAGCTAAATCCGATCGTGACAACTGAGATAAATACCGCAAGCAAGCAAATAAGCAAAAGGTATTTTTCATTAACAATTTGCGATAACTTTCCGCTAATTATGCTGCCAATTACCGCACTAAGACCAGCAAAGTTAAGCCATCCTAATACGGTTGAAGAAAGGTGAAAAGGCGCGCCCTTTAAATAAAAAGTGAGTAAAGAAGATAAGCCCAAATAAACAAAAAATAATAAAAATCCGACTACTAAAAAAATAACGACTATTTTATCGAATAATAATTTAATCGCAGCCAAATAAGTGCCAAGTACACTGGTAGTTGAATTTGGATTTGCTGATTGCTTTATACCGAAAGGAACAAAGAGACAGGTTACAATTATCAAACCGGCATAAATGGTAAATGCAACTTGCCAAGACCAAAAATCGGTCAACATCGCGACCACACTGCGACTAAAAATAATGCCAACAATCGAAGCTGAAATCATAATTCCCATTGCTTGGGATAATTTATGATTCGGGGTATTTTTAGCCGTATAAGCAAACAATGCTGCAGGAACAGCTGCGGCAAAAAAGCCGATTAATGACATAATGACTAAATATAAATTAAAATTATCAATAATCACCGACAAAAATAGACAACAAACCGCCCCAATACTACCAAGTAGAACTAATAATTTTGTTGAGACTTTATCTGATAGCGGACCATAAATAAAAAACGAAATAGCATAAAAAAAGCAAGATAAACTAAACACATTTCTGGCTGCTAAAATATCAATATGATAACTTTGTGATATTTCTTGAAAGATAAGTTGGCTGATATAAACCGAGCCGACTAGTAATTCGATTAATAGCGCTGATAAGATGAGACTCGATTTGATCTGTATAAAATCTTCTTTAGACATTGCTTGAAGAGTATTGATTGATTAATTTGCTAAGAGATTAACTAATAAAACGCTTATTTAGAAATACATATTTTGTTATACGAAAATCGTATTGCAGAAAAAACATGATAAACCAATGCAAAAGATAACAATCTAATTCATAATATCCGAATAATCATTGCAGTTTATAAATTACAAAGCGGCTACACCTCAGCCTAAAAGCCGATTAGGGACAGTAAAAATTATGGATATCTATAGCAAAAGATTACCAACAATTAAGCAATTACAATATTTTGTTGCTGTTTGTGACGAGCTTAGTTTTACTGCTGCAGCTAGAAAACTGGGTATTAGCCAACCTCCTCTTTCAACGCAAATTAAAAATTTGGAAGAAACCCTGCAAAGCCCGCTATTTTTAAGAAATACGCATAACATTGTATTAACCAACGAAGGTGAAATATTAAAACTAAAAGCAAAACAACTATTAAATGATCTTTGTTCTATAGTTAAATCAACCAACAATGAAGAAAAAGTGCTTATAGGCACAACTAAAACTTTAAGCTTTGACTATATTCCTTATTTCAAGACGTTTTTAACGGAGTTTGCTGATGAAACTGAAATATATAAGCACAACTACACATCTAAAGAGTTGCAGCTTGAATTACAAAAAGGCAATATCGATTTTGCAATTGTTTCTGACGCCAGAGATTTTACTGAAAACTCACTGCTAATCTATCAAGAACCATTAACCTTGGTTTTACCCGTTAATCATCCATGCAGCAAACAAGACAAAGTAAACCTAAATGATGTACTTGATTTACCACTATTTTGGTTTAAACAACACTCAAATCCACTTTTTTACGACCAATGTGAACAGGTTTTTAATAGCTTAAACCATCCATTACAACGTCGTACTGAACTCGCGGATAATTTATCGATGCTACTCGAAGTTGCATTAGGGAAAGCAATGATGCTTTTACCACAATCTATGGCACAAGCAAAAGTCGATGGCGTGACCTATAAAAAATTGATCAGTAATCAAGATAAAAAATTAAAAATAAATATCTATCTTATATGGCGTAAAAACTTAAAAATGACGGCGATTAACCAGGCAATAATTAATTATTTCCATCAAAACTAAAGCATAAAAATTACAATTAAATCTGAAAAACTAAATTCCTATACTTTTTTAGACAGATTATTTATTTAAATGATTGAACAAAAAATATTAAGAAATGTTTTTTGGGGAACAATTATTGCAGTGATTATGTGCTTTTAGGTTATCAAATCGTCTTTAACAAATATTGCTTGCCAGTGGTAAAATCATTACAATGAAAGCCAATTAACCACTATCTTTTTTACCGTTATGATTACCTATACAGATGCGACCTTAGATGATTTACCATTTATCGTGGAGGTTTATAATTCGACTATTGCCAGTCGTCAGGTAACGGCAGACTTGCAGCCGGTTTCAGTCGAAAGTCGTTTTGCATGGTTTGAACAGCATAATCCGCAGAAGCGTCCGCTTTGGTTAATCAAATATCACGATCAACCTTGTGGCTGGGTTAGTTTGTCATCTTTTTATGGTCGTCCAGCTTACGATAAAACAGTTGAAATAAGCCTATATATTCATCAAGATTTTCGAGGCCAAAAAATCGGTCAAATCACAGTGGCTAAGATGGAATCATTTGCTAAACAAGCTGGTATTGAAGCCATACTCAGCTATATTTTTGGGCATAATATTGCTAGCTTAAATCTATTCGAAAAAATGAATTACAAGCAATGGGCATTACTGCCAAAAGTTGCTGAACTTGATGGCGTTAAACGTGATTTAGTTATTTTAGGCAAACGTTTAGATTAACTCTGTCATCTATCTTAATTCTATTTGTGTTTTTCAAAAGGAAGACTCAGTACATGAGCTATTTCAAAAATTTCCGATATTTATTTCAACAAGCCAAAATTACCAGTATTTTAGTTCTGTTAAATGTTGCCTGGTTTGTAATTTCACATCTCCTTGATTCACGAGCTTTTCTGAACCATACAAAAATGGACTTTCTTATTGACTGGGGCGCAGATGTTTCACTACTCACCTTTTCCGGAGAATATTGGCGCTTACTGACCAATATTTTTGTGCATGAAGGATTAATCCATCTAGCAATGAATATGCTGGCGCTATGGAGCGTGGGGATTATTTTAGAACGATTAATTCCGTCATTTGCTTTTATTGGAATCTACTTATTGTCTGGCCTGTTTGGTAGCTTAGCTAGTGATATTTCGACCCTGCATCATAGTGTTGTTAGCTGCGGCGCGTCAGGCGCTATCTTAGGGATTATTACAGCATTACTTGCCTATTCATTGATTAATCGTACAGATCTGCAA
Source organism: Gilliamella apicola (assembly GCF_003202915.1). Classification (GTDB taxonomy): domain Bacteria; phylum Pseudomonadota; class Gammaproteobacteria; order Enterobacterales; family Orbaceae; genus Gilliamella; species Gilliamella apicola_Q. The sequence continues at coordinate 281,218 of NZ_QGLP01000005.1, forward strand.
GAGATGCCTATCAAATCAATTGTAGTCAGTTTAATACTAACAGCGGGATTAGGTTTGCTGCCTTCTATCGACAACATGGCTCATATAGGAGGTGCAGTTAGCGGGTTTATTTTGGGAGGATTAGTCACTATTTGCCTGAAAAAATTCCGCTACCAATGTCAAATCTATACTAAGTTAATTTTGCTGCTATTTGCTATTTCATGTTTGCTGTTATATCTACTATACAAATATTATCAAATGGATGGTGGCTTTCATTATTAACCAATAAAGGCGCAAATCAACTTTGCGCCTTTTTAATTATCGTGGTTCAATTAATAACTACTTAAAACTCGAGCCGGATCAATTTTACAAGCTCTGCGAGCGGGATAATAGCTAGCAAGCAAACTTAGTAACATTGCGGTAATAAACACAATAACAACATCAAATAGATGAATTTCGGATGGTAAAAAATCAACAAAATAGATATTGCTGTTCAAGATTTTATGCCCCATCATCGATTCAACAATGCCCATTATATTTGAAAGTTGCCAGGCAACAATAACACCTAACACCACACCAATCACACTACCAATTAAACCAGATATCACACCATACCAGATAAAGATACGTTTTATAAGATTATTGGTAGCACCAAGGGTTTTAAGGATAGCAATATCACGTTGTTTATCTTTAACCGCAATAACCAGCATCGATACAATATTAAAACAAGCTACACCAATCACTACAATCATAGCTAAATACATAATTTGTCGAATCATCTGAATGTCACGGTACATAAAACCAAAAGTATGTTCCCAACTGTTGAAATTGAGATTTTCTTCCAGATTTAATGTGGCCTGACCGATAATGTCATTAGCTTGATAGACGTTATTCACATTAATCATCAACCCAGTGACGCTGTCACCAATATTTAACAATTTTTGTGAATCTGTTAAGGGTAGTAACGCAACATTATTACTTAACGTACCACTTAAATCTAAAATGCCATGTACTTGCAAACGAACCCGACGAGGTGGTTTAAGTTGTTCTGGATTGTTGGAAACTGGAATCAATAAAGTAACCCACTGCCCTTCTTCCACAGCAAGTAATTTAGCCAAACCTGCTCCTAAAATGATCTGCTGATTATCAGCTTTAAAATCTTGCCATCTATTATTAAGTACATAATTTGGTAATAAGCTGATCTTGGTTTCTTGCTCAGGATCGAGTCCTTGCACTTCAACCGCACCAAGTTTGCTAGCGTTTTCAATCAAACCGGCAAAACTAACAAAAGGCACAGCGGATAAAATATGGTTATTCTCTTGAAGTTCGCTTTGAACATGTTGCCAATTTTCCAAATTGCCAGTGTAAGAATAAATTTGCCCATGAGGCACCACCGATAAAACACGATCATTTAGTTCTCGTTCAAAACCATTCATTGCACTTAAGCCAATGATCAGTGCGGCAATACCAATAGCGATACTTAAGGTTGAAATAATGGATATCAAGGAAACCATACCACTTTTACGGCGCCCTTTACGGAATTTTATAGCGGTGATTAATGATAAATTCATAGTTAGTTATCCATTTACCTTTAATTCGCCAAATTACGGTAGGATAACTGACCATCACTCATAATCAATTGTTGATCGAGTTTATTTGCTAAAGCCAGATCATGTGTTACCACTAAAAATGCCGTACCGTGCTCACGATTAAGTTTCACCAATAAATCAAAAATTGCATCTGCACTTGATTTATCTAAATTACCCGTGGGCTCATCAGCCATGACTAGAGCTGGATTATTAATCAAAGCTCGGCCAATAGCGACGCGTTGCCGCTCACCGCCGGATAATTCAGCTGGACGATGATTAGCGCGTTTAACTAAATTCACCGACTCTAACATCACCATAGCACGTTTTTTAGCTTCACTTGGTGAAACACCTCCGATCAATAAAGGCATTGCTACATTTTCAAGAGCAGTAAATTCAGGTAATAGATGGTGGAATTGATAAACAAAACCAATTTCTTGATTACGTAAACGTGCTTTTTCTTGCTCTGATAAGCGATTAAGTTGTTGGGATTTGAACATAATTTCACCGGAAGTCGGTTGATCTAACCCACCTAACAGATGCAATAAGGTACTTTTACCAGAACCTGAACTACCAATGATAGCCAGCAGAGATTTAGGATAAATATCAAACGATACATCTTTCAATACCTCAGTCACCATTTTACCTTCTTTATAGGTTTTATTTAGATTTTTAGCAGATAGAAGTGGCTGTGAATTATTCATAACGTAAAGCCTCGGCTGGTTGGATATTGGCTGCACGATATGCAGGATAAATAGTTGAAATTAACGATAACATAAGTAATCCGAAAATAATAAATACAATTTGTGAAGGATTAACCAAACTAGGTAATTCAATACCTGCAAAGGATAACCCAAGAACCGACATCAATTCATTGAGATATGAGGCAATTAACAACCCTATGGCACTGCCTAGTAAGGTACCAATAACGCCAGAACTGGCACCTTGTATAATAAAAATCAACATAATCTTAAAACGTGACAAACCTTGCGTTTTTAAAATGGCTACTTCGCCTTGTTTTTCCATAACTAATAAGCTAAGTGAAGTGATAATATTAAAAGCCGCAACAATCACGATCAAACTAATCAATAATCCCATCACGTTTTTTTCCATCTTAATTGCTTGGAACAACTCACCACGTTTGGCTCGCCAATCGGTAAATACCAAACCTTCAGGTAAAGGCGTTTTGGTTACTGATGAGATTTCAAGTGGATGCGTTAAAAATAGACGCCAGCCACTAATATTATTAGTTGGATAACGCAACAAATTTTTAGCATCAGTTTGATTGACATAGATTAACGCTTGATTGATATCATGATTAACTGAAAACAATCCACTTACGGTAAATAAACGTTGTGAAGGAATACGCCCTACTGGTGTAATTTGACTGGCATCGGTCACCATCAAACGAATCTTATCACCAACTATTACGCCTAATTGATCGGCTAACGTGTGCCCTAAAATCACATTATAACTACCGGCTTGCAAAGTATTGAGCGAACCGGTGTACACAAAATCCTCAATCGGATCGTGATCTGCGGCAGTGATCCCCATCAAGGTACTAACAGTAATACTTTGTTGACTTTGTAACACCACATCACTGGTAATAATCGGCGTTATTCGCTCTACACCGGGAAGATTTTTAAATTGTGACGAATTAATTAGCGTAGAATCGATTTTACCTGTTTTCGAGGTTACTTGCGCTTGCGGAAAAAATTTTAAGATACTATTTTGCATCTGATCTTCCAGCCCATTCATTACCGACAATACCACGATTAAGCCGATGGAGCCTAACATGATCCCAATCATTGATAGCCATGATACAAAGCGACCAAAACCATCGTTTTTTTGCCCGTATACATAGCGAAAACCTATATAAAACACTAATGGACGAAATATTTTTGACATAATAGTAATAAGGTACCTGAAGTTTTAATCAAGTTTAACACGTAGGATATAAGATACTTATGATACAGGATTAAACAGTTATAGAAAACAGCCATATAATTACGTTATAATCGTGAAATAACTTTGTCGCAATTATCTATTACTCCAACATGCCTAAAACATATAATATTTCAAACATCATTCCTAAAAAATCAGGTGAAGTTAAACAAGTTGGTCAACTTGTTGGTTCTTCATTATCTCAATTTTGTGCGCAAACAATAGAGGCACACGATGGTTTAGTGGTGATTGTTACCGATGATATGCAACAAACTACTCGTCTTCATGAGGAGCTAAAACAATTTTCTCGCTTTCCAGCAATTTTCTTCCCCGATTGGGAAACATTGCCTTATGATAGTTTTTCGCCCCACCAAGATATTGTATCTGAACGGTTATCCTGCCTTTATCATTTGGGCCATTTAACCAAAGGCGCATTAATCCTACCAATCAATACACTTATGCAAAAAGTCTGTCCACAAAATTATTTAGCTAGGCATGTCTTTATGATGAAAAAAGGTTTAGCCATAAGTCGTGAAAATCTACGTTTGCAACTTGAAAATGCCGGTTACCGTTCGGTTAGTCAAGTCATGGAACATGGCGAATATGCCACTCGCGGTGCGCTATTTGATATCTATCCTATGGGAAGTGATACCCCTTACCGTATTGATTTTTTTGATGACGAAATTGACAGCATTCGTACCTTTGATGTCGAAACTCAGCGGACTCTTGATGAAATTAGCCAAATTCAACTACTACCCGCGCACGAATTTCCTTTTGATAAAACATCAATCGAACTATTTCGTAGTCAATGGCGTGAAAAGTTTGAAGTAAGATTAGATCCAGAAAGCATCTACCAACAAGTTAGTAAAAATATTTTACCAACCGGTATCGAGTATTGGCAGGCCTTATTTTTTAACGAACCTCTCACGCCGCTGTTTAGCTATTTTTTAGCGAATACGTTGATTATCAATACAACCAATATCGAATCGTTCGCCAATAAATATTGGCAGGATATTAACCAACGTTATGAAAATCGTAAAGTCGATCCGATGCGGCCATTGTTAGCGCCAACAGTTATTTGGTCTAAAACTGATGAAATTTTTGCTCATTTTAAACAATATCCACGCATTACGGTGTCGCATACTGAAATCAGTGATTCAAACAAAAGTATTAACTTACCGTTTAGTTTACTACCTGAAATTGCCATACAGATTCAACAGAAAGATCCTTATTCTCATTTTGAGCAGTTTATCCAAGATTTTGACGGTAAGATTATCTTTTCGGTCGAATCCGAAGGTCGTAAAGAGGCCTTGCAAGAAATTTTAGGTCGGATACGAATTCATCCAACCAGCATTACTCAACTTGACCAGTTGTCAAACACAGATAATCGATACAATTTAATGATTGGTGCTAGTGAACAAGGTTTTATCGATCTGCAACAAAATTTTGCTTTTATCACGGAAAACGAATTTTTAGGACGTCGGGTTATTCGACGTAAAAAAGAGAGCAAACAAGCGATCAATACCGATAGCTTAATTCGAAGTTTAGCTGAATTAACACCGGGTAAACCTGTAGTGCATTTGGAGCATGGTGTGGGTCGCTATGCAGGTTTAACCACATTAGAAACCGGTGGTATTACCGCTGAATACCTGATTTTACTCTATGCTAATGAGACTAAGCTCTATGTCCCCGTTTCATCACTCAATTTGATCAGCCGTTACTCAGGCGGAGATGAGGAAAATGCGCCACTCAATAAATTAGGTACAGATACATGGAGTAAAGCAAGACAAAAAGCGGCCGAAAAAGTACGAGATGTTGCTGCCGAACTGTTAGATATTTACGCGGAACGTGAGAGTAAACCCGGTTTTGAATTCAAACAAGATCGTGAACAATACGAACTGTTTTGCCAAGCGTTTCCTTATCAAGAAACCGAAGATCAGCAAAATGCCATTGGCGCGGTTATTGGTGACATGTGTTCACCTTATGCAATGGACCGCCTAGTCTGCGGAGATGTCGGCTTTGGTAAAACCGAAGTGGCGATTCGTGCAGCATTTTTATCATTAATAAATCATAAGCAAGCAGCAGTTTTAGTTCCTACTACCTTACTTGCCCAACAACATTACGAAAGCTTTTGCGACAGATTTGCCAATTGGCCAATCCGTATCGAAAGTTTATCTCGCTTTAAAACAGCTAAACAGCAACAAGCGATAATTCAAGAGTTAGCTGAAGGAAAAATCGACATTGTTATAGGTACCCATAAACTATTACAAGAAGATGTAAAATGGCAAGATTTAGGCTTATTAATTGTTGATGAAGAACATCGCTTTGGTGTTCGTCAAAAAGAGCGAATTAAAGCAATGCGTGCCAATATCGATATCCTAACCTTGACCGCAACCCCTATTCCACGAACCTTAAACATGGCCATGAGTGGCATGCGTGATCTCTCAATTATAGCCACTCCGCCAGCTCGCCGTTTAGCTGTGAAAACCTTTGTTCGAGAATATGATAACCTAGTTATTCGTGAAGCAATTTTGCGGGAAATTTTGCGTGGTGGCCAAATTTATTACTTGCACAATGATGTGTCGGATATTGAAACAGTGGCGGAAAAGTTAACCGAACTGGTACCAGAAGCTCGGGTTGCAGTCGGTCATGGACAGATGCATGAGCGTGATCTCGAACGGGTTATGAATGACTTTCATCATCAACGATTCAACTTATTGGTGTGCACTACTATTGTCGAAACCGGAATCGACATTCCTAATGCTAATACTATCATTATTGAACGCGCAGATAAATTTGGTTTAGCCCAGCTACACCAATTGCGTGGACGGGTTGGACGTTCCTATCATCAAGCTTACGCTTATTTATTAACGCCACACCCTAAATTACTTAGTAAAGATGCTAAAAAGCGTCTTGATGCAATAGCCACGCTAGAAGATTTAGGGGCTGGCTTTGCTTTAGCCACTCATGACCTTGAAATTCGTGGTGCAGGTGAACTATTGGGCAGTGACCAAAGTGGACAAATTGAAACCATAGGCTTTAACCTTTATATCGAATTACTTGATGATGCGGTTAAATCCCTTAAAGAAGGCAAGGAACCGACTCTCGAATCACTACTCAATAATCAACAGACAGAAGTCGAACTACGCTTACCGACTCTAATCCCTGATGATTTTATTCCTGACGTCAATACTCGTTTATCACTCTATAAACGCATCGCCAGCATTGAAAACCTAGATGAACTGACTGATATTCAAGTCGAAATGCGCGACCGATTTGGCAAATTGCCTGATCCTGTGCTGTTTTTATTAGAAACGACTAAAATTCGCTATCAAGCAAGTAGATTGGGTATTACCAAAATCGAATTGGGTGATAAAGGTGGCTTTATTGAATTTGGCGCTAATAACAAAATTTCAGTAGATTATTTAATTGAAATAATACAAAAATCGCCAAAAATTTATCGCTTAGAAGGGACTAATCGATTAAAATTAATTAAATCTGATTTACAACGCATTGATCGCATTGATTATATTAAAAATTTATTAGTTGATTTTGCTGATCATCAAGAGAAATAACCTGAAATATAACGAAACAGAAATTATAAACATGAAAAAGACGACACCAATTATTGGTATTATTGCTGTACTAGGTATAAGTTACATTTGTATAGCATGGCACACTGGTAATGTAATTGAAAAAGAAATTGATAACACATTGGCACGAGTTACTGAGCAAATAAATAATTCGCAAAACGTATTTAACGTACAAATCACTCATTCTAATGTCGAGAAGCATATTTTTTCAACCCAAACGCATATCAATATAACCTTATTGCCTAAGGACGAAATGATCAATGATAAGCTCCCCTTGATTGACACTGATTTCACTATCTATCACGGACCATTTCCAATAGCAGCCTTAAAACAAGGTATTTTTTCACCACAAATGGCTTGGATTGAATATCCAATTGCCGACCCTAAATTTGACTTGGTTGAGGTTATTGGTGCTCGACCATTAATAACGGGTAATATGAGTATAAGTTATAATGGTGATGTAACACTTAAATGGTTAACTAACGGATTTAAAGTTAAACAAAACAGAGAAACACATTTTCTATCTGATCTAGAAGCAGAATTAGGAGCTTCGACTTTAACATTCACGAGCAAAAGCGATCAATCAACGCCATCAATAAAATTGGATTTAGATAAATACCATCACCAATTTGATAGCGAATATTTGACATTAAATAATCTTCATTTCACCCTTCCTAGCGAAAAGCAATCAAACCACGTTAATTTGGCTTTAACTTTTGATAAATTACAAACCAATCAAAAAAATAAATTTTTTAATAATATATATGATTTTGATGAATATGATCTCGACACTTTTATACTTGATAATTTAATCAGTAAAGTTACGATTGATCCAGTCAATCAGGATGTTGATACGCAAATTAGTTTGGGTAATTTTACCTTAATTCCACAATCAAGTTATAGTCAACCAGCTATCCAATTAAAAGGTCTTTCAATCAATCAAAAAGTTAATTTAAGTGATGCACGAGTTCTTAGTGGCTCGTTTACCAGTAGTGTAAATTCAATCTTTCATGGAAAACAAAACTTAGGGAACGCCATGATAGATATGGATTATCAAGATTTAGACAAAGCAATATTTGGCGATGAATTTGTCGATGTAGAAACTCATTATAATCAACCTATCGAAAGCAAAGTTACGCTAAAAAACTTCAACTGGCACAATTTGAATGGTGATATCAATATTAAAGGATCACTAGATATTACTAATCTTGATCAAATTTCTGAAGCAAACAACCCTCTTGATAGCATTCATAATTTAACATTACATGTTAATGCACCGTTAAACGTGCTTGTCCGGATATTGGCGCAATCTTGGGATCCTGACCATCATGATGTCACTGATGAGCAAGTTGAGTTATGGGAAGAAGAAACCCAAGAAATGTTACAACATCTGTTCGGTGATTCACCATTATTCAAGTTAAGTAAAGGTGAAGAACAAGGTTTATTTATGGATATTGATATATTTAAAGATAGTAACGAAGCCAACATAAACGGACAAATTTATAACAAAAATGATGTTTTGGAGCTGTTGGAATAAAACCGAAGTATAAATTGGCTAAGCGATAACTTAATTGATATAAATCGCAAGTTATAGAAAGAAACGGAAATTAAGAGAAGAAAATGAAGAAATCGAAATTAGCAGTGGGTGTTGTGGCAATATTAGGTTTAAGTTATGTTGGTATTGCATGGCACACCGGAAATGTAATTGAAAAGGAGCTTGATAACAACGTAAAAAATATATGCCAACAAATGAACAGTGTACAAGACCTATTTGAATTACAAATCACGCATGATAATGACAAAAAAGGGATTTTCTCAACAAAAACACATATAAAAATCTCAGTCAGCGATGAGGAAGAGTCTGAACCAACTATAATATATGATGACGATATTATCATTCACCATGGTCCATTCCCACTAGCTGCATTAATACATGGTAAATTAACCCCACAACAAGCATGGGTTGAATTTCAAAATAGTGAACAATTTAATCCGGATTTATGGCAGCGTGTAGGTAATCAACCATTCATTAAAGGCTATGTTGGTTTATCTTATTTTGATTACCTAGACTTTAACTTAGCAACTCAACCAGTTCTATTACGTGAAACTGACAAAGCTTATAAACTTCTTCAAGGTAAACTTGATCTTGGTGCAATTGATTATCGTTTATCAGGAAATATCAAATTTGATAATCCTTCAATGTCGATTAAAGCAAGCAAAATTGATTATCAAAGAAACGATGGCGACTACTTAATGGTCACTAATTTAAAATCGGTGAATGATATTGATTACTCAAAAGCATATGTGGATACACAAACCAGTTTTGATGATTTTAATCTAAATTTCAAAAATAATATCGATACGCCGGAAATTACTATCAAAAATTTAAATTGGCACTATAAACTTAAAGCAAATAGCAAGGGACTAGATGGTATAGTTAATTTAAATGTTGATGCATTTAATTACGGCAAACAGGAAATGGGTAATGGTGCTATAAATATTAATTTTAAGGGAATAGATAAATCTTTTTTACAACACTTTTCCAAATTACAACCTTTATTAACTAAAATTGATAATAATACATCACCAAAAACCAAAATAAATTTTAGAAAGGTACATTGGCACAATACTGAGGGGGATATTAATTTCAGAGCACAAATAGATGTTTCAAATTTTGATCAAATAACCGCCTTAACCATGGGAAGCAATCTTAGTAAACTCAATCAATTTGATTTTAACCTTGAAGTACCTTACAAGGTTTTAGGTCGATTTATTGCTCAAATTGTAAATCCAGAAAATGAAAACATCACGGATGAAGAATTTAAAACAGCAGTTCAAAATGCTCAGGATATCATTGAAATAGCACTATATAAATCACCTTTATTTATATTTAAAAAAGGTGATGTTGAAGGGCTATTCACTAAAATAAAATATTCAAAAATGAGTCGAAAATTTACCATAAATGACAAAAAGATGAGCTCGGATGAGCTTCTGAAGAATTTAGCAAATTAATTTATTCATCTTAAAATTATCCCACCAATCGTCTGGTGGGATACGAATTTGCAACAACTTATTTCCTCGTTAAATAAACATTAATTTTTTGTTAATAACTCATCTTAAAATAAGGTATCTTATTGAATAAGAATGATAAAAAACATACTATCTTTCAATGTTTAGATTCATTTCAGCTATATTACTTACCAATTTACTAAATTGGTCTTAAAAAATTATAACTTACTTATAGATAAATGATACAACAACTCGAGTTAGACTCATACCTTAAACTAGCGAAAAACAACAATTAATAGCAAAAAATCAAATAAATTTAATTGTGTTAATCGATTGAACAATTTAATTTCTCAGAAATGGGGAATTAATAACAAAAAGATCGCTTATCCATGTAGTATCTATTACAATGTTGCACCTATTACAATTATGATTGTTAGAGCACATTAACTAATCCATTTAAAAAATGTCGTGCTAACAACATAAATAACTAGTATCACCGAAATAAAGCTATTTTAATAATTATTCTATCTATATAGAATTTTTGATTCTTTTACTTTAATTAGAAATATACCTTTATGAATAAACATTCTTCTGTCAGTAATGAAAATCAATTCAAACGTTCCATGAAAACGCGGCATTTAGTTATGCTATCTTTAGGTGGCGTAATTGGTACTGGTCTCTTTTTTAACACTGGTTATATTATTGCTACCGCAGGTGCAATAGGTGCTATTATTGCCTATTTAATTGGCGCATTAGTTGTTTATCTAGTTATGTTATGTCTGGGTGAACTGGCGGTGGCTATGCCTGAAACGGGCGCTTTCCATACCTATGCGTCACGATTTATTAACCCAGCTACTGGCTATACTGTTGCTTGGCTATATTGGTTAACTTGGACTGTAGCATTAGGATCAAGTTTTACCGCTGCCGGACTGTGTATGCAATACTGGTTCCCACAAGTTTCAGTCTGGCATTGGTGCTTAGTCTTTTGCATAGTGATTTTCTTATTAAATATCATTACCGCGCAATTTTTTGCTGAAAGTGAGTTTTGGTTTTCGATCATCAAAGTCATTACTATACTCGTGTTTATTATTGCAGGTAGTGCTGCAATTTTTGGTATTATTCCGATGAAAAACGCAATGCCAGCACCGTTTCTTCACAATATTACCGAACATGGTTGGTTGCCGAATGGTATTACGCCAATTGTAATGACTATGGTATCGGTTAACTTTGCTTTTTCGGGCACTGAACTAATCGGTATAGCCGCTGGTGAAACGCATCATCCGGAAAAAACCATTCCATTAGCGATTAAAACCACTATTTTAAGATTAATTATCTTTTTTGTTGGTACTATTTTTGTATTGGCAGCCCTACTACCGATGGAACAAGCTGGCGTTATCAAAAGTCCATTTGTCGAAGTGTTTGAAAGTATTGGTATTCCTTATGCAGCGGATATTATGAATTTTGTTATTTTAACCGCCATCTTATCTGCCGCTAACTCAGGATTATACGCCTCCGGCCGGATGTTATGGTCACTATCCAATCAAGGTACTTTACCTAAATATTTCAGCAAATTAAATAAAAAAGGCATTCCAGTTAATGCTATTGCCGTTAGTATGTTTGGTGGATTATTAGCACTGATCTCCAGTGTCAAAGCACCTGATACGGTGTTTGTTGGCTTAACGGCGATTTCCGGCTTTGCGGTAGTTGCGGTTTGGTTAAGCATCTGTGCTTCTCATTACTTTTTCAGAAAACAACTATCACCATCTGAGATAAAAGAGCTTAAATATAAAGCACCATTTTACCCATTAGTACCCATTTTAGGTTTCATACTTTGCCTAGTAGCTTGTATTGGTTTAGCATTCGATCCAGAACAACGCATTGCCCTTTATTGCGGGATTCCATTTGTGGTGATCTGCTATATCGCCTATTATGCAACCCGAGCCTATCAACAAAGAGAAAATAGCTGATGCCTAACCCAATAACTCAATTATTAAACCAAAACAATTATATAATCATCGACGGCGCTCTGGCTAGTGAACTACAGCGTCGTGGTTGTGATCTAAATGACAACTTATGGTCAGCCAAAGTATTAATAGAACAACCCGAACTGATCCGTCAGGTTCATTATGATTATTTTAATGCTGGCGCCGATTGCGCTATCACTGCCAGCTATCAAGCTACACCATTAGGTTTTGCACAAAAAGGTATCGCACAGGACGAGTCCATAAAACTCATAAAAAAAAGTGTCGAGCTCGCCCGGCAAGCTAAACAAGACTATTTAGAACAAATCGACAGTAATAAACCACTATTTATTGCCGGCTCAGTTGGCCCATATGGTGCTTATTTGGCGAATGGCTCTGAATACACCGGCAACTATCAATTGAGTGAAGATGAATTTATCGAGTTTCATCAAATTCGCCTACAAGCACTTATAGATGCAAAAGTTGATATCCTAGCTTGTGAAACTCTACCCAACTTTGCTGAAATAAAAGCATTAACTAAATTGTTAAAACTATTTCCAACAATGACAGCTTGGTTTTCGTTCACTCTAAAAGATGCTAATCACCTTAGCGATGGCACACCACTTTTTGAGGTAATTGATTATTTGAATCAGATTGATCAAGTTGTTAGCATCGGCGTTAATTGCATAGCCTTAGAAAAAGTCACCCTCGCTTTAACCGAACTACAGAAGTTAACCTCTAAACCATTAATTGTTTACCCTAATTCGGGCGAACTGTATGATCCAACCACCAAACAATGGCACCAAGATCATCAACATAATTGTACCTTTGATAATCAATTGCCCGTTTGGATCAAGTTAGGAGCAAAATTAATTGGTGGCTGCTGTCAAACTACTCCAAATGATATTGCACTAATTGCTCACTATTTAAAAACAATTAATTAAACATAGTCGACAGTTTAAATTTATAGCTATAGGTAAATAAATCAGCACCGTTAATAAAATCGATAAGATAAATTAACGGTGTTTTTTTATAGAATTAAGAATTTTATAACCTAAAAAACCCCTTTCCTCAATTTTTGATTCAAAAAAGGGCTTTGATCAAAATTTTTTCACCCACATTTAATAACATAATGTTCATCGGCCCGATCTAGCATTGGAATTACTGTAATAAGTTGAATTTTATCTCACGATTGTTAGTTTAGTTTGCACTCTATTCAATATTCGCGTGACGACTTTTCATTAATTCAGGCGTCTGTTGCAATTCGGTCATTAGGCTGTAAATAATACTGTCATAAGTTAGTAATGATAGTTGTTCAAAAGTACTGCCCATGGGTTGATTTAGTTCAAACACTTTTATCGGAATAACCACAATATTATCAGCTAATTTGGCTAAGCTAGAGTTGCTACTGGTGGTAAATAATATTATTTTCACGCCTTGCGTTTTTGCTTGATGAGCATAAGCAATTAAGCTTTGAGTTTCACCTGAATTCGATCCTAAAATTAATAAATCACCTAAATTTGCTTTCGGCTTACTAATTTCAGTTATCAAGCTAACATTCAACCCCAAATGCATTAATCGATTAGCAAATGCACTAATCATCAACCCTGAGCGCCCTGTTCCTGCTAAAAAAATATGTTTTGCAGTCATAATGGCTTTTTTAAATTGGTTGATTTGTTCCTCATTGATAGAGCTTACTTGTGCTGATATTTCAGTCAATATTTTTGATAAAACCTCTTTAGTATCCATTATGATGTTCCTATTTGATTGCTGCTTTTAGACTTTGGATATTGCTTTCAAGCGCATTGTTGTTAAAGATAAAGCCACCCGATACGATACTGTTGGCGCCAGCTGTAACACATAAAGATATGTTTTGATCAGTAATATTGCCATCAACTTGAATATCATAATGATAATTACCGGTTTGTTTTTCACTTTTTAATTGTTCTATCTTTTGTAGGGTAAAAGGTAAAAAACTTTCATTTTTTCGGCCTGGATTGACGGTCATAACTAAAACTAGATCCACCAGAGGTAATAGCAGTTTTAGGTTTTCAACTGGTGTACACGGGTTGACGGCTATACCGACTTTAATATTACTATTTTTGATTTTATTAATAATATAGGAATGATGATCTGTTGCTTCATAATGAAAGGTAATAATATCAGCTTTAGCATCGATAAAATCAGCTACGGCTAACTCAGGTTTTTCAACCATTAGATGACAATCTAAAATAAAATCAGTATGCGCTTTCAGGTTTTTAACAAAGCTAGCATTAAAGCCTAGATTGGGTACATAATGATTATCCATTACATCAATATGTAGTTGACGAATACCTGACGTTTGCAGCTTTTCTAAAGTTTCTTTGATCTGATAAAGATCAGAATTGAATAGCGATGGAGAGAGTATCATAATTATCCCCTTGTTTAACAACCCATCAGCATAAAATTAACATTACGTTTTCTTTCACGTAGTGCATCCCAATCGACAAAATAAATTCGTCCTAACTGCCCTAACAATGGCTGACCATCTTTGATGATTAGTACGATTGAAAAATGGCCAAACAGTGATGATTTGATATGAGCATCAGTATTTAACATGACCCACTTTTCTGCGGGATAATTAGGGTCACTAAGACTTAAACCAAATTCCACATGTTTTGGACCGGGAGAGTAGTACTGATTTTCGCTAGTCATGCGTGGAACAATTTTTTCTAATGTGTTGTTGATATCCACTTGTAGAAATTCATCACCAAAAAAATTGGTATCGTGCATACATTCTTCAAAAAATAGCGAGCAAGTAGTATGAGTAGTCGCGATAGTTAATTGACCATTCTGAATATTAGACTGTTTAACAAATTGTCTTAATTGGTCGGTAATGTCATGATAAGAGTGCCTGCCAGCCACAGTATTAATTTCGATAGCATGATGCATAATGTTCATATCGCTTTATTCCTTGTTACTACCTCATTTACGCTATAGTTAAATACATTAAGGTAAATGAGGCAATTTTATAAATAATTAATGATGTTTTTTAACTAGAGGGCTAAACGTTTTTTCAATTCAGCAAAAAATTCATTTAAACCCAAACCAGTAAGTAATGGTAATCCATTGATCACTTTAGCTTTAATTGAGTCTGGTACAATAGTGGTACTAACCACCACGTCATAAGAGTCGATTTTGTTAAGCTCATCAGCAATCTTAGATTGATAAATTTTTACCTGATCTGTTAATTTTTCATCACTAAGCCATTTATTCACTTTGCTTACTGCGATAGTTGAAGTTGCATGCCCTGCGCCACACATGATAAGTAAATTTTTCATATGATTATTTCCTTTTAATACATTTCAATTTTTTTGATTTTGTTGATATAGATAAGCAAGCAAAGAATAACTAGCGCCAAACCAATTAAACCAATAAAACCAAGGTGAGTTAATAACAGTACAAATAAGGTTACCGGCCATAATCCACATAGGATTACGGTAACAATTCCAGCAGTACCCACATCGTAATTAGCCAAATGGAATACATCAGTAATAACTGGAGCAAGCCACGTTGCCATATATAAGCAGACGACCAAATAGATGGTGCCACCTAAAATTGAACGGATAATATTCCCTTTGAAAAACGGTACCATTAAACAGATGCCAAAGGCATAAAATGCTAAATCACCAAAAGGTAGCACTTTGTTACCCGGTAAAACTAAGGCTAATAATAGTGATACCGGCACCATAATAAGCGCTGTTGCCATTACCGCAGGATGACCAACGGTTAACGCTGCATCCATACCGATGTTAACTTGTTTACCATTGAGTTTTTTACTGGTAAATTCACGTGCAGCATCAGCAACTGGCAGTAAACCTTCCATGAACATTGCGACCATTTTCGGCATGATTTTCATGATTGCCGCAGTTGAAATCGCTAATTTACCAATTTGTGGAACATCGTAATTGGCTAAGATACCAACGACAATACCGATGATTAAACCAATTACCACGGTATCACCAAAAATCCCAAATCGTTTGGTTAAGGTTTCTGAATCGGCATTTAATTTATTTAAACCTGGAATGCGATCAAATAGCCAATTTAACGGTATGGCGACAATTGCTCCTGATAACGCCATAAGGTGAGTAACGGCAATCCCCGGATATCCAAAGAATGAACTAATTGGTTTTTGTAATAGATCGGCTAAAAACCACTGCAACATTACCGCAGTGATACAACCGATAATACCAACCCAATATTCACCTGTTACTGAATATGCCACTAAACCAAGGAAGATAGCAAACCAGAAGTTCCAGATATCGACATTTAAGGTTCGAGTCAAACCAAGTGAGATAAATAAAAAGTTGATAATTAATGAAACAGGAATCAGTAATAAACCTAAGGTGGTAGAGAATGCTAATGGTCCTCCGACTCCACAACCAATATCCATGATACTTAATGACGTTCCGTATTGTTCACCCATTTTTTGGATGGCAATACCTAACGTATCAGATAATAAACCAATAACTAAACCGAGACCGACAATACCGATACCGACGGTAATACCTGACATCATCGCTTTGGAAACGCTAACTCGAAAAAACAGAGCGATAATAAAAATGATGATAGGTAAAAACACTACACCACCTAAATTTATTAGCCATTGAAAAATATTAATGACACTATCCATTTGTAACTCCTTGATAAAAATAATCTAGCCTATTTAACGCCTGCGCTATTTAAAATAGAGATAAATTGGTTAATTGATTGACACTGTTCTAATAATTTTATTTGCTCCTCATTTTGAAATAAGCCGATTAAATTTTGTAAATTCTCAACTTGTTCATGAGGCTCTTTCATTGCTAACATGAAAATGAATTTGACCGGTATCTGTTCTTTATCATCAGTCATACCTGAAAAAATGACGGGATTCTTTAACGAGGCAAAGCAAATTTGTGATTGATTAACTTTGGTGGAATCGGTGTGTGGAATTGCAAAACCATTTGAATTAATTAATAAACCGGTTGGATATTGTTGTTCCCTTGTTAAAATCCCGGTTAAATAATCTTGTTTAACAATGCCATGTGACAATAACATTTGTGCCATTGTGGTTAAGATCTCTTCTTTGGTTTTTGCCTCAATGTTAAATAGACATAAATGTTGATCAAAGTACATTCTTGATTCCTCTTTGATTATCCAAAAATTGTTTAAGTTGTTTGAAATTGGTAAGATTTTTTAAAGATGAAATTGCTTGTTTATTCGAAACAATTTCATAAATTTCGGTAAAAACGTCATTAATGCTATTGATATTGTTTTCGGAAAGGCTAACCATAATAATAATGCTGACATCAATCATGCCCCATTTTATTGGTCGTTTTAAAGTCATAATTGAAATACTCGATTTAATGACAAACATTGGTGAGCCATGCGGTAGAGCTATACCGTTTTCGATTGAAGTATCGCCGATTTCTTCTCGATATAAAACTGAGTCACGGTAGTTTTTAGTGACTAGACCTTTATCTTCTAACTTACTTATCAGCAAATTAAGGCAATCACTTTTATGCTGAATATCAACATTTAATTTAATGAGATCGGCATTAACAAATTTGGCAGTTGATGGGTAATAATTACCCTTATCCGAAAAGTCGGATTGTTTATTTAGTACATAGTTTGCATAAGCTTGAATAATATTTTGATAATCTTGTTTATTTAATAGTGACGATATTTTGACAATCGGTTTGTTGATATTGTTAATATTTAGGGTAGTGATAATCAAATCAACATTATTTAGCATTGTCGGATTTAATTTTGCAAGAGAATATACCTCGATATTGTCTTTGGATGGTAAAAGTTTGCGGACTTTATTTAAGACTAAATTTGATGATGAACATCCATATTGGCAAATAATAACAATGTTATTGGCGTTAGCGGCTTTATCTAAGGCTATTTGGAAATGAATCAATAAAAATGAGATTTCATGATCATTTAAATGAATATCAAATTTACGTTCTAAGTCTGAAAGTGCATACCATAACACACTAAATAACTTTGAATATTCTTGTTTTATTTCATCCAAGAGTGGATTAATGATACGAATCTGTTTTTGTAACCGAGTTATCATTGCAGGAAAGTGTGACAATAATGAGTGAAACAACTTGCTATCAGCCGACAAATCGACACTCTCAATATCACCTATTTTTTTGATGATCCTACGAATAATTTCCTCATAAAAACTATCATCAACAATGGCGTTTTCATCAATAATTCGATGAGCAAAAAATAATTTGCTCAGATATTTAATATCGTTGGTCGAAAACTCGACTTGAAAATTGGCTTCTAATGTTTTAGCTAATTCCGAGGCAATCAAATAGGATTGCATATATCGGATATGATTAAATAAAAAATCATCTTCTTCAGGAATTGAAAAGCCTAAACGCAATCTTTTAAGTTGTATGGCAATAGAAATCAGTAAAGAAGATAAATAATGTTCAGAAGATTGAGCAACTACCGATTCAAATCGGTCTAATAATAATTGGGTTATTTGTTCATATGAGTCATCGCCAATAAAAGATTTCATTAATTGCTTTAAATAATGATCATCTTGTTTGTGAATATACAAAGATAAAAAGTGTTTAATCGCGCGTTGAATTTGGTTTTCATTACCGTCAATATAAATTCCCTTATGAGTAACATTTAACAGGATATTTTCTTGTTCAAAAGTACGATTAATAAATTCGATATCTTTGTGTAACGATGTTTTACTGACTAAATAGTCATCGGATAACTGTTCAAGTGATAATGTTTCGCTTTTAAGCAAACAGCGTTTGATGATATCTAAGCGACGGTATTCAGGACTTAACCGTCGTGATTTTTTATTGAAATAACTATGACTATTTTGCTGTTCTAAATAGCTAATAATCGGTGCAATATCGTTTTTTTCACCTATTAGCATCACTCCTTTACGAGGTAACTTTTCAATTTGAATATCCGTATTCGGGACAGTAGTTAGCTGCTCATTTAATTTTGCAATATCGTCATAGACAGTTTTAGTTGAAATTGATAATTTTGAACTAAAAAAAACAGCTGGTTTAAATTCCGATTGGCTAAAAAGCAGTTTAAGTAATTTGATCTGTCTTTCCATTACTCAACTCCTTGTAGATCTGTTGTTGCAATAAATTCATAACTTAATGATTAAAAGTATAAATAGTTAAATAAATAAGACGATTACATTTTTTTCCAGATTAATCTGGAAAAAAATGTGACCTTTTCTTGGTAGAAATCAAACAAAACATAGTGATAGGTTTTTAAACTAAACAACCAATGGTAGAAAAAACATGAGAAAAGTATTAATTTATCCAGTGCATTAGCTAAGGCTAACCAATTCACTTTGAGTAATTTTGCAGTCAGAATTTTGTCAAATAGCAATCCTAAACTACCCGGCTAATATGGATTCTACTTATGAATATTTTTATTATATTGATAAAAAACGTCTAATAAATATAAGGTACTGTTTTATAACGACTAAAACTAAATCAAACTTGAATACACTAACATTGAATTTATCAACTTCGGTGTATAGTTTTTTAGTGAAAATTTGTATTAACATTTTTGAATTATATGAGGAAATAAACGTTCCTTAACCAAATCATCTCAATTATACCTATTAAAATTGAAAAATGTTTTTAGTCACTTTAATAAAATATTACTTTTTAAAAGATAACCATATCAGGGAAGAAAAATGATTATTTTCTGCATATATTTAAGAGTTATAATTCAAAATATAAAAAATAGTATCGGTATCAGGCCGATGTTTGCTGATGTCGGTTCTTCAATTTTCAAAACAGTCACCGCCTCTTTGCTGTTAGTGATATTACCGACAGTGATATCATATCTGTCTTTAACGATGAAATTTTCTGATTAGTTGCAAGCGTTTATAAATAATTGATACTTTGATTTGATTTAGAGGCTTAGTTTTATAAAAAAATTGAGGGGTCTATATCGGGTTATTGATAATTGATTATTAGTAAACCGTTTTTCATTAAGGTGAAAATGGATAAAAACGTTAATTTGAATAGGCTAAATCACAGTCGAAACGTAAATCAGGTACCGGCTAATCTCAGGCACGGAAGTCTATTAAACGATTAGGTACCACTGGTTACAACCCTAAAATACAAACAGATCCAAAGTATAAAAGCCAATCTTAACCAACTGCTTCATTCCCATAACTAATAAGTTAGTACATATCATTTCAAATCCTTTTCATAACTAAAGCCATAGGTCCAATAATCTTTATCGATGATATACTCATCAATGTAAAAGTCATTTGGATAATCAATAAATCCCGGTTTATCTTTTATTCTGTTTATGACTTCTTCAGCTAATTGATAACTACCAAAGGTACCAATTTTTTTATCATCTTCATCTTCTGTACCTTTATCTCTTGTATGATGTAAATAATAGACTTTTTGCATTTTCATCTCCATGGCTATCTAAAGTATTTAATCTATTAGATATTAACAAGTCACAAACCCCTCTAACCATCCTTCTCGATTAATAACATCTTGAATAATCTGAAAATCGTCGGGAAAATCGATAAATCCCGTTTTTTTTTCATTCGTTCTATAGCTAATTTAACCTGTTTACGTGAACTGTAAATACCAATAACCTTAACATCTTCATCGTCAGTATCTTCATAACGAACATGGTATAAATAATATATTTTCTTCATTTTTATATCCTTATATTAATAAATAACACAATTAGAAAAAATTAAACAACCAAGTTACATTCAATATAATCTTAATCACTAAAACCATCAGTCCAATAATCTTTATCGATGATATACTCATCAATGTAAAAGTCATTTGGATAATCAATAAATCCCGTTTTTTTTTCATTTGTTCTATAGCTAATTTAGCCTGTTTACGTGAACTATAAATACCAATTATTTTAACATCTTCATCGTCAGTATCTTCATAACGAACATGGTACAAATAATATACTTTTCGCATTTTTATATCCCTATAAGTTAATTGGGTTTTATAAATGATCTATCATCCTATTATCGGATTTTACTAAGCTATAACTTCACTATTTGGTGTGTTCTACCATCAACTTGTTTCAAGTTGGTATTTGCATAATTTTAAACATTAGCCTCTAATTTTGATTCGCTATTTGTTACAACAATTATACTCATTCACGTTACGTCATCGAGAAAAGATTCAAAACTAATACAATATTAATTTTTGATCTGATATTGATTAAGATTTATTTTTTCTAACATTTTATCTAAAAATAGTGTTTCTAATTGATCTCTTATCACATGTTCATCATAGATATCTCCTGTCTGCGATTGCCAGAATTGTAGTAATCGCCAAGCATCAACTATTTTGTAGGCAAAAGGAAAAAAATGAGGATGGATAATTATACGAGGTAAAGGAGCTATGCGTATAAACCTAAAACCTGAACCATGTTTAACAAAACTCCATTCTTCACTATTTAAACAAAATTTTCCTTTTTTTGGAAAATCTAATAAATAGCTGAAATCTAAACAATTTGCATTTAATCTTTTAAATTCAGTTGTTATCTTTTTCTGTAACTCAACATATTCAAGTATTTTTTCATACATTTTTATTACCTATTTTAGTTTTTATAATTCAAATAAAAAGTTGAGCTACGTCTTCTCGATTTGTGGCTTGATCAAAATTACAGGCATCTTTTATATCCTAACTAAATTTGTCTTAGTAGATTCATGATGTCTATTAATAATAATCGTTTGCCAATAACAATAACTTCGTTGATAGATTGGGTTTTACCAAGTCACTTTCTTTAATATATTTAACCAAACCTTTAAAAGATTCTCCTGATACTTATTATCCCTGATAATTAAATGATTAATTGAGATATTCTGTAATAGTAATCACTCTTATAAAGGTTATATTGGTACAAGACTTTCAGCGTGACAAACATTGCCTATTGTTATCAATAACATTAATAAAAGAATTTTTTTCATATTAAAACACTTCAATCAAATTTGATGTTTGCCTAAGTATTGCTTCAAAACATCTAGTAGTTTGAGCTATCACATCAGCATAAACTTGAGTATTTATTACATATCTAGCGAGTTTATAATCAATCTTTTCTTCATTAATGTACTTTAATAATTTCTTTTTAGAAAAAATGTTATTTATTGAACCCCAAATCAAAATTGGTAGAGCATAATCAAGCTCTGCTGCTCTTTTTGGTTGATTGATAAAATCAACATTTAAATATTCACTCGCTTTTTTGTGATTTTTTTCAAGTCAAATACACTAAACAACTACCACGATATTTTAAACCATCGCCCTCTACTGTATTAACAATATTCTTTGCCACTTTTTGTTCTTCTGTACTCGCTTAAACAGGATCATATTGATTAAAATAGGATTTATTACCACGCTCTACAGATGAATCAAACTCCTTACCATATGTAGTTGCCCAATACCGGTTGCTAACATATAAGATAGATAATAAAGATTAGGGGGATATTGTGCGTTTTTTCGAAATAATAGATTTACTTGTTTAAGTATTCCTCGCAATATTTCTATTGATTCTTGATCATATTTAGGCTCTTCTATTATATCTTTTCAGTGCTAGCATCTTTGGAAGCTTTTATAAGTTTATGATGCTCTCATTTATACATAGCAATAAAATTTTCCAAATCAATCAAATCATTAGATATAACAATCTCTAACATTGCCAGCGGATGGATAGACCATACTTTGCCATCTGGATTTAGTTTGGCTTGGCTTTTAACAACATCACTCCACCATAATAGTTTTTAATCTTCTCTTTTTATATAGCAATATTTTACAACTGACAGTTTTTAATCTAGCATTATCATCATATAGATTTTTAATTTAAATCAATAAAAAATTTTAGGATTTTCACTATTTCGCTTTATTTGCTTTTTAGATATCGCCATGCTATTTTCTTATTGGCAATAGATCTGCCTCGCGTAAACGAACATCTAAACGATTTATAATTTCAATATCCTCTACATTGTCGCGATTCGGGATGTGATCGAGTGAAATAATAACCGTCCCCACTTGTTTATCATCCCGATTAATTGGGATAATTCTATGAGCTTCAGGATAATCATCAGCATTTAATGGGCTAGGAATATAAACAATCATTGATGTGCCAATACGTTTAGGAAATAGTGCATTTTGTTTGGGGAAAGTATCTTTCAGATTAATTTCAATATAGCAATCACTAAATACTTTTGCTAATTCTGTAACAAATTGAATAATTTTATTATAAATTCCTGCTTTTTTGTGGGTAAATAAAAATTTAATTTGAGATGTGAGAAATGGGCTATTTAAATATCTTGAGGCCATGTAAAATAATAGTTGTCCTTCGATCGCTGGATCTTTATCAATATCTATAAAAGAGAGTATCAGATCCCCATCATTTCCAACTCTTTTAAATCCAGATGTTAGCTTTTCAAAACTAACTCAGTCAAACCCTCTTTATTGTAGGCCAATAATTTAGGATCAGCTTTGATTGAATTACGAAAATGATACCAGTTAGCATCCGAATTAAAGTTATTTTGATAAATTTTAAATGCTTCATCCAACTGATTTCGTATCTTTAAAATATTATTTTCCAATACGTTGGGGAAAAAAACTTCAATAGTGTAATCAATAAGATCTAATCGCATTTGTATTGGCATAATTAATTCCTTATTCATTATTTAAGTAAAGTAGTTGGTACATACACTGTAGTTATAGTAGGTAACATTTTAAATGTTAATCTAGCTGTAAATGCATCATATAACAATGGTATCATAAATATCCAACAACATCGCGCAGGAAGATGCGCCGAACACACAGTATTATGTCACTCAGCTTGTTTTAGTAATGTATCCAATTTTTTTCCCCTATTGTTTTTAATTTAGGGATTCCTAAAGAGTCAATTTGTGTTTTACTAAACATTAATGAATCGTAATTAGCTTTCATTTCTAATAACAGGCTATAATTTGCTAGCTTTAAGTTTATTAGCTGGCATAGTTCAAAAGATTAAGGTTTAGGATGAAAATCATCAATTTGCTCTTGCCAACGATTATAATTCCAATCAATAATTTTGGTTTTTAACTCAGCTAACTCATTTTGGGCAGCCTGTTTATGTACTGGGGGGAGAATTTGTTTTCAACGAGTTTGAATTTCCTTATTATATTGCCAAACTGGAGGAAGCTGATAATAATCCCATGTTAAATTATTATCGATCTCAATGATTTTTTGTTTTGCATAATCACTTAATAGTGTCCATGCATAGGCTTTTATGAGTTCTAGCTCACGCCCTAAACCATATAAATTGGCTTCTGTCATCCTTAACTATGCTCAGCCATTATTTCGGTATAATCAATTGCTATTTTTAAATCTTCTGGTGTTAATGATTTACGATATTCGGTTAATTTATTAATTTTTTTAAAATCATTATTTTTATAATGATCGCCCTGTTGAAACAGCATTCGTGCTATTAAATCCTCATAGCAGTGGTAACCACCTTCTAAAGCATAAGTGAAATATTTAATACTCTCTTTTAATTGTTCATCAGTACAATGAATAACTTACTGATATTGTTAATAAATAAAATAGCATTAAAAATTTGTCATTTAAACAGAATCAAGCAAGAATTAACAGAATTTTGCTTGTTTAGATTTTTTTGGAGTATTTTACTCGGAATTTTTATGTACTATTTTTGGGAATAGTTATAATAGCGAAATGAAATTAATAAGAATAAATAGACTCATCCTATCGAACACAGCATAGAGAAAAAATAATATTGGAACAGTATTATCACTGATTTCTCATGTAGATTTTAATTCAAGGTAAAGATGGTTAATCATTGCCGGTTCGATAATAAAGATAGTAAAAAGAATAAATTTAACAATTATAGCTTTTTTATGATATTTTTTTATTTAACTGTTAAACATTTGTCATTGATTAACTTTACTTTTTCGCTGCTAATACCCTTTCAACCGTATCAACAATAGCTTGAGTTTGTGAATCAATTTCAATATTTACCTCATCACCAATCTTTTTACAATCTAAAGTGGTAATCGCTAATGTTTCTGGAATTAGATGAATGTTAAATTGATTATCTTTGACTTCTCCCACGGTTAAACTTGCGCCATCTATACCAATAAAACCTTTGAATAAAACATACTTCATAAATTTTTCTGGCATAGCTAACGTCATTTGACAGTTGGTTGCTGTTTTCTGAATGTCAATAATGGTGGCTCGGCAAGAGACATGACCAGACATTACATGACCACCAATTTCATCACCGTATTTAGCACTTCGTTCAATATTTACCAAATCATTTAACTTTTTACTGCCGAGAGTTGTTAAAGCTAATGTTTCTTGCATAATATCAAAAGTTACACAATCATTTTCAATCCCTGTTACGGTTAAGCAACAGCCATCATTCGCTATTGATGCACCAATTTCAATATTATTGATTAAGTGATGTGGCAGTTTGACTTGATAAGTTCGTAATTTATCTTGATCGATGATATCAATAATTTTACCTACACCCTGCACAATACCTGTAAACATACTTTATTCCTTAAATTAAACGAATATAAGCTTCTATTTTACTTAATCATTAGGTAATTATCTATCATTAAGCAAATTTACCTAACCCTGATATCAACTTAAAAACAGATTCAAACAAGCGTTCTGTTTAAAATAAACAAAGTTGTATTATGTTTACTACTATCTTGTTGATCACCATAAAACACAATTGTATAACTATTGTTTTGGCAGGAAATCACATCAGAAATAATTAATTCTTCTTTGGCTAATACTATATTTTCATTAGTAAGTAAATTATTAAATTTGCTAGCTTGCTGTTGTAAAAATGCCTCGATCACTTTATTGTTTCGCAAGGTTATCCAGCCGTTCCCCCTTTCTGTGGTAAAATAAATCACAAATATTTCATTGGCAATTTTTACCGGTTCCCATACTGAATATATACAACAATCTATATCAAATAACTTATCTCGTATCGCCTCACCTTGTGAGGTAATAGTAATTAGATAAAAAATTCCATCTTCGTCATAACTTACAACATATGATGCTTTTTCAAAACTTAAGTTTAAAATACAAGAGGGATAATGATCACAGGTTATATCAATACTCCTTGATTGTAATACTTTACCTTTTTCATCGATTTTACGATGAAGCCAACAATTTTCTTCATCTTTCGCAATGATATGAATTTGTTTATTGTCATTATTTATACTAAATACATTATATTTTGGTAAAGGAATTTTGGAAGTATAGGTTTTTTTTAACTCACCGTCTTTAAATTCAACCGCAACCAATTTATCCAACTGTTTGGTTGAAAAATATCAACATACTTAAACATGGCAAAATTATGGAAAATACCAATATAATCACTAGGTAGCATTTTTTTAGGTTTTGGATAAGTAATATTATCGCGTTCAAAACAAGGAAACATGGTGATTAAACCGTATTTATCAGGATGATAAACCTCAATAGAAGTATACAATTTTCCAGCTGGGTTAATAAAAAATGTTGGCAAATAACCATCAGATTCTATATAGAATGTATAATTTTGTAAATCACTGTCAAGCATTATATAAATCACTTTATAACTATAACCATCAGAATTGTTATAGTAGTTGCAAGAAATGATTGGTTTATTTTGATAACTAATGGCCTCCGGAGAAGAAATACCATAAGGTGATTTTAAAATAATCATTGGCCCTAAAGCAGTTTGCTGATATTGCGCGTTAAAAGATATATCGGTTTTTTGTAACATAATTATAATTCATCCTGTTACTGTTTTCTTACTCAATTTGTTAAGTTTTAAAATCAAACTAACTTTAATCATTCGATCTTATTTTAGTTTTTACATCAGGTTTTAATTGTAGTTCAAAGCTTTGTCAATTATTTTATCAATTGTATAAGTTTGATTCTTAATAGCAATAATTCATATAATAAATGGTAAGAAGTAAACAAAATAACCATACTTAACAAACATGTTTATATAAAAAATTATGTGCATAACAACTTTATGTAATAGATTCATAATTTCTTTATTAAATGATTTTTCTAAAATTAAGAGTAAAATTCGAATATAAGCTGTCGAATTTTTAAATCCAAAATGATGCTGCAACAAAAGATATGCATTTTCTTTTTGTCTCGGTTATAGTTATCATTCGTTGCCATTAACCATAAAAAATAAATTGAATAAAAATGTACCGTATTTTTTAGGATTTAACATGTTAAAACTTATTTTAGCTATATCGGTTGGTTCAGTTGCCGGTGGTTTACTGCGGTGGTTTCTGTCACTTAAATTAAATATTATTGCCTTTGCGATTCCATTAGGAACGTTACTATCTAATCTGATTGCAGGTTATATTATTGGCTTTGCAATAGCTTTTTTTAATCATTCAAACTTATCTGCTGAGTGGCGATTATTAGTGATCACCGGTTTTTGCGGTGGATTATCGACCTTTTCCACTTTTTCGGCGGAAATTGTTAACTTTCTACAAGAAGGTCGTATTGGTTGGGGATTAACAACTATTGCTATTCATGTCGCCGGATCAGTTCTAATGACATTTTTAGGGATTTTGACCTATCAATATTTTCGTTCATAAAGATAGTTTATCTCGCAAATAAGATAAAAATGCTTATAAATAGTATTTACAACTCCAAATCACTGTATTAATATACACTGTATAAATCAACAGCATTGGAGTTATTATGCTTATTGAACATTATTCACCACAACTTATGGCTATCAATTTTGAAACACCTTTTCAACAAGTGTTACAACAACAGCGGCCTTTATTACGTTCATTTAACAAAGAAAAAAAATGGCAGTTGTGGTTGTCAGATCGACCAATGCTAAAACGTTCATGGATAAATATTGCAGGACTTGATAAACAAAAAGTCGTTCATTTAACTCATTTAAATAATGAAAATTTAGTCTCAACTATTGAAAAAGCATTATATAATAAAACTTGTAGTTATATAGTTGCTTGCTTTAATGGACTTAATGAGCAAGCGAAACAGCGTTTACAACAAGCAGTATTAACTAGTGATACTTGTTTAGTTTTAGTTGACGACGAACAAAATAAATCACCAGTCCAATATCATTAAGAAAATAGATATGATAACAAGTTAATTATCTGATTAACTTTAAATAAAGACACTACCTTACATGGATGTGTCTTTTTTTATTATTTATTATCGATAAAATTAACTAAAATAAAAAATTTTTAAACAACAGCTAATAACTCATCCTAAATTCATCATTCTTGCTACCCTAGCCCATTGATTTGCAAGTCATGATGAAATCATATAGATCATTTTAGCAAATAAAAATTAATATTGATGGCATAACATTTTCATAGGTTTTAGAAAATTTTTGAAAATAAATCTTTCATCACAAGAACAATTTCAAACAAAAGATAATCATGTTAACTCAATCAGCCCAATTCGAAGTGACTTTGATAAAATCACCAAAACCGTTCCTTTAATTTAAAAACCTGATAAACAATTTTTACAACGTTTACTAAAGGTTTATTTATCGTTTTAATAACATACTATTAACTTGTCTAAAAATAGTTAAGAATTTTGTTTAGGCATTTAATGATCTAACTACGGATTTGGTCGATTAATTGTTTTAATTTTTTTCTATCGACCTTACCAATACTTGTCATTGGAAATTCGTCAACAATATATATTTTTCTCGGCATTTGAAAACGTGCAACTTTAGGTCTTAACCAAGTTAGAATTGTCGATTCTGTTTGCATGGAATTTGGTGTTAAAACAATAATAGCAATAAATCGTTGGCCAAATTCTTCATCATCAACACTAATAATCACTACTTCTTTAATCTCTTCGTGTTTTAATAAATGATTTTCGATTTCAAAAGGATAAACATTTTCGCCGCCTGATACTATCATATCGTCAACCCGCCCTTTTAAATAATAGTAACCTTGATTATCCTTTTCAGCTAAATCGCCTGTGGCTATCCAATCCTTTCCTGCTATTGACCATGCACATTTTATAAAAAGTTCATTAGGTCCATGTATAGTATTATTTTTTGAAATAAGCTTAGAACTTAACCCTTTTATTGGTTTGCCGATTGTGGTGGGATTTTTACTTAAATCATCAGGTGTCGCAATCATGCATACACCTGCTTCAGATGTGCCATATAAATTAAATAACACTTTACCCAATTGATTTAACACTTTGTTAACTAGGGTTATATTGATTGGCGCACCGCCAGTAATGATACAACGTAAGCTACTAAGTTGCTGTTCAGAATAATTTATCATGCGAGAAAGCATCAAAGGAACCAGCGTAACAACTTCAATTTGATATTTAGCAATCATATTACAGGCAATTGGTGTTTGAAAACGCTTGGTAATAAATATCGTTGCTCCTAATAACGTAGAGATACATAACGTTGCCAGACCAAAGCCATGATATATAGGCGTTGCTATATACACTTTATTGTAATGGCTAAGTTTGAGTTTAATTAATAACTGACTAAAAGGAGTGATAAAATTTTGCGCATGACTTTTCCGTGTGGCTAGCTTAAAGTGTTGTGTCGTACCACTTGTTAGGACGGTAATTTTTGAAAAGTGCGTCACTCTAAGTTTTATTGTTTGATTAAGCAATGGACTCTTTAAAAGTGAACTAATGCAAACTTGATTATCATGTAATGTTGCTATTTTGCTGATTTCAAGTGAAGAGACAATTTCTGATACTTCTGGATCATAAATTATTAAATCAAAATCGATATTATGATTAATTTTTTTAAGCTGCTCGGACGATAGTTCAGTGTTGATTAGATAGATATCTGCACCTAATCTTGCCAACGCAAAAAGCGTTTGTATCAGAAGTGAATGATTATTAGCTATCATGGCTATTTTTTGACCTGGCTGGATATTGCCGTAGGCTGCCAATTGCTTTGCGAGATGTTGAACTTGATTATAGAGCGTCTGATAATCAAGTTCGTTACCATTTTCGTTAATAGCTATCTGCTGCGGACATAGTTTATGACGAACATAAAGTAAAGCCATTAAATTCATACCGACAGCAGGTATACTTTTTAATAGCAACCTTATTCCTTTAAAGGTTAATAATTTCGTTTTAACGAGTGCAATAATAACATTAATCATTTCTTACGTTTGATAGAGTACGTAGTTAATTTTAGCCAAATTCCATAAAACAACACTGATGCTATTTGTCCTATAATTATCCACCATGGTTTATACTGCCGTTTTTTAGTTTGTAATAAACGACAGATGATGGTTGCGGCTTGAACTGGTGTCAATGCTGGAAAATTTTGATAAGCCTTTGTTGGCAAAATCATACGCGTTTTAACTAACGGTAAATAGGCTGTTGAAACATGGATATATTGATTTCTAAGTTCTGGTGTTGCACATTGTAACCACTGATCGAACGCTGTTTTTGACGCTTGATAAGCCGCCCAATTTACAGTTGGAGCTAACAATACATTAATCGCCGAAACATTTATAATTTGTCCATGTGATTGTGCCAATTTAGGTATCAATGCTAAACATAAGCTCACCGGCGCCAAATAGTTTAATTTGATGGTTCTCTCAAAATCATGCCGACGGTCAAGCGATTGCATAATTGACCGACAAATCGATATGCCGGCATTATTAACAAAAATATCAATGTGATAGGATTGAATAAAATTTAAAAAATTGTCTAATTGATTAACGTCACGCAGATCAGCTGCATAGAGTTGAATGGTTGCTTTTTGGCTAGATAAGGATATTTGGATCTCTTCTAATTTCTTTTTAGTTCTGGCGACTAAAATAAGATGGCAATCAATGTTAGCGATGAGTTTGCAAAGTGATTCGCCTATTCCATAGCTTGCTCCAGTAATAATAATCGTTTTTTTAGATAACTGTTCTTCGAGTTTTTGAAAATTTGGTTTAATTATCGGAAAAAGAATTCTATTAAGTAAATTAGTTAAAACAGCCATTTATTATTCGATTAAAACAAAATATCGTAATAGTTTAAAACAGTTATAAAAAAAAACAACATATTGACCCTAGTTGATGGTGTTGTATGCTTTATTCGTAATTAAACAATTTTGATTATTTCATCGGTAAGTTCTATTTGTGCATCTTCTTTGGCTTGGTTAATGATAGCTTTAGCTATCCATTGGACAAGCGTGATAACTTGTTGGTTTTCTAAATTCCAAATATCTTTCAATACCATAAAAATTTCAGAACCATATATAATCGAGATTGAGTACAAAACATTATTATAGATTTCTTCAGGTAATTGCTGCTTGAGTGGCTGTAACAATTTAGACAGAATTTCTTTACGATTACCACGAACGAGTTTCTGTGATTGTTCGGTAATTTTGGAGCGTTCAATTGCCCATTGTTGCAGTGAAAGTCTTAATGCCGCACGTAGTACTCCTTCATGCTTTAACATTTGCGGAAATGCAAATACTAAAAAGTCATTCACTCGATCTTCAACTTTATCTTTATCGGATGTCCAAAGAAATATAGGACCAAGAGATTGTTCAACCACAGCTGATATCAAATCACTTTTGGTAGGAAAATAACGATAGGCTGTCGCTCTAGAAATACCACATTTATCTGATAATTGAGTAATGGATATATCTTTACCCTGTTCTAAAGCCTCGATTGCAACATTGATTAGTTGATCGTAAGTGCGTTTTTTTGCACCAGTATACTTTTTCACGCTTGATGAATTATTCATATTTATAGTGTTATTTTTTATTTTATCTAAATATTTGTATATTATACAACTTTTTTGAAATTAACTAAATTTTAAAAAAAAACTTAAAAATAATGAGACTTAAATCTCATTTTTAGCATATAATTAACAATCTAGCAGTTTCTAATTTAAATTAGAGCATTAGTTCTATTCTATCTGTTAAGGAGAAACGAATGGTATCGCATAAAGTGATTTACTTAGTCGCGACACTAGACACAAAAGGAGATGAAGTTGTTTTTATCAAACATTTACTGAATCGAAGAAATCTTGACAGTAAAATAGTTGATATCTCTACTAAGCAGCCTCACAATTTCAATCACATTGCAGATATAAGCGCCAGTAAGGTAGCAAGTTATCACCCTGAAGGTGAAAAAGCAGTTTTTGATGCCGATAGAGGTAACGCTATTGTGGCGATGGCTAATGCATTTAAACAATTTTTACATGCCCAAAATGATGTTGAAGCTATATTAGGTTTAGGTGGTTCGGGTGGAACTGCATTAATTACACCAGCCATGCAAACTTTACCTGTTGGCATACCAAAATTAATGGTATCGACTATGGCATCAGGCGATATTTCGGGTTATATTGGCGCAAGCGATATTGCTATGCTTTACTCAGTAACTGATATTGCCGGCGTAAATGTTATATCACGGAAAGTTCTTGCTAATGCGGCTAATTTTATCGCTGGATCTGTGCTATTTAAAGTTCAAGAACAAGTAGAAGACAAACCTGCCGTTGGCTTAACTATGTTTGGCGTAACCACTCCTTGTGTACAGTCACTTTCATCAAAACTAAATAATAAATATGATTGTCTTGTTTTCCATGCAACAGGCAGTGGCGGTAAGGCAATGGAAAAACTGGCTGATAGTCATTTATTAAAAGGTGTACTGGATATCACCACTACTGAAGTTTGTGACCATCTTTTTGATGGAGTTTTAGCGTGTGATGATGATCGCTTTGAAGCAATTGCGCGAAGTGGAATTCCTTACATTGGTTCATGTGGTGCATTGGATATGGTTAATTTTGGTAGTCCGGATACTATTCCAGAAAAATACCGTGATCGCCTATTTTATCCACATAATCCTCAAGTTACCTTAATGCGAACTACTCCTCATGAAAACAAAATAATGGCTAACTGGATTGCGACTAAACTAAATAAATGTCTAGGTGATGTTGTCTTTATTATTCCTGAAAGAGGTTTTTCTGCACTAGATATTGAAAATGGTGATTTTTGGTCACCAGAAGCGGATAAAGCCTTTATTGACGAATTCGAGAAAGTTTTTATTCAAACGGAAAAACGAAGATTAATAAAAACGCCATATCATATTAATTCATCTGAGTTTTGTAATCTCGTTGTCAATGAATTTAATAAGATAATGAAATAATGGAGAATATTATGAGTAGTCAGCGTGCTCAATTGCTTAAAAAATTCCATGAGATGATTGAAAAAAAACAACCGATCATCGGTGGTGGCGCAGGAACAGGATTATCAGCCAAATGTGAAGAAGCTGGCGGTATTGATTTAATTGTTATCTATAATTCTGGCCGTTATCGTATGGCAGGAAGAGGTTCTCTTGCTGGTTTACTAGCATACGGTAATGCAAACGAAATTGTTATGGATATGGCCAAAGAAGTTCTTCCAGTCGTTAAACATACCCCTGTTTTAGCCGGCGTTAATGGAACTGATCCATTTTGCCAATTTGATCAATTTTTAGATCAAATTAAAGCCATAGGCTTTGCTGGTGTACAAAACTTTCCTACAGTTGGTTTAATTGATGGTAATTTTAGAGCTAATCTTGAAGAAACTGGTATGGGCTATGCGTTAGAAGTTGAGATGATTCGCAAAGCACATGAGAAAGATCTGCTAACTACACCATATGTATTTAGTGAACAAGATGCAATTGACATGACCAAAGCAGGTGCAGATATTTTAGTTCCACATATGGGCTTAACGACTGGCGGAAGTATTGGCGCTCAAACTGCATTAAAACTTGCTGACTGTGTTCCTTTAATAAACCAATGGGCCAAAGCAGCTAAAGCTATTCGTCCAGATATAATAATACTCTGCCACGGCGGCCCTATTTCAACGCCTGAAGACGCAGAATATATTTTACAAAATTGTCCTGATTGTAATGGTTTCTATGGCGCAAGTTCAATGGAACGTTTACCAACCGAAACCGCTCTTAAACAAACGACAGAAAAATTTAAATCTATTCGACACCAACAATAAGTAAGCAATAACGGTGCGACAATTCAATGTCGCACTGCTATTTTTTTAACCTATCTCCAATAATAGCTGTATCATTTAGTAAATAAATATCGTTATAAAGCGGATGTTAATTTTATGTTACTTTACTATTAATTGTTAATTGTGAGACAATCACACACGCAATATCCTATGTTTTAAATAAGTAATAGCTTTTGTAATAGATCTACATGATTTTTTTATAATTAGTATTTTGCTAACATAATATAGGAAACACAATATGAAAGAATATCAAACAGATGTAGCTTCATTTGTATTACGTATTGCTTTAGGTATGATGTTTTTGGCCCATGGTTTTACCAAATTACTTGTTTTAACCCCTGAAGGAACTGCTGAGTATTTTCACACTCTTGGTTTTCCTGGTTTCTTTTCTTATATTGTTATCACTTTTGAAATTGGCGGTGGGGCACTGTTATTATTAGGTATTTTAACACGTGCGGTAGCATTAATTGCTTTCTTTCAATTAGCAATCATAACCATTGTACATTGGGCTAATGGTTGGTCATTTACCAATCCGGGTGGTGGTTGGGAGTATCCAGCATTTATGTCTTTAACTGCATTTAGCCTTGCACTATTAGATACTGGTCGATTTTCTGTTTTATCAGATAAAAGGTATCTACACTCATTAGAACATTAATAGCTTAAATTTTAGGGAAGGTAAAAACAAAGGATTAATTACCTTTCCTAAAATTTT
The DNA here is from genome assembly GCF_003202915.1 of Gilliamella apicola. GTDB lineage: Bacteria > Pseudomonadota > Gammaproteobacteria > Enterobacterales > Orbaceae > Gilliamella > Gilliamella apicola_Q. The sequence goes on from NZ_QGLP01000005.1 coordinate 316,049, forward strand.
GATATTATCACATTTTGATACTATAAAATTAGTTATTAATTTCAATTATTAGCAGTTCATTTTCATCTTTTAAGAAATATTCTTCATCTTGTGGAGCTCGTAGTGACATCATTCGATTATCCCCCATTTCCATAGTATCACCCGGGTTCATTGTCGCTTGACTTTGTCGTAAATAATTTAAAATATTACTAAACATATCAAAATAATAGCCACTTTCCTCATGGCTATTGGCTAATACAGCAAAATTAGGTAAACCAAATGTATGAGCGCCATAAGTGCGCATCCATATCCCTTTACAATTTTCTATTTCATATTTTACAAAACCAGAAAACAATATAGGTAAACATTCCGCTAAAGTAGTTAAACCATCTTTTTCCGAAGCCATTCCATTAATAACGCTAACTGGCAATGAAGTATGCGCACTCTCATTAATTACTGCTAACCCATTAAATTGTTCAAAGCATGCCGCTAAACGTGTTAAAGCTAAATACTGCTCTAATATATCTTGCTCATAGCCGACATAATATAATAACAAATGACTATCACTTTCATAAATTTGTTGTTTTATTTCTTGATTATAACTAGCTGGAGTAACACATAATTCCAAAACATCTTTAGGGTAAGGCGCATTAAGACCAAATATTCTAATAATATGTTTTCCCCAACTCACTAAAATACAGATGCCTTCTTCAAGTTGTCCGAAAGGTATTTCATATCGGATGTCCTTTATAGTCGGATCAATCGATTTAAGTTTGGTTAATAATTTATCATTATCAATATTAAGTGCACCTTTAAACACAATACTTAAGCTAACGGCACTATCAATATCAGGATTTGGAACAATCGAATTATCCATCTGTTTTGATTCTGATTTTTTACCAAACAAACGAGAAAATAGACCCATTTTATATTCCTTATTACAACTATTTTAAATTAAATCAAATTTAGTCATTTTATAATAATTGACGCTATAAAACTTAAGCAATAATATCTACTTGCCTATATTAAGTAAATATTTTATTTATCATTTTTTACCATTGTAAATTTTTTAAATCAATAATTAAAAAATTAATCAAACATGAAGTTCTAAGAGGTAACAATTTACGATTTGCATAAATGGCATAGATATTTAAATCCTTAATTTTATAATTGTCACGTATAGGAGAAAGGCGTCCTCCTTTGATGTCATAACCAATGATAAAATCAGGTTGTTTGGACACTCCACCATGAGATGACATTATCTGTCGACCAAAGTCACCATTACTATCATTAATATCTGCCATTTAAATTTATTGCATAACAAATATTATTTTGTTAAAAATTCCATTGTTTTTTCTTCACCCAATGACTCTACATAATGATTTTATGTTATTTAAAGGCATATTGGGGATAAGCGGTGCCATGTTCGGCTAGATATTTTTGGTGCAGCAGCAACTATCATTTTGTGATAGATAATTAATTGCTCATTAACGATAGGTTTGTTAAATTTGCCCTCCCCCTCATAGTCAGATTATAGTCTTCTTACAACCAATTAACTATTCGCTTGGATAGGGTTATTACATGTTTTTAGGGAAGATAAATATCAACAATCATCTTTGCTAAATATTTATAAACAACAACATATTAGAATATCTAAGGTTTAATCAAATGTGAATAATGGTTTATTGTTTATATATGGTTGTCGATAAGTTTTTATTGCCTCTTGCCAATCATTTAATTTAAATAAACTAGCTATATTTAAATCATTTATATCTAATACAGGCCATATTTATTCAAACATCTTCAGCCACTGATTTTGGCTTATTTGTTCTAAATACTGACGGATATGAAACCAATAAACTTTAGGTAATCGCTTTTTAGGCTGAAAAAAAGTACCGGAAAGCAATCCATAAGAGACAAATTAACTTAAATTTGATAAATGATTCAAAACGGTTTCCGCTAAAATACCGCCAACGGCATCGAAAACTAGGTCAGCTTTGCTTGCAAAATATTTTATCGCTTCATCATCATACTGATTAATATGTTTTATCGCATACTTGTCATAAAATTGAATATGACTATTTGAACGACTGATAGCGGTTATAGATAATGGTTGAGCATTTATTGCCAATTTACATAGCAATTTTGCACAATCACTACCTGCTGCAGTAACAAGGATATGCTTTCCTTTGGGTGAAAACTGTTTAATCATCAGCCATGCTGCAACGGGGTTAATATAAGCTCGTGCTGCAATCTTATCTTCGATATAATCTGGAACGGGAACAGCATATTCGGCTGGTGAATCAACCAAAGATTGCCAAGTACCCTCTCCTCTTAACGGTAAAACCCGTTTGCCAATAAGTTGTTGGTGAGATTTTGGCGCTTGGATGACTTTACCTATCCCTTCATAACCAGCAATCTGTGGCAGTGTGATACGATGCTGATAAGCGCCAGTAATTGGAATAAGATCGGAAGCATTGATGGGTGCATATAACATTTGAACTCTAATACAGTTCTCTTTTATAGATAATTTATTTGAACATTCAAGCGTCAATACTTGTTCAGGTAGTCCAAATTTTCTATAAAATAATGCTCGATTCAATTATCTATATCCATATTCAAGGTCGTTGTTTTTTCATTGAAATTTTTATCATTTAGTCATTTTATTTTACTCATTTTAATCATTCAAAAAATGACTTTTTTAAATTTCACTTAAATTTGATGTATATATCATTTACTGATTTAATATTCATTAATTTGAAAAAGTTATCGTTAATTACCAATACACTCCTATATATAAACAAAACTTAAATCATATAATCAACATTCATTACCATTAAAAATGGCATAATTTCAATCCTAAAAAATTCAACAATTAGATAACTAATTAATTTTAATCAGCATTTATTATACGCTTTATTGGATCCGGTAAAGGATAAATTTTTTCAATAGGTAGCATTTTACTTGCTTTTTCTATTTGATTATTAAGAATAAATTGATGAATTGTCTTTGCATAGTCAGTAATGTCGTCAATTTGAATAATCCAATCTTCAACATACTTTTTAACCGCTTCATTTTTTAAACCAATTTGTATAGATTTGAAATCCAAATTTTCAAGTCGAATATTTTTTTCTGGGTCCCATTGTACACGTACAGGAGTTTTGCTTAATTGTTCTTGCCAAATTGTATGATTGTGGTAAACAGAATTGTTGAAAGTGGATAAACATGCCTGTTTTAAAGCCCATTCAAAACCTTCGCGTTTTAATTTAATAGCTAAAATATGTTCTTGCCCCTCTTTTTGTGCCCATCCTGATCGATACATCATCCAAAGAAAAGAAGGTTTAATCCATGTCATTCTCTCTATTTTAAATGGTGGCACAAATGTTTGAGCTTTTATCGCCGATAAAGCTATCTCTTTCCTATAAGCTTGATAAACTGTTATAGTTTCTTCATCAAATACTGCTCTTATTTCTCTCTCTTTCATGCAATTCCTCGCAAATATTTCCATCACCTTACTTCTTTATGACCTGCAATAGGCAAACGTAGCAAACGGTCGTGATAGATACCCATAATCTGTATAGAAGCAAAGCTATGAATTGATGCCTAAAATATTCGAACGCTAATATAAGTCTCTTTTTAAAAAGATTTGATTGAATATTTAAGAGTCAATACTCGTTCCAATATACCAAATTTTCTATAATCTATAATCGCGCTCCGTTCAATTTTACTTATTACCATTTTTCATATTAATGATGACTTAAAAATTATAATATTAATTCATTTCACACTTAGACCTTCAATGAAATCTTCAACTATTTGATGAGCTTTTTGCGCGCCTTCTAAATTCATATTAATGAAAGCTTGATCATAAATTGGCATATTATCATCATCGTCATTTTCGATACTATCGCCAATATTAAAAATATAGAAAACTGATACATTCCAATCTTGATTATACTCATAATTATAACTACACCTTAAAACACTTTTACGATAGCAATTAATTTCTAAAGCATCTGTTTGCGGTGGTAACCAATCTACTTGAGGAATGATTATTGTGTTTTGACTTGGATAAAATCTGTGTAATTCGATACCATTATTGAATTGCTTTGTCTCCAGCCATTCATCATATACCCAACTTTTCGATTTTCTGCTTTTCTCTTTTGCATCTTCTAATCTTTTTTGAAATGACCCAAGACTAAGATCACTAACTTTATCTTTATTTTTTTTCACAAATTTGATGTCTAATCTATCCAATTTTAAAAGTTCATTTTTAAATTATTGCAATAAGCGATTATTGCTTTAGATGTTGGATGAGTGCATAAATTCCTTGAATTAATTCTAATTTTACTTATTTTATCAATTTGATAGGCTTGAGCATGTGAAAACTGATCACAAAATTTTTTTTCAGAAATATTTACATTAGTAGAATCAAATAATTTTCTAATCCAAAATGGTGAATATTTGGAATTAGGATAAATACGCAGAATAGTACCTTTAGACAATCCAACTAAACGTCCATTTTCTCTACATTTACTACTGAGTCTACTTTCTATATATTCAATAACTATAGGTGCTATTATATAGGCAGGCCAAAAGAAAGTACAAAATAATGGTAATAATACATAACTGAATATAGAAGCAAATTTACGTTTTATACCATGAGTTTTTTTCGTTTGTGATTGACATAGTCGACGTATTATTGGAAAAACAGCACCTGTTAACGAAAATAGAAAAATAATAAGGTAGGTATGCATAACAAAGCAAAAGATTAACCAAATAACGACTGGAAATATAAAAATTACTCTGATAATCCAATGCATCGGTACGAAAACAAATATGAATGAATACCCGTAAATGCCATAAAAAAATATTATCATAAAGAGCAAGTCAAAAACGTAACTATCAACATGATGCATATAAAATCCTAATTACTAAGTTGTTTATAATTAAATTCCTTTTATTTAGAATTATCATTAATAAATATTCTTGTCAAAAATGAGGATTTTTATTCATCCTCAAAGGTTGAGAAAGGTGCTTAAACTTGTTAAATTGTTTTAATAAATGATTCACAACTCATCACTGTCGCAAACCGCATCAATGCTGACATAAAACTATTATGAACCAGTTGTGATGGAACAATATTGCCATTAAAATCAAGATCCCGAGTGGTGCAAGCATCATGGATAAGAATAGGTTGATAATTAAGCTCGCAGGCTGAGCGGGTAGTAGAATCAACACACATATGACTCATCATGCCACAAATCACTAATTGTGTTATCCCTTCTTGTTGTAACTTTTGCAGTAATTGTGTTTGATAAAAACTATTGGGATAAGCCTTTTCAATTATAAATTCGTTATTTTGCTTTACAGGAAGCAATTTGGGATGTAACTGACAACCCACACTATTCTTAACAAAAAAGAGAGCATTAGCATCTTGGTTAACGTGCTGGATATAAATAATCGGTAATTGTTTTTGTCGGAAATAATTTTGTAGCTTTAAGGTATATTGCAATGTCTGTTCGGTATTGTTTAATGGGTATTTTCCATTGGGGAAATAATCATTTTGTACATCAATAATCATCAATGCTTGAACCATTTTGCTCTCCTTTGTAATTTTTCGTGTTATTATTTTGGAATAATCAACCTCTAAATGACATAGAAAATTGAAATAATAAACCTCAGTCAGCTTTCAAATTGAAACTATGGATAAAAAAGATCGCGCTATATTAAATGAATTAAGAATTAACAGCCGACAATCTTGGCGAGAGATCGGCGAAAAAGTATTTTTGTCTAGTCAAGCTGTTGGACAACGTGTGCAAGAATTACTGAACAATCATAGTATACAAAGATTCACCATTAAAGAACAAAGGAATCAATTACAATTTATTACTATTTATATGAACACAAATCAATTTGAATCATTTGAAAAGTTAGTAAAATCTTATGCTGAGGTTTCCGAATTTTATAAGATTACTGGTGATGGTTGTTACCTGATTGTTAGTCAATTTGATAGTAATGCTTTAAAATTATTCTTAAATAAAATTGAAAATTTTGCCCGTTATAAAGTCAGCCATCAATTGCAGCAAATTCTATAATTATGATGATTTGCAGTGCTTATCTAAATATCAATTAAGCAAAAATCATTCATTTGAAAATTAACTTATTTACAAATTTTTTAATAAATCATCAAAAAGTAGTTGCTCATTAATCATTTCTGTTATATTTTTTACAACAGTTAAATTTAAAGGTTTCATTTTTTATGAATTGTTTTTGTGTTTTAGTTAGCAAACATCATCATCACCATCATTCCTGAATAGTCTTCGGGCGATTGGTGCTGGAAGACAAATGGTCTTCCGGTGATATCGCAAAAGCAAATAGAGAACCCTCGGAAGATCAAACTTCCGAGGGTTTTTTGTTTGTGGTTAATAATTTTATTTGGATAAGTTGGAGAATAATATGTTGGATAATTCACGTTTACGTATAGCAATGCAAAAATCAGGACGTTTAAGCGATGAGTCAAAAAAATTACTAGCTCAATGTGGAATTAAAATCAATTTGCAAGAGCAACGTTTAATTGCTTTTGCCGAAAATATGCCAATTGATATTTTACGCGTTCGCGATGATGATATACCCGGACTAGTTATTGATGGCGTTGTTGATATTGGTATTGTCGGTGAAAATGTTTTAGAAGAAGAAGTGCTAGATAGACAAGCTGAAGGCGAAAATCCACAATACAAAAAATTACGTCGACTTGATTTTGGCGGATGTCGTTTATCGATAGCCGCCCCTCGTGATTTTAATTACACTGGCCCTGAGTGTTTAAATGATCTACGTGTCGCCACCACTTATCCTCACCTGCTCCGCCGTTATCTTTCTCAATATAATGTAAGTTTTAAAACTTGTTTACTCAATGGATCAGTTGAAGTCGCTCCTCGAGCAGGTCTAGCCGATGTAATTTGTGATTTAGTCTCTAGTGGTGCAACCCTTGAAGCTAATGGATTACAAGAGATTGAGGTTATTTATAAATCTAAAGCTTGCTTAATTCAACGTGAAGGTGAAATGTCCCCCACCAAACAGGCGTTGATCGATAAAGTGATGACTCGTATTCAAGGTGTGATTCAAGCTCGCGAATCTAAATACATTATGTTGCACGCGCCAACCGCAGTTTTAGATCAAGTCGTATCACTATTACCAGGTGCTGAAAACCCAACCATTTTACCATTAACCGGCGAACAAAATCGGGTAGCACTACACATGGTTAGTACTGAGTCATTATTCTGGGAAACCATGGAAAAACTAAAAGCATTAGGTGCAAGTTCAATCCTTGTATTACCAATTGAAAAAATGATGGAGTAAGCAAAATGAAGCTTTCATATTGGCAACAATGTTCTAAAGAAAAACAAGCAGAATTATTAACTCGCCCGGCAATTGCAGCTTCCGATGCTATTAGTCAAGCGGTTAACGATATCTTGGTGCAAGTTAAACAAAATGGCGACGAAGCACTTAAAATGTTAAGTAATAAATTTGATAAAGTGCAAATCGATCAAATTAAATTAACCCAAGATGAGATAAAAACAGCCACGAGTCGCGTTAAACCTGATTTAAAACAGGCAATGCAATTAGCGGTAAGCAATATTGAAAAATTTCATCAAGCTCAAGTTAAGCAGACCATAACAGTTGAAACCATGCCTGGCATTCAATGCCAGTCAGTAACAAGACCGATAGACTCTGTAGGCCTGTATATACCGGGTGGTTCAGCCCCATTGCTATCAACCGTATTAATGTTAGCCATTCCAGCTAAAATTGCCGGTTGTCGTAAAGTGATTTTATGTTCACCTCCACCAATTGCTGACGAAATTTTATATGCGGCAGAACTTTGTGGTGTAACAGAAATTTATCAATTGGGTGGCGCACAAGCGATTGCGGCAATGGCATTAGGTACTCAATCAGTTCCTAAAGTCGATAAAATATTTGGTCCCGGCAATGCTTATGTTACCGAGGCGAAACGCCAAGTTAGCCAACGATTGGATGGCGCAGCAATAGATATGCCAGCCGGCCCATCAGAAGTTCTGGTCATTGCCGATAGTTCCGCTAATCCGGCGTTTATTGCAGCGGATTTACTTTCTCAAGCTGAACATGGCCCCGATTCACAGGTTGTACTGCTTACACCAGATGAGAAGATCGCCCAAGCAGTTTCAGTCGAAGTTGATAAGCAACTTGCTCAACTTTCACGTCAAGGAATTGCTGAAAAAGCGTTACAAGAGAGCCGACTTATCGTAACCAAAGATTTAGATGAATGTGTAACTATCAGCAATCGTTATGGTCCAGAACACTTAATTATTCAAACCGAAAATGCCGATCAACTAGTTAATAAAATTAATAGTGCTGGTTCGATATTCTTAGGGGATTGGTCACCAGAATCTGCTGGAGATTATGCCTCTGGTACCAATCACGTATTACCAACTTATGGTTATACCGCAACTTATTCAAGCCTTGGATTACCTGATTTCCAAAAACGTATGACAGTGCAAAAATTATCGGCTGAAGGGTTAAAAGCAATAGGTAATGCAGTTGAACTAATGGCACAAGCAGAACAACTCACTGCCCACAAAAATGCCGTGACTATTCGCTTAGCTAAACTTAACGCTGATACTAAACAATAGGTGGTTAAAATGGATATTAATCAATTAGTCAGAAAGAACGTACAAAAATTGACACCCTATCAATCCGCTAGACGCATTGGCGGTAACGGTGATGTGTGGCTAAATGCCAATGAATACCCAGTGGCACCCAACTTTCAGTTAACCGAACAAACGTTAAACCGCTATCCAGAAGCACAACCTCAGCAAGTTATAGATAGTTATGCGCAATATGCTGGTGTCACCCCAGAGCAAGTGATTGTCAGTCGTGGTGCCGATGAAGCGATAGAGCTGTTAATGCGTGCTTTTTGTGAGCCAGATACCGATACGGTGCTTTACTGCCCTCCAACTTATGGTATGTATCAAGTCAGCGCTGAAACTTTAGGAATAAAAACTAAAACCGTACCAACAAAATCTGATTGGCAACTTGATTTAGAAGGTATTAAACAAAATCTGGATAATGTTAAATTAATCTATGTCTGTTCACCAAACAATCCAACTGGGAATTTAATCAATCCTGAGGATATTAAAGCATTACTTAATTTAGTCAAAGATCGCGCATTAGTTATTATTGATGAAGCCTATATTGAGTTTTCTCCAAACTCAACCGTAGTCAGTTGGCTTAATGATTATCCGCACTTAGTCATTTTACGTACCTTATCAAAAGCATTTGCCTTAGCCGGATTGCGTTGTGGATTTACTTTAGCTAATAAACCAATAATTGATGCTTTACAAAAAGTGATCGCTCCATACCCTCTTGCTACCCCGGTAGCGGACATTGCCACTCAGGCATTGAGTAAAAAAGGTATCGAAACGATGAGATTGCATGTCATCAATCTAAATAATCAAAAAGAGAAGTTTGCTAAACAACTTTCTGCTTTACCAATTGTCGAAAAAGTTTATCCTAGTGAATCAAATTATTTATGTGTTAAATTTCAAAGTAATAAAGAGGTATTTAGTAAACTTTGGCATGAAGGTATTATTCTACGCGATCAAAGTAAATCAATTGGACAAAATGGTTTTGTGCGAATTTCGATTGGTACCCAAGATGAGTGTGATGCCGTAATAACCGCACTTAAAGCGATAAAATAGGAGCAAATATGTTACAAAAATATTTATTTATCGACCGTGATGGAACGTTAATCGTTGAACCTCCTATCGATTTTCAAGTTGATAGTTTTGCAAAACTTGCGTTTGAACCTAATGTGATCCCAGCACTGCTTAAACTACAAGCAGTTGGTTATAAATTAGTGATGGTAACCAATCAAGATGGATTAGGTACCAGTAGTTATCCGCAAGCTGATTTTGATGGTCCACACAATTTAATGCTGCAAATATTTGCCTCACAAGGTGTAATATTTGAAGATGTACTTATTTGCCCACATTTCCCGGAGGACAATTGTGAGTGTCGTAAACCTAAAATAAAATTAGTGCTCCCTTATTTAACCAGTGGCAACTTAGACAAACAAAACAGCTACGTTATAGGTGACCGACAAACTGATATGCAGCTTGCTGAAAACATGCAAATAAAAGGCTTACGTTATGATCCAGTTAATCTTAATTGGAATGAAATAGCCCAACGTTTAACCACCGCTGATCGTTATGCCAAAGTTGAACGCAATACTAAAGAAACTAAGATATTGGTTGAAGTATGGTTAGACCGGCAAGGTGGTAGTCAAATCAATACCGGTATTGGCTTTTTTGATCATATGTTAGATCAGATCGCCACTCACGGAGGTATTAAACTCAATATTCAAGTTACAGGCGATCTTCATGTTGATGATCATCACACCATAGAAGATACAGGTCTTGCTCTAGGCGAAGCATTAAAACAAGCACTTGGTGATAAACGGGGAATTACACGTTATGCCTCTGTTATTCCAATGGATGAGTGTTTAGCGAAATGTGCAATGGATATTTCAGGCCGCCCTTACCTAGTGTTCTCTGCGCAATTTAGTGATCCGAAAGTTGGTGATATGAGCACGCAAATGGTCGAGCATTTCTTCTATTCTTTGAGTTATGCGATGGCAATTACTTTACATATTGAAACAACTGGCGACAACGACCATCACCGAATCGAAAGTTTGTTTAAAGCTTTTGCGCGTACACTTAAACAAGCGATTAAAATTGAAAGTGACAGACTACCTAGCTCGAAAGGAGTGTTATAGATGAAAATTGTCATTCTCGATACTGGCTGCGCCAATCTTTCATCGGTTAAATACGCGATACAGCGACTAGGTTATAATCCAATCATTAGCCTTGATCCTGATACTGTGCTTGAATCTGACAAACTCTTGTTACCTGGAGTTGGATCAGCATCAGCTGCGATGCAAAAATTAATGGAGCGCAATTTAATAGAGCTAATTAAAGTCTGCACTCAACCAGTATTAGGTATCTGTCTTGGCATGCAACTTTTAGCCGATTATAGTAATGAAGGGCATGTCGACACTCTAGGTATTATCCATGAAAAAGTCATCGAAATTCCTGATTGTGGACTACCACTACCGCATATGGGTTGGAATCAAGTCACCCCAAAAGCCGGACACCATCTATTTCGAGATATTCCTGAAGGTGCTTACTTTTACTTTGTACATGGATACGCCTTACCATTATGCTCATCAACTATCGCAGAAACCAATTACGGCGAAAGCTTTACCGCTGCCGTGCAAAAAGACAACTTTTACGGTGTGCAATTTCATCCCGAGCGTTCTGGCTCAGCCGGTGCAAAATTGCTCAAGAACTTTTTGGAGATATAAAAATGGCAGTTTACCCTATTATTATTCCAGCTCTTGATTTAATTGATGGTACGGTGGTTCGATTACATCAAGGCGATTATGACCAAAAACGTGATTATGGAAAGGATCCCTTAATTCGCCTACAAGATTATCAAAAACAAGGTGCGAAACAACTACATCTTGTTGATTTAACTGGAGCTAAAGATCCGCAAGTTCGACAAATCTCATTAATAAAATCATTGATTGAAGGCGTACAAGTCCCGGTACAAATTGGTGGTGGAATTCGTACAGAGGATGACGTTAAAGCATTATTATCCGCAGGTGCAACACGGGTAGTTATTGGTTCAACAGCTATCAAACAACCTGATTTGGTTAAAAAGTGGTTTGATACTTATGGTCCTGAATCTTTGGTATTAGCCCTAGATGTTCGTATTGATCAACAAGGTAATAAAAATGTCGCGATTCATGGTTGGCAAGAGGATTCTAAACAAACCTTAGAACAAGTTATTGATGATTACCTAGCTTATGGTTTGAAGCATGTGTTATGTACTGATATCTCCAAAGATGGTACGTTAAGTGGTTCTAATGTGAAGTTATATCAAGAGATCAGCCAAAAATACCCAGCTATTGCTTTTCAAGCTTCTGGCGGAATTGGACAATTGAACGATGTTAAAGCGTTACAAGAGAGCGGTGTTGCAGGTATCATCGTCGGTCGAGCATTACTCGAAGGTAAATTTACAGTTCAGGAGGCAATTGCATGTTGGCAAAAAGGATAATACCTTGTTTGGACGTTCGTAATGGGCAAGTTGTTAAAGGTGTACAATTCCGTAATCACGAAATCATAGGTGATATAGTACCGCTAGCCAAACGCTATGCCGAAGAAGGGGCTGACGAATTGGTATTTTATGATATCACAGCCTCATCCGACGGTCGGGTAGTAGACAAAAGTTGGGTAGCAAAAGTCGCTGAAGTAATAGATATTCCATTTTGTGTCGCTGGTGGGATAAAAACGGTTGAAGATGCAGGAAGAATTCTCACTTATGGTGCGGATAAAATTTCAATTAACTCCCCTGCTTTAGCTAATCCGGGCTTAATTACTGAATTAGCGGATTGTTACGGGGTGCAGTGTATCGTTGTGGGGATTGATACTTGGTATGATAAAGATTCAGATAGTTACCACGTTTATCAATTCACTGGCGATGAAAAACGCACAGTCGCCACCAAATGGAATACGATTGATTGGGTGCAAGAGGTACAAAAGCGAGGTGCCGGTGAAATTGTATTAAATATGATGAATCAAGATGGCGTTCGCAATGGTTACGATCTTAAGCAACTTAAAACGATTCGGGAAGTTTGCCAAGTACCACTGATTGCCTCTGGCGGCGCAGGTACGATGGAACACTTTTTACAAGCTTTTAAAGAGGCCAACGTTGATGGTGCTTTAGCCGCTTCAGTCTTTCATAAACAAATTATTAATATTGGTGAACTTAAACAATATTTAGCTCAACATGGAGTAGAAATACGATTATGCTAACTCAACATTCTCAAATACAAATAGATACCAAACAACTTGATTGGCAAAAAGTCGATAATTTAATGCCAGTGATTATTCAGCACTATGTATCTGGCGAAGTGCTGATGCTTGGTTATATGAATCAAGAGGCTTTAGCTCAAACCCAAAGCAGCGGAAAAGTCACCTTTTATTCTCGCACCAAACAACGTTTATGGACCAAAGGTGAAACCTCGGGTAACTTTTTAAATGTAGTTAGTATCTCATCCGATTGTGATAACGATACCCTGTTAATCTTAGTCAACCCAATCGGACCGACTTGTCATACCGGAGCAAATAGCTGCTTCACTAACAGTAAAACTGAGTGGGGCTTTCTATATGATTTAGAGCAATTATTGGGAGCTCGTAAACAAGCCGATCCGCAATCCTCTTATACCGCAAAACTCTACCATGACGGTACTAAACGTATTGCCCAAAAAGTTGGCGAAGAAGGCGTTGAAACGGCGCTTGCAGCCACGGTACACGATAAAGAAGAGTTAAAAAATGAATCAGCTGATTTAATCTATCACTTACTTGTCTTACTGCAAGATCAAAACCTTGCTCTACAAGATGTGATCGGTATTTTAAAAACTAGACATAAATAACCACTAAAAAACCAAGCACACCATTCGCTGCTTGGTTTACTAAACTTTATCAGCCGAAAATGACAAATACCTTTATCTAACTGGTAACTTAACGCCATTAAACATAGCTTGCACCTCGATATTATTTTCACAAAGACTAAGTTTATCGATGGTTTGTCTATTTAAATGCGGTGAAAATTGACTAATAAAATCGTACATATAGTTACGCAAAAACAGAGAACGTGCAAATGCGATATAAGTGGTACTGTAGGGGAATATATGGCCGGCATTAAGTACCACAAACTCACTATCAGAGTTCTCATTAACTGCCATTTTAGCAACAATGCCAACACCAACACCTAACTTAACATAGGTCTTAATCAAATCAGCATCAGTGGTGCTAAAAACAATATTAGGTACCTGATTAGCCTTAATAAATGCTTGATTTAGGTCGGAACCATCATTAGAAAAGTCGTAACTGACTAACGGATAGTTAGATAATTCTTCGATTGTGATTAGACTACTTTTGGCTAAAGGATGATCTTTCATAACAATCACCGCCTGGTTCCAGTGATAACAAGGTAAAGCAATCATATCATCACTAAGATCTGACAAATCAGTAACAATAGCAAAGTCCGCTTGTCCGGTTTGTGCTTGCAAGAGACATTGAGCGGATGAACCTTGCTCCATATGAAGGGTAATACTTGGATATTGCAGCATAAATTGTTGGATAACCAATGGTAAAGTATACCGAGCTTGAGTATAAGTGGTGGTAATTGTTAATGAGCCTTGATTTGGTTGACTAAACTCTTTAGCTAGAATTTTAATATCTTGTGCTTTATTTAAAATCTCACGGGCTAAAGCAATAATTTGATCACCAACTGGCGTAACTTCTGAAAGATGTTTACCTACACGGGTAAAGATTTGTACATTGAGCTCGTCTTCCAATAATTTAATCTGCTTACTAATCCCTGGTTGCGAGGTATACAGTTTTTCAGAGGTAAGAGAGACATTGAGATCGTTATTGACGACCTCAACAATATAACGCAGTTGTTGCAACTTCATGACAAAGGCTCCTTTGACCATATACATTTCCCTCTTCTCAACAATAATTTAAGAAAGAGGAAAATTGCAAGGTAATTCCTTTCACACTTTAGCACAAGACAGCTTTTTTATACTAAAACGGCTACTTAACCTGATCTATTCTTCAAAAATGACCTGGTGTTCTTACCTATTTTTTACTATTAACCCATTTACCATGAACATATTTCATCACCCAACCGGTAGATTTGCCGTTCACTTCAGATGTGACATATTGTTCCTTACTTTTACGACTAAAGCGAACAATACTCGGATTACCATTTGGATCATGACTTGGTGCTTCGGTTAAATAAATGAATTTTTCCGGTAAACGATATTTAAAACGTTGTAACTCTTCAATTAAAGGTGCACGAGTTTCCCTAGATTTAGGAAAATTATGTGCCGCTAAAAAGATACCTGATGCACCATCTCTTAGCACAAAATGGGCATCTGATTTGCTACATTTTAGTTCAGGTAAATCAACAGGATCTTCTTTAGGTGGAGCCACATCACCATTTTTTAAGATTTTACGAGTGTTTTTACAATCTTGGTTAGTACATCCCATATACAAACCAAAACGGCCTGACTTAAGATGCATTTCTGATCCACATTTTTCACATTCAATAATTGGACCATCGTAACTTTTTACTTTAAATGTACCCTTTTCAACTAATGAGCCATCACAAATTGGGTTATTACCGCAAATATGCAACTTACGCTCATTATCCAGCAGATAACTATCCATCGCAGTATGACATTTAGGGCAACGTTTAAGTGCTCTTAGAGCATTAGTTTCTGCTGTTTCCGCTTCTTCCAAAATGTTCAAAGTTTCATGTTCAGGAATTAGGTTAATTGTCTGCTTACAACGCTCTTTCGGTGGCAACGCATAACCAGAACATGCTAAAAACACACCGGTTCCTGCTGTTTTGATTCCCATTTCACGACTACAGTTAGGACATTTAATTTCTGGTGTTAAAACGAGTGGATTTAATTGCATTCCTCCATGATCAGGATCTTGTTCTGCAATTTCAAGATGTTGACTGAAATCTTCAAAGAATTGATCTAAAACTTCGCGCCATTCTTGTTTTTTATTGGCAATCTCATCAAGTGCATACTCCATGCGTGCGGTAAAATCATAACTCATAAGATCATTAAAGTTTTCACTTAACCTATCAGTAACAATCTCACCGATTTTTTCCGCATAAAAACGACGATTATCTAATCGTACATATCCACGGTCTTGAATGGTTGAAATAATGGTTGCATAAGTAGATGGACGACCAATTTCTCGTTTTTCTAATTCTTTTACCAATGAAGCTTCATTATAACGAGCAGGAGGTTTAGTAAAGTGTTGATCTGGATTTAAACTCAAAAGTTCTAAAATATCTTTAACCGATACTGCTGGTAACATCTTATCTTCATTATTTTTACTTAACTGTGATTGTACTTTTGTCCAACCATCAAAACGTAAAGTACGACCTTTGGCTTTTAAAGTAAAATCACCCGCTTTAACAGTAACTGTAATAGAGTTATATTCAGCGGATGTCATTTGGCAAGCAACAAATTGACGCCAAATTAATTGATATAATTTAACCGCATCAACGTCGACATCACTAAGACTAGTTGCTGAAATATTCACATCTGACGGACGAATTGCTTCATGTGCTTCTTGTGAATTTTTCTTACTTGTATAAACATTCGGTGACTTCGGTAGATATTTATCACCATAGTTTTTGCCAATATAATCGCGAACCATATTTAATGCATCTTGACTCAAATTTGTTGAATCGGTACGCATATAAGTGATATAACCGGCTTCATATAAGCGCTGGGCCAACATCATTGTCTTCTTCACTCCAAAACCAAGGCGAGTACTTGCCGCTTGTTGCAAAGTTGAAGTAATAAATGGTGCAGTTGGATTACTTTTAGTCGGTTTTTCTTCAATATTGGTAACTTGGTATTGCTTGTTATTTAACTCTGCTAACGCAATATCAATAGAAACTTGATCTTTTGGTTCAAACGCATCATCTTTATAATGCGTGACTTGCATAGTTAATTTTTCTTGATTAGCAGTTTTTAAATCGGCATAAAGTTCCCAATACTCTTCAGGAATAAAAGCATGGATTTCACGTTCACGTTCAACAACTAATCGTACCGCAACTGATTGAACACGACCGGCCGATAAACCACGTGCCACTTTCTTCCAGAGTAACGGCGACACCATAAAACCCACCACACGGTCCATAAATCGGCGTGCTTGCTGAGCATTAACGCGATCCATATCCAACATAGCCGGATGTTTAAATGCATTTTGAATGGCAGTTTTAGTGATTTCATTAAATACAACGCGGCGATACTTATCATCATCACCACCAATAACATCTTTAAGATGCCAAGCAATGGCTTCCCCTTCTCTATCCAAGTCGGTTGCCAGATAAATCATATCCGCATCTTTGGCTAATTTTTTAAGTTCATCAACTACCCGCTCTTTGCCTGGCAAAATTTCATAATGAGCTTTCCAACCGTTATAAGGATCGACACTCATACGGTCGACTAAGATCTGTTTTTCAGATCGTTTTACTTTCTTCTCAGCTTTATCTTTGCTGGCTTTATCATTGCGGTGGCTACTACCACTTACTGGAAGATCTCGAATATGCCCCACGCTTGATTTAACCACGAAATCTTTGCCAAGGTATTTATTAATCGTTTTTGCTTTTGCTGGTGATTCCACAATAACAAGGGATTTTCCCATAATTAAACCTATTTATCCTGTAGTTTAAGTTATTTACCGTCTAGATTATCATCGAGTAATGACAGTAAATCATCTTTAATTGTCGATACTTTAGTGGCATATTGCTCTTTTTGTTCTGCATCTTCAATTAATTGCGTAATTGTTTGTGACAACGTACATTTTCGGCGTTTAGCTAAATTAGCTAATCTTTGCCATACTAGAAATTCCAAATCAATAGACTTTTTACGTGTATTTTGTTGCTCGGCATTAAAATGCCGTTTTCGCCTTGCCCGAATAGTTTGTTTCATGCGATTATCTAAACCGGGATTTAAATGCTGCTTAATCCAATCAACGACAGCTGTCGGTTTGTGTTCTAATAATAGTAGTTCATTTACGGCTTGCTCTGCTGCACTCCTTTCTATATAACGAGTAATTAGCTCACCTTCTAAATGTCTTTTTACTAGATAGTGCCACTTCCAACCGCATTCAAGGTTTTCTAATTGTTGGTATTTCATAAGCTCACCTTGTGACGCTGTAACTAAATATAATAGTTGTAGCATAAACTCAACACACAATAAAGAAAATTATTGCATTTGACAAATTTTTTATAAATCTGTTATCGTTCACCTTTCACTTCAATCTTCTAATTAAGGAATCACGTATAATGGCAAAAGCCGATGTTATTTATATTAATGGCCACATCTACACGGCTGACAAACACGATACAGTCTGTGAAGCTATTGCAATTCAAAACGGCTATATTATTGCAACTGGCACCACACAAGAGATAAATAACACTCAATATGTTGATAATTGTACGATAATTTATGATCTACAAGGTAAAACTATGATGCCCGGCATTATTGATGCCCATTTACATACTTTTTGGGGTGGCATGCAACTATCATCATGTAATCTAAATTATCAAAGTTTAACTGTCGATGCCACTCTGGCCATTATTCAACAATATTTAGATAACGATTCCCTTAGTAACAGCACAAATTGGTTACAAGTTCGTGGCTGGTTGCGTCAAGAAGTATTACCAATCGGTACTGACATTACCCGTTTTGATCTTGACAAGCTTAATACCACGCGTCCGGTTATTTTATTCTCAAATGATTGTCATACACTTGTTGCTAACAGTATTGCTTTAGAAAAATTTGGACTCGATCGTAATACGCCAGAGCCTTCTGATGGTAAAATTGGGCGTACTAAAGATGGCGAATTAAATGGTATATTAGAAGATGCTCCTGCAATGCGTGCATTTGACAGCATTTCTAAACTTACCGATGAACAAGCGGTAAACATCGCTAAATTATCACAAACAGAATTAAATAAGCAAGGGGTAACTTCAGTAATGGATGCGCGTATTACTGAAACCCAAGCCGATGCATTTTTAAAATTACAACAGCAAGATGAGCTTTCAATACGCTTATTTGGAGCTCGTGAGTTACCCCCTGATGATGTCGATTCGATTGAAGACGTTCCAGCGGTTATTGCTCGGGTAAAACAGTTTGCTAAACGCTATGACGACCAAAATTGGCAACCAAAACCGGGAATAAAAGTATCGCATACGAAATTATTCGTTGATGGCGTAATGCAAGCGCCATTAATGACAGCGCGTTTGCTAAAACCCTATCAATTAGAAAATGAAAAAGAGCGCTATGGTGATCTCTATTACTCCACAGAAATGCTAGATGCCTTAATCCTTGAATCATCAAAAGCAGGTTTTCACCCTCACATGCACACCGTTGGCGAAGGGGCAATCGAAGTGGTTCTTAACGCCATTGAAAAAATGCGAAAAGCACTACCTGATGCGGATATTCGCCCAAGTACGGCCCATAATGAACTCAGTGCTATGCATCAATTTGCCCGTTATAAACAATTAAAAGCCAGTGTGGTATTTTCATTCCAATGGGCTGGCTGTAGCTCGGCAATGGTTGAACAATACCAAACACTGTTTGGTGCTGAACGTTATAATGGTTTAGAAGCCCATGGTCAATATATTGATGCCGGTGTAACCTGTGCTTTTGGTAGTGATTGGCCAATTGATCCACTTAATGAATGGTATGATTTCCAAATTGCTATGACTCGACAAATTGACACCGAGCATCCACGCTTAAATAGCGACCGCAATTTAACTGCCGTTGAAGTGCTACGTTGTGCAACTATTGGTGCGGCTTACATGTTAAAACAAGATGAGTATATCGGCTCTATTGAAAAAGGCAAATTTGCTGATGTAATTATTTTAGATCGCAATCCGTTTACCATTCCGGCAACAGATATGCAAAACGTCAAAGTACTAACGACAATTGTTGGCGGCAAAACGGTTTATCAACAAGCCTATTAAACTTTAAGTAAATTCACTACCCCGCCAATGGTTCGGGGTAGTTTTTTATAACGTGTCAGCATCAACAACATCATCTTCAACTGCTGGTTTTCGGGTAAAGTGAAAAATCGTAGCAATAATAAATGCTCCGATGAACATATCAATCACATACCACAATGCACCTTTGGTTACAGCATCAAGTGTAACTAAACCACCAAATGCAACCAAGGAATCAATACTATTAATCATACCTAGCATACCCACAACTGCTATACCTACAACGATAGCGATAATAACTCGTTACGGATCTTTAATGGCGAATGGAATCGCGACTTCAGTACTAACTGCTAAAGATAAAAAGAACGCAGTGATACCAAACTGTTTTTCTTCTTTGGTATTTTTAGAACGTGATACCAGTAAAGAGGATATTGCTAATCCTAAAAGAGGAATTGCACAGCACATACGGAGCTCGCCATTAGGACCATAAACACTTTCTGCCATAGCTGCTAACGTAAAGACGGTGGCAGCTTTACTACAAGGTCCACCCATATCAATCGCAGCAAGCACACTGATTCCTATACCTAAAAATGCCGCATTAACTTCTGACATGACTTTTAAAGTTTTTACCATTACTTTTACAAACCAATCAAGGGGATATGACAAATCTTAAATATAAATAGGCGTCATGACCAGTAATGTTACTGTTGGAATAATCATCACCGGCATAACCGAAGCAATAACCGGATGGAATTTAACGGTTTTAAACCATTTAACAAAATAGCCAATAAGGACACTGAAAATCATTGTACCAATAAAACCAGTAGATACATGATTACTGCCAATTGGATTATTTACTACATTTCCCATAATAAACGCTGGTGCCAAGGGGGCATTACCACCAATAGAGTAAGCCATATAAGCCGCAAGCACTGGCACCATCATTGCGAAGCCGTAGAAAGCCACTTGTTGCAAATTGGCAAAGAATTGATTGCTTGGTAAAATAGCTTTTCCTACCACATGTCCAGTCATTAAAACGATTGAGAGAAGAATACCGGAAGCAATGATAGCCAGTAAAAATTTACTGATACCAGTATTTAACGATCTAAATATCTCTTTACCAATACTCTCTTTTACTTCTTTTGGGGATGATAAGGCTTCGGCATTATTAAAAATGTTAGCTGTATTTTTAACCGCTTCACTAGTGCTAACCTTAATCACCTTTTTAAAAGGTTCTAACAGTTCAGCATTATCGATTGAAATATCTGTCGCTAACAAAATTACATCAGCTCTTTTCAAATCTTTCTCAGTTAATACATTATCAATTCCAGCTGCTCCTTGGGTTTCAATCTTACAATCCCATCCTCACTGTTTAGCTTCATTTTCAATTTTTTGTTTAGCAATATAAGTATGGCCATTTCGGCAGAACAGGCACATATAGCAACAATCTTTTTATTTTTTAAGGATTCTTTACTCATATAAACCTCGGATTTTTTCTGCTACAATTTGTTGAATATCACTATTTAAAAGAACCCCAATAAAATTGTCATCAGCCAAGTTAGACGCCAATTTGGCAATAATTATTAAATGCTCTTTATTGGCATTTTGTGGTGCACCAATCAACACCATTAGCTTCACTTTATTGCCATTATTCCAGACTATCCCTTGATTATATTTTGCCACGACAATAAATGGTGTTTTCACTGCGTCACTTTTAGAATGCGGTAATGCAATATTGGGCAAAACATCAGTTTCCATCTCTTGCTCATGTTGCATGACATCATCAGAAAATTTATTTAAATCCCTTAAATATACTTTACTCTGTTCAGCCATCAATTTAATCACCAATGACTTATGTGAAATAACATCATTAGTTAATTCAACAGGTAAAATGGGAATTGGTTCCATAATATGTGCTCTTGATTAATCGCTGTTCTCTGTGTAATCTTTATACAATACTTTTAGATAAAAAATATTACTGTTTATAAAAATCGGATAACAATGAGCTGCTGAGAAATTTATCCATCAAACCTGGCAAT
The DNA here is from genome assembly GCF_003202915.1 of Gilliamella apicola. Classification (GTDB taxonomy): domain Bacteria; phylum Pseudomonadota; class Gammaproteobacteria; order Enterobacterales; family Orbaceae; genus Gilliamella; species Gilliamella apicola_Q. The sequence goes on from NZ_QGLP01000005.1 coordinate 337,714, forward strand.
AACCCTAATCAGCTTATCGTAATTGATTTTTTTCTTTCGAAAAAGCTTACAAACCATCCGGATTTATAATCTTTACTAAAAATTAGCTTGCATAATTGTGATAATGTGGCAGAATTCCCTGCCGCTTTAAGCGGGTAAAAAGGCAAAACTATACTTAGTAGTTTTTTATTGTTTTTTGGGACAGAGGAGCAAAGTAAGTCATGTCCGCAATAAAAATGAAACGAGTTTTAACCACACCTGCATTGATTGCATTTGGTTTAGCTTATATGGTTCCTTTAGGGATCTTTACCACTTATGGGGAAGTTACCGTTGTCAGTAATGGACACTTACCTATAGCCTATATTATCACCCTTGCCATGATCTTTTTCACAGCATTGAGTTATTGTCGAATGGCAAACAAACTCCCTATTGCTGGTTCGGCCTACACCTATGTACAACGAACATTTGGTGGAAAAGCCGGTTTCTTAGTTGGGTGGGCGCAAATTCTTGATTACCTATTTTTACCAATATTAAATTACTTGGTTTTAGGCATCTATCTACATGAACTTTATGATAGTATTCCGGCTTATGTATATGTATTGGCATCTATTGTAGGTGTAAGTGTATTAAATTACCTTGGAATCAAGTTAATTAATTGGGCCAATATAACTTTGAATTTATTTCAAGCATTATTCATTGTTCTGTTTATTATTTTAACCTTAACAAATGTCCATTTAACACCGGAAACAATGTTAAAACCAATATCAGTAACAAGCGATGATTTTAGTGGTTTATTTTCTGGAGCGGCCATATTATGTTTAGCATTCTTAGGCTTTGACGCCATTGCGACGCTAGCTGAAGAATCAAACGACGCTAAAAAAACCTTACCAAGAGCAATTATTGGTACCGTATTGATTGCTGGTTGTATATTTTTAGTTGTCTCCTATTGTGCGCATTTAGCCTATCCACAATGGACTGATTTTGCTGATAATAAAGATACTGCAAGTTTGGATGTAATGCGCAAAGTGGATAACATAAGTCACTTAACCAATGTACTTGGTAAATATGGCAATGATTTTATGTATAACTTCTTCCAAACAGCCTATTTAACTGGTGTCTTTGCCTCAACTATGACAGCGCAAACTAGCGTGTCACGAATCTTTTATGCGATGGGGCGTGAAGGTGTGTTGCCAAAAAGGATCTTTTATAAAATTCACCCACGTTTTAGAACACCCTATTTATCAATTATTTTTGTTTCCTGTTTTTCCCTATTCGCTTTGGTACTTGATTTAAGCTTAGTCGTATCGATGATCAGTTTTGGTGCATTAGTTGCCTTCACCTTCGTTAATCTATGCGTAATCAAAAGTTACTTAAGTGGTACTAAAAAAACAGTACCAATGCTTTTAAAATATGGATTAATGCCAGCAATTGGCGTATCACTTTCGTTATGGCTATGGACCAGTCTTGAAACGACAGCGATGACGGTGGGTTTAATTTGGTTAGCCATTGGATTTTGTTATTTACTTTATCTAACTCGAGGTTTTACCAAATTATTGCCTTCAATTGATCATTCAGAATTGAATTCAATTATTAAAGATTAGATTAATCTATTAGGTCTACTTGAAAGTATTTAGTTAATGCCCTTTTAAAAATAATCCCGTCGACCTTTGGTCGACGGGATTTTCATTTCTAAGTCAATAAAATAAGCTAGATAAAATTGCTTAAAATTATTCACCAAAGCCAGTAGCAAATAATTCGCGAATTTCATCCATTGCTGCTTGTTCATCTTCACCATCACAGATGATTTCAACAGTTGAACCACCTTTAACACCAGCTCCAAGTAATCCCATCATGCTTTTTAATTTAATGGCTTTATCGTTATAAACAAGTTCAATTGATGATTTATAACGGCCAGCTAATTTAACAAGCGTTGTTACCGGGCGTGCATGTAAACCAGTTGCATTTTTTACTACCATTTGCTCTTTTAACATATTATAGTCCTTACTTATATCTAATGTTAATACAATACCCGTATTTATATCATAAATTCATTTTTTTTGCTCTTTTTTAGCATTAATTTTTAAAATTTATTCATATCGCACTGTTTTTTAATAACTATCGATTAATAATGCTAAAACTAGTCCACCCAAAAATATCTCACTACATGAAAAAATATTGGTGCAGCAAAGCAGATAGAATCGAAGCGATCGAGTATACCACCATGGCCATCGATAAGCCTTCCCCAATCTTTTACCCCTCGGTCACGTTTAATGGCTGACATCACTAATCCCCCCAGAAAGCCCAAAAGTGTAATCATTAATGAAATTAATCCCGATTGCAGAAAAGTAAAAGGGGTGATCCAACACATGCACGCTCCAATAAAACTGGCAGATAAAAGGCCACCAATGAAACCTTCAATCGTTTTTGATGGTGAGATATTCGGACTGATTTTATGTTTACCAAACAATTTACCAAAAACATATTGCAACACATCTGATAATTGAACGATTAACACCAAATAAGCAATTAACAACAAATTACGACCTTGATAATTTTCGATATCCAACACTAACAACGCCGGTACACATGAAATACAATAAACCGTAATCATCAATCCCCATTGCACATCGGCTATTCTTTCTAAAAAATTACGAGTTGAAATCGTGGCGAATATCGCAAGGAACAAAAAGGCATACACTGGAATAAAAATACTGAATAAACCGTACCACGCATAGGCGACTAAAATATATTGCGTTGGTAGAGCAATACCAAAAGCAAAAATCAGCACGCAATAATCGTAGCGATTGATCGGCGTTAAAATGAGAAATTCACGCAATGCCACACCTGAAATAACAAAAAATAAAAAGATCACTGTCAGTTGCCCAAACCAAAAAGCAACCCCAATAATGGCAACCATTACCCACCATGCATTTATCCGAGTATTTAAATTATCGATAACACTATTGGGTGATTTACAACGAAATTTTAAAATTTGGCCAATTATTGTTGCGACTAACAAAAACAGGCCTATGCCCAAAAACAATAAACACGTATCATATTGATATTGGGACATTTTAATTCTCCTAGGTGCAGTATTACTAGTTAATAACGGATTAATTATTGATAATAACATTAATAACCGCAAAAATGATTAAACAATTTTGCGCTAAAAATAAGATTATCTGCCTTTTAAACAACGATAAAACCCCTTTTTGGCGATCTGCAATGGTTCTTGAGGTAAATTGACTAGGCCTAATTAATTTTAAATTGGCTAACGCCCTATCCATCGCTAATAGTTCATCATACAAATGATCCACATGGTTAGTTAAGTGTTTAAACAATTTTCTATCAAACTCGATTCTTATAGCGTAATACTTACTTATTAAACCGAGAATAAAGATCATCAAACAAATAATGGTTAATGGTATTGCCCAAGAACTCAGCAAGGCAACAAAAACAACTAACAACGATAATAGCATTGAAAAAATATCAATCTGTTTACTTAGCGACAAGAAACTACAAAACGTCACTAAATCTATTTTAGTCATAGTATTTGTTGATGACCGGTTATTGTTACTACTTAACATGTCGTTGTCCCATCTTTAATGTTTGCCAACCAGTTAGCTAAAATTAGTTGTTGCTGATTAGAAATCACAATAGAATGCCGATGTTTTTTTACTTTATTGATAGCTTGTTGCAAATTGTTGACTTTTTTTGTCCATAACAACCAAGCAACAACAGCGGTTGCACTTCTGGAATATCCCAAACCACAACAAACGAGTAATTTACCTTGTTGCCGATATTGTTCAATAATTTGCGCAGCTTGCTGACACTCCTTTTGCGAAAGTGGTGTCATATCTAAAACTGGAATGAGCGTATAAGTGCCTTTAAAATGACCAATTGGCAACTCGGCACACAAATCAACTACTGATATAAAATGATGTTGGTTTAATGCGCTAGTTGACGGAATACGACCTAAATAGACGTCATCGGCTATCAAATCATCGGCTTGATGTCTAATTGTCCATATTCGCGAATTTAGCCACATAATAATAAAATACGGTAAATAAAGCAGATTTACGGCTAACTTAAAACGACCATTTTGCTGTTTTTGAAAACCTGAGGCACCAAAAAATAGATAATTAACGGCAACCAATACCAAAGCGCCAGCCAACCATAATAACCAAAGCGCCCATCCAGAGAGATAGATAGCCATAGTAAGGGATAACAGAGATAAGACCAGATAGACGATTGTCCAATGATAATTCAATGGCCGATATATTGATGGTGTCAGCCTATTATCAGGCCATAACCAAATGCACAAACAGCCTACCCATAATCCAGTCGGAATATCAAAAAAATGATGCTGCCATGTAGTTAAAACTGAAAGTGCAATTAAAAAACACCAAAAATGTAATATATAACGCCCTAATCGCCGAAAATATTGAGCATAAAATTGCCATAAAATAACTAATAATGTGATGTGTAATGAAGGAGCTTGATTGAAAGGCTTATCAAATCCCATTAAAATATCAAACAGTAAACCTAAAAATCCATTCAAAACGGGACGGTCAAAATAGAATTTAAGCGGAAAAAGTAAGAAGCAAATAATACAAACCATTTGCGCGGTTAATAGTCGCAAACCAAGAGTTTTTAGAGATTGCCAGGAAGATGTCAATAAAATAGCAAGACCATACATCAGATCGATAGACCAATAAGGCACAATCGTCCATGGCCAAAGTGGAATAGAATGTTCCCAACTAAAAAATAGACTCGGTACATCCTGACGTTGCGAAGTTAGCCAGTTAGCAAAATTATAACTGGCAAAAAAGAACAAAGACAAACCGGCTAACCACACACATTTATAAACATTTAGACGGTTGAATAGTTTTGGCATAATCAATGCGAATTTCGTTGAGCGACAGAAACCGTAAAAATGCCCCACTGATCGACCAACATAGTAACTTTGCTAAATCCCGCTTCCTCAACTAACTGATCCATCTCAAGTTGCGTTCGTCGTCGCATAATCCACGGTTGTCCTTGCCGATGTGAAGTTAACGCTCTGGCAATAAATTCTAATTGCGGATGCCAAGGTTGATTAGTATAAATTAGATACCCACCATGTGGAATCACATCGGCCAATCCTAATAAAGACTGGCGCAACAATTGATTATCACCAAATAATTCATATAATCCTGATACTACCGCTAAATTAGGTTTAGGTGATAATTGTGAAAGCTCTTCACGACTAAAAGCATCGCCTTTTTCAAAACGGACAATATCACTCAACCCTTGTTGCGCAATCAGCGCTTGCCCATCACGGATATTAATATCACTATAATCTCGTAATAAAACCGAATTGGGTTTATGGGCTATTTGATTAATGGTTTCTAAAATATAGCGACCATGTCCTGCAGCAATATCAACAATGTTAACTTGCTCAGATTGCTGTAACTGTTCAATGGTCTGTTTTAATAGTTGCTCTAGATGATTCTTGCGTTGTCGAATTCCTCGCCAACCAATTGATTGTAAATAGAGATAATCAAAAAAACGCCCAAGTTTAGAGGTTCCAGACGGTTCATTTCGATAGACATAATCAAGCGTACTGCCAGAATCGAAACCAGTTTCAAAACCCAGCTTAATACCATCCGACATTTTACTAGCATATTTTAAGGTTGATCTAACGAATTTCCAATACCATGGTTTGATCCAACCTGATGGAGGTAAAGCTAATCTATCGGTTTCCATTCGAGTATAACCAACCCGGTCGGCATTAGTTAACGGCGGAATATTCGGTTGATTCGCAAAACAGCCTTGAATAAACCGTCGAGCTTTAGCAATAGCCATATTTCGATCTTTCTCACCAAAGGTATCATGATAAAATTTTGGTAAAATATGGAACTCTTTTTGAATTGTTCCTAAATTATCATAAAAGGCTTTTTGTGGTTTGCGGCGCACAACAAAATCAGAGCCAGAAACTAATAACTGAGTGGGTACAGTAATAGCATTGGCATCTTTAACAATACGATCCGCTACCGCATAGAGGTCAAGTAGTAATCTGACGGAAATTGGTCGCGTAATTAAAGGATCTTTATTAAAAGAATCAGCGCGATTAGCATCATGGGTTAACAAATTCGGTTTAACATAACTATTTACAAAGAAATTGCCTTTCAAGTTATACAATAAATTAAGTCCAGGTATTGCTAATGGAACATATAATTTAACGCTAAATGCTGGCGAACCTAACACTAATGCACGAACATTTGGCACATAATCATGTACCCAAGCGCTGGCAATTACCGCGCCAACACTTTGAGCAATAATGGCAATATCTTGCATATTTAATGAATATTCTTCAATGATATGTTCAATAAAGCAATTAGCATCTTTAATTAGCGTAGCAAAATTAGGGGCATCACCGCGTTCACCCTCCGATTGACCATTTCCTCTCGCATCCCATGCAAAAATATGAAAATCCGGCAACTCAAGTTCATCGGCTAAATGCGCCACTCGTCCAGAATGCTCATGACCTCGATGAAAAAGCACAATTGCTTTTGAAGATGATTGGCTAGTGACGGCAGGCCAATAACGATAAAATAATTGACAACCATCATGGCTAATAAACATTTTTTGTTGTTCTTCTCGCATAGCTTATTCCTTTTATTTCCTTTTATTCCTTTTTATTTTTTGATTCTTGTAATCCTTTTTTAACTCTATTAACTACCGTAATTAATAGCAAAAAGGTAATAAGCCACAGTAGTGTATTAAGCCAATCAAGTGGCAACAAAGAGGTAGCGATACCTAAACTTATTAGGCTAAAAACAAAAGCCCGATCGCTTTTACCCATGGGGCCATCATAACGCCGTGAACTACCAATCATCATGCCGAGTACACCTGCATACTCAGTTAAGAATGATAACAAAATGACTATAATCACTAGATTAACATGGATCTGATTTAATTGAGTAAAAATTAATAGTAATGCAGAATCTGAAACCACATCACAGATCTCATTTAAATACGCACCAAGATTCGATTTTTGGTTATATTCTCGGGCTAGCATGCCATCAATAGCATTGAGTGCCATCCGAATAAACATCCAGATCGGTATTAAGCCAAACAACCATTGATGATCAGCAAAATAGCCAACTAACAAAGCAATTAATATCGAACCTGCACAAGCGGTTAGTGTGACCTGATTCGCGGTAATATGTGATGCATATAACGATGTTACATAAGGACGAAGCAGTGCTTGAAAGCGCGATTTTAATTGATAGATTGAAAACACGGTCCTTCCTTTTATATGTTATATGCAATTAAACAATACGTTGTAACTGGGCATACTTTAATGAACTTACCATAAAATGCAAACGGTTGAGAACATTAACCTCACCAGCACCATCATCAAAATCCAAATAGAGCAGATTCAGTTTTGGATTAAGATCGCGCATGCGCTTCTCCACTCCTTTAGACACAACATGATTAGCAATACAACCAAATGGCTGCAAGCTAATGACATTATTAATGCCATGCTCAGCAAAGGTCATAATACCTGCAGGTATTAACCAACCTTCACCATATTGATTCGCCAAATTCAGGATTTCTTGTGCTTTTTTCGCCATATCACGAATATTGTGGAATGGTTGATAATTTTTAAAACCAGACAAAATCTGATTAGTTTGCTCAATATACTTTTGTGCCACCTTCTCAAAAAAATGTACAAAGTAAGTCACAAAACTTTTGTTAACAATATAATTATCAACATTACTATCATAGTTAACAAAACACTGAGCAAAAAACTCAATCATTGGTGGAATTATTGGCTCAATCCCCTGTTCAACAAGCCAGTCAACACTATGTTGATTACCAAAACTGTTATATTTAACGTAAATTTCACCAACAATCCCAATTTGCGGGCAATCCTTATTTAACGTCTCGATTTGATTAAAATGATCGACCGCTTCTTTTAACAACGCAAAGATCGCCTTTTTGCCTTTGTGTTGATTGATAAGATGTTGTAACTTTCTAATATAAAGCTCTTTCAATTGGTTAGCTTGTTGTTTAAATTTGGCTCTAGGCGCAATCGAGTAGAACATCTTCGAAATCGAATCAGCAAATAACATCGCAAAAAACGTAGTTGGTAAAGTTTTTAGCCAATTAATTTTAAAACCTGGTTGCTCAATTTCATTAATATTACCGGTACTGAGCGACACGATAGGTATATCTTCGAAACCATTACTAATCATGGCTTTCTTAATCAAAGAAAGATAACTACTCGCTCGACACTGTCCACCCGTTTGAGTAATGCCGATAGCCACCTCATCACGTTGATATTTACCTGAATTAAGCGCCTTAATTATGTCACCTACAATAATGGTCGCTGGATAGCAAATCTCATTGTTACAATACTTTAATCCCCATTCGACCGAACTTTTATCTGGTTTTGGCAAAGTCTCAAGCTTATAGCCTGACAAAGCAAAAATTGGCGGTAATAATGGTGAATAAAAATCGGAGATATAAGGTGCTAAAATAGTCCGTCGCTGTTTATCTTGTTTAGCAAAAATAGCCGTCTTTTTACGCTCAACCACATTTAATGGTAGTTGGTGATTCATACGGATTGACTCAATAATCGAACGTAAACGCAAACGCACCGAACCCGTTGCGGTGATCTCATCGACTCGAATTATTGTACAGGTCTTATCTTTTGACTCTAAAATCGCCTTACACTCATCGGTCACAATCGCATCAGGACCGCAACCAAATGAATTAAGTTGTACGAACTGAATATTTTTGGGTTGCTCAGCAACAAAACTCGCAGCAGCATATAAACGGTTTGGATAACTCCATTGCGAACAGATTTGCAACTCAGGGGATAATTGATTAATCACTCCTAATACTGAATCCTCGGTTATCACATCACAACCTAAGGCATTTAAAATCTCTGGGGTTTTATGATTGATTAAACTATCGCTATGGTAAGGACGACCAGCCAAAATGAACACATATCGCCCCGTCTCTTTAGCATTATTCAACACCTCAACTGCCTTGTTGTACAGCGAGTGTTTATATTCAGCTTGAGCAGCTAATGCATCAGAAAATGCTTGATTAGCTATCTTTTCAGTAATACCAAGCGAAGTTAAATAATTAATACAGCCCTTTTTCAATAATTTCTGATCACTAAAATTGATTACCGGATAATCCAACGGTACATTGTATTTGGTCTGCGGATTGATAGCACTATTTACCACCTCAGCATAACTACTCACAATTGGGCAGTTATAACTATTAACGGCATTATCAAAATGGTCAGCCTCAAACACCACCATCGGCATAAAAATACGATCAACCTTCTGTTCGATCAGTTCCATAATATGCCCATGTACCAGTTTGGCAGGAAAACAGATACTATCCGACATCACCGTACCTGCCCCTTTCTCGTAGATATCGTGGGTAGAATATGGCGAAAGTGTCACATTAATTCCACTATTGGTTAACAAGGTATGCCAGAACGGAAAATTTTCATATTGACCTAAAACACGAGGAATACCGATATTAAGCTTAGATTCAGCATTATGGATATTGGTTCGATCAAATAACAACGCATTTTTATAGTCAAACATATTAAATGCATTTTTATCTTGATATTGATTATTACTTAAAAAGCGTTCGCATTTATTACCAGAATAATAACGCTGACCATTAGCAAAACGATAAATCATAATATCGCATTTATTTTCACATCCCTTACAGCGTGAAGGCTTGGCCTTATTATCTTCGGCTTTTTGTAGATTATCTAAACCAATAAATTGTGATGGAGTTTGATCTTGCTGATAGTGATTTTTCGCCACTAATGCCGCACCATAAGCACCCATCAACTCAGGAATATTAGAACTGGCAATCTGTGCACCAGTCAACTGCTCTAAAGCTCGAAATACCGCCGGATTCTTAAAAGTTCCGCCTTGCACCACAATATGATCGCCCAATTTACGCATATCATGTAATTTAAGTACCTTATGAATAGCATTTTTAATCACCGAAAAAGCTAGACCCGCTGAAATATCGCCCATAGTGGCATTTTCACGCAGAGCCTGTTTCACTTTAGAGTTCATAAACACTGTACAGCGTGTGCCCAAATCACAAGGATTGTTAGATTTACACGCTGCATCAGCAAAATCGATGGTATTGGAATTAAGGGATTTAGCAAAAGTCTCAATAAACGAACCACAACCCGATGAACAAGCTTCATTTAACTCAATATGATTTACCACGCCATTAGCGATAAAAATAGCCTTCATATCTTGACCGCCAATATCCATGATAAAACTCACCTTAGGATCGATATGTTTAGCCGCAGCAAAGTGAGCCATCGTCTCAACTAAACCATCATCGATAGCAAAAGCAGCTTTCAACAACTCCTCACCATAACCGGTAACTCCACTGCGAGCAATCACAATGTCTTTACCAGATGCCGCAATCTCATCCTTAAGTACGGTTAAACCTTTAATAAGTGCGGTAATTGAGTGACCGTTATTTGGTGCATAATAAGTAAAAAGCAGTTCATCATCTTCACTAGTCAAGGTAATTTTAGTGGTAGTTGAACCACTGTCGATACCTAAATAAGCATTTTGCTTTTGATAAGCACTTAAAGCTAAGCGAGGAATTTCAATATATTTGCGTTTTTGTTGCCAATCAGCAAAAGATAACGACTGATTAAATAATGGTTTTAAGCGAAAAGATTGATTAACTTGAATTTTAGTTGACGCATTTAACCTATCGATAAAATCATTTAGCTTGAGCTCACTACGCTCAATAGCATGAATTGCCGCCCCCCAAGCTGACAATAAAGTAGGATGCTCGGTGGTAACTATCTGATCTTCATTTAACTTTAGTGTTTCTAAAGCCGCTCTGCCTAACGTTGGAATAAACGAAAACGGTCCGCCAATCAACATTACTTTGGGAACAATATCATAACCACGCGCTAGCGTATTAACCAATTGAATACAAACCGCATGTAATACAGAATAAGCAATATTTTCTTTGGAGACATTACGGCTAATTAAATTTTGCACATCGGTTTTGGCAAACACGCCACAGCGTGAAGCGATTGGATAGAGTTTATCATGTTTAGTTGCCAGCAGATCAAACTCCTGCACAGGGGTATTAAGCAAGGTTGCCATCTGATCTATAAAGGCACCTGTGCCACCGGCACAACTACCATTCATACGAATATCTGGTGGACGATCAGGAAAAAAGAAGATCATCTTACTATCTTCACCGCCAATATCGATTAACGTTCTAACCTCTGGATATTTGCGCTGCACCACTTCCGATGCGGCGACCACCTCTTGAATAAAGGCGATATCGGCTTTTTCCGAAATACCCATCCCAGCAGAACCAGTTACTTTCACGGATAACGTAACATCATCACCAGTTTGCTGTTTAATTTCATCTAAAAGGGATAAAACGGTAGGTACAATATGGGTGTTATGACGAACATAATTGGTATAAATAAAATTATCCTGTTCGTCAAGCACGACACACTTAGCTGTCGTAGAACCAACATCCAATCCAAGTCTATACATTTTTGGCATAACAAACTCACATTTTGCAAATTAGACTTAACCTATAAAAGGATCACAAAAATATAGAAATAATTATTATTGTTTGATGAAATTATTATAGCGAAATCTTTCAAATTTTTAATCAATTTGTTTGGGAAATGACATTTTTGGATGTTTTTTAACTAACAGAAACTAAAGAAAATAACTCTTATTGGCACTAATCCTGCGCCAAACCATGCTTAGCAATAGCGATCACATTCTTCAAATCGACACCTTGGGTTTTTGCCGCAAAAATACAACCGCAATAGCATTGACGATAAACATCGTACTCCTTACAAAGCTCGATAGAACGCTTATAACCGTTATTCTTCTTAAAATCAGAAGGTAAATAATTAACGGAAAAAATCTCCTGTATCTCAAAACCAAGTTGGTTAATTTTTTGACTATTCTTTTTAGGACTCAGTGTTAATGCACTGGCAAAATAGTCAAAACCCAACTCCTGCGCCTTAATTGCAGCCAAATCTAAGCGCATCTTATAACAAAGATGACAACGCTCTCCACCTTCTGGCGCATCACGCAAATGCTCCACCTGCTTAATAAACTCAGCCGGTTGGTAAGGAGCTTCTAAAAACTGTACATGGTTATTGGTCTTTTGATTAAAGTCGGCAATAAACTTCTGCTGAACCTTACTGCGATATTCATATTCTACACGGGGGTGAATATTGGAATTAGCAAAATAAATCGTAATATCGGCATACTGCGCCAAATACTCCAACACATAAGTACTACACGGGGCACAGCAACTATGAATTAACAATTTTGGCCGAGCCGACGCCAACTGCCAATCAGCAATTACCTCTTGCAAAATCGAATCATAATTCACTTTATTATGTGGATTTAATTTTTCGAGAATATCTTTGGCATTGATTAACATTGGGACTCTTTCAAGTATCAGGCTGATTGATGAATTTTAAGGCGCGTATAATATAGCTATCTGCTTAAGCGTTCAAGTTTAAGTTACAATTTTGTTTTTCCGGATTAACATTTAATTTTTTGCTAAATTTACGGTGATAAAAAACCCCGTTCCTCAAAATTTTTTGGTTCTTTGAGTTTGGGACATTTGCTGTTTTGCGGTTATTTCTATACGGCGATTACGTCCGAGTAAAGAGGGTTGGCGAGAACCCTCTTTACCATCTCCCGCGACGACCACGCAAGTGGTCTCGATGTGACTGCCTGCCGCCTTCGTTCACTTTTAACGCACCGGCGGTGATTTGTTCCTGACAAAACACAGCCTTACCAAACATCCCTGTTTGCCATGCTAACCTCACTCAGTTGTCAGCACATTGCGAATGTCGCACCACAAAATCGCTTTTTAACGTCCTAACATTATTTTTCTTATACCTAGCTTTTTAGTTCAAGGACGAAGAACTAAGAAATAATAGTTAAGGATAGGTACAGACTCCGGAGAGTTTTTCGTTCTCAACTTCCCTGGTAGGGTAGGCAAGCATAAACCCCCCTCCCGAGTCAACGATAAAAGAATATTGGTTACTATTTGTCTTATCATTCGCCCAATAGCGAACGTAGTTGAAGTTAGCATCAGGGTAATTGTACGGGGACGAGACCATATACCCCCATTCCGTGAAAAATCCTGCACCAATGTAACGACTGTAAAAACTATCAGGTGACGAAGGCGTTGCCTCTACTAGACCGTTACAAGAGTCTTCTGTATTATTTCCCCGACAAGACGCATTAGTTAAATCGCTGACATTTGGGACACGGTATCCTCCAATCTTATTACACCAAGATGATAGACTAGAAAGGTTACTTGTATAATTACCACGATTAACAAACCACTGCTTTAACTTAAATCCATATTTGACGACAGCATTACCATGATTATCACGACCGACTAACTCAAATACTTGAGGTAAAGATAGTCTGTCGATTCTACCTGGATTATCTGATTGCCATTGCGATTCTGTAGCAACAGGACCTGTTAGGGTGACTCGAACGCTGGTACTTGTTGAATTGGTCATCGTCGCCGTAATACCACCATGAGAAACCGAAGCCCAAGATAAGGCCTGACTAATACCACCAATATATAAATCAAAATATAACTTATTAGCTCCAGTAGTCGGGAAGTTTAAACCATAAGACGATGGCGTAAATGACTGTGGTAGAAAACCCCAACTAGGTATCCAAACAGCAGTAGAAATAACCTCAAAAGAAGTTAAGTCAGGTCTTGCATAACAAATCCGCGTTTCCTCCTTAGGATTAATATAATAAGTGGCATTACTTGCGCTAAAATGACTTTCATTCGGTACACCATAACGTGTTTTTAATGTACCATCAGTATTAGATAACGTTAATTTATATGGCGCTCCTTTACAAATATTAAGCACTTCATTACGGGCAACAGTTCGCCCCCGTTTATCAACAATAGATAAATTTAAACTACCGGTAGCGGTGATACCATTAATCCCCTGACCATCGCCATCATCATCCCCCCAATAATTATAAGGTGTGCCAATAAGTGAACTTAATGCAATAGAATTAGTATCCGTTGGTATTAACATACCAATATCCGCAAAACTCTGACCAGCAACAGGTAAAACGATAGGATTGTCTCTTGAATTATTGGTTGTGGGAGTAAATGTTCTACCATCAGAAAGGGATATCCCAAGTAACGCTTCGGTATTTGTTACCCGGGTACGACCACCATCAAAGGTTAAATAAGGTGCTGAACCTTGAATAATATTGGTCGTTTTAGTGGTTAATGCATAATTAGAAAAAGAGATAGACTGTAAAACAACCACAGTTGATATGAAAACCATCTGCCGAGATAAAAAGGCTAAACTAAGAAATTTTGAAAAATTTTGCTGAAATTGCCGAAATAATAAACTGCAGTGAAATAATAAACGGTGTGGGCTAAACTTTAGAAAGGTGAAATTATAGGTTGGGCAGGTTGCGTGTTGCGTGTTGCGTGTTGAAAATTATAATCCATATCAGATATCCTTGTCAATCTAATTAAATGATTTATTTGAGATTTCAATCCTAATGGCATGAAATTTATCCATCCGTATAAATATGCTATAAAAGTATAGTGATTGGAAAAAACCATGCAACTTTTTTGACGGTTTATTTGTTAACTTTTGTAAAGTTCAATGAAAAATTATAATTCAAAACCAACTTGTTAACGATAAAAACACCAACAAATTAAAAATTTGCTCCCTCAATTTTTAGCCCTATTTTGAGTTATTTTTACTATTTCTTGGTATTTTTATCAATTAAGAACATTTTAATCATTGAGCATTTTAAGTTCAAAAACCCGCTCCGCACATTTGGGCTTATTTAGTATCGGATGTTTGTTATTTTTAGCGATTTTGTGACTATTTCTATATAACGTTTACGACCGAGTAAAGCGGATTTGCACGAATCCGCTTTACCAACACCCGCAGCGACTATGCAAGTGGTTACGATGTAACTAACTTCCGTCTTCGTTCGCTCTTAACGCATCGGCGGTGATTTGTTCCTGACAAAACACAGCCTTACCAAACATCCCTGTTTGCCATGCTAACCTCACTCAGTTGTCAGTACATTGCTAATGTCGCTAAATTAAATACACCATACTTATTTACCAAAATAAACTTTTATTATTGGAACTAGCTGATGTTATAACTAACGTTAGCGATTTATTGGATGGATTTTGGCTTTAAAATAACTATAATCCATTATTGATAATGATAATTATTAATGTTGATTTTTTTATAAAACTTAATTTCATTTTTAGCAAATAAAGGCGTTATAATATACTAAATTTTCTAAATAAATTTTTAGGACTGAAATTGGATTTTCAACTTGTTAGTCGATTGAAGAATCTTCAACTTTATAAAAAGCGACGTTCTAATAATGTGCTGTTTTGGCGCGAAATTTACCCTTTAGCAATGCCAATTTTAATTGAGAATTTATCCGTCATTTTGATGGGTATTTTCAGTACGTTTTTAGTGAGTTGGATTGGTAAGGCCGAGATGGCAGCCGTCGGTTTGGCGGAAAGCTTTAATATGATTGTAATGTCATTTTTTATGGCTGTTGCGCTGGGAACGTCGGTGGTAGTAGCGTTCAGTTTGGGGCGACACAATCGTAAAAAAGCCGTGGTGGCAGCAAGGCAGTCGATTACGTTATTAGTTATAATTTCAATTTTACTGTTTTTGTTTGTTGAGTTTTCCGGATATTGGATTGTCGAAATTATTGCCGGTAAGGCCGATCCTGAAGTTAAGGAATTAACGCTCACCTTTCTAAGATTAACCGTTTTAGGTTACCCTGCCCTTGCCTTTATCTTAGTTGGTTGTGGTGCCTTGCGCGGCGCTGGTAATACTAAGTTACCAATGTATTTAAACATCATTATGAATATTTTGAATCTGTCGATTAGCTATGTTCTAATTTATGGCGCTTTTGGTTGGCATGGTCTTGGATTTATTGGGGCGGGTATTGGCTTAACGATGTCTCGCTATTGTGGGATGTTTTTTATTTTATTGGTGTTAACCATCAAACCAAGTCGAGCGTTATTTATTCCTTTCCGCAGTTACTTCCATGCGTTTAATGGCAAGATTTTAATCGATATTTTAGGAATCGGAATTCCGGCTAGTGTTGAATCGGTAATGTTTAACATTGGAAAATTGTTAACGCAAACTTTTGTTGCCGGTATGGGAACGTCAACGATTGCAGCTAATTTTATCGCATTCTCTATTGCTGGATTACTTAATTTGCCAGGCGGTACACTCGGTGCAACCTCTACTATTATTGTTGGTAAACGTATTGGTATGGGGCAAATCTATCAACCTACTAGGCAACTGAAGTTTATCTTTCATTTAACCAGTTTGTTACTCTGTTTTTTAGCGTTTTTATCGATTCCATTTGCCGGGCTCTTAAGTTCACTGTATACCGATGATCAGGAAGTCATCGAGATTTCCAAACATTTGTTATGGTTTAATGCGTTGTTTACCCCTTTCTGGGCTTCCTCTTTTGTTTTGCCATATGGCTTTAAAGGTGCTAAAGATGCCAGTTATACCATGTGGGTCGCCATCGGTAGTATGTGGATGTGTAGGATTGTAGTTGGCTATATTTTTGGCGTCTATTTTGGCTTTGGGGTGATTGGGGTTTGGTTTGGTATGTTCTTAGATTGGATCATTCGAAGCTTCTTCTTTTATCATCGACTTATTAGCGGTAAGTGGCTTTGGCGTCATCAAAAGCGGATTTGAGTTAAATTGAACACTTGACTCTTAATCAAGAGGTCAATAAACCTGCAATTATTTCATCAGTAAATCCTTATCACACCATATCATTGCTAATGTTATGGTGCTAAAATATTTATCGATAACTTTTAGGTTATTGTTACCTCAATCCTTAGCGCTTTATATTTAAAACGGTCTGTTAATTAACCTCTATGGTTGCCATCAGTTAACATTTTATATAAGTATAATAAGGAGTCCTAAATGAGAGTATCGTCAATTGCTATGCTAATCACCTTTGGATTAGCTAGCTCAACCGCTTTGGCACATAGTGCCGACCAAATTATTATTCGCGGTGGTCCTGTCTATATTCATCCACAAGATAAAAGTGATCATGTTAAAGTTGGCGGTGCAAAGAGTGATCTTAAAGCTAAAGCCGATAATGACACACAACTTGGACTTAATTTTCAATATATGATTACCGATAGTTTTGCTATTGAATTATTAGGCGCAACGCCTTTTAGTCATCAACTAAAACTAAGTGGCGGCAACTCAACTGGATTGGCTGATGCTCATTTAGGTAAGATTAAACATCTACCACCGACATTAAGTCCTCTTTGGTATCCTCTTGATAGTAGTTACGAGTTCCAACCTTATGTTGGTCTTGGCGTAAATTACACCTTCTTTTTTGATGAAAAACTTAGTGGCAAAGCTAAAAAAGCCGGTTTTCATGGTTTAGATTTGGATAATTCTTGGGGTTGAACTGCACAAATGGGCGCTGATTACTCACTTGATTAAAATTGGTTGATTAATGCTCAGGTCCGTTATATCGATATTGAAACTAAAGCGAAAACGCATTTAGCTAATACTAAAGTCACAGCAAAATATGATCTTGACCCATGGGTGGTAATGTTTGGGGTTGGTTATAAGTTTTAATGGTACTAAAAACCTCTCCACTGTGAAGTGAGCCCCAGTAATTGGTTGTCCAACTATTGGAGGTCACTTCAGTTTTTATTATGTTATTTAATCTCTATCCACAATAGAGTTATATTAACTAAATAATCCACAACAATTCACGGCAACTTGCCTATAAAAGCCTATCAAATATCATCTTATCATTCATTATGATGTCAAATAAGCCTTATAAATTTGTGATATCAATCACATTAACCATATAACGTAATTAAGGTAGGCAAAATCATAATACTGTTTTGAAAATGAATTTTATAAACTCTATTTATTGTTATTTTCTTATAAGTTGTTAAGACAACTGATAATTAAATAATAACAGTTTTATCTACATCATATTTTGATAACTAAAAGGAGTTTATGATGGATAATAATAAAAAATTATCAGTCATGGAAAAAATCGGCTTTGGGATGGGGGATGCAGCCTGTGGTATTGTCTATTCCTCGGTGACGATGTTTTTGACCTATTTTTATACTGATATTTATGGCCTTTCTGCTGCTGCGGTTGGCATAATGTTCCTCGCTACGCGAATTTTTGATGCTATTATCGATCCGATTACAGGTATGGTTGCCGATCGTACTAAAACAAGATGGGGACGATTTAGACCATGGTTGATCTGGTTTGCCATTCCTTATGCTGTATTGGCTGTTATGACTTATACAACACCAGATTTTGGTTATTCAGGTAAACTTTTATACGCATACGTTACTTATGCATTATTAATGCTTTGTTATACATTTATTAATATTCCTTATTGTGCTCTTGGTGGTGTTATTGCTCGTGATGAAAAAGATCGCCTATCTGCTCAATCCTATCGATTTACTATTGCATCAGCATCAGGACTAATGGTATCAATAGGTACATTATTCTTAGTCGATTGGTTAGGAAAAGAAAATAAGCAACTCGGATTTCAGTTAACCATGGCGGTTATGGGCGTTATTGCAATTGGTATGTTAGTGTTCTGTTTTGCAACCACTAAAGAAAGAGTAGTACCAATTGAAGATAAAAATGTCAGTGTTAAAAAAGATTTAAAATGCTTATTAGGCAATGATCAGTGGTGTATTGTTGCTCTTATTACCTTCTTTTCAAGTATGGCTGGCGTTATGCGTAGTTCAGCAACACTTTACTATGCAACTTACTTGATGATGGGTGGCGTTAGCTCAGCAGCAGGTACAGCGATGAAATCAGCCTTTGTGTCAACATCGGTGGTTGGTACTATATTAGGCGCGATGGCTGCTGGTTATTTTGCTAAACGTTTTACTGCTATTCAACTATTTAAAAATATTAATTTAACGTTATTTGTTATTGGCGTAGTAATGTTTTTTGTTCCACCTGTGTGGTTAGCGGTTATTTTCCCACTCTATTTTTTAATTGGTTTTTTCCATTCCATGTATCAACCATTCAAATGGAATATGATGGCCAATGCGGCTGATTATGGTGAATGGAAATTTGGACGCCGAGCAACTGGCCTATCTTTTTCAGGTAATTTATTTGCCTTAAAACTCGGCATGGCAATCGCTGGTGCTTTAGTCGGAATCTGTTTAGGTTTATTAGGTTATCAAGCAGGTGTAAATGAACAAACACCGTTAGCCACAATGGGCATTATTGGTCTTTTAACTATTGGACCAGCATTTTCCTATTTGTTACTTTGGTGGTTAATGCGTTTTTATAAATTAGATGACAAAATGATGGAAAAAATTCAAAGTGATTTACTTGCTAGACAACAAAATAAAGATAGTCATGACTAAGATAGTATGTCGATAAGTAATAGTTACAATTAAAGGTAAATTATATGAGTTTAGATTATTATCACAATCCTATAATCTGCGGTGATTATTCCGATCCGGATATTGTCAAAGTAAATGATGATTTCTTTATGGTTTCATCTAGCTTTAACCATATGCCAGCATTACCGATCCTCCACTCTAAAGACTTGGTAAATTGGCAAATTATCAATCATGTTTTTGATGCACTTGACTTACCCGGTTATGATGCAGTCCAACCCGGTAAAGGGGTTTGGGCGCCATCGATTCGCTATCATGATGAAAAACTTTGGGTGTTTTTTAGTACTCCTGACGAAGGTATTTTTATGTCTAATACCTCTGATCCTTGGGGTAAATGGAGCAAACCGCACTGCTTACAACCAGCACTCGGTTGGATTGATCCTTGTCCATTTTGGGATGATGATGGTCGAGCATGGTTAGTACATGCTTTTGCGCAAAGTCGTTGTGGTGTAAAACATAAGTTGCAGCTGTTTGAAATGGCCAACGATGGCTCAAAATTAATCGGCGAAGGTCAAATTATTTATGATGGCACTGCCGATTTACCGACACTTGAAGGACCAAAACTTTATAAGCGCAATGGTTGGTATTACATTTTTGCACCAGCTGGCGGTGTTGAAAACGGTTGGCAATCGGTGTTACGTAGCCATGATTTAACGGGTCCTTGGACTGCACGCAATGTGCTATTTCAAGGTAATACGACAATTAACGGCCCGCATCAAGGAGGATGGATCGAATTGGACAACAATGAGTGCTGGTTTGTACACTTTCAAGATGCCCATTTATATGGTCGTATTGTTCATTTACAGCCTATGTATTGGGGGGATGATGATTGGCCTCGCATTGGTGAGAGTATCAATAATGATTCCACTGGACAACCGGTATTATCATATAAAAAACCAACTGTATTCCATCACTCAGAAGAGTATAAAATCCAAACCAGTGACGATTTCCAGCATGGTAAATTTGGTTTACAGTGGCAATGGCAGGCAAATCCTAATCCTGATTGGCTAATAGCAAGTGATCAAGGATTAACCTTAAGTTGTTATCCATTACCTATGCATAATAAACAGCGTACACTCTATTTTGCAGCTAACTTATTGCTGCAAAAATTTTCAGCATGGCAATTCACGGCGCAAACTCAACTTACATTGAACGCTAAGCAATCAGGTGATTTGGGCGGTTTAATCGTTTATGGTGAACGTTATGCTGCGATTATGATCGGTTATGATAATGGCCAGTATAATTTGTATTATCGATATGGCTGGATGAAAGATTCAGGTCAAGTTGACGAATATCAACAAATTGTCGGTCAATTATCTTCACAGCATTGCCAACTTAAAGTCGAAGTTGGTTTGAATGGTATCTGTCAATTTTACTATAAAGATCATAAGAAAGACTGGATGTTAATTAAACCTAGCTTCGCAGCTGGAAAAGGTAAATGGGTGGGGGCTAAAGTAGGAATTTTTGCCGCAACTGAAGCAGATAATGCCATTGGTCATTGCCATTTTGATTACTTCAAGATTAGTTAACGGTTTAATTAGATAAAAAACCCTCTCATATGAGAGGGTTTTTATTCAAGTTGTTAAAGACTTTTTATGGCTGCATACTGCTCTTGCAATTTGGCTTTATCAGCAATATAGCCTTGTTGTTTTTCTTTCTCTTTGGCAACGACTGCTGCGGGAGCTTTATCGACAAAGCTAGCATTAGATAATTTATTATCAATACGCGCAATTTCGCCATCAATACGAGCGATCTCTTTTTCTAGTCTAGCTAGCTCATCTTCTTTATTAATAAGCCCAGCCATTGGGATAAGGAGTTCAGCGCCATCAACCAATTTAGTGACTGATAATGGCCCTGCTTCCCCCTCATCTAACAAGACTATTTCTGATAATCTTGCTAATGATTCGATAAAGGTGACATTGTCACTAATTACGCGATGAACCGCTGGTGATGCTTTTCTAATCAATAGCTGTAATGGTTTGCTTGGTGCGATATTCATTTCAGCACGGATATTACGAACCGCAATGACAGCGTCTTTAATCCAATTGATATCGGCAACCGCTTTATCATCAACTAATTGGCTATCAAATGCTGGCATTGGTTGTAACATAATGGTATCCGCTTTGATTGCCATTAATGGTTTGACACTTTGCCAAATAGCTTCAGTAATAAATGGAATGATTGGATGCGCCAAACGTAATAAGGCTTCAAGTACCGTGACTAAAGTGTGACGAGCAGCACGTTGCTGATTCTGTTCACCATTTGTCAATACTGATTTAGTTAACTCTAAATACCAGTCACAGAACTGATTCCAAGTGAATTCATATAAGATATTAGCAGCTAAATCAAAACGGTAAGTATCGAATGCTTCTCGATAGGTTTTCACAGTTTGGTTAAATTCCGCTAAGATCCATTTATCCGCTAATGAATAATCTAACTCCCCACCTTTAAAACCACAATCGTGATCTTGGGTATTCATCAATACATAACGGCTGGCATTCCATAGTTTATTACAGAAGTTACGATAACCTTCTAAGCGTTTTAAATCCCAATTGATATCACGACCAGTAGATGCAAGCGCGGCTAAGGTAAAACGTAAGGCATCAGTACCATGCGCTTCAATACCATTTGGGAACTGTTTTTCTGTACGTTTGGCAATCTTTTCCGCTAATTGTGGCTGCATCATATTACCAGTACGTTTTTCTAATAAATCGGCAAGTGAAATACCATCAATCATATCTAAAGGATCGATAACATTACCTTTAGATTTCGACATTTTTTGCCCTTCTTCATCGCGAATTAGCCCGGTCACATATACCGTTTTAAATGGTACTTGTGGTTTACCATGTTCATCTTTAATGAAATGCATGGTCATCATAATCATTCGAGCAACCCAGAAGAAGATAATATCAAAACCTGTCACTAGCACATTTGTTGGATGGAAAGTAGCTAAATCATCAGTGTTTTCTGGCCAACCTAAAGTTGAAAATGTCCATAGTGCTGATGAGAACCATGTATCAAGGACATCGTCATCTTGAGACAATTCGATATCTGCTGCCAGATTATTTTCACGGCGAACTTCAGCCTCATCACGACCAACATAGACGTTGCCTTGATTATCATACCAAGCTGGAATTCGGTGGCCCCACCATAATTGTCGCGAAATACACCAATCTTGAATATCATTCATCCATGAAAAATACATATTTTCATACTGTTTAGGTACAAATTGGATATCACCATTTTTTACCGCGGCAATGGCTGGTTCCGCTAATACTTTTGCTCTTACATACCATTGATCGGTTAACATAGGTTCGATTACTACACCACCACGATCGCCATACGGGATAGTTAAGTCATGCGGTTCAATTTTTTCTAAAATACCTTGAGCTTCACACTGCGCAACAACTAATTTACGCGCCGCAAAGCGTTCTAAATTTTGGAATTGTGCCGGAATATCGGTTGGGTATGCAGTACTTGGCTCACCATTAGTATCAAACACTTCAGCTTGAGCACGAATATCGCCATCAAAAGTTAAGATGTTGATCATTGGTAATTGATGACGACGCCCTACTTCATAGTCATTAAAGTCATGCGCAGGGGTAATTTTTACGCAGCCAGTACCTTTTGTCATATCCGCATGTTCATCACCAACAATCGGAATCCGACGATTAACAAATGGTAATATGACAAATTTACCGATTAGATCTTTATAACGAGGATCTTCTGGATTAACGGCAACACCTGTATCACCAAATAGTGTTTCAGGGCGAGTTGTTGCGACAACTAGATAATCTTTGCCTTCTGCAGTTTTAACACCATCTGCTAATGGATAGCGTAAATGCCACATTGAACCTTTTACTTCACGATTTTCAACTTCAAGATCAGAAATTGCGGTACGTAATTTTGGATCCCAGTTAACTAAGCGTTTACCACGATAAATTAAATCTTCTTGGTAGAGTCTTACAAAAACTTCTTTAACCGCATTTGAAAGACCTTCATCCATAGTAAAACGTTCGCGATCCCAATCAACCGAATCACCTAAACGTCGCATCTGTTTAGTGATGCTACCACCTGATTCTGCTTTCCATTGCCAAATTTTTTCGATAAACGCCTCACGACCATAATCATGGCGAGTTTTGTTTTCTTCAGCAGCAATTTTACGTTCTACCACCATTTGGGTTGCAATACCGGCATGGTCACTACCTGATTGCCAAAGTGTGTTATTGCCTTGCATACGATGATAACGAATTAGCGCATCCATAATGGTTTGTTGGAAAGCATGTCCCATATGCAAACTACCAGTTACATTTGGTGGTGGAATAGCAATGCAATAACTAGGCTGAGATTTGTCACCATTAGGTTTAAAGTAACCACTTTCTTCCCAATGTTGATAAATAGGTTGTTCGATTTCTTGTGGATTATAAGTCGTATTTTTCATAATAAAGGCATCAATCCTAATTCAAGGCATAAAAATGTGGTTATTCTACCGTAAAATGATATAACAATAAATTGTTAGTCACATAAAATCGATTTTGGCGAGAGTAACAATAGCAATACGTACAATAAAAGACCGTTTATTACTAAACGATCTTATTCATAGGCGCTTTAGTTGATGAATTTTAATGATGATAGATAGACTGGTCGCTCAATCTCGTTTTACCAATATAAAACGCTAATAAGCATAGACTATCTTGTTGGAATGTATCAATTTCTATTAATGTGGCAAAGTTAACAATTCATTATAATCAATATTTGCTAATGGTTCTGCGTTTATGATGCTTTACATAGTTGTTAAGATAGTTTTTACTAACTTTTCTTCGAAAACAATCATTTGTTTAGCGTGTTCAATTGGTTGGTATAAATATATATCGCTAGACGTTCTTGTTCGGATAAAAAAATGTTGCAAGAACTCTTGGTCAAACCTTCGCTTTAGCGCACAATCGGCAATAAATAATCTTACCAGCATGATAAAGCAAATCTTCATCATAAATAACAACATTTAAACACAGTAGCATGAAAGCCTAATTTGATTTAGATTCAACTTTTAACAAAAAGCAAGAGATTAAGTAACAATTAAGAGTTAAATCAAACTTCAAAAACCTTGTTCTACAATCTCTTTTCATTTTATAAAGCACTTAGCTATAAATTGCTAATTTTAATAACTATAAATAACATGTTGTTAAACTGTTTTTTAAGCAGTAATTAATTCAATTGTTTTGGTTTTATATTTCCTAATATATTTCCTTGTAATAAAAAAACTAAGGGGCAACGCAAATTGTGTGGCTATAAGTGTCACTGCTATCATTCGGGTTAAATTTGAAGATACCACCACCAGTTGCATATACGCCAAACTGTTCGCCATTCCCATTCGAGTCTGATGTCCAATAATGATTTATGCCGAATTTAGCATTGCTATAAGTAGGCATATTTCCCCATTCTGAGAATAAACCAGCATTAATTTGACGCTTATAATAATTACCATCTGATGCAGGTAAAGCACCGGATGAACCTTCACAATGATCCCCTGCCCATAGCCCCAAACAAACAGCATTAGTCAAATCTTTTACTTTGGGCATATTGTAGCCAATCGCTGAACACCATCTTGATGAATTGGAATATGAATAGTCTTTGGTACTTCGGTTAACAAACCATTGTTTTAAGACAAATCCATATTTGACAACAATATTATTTTGATAATCCCTACCTAATAATTCAAATACTTGTGGTAAATCTGGCTTAAATATAGGCGCTGGCGAGTCCAAATCCCATTGAGTAAGATTAGCAGAGGGGCCTGATAATGTTACTTTAACACTTGAACCAGTAGCATTATTGAAAGACACAGTAGCTATAATGTTACTTTTATTAACCGGTGTCCATCTCAAAATTTGACCATTAACTATCTCTAAATCAAATGCCAGCTTATCAGCCCCTGTAGTAGGAAAATTTAAATGGTAAGATGATGGGTCATTAGATTGCGGAATAAACCCCTTTTTATCCTTCCAAATATTAGCTGGACCACTAAAATTGATTCCTTCAACTATTCCACTATTTTCTAAAGAAGGCATTACAAAGCAAACCTCAGGAATTATTTTAGGATTAATATAGTAAGTCACATTACTAGCATTAAAGTTGTTATTATTAGGAACACCATACTGAGTACTTAACGTTCCATCTGTACTTGTTAAGGTTATTTTATAAGGTGCATTACAGTTTGATAATACATCACGACGTGCAACAGCTTGATTATATTTATCTACTATGGATAAACTTAAGCTACCGCTAACTGAAATTCCATTTATACCTTGACCATCTCCATCATCATCTCCCCAATAATTATAAGGTGAGCCGATAATCGTATTTAGTGAAATAGAATCATTATCAGTTGGTATTAACATATCTATATCAGCAAAACTTTCACCAACATTTGGCAACTCAATTGGTAGGGTTGATGAATTATTTGTTGTCGGAGTAAATTTAACACCATTTGATAAAGCTATCCAAAGAAGGCTATTGATATCAGTAGCACGAGTGCGACCACCGTCAAAGGTTAAATAGGGCGAATGACCATGAATAAAATTCGATGTGATAGATGTTAATGCTTGACCATGATAAGGGATTAATAATAATAGAACAAATAATATCTTCAAAAAAAAATATTTGTATATAAAACTACAAAATAATTTATAGAAAACGCTTAGAAGCTTATGGAAAAATAAACTGAATGTAAAAACTAAATCTTGATTGTTGAAACTTACTAAATTAATATTGTGATATGAACAATTGTTATGGTTAAAATTATAATTCACTCTTATAAACCTGCCAATTAATGTTAAGTTTTTATTTAAATCTCACTCAAATTGAACACTTTTTGATCACCCTCATAGTATAGTCACAAAAATCAGCTCAGCAACTCATTTTAAAGTTTCAATTGTTAAGTATTGTAAAGATATTAATAGGTTATAAATTAAAATTGCGATTTTAATGCTAATAATGTGCAGGTTTTAAGCTCTGATTGCTTGTTATAAATTGACTTACTTTTAATACAATAAATTTTGGCTTTAAAACTTCAGCACAAAATTTTTTAAGGTAATTGATTTTAAGATTGGGTTGTAATTGAAAAGTGTATATTTGTTAAGTTATAAAAGTATTTATTATTTGGTAGTTAATTTTAAACCACAATATATACGTTTTAAAATAAGAAAAATAGCTATTCCTCAGGATAGAGGTTAAATGCAATTTTTAGTATTTTTTTATTTTTAGTCTTCTAATTGATTCTTCTAATTCAAGTATACAACTAGATTTTTTCTCATCTTCAGTGGTTTTACACCAATAATCCAAAAATGATGCTTAGCTTCTTTGGGAATAAAGATTAATTTTATATGGTTCCATTTTCATTAAACCGATTCAACATAACTTTTATTAAACCAAATTTAACTCTACTAATTCTACTAACCGAAACGCAAAAATGAATGGTTTATTTGGTAGAATATTAAGTTGGTTGATTGAGTAAATAGATTCATCATAAACAACTTTTCCCGATATATGAGAAAACTTATCAGCTAAAAGCCCATCGCAAAATCAATAATAGCTTCAATCGCCAGATTCATCTTTTTTAACGATTATAAATCTTTTATCCATTAGCTTAAAATTTCTTAGCGATATATGTTTCTACTCGAGTTACAATCACTTTTGATGATGCTTTTTTTCTAATTATAATCTATAACTTTTATTATCATTTTTATGAATTGATAATACAAATTATAACTTTATCATCGAAAAATTATTGCAAATTAATAATCTTGATAGTAAGACGTTTGACATCAATGGTTATGATAAGATAATGTCATTAGTAATTTAGGGATACTTTATGATAAAAATTATTGGACTATTTGTGTTAACCGCATTAACCAAAATCTTTGGTTGTTATTGTGTTTATGTTTGGTTTAAAAAAGCAGCATCCAACTGTTTTTTAGCGTTAGCTGCATTATGTTTAATGTTATTTGCTTGGTTACTGTCCATACCCCCTGAAGCTAGCGGTCGGATTTATGCTACTTATGGTGGAATCTATATTGTTGTTTCAATAGGTTGGCTTAAATTTGTAGATAATATTAAGCTGTCTACTTTTGATTTAATTGGCGCAGGGATTATCTTACTTGGCACATTGGTGATAGTTTTAGGCTGGCGTTCGTAAACTAACCACTGAAGCAGTTGATATGTGTTAATGTACTCGTTTACATGTCGCTTCTATATTGAATTCCATAATCGATTTTTGAATATCACAACGTTCATATTTGGTAAATGAGCTCTCTTTTAATTCATCTTCTGAAATAAATTTATACTCCATTTCAGTTATGATATTGTTGATTTGATATTTCGATTTACATTCAAGGGCACCTTTAAATTTTGTGTAATTATTATCAGGTGAAATCGGCACAATAAGCTGATAATATTTAGATTGCACCAAAAGTCTTTCTTCCTCTTTCCCGATAAGTACAACATAATCAGCATTATTTAACGTATAAGGTAGCATTGTTCTCAACTTTGAACCGTCAAAATCGTATTTTGTGCCGCGACTATTATCAACTTCACAACGCCAAGTTCCTACCAACATTTCTGCAGTAATCTTCTGTCGCTCTTGGCAACCGATTAAAGCTAAAAAAGATATGAGGAGCACCAATAATTTTTTTAACATTTTATTTTTGGCTTAAGATTAATAATTGGTTATTATAACAAAAGTTCTAATAAATTTTTTATAAATTTATTGAGTTATGTATTAGCATGGTATGATTCTTAAGACATCAAAAACTGCATCATAACAAGCTAATCGCTGATCTTTATCAGAAATAGATTTACATGAATCAACTTTTCACTGTATTGAATTTTCGGCAAAAGCAAAAGTTGTAAATATGACGGGGAGTAATAAAACAAAAAATATTCTTTTCATACCATTTTTCTTAATTTATTAAATTATTTTTGATAATGGTATGTTATTTATAAGATTTGGGTAATAAAACGCTCCTCCCTCAAATTTTAGGGTTCTATGAGTTTCGGACATTTTATTATTAGGTGACTAATTCAATAATGTAATTACGCCCGAGTAAAGAGAGTTTACGCGAACTCTTTTTATAAATTGTAAATATATTTTTATGTTATCGATTTTTATGATTTTTTTATCCCTAAAAAAGAATTGTGATGCTTTAATAGGTAATTTTAAGAATAGGCGCTGTATTTATTCCAAATCTACTTTAAAAACTAACTTTATCATATTTCTATAAACTAGTTAGGCTGAAGTCATTTTTTAATGCTTTTGTTCATCAACACGTAATTGGAATAGTTTTAAGATTAAAACCTGCTTCTTTATAAGCTTTATATCTTTCTCTGGCTAACGATTTTTGTTGATCATCGACAGGAACAAAGTCGATGATGTCGCGGTATACGCCAGCAAATTCAGGGTATTGTTCTTGTAGATTGATAAGTAGATGGCGTGAGCCATTACTGCTACGTTTTTGTGGCCAACAGATTTCCACAGGTGATCCGCCTTTTGGACCTTCCCCAGCTAGATTATGTGGGACAAAATTGTTGGTGTCTAGCTGCCATAAATATTCGTCGATTCTTTCGGCTTGTGCTTGATCTTGACAAGCAACTAGCACACGCTGTTTATTTTGCCACGCTTCGACAATTTTTTCGCAGGCAAGCTTTTCTTGGAATAGTACCCCAGCGTCATTAGCTGGGGTTGGGTTTTCTAGTAAATAGAAAATCACTTTTTTCATGATGTTTATCTACTTATTTTTGATCAAGTAAGTATTGAATTAACATCGCAACCGGTCGGCCAGTTGCGCCTTTGTTGGCTCCTGATTTCCAAGCTGTACCGGCAATATCAAGATGAGCCCATTGATATTTTTCCGTGAAGCGAGATAGGAAACAAGCAGCAGTAATGGTTCCACCGTCTCGACCGCCCGCATTAACGATGTCAGCACAGGTTGATTTAATTTGTTCTTGGAAGTCGCTATCAATAGGTAATGACCATGCTTTGTCGCCCGCTTTGTTGGACGAGTTTACCAATTGCTCAATGAGTTGTAGGTTGTTGCCCATCACGCCAGTATAATGATGACCAAGTGCAATAATACAAGCCCCAGTAAGAGTGGCTATGTCGATCACCGTTTTTGGTTGGAAACGTTCAACATAAGTTAATACATCACATAATACTAAACGCCCTTCTGCATCGGTGTTGATGATTTCCACAGTGGTGCCGGACATAGTTGTTAGGATATCGCCAGGGCGATAAGAATTACCATCGGGCATATTTTCACAACCTGCCATTACACCAACCACATTGATAGATAGTTTTAATTCAGCGACAGCTTGCATGACACCAAAGACAGTGGCTGCACCGCACATGTCATACTTCATTTCGTCCATACCAGCAGAAGGCTTAATAGATATACCGCCTGAATCGAAGGTTAACCCTTTACCAACTAATACATAAGGCTTGGCTTTTTTGTCTTTCGCACCATGGTATTCAATGACGGTCATAATTGATTCGTTCGCCGATCCTCTTCCAACTGCTAAGTAAGCATTCATGTTAAGTTCGGCTAGTTCTTTCTCACCTAAGCAGGTAACTTTTAAGTTGGTGTATTGTTTGCCTAAACTTTCGCCCTCCTCTGCTAAATATTTGGCATTACAGACGTTAGATGGCATGTTGGCAATGTTTTTGGTACTTGTAATAGCATCGGCAATAATTTGCCCTTGGGATAATTGACTTTCAACATGGTTGATGGTTTGTTTATCGCTATAAAGCAAAGTTATTTTTTGTAAGTTTGGTTGTTTTGATTTTGTTGATTTGAATTGATCAAAACTGTAGGTTAATTCGCTGGTAATTTGTGGTAACTGCTTAGCGATTTCACCACTTAATGCTGAATTGAGAGTTAGAATATCCCAACAAATGTTTTTAACTTTTTTGGTAGTTAGCTCTTTTATAGCAGCTTGAATCACTTTTTTGGCTGCATTGATATCAAAATTTTTGCCTTGGCCACATCCAACTACTAATATTTTTTGTTTATTTGAATTTGGGGTAACGTATAAAAAAGTCGTTTTACCCAATTCACCGCTAATGTCACCTGAATTAATCAATTGGCTTATCATGCCATTAGTTGATTGATCTATCTCTTTGATTAAGTTAGATTGTGTTTTACCTGTTTGGACGGTAACGACTAAACATTCTTCTTTTTGTTTAATGATAGATGTACTGTTTTTGATTGTGTATTGCATAGCGTTCTCTTGTAAGATTTTTATGGTCAATAGTAACATTTTATCGGTTCATTGAACGATAGCAACAAAAAGATAACTAAACAACGCAAATCTGATTATAATAGTCTGATTTTATAAGACGGATAGATAGGTAAAAGAGTGATAATTCGCCGATATTTAATTAAAGAGACGATGAAGACGCAAGGCGCAATACTGTTTATTTTATTGCTGATTTTCTTTTCTCAAAAATTAATCAAAATTTTATCCAGTGCAATTGATGGCAGTATTCCTCGTGATTTGATTATGCCGCTTTTAGTGTTGGGCGTATCAAGTATGGCTGATCTTATTTTGCCATTAAGTCTGTTCTTAGGGGTATTGGTGACATTTGGACGACTCTATTCTGACAGTGAGATGGTGGCAATGCATGCTTGTGGAATTAAAAGGAGACTTAATTATCAGGTAGTTCTATTTCTCTGTGTAATTACCTGTATATTAACTACGATCAATAGCCTTTGGTTTGGTCCTTGGTCAAGTATAAAACAAGATCAATTAGTCGAAAATGCCAAGATCAATCCAAGTTTGGCCGGTCTGTTAGCAGGTCAATTTCAACAAACCCCTGATGGCAATTCGGTGATTTATATTGGTAATGTTGATCGTAATAAGATGGATAATGTATTTATTGCCCAGATCAATCCGAAAAACAGTCAACGTCCCTCTATCATTATTGCCAATAGAGGGAAAACCGAAGAAGATAAAAAAGGTAACCAATTCATTACTCTTGAGGATGCAAATCGCTATGAAGGAACAGCGCAGCTAAAAGAATTCCGAATTTCTAATTTTCATAATTATTTAGCTATTATTAAACCTAAGGAGTTAGATACCAATGTTGATGAAGATAAAATGGATGTTCAGCAATTAGGATTACTGGAACTTCACGAAAATCCAACAGCTAAGGCTAAAGCTGAATTTTTTTGGCGATTAACGTTAATTATTTCAGTTCCTTTGATGGCTTTTTTGGTTATTCCATTGAGTGTTTCAAACCCAAGACAAGGACGACTTGCACAAATTTTACCAGCATTATTGCTTTACTTGGTCTATTTTTTACTTTCTAGCTCAGTTAAAGCCAATGCAGGTAAAGAACGATTGGATCCAGCTTTGTGGTTTTGTATGATTAATTCAGGTTATTTTTTACTGGCTTTGATTTTGAATTGTTGGGATAACTTATTTATGCGTAAACTTCGTTTAAAATTTACTGCGTTTTAAGGGGAGAACGATGTTTTCGATTTTAGATCGCTATATTGGTAAAACTATTTTAAATACCATTGGGATTTGCTTATTTTTATTAATTAGTTTATCAGGAATTATCCGTTTTATCGATCAGCTTAGAAGAATCAAATTTGATTATGATGCTTTGTCTGTTGGTTTTTATTCTTTATTAATGGTTCCTAAAGATTTAGAGATATTTTTCCCTATGGCAGCACTTTTAGGTGGCTTAATCGGCTTGGGAATTTTAGCTTCACGTAGCGAGCTTATTGTAATGGAAACTTCAGGCTTTAGCCGTTTTAAAATTGCTTTAGCTGTCATGAAAACCGCTTTACCCTTGGTACTAATCACAATGGCAATAGGTGAGTGGGTTGCCCCGATCAGTGAACAAACCGCACGAAATATGCGGTCAGAAAAACTTTATGGTAACTCATTATTATCTGAGCGTGGTAGTTTGTGGGCAAAAGATAATAATGATTATATTTTTATTGGTCATGTCAATAGCGATAACTCAATTTCCAATATTGATATTTATAGTGTCGATAATAATAAGTTGTTATCAATTACCCATGCTGATAGCGGCACGTTTGAAAATGGAGAGTGGACGTTATCACAAATTGAGATGAATGATCTTACTAATCCACAGCAAGTAACAGGTACTAATCTGCTCAACATGCAGTGGAAGACGAATATCACTCCTGATAAGTTGAGCATAGTGGCTTTTGATCCTGAATCTTTGTCAGCTTCTGGACTTTATCAATATTCACAATATTTGAAAATGTCAGGTCAAGACACTAAATATTATGATTTGCTGTTTTGGAAGAAATTGATTAAACCAGTTTCAGTTGCTGTTATGTTATTGCTAGCTTTATCATTCATCTTCGGTCCTTTACGGAGCGTCTCCATGGGTGTTAGGGTGATTATTGGTATAAGTTTTGGTTTTATTTTTTATATCGCCGATAATCTTTTCGCACAAACCAGTATTGTGATAGGCATTTATCCTTTTGTTGGATCAATGCTAACTAGTTTAGTTTTTTTATTAATCAGTTATATTTTATTTAAACGAAAAAATTAGCTTATCAATAATTAGTTTATAAACTATAGGTATAATCACTGATTAATACAATGATGTTGGTATATAAAAATAAGATGTTATATACCAACTATATCTATATATTAAGCAAAATTGCCTCTATATATCTTGATTAAACTCAATAATAAATCTGAAAGCTCGGTGCTGCTGACTTGGATAGTTTGCATCCTTTATTTAGATAATGAATAAATAATTTCAATTTATTCAAATAATCTTAAATATTCTCCATAACCTTGAGCTTCAAGCTCTTCTTTGGGTATAAACTTTAACGCCGCTGAATTTATGCAGTAACGTAATCCTCCTAATGCCAGTGGTCCATCATTAAAAACATGGCCAAGATGTGAATCTGCCTCTAACGAGCGTACCTCAACGCGGTTCATTCCGTAACTGTTATCTTCTTTTTCTACAATCTGCTGTTGGTTAATTGGTTTGGCGAAGCTTGGCCAACCACACCCTGAATCAAACTTGTCAAGTGAGGTAAATAGTGGCTCGCCAGAAACAATATCAACGTAGATCCCCTCACGATGATTTGCGTGATATTGGTTATCGAATGGCGGTTCGGTACCATTTAGTTGTGTGACTTGATATTGCATAGGTGTTAGTGCTGAGATGGCCTTTTCTTTCAATGATTTTTTCATAGTATATCTGCCTCACGCTATGTTATAAATGCGATAACTAGTATTGAAATTTTATATTCGTATTAATCGCGGTTATTTAACATTGACTGTAATACGTTATCTTTAATCCAGAAATAGTGGTACAACGCAACTAATATGTGAAATAGCACTAAAATTACTAATAGCTCTGAACCAATTAGATGCATTGTATGAAAAAGTTGATGTAGGTTATTTGGCATATCTATAGCTGGAATCGATATAAACCCAAAAACATTAAGATCTCTCCCACTCATCAAATACCCCGATAAAGGCACAATAATCAGTAACAGATAAATAATTCCTTGAGTAGATTTTGACAATATACGTTTGAGTTTTTGCTCTTTAGGTAAAACATCTGGTACACCTTGACTACGAATTACTATTATTCGCCATACCGTTAATAACAAAACAACAACTCCTAAAGATTTATGCAATAAATAAACGATTGGCATACCGCCTAAAATATTCGACATTGTCACTTTAGCTAAAAGTAGCAAAATAGTAATCACGATTAATAAGGCTGATGACCAATGGATCCATTTTTGTTTACTGCTATACTGCGGATAACTTTGCATTGCTTACTCACTTTTTGTTGCTGGCTTATCTTGCCAATTATTGGCAATAAAATTAGCTCGTCCAGATAAGCGATAATAACGATTATAATGTTCGGGTTGTTTTTTATAGTAATCTTGGTGGTAATCTTCAGCTGGATAAAACGTTGTTGCCGGCTCTATAACGACATTAATCGGCTGAGTAAATCGTTTACTCTCTTCTAACGCTTGTTTAGATGCTATCGCCTGCTGCTGTTGGAATTTATTATGATAAAAAATTGCCGGACGATAAGACTCGCCACGATCGGCAAATTGTCCTTGTGAATCAGTCGGATCAATCTGTTGCCAAAAAATGTCGAGTAATTTTTTATAACTGATCAGCGTTGGATCAAAGGTAATTTGCACCGCTTCAGTATGGCCTGTGTGGCCTTGGCAAACTTGTTGATAGGTTGGATTTACCGTATGGCCACCTGTATAACCAGAGATCACACTAATGACACCTTCATATTTATCGAAAGGTTTTACCATACACCAAAAACATCCTCCTGCAAATGTTGCTTGTTCATAATGTTGCATAAAAACCCCCAATTAATTGATATTAATAGAAACGATCTTTATTTAAAATTACAACACTTACTTACCCTCAAAACAATATATTTATATTACTTGAAACTGGTCAAATAAGCACCATATTATTCATCTAATATAATTTTTAGGAGGTGTAAATATGGCTAGTGGTTGGGCATCTGATGATGCAGTTAACCAACAAATTGAAAGCACAATCACTGATGCTATCGAAATTGCCAGACGCCAACTAAAACACGATAAGCCAAGTGCCGAGTTTTGTGTTGAATGTGGCGATGCTATTGCAAAAGCAAGACAACTTGCTCTACCCGGCGTGCAATACTGTTTGGCGTGTCAGCAAGAGGTGGATAAGCAATTGACAAAATCCGCCATGTTATACAATCGTCGTGGCAGTAAAGATAGTCAACTTCGGTAATAAGTTTCCAATAAGAGGGGGGCCGAGTTTCTCCCCGCCCCCCCTTTTATTTTGCATTTTTAGTCATTATTTTTTACTCTCGGATTTTGACTTACGAACGTCATCATAAGGGTAAACCAATAATTTATCGTCAAACCATTCTGCACAAAAGATTTCTTTAATATCTTTATATCCTTGCTTTTTAATTTCATGCTTAAGCCAAGTTTCACTTTTATGTAATTGTTCAAGATTGTCTTGGCTAATAGCTCCATTTTCAATCACTAATACCGCGATATCTTTGTCACCTTTTTTGATAATGGTTAATGATCCATTTAATTCGTACCAAACTTGTTTTAATTCATTAAAAGCGCAAATTCCTTGAATATTAATTAACGTTTCGAAATCTCTAACCGGTAGATTGGCTTTAATAAAATTTTCAGAGAGTAGATGACCATTTTTAACTAATTGTATCGGCTCACCGTCGATAGCGTCGCGTAATTTTGAGTTTTTAGATTTGATGAATCGAACTAAAATAAGCAGTCCTGCCCAAATTGCCACAGCGCCAGCTGATTCCCACGCTGAAACATTAGCATTAAGTAACGTTCCTCCTACCAACGCACCAATAACCATGCTACCGACTTGATCTAATTGCGACATCGGCGCTATTTGGCTTTTACCAGATAATTTAACATAAATAAGTAAAATAATAAGTGCAACTAAAAATTTTGGTGCCATTTCGAGTAAATACATTCCTACCTCCAAGTGTCGATCCAATCTAAAAGGCCCATGTTTCTGGCGTAATTGGATAAATAATAGTTAACAAGATGTGTCAGGAACTAAATTTTTATTTATTTGAAATTAACGACTAATTGTTTTTTAATAGAGAGAGATATATGAGAGCAGTGCTATTCTACTCCAAAAAGGAATTTAAAAAAATGATACTTGCAATAGATGTTTACTATTTGGATGATAAAGCGAAAACCGTTGGTATTTTGTTTGAGCAATTTACTGATAGTATCAAGGAGATAAAATCCGTTGTCACTGATTACCAATCGAATGTTGCCCCATATCAATCAGGTCAATTTTATCAACGTGAATTACCTTGCATATTAGCGTTATTGTCTCAGGTCGATCTCAATACAATTGATGCGATTATTGTTGACGGTTATGTTCATTTAAATGACGGTAAGCTTGGTTTAGGTGGTCATCTATATCAAGCCCTTGATAAAAAGATACCTGTTATTGGTGTTGCTAAAAAGTCCTTTGCTGATAATAGTCAATATGTGATAGAAGTGACACGCGGCCAAAGTAATAAGCCGTTATATGTCACGTCATTAGGAACAGCATTAACCAAAGCAGCACAAGACATTAAATCGATGGCAGGCAAACATCGCATGCCAGATTTACTTAGCTACTTAGATCAACAAACTAAGTTGTTTAAATTTGAGTAGCCTTCTCTTCACTAACAATAGATTAAGACTATTTTTTACTACTGAACAATGCCAACCAATAAATTGGCCAATGAGTTTTATTGAAAAGATTATTAATTATATAAGCAATAGCAACTAATATCACTGCGCCGAACAATACCGGAAATAAAAGAAAATTAAAATCATAATCGATCTTGTCCGCAGTCAATAAAATAACCAATGGATTAGCACCGGCTGGTGGATGCACTGCTCGAAAATATTGCATTGCGACAATTGCAATGGCTACAGCTGATGCAGTAACAATCATATCGTTACCGAATAGTTTAAGAAAAACTAGTCCAACAAACGCCGATATCAAATGGCCAAAGATAACATTTCTTGGTTGCGCTAATGGTGATTGAGATACTGCAAACAAAATTACACAACTAGCCCCAAATGGCGCCATGATATAAGTGTAACCAGTTAAATGGCTTAAGGCGATAAGACACAATATAGAAACAAAACCACCAATTAAGCTTTGCAATAATTCACTATTTTTGGGCTTTGGCGGCAACTTTTCCTTGCTGAAAAAAAATGATTTCATTATTCTTTATCCTATTCGATGAGTAAAAGTATGAGTAAAAAAATAAAAATGAACAATTCTGTTCATTTTTATATTAGTACAAATCTGTTCACTTATCAAACCATTTGAATCAAAAAAATAAAAAACATTCAAATTAATCGCTGATATAGCCAAGTAACTCTTTTATCAAAAAGGACTCGGAAATGTCGTGAAGATGAAATTAGAGAACAATCGGGGCACTAAAACAATGTTATGAAAATATTACAGTAATACAAATAATCTAATTTTTGAAATTTTTAAAGTAACTCTTAATAAGAAAAATTAAATCTGATAGCTAGATTTTTGCCAAACTCGAACCTTTATTTTTCAACATATAGAATGTAATTATCAAATAGCAAGATTCAGATTGTAATAGATAATAAAGTTTGTAAAATCATATCATGAGAGAAAAAATTCGCAAAGAACTTGAAAAAATAGCCGAAGAAAATTATCGGATCTTTGCTGCAAAGCTTATTCCCAACATTGATAATTTATTAGGTGTGAGATTACCTAAACTGCGTAAGATAGCAAAAAAAATAGTACAGATTGATTATGAATACTACCTTGCAATGGATAATCCCTTATACTTCGAGGAAGTGATGTTACAAGGTATGATTATAGGTGAAATTAAATTGCCATGGACTGAGCGTTCACGTTATGTGAAACAATTTATCTCTAAAATTAATAACTGGTCAGTCTGTGATAGTTTTTGTTGTGGTTTAAAGTTTGAGGTTTCAGAAAAAGAGCTTGTATGGCAATTTCTACAGCCCTATTTTGCATCGGATAAACCATATGATATTCGCTTTGCTGTGGTCATGTTGCTTTTTTATTTTGTTGATGATGAGTATGCGCAGAAAGCATTCACTTTGTTTGATCAAATAAAAAACGATGATTACTATGTTAAGATGGCTGTTGCATGGGCAATTTCTATTTACTTTCGTGAGTTGCCTACGTTAACAATGTCATACTTGCAGAAAAATCAGCTAGATGATTGGATTTATAATAAAGCATTACAAAAAATAACCGAATCATTGAAAGTGGATTCTAGTACAAAAATCATCATTCGATCTATGAAACGTAAAATAAATAAATTATGATTATCAGTGCCAGCCGTAGAACAGATATTCCAGCTTTTTACTCTTCATGGTTTTTTAACCGACTGAAAGATGGGTTTGTTCTGGTTTCTAATCCAAGGAATCCAAAGCAATTAAGTCGCATTTCTCTATCACCCGATATAGTTGATTGTATTGTATTTTGGACTAAAAACCCACTTCCCATGTTAAATAAACTGGCGAATCTTTCAGGTTATCCTTTTTATTTTCAGTTTACATTAACAGCTTATCAAACAGACATTGAAAAACATCTTCCCTCTTTGCAAAAACGAATAGCAATATTCAAGCAATTAGCTGAGCAAGTTGGACAAGATCGTGTTATTTGGCGATATGATCCTATATTAATAAATACACACTATACAGTTGAC
Source organism: Gilliamella apicola (assembly GCF_003202915.1). Taxonomy (GTDB): domain Bacteria; phylum Pseudomonadota; class Gammaproteobacteria; order Enterobacterales; family Orbaceae; genus Gilliamella; species Gilliamella apicola_Q. The sequence continues at coordinate 376,539 of NZ_QGLP01000005.1, forward strand.
TATCACATCGATTTTTTTAATCAAATTGCTTCCTCTCTTCGCGGTTACACAGATACCTGTATCATTAGTTTTATTGATGATTATCCACACATACGACAGTCTTTAATTAAAGAACGAATCATACAATTAGAGTTAGCTGACATATTAAATCTATGCAGTTCACTATCTGAAATTGCTAGATTTAATCAACTAACTTTACAAACATGTGCTGAGGAAATAGAGTTATTGAATTGCAATATTTCTCATGGAGCTTGTATCGATAAAACACGCATTGAAAAGATGACTGGTTGCTTATTGCTGGCTAAGAAAGATAAAAATCAGCGACCAACCTGTCAATGTATAGAAAGTATTGATATTGGAACATATGATACCTGCTCTTTGGGATGTGTATACTGTTATGCGACATCATCAAAGAGAAAAGTCCTAGCTAATAGACACCTACATAATAAATGTTCGCCTAAATTAATAGGTGATCTTCTTGAAACCGACATAATCAAAGATAAGCCAATGCACTCATTATTTACTTTGCAAAATGAATTATTTTAATAGCAAGATTCGGGTTTTTAATTGTTGAAATATTAAATATTATAGGTTCTATCATTAATTATAATAAAAAAAGCATGAAAAGTTATACAAAAGTGATTATTTAAAACTGGCTGATAGTGGTGCTAAAAAGTCAAATACTAATAAACAAATTCAAGTAACTTACATTGAAAAAACTTAAGAAAGTTGAATGGAGCTAGTACGAATTGAGATACTGATACACTTGTTTTTCCAAAATACAATTTGTTATTCCGAGGATTAAAACAGATTAGTCAATATTCAAATAAACAAGAACATTCCTACATTGCTTCACTGGCTAGTTGAAACGGAGTATTCATGATACAAAGACAAAAACAGATAGACTTTGCTCGAATAAGAAAAGCTATCGGATATTTGAGTGAAAACTATAAATCTCAACCGACACTTGAACAAGCAGCAGAGCATGTAAATTTAAGTTCTTATCATTTTCAACGTATGTTTTCTAACTGGGCGGGTGTTAGTCCTAAACAATTCCTAAGATACATCAATATAACTCATGCTAAAAAACTTCTAAAAGAAGATAAAGCTTCATTATTGGATACTACCTATGAGTTGGGATTATCAAGTACGAGCCGATTACACGATTTGTTTATTGATATTGAAGGTATGACTCCTGGAGAATATAAAAATGGCGGTGAAAACTTATCAATTAACTACAGTTTTGTTGAAAGTCCTTTTGGAAAAGCTATTGTTGCATCGACAATAAAGGGAATTTGTTATATCGCTTTTGTTGATAATGAAGAATCATCACTTAAATTATTGAAAAACCAATATCCTAATGCTCAGTACCAAAAACACAGAGATAAGATGCAACAAAATGCAATAATTGTATTTACACAAGATTGGTCAAGACTAGATAAAATAAAGCTACATATCAAGGGTACTGATTTTCAACTTAAGGTATGGCAGGCTTTATTAACAATCCCTATGGGCAAACTCTCAACCTATAGCAACATAGCAAACAAAATAAATAATCCAAAAGCTAGCCGTGCGGTTGGATCTGCTATTGGTGATAACCCAGTTGCATTTTTAATTCCTTGCCATAGGGTTATAAAATCAACAGGATTACTGGGGCAATATCATTGGGGTTGCGATCGGAAAGCCGCGATGATTGGTTGGGAAGGCGCTAAAACAGATGATTGACTACAATAAACTAGTAATAATTAAAGCGAGCTTCATAAAGAAGAAATAACTGAGGGTTTTGCAAGCACACCCTTTTAGCGTTACAATTATTTTGAGCAGTATATAAACTAGTTGTTTGGTACTAAATTATACATTTGTTTGGCGCTAATTTAGTTAGGTCATAATTATCAACAATCTCAACTCACTTCTTTCCATTTTGATTCAGTATTACTACCTACTTTAAAACTCGTTTGTAAGACTGTTTTTTTTACAAGGTTAATTAATTACCATTGTTCTCATCTTCTTTATTTTTTTCATAACAATGATCTAATAAAACCAATATTAATTAGTGCGACCTACCCAATTTTTTACATTATTGACAACAGTCATTTGAAACTTTAGCAAGATTCGGATTGTTAACAATGCTGAATAAATTTTACTATAACTTAAAAATAAACAATCAGGTAAACACAAGGAAAGGATAAATGGAAAGTGTTAAAAATAAAATTCAAAAACGTAGAAATTATAATATTTATGCAGTCATTTTTCTATTATAAAAGATAGACATGAATCTTTAATAGAAAATAAAAATGTATGGAAGCGATCATTAAGGTACCTATCCTCTCCAGACATAGATCTAATTAAAAGCTTACTTGCATATAGATGAACACGCGATTAAAAGTAATATTGGCGATCGCAAATAATACATTTTTACTAAAATTTCTTATGGTATTTTACTAATAAATAATGGGAAGAGAAGATGAACAAATTGCTAATTCATAAGATTTCTTATTCAAATTTATGCGCGCAATTCTCTGAACAAATAATAATAGCCGTGCTGCCGATTATAGCAGTGCTATCTATGAGTGCTTCAGCAGCTGAAACCGCTTTTATACAAATGATAAATACTTTGCCTTTTCTATTACTATCGATTCCGATGGGAGTAATTGCAGATAGAGTATCTAGAAAAAAATTAATGATCATAATAGAAATAGTTCGAGCAACGGCTATATTTATATTATTTTATTTGACGTTCTCAGGGAGTCTATCAATCAATAAAATTGCATTATTCGGTTTTTTTATAGCCATGGGTACTGTTATTTACAGTGTAGCAAGTCCGGCTTTAGTGGCATCTTTTGTCATAAAAGAGCAACTTATTAATGCCAATAGATCAATAGAAATTGCCAAAAGTGTGGCTTTTACAGCTGGGCCAGCTTTAGGTGGTATTCTTGCTAGTTATTTATCTGGCGGGTTAGCGTTCATCTTGGCTTTTTCGCTCTCAATAGTAAGCGCTGTTTTTCTAATATGTTTACCTAAAGAGCCACTTATAGAAAAATCTGGAAGAAATATTATTCAAGAACTTTGTGATGGTTTGATTTTTTTAATAAAAAATAAATATCTTATGCCAATAACCATAACTGCCTTTGTGTTTAATCTATCACAATACTTGCTATTATCTATTTTTGCTTATTATGTTATCAATAATCTATACTTTACTTCTTTTGAAGTTGGAGCTTCATTAAGTTTAATTGGTTTAGGAATGTTAATAGGATCATTTTTATACAAAATTATATCTAAAAAAATTAATTTTGGTTTTCAACTGTCTTTAGGGCCTATATCTGCTTTTATGGCTTCAATTTTGATATTCTTAACTCTTATTTATTCTGCCAAAATATTAGTTTTTGTCGCTTTCTTCTTTTTTGGATTTGGACCTATTATATGGACTATATCAACAGTATCATTAAGACAGCTAGTCACGCCTAGTAATATGATAGCTAAAGTATCGTCGGTGATCATGACTGTTACTTTTGGGGCTCGGCCTTTGGGGGCAGCCATAGGAGTGTACATAAGTGCAAATTTTGGTGTGAAAAGTTGTATTCTTGCAGTGTTAATCGGTTTTTTAATTCAATTAATCATAATTCTTTTTTCAAAACCAGCCAAATTAAAAAATTTATCGGATGCTGAAGAATAAAAATAATATCAGTTAAATAACAATATTATAAAGGTGAGCACTATCTAATATTTTGGCTAGGCTCACCATTCTGCCTTTAGATTTAATTATATCCTTAGGACTCAAGTCATCAATCGAAATATAAGGCTACCTATTACTTAAATTATCCCATCAACTTGATTAATATTTTTTCTCAAACTTAGCCATTAAAGTTATCGATACTTCAGTTAGAACTTCTTGCCCACTGTAACCTTATTTTAGGTATTGTTCTATTTAGTCTTGGATGAAAACTAACGTAAACTATAAAGTGAAATATGTCCTTATTAACTTAATCGATAAGTACTTTTTTGCAAGTAGTTCAGGGTGTGTTTTAATTAGGTTTATCAATATTTTCAAAGACAATAGCAGTACCTGTTGCGAGCAAAGTATCTTTAATTGTGCCAGCAACTGCTAATGTGACAATAATGGTAGTACAACCAAATAGTTTAAGAAAATTAATCCAACGAAAGCGACAATTAAATGAAAAAGATAACATTTCTGGGTGAGCTAATTGTGACAGGGATACTGCAAATAAAATTACACAATTTGCTCCAAAAGGTGGCATCATAAATGGTGTAATTTATAAAATGATTAAAACCATTAAAAAAACAGAACCAAAACTGCCAACTAAACTTTGTAATAATTCACTATTTTTTGATTTTGTTGGCAACTTTTCCTTGCTGAAAAGAATTGATTTCATTATTCTTTATTATACTAAATGAGTGAAAGTATGGGTGTAAACCTAAAAATGACCAACTATGTTCATTTTTGTATTAGTACAAATTTGTTCATATATCAAACACTTTGGATCAAAAATGAAAAAAACCTCTAAATTAATAGCTGATACCGCTGAGCAACTCTTTTATCAAAAAGGATTTGGCAATGTCGGGGTTGATGAAATTAGAGATCAATCGGGTTGTTCTAAAACAACGTTATATAAATATTTTGGTAATAAAGATAATTTAATTTTTGAAATATTGAAAATAAGGGATTTACGCTTTAGACAAAAACTTACTGAAACAATTGCTAATCTTGATCATTATGAGTCAATTATACAAATATTCAAATGGCATCTCGATTGGTTTAATCAAGTCGATTTTAATGGCTGCTTATTTGTAAGAGCAAAAGAAGAAATTCATGACGATCAGGCCGTACAACAAATGGTGATTGAACATAAAGAATTTATCCGAAAACTGATTTATAACCAGCTGCCTCAAAGCCCACAACAGACAATTTTAACCAACCAATTAATGGTGATATTAGAGGGATTAATCAATATCAGCGTTGTTTATAAAGAAAATAAATCACTTTATAATGAACTGATTAATAATAATCTTGATTTAGTTTTAAAAATATTATCACAGCAGGACTGAATTTTATTGATAAATAATCACTATTACATTTAGTTTGTTAATGCATATTTAATGCTAAAATATAAGCCATTAGTTAAACTGCTTAGTTCCATCATATAAAGTAATTATTCTAATCATCTATTTAATACTCCAAGGAGTCATTATGAAAAGGGAAACGTTATTAAACTATGCCAAAAAGCAATTTCATGCAGAACCTAATTATCTTTGGAACAATTTTCCTAGGTATGCTGTATTACGGCATCACGATGATGGAGATAAGTGGTTTGCTATTGTGATGAATGTGCCTGGTACAAAATTAGGTCTCAAAGATGATAAAGAAGTGGATATATTAAATGTCAAACTCAGACCAGAATATATTGGATCGTTAAGAAAAAAAGAAGGTATTTTGCCAGCTTATCATATGAATAAAGAACATTGGATTAGTATTGTTCTTTCTGGACCACTAACCGATAAAGAAATATTTGATTTTCTGACTGAAAGTTATAATTTAACTTCTCGTTAACAACTGCATCATTAACCTAATATAGAGATATAATACTCATTTTTATTAATAAAATGGTATGTTTTATGACGAATAAAGAACTAATTAAACAATTTTATCAGCACGTATTTATTAAACGGTGAAATTGATAAAATCCCTGAATATGTTATCGAAGATTATATCCAACACAACCCTAAAGTTGAAACAGGTCGCGAAGCTTTTATTAATTTTTTCAGAGGTTTCCTTCAATTAAAACCAAAATTTGAAATTATTAATATGTGTAGTGAAGGCGATATGGTTTATCTATTTCATAAATGCACCCTCGCTGATGGCAGTGTAAATAAAGTATGTGATATTTTCCGCGTTGAAAATCATAAAATAGTCGAACATTGGGACGTAATTGAAAGAGGTGTAGAAAAAATTCAATCTATTAATAAAAATGGAATTTTTTAATAATTTTAATTAGGTTTTATAAAGATAGTAATTTACAGTTATTAACATCAATCATATAAATCTATAAAAAATTATTTTTAGCATATTTTTTTATAGATTTTGAATTTTCTTCTAGTTATTTCATTAAAGATGATGTTTAAAACTATCATTTAAAAATTTATGCAACTAACAAGATAAAATTTGAGTGATATGATTACATTTAGATTAAATATAAAAGAGAACTCGTTTTGAGTTCTCTTTTAATCATTTATTGTGAAATAAACAAGTTGAAAAACTAAATAGCATAATTAACATCTACACCACGAATATTATGTGCTCGGCTTCTTTCTATAGATTGAATTGCAGCGATGACATCACGGCCTTCTCGCATTCCATCAATTAATTTTCTTGCTTGTTTGCAATCACCAATTTGTTGGAATTGATAGTGGTTTTTATCTGCATGTTGTCGGAATTGTTCAGTAAATTCTGACACAGGGGTTAAACCTAAGCAGACAAAACCATAGTCGAAATCGAGCTCTTCAATTTGACCATTTCGAGAAACAATAAAGCGGTCTTCTTTAACTTCTTGTAATGTAGTTTCTAACATTACGTTGACGTGATTATCATCAATCATTCTCATCATTGATAAACGGCCAATCATATCTAAATCTTTTGCTAATGCCGACTGCATTTCAACAATAGTGGTGCTTTTAGCTTTATTTTCAGAGAAATATTCAACCACATCTAAACCGACAGCTCCGCCACCGATTACAACAATTTTTTTATTAGGAATATCAGTAAAGTATTCGAAATTATCCATCAGATCAAAAATTGAGAAGACGTTGCGATTCTCTTTTGCTAACTGTTCATGTAATCCTTTAATAGGAGGTAATAGAGCCTTAGCACCTGTGGCTGCGACAACCAGATCAGGGTGATGACTTGCTACCATCTCTGGTGTTGCTTTTGTATTTAAATGGATTGTGACATTGTCTAATTTGTTGATACGGTTGATCAAAAATTTTGGTAGATCCGCTATACGTCGTTTATAAGGAAAACGTGAAATAATGGATGATAATCCACCAAGAAATGGTTTTTCTTCATATAGGGTTACGTTACAACCAACTTCGGCTGCGGTGGCTGCAGCTTCAAGCCCAGCAGTCCCTCCACCTATTACGACAACATTAAGTGGTTCAGTTATTTGATAGCGTTTATAATCTTCATAACTGATAATATCAGGATTTACTGTGCAGCGTATTGGTTTAGATTTGGCAATTCGATGATCTGCACACCCGATATTACATGATATACAACGTCTTAATGTATCAATTTCGTTATTTTTAACTTTTTCAACCCAATAAGGTTCTGCAATTAATCCTCGCCCCATTACAACAAAATCGGAAACACCGTTTGCTATCGTATCAGCAATAATTTTTGGATCACGGAAATTTCCTGAGGCAATGGTTGGTTTGTTGAATTTGTCTTTCACTGCTTTCGCCATATATGATCGCCAACCATCGGGTAAGTTCATCTGATCGATTTGCATGAATAAAGTGTCATTTTGAGCCGCTGATACATCAAAAATATCAACGCCTTCGTTTAAATATTCTAGAATTTCTAGCGTATCTTCTAAGCTATTGCCACCTTCAATAAAGTCATCAGCACTAAAACGCAACATTATTAGAAAATTTGGTCCAACATGTTTGCGAATTTCGTCAATGACCATGCGAACTATTCGCGCACGGTTTTCAACGCTCCCACCAAATTCGTCAGTACGTTTGTTAAATATTGGAGATAAGAATTGACTAAGTAAGTAGGAGTGTCCTGCATGAATTTCGACAGCATCAAATCCTGCTCGTTGTACTCTTGATGCGGCTAATCCATATTGTTTCACAACATAATATATTTCATCAACTGACATAGGTCTTGGAGCATTGCCACCCGTTTTTGATGGAATATTTGATGCAGAAATAGGCTGCAAGCCATTCAGTCGTCCAAAATAAGCAGATGCACCTGCATGATTAATTTGTACAGCGACAGTGGCACCATGTTTATGCATACGTTCTGTGAATTTAAATAATCCAGGTATATACTGGTCATTATCAATCCGTAGTTGTGTTGTCCCATTAGTTCCATATGGGTAATCAATACAGACGTTTTCAAGAATAATTAATCCAGTTCCACCCTTAGCTCGTTGTTCATAATACTGTATGTGGTCATCAACAAATTCACCACTTAAGGTTGCAAAGTTAGTTCCAATCGGCGGCATTACAATTCGATTTTTAATCGTGGTGCGTTTAATTGTGATAGGTTGAAAAATTGAAGAGAAATCGCTCATGTTACTCCCTCATACCATCACACAACTCTGAAGTTGTGCTACTTTTAAATTTTAAATTGATATTCGATTAACTCTATTATACACAATTTATCAATAAATATATTCTTTATTTTTCAATTAATTTATATATTTCTTCTATAGATGAATTAAAAATAGAGTTATTATTTATCAAATGGTTATGAGTTTTTGGTTCTATTTTAGTAACAAAATTAGCTTAATTTATCTGTTGATCAATGAATTAAAAATTTTCAATACAACAAGTTACAATCATTATTGAATGATCACATGCAAATGTGATTCAAACAAAATTCAGTTTATTTTTTATTGAATTTATAAATATTTTTTATATTTTTTATTTATTTTTTAAATAGAAAACACCACTCTTTAAGTGGTGTTATGGTAGAAATTGATCTTATTAAGGTTAGATAATGAGATAATTGCGGGCGTTTAGCTTTTATTCGCTTGACGTGAATTAATAGCAAATTGACGGCGCCCACCAGGTCTTGGCACTAAGTCACCTAACATGATTTCATAACCGCCATCGACAACTAATTCAGTACCATTAGAATAATCCGAACGTTTGCTGGCTAAATATAAAACAGCATTTGCAATATCAATTGTTTCACCAATACGACGACTGGCAATCATTCGTGTACGGCCTTCTTCTACTTCTTTATCTTCATAGAATTTTTTTGACAATGGAGTTTTAACAAAACATGGGCAAACAGCGTTAGAACGAATGCCAAATTGTCCCCATTCGGCAGCAATTTGTTTTGATAACATGGAAATAGCAGCTTTCGTCGGGCTATATGCGCCACTATAGGTTTCTGGCGTATGTGAAGCTACGGTTGAAATATGCACCATACGACCAGATTTTTGTTCGATCATCATACGACCAAAACGTTGAGACATAAGGAAGTAACCAGTCATGTTGACATCAATAGTTAATTGCCATTCATCAAGCGGTAAATCTTCCAACGGACAGAATTTTAAAATAGCAGCAGTATTAACCAATACATCACACCGGCCGAACTGTTGCTTAACTAAAGCAACGGCATTATCCACACTTTTTTCATCAGTAGTATTACAAGCCAAACCTATGGCTTTGATGCCGTATTCTTTGGCTAATTCAGAGGCAAAATCTTGGCATTTGGTTTCATTAAGATCGATCAGTACTAAATTTGCTTTTTGTTTAGCAAATTCCCGGCAAATTTCAGCCCCCATACCACCGACCGCACCAGTGATGACGCAGACATCACCCTCTAAACCTAACCAATTATTATTCATACAGACTCCTAATATTATCTTTATATTAATCGTCGTTATTTACGATTAATCATTTTAACTTGACGGTTTATATCTTTGACTTGCTTCACAACAAACTTTTTAATCACTTAATCTTTTTAGATTATTTGTAAGAAAGTCATTATTTTTAAGCTAAACTTCTATGTAAAATATTCAAAATTTGTCTTAGCTCTTTAACATCAAGCTGCCCAGGTGCTGAAGCATTTTTTGCTGCGCCGAAGGTAAGGTCAGAACCAAAGGTTTCACCAGCAACTCGACTAATTGCGCCTTTTCCTGCCATTGACATGGTAATGAGTGGTTTACGCGCATATTTGTCTTTCATTTCAGCTGTTGCGGCCAATAAGTTAATGACATCTTCACGCGAACGCGGCATTACTGCGATTTTCGGAATGTCTACACCGAGATCTTGCATTTTGCGTAATCTTGCGACAATTTCATCTTTTGCTGGTGTCTTATCAAAATCATGATTTGAAGCAATAACTAAAACATTATGTTGATGAGCTAATTCAACAATTTCTTCAACATATGGATCACCGGTGAAAACTTCGATATCGACAAGGTCGATCAAGCCAGTTTTAATCATCTGTTTATTTAGATTGATATAAAATTCGACCGAAGCAGGATAGACACCGCCTTCATTAGCGGTACGAAATGTGAATAAAATTGGTTTGTGACCAATGATTGCGTGTAATTTGTTTGCTGTTTGTTTTACTTTTTCAACATCATCAACATTTTGAAAATGATCCACTCGCCATTCAACCATATCGAAATCGATTTGCGTTAAAAATTCAGCTTCATTTACTAACTCTTGTTCTGTTTTACCTACAATTGGAACGATAATCTTAGGCGCTCCAACGCCTATATCTAAACCTTTTACTGTAATCTTTGTCATCTAATCACCAATTTATTTTTTCTTTACTCTTAATCAAAATTATTAAGAGGATAATTTATGCTGATATTAATATTTATATTAATTATATTAAGTTAACTAAAATTTTTTAGTCATTAAAACCCATTTTTTCTTTTACATAATCAATCGGAGCATCTTGTCCTGTCCAAATTTTTATTTGTGCATGACCTTGCCATAACATCATTCCGATACCGTTTAAAGTTTTACAACCTTGTGCTTCGGCAATTTCCAGTAATTTTGTTTTACGTGGGCTATAAATACAATCGGTTACAACGAGATCTTTCCTTAACATGCTAGGATCGGTAATCAGACTCTGTCCTTCTAACGGTTTCATACCGACACCAGTAGCATTGCATAATACGGCACTTTCAGCGATTTCTTGACGCAATTTAGCTTGATCATCTAAATCATAAACCGTGGCTTTACAATCAGTTTTTTCATTGATTCGCTTAGCTATTTCAACAATTTTATCAAAGCATTCATCTTTTTGGTTAAAAATAGAAATCGCTTTAACGCCATCCAGTGCAGCTTGTACAGCAATAGCACTTGCGGCACCACCACCACCAAGTAATGTCATTTTTTTACCAATAATATCAACACCAGCCTCTTTTAATGAACGCATGTATCCCATTCCATCCGTGTTATATCCGGTTAGAACACCGTCATCATTAGAAATGGTATTACAAGCGCCAATAAGCTCAACAGCCGGTGTTAATTTATCTAAATATTGGCAGACCAGTTGTTTATTTGGCATTGATACCGCACTACCTCGTAAACCTAATGCGCGTAATCCTTTTATCGCATCAGGTAATTTTTCTTGTGTCACCTCAAAAGCTAAATAGACATAAGGAACGTCTAGTTTAGAATAAATTATATTTTGCATTTTCGGTGATAAGCTATGTCGAATTGGATAAGCCATTAGTCCGATTAATAAAAAATGTCCATCGATGTTTGCTCTCATACTTCTCTCCAATTAGTTATTATTAAGATTCAGCGACTTGTTTAAGTAATTTTTTGGTATCTTCAAGATACATTTTAGCTCGTTCAATTGGAGAATGACTCAACGCAAATTCATCATTACAACATTCAATTGAAATCGGCATTTCTGGTAAAGCTTTTAATAATGATACTAAATCAATGCCGCCACGTCCCGGTGATAATCGATAATTTCTTGCCTGATAAAGTAATCCTTCGGTATCTTTTGGTTTCTCTTTAGTTCCATCGCATAATTGCATATAGCGCCAACAATCCTTAGGTACTTTCTGCAAGTCCTCCAGAGTATTAGCTCCACGATCAAAATGCAATGGATCAATAATCATACCTTGATTGTTTTGGTTGGCGGCTTTGAGTAATTCTACCCCAGAATTAACGGTAGGAATATCTGTCCAAGGCATTGGTTCAATATTGATTGCGATACCTAATGGGGCTGCAATTTCACATAACCGTGCAAAATTATCAGCTAAACGATTTTTATCAGGATCATTACCGGCTAATAATACTTGGCTTGCGCCTAAGCGAGCTCCTGTTTCTAATACCGGCAAAAAGTTGATAACTCGGGTATCTGGTTTGAGCCGAAAAATTTCAATATCTAAAACTTTGATACCTGTCTCTTTTAATCGTCGCTCGACTTCCCGAATTAATGGGGTATCACCAACTGTTGCATAAACCGGCTCAGTAGGTGTGGCAGGAATAAGTCTTAAACCAACATGAGTATAACCAGCTTCTGCGGCCACAATAACTTGATTTGCTGGAGATACATCTAATACCGTTAAGGCCGCAAGCCCTATAGGACGTTCAATTGCCATGCAATCCTCCTGAAATTTTAAATAATTTAGCTGAATTTAGTAAAAATAAGATGCTAATAATGTAAAACAATAAAATAAATTTATCTATAGATTTTGTTATTTTAATTTATTTTTTTTATAAATTTATACATAATAAATAAAATAATCGCTAAAATTATTTAGGTAAGATTATGAAATGAAGAAATAAAAAAAATCTATTTCACTGATTTATAGAAATAAAACGATATTAATTACTCAGTAATCAGATGCGAATTAAATTATCGGTAACTAAAAAACTATTTTATAAAATAAATTGTTTTTAATAATTGGAATGACATAACAGTTGTAAAATTAAATTATTCAACAAAGGATGCACTATGAAAAATAACTATATCCCTACTTCGATATGCTTATACATGAACTATTTTGTTCATGGTATGGGGGCAATCATTCTCGCCCAAAATATGAATTATTTGGCTAATCAATTCAATACTGATAGTGAGGGGATTGCTTATGTAATCTCAGGTTTAGGGATTGGACGCTTAATAGTTTTGTTTGTTATGGGAGCATTATCTGATAAATTTGGTCGTAAACCATTCGTTTTTTTAGGTGGACTTTTTTATATAGGCTTTTTGCTTGGCATTTTGATTAGCCCAAATCTCCAAGTCGCATTTATGTTTGCTGTTTTAGGCGGTATTGCTAATTCAACGCTAGACGCAGGTACTTACCCAGCATTAATGGAATCATTTCCTAAGGCTACCGGAACCGCATCCATTTTAACCAAAGCGGCAATTGCTGGTGGACAATTTGTGTTACCGATTGTGATGACGATAATTATCGTTTCTAATGCTTATTATGGTTGGTCATTTCTTTTCTGCGTTGCTATTTTAGCCCTTAATGCTTTAGCTGTATTAAAAATGCCTTTTCCAAATCATAAACAACCAATAGCTGAAGAAATTGCAAAAGAATCCGTCGAACAAGAGACCAAACCATTACCAAAATTAAAACAAAAAGCTAACTTTTGGATTGAAGGTGTTTGTTTTATCATTATTGGTTATACATCAACCGCCACATTTTATTTAGTATCAATATGGTTACCTAAATTCTCTGAATCGGTTGCAATGATGAGTCCTTCTGCATCTGCGCAAACTATTAGTTATTATGCTATTGGGACATTAGCCAGTGTTATTTTAACCTCAATATTAGTTAAAAGCTGGATTCGTCCGGTTTATATAGTGTTTGTTTATCCTTGTTTATCGGCAATTATGTTGTTCGTTTTATTCTTGTTCCCTTCGCCAACTTTATGTATTGCAGGTGGATTTATTTTAGGATTTACAGCAGCTGGGGGAGTTTTACAATTAGCATTAACCACCATGTCAGAATTTTATCCTGAAGGTAAAGGTAAAGTCCTTGGTATTTTCTTTACCTCTTCTAGTTTAGCTACTTTCTCTATACCAGTTGTGACCGGAATTATTTCTAAAACCAGTATCGCTAATATTATTTTGTTTGACGCCTTTATCGCGGTATTAGGGGCAATTTTAGCCTTGGTGATTATTGCTAGATATCATAAAATTTTTGAACTACCAAATCGTAGATAAGATTGTGTTATCAATTACAAGCAACAATGATTAACTAATAAAAAGCCACAAGTATGCTGAGTAAGACTTGTGGTTAATCATTCAACAACCTTCCGCAGATAATCTCTTAATAAAATATTATAAATATAGGTATCGATAAACGATTTGTATCGATAGCATAACAATCCCAAATATCAAAGATAATAAACCAACGTATTGGATCGGAATGGCAAAAAAAGTGTATTTAGTATCTTTCACTTTAATGTAATTAGTGCCACTAGAAATTATAGATGGTGCAATAAACTCTTTTTATAATTTAGTTTAAGTCCTAGAAAGTATATATATACCCCATATATTATCCACAGGATAGGCATTAAAAAATAGGAACCAATTTTCGCATGTGAACCATAAATATGGCTGAAATTAGGATAGATAATATCAATAATTATCTCAAGGATTACTGACAAAACTAGATAGCTACCTATTAAAATCCAACTTGATTTTGTTTTGGGAATAATCATAAGGTTAATAATGCTGATGCCGATTATTTTGCAGTAACACAATTATGAATGGTAAAGCATCTTATTGCAATAAGATGCTTTTTTTAAATTACGACGCAAATAGTGATTAAATTTTCTTCATATCAATAACTTTTTTGAAACGTGAATAAACAATTAAACCTAATATCACACTTGTTGATGCGATGACAAGATCAACTAAGATCGCATAACTAACATTTGTTACTGCTAATTTTGGTACTACTAAAGGGATAACGATAAATGATAAGCCACTTAGGGTATACATGGTTCCAACGGCAAAGCCTTTATGATTAGGAAATAATTGTTGCATAACAACCAAGGTAAGTTGTAATACACCTCCGGCTGCTGTCAACCCCATGCCAATTGCCGCTATTAAGCTCATTGTAGGATTAAGATTAAAGAGGAACATTAATAAAATTAATGCTGATAGTAGTGGCAGAATAATAATACAATAAATTGGTTTAATGAATTTTTTAACGATATAAGCAGTAGTAAACACGGAAATTATTGATGCAATACTATAATAACTAATTAATTGTTTAGAGGCGATTGGATCCATTCCAATACCATTTTCAGCAATCGCTGGTAACCATTGTAAAATGATGATAAAGGTTGCTGTTGTGGTAAAGCCCATAATGATTAACAAAATTCCCTCAAATAAAATATTAGGCTTACCAATAAAATAGTCACTATGACCTTCATTACCACAGATAACTGTATTTTTAGAAGGAAATTTTCTTGGGATTAAAAATAAGAAATTTATAACAATACAAGCGACAAAGCCAAGGAAAGCATAACCATACCATAAATGATAAGCATGAAATAGAGTAACAATAAATGGTAAGACTAATGTACCCATTGAGATAAATGCTTTAATTAAAACACTCGCTGTTCCAGCAGAACGCGGAAAGCATTCGGTTAATGCTGGCATTGAACCTGTATCTAAAAATGAGTTCCCTGCCCCAATAAACATAGCCAAAAAGAAAGCAATATTTACATCATGACAAAAAAGTATCCCAATAAAAAAGATTATGTAACAACACATACCCATAAGAATAAATGGTTTACGTCCAAATTTATCAGAGAGTATTCCACCAACAAACATTAACAATATTTTACCAACACCAATTCCTGCAGCAACACCACCTACACCAACTAGATCAGTATTAAGTTGCGCTGAGATTTCGACAGAAAATTGCATAATTACGATTAAAGCGATACTTTGAATAATGTAATTAGCATAGATAGACCCTGCTATCGAACAGGAGTTGTTCTTATAGTTATTCATTAGTTAATACTCCATTATTAATTTAAAAATTTTATAAATCTATTAAAGTTAATATTAGCGGTAAATGTGTTTTAATAAAAGAAAAAATAACCTTAGGAATTGTGCCATTAATTAATTATTATTTATATTCAATTAGTTATAATAAATAATAATATTTAAAATGGGCAAACGGAGGAATTTCATCTCAATGGTAATGAATTAATCATTAAAAAAACAAATTTTTTAGTCGATATTGAGCACTTCTAAAAATTGCCCTAATATTTGCATCTCCGGACAATCAACATTGATTACATGACTTGCGCAATCCATATAGAGATGATGACGATCTTCAAGTACTTTTTCCATCTCGTCAGCAATAGATAAACCTGTTAACGAAGGGCGTTGAGCAATTTTCGGATCTTTCATTAAACGTTCTGCTAGAATGTTTGCTGGAGCCGATAAAAAGAATACTATCCCCCTTTTTTGCATATGTAGACGATTTTGATCAGCTAAAATCATTCCGCCACCGGTTGCTATAACTCGACATGGTTGGGTGACATCTTTTAAAACTTGGCTTTCTTGCTTTCTAAAACCTTCCCATCCCTCTTTTTCTACTATTTCAGCCACAGTTTGTTTAGTGGTTTCATATAGGTAAACATCGGTATCAATAAATGAGTAATGTAATTTTTCAGCAAGTAGACGCCCCATTGTTGTTTTTCCAGACGCTCGCGCTCCAACGAGAAAGATAGTTTTATTCATTTTCAAAATCTCATATCAATAACCTAGTACTTTTATATATGTTATTCTTAATATACATAATTGCAACAATTATTTACAGATAACCACAAAATATTATAAACTATAACCATATCAAATAATTAAATTAAAAATGCATGTAAATATTTTATTACAGTTAAAGCTATTTTGTTAATAACTGTTGGTGATTTAATTAAAATAAAAATTAATTTTAGGTCTCAATATTAAAAAATAGAAATCTGCTAGATGTGACAGATTGATTTAGTTATGAGATTCAATTTATAGGAAAGTTTTCTAACCAGAAAAGAGATAAGAATATGTAATCTTAATTTAATAACTTGAATAACGTTTTAAAATTATCCTAAGAAATAATATATTAAAGATTACATATGTTATATTTAAAAACCATTTTTTTGATAAACATTATCAGGATTTGGGCCAGTTCTAAAATTTTCATTCAAACTATCGATTTGCAGCATTTCGTCTTCAGTGAGTTCAAAATCAAAAATTTGTCTATTTTCCGCTATACGCTGAGGGTTAACCGATTTAGGGATAACAATAAGATCTTTTTGCACATGCCAACGTAATGTTACTTGTGAGGCAGATTTTTGATATTTTTTACCAATATTTATTAATAAAGGTTCATCAACAACCCGACCTCGAGCTAGTGGACTCCAGGCTTCAATCGCAATTTGTTCTTTATTTAAGTATTCGATTAACTCTTTTTGTACTAAATAAGGATGAATCTCAATTTGGTTAATCATTGGCTTAATATTTGCTTGAGTTTTTAATAATTCAAAATGAGATTGATGAAAGTTACAAACACCAATTGCCCGAGCCATTTTTGTTTCATAAATTTTTTCTAGCGCTTTCCAAGTATCGAAAAAATAATTTTTTAATGGCCAATGGACTAAGAAAAGGTCTAGATAGTCTGTTTGTAAATCTTTTAAGGATTGTTCAACGGATTTTAACGTTAGTTCATAACCTTGATTGAGGTTACTTACTTTAGTCGTTAGAAACAGTTCTTGTCTTGCAACACCTGAATTGACAAAAGCTTCACCAAGTATTTTTTCGTTATTATAGAGTTGAGCGGTATCAAATGAGCGATAACCATCGTTTAAGGCCGTCATGATAGCGTTATTGGCTTCTTGCTGATCAACAATTTTAAAAGTACCAAAACCTAACTGTTCGATTGATACAGAATTGCTTAAGCTAATGTTTTTAATTAATAGTGTCATTTTTCTCTCATCAAATTATTCTAGCTACCGAAATTAATCAATTTTTAAAACAAGATATGTTGTTTTAAGTTTATCATTTAACAAATATATTTAAATTATCTATGTAAATAACAACATTTATTAAATAATTATATGAATAGTAGCACAAAATTAATTATTAAAAAAACTATCTCCACAATATTGGGTTAAAAATCGATAAAATTTTTGCGCTACCGGCATCAGTGGTCTGTTTTTAACGGTTGCGACATAAATTTCACGTTTTTGACGATTTTTATTCATTGGTATCAATGAAACATTTGCTTGTTCTGGAACAGGTACGTTTATCATCATGCCTATACCGTAATTGATGGATACCAAACCAATCATGGCATTTTCACTCTCAACATGACTAACCACATTGGTCAGTTTAACTCCTGATTCGCTAATAATACTATCCAAATAACCTTTCATACCGCTACGCTCGGTATATAAAATTACCGGCTCATTAGCGATATCTTTTAAATCTAGCTTTTTGCGTTTAGATAGCGGATGTTCATTTGAGATAATAAAAACAATTTCTTGTTTAGCTAAACGCGTGAATTCTATTTCAGGATCATCATGCAAATAAGAGCATAACCCGATATCATAACGTTTACTTTTCAGCTCTTGCACAATATTAGCGCTTAAATCTTCATAAAAAGAAAATGAAATATTTTTATATTCCGGTAAGCTAGTAAACGCTTTAATAATTTTGGGTACATACCCCATACATAATGAATAAACAAAAGCTAATCGGATATGTCCATGCGATATGCTAGTTAATTCTTTTATAAATTGTTCACCTTCATTTAACGATTGTAATGCTTGATTAACGTAGAGGAGATACTGTTCCCCTTCTTTGGTCAACTCTACATTACGCCCCTTCTTCTGAAATAATTTGATACCAACCTCTTTCTCTAATTCAGCAATAGCATGACTAAGACTTGGTTGACTAATAGAAAAATATTCGGAAGTGTAAGTATAGTGTTGATTTTTAGCGAGTATCTGAAAGTATTTAAGTTGTTTTATATTCATGAATGCATTACTCTAATCAATGATTTGTTTATATTATAAAATATTTGTTACTAAATTGGAAAACAATAGGATCTGTAAAACGAAATTGCTTACTCTATGATTATTAATATCTTTATTTACAATTTAAGTTATAAATAGTATAACACTATCATGTAAAAAAAAGAGACGTTAAAAAGAAACAATCTTTCGATAAAAATAGATTTTTTTGATAACTTCTTTTTTTTAATAAAAATCTGATATTGCAAATTTCAAACAAACCAAAACGTATAACAACCAATTATCGTACGGTTTTTATTAAGATTTTAAAAAGTGTTAGGTAATTATTAGGTAAGTATTAAAACTATTTCTAATATCGTTTTCATTGAGTTTAAGAAAAATAATGAAATAAGCTAGGTAAAAAATTTTTATGGTTAAATTAAATTTAAATAATTAACCTACATTAATAATTGAAATAAATCACGGATTATTAATTGGTCCATGTCCCACTGTAAAATGTTATTCTATGTTTAAGTTTAACTAAAAGGTCTCAACTTTTTTAACATTAGCTAAACCTTTATTTAAAGCAAAGTCGACTAATATTTAAAATTTTTTCGCCGGAGCTGTCAATTTTTATCGAATCTGTACCTTTGATTTTATGGTGTTTATTTTATTCTCTATAATCGACGTTAAATATATCTCCTAAATATAAATTAGCTTAATATAGTTCGAGTTATAATTTTGTATGCTATCCTTTTTTCTGTCGCCATCATTATTAAATGTGACCTTACCAAATCAACATTAGATAAATGGATAATGTTGTACTAAACCGTCGGTTCATTTATAGTTCAAGATACCCCTAGAGCTAAAGAGAAAGAATTTATATTAAAAAGCATTGAATACCGAGCTAACTTTAAAGAAAGTATTCAATCAACCGTTGGAATTCTATTAAACAGTAAGTTCGAAGTAGAGCCGTAGCGAAATAAACAGATAATTGATTTAAATTATGTCAGAGAGAGCATTTACACTATCTTTATGTAATTATCAATGTCACTAATTGAGAAATCCTTTTACAATGCGAATGAATAAATAAAACCGCATCACTTACTATTCAAACAACCAATCAAATTTCATTGAAATTACAATATGTTGAGTTCTTTTATTCGAATAAAAGAAAGATTTTGATAATCAATTGATTGATAAATATTAATATGAATTTGGAATCAAGCATTTGTTAAGTCCTAAGGATTATCGATATGATAATGCAATTGCTGAATCAATTTTTAAGGCGATGAAAATCGAATTTATTTCGAATACCGTATTTGATTCGCTTAAACACCTTAGACTAGAATTTAATCATTAAGTGGATAGATTTAATTATAATCGACTTCATTTAACGTTGAATTATATGATGCAGATGGAATACAAAGACAATTAGTAACCCTATATTTTTACTATTAAACTGTGTAGACATAATAGAATGAATATAGATGTAAAATTAGTAATATAAACCGCGGATTTAAATTTGCTTGTATTAAGTTGATTCGTATGGAATACAGTAAATTTCGGATTAACTCGATTATTTAAATAATTAATAGATTATTAGTGTTGTTTGAATGAACAAGTGGAGCGGGAAACGAGGTTCGAACTCGCGACCTCAACCTTGGCAAGGTTGCGCTCTACCAACTGAGCTATTCCCGCATTAGAAGTGTTTTAAATGGTGCCCGGGGCGAGACTTGAACTCGCACGGCCAAAAAGGCCGAGGGATTTTAAATCCCTTGTGTCTACCGATTTCACCACCCGGGCGCAAAACTTAGTACCTAAAGGTAACTGCGTTTTGGATGCTGTGCATTTTACCGATCTTAATTTTTACGTCAATAGAAAATTTAAAATAATTGTCTAATTGCTCAATGTTTGTCACATTTGAGGGAATTTTTAATCAATCCCCTCAAAAATTGGTTTGAATATGAATAATAATGAAAATTTAATTAATGATAATGAGTTGATTAAACACTGAAAGACGAACCACAACCACAAGTGGTAGTTGCATTTGGGTTATCTACCACAAAACGTGAACCTTGCAATCCTTCAATATAGTCTATTGTGCCACCGACAAGGTATTGTAGGCTCATAGGGTCAATAAGAAGTGAGACACCATTTTTTTCGATCGCTAGATCATCTTCATTAACTTTTTCGTCAAAGGTAAAACCATACTGGAATCCACTACACCCACCACCGGTGATATAAACTCGTAATTTAAGATTAGGGTTTTCTTCTTCCGTTACTAGAGTTTTTACTTTATTTGCTGCAGCATCAGTAAAGTTAATTGGTAACGCGTCGCTCATTTTATTCTCCTACTTTAAGTACTGTTATATTATATACTCTTGAAAAAAGAAAATACAAAATGAAAACATCAATTAGTTAAATTTGCATGGTTTGCTTGAATTTAAGTTAATTTTATGAATAAATACGACAACAATTTCTAGAGAGAAGACCATTAATTATGCTTAAAACATTTAAATCAGAAAAGCTTTACCACGAAGCATTAACTTTAATGCCAGGAGGTGTTAATTCGCCTGTACGAGCCTTTAATGGAGTTGGTGGAACACCGATATTCATTGAGAAAGCTGATGGTGCTTATATTTATGATGTTGATGAAAAAGCATATATTGATTATGTTGGATCTTGGGGACCAATGATTTTAGGTCATAATGATGCCGACGTAGCAGAGGCTGTCATTAATGCCGTTCGTAAAGGTTTAAGCTATGGAGCACCAACCGAAATTGAAACAAAAATGGCCAACCTTGTTAGCCAATTGATGCCATCTATAGAGATGTTACGCATGGTAAATTCAGGTACTGAAGCAACCATGAGTGCAATACGTCTTGCTCGTGGCTATACCGGTCGTGACAAAATAATCAAATTTGAAGGCTGTTATCATGGACATGCGGACTATTTATTAGTTAAAGCAGGTTCTGGAGCACTTACTTTTGGTCACCCGACTTCTCCTGGTGTACCTCATGATTTTGTTAAGCATACCTTAGTCTGTGATTATAACGATTTAGAATCGGTAAAAAAACAATTTGAGCAGTTTCCGGATCAGATAGCTGCGATTATCATTGAGCCTGTTGCCGGTAATATGAACTGTGTTCCCGCTAAAAAGTCATTCTTACAAGGATTAAGAAGTCTATGTGATAATTATGGTGCTTTATTAATTATTGATGAGGTAATGACTGGCTTTAGGGTTGCCTTAGGTGGCGCGCAAGAATACTACGATGTTATTCCTGATTTAACTTGCTTAGGTAAAATTATCGGTGGTGGTATGCCGGTCGGTGCTTTTGGTGGTCGAAGTGAAATCATGCAACAATTAGCACCAACCGGACCAATTTATCAAGCAGGAACCCTTTCCGGTAATCCAGTTGCTATGGCGGCTGGTTATACCACTTTGACCAAGTTGATGGATGTAGGTATTTATCAAGAATTAGCGGAAAAAACCAGCACATTAGTTAATGGCCTATTGTCAGCGGCAAAACGTTTTAATGTACCTTTTGTAGCTAATCATGCAGGAGGAATGTTTGGATTTTTCTTTACAACTGCTCTAGAAGTGAGCAGTTATAAGGATGTAATGAATTGTAATGTTGAATTATTCAAAAAATTCTATCATCATATGCTCGCTGAAGGAGTTTACTTTGCTCCTTCAGCCTTCGAAGCTGGTTTCATGTCACTTATGCACACAGATAAAGAGATCAATCTAACAATTGATGCAGCAAGCCGTTTTTTTAGAAACATAAGTTAACTTGATAAAATATAGTAAATTATACTCATATCGATTAAAATTTTAACTATTAACATAGGTATTAAATTTATGGTTAATCCACTAAAAGAAGGTGAAAAAGCACCTCCATTTTCTCTACCTGACCAAGATGGTGAGCTAATTAGTTCAAAAGAGTTTAAAGATCAGCGTATTTTACTCTATTTCTACCCTAAAGCGATGACGCCTGGTTGCACAGTACAAGCATGTAATTTGCGTGATAGTGCTGATGATTTTAAAAAATATAATGTAGTTGTTATTGGTATTAGTACGGATAAACCGGAAAAACTATCACGTTTTGTTGATAAAGAATTATTAAACTTTACCCTACTTTCAGATGAAGATCATAAAACTTGTGATGCCTTTGGCGTTTGGGGTGAAAAAGAATTTATGGGAAAAACTTATGATGGTATTCATCGCATAAGTTTTTTGATTGATAAAGATGGCAAGATCGAAAAAGTTTTTGATGATTTTAAAACGGCTAACCATCACACTATTGTTTTAGATTATCTCAAAAGTCATAGTTAATTTTTCAGATTAAAGCAGATTAATCATTTAATCTGCTTTTTTTCATTTTTTATATTATTTATCTCTTCTAGATTCGGCCAAGCATTAATAATTGCTTTGACTAATGTTGCTAAAGGTATAGCAAAAAATACGCCCCAAAATCCCCATAATCCGCCAAAAATGATTACGGCTACAATGATAACCAATGGATGCAAATTAAGTTTTTCAGAAAAAAGATAAGGAACTAATAAATTACCATCAAGAGCTTGAATAAGAATATAAAAGAAAATTAAATAACTAAATTGCGCTGTGAAGCCCCATTGCGAAAGCGCAATTAACACCACCGGAATACTGGAAATAATAATGCCAATGTAGGGGATCAGCACTGAAAGACCAACTAAAACGGCTAACAATAATCCATAATCCAAACCAAAATACCAAAACGGTATATAAACACAGACCGATAAAATAATGATATGTAAAACATTACCGACTATGTAATTCGATATTTGTTGATCCATTTCGGTAGCAACTTTATTTAATATAGTTCGATTTTTGGGTAAAGCCTTAGAACAATATCCCCATATTTTCGATTTATCTTTTAATAAGAAAAACATAATAATCGGTACTAAGACGGCATTAATAATCACCGAAACTAAACTAAATAAAGAGCTAATTGAAAACTGTAATAATGAATTACCGGTTTGCACCACTTTACTGGTTATGCCTTGAATTATCGAATCAAATAATCCAACATCAATAAGTTCAGGATAATGTTCAGGCAGAGAGGTAATAAATTTGTTAGCAAAATTCAACATTGTTGGAATATTAGTAATTAAACTAACACCTTGTTGCCAAATCAAAGGAAGTAAAATCATCATTCCAGCTAAACCAACTAACATAAACACTAATAACACGATAACGACGGCTAATGTATGCGGAACTTTTTTTTGTTGTAGATAATTGACAGGTCTATCAAGCAGATAAGATAAAACAATGGCAATTAAAATGGGCAGCAAAATTTTATTGAAGAAATAGATGATAAAAAATAACACAATAATAACAATCATCAGCGATACCACATGTGGATCGCTAAAGCGTTTTTTGTACCATTCAATAAACAATTTTAACATCTATAACTCCTTAAGTTTTTTTGCCGTTTATCTGTTAGTTATTTAACTTATTTATTAAAACCACCCAAGATCCCTCGTGTAATTTGTTTGCCAATTTTATTAACCATTTGTCTAGTTGCACTTTTTGCAACAGATTGAACTATCCCGTCATGTTGTCCGCCTTTTGACCCTGTCCTGCCAAAAAAAATTGAACTTAAAAAATCCATTACACCACCGTGCTCATCTTGATTTGTAGAGCTTGGTTTTGAATTGCTTTCTGCTGGATTTTGATCATTGGCCGTATTGATAGTAAAACCTTGTTTGAGTTTTTCGTAGGCTGATTCACGATCGATAGTTTTTGAATATTTGTCATAAAAGTGGGATTGATGAATGATCGACAGCTGATTATCACTATCCATTGGTCCCATTTTAGAATCTGGGGCAATGACCATGCCTCGTTGAACGATATTCGGTCGCCCCTTCTCATCTAAAAATGAAATAAGAGCCTCGCCGACACCAAGCTCCATGATAGCTTTTTCGGTATCAAAATTTGGGTTAGCTCGCATAGTTTGGGCGGCAACTTTAACCGCTTTTTGATCTTTAGGGGTAAATGCCCGTAATGCGTGCTGGACGCGATTACCTAATTGCCCAAGGATAGTTTCAGGTATATCGGTTGGGCTTTGGGTGGCAAAATAGACACCTACCCCTTTAGAACGAATTAGACGAACAACTTGTTCGATTTTTTCTAATAAAGCCGGGGAAATATCATTAAAAAGTAAATGTGCTTCATCAAAAAAGAATACCAGTTTAGGCTTATCAAGATCACCTACTTCCGGTAAATGTTCAAACAGTTCGGATAATAACCACAATAGGAAAACTGAATATAATTTTGGGGAATTATATAATTTATTGGCGGATAAAATATTGATAACTCCACGACCTTCTGCATTAGTTTGCAACAAATCATAAATATCGAACATTGGTTCACCTAGGAAGAATTCTGCACCTTGCTGTTGTAAAGTAAGTAATCCTCGTTGAATTGCCCCTATTGTTGCTGAACTAATATTGCCATATTGAGTAGTAAATTTTTTAGCATTATCACCAATAAATTGGATAAAAGTCCTTAAATCTTTAAAATCGAGTAATAATAAACCATTATCATCAGCAATTTTAAAAACTAATTGTAAAACGCCAGATTGAATGTCGTTTAGATTTAAGAGTCGTCCCAATAAAATCGGACCAATATCAGAAACCGTACTGCGAACTGGAATACCTTTTTCGCCAAATACATCCCATAATTCTAAAGGTGATGACGTAGGTAACCAATCAGTTACCCCAATATTTGCTAACCGTGATTGTACTTTTTCCGATAATACTCCTTTTTCACCAAGGCCGGTTAGATCACCTTTTACATCAGCAAGAAATACAGGTACACCAATTTGCGAAAACTTTTCCGCCATTTTTTGTAGGGTTACGGTTTTACCGGTTCCAGTTGCACCAGTAATTAAACCATGGCGATTGGCCAACGATGCAAGGATGTATAAATCATTACCTTCACTTTTGGCAATAACGATCTTTTCACTCATAAACATCTCCCATTCAAAAATTGCTATTAAAACAATTGAGAATATTGTAAGCTGATTTAGAAATAACTGCTATTATTTTAACTAATCTTGTAAGGGGGCTGTATGTTTCCAGAATATCGTGACTTAATTTCTAAATTAAAAAAATCCGATTTGCGTTTCCAAAAGTTATTTGATGAACACAATGAGCTTGATCAAAAAATTAAAAACATCGAATCGGGTATTGCTGTTGATACTTCAGAAAGTATTGAAAATCTAAAAAAACAGAAACTAAAATTAAAAGATCAACTTTATGAGATTTTGAAAAAAGCTTCGGCTTAATTTATCAAATTAAGCGTTTTCGATCTTTATTATGTGAGAAAAAACCCCAAGTTATGGGGTTTAATTTGATTACAACTTTACACAAATCATTAGGCAAATCGTCATTTATTCAATTTTTCTTGCGCTTTTTTCAACTTACGGTTTTTGATTAGTGTAATTAAATTTTTATGTGGGGTTTTCATTTTTTACTCCTCTTGTTGTTATATAAATGCGCCTTAAATTGATATTTAAAGCGTTTTGTTGCTATATAAATATTATCATCCGTTATGCTTTCAATGATGTTTTATTAAAACACTATAACACATTAGTTTAATATTTATATTCTTTTAGTTAATGATGTAAGCATTACTTACATCAATTTTATTATTTTAGAACCATTGTCCAAAGCGTTTGATATAAATCTTTTTCATTATTTGGGCAACAACACAGTAACTCAATAAGGTTGCAATCAACCATGGGAAGTATGACCATGGTAAAGGTTGAAGACCAATTAAGCTACCGATTGGTGAAAATGGAATATAAATACCCACCGCCATAATTAACATAGTCATAACAATCACTGGAAATGCCGCTGTGCTCTGAATAAATGGAATTTTTTGTGTTCTTAGCATATGTACCACTAAGGTTTGGGATAACAACCCTTCGATAAACCAACCGGAATGGAATAATGATTGGGCTTCAACACTATTAGCACTGAATACAAACCACATTAATGCATATGTTGTAATATCAAAAATCGACGATGTTGGGCCAATCCAAATCATGAAACGTCCAATATTTGGCGCATCCCATTTACGTGGTTTTTGTAAAAACTCTTCATCCATTTTATCCCAAGGTAATGATAGTTGTGAAATATCATATAATAAATTTTGGATAAGCAGATGAATCGCAAGCATTGGTAAAAACGGTAAAAACGCGCTTGCCACCAATACAGAGAAGATATTACCAAAATTTGAACTGGCGGTCATATTAAGATATTTCATAATATTACCGAAGGTTTCACGACCACATATTACCCCCTCTTCTAATACCATTAAGCTTTTTTCTAGCAAAATAATATCGGCCGATTCTTTAGCAATATCCGTTGCGGTATCCACCGAAATACCAACATCGGCATCGCGTAACGCTGGAGCATCATTAATACCATCGCCTAAAAAACCAACTGTATGACCGTTATCTTGTAATAATCGAATTATGCGAGATTTTTGTAACGGAGTTAACTTAGCAAAAATAGTACGTTGTTCGATCTGCTCTTTTAACTCAGCATCATCCATGTTTTCAATTTCGCTGCCAAGTAAAGGAATACCGGGTTCTAAACCAACTTCTCGGCATACTTTAATCGTAATAATTTCATTGTCACCGGTTAAAACTTTAACCGCAACACCATGTTCACTTAATGCTGAAATAGCCTCATAAGCACTCTCTTTTGGTGGATCTAAGAAGGTTAAAAATCCACGAATGGCTAATGCTTTCTCGTCTTGCACGTTGTATTGGGTTTTAGTTTGTGCCCCTGAAATCTCTTTGACGCCAACAGCTAATACTCTAAAACCATCTTTATTATAGTTATGAGCCAGTTCAATTAATGCTTGTTTTCGTTTTTCATCCAACGGCAGATATTCACCATTTTCATAAACGAAATCCGAAATAGATAGCATTTCTTCAACGGCACCTTTACAGATCATTAAGTGATTATCATCATTGCCTTGCACAACTACAGATAAACGACGACGAACAAAATCAAACGGTAATTCATCAATTTTTCTATATAGACCCACACCAACTTTTTTAACGTTGGTTTTTTCTTCAGCAAAACGGATGATTGCTTTATCCATCAAGTTTTTCATTCCACTTTGATAGTAACTATTGAGCCACGCCAGTTGTAACACCGATGGATCAACTTGGCCGTTAATGTCTAAGTGATGTTCTAGAATAATTTTATCTTGGGTTAAGGTACCGGTTTTATCAGTACATAAAATATCCATCGCACCAAAATTTTGTATTGCGTTTAACCTTTTAACCACCACTTTGCGTTTTGCCATTCCTACCGCACCTTTGGCGAGGTTGGCGCTAACAATCATCGGTAACATTTCAGGCGTTAAACCAACCGCCACTGCTAAGGCAAATAATACAGCTTCACCCCAATCACCTTTAGTAAAACCATTTATCAATAATACAATCGGAACCATTACTAACATGAAGCGAATCAATAACCAACTCACGCTATTTACGCCCCGATCGAAGGAAGTTTCAGCTCTGGAACCTACAATAGATTTTGCTAACGAACCAAAATGCGTATCTGCACCGGTAGCAACAACAATCGCTTTTGCAGTGCCACTGACTACATTGGTACCCATAAAACAGATATTATTGACATCAAGAACATTATCTTTATTAATTTCAGATGGATTCACCTCTTCTGACGTTTTTTGTGATACGGCACCTAAGGTATCGTATTTTTCAACTGGAATTGATTCACCGGTTAATACTGCTTGGCTGACAAATAGATCTCTTGATTCGATTAAGCGAATATCCGCAGGAATCATATCGCCGGCAGATAAAAATACAATATCACCGGGGACAATATCACTTAGTGGCACTTCGATATGTTCAGCTGGCATATTTTTATTTGGCCGACGTAAAACTGTAGCTGTGGTTCGAATCATCGATTTGAGTGCTTCAGCCGCTCTATTTGAGCGAAACTCCTGCCAAAAACGGAGTAAACCACTTAATGTTACCATGGTTAAAATGATAACAATACCTGTTAGATCAGTCTCTTCACCACTTTGTAGTGGTAACCAATAGTCAGTCACAAAACTAACTATAGCTAATGTCAATAAGACAAAAATAAATGGATTTTTGAATGCTAATAACAACTGAACAAAAGCCGAAGGAACTTTTTCCCGAGCTACTTCATTTTTACCATATTGTTCCAATCTTGATTTGGCATTTTCTTGGGTTAAACCCGAAAGGCTTGATTGAAATTTAGATAAAATGTTATCTAGACTGTTTTGCGCTTCCTCGAGTGCTTTTATAGTTAAAGTATTTTCTGTCTTTACTTTAGATGTGTTTTTAATCATAGTTGGTACCTATCTATATTTTTTAGACAAAAGAAACCTATTCCTTAGTTAAACATAACAAGGCATAAATAAGTTTTAATTGACCAAAATTTAAACGCAAAGCAATAACTAGCCATTAAAGCTAATGCTTGGCATGTAATAAAATTATTGAAAAATAAGTTTAATTAAGAATTAGATACAACTAGGTGGCTCTAAATGTTTATCAGTAAGATACAATACTCGTAAAAGTACTTTATGAGCACAATGATGTTTTGAGTTTGTGTGATAGCGTGTAGAAAACTGCATATCGTTCACCGTTACCGTTTTTATCAATTTCGGCTCGTGAACTGAAAAAATGACTATTTAGACAGGTTCATTAACCGATAATGATGTGTTTGAATTTATCTCCCCAAATTTTGGGGTGACCCGATTGAGTGTCCATATTTCTCCTGTAAATTGAACTCATCACTTTGTATTTCAACTTTTCTTAACCCTCATTTTTAACCACCTTTTATCGTTAAAAAAATAAGAAAAGCTCAAAAGCGTGGACTTTATACGCTTTTGTCCCCCAAAAGTCAACTAATTACCTAAAAATAGTGGTGTAAATGACTAAAAACAGCACTAATGATATGAGTTCATATACAATTAATAACTGTTTTCGATGATGTTTATCGCAACGGTTAACCACCCCTAGTTATTTACCAAGTTTGAGGGTTAGCCTGACACGGTTTAGATTATGTTTACACTAATCAACGTTGATAATTTTCAATAAATCGTTACAAATTAACTCTACGAAAGGAAAAATAGCGACACGATAATCTATCGGAATTAACTATCTAATCATTCTTAATAAAGATCACCTAACGGAATTGATTTCTTAATTATTTTTAGAGAAATTTTAACTGACTAATATTAAAAGATATCGAAAGCATTTATCATCAGTAAATTAACGCTTTAATTATCTTCAATAAAGATCGCCTTACGTTACAGAATTCTTAATGATATTTACAAAAATTTTAACTTACTGATATTAAAAATATGTTAAAAGAATTTATGACTACTGAATTAACACTTTAATTATCTTTAATAAAGATCACCTTCCGGTAGAATTCATAGTTATTTTTACAAAATTTTCAACTGACTGATATTAAAAGATATTGAGTGCATTTATCATTACTAAGTTAACGCTTTAATTATCTTCAATAAAGACCGTCATTGGATATTGGTTGCTCAGTTATTTTTACAACATTTTTAAACTATTGAGGTTAACTGGTGCTAAACACATTTATCTAGGCTAATTTAACTGTAATCATTCTCAATGATACTCACCCTCTCGGTTTAGATTCCCCAATTATTTTTACATAAATTTTAAACAGCACATTACAAAGTAAATTTATGGCAAAAAAGACAATAAAGTATTGGTAAAAATTGATCAACTGTCAAAGCAGAGATGCCTTACTAATCAAGAAGCAAAATTATAAGCATAGCGTCGATTAATTAAAATAATAATTACTATTTATAATTGATGATTAACAAGACGATAGATAATTGTCATATTGTTTGTACTATTATTGATAAGTGGGGATCAGGATTGAATTTTCAATCGTGAATTTTTTAACTGTTCGATCAATGTGAGTAAAGAAGAATTTAGTTCATACATAAATTGTTGATAACTAAACTCTTTTTTACTAATTTCCTCAAGTTGTAACTCCCAATGTGCGGTCATATCTGGCATTGAAACACTTTCGGGTAATGATAAAATTAAATTTTTACCAATTTGTGTAGCACGGATGGTTTTACCTTGTCGCGTTAAAAATTGGCGTTTAAATAACAGTTCAATGATACCTGCTCGTGTTGCCTCAGTACCTAAGCCATCTGTTTCACGTAGTATTTTTTTAATCTCTGGATCTTTAACAAATCTTGCAATACCTGTCATAGCTGACAATAAGGTGGCATCAGTAAAATATTTGGGTGGCTGAGTTTCTTTGCTAAGTAACTCAGTGTCAGTACATTGGACTGATTCGCCTTTTTTAACCAGTTTCGTCAATAAGCCATTATTTTCGATGCTATCTGCTTCGTTGTCAGTTTGATAATTTTTGCTTCTGAACAGTACTTTCCAACCTTCATTTAACATCTGATTGGCTTTCGATATAAATTTTCCACCACTAATATCAATATCAATCTGTAATTCAGCATATTTATAAGCGGGATAAAATTGGGCTAAATATTGTGTCGCAACCACTTGATATACAGCTTGCTCCTTACTGGATAAACTATCCATATTAACTTTACGCAACGTTGGGATAATCGCATGATGAGCCTCTACTTTTTTATCATTCCAGGCTTTAGAACGTAAGGCGAAATCAGCATTATTAATAGCAGTTTGCAATTCTGAGCAATTACTTTCAATCGCTGATTTTACACCTTGAATCTGTTTTAAATGGTCTTCAGGCAGAAAACGACAATCAGAGCGAGGATAAGTAATTAACTTATGCTTTTCATATAGTGATTGGCAAATATCAAGTACTTCTTGGGCACTTAGACTATTGCGTTTCGCCATTTCAATTTGTAACGCAGATAAATTAAATGGCATCGGTGGCGCTAGCTCTTTCTTTTTATTGCTAACTTTATTAATAATGCCGGTCTGACCTTGAATTCGTTGGCATACATTTTCAGCTAATGCTTTTACTAATACTCGGCCTTCTTCATCCTGATAAGGGGCACAAGCCTCGCTTGGTTGCCATTTTGCTTTAAAGGTTTCATTATGTTTGGTTTGCAATATGGCATAGACTTCATAAAAAGGTTTAGGAACAAATTGGGTAATCTCTAAATCACGCCTAACTACTAAACCCAAAATAGGTGTTTGGACTCGGCCTATGGAGAGAACTCCGCGATAACCGCTACGTTGTCCTGCAAGTGTGCAGACACGGCTCATGTTCATGCCATATAACCAATCAGCTCGAGCTCTAGCTAATGCCGAGGTCGACAACGGGATAAAATCTTGATTATTTCTTAATTTTTCTAGTGATTTATCAACTGCGCTAGCATTTAAATCACTGATTAAACAACGTTGAATTTTTTTGCGTTTTTCCGTGGGCAACTGACAATAATTGAGTACTTCATCTACCAACAGTTGCCCTTCTCTATCAGGGTCACCAGCATGAACAATTTGATCGGCTGATTTGATTAATTCCACTAAAATATTAAATTGTTTCTGAGTACTGTTTTTAGGCATCAAAATCCATTTTTCAGGTACAATCGGTAAATCATCTAATGTCCATTTTTTATAGCGTTCATCATATATTTCCGGAGTTGCTTGTTCTAATAGATGCCCTATACACCAACTAACAACATCGCCGTTACCTGCTTTGATAAACCCATTCCCCTTTTGGTGAGGTTTCGGCAAAACATCAGCAATAGCTCGTGCTAAGCTAGGCTTTTCGGCGATAAATAGACGATATGATTGGTTAGTTGGCATAATCATTAATATTATTCATAAGTTGCAAACGACATAGGTTTGATAAGGTATATCCAAAGTTAAATCTAACTCAATAATAGGTTTTACAGTCGTTAAGTTATCTATAGCGCAGTAAGCTGTTATCTGCTGCACTATCCAAGCTAAAATTAACTTTACCGCACAAATCAGTGTAAGTTGTTTAGCTATATTCTGCGTGTAGGTAGCGACTTTAATTTCAAAATTATTGTTATTATCGATATGGATTAAATAAGATGATGCTCCACAAACAATAACATTATCTATCAAAATAATAAATTCTAATCCGGATTTTCCCATATCATTGGATGAATTAAAATCTTTATACCGCTGTTTAACGCGTTTAAGTTCTATTATTTGCTGATACATTTTTTCATCAATTACGTTTAATTGATTGATTTAATAT
Source organism: Gilliamella apicola (assembly GCF_003202915.1). Taxonomy (GTDB): domain Bacteria; phylum Pseudomonadota; class Gammaproteobacteria; order Enterobacterales; family Orbaceae; genus Gilliamella; species Gilliamella apicola_Q. Next base: position 409,548 of record NZ_QGLP01000005.1, read on the forward strand.
AATTTTAAACAATTAAGTTTAGTTTCGGCTATCAAACAGCATATTCAGATAGCAATAATAATGGATCATTTTCTTATCATTGTTGCAATATAGAGTTTCAATCTTAGTCATTTTTATCTGTAAGAATAAGAATTTACTCATCATCACTATCTACTTTTGTAAGCTAGCAAAACACATTTTGATTTGTCTGACTAGCTAATCAAAATAAGCGACCAATTTTAATTATAACTGAACTTGGTCGCAAGAGATTATTGGTATCAGATACTCGATATTTGCTTGCCAACAAACAAAATAAATGTTCGCTGTATAACCTGAGATAGCAGTTAAACCGCTTGTTAATCTATTAATTCAGGAATGTATATCAAAATATCGTCTGATTTTTAAATTTAACGCTTTTACCACCATTTTTTTAGTTTAAGCCATACTACAGAAACGATACTAATAACAATCAACAATAAGATTAAGCTCACAAAAGACCACTCTTTTTCATTGAAAGGGATTCCAGCCAAATTAACACCTAGCAAGCTAGTAATAAAAGTAATTGGCGTGAAAATAATTGTAAAGAGCGACATTAAATAGATGCGTTTATTGGTAGATTCAGCCAAAATACTATTAATTTGTTCCATTAGTGAACCAATTCTAATCAGGCAGCTATCAATTTCAGACACATAGTGATTTTGTTGATTTGAGATATCATGTAATCGCTGGCGGTCGTTGTCATCGATCCAAGATATTCTTTCCGTCGATATTTTGACAAAAATATCACGTTGCGGTGATAGTAAACGCCTTAATATGAAGAGTTGTTTACGAACCCGACCGATTTCTTTATGCGAAAAAATTCGTTGATTAAGTAATAAATCTTCCAATTTGATAATTTTATTATGCACACCGTCAAAAGATAAATTAACTTGATCACAAATTAACTCCGAGAGTTGAATTAGCCAATCAGCGACATCTACCGGACCAATCCCTTTTTCTAAATTTTCTTTTAGTTTGATGATGGCATCAATTTTTTGGTGTCTAGTCGATATAATGAAATTATCCGTAATATAAAAACGGAAAGTAACAATCGGATCCGGTAACTCATTTGGTGTAAAGTTAACCCCTTTAAGTACCACTAAAATACCGGAATCACAACGAATTTCTTTGGGAAATTGATTCGGTTTGATTAACTCATTTTTGACAAGATCTGGAATGAGATTGGTTTGATTAATCCAATTAATGGTTTCACTGTTGGCAAAATCAAGATGTATCCAATAAGGTTGTTTGACTGAAACTTCAGTTTTTTCATTCAAAGGATTAGCTTTACCTTTGCCATCCAATTGACAACTAAAAACAGGTTGTGCTGCAAGTAGATCTGAAACCAAAATAGAATTATTGCTATTTTCATTACTCATCATCAGCCCCATTGGTTAAGTTTGTTTAATTATATACTGATTTTGAGCAAAAATGCAGCGCATCAATGATTTTCTAGTTTTAATATTTAAGGGTTCAAATAAATTTGTGGTATCGATGTATGATGTGGATGATTAAAAATACCGATTTCAACACCATACCATCGATGGATATTTTCAACCGTTAACACCTCGGTTGGTGCCCCTTGTTCAACAATTTTTCCCTGGTTAACCAAAATTATTTTGTCAGCATACAAAGCAGCTAAATTCAGATCATGTAATATGCAACACACAGCCAATTGCTTCTTAACAGCTAATTGCTTCAATAGACGTAAAGTATGTTGTTGATGGTAGAGATCAAGTGCTGAAGTAGGTTCATCTAAAAATAGTAATTTTTCATTAGGTTCTGGTTGCCATAATTGGGCTAAAACTCTAGCCAATTGAACTCTTTGCTGTTCGCCACCAGATAAACCACGATAATCTCGGTCTGCGAATTGCAAACAATCGGTTTGAACCATGACTTCATGAATTGATTCATCAAAATGTATTTTCCCATAAGGCGCTCGCCCCATTGCAATCACTTCTTTTACTTTAAATGGAAAAGTAAGTTGGCTTTGTTGCAGCATTACTGTTCTTATTTTTGCCAATTGCTTTTGTGACCACTGTGATATAGGACGACCTTGTAAATAACACTCTCCTGATTGTGGTTTTTGATAACCAGTTAATAAACGTAATAAGGTCGACTTACCGGCACCATTAGGACCGATGATGATAACAATTTCACCCGCATTTATTGATAAAGATACATCATTGATGATCATGCGGCTGCCATAACCAAAGGTTAAATTTTTAGCGGTTAACACAATAAATCTCCATGCACTATTTATGTCTCAGGATAAGCCAAAGAAAATACGGGCCACCAATTAAACTGGTTAAAAGGCCAACAGGGATTTCCGTTGGGGCGACCAATGTTCTAGCTAAAGTATCCGCTAATAAAAGTAAACATGCGCCACCAAGAGCCGAACCCGGTATTAACCATTTATGATTTGCACCGATTTGTAAACGAATCATATGAGGAACAACTAAACCAACAAATGCAATAATGCCACTGACCGCCACAGAAGTACCAATCAACACAGCACAAAGTAATAAGAGATAACGTTTGATACGTTCAACATTGATACCTAAATAATGGGCATCCTCATCGCCAAGTTGTAATATATTGAGCTGGTGAGCCAGTTTGATGATGCCAAATAGTGCAGGAAAAATTAATGAAATGGATACTAACACCAGATCCCAAGATCCTTTACCTAAATGCCCCATTGACCATAAGGAAAGTTGACGTAATTGTGACTCATCACTGATGTAACTAAGCCCTCCCATTACTGCCCCAATGATGGCATTAATGGCTACGCCTAACAGAATCATTTTCGCAAGGTTGCATTGCTCATTAAGACTATAAAGATAGATCAAAACGCAAATAAATAAACTACCGACAAATGCAGCTACCATTTTGCCATAAAGCATCATAATGGGAGGAAAAACAGCAGGAAATAAGATTGTTATACCCACCATAAGGCTTGCACCACTGCTAATACCCAATAAACCAGGATCGGCTAAAGGATTTCTGAATAATCCTTGCATAACAGCGCCAGCACTCGCTAATGCCATGCCAACCACTACCGCGAGTATAATTCTAGGTAATCGGATATTGCACCAAATATTCCATAGAGGGTCATCAAATGACATACTCATTAATTGAGTAAAGGATAATTTTAATGCTCCCGAGTTTGCTGAATAGATTATTAAGATTAACAATAAAACGAATAATCCCAATAATAATATTTGTGGACTAGATTTGCGCACCGATTAACCTCATAAATTTAATTAATAATTTACCGTAAGGCTTGGGTCAACAACGCTATATGCATGATTATCAAATTGTTGATTTGCAATTTTATCCATGATTATTTTGGCTAATTCTTTACGATATACGAAACCGTGAACTTCTTGAGCAAAATAGCATTGACCGTTATTGGTTAATTCACCATCGCGTAAACCGCCGGGTCTTAAGATCACATAATTCAAAGTACTCGTTTGTAACCAAACTTCAGCCAAGGATTTTTCGCGCACCGCATTACCAAATGCTTGTTTAGCTCGTAGGGATAAGGTTGACCATGAATCACCACAACCAAGTGAGGTCACCAATACCATTTGTTTGATTCCTACTTGTTCAGCGCAATCAATGATATTACGCTGCGCAATATAATTGCCGGTTTCGCCGCCCAAAGTTGAAATAATGGTTGCATCACAACCAGCTTGCTTACCGATTTCCTTGACTAATTCAACGTCGGTTGCATCACCTACATAGGTTTCAATATTTTGTTGAGCTAATTGTTTAGCAAAGTCAGCATCGCGGACTAAAGCAATACAACGCCACTCTGGGTGGCATTGTTTGATTAATTGCGATAGTTGATAACCAGTTCCTAACTTGGCGCTAACACCAAAAATGATTACTGTTTTCATGTTATTATTTCTTCAAATTAATTAATTTTTTTTGCTAACGCTCTAAATTTTTCTAGCTGATCGGCTTTTAATTGATGTTTTTCATCACGGCCAACGAAAATTTTAAACATGGACTGACCTAAATGGTTGAGGAAAATCATTGAAGCAGTCGACATTTTCATAAATTTTCTTTCGATAAATGCAATATATTGACAATGTTCTGCTTTGATATGACCGCTTAACCCTTTTTGGTGACGTAAATTAAAGTATTTTTGGCTATGCGTTCCCGGTGGTAATTCACCTGAAATTTCAGCAATAACGTCACCAGTATGAACTAAAAATAACACATCACCCCAAGTGGTTACTTCTTGCCAAATTTCATCGAAATGGCTGCCATCAACAATTTTAGCATCTGGTATTGCTTGGATTACTTGTGTTAGTGTGACTTTATGATCTTGAGCGATTTTTTCTAACAGTTCTTCTGGATTAGATTGCATATAGGCTGCAAGGTTATCTAAAAGGGTTTGTTTTTCTGCCATAGTAATTTCCTTTAATTTTTTGTTTTTACTTGGATGTTTTGCATATGTGGATGAGATTTAGGCATACCATTACCTTGTTGCATGGCTTGTCTAGCTTGGGCCATCTTCTGTTGTAATTCGATATGTTCTGGATTATTAAGTTGCAATAACAATTGCTGCAATGCTTGAACTATATTACTCGACCAAAAACGTCCTGATAAAGTTAGTCGTAAACAATGATCTTCATTTTGCAGCAAACCGACTGCATGCCATTGCTTGATAAGTGGATCAAAGAGTTCAGCTTGATTGGTTAGTTGCGTTAAATCTACTCGCCCTTTTTCTATACCAGCTTGTAATTTGTGCAACCAGTCACCCACTAAAGGTTTACCGGTTAACATCATCAACGGCTTTTTACCTTGGTCTAATAGAGCATAATATTGACTCAAATCTCGATGGATCATAAAAGATTGTCCGTCTAGCTTTCCACCAGCACAAGAACCGAATGCAAAAAAGTGAGAGCCTTGTTTTATAAGAAAATTATATAAATTTCGTTCGCGACTGGTTTTTGCCCAATGAGCATTAGTTAAATGGGTCCAACCTTGTTTAGCTAAATATTCAGCACCTTGATGGTAAAAATTGCACTTATCAGTGACCGATGGGATCGCGATTCGATTATTCTCCACCCCTTTAGCTAATGGTGTTGTCGGCAAGAGATTTAAAGAATAAAGATCAACCCCATCAAGTGGCAATTGTTCAGCAATTTCTAAATCTCTTTGCCACGTAGCCGGTGTCTGGTTAGGTAAGCCAAACATCAGGTCACAAACTAATGCAACACTATCACGCGCAGCAATACGTTCAAAACCTTCAATAATCTCTTTTTCTGATGATTGGCGTCCTAATCGTTGTCTAATTGCAGTATTGAAGGTTTGAATACCTATCGAAAAACGATTTGCACCAGCTTCAATATAACTATCAATTTTATCTTGATCAAAATCAGAAATTCGCCCTTCGACCGTAATTTCACAATCAGGCGCTAATGGCGCATGCTGTTTAAAATAACTTATCACTCGAGCTAATTGTCCTGCAGCTAACGCAGAAGGTGTTCCACCACCAAAATAAATAGCGTGAATTGGTGCCGATTGCATAGCCTTATTATTGATTTCGAGGGATATTTCTTGTAATAAGTAATCAATATAAGTTTTGGTATCAAATTTTTTTAATGGGTTTTGATAAAATCCACAAAATTGACAATGAATATCACAAAAAGGAATATGTATGTAGATCAGTCGTTTTTTTCCAGACAAATCTGAATTTTGCAGGATACTCCATTGCAGCTCTAGTTCTTGCGGTGGTACTGGTAGGCTTGCTTGTAATGGCATCACTGCCCAACGATCTTTAAAAGGTAAAACTGAATTTGAAGCGTAAAACGCACTTACATCAAATGATTTCATAACATCCATTCATAAAAATAATCTCGGTGAATTAAATAATAATTATTATCATTTATCAATATTTTTTTAATTTTTTTGCTGTTTATTTATCTTGAACTAAATATTTATTTAATAACTGTTCAATTTCCATCCTAAACTTGTGTGTTTTTTTTGAAAAATATTATTCAATAACTCTACTTTTTGGTTGATAATGATAATCATTTTCATTATATTGTTCTATCTGATTTAAAATTGTGGTCGACAAATCAAGTGATAAATAAAAATTTCATAAACAAAATGTGGTTATTTTTGTTGCTCTTTAGCCTAAATAGCCTAATCAATTTCAGCTCAGCAAATGAAAGAATTGTTGTTGCAGGTGGTGCTTTGACAGAAATCGTTTTTGCCCTTGGTGCTGGAGAAGATATCGTAGGGGTGGATAGTACCAGTCGATTTCCAAAACAAGTTACCCAATTACCACAAATTGGTAATTTAAAATTATTAAATATTGAATCGGTTTTATCCCTTAGGCCCTCCTTAGTTATTAGTTTTGATGATGCGGAAATCGCTAACGTACTGAAACAAATTTCCCAAGCAAAAGTCGACGTTTTAACACTGAAACGTGTACCAAGTACAGTAGATTTGCTATATGAAAACATCAGTAAAATTGCCGCTAAATTAGATAGGCCAAAGGAAGGACAAGAATTGATTAAGCGAATCCAAACTAATCTTTCGCAAATTCAAAACAGAACTGCTACTCGTCGGCAAAAACCCAAAGTTTTATGCATCATGAATATGGGAGGAAACATTTTCATAGCAGGAAAAAACACCACTATCGATGCATTAATTACCATCGCCGGTGGTGAGAATCTGGCGACACATAATAGTGTTAGAACTTATACTACTGAATCACTAATTGCTATAAATCCTGAAGTTATTATTTTAACTACCCATTCAATCGAAGAGCTAGGTGGCTTTGACAAAATTAATACCATTCCAGGTATTACCGAAACAGATGCATATAAAAACCATGGCATTGTCATTATCGATGATAGCTATTTATTTGGAATTGGACCGAGAGTTTTTGAGGTAGTAAGTAAACTGTTTAACGGCTTTTACCCTGAATAAAACTTCATTAAGTAATTTCTCTATTTTAATAATATTTTTATCAATTGAAGCAAGAGATGAGCATTTTTTAATAAATTATGTTTAAAAGGACTAACATGATAAATTTTAACTATTTAAAAAAAACTAGCTCATTAATAATAGGCTTAGCATTAGCGTTACCCGCGCTCGCTACTGACCAAACTAAGGATGAAAAAAATGTTGATACTATGACAGTATTAGCTCAGGAAACCAACAAAAAGCCAGGAACAATGACTGAAATTTCCGAGCAAGATATTCGTCGTGATGGTGGTGATAATTTTGGTAGCATTATGCGTTACCAACCGCTCATTTCCGCATCAGGGAGTATTTCTGGTTCGGGTAGCGGAAAAAGTAGTTGGGACCGTGGTGGATTTACTGGTTACAACATTCGTGGTTTAAATGCCAACCGAGTATCAATTGATATTAACGGTATGCCCTTACCTATTGCTCAGGGCAGAGTTAATGGTGTTGGTCGTGCTGGTTTTGGCTCTTATGGAATCGGCCGAGATTATATTGATACCTACATGTATAATAAAGTTGATATCCAATCGGGAGCCACACCTGTAAGCAACGCCAATAATGCTTTAGGTGGCTCAGTTTCATTCCAAACTAAAACCGCAAATTATTACCTCTATCCAGGCAAAACAAATTATTTTGGTTTGCAAAATAACTATGATAGTTCAGACAGAAGTTATCACCAAGGTTTAACTATGGCAGGGGGTGATGATTATCTAAATGGTATTGTGGTTTTAAGTCGTCGTGATGGTCAACAGACTCGTAATCATGGAGATTCATTAAATACTTATCCTGAAAATTGGCACTCTAACTCGATTTTAGCTGGCTTTGGCTGGCAAATGACCGAAGAACATTTAATCAATACCACCGTCGATTACCATAATAAAACCAAAAATTCACATTATGATACTTGGGATAAATATGGTAAAAAAATTGAGTCATTTGATCAGCAAAGAAGCAAAAACAATCGCTTCAATCTGGCATTCAAAGATCAATGGAAACCGACTAATATCAGTTGGATGGACAGTTTAACCACCCAAATAAATTATCAACGAACCAATGTATATGATAGTACTGACCTTCGCCACAAAACTAGAGGTAATTTTAACACTCAAACTAACTATAATACTAAAACTTATAACTTTATCACTACTTTAGTGAAAAACTATGAAAACCAAAGATTTAGTGCAGGTTTAAATGGCAAGTGGAGTGAGGATGAAGCCCCATTTTTTACCTCAGTTGAATCAGAAGATATTAATATTCTGCCTGATGGTCCATATAGTAAACCACAAGCCGATAGCAAAAGTTATCAATTAGGCGGTTTCTTGGAAGATCGCTTCAGCTTTAGTATTAATGACAGTAATAATTTCTATTTAGTGCCAGGAGTAAGAGCCGTCTACCAAAACACTAAGCCCCGTAACCTTGATAATATGTCAGTAACCAATATTGATAGTCATCGATTAGCTAAACAATATAAAAGTAATAGCGATTTCAAAATATTACCTTCACTGGCATTTATGTATGATATCAATCCTGATTTCACAGCTTATTTACAGTACAAACGTGCGGCCCAGATGCCTAATCAGAATCAACTATATGGTTCTTATTTAGCCCATAGTAGTATAGCTTTACTTGTTGGTGACGCAAACCTTAAAACCGAAACCAGTGATAATTTTGAATTAGGTTTGAAAGGACAGCCAATTGCTGGTGTCACTCTTTCATCTTCAGCTTTTTACAATAAATATAAAAATTTCATTGCTTATACTCGTTATAAAAAAGATTTTTTTGGCATGGGTAACCGAATTGTTTATCAAGCTGAAAACCGGGATAAAGCATATATTTATGGTGCAGAATTAAGCAGTGAATTCAATATTGGTAAATGGATTGAACCGGCTAACGGCTTGAGTGCTAGATTGGCAATCGGTTATAACCAAGGTAAATCAAAATCAAGCTACTTAGCTGATAAATACGTTGAAATGGATTCCATTGCTCCTATGAAGAGTGTTGTTGGTATAGCATGGGATGATGCAAATAAATTTTATGGGGTAGCGCTTACTGCCACACTGCAAAAAGGTAAAAAAGCCAAAGCAACTTCTCGCGAAACTTATAGCAATCAAGGTAAACCAATCCCTAATTCCAAAGACGATTATTTTCGAATAGCTGGCCATGGCATTGTTGATTTAACCGGTTATATCAATATCAGCAACAATATGAAATTAAGTGGAGGAATCTATAATCTTACTGATCAAAAATATTGGGATTATCTCAGTAACAATAAATTGTATAGTACCGCCGATCATAACTATCTAAATATGTTTACTGCGCCGGGTAGAACTTTCCAGTTAGGTTTGGATATAGATTATTAATTCAAAACACGAACAATAACATCTCCAACTTTGGAGGTGTTTGTTTGATGTTTATTTTTCTAGTTAAAAAAGAAACTAAGATTAATTATATATAGCCATCTATCAACCTTCTCCTTCTTCAAAAATGACTATACAGCAGATTTTTTAGATAAAAATTCCAGCTATTTTCAAAAAAAACGTTTATTATTTTGCCAATATCTTGATTATAAATTTATTATTTATTTGAAAAAAAGTTTCTTTAGCGCCTTATATTCATCTAGATTGCATCAAATTATTATCAAAGAATCCTATATTTTAGGTTGATAATGGTTCTCATTTTCACTATATTACCCAGTCTAAATGGAAAACCATGGTAGGTAAATTAACTCATGAAGAAGTTTGTAAAAAAGATTAGCCTATTTTTGCTAATTTTTAGTATCAATAGTCTTATCAACTTTAGTTCAGCAAACCAACGGATTGTTATTGCTGGTGGCTCTCTGACAGAAATAGTCTTTGCATTAGGCGTTGGTGATGAGGTTGTCGGCGTTGATAAAACGAGCAGTTACCCTGAAAAAGTTAAGCAATTGCCACAGATCGGCTACTGGAAGTTGTTAAATATTGAAGGCGTATTATCACTTAAACCAACCCTATTTATAACTTTAAATGATGTAGAGCCTGATAATGTTATCGAAAAAGTGTCTGAATCTAAAGTAGATGTATTAGCCTTACAGCGTGTGCCAGGTACTATTGAGCTGTTATATGAAAATATCACTAAAATTGCCTCTAAATTGAATAAACAAAAAGAAGGTGAATTATTAATCAACAGAATTAAAACCAATCTTGCCGATATTCAAACTAAAATCGCAACTCACCCGCAAAAAACAAAAGTTTTATCTCTAATGAGTATGGGTGGCACCAATTCAGTAGCCGGCAAAAACACCACCATTGATGCACTAATTGCTATTGCTGGCGGTGATAATCTAGCAAAACATAATAGTTTCAAAAGCTATACTGCTGAATCAATCATTGCTATTAATCCAGAAGTTATCATCCTAAATAAATATTCGATTGATCAACTAGGTGGATTAGACAAAATTAATACTATTCCGGGTATTACTGAAACGAGTGCGTTTAAAAATAATCGTATCACTATTATTGATGATAGTTACTTATTTGGAATCGGTCCCCGTGTTGATGAAGCAGCAAAATTGCTATTCCAAAGCTTTTACCCAGAATAATGTAGTCGAATAATTTTAATAATATTTTTATTAATTGAAGCAATAAATGCGTACATTTGTTATTAAGCATATATAAGTATGAAAGGACCTAAAGGTGAATTTTAAAAAATTAAAAAAGACAAGTTCATTAGCAATAGGATTAACATTAGCGTTACCTACTCTCGCTACTGATAAGCATAATGATGAAAAAGATATTGACACTATTACAGTAACCACTCATGAAGCCACCAAAAAACCGGGAATGAATACCGAAATTTCCGAGCAAGATATTCGCCGTGATGGCGGTACAAATTTTGGTAGCATTATGCGTTATCAACCGTTAATTTCAGCACCGGGAAATATTTCAGGCTCAGGTAGCGGGAAAAGTAGTTGGGACCGTAGTGGATTTACTGGTTACAATATTCGTGGTTTAGATGCTAACCGCGTATCTATCGACATTGATGGCATGCCTTTACCTATCGCTCAAGGTCGGGTTAACTCGGTTGGTCGTGCTGGATTTGGATCTTATGGAATTGGTCGAGATTATATTGATACTTATATGTACAATAAAGTGGATATTGAATCTGGTGCAACTTCAGTAAGTAATGCCAATAATGCCTTAGGTGGTTCGGTTTCCTTCCAAACCAAAACGGCAAGTTATTACCTCTATCCGGGTAAAACTAGTTATTTTGGTTTCCAAAATAACTACGATAGTTCAGATCGAAGTTATCACCAAGGTATAACTATGGCGGGGGGGGATGATTATCTAAATGGAATAGTGGTATTAAGTCGCCGAGATGGACAACAAACGCGTAATCATGGCGATTCAATTAATAGTTACCCAGAAAATTGGCACTCCAACTCGATTTTAGCTGGTTTTGGTTGGCAAATGACAGATGAACATTTAATCAATACTACTGTCGATTACAATAATAAAACCAAAAATTCTCACTACGATTCATGGGATAGATACGGTAAGAAAATCGAATCATTTGATCATCAAAGAAGCAAAAACAATCGTTTTAATTTGGCATTCAAAGATCAATGGAAACCGACTAATATCAGTTGGATAGATAGCTTAACAACTCAATTAAATTATCAACGTACCAATGTATTTGACGATACTGATCTTCGTCATACAACCAAAGGCAATTTTAATACTCAAACTAACTACAATACTAAAGCTTATAACTTTATTACTACCTTAGTAAAAATTTATGAAAACCAGAGATTTAGTGCTGGTTTAAATGGTAAATGGAGTGAAGATGAATCGCCATTCTTCTCATCAGCTAAGTCACCACATGCCATAGTATTTCCTGATGGTGACTATAGTAAACCACAAGCCGATAGCCGTAGTTATCAGCTAGGCGGATTTTTTGAAGATCGTATAAGCTTTAATTTTAACGACAGTCATAATTTTTATTTAGTTCCAGGTGTTAGAGCAGTTTATCAAAATACTAAACCTCGTAACCTCGAAAATATGTCATTAACCAAACTAAGTAGCAATCAATTAGGAAAACAATATAAAGGTAATAGTGATTTTAAAGTGTTACCTTCAATGTCATTTATGTATGATATTAACCCTGACTTCACTGCTTATTTACAATACAAACGTGGAGCACAGATGCCTAATCAGAACCAACTATATGGTTCTTACTTAGCACACAGCAACATGTATGTATTAGTTGGTGATTCGAATCTAAAAACTGAAACAAGTGATAATTTTGAATTAGGTTTAAAAGGCCACCCGGTTTCTGGTGTGACTCTTTCATCTTCAGCGTTTTACAACAAATATAAAAACTTTATTGCTTATACCCGCTATAGGAAAAATTTTGTTGGAATTGGTAATCGTTTAGTTTATCAATCTGAAAACCGCGACAAAGCCTATATCTATGGTGCTGAATTAAGCAGTGAATTCAATATCGGTAAATGGGTTGAATCAGCTAATGGCTTAAGTGCTAGATTTGCAATCGGTTACAACCAAGGTAAATCTAAATCAAGCTATTTAGGTGATAAATATGTAGAAATGGATTCGATCGCTCCGATGAAAACCACTGTAGGTTTAGCATGGGATGATCCAAATAGAGTTTATGGAGTAGCAGTTACGGCTACATTCCAAAAAGGCAAAAAAGCTGAAGCGACATCTCGTGAAACTTATAGCAACGAAGGTAAACCAATTCAAAATTCTAATGACGATTATTTTAGAATTGCGGGACATGGTATAGTTGATTTAACAAGTTATGTTTACATCACTAAGAACGTGAAGTTAAATGGTGGGATCTACAACCTTACCGATCAGAAATATTGGGATTACTTAAGTAATAATAAATTATATAGCACATCAGATCATAAATACCTAGATATGTTTACCGCTCCGGGCAGAACATTCCAAGTAGGTTTAGATATTGATTTCTAAAATGCTAAATTAAAGTACCCTCTTTAATATTAAATAACCCGCATTATGCGGGTTATTTATTCCATACCTTACTCTAAACGACTCTAAGATGTTTAAGTTTTTATTAAATATTAAGTAAAGTTATCGCTAAATATTTTCAAAAAACATTACATGTAATATTTACATGTAAGAAAAACATGTTAATATAAAGCGTATAAAACTTCAAAAAACTAAATTTTTATGAAAAAAAATAAAGAAACAAAAAGTTCAGCATTTTATCAACAACAATACCGACAACGCTTAAGAGAGCAAGGTTTGATAAAAAAAGAAGTTTGGATTTTACCCGAAAATAGTGATGAGTTAGTTGAAATTGAAAAAATATTTCGTAAACCAGCTATAGCGAATAAATCTTTTTTTTACCATGTCAAGGAAAACAATGAAATGAAAAATAGAGATGTCTGGAAAATTAACGATCTTTTCCAAGAATTAAATCAAACTGACTTAGTCAAACAAGGTTTCGCTAGCGTTGAAGTGATCGATGGTATCGATGCCTGTTTACATATTATTATGCATGAATATGGTGATTTACCACTTTTTTTAAGTGTTTCAAATCAACAAATAATGGTTGAAGCACTCCTTTGGCCGGTTTCACTGATTAAAAATCCTTCGTCATTTAATGAAGAAATTCTGTGTGCTAGAAAACTATTTGCTTTATCAACTATAGCAATTGAAAAAACTGGCGATGGTGAAGTTAATTACATTATGTATGGTGCACTGAGTTCAACATCAACCTTAAACAATATTATTTATGAGCTTGAAACTTTATCCGACAATGTGATCAAAGCGACTGAAGCTTATGAGCATTTTTTCAATATTGAATAATTAAAGCAAAAATCCTAAAAGGAGTTAATTATGGTTATCTTCAAAAAATTGGTAACAGCATTACGCGGTGGAATAAATGAAGTTGGTGAATCAATTGTTGATTCTCAAGCATTACGCATATTAGACCAAGAAATTCGAGATGCAGATGAAGAATTAAAACAAGCGAAAGAGTCATTAGCTAATATCTTAGCAGAACAAAAATTAGCTGAAAAACAAGTTGCATCAACTCAAGCTCAAATAACTGAATATGAAGCATATGCAATTAAAGCACTTGAAAATAATAATGAAGAATTAGCTTTAGAAGTCGCCGAAAAACTTTCAGTCCTTGAAAATCAACATGCTAATAATAAAAAACAGGCTGATTATTTTGCAGATAGTGTTAAAAATTTGCGACAAACTATTTCACAATCTGAAATTAATATTCGCAATTTAAAGCAACAAGTTGATATCGTTAAAGCGACGGAAAGTGTACAAAAAGCGCAATCCGCTGTGGCACAACGTTATGGTGGTTCGACAGCTAAATTGCATACTGCTCTTGATTCACTAGATAGGATTAAAAAGCGCCAAGAGAAAACAGCGGCTACTTTTGAAGCAAAAAAAGAGTTAGCAGCAACTGAAAATGCTGATTCACTTGATAGCAAATTAGAAGCGGCAGGTATTAAAGTTGGTAGCCAAAATGCGGCTTCAATTTTAGCTAGATTAAAAGAAAAACAATCAAATTAAATTTTTCGCTTTTTATATTTTTAGGTTAGAATGTCAAAAACAACTATAAAATAATTAATTAGTTAAAATATTTTAATCGAGATGAAGGGAATATAATGGAACTATTTTGGGGAATATTTTTTTCTTTTCCCGTGGTTATCTTTAGTGCATTGTTAACAATCTGTATCTTATATTGGTTTGTTGCCGCATTAGGGTTATTAAGTATTGACTGTCTGGATTTGGATATTAGTGTCAATGATATCTATAGTGATATTCCTCCGACTGGATTCGGTGGTTTATTAATGAAATTTGGCTTCAATGAAGTACCAATGACACTCATCCTTACATTAATTTCTTTAATTGGATGGTCATTTTGTTATTTTTCATTTCGTCTATTAATCTTACCTTTGTACGATCTTACCTTACTTTATTATTTAGCCGGGATAGTACTATTAATTATCGCATTCATCTTAGCTGTCTACTTGACTGCCTTTTTTATTAAACCAATTCGTCCTCTATTTAAAAAGATGATGATTACCAATAATCATAAATCATTATTAGGACAAGTTATCGAAATTCGTTCAAGTACCGTAACTAAAACCAAGGGACAAGCTATCTTTGAAGATGGAGGTGCTGGTCTTATTTTGGAAGTAAGATGTGATGAGTCTTATCAATTTAACCGCGGAGATAAAGCTGTCATACTGCAATATGATGAAACCGCTAATTGTTATGAAATAATTAGCCTAAAAGATTTTAATGGACAATAAAAGTTAATTTGGAGAAGAGAAAAATATGTATATAAGCAGTGATACTGTAATGTTCTTTTTAGTAGTTGTTGGAAGTGTATTCTTGGTAATTGTTGGATTCTTCCTATTATTTAAAGCGTTTTACATAAAAGTTCCACAAGGTACGGCGCTTATCGTTAATGATATGACGTCAAAACCTAAAGTCCATTTTACTGGTGCGTTAGTTTATCCAATCATCTACAAAAAAGAGTTCATGAAAATTTCGTTGATCACTTTTGATGTTGAACGAAGAGGTAAAGATGGTTTAATTTGTAAAGACAACCTTCGTGCTGATATTTGCGTTGCTTTTTATTTGCGCGTTAATGAAACCACCGAAGATGTTCTTAAAGTTGCCAAATCAATTGGTGTTGATCGCGCATCAGATCAGAAAGCAGTTAGTACATTATTTAGTGCTAAATTTTCAGAAGCATTAAAAACCGTAGGAAAACAATTTGAACTGGCAAAACTATTTGAAGATCGAATGAATTTCCGTGAACGGATCATTGATGTAATTGGCAAAGACCTTAATGGTTACGCTCTTGAAGATGTTGCTATCGATTATTTAGAACAAACTCCAATTAAATCGCTTGATCCAGATAATATTTTTGATGCCGAAGGTATTAACAAAATTACAGCCATCACTGCTGTCCATAAAGATGAAACCAATAAACGTGAACGTGACTTAGAGCTGGCGCTGAAAAAGAAAGATACTGAAACTATCGAAGCCAAACTTGAACTTGAACGACAACAAGCTGACGCTGAAGCTCGACAAAAACGTGAAATTGAAACAATTCGAGCCAGAGAAGCAGCTGAAACATTAAAAGTCCAAGAAGAAGAACGTTTAAAAGCGGAACAAGCTAGAATTCAAACTCAACAAGAAATTGAAGTAAGAGAGGAAAATCGTTTACGTGAAGTTGAGGTTGCCCAAAATAATCGCTTAAGAGCAATCGCGATTGAAGAAGAACGGGTAACTCGCGCTCGTTCACTTGAAATTGTAGCTCGAGAACGTGAGGTAGAGTTACAACGAATTGAAAAAGACAAAGTGCTTGAAGAAGAAAAAAAGCAGATAGCCAATGTTATTCGTGAACGTATAGCGGTTGAAAAAACGGTTGCAGTTGAAGAAGAACACATTAAAGAAGTACGCGAAGTTTCCAAAGCTGATCGAGAAAAACAAACTACGATTATTGAAGCAGAAGCTAGAGCAGAACAAGAGCTAGTTAAACAAGTAAAACAAGCTGAAGCAGATGAACAATCATCAAAACATCGTGCAGTTGAAATTAGCACCATGGCACAAGCTGAATTAGAAGCCGCGGCAAAACAAGCCGAAGCAAAAAAACAACTGGCTCAAGGTATCGAAGCCGAAGAAGCAGCAGTTGGCCTTGCTGAAGCCAAAGTTCGTAAAGCAGCTGCTGAAGCAGAAGAAAAAGAAGGTTTAGTTAAAGCCAATATTACCGCTGAAACATTATTAGCAGAAGCTAAAGGTAATCAAGAAATAGGTTTAGCAGAAGCTAAAGTAATTGAAGCTAAAGCCATTGCTATTGAAAAAGAAGGCTTAGTTAAAGCCAATATTACCGCTGAAACATTATTAGCAGAAGCAAAAGGTAATCAAGAAATAGGTTTAGCTGAAGCCAAAGTAATTGAAGCCAAAGCCAGTGCTATTGAAAAACAAGGTTTAACTGAAGCAAAAGTACTGGAAGAAAAACTTTCTGCTCAAGCTCGTGGTGATGAACGTATTGCCTTTGCTAAAGCCTATTCAACCAAAGAACAAGGCCTTGCTGAAGCATTAATCATTCGTGAAAAATTAACTGCCGAAGCTAATGGTTTAGTTGAGAAGTTCCAAGCAATGAGTACAATGAATGAACAATCACAAAATCATGAAGAGTTCCGCTTAGCACTTGAAAAAGGCTTTGAACAAGCTATGGCTGCGATTGCGGCTAACAAAGAAATCGCTAGAGAACAAGCTGATGTTCTTGCTGCTGCATTCAGTAAGGCAAATATTGAAATTGTCGGTGGTAATGATAACTTCTTTAATAGCTTCTCGAAAGCTATCAGCGTTGGTAAGGCAATTGAAGGAACCGTTAACCAAAGTCCTGTACTGCAATCAGCATTACAATCAGTACTAGCTCGCTTATCGGGCGACAAAAAAATTAATATAAAAGAAACTTTGCAAAACACTGATTTAAAAGCGTTAGCACAACAATTTTTGTCATCCAATAATGAGAATGAGTAAGTTACTATTGCAATAGTTATTTATCCATCGAGCAATCGGTTTTAGGTAGGATTAAATGCCTACCTAAAACGTTAAGTATTTGAATATCTTTTCAACGAGTAAAACATGTCAGAAATCCAAGACCAGCAACAAACATCAATTGATAAAGCCGTCGCGGAAGGCGGAGCTTATGAAATTCTTCGTAAACGTTTAACCTCTTTAGGACAAGAACTCAATCAAAAGACGGAAGCACTGAATCAAGAAAGGCTATCTGAGTTTGGTAAAAGTGACATGTCCATCATTAGTCGTATTCGAATTAGAACTGAAAATAATTGTGTCGCACGGGATATTGTTCGTTTCGGTGACTGGTTATTATTTGGGTATAACGTCTATTTAGGATTAAAAAAAGAGACCAAAATAGAGGACGTATTTTCCCTTTATCAATTAGTAGAACGTGATGGCTCTTATGAAGCTGACCCAGTTGATTTAGCTAATACTTTCTTAAATATAGATCGATTTATCCAAGATTTTAATGAGCTGTATACTTATTATAAAAATGCCCAACTACTCCAACTTGTTGAACGTGATGGAAAATTACTCGCTAGTTTTCAAATTGGTGAGCGAATCAGTGATATCCGAGTTTTTAGATGGTCTATATCAAGTGACAAAAAGACCATAGAGTATATCGATAATCGGGGTGAACGAGACATCGCATTACCACCCGCTTATGATTTTGAATGGATCGAAACAACCCGTGAAAATATTGTTAATGGTCGATTTCCACATGTTAATGTTCTTGATACGGTATTTGTTGAAACCATTGGTGGCGATTTAACCATAAAATGTGAAAATAACACCAATGATGGCTTAGGCATTTATCGAGAGGAAGTTGTTGACCAGAATCAATCAATCAATGACGCTAAAATAGAATATGCTAGAGTGGGATCATTAATTCTATTAAAAGTCCTACCTTACCGTGAAGATAATTGGCGTTATCTTGTTTATAACACCTTAACTCAACAAGTCCATCGTATAGACTTTATTGGACAGGCATGTATTCAACTTCCTGAAGATCACGGGATTATATTTCCTGGTGGATATTACTTACAAAATGGTGATTATAAAACTTTTGACCATTCTATGTCAGGCATGCGTTTTCGACGTATTCGCCGTTCACCAAATGGCGAAGATGTGTTATATATTTTCTATGATCCGACTAATGGTCGATTAGCATTATTTAATTATAATATGATCGAACGAAAGCTGGATAATCCGATATTAGGACATGGATATGCGGTTTTTGAAGATGGTCGAATGGTGGTCTTTGAAGGTGAAAATGATGAACCGACTCGGGTACATCCAATGCAGATTTGGCAAACACCTTTTTATAGTGATGAGTTTGCTGCACAGCAACCAACTAATAACAGTTTCCTTGGCAAAATAGGTAATGCCGAACTGGTTCGCGGCATTTCAGATCTTTACTTTATTTCGCGTGAAATCGATAACCAAACCGTCTCTTCACAGCTATACAGCAAACTTAGTGAGGATACCAAGAGACTTTTCGATAATTATTTTTGGCTCAATGATGATAAACATTTAGCCTTCTCCCCTATTCTGCGTAATATTATCCAAACTAGTGAACTGGTTATCGATGAATATGAAAAAGTCGAAAGTATTCGTCGTCAATCTGAAAGCGCGATGCGTGAGGCGCTCTCTAATCAGCAAGATTTATTAACCAAACTTTATCCTGATAGTTGGCAAGAAACCCAACAATTTGTTGATGCATTAAACGCAATAAAAATGCAACTAGGCAGTTTAGTCACGTTAAGAACTTATCGTTACATCGATTTAGATCAAATCGATAAAATGGAAAATGAACTAAAAACTAGACAGAGTGAGGTTTCATTAGCCACAGCTGAATTTTTAGGAAGTGATAAAGCGCTAGAACCATTCATTGTTAAAATTGACAATATTGAACAGCAGCTTAGCAAAGCAGATACGGTAGCGAAATTACTCAACTCGGTTGAAATTACAGAAACCATGTCTGCTGATTTGGATATGCTTTCACAATTAATCGCAACCCTAAAATTTGATGATGTTACTTTACAAACCAGAATCATTGAATCTATTGCAGAAGTCTATGCAAAACTCAACCAAACAAAAGCTAAGATCCAACAAAAACGAAAAAATTTAGCCAATGTTGAAATGGTTGCACAATTTGGCGCCCAATTTAAATTATTTGGTCAAAGCATTACCAATGCCCTAAGTATGGCAACCACGCCAGAAAAATGTGATGATGAGCTATCTCGTCTTTTACTACAACTAGAAGAGCTTGAGAACCAATTTAGTGAAAGTGAGGAATTTCTTAATGATATTCTAACTAAACGTGAAGAAATCCTAGAATCATTCGAAACACATAAACAAGCGTTATTAGAGGATAGAACCAGACGGACGGACGCCCTACTAACCGCTGCACAACGTATTTTAGACAGCATCCCAAGAAGAACGGCTAAATTTGCCGATCAAAATGAACTTAATGCATTCTTTGTTGCTGACCCATTGGCGCAAAAAATCCGTGAAATTGTCGAAAAGTTAAGAGCACTTTTTGATAATGTTAAAGCCGATGATATTGAGTCCAAATTTAAAAGTGCTCAAGATCAAGCCATACGATCCTTACGAGATAAATCGGAAATATTTGAATCTGGTGGAAATGTCATTAAACTAGGTCCACGGCATAAATTTAGTGTTAATACCCAAGAGCTTGATTTAACTATAGTGCCTAAAGATCAGCATCTGTTTATGCAATTAACCGGGACTGAATTTCAAGAAAAAATAATCAATGAGCAATTAGAAGCTTATAAGCCATTTTGGACGATTTCATTAGAATCAGAATCACCATCGGTATACCGTGCAGAGTATCTTGCCTACTCGATCATTACTGCCGCTTTACAAAAAGAGAATGGATTAACTTATGTCGATTTAGCTAATCAGTTAAATCAACCTGAAACGCTTAATAAAACAGTGCGTGATTTTGCCACAATGCGCTATCGTGAAGGTTATGAAAAAGGGATTCATGACCACGATGCGGCAAAAATTTTAACAAAATTAATTCCTCTAGGTGAAGCGGCTGGTTTACTGCGCTATAACTCGTTAGCACGAAGCTTAGCCATTATTTATTGGCACTATAACCAAAAAAATGATATTGCCAAATTCTGGCCAGAACGCGCGAAAACTTGTATGGATATCCAAAAGCTATTTGGTCATGATGAAGGTATGATTAATCTTCGAGCGGAAATCACTCGTGAATTGACGGAATTTTTCAATGATAATCCAATTGCTCATCAGCCATTCCATATTAAACAAGCGTCTGAATATCTTTGCTATGTATTGGCTCAAACGCCACAACAATTTATTTTCAGTAAATATAGCAAACAATTATTTGATGGATTAAAAAATCAACTTGAACAATCGCACATGTGGGGTGATTTCAATCAATCACAAAATAATCTTAATGAAAGATTAGCAGAACGTTGGAATCTAATCGAAAGTTGGTTTAAAGGGCTTTGCACATTACCTCAGTATAGCAAACTAGACAATTATATTGCTGAAGCAGTAATTTTAAATATTTTGGATAAAGCAGCTAGCCTAACAATCAGTGAAGTTGAACTTGAAGTATCGATTACCGATCTACTCGGTGAACACCCAACAATTAATCAAGGCGTGTTGAATATTAATTTAGATGACTTCTTTAGCCGTATGCGTTATCAATATAAAGTGGTTATCCCACAATTCCAACACTACCAAAGTTTACGTCAAGAAATATTAGTAAACCATCGTGAAGCACTCCATCTTGATGAATTCAAGGCTAAACCACTCAGCTCATTTGTTCGTAATAAACTGATAAATCAAGTTTATTTACCAATCATTGGCGACAATCTAGCCAAACAAATGGGTACCGTCGGAGAAACGCGTCGCAGTGATTTAATGGGATTATTACTCCTTATTTCTCCACCTGGCTATGGTAAAACCACATTAATGGAATATGTTGCTAATCGTTTAGGTTTAATTTTTATGAAAATTAACGGGCCGGCATTAGGTCACAGTGTATTGTCGTTTGATCCAGAACAAGCACCAAATACAACTGCTCGTCAGGAGTTAGAAAAACTCAATTTAGCACTGGAAATGAGCAATAATGTTATGCTCTATATTGATGATATTCAACATACCAATCCAGAATTTTTACAAAAATTTATCTCATTATGTGATGGTTCTCGTCGTATCGAAGGGGTTTGGAAAGGTAAAACCAAAACCTATGATCTGAGAGGTAAAAAATTCTGTGTAATAATGGCTGGTAACCCATATACGGAATCTGGTGAAGTATTCAAAATACCTGACATGCTAGCTAACCGAGCTG
The DNA here is from genome assembly GCF_003202915.1 of Gilliamella apicola. Classification (GTDB taxonomy): domain Bacteria; phylum Pseudomonadota; class Gammaproteobacteria; order Enterobacterales; family Orbaceae; genus Gilliamella; species Gilliamella apicola_Q. The sequence continues at coordinate 431,502 of NZ_QGLP01000005.1, forward strand.
ATATCTATAATTTAGGTGAAGTACTCGGCGGTATGGATGAAGTATTTGCCACCAGTTATATTGAAAACTGCTTAACCTCTAATGCAACATTATCACCATTAGCCTTACGTGATTTAAATGATCTCTATCAGTTTATTGACCATGCGCAAGGCAAACCACTTAATACCAATGAGATGAGTTATAGCTATAGCCAAGCAGAAATTAGTGAAATTGTCGCCGTAATACGTCATTTATTAAAAATTCGTGAAGTGGTATTTAAAGTTAATCAGCAATATATTGCAAGCGCAGCTCAATCCGACAAATATCGAACTGAACCTGCGTTTAAACTGCAAGGAAGTTATCGAAATATGAATAAACTTGCTGAGAAAGTGTCATCCGTCATGAATGATGCAGAGCTCAATCAAATTATTGATGATCACTACCTCGGTGAGGCACAACTACTCACCAATGGTGCAGAAGAGAATTTACTGAAACTGGCTGAAATTCGTGGAGTAATGACGGAAGATCAGACTAAACGCTGGCAACAAATAAAAAGCGACTTTATGCGCAATAAAAGTTTAGGTGGCGATGATGCTAATACCGGCTCGCAAATTGTCACACAACTTGCCGATTTAGTGCAAAGTGTGCAAGCGCTAAAATTACAGTAGAGGGCGATTAATCAGTGTCTTTATATAGGTTATAAATGTAATTTTAGGCTTGATTTCTAATGTTTTTACCCATTATGTTGAGGAAATTACAAGAAGATAAGCGATAAAACCACTCTTAAACTACGACAGTTGATAAGAGTTGAACACAAACACTACAGTTATAATATTGTGTAACAATTAAAATCAGTTGCACAATTGTAAATTTAAGCCTTTGTGCTCACTACTACCAACCTAAATCGGTAGTCTATCTATCTAAATTTATTGAAAATAGAACTGGTTTATTGAATAAAAAGTTAACATTTGAAATGTTGGTTTGGAGAAAATAATTAATGATCCTTAATCTTGTAGATATTAACTGTTCCTCGTTTTTTGATGATTATTTCTTCTACTAATACCATCTTTTCCAAAAGCGCCATATCAAATTCCTTTCCATTATTAAAATAGATTTTAGCTAGACCTGATATGCAATTTTTTATCGTATCATCATTTTTTAAATTATTAATTTGATGGGCATAATTGCTAACAAAATCATCAAATATATGCTTTTCATTATAATTTATTTTATCAATTTCTTTTTGAGACAGATTCTTTAATACTTCTAATCTATATCCATCAGTAGCTAACGACTGTTCATTCAAATATTTTTTTTGAAATTCTTTAAATCTCAGCAAAATTTCATTAATACTTTCAATTAAATTATCCATATATTTTAAAATCATTTTGATGGTATTAGATTACTTATATCTCTGCACAAATCTTTAGGTAATTGATATGATATAAGTTTTCAAACTGCAGCAACTTTTAATAATATTCCTGTCTTTCGTCGATAACCTAGCTACTTTTGCAACGGTTATTATAGTTTTTTTCACAACTTTTATTACAGTTATTCAATGTTTAGTGTTAACGGAGATCTCGATATTAAAACTGTATCAATTTGATCCATTCTTCTTGCTAAAGCATCTTAATTAAAATCTATCATTCTGAATTTTCAATAATAAAATAAATATTATTTTTATTACATAATCTATCTAACAATTCTACTCAGTCATTTTTGAAAATGAAATGGAGTTCTTAGCAAAGCTGGATACTTAACGAAAAATTTTAATTTTGCATTTCATCATTGCTATCATAATATATCTTAATGATAATTTTAACTCATTGAAATAATTTAATTTGATAAGATATATCATTAGATATTAATCCGACTAAATTATCTAAATCCTTAAATTTTAGTTCTTCTTTCTCATTATAAATGTTTTATTTAGAGTTAATATAATGTTACTTTTTCTATTTATTAGTACTGATATAATTTATATTCTATCAGTATTGATTATCATCATAGACATATACTTTTATAACATTTACATCAAAAGTCGAAATCTTTTTTTGGCTATTATTAATATCATCTATTATTGAATTCTCAATATTGATTGCAATTCCTCATAGTTAATGCTTATTACACTCTACCATTGCCATTTTAATTACATGTCATTAAATTGAAACTCTATTTTCGTAACTATACGGTCTATCCTAGTTTAGATTTAAATATCAAAGTATTGCTTTATATGCAAAAACGCATTGTTTTGCCAAAGATAACCATAAATGCTATTAGTATAAATCTTATTACTACAAATATTTATACGTTTTTTATCCCTGGAGATGATCTTAAACTTATAACTGAGCTGAACGCATAAATAGTTTAGTCAATTTAATCAAGTTGTTTTTTATTTTATTATTTCAATTATCCCCAGAAATAAAATTACGAATCTACCAAAATTCAGTTCTGAAACCGCAAAACAAAATAATAAACACCTGTTTTTTATACTTTTAAAAGTAAAACACGGAGAGAAATTCATATTTTTGACATAATAACATTTGAATTCATCAGGATTGTTATATTTAGGCGTTTTAGATTTCAATTTTAATTGGTCTACTATTTGATTATAAAACAATTTTTTATCTTCTATATTGATCAAATTTCTTTATTGTTCATTATTTTTATATTACTCGTTGTTTTTTTGATTTATAACTACAAGTTTTTTATCTAGATGAGGACAATAACTTTTTAAAATTTTATTGAGATCAGATCTTTTATTATCATCATTTTCAATTTTTTAAAGGAAATCTTTTCTTGCATAATAATTGATTATAAATTCCAATGCACATTCTAAACAATAACGATATATTAAGCACTCAGAATCAAAAATACTTTAACAGCAGTTAAAACTCATACTGCAATGTCGACACTTTTTCATGCAACAAAATTGAAGGATAACGTTTTTTTAAATGCCATCAACGTCAAAAAACTAGTGAGGAATGTAGCAGATTTTTGTAGCACAACGCAATACGATTATACCTTGATTTGACCACGTGTTTTCTACTGAAATAAAAGTTATGCTTTGATATAGCTGAACATCGACACAATCAACTTAAGAAGACGATGTTGAATAGAAGGTTATTTTGATTAAGATTAAGATTAAAAATACACCAACTCGTTTTTTATCCTAAGGAGAAAACAGAAAAAGCACTCATTGAGTGCTTTTGATGAAAAACGGAGAATTAAGGTGTTTTTGAAATAATTTAATTATTCTGTTAGTTGCTTTAATTTATTACAAGCCTTTTCGTAATGCTTTTCGCAAGCTAATTGGTAATACTTTTTAGCTAAAGATATATTTTGCTCAATACCATTACCTTCATCATACATAACCGCTAAAATGTATTGAGCGTCAGGTTCACCCTGTTTAGCCGCTTTTGTATACCAATATACTGCCTTTTGTTTATCTTGCTCTGTGCCGTCACCTTTATTATACATAAGCGCTAAATTATATTGGCCGTCAGCATTACTTCGCTCTGCTGATTTTGTATACCAATAAAACGCCTTCTGTTTACCTTCTTTTATACCTTCACTTTCGTCATACATATACGCTAAATTATATTGTGCGTTGGTGTGACCTTGCTCTGCAGCTTTTGTATACCAATAAAACGCCTTCTGCTTATCTTGCTCTATGTCTTCTCCTTTATAATAAATATTCCCTAAATTATATTGGGCATTAACATCACCTTGTTCTGCCGATTTTATATACCAATATTCCGCCTTTTGCTTATCTTGCTCTATGCCATCTCCTTTATCATACATAAGCGCTAAATTGTTTTGCGCCATTAACAGACCTTGCTTCGCTGCTTCTGTATACCAATAAAACGCCTTTTGCTTATCTTGCTCTATGCCATCACCTTGACTATAATTAACCCCTAAATTGTGTTGTGCAACGGCGTCACCTTGCTCCGCCGCTTTTGTATACCAATATACCGCCTTTTGCTTATCTTGTTCTATGCCATCACCATTATCATACATAAACCCTAAACTGTTTTGGGCACTAGCATAACCTTGTTCTGCTGATTTTGATAACCAATATACAGCTTTAACTTTATCTTGGGCTATGCCATCACCGAAATAATACTTTTTCCCTAAATTGTTTTGTGCAATGGAGTTACTTTGCTCTGCTGCTTTTGTATACCAATATACTGCCTTTTGTTTATCTTGTTCGGTGCCATCACCTTTATCATACATCATCGCTAAATTATATTGGGCTTCTGCATCACCTTGCTCTGCTTGTTCCTTACAGGGAGTAAAGGCATTTTCATAATTTTCTTTATGCCAATATTCACTGCATTGATTTGCATACCCGGCAAAAGAAAATAAGAGTGATAAGATGACTAATATTCCTTTTTTCATAATTTCCCTTATATTATATTTATATTAACAACGAAAACTGACTTATGCTTTTTAAATGTCATTTTAATGATAATAATTATCAATGTATTTAGAATAATTTATACAAAATTATTCATAGGATTTTTATAAAAATCGAAGAAAACTATAACGAGTTTTTCAGAAAAAATCATTAATAGAATGGCTATTTTGAAGCAAATTAAAAATGCTTTAACTCATTTTTAATCTTGGGAGGAACACAAAAAGCACTCGTTGAGTACTTTTTGTGAAAAACGGTGATTTAAGGTGTTTTTTGAAATAATTAAATTATTCAGTTAGTTGCTTTAATTTATTACAAGCCTTTTCAAAACTTTGCTCACATGACTTTTTAAAATATTCATTAGCTAATGATTTGTTTTGCTCAACGCCATCACCTTTATCATACATAATCGCTAAATTATATTGAGCGTCAGCATCACCTTTTTCTGCTATTTTTGTATACCAATAAAACGCCTTTTGCTTATCTTGCTTTATGCCATCACCTTTATCATACATAACCGCTAAGCTATATTGGGCGTAAACATAATTTTGTTCTGCTGCTTTTGTATACCAATATACAGCCTTTTGTTTATCCTGTTCTATACCTTCGCCGTAACTATACATAATCCCTAAATTGTTTTGTGCAGTGGAGTTACCTTGCTTCGCCGCTTTCGTATACCAATATACAGCCTCTTGTTTATCTTGCTTTATGCCATCACCGTAATAATATTTATTCCCTAAATTTTTTTGTGCAATGGCGTTACCTTGCTCTGCCGCTTTTGTATACCAATAAAACGCTTTTTGTTTATCTTGCTCCGTACCGTCACCGTCATTGTACATAAGTGCTAAATTATATTGAGCTTCAGCATTTCCTTGTCTTGCTGCTTTTGTATACCAATATATTGCCTTTTGTTTATCTTGTTCTGTGCCGTCACCTTTATCATACATTATCGCTAAATTATATTGGCCGTCAGCATTACTTTGTTCTGCTGCTTTTGTATACCAATAAAACGCTTTCTGTTTATCTTGCTCTATGTCATCACCGTAATAATACTTATTTCCTATATTTTTTTGTGCAATGGCGTTACCTTGCTCTGCCGCTTTTGTGAACCAATATATTGCCTTTTGTTTATCTTGGTTTATGCTATCACCGTTATCATACATAACCGCTAAATTATTTTGCGCACCTAATTGATCTTGCTCCGCTGCTTTTGTATACCAATAAAACGCTTTCTGTTTATCTTGCTCTATGCCTTCACCTTTATCATACGCGACCGCTAAATTATATTGGGCTTCAGCATCACCTTGTTCTGCTATTTTTGTATACCAATATAACGCTTTTTGTTCATCTTGCTCAGTACCAAAACCTTTAGCATACATAAGAACTAAATTATATTGGGCTTTAGTATTACCTTGTTCTGCTGCTTTTGTATACCAATATAAAGCCTTTTGTTTATCTTGCTCTATACCTTCACCTTCATCATACATATATGCTAAAAAATATTGAGCCTCAGCATTACCTTGCTCTGCTCCTACTTTACAGGGAGTAAAAGCTTTTTCAAAATTTTCAAAATATTCCTTATACCAATATTCATTGCATTGATTTTCTTTTATTTTATTTAATTTATTACAAGCTTCTTGAGAATGCCCTTCACAAGCTAGTTGGTAATACTTTTTAGCTAAAGATTTATCTTGCTCAACGTCATTACCATAATCATATTTAACCGCTAAATTATATTGAGCATCAGCATTACCTTTTTCTGCCGATTCTCTATACCAATATACCGCCCACTTCTTATTTTGCTCTATGCCATCACCTTTATCATACATAAGTGCTAAATTGTTTTGTGCAATGAGGTTACCTTTATACGCTGCTTTTTTATACCAATAATACGCCTTTTGTTTATCTTGCTCTACGCCATCTCCGTCACTATACATAATCGCTAAATTATATTGGGCGTCAGCATTACCTTGCTCTGCCGATTTTGTATACCAATAAAACGCCTTTTGCTTATCTGGCTCTATGCCATCACCTTTATAATACATATCGGCTAAATTGTATCTGGCGCGGTAGGTACCTTGCTCGGCTGCTTTTGTATACCAATATAAAGCCTTTTGTTTATCTTGCCCTGTGCCGTCACCTTTATCATACATAAGCGCCAAATTATATTGGGCGTCAGGTTCACCCTGTTTAGCCGCTTTTGTATACCAATATACTGCCTTTTGTTTATTTTGTTCGATACCATTACCGTCATTATACATAACTGCTAAATCATATTGGGCGTCAGCATTTCCTTGTTCTGCTGCTTTTGTATACCAATATAACGCCTTTTGTTTATCTTGTTCTAAGCCATCTCCTTTATCATACCCAGACGCTAAAAAATATTGTGCATCAGCATTACCTTGCTCTGCAGCTTTTGTAGACCAATATACAGCCTCTTGTTCATCTTCTTCTACCCCTTCGCCGTTATAATACATATACGCTAAATAATATTGGGCTTCAGCATTACCTTGTTCTGCCTCTTCTTTACAGGGAGTAAAGGCTTTTTCATAATTTTCCTTATGCCAATATTCACTGCATTGATTTGCATACCCGGCAAAAGAAAATAAGAGTGATAAGATGACTAATATTCCTTTTTTCATAATTTTCCTTATATTATATTTATATTAACAACGAAAACTGACTTATACATTTTAAATGTTATTTTAGAGATATTAATTATCAATGTGTTTAGAATAATTTATACAAAATTATTCATAGGATTTTTATAAAAATCGAAGAAAACTATAACGAGTTTTTCAGAAAAAATCATTAATAGAATGGCTATTTTGAACCAAATTAAAAATGCATCAACGCATTTTTAATCTTAGGGAAAAACATAAAAAGCACTCGTTGAGTGCTTTTGGTGAAAAATGAAGATTTAAGGTGTTTTTTGAAATAATTTAATTATTCTGTTAGTTGCTTTAATTTATTACAAGCCTCTTGAGAATATCCATCGCAGGCTTGTTGATAATACTTTTGTGCTAAGGATCTATTTTGCTCAACACCATCGCCTTTATCATACATAAGCGCTAAATTGTATTGTGCAGTCGAGTAACCTTTCTCTGCTGCTTTTGTATACCAATATACTGCCTTTTGCTTATCTTGCTCGGTGCCATCACCTTTATCATACATAACCGCTAAATTATTTTGCGCCTTAAAATCACCTTGTTCCGCGGCTTTTTCATACCAATAAAACGCCTTTTGTTTATCTTGCTTTATACCATCACCGCCACTATATATGAGAGCTAAATTAAATTGAGCGTAAGGATCACCATTTTCTGCAACTTTTGTATACCAATATACCGCTTTTTGCTTATCTTGCTCTATGCCGTCTCCTTGATCATACATATACGCTAAAAAAAATTGGGCTCCAGCATTACCTTGCTCTGCCGCTTTTGTAGACCAATAATACGCCCTTTGTTTATCTTGCTCTGTACCATGACCTTCATCATACACATATATATATGCTAAATAATATTGGGCTTGAGCATTACCTTGCTCAGCTTCTTCTTTACAGAAAGTAAAGGCTTTTTCATAGTGTTCCTTATGCCAATATTTACTGCATTGATTTGCATAACCGGCAAAAGAAAATAAGAATGATGAGATGACTAATATTCCTCTTTTCATAATTTTCCTTATATTATATTTACACTAACAACGAAAACTTATTTATGTTTTTTATATGTTATTTTAATGATAATAATTATCAATGTATTTAGAATAATTTATACAAAATTATTAATAGGATGGATATTTTGATTAAAATTAAAAATGCATTAAATCATTTTTGATCTTGATGGAAAATAGAAAAAGTACTCATTGAGTGCTTTTTGAAATATTGGAATGTCGACACTATCTCATACAACAAAATTAAGGGGTAACGCTTTATCTACAAGGTAAAACCCGCAGTGAACGAGTTTTACAGTACGAGTTAACGCCATCAGTATCTGGTAGATGGATAACACAATACTTCACAACAGATTCATTGAAAACTAAAGATAATTACTGAAGATAAAGAGTTACTAGCCCTACGCAAAGAGAATAAACGGCTACTGATAGAAAACGATATCCTCAAGCAAGCCGCACTGATAATCGGGCTAAAATCGCAGTGATACAATCAAATCAACATCACCATTCATTGACTTGATTGTGTCGATGTTTAGGTATATCAAGGCATTACTTTTATTATTAGTGCAAAACTCTGCAACCAAATATTTTTTAGTATATATAAAATTTTGATAATCAATTATTTGATAGTCTTTTTGAGGTATTGGGTAACACACGCTCATTGAGCCATAAAGGATGGCTTTACGATAATGCCGTTGCTGAAGCGACATTTAATACAATTAAAATTGAATTTGTCAAAAATGAAATATTCTCCAATAGGAATGAACTACGACAACGTTTTTCTGCTTATGCATATTGGTACAACAACAATCAGCTATATTCATCTTTAGGTTAATTGACGACGAAGGCATTTAATAAACAGTTACCCCTTAATTTTGTTGTATGAAAAGTGTAGGCATACCAACTTGGTCTTTAGTTATTGATAACTATTCTAACTTGTGCAGGATTATTTGGTCTACTGCGCTAGCTGATTCGTACTTGCACCGAATTCAAAACATAACACAGAATGGGTTACGTTGTAGGTAAGTGGATCTTACTTTAAGCCAGTAGGTATTAATATATACGTTCATAGGATTTACTTAACCTTATTTTAACACTTAGGCGACCCATTTTTTATCGCTCTTTTTCATATTTATACCTTTATTTATTTTCAAGATAATAAAAACCGCCTAAGCGGTTTAGTAATAATGAAACTTCAAAAGCTAAAAAAGAATTTCGTTTATCAAGATAAGTAGTTATTTTTATTATTTTTTAAAATGTATCTTTATTAATAATTACCTTTACGTCCGAACTCAATACCGTAAAAATAACGTTAATTAATCGATGTTATCTTTGTACCATACCTCCGCCCTTGTTATATTAAATTGTGTTGAAATATCCTCATCTCGCGATACATTTTTACTAAAAATATTTCCAAAAATACCTGAAAATGGAAATGCAAACAGTGGCGAAATAACATGATGACTTAATAAGCCATACTGTTCGTTTAATGAATTCATAATAATATTGTTAGATTTATCAATATAGAATTCTAATAATAATTTACAATTTGTTTTATCAATAAAAATTGGGATAATACCCTCTGCAGCGGTTGAATATGTTGTTTCATTTTTCTCAACCGATGTTCTAATGACATTCGCCGACAAACTAGATGCATTCAATTTAAACAACATAAATCCGTCATTATACATTTTTCGCATACCCTTGGTTTGTGTTAGTACAATTCCATTTTGTTCTGGTCCCTCAAATTCTAAATATAAATATGTTTTTTTGCCATCAACAAATAATTGCAATGAGTCCTGTCCAATCTGATCATACAGATCTCTTCTAATATAATTGACTATATTCTTGCGCGCCGGGACCGTTGCGATACACCGAATAGGGCCGGATTTATATAATAAATTACGGGGATTTAAATTAGATTCGTAATTTTTAACGAAATCAAAAAAACCAAAATAAAAATCAGTTGTGTCAATTTGTTTATCTTTACCATAAATATATGACAATTTATTTAACCCATATTTTAAATCGCACAGATACCGGGGAACATCAACCCCTCCATAACTGGTTTTCCCGTTTGTCATATCAAATCTAGGTAAGATCCTATAGGAGTTAACTACATCACTCATAATATCTTTGTGCATAACATAGCTACCCGTGGCATTTTCATATGAAGCTTGACGATAAACGCACGCAACGTTGTTAGTTTCACACCAAACATAAACTTCCATGGTTGGCTGGTTAATGAATTTCTTAACATCTTTCGCGAGTACAATTGATAAATATTTTGTACCTGTGCCAGTGTATTGGCTGGCATAACCAAATGGAGAATTAGATTTACTATCCATAAAATTAATTGATTGATACTGTGTGGAATCATTAATAATAACGGTATTTGAATATAAACGACTTGCTAGCCACATTGCTTGATATTTATGCCCCAAATCACCAAAATGTAATCCGTCGGGTTGCAATTCCCCCCATTTATATTGATTGTTATTTTGTAACCAACTAATCATTGCATTGGATAAATCAAAAAATGGGATATTATATTTTTGGGCTAAATATTCTTTAGCTTGATTATATTGTTGAGTAACATCTATTTTATCCCTTTCGCTTCCGTCCTTTTTTGATAGGTATGTTAGATTACATGATAGCAACACAGGGGTTGAATCATCTTTTATAACTTTTTTAATTAATAGCTCTGTTTGATTAATATATCGATATAGCCGATTAGTTCTAGCGGCGTCATTTAGTCCAAAGTTGATGATAACCATATCACATACTCCGTAGTACGGATTTTTTGTGATATTGGCCTCATAATTATCTGTTGCCCAACCGTTTTCTATTCGTTGTCCGCTAAATCCTGCATTAAAAACGTTTATATTATTATTATGATACATTTCTCTAAGCAACAATTGTAACTGAGCTGGCCACGCATTAGGGGCATTGAGATTATGATCTGTTCCTGTAATATTTTTTTTATGGTTTGTTGTATTGATACCATCGGTGGTCGAATCACCATAACATGCAATTTTAACATCTTCCCCGGCCGCCATTTTTGCCATTATTAGATGTAGCTTATTGTAGTCTTCGGGGAAAGTATCTAATATCCGCTGTTTACTTTCACCGGTTTGTTGCTTAATGACTGACATGATTTATCTCCTTACATATTCATATTGTATTATTTTGGGGAAGTGTTTTGATTTTAACTGGTAACTTCTATTACTGCTTTTTAGTTACTAAATAATTATCTTTGTTAAATCATTTTTAGCCAATTAAGCAAAATTGTGACAAATTGAAATACAATACGAAAAGAGATTGTCGATCTGTTAAGCAAAAATCAGTTACTGTTATTAATCACCTTTACCGACTTTTTCATATTTATATCTTTTTTAGATAATGAAAAACTACCGAAGGTAGTTATTGAATGGTGAGTTTATTCATCATTTAGTTATCCCTTCTCCTTTTATAGCTGATATTCTTGAGGTGACATTTTTCTACTACTATATTTTTTATTTGATACTCTATAATGATTAGTATTTGGTATATAATTTTCTTGAAAATCTAAATCAATATTATTCATTTCAGCTATCATTTTCACATAACCTCTTATTAATCTTTGGCTAAACTCATACCATCTAGGTCGCTTTCTATCTGCGTGGCGAACAATGATTGCTCCATAATCTAATTTTGTTAAATTATTAATTTTTGAACTCTGTTTTTTATTGTAAACAACTGAAATGTTTAATGGCTTACATATTGATTGATAAGATGTATAAATATTAATTTTATGTCTAAAAAATCAACTCTATCGGCTATAGACCATTGAATGCTAATTAGTTAAGCCAATTTTCAAACAAGGGCACAATTTGGTCACAAGATGAAAACAAGGATAATCTACAGTTAGACTTACTAATAGTAACTAAAGGATGATAATAGAATTTTATGGCGTCCCCTACAGGATTAAAAATAAATACATAACAATTTGATTAACAAAACTAAATAATAAAACAAAAATAAAAACACCGTTAAAAATACCGTTAGAATTTTTAATTTATTCAATCCACCTCTCAAAATTCCACATCAATAATTCACATCAAAGTATTTTACTTTATGATATATAAAACAAACTATTTTTAATCTTATGATAACAATCAAATACACTATACCGATTTATGTACGAATGACGCCCGACGATTACGATGACGAAATCGCTGGCGAATGCTACATAATCAACAGCCACGACGATCACAATTACGTGTTCTACCAAAATGATAAAACTATGTTTGATATCGCTGATTTTGTGATGTTGTCTGATGCTGTTGAATATTGTAAGTTGAAGATTGATGCGGTGGTGGTTAACTCAATTCTGGCTTTTCTGGAAAAATAACAGCTTCACCATCATTTTTTACCCAATCCCCACTATCATTAATTATATAATTATCAGCCGGTGGGGTTGAATTTTTCAGAACCACAAACCCTGCAGGGCATTTTGGTTCATTATCATTATAAAAATGAATTTCAACAAACGAATCTCCAATTTTACCAAAGACAATTTTTTTCATTTTATACTCCAATTTTAACAATTATCAATCTATATGGTAGTGATGTCATAACATTGTCGGCACCTGATGGGTTCCCATCATGAAAACATCGAGCTCTTACAGATGAATTACCTGTTTGGATAACGATTTTATTTCCGTAACTATTTGTTTTTACACCGTACCCACCATTACTAAAAACCATTTCATCATGTTTATACCACACTCCAGATTCATAAAACTCGACCCATGAATTAACTAAATTTGTATTGAAGGGATTGTCTATAACTATGCGTTGATTTGTATAAAGTAAAGCCGGCTCAGATACAGAGCCGTCCGGATACAAAATAACTGATTGACCACAGAATTTATTGATATTTGCTGATGTAATGACCTCATAAAAAGGTTGCTTACCATCTGGGGTTGAGCAGCGGTAGTAAATACGAGGGATCTTGCTTTGAACAACAGCTAATTTTTCAACATACAAACCCTTAGTCCAAGCCGGATAAACAACGAGGCTCGCCGAGTCATTTCTATTTTTTTGTAGTTCTGGGAATGATGTTGTTCTCATTCCATAGCAACCACCTGCCAATATGTTGTCTGGATTATTTAACGGTACGCCAGTGTATGAGCCGATACCGTAGTCTCCAGTACCTAAAACCGGTTTACCATTAATTGTTGGCATTTTTTTGAACTCAACACTATCACCTACCGAATAAGTTGAAACTTCATTATCAACAATTCTAGTGGCAGGTAAAGCCCCTACACTGATATCATCACTTAATTTATTTATATCTGTGACGATTTTGTGCAATGTTTTGAATTTAGAACCAAAACGATTAGCAGTGAAATCATTTTGGCTATTCACAAATTCATCAACAATAATTGTGTTATCATTTAAATCAGCTAAATCATTGGATGGAAACTGATTAAATGTGTTTTGTCGTTGTGCCATTTTATCTCCTATTATTCAGTAAAATAACCGTTTTCACGGTCATATTCATATATGCGAGAATCATAGTTAGTTAAATTCACATGATAAACGCCGTTATTAAATTGTTTTTTTGTCAGAATAAATTCGGTTGGCTCTTCTGAAATTATTTCAGTGATGATAAATATTGAGCCACATTGAATATCAATGTTATTCGCCACATATGCATCAGCATAATCAGCTACAAAAGAGTTTTTATTATGAGATGTAATGTTGATCCAGTTGCTCGGATAACCGCCTTTATTAGTGATTGCAACACGATACATCTTATTAGGGTCTAACGTTAATTCTTGATCTACATAAAACGTTTTATTTTCAATACGAATAATTTCGCCGCTAACAATCGTTTCATCGTAAGTATCGGACCAAAGTACCAAATCCCCTTTATCGACCAGATTAGCATCATTAATCACCTCATCCTCTATCAATGTACGTTCATAGATTAAGCGTCTAATTTCAAGCTGTGCACGATTCATCGCTTGTTCATAGTTGCGACAACCAGATAATTGAAGCTTATTTGGTCTGAACGCACAACCTTTTATAATTTGATTATTTACTATGCGTAAGTCGATATAAGCCTTTTTATCTGTGCCTTTAGGTCTATCCTTACTTGAATCGATATACTCTACTTGAACACCGTCAAATGTTGATGGTAAGCTAGATTTTTTCTGAACAGTTCCGCCAGTATCACTTTTCACTAGATTGAGTGAGTTAAACATAGCAACTGGACGCAACTTCTCTTCATTTCGTGCAAATCGCCATTTTTGGCCATCTCGATAAACATACACTCTTGCGGCATTACAGATAGTTTCGATTCTCTGTCCTAACGACACATCAATATCATCAAATGAGAAATCAAAATAACCAAGCCTTTCATTAAACGACTTTAATTTTTCATCTATTGCATAAAGCGAATCCAAATCCAGTTCATTTGGGTCACGACCAAAAACGGCAACAAATTGATGGAGCACGGCATCAGCGAATGATCGTGACGGTTTGAGCGTGTAGTCAATTTGTTTAGTGTTGCGATTATATGAGATAGTTTTACGAGTTGCTTCAACGTTGAATTTCAGCTCTTTCAATGAAGTTGCTTGCGATGTTGCTCTAGTTCTAACGTAAATTAACGTGTCTTTCACTCTATAATTGTAATCGAAATCAACAATATAGACATTTTCAACCTTAACTTGGTCTGACAAATCACTTTTACCGTTATTCAATCGTCCAATGATTAGCGCGTATTTATTTTTGCCTCGACTAGGTTTAATCTTAACAGTAATACTTTGTGGTTCATACGTATCTAACCATTCGCCCCAAAGTGTTGTTTCACGAGTTCCCGGTACTTCATTCCCAAAATCATCAATTACCCACCATACGAATTGACATAAAACATCACCTTTCAAACCGCGTTGGAATACTAAATCAGTCCATATCTCAGTACCGGCTTCTGGTAAAATAAAAGCGTCAGTGTATACGCCACCCGTGTGTTGAACTGTTACGTACGTCTTATCGACCGTGAATTTTCTGATGAGGCCATTCTTAGGCTCAAATCTTAATCGGTGAACATTATTCGCGATTAATACTGGTTGATTGTTTTCTATTGTAGTTGACATCAATGTCGCCCTATACACAACATTTCCTCGATATGTCTTTTCAGACCTCGTGGTAATAGTTGCGCGAACAATGAAATGTATTTCGACAGGTTTGGGTAAATTAAATAAATAATCAACATTATCTTCACTATTCAATGTCATGGTAACCGTGTCATCTTTCAGCTTTAAACCTACTAGGTTTTTATATGCCTTTTCAAATAAAACTTCATTCGAAAGATTTGGAGGTACCAACTCTTGACCGTCCACCTCGGCACTTGGAAATTGATATCTAACAACAGGGATGATATCGCCGGGATGATAAACAGTGTAAGCTGTGCCAGCTATTTTATCTAATAGCGTTTGATCATATTTGAATTTGTCGAATTCGTAATAACCGACACCAACACAAAATAGATGCTCAATATATTTAACGTTGTTTATGTACTCAGAGCCGGCAGGATTAACAATATCTGGATAAGAGCGGACACAGCCGTAAATGTCCGGTTTTGCTTGATATAGACGAGCAATATTGGTTTGCCCCGTCAATTTGTTGTTAGTGCTATCCTTTTGCTCGCCACTATTGTTGGGCACTTTTGGTTTTGGCGTTAATGCATATGCAACAACAGCAGCAACAACGGCAACAACGATAGCGACAACAGTAGACGCTTGTTGTCTATTTACTATGACGATTTTATCAAATACCGTTGCTGTGCGTGATAAATCAAATGTCAGCGGATCGATTTTTTCGCCATTTAGATAAATATCGATTGTTTGATGATTAAGGCTTTTAGGTAGATGATTTTTTATGTTTTGAAAAAGAGAAAGGGAGGTATTTAAATCATAACGTTCATTGCCCGTTAGCCCATTTGGGTCTTTACAATAAATCAGCATATTTATAATATTCCACTTTTGTATACATTTTTTCGATTGCGTCGATTTTGTTATATTGAACTTGTCCACCCTGCTCGCCGTTCCCCTTTGCATGTAATGCGTGATTATCAATGACTATTCCAACGTGGGTTGGTGTATCACCCAGATAAGCAAGGAATACGGCATTGTTAATTTTTCCGCACGGCAACCAATGACGTCTGGCTTCTGGTAATGCCTCAACTTGCAATGTGGTTTGTTTATCTTCATAACCAGTAATCGGCGTCAGTTCAATACCTAAAACATGGCGATAATACAGAATTACTAAACCCCAACAGTCCATTTGCTCAAACGTACTAGCTCTATCGACCCATCTAGCACCAATTGATTTTTTAATAAATTCATTTACTGTCATTTTATGCATATGCAAGTCCTCTGTATTCCTCAAGGGTGTAGATGGGGTTACTCTCTGTGTTTCTTGGTTTTGCTAAAATCATCGGGTTATCATCGCTAGCCGATATTTCAACAGTTGTTCGATTAAATCTAACCCCGGATTCCGAAACATACAGAGCATATCGTTGTGTTGGTTTATTCATTGATAACTCATTATATTGCTCATAAATCATAGAGATAGGCGATTGCCAACCGAATGGAGAAATCGAATTGATTATTTTTTTAAATTCATCACCGACATAAATACGTGAAAATTGAATAGTTAATTTTGGCATTAACTCAGAACCCTGATCTGGCAAATTAATTTTTGCAGCAACTGGAATATATTCATTACCGCCAAATATAATTGGTTTAAATTGATTCAAAACTAGGCGTACCGGCTCTCTAAACTCAGGATGATTAAAAGTGACGGTGTCATATTCTTCCGCGGGATTTTTCTGAGTGAAAAACTCTCTCTGCTCTTGTGAAATCGGCATTTAATCACCTCATTTTATTTAATTGCGCGTTAACAATTTTATCTAGGAACAGCGCGGCTTCTTTATTATGATATTTTAAAAATATCGAATTATTAAATTGCGTACTAACAATTTCATCCAAGAACAACCTAGCTTCTTTATTATAATAATTCTGATATAGCGAAACGCTCTTAGGTATATAATCTGGTGGTCCGTAATTTTCGATGAATAATGTTGCTGTGTAGTTCCACAGCAAGCTGTTAGGACGACTAACATTGAGCAATGAATCGGGCAGAAATCGGCATCGTATAGTTTGAGAAGTTTCCCACTCAGTCGCTAATTTAATGTCAAACGGTAAAAAACCATTCTTCAGAACATTAGCAAACCAGTCCATGAATATTTGCGCTTCTAGTTTAGAAGAAAAAGTAAAACTAATACTGCGAGTCGTTGGTTGATTTTGCGCAATTTTTTTGAAGTACATTTTCCCGCTTCTGCTCTCAACGGTTGTGAATTGGGCAGACTGTTGACGAGAATAGGTGCTAAGTTGTACCGTTTTCTGAGGCAACGGGTAATTGTTCATTATTTTCTCCAGACATAAAAAAGCCCGCAATAGCGAGCTTTAGGTTTGATTTTATTTTGTATATCTACATTAGATTTTCCATACTCAGTTAACAACAATCAGCATGTTTTTGTGAGGAAAACTGCATTTGCAAACCTAATGCTTGAACAATTTTAAAGATTGTATTAAAAGTGGGGTTCCCCTCACCTGATAACGCTTTATAAATACCCTCACGACTTATACCTGTATCACGTGAAAGCTGACTGATGTTTTTAGCTCTAGCTATATCACCAAGTGCAATAAATAAAAATTTAGGGTCTCCTTCTTCTATTGCGGCATTTAAATATTCTTGCATTTCTTCATCAGTATTTAAAAAATCAACCACATCAAAAGTTTTTAGTTTTGTAGTCATAATTAACCCCATTTATTTGCTAATTCTTTAGCAATTTTAATATCTGTTTGTTGTGTATCCTTGTCACCGCCACACAATAAAATAACAATTTCATTATTGCGGTTAACAAAATAAACCCTATACCCTTTTCCACAGTGAATACGCATTTCTGATACACCGCTGCCTACAGGCTTAACATCACCAAAATTACCTTCTTGCATGCGACGAATTCGAACTTTAATTTTAGCTGCTGCAGTTTTATCTTTAAGCGACTTCAACCATTTTTCCATTTGCTGTGTATAACGGTTTATCCCTGTATACACAGGGAACACCAGCGCTACTAAGTCTTCCCTGTACTCATTAGCGGTTTATCCCTGTATGCACAGGGAACACTCATACCAATCTCAATAATTTCTGTGTTTATTCGGTTTATCCCTGTATGCACAGGGAACACTGAGATTGGTAGGCAAACGTACTCTTGTAAACCGGTTTATCCCTGTATGCACAGGGAACACATAACACATTTTTCATCATATCCGCATTAATTCGGTTTATCCCTGTATACACAGGGAACACTCTTATTATAACCTATTGTTTATTAATTAAAATACTTGACTTTTCTAAACTACCTACACGGCAGTAAACATGTGATCCAGATTTGATTATTACGTTTAATATTTCTAAACTACCTACACGGCAGTGAACGATATTCATCGCTAATTTCTACTGAATTAGTTTTTCTAAACTACCTACACGGCAGTGAACTAAGCGGTACATTTGTAGCGGTTAACCCTGAGTTTCTAAACTACCTACACGGCAGTGAACTAGAACAAAACATACTATAAACATTGTTAGCCAAAAGGCAAAGGGCAATTTTGATTTTAAAACCCTTTTTTTATACCTATTTATAATTATTTGATTTTAAATGAATTATAAGAATCAGTAAAAAAAGGGTTGTCATTTAAACTCTTTCAGAATCCTCAACTAAGTGCAATGCATAGTTAACTAAATCTTGAATTACCCAAAATACATTAGATTTGTCCTCATCCTCATCTGTATTGCTCCCAAGAATATAAGCCAGAGACTTAGCTTGCCCCAAATTTTTAACTATCATTTCGTAGTTGTCACTATCAATCACAAATTTCATGCTGCTATCCTCGTTCTGTTCATTTCTACATCCTCAAATAGCCCCAGAAAGGGGCTTGTTGTAATTGGTTAAGCGATTTCTTTATTGATTAGATGATTTCTAATGACATCTATTGCTTTTTCGTTATATCTGAATGATTCAACCTGTTTATCAGAAGAACGTGACTTATCTAATACGAAAATTCCATATTCATCTGTTTTCAAGTTGAGCTTATTAGCTATACGACCAATTTTATTTGAAGATACGCCAAGCATCTCGCCAACCTCGCCTGCTGAAAATGTTTTGTTTTCAAGTTTAGGTAATGGGATAACATTTTTACCTGCGATTGGATTTATAGTATCGGCATAGATAGCCTGCTTTGACTGTTCGCTTAAATGCGGTAGATTGCTGAACATCTTATCTAACGCTCTGACTGACAATTCTATAGCTTTTGCTTGTCGATATTCTGGTAAGTAAGATTTAGAGGGTTCTAAGGTATTTTTTAATTCACCTTTTTTATAGTCCAAAAATACTTGATTAACCATTAATTGGAATTTTGGACTAATCCAACCAGCATAAGATACTGCTAGTAACTCATGGGCGAATGTACCAGAAGAAATACCACCTTTGATTACTTTGATTAAATTTTGACCTAAGCCCGTAGAAGGGCTTTGGCTGTTTTCTAATTCAGCAATTAACTCTTTTGTTGGTTGTGAAGCTAACCATTTACTTGGTCTTTTGTGATCACCCAATGCGCTAGCTTTATGTAGCGCATTAAGATTATATCGACCTTCTTTATCTACTGTGATTGAGATTCCAGCTATTACTGGACAATTTAAGTTGTTTGTGTTACTGTTACTCATAAGTTTAATCCTTATTTGAATGTGTTGGGTTGACTTGGTCTAGGGCTTTAACTGTTACAGCAGTTAGAGCCTTTAGTTTTTTAGATGCCTGCAATTTTCTTTTCCTCCTCGGTTAATGACTGCCTCACTCTGTTTACAAGCTCTTGGCTCATTGTTCTATCATTCATTACCGCTAATATCTCAAGCGCAGTTTTAAGGCTTACAGGTATTCTTGCTGATAACGTTACTTTATTTTCTTTCAATGTTTTCTCCTTGTTTGTTAAATAATTTTTTACTTCTTCAATACCTGAGAATCTTTTATAGGTAGTATTACAATCCTTCGATAAGTGTCTCTTATATTTATTTGCAGGTAATGGGATATCCTCCTCTCTCCAGCCCGACATAAATCTTTGATTCAAAGTAGTTGCATTTATACCAAAATGCTCTGACCATTCTTTTAGTGTTTTTATTTCACCTTTATATTCATAATAAACTGTGCCCACCTTCCTTTTGGGATTGAAATCAGGATTTTTGCTTGCCCATAATCTCCATCCAACACTTTTTCTACATCTTTCTGCACAATCTTTAGCGTTATCGGATGGAGAACCAACATATAGATGCTCTGGATTGCAACAAGAAGGATTATCACATTTATGCAATACCCAAAATTTTTCACTATTTTGCGGTATCGCTCCATTTGCTAATTCATAAGCAACTCTATGTGTAGCCCATGAATACCCTTCAAACCAAATTACACCATAACCATCATAATTTTTTGCCCCAGTCCATTCATGACATCCATTTTCGTTTTTTTGTAATTTAGCACTAATTTTTTTGTAAAAATCATTATGATTATTTATTAAAGATATGCTTTTCCTAATTTTCATGATTGATAATAAAATGTATTAAAGTGTCATGTAATGTATAGTATACTAATATTAACAATTAACCATGTCAATACATTTCAATACTATTTATGATAAATAATGATACTTTTTCTAAAAGATTAATTCAACGACGAGCACAATTAGGTTATTCGCAAGAGGAATTATCAAAACTCACGGGGATAGCCGCTGCTCAAATATCCAGATATGAAGCGGGAATAAATAAACCTAGAGCAAATATAATTTCAAAGATTGCTAACTGTTTGAGTGTCCCTTTTTCTTGGCTTGCTTATGGTGATACTTCAGAATTAATAGATATAAATAAGGATGATGATAACGTTAGTTTTTCTATTAGTCTGCCAAAAGAGCAATATGATTTACTTATACTAAATGCAAATGAAAATAACATGGATTTAATGACATATATTCATCAAATCATCGTACCAGAATATTTAGAACGTAAGAAAAAGCGTTAAAACAAATTAAAATCACACTTAATAAACCCTCATTAGAGGGTTGAATTTATTTTAATCAATAGATGATTATTTTATTCTTGTGCAAATAGTAACCTCTTTATTTCTAATATCTATTACATTAGTTTTATTTGAATTTTTTTTAAAATCTGAAGCAATCACAAATTGATATTTATCATTATTGATTTTTTCTAATTTTTGTGTGCCGCTAAATGTATGATCTTTTTCTAAAAATTCATGTGTGGGGTTATTGTATATTTTATCTATATCATATAATTCTAATTCCCCATTGTCCAAAACTGTATATAATTTGTCATCAACTATTTTAAGTGTACGTATATACTCAGCCCTATCTATAGCTTCTCCATAGCTTTCTTCTCGTCCACTATCCATTCTTTCAAAGGACTCCCAATTACATCGCCAGTCACCAACAAGATACTCTTTTGTCACCTTATCGTCACCGCAACCATACAACGCAAAGCAAGCCAAACCTAGTAATACAATTCTTTTCATACCATCTCCTTTTTTTGGGTAATGGTATGTTATTTAAGAGGTTTGGGCAATAAAAAACCACCCGTAGGTGGTTTGTGTGAATTTTTGGCTACCTATGCGGCAGTGAACATATTAAAAGAAGAAGATGGGCTAGGTACAGATTTCTAAACTACCTACACGGCAGTGAACATGGGCAAAATTTAATTTTTGCAAAACAGTTCTTTCTAAACTACCTATGCGGCAGTAAACGGTGATGCTGCTGATGAGTATCGAGATGACTTTTTCTAAACTGCCTATGCGGCAGTAAACTAGAACATTATACACAATAAACTTTGTTCAGAAAAAGAATAATAACCAATTTGTAGCCAAAAACCCTTTTTTCACACCCATTTATAATTATTTGATTTTAAATGAATTATATTTGTCGGTAAAAAAAGGGTTAATTACCTAATGATGTCTAATTACAGCTAAAACCCTATTCCATTTGTCTATTATATTTTTTGCTTTAATATGCGCTGTTTCTCGCTCAATGATTAATTTTGCACTACGTAAATTTCGTTTGTACTCGATTGCCATTGAGTGAAACGCACTGACAAAACTAGAATCTAATGCTCGTAATGCAGGTTCTACTAATTCTATTTGAGAACGCATTCTATCTGCTACTTTATAAAGCCAAGCTAAGTCATACCAATCATCATCAGACAATCCACTGCGAGCGTGCACACCACCTAACCATTGAATAGCCTCATCAAATTTAGACGCAGGTAAATCTTGGTAACGTGGTATCCTAAATTGCTGATGAAACTTTGAATAAACAGCCTGATGTCTTTCACCTGTTCGATAAACTCGCTCGTTTACCGCCTGCTGGATTTGCTGTTGTTGTTCGGCATTAATTGTTAATGAGTAACTGCCAGTCTTGCGGATTGTTGGTAATAACTCTTCCATAACCCACTCTTCAAATAATACAGCTTTTTCCTGTTTACTTTTTATAATCAATCTAAATAAATTTGGCTCATTAATATAAACCATTTCTTGAGATTTTCTAGCTTTTGATGTGGTGTCACGTTTCGTTACGTCACATAATGTAGGGGTGTACCGTTTTGTTACACCCTTTGATTTACAATGATCAGCTATTGCTTTTCTGGGATTCTTATATTCAAGAATAGAACAAACATCATTAGCTAAAAACCATATTTGATTATTAATTTCAGTAGTGCGAACAGGGGAATTTTTAAAGTTAAAAATTGATAAGTTTGACATTTCTACATCCTCGTTGATTTTATAATTATCCCATTTTGAGTGGGCGATCAGGAGCTCAAAACTGCAACGAGACAGCGGACGTATTTCCCTTACGGGTATTGTATTAGTCGCACTCCCGACCATAAAATCTGGACATAAAAATACCGCTGATCTGTCGGGTGCGGTTTCCGCTCGCTGTGTGGTGTTTTGAGCACCTTTTTAGAATATATATTAAATCATTATATCAAGTCAACAAGTAAATCAGGGCAAAATGATTAATAATACATTTTAGTTATAGCTATGAAAATTTAAATTAAGTTAAAATAAATTAACTAAATTAGATTATTAAATGGATGAAATTATGGAAAACGATTTAATCATATCTTTAAAAGGTTTTGGTGATGAAAATACCGCTAACCTGATAGGTAATTTTACCTCCACTGTCATAAAGGAGTTAGAAAAAGAATATAAATTGAATATTTCAAAACTCAAGAAAATATTAATAACTTATGATTTTGAAACAGCTCTAGATGAAATTGCCAAGGAGTACGGTTATGAATCATCTTCATATACTAATAATGAGCATGT
This sequence comes from Gilliamella apicola, assembly GCF_003202915.1. GTDB lineage: Bacteria > Pseudomonadota > Gammaproteobacteria > Enterobacterales > Orbaceae > Gilliamella > Gilliamella apicola_Q. Next base: position 455,060 of record NZ_QGLP01000005.1, read on the forward strand.
AACAGCAATAGCACAGTTGCAGCCAAAATTAGATAACACAGGATTATATTCTGAATTTACTTTAGTCTTAAATATAACTTTTTTCTATGAGTTATTTAACAAAGACGGATCAATTTCATTTGATAATATAAGTAACATTATACATATGATGCATCATGAGTTAATTCATGTGCATGAAAAAAACGAATGCAAATTTGATGCTGGAAAATTAGTAGATGAATATGATAATTCTATATTAATGACATCAATTAAATCATGGTCTGAATTTCTGGCAAATCATATGTCCTCTAAAACTGCAACTCCTGAATTAATCAAAAAAGATTTATATAATCTTGAAACAGCATTAATAGAAGTTCCAAAAGAAATTGAATTTTTTGTAAAAAAATATAAAACCGGTATTTTATCACTGGATGATATGCATTTTAATGTTACTCAAAGAATTAAATTAATTACTAGCCTATATGGTTACGCTTTTGGTTATATTAGTGCGATAGAAATATCACCTGAGTTATATTCATCGTCACTTTTAGATTTACTTAAAACTACAAAATTATCATCACTTCTAAAGGATCTTGGTAAATGCTTTTTAGAATTAACAAATTTATTTAATCAAGGCGAACTTTCTGACTATAATATGTTTGAAAACGCAAATAAAACCGTACTTAGCATATATGAATTATTTGGGTTAAGTCTTGAAAGGCAAGATAAAGGACTTTACGTTCATGTTGATTAATAATAAATTAAACAACCCTCATTAGAGGGTTTAAATTAATAATAATTGTTTTTTACCAACCACAAACAGATCTTAATGGCTTTATAGCCTCATCAAGTCCTGACAAGTCGAACGTGGCATCTACTGGTTTTTCATTATAAGGAATAACGCGAATGAAAAATTTATTTTTATCTAATAATTCTTTAATAAATTTTATTGATGCCTCTCCTTCACCCAATAAACTATCATAAAAAATAGCTTGATGATCAGTAGACGTACCCCAATAGATATCTGAGACCGCTTTTTCGGAATCAAGTCTGGTTACAGGTTTGATAGATTTATCACCTAAAAAGATGCCATAATTAACAAAAATTGATGTCGCATTTTCTCTACATCTTATAGTTAGATTCGGTTTAAATTTTTTATATTTAACATCAATATAATCATTTGCATCCAAATTTAAATATATCGATACACTGTCATCTACTGGTGATTTATCTTTGAAAATTGCCCAATTACCTATTCCTTCAGTTGGTATAATAATAGTTTCAACGTTAGATAAAGCATCGTAACAATTTAATCGTTCATCTTTATTAGCTATAGATTTACAAGAATCAATTTTAAATTGTATATGATTTTCATCCATTGCATTAGAACAAAACGAAAAAAACAACAAGCTAAAAATAATTTGTTTCATACCATCTCCTTTTTTTGGGTAATGGTATGTTATTTAAGAGGTTTGGGCAATAAAAAACCCACACTAGGTGGGTGTTCTTGCATTTCTCACGTACAAGATTTAAAATTTTACGCTCTCACGTACATAAGGATTTAACAATGAATAAACAAAAAGAACAACAACCATCACCTAAGCCTGTGCCAAGATTTGTAGGTAATGAACAAGAAAAGAAAAAATAATTGATGTAATTGGAGTGATAACAGACAAAATTATCACTCTATCTAACCACCGCGCGATACGATCATCTTCTTCAATTAAAATATTAATAATATCTTCTGTTGTAGATAACTTATATCGACGTAATATAGATAACTTATTATAATCTTCTAATTTTTTGTAATACTCGCTGTATAAATCTAAGGGTGAATTGCCTAATATTGGTTTTTTTTGGGGTTTTAAACAAAAGACAGCTAGCAATACAAGACAAATAGTCCAACCAGTACAAAAAATTAATAATAACAAAGTAAAAAAATCGACTTTATCTGATTGGGTTATCAATAAAAATGATGCTCCAACTCCTACAATTAAAAGGCTAAGAAGTTTGTAACTATTTTCCTTATTAATAGATATTGATTGTTCTATAGAGTCAACACATTTAGCGCTCTCTAATTCAAGATATTCAAGCATTTTATCGTCAACATCTAAAAAATAATCATCTTCAATTTGTTTCATTTTAATACCTTATATTTTTTATATATTATATCACTTTTACAATTTAGACTGAACATTTGTTGAATTAGACATCGCGTTCCAGACGTCACCAGAATGATTGCTTATACTTTCTGATATTTTTTGTTCAGCTTGTTTTACAGCCATCCTGATAATTCTGTTTTCTACATCGATAGACGGTTGACTTACTTCAACATTACTTGCGTAGTTTTCGACAACAAAGCTCCATTGTATATTTGCATTGCCAGAAGTGATTTGACGATTGCTTAACACTTGCCCATTCTCGCCGGGTATTAAATATTGTCGTCCGCCCTGCATGAAAATCTCTGGTTTGCCATCTTCACCGACACGATAGGCGTTATTGGCATCAACAGGTCCGCCATTTTTACGTGCACCTGCTATTGAAAATGCTTTCATTGTTCCTAACGCGGTCATATACGATTCCGCGCCAATGGTCGCTGCAGCCCCTTGCGTTGCTATTGATGCTAACATTGCTGCGGGCTGATATGCAATTGCTAATGCCTCAGCTTCTGTGATGTGCGCTGCTGTTGCTGCCGCAGATGCTGATTGCTCGACAATTGCATTTTTGACGTACTGCATACCCATTTGAACGAGTGAGCCGATTGCTTCATTCAATATCACATTAGCAAAATTTTGCATTGCTTGTGTTGCTGTCATAGTGCCAGACATCAGACCTGATATCGTGCTTGTAGCGCTACTTGCTAGTCCCTCTAATGAAGAAGCTAAAAACTCGTTAGCATCGCTTTGATTTCGCCAGATTTCCCACTGCGCATTAATTCTGTTTTGCTCATATTGCCTATTTGCGGCTTCACGGAGTGCAATAGCGTTTTGCTCAGTAATCCATTTTTGTTTTTCGAATTCTTGAATCAATGCTAATTTTCGGGCATTTTCATTTTGCAGGGCTTGTACGGGATCAACTTGAGCTACTGCATCATCAATTTTAGATACTGTCGCGTCAGATTTTATTTTAGCTAAATTGATTTGATGCTGCTTTTCTAACTGTTCGAGTTTTGAATAATAATCTGAATATTTGGTGGGATTTTTCTGGAACCAATCATCTAAGGCTGTTTTAGCATTGTTGTAACTATCCTCCTCAAATTGTAATGGGTTTTTAAGTTGATCAATGGTTTTATAACCATCCATTAGATCGAAAAGCTCTTTTAATTTTTCGCGCTCTTTCCCGATTATTTTAGTGTTTGTTTCATGTTCTAGTCTAAATATTTGAGCGTCAGCGCTACTATTTCCGTAAGATTGCTGTAAAAGCTGAAGTTCATCTTTTAATTTTTTAGTTTCTTCTGCGTAAGATTTTGTTGAGCTTCGCCCTTTTTTATTGCTTGCGCTCAATTGTTCATTTTTATCAAAAAGATCTCCGTATGCTTTAAGTAAAGGCTCTAATGTTTTTCTTACTTCGTCTGACATGTCAGCCCATTCAGCTGTTCCGTTAATTAGCCCCAATAAAGCAACTTTATACTTATCTGATTCATCTCCTAATTCACTTAAAGCGCTTTCATAAATATAAGCAGCTTTTTTAGCTCCGCTAAGCTTCATTTCTGAAATTTCAAGCTCAGTTGAAAGAGACTTTATTTTTTCATCAATTTTAGATTGGGTTGTTTTATTTAAACTGTCTGATAAGTTGTTTGTGCTTTTTGCAACTTTATCGGTTGAGTCAGCAGCCTCATGGTTTTTTACGATAACTTCGTCCAAGAGATCAACTGCTTTATTGAAGCCTTCCTGCATTACGGCTAATATTTTTTCTAAAGATTTTTTTCTTTCCTCTAATGAAGCATTGTCACCATATACATCCTTCCCCTCTTTTTTATTGATTTTCAATTTATTATTGATATTTTCAATATCTTCTATTTGTTTTTCTATTGCCTTATTCTGTTCAAAAATTTGTTTCTTTAAATCTATAGCAAACGCTTCTCTTTGTGCTTTAGATAAACCCTTGTATTTTTCTGCTAAAGCTGCCACTTCATCAGTTAACTCTAAAGCCTTTTGTTTCGCTGCTGCTGCTTTACTCGACCATGTTACTAGCGCACCAGCCGTAAGTAATAGTAGACCCGCAGGGCCACCTAACAAAGCCATGGCACTTTTTAAACCATTTGCTGCAAGAGTAGATAGCTTTGTTGCAGATGCTAGTTTTGCTTGCGCTGCTGCTTCTTTATCTATCAACAAAGTTCGCTGTTTATCGATATTACTAAGTTGTTTTTCTATTGCTGCTAATTGAATCTTTGATGTTGTGACAGATTTTAAAGCAACTAATTCATTGCGTCGAGCTGTTAATTTTTTGCCTTCAACCTCAAGCGATCTAAGCTCTTCTTTTGCTAGATTTCGTTCAGATGTTGCTAGTTTGATATTTTCAATCACTTTCTCAGCACTCTGTTTAGTAGCGTTTGCTAATGACGTGATATATTTACCTGCATAAATCGCCGCTAGTGCGCCAACACCTGTTACCAAAACATCTACATGCTCGGACATCAGAATCAGCGAATCAACGAGTAATTTGGTTGCGCCAGTGGAGTTGTTCATCTCTCCTAAATATTTTTTGAGATTGTTGGTTACACGATTAATCCCATCCTGAACCGTGTTACGCATGTTATCGGCTAGTGCGGCGGTTTCTTCTTGAGCAGCAATCATCGCATCTGTAAATTGCGACATTGATAATTTGCCGTCTGTTGCTAATTGTCTGACTTCTGTTTCAGTTTTCTTTAGCTGCTTACCCAATGTTTTTAATATGCTCGGCATTGCATTAAAAACACTCATCGCTTCAACGCCTGCTAATTTACCTTTCATTTGAGCTTTAGTTAATGCGTTTATTGCTGATTCTGCACCCACCGAACTTGTTTTATTGATTGTTAATAGGTTAGAAAGGGTGTCAATATAAGACAAGGTGCTTTGAGTGCTGTAGCCTAATTCTCCCATTGAGTTTGAAAGGCGAATGTACAACTCTGACGACTCCTCAATCGTTCTACCATTTCGGTCGGAGGTAGCTAATAACTGGTCTAGGATATCTTTAGTTTGCGATGCTGTAGCACCAGTGTTTTGAATACGGTCTTCTAGCTCGTTCCAACTTTGAGCATATGCAATTACTGTACTAGATACAAGTGCCGCTGATACTGCTTTAGCAATAGTTGTGAGTTTACTCATTGCGGCACTGGTTTTTTCAAATCCCGCTTGTGCCCGTTTATTAAAATCTGAAACTTCTTTATCGGCAGTTAATAAAGCACCTGTTTTAGCTTCAATTGTGTAGAAAATACTACCTGCTTCAAATGACATAATAACCTCATTGAATTTTAGATATAAAAAAACCGCCAGATGGCGGTTATTCTGTTAACTGCGTCTTCATAATGAAGATGAAGGCTTTATTAATTGAAAGCCAGACAAGGTTGCATAGCTTTTTCAACTTCATTAATAGCATCAATAAGTAAATCTCGTTTCTTTTTATAGCTACCCAAAATGCTACCCGCTAAACTTGCATCTGATTTTTCCAAATCCAACTGAGTTGTTAATTTTGAATATATTTGAGCTAAATCCCATGATTTATTATTCAAATACTCTTTGGTTTTAAAAAAGGCTTCAACAAGAACGCACTTAAATTCAACAACTTTTTCTGTATTTCTCATTAAAGTCATTAAAAAGGTTGCTTGTTGCTCATTTAATAATGCAATTCTTTTTAACTGAACGCCTCCGTTGGTCTCAAAGGGTCGCATTTCAAATTGCACCCTGCCGAATCTATTAAAGTGATGTATATGTGTTCTGATTAATTGGATAATTGCTCTGTGATTTCCATTTGTGCCATCTGCTATATGTAAAGTAGTTGTCAAAGGTTTTTCATTTTCAATTATCACTATTTCTTCTGATTTTATTAAATTTTGCATTTTTACCTCATGCCATTCAAAAATAAACAGCCACTTAGGCATAAAATTTTGTAGTAGCTGAAATGGGTGTAAAAAAACCGCCAGAAGGCGGTTCATAATGGATTTATGGTTAATCAATGTGTATAAAGGAAACTATTAATATCTTTGGAATACCGTGATTTAACAGCTTAATCCGACAACTGAGTCTGCATATGACATAGCAGAATCATAATCATCTTGACTAACAATGTCGTTTTTAGGTGATGGAAATTTAGCTTCCATAGCCTCTTGAAATGCTGTCATTGACATATTCCACGCATCACTTTCTCTCATTCCTAAATGTGCCACAGCTAAATAAACAAATTTTTTGGCATGGAACTCATTGCTATAGTCCGTATCATCATTATTTTTCTTAGGAGGAATTTCGCCGATTAATCCATGCTTTAATAAATGCTGAGCAAGTACAAGCTTATCTTCAACAGGTATTAGTGGCTCAATATTAATTAGTTTATCTTCACCTTTAATATAACCAGTAATAACAGAGCAATCCGTCTCACAACAAGCCTCAAGTGTTTTATCTACATATTGCATAACCTGATTGAGATTAAAGTTATTTATCTCACCGAAGATTGTAGAAAAAATTTTAACTATCTTTTCTGGATCACCTAGTTTTGTCATGTTAAGAAATGAGGGAGTAAATAAGTAATCAACTTCGTTAACATGAATTGCAAATTGACCCACATCTGTTATTACTGGTTTCATATTAAGATTTTCTCGTGTTTACTGGTGTAATGACTGTTCTTGTAATGTCACCTGCACTTGTGCCTTCGATTGACCACGTACAAACATCATCGTACGGGTATTCTTCCGTTAACGATGACAGAAGATAACAACCTTCAAGTACTCTGTTAATAATTGGATTGACAATTTTAATCCAGGCGTAAGGTTGTCCGTCAGTGTCCTGTGAAGGAGTTTCAACATGATCCAACAAAGCACCTTGATTTTGAATGTCATCACCTCGTGATATACCATCAAACGATACTGTTTTTTCTTTAGTTGTTACCAAAGATTCAGTTGTATTATCTGGTGACGTATCGCCAGTTATATCAATTGTGTTCCAGTTAACACCTCTCGTTTTTCCTCTAATCATCCCAAGCCGTTTATAATCAGCTTCGGCTGGTTTTGTATCTGGGTTTCCGATTACATAATAAACAGCAATCTTACGACCTGTACCTGCATTACTTTTAGCCATTTTTACCTCTTTTATCTTGATATAATTAATTGAGCAGTAAATTCAAAAACAAACCGCCCCTCTTCTGTGTTTGATTGTGTTATTCCACTGATCGGAGTCATTGAAATAACGTTGTTTATTTGAAAATCATCAAGCATTGATTGTCTGATTTCATCCGCTCTATCATTAACAGCGACAATATTTGAATCGTTAATTGCTGAAATGATTACAAACCTAAAAAAATCCCTAGTTAAAGCCTCATTTGCGTCACCACCTCCAGCAGGAATAATGACAATATACTTAGCAGTCTTAGTGTTTTTGACTTCGACCCACTTCAGAAATTGCAATGTATATCCATCTAACAAATCATGAGAAATTAGCCACTCCTTAATTGATTTATATGTATCTGAAATCATATCTTGTAGCCATCCCTTATTACCTGTTTAATCGCTTCTTTCCCGTCACGTTCAAAGCCTTTATTGATAAAATCAGGCTCTGCATGTGGGTCCCAATAATTACCTTGAGATTTTTTCCCAGTCCGTTTTTTCCCTTTTGATGTGCCTTTTGCATTATTTACATAAGCAGCATAATTCGCTGTGTAGCCAACTCTACCCTTCCAACCTTTAGGTATTGGTATGAGTTCTCTATACTGTGAATTAATTAGATTAGACATATCCATAGGTGTGATTGGAGATACAAACGTCATGCCAGTAATCATTACTTGTTGTATGATTCTGGCGCTTCTGATGTTAGCTATTTCATTTAGTTTGTTCCGAATGTTTTTATTAACTTCTGAAACACCTTTTACCGCCATACTAAACTCCCGTCATGAGCGCATAATCATCGGCTAGTCGTTCGAATGTATCCGCATAGCGTGTGATATGTTTGATTTCAGAAGCGCCGGCTTTGATTGGGTCTAACTCTGATGATTCACTAATGAGAATGTAATCACCTTGATTAGCGTTCGCATACTCAGTCCAAAAAGTATTTTTAGCAACAAAACCCCTTCCCACTCCTGCTGATTCTGCGATAGCCGAATCTAACCCATAATTGCAATCGATATATTCTGGTGGGTGAAATGTTTTAGTACCATATTCATTTTCACCATCGACACGCCAAATTGTAGCTTTAGCTGTATAAGTCCAACGGGCAACACTACTCATTACGTTCCCCTTACTACTGCAAAAAATCCAGTTCTCTTACCGCTCAATGGCAAATCAGATAAACAGTTATTTTTATCCCAAGCACGAATTTGAGTTAACAAGTAATCAGTACCACTACTATCGTAGTTGAATGATCGACTAGCGCCACTTGGTGCGCTTTGAGATGCTATTTTCCTAGCTCCTGATAATGACGCTAATCGAGCAACCGAATATAACGCCAGAAGTTTCGCCGTGACTTCGCCGTACTGCAGTAAACAAGGTTCATGCTTGCTCACTTGCTGTATTAATAGCTCTAACATCGAGTCAGGAATAGAAAAACCCAGCTCGTCTATAAACGATTTAATTTCACTTTTATTGATTAGCTGGGCCATAGATTACTCCTCTGTGCCGCTTGATTTGGCTTCAAACTCTTCTTTGAGTCGTTTAGCAAAATTAGGGACAGTTTCTTTGGATTGTTGAGATGTTAATTCATGCTGTTTCGCAAATTCAGCAAGATCTTTGCCACTCATGTTCGCTAAATTAACTTCTTCGCCGTTTACTATAACGATGAGAGGGACTTTTGGTGGAGTATTAGGCTTTGTTCCCTGCTCTAAAACAATAACCCGACCAACAAAAGCAGGAGGTATCTCTTTAGCTGTGAATTCATGACCAACAGGAAGTTCTGCAATCTCACCATCTATGCGGCCATAACAGCCGCATTTCGTTACTCTTAATTTCATCAATTACCCCTTAGCGTTAAATACTTTACTCTTACCATTAAAATCTCTCTTAATTTGTAAGCCGAATGCTGACCAAATAAGAGTTTGGTAATTATCGTGTGGATTAATACGTTGTTTCATAAACGAACCGATTGGAGCGGCAATACGAGTTTTAATATATTGAGAGTTGCGAACGTAACCGATAAAGTGATTGCCTTTTAACTCAAATGTTTTCGTAAATGAGCCGATATGAGTTGCATACTTAAGAATATAATCTTTTACTGTTCCTTCCTTAAACCCATTTGAATTTGAATAAGGTACATTTAAACGTCTGTCAATTTCTGGTGAAATGAAGATTTTTAATTGTTCAGATACAAGATTATCATCTAGTGGTTTCACAAAATCCTTCGTAAAGAATTTAATGATGTCATCATTACTAGTAGCATCTGATGTTAAATCGATATTAAAACCTGATGCACTCAAATCAATTTGATTAGTGTTCTCATGGTTTGTAATACCTCTGGCTTGATAGTTTTGGACTTTGATTTTATCATCACCATTTAAGATGTATTGCGCCATGTCTCGACGAATGGCGGATGTTGTTGCCTCTTGGTCGTCTGCCATTGCGTCAATATTTTCAGTTTGCAAACCTAACCACTCTCGCCATTCACGAGAATAACCAGTTGAGAAAATTGGAATGGGATCGCCATAATGGTCGTATACGACTTTATCCAGTGTTTCTGGCTCTTGCCCTGACATTGAGCGATTAACATGACCTGCATCGCTCGATACGCGATATAACGCAACCGTTTTACCGATTGAGATAGGCGAGCCTAGCGATAATAAATCATCTAATAAAGGCGCGCCTTCATCATCACGAATAACACGAGTAGTAATATTATCGACCTCACGCCAATACTCTTCTGTTATGACTGCTGCTTGGTTAGCCTTTATTGCACTGCCATGCATTGCACTTAATTGGTTTTGACCGTTATTAAAAATCTGACGGTTAGCATTTAGTTGTTGCCATGCGATTGCCACTTGTGTGCTATTTGTAATTAATTTTTTATTAAAAATAATCTTTTCGTTCTTCATTATTGCTCCTTAAGCTTTACGAACTCGAACTTGTTCAGCGGTTGCGCCTACTGTGTAATTTTCAAAAGCATAGAAAATAACAGCGTCACCACCACTTGCTTTTTTAAGTGTTCCATCACCATTTGATGTTAATTTGTCACCAACAGTTAATGCCTCACCTGCTTTTACTAAAACATGGTAGGTAACATCATCTTCACAAATAAACGCAATTCCTGAAGTGTCAGCCGGTACATCATGGCGGATGTCATGACCACCTAAGTAATCGTTTGTGATGATTAACGCTTGTGTTTGCTCACCTGCTGACGAATGTTTCATTAATTTATTGTCAACTACAGCAACCAAAGAACAAGGAGTAATGGCTTCACCTGTTAAAAGGTCAATTGTTTGTGGGTCATTTTTACGTGCTGGACCACCAATCACGGTTTTAAATCTAATCATTACTCTGGAGCCTCCATGTTTAATAATGAATTGTTACTGTTATTAGCAAAGCCACCGTTAATAGGCGCAGTAGAAACACATTGAGCATAAAGTGCATCTAGTGGTTCACCAGATAATGCATTTACAGCAGTTTGAGACATGTTAAATTTAGTCTTAACAGCGTCACGTTTAACCGATAATTCTTTTTCAGTGCTTGTGTTTATTGCGGTTTTCAATGCGGCAACGTCTGCTAGCAATGATTTAGCCCAGTCAGGTGCTTGAGCATTAGTTGCATTTTTCTGCTCTTCATCTGCCTTTTTCTTCTTTTCTTCATCATCAGCAGCTTTCTTTTCATCAATTGCCTTTTTAGCTGTTTGCTCGTTATAAGCAGCAAGGAGTTGTTCATCTGATAAACCATCAGTTTTCACGCCTGCTGCATTCAGTGCTAGTAAGATTTTTTCTTTCATTGGGTCGTATTCCTCTTTTTTATTAAATTGAAATGTTTTAAAAACATCTTTAATTGTTTGTTTAATGACATTGGTTAGCGGTTCTTCCGTGCAATCAGCAAGACTCACAGTTTCAAGTGGTGTTTTTTCTCCATTTGAATTAACGAAAATACCTACACCATCCTCTGGTGTTGCTGCACCTTGTTTGTCGGTCAGGATTGCAACATGGTCAAACTTCATATTTCTTGCTATTGATGAATACCGTTTGCCTTTAGATGTGCCTGATTGGTGATCTGCTTGATAAGTCAACCCTGTTGATACATGAATAGGTGTAGTGTTTTTTCCACTCATCATGTCATCAAGCCGATTAACTAGCATCCGTCCTTTTTCTGTGCTTTCTGCAAACTTTCTGTCGATATAGGCGTCCATTAGGACCTTATCGCCTACTTTGCGGACATTGCGTCCCCATGCACCTATGTAATAGTTATTAATGGCTTGTGGATTTAGTGCTGAAACATTTTCATTATTTATACGGGGGTGATCCAATGGCATTAAATTGTCATTCAATGTCATGTACGATTTGTTGATTTCATCTGACGGATAGAAAATTCCATTCATGACAATATCATCGACAATAGGGACCACATCATTGATAACAATGTGTTCTTTACCGTCGATGATTTGTGTAGATATTTTGGATTTACTATTGACGACAGATAAAACATTTACACTCTTGAGTGTCATGCTTTACCTCATGTGGATTTTAGATATAAAAAAACCGCCAGAGGGCGGTTCGTTGGTTTATCATGTTTTTACTTCTTAATATTTTTTAACAACATTATTTCGCTTACGAAATAATATATTACTAATACCTTCCAATTCGAGCTTTTCAATATCGCTACTAGCAAGACTTATAAGTTCATCCAACTGTTCTTCGGCATCATCTGGAAGCGGATAAGTATTAATAAGTCGTTTACCTTGATTGATTAATTTATTTTTCTCTTTACCAAACAGGTTTTCTTCAACGGCTATATAAAAAAATGCAGCAACTCTTGCCCCCATATGATAATCAGCCTCATTTTTTAGTAATTCCTTAAGCCTTTCAACGGGATTTTCAGAAGAAGGGAGTAAAGCGAGTTTTTCAGCTTGTTTTATTAATTCTTGCTCTTTGCTCATATTATTTTGCCTTATCGATTAAGTTAAAAAACTCAAATAATGGTGGATATAATCGTTTTTTGGCTTCAAGCTTATCTTCAATAAATAATGAAAATGATTCAGCTATAAATTCGTCAATTTCTTTTTGGCTATATTTGCTTAAGACAAATGCCCACCCATCATACCACCCCTCTCTAGCTATTTCTTCAAGTTGGATGCCATATTTTTTGTGTAAAACATGCCCCATCTCATGCGCATAAACACCTCTAGGTGTTGGTACGGCATGCCAAGGTAAATATTCCATTTGATTTATAATATTTTTTAATGTTTTATGATTAGCATATTCCGCAACATTAAGGCTTAACGCTTTGTAATTAGCCGTTCTGCTTATTATATCATCATTTAAAATATCTTTACGACTTAGGCTTCTTGGGGTAATAAGTAATGAATTAACTTCAGGTGCGAAGGCAGCTATCATTTTCTCATCTTGCTGATAAGTATAAACATCTGCAGTTAACGAACCAATATACCTAAATTTAGGTAAGTTAAACCTTTTTTGAAGTTCAGAAACCAATTTAATACATTGAGTCAACTCATCAAAGTCTACATTAGATGGTATTTTACATATTTGTGTGAGTTTACCTGAAGCCCATTTATTTATCTCCTCAACAGAAGCAAAATCAGGATTGATAACACCTTTATCATTTTGACTTTTCCATTCATTAACGTCATTTTGAAGACGCTCAATATATGCCTTGTTATAAGGCTCCCCTTTATCATTGAGAAGGACAGCTACTTGCGCACAATAGCAATTAAATCGATTACCATTTTCGTCATACCACTCCTGGACCTGCTCAACAGTATAAACTTTACCGTGCCTATCAACATGAGTAGCTCTGGAATTGGGTTTTAACGCAGATAGATGAAGCAAGCCTGTTTTTAATCCTAGCTCCTCCTGAACTCGTTTAGTTTCATCGCATGTAGCTTGACGTAATGCGCCTACTTGTTCGGTTTGAGCAATAGCCTTAGCTTTACTATATGAGACATCAATTCGTTTACTGATAATATCGGCGGTTTCTCTTGGGTTAATCCCTCTTGCTACAACGTTACTTAGAACGTTGCCTAAATCTCCCTTTAAATCATCAGCAACGCTTTTCCAGTCATTAAATGTTGCTGTATAGGCAAGTCCAATCCTGCGAATATATGCATCACTAAATAATAGTGATTCCAATGAGGTAGCTTGTGTATAAACTGGTGATTGAGCCGATAAATTATGAAATGTCCGGTTAATACCGGTTTTATACATGTCAACAACAAACTTACCAGCCCAAAACTTCTCAATCCCTCCATCAACCAAACTTTCATCAACAATCTCTTGAATACGAGTTAGTACTCTGGCTAACTGATTTCCATCAATTAAATAACGATAATCAGCATTAACCACATATAACGTATCTTTTATAAATACCGCTGACTTTGTAGGCTCTTGAACAAAACCAGTTAAGCTTTGCTGAACATATTCAATGGTTGCTTGTTTTATTGTTTTGTAGCGTCTTTTAATCTCGCTACGCATTTGGAGGATTTGTTTGTTTGATAAGGTGGGATTGGTTTTACTTCTCGGTAATATTGGATTCTTTGGTATCGGTTGTATCAGTTTCGGTTTCTTCAATATCGATATCCTCTAAATCAGGGTCAGGCTCATAGCCTCCTGCCTCTCGTATTTCATTTGGCGTAAATACAGGAATACCCATAGATTGCTGTGCTTTAACGTTGACATCAGACATTTTCAGCATGATTTCTATTCGTTCCGCTTGACTAGGGGCTAATAAATCTGACCATTTAAGGGTGAGTGTGTCATTATGTAGAGGCTCAATAACTCTTAATTGAATTAGTTTATTAACAAGGTCTTTAATCAAAGGTGTTAGAAAATTATTGCGCCTGGAAATACCACGCTTGGCGTAATCTTCCTTATCCTCGTCAGAAGCTAATCGACCAGTTTGTTGACCAAAAATAATAGTAAATGGCATTCTGACTGACGCAGCAAAGCTGTTTGCTGAAACTGTCCACCCAGAACTTGGGTCTGCTGGTGCAACTGATAATATGTTTGCTGTAGCACCTGATGTGATTAATGCGCTATCGGTACCTGAATTTAGCAAGGAGATTTGTTTATTTAACGCATCCGCTGGTTGTTCAAAACCACGCCTACGTAATTCTCTCTCAAGTTCTTCCATGTCAGTGTCGGCATCATAATTAACATGAACCTGTCGGCTAGCATTTTTGAGGAACCCTTCAGCGCCACCACCTGAATATTTCATCATGTCCAATAAATCGTTATAGCCAACCTCTAATTGAGATTCTCCATCGTCAATTGAATTAATTACTGATGTTTCATTTAGTATAAATACTCTGTCGGGATGGATTTTGCGTGATATTTGAGGTTTACCAGATTGATTATTGATTGACGACTCGTCAAACTGGTACATCGTAACTTGACCATAATTTGCGTCAGTCTCGTCTTGATTCCATTCGTATGGTTTTAATTGACATTCCCATGCAGGAATTAACTTAACAATAGCATCTTGAGGTGATAATAGGTTTATAACTTCGGTATCAACAGGCTTATCCCATGTTTGACCGTCTCGTAACTGAATAATTAATGCAGAATAACGACCAACAATACCTCGTTTGTCAGCCTCAACTATTGATAGCCACAATTTATCATTAAATAGATCCGTTACAATTTTTTCCCACTTTGTTAGTTTTGAGTCTTGCTCTCGAATATCACCGTCAATGAACTTAGGGTAATCTAACCAACAAATATCTGTTAACCTATCCACAAATCCACGAGCGCCACCTGTTCTTTTATATACATTATAAAAATCACTAAATGTTAGATGTTCAGGATAACCAAATTCACGGTCGATAAATGCTCGCTTTGTATTATTAACTAACCCTGATGATGCATATGCTAATCTTTGTCTACTAATGTCTTGACTGCTGTTAATAGCAAATTGAACAGACGCCATTAGCTGCTCATCTGTAAATGTTGAATAATTCATTATTACCTCATAAATAACCCTGCGGTTCGTTTTCGTCTATTACGGTTAGCGACAGCAAAATAACGGAATGCGTCAGCGGCGTGTGATGTATGGTCATGTAGCGGCTTATCTCGCCAACAACCATTTTTATCGTCCCACGCTTTACGATACGCTTCTAAACTAGCAATACCTTGCGCACATCTGTCTGAATCAAATGCACATATTGGTAATAACTCACGAACTGATTCGATACCATCATCAACGCTGTTTTTGGGAACGACTTTAAAGTTAATGCTGTATTTTTCTCCATCAATTTCATAACCTTCTTTAGCAATTTGTTTTCGGCTTTTACCATCACCTGACAACTCACGGTTATCAATATCATGAGGCGCCCAATGCTCTGCATACTGATAGCCAAACTCTTCCGCTTTGCTCTTAAGCACCTTCATGTAATGTCTTAGTCCTTCGCCACTATTTTCATAGTAATCAATGATATGAAATTCATCACCAATCTTACGCACAAACCAAATAGCTGTTGAGTCACCCACACCTAAATCCCAGTATGTATAAACATCCAAATGACTATTATCGGGTAATGTTGTGATGCGATTTTGACTATATAATTGTCTGAATTGGCTTGCGTAATAAGCGCCCTCAATTGATTGTTCAAATGCCTCACTTGGTATTGATGGATATTCACGCTTCATATCATCACCCAGTGTTTTCTCTTTAGCGTGATACCAAGCTTTTTGCTCTTCTGTTAAATTAATGTTGTGTTTTGATTTAAGTTTGTCGAAATAATCAACTAACCTTTGCGGCAGTTTTTCAACAGGCTTGATTGCATATAAAGGATTTTTCCACCACGAAAAGAAAAAGAATTTCCAGTCAAGCGCAGATAAAGACTTGCTTAAAATGAACGCCTTTTCCGCAGTGTTACAGTAATCATAGAAATAACCGGCTTTACCCTCTGCCGTACTTTCAATAGTAATGAAGCAATTTGTTGCTACAGCCTCAAATGCCCCTGTAACAATCTCTCTTGCTTTATCGGGAAATTTAGCGCAGATTTTACCGAACTCAGAAACATGTAAATATTTTAATGTACCACCACGAAATGAAGTGTTTACATAAACAGAGCCGCCATTATTAAAAACCAATTCACGCGCGGCATCATTTTTAGCAGGGTTGGCTTGTTTGATTATTTCGGGTAGATTGTCGTAAGCATATTTAACCTTTTCTCTAAATAGCCTTTTAGCATCTTCGAGATTGTGAGCAATTAACGCGCATTTATCAGATTGAAATAATGCGGCGTCTAACTGAATAATACATACTTCGGTAGTAAAACCCAGTTGGCGAGCTTTTAAAATGATATTCCTTGTATGCATGCCCTCGAAGTACTCAAGCTGCTCAGGTGTCATTTTAAATTTAATTTTCTTACCTGTTTTATCTGTTATGTAATACAGATGGTTTAATCGCCAGAATCTATCTTTGAGGTTCTTTTTTAATTCATCAAAGTATTGTTTCGATTCTGCCATTTAATTTGCCTCGTCGGATATCTCCTTCATTAGTGACGCCATTTCATCAGCCATATTAATTGTAGTTTCTGTTTTCTCTTTAAATGCCTGAATGCTCACATGTTTACCAAGCAATTCAAGATTCTTTGTTTTATCTGGCCACTTAATTTTTTTCATAATCGCTTCAGTGTCTCCGCTTCCAATAATGGCAATATCCAATCCTGATAATGTAATCCGCCATGTTCTCGGCCATTCTTTTATAGGGAGGAAGTCGCCTGATGGAGTGAGAATATCCGCTATATCCATCTGGTCTATTTCAACTAATCGCTTTAGCACATAGTCAGCATCGATTTTGTTACGTTCATTGCGCTGTTTTTTGAGTTCCTGGATATAGCCTTGAACCTTAACATTTGCGAACAATCTGGCGCCTTGTTCACTTGCTGTGTTTTTGCTGTATCCAGCCCTTATTGCTGCTTGTGTCGCATTGAGATCTATTAAATACTCACGACAAAACAGCTCCTGTTTGTCTGTGAGCTTTGTCATATTTATGCCTTTGTTAATTTAGTGTGAAAAAGTGATAAATGGATTAAATAGAATACTAGTGTAGTTAAAGTCTCAATTGATAAAAATTCTAAATCATATATTGATAAATTCATCATTAGCATCAATATCTATGAAATCAATTAATTTTTTATAAAAAAGGATTGTTAATATGATTGATAATATGATTGATAATGAAAAAGCAGAAGCAAAATCAAAAGAATACGGGCATTATTTGCAAAAAGCTATCCTCCCATTATATGTCAAAGATCATGATAGAAATCAATTTGATTATATTGCCACGTTAACACTAGTAACATACCGAAATAATTATGTCCTACTAACAGCAAAACATGCGCTTGAAAATATTAAAGACTTAAGAAAAAGTCTTTATTTCTTATTGACCGATGGTCGTTTCAATCCCATTCTTTCAAATCCACTCAGTAATGTTGAATTCATTCCTGACGTTGACCTTGCTATAATACATGTCTTTGAATTATATGATGGAAAATTATATTTTGACCTTAATATCAATAATTTTGATGAATCATTAATTAATTCAAAATGTTTTCACTGGATTGGTTACCCGAGTTCCCGTTCGAAAGGAGCAATATCGGGAAAAAAATCACCAAAAGCTACTGTGGATAGATTTATAGAATATAATTCCGACTCAATTAAAATGAAAACAATAAGATATTTCCATTTAAGATCAAAGTTGAAAGAAATTAACTCTGAAAAAATTGTTGGTTTGTATGATCAAAATAATGTAAGTAATCATAACGGAACTAAACGAAAAGGACCTAAGTTAAATGGGATGAGCGGAGGTGCAATGTATTTCCCTTTACATGATAGATATATTTTATTTGGTGACAAGAATAACTACAATGCTCATTTTATTGGCATAGGAATTGAACATCATAAGAACACTAATGAAATAATTGGTATTCATAGAAATTTAATAATAAAAAAACTTGATGAATATCTAGAAAAACAAAATGTTACAGTTAAATTAGGCTCAACATTATGATCCATAAATCTGAAAATAATGGTTTTCTTTAATTTATACACATAAACTCAGTGCTATTCTTTGGCGCTATCTCTTGACAATAATACTTTTGCCAGCCATCAATTATTGTTCTGTTGTAGTTGATGGCGTTGGTGAGATTGTAATAATCTTGTTGAGAAGATTTTGCAAGTCGTAGGGCTTGCTGAGCAGTATTGCTGGCGGTGGCACTACCTCGTTCGACAGATTCGACTTTGACGCGCAACTCGACAAGACCATTATCAATATCATTGCGAAGATTATCCGTATTAGTTTGACCATGCTTTATAGCCTCTATGATATTAGATTCTAGTTTTTTGATATTGTTGTTGCTGTTTTTATATTGAACAAATTCAGATTGGAGTTTATCCAAATAAGCTTTGGCAATTTTTTCATCTTGATAACACCTATATGCAAAATAAATGCTAAAAATAACAATAATTAATAATATTATCGGAGACAGCTTATAAAGTAGTTTTAATTTATCCATCAGACTAACCCATTGACGTAAACTGTTTTACCGCCCTGTTTTACCGCAGTTAACACGATTTGGCGGTTATTACTCGGACTAAATCCAATATGAACCCACTGGTTATGTTCTTGAATGAGCTTATCAAACTGAACGCCTGCATCGATTAAACGTTGGCAAATTTGTTTGGGATTGCCATAGTCACAGTGGAAATCAACGGCTAAACCTTTTGTGTGAGCGCTAGTCGATACACCGCCTACTCGTGCATTTAATAACGGACAACGATAACCAGACGTAATGATAATAGGTTTGCCCAACACTTTTCTGACTAATTCCAGTTTAGTAGCGGTTAATTTGACATTTGGAATTAAATCATCAGGTACAGAATTATCTATTTTCAATCGACTAGCTATTGTTGAGCGTGTGAATTCGTCTAATGTAAAATGCTCTGTTAGTTGCATTAGTTATCTCCTCGCGCCTTTTTGATTAACCGTTCTTCCAGCGCTTTAATTAGTGTTGCGCCCGACCAACCGGCTAGACCCGCCACACCGCCTGCTAATTCAAAATCTAAATTAAAATAGCTAGCACCTAGCACGACTAATGCTCCCGCAAATGTCGATACCGCTATTTGCGCCAATAACGTACCAATGCGGAACGTATCGCCGTTCATAATGTGGTAACAATAGCTAGCGAGTGAACCTAATAGAGTGATAAAAAATAAATAGACGATAACCGTCCAATTCATATTGTTTGGATCTTTAATAGGCATGATTAAATCTTCATGTTAGTTAATAGAAATGACAGCGTGCTAGCTAATGATATTTAATCGTGTGCGTGTCTAGTGTTGCTGTCTATACTGTAGAAGCCTCAGAACTGAGGATTTGATAAAAAAGACAATAAAAAACCCAGTAATAAATACTGGGTTAATTTAATGTTAATAAAAATTACTCATAAAAGTTTTTCTGTTTTTTTGTCACTTATTTGTTTATATAAATGATTAATGAAGCTTACACTTCTTTTAATTACTAAATAAACACAATAAATTTGATTTATTGCTAAAAAATTGATATATGTAACTGAAATTATTTTAAAAAGTGCTTTATTATTAATGTATAAATTAGTATTTATCAAAAAAGCGCTTGCAATATAGAAAACAATTATACCTATCATCACCACTGCAGATACAATAACTATTCCTACAATAGATTCTATCTTTCTAGCTTTCGCTCGGTCATTTTCTAAGTTTACATTTTCACCCTTAACAAGCCCTGCGATAGCCTCTGGATATAAATACGCTAACCATATCCCTGAAATCGCAAACACCATTGCTGAAGTATTTTGAAGCGCTGATATAATATTATCTAGTTTTGAAAAAGTTGTATATTCAGAAAAAATATACCCTACTACTAGCGATATTGCTAGTGCTAGTAGTAGTTTTATCAGAAGCCAATGTAACTTTTTCATATTGTTATCTCATCAAATTTAAAATATTTTTATGATGCCTTAGTTTTTTGCTTGTTTTTTTTCTCAAAAGCTATTTCTTCAAGTTGCTTATTTTTTGATTCAAGTACATTGTGGAGTAACATTGTTCGATTTGAATTAATTATTGCACAGAGTTTTAAAGCAGATAAATGATTATCCGTAGCCTTATCCCCTAAATCGCAACTAATAAAATCTCTTGCTATAAACTCTTCACACCATTTAGTTGCAGATTCTCTTTTCTCCCTAAACCCTATATTACTCCACTCAGAAGTTCCCATATTTCTTGCATCATAGTACTCATAAATATCTTCAAGCGTAACGCTTTCTAGATCTGATGGCATGATAACTTCAATATCTTTAGTTTTAATATTTGGTTTTTTTTTCTTTAGTGGATTTACAAGAGAATTAAACCAGCATTGTTCATTGTTAGAGTCTATAGCGCTAATCCTATCTCTAATAACCACATAGTTATACTTATTTCCTATCAATTGAGAAAAATAATCTTTACCTGATTGTTTAATTAACTGCTTTGACTCTATTTTAAAACGAAATCGACCTAAGTCATCACCAAAAGTGACCTGATAATACTTATAATCACGTTTATTTATGCTCTCTCTGTCGTACAAAAATTCTTTTCTACCAGGTAATGACGTCATTCGGAACAAAACAAAATCTCTTATATATCGCTCAAAAAGTGATTTATCTGTACAAGAATGAGGAAATTTTATTGTTGCAAAAACATTTAATTCAGATATATACCAATAATATGAAGGCAAACCCCATATTAATTTTTTGTCCGCATCCTTCTCATTTAACAAAATTGTATTATTAGTTTCATCATTAACGCTAGAATCAGGTTTAACACCTTGGATATTACCATTACCGTCAGTTACAGACTTCCATAAGACAAAAAATAAATCTTTTGTTTCTGGGCATTTATATAAGCTTTTACAATATGTTATCGAGTCCAAACGACCGTCTGTTTTATCTAAAGGGGATGTGTTTTGAAAATCTCTTTCTGAATCTTTTAACCAATCATATAATTTATCTAAAATATCATTTAAATTGATTGTTTCAAAACTAGGTGATAATGGGTCAGATCCAAATGGAACAAATCCACTGTCTATAACGTTATAAAGTGTTACATACCCTTTTTCATTAGGTTTTATTGACATTCAAGAATCCTAAAATATATATGCATATTTATATATATTATATATTTTACAAATAATTTTCATAGTTTTTTAAATCTGATAAATGTCACAATACTAATGATTAAAATTTAATTCATGCACTTTTCGGTAATAAACTTGTTGTCATTACCCTGAATTCGTTCTATTTGTCGATTTCTATCACATTCCCAGCCTTCGGGCGGGTACATCTCATTCCACGCTGTCATCAACTTACTTTCAGAATCTGATAAATTGATATTATATTTATCACGCATATAAAAATATGCGCGTGCAATCATGCCTCGAATTTCGTCACGAGGTTGAAATTTTCGCTCTTTAAAATCGACAGCTGATTGACATTGCCCGTACTGAGTAAATTCTTTTGTAAATTGTGAGTAGCGATAATTAGAGCGGTCGCCATTTACTTCTCCAATTGCTGGTTGCAAATTGTGCAGGTCACCTTCCATTGCATTGAATTTCGCATCTTTTTTACACTCATTGCGACCGCCATCACGCCAACATTGCAAGTGTCTACCAAAGTTTTCGGCGGGCATGACATGCTCCCACTCAATTCTAGATGCTCTTTGCTCATTTTTCCTCGGTGTATAGCCGCATTTGCTGAAATCTACCGAGCCTTTTTTACCGTCAAATGAAAACTCACACCCGCAATAAAAAGTAGTTTGCTCCGGATTTGCTGTGTAGATTTTAACTAAATGATTTTTTGCATTATTGAAATTTTGCTGAGCCGCGAATGCTGGTGTAGAGATTAAACAAAAAGATAGAAGAATAAATTTTTTTAAGAATTCCATTTCATTAACAACCAAATATATTTAAATTTTTGGATAAAAAGATTGACTTTTATAGTAGGATTCCCTACAATGATAAACATCAACAGGGAGTTGATAAGGTAAACCCCCGACCTAGGACGGAGGCTTAAGGAGAAGTAAAATGAAATCTAAAATACTCATTTTAATTCTGCTACTTTTGATAAGCTCGCCAGCATTCTAAAGTAGTTCAAAGGAGAGGGAAACCTCTCCGATGACCTTAAATATAACAACTGTTTATTTAAAAATCAAGGTGATTATATGGCACTAACAAGAGCTGAGATAAACCAACGTAGTAATGAAAAACGTGGTATAAAAAATAAAGGTTTTAAATTAAATGTAGATGATATAGCAATGATTAAACAAACCGCTATAGACTTTAATATGTCAGAAGCCAAGCTTGTAGTAGAAGCTATTAAGTTCTTTAAAGACAATAAAAAAGCCTCATAAGAGGCTTTCTTTGTAATTCAGTATTGCACGTTGTTCTTGTAGAGTAATTTCATTAAGATGTTTTCTTGGGTTACCACACATCCAACAAGAGCAAGCTGTTGGTGTTGTTACATGCCTTTTTAGCGATTTTCTAGAATCACCAGAATAAAAATCGTGCTTTCTATTATCTAGACATCGCTTAACTTGATGTCGTCTATATGCTCGTGTTCTCATAAAATTATTCACATATGGATAGCAAAAAGCCCAACTATTTCAGTGGACTTGTAATTTATGCGCTTTAAACCGCATCTTATACCAATTATATATGCGCATTTGCGCAAAGTCCAGCATTTTAATAACGCTTTTTTGAACTTTATGCTGCTTTTTTGAAAAAATCGTAAATATTGCCTCTTATAAACATCTCGGCTTGGTTTAATAAATTAATAATATCGTGAGGTCTTTTGCCTACAGCTTTAGCTTGAGCATTACACGAAACATCACGCAAATAGTACGCAGTTAATACAATCCACTGGTAATAATTATCAGCTTTAAGGGTTAACACCGCATTATCAACAATTTGCGCTTCTTCTTCGGTTAAATACTGACGGTAATCAAAATCCCTAGGCGCACCTTCAATTCCTGCAGATTTCGATGGATACTCAGTTCCTATTCTTTTCAAAATACGTGTGTTCTTCCACGCTGTCAGAATGTCTTTAGTTTCTCTCACTATGCACCTCGTTTTAATTCTCGTAATTTATTTTTATACTCAGTCTGAATTGCTTTTATTTGCTCAATAGTGTATTTTTTCGGCTCATGTTTCCCCTCCAACCATTCGACATCCTCTACACCGATTTTTTTCACTAAATTGATTCTATACTCAACTATGTTGCCTGACTTGTGGTTATTGCACGCCGAGCATTGTTTATGTACATTTAACTCACAAAAACGCAGTTCAGGACACGCGCCAACACTCCGATAATGCCCTGCGTGGTACTGTCCCTGATGATGACGCCCACAACTGATGCACGGCTCGTTTTTATCTCGTTCTCGAATAAACGCATTAAATGCAGTTTGTGCATCTTTTAAATGTTCTGAGCGTGTTTTAATCCTTTCTTTCTTTATTTTAAATATTGCTCTTTGTATCCGTTCCTGTTTGTGATTCTCTGTACCATATTTAATTGCACATTCGAATGAACAGGCAAAAGCCAGTGAATTGAACGGCAAGAACTTCTCACCGCACACTCTACACTTTTTCTGTTTTATTGTTTTCTGCGCTTCTTTTTTCATTGTTTGTACTTCGTTTTATCAAGATAGAATTTACCGCAAGAGCCTTTTATCTGACCATCGGCTGTAATCAACGGTCTAGCACAAACAAATAAACCTAAATCTACGTTGTAGACACATTTGCCATCACATTCAGGACATTTAAATCCAGTCGGCAGTGTTTTGTGTTTTCTCGGCATTCTGCGCCTCATTTTTTTTATTTAAATTATTTCGATTAATTATTTCTCTGCGCTGTTCGTGTAAAAATTTTAATAAACTCTCAGCCTCTGCAATTCGTTCATCTATTGTTTTTAATTGTTCTAACTCGTTCATTTTGCTAACCTTATGCTTCTCTTATCATTTTTTTTATTTCATCAATGGTTAAATTAACTGAAACGATGTTGAATACTGGGTCACCCAGAAAATGTATGTCTGTAACAAATCCATTTTCACGCTCAAAATTAATCAGTGATGTTATTTTATCTATCGGTATTGATATTTGATTTGCATTCACATTAGTTTTATGTATAGCTATAAATTCCGATTTAATATCAATAAATTTAGGAACATTACTCATCGTTTTTAACGCGTCTTGAATCAAATTTGTCTGTAATTGCTCAAACTGTTTATCTGTTAATCTAATTTCCATCATGCCACCTGTTGCATTTTTAATTTTTGATATTCGCTGTCACTTGGTATTCTCAATCTAAACCCGTTCTGACTAGCCCAAACTTCAATTTGTTGCAAATAAAAGTGCATTTCCCCTATATCAAGTTTTGATGTTTTTCGTAGTTGTTGAGTTACTGTTTTTTCACCTGTTAATAGGTTTGTGTGCTCGACATCTTCATAGCCTAAAAACATTTCTTTTAAATCAAGTTTGACGCTTTCTGTAGTGTAGTTATTTGTTTTCGTTCTGGCGTTAGCCTGTTTTGCTAAATCGTCATACCACATATGTGATAATGAGTTCTGATCGATAGTGCGCTTATCTTTCCAAATTTTTATAATCAGTCTGTATCGTTTTCCGCTTTTAGCTAATTCCAATAACGTGTTAAAAATCGATTTAATATTGGTTTCGTGTAGACAAAGATCATCCATTGTTTTCACCTGATAACTTTCTTTTTTTACAAAACAAACCTAGTGCGCAACGCCAAAGCTGATATGAGAAAATAAAGAAACCGTAAGCCGCAAAAGCTATAATGACTAAAGTTATTATTTGATCACTCATCAAACATTCCATCTTTATAATCCCAGCATAAGTGGCGATATTTTTTAAACAGTATTTCGAATTGATTTGCCTTCGCTATATCCTGCAACGCGTCATCTTTTTTACCCGCACGTAGGCGATATCCTAAAATACTACCTAGACACCAACCCTTATATTGCTCAACCGTCAGTATGCGCGCGACAATTTCGACTGCCTGCACGTCCTCAAATAACTGATAATGTTTTGGATTTATAACATTCATTTCATAACTCATACTAAACCCTCACACACTTAAAATTGCGGACTTGTACATCGATTTTAGAATTACCGAAGACCCCCTTCACTGTAGCCATTTGTTTTATTAACTCGCGTTCAGTCATTCTTGAATCACGATTTAATAGAACAGTTCCCCACTCCTGAAACCCTTTTTTTACTTCTGCACTTATTTGATATTTTCTAGCCATTTTTGTATTAACCCTCTCAATTTTTCTCTTTCTTCATCAGTAAATTTCTTTGCTCGTTCTGCTAACTAATATTTAACTTTTGCTACATTTGCGCCACATTTTCTGATTTCTGTCACATAGTCATATGCGATTTTGTCTAGCATGTGATGCTCACCGAGCAAGCAGTGATTAACTCGACGTGACATGACCAAAACCAAATTTTTGTTTTATCTCTTCAAGCTTGGATAACTGTATCTCATTAGATAGCGGTCTTTCTTCAACTTTTTTAGGTAAAGCCTTGTTCGGTGTTGGAATGACATAACCTTTCATTATTTTTTTGGCCATTTCGGCAATCATTTTTTCCGCTCTTAACTGTAATTTTTCTATCCCTAAATTTTCATCTTGCATTATTCGGTGGAGGTCGTTTATCAGCCAATAATTAGCATCACTGCCGTAATCGTAATCGCAAAAATCATCAAACCCTTTGTATTTACCGAATTCAATAACGGCTTTAGTCAAGCATTCAGCGGTTGGTAGCCCGTATTGCTCTGTTAACCCTTTTTCACACCATCCGATAAATTGCCCTACCGATGGCATAAATGGATTACTTTGTTGTCTGGCTATACGCATACCTGCATTGATCATTGCTGGATTGATGCCATTTTCAATAAAACCAATTATCCATTGCCGTTTAATTGCATTCTCGTCGTTATGATTTAGAGTGTGGAACATCGCTGGGCATGCGGCTCTAAGTTGACTAAATAATTTATTTACAACCTCCGCAACCTGTTCTTTCTGCTGTTGTTTTTTTGGCTTGTCAACGGCATTAACGATGTTAATTTGCGGGACTAATTCGGCAATATTTTTCATCAGAACATTTCTCCATCAAGGTTGTTTATCCATGACGTATCACTTGAGTTGCTAACAGCAGTGTTATTCTTGAGAGGAAACAGACCCTGCCAACCATTCATAATCGATTGGTTAATTATCAATTCAGGATTTGCCTGCGCTTCCAGCATTTGAGATTGTTTTACCCACGATTGTGGTTGCAGTTTTTTACCTAACGAATTTCTGTAATCAATCCAGTTTTTCCAAACGTCAATACTCACGTTTTTTGGTTTAACAGTCATAGGGTCAAAATCATTGTCCCCTTTTTTTGTAATATTGTTTTTTATAGTGTCTTTTGTAGAGTGACATTTTTTGTTACTGGTGGCAGGTACATTTTTTGTCTCTGGTTCAATGCATTTTTTGTCACTGGTAGCATTTTTTGTACCTACATTTTTTGCTACTGGTTCGGACGGTTCTAAAACCAGTGAATATTCAGTTATTCCACCATTATTTTTAATGGCATTAATTAACCCTAAATTAGCTAATTCAGTTAGCGCCGTGTAAATAGTTCGTCTGTCCTTGATTCCTAAATAATCCATAAACTGTGACGCGCTGATTTTGTCGCTATTTTTACCCCAGCCAGTAGTTTTACGAGTTATTAGGAGATAACATCGCAATGCATTGGCTGACATTTTCGCCATTAACTCATCAACGACAGCATTAGGAACCTGAAAAGAATTAGCTATAAACTGGCTCATTACTCACCTCTCATCGAATATTCAGCGTACTGAACACCATTCTCATGGACTAAACGGCTATCAATATCAAAACCAGCCTGTTTCAGGTCGTAAATACGCGCACCAAATCTAAAACAGCCGTATAATTTCAACGCCTGTAACGGATTAATCGTTTTACCACTCTGCAAATGCATTAATATCCTCTCGCATTGACTCAGTGTTTTGTTTGTTTTCATATTCATATTCATTTTCATTGCTTCTTATGCAAATTAATTGTGTTTTCGGTGAGCGTTCTATTAATCTTGTTGGCAATATCTGTTTTATGCCTAATATCCTCAGCCTCTTTTTCATCGATAACGCCATCGTTTGCTATAGCCTCATGAATTGCTGTTGCTACAGCACCATTTGCTTTGGCAGCCTCCAGACTCATCATGTATAGGTCGAAATTTTCGAGCTGCTCCGCTTTCATTTTGGTTACAACTAGACAACCAGCCTGTTCGGCATAAAACTCAGCAACTAGCGCGGTTTTACTTAAATTTTGCAAAGCCAGCAGTTCATCACCGCTGAAAAATCTAGTACCTTTGTTTTCGTAACGTCGATCATTAAATGCTGATATTGATAAACCTAGATAGCTAGCGGCTACCTCGACGCCTCCGTCTATGCTATTCAATAGGTCATTTATTAGTTTTTTCTTGTTACCCATATTTCATACCCTCTGGTTTGGGTTACTTTTAAAAAAGTTGTTATGTATAGTTAAGACCTAATAATTACTCGTGAGGGAAAAGTAATGGTAAATCAGGTCTAATTTCATAAGCTTTAACAACACCATTTGTTGCTTCTACAATTAGCGGGACAATCTCAGGGCTAACATCTGATTTGTTATTAGCCCATTTCCAGACGCTTGTTTGTGTTTTTCCGCACGCTTTCGCTAATTTGGCTTGGCTTCCAACAATTGAAATGGCTTTTTTTATTGCTGTGTTTTCCAATTGAAACCTCTCTTTAACACCATAAGTTGTTAAACTTTAACATTTGGCAAAACACCAGTCAACAACTTATGGTGTTTTACTTTTAAAAACTTAGGTTGTATTTTGTTTTAATCAACAATGGCGGAGATTTATTATGAGCCTTGCAGACAGATTAACTTTAGCTATGAGAATAAAAGGTATTTCTCAAGCTGCTTTAGGTGAGGGCGTTGGAGTTTCTCAGACAACAATTTGGAAATTAATGAACGGAAAAACCTCAAGCAATAGAAAACTATATGAAATTGCTGATTATTTGAAAATCAATCTGAACTGGTTGGTCAGTGGAGATGGTGAAATGGAAAATAATCAGCCCAAAAATGAAATTGAGTATATAGGGAACATAAAAGAAGGAACAATAATAGTAAAAGGAGAAGCTATAATGGGTACAGATGGAGCCTTTCAGATGGATGAGGACTTCAATGGACGCTTAAAATTTCATAGTGATGACCCTCATGCTTTCGCATTAAAAGTAAAAGGTGATTCAATGTTCCCTCGTATTAATTCTGGTGAATTTGTTGTTATTGAACCGAATATAGTTCCTTGTTCGGGGGATGAAGTTTTAGTACGTACTAAAGATGGGCGTAATATGATAAAAAAATTAGAATTTCATAGAGATTGTGTATATAGGTTTACCAGTATAAATCAAGATCATCCACCGATTACTCTTGATGAAAACCAAGTTGACAAAATAATGTTTGTTTCGGCTATTGTTAAATCAGCTAGGTATTTGGATGTACACGAAATTTAAGGTTTATTTTAGTTAACATATTGGATATTAATCAAATAATAGGATTGAAGAAATGAGTATCATTCATGTAAATCAAATCGCAACGAAAGTTAAAGAGCTTTTTGGGGATTTAATCGATACATCAGACCTAAATAAAACCGATTCTCAGTATGAATTAAAAAAACTTTCAAGATGCTTAGCAGCATATGCAGTTTTTTGTATAGGAGGATCTTCTGAAATCGAAGCAGCCAGTTCAGTAATAGATGGAGCAAATGATAATGGTATTGATGCAATTTATTACTCCCCTGCGACAAAAAGAATGATTTTAGTTCAATCTAAATGGTCGATAAGAGGAACTGGAGAACCAGATAATGGAGATATCCGAAAATTTAAAGATGGTGTAAGTGATTTAGTAAGTTTAAGCTTTGATAGATTTAATTCCAAAGTTGAAAAAATGCGTAATATGGTTGAAGCAGCATTAACTGCCTTTGATACAAAATTTGATATAGTTCTAGTACATACAGGTAACAAACTTCTTAGTGAACATAATCAAAGAATAATGGATGATTTAGTATTGGAGCTAAATGACGCTGGAGATGGTTCAAGTGATGATATTGTAATTTTTCATCAATTAAACCAGGCACGAATTCATACTAGCTTAGCTAAAGGCGTCGAAGGTGAACCAATAAAATTAGAAGTTGGGTTATCCCAATGGGGAAAAATAGAGGATCCTTATTTGGCTTTTTTTGGAATTGTATCTGGGGATGAAGTATATGAATGGTATAAATTACACGGGAATAAACTTTTTTCTAAAAATATAAGACAAATGTTAGGCTCAACTGATGTTAACGATGAAATCAAAAATACTATTGAGAATCATCCAGATAAATTTTGGTATTACAACAATGGTATAACATTAATTGCTGATAAAGTAAAAAAATCTATGGCGGGCGGTAACGCTAAAGATATTGGTTCTTTTCAATTAAGTAATGTAAGCGTTGTTAATGGCGCTCAAACAGTAAGTTCAATTGGTGGTACTAGTGAATCCAAAAAAGAAAAATTGATAAAAGTAAGAGTTCCAATAAAAATTATCTCGCTTGAAAATACCGAACCAAATTTTGGATCCTATGTCACCAAAAATAATAATAGACAAAATAGAATTGAAAATAGAGATTTCGTTTCGTTAGATGATCAACAAATACGATTAAGAACCGAACTTGCTATTGATGGTATCGAATATTGCATTGTGCGTTCAGAATTATTTAAACCCACTGAATCATCTTTTGATTTAATAGAAGCAACTACAGCACTGGCATGTGTTTCAAAACAATCATCATTAGCGGTTCAAGCAAAAAGAGAAATTGGTAAATTTTACGAAAACTTGAACAAACCAATTTATAAATCAATATTTAATCAAGAAACTACTGGTAAGTTTATATTCAACTCAGTTATGTGCCTAAGAGCTGTGGAAAAACTAATCAAGAAAAATATTAAGTTATTAGAGTCTAAAAGTGGAAGAAATTATGGCATTCTTGTGCATGGTAACAGAATGTTAGCTTTATTAACTTTTAGTAAATTGAATATTAACGAATTAGCTAAATCCAGTAACTTTATGATAGATGAAAATAAAATCGAAAACGCTTTTAATGATAGTTTAAATGAATTAGATGAACAAATAGAGACTTATTATCAAGGTAAAATCCTAAGTTCATTATTTAAAAATTTTTCTATATGCAAGAATATTTATCAAAATATAATCTAAATTCAATCCTATTTGATCCTATTTGATCCTAGCTGCTATTAAAAGCAGCTTTTTTATCCCATAATCAACCTCCTCTTTTTGAACAATAAATAATCAATCAAATAATTATAAAATCTAATTATATCAAACAAATAAAAACTTTAGTTGTAACTATCAACAACTTTTATGTCATTTTAACAACTTTAGGTGTTGCCATTAATAACAACTTATGTTGTAATAATCACATCAAAACAAATCAACCTTTAAAAATTAAATTTGTTTGATAGCAATCACAGCTGTACGCATCGGGTGAGCGACTTAATCACTCCTAGCCTCGAGAGAGACCGACTAGCCATCAAGTTCTTTAGTAAATAGATTGCTAATTAGTATTCAAATCAAAGCCCATTTGAATAGTGGGCTTGAGTTTGAAATTACTGACAGCTGGAAAGACAGCAACTACTACATCCGCTTTGCCCTCTTTATGAGGGCTTTTTTGAGGAATTATTCAAATGGATAAAAAAATTAAAGAAGCTAATGATTTAACTAACAAATTAATCTCTGATGCTGTTAAAAATATTCAATCAAATGATGACGATTACATCATAGATTATTTTTCTGAATTAATATCATCAATCAAAATTAAACTGGGTGCTACACAATTCAAGGATTTAAAAAACTCATTAAAGGCAGAAATTAGTATTCGACCAGATTTCATGAGCGTTCTAGATAGCGCAATAGTTTTTGCTAAAAGAATAATATATCTAAATTTAATTCTAAATCAATCACGGCTTGGCGCGTGCCGTAAAAGCGCTATTTATTTCTAACATCCTTTGCCCTCTTTGTGAGGGCTTTTTTACAGGACTAAAACAATGAATTACACAGAATGGAAACAAGAATATTTATAACTTTTAATTTGGCTGATAAAACAGCATGAATATTCAAAAAATCACACCCAGGATTGAGGAATAAATTATGAACAGATTAGAAATAACAAAGTGTAACGAAGAAAAGATATTGAACTCATTTTATTGCGAATTAAAAGAGCAAGGTTTTTCATTCAAAATTTACGACGGTGAGCTATTTAATTCTGTGAGTTCATTAAACGATATATTAGATTTATATCATGACCTCGACGTAATGCACATCCATGTTCAGAAAGGTGACTATAACGCTAGTGCGTCATTTATTTTCGGAAATGGAGAGGATGGGATTTATTGTATGTATGATTATTCGTTTTCATTACAAGAAAAAAAATTACTTACTAAAACATTTGAACTGATTGAAGAATTAGCAGATGAAAGATGTAAAAAAGCCCTTAGTTAAGAGCTTTTTTACAGAATATGAGGAATAGACAATGGATAAAATATTGGAACAGCATAAAATTTGGCTATCGTCTGGCGGTGAGGAAGGAAATCAGGCATACCTGAGAAATGCAAACCTGAGTAGTGCAGACCTGAGGGATGCATACCTGATAGCTACAGACCTAAGCGGTGCATACCTGAGAAATGCAGACCTGAGTGGTGCTAATCTGAGAGGTGCAAACCTTGCTCGGACTATCCTACCTAACTCAACATTCATAATATTCGGTGAAAAATATTTTATTTCAATATGTGGTTATTGTGTCAGAGCGGGTTGTCAGTGTCATTCAGTTAATGAATGGCGTCAATTTAGCAAACGCGACATTTTCGATATGGACGGTAAAAATTCTCTTAAATTTTACCCTCGCCTACTAGATATTATTGATTTTTATTGTGGTAAAGGTGAGCGACCTGAATGGTTAAAGGAGCAAAACAATGACTAATGAACAAGTTATAGAGCGATTAAAGCAAGGCAATTGGTATGTTGAATGTTATGCATATTCAGAAACTTATACACTATTGTGCGCATGTGACGATGCAGGGATAAAATGGCGTACGAGCGTTAAAGCAACTGATTTCATACCTAAAGCATTAGATTTATTAGAAATTGGCTGTAGAACAGCAGGTAGGGTATTTCATGCTCCTTACAACCATATTGTGGAAAAAATGGATATGAAAACATCACCAACTGGTTCTTTGATGCAATAAAAAGGAATGAGGTGCATGCATGAAAACATTACCGACTGATTATGTCGGTTGTACAAACGTTACAAACCGACACAAGAAATTAACTAAGGGCGACAAGGCGTACGCCCTTTTTTCTGCCCTAATTTTATTGTTTGGTAGTTTATTTATATTGTTTAGCTGGATGTTAGATGTGGCGTCTAGTTAATAACGATTTTTTGTGAAATAGACTGATATATATTGAGAAATATAGGATTTATGGAAATGACTACAAATATTATCGAAATAAAAAGCATGATTCCAGTAGGTTATGCTGACCGTGAAGCATTTTTTTTAAACGAAAATAACGAGGCGCAAGCACTGATTGACGAAGTAGCAAAATACTATTCCTCACTGACATTCGAGGGAGCAGATGGCAAAACACCTGCTGGGCGAAAAGCTATTAAGGATTTAGCCGCGGAATTGAATAAAAACATTAAGGAGATAGATAACGCTGGCAAAGATATCGTCTCTATATTAAAAGCCAAGCCGAGCAAAATTGACGCTACACGAAAAAAAATCAGGGATTCACTGGGTGAATTGTATGACGAAATAAGACGACCAGTAGTCGAGTATGAAGCCGAACAGGCTCGAATTAAAGCGGAGGAGGAGGCGAAAATTGAGGCTCAACGCAGAGCCGAACAAGAAGAACTGTCGCGACTAAGAGCAGAAAAAGAACAGCGAGATAGAGAGGCGCGGATTGCTGAGGAAGCCGCTGAAAAAGCTCGACTCGATGCGGACAACCGCGCCCGCGAGGCTGAACTCGCTCTACAGCGTGAACGCGAAGAAACCGCGCGGAAAGAACGTGAAAGACTGGCTGAAATTCAACGAGCACAGGAAGAAGAAGCTAGACGGATTGCGGATGTGGAACATAAAAGGCAAGTTAAATATTCAGCATTCAAATGTTTACTTGAAAATAGCATTGATAAAGATACCGCAATAAAAATCGTAAATATGATAGATGACGGTAAGGTCAAAAACGTTTTTATTAAATATTAGGAATATAGAAATGAGTGGAAATAAATTAAGTGAATTAACTCTCACATTATCAAAAAAATTAGAGTTAGGAAGTCCTGAAGGGCTTCTTGATGTACTAAAGAACACGGCATTTAAAAGTAATGCTAACGATGATCAATTAACTGCACTTTTAATTGTTGCTAACCAATATTCATTAAATCCATGGACAAAAGAAATCTATGCATTTCCTGATTCACGGAATGGAATTGTACCAATTGTTGGTGTTGATGGCTGGGCACGAATAATTAATCAGAATCCACAATTTGACGGAATGGAGTTCGATCAAGATGATGAAAAATGCACATGTAAAATCTATCGAAAAGATAGAAAACACCCTATTTCAGTAACTGAGTGGATGTCCGAATGCAAAAGAGATAGTGCTCAGCCATGGAAAACTCACCCTAAAAGGATGTTGCGCCATAAAACAATGATTCAGTGTGCAAGGTTAGCGTTTGGTTTTGCTGGTATTTATGATCAAGATGAAGCCGAAAGAATCATTGAGGGTTCAGCAACAGAGGTTAATACAGGCAAACAATCAGATGACAGAAGACCTAAATTGATAAAACAGTGTGAAGAAGCCGCACAGAAAGGGCTTGAGGTTTTCGGTGAATTTTGGATGTCACTCAATCAACACGACAGAAAAATCATTGGTAACGATGAAAAAGAAAGAATTAAAAGCTTATGTCCAGTCGATGCAGAATTTAAAGAGGTAAAACAGGATGACAACAACCCATTCTAACGAAATTGAGCAACGTACAGATGCGTGGTTTACAGCAAGATTAGGCAAAGTTACTGCAAGTAAAATAAGCGATGTAATGGCAAAAACTAAAAGCGGGTATTCTGCCTCACGCCAAAATTACATGGCACAATTAATCTGCGAACGATTAACCCAGTCACCAACTGAAACCTATTCTAATGCCGCAATGCAACGAGGCACGGAATTAGAACCTGTCGCCAGAGAAATATATATCCTAAATCAATTTGATGTAACAGTAACTGAGGTGGGTTTTGTACCTCATCCTACAATCGAAAATGCAGGCGCTAGCCCAGACGGGCTAGTAAATGATGACGGTCTGATTGAAATTAAATGCCCTAACACATGGACGCATTTAGAATTTATGCAATCTCTAACGCCGAAACGTGAATACCTATTACAAATGCAATGGCAAATGATTTGTACAGGACGAAAATGGTGTGATTTTGTTAGCTATGATGATCGTCTACCTGAAAATTTAAGTTTCAAATGTGTGCGAATTTATCATGATGATGTACTAACAAAAGAAATTGAGACGGAAGTTATTAAATTTTTACAGGAACTGGACGATCGGATTAAAAAGATTGAGGCTAATTAGCAAACCCGACCCGTTTAAAAATCAATAACCGCCAAATAGGCGGTTTTTTATTAACTTAATAAACAGAATTATAAGGAGATCAAATGTTAATTTTAACTAGGAGAGTGGGCGAATCAATAATTATTGGTGAGGATATTGTTATTACTGTTCTAGGCGTGAAAGGTAATCAAGTCAGAATTGGTATTGATGCACCTAAAAATGTGTCTGTGCACAGAGAGGAAATTAAACGCAAAATTGATGCACAAAAATAACCAATTTCGTCTGTAGTCACGCCGACGGCGACAGAGTGACAACCTATATAAATTAAAAATTGGAGTACGGAAATGACAATACACACTCATACCGACATCACATATCAATGTGATGTGTGTCACAAAAAATCAAACAAAGCTCCCTCAGACATTTTAAATATTTTGAACGTCCACAGTTTAGATTCATCAATTAAATTAAGCCTGAAAATAATTTTTTCGTACGAGTGGTCGCCAGACGCAATCATTTGCAATGATTGTGTTCTCAAGTATTTAAAAGAATTCATCAAGAAACAGGAGCTAGAAAATGGCTAAATTTACAGGCACGTTTGTGCATTTAGTAGAAATCACATATCAATTTGAAGTTGAGGCAGATAATCAGGAAGAGGCGCGTAAAAAGATTGAAGATGATCCGTTTGAATATCTAAAAAGTAGCGAGCCATATGATGAACAAGGGCTTGATGTTAAAGAGATTGAATTTAAGGAGACAATATAATGTCTATTAATACAATGACAGTAACAGGTAATGTGGGTGCAAATGCTGAATTGCGTTACTTACAACAAGGTACGGCAGTTGGTGAATTTAATTTACCAGTAAAACAAGGATTCGGTGATAATCAAAAAACATCGTGGATTAAGTGTGTGCTCTGGGGAAAAGTAGCCGAAGCGTATGCTCCAAGCATCAAAAAAGGTGATTTGCTTGCAGTTAGTGGTGAGTTTTATGTCGAAGAATGGACTAAGGACGGCGTGACACATCTAAAACCTTGCTTGCGAGTAAATCAAATTCAGCCAACAAAAAAGCTTGATACTCAAACTAAGCCACAAACACAGGAGCAAGGGCAAGCTCAAGAAGAACCACTAGAGGACGATATACCTTTTTAAATCATGCGCTTAATTAAATATATCCGCTCTTGTAGCGGTTTTTTATTATCTAAATAATAAGGAAAGCAACGATGAATATTGATAGTAGCGTGTACGATATAACAATAGCGTTTGGCGAATTAAATTGCGGTGATTCATTTATCTATATGAATCATCTCTACATAAAATCTAAAGTGTTACGTTCTGAACCAACAGAATATTGTGCAGTAAGACTGTGTGATGGTGAGTCTAAATACGTGATTGACGTTGAGGGTGTTAAATTAGTTAAAACAAAAGCCGTGCGGGACAATGGCTAACCCGCCCTAACCTAATCAATATCGAGATTTATATGAAAAATATTGCCAGTTTCAGCGGCGGTCGTTCGTCTGCATATATGGTTTATCAACTAATGAGGTTGCATCCTGATACAGATTTTATATTCATGGACACAGGAGCTGAACACCCCAAAACCTATGAGTTTATCAAAAACATAGTTAAACACTGGGGGATAAAATTAACGTGTTTGCGAGTTGTTGTAAACCCAGAACTCGGACATGCAAATTTCTATCGCGAAATAACGTTAGATGAGCTAACGCAGGACCTACAACCGTTTCGTGATGTTTGTTATAAATATGGGTTGCCATATTTAGGCGGCGCGTTTTGCACTCGAACAATGAAACTAGAGCCATTTACAAGATATTTTAATGATAAATATGGTAAAAATAATTATCAAACATGGCTAGGTATTCGTGCTGACGAGCCGAGACGGTTAAAACCGAAAGAGGGTTATAAATATTTAGCGGATATTTCCGATTTTGATAAACAGGACATTATCAACTGGTGGAAAAGTCAGCCATTTGATTTAGAGATACCCGAGCATTTAGGTAATTGCGTTTTTTGCATTAAGAAAGGTGTTAACAAAATCGCGTTGGCTACACGAGATGAACCTAAAATGGCAGAGGATTTTATTAATCTAATCGAAGACCCGAATATTCGAGTTGTCGAACGCGGACAACAAGCCAACAAAATAATGTACCGTGGTAATAACTCGCTGGTTTCAATAATGGCTATGTATCAAAACCATTCTAGAGATGATATTTTAGCAACAATACGTGGTGGCGGCGGTTACGACACAGGCTCATGCTCTGAATCATGTGAGCTATTCTCATGCCAGTTAGATTTAGATTTTAATGTGAGGTGAAAAATGATTATTGATTTGTTAGTTGATTACAAACTACTAAAGGACGATATTTTAATTATTGTTGATTTAATAGAAAAACATAAATCCGATGCTGAAATTTTACAATTAATGCAAGCTGATTATTCGTTAACAGAAAAGGCAGCGTATGAGGTATTGTCTAGAATTAAAAGACATTTACAAATCAAGGAAAAAAATATGACTAACCCACAAGTGCTTTTATTAAAAAGTTTTTTAGTATAGATAGGGGGTTAGATTAATTATGAATAATACATTTATAGGAGACCCACTTTATAGCAAAACTAAAGTTTGTGGTTATGTGTGCGTAGATGAATCTACGTTAGATAAATGGATTGTAAAAAATAAATTTCCAAAACCTGACCTATACCTTGGTAGGCACCCAAGATGGCGCCTATCAACACTAATCAATTTTAGCAATGCAAAACAGCAAGAATACGCTGAGCAACAATTATGTGGTTAACCCATCGATATAGTCTGCATACCATTGCATCATCTCTCTACGACCTTCCAAATATTGTGCGTGGTTGTAAATACCTCGCACACTACCCTCTTCATGATTTAACTGTTTTTCAATCCAATCTGTATTAAAACCATGCTCATTTAACACACTTGAAAACTGATGCCTAAAGCCGTGCCCTGTTGCACGGTTGGCAAAACCTATCCTGCGTATTACATGAAGAATTGCCCCGTTGGACATAGGTTTATCAGGGTTATTCCTGTTAGGGAAAACATACTCACCATGCCCCGTGATTGGGTGCAAGAATTTTAAGATGTCTAATGCCTGTCTTGATAACGGTATTAAATGAGTTCTGTCTTTTTTCACTACATCAGCATCAACTATCGCAATTTTTTCATCAAAATTAACGTTAGGCCACTTCAAAGTAATTAGTTCAACAGTCCGGGGAACGGTATATATTAAAAGCATGGTCGCATACCGTGTTAAAATATTACCAGAATAGCCTTTTAATGCTTTAAGGAATTCTGACATTTCAGCATTAGTCGCTAAAAATGGAAAATTTTTAGATTGGGTCTTAGCAAGGGCCGTCGATAATTCTGCCGCCGGGTTGTTTTCCGCCCTACCAGTAATAATTGCATATCTAAAAACCTCACTACATCGCATCCTTGCTTTTTTAGCAATTTCCAACGCTCCCCGACTTTCAATTCCTTTTAACACTGTTAACATCTCAAGCGGTTTTATTTTATTAATTGCTTCATTCCCGATAAATGGAAATATATCTCTATTAAAAATAGAAATAACTTCATTGGTGTATTTTTTCGACCAGGTAGTTTTTTTAGAGTTATGCCACTCTGTAGCTATAGATTTAAAGGTATTGTCACTTTCAATATTAGCAAGCAACGCGCTTTTTTTTCTTTCAAAGCTCGGGTCTTTGCCGTGTGCTAGCAGTTGCTTAGCTAACTCTTTTTCATTACGGGCTTCTTGCAACGTTATATGCGGATATTTACCAATTGTTAATGTTTTTCGTTTACCATTAAATTGATAATCAAATCGCCAAGACTTAGTACCAGATGTTGTAATATATAAATATAAACTTTCAAAATCCGGTAGCTTATATGGCTTATCTTTTGGCTTGGCTGCTTCGATTGCTTTTATTGTTAACATAACTTACGGTATTTTTGTTACTCTGATTAAAAATACCGTAAAAATACCGCAAAGATATTGTCGCTGTCAATCGCTTTCGATCGCCTTCGGTCGTGTTAACTGCGTCATAAAACCTTATTCAATAATGGTTTAATCGTCTTCAATCGGGTTGGGTCGTTATTGGAATGGCGTCCCCTACAGGATTCGAACCTGTGACCTACGGCTTAGAAGGCCGTTGCTCTATCCAGCTGAGCTAAGGAGACAAAGATTGGATTTATTAAATAAACGTTGTGTATTATATAAAGCTATTTTGATCCGTCAATGCTTTTTAATGGTTTATTCATTTATATAGACAAAATATCATCAATTTAACTAAATAATCAATTGAGATTAAAGTTCATAACCATAAATACCATACTAATTAATAATGAAAAATTATTTATTTTTAACTCATAACTCACCTATTTTTCCACTTTTTTGCAATTTGAATTAAATAACTTTTAGTAGGAATAAGACAAATTGAAATAAATTCGATTTTACGATTTATTACTTTTATAATCTTTTTTAGAATAAATTTGCTGCTTTTCATAACCGCAAAAAACTCATTCGTCAATTTTTTCTATTTATTTAAATTTAATTGGATTTAGATGAAGTAAAACAAATTAGAATGAATGCGATTTATCACTTTTAATAGTTTTTTTAAGATAAATTTAGTATTTTTTATAATATTAAAAACCTCGGTCCTGGATTGTTTTGAATTATGGCCTAGTCGGGTAAGTAAATCCCCTCTTGATAATATTTAATATGCCGATAAGTTATTTGGAGTTAGCGATTTGAGCTTTTAGCATAGCTAAGCGGCTTTGGCCTTGTTGCATTTTTTTCTCGGGTGATAACTCATTACGTTGATCTTGCCAAGCTAAATCATCTTGTGGCAGTTCGAGTAAAAAGCGGCTTGGTTCAACATAAACGGTTTCACCAAATTGTTTCCTTTGGCGGCTAAATGAAAAGGTTAACTCTTGTTGAGCCCGGGTGAT
Source organism: Gilliamella apicola (assembly GCF_003202915.1). Taxonomy (GTDB): domain Bacteria; phylum Pseudomonadota; class Gammaproteobacteria; order Enterobacterales; family Orbaceae; genus Gilliamella; species Gilliamella apicola_Q. The sequence continues at coordinate 495,144 of NZ_QGLP01000005.1, forward strand.
ACCGACATAAGCAAGTCGTCGCTCCTCTTCAATGTTATCTTCATCGATACTTGTTTGATGCGGCAATAACCCTTCCGACATGCCAACCAGATAAACATACGGAAATTCAAGGCCTTTTGAAGCATGCAAGGTCATTAATTGCACCTGATCGAGCTCTTCTTCTGTTTTATTACGTTCTAACATATCGCGTAACGTAAATCTGGCTACAGCCTGTTCTAGCGTCAATGCTTCATCGATTTCATCACCCTGTAACATTTCTTGTAACCAAGTCACTAATTGTTCAACGTTTCGCATTCGCATCTGCCCAGCGGTGGGTGATGTTGACGTTTCATAGATCCAACTTTCATAGTGCATACCATGTAGTAGCTCATGAATAGTGTCCATTGGTTCAGTGTGTGATTTTTCAATAAGAGAATCGAACCAGTGAATAAAAGTATGCAATGTTTCTAAACGTTTACCGGAGAGTAATTCCGTTAATCCCATATCATGGCTTGCATGATATAGGCTCACTCCACGCTGATTTGCCCATTCACCTAATTTTTGGATAGTAGCCGGCCCTATTTCGCGTTTTGGCGTATTGATAATGCGGATGAACGCGTTATCATCATCTGGATTGGTTAATAAACGGAGATAAGCCATTAGATCTTTAATTTCAATGCGCGCAAAGAATGATGTTCCTCCAGAAATTCGATAAGGAATTCGATATTGCATAAGCATTTTTTCAATTAAGCGAGATTGGTGATTTCCTCGATATAAAATAGCATATTGACCATATTGGCTATTATTGGCAAAGCGATGGCCGATTAGATCGTTAACCACCTTTTCAGCTTCGTGCTCTTCGTTATCGGCAGAGATCACTTTTAAATGTTCACCATAACCCAACTCTGAAAACAATTTTTTTTCAAAGATATGCGGGTTGTTTTCAATTAAGATATTGGCAACTTTTAGTATTCTTCCTGATGAGCGATAATTTTGTTCTAACTTAATCACTTCTAGCTTCGGAAAGTCCTGTTTTAGTAAGATTAAATTTTTGGGACGGGCACCCCGCCAAGAATAAATTGACTGATCATCATCACCAACCACCGTAAATTTAGCTCGGCTTCCTACCAATAATTTAATAAATTCATACTGACTGGTATTGGTATCTTGATATTCATCCACGAGTAGATAGCGAATACGGTTTTGCCATTTTTCTCTAACTTCTTCATTGGTTTTCAGTAATAAGGTGGGTAATAAAATCAGATCATCAAAATCTAAAATACTACAAGCTTTAAGTTGTTTTTCGTAAAGTTGATAGCAGTGGGCAAATAATTTTTCTTTATTGGTTTGTGCTCGAGCCATCGCTATGGTTGAATCGATAATATCATTCTTCCAATTTGAGATGGTAGCGCGTAATTGGTTAATAATGTCTTTGTCACCTTCAAACCATTGTTGAGTGAGCTCCTTAAGCAGAGCAAATTGGTCATGATCATCAAATAGTGAAAAATTAGATTTTATTCCCAGATGTTTATATTCGCGGCGAACAATATCTAAACCTAACGTATGAAAAGTGGAAATTTTCAGCCCTCTGGCCTCTTGTTTGCTTAACGAATGGGCAATACGTTCTTTCATTTCTCGCGCGGCTTTATTAGTAAAAGTCACGGCAACAATGTGTCGAGGTAAATACTCCTTAACTCGAATGAGGTAAGCAATTTTATTAATGATTACCCGAGTTTTGCCCGAACCCGCACCAGCCAATACCAGGCAAGGCCCCGAGACATACTCCACTGCTTGTTGTTGGCTTGAATTTAAACGCACAGAAAATGAACCCTAAGTAAAATTGTTCGCTAGTATATACTGATTTATCCATCATGTTCAATCTGAGGTATATGCATTAAAAATAAAAACTCGAGCTCTATTGAATGAAAGTCAACGCTTGTTCAACAACTTCAATTCCTGCCCCTGGTTTATGTGCATTTTCACTAAGGTAACGTCGCCACTGTTTTGCCCCTTTTCTACCATTAAAGATACCTAGGGTATGTCGCATAATATGATTAAGCTGTCCGCCTTGACTAAGTTGCGTATCAATATAAGGATAAAGTGATTGTATTGCAGCAATCGGATCAATAATTGGCGTATCATCGCCAAAGATTTGCTGATCAATCTGGGTTAAGAGCATCGGATTTTGGTAAGCTTCTCGTCCTACCATCACACCATCAACATAATTTAAATGCTGTTTGATCTCTTCAATGGTTTTAATGCCACCATTTATGGCAATAGTTAACTGCGGATAATCACGCTTTAGCTGATAGACTCGTTCATAATCAAGAGGTGGCACTTCTCGATTCTCTTTGGGACTGAGTCCTGAAAGCCATGCTTTGCGAGCATGCACAATAAATGTTGAGGTATATGGAATGACTTTTTCAATAAATTCACATAAAAATGCATAACTATCTAGGTTATCAATACCAATGCGTGTTTTTACCGTCACAGGTATATTGACCTCTTGTTGCATAGCTTCAACACAATTTGCCACTAAATCAGCTTTAGCCATTAAACAAGCACCAAACATACCATTTTGAACACGATCCGATGGACACCCCACATTAAGATTAATCTCAGCATATCCTCGCTGCTCAGCTAAATTTGCGCATTTAGCCAATGCAATGGGATCACTGCCACCTAATTGTAAACTCACCGGCTGTTCCAGACTATTAAAAGCAAGATAATCGCCTTTACCATACAAAATCGCACCGGTAGTGACCATTTCGGTATAGAGTAAGGTTTGTTTGGTCAATATACGATGAAAATAACGACAATGTCTGTCAGTCCAATCGAGCATGGGGGCAATAGAAAAGCGGTTTAATGTGGATTTTGTATACAAATTCACCTCGACATACCTTGATAAAGTGATATTCTAGCTTTGATTTTTTTATAGTACAACTATCTTATAGTATAAGGAATGAGGATGTTTAACAATCAAACAACTATTATTTCAACTATATCAAATGAACAATCAAATGAATTATTAAAAGATAAAATGAAATTTATCGCGATCATGCAACAGATCTTTGGGGTATTAAATATTATTGGCGGTTCATTTTTCTGCCTAGGTATCTTAACTGCAATTATAGGTATTCCATTAATCATTGCTGGAGTTAAGCTTTTTAAATCAGGTGGGCATTTAGTTTGGCCGCAGGTCTTAATAGAGAAGAGGACTATATCAAAGCTATCGATAATTTACATGGGTATTGGAAGTTTACATTAATTAGTTACATAGTTTTAATACTCTTTCTGCTGCTTTATATTTTATTTGTAGCTGTAATAATTTTTGGTGCAGCTCATCGTTAGCAACCTGCCTATTTTACTTAGATTGACATAAAGAAAAAAACTCGTTATTGAAGTGCCCCCCAATAGTTGGACAACCAATTACTGGGGGGCTTTTTATGTCAAAATATCGCCGCTCAATAGATAGATAACGCTATCCACTCAATAGTAAATTTTAAATCTCCTCGCATACTTTTTAGTATAATTATTACTAACATCTCTGATAATTTTATTTTTTTCTAGTAGTTTTAACAATAATTCGCCATTAGGATGGGAATATTTATTGTTTAAACCAAAACAGATAACCGCATTGATAAATTTTAGTTTAAAAAAATCGTCAGAATAATTTCTACCACTTCCATGATGAGGTATCTGCAAGGTTCCTATATGCCAATCAAAGTTATTTTCAAAATCGTAATCCTCAGATTCAAAATAAAGTTTGCTCAATGATGCATAAGATTTGATAATAAGCTTTCTAACTTCTTCTACACAATTTATCTCTTTAGTTGCTTTAAAAGGAATATCTCCTGTATATAGGCAACTTTGTTTCTTAAAAATTTTATTATATTTTTTTAAGTCTAAATTTCGCAAGTAAGAATATAAATGAAAGGGAATTGGACCAGAAAAAACACCTAAACAAATTTTATTTAAATCCCTATTAATTTCCTCATATAGCGCCTTCAAACAGCTTAATGAATTCTTAGTATTATCTTTAAGTATTTCTGTTATATCTTTAACATCCTTTAAGCACTGGGGCGTAAACTTCGTTTTATCTAATAAATCAGAAAGTTTTTCCTTATAATCCGAACGGCAAAAATATTTTATAAAGTCATAAGGTATATATAACCATATAGGAAAATAATAATGAGATTGAGGATCAGGATGATAAATAATCAATTTGTTATCATTATATTGCAATTTGAAAATGGGATTAAATGTTTTTAACAGTTCTCCTCTACTTTCAACTTTACCCTCATTTGTAACTATAACTAAATCTTTGTTTTTATTTTTATCTTCATCGGTATTTGATTCATCGGTATTTATTTTAATAATATGACAATTCTCACCAAAAAATTTTTGGGTATCTGTCAAGAATTGATGATAAGCCTGAAAATCGATATCAATTTTTTTTAGTAATACATCTATCAATAATAAACTTTTTTGTTCCTCGCTCAGCACAGGAATAATCAAATTTTTAACTTGATATTGCCCTTTATAGGTTATCAAAAAACTAATATGATCTGCATGGAAATGAGATATAAATAGCAAATCTATTTTCCAAACTTTATCTTTATTGTTGTTTATTCGATTTTCAAAATAATTAAATAATTCAGGGCTATATTCTTTAAGTTTTTTTTTGTTATGTCCGCGTTCATTACCACAGTCAAAGACCATTTCGAAGACATTTCTGCCTGAATAAATTTGCTCTGAATAAAAAGCGCCTTGTCCAACTGGGTGAAATACTCTTTCTAACGATATTTTCATTGTCTCAAAACCTTTTTAGTATCACAATAATGTTTAATTATTGTCATTTAAAATAATTTTATCCATTACTCAATCAATTTAATGCATTATTTATAGTACAGTTGGGTATCTTATTACTAAATTTTTAAAATATCTCATTAATAATGATTTATCTTATAACATTTAGGGTAAATATAATATTTATAAAAACGCAAAGTTATGTATCAAAATATTCAAATATACTAATCCATAAGTTGCCTATTGAATAAATTTTCCCAAATAATCATATAGTAACATTTAAAATTAGTAGATGAAGTAATAAGTTAGAAAGGTTGAAAATCAATATAAAGTAGTAATGAGCTTAATTAAATATTCGCTATAAAAAATATAAAAAAACCTCGTTATATTCGAGGTTTTTTAAAGATTATATTCGGCTGTTTTGTTTTAGGAGTTTATGGGTTATTAGCTTGATCATCATCGGAATCTGTATTGATTGGATCTGAGATACGTTGTTGGTTCATCTCTTCCAATGATAAAGATCCCTCTAAAGTTGAAGTTTTGATATCAGTCACCACGCCCTTGTTATTAAAATAAATCGCATAATTAATTTGGCTTACTTTGCCATGTTGTGGTTGTTGACGGAAGACATAGTACCAAACGTTACCACCAAAAGAGGAGGTTAACATTGGTGAACCCATGATGAAGGCTACCTGATCTTTGGTTTGACCGACTTTTAATAATTCAATGGCCTCTTGCGTTATATAGTTACCTTGATTGATATCCGGTCTATAAACTAGGCGGTCTGTAAATGAACAACCAGTTAATATCATAGCTGACACAATTATAAGCGGAATAAGTTTACGATACTGCATCTAAATTTATCCATTTAAAATAATAATAACACATATTATCGCTGATATTTTCACTAAGCGCTAGATAAAATAATAAAATCTTTAGGAATTGTGTTATAAAAAGTATTGTTATACTGACAATTATCATCAAATTTTAATAAATTACTTCTTATATCTAATCTTAATACTCTATAATAAAAATCTATTCTCAAGCAATGACAGGTAAAAAATGAAATTAGAAACGATTGAACAAAAAGCAAGTTATGCAATTGGGCTGCAAATTGGCCAACAATTAAAAGAATCTGGCTTAAATAATTTAGAGCTTAATGCATTAAAACTAGCTATGGAAGATGTTTTGAGCGGTAATCAACCCGCATTACCTTTACAAGAGTTACACGATGCCCTTCGTCATGTTCATGAAGAAGCAGCTAAACAAAAAGCCAAACAAGCTGAAAAAATTGCCCAAGCAGGTAAAGAGTTTTTAGCTGAAAATCTAAAAAAAGGGGGCATAAAATCGACTGAATCAGGTCTGCAATATGAAGTCATTAAACAAGGCGATGGCGCTTTTCCTAAAGCAACTGATCGTGTTCGAGTTCATTATACTGGACAATTAATTGATGGTACGGTGTTTGATAGTTCAGTTGAACGTGGTCAACCAGCTGAATTCCCGGTTAATGGTGTGATCCGTGGTTGGGTTGAAGCATTACAATTAATGCCGGAAGGTTCAAAATGGCGTTTATACATTCCTCAAGAACTCGCTTATGGTTCACAAGGAGCCGGCGCTTCTATTCCACCTTATAGTGCACTGATCTTCGATGTCGAATTATTAAAAGTTCTATAAGTATATATGGACGCATTCGCGTCCATTATTTCGTGTTTACTCATTATTTATTTTCGGTAAAAAACACGAGCCAAAGGCAGCCATTAGGAGTAAAACGCTAGCTGCGCCAAAAGCAATATAATGTGTATGCCAATTGTCATATGCCCATCCTCCTAACCATGAACCAATCATTGCGCCAATTTGATGTCCAAGGTAAGTTAATCCAGAAAGTAGGCCTACAATTTTTACACCATAAATATCAGCACTAATGGCACTTGATAATGATAAAGCCCCAGCCCAAACTAAACCACCAACTAATGCTATGCCATAGAGTTGCCATTTAGTTGAAGCAATGACTAATCCGATAAAACCAAGTCCTCGAACTAAAAAGATCATCGCTAATACTAATTTTCGTTGCACTATATCGGAAATAAAACCGAGCACCAAGGTACTAAAAATTGCCACTAATCCGATTAAACCTATTCCAGAAGAACTAGTAATTGCGTCGAAACCGTGATCAATTAACATAGGAACACCATGTGTACCTAGTAAATTCATGCTAAACCCACAAGTAAATAAGCCAAAACTAAGCAACCAGAAAGGTCGTGTTTTTAACACCTGTTTTAAAGTTATATTATTTTTTAGATTTTCATGAACTTCTGTTGTCGCTGTCTCAATATGATTATCCTTCATAATAAAAATAGCGATAGGTAATGCTAGTAGCATAAAAAGCAGAGAAAATCCGACTAACGTGGTTTGCCATCCATACAGCGGAATAAAATAAGCAAACACCGGTAGCATAACTGCAATACCAGCCATACTGCCACTCGAAAGAATAAATAGTGCCAGGCCTCTATGTTTGCTAAACCAACGAACCACAATAGGAGTAAAGCTGACTGAGCCGACAAATGAGGTGCCAAAAGATAAAGCTATTCCGAAAGATAAGAAAAAGTTCCAATAACCGTTTACATTAGCTGCCCAAATAGTTGAGATAATTATGATAATTGAACCTAACAGTAATACAAATCGAGTGCTATATTTGTTGACTAAGTATCCTGCTATCGGCATAGCTATACCGGAAAATAGCATCCCTATAGCAATAATACTCGACAAGGCACTTCGACTGAAATGGAGATCGTTAGCTATAGGGAGAAAAAATACCCCCATACTCATGCGTAACCCACTAGAAAGTAAGGTTAAAAATGCGGCTGCTATGACAATATTCCAGCCAAAATACCATCGACTATGCACTTCAATTTCCTATTAGTCTTAATATTAACAATTTGAAAAGTATATCATCTTGTTTAGGTATATAACTTAAAAGTTTTCCGCTATAATAATTATTAATAAATATACAATAGAAAGTTAAGGAAAGTTATATGTCTACAAATATGATTCGTATCGCTATTGCTGGCGCAGGTGGAAAAATGGGACGACAACTGATTCAATCTGTCTCGCAAATTGAAGGCGTTACCTTAGGTGCTGCATTTGAACGAGAGGGATCATCATTGATTGGTAGTGATGTTGGTGAACTTGCAGGTATTGGTCACTGTGGAATAAAAGTTACTACTGACTTACAACAGGCGAAAGATCAGTTTGATGTTTTAATCGATTTTACCCGCCCTGAAGGCACACTTAACCATTTAGCTTTTTGCATTGAAAATAAAAAAATGATGATTATTGGTACCACCGGATTTGACGAAACCGGCAAACAAGCTATTGCAACTGCCGCGAAACAAATTGCTATTGTGTTCGCCGCAAATTTTAGTGTTGGCGTGAATTTAGTACTTAAGTTACTTGAAAAAGCAACAAAAATAATGGGTGATTATACCGATATCGAAATTATCGAAGCACATCATCATCATAAAGTTGATGCCCCTTCGGGTACTGCACTTGCAATGGGCGAAGCGATTGCTGATGCGTTGGGTTGTGATTTAAACGATCGTGCTGTTTATTGTCGTGAAGGGCATACAGGTGAACGGCCTAAAGGTGCTATTGGATTTGCAACTATTCGTGCCGGTGATATCGTTGGTGAACATACTGCTATTTTTGCTGACATTGGTGAAAGAGTCGAAATTAGCCATAAAGCCTCAAGTCGAATGACTTTTGCTAATGGTGCTGTTCGCGCTGCATTATGGCTTGCCAAACAACCAATTGGACTTTATGATATGCGTGATGTGCTCAATTTAAACAATCTATAATTTTAAAGCATGTCAGATGAAGTTTGGATGCGTCATGCATTAAAGTTGGCCAAACACGCGGAATCTCTAGGTGAGATTCCCGTAGGTGCAGTGATTGTTGATGATAATAACCAAATCATTGGTGAAGGTTATAATCAATCAATTATTCAACATAACCCAACTGCTCATGCAGAAATTATGGCAATTGAACAAGCTGGCCAATGTATACGCAACTACCGATTAGTAAATACAACTTTGTATGTTACCCTTGAACCTTGTATTATGTGTGCTGGGGCGATCATTCATAGTCGTATACAACGTGTTGTCTATGGTGCTAGAGATTATAAAACTGGTGCCGCAGGTTCTTATATTGATATTCTTTCCAGAACAGGGATTAACCATTTTGCGCAAATCACCGGTGGTATTTTGTCTGATGAGTGTAGTTCAATGTTAAGCAATTTTTTTCAAAAGCGTCGGCAACAAAAAAAACAACACAAACAATCAATCCTTAACGCTATTGAAGATTAATTTCATATTTAAACACAACTTCTTTAAATCATTTCTTAATTATTTGATAAAGTTTTAGTTTAGTTATTTTTTTTAATTATGAAAATTGCTAAAATCTCACTTTGTTTTTTAAAAAGTACATTGAGCATTATTAATGAAAAAGCACACATTAGAAACCATGATATCGGCGGAGGATATCCAAACCCGAATTAAGGCATTGGGTCAACAAATTAGTCAAGATTATGCAGATAGTCAAAATGAACTTATTTTAGTTGGTTTGTTAAGAGGTTCCTTTATCTTTATGGCTGATCTAAGCCGTTCTATTACCGTCGGTCACGAAGTCGATTTTATGACAGCATCAAGTTATGGTAATGCAGTGGTAAGCAATCGAGATGTCAAGATATTAAAAGATTTAGATGAAGATATTCGTGATAAAGATGTATTAATTGTCGAAGATATTATTGATACCGGAAATACACTAAGTAAAGTGATGGCAATATTAAAATTGCGTCATCCACGTAGTATTGAAATTTGTACATTATTAGATAAGCCATCGCGTCGTGAAGTAGCTGTACCCGTAAAATATATTGGGTTTTCAATTCCTGATGAGTTTGTAGTAGGTTATGGTATTGACTATGCGCAGCACTATCGTCACTTACCTTATATTGGTCATGTAACTTTACTTGAATCTTAAGTAAAGGATTATTGATAAATTTAAAACATATGGCGAGTAAGGACGAATAAATGATCGAGTTAACAGATATTACTAATACAGTAAATTTACAATTTGCTATCGTCGGTTATGAGTTCCCTGACTGTAAAGATAACTGGTGTTTGCTAAAAGTCATCGTTCAACAAAATAGTAATCGGTTTGAAAAAACCGATCCGGCTTTAGAGATCGCTGATTTACAAAGACTATATAATTGGTTTGATGATTTATCGAAAAGCCGATTACCCAGTCATGCTGAGTTATGGTTTACTGAGCCTTGCTTTTCACTTGCTTTTATTGCTAACAAAAACCAAAAAGTTACAATTTCGATTAAACTTAGTTGTGAACTTAAACCGGATTTTTGTTTTGATGATCTCTATGAATTACACGATGATTGGACAATCGTTTTTGAGTTAACTAAATCTAACTTAATAGCGATACTAGAAAATCTAAAACAATGGATGGTAAAGTTCCCTCCTCGAAAATAATATTCGATGAGAATTAACGTTATTTTACAGAGTGTATCATAGACGGTAAAAGAGCAGATATGTTAGATTTACAAACAATAACAAACCTATAACCGCTCCCATAACAATTTCTAAAAAATTATCGAGGTGTATGTGTCACGATTTTCGCATTCATTATGCTTACTTCTAATGGTAACAACAGCATCAACTTATGCAGAAATGAAGTTATCCATTAAAGGATTGTCAGGCGAACTTGCTGAAAATGTTGACGCTCGTCTTTCTTTGATTACGCCAGATAAAATTAATACTTCGCCAAACTTCAAACGTTATTTTGAAAGTGAAACCGGAAAAGCACTTCGTGCATTAGGTTATTATTCCCCTACTTTTGAATATGATGAAAAAGATCCAAAAGTGTTAGTCGTAACCGTATTACCAGGTGAACCCGTTAGAATTAAAGAATTAAATATTAATCTCAATGGGGAAGGTGAACAAGATAAAGATTTTCAAGAATTACTAACCACTCAGTTACCCAAAATTGGCGATATTTTAAATCATGGCATTTATGAGAACTTTAAAAAAGGATTAGAAAATATATCCTTAAAAAAAGGATATTTTGATGCAGATATGCCTTTACATCAATTAGCCGTTGCTCAATTTGTACATCAAGCTTTTTGGAATATAGACTTCAATACCGGTAAGCGTTATAAATTTAGTATAGTTAAATTTCCGAATGTAAAAATTCGTAAAGATTATCTGCAAAATATTGTGCCGTTTAAAGAGGGGGATGAATATTCGGCTGATGATTTATCACTATTAAATCGTCGTCTGAGTTCAACTAACTGGTTTAATTCTGTTGTAGTTACCCCAGATTTTCCTCATCTTACCGAAGACAAAGCATTACCAATCGAAGTGGTGACCACCCCTCGCAAAAAAAATGCAATGGACTTAGGTTTGGGGTTTTCTACCGATAATGGGGTGCATGGTAAAATTGGCTGGAGTAAACCTTGGATTAATAGTCGCGGCCAGAGTTTTCAAAGTAGTCTGTCGCTCTCATCGCCGGAACAAATTATTACCATGAGTTATAAAATACCCTTAAAAAAAGCCCCTATTGAACAATATTACACCATCCAAAGCGGTTATAAAAAAATCGATAATAACGATACTGATTCACGATCCTATACTTTAGGTGTGCTTCGTAATTGGGATAACTTTGAAGGTTGGCAAACCGCGTTAGGTTTTAATTTATTACGCGATGACTTTACACAAGGTGATGCCAGTTTCAAAACTTTTTTATATTATCCTTCACTTAGTATTTCCCGTATTCGTAATGATGGTAATTTATTACCTATGTGGGGGGATTCTCAACGTTATTCGGTTGAAGGTGCCACTCGTGCAATAGGATCAGATATTAATTTAGTGCGTTTTCAAACTCAACAAACTTGGATTCGCTCAATTAAATATTCACATCGTTTTATAGCTCGAGGTGCTTTTGGCATTATTCAAGCAAGTAACTTTGATCGGGTTCCCCCCTCTTTTAGATTTTTTGCCGGTGGTGATCGTAGTATTCGAGGATATAGCTACCAATCTATATCGCCAAAAGATAAAAAAGGCAAACTAAAAGGGGCATCAAAACTGATAACTGGTTCAGCTGAATATCAATATAATGTCACTGGTTCTTGGTGGGGAGCAGCATTTATTGATACGGGGGAAGCGATAGATAAAGTCGATAACACCAAATTTTATACCGGCACAGGCATAGGTATTCGATGGGCTTCACCGGTTGGTCCAATTAAGTTTGATTTAGCCACACCTCTTAACCGAAAAGATAAAGGCTCTATACATCTATATATTGGTTTGGGAAGCGAATTATAATATGGCAAAAAATCCAAATAGTGTAAAAAAGGCTGAAAAAATTAAGCGAATACGAAAATGGAAAAAACGTAGCATTGCTGTGTTATCTATTTTTGTTTTTCTTATCACATTTATTATTTTAATGATCTACACCAGTTTAGGTGTCAAGCTAACAACGTATGTACTCAATAAATTTTTACCCGAACTAAAAATAGAACAAGTAACCGGTACCTTTCATAACTTACACATTCGAGGACTTTCGCTTGAATTACCCGGTGTCAATGTTCAGATAAAAGATGCCAAATTAAAATTATCTGGTTTATGTTTGATCCAAACCAAAATTTGTGTCGATAAATTTGACGCCGATGGTGTGAGCGTTAACGTTAATACCGAACAATCTAAATCTTCACCTGATGAACCAATTTCAGAGGAAAGAACAACGATTAAAACCCCTCTGCCGATCGATCTTCAGGAAACTCATATTACTAATGTCACAGTTAAAGTGAATGATATGCAGTTTGGTATGTCAGACTTTAGCGGAAAAGCCAGATGGGTAAATGAAAAGATTTATGTCTATCCTTCAGTTGCCATGGATCTGAAGGCAATATTTGCCGATACTGAAGCTAATACCAATAAACCTAATACTTCTAACGATGAAGTTCCGATAAATAAAAAGATTAATCAATTACTTAATCAACCCTTAATTAAATCACTTCCGCAAGTTAGTATTCCATTAGATATTGATGTCAGCAGTTTGACTGGTAACAATTGGTTACTGCATATTGGTGGACAAGATTATCGTTTTAATCAAGTTAATATTAAAACGAATATGATTAATAATCATATAATTGTAAAACAAGTCGAAACTGATGCCATAACGCCATATTTCAATGCCCATGCTTCAGTATCTGGACAGATAATTTTAGGCGATGATTGGCCAATTTTCGCTTTAATCAAAGCGGATAGCGACAATAATCATCTTAACGGACAGTTTTCGGGAAAATTATTAGGCCAATTATTCACTTATACCAATCTTAGCGGATTAAATCAGATTACTGTTGAAGGGCAAATTAATTTTATTGAAAAATATTTACCATTGATGACAAAAGTGGATGGAAAACATATTCAATGGCCAATTGAAGGAAAACCACAATATCAATTAGACAATTTTGATTTCACTTTAGATGGCAATGTTGAAAAATACAATGTGTTAGCCAAAGGGACTGTTAAAGGTGAAGGTTTGCCAGAGACCACTCTCAATATGGTTGGCAATGGAACTAACCAATCTGCATCTTTTGAATATGCTAATATCAAATTCCCTCTAGGTGATATTAATATCTCTGGGCAGTTGGATTGGCAAAAAGCACTCAAATGGGATACGAGTGTTAAACTCAATAATGTTGATCTCACCAAAGAGTTGCCAAGCTATCCTATACGTTTAACAGGTCAATTAAAAACCACTGGTTCCACTGATGGCCAGTCATGGCAATTGAATATTCCTGACATGCAATTAACTGGCAATATTAAGCAGGCTAACTTTTCAGCAAATGGCAATCTATTTGTCGATTCTAACCATGTAATATCAGCTAACAATTTGGCTATGATTTGGGGTAAAAACCAAATTAATATCAATGGTTCTACCAATAAAGGCAATTTAAATGCCCAACTAAATTTAAGCGCGTTATCGTTATTGCTTGATAACCTCAATGGTGATGTCGTCGGTAATATAAAAATGACAGGAAATAGCGCTGCACCGGTTATTGATACCAATTTAAATATAAATGGCTTAAGTTATGAAGATGTTGCCGTAGCCAAGGCTAACTTTTCGGGTAAAGTTCAGTACAACAATCAACTCGGTGGTCAATTAAAATTAGTTGCTCAAAATATTAATATTGCAACTCAAAGTGTCAAAAACGCTAATATTGAACTTTCTGGTAATGAAGCGCATCACAATTTATCCATCAATTTTAATGGTAGTCCCGTTTCCATGACAACCTCCTTAATCGGAGAACTTGATAAACAACATACTAAATGGACAGCGAGTATACCACATGCCTTATTAACACTAGGTGATGATAGTCATTGGCAGTTAGCAAAACCGATAAGTCTCACTTATAATATCGTTAATCAGATACCAACTATTGGTGCCCATTGTTGGCGTAGTAATAATTCAAGTATCTGTTTAGACGAAACATTCGCTGTTGCACCAAATAACGAGACTTCAATTAGTTTAAAAGATATTGATCTAGCTAAGCTACCGATCCCCAATGATGGCGAAACTAAAATTGATGGTTTTATCAATGGCAAAGCTGATATTAAACTTAATGACAACAGCAAAATTCCTAACATTAAAGCTAATATAACCAGCAATAAAGTTTTTGTTAAACAGATGATCACCAATCAAGCTTTACCAATTCCTTTTAATTTGTTTAATATCAATGCAGAATTTAATGAGCAACAAGCTAAATTAGATTGGCATTTTAGTTTAAATAAGTTAGGAAAAATAACTGGTAATTTATTAGTTAAAGATCCAACCGCGACCAAAGTGTTAAGCGGTCAATTAAACATTGATAACTTAGCATTAGCCATTGTTAATCCATTACTCAGTAAAGATGAATATGCCAAGGGCGCCATTAATGGCAATGTAAATTTTTCTGGTTCATTAATGGACCCAATCTTAAATGGCGGTATTAATTTAAGGCATAGTGATATTAAAACTTATCAACTGCCAATTGATATTAAATCTGCTATGGTCGATATTAAATTTAATGGTAAATCATCAACTTTAAAAGGCGTATTAGCGACTAAATCAGGAAATATCAATATTAATGGCCAAGCGAGTTGGAATAACTTTGAAAAATGGCAAGCTAATATCTATGTAAATGGGGCTGCGATGGAAGTTACTGTCCCACCTATGATTAGCATGTCAGTCATTCCTGATATTAAGATTGAAGCAACCCAAGATGAATTAACCCTACTGGGTAAGGTATCGATTCCAAAAGGAAAAATTACTGTGGATTCACTGCCGGCTTCAAGTGTGGACGTGTCGTCTGATGAAGTAATGTTGGATAAGAACTATAAACAAATTCAACCACAAAAATTTGGTATGAAGATTAATAGCCATATTGAAATCAATATTGGCGATAAGGTCACAGTTGATGCATTTGGTTTAACCGCATCATTAAAAGGAAAATTAATCGCCACCCAAACCAATAAAGGATTAGATTTACATGGTGAAATTCTAATTCCAAACGGTCGCTTCCATGCTTATGGCCAGGACTTAGTCATTAAAAAAGGCGTAGTCACTTTTTCCGGGCCGACTGACCAAGCCATCTTAGATATAGAAGCAATAAGAAACCCTGACTCAATGGATAATAATAATATTACAGCCGGCATTCGCGTCAAAGGATCAACACAAGATCCTAAAATTGAAATTTTCTCTGATCCAGCCATGTCACAGCAAGAAGCACTCTCTTATTTGATCCGTGGACAAGGGTTGGATAATACCGATCAGAGTGATAATGATATGATGACCGCCTTTTTAGTCGGTATCGGAACAGCAAAAACCGGGAAATACATTGGAGATATCGGTAATGCTTTTGGCGTCAAAAACCTTACGTTAGATACCCAAGGTGCCGGCAATAATTCAAAAGTAGTCGTGAGCGGTTATATCTTACCTCATTTACAATTAAAATATGGGGTCGGCATTTTCGACTCATTAGCAACTTTTACCTTGCGATATAGATTATTACCAAATTTCTATGTGGAAGCCGCTTCCGGCTTAGCTCAAACATTAGATTTTATTTATCAATTTGAGTTCAACTAATTTTTGCTCTTCGATTTAGTTCGCCAAAATTGGCGGACTAAATTAAGATTTACCGCCTATGAGCATCTCTCGCTTGATCCCAAATCCTTTACGCTTTTCCACCTTAAAACCAGCACTAATTAAATTACGACGAACAAAACCTGCCGCGGTAAACGTAGCAAAAGTTCCGTCTTTATTAGTTAAGTTATAACACTGTTTAAATAGGGATGCTGACCACATATCTGGATTTTTTGCTGGTGAAAAACCGTCAAAAAACCAAACATCAATTAAGCTATTTTGTCGTTGTAAAAAGTCTGGGAAATGTCTGATATCATCAAAGCAAATAACTAGATTAATATCATCTAAAGTCTCATTGACCGATCCTTGTAAATAATCACGTAATTTTTGTGCGAGAAAACTTAAAGAATCATGACTGTTGATCACTTTGTTATGAATTTTTATCATTTCTAGTTCTGATAAGGGATATCGTTCGACACTAAAAAAATTTAATCGTTTGAGCACACTATTGGGGTTTTGCTGCCTAAATTGTTTGAAGGTCTGCCAAGCAATTAAAAAACTTAACCCTGAACCAAAACCGGTTTCTCCTATAGTAAAACTCTCCTGTTGATGTTGTAAAAAACGCGCAAATAAACGATTTCCTTCAATAAAAACATAACGAGTTTCATCTATTGCACCATTGGTATTAAAATAAACATCATTAAAAAAGCGAGAAATTGGGATTTGCTCATCATCCCAAATAATAATTGATTCTTGCATAAACACCCTTTAACGCGATATTTAACAAACTGTATATTCATATAGATTACGTATATAATACGCCAAGTTAACTTGTGAGGTAAATTATGGTTTTTCTTTTTCGTTTAATCTTTGTGTTATTTATTGGCATTATAACTTGTGTACTAGGGGTTATATTTTGCTTATTCAATCCTCGCAATCCCAAAAATGTGGCTAGATTTGCCCATCTTTTTAGTTTTTTCTTTAAACCATTATTAGGGGTAAAGGTTAATACTCGTAAATATCCTGGAATTGAAAAGTTAGGTAGCTGTGTATTTATCGCCAATCACCAAAATAATTATGATATGGTTGTGGCCGCTGATATTGTACAACCGAAAACCGTCACTGTTGGCAAAAAAAGCCTAGCGCTAATCCCTTTCTTTGGGCAACTTTATTACCTTACCGGCAATATTTTAATTGACCGTAACAATAAATCAAAAGCCCGAGATACGATTAATTTCGTCGTTAAAGAGATAAAAAGACGTGGAATATCAATTTGGATGTTTCCAGAAGGTACTCGTAGTCGTGGGCGAGGTTTATTACCATTTAAAACCGGAGCATTTAAGGCCGCTATTGCCGCGGGGGTACCTATTGTGCCTATCTGTGTATCAGATACGAATAATATAAAGTTAAATCGCCTTAATAATGGTCATATGATTGTCGAGATGCTGCCACCGATTGAGACAAAAGATTTAGGCAAAGAAGATGCAAGAACTTTAATGGAACAATGCCATCAACAAATGTCAGAAAAAATTGCGCAAATTAATTTAGAAATAACGAAATTAAATAATCAATAATTATTATGACTAAAACCGATCGTAATTTTGATGATATTAGTCATAAGTTTGCTAAAAACATTTATGGCACAAACAAAGGCAAGATTCGCGAAGCTATCGTTTGGCAAGAGCTAGAAAATATATTAGCTAGCTATCCAACGAATAAACCATTAACTATTTTAGATGCTGGTGGTGGGCAAGGTCAAATGGCCTGCCGTCTAGCCAAATTAGGTCATAACATTACTGTTTGTGATATTTCCGAGCAAATGCTAGAATTAGCAAAAAAGCAAGCCGCACAAGAAAATCTAAACTTAAATTTTATTCATTGCCCTATTCAAGATCTCGAACAATTTATTAAAACGCAATTTGATATTGTGATCTGTCATGCCGTTTTAGAATGGGTTGCTGAGCCAATCCAAATAATCCAATCTTTAAAGAAACATCTTAAACAAGATGGCTATTTATCTTTAATGTTTTATAACTACCACGGGCTATTATTCAAAACCGTGACATTAGGCAATTTTGGTTACACTCAATCGGGACTGGCCAAACGCAAAAAGAAAACCTTATCACCTGATTATCCCCGCGATCCAAATCACGTATATCAATGGTTAAACCAACAAAATTTTGAGATCATCAATAAAACTGGGATTCGGGTTTTTCACGACTATTTAACCAATAAGTCAAAAGCAGAAACACATTTCGCAGAGTTATTAGCAATCGAAAAACAGTATTGCCGAACTGAACCCTATCTCAGTTTGGCAAGGTATATTTTAGTTACCGCAAAAATTAATAATAACTAATTTAGAGAAAAGATTAGGGGAAGCATATTCCTTTACACTACCCCTATTTTCTTAGAAGAAAATGGCATTAACAATTAATAATGTCACTGTTCCTGCGACCCATAATACCGTTGAAGTAATACTCCAAACTTTAATTTGTTCTTTAACTTCTGTTACCCCTAATGAACGATTAACTACCCAAAAATAAGCATCATTGAAGTGAGAAAACATAAAAGAACCAATTGAGCACCCTAACCCGGCCATAATTGGATTTACACCTAAGGTGCCAATCATTGGTGCAGTGATACTCGCTGCGGTAATCATGGCAACGACACCAGAACCTTGAATTAAGCGAATCAAAGTTGAAATCGTCAATGGTAACAAAATACCAGGCACACCAATTTTAACAATATATTCAGCAATAATTTGACCTGTTCCTGAGTCACGTAACACCATTCCTAATGCGCCACCACCGCCAATAACAAGCAGTATAATACCAGCAGAGCGAATTGAATTTTCCATTTGATGCACAACATCTTTTCGAGGAAATGAGTTAGTTAATGCCATGATAGCAATTAATAATCCAATGCCCACAGCTACAATTGGGTGTCCAATTGTTTTTAACATAATAGCAATCGAACTATCCCATTTCATTTCATTTACTAAAGTAGCGGTTAATATCAAAATAATCGGAGTTACAATTGGTGCAAAAGATGCTAATGCACTAGGTAATTGTTGATCATCTTCTAAATTTTGCGAAGTAACTGTTAGACGTTCACGGGTAAAATTCTCACCATCCTCAGTTGGAATTTGATAAATACTACGACCAACATGGCGAGTATAAATAAATCCAGCAATAGTAATAGGTATAGCAACAACCATTGCCCATAGCATATATTCACCAAGGCCAATACCAAATTGTGAAACTACACCAAATGGTCCTACCGCTGGTGGAATCATACTGTGGCTAATAACAAGCCCCATAGCCAATGTTGAACCAAGTCCGACCACAGATTTACCTGTACTACGTGAAATTGCTTTCACTAATGGTAATAGAACGATAAATGCTGAATCACAAAATACAGCTAAACTCACTAATAAACCGATAATGACTAATGCTAACTCTTCCCTGCCTTTTCCTAAAAGGTTAATAAAAACTTGAGCCATTTTTTGTGCTGCACCACTCATCTGCAAAACTGACCCCATCATAACGCCAAAACCAATAACGATCCCTATGTTACCGAGCGTATTACCAAAGCCTTTACTAATCGTTGCGATCATAAATTCACCAGGCATACCACCCAGTGAGCCAGTAATTAAAGCGGATATAATCAATGCAGGAAATGCCTGAATTCTTGTCTTTAAAATCATAAATAGTAACAAAGTAATTGCAACGAGTAAGCCGGCAACCATTCGCCAGCTGCTCTTCTCAATACTATGTAAACTTCCTAGATAAAAAACAATTAATCCGACAACCACTAAAATAATGCCATTTAATAAGACATAAGGATAAAGTGATTTATTATTATTTTCTTTTTTAGACATATGCAAACCCTCCTTCGATAATGACATAATCATTACCGAAAAATAAATTGTTATAAGTAATAATAGCTACTTATTAACGTTTGAAATTCGGTGCGTATAGCGCAGCTAAACGTATAGCCTCAATCAAACTCACTGGATTAGCGATTCCTTTTCCGGCAATATCATTTGCTGTTCCATGGTCAACAGATGTACGAAGAATCGGCATTCCATTAGTGATAGAAATGGTACGATGAAAATCAACCATTTTCGTTGCAATATGACCTTGGTCATGATACGGAGATAAAACAGCATCATAGCCACCACCCATAGCAAAATGGAAAACACTATCAGCTGGTTTAGGGCCATTAATATCAATCCCTTGTTTACGAGCCATTTCAATACCGGGTAATAAGACATCATCATCCTCATGACCAAAAAGACCATGTTCTCCGCAATGTGGATTGATGCCGGCAACCGTCATTCTCGGTTTATTGATCCCTAATTTAACCAATGCATCGTTACAACGAATAGCATAATCACAGACTCTTTCTGGTGTTAATGATTCAATGGCTTTAACCAATGCTAAATGACGAGTTAAGAAAAACACTCTTAAATCTCGAACTTGAAACATAGTAAGTGGGTCTTGACTACCAGTAAGATCTGCTAATATCTCGGTATGACCAATATAGTTAACATTACCAGCTTTAAGGGATTCTTTATTGATAGGTGTTGTTGCAATGGCATCAAGTTTTTTTTCCATAGCAAGCTCAGTGATAACTTTAATATAATTGAATGCCGCTTGACCACATTGTCCTTCAATTTGGCCAATTTTAAACGTTTCATAATTTAATTCGCCACACTGAATAAGATTTAATACATTAGGTTTATCTTGTATTTGAGTTAGATCGGTAATTTCATTAATTTGTAAGTTTACTTTTGAAAACTTACACGCATCAGCTAACACCTTTTTATCGCCAGTTACCAGTACACATCCATATTCATAGGTTTCTGGTGCTGCAATACTTTTCACGACAATTTCAGGACCTATACCAGCAGGATCTCCCATAGGGACTCCGATTAAACAACGACGTTTCATTTATTACTCCTTTAAAATTACTCAAAATTTGCTCAACTTAGGTTGTTTTATCTAAGTTGAACTAGTTATAAGGTATTAATGCTTCAAGCTTTCATGTGATGAAATCTTGGTACTCAAATAATCGATACAATGGACTAACGTATTATCGTTACCGACAAATCCACCTTTCGTTACTATCGAATAACCATCACATTTCCCACCGACAAGGTGTCCATAAACCGTTAATGGTTCAACTTCATCTTTAAGTAAGAAACCACTACTTCCTAATCGATTTACAACATTTACCGTGACATCCCCACCACTGGTATAAATACCTCTAATAATAGATTCAGGATGGAATAAAACTTGAGCTGTTATTTCGGCAATAGCTTGATTCAAGGTATTACTAATTTCACTCATACTCATATTATTGTTAGCTGCTAACTTAGCTAAATCACAAACATGCTCGGGCATTTCAACGGTATCAATGCCGATCACATCAAATTGCTCAACTTTTTTCAGTAATTTATCTACAATTGGTTTAGCTTTCTTGATGTCTTTAGAAATTTCTATCAATTCATCAACCAATATCGTTTCTAACCAAACTTTTCGGTCATATTTCAATTTCCTTATTTGTCTTTGAGTAAGATCAGACACACTACCTATTGCGACAAACACTTTGTTGGCCATCTTTCGTTCTGATGAATAACGCAGATCGGCAAATTGGGCAGTAAAAGGCCCCGGATCAACACAAAAAACAGGCAAATTAACATTATTTGCTGCTTGCGCTATCACACTAATGTCCGTGTCTGTAGTAGCATCAAAGATGACAATACGACCACCTTGTTGATATATTTGTTTTAAACGTCGTTCAATTCTATCTTTACCCTCTAAAACATCCTTGAGAGCAACATGTGAGACTGGATAGCGTGATTGACAACGAAATAATTCTAAAATTGAAGACTCCGTCATCGGATTTTTAGGATCATTACGCATAGCTGTATTTTGTAATGGGATACCATTAACTAATAAAGATCCACCAACACAGATTCGATCACTTGATGGATACACAGGCACAACTAAAGCCATTAGATTAGGATCATTGTCTATAACCGCATCAACTTCTGCTCCTAGATTGCCTCGCAACGTTGAGTCTATACGTTTGCTAATTAAAGGTTGGTATTTGCTAAACTGGCTTATGCAATCGACAACCCGTGAATATGCCTCTTTATAAGGTATTGAACGTGAATCAGTTGCAAATGAAATCACATCAAATCTGGAAAGATCTTCATTGAATTTTTCCAAACATGTAATTGCATTAAACCCTTTTTTGCTTAATAAAGCACAGGTGGCATTAGCACCTGTCAAATCATCAGCTACAACGGCAACTTTCATATTTTTGCTTCCTCTCAAAAATTAAGCTCACTAAATGAACTTTTTATACATCTACCAAAATTAACTAACTATTAGTTACATCAGTTAATAAATATATTTAATGTCCTGTTTTATTAATTGTTTTTCAAAATTACTAGGAAATTGCTTTTCAGTTATAAGATAATTAAATCGATTTAAATCACAGATTTTAAAACGACATCTAAGCCCCAATTTACTGCTATCAACCAAAAGGACGGATTGAATAGATCTGGATAATGCCATCCATTTACAATCAGCTTTAATCTGTGTTGTAGTCAATGCACCATCTTCTAGATTAAAACCATCTGCGCCAATAAAAGCTAAATCAATAACCTGTTCTGAAAGATACTTCATGGCTTGAGTGTTATAAGCTGAGGCATTTGTAGTTTGTATTTCACCAGGACAAATAATCGTATTCACCTCTGGCCGAGAAGATAACTCCAAGGCCACATGTAAATCTAAAGTAATTACTGTAATTGGAACATTGATATTCAAGGCAAATTCACGCATCGTCGTTCCTGCATCAATAAAAATTACCATCCCTGGTTGTAATAAACTTACCGCTATTTTCCCTACTCTTTTCTTCCCTTCAGAAAATCGATTTTGTTTGATGTTATAAAGGGGGGTACCATTTAAAAAACTTCTTTTTATTTCACCTCCATACGATACTTTTATTAATCCTTTTTCTTGTAAAAGTTTTAAGTCCCGTCTGATGCTCATATGAGAAACGGAAAATAAATTAGATAGTAAATTGATGTTGGCAACATCATATTCATCTAAGTACTCTAAAATTCTTTTATATCTTGGTAGTTCTTGTTTCATAGCGAGTTTCCCAATTAAGTTGGCGTCATTGTAGTAATAAAATAATCAACAAAATGTTAATCTTTTAACACTTTCACAACCGGGTTTAACAAATGTGATCTGAATCAAACTTTCACTTTTTCTTAGTTAGTTTTTTGTGAATCAATAAAATTATCTTCAGTTTTATGCATACAATTTCTATATCTACTAATGCAAGCTTCATCAGAGTTAATTTAATTTATAAATAAGGATAATTTGGATATGGCAACAAAATCAGAAGGTTTTCAAGTATGCAAAAATGAAACGTTACAACTAGCCAAACAAGTTCTAAAACAAGAGGCTGCCGCAATAGAAAAAATTATTAACTCGATTAATGAAACTTTTTTCCATGCAGTAGAATTAATTTTGCATACAAAAGGTAGAGTCATCGTGACTGGAATGGGAAAACCTGGTTATATTGCTCGTAAACTTTCCGCTACATTTATGAGTACCGGTACTCCGTCTTTTTATTTGCACCCAGCAGAAGCTATTCATGGAGACTTAGGTTGCATTACCAAAGATGACACTATTATTGCCCTCTCAAACAGTGGAGAAACAGCCGAAATTATTAATATTTTACCGACCATAAAACAAATTAATATTCCATTAATCTCCATTTGTGGTAATCCTTTATCAACTCTAGCTCGCTTTGCAACCTATAATTTAGGTGCCCATGTAACCCAAGAAGCATGCCCTCTCAATTTAGCACCAACAACAAGTACAACTGTAGAATTAGCCTTAAGTGATGCACTGGCAATTTCAGTGATGCATGCAAAGAAATTCAGCTCACAAAATTTTGCTTTTTATCATCCAGGCGGAAATCTAGGCCAAATACGTTTAATGACAGTGCAACAGTTAGTTGAAAAGCATAATAGAAAGGTTGCTATTACCGCAGAAAAATCTGTTTCTGACGCTATTTTCGCAATGACGAATTCGGGGATAGGTGCTGTTGCCATAGTTGATAACAACAATGTATTACTTGGCATCATTACAGATGGGGATATTCGTAGACAATTACAACATCAGACTAATCTATTAGATATTCAAGTTTCAGAATTAATGGTGACTACACCAATAACCATTAAAGATAGCCAATATGTATCAGAAGCTATACATAAAATGGAACAACATAAACCTAGACCAATAACCGTTTTACCTGTGATTGATAATAAAAAACAATTTATTGGCATGATTCATATAACAGATATATATCACTAAATTAAATATTATGATCATCGAGTAACAACAAACAACATTAAGATAACTAAAAGAGCACTCGAAAATTTGCTAATAAATCGCTATTATAGTGTCATTAATTTTATTAGTTAAAGGTTGTGATTATGATCGTTGTTACTGGTGGTGCTGGTTTTATTGGAAGTAATATCGTCAAAGGTTTAAATAATCTTGGACACAAAAATATTTTAGTGGTGGATGATTTAACTGACGGCACTAAATTTAGTAATTTAGTTGATTTAGATATCGCTGATTATATGGATAAAGACGAATTTATCTCATTAATTATAGCAGGTGAAGATATGGATATTGATGTTATTTTTCATCAAGGAGCTTGCTCATCGACCACCGAATGGGATGGCAAATTTATGATGGAAAACAACTATCAATATTCAAAAGACTTGTTAGATTGCTGTTTAGATCTTGATATACCATTTTTATATGCATCTTCGGCTGCTACTTATGGTGGCCGCAGTGATAATTTCATTGAAGATCGCGCTTATGAAAAACCATTGAATGTTTATGGTTATTCTAAATTTTTGTTTGACCAATATGTTAGACAAGTATTACCTAAAGCTAAGTCACAAGTTTGTGGATTCCGTTATTTTAACGTCTATGGACCACGTGAATCACATAAAGGTAGCATGGCAAGCGTTGCTTTCCATTTAAATGAACAAATTACCAAAGGTGAAAAACCGAAACTATTTGTAGGTAGTGATAACTTTAAACGCGATTTTATTTATGTAAGTGACGTTGTTGATGTAAATTTATGGTTCTGGGAAAATAAAATTTCCGGTATTTTCAACTGTGGCACTGGTCGAGCAGAATCATTCCAAGCCGTAGCTGATGCTGTAGTTAATTATCATAGAAAAGGAGAAATAGATTATATTCCGTTCCCAGATAACCTTAAAGGACGATACCAAAGCTTTACTCAAGCAGATTTAACTAACTTTAGAAAAACAGGATGTCCAATTGAATTTAAAACTGTTGCTCAAGGTACAACCGAATATATGAAATGGCTTAACGAGCAATAAGAGGAGCTTCAATGAAAACGCTGATTATTGGTCCATCTTGGGTGGGGGACATGATGATGTCACAAAGCTTATATCGCACCTTAAAACATTTACAACCAACCATGGAAATTGATGTAATGGCACCTGCATGGTGCCGTGCTTTATTAAGTAAAATGCCCGAAGTTAATCAATCGATCGCTATGCCAATTAGTCATGGAGAGTTTGCATTAGCTAAACGTTATCAACTCGGCAAAGAGTTACGTAACAATCAATACGATCAAGCAATCATTTTACCCAATTCATTTAAATCCGCCCTTGTACCCTTCTTTGCCAAAATTCCTAAACGCACTGGTTGGAAAGGTGAAATGCGTTATGGTTTATTGAATGATTTACGACAGCTCGATAAACAAGCTTTTCCATTAATGGTAGAACGCTATGTCGCTCTCGCCTATCCAAAACAAGATATTCATTCGGCTAAAGATCTACCTCAACCAATTTTGTGGCCAAAACTTAGTGTCGAAAAAGATGAATTAGATCAAACATTAGCAACTTTCAATATTCCTAGTGACGTGCCTTTAATCGGCTTCTGTCCTGGTGCTGAATTTGGTCCAGCCAAACGTTGGCCTGATTATCACTATGCCGCGTTAGCTGATTTAATCGTAAAACAGCATGCTAAAATTATTATCTTTGGTTCAGAAAAAGATAAGCCGGTTGGCGAACAAATTATTGCCAAAATGGTACATGGTGATCAATGTATCAATCTGGCCGGTCAAACAAAATTAGAGCAAGCAATCAATGTGATTTCAGCATGTAAAGCCATAGTCACAAATGATTCTGGGTTAATGCATGTTGCAGCAGCGCTTGATAAACCTTTAGTGGCACTTTATGGGCCAAGTAGTCCTGATTTTACCCCGCCACTATCCGATAAAGCTGAAGTGATCCGTTTAATCACTGGCTATCATCGCGTTCGTAAAGGTGATGCAGAACAAGGATATCATCAAAGCCTTATTGATATAAAACCAGATTTAGTATTTGAAACATTAATGAAACTTATTGTTCGCTGCGAAAAGAGCCGTTAATTATGCGCGTATTAATTGTTAAAACTTCATCTATGGGTGATGTATTGCATACTTTACCTGCTTTAACTGATGCAGCTAACTGCATACCTGATATTACTTTTGATTGGGTGGTTGAGGAAAACTTCTCACAGATCCCCTCTTGGCACTTTGCAGTAGATGAGGTTATTCCTGTTGCCATAAGACGTTGGCGGAAAAACTGGTTTGCTAAAGCTATTCGCCAAGAACGTCAGCAATTTATTGCTCATTTAAAACGGCAACAGTATGATTGTATTATTGATGCCCAAGGTTTAATTAAAAGTGCATTTTTAATTACTCGTAAAGCTCGAGGCATTAAACATGGCTTAGATCGGCAAAGTATTAAAGAACCAATTGCTAGTTGGTTTTATGATGTCAAACACCATGTACCTAAACAGATGCATGCCATTGAACGTGTTCGTCTGTTATTTGCCAAAAGCCTTAACTACATCCAACCAGATTCAATCGGTGATTATGCTATTGCTCGTCACTTTTTATCGGAATTACCGGCTGATAATCAACAATATTTAGTTTTTCTTCATGCTACCACGCGAGAAGAAAAGCATTGGACAGAAGCAGCATGGCGAGAGTTAATTGAATTAATCGAACCGACAGGACTCAAGATTAAACTTCCTTGGGGGGCACCTCATGAGCAAGCGCGCGCTTTGCGTTTAGCACAAGGATTTAATCATGTTGAAGTATTACCTAAACTCTCTCTTAACGAGATCGCCACAATTATTGCTGGTTCTAAGGCTGTCGTCTCTGTAGATACCGGATTGAGCCATTTAACTGCCGCGTTAGATCGACCAAATATAACTTTATTTGGAAAAACTGATCCAAAACTAATTGGTGGATATGGTAAAAACCAGCATAGCATTATTTCAACAGATAAAACAATGCAATCAATCTCAGCCAATGAAGTTTACCAACAATTAACTGATTTTATCTAAAATAGCATAGAAGTTTTAATAAATAGGATAGAAAAATGAACAAATATAATGAGCTCATACGTGAACGATATGCGCAAATTGGTAGTAATGATTTAGGTTATATTGAAGATGCGTTGGGCGCGGTAATGACAGTTCTAAATGAAATAGTTGAAAATCAACAAGTACCACAGGATTTACGCGAAAAAGCTGCCTATGCGGCAGCTAATCTGTTAATCAGTGATTATGACGTGAAATAACCGTCGGAAGTTTAATAATAAATCGAGTTGAGAGATCATCCGATTCAACATAAATATGACCTTTGTGGGTGTCGATAATCGATTTTACAATAGCCAAACCAATTCCTGTTCCTGAACTATCTTTACTATTTCGGTGACGAGATTGATCAACTCGATAAAAACGGTCAAAAAGATGAGGTAAATGACGACTTTCAATCTTTTTACCGGGATTGGCGATAACAATCTGAACTTTTTTGAGGCTTAGCTGACTCAAATTAATTTTAATTGTCTGATTTTCCGATGTGTAGCGAATCGCATTGGAGATTATATTGCTTATTGCCCGCCCTAACATCATTTTATCCCCCTGAATATGGGAACAATTACCTTCAAGCTCAAAGGTAATATTTTTCTCATCAGCCAAAGGTTCGAAATATTCACACATCAAACTAATCATTGAATACAAATCAATATCGATAAGATGTGGTACCAATTGATGATTATCTGCCTGAGCTAAAAAAAGCATATCTGATATCATCTGCGACATTTTTTCATACTCTTCTAAATTAGAGTAGAGGATTTCTCGATACTCTTCTGTAGAACGAGCATTATTTAACACGATTTGGGTTTGAGTGGTTAGATTGGTGATCGGAGTTCGCATTTCATGAGCAATATCGGCAGTAAAATTACGTTGTCGCTCAAAAACATCTTCCATACGATGAAGCATATTATTAAAAGCTTTAACTAAGCTCACATATTTCACCGGCACAGATGCCGTTGAAATACGGTAATTTAAGCTTTTCATATTAATTCGTTCAATTTTTCTAATTAAACGATTAATCGGTTTTTGTGTGTAATAGATGGAAATTAATGACCCAATTAAGGCTAACACACAAGAAATAGCAATAAGTAAACCTAATCCATTTCTCAACCTATTGATAAAATCAAGTTGTAAATCGCGTCCAACAGCAACAATCGTTGTATATTGTCGCCCGCCATCCAACATAACTCTTGATGCACCAATACGGTAAGATGACTTATCTATATTCCAAATTGCCGTACTGTTTTGGCTAATTAATCGTTCAAAATCTTGTTGCGATAAAGCAATAGATAAATTAGGGCCACGGGTGCGATACACTATTTTTCCTGCATCATCAATAATATAAACAAATAGATGATGGTGACCAGTTAAAATCAGGAGAAGATTTTGAAAGAATTCATCACGATTTTCATCAGGTGAATAATAAATGAGCTCACGTTCAATTGAGGTAATTACAGAATTAAGTTCTGTGACATTTTGTTGAATAGAAATTTTTTCAAAAGTATGTTCAATAAGATAGCTAAAACAATAAAGTAGCCCACAAGTCAGTAGGCATACAATAAGTGGTATACGAAACGATATGAAGTTAGTTTTCTTCATCCAATACATCTAATTTATATCCCATTCCACGCACGGTATGAATTAATTTCGGTTCAAAATCGGCATCAATCTTGTTCCTCAATCGCCTAATTGCCACATCAATGACGTTGGTATCGCTGTCAAAATTCATATCCCATACTTGTGAAGCAATAAGTGATCTTGGTAACACTTCACCGGGATAACGTAAAAAATATTCGAGCAATAAAAATTCTTTATTGGTTAAATCAATTCTTTTATCACCTCGCGTTACCGTTCGCTTTGGGAGATCCATAACTAAATCAGCAATGCTTAATTGATAATTATTAACTTGTGGGACATTGCGTCTTAATAACGACTTAATTCTTGCTAATAATTCTGCAAAAGAAAAAGGTTTGACTAAATAATCATCAGCGCCTAAATTGAGCCCTTTGACCTTATCTTCAACACTGCCCATTGCAGTTAGCAGAATAATCTGAGTATCTTTGCCAGCCTCACGTAACGACTGGACAATCTTCCAACCCACAATATCAGGTAGCATGACATCTAGAATAATTAAATCATAATCTTCCGTCATTGCTCGATGATAACCATCGAGACCATTATCGGTAAGATCTACAATAAATCCTGATTCAACTAAACCTTGACGAAGATATTCACCAGTTTTTTGTTCATCTTCAACAACTAACAATTTCATATTGAATATTCCTTAATATTTTATCAGGTTATCGAAATTGCATAATGTAGTAATAGGATATCTTAGGAAGTCAAATGACATCATGACAGATCAATGACTATTTTGTAATTCTCCAGTCATTAATTAGTCGGTTTGGGTTTGCTATAGTAACGCCACAATGATTCATGAGGCTAGACAGTATTGTTTCATTGTTTTATTTCCTTTCATCCATTCCTTGCAATTTAATGCAGCCCTAGTTTATCTAGGGTTTTTTTTTGCTTTTTAAACTACTTGATATGCAATAATTAGAATAAAACGGTTAATTAAGCGTAAAGCTATTCTTATTGTAGCAAAATTAACCTTTGTTGGATATTATTGATGTTATTTTTTACGAAGAACAATACCTGTTTCAACATGCTCTGTATAAGGAAACTGGTCAAACATCGCAAAATGTTCGATATGATGCGTTTTAGTCAGTTGTTGTAAATTATCTTTTAGCGTGTAAGGATTACATGAGATGTAGACAATTCTCTGATAACTTTGAATAATATTAATCGTTTTATCATCCAACCCCGCTCGAGGAGGATCAACTAACACCGTTTGACAATGATAATCATCCAAATTAATCCCTTTTAATCGATTAAATTCTCGCTCTTTTTTAATCGCACTACTAAACTCTTCAGCAGATAATCGCACAATAATCAGGTTATCAATATTATTGATTTTGATATTATGTTGCGCTGAATAGACCGAAGCTTTGGCAATCTCGGTCGCTAACACCTTACGAAAATTTTGTGCTAAGGCGATCGAAAAATTACCATTGCCACAATAAAATTCGAGTAGATCCCCTTCGGACCCTTTAGTCACCGAAATAGCCCATTCTAGCATTTTTATATTTATAGCTGCATTAGGCTGAGTAAAACTATTTTCTACTTGTCGATAACTAAAAGTTTTATCGAATATTGATAAAGTCTCATCAACATAATCAACATCGACTGCAATTTTTTGATTGCTTGCTCGACCAACTAGATTGGCTTTAATACCTCGTTCAGCTAATTGTTGTTTCAATTTC
This sequence comes from Gilliamella apicola, assembly GCF_003202915.1. Lineage (GTDB taxonomy): Bacteria > Pseudomonadota > Gammaproteobacteria > Enterobacterales > Orbaceae > Gilliamella > Gilliamella apicola_Q. The sequence continues at coordinate 525,955 of NZ_QGLP01000005.1, forward strand.
TCCGCGGCACTAATCCACTGCGCATCTAATTTTTTATGATACAAAAGTGTGATCAATAACTGTCCACTAAGCGTTGAGAAATAATCGATTTGAAAAAGTTGATGACGTAAAATATCGTTATATTGAATTAACGGTAAGATGGTCTGCATTGCACTATTAATTAATTTTGCGGCAATAGGAAAACTATCAATTCTTACTCTTCGCTTAGTTTTTTTATCATACATAATATGATAAAGCTCATCACCATTATGCCAAATTCTAAATTCAGCTCGCATTCGATAATGACTAATTGGTGAAGAGTAAGTCACTAATTCAGGCAAGGAAAAATCTGATAGTATAGTTTTTAAATTGGTTATTTTTTTGCTTAGTTGTTGGTTATATTTATCGTTAGAAAAAGATTCTGTCATATTTTTAATTCGATCATCAATTTAGATAAAGTGTGAATAGTATTCGCTATCTTATAAGGTGTTTAATTCTATCATAATCGCTAACCTATGATAAGGTTATAGGCGAGTAGCTGCTTTATTATCTACCGCGTTTGTCGTCAAAACCAGTTTTATGCTTGTTTAAAGCTAAATCAGTTGCGTGTCGATAAAGATTGTAGTTATAGCGATTGCCGTTATAATGTGGAGCAAAATGATAGATTAGAAGAGCACTATGACAACGCAAACTTTCACTGATTTACAGTTAGATGATATTTTAATTGAAAACCTACAAGCGCAAAACATTCACGAACCCACCGCAATTCAAGCACAAACCATTCCAGTAGCTTTAGACGGTAAAGATGTTTTAGGGTCGGCGCCGACAGGTACCGGTAAAACGTTAGCCTTTCTCATTCCAGCCGTTCAGCATTTACTTGATTTTCCACGTCGAAAACCTGGGCCACCAAGAGTTTTAATTTTAGCCCCTACTCGTGAATTAACCATGCAAATAGCTGAGCAAGCCAAGTTACTTACCGAGTCAACTCACCTAAGTATAGCTACGATTACCGGTGGTGTTGCTTATATGAATCACGCCGAAGTTTTCAGCAAAAATCAGGATATTGTTATTGCAACAACCGGCCGTTTGTTACAATACATTAAAGAAGAAAACTTCGATTGCCGTGCTGTTGAAATGTTAATCTTAGATGAAGCAGATCGTATGTTAGATATGGGATTTGCTCAGGATGTGGAAACTATTTCGGCTGAAACTCGCTGGCGAAAACAAACCCTACTGTTTTCAGCAACATTAGAGGGTGAAGGTTTACACAGTTTTGCTAATCGTATTCTTAACGAACCAGTTGAAATTAATGCCGATCCTTCGCGAAAAGAACGAAAAAAGATTTTACAATTCTATTATCGTGCCGATGATTTGACTCACAAAGTGGCATTATTAACACACTTGTTGAAACAAGAGGAAGTTAAAAAAACCATTGTCTTTGTGCGTAAACGTGAACGAGTGCATGAATTAGTATCATTACTGCATCAAGCTGATATTCATAGTTGTTATTTAGAGGGTGAAATGGTGCAAGCCAAACGTAATGAAGCCATTAAACGAATGAATAATAATAGCGTTAATGTACTGGTCGCCACTGATGTTGCTGCTAGAGGAATTGATATTGATGATATTACTCATGTCATTAATTTCGATGCACCTAAAACAGCCGATGTATATTTACACCGAATTGGGCGCACCGCAAGAGCAGGAAAAAAAGGTACAGCCATTATGCTCGTTGAAGCTCACGATAATGAATTATTACAGAAAATTGAACGTTATATTCGTGAACCAATCAAATTAAGAACCATTGATGAACTACGTCCAAAAACCAAAGCCCCAAAACCGGTGACTAAAAAGAAACCTTCGCAAAAAACTAAACAAAAAAACGCAGCTAAAAAACAAGAAGAGATGAAAAAGAAAAAAGTAAAACAACGTCACAGAGATACTAAAAATAAGGGAAAACCCAATAAAATGATAATTAAAACCGAATAATAATTTGCTTATCATAGGTTAAACTTATGAAATCAATCGCTGATAACAACTTGGCGTATTGTCATAAATTGCTATAATGCACCGCATAGAAAATATAAATATTCGTTACACAAGGAGACATTTTATGACATTAGTAACTCGTAAAGCACCAGATTTTACTTCAGCAGCGGTGCTGGGTTCTGGTGAAATTGTGAATAATTTTAATTTAGCTGAGCATATCAAAGGTAAATACGCTGTGGTATTTTTCTGGCCTATGGATTTTACTTTTGTATGTCCATCTGAAATTATTGCATTTGATCATCGTTTAGAAGAGTTCAAAAAACGTGGTGTTGAAGTAATTGGTGTCTCTATGGATTCTGAATATGTTCATAATGCATGGCGAAACACGCCACAAGATAAAGGCGGTATTGGTGAAGTAAAATTCCCAATCGTAGCTGACATTAAACATAGCATTATGCAAGACTACGGTGTTGAACATCCTGAAGCTGGCGTTGCGCTTCGTGCTTCATTCTTTATCGATAAATCCGGTGTGGTGCGTCACGAAACCATTAATGATTTACCAATTGGTCGTAACATTGATGAAATGCTACGTATTGTTGATGCTTTCCAATTCCATGAGGAACATGGTGAAGTTTGTCCTGCACAATGGACTAAAGGCAAACAAGGTATGCAAGCAAATCCAAATGGTGTTGCTAGCTACTTAAAACAACATGCTAACGAAATCTAACCATTTTTTTGACACTAAGTAATAATATTCTTACTTTCCTTCTGACTTTAACCGGAGTTTATCTCCGGTTTTTTTGTTTCTATAAACGCTAAAATAATTTATCTTAATAAAAATTTAGTCATTAATTGTTTATTAATGCCCAGAAACATTAGAGAAAAGATTGATAATTACCACGCCAAATATAATAAACCCCATACCAATTAATGCGGCAAGATCTAATGATTGCTTTAAGAAGATCCAGGCGATTAAACTGATGATAATAATCCCTATTCCTGACCAAATTGCATAAGCTATGCCCACAGGTATAGTTTTCAAGGCTAGCGATAGAATATAGAAAGAGGCACTATAACCGATTATGGTGATAATCGAAAAAAACAAGTTGGTAAAACCATTAGATAGTTTTAAGGAAGATGTTGCAATGACCTCACAGATAATTGCCCCCAAAAGTAGTAGATATGCGTTCATATGATTACTCTTTAATAAGTTAAAATTTTAATCAATAGGATATAGACTCGTTGTGGTACATTTTTATAGAGTATTGCGATATTAAAATGCGCTAAATAGATTATGATTTATGGAATATTACAACTGTTAATGGTGGTTAAGGTACCTATTAATAAATGATTAGCTTAAATGCCCATATATAAAATATAACCAACATCGGCTATTGCTGTTTATTATACCTAAAAATAAGGAACTTGCAGTCTCTTTTATTAATGTGGAGTGATTAACGTCAGCAAATTAGCTGATTTTTTCGACAGAAATTTTACTAAACTTGAATATTCTATTCATTTTAATGTTCATCTATTTCAATATCAGACAATATAAATTGCTAAAAAAGTAATAAAATCTTTCATATAGTGCTAGTGTAGTTATAGTTATAATTTATAACATTTCTTAAAAATTTTAATATTTCATTGATTAATTCCCCCCCCTCAAAGGTTAAACCTATTAAGGATGTTGTAGTTATTTATAACACCGATGATATTGTAACTCGATCATTTATTATTAACGTTACGTTTTTAATAATTGGATATAATAAAAGTTGAACAATAAAAAAATCAACAAATGATTTATCAACAGTAACTATAATGAGAGATATCCTCTTATCAATTCCAATAGAAAATTTTAGTGATCAGGTTAATTTTATAGCAATTATTTTTGCCGTAGCTAAAAATGATGTTGTAAGTACAGTTTAAAATTCATTGGAACAGCTATATTGTTGTTATGCGCTTTAGCTTCGGCGAGCTGGAATTTATATCCTTTTTTTCTTTTTTTGATAATTCAACACCAATTTCATGCTGAATAGAGACTTTTTCAAGATGAGAAAAATATGGTTGAAATCTATCAGAAAAAAATAAATCAACACCATCAATTGAAATACATGGTATAACAATATCAGTATTATTTAAAAACATATTTTCTTTGCCTAGTTTAATTTTGGTACGTATTTTATTCAAGGCTTGTTGTTTATTAATCAAGGTATCAGTCTTAGAATTTGCTGAAACAATTTGATTATGGTTTATGATAAAATTATTTGCCTCTCTGTCATAATAACAGTTAAATGTCGGTCTTTTACTTAACCAATCCTGAATCTCTTGACAGATAAAATGTATTTCGTCTTTACCTAGTTGGATGGGTTTAGGAAATAAAAGAGTTTCATCTTTTATCCAGCTATCTAGAGTAGCTCTATCACAATCTAACGCTTCAGCAAGTAGATAAATGCTAATATTATTTGATGATTCAATATAGCTCGATAATGTTTTCATAAAAATACCGCTGACAAAAATACAATTAATTTACTATATACGCTATATTATTATAAAATGGAAATATTGCTATATTTATTCAACATAAATCACCGCTTTACCATAAACTCAACTCTTTCGCTGAAATATTTTGCATTATAATAAATAGCCCGACCAGTCATTCTAAACCTAGACAAAGATATTTCAATAAGATTAGGATGAGCATTTAAACTCTCATTTTATAACAGTGCAGCAGCTAGTCGAAAACTTTAAGATAATATTGTGATAATAATTTGGTTTTATAGCTGATTCTTCTATGCTTTGTATTGGTTGTTTGGTTAGTTATTTGGCTGCTTAATTTTATCATTCAACTATTTTCTATTTAGCTAAAATAGCTGTTATTAGACCGAATAGCTCTAATTTTTAATATTTCTTAAATTGGAGGTGGCAATGGCTTATCTTGGAATATCTACATTTGCATCCAACAAAATTAACAGATACCTGTTTATGCAATGCTATCGTGATTAACGAACCTAAACAGCATTCCTTAGTACAGCAACTATTTAAAATAAACGGCAATAAAAGATTATTGTTAACGATATTGATTGATGCTCTATAAAATAAGTTATTTTTTGTAAAAATTATTAGGGAATCTATACCATGCTCCGCTATTTAAAAAATATAGAGACCTAAAGGTAGACTTCTGCAAAATTTAACTTGATTTTGATCGTCGCGAATTGCATCAATCTTATACTGGTTAAACAGATTTATGGCGTTAATCAAAAATGTAAATACAACATGACTAAATACTATTACAATAGCCTATTATTTAATAATAATTTCTCCGACTTAATTATGGAGTTACCTAATTAAAAGATGCAACAAGAAGCACGATTTTTTGCTACTACAATAAACTGTTATACCGAAAATGATGTCTTGATTATTGGTGCCGGCAACCATCCGACATCCCCCGACCATTATTTAATTATTTCGCGTTTTGATGATGGTGAAATTGATGATTCAATAGCTATACAAACCAACAAATCAACCATGGAAGTCGCAAATGCAATCAACTATCTGTTACTCGAAAAAAATGCCCTAACCGTAGAAATAAAAGCGGATAAACAACATCTAGTCGGCAAACAAAAACTGATCGCTGAATTTGCTGATCAAGATATCGCCTTATTAGAAGAATATATTAAAAATATTTTTCTCGGTAGTTCTGTTAATATCTCAATCGAGATCTAAAATGGGATTAAATCTTTAATTAAAATAATCAGTTATGCAAATTAGAATATAAAACTTTATATTACCCTAGATGGAAACATAGCGGCTGATGACATTTCGACAAGTTTTAGCCAACATACGCTGGCTATCATCTGCCCAGAATCATTGGATTATAATCAGAATATTTCCACTACGATAAAATCTATTACTTATTATCAAGTGCCACTTCAACAGATTTTTAAGCATGCAGTTATTGTTTATATTACATCTATTAAGATGGTGTTGAGGTGTAACGCAACATATCATTAATTAAAAATGTACTAAACACCTGATGAGCTAGATGATAATGAACATGGTAAAACAATTAAATTATAAACACTTTCTGTGATTAAGTTTGTAGGTTGAAACGGTATTGTTTAATAAAGAGCTTCATTGGCGAAATAAATTCAAAAACTAGAATAACCAGTTCTATAGTTAAATTTAGTGGTGACTTGTAGCAAAAATTCAGTTCAACAAAAATAATGATAATAGTTTTGATAAGTTCTAAACCGTCACCGCTACCACATAGATTGCAGGAATAAGTACCGTAACCATTTTTATTATCAAACCAGAATCTATCTTTACCACCAAAGATAGAGCTAGGGTAATGTTTACCATTACCCACCTCAATACCTAATTAACTAAAGATTGATTCCCATTTGCCTATCGCTTCGGCTGTAATTTCGTTTATTTTCATTACTGTCCCCTTAATGGACTGTCGCGTTAGATTCAGCTTTGATATCTTCGGCTAAATCAATAAACAATGATGAAAGCAATTCTTGCCCGAATAGAGTTAATGAAATAGGTTTATCTGCGCTTTCTGTGTACATGTCTTTTAACATTCCATAAGTGCGATTTAATCCCTCACTTTCACCAAAATCCTCAATTAAGCATTGCTTAAGATTGATATTTAAACCTGAGACAATTAAATCTTTATTAATATCAATCTTGATACCCTCATGAATAAATACCTGACTATCATTTTTGTTAATCTGCTCAATTAAAAACAAACCTGCTACTATCGCCATAGTTGAATCAACGATGATATGGTGAATTGCGGTTATTTTTTGATTATTATTCATTATCGTTAACTTCCTTAATCATTAAGTTTATCGTCGAGTAAATTAATTTGATTGGAAGCAAAGCAAGCAACGTTTTTTAATTGTGCTAACAAGTAACCAATGTCGCGTGTATCGTCTTTAAATTGTTGTTCCTCATATTCTTCACATTCAGAAGCCCAAAACAACAAATTACCAATAGCACCGATTCCCCATATAATTGATTGTCTAAGTTCCTCTAAGTGTGCTTTTGCGTGTAATAAGTTTTGTGGTTGAATATCAGCCTGATATAAATTCAAGACAGATAAAAGGTTAGTTAAGTCATATTGCCCATTTTTAGGGCATAGGGTATCATTACTATTAGCCATAATCATTACCTCTTTTAATGTTATTGTGGTTAGATCCCTCGATAGTGTTCCACCACTTCGAGGGATTGATTTTTTGGTCGTTACCATTATAATGGTCGTTACCATGTAATTATAATAATATAGGGTAAGTACCATGTCAATACCAAAAGAAAAAAGATCACCACAATACCAAATGCGGTTAACTGAAGAATTCAGGCAACAACTAGAAGAAGAAGCTGCAAAAGATGGCGATACAAATTTAGCAACTTGGATAAAGAGAGTTTTAAGAAAAGAATTGCAATCAAGAGGAATCACTCCAAAAGCATAACTAAAATTCTTTCAAACGCTTCCAAATCTACCCATGTTTTTAACCCTGCGTTATTATAAGAACGTGCTTTAAACGCGTTACGCTTTGGCAAAAGTTCAATGCTTTTGATTAGTTCTATTGACATTGATATTACCTTAATTAATTGATTTTAGTGATTGAATATGGGCAACTGTGACAAGTTGCCTTTTTTATTAAATCAATTCTGGTTGATATTTTTTCCATAGTGCTTGCTCTTCTGCTATCAAATTAGCTTTCCATTTTTTACAAGCTTCTAAATTGCGTCCTCTTCTGCTTGATTCAACAAGATATTCTTTTTCACGTTTAGCATGATCATTCAAGAAAGCCCAAGGTACACCATAAGCACCAGTTTTGCGAATTGTTGGAATAACTTCACCAAATACCCAGTTACTAAATCGATAAGCAAATGTTCCTTGTTGAGTCGCCTTTCTACTTCGTGAAATGAGTTTATAAAATCCTGATTCTGAAACTATGGCATAAATTGGATTACCACTATTTTCGTAACTTAAAGTTACAGTATTCCGTTCATGCTCATTTAATGACATTAATGCTTTTCTTGAGTTTGTAATTTCCAAGGCTTTTGCAATATCAATAGCTATAAACCACGGTTCACCCAAATAAGTAATAATTCGTACTTTGATGCCATCAAATTTTATGATGCTTAATTCATCTTGTTTAACTATCATCTTAATAGCTCCCATTAGCAAACTCTCGGCGTTTAGTCGGTTGATTTATCTTTTCAACTGTTGGCGGATTGTCGATCCAGTGAAGTAATTCCACTAATGACCAACCGCATGAGTTAGCACCTAATGATTTTCTTAATGGATATTTACCGTCTTTCTCAAGTTGCCATGCTGTTGAACGGGCGATACTAGTAATTTTGTATCTCTCATTTTCACGAACAAGGCGATCATATTGGATACCGTATTTATCCCTAATGGCTTTGTGTTGTTCAGATGTGATTGAATATGACATTGAAAGCCTCCTACTGTACTCGGTTGCTTTCTAAGTAGGTTTTAACCTCTACCATATCGTAAACGACGCAACGTTTACCTACTTTTAAACCTTTTGGGAAGTTTGGATCATAGCGTAATGTGTTCTTAGCACAGCCTAAAATTAATGCTAATTCATCAAGGGAATAGTATTTAGGAGTATTTAACTGCATTTTTTTACCTCATTAAGTTCGTTTGTGTTTAACTAATGAGGTAATTATGGTGATTTGTTTTTTAAAACTCATTGCACACAAAAAATGATTTTTGCATGCAAAATAATATTAAGTTATTTAATTTAATTATTTTAATAATTTATTACAAGAAGAAAAAAAACCATCAATTTTCCTTTTACCTAATCCTTTAAATTGTTCTTGTTCTGATATCAAATCAGACAATTCTCCTTGAGTCCATTTTTTAGGGTTAGAATCCTTTAGTATTTTTAAAATAGATGCGACTAATAACTGAGCTTGATTATAATTAATATCTTCATTATTACTGGTTTCATCAAAAATAATCTGTTCAAATTTCAGTAAATTTTTTGTAGTTATGACAAGCTCTGTATCTTCAGGAAAATTATCTGCAGGGTAACAAAACACACTATCTAAATTTCGATATCTTTTTTGTATATCTTCATATTCAGGGCTTCCTTTTTTATTCCCTGCCACCGCGGTCTCAAAATCAATCTGTTCTCTAATACTCAAAAGATTTCCATGATTATCAGCAATAAATGCCCCATCAATTGACCATCGCTCTATTACATCATGATTTTTTAAAGAAGAAATCATATTTTCAACCCATATTTTTTCTGTTCCCACTAATGGAAAATCATATATATTTTCATCTAGATAAAATGGCTGACCTATACTTCTATCTGTAATTAATTTAACGTCATTTAAATAAAATTCAAACGTGTATTTATTTAAAAGCTCCTTACATTGCTCATCATTATCAGCATACTGTCTTTTTATAACTTCGAGCATTTCATGATGACATTTTTTCAGAAACTCCATTTCTAAAGCTTTATACTCATCAGATTTATAATACTCTTCATCTTCCCAAACTTTTTTAGGTGCATAAAACATAGAAAACATTCTTTTATCAGCTTCACTTTTTAGTTCTTCGTGTTTTCCATATTTACATGCAATAACCTTTACACCATAAGGAAATTTAACTGACAATATTAGTTTTTGATCCAATACTAATTCCAGAACATCAATCACAGTGACAGTTTCATTAAATAAATTTGTTAATCTTTTAGCAACCTCAGAAAGAGTTAAGTATTTTTTCAGTTTAAAAATATTATTGTGAAAAACCATAATTAAGCCCTATCTTATGTTTTGAACGTCTTTGAAAATTATATCATTACTGTTATAAATCATGCTTATTAAATACCACTATTTAGTGGAATTTAGCCAGCCAAAGGAAAGAGTTTCACTGGGAAATCAGCACGGATTTGAAATCCGGCCTGCTAGCATAATTCTATGTTATTACTTTCTTTTAATAACACTTTAAAAATACATATAAATAAATTATATAATTATTATTAGTATTGTTAGTGTTATCAAAATATATATAAAGTATTTATTAAATAATAGTCAATAAAAAAACAGTCTAGTTGACTGTTTTAAATATGTATTTATGGCAAAACTAACCATTAACCGTTTTTAAAGCATTACTCCCTGATAAAGACTCATTCCCTTGGCTTGGCTGACTTGATTTGAGTATCATTTAGAGGTTTTATAATCTTGGCCATGTTATACGAATTTAAGTTATATTTGAGCGTATAACATAATATATAACATAAAAGTTTGAATTTCACTAAATCTACTTGAACTTAGATAAACAGTAAATTAGTTAAAAAACTTGTTATATAAAGGTTTTTTGAACGTTATTGAATTTTGAAGAATTGAGGAATGGTGGGTTGTGAGGGGATCGAACCCGCGACCAATTGATTAAGAGTCAACTGCTCTACCGACTGAGCTAACAACCCACTGGAAAGTGGCATTATTCTATATAACTTTATAGAGTAATGCAATATCTTCTAGTTTGAAATTAATATAATAACTAAATTCAACACGCTTTTCTTGCTACATAGTAACATGCAAACCGACAATACCAATAACAATAACACTTAGACCAAATATTCGCGTGCAATTTTTGGGCTCATTAAATATAAACATATTAGCTAATACGGCGCCGGAAGTACCAAGTCCTACCCAGACAGGGTAAACGATACTTAAATCTAGATATTGAAGTGAAAAATAAAACAGGGTGAACGAAACGAAAAAACCACCCCAATATAGCATTAAGCGAAACAAGCTTTTTTGCTGAGAATAAAGTTTAAGACCAATAGCGCCAACAACTTCAAAAATTGCAGCTGTTAAAATAAATAACCATCCCATATCTTAATCCAAATTTGAGTTAATTAGCTATCTGCTCGTTTAAGTTGCACAACACCGATAATAATTAATGCAACAAAAAATATTTCAATAAGTTTGATTTCTTTACCAAATACAACCATGTCAATAACTAATGAACCAATGGCTCCGACGCCAGAAAATATTGCATACACTGTACCAGTAGGAATGGTTTTACATGCATTAGTTAAAAACGTAAAGTCAATAACGATTATGAGTATAACAATAACCCAATGCCACCACTGATTTGCAGTTGTAAAACCAAATACCCAACACAATTCAAAAAAGCAGGTGAGAACAACAAATGCCCACTCTTTATTCCTGCTGTACATAATGACCTCATTATTTTTTTATTTTTAATTTATATTGCTAAATTTGTCTTTTCATTAATGTGCTTAATGAAAACAAAAGACGGTTCGCAAACTAGAAGGTTTGCCACCTAAAGATTATGATGTTTATGCAGAGAAACAATTCAACTTCATATAAAATATCGATAATTCGGAAACAGGTTATTGATATTTTATTACTATTTCTTGCCATATATTTACAATTCTATAATGACGGTTACAAAATGGCAAGCCCAGAGTTGTTGTTAATTGCATGCTTTTAAATAACTTTCTCAAAAATCAAAAAAAATTGACAGAATAATAGTACTTTAACCCATATTTCTTACCCAACATGATCAGCTATTATTGGGTTGATTCTGCCCTTAATACCAACGATATTTTAGCTTTATTTAGTTTTATTTAGCTTTATTATTAATATGAATTAATAAATATAGACAATTTGAATTGTAAAAAATTTGCTGAAAGGGGTTTTTTTTCAATTAAATCAATATAGAATACTTCACTTAGTGCTTTAATTCTTTTCGAAAGCAAAATAATTCAAGTACTTTAAACACAACTTATTTAATACTTTTATTAAAGGATAAGTCAGATAAATCAAAAGGAATAGACAATGTCAAAAAAATCGGACGATGAATTTAAAGTCGGCATAAAAGCTTATGTATCACTTATTGTGGCCATACTTTTTTTTTCCGGACTATTTTATAATGTAGATGGAAAGGCTTGGTTGGGGGCATTTGATTTTACCAGTTTAAGTGGTAAGTTTGGCACAATGCTCCATCCAGAGAAAAATACCTTCGTTGGTGAGGGTGGAATTAGCGCCAGAGCCGGCTTTATTTTCGCTCTGTCATTAATCCCAACCGTTATGCTAGCATTAGGCGTTTTAGAAATTTTTACCCATTATGGTACGATCCGTGCTGCTCATAAATTATTAACTCCACTACTTAAACCTATCCTAGGCGTTCCGGGTAAAACGGGTTTAGCGTTAATTACGGATTTACAGAGTACTGATGCTGGCGCGGTATTAACCAAAGAATTATATGATGAGAAGCAGATCACGAAAAAAGATCTGGTCATCATTAGCGCATGGCAATATTCTGGAGCCGGGTTAATAAATAACTATTTTTCGATTGGTTCAGCACTATTCGCCTCGATGTCTGTCGCAATATTTACGCCACTCGTCATTATGATTGTATTGAAATTTGTCGGTGCAATTTTAGTCCGCCTTGTTTTAAATTCAGTTTATAAAAAGGATTTTATCAATGAGTAATTCAAGCAATCAAAAACAGACTAACAATCCATTAGACATTTTTGTCATTGGTGCACGTAAAGGCTTTAATATTGCGATTAACAATTTAATGCCTAATATCATTATGGCATTTGTTATTACCGAAATATTAAAAAGACTTGGCTTAATGCAATTAATTGGTGAAGTATTTGCACCGGTCATGGGACTATTTGGTTTACCGGGTGAAGCAATTACCGTTTTATTGACAGCTTGGTTATCAGCCTCGGCAGGAACGGGGGTTGCAGTAAATTTAATTAGTACAGGCACTCTTAGTGGTATGGATATCACAATTTTAGCACCAGCTATTTTCTTAATGGGTTCACAATTACAATATATGGGCCGCTTATTAGGGGTTGCTGATGTGCCGAAAAAATATTGGCCACTATTAATGGTTAATAGTATTGTTAATGCGTTAATAGCTATGATCATTATGCGATTTATTGTGTGATAAAGGAGATATCTATGTCGAACGTACTCGAACACTACCACTATTTGCATCAAATTCCTGAACTTGGGTTTGAAGAAGTTAAAACATCCAACTATATAGCCACTAAACTGGAAGAAGCCGGTTATAAAGTCACGCGTAATATTAGTAATACCACCGGAATTGTGGCTGAATATGATAGTGGTAAATCAGGCCCCGTACTGGCATTACGCGCTGATATGGACGCTTTAGGACATATTATTGATGGTCAACATTGTGCCAGACACACCTGTGGTCACGATGGCCATTCATCAATGTTATTGACCGCCGCCCAAGAGCTTATTAAAGAAGGGAATATCAAAAAAGGCAAACTAAAGTTGATCTTCCAACCTGCTGAAGAGTTAGGTTCTGGTGCATTAGCTATGATTGAGGGGGGGGCAATTGACGATGTTGATATGATCATCGGTTTACATGTTCGTCCTAAAGAAGAATGCCCTAAAGGCTTTGCATCTGCTGCTATGTTCTATTCGGCTTCAACCACAGTTGAAGTCAATATTCATGGTGTTCCCGCACATGGGGCAAGACCACATTTAGGCGTCAACGCTTTAGATGCGGCAACTATGGCAATTCAAGCCGTGAATACCATTCATCTAGCACCAAGTTTAACCTATAGCGTCAAAGCAACTCGTTGTATTTGTGATGCCGGTGTAACCAATGCTATTCCGTCCGAGGCTTATGTTTGTTGGGATTTACGCGCACCAACCAACCCTGCTATGGATGAATTAAAAGCCAAAACGCTTAAAGCGATTGAATTAAGTGTAGCATCTATCGGTGCTAAAGCTGATATCAAAGTATCGAAGGAAATCCCTGCTGCAGAAATTGATGATGAAGTTACGCAAATTATTGCTGAATCTATTATCGATGTACTTGGCAAAGAGGGATTGAAAGAACCAATTTTCACACCAGGTGGCGAAGACTTCTTTAATTATCCGCGTGAAAGAGATGTAAAATCTGGTTTTTGGGGCTTAGGTGTTGATTTGACACCCGGTCTTCATCATCCTGATATGACTTTTGATACATCTGCATTAGAAAATGGAGTAAAAATTACTAAAACTTGTGCTTTGAAAGTTTTAGGTTAAGTAATAAATCCGCCGATTATTTCGGCGGTCACTGAGCGTAATTGTTTAAAATGAGACATTAGTATTAATAAATAGCGTTCTCCCTGGTTCATTATAAGTAGCTGCACCAGCGCCTCGAACACTGATTACACCGTTTTGAGGATTTTTCAAAGAAGAAGAGTTACCCTTTCTAAACAGACGTTTATCAAACAAATTATCAACACCAACTGTGAACGTAAAATTGTTGTTAAATTGGTATTTTCCACTTAAATTTAAAAGCGCATAAGGACTGAGTTGATTAGTTGAACTATCAGTAAGTTTTTCGCCCAAATAGTTATATTTTCTTGGTCGTTGTTTGCCATACCAAGTAACAGCAGTTAATAATGAAAATTTGTCCGTTGCTTGCCAATCTATTGAGGAATTTAATGTGTATTTCGGGATGATTGACAAATAATCACCGCTTTTTTTATTTTTTGACTGCAACATCCAAGTTAAGTTATTACGAAAATTAACGGTTGATGTAACAGGAATAGTTATACTACCTTCGAATCCTTCAATTACCGATTTAGGTACATTTTGCCACTGAAAAATATTCGAATTTTTAAACTTATTTTGGCCACCTTCTGCTTGACCAATAGGGCTAGTACCAGAATCGATTTTATTATGATAATCATTACGGAAATAAGTTAAGCCTGCAATTAAGCCTGCATTATTATGAAACTCTAAACCGATTTCTTTATTTACACTTGTTTCCGCTTTTAATTTTTTGTTACCTATTAAGTAACAACTACCACCCGCGCCATAACAGCCCTGTCCACGACTATAAAGCAGATAATTAGGGTTAGTTTGATATAAATTAGGTGCTTTATAGGCTCTAGCAATACCCAGTTTTAAACTAAAATAGTCACCTATTTCCTGAAATAAATTTAACCCTGGACTCCAGTTACTACCTGACTCGCTTTGATGATTATAGCGTATCGTTGGCGTCAACATGGTAGTTTGGGTGAGTTCGATGTTATCCTCAACAAACACGCCCCGAAGATTAGCTGAAGCGTTTTCACTGCGATCTTTATTTTTAATCCATGGTATACTGCCACCTTCTGTAATAGTTTGTGTATTGGAAGTGGGATCTTTCATCTTTTGATGATTATATTCACCACCAATAGTCATGGTTTGTGGAACCACAATGGTTAACGGAAAACTAGTTTCATTATGTAAGGTAAAATTATTGTATGTAATCGTTGAAAAATTATCATCTTTAAAGCGGCCTTCAGTACCACCAGCTAAACCTTCATTTAAACGACTATTATGTGTTTTTTCCATTTGCATATAAGACAGTGTATTAACGCCATTGTCCCAATAGCCACGATGAGTAACTGAGTAATTTTGACGGTTCATTCTATTAGTTTCGTCATTATAAAATCGGCTTACTAATTTATCAGGATTATTATTTTGGGTATCTCCGGCGTAAATATTACCTTGTCGACTAACACTTGTTTCAAATTCTAGTAACTGTTTATCAGTGATATCCCAACGAAGTATGCCATTGATATCTTTATTACGCACCCCTTCACGCCCGGCACTAACCGAAGATGGATTAATTTGATGTTTTTTGTTGATATCCCAATCGTCAGCCTCAGTTTTGTTGAGATTACCATATAAACGCATACTTAAATTATCCGTTAAGCCACCAGTTAATAAAAAATTGGTCCTTTTGGTTGCCCCTTCTTCTCTATGTGAAGGTAGATTTAAATAGCTATTCCACGAAATATGCCACTCTTTAGTCGGCTGTTTTGTGATAATATTCACGACACCACCAGCAGCACCATCACCATAACGAGCGGCGGCTGGACCACGCAAAACATCAATCCTTTCGATAATTTCAGCAGGTACCCAATTGGTATCACCGCGAGTATCTCTTTCACCCCGCCAGCCATAGCGAACTGACATACGGCTTTTTACTGGTCGTCCATCAACTAAAATTAAGGTGTTTTCTGGTCCCATTCCGCGAATATCGATTTGTCGATTATTACCGCGTTGGCCACTAGTAGAGTTACCGGTCAAACTAACACCAGGCATGGTGCGAATGATTTCTGAAATATCATTTCTAGGTGGCATTTTACTTAATTCTTTTTGGGTAATCACTGAAACACCTAACGCTTGTTTGCTCTGCTCAGAGGCGGTGACGACCATAACCTCATCGGAATCGTTATCATTATGAGCTGATGAATCACCATTATCTGCATAGGCATTGTGACAAATAAAACTGATGAGTGTTGCTAATAAGTAAGTCGATTTATATTTGGTATTCATATATTATCCCTGATATTTTATTAATAATGATTATCATTATTAATTAAGCCGAAGTAATATAAATGAAATTCATTTATATTCAAGCTAATTAGGGATATTTGGATTAAATAAATTTTTATTTAACTTTGAAATTTAATTGAATGCTATCTTGTAGCGCAATAATAGCCGCTGTTTTGTGCGATTGTTCAGGATAGACTTTATAACTTATGGCGAGCTGATTAAGTTTAGCTTGTTTTAATCGAGTAAATAGCTGTTTTGCATAATCGACCATTTTTCGATTCTGGCGGTGTTTTAATAGCAGTTTTCGCTGCTGTTCGGGTAATGCCTGCTCAACAGGCAGTAAAGATTGTTCGGCACCGCCCACAGAGATCAACAAATTAACGGGTTGATTTAAAGAATGTTGATGACTTAGTAGATATTTTGATAACACACTAAACATATAACCATCACTAAACCACAGAGATGGGCTGGATATCACATAAGTATTAAAAACCACTGGTTTAGTTAAAAAAATGTATAAATTAAATAATCCACCATAGGAATGGCCAAAAATGGCTTGCTGGTTAGGATTAATAACATAGCGCTTTTCTATTTCCGGTTTAAGCTCTTGGGTTAAAAAATCGTAAAAAGCATCCGCTCCGCCATACCTATTTGCCAAATTTATTTGCTTGTTGGGCAAAACTTCAAAAACATAATTCTCTGGTTTAGGTAAAAAATCAACATCACGCCGCGTTTGATTAAAATAATCTATGGCAACAATGATGCCTTCTTGAATAATGCAACGTTCACACGTTTGATTAGTAATTATTTGCTTAGTTGCTAAAAAGTAACTGTCACCATCAAGTAGATAAATAATTGGCCAACCACCGTCGGGAGTCGGTTTATTAGGGGTATAAATCGTTATTTTATAATCGCCATTTGTTTTTGAATGAAATAGTTCAATTTGAGTATTCGGGACAATCACATTTTTTGACAGATTAGATTTTGACTGACAACCAGTTAGAATAAAAATCATTAGAACATACAAAAAACTTAATCGTGACATAAATTGCACCAGAATATCAATTATCAATTAACTATAAGATAGGCTAAATATGCTAAGTTTACCAATGTTAAACTAAATAAAACTGAAATTACTGTCGAATAATCAATTCGACAGTTAATCGTGGTTATAGTTAATTTGATTGGCGATAAGCCACTATATCTTCAATTGTGACTACCGGTAGCTGATGCTGTTTTGCAAACGCAACAACTTGTGGCGCTCTAGCCATTGAACCATCATCATTCGTTAATTCACAAATCACTGCTGCTGGTTTATAGCCCGCTAATGCCACTAAATCCACAGAGGCTTCGGTGTGTCCCCGACGGTTTAATACCCCACCCTCTTTGGCAACTAATGGAAAGACATGTCCAGGATGATTCAAATCACTTGGTTTAGCGTCGTCGGCGACCGCAGCTTTTACTGTAGTGACCCTATCCGCCGCTGACACACCAGTGGTAACACCTTTTGCCGCTTCAATAGTAATGGTAAAAGCGGTATGATTTTTACTCGTGTTATTGGCAACCATCATTGGTAGTTCCAATTTATCACAATAGGATTGCGGCATACATAGACAGACGATACCACTACCATATCGAATAGTTAGTGCCATTTGCTCGGTTGTGATTGTTTCGGCTGCCCAAATAATATCCCCTTCGTTTTCACGATCTTCATCATCTAAAACTAATACGCCAGATCCAGCTTTGATTGACGCGATTGCTCTTTTTACGCGCTCAATTGGGGTTCCGAATTCATTTAAATTAAACTGATTCATGGTAGATACCTATCCTGTTTTATTAAACTAAATATATTTATTCTTAATTAACTAAACTAAATTTATTAAGTATTAAATATATTAAATACCAGAATCAGGGCAAGTGCTTGACCATAGTGATTTTGCTATAGCGCAAATATAGAAAAGATAAGCTACTCTCTTTCATCCAGACTTTAACTGTCGGCTTTGGAATCTCACCAAATCTGCTGTCCTTAATAAAATAGAATTTTACTAAGCGCTCGTGGGCTATACCACCGGTGGGGAATTGCGCCCCGCCCTGAGAATTTTGTCAGTAACCTGACTGCGCACACTATAATATAAAATGGCTAAAAAAACACGTATATTTTATAAGGATAAAAAAATTGCCGCAAAAGCGGCAATAATTAATAGATAGATTATCGCATGCGAATCTCTTTTAAATGCCGTTTTTCGGCGTTACGCATCCAAAGCCATGAAATAAAGCCGATAATACCAACAATTAGTAAAATAATGGTCGCTAAGGCATTAACTTGTGGATCGACACCTAAACGAACTTTAGAAAATACCAGTTTTGGTAATGTCATTGCACCCGGTCCGGTAACAAAATTAGCAATAACCACATCATCAAGTGATAAAGTAAATGCCAATAACCAACCAGAAACCAGTGCTGGTGCAATCATTGGTAAAGTAATTATGAAAAATACCTTTAATGGATTAGCACCGAGATCTAAAGCCGCTTCTTCGATTGACTTGTCTAACTCTCGCAATCTAGCACTAATAACAACAGTCACATAGGCGGTACAGAATGTTGCATGCGCCATCCAAATAGTCAATGCACCGCGTTCTTTTGGCCAACCAAGCGCTTGTCCCATTCCGACAAATAGCAATAACAAGGCTAAACCAGTAATGACATCAGGCATAACTAACGGTGCCGTAGTCATAAACGAGAACAGGTTAGAGCCACGGAATCGTCTAAACCGAATGATAGTAAAAGCAGCTAAAGTACCCAGTACAATCGCTAATGAGGCTGCTCCTGCCGCGATAGTCAAACTCAATCCTACCGCTTTGAGTAAAGTGTCGTTATGTATTAACTCAACATACCATTTGGTTGAAAACTCTGCCCATACCGTTACCAACCTTGAACTATTGAACGAATAAACAATCAGAATAATCATAGGGATATATAAAAAGGAAAATACTACTAAGAGAATCAATCCTTTTAAACATCTCACTAATAACGCGATTGTTACAATAGTTGTTAAGATAAGGCTAAATAGCAAGCATCCGACATACAAGCTAGCACTACCTAATAGTGCAAATCCTGATGCAGAGATCAAAACCGATAGCACTATTGAACCGAATAATGCAGCAATAAAAACAATCAATGCTGAGCGCATGACTAATGGTAAATTATTCATTTATTTACCTCCCATTTGTCGGTTCTGGAACTTATTAAAGTAGTAGATAGGTACAATTAATATCAATAACATCACTGTTGCCACTGCTGACGCGGCTGGCCAATCGTGATTGTTGAAGAATTCAGTCCATAACTGTGTACCAATCATTAGACCATCGGATGGACCTAATAATTCTGGGATAACATATTCACCTACCGCAGGAATGAATACCAACATTCCTCCGGCAATAACGCCATTTTTGGTTAACGGTACAATAATCTTGAAGAAGGTTTTAATTGGTTTACAACCAAGATCTAACGCTGCTTCAATCAGTGTTGTGTCTACTTTACTCAATGAGGTATAAATTGGTAATACCACAAATGGTAAATAAGAATAGACAATACCGATATAAACCGCCAGATAGGTTTTCATTATGATTAATGGCTGATCTATAACCCCTAACCACATTAAGAAATTATTTAATAGACCATTAGGATTTAAAATACCAATCCAGGCATAAACTCGAATTAGAAACGAAGTCCATGAGGGCAAAATGATTAATAGCAATAAAATATTTCTGGTTGACGGTTTACATTGTGAAATAGCCCAAGCCAAAGGGTAACCGATTAAAATACATAGCAATGTGGAAATTGCTGCAACTTTTAATGATTGTAAATAAGAATCTAGATAAATAGTATCTTCGAGTAAATTAAAATAATTACCAAAGTTTAAAACAATATTAACTAGGCCATCTTCATAACTTAGCAGTTCAGTATAAGGTGGTACGGCTATCGCCACTTCGGAAAAACTGATTCGAAATACAATCAAAAACGGTAATAAAAATAGCAACAACATCCAACAATATGGAATAGCTATTACTAATAGACGTCCGTAGAGTGTCATCAAATCAGAATCATCACGTTGTAGTCGCAACTTACGATAAGCATAATAGATCGCCACTAAACCTAATCCAGATGGTATATATAAAATACTGCCGGCTATAATCAACCGATAAGAAAATTTAGATGGTTTATAATGTGCCAAGTATGCGCCAAGACATGATACTAATAAACTCAATACCATTGACGTAAATAACGCATCTAAAAACAGATTGTCAAATGCATTGATGGTTACAAAACGTAAATAAACACCAAGTAACACTAAGGCATTTAACAACAAACCCCATAAAATGGATCGCATCAATTTATCCTCTTGTGTTTATTCGGTCAGCACAACACAGCTATCAATTTCCCAACTTAAGTTGACTATATCACCCCAAGTTGGCATTCCTTTACGATAACGGTGTTCATTTTGTAGTTGAGCAATAATAATCTGTCCACTTTGTAATTTAACATGGTAAATCGACAGATCACCTAAATAAGCAATTTCAACCACTTCACCCGTTGCAACGTTGTAACCATCGGCTGGAATTTCATCACAAAGTTTAATTTTTTCCGGTCTTAATGCGACTTGAATAGGTACACCTTCGACCGCTGGTGAATCGTAATCGACTTTTAATGGGTGTTTGATCATCGGACAACTGATAATTAATCCATCTTCTAAGGTCTCTTGTAAAATACCGTCAAAAACATTTACAGAACCAATAAACTCTGCACTATAACGGCTATTTGGATGTTCATAGATCTCTTCAGGCTCACCTATCTGCACAAACTGGCCTTTATTCATAATCGCAATACGGCCTGCCATAGTCATCGCCTCTTCTTGATCATGGGTAACCATTACGCAGGTTGCACCTACTTGTTCTAGGATGCTAACCACTTCAAGTTGCATACGATCACGAAGTTGTTTGTCCAATGCGCCCATTGGTTCATCTAACAGTAGTAATTTCGGTCTTTTCGCTAAGCTTCTGGCTAAAGCGACACGTTGTCTTTGACCACCTGAAAGTTGATGAGGTTTACGTTTGCCAAACTGTTCCATATGAACAAGTGCCAACATCTCTTCAACCCTATGTTTTATTTCATTTTTATTTAATTTATCTTGTTTTAAACCAAAGGCAATATTTTGCTCAACCGTCATGTGAGGAAAAAGAGCATACGATTGAAACATCATATTAATCGGACGATTATAAGGTGGTACTTGTGATAAATCTTTTCCATCTAAAATAATTTGTCCGGAAGTCGGTTGTTCAAAACCGGCAAGCATTCGCAATAATGTTGATTTACCACTACCAGAAGCACCTAATAAGGCAAAAATCTCTCCGGTATAAATGGTTAAATTGACATCATCAACGGCATAATAATCATCATTAAAAACTTTGGTTAAATTTTTGATCTCCAATAATGGAGTTATCATCTTTTTTTTAGGCTGTACCTGATTTGTTGTTTTATCGTTCACGCTTTTTTCCTCATAACAACAAGCCAAAAAAAACAAGACGGAAAGATTTTAAATCTCCCCGTCTAGAATATATAAGTCAATTAGTTGACATTTTCAAACGGTTATTTACCCGTTTTCAGTTTTGTCCATGTGCGAGTAATCACACGTTCAAGTTTAGGTTCTTTTACCGTTAAAGTGAATAAATTTGCCATTACTTCTGGTTTTGGATAAACCGCAGGATCATTTCTCACTTCAGGTTTCACAAACTTGTCATTAGCAACTTTATTTGGACTAGCAAAGTTAACATCATTAGTTACCTGAGCTGCGATTTCTGGTTTCAAAATAAAGTTTAAAAACTCGTGTGCTTCATCAGGATTAGCTGCATCTTTTGGAATAGCAAGGGTATCAAAGAAAACCAATGCACCTTCTTTCGGGATGTTGTAATTAATATGAACACCATTATTAGCTTCGTTAGCTCTGTCGCGAGCTTGTAAAATATCGCCTGCCCAACCTAAAATCACACAAATATCACCATTTGCTAAGTCAGTAATATATTGAGATGAATGGAAATAACGAATATTTGGTCTGACGTTTGCCAACACACCATAAGCGGCTTCGGTATAATCTTTAGCATCAGTACTATTTGGATCTTTACCTAAATATTTAAGCGCACTAGCAAAGATTTCAGTTGGAGCATCTAAGAATGCCACACCACAATCTTTAAGTTTTTCCATATTTTCAGGTTTAAAAACTAAATCCCAACTATCAACAGGGGCATTTTCACCAAGACGTTCTTTAACTTTATCTATGTTATAACCAATACCTGTAGTCATCCATACATAAGGGATTGCATACTTATTATCGGGATCATGGTTAGCCATTAATTTCATTAAATTAGGATCGAGGTTGTTCCAATTAGGCAATTTACTTTTATCTAATGGTAGATAGATATCAGCTTTGATCTGTCTAGCTAAAAAACTGTCTGAAGGAGAAACTACATCGAAACCTGAATGACCGGCCATTAATTTACCTTCAAGTGCTTCATTGGAATCATACACATCATAAACCAGTTTGATACCAGTTGATTTTTCAAAATCAGAGATTGTACTATTACCAATTTGACCTGCCCAATTATAAAAATGCACGACACGGTCTTTTGCTATAGCAGATTGAGATAGTGCTAGTGATACACCAGCGATGATTGAAAGAATTGTTTTACGTTGAGTAAACATGCTCACCACTTCTCCTCTAGTTAGGGATATTACATGTTAGACACAAGCCCATTGTAAAATACAACGGACCCCCAAATTTTACCATTATTATTGATTTAATAATATGGCGAAACCGAGGTAATCAGGCAATCACAAGTCATTAATATAATTAATGAACAAGTAGAGCTAACCTTGCATTACGTGGGATAAAATACCTTTTTTTTTCCAGATGTCTACTTAAAAAATCAAATATTCGAAGATTAAGGATTGAGTGACTAGATTTTAATCAATCAACCCTTTATTAGCGAGCTATTAACAATTAATTTACTTTTTTTATTCGGCGCTAGCTTGCAAAATTTTTGCTTCTGGTTGCCATACACGATATTTAACCGTTAAATCGTTTGGAACATAGAATACTAATGGTAATCGGCTGTTATAATTTAATAAACCTAACTTATGGTTGATAGAAACAAATTTATTCTCATTAGTACCTTCAGGGCAAGCCATCATAGTAGAGATGCTACCTTTAGCTTCTTCAACAACATAGTAAGAATATCCCCAACCTTTAAGCTCTTGTTCTTTAACAATTCCGCCTAAACTACGGGTATTACAATCCACATTCATCTCCTTACCAATTAGTATTTCTACTTTAGCGTTAGCTTCATCCTTTAAGATTGGTAGATGAATTACATAACGCGTAGAGTCTGCTTTTGCATCGGGATAGGGTGCAATTTCATTTAACTTTTGCCCAGTTTGTTGATCCTTTTGCGTACTTGTACAAGCAGATAATGCCATACCCATTAAAACTAATAACATTAATTTTTTCATTTTATACCTCCAATAAAAATTGTCTACTTTATACAATATCATATTCTTTTTAAAACATAATGCGTATAATAACACTATCTAGATTAAAGAATATGAGGTAAAAATGCCAGCAGAAAAAAAAACTGATGACTTACTGAAACTTATTTTAAACTTATTATTAATAGGTTTACTCATTGTTGTAACTTATCGGGTGATAGAAGTATTCTTGTTTGGCTTTTTTTGGGCGGTGATGGTAGTTATTGCAACTTGGCCATTAATGATAAAAATCCAACAAAAACTTTTTAATAAACGCTGGTTATCGCTTTTAGTCATGGCTTTACTACTAGCATTTGTCTGTGTTATTCCTTTCCTTCTCATAATTAGCAGTGTTGCTCAGAATGGACATTATTTAATTGAATGGGTTAGAACGCTTTCTCATAGGGAATTACCTACCTTTGACTGGTTAATGAGTATTCCGATGTTTGGCGAAGAACTTCACCAAAAATGGCTTGAACTTATCAAAACAGATGGTACGCAATTGATGTCAGATATTCAACCCTATATTGGCATAATGATTAGTTGGCTTTTAGAACAAGTGACTAATATTGGGGTTTTTATATTTCATGCAGGCGTGATGATTATATTTAGTTTATTACTGTTCCTTAGAGGTGAGAGTATTACCAAATATGTTTATCTTTTAGCTAATCGTTTATCTAAACAATATGGTACAACTACCGTTACGTTAGCGGGTCAATCAATACGTGCAGTAGCGTTAGGCGTTGTTGTCACGGCCATTACCTTGGCCTTAATTAGCGGTTTAAGTTTTTTAATTACCAGAATGCCATTTCCTGGCATATTAACATTAGTTTTATTTATCTGCTGCGTCGCTCAAATTGGGCCAGTTATCGTCATGCTTGGCTGTATTTTTTGGCAATTTTGGGATGGTCACGTAGTATCAGGTATTGTATTAATTATAGTTGCCATCATATTAACAACACTAGATAGCGTAATGCGAGCATATTTAATTAAAAAAGGTGCCGATCTTCCTTTTCTGCTTATTCTATTTGGCGTAATTGGTGGCATTCTGGCTTTTGGTATTATGGGAATATTTATCGGTCCTGTGGTATTAGCATTAAGTTACAAAATCATTCAAACTTGGGTTAATGAACAAGCTTAAATTTAAAGTTGATAACATTGATTTGAATTAAAAAACAATTTGAATAAAAAACTAATTTAACCATAGGATAAACTATGAAAAACGGGAGTGTTATTTTCTGTCATAATTTGTGATATTCTACACTTTGTGTCAGATTTAATGATATTTAGATCATGCGAATACCTTTTATAAAATATAATCATCAAAAACATCTTGATGAGTTAGCTAAAATTCAGCAAAAAGCTGAACAATACCAAATTATCTACGATCCAAATTCCTATAGAGTTGCATTGCTTGAACATATCAAAAAAGCTCAACAGCGTATCTATATTGTTGCACTTTACTTAGAAAAAGATGAAGCTGGTCGCGAAGTTCTTGAAGCAATTTATCAGGCTAAAACAGAACACCCTAATTTAGATATTAAGATTTTTGTTGATTGGCATCGAGCTCAACGTGGAAGAATTGGTGAAGATAAAGTTCAAACCAATGCTCGTTACTACTATGATTTAAAACAACAACATCCAAATATTGATATCCCTATTTACGGTGTACCGATAAATCGCCGTGAAGTACTCGGTGTACTACACTTAAAAGGGTTAATCATTGATGATACCGTAATTTATAGCGGGGCAAGTATTAACAACGTATATTTACATAAACTTGATAAATACCGTTATGACAGATATCACTTTATAACCAATAAAGCCTTATCTGACACTATGATTAATTACGTAAATGACAATTTCCTACCACTTGAGGGTGTGCAACGCTTAGATGTTAATGAACATAAAACCCGGAAACAAATCAAACCGGAAATTAAAGCATTACGCCAACATCTTACTGATGCCAATTATCAATATTTAGGCGATACTGATAATGATACCCTATCCATCTCACCAATAGTTGGTCTTGGTCGAAATAATCAACTCAATAAGATTATTCATCATTTAATCAATATTACTGAACAAAAGATCACCTTTTGTACCCCCTATTTTAATTTACCAAACATACTAGTACGCGATATTATTCGCCTTCTAAGAAAGGGTAAACAAGTGGAAATCATCATTGGTGATAAAGTTGCCAACGACTTTTATATTCCAGAAGATCAACCTTTTAATATCTCGGGTGGATTACCTTATTTGTATGAAATAAACTTAAGACGTTTTGTTGAACGTTTACAAAGTTACATAGATAAAGAACAGTTAATCATTCGTTTATGGAAAGATGGGGATCAAACCTATCACTTAAAAGGGATTTGGGTGGATGACGAATGGATGATGATTACTGGTAATAACCTTAATCCTAGAGCTTGGCGTTTAGATCTGGAAAATGCACTATTAATCCATGACCCAAAACATGAATTGCTAAAACAGATTAAGCAAGAACTTGTCACAATCCGTGAAAAAACGACCTTAGTTACGCATTTCCAGCAAATTCAAGCTAGCCAATTCTATCCAAAACATGTACATAAGTTAATTAAACGTTTAAGCCGAATTCGGGTAGATCGAATTATTAAACGCTTACTATAATCATCAAGTTAATTAAAAAGCTATTTGTCGCTTGGTGACAAATAGCTTTTAATCCAAATTAAATTTTACTTTGTTGTAAACTTATTACCGTTCTGGCATTTGAAGCACTGGTTGCAATAACATCAATCACTCCTGAACGAAGCGCGCCTAAAATTGCTGTCGCTTTAGTGTTTTCAGATGCTATAGCTATAACACAAGGGATATTACGTAACTCATCAATACTTAAACCAATTACCCGATCGTTCATGGTTGTATCAACTGGATTACCATTAATATCAAAGAAGCCATAACCAGCAATATCACCGACAACACCTTGATTCAATGTTGCATAAGTCACTTCTTGTGGAGTAAACCATCCCAATTGCACCATGTAACAGTTTTCATTCATATCACCAATACCCACTAAGGCAATGTCTGCTTTACCCGCGCGTTCTATGGTATCTTTAATCACTCGGTTCTGCATAAACGCACGTTTGAGTTCACGATTTTCAACATACGCTGGCGCATATAAAGTTTCACTACTGGCACTGAATTTTCTTGCTAAACTACGGCTAATATGATCGGCGTCAATAATCTCTCCAACTCGCTGGGTACCACCAATACCACAAATAAATTTACACTGTTTTTCAGGAAAAACCCCTACATGGCTAGCAATAGCGGCGACATTACGCCCTTGGCCAACAGCAATCGTCATGCCATTCTTTAAGGTACTGGATAGATAGTTAGAAACAAGTGCCGCAACTTGTCGTCGTTGCTCATCTTCATCTTGGTGATCTAAAGCTATCAGCGCCCTTTTAATCCCAAAATTATTAACAAATTGTTGTTCAATGCGTGAACTAAATACCGGATGATATTTGACATTAATTTCAACAATGCCTTCCGCTCGCGCTTTTTTTAGCAAGCGACCTACTTTAATACGTGAAATACCAAATCGCTGAGCAATTTCTTCTTGAGTTTGTTCATACTCATAATAAGCAACGGCAATTTCCGTAAGTAGCTCTGATTCTTGTTTATCTTCAAATATATCCATTAGGTTTGCCTTTTATTATCTTAACTTTGCTGATTAATAGCAGATAATATAGTACAAAAACCTTTAGCTTGCCATGCACTACGTCCAATAAATAATCCATCAATATTCGGTTGGCTAATAAATAATTTAGAATTTTCGAGATTTACACTACCGCCATAAAGTAAAATTACTTGATTAGCGGTATCAATATCATAAAGTTCAATCAATGCTGAACGTAATTTAGTATGGATATATTCAGCCTCATCAGGGGTAGCTGGTACCCCTTGTTCACCAATTGCCCATATTGGTTCATAAGCAATAATTGTCTTAATCACTTGATTTTTATCAATGCCCGATAAAGCAATCTTCATTTGTTTAACCACAGTTTCGACAGATACACCCCAAGATTTTTCTTGAGCACTATCACCTATACAAATTAATGGGGTTAAATTATAGTTTAAAGCCGCATGGACTTTTTTATTCACAGAGCTATCTGTCTCCGCAAAATATTCTCGCCGTTCTGAATGCCCTATTTCAACTATGGTGGCACCAGTATCGGCAACCATATTGGGTGAAATTTCACCAGTGAAAGGCCCCGATTGAGCAAAATGCATATTTTGCACACCAGTTAAACAGTTAATCTTGTGATTATTGATATAATCAGTGACATCCCGTACACAAGTAAATGGAGGAATAACAAATGGTTGAATATGACTTTTCAGATTTTCCGGATAAAAGGTGTTAAGCTGTTCACAAAAAAGTAACGCTTCAGCTAAAGTTTTATTCATCTTCCAACTTGTACCAATATAGATTTTTTTCATATTCAACCTTCTATTATCAACTAAATATTATTTAAAACTCGTTAAATTAAATAAATAGCAAAGCCATTAATTAGGATATCGTTTTGAGTTGTTGTAAAAATACATTCATAATCATCCATGCAGATTCAGAGCCGGGATCTCGATGACCAACTGCACGTTCACCTAAGCGTAACGCTCGGCCTTTTTTGGCCATTAGCGGAATAGTTTTATCTGAACCCAACTTCATTTCATTTACACAATTTTCTAGAGTATTAATGAGATCATCGCCTTCTTGATAATTTTTTAATATTTCAAGACCAGGAATTAAAGCATCAAGCATCGTTTTATCATTCAATTCCGCTTTTCCTCTTATTTGAACAGCTTCAACGCCATCTTGGTACATTTGACAAAATTCTTTAAATGTCACTTCTTGTTTTCCAATTATATGCGTTGCCATTTTCATGAAAAAACTTCCATATAGCGGCCCTGATGCTCCACCAACTTTACTTAAGAGAATCATACCTACTTTTTTCATTAATTCGGCTATATCAGTAACCGATTCAGAGAGTTGAGGTAACTGTTTTTCAACCTCACGAAAACCGATAGTCAAATTGATTCCATGATCACCATCGCCGATATCTGAGTCCAACTTACTTAAGTGGTCACGATTTTCTTCAGCCATTGCAGCCAATTTTTTTAAAGTCTCAATAAAATATGATTTATTCAGCATCAGAGCACGCATCTCAATTCTCCTTGTGTTTAATAAGCAACTTTAAAATAAGGGGCATCACAAGGATGATCCAACAGTTGTTTAAGCTCTTCATCCAGTTTTATAACTGAAATAGACATACCAACCATATCCATTGACGTAACATAATTACCAACTAATGATTTATAAATTTTGATGCCTTTTTCTGCTAATAAAAGATGAGCTTTTCGATAACAAATATATTGATCCATCAATGCCAGACCACCTAGTCCATTGATGAGTAACTCAATTTCATCACCCGATTTTAGTTTAGAATCAGCTAAGATATGATCGATTAATTGACTAACAACAACATCAGCCTTTTCTAGTTTAGTTCTTTCGATTCCTGGTTCACCATGGATGCCCATACCCACTTCCATATCACCATCTTTCATGTCAAAAATCGGTTCGCCGGTAACCGGTAGTGTTGATGAAGATAATGCCACGCCAATTGAATAAGTATTTGCATTGGCTTTTTGGGTAAGTGCCTTCACTTTATCTAAATCATAACCTTTTGCTGCGGCACTACCAGCAACTTTAAACACAAACACATTTCCTGCCACACCACGACGATCTTGTACATTTTCTGATGAATAAATATCATCAGTTGTGGTTACTGTTTCGACGCGAATACCCTCTTCGGCAGCAAGTTCGGCTGCCATATCAAAGTTCATTACATCGCCGGCATAATTCCCATAAACAAAAAGGCATCCCTTGCCCGCATCGACAGCTTTTACCGCTGCGTAACAATATTCCGGTGATGGTGAGGTATTTACATTACCCACGGCCGCTGCATCAGCAAAATCTTTACCAACATAGCCTAAAAAAGCTGGTTCATGACCTGAGCCACCACCAACGATAATTCTTACTCTTGGTTCTGAGCTCATTTTTTTACTCACAATTACTCGATTACAATCATTATCGAGCTCCACATAATCACTGTGTGCTAAACAGTAACCTTCTAACAGCTCTTCAACCACATCATAACCATCATTAATTAATCTTTTCATTGTGTTACTCCTTACTATCCTTCAAATCTTTATCTTTTACTTAAGAAACAAGAAAAAGTGACAAAACATAGCCACCTACAATACCTGCGCTAACTGCAGCAACGATATTTTTAACTGATTTACGCTTACTGCCACCGGTTAATGCTGAAGCAACCCAAACACCAACACCTGCGGCTAACCCCTGATCTACCCAAACAGTACCACTTTGAGTAATCATCGGTGTAGCTATACCATGATTGATACACCATACTGTACCGACAATAAATGCCGCGGCCATCCACCCACCGATTGGCCCCCAATTATCAACCATTCGTCCCCAAGCCATTCGAATGACAAAAGGGAAAATGAAACCACCGATTAACGTTGCAATAGCTAATTGTATTGTCATAATCATTCACTCCTTAATCCTAGATTGAACTCTTTTTTTGAAAAATTTTAATTTTTTTAGCGCGTAAGATTTTCTCTTTGGCTTCTTTTAATTTTTCAAAATCAGAACGTCTAAGTCCTGGTTCTCTTGGATTTTCATTAACAAACTCTTTTTTCTTGGCCATGTCTTTTTCAATAAATGCCGCAGTGATTCCCCCTAGAGTAGCGCCACAACCAACTAATAAAATTGTCGGTAAAGAGGTTGAAAAGGCATCGCCTCCCTGAATAAAGGTATCTCTCATAATGCCACATACAGCGATAGCTAATCCCATATCAACAAAAGCTGCATCATCTTCGTTACCAGTTAAATTAATGTAATGATTCATATACCACATTGGTCCAATAATGATTATTGCCGCAAGATAACCACCAAAAATGCCATAACTGCCTAATTGTGACCAAACAGCCATCACTATCATGCCCGCGATACAATAACCAACAAAACTTCGAAAAAATTTCATAGCTATTCTCTCTCTAAATATTTTGTAACTCAGCTAAAATACCTTCTACATCCTTATCAACCATAGCTTGAATTGAAGCAACAAAAGCGCCTTCAACTAATGGTGCATCTACTAATGTAACTTTACTTTTTAATTCTTCATCTTCAATGAGGTCAATAGCGGTTTCTGTACTTAAAATTGCACTACCTATATCCGCAAAAATCAGAATATTATTATGCTGGCTTGATTGTTTAATAATGTTATAAATAGCAACAGAATCAGTTCCTAAACGGCCATCTTCTGTCCCCCCTGCTGAAAAAATTTTCACATCTCCTGTTGAATCAACCATTTCCTCAATCATCTCCTTTAGCCCATCGGTTATCTTCTTGCTATGAGACACTAAAATAATACTGATCATAAAACCCCCGAACAAATGTTTCCATACCAATCTTTTGTTCAATTATAGCCAATAAATTTTATTCGCAAATGGTTTTATAGTAATTTTGTGACTAAGATCTAAATATTAATTATTTATCAGTGATTATTACTTAATCAAATAAAGCTCGCTGAAATGTTATTAATGTAAAACGGGCAGATATTGGAGAAATATATTAATAAGTAATATGATTTAATCAGACAACACACCGCTCATAAGATCACAATCAAAACAAAAGATTAAATAGTTGTATCATGCTGTTTTTTATTGAAATCAAATTTGGCAAATGTTAGTTTTGCAAAACACATTTTTAAACTTTTAATCAAAAAAACAGTTTAAATACAATTTGATAAACTTAAAATCAGGCAATTATTATCATCTGCATTTCCCAATCAGTTTAAACCAACCTCTAGTTAGTCATTACCTAACTACTTGACATACATCCGATAGGGTTAAAAATGCGATTTTCGTTCATTCGACACCATATAAGCTATCAATAGTTGGCAATTTATATTTCGCATGATCGAAAGGTGTTACTTACCTCATTTAAATCTTAATTAAATGTTTGAGTTATCGTATTAGTCGTCAACTCTCACTAACGTTTTTCTCTATCGTCATATTTGGTTTGTATGATTTCTAGCAATGATTTTTAATTGATTTGTTTTAGATACGAAAAAATCGTATTAGAAGGGTTAATTTTTCACTATTAAAAATTCTTTTTGACTGATTGGGCTAATCTTAAAAGAAATATAATTGAATTGTAATAAATTGGTATTTGAATTAAATGAATAATACTTAACAAATAGCTAAAAAACTAGCTTCCTGATGAGTTTTAAAAATTAGAAATTAATTTCTTCAGCAACAAAGTAATGACGACCTGCTAAGTTTTTTACCAAAATCATCGTTTGAAACATTCTTATCAAATAAATTATAAACACTATCATAAATTCCAGCATTTTAGTTTATTTGGAATGATGTCTCCACATCTCAGAAGGTATAACCAAGATATTCGGCTTTCTTACTGTTGCACTTGGAGTACTTTCTACCTCATAATAAACAATGCCCATTTGCGTAAATAGCTCTGACTGTCATTTATCTTCAAATATAACCATTAATTTTGCCTTTCGCCATTGGTGTAACTTTTTGTGTTCATAGCAAAAAATGTATTATAAATATCCTGTAGCTTTCTCTTTATTACGATCCATAAATAACTCAAAAAAGAGATGATAGTTTATTAAGCTTGATAATAGCAAAGTGAATATAAGTGGTTGTTCAACTATAATAACTATGACCAAAGATTAATGAATATTAATTCTAAAAACCGCTTTCCTCAAAATTTTTATTATCAAAAAATTAGCTGAACTGAATAAATACCGACTAAGAACTGATATTACTTTTTGCTGTTTTTTTCTTCCATGATTTTTGTTTAGTTAATTGTTTTTCTTAAGCGAAGCGCATTCTTGCTCTTCATTCGGCAAACAATCGATCTCTTTCAGCCTTTTTCTGCTGCTTCTGTTGCAGTTCTTCTTTTTCACACTGCTTAACTTTCCATATTACCCATATTTTAAACACTTGCCATAAAACAAAAAGGTAACTACAGCAAATATTGCTGCATACGGGTCGAAAACAGAGTCAGTTCTAAATCATAACTAATAAATTAAAATGTTCATATAGTTTATTAATTAAATAAAAAAGTGGCTGTATTAACAGCCACTTAATATTAATAATAGCAGTTTTATTGATGAATACTAATTAGAAATTAATTTCAGTACCAACAAAGTAACGACGACCTTCTAAGGTTTTACCAAAGTCATCATTGGTCACTTCTTTGTCAAACAAGTTATAAATACCGCCATAAACTTTAGCATTTTTATTTATTTGGAAAGATGTACCAACATCCCAGAAGGTATAACCTGGGTATTCAATTTTCTTACCGTCTCGGTTTGTAGTACTTTCTACACCATAATAAGCAACTTTAGTCCATAGATCCAATTGTTGAGTTAGGTTCCAATCAAGCTGGGTATTGAATTTTTGCTTAGGTATACGACTTAAAGGTTTACCTTTATTTTGACCAGTTTTTTGTTCTGTCTTAGTCCAAGAATAGTTAGAACTTAACAAGAAATCGGTAAATAGTGGCGTTTTAAAAGAAAGCTCAATACCTTTAAGATCAGCCTTATCTACATTTTCTCTTCCTTGAATAAAATCAAATTCCTTACTAAAATTTTTATATAGACACTTTGTATTTGGAATTTTTCTAGAATCACAAATATAGTAAGATTGAATTTTATCCTTATATTTTGTATAAAAAGCTGTAGCTGAAGCATCAATACCATAATCATTTGTATATCCAAGACCTATTTCAAAATTATCAGATTTTTCTGGTTTTAAGTCTGGATTACCAAGAATAACGCCATCATACGCATAACC
This sequence comes from Gilliamella apicola, assembly GCF_003202915.1. Taxonomy (GTDB): domain Bacteria; phylum Pseudomonadota; class Gammaproteobacteria; order Enterobacterales; family Orbaceae; genus Gilliamella; species Gilliamella apicola_Q. The sequence continues at coordinate 559,834 of NZ_QGLP01000005.1, forward strand.
ACCAGTCACTTGTCCCCAATCAGACACAACTTGACGTAATTGCGGCGTTGCAAAACCAGTTGAATAACCGCCTTTCAAAGTAAAGTTGTCATCAATATTCCAAACACTATAAACTCTTGGATTCCAGTTGCTACCATAGTTTTCATCTTTGTTATAACGCAAACCGGCTGTTATACTCCAGTTATCAAAAATTTTAATCTCATCTTCAGCAAACAGTGCATAATTCCAACGATCGATTTTAGTTATATCACTACTAAGTTCATTACCTTTATCATGAAGCTCTTGGTAATTATATTTACCGCCTACCGTTAGCATATTAATGTTAAAAGGAATGGTAACCCGTGAATCCACATCGGTATTCCTAATCTTCATTTTTCTTTCTGGATTATTGTTTTCTTCATAAGCAACAAATGATGTCGTCGAAACATCGCCAAATATACCATTATGTGTCAAAGCAAATGAGTTTCGATCATTATCTCTTAGAAAAGCCCCTTGTTTCTTTGTTCTCGTTTTTGGATATGTTGCTTTACTATTTTGTAAGGAACGTCCAAAGTCAAAATCAAATGCTTGGGTATCCAAAACATTAAGTGTTAATTTACCATTTAAGCTTCGCAATTTTTGAGCTGCATGCCCATTTAAAAACTTATCTTCGTGACGATTGGTGTATTGACCATATAACTGAATACCTAAAATATTATCAATAATCGCCCCCATTGTTGAAAAATTACCAACATAGGTATTTTTTTCTTTTGATCGATAAGGTATAATTGATTCAACTCGTAATCCACTATGCCAGTCATTTGAGACTTTTTTTGTAATAATATTAATTACCCCACCCATAGCATCTGATCCATATAGGGAAGACATTGGTCCACGAACAACTTCAATACGTTCAATAGCAGTTAGCGGAGGCAACCAACCTTGTTCAAAACCGGAATTATCACTATTTGGTCTAGTTTCACGAGTGCTAACTTTTTTACCATCAATTAACAGTAAAGTATATTTAGCATCCATTCCGCGAATACTTATATCGGTCGAATCACCACCGCCAGTTATGGTGACACCTGGAATATCTTTAAGAGCATCGGTAACATCACGATAAGGTTTTTTGCTAATCTCTTCCGGTGTGATTACTGAAATCGTTGCCGGAGCTTCCTTAATTTGTTGTGAAAATCCCGATGCTGTCACTACCATAGTATCCGTATTTTTATCATCGGCTGCCATTGCTAAACCTGACAGTGATAATAAAATACTTGTATTTATGACATGTGTTGCCAACTTAAACCTAGTATTCATTTGTTTAACCCTATTATTTATATTGATATTTTCCAAAGTAATCCGTGCACAACGATATATTATATGAGAATAATTATCAATATCTTTACGAAAATTTATTTATTGCTAGACAATTAGTAATCTTTAAATAATAATTGTTATCATTTTCAATGTAGCGAAAGGAATTACCATGAATACCAAAAAAAAGGTACTATTAAGTACGCTAACTGCTGTTATTTTAGGGTTAACGGGGTGTCAATCATCAATCACGGTAAGCCCAGATAGTAAGCTATCGGTTGTTGTACCTAAATCGCCAAGTAAAGTTGTCGTGATGAATTATGGCGCCTTAGACACGTTAGATGCATTAGGTAAAGGTTCAATTGTTACAGGAACACCACTCTCCGTTCTTCCTTCTTATCTTGAACAATATAAAAGAGATGATATTACCGATACTGGTAATATGAAAGAACCGAATATTGAAGCAATCGAAAAAGCTAAACCACAACTTATCATCATTGATGGTCGTCAAGCTAATCGAACTGAAGTATTAAATAAAATAGCACCAGTAATTAATTTAAGCGTTGATGCCAAAGATTATCTTGAATCAACCAAAAACCACATCAATATTTTAGCCAATATTACAGGCACTGAAAAAAAAGCTAGTAATTTAATTCAATCACTTGAGGCAAAAATTACCAGTGGACGAGCGATAGCTGAAGCAAGCGATAAAAAAGCAATTGTAGCTATCCATAATGACGGTAAAATGATTCTAATCAACGCAAGTTCAAGCGCTGCGTTAATTCACGATGTATTAAAAATAAAACGCGCAGCGCCATTCGCATTACAACCTACCAATAGTGTTGGCAAACCTAAACCAATCTTTATTGATAACAGTTATATTAGTAAGATTAAACCAGACATTGTTTATGTTGTTGACCGAAGTAAAGCCATTGGTCAATCAGCAATGAAAGGTGACTTTTTCGACTCAAAAGTCTTAGCGAATAGCCAAACGAAAGTAGTCTACTTAACACCAGATCTTTGGTACTTATCTGGTGGCGGTGCTGAAAGTCTAGATCTACAAATTGATGAAGTAATGGATGCATTAAAATAATCTTTTTTCTCCTAAATTAACTTCCTATAATAGTAAAAGCCCTTATGGTATAAGGGCTTTTTTTAGATTTTATCCATATTCATTATAACCAATAAAAAATTTTTATTTCGACCAATTTAATTATGTTAGAATGCTCATCAGTTATCTTAATCTAAATTCACTCAATTTTAGATTGTCGAAAAATACCTCAATTAATTTAAAATTACTATAATTATTATGAATATGTCATCCCCTACTATTGGATTTGTGAGCCTTGGTTGTCCTAAAAATTTAGTTGACTCTGAGCGAATTTTAACCGAGTTACGTACTCAAGGTTATCAAGTTGTACCGAGCTACGATAATGCTGATTTAGTTATTGTTAATACTTGCGGCTTTATTGATAGTGCGGTACAAGAATCATTAGAAGCAATCGGCGAAGCGTTAAGCGAAAATGGCAAAGTTATTGTGACTGGTTGTCTTGGAGCCAAAGAAGATCAGATCCGTAATGTGCATCCTAAAGTTTTGGAAATATCAGGGCCACACAGTTACGAAGCAGTACTACAACATGTTAACAAATATGCACCTAAACCGAGTTATAATCCATTTACTAGTCTTGTGCCACAACAAGGGGTGAAATTAACACCGAAGCATTACGCTTATTTAAAAATTTCTGAAGGTTGTAACCACAGCTGTACGTTTTGTATCATACCTTCTTTACGAGGAGAAATGATTAGTCGTCCTATTGGTAATGTACTTGATGAAGCAAAACGTTTAGTGGATAGTGGTGTAAAAGAACTTTTAGTCATCGCTCAAGATACCTCTGCTTATGGTTTAGATGTAAAAAATCGCACCAACTTTTGGAATGGAATGCCCTTAAAAACGGATATTCATACCCTTTGTGAACAACTATCAACCCTTGGTATTTGGGTACGTCTACATTATATGTACCCATATCCTAGCGTCGATAATTTAATTCCATTAATGGCCGAAGGAAAAATCTTACCATATTTGGATGTGCCATTACAGCATGCCAGTCCTAGCGTTTTAAAATCCATGAAACGCCCCGGGACAATCGAAAGAACTTTAGAGAGAATTCATCATTGGCGTGATATTTGCCCAGAAATTACTTTGCGTTCAACCTTTATCGTTGGTTATCCAGGCGAAACTGAACAAGATTTTGAGTTATTACTCGACTTTTTGTCGCAAGCGCAATTAGATCGAGTTGGTTGTTTCCCTTATAGTCCTGTTGAAGGTGCGGCTGCAAATCAATTAGCTGATCAGATACCGGAAGTGATAAAGCAAGAACGCTTCCATCGTTTTATGCAATTACAACAGACCATTTCGACCCAAAAACTACAAAACAAAATTGGCAAAACTCTATCTGTTTTAATTGATGAAGTTGATGAAGAAGGAGCTATTGGACGAAGTATGGCTGATGCGCCAGAAATAGATGGTGTTGTCTATCTAAATGAAGAGAAAGATGTTAAAGTCGGCGATATTGTTCAAGTCAATATAGAACATTCAGATGAATATGATTTATGGGGTACTGTAATACAGTAAATATTTCCAATGAAGCTACATTATCGACACGAAATAAAAAACCTAATCACGTTAGCTATACCGGTCATGATTGCACAAATATCACAAACGGCAATCACGTTTGTCGATACAATTATGGCGGGTAATTATAGCAAAACAGCACTCTCAGGAGTAGCCATTGCTGTATCAATTTGGTTGCCTACTGTTTTGTTTGGTCAAGGATTATTAACGGTGTTAACACCTATAATCTCTAACTTAAATGGAGCAGCCAAACGTGAGCAGGTAGCCGATCAGACTCGTCAAGGAGTGGTGATCGCGTTAATATTATCCATCATTATGATGCTAATTTTGTACAATTCTGACAAAATAATTAGTCTAAGAAGCTCTACTGATCATCCAATTGATCCAGAGATGGTTGATGTAGCAGTCGCATTTTTACGCGCAATTATGTGGGGAGTACCTGCCTTCTTATTATTTTTAGTTTATCGTAATCAATGCGAAGGCTTATCTAACACCAAACCCGCTATGGTGATTATATTTATAGCACTACTTGCCAATATTCCGATTAATTATGTATTAATTTATGGTAAGTTTGGATTGCCCGCTTTTGGCGGTGTTGGTTGTGGTATTACTGCCGCTATAATTTTTTGGTTAATGTTTGCTTTAATTCGTTTGTATACATTAACCGCAGCTAGCCAACGTGATATTCGCAAAACACCACTAACCAAACTCATTGATTTTGTTATCATCAAAAAAATAGTTATCCTCGGCATACCACTAGCATTAGCTTATTTTTTTGAAATGAGTTTATTTGCGGTGGTCGCACTACTTATTGCGCCACTTGGTCAAATAACCGTCGCTGCGCATCAAATTATCTTCACTATTAGTAGTTTAACGTTTGCTATACCATTATCTTTGGGGGTAGCAACCAGTATTCGTGTTGGTTACCTATTAGGTAAAAATAAACCGATACTTGCCAGACAAACTGCCTATATAAGTTTAGCAATATCTTTCATAATAGCCGTAATCGTGGCATTAATTCTGGTTATTTTTAGAACACCAATAATAACTATATTCACTCGTGAGATCGATGTAATAACTATCTGTCTACAACTGATTATTTTACTTGCCATCTATCAAGCATCAGATTATTTGCAAGTCGTAGCAAGTAATGTATTACGTGGTTATAAAGATACTAAAAGCATCTTTTTTATTACCCTAATCTCTTATTGGGGAGTCGGATTACCGGTTGGATATATTTTAGGATTAACCGATCTTGTTATGCAGCCAATTGGCGCTGCCGGTTTTTGGATAGGAATTATATTAGGTCTAGCTGTAGCAGCATTCTTACTTATTGTTAGAATGGTCTACATTCAAAAACTACCGCAAGATGTGATATTAAAAAGAGCCTCAAGATAATAAAAGTCAAAATTCCTCGCCAAATTTATCAAAAAATATTGAAAGTTTGGCGATTATTTTATCCGAAAATATTAATATTTATAACCAATTATAGTTTATTGAATAATAAGATCAAAAAATTAGACTTAATTTATAATAATTTCATATTGCCTAAAATTTATTTACTTACTTATATAATTTTGCAACTTGTCAACTGATTGTTTTAAGATGGATTGTTTTAAAATAGATTGTTTTTGTGACATTCATCAAAAAAGAGTTATTTTTGCATACTGTTTGTACTAGTCTCTCTGTATTACTGTTTTACTTATTAGGTTATCCGCAACGATTTGATAGAATACTGCTTACTTATTTTTCTCTAATTTTTTTAGCTAGATTCACATTTTTCCGTTTTTTATTAGGATTATTAACTGTTATTGCTACACTTTATTTTACGATAGGATTTTATTATGGAAGTCCAAATGTTGCAGTGGTAAGTGCAGTATCAGAAACTGATATTGATGAAATACAAGAATTTTGTTCACAATTACCCATTTACTTTTATTTTATACCATTACTATTAGTCGTATGTTTTATTCTTTTTTTTAGAAAATTTCAATTTTCTAAAATAGGAAATTATTACGTTATTACTATAGCATTACTTATCTGTCTTTATAGACCAGTCAAAGGTATCTTAAAATATCAACCAACTACATTTACTAGAATTACAACAACCGTATTAGATAATTTTAAATATCCTTTTTTTGAATTTTGTCTGGATTTATATTCAAGTGTAAAAATATATCTAACGGAAAAATAAGAACAGCTTAAGCAACTCCAACAAACTAATACAATACCTATTGTTTCGGTCAATCCTCAACATAAAACTTATGTGGTTATCATTGGTGAAAGTGTTCGTAAAGATTATATGAGTGCTTACGGCTTTAAATATAACAATACCCCTTTTACCGATAATAATGCCTCATTAATTTGGGATGGATTCATCGCTCCAGCATCAAATACCCAATCATCAATTCCGCAACTTATTGTTATGCATTTAATCGGTTCCCATCCGCATTTTTGTAAAAGATTGCAGTTTGATGTGCAATTTGATCTTAACAATAAAAACGTTTCCTGTTATGTCAGTAGTATTAAAGAAACGGATGACTTGCTAAAATCAACAGTAGAGATATTAAAAAAACATAATGAAGATTACTCTTTAGTTTACTTTGCAGATCATGGGCTTTCGCACACCGAACAATATCAAGACTTAAGACACAATTGGGAATATCAAAATAGTTTTCAAGTACCATTGATTTTTTTTGATTCAGGTGAAACCAATCAGGTTAAAATTAATAAACAAATTTCAGGTTATCAATTCGTTTATTTATTAAGTCATTGGATGGGGATTCAATTGAATGTCCAACATGATTATATGCAATATGATTTGACTGATATACCAGAACAAAAGAATATTCAAATCAAAGATTGGCAGAATAAACTATATCCATTTAATAATTTGAAAAAAGATCCTAATCCATTTTAAATAATCAATTTTTAGTTAAAAATCACTATACCATCACTAAATTAATAGTGATGGTTTTTTAAATTGAGTATTACTAAAAATAAGTAAACCCTTATATATAAATCCATTTATTACCATCTATTACTCAAAACAAATATCATCGCCAATATTTAATTCAGGGAAAACAGCTGGTTCAACTTCTATGGCACCTGGCAAGGTGCCATCATCACTTAATTTAAAATAGATAGAAATATGTCCTAATTCTTCAAAGTTTCTATTAGCCTCACTACCAACCTTTTTAATGGTATATTTATGTCTACCTAACCTAAATTCTTTACCCGCAACTAATGTTTGATTAGGCTTTTTATGAAACTCATGTATCACACAAATTTCACGTAAATCAGGTGTTGCCATTGGACCAAATAAAATAATAACTTTTTCTTCTTTGAATTCTGGAACAATAGAACCAATTTCAGTAATAATACTCTTTGCCATAATTAATCCTTTTAATATTTAATACATTCCAAAACTCATTACCCATGCAACAACCACAGCTAATATTCCTGTTAGCATACGGCTATAGAGTACTGCTGGTACGCCAAATTGAACGGTTTTAGGCTCGGCTTCACCTAAAGATAAGCCAACCGGAATAAAATCACATCCAGCCTGCGCATTAATCGCAAATAACGCAGGTAGTGCATAAGCAACAGGTATTGCACCAATTGCAATTTGTGAACCAATCAAAACCCCAATAACTTGAGCAATAACCGCTCCTGGCCCAAGGATTGGGGATAGAAATGGTAAGCTACAAATGAACGCAATTACCATCATCCCCCATATTGAACCAGCTAAAGGTGACAAGGTGGTAGCTATGATATGACCGATACCGGTGTAATTAATAATACCTATAAGCATGCTGATAAATGCCATAAAAGGAATAATATTTTTAATTAACATATCAGTCGAATCACGACCGGCTTGATAAAAGATTCCCATTGCTTTACCAATACCTCGGGATAATTTAATCAATAAGCCTTCTTTTTGATTTTGACGATGTTCACTCTTTATTTGTGCATATTTTTCTTTGAATTTTTCGCGATCCAAAACTGGATCTTCAGCCGTTTGTGTTTGCTGTTGTTCATTTTGCGCAGATGCTGTTGATTGTTCATTATGACCTTCTGATAGTTTTATGTTTTGAGGTTTAACGCCTGAAACAAAAACATCTTCAGTAATATGTTTTGCTAAAGGACCCGTTGGTGCTGATGGAATAACATCAATAGTAGGAATTTTTTTCATTGGATAAACACCAATTCGAGCTGTTCCACCACAATCAATAATTGCGCACAGAATTTCATTTTCTGGAATTGCATTTTTGAAACCATCTACCGCTTCCCCACCCGAAAGTTCTGCAATTCTTTGAGCAACTGGATGAATACCACCACCTGTTACAGAAAGTATCTTATGTTTTTCAGCCGTTGGCGTTAAAGAAAAACCAGTTCCCCTGCCACCTTGACCTTTATCAATAATAATTGTTTTATACATAGCGTCACTCTCCTACAGATTTTTTTTACGTATCAAGAATCTGGTGATCATTTCAGTGATAACACCACGCATTAAAATAATGATAATACCAGCTAAAAAGTACCGAACAGAAAGACTTGAAATGTTATAACCTGCATTCATAACACCATTTGCAATACCTAAATATACGAATAACTCACCAGCATTTGCATAAGGAAACATACCAGTTACAGGGTGCAAAAAAGAAACAACCGAATCATAAAAAGCCGGTTTTTGTTCTTCTTTAACAAAACGACCAAAAGTATAAGCCATTGGATTAGTCAGCATTAAAACAGATAGAATTGGCATTAAACTGTAGCGCAATAACATATTTTTGGCCGAAAATTGAATCGCTTTAGTGACTCGTTGTTCACCAATAAAAGCGATTAGAGAATATGTAAATGTCAGTAACACAATCAAAAGCGGGACAATATCTGTCATAAACCCAACAAAAACTTTCCCACCAGCCTGAAATAACCCAATAAAATGGGTTCCAAACCACTCAATATATTCCATTATTATCTCCTTTGTTGTTGTCTTGTAAGATTTTAATAAGTCAAATTAAACAGGAAGTTGGTTTGTTCCCATTTTTATAATTGCTCTTTCTTCAAGAGAAAGTTTTCTAGTTTCACTTTCTTCTTTTAAATTGGTTAAAATTTGTGATAAGTGGCATCCATAGAATCTTGTTAATGGTTTAAATTTGGCAAAGATTGATTTTCCTTTCAAAAGTTGGCATTCCTTAACCATTTTATTTTCATCTATCACCATCACCACAATTGCGCTTGAACCTAACTTTTTACGTTCAATAGATGAATAAAGATGATAATTTTTAGAATTTGAATATTGTTGAGTGATGTTGTACATATATCTTTGATAATACCTAATTTGCATTAAACTCAATATCGACTGTAAAACAAAAACAACACTGGCGATTATTACAATATTCATGTTTACAAACCTCATTAAAACAACTTAACTTATAACGCTAAGAACTGCTGAATCTTATTACTCAGCAGTTCTTATATTTTTAACTAAAGACTTCATCTTGAAGTTTGCGTAACTTCCAAACTGTTGTTGTTTCATCTAAAACAACATCATCTTCAGTTAAAAACTTACCATTTGGTATATCTCGTTTGGCAACGACATTACCGCTGATAAGACCAATTGGAATATTTTTGTTTTTCTTCATATCCGCATGAGTTTCAATTACACCACGAACACAAAAACCACCAATGCCATCAAGTCTTTCACCAATCTTGATATCCTTTTTAACAACAGTAACTGTTTCAGATACTGGAGCACCACAAGGAACAATAGCGGTATCATGATTTAAAATAGCTTTCGCAATAGTCATTGGTGTTTCAAGACTAGCTAAATGGAAAGGACGATATAAAATGTGATGATCCCTATCACCTTTTTTCATTAAGTAATTCAATTCATTACTTACATTAGGATTTTGACCTTTAACAATAACAAAAATACCAGGAGCTAAACCATCAACATATTCAACAACGCCAAATTTATTAAGAACACCTCCATTTTCTTAAAGATTTAAATCTTTAAGTACTGAATCTAAATCGCCTTTGACACCATGCATGCCAACTACATCTGGGATGAACCCCATTGCATTAGATAGTAAATTCATTTCTGCCATAGTCTTCGTTCCATCTTGGAATGCAGCTAACATGTGAGATGACATATGTTTTGAATCAGCTTCAGCTTGTGCTGTATCAGGGTTTGCTTCGATTTTTAATTTATTGTTTTTTCCTTTACCTACAACTAGAACTTCCATTCCCATTGATTTGGCAAATTCATACATTTCAAGTGTTGCTGCTGGTTCATCTCCATCAGAACCGGTATAGATAAGATCAGCGGCACTAAATAGTTTATGCATCAAAGGGCCTATTGTGATATCTATCTCAACATTAAGAAGAACTAAATGTTTTTTGGCTAATAATGTTTCTAATGCAATTTTTGCACCTACTTCAGGTACTCCTGTTGCATCAACAATTATTTCAACATCTTTTGATTGAATTACTTCTTTAAAATTTTTAGAAACAAGAATATTATTTTCTTTACTGGCACTTGTCTTATAATCTTTTGCAGCTTGCTGTGCAGCTTCTAAATTGATATCACTAATTCCAGTTACACACATTCCCGGTATGGTAGCTATCTGCGCTATCATTCCTGTTCCCATTTGACCAGCACCAATAACCCCCACTCTAATTGGGTTGTCATTTTCTTCTCTTTGTAACAATTGTTTATAGACGGTCATTTTTGTTTTCTCCTTATGAAAATTAATATTAAATAGATTTAACATCTATTTATCATAAAGATAACATAACAAATATTAACCACAATTAATAAAATACCATTATGTGACTTTTGTCACACTAAATGACATTTATCTATAATGTTTAGATTTTGGCTATAAAAAAGCCTCTTTATAACAATAAAGAGGCTTGCTAACTGAAATTTAAATATTAAATTCGTTAAAAAGTGGTATTTAAAATATATTCAGCCATTTTGTCAGTCATCACAACAATATCAATAATGTTAGAATTTAAAGCCGCCACCACCGCTTTTTCTTTATTTTCACCTGATACAATGGCAACCACGGTTGGAATTTCACGTAAATCCGCTAAACTTAAACCTATAATCCTCTGATTTATCGGGCTGTTAGCTTCTTCGCCGTCAGAAGTATAAAAACGTGAATTACAATCGCCGACGACATCGTAATAACGAAACTCCTCAAGATCTTTGCTATTAATATAGCCAATCTCTTGCATAGTACTGTTATGATAAGGATTTGCAATACCGACGATGGCCATATCAACAGTTTTACCTTCATTAATAACTTCATTTATATATTTATTTTTAGATAAATCTAATTTCATGGTTTGATCTTCAACTAACGCCGGTGCATAAAGATATTTACAGGTACACTGCATTTTTTTCTTAAGATCATAACAAATTTGATTAGAGTGCAAGTCAACTTCTTCTGTCCCCATACCACCAATTAAGGGGACAATAACTAGCTCTTTATGCGTAATATAAGGAAATTCATTAACAAATTTTCTAATTGTTTTTCCCCATGAAATACCTAATTTATTAACTTTCAAAATTCGTTTATTCAATGCATAAGCAGCCTTTTTGGCTAACCAATTAGAGGATTCTTCATAAGACAGATCATGGGTTGCAACAACAATCGCTTCTTCGAGTTTAAATTTAGATTCAAGTTTTTGCTCTAATTCAACTGTATATGCAGTTTCATCTTTAATAAAAATTTCAACAATACCTAAATCTTTAGCATCCTGTAATTTTTTTGAAATTATTGATCGTGAAATACCTATCTTTTGAGCTATTTGAGCTTGAGTCCAACCATACTGGTAATACCAAGTCGCAATTTTGACTAAATCTCGCTTTTCTTCCCATCTCATAAATCACTCCTGCCGATTTTTTGTAATTAACAATAGTTAATCAATATAACAAATGCTTTACCCATAGTAACATAAATCGAAAAAAATCAAATATTAGCTTAGCGGTTAATCACTAATATTAGTAAAACACAGTTATGAAATTTAATAAACATACTTAAACAAATTAAAAATAAATAACTTATTACACTTATCACATTTTGTGTTTGATTAACTGATGAGAGGAGTATTTGCTAAAATGATTCCGTTTTTGGCGATATTTTCATATGTCGAGATAAATGACTAAATTTAATTTTTTATATAATATAGCAACGAGAAGTATTCATCATATCAACTTAACAGAATGAATTAATTTAGTTGGACGTCTTTTGCTCACTAACATCAGATAATAATTAAACTATTTCGAGTATAGCTAAGGGATTATTAGCAGTCGTAAACTTTGAATTTAGCAAAATTGGTTATATAAAACGGAGAAATAAAGGGGAACTATCTCCCCCTTTTATTGCTAGTTAAAGCAAGGCGCTGATCATATCTTCAAGTTTACCCTGATCGACGGCAAAGGCACGAATTCCTTCTGCTAGTTTTTCCACTGCCATTGCATCACTGTTGTGTTGCCATCTAAATTCAGCTTCTGTCATTAATGCTGGACGTTCAACCACAGTTTGATTTGGATTTAATTTCCGCTCAACTGGTGCATTGGATTGTTGCATTTCTGCCAATAAATTTGGGGAGATTGTTAAACGGTCACAACCCGCCAACGCTAATATCTGATCGACTTTACGGAAGCTTGCTCCCATCACTATCGTTTTGTAACCATGTTGCTTATAATAGTTATAAATATTACGAACCGATACCACCCCAGGATCTTGATCGGCAACATAAGGCTCAATCGGTTTCTTCGCTTGATACCAATCATAAATACGACCAACAAATGTTAAGGTATTACGAAGTCATAAAAACACTAAAAGTGTTTTTACATTACTCTTATTGATGAGTTGAATTACCGGATAGATATAACAAAGGATTAACCGATCTTATTATATAGTCAATTGGCGTAGCTGATTTTTTGGATAAGAATAATATCAGTATTAGCTGTAACAACATTTTTCTTTATTGCTAAAATGATCAACAGTAAAAAGCAACCACTGAAAGTAATTTTTAAAAATAGACTCTAAATAATATATAACATTAAAAGGATTAACATAATTTTTGCTTCAATTATACAAAAATAAGTTAATCCATTATAGTAGTTATGGTCGTGCTGCGGTTCCATCAGGAGTTCGAGCATTTGTCCATGACGGTAATCCACCAATCACTGGAAATTTTTTCGCTTTTTGTTCATCAATATCGATACCTAATCCTGGTCTATCACTTAGATAAGCATAGCCCTGATCAATTTCAGGACAACCTGGGAACACTTCTCGCAGGTCATCGTTCATTGGGGTGTATTCTTGAATACCTAGGTTAGTAATACTTAAATCAATATGCATATTGGCAGCAACACCTACAGGTGAAATATCACCAGGACCATGCCATGCGGTCCGGACACCATGTAATTCACAAAGTGTCGCTAATTTTTTAGCGGGTGTTATTCCGCCAATCATACTGATATGACAACGGATAAAATCAATTAAATGTTGGGTAATGAGATGCTTATATTCTGCAATATGGACAAAAAGTTCCCCCATTGCAATTGGTGTTGAAGTTTGTTGGCGCATAACATTTAAAAAATCTACATTTTCAGGAGCAACAGGATCTTCTAAATAAAATAAACGATAATCCTCTAAACTTTTTGCCATTTGCAGTGCTGCAATCGGTTGAATTCGTTCATGAACATCATGAATAAATTCGACATCAAAACCAATTTTATTGCGTAGATGGTCAAAAAATTGAGGAATACTGCGCGCATATGCATCAGGATCGAAATAGATACCAGCAGTTTTGTTATGAGGTGAACGTTTAGGGTGAATATTTTTGGCTTTATCATATTGAGTATTGATCAATTTGAGATCTTCAGTGCCAGCGCCACCATACATCCCCATCTGGCAACGTACATATTGATACCCCTCTTCCATGGCGGCGCGAATATTGTCTTCAGCAGCAATAGCATCCCCACCATCACAATGACGATAAAGAGGAATACCATCACGACATTTTCCACCTAACAGCTCATAGACAGGCATGTTTGCCATTTTACCTTTAATGTCCCAAAGTGCCATGTCCATAGCAGATACAGCATTATTGATTACTGGACCATTACGCCAATAGCCGCTAACCACGGCTGATTGCCATAAATCTTCGATTCGACGGGGATCTTTACCTATAAGAAATGGTTTTATGTAGTCGTTTATTGCAGCTTCAACTGCAAAAATTCGTTGGGTAAATGTTGCGCAGCCTAGACCATATAGACCGTCTTGGTTAGTTTCAATCTTAACAACAACCAAATCTATTCCACCCGGTGCTGTTAAGATAGTTTTCACATTTGTTATTTTTAACATAAAATCTCCGATGTATACTTGTTTTCTAGCCAACTTGTATGACATCGTATCTCGCAAATTAAAAATAACACTATCTCAGATAGTATGCAAGTTTTTTAAATTAGCATTGATCAAACTTCTTCTTTTAGTTTATTAATTGCAACAACATTGGTTTTCATTGCATTATCAAGTGAGAGTTTTGCGGTAATAACATCATGCTCTTTGATAGCCATAAAGACTTTAATATGAGCTTCAATACTTTCGAGTGTTATACCTAGCACTCGGTTCAGTTCTTCTAAATAATAATAATACACATCCTTAATAGTATGAATAATATTAATAAATATTTTGTTATGTGATGCCTCTATAATCGCGATATGAAAGTCTAAATCAGCTTGTGAATATTTTTTGTAATCATTCTTATTTATTAACATACGGTTTAACGCTTCTTCGATTGCTAAAATATCTTGCTCATTAGCATTGATAGCAGCAAGTTCAATACACTTAAATTCAACCGTTTGTCTAAAAACCATCATGTCAGTAAATTCTTCTTGACTTAAATGCATAATGGGTTGATTAATATTAAATATTTTATTCTTATTCAAATTTTTAGAGACAAAAGAACCCATACCATGTTTTGTATAGATAATCCCCAAATCACGTAACTTTTGCACCGCACTACGAATGCTGGTGCGACTGACACTAAAAAGATCGGTTAATTCAAATTCAGATGGTAATTTACTCTCTTCAGGCCAGCTTCCATCTAGTATTTTACTTAACATCTGTTCATAGACTGAGTCAACTATATTATTTTTTGGAATTGATTGAATCATTACTTTTATCATCTTTTGATTATTATTAATGATATTACAGCTGATTGCTTCTATTTTATCAATGCTTTTAATCAATCAGTTATCAAAATTCTCGATTAATTTTGTAGACTTGATCACAAAATTAATACTCTTTTCTTGATCAAAATAAAAACTAAATGCATTCTAACAACATCTTGTATGTCATGATACAAGCAAATGTATGACAATGTATCTCGCCAATATTATTAAACATACAACAAATTTTAAAGGACAAATATAATGCATAAATTATTTGATTTAACAGGAAAAACTGCTTTGATAACCGGTTCTGCACGAGGATTAGGTTTTTCTTACGCGCAGGGTTTAGCCTCTGCTGGTGCTAATATTATACTGAGTGATCTTCATCAGGAGCCTCTTAATGAAGCGGTAAATAAATTAAAAGCTAAAGGTTATAAAGTAACTGGTTATGTTATTGATGTTGCTAAAGAAGAACAAATTATTAATGTGTTTAACCTTATGGATAAGGATGGTATTCATGTTGATATTGTCATTAATAATGCAGGAATTCAACATCGACAACCAATGGTTGAGCTCGAATTAAAAGATTGGCAACGTGTAGTAGATATTCATTTAACCGGCACTTTTTTAGTTTCACGTGAAGCGGCTAAAAGAATGATCGCCCGTAAATCAGGCGGTAAATTCATTAATATCTGTTCGTTAACTAGTGAACAGGCTCGTCCGACGGTTGCTCCATATACTGCCGCAAAAGGTGGTATAAAAATGTTAACTAAATCAATGGCAGCTGAATGGGGGCAATTTAATATTCAAGCCAATGCGATTGGTCCTGGCTACATTCTAACTGATATGAATGAAGCTTTAATTAAAGATGAAGCTTTTGATAATTGGGTTAAAAATAGTAACCCAACAAAACGTTGGGGGAAAACTGAAGAATTAATTGGAACAGCAATATTTCTTTCTGCTTCGTCATCAGACTATATAAATGGTCAAGTAATATACGTTGATGGTGGCTGGTTAGCTGTACTTTAATTAAAAATAAATTATCTAGGTAAGAGTTATTATGAATACAAAATTATCTATAAAACGTTGGTGGTATTTGATGCCAATCATTTTTATCACCTATAGTTTGGCTTATCTCGACCGAGCTAATTATGGATTTGCAGCAGCAGCAGGAATTGAACAAGATTTAGGTATTAGCCACAGTATCTCATCGTTGATTGGAGCGTTGTTTTTTTTAGGATACTTTTTTTTTCAAATCCCTGGAGCTATTTACGCATCTAAACGAAGTGTTAGAAAACTCATATTTTGGTGTTTGATATTGTGGGGGCTTTGTGCAGCTGCAACTGGAATGGTACAGAATATAGCAATGTTAATGGCGATTAGATTTATTTTAGGTGTTGTTGAAGCAGCTGTAATGCCTGCAATGCTTATCTACATTAGCAATTGGTTCACTAAATCAGAACGTTCACGAGCAAATACTTATTTGATACTTGGCAATCCCGTTACAGTACTATGGATGTCCATCGCTTCAGGTTATTTAATTGAAGCATATGGATGGAGAGAAATGTTTATAATTGAAGGTTTACCCGCTATTCTTTGGGCTTTTTTTTGGATTGCAATAGTTCGGGATAAACCTGATGAAGTCAAATGGTTAAGCACTTCTGAAAAAGAAAGCTTACAAAATGAAATGAATAAAGAGCAAGAAAATATTGTTCCTATTAAAAATTATAGCGCGGTTTTTCATTCTCCTATCGTCATCAAACTTAGCCTAATACATGGTTTATGGAACATTGGTGTATATGGATTAATGATGTGGATGCCATCAATCATCAAATCGGCGTCTTCGTTTGATTTAGTTTCAACAGGATGGTTAACCTCCGTTCCTTATCTAGCTGCAATTTGTTTGATGGTAACAATTTCGTGGTTATCAGATAAATTTCAGAATCGTAAACTATTTGTTTGGCCATTACATGCAATCGCAGCAGTATCATTTTTTACATCATATATACTAGGTATTGAATATTTTTGGGTTTCTTATCTTTTACTCATTGTTGCAGCTGCATGTATGTATGCGCCATATGGACCATTCTTTGCTTATGTTCCAGAACTCATACCTAAAAATGTTCTAGGTATTTCCATTGGTACTATAAATTGTTCAGGCGCATTAGGTTCGTTTTTAGGCGCTTGGTTTGTTGGTTATTTAAACGGTATTACTGGCAGCCCAAACACTTCCTACACACTGATGGCTTGCTCACTACTTGGTGCAGTAATTCTAATGTATAGCATAAAAAATAAAAAATAATCCTAATATATTAATTTTTCGAATAAATAATCATTGCATAAATATGTAATGATTATTCATATTCATCTAAGGTAAATATATGTAGCTTAAATTTTGATTTCTTATATAATTTTCAAATTATTAATCTACTGTTTTAAAAGATATTTTTTTCTAATAATCATCAAAAAAGAGTTATTTCCACATAGTTTTTTTATTTGCCTTTCTATATTACTGATTTAATTACAAAGTTAACCAGAAAGATTTAATAATATACTATTTATTTATAATTTTTTAGTCAGGTTTTCATTTTTCCGTTTTTTATTGAAATTATAATTTTTTATCGCTGCACTTTATTTTCCGATAGGATTTTATTATGTAAGTCCCAAAGTTGCAGTGGTAAGTGCAGTATCAAAAACTCATATTGTTGAAATACAAAAATCTTGTTCACAATTACTCTTTTACTTTACTTTTATTTTATACCATTACTATTAGTCATAGGTTTTATTCTTTTTTTAAAATTTCAATTCCCTTAATTAGTCAGTCTAGTTATTTTTATAATCGTGAGGTCAATACAAAATTAAATAATAATATTATCGCGATTGCTATTAATGCAGGATTTGAAACCTATTTGCTATCTAATTAAGGAATATAAGGTAGAATGGAAATAACGGTACAGAGAATTACAGCTTATAGTAAAAATATCTTCTATACCAAAAAAGGCGAATACAACCGTAAATTATCTCGTGGTAAATACGATACTTTACTTTTAACTGAATTAGATCCCTTATTAACATAATAGCATGATAAACCAAAATTTATTGTTATGAACTTAATTGGTTCCTATACTCATTTTTGCAAAATAATTACAGTTTGATATGCAATTTGCTCCTAACAATAAAAATGTATCCTGTTATGTTAGTAGCATAAAAGAAACAGACGATTTGATAAAATCAACAATAGAAATATTAAAAAACATAATGATGATTACTCTGTAGTTTTCTTTGCTGATCATAGGCTTTCGCACACTGAACAATACCAAGATTTAAAACATTATTGGGAAAACCAAAAAAGTTACCAAGTGCCATTGCTATTTTTTAATCCAGGTGAAACCAATCAGGTTAAAATTAATAAGCAAATTTCAGGTTATCAATTCGTTTATTTATTAAGTCATTGGATAGGGATTCAATTGAACATCCAACATGATTATATTCAATTCAATATGACTGATATACCAAGACAAAAGAATATTCAAATTTTTATATTTAAATTGATATTTATTTCAACAAATTTTTCGCCTGTTCAACCACATTCTCAACAGTAAAACCAAACTTAGCAAACAGTTGTTCTGCTGGGTTTGATTCATCGAAGTTTGTCATACCGATAATTTTACCGTTTAGGCCAACATATTTATACCAGAAGTCACTAATGCCTGCTTCAATAGCTAAACGAGCCGTTACTGATGATGGTAATAGTAATTCTTTATAGGTTTGAACTGCTTATCAAAAGCATCGATTTTTTGATTGTGCTGTAGTGGGGGAAAAATTTATAACCAAATAATAAACAATAAGTTATAAAATGGCTTTCCTTACTGGGAGTTGGATATATAAGTGACTAAAATAATCGATAATGCGTTTTAAAATTAAGATTAAGATTATAACTCCTAGAAACATAAAATAAACGTATAAAAAAACTTCGCTAAAGTTATTAGCGAAGTTTTATACTATTAAGCAAACTATAATTTATTTCAACAAACTTTTCGCTTGTTCCACAACATTATCAGCAGTAAAGCCGAACTTAGCAAACAGTTGTTCTGCTGGGCCTGATTCACCGAAGCTTGTCATACCGATAATTTTACCGTTTAGGCCAACATATTTATACCAGAAGTCACTAATACCTGCTTCAATAGCTAAGCGAGCCGTTACAGATGATGGTAATACTGATTCTTTATAGACTTGATCTTGTTTATCAAATGCATCGGTTGATGGCATTGAAACCACTCTCACTTTTCTACCCGCTGCAGTTAGTTCATGATATGCAGCAACGGCAAGCTCAACTTCTGAACCGGTAGCAATAAGGATAAGTTCAGGGGTGCCGCTACAATCATTTAAGATATAACCACCACGATAAACATTGGCTAATTGCTCTTCAGTACGTTCTTGTTGTTTAAGATTTTGTCTTGAGAAGATAAGTGCAGTAGGACCATCTTTACGTTCAATCGCGTATTGCCAAGCAATAGCTGATTCAACTTGGTCACAAGGACGCCACGTACTTACATTTGGTGTTACACGTAAGCTTGCCATTTGTTCTACTGGTTGATGCGTTGGACCATCTTCACCTAAACCAATTGAGTCATGGGTATAGACAAATAAAGAACGAATCTTCATTAAAGCGGCCATACGGACTGCGTTACGCGCATATTCCATAAACATCAAGAAAGTGGCGCCATAAGGAATAAAGCCACCATGTAGAGCAATACCATTCATAATAGCTGACATACCAAACTCACGTACACCATAGTGGATATAGTTACCAGCTGGATTTGCTAAAATTTCTTTAGAGCCTGACCACATGGTTAAATTACTTGGTGCTAAGTCAGCAGAACCACCTAAGAATTCAGTTAACACTGGCGCAAAAGCTTCAATCGCGTTTTGTGAGGCTTTACGAGTAGCAATAGTTGCCGGATTAGCTTGTAATTTATTAACAAAATCTTTAGCTGTTTGTTGCCAATTGCTTGGTAGCTCACCATTCATGCGGCGCTTAAATTCTTTGGCTAAATCTGGATAAGCTTTAGCATACGCATCAAAACGTGCATTCCATTCGTCTTCACGTTGTTTACCTTTTGCTTTCGCATCCCACGCGTCATAATACTCTTTTGGAATGTCAAATGCAGGATAAGACCAACCTAATGCTTTGCGAGTTGCTTCAATTTCAGCATCACCAAGGGGCGCACCATGGCAATCATGACTTCCTGCTTTGTTTGGAGAACCAAAGCCGATAACTGTTTTACACATTAATAATGATGGTTTATCAGTCACTGCTTGTGCTTGTTCAACCGCTTGAGCTAATGCTTTCGCATCGTGGCCGTCAATGCCACGAATCACATGCCAACCATATGCTTCAAAACGTTTAGCAGTATCATCGGTAAACCAACCTTCAACTTCACCATCAATTGAAATACCATTATCATCATAAAAAGCAATCAGTTTGCCTAATTTAAGGGTTCCGGCTAATGAACAAACTTCATGAGAAATGCCTTCCATCATACAACCATCACCCATAAATACGTAAGTATGGTGATCAACAATAGTATGACCTGATTTATTAAATTGCGCAGCTAATGTTCTTTCAGCGATTGCCATACCAACAGCATTAGCAATACCTTGACCTAATGGGCCTGTGGTTGTTTCAATGCCCGGAAGATGGCCATATTCAGGGTGACCTGCGGTTTTAGCATTTAATTGACGAAAGTTTTTTATGTCATCAAGCGTTACGTTATAACCAGTCAAATGTAATAAGCTATAAATTAACATTGATGCATGACCATTTGATAATACAAATCTATCCCGATCAGCCCAATTAGGATTGGTTGGATTATGTTTTAAAAATCCACGCCAAAGTACTTCGGCCATATCAGCCATCCCCATCGGTGCACCTGGGTGGCCTGATTTTGCTTTTTGCACGCCATCCATACTTAATGCTCTTATCGCATTTGCTAGTTCGCGGTGGGATAGTGTGGTTGCATTCATGATAATAATCTCCAAAAATAAATTAATAATTCATTGATTGCCTGCTGCCTACAGACGAATAAAACAGGTTATAGTAAAGTTAAAAAGAGGAACTATTTCCCCCTCTTTTATTGCTAGCTAAAGCAAGGCGCCGATCATATCTTCAAGTTTACCCTGATCGACAGCAAAAGCACGAATTCCTTCAGCTAGTTTTTCCACTGCCATTGCATCACTATTGTGTTGCCATCTAAATTCAGCTTCTGTCATTAATGCTGGACGTTCAACCACAGTTTGATTTGGATTTAATTTTCGCTCAACTGGTGCATTGGATTGTTGCATTTCCGCCAATAAATTAGGGGAAATTGTTAAACGGTCACAACCCGCTAACGCTAATATCTGATCGACTTTACGGAAGCTTGCTCCCATCACGATCGTTTTATAACCATGTTGCTTATAATAGTTATAAATATTACGAACCGATACTACCCCAGGATCTTGATCGGCAACATAAGGGTCGATTGGTTTTTTAGCTTGATACCAATCATAAATACGACCAACAAACGGCGAAATAAGAAACGCATTTACTTCAGCACAAGCGCGTGCTTGAGCAAATGAAAACAGTAAGGTTAAATTACAGTTAATTCCCTCTTTTTCTAACACTTCCGCCGCTTTAATTCCTTCCCAAGTGGAAGCAATTTTGATTAAAATCCGCGATTTATCAATCCCTTTTTGTTGATATAATTCAATAATTCTGCGGGCTTTTTCTATACAACCTTGTTTATCAAACGACAATCGCGCATCGACTTCGGTTGAAATTCGACCAGGTACAGTTTTTAATATTTCAGCACCGATATTTACTGCTACTTGATCACAGGCATTAACTAATTGTTGTTCTTTACTGCCACCAAGTTTTTTCGCAGTTTCAACAGCAGAATCAATTAAATAACGATATTGAGGAAGTTGAGCAGCTTTTAAAACAAGGGAGGGATTGGTGGTTGCATCTTCTGGAGAAAACTGTTTAATCGAATCGATATCACCAGTATCGGCAACCACTACGGTTAACTTTTTAAATTCATCTAATTGACTCATACTTCTAATTCCTCTACTACATGTTTTTTTAAACATTGTTATAATAACATCTATTAAATAATAAAACGACAGGACAAAGTCGTTTCAGTTAAGACTATTTTTATCAAAAATAGTCTAAAAACAAGGTACAATTAAAATTAAATATCAGCAAGATTAAACTAGCTAAATTTAATTCAAAAGTAAAACATCTTACACAATAGTACAACAATTACTTGCTATATAACTTATCGTAATAATCAATACGTTGTACTTTTTCACTTGACCGTCCGCCTTCGAACTCAGATTCTAACCACGCTTGAACCAATTTTTTGGCCAATTCTATACCAATCACTCTTGCGCCCATGGTCATAATGTGAGCATTATTACTCTTCCTTGCTCGTTCAGCTGAAAATACATCATGGCATTGTGCGGCACGAATGCCGGGAACTTTATTTGCAGTAATTGCCATACCAATTCCCGTTCCACAAACTAAAATGCCTCTATCATGTTTTTTATCTTTAATAGCATAAGCAACTGCATTTGCCACATCAGGATACAATGTATTAGTTGCTTGCTTATCACTACTATAATCGACCGTTTCAATTCCTTGTTGTTTTAAATATAGTACAATACTATCCCTGAATTCGAATGCAGCATCATCCGCACCAATTGCTATAGACTTCATATATTCTCCCTCACGCTCCAAAATGAACATAAGTTCATATTAATATCATTTGTTATTTTGAGGTATAAATAAATTTATTTTTGTGACGTAGATCTCAAAAAAGATATTCAAAATAAAAAAGCATTAAACTTTTTACGCGACAAAAAAGTGAATATTAGGCAAAAATAAGGAGTGAAATCAAAAAAGTGACAAGTTTTAATCAAAGGTTAATGATCAACACATTTGATACATCAACAATAATGTAAACTCATCAATAGAATTAATTGTGATTACTTTAAAGGTTAACTTAATCAATCCACACATAATTGGGATAAATGCTCAATTTACAACTAATACATGCCGAACACTGCTTGCCTGCACATGTTAATAAATCATTATTAACTAATTTCATCACCCCTTTTTTCACCCAAAAATTAAGCATAGGTTCGGTGGCGCTTTCCGATAAACGAAAATGACGAGCCACATCTTGTAAATTGACTCGTCCTTTTAACTGAACATAATCGCGGATAGATATTATTAACATATTAATGAATATTTAATACTTACTCACAACAAGCCGATTGTTTATGTGATTTTGGTGTAGGTAGCTGGTAGTGATTAAAACATGACAAACGCCCAAGTTTACGCATAACGATAAATACACAAATAACCAATAAACCAATACCAGTTAGCCAATAGACCGCTGATGACGATTGGCCTAATAAACTAAATTGGTAATATACCGTTGCACATAACCAACCGATGACAAATGTCCAAACCGCAACAAACATCATCCATTTAAGCCCGGCCTCACGATAAATTGTGCCCAATGCAGCTGCACACGGAGTATAAAGTAAAACAAAAATAAGATAAGCAATAGCAGATGTCGAAGTAACAAATGAACTGCTTATTTTAGATATCATACTTGAATCGACGGAAAATTGATTTTGTACGCTTTTTACATCTTGATTGACACTAGACAAACCAAGCGGCTCACTTATTGAGCTGACTAAATCAATAAGATGGTTGGGAATGGTGGCAAAAGCTGACTTAATCCCAACATAAAACGAAAAATCTTCCAGTTCATGATGATCCATTGAATAAAGGGAATTTAACGTAGCAACCACCGATTCTTTAGCAAAAATCCCAGTAAAAATACCAACGGTAGCTGGCCAATTTTGTTTATCGATGCCCATTGGGATAAATGCTGGTGTAACTTTCTGACCAATAGCTGATAACACCGAATCATTGGAGTTTTCATGCCCAAAAGAGCCATCAACACCCCATGAATTTAAGACACTCAATATTGTTACCATTACCACGATCGCTTTTCCTGCCCGTAAAACAAAGCTTTTCAAACGTTGACAAGTTATTCGCAACATACTGCGTAAAGTCGGGATACGATAAACAGGCATTTCCATAATAAATGGCGTTAACTCACCTTGAAGTAAGGTATTTTTTAAGACAAATCCCGTGAGCATCGCCACAAAAATCCCTAACAGATACAACATAAAAACCACGGTTGATGCATAATTAGGGAAAAAAACGACAGCAAACAAAGCATAAATCGGTAAGCGTGCACTGCATGACATAAAAGGGATTAAACAAATAGATAAAATACGATCACGTGGGCTATCTAATGTTCTCGTTCCCATAATTGCTGGCACGCCACAACCAAACCCCATTAACATCGGCACAAAAGCTTTACCAGGTAATCCAATACATCGCATAAAACGATCAACAATCATCGCAGCACGAGCTAAATAACCTGAATCCTCTAAAAACGACAAAACAAAAAACATCGCCGCAATCACAGGAATAAATGTCGACACTGTCGTAATACCATTCCCTAGTCCGTCTGCTAAAATGACCGTCAACCATGTCGGTGCATGTAACATATTTAAAAGACGTGCAAAACCATCAACAAAAATGGTACTAAATATGCCATCAAAAAAATCAACAAAAACCGTACCAAAATTAATCGCAACTAAAAACATGGCATACATTGCCAATAAAAATAATGGAATACCGGTTATTCGTCCTAGAGCCAATTTATCTAATTTCTCAGTGATATTAATACTCGCCTCTCGCGGTTTATCGATCACCATTTTGCAAACAACGTCAATCGTATCGTAACGCGCACTAGCAAGAGCGACATCTATTTGATTATCGAAATTGATCGATAACAAACGACGACAAGTATCTAGCTTTTCGTTTTCGACTAAATCTAATGAAGAATCAGTACCATTAAGCAATGCTTCTATCAATTGCCAACGATTGAATTGATGAATCGCACTTGTCGCAGGTAACTCAGTTAAGTAACGATTAAAAATGGCTTGTGAATCCCAACTCAAGGTATCTATTGTTGGTGTAGCGGCTTTTAAATCCTGAGTGCTAATTTCGATTTGCTGATAAAACTGAGTTAATCCCATCTTTTGTGTCGATGAAATCGCCACAACCGGACAACCTAATACTTTGGCTAATCTGGTAATATTTAACTTCTCACCCATAGCTTGCAATGCGTCAACCATATTAAGCACAATTATCATCGGTACTTGCATATCAATTAACTGAAAAGTTAAATACAAACTACGTTGCAAATTAGTGGCATCAATAACATTAACTATCAGGCTATTCTTATCAGTTAACAAAAACTGACGAGTAATAAATTCATCTTGCGCGACACCTGCGGGATCTGGCTCGATCGAATAAGTCCCTGGCAAATCCACAATATCATAATGTTGATTTTGATAATCAAACGTACCAGACTTGTGCTCTACCGTCACCCCTGGCCAATTACCAACACGCTGTTTTGAACCCGTTAACAAATTAAATAAGGTGGTTTTACCACAGTTGGGGTTACCAATTAAGGCAATTTTCATGCAGCTACCTCGACTTCAATGGTAGCAGCCTCATGACGACGCAAACAAAGCAAAAAACCACGAAGATTTATTTCAATTGGATCACCTAATGGCGCAATTCGCATAACAGTCAACTGACATCCGGGTGTCATGCCCATAGCTAAAAGTTTACGACGAAAAGGTAACGATTCAGGTAACAAGCGTTTAATAATAGCCTCTCGTCCTGATGAAAGGTGATCAAGCGTAAATACAGACATCATACTTCCTATCAAATACGGTTGTATTTCAATAAATGCGACATTTTAAAAGATAATCATTCGCATTTTTAGCTCTTAATTGCGAATAAAGTGCAAAAAACTTCTAAAATAAGTGAAAAATAGGAAGTTAATGGAGAAAATCAAAGATTATTTGCATCTATTTAAAAAATTGGTGGATGCTAAAGCTTTAAAAAACTCCATATCATGCATTTGTTGCTTTTAATTAGTTTTGCTTTGTAAGCCTAACATAAGCTGAATAGTTTTCATTACTGCGCTTTCATCATTTAGACCGGTAATAAATTTAGCTACGGCTTTGGTTTCATCGAAGGCATTGCGCATCGCAAAGCTGAAGTCGGCTTGTTCGAGAAGTTCGATGTCATTGATACCATCACCAAAAGCCATGGTTTCATAATAGGTAACATTTAAAATTTGTTGTAGTTTTTTGATGGTATTACCTTTGTGGACGTTGTGTTCGGTGATATCTATCCAAGCGGCTTCGGATACTACAATGTAAACGTCGGTATCATAAGGTGTTAGGTGAATACGCGTTTTTGGACATTGACCTTTTTCATCATACACTGTGATTTTGATAAAATCATCAGTAACGGTTTTAAAATCATCGACCTCAATAATGGTGGCATATGATCCCCGAACTTTTTGTTTTAAATGTGCTGGTAGATAGGATTTAATGACCGCTCCTTTTGCAGTACAGGCAATTACGACATGCTCTTGGCTTACGTCCTCAAGTGTTTTGATAATACGTTGACCAAGTTGGTTTTGGATGAAAGAGCGATAGATAAATTCACCTTTATGTTTAATAGCCGTAGCACTATCACCGACTATCCAAATTTTATCGCTATAATGACCAAAAAGTTCTTCAACACGTTCGCACTGTTTACCTGTGCAAGCAACAAATTGCACATTTTGTTTCGCCATTTGTTCATATACTTGGGTAAATAAAGCTCGATCATAGTCGCCTTGATTGTTTAAGAATGTTCCATCTAAATCAGTAATAATCAACTTAATCATACTCGCTTCCATTAAGGTTGTTAATCAGCTTTATATTTATTCTGCCCTATTATTTTTAGACATGCAATATAGTGTTTTAGCAATATCTGGTCGAGATTAAAATAAATATTTATTTGAAATTTGATAATTTTTTCTTAGGGTTTATTTTATGCTTAATTAAAAGGATGATTTATGACAAATCCCCCCCAAAAAAGAGTTTTAAAACTAAGATGATTTTAATCGCTGCTATAATTTTTATAAATTTTGTGGCTATTTGGGGGCATAGTAACAATGATGATACTGAGAAAAAACAAAACCTGAAATCCAATATCCTCAAGATTAAATTACATTAATTGATGCAAGTAAAACTGCTATGGATAAAACTATAAAATCTAATAATGATATGCAAAAAGGCAGTTCCCTAAGAGAGAACCTAGGTAATTTGTGACGGTATCACTAATTTGTCATTTAAGGATTGGGTAGGAACTATTAAGAAGATTGATTCAAATTCTGATGGTTACGGTGTATTAAAAATTGAAATTGCTAGAAAAGTATATGTTAAAACTTTGAATAATACATTATCAGACATATTCCATAAAACATTACTTAAACCTAATACGCCTTTATTCGATAAAGTTGCAAATATGAAAAAAGGTCAAAAAGTGAAGTTTTCTGGTAATTTATTTAAAGATAAAAAACTGTATTTTTGAATCAAGTCTAAGTTTGGATGTTAAGTTAACAAAACCTAATTATATTTTTAGATTTTCTGATGTAAATCCGTTGTAATATAAGCTTTTTTTAATTATTTAAAATAATCCTGAAAAGTAATGAAGTGCCACCATAAAGTTAGACACTTTTATTAAATAGCTTATAAGGCCTGATTTCGATATTTAACCGGAGTCAGGCTTTTTATATTCTGAATCTTATATCAGTTAGTCTTTCTTGACCTATCTATAAGGCAATTTTAACAAACTTTCAAAAACCTTATTCCTCAACTTTTTATTCAAATAAATGTGTTTGATTTCATCTTTTAAATTTAAAAATACTAATGCTATAAATAAAAAAACCTGAAAATTACTTTTCAGGCTTTTTGGCTTATTAATATTGTTGGGTATTCGACTACCAAGCAATAACTAAACAAACTTATTGTTTTGCAACAATATTTCCATCATCTACATCGAGATGAATCTTTTTACCCGGCACTAATTTGCCAGATAGAATCTGTTGAGCAAGTGGGTTTTCAATCTCTTGTTGAATTGCACGTTTTAACGGTCTTGCTCCATAAATTGGGTCGAAGCCAACTGTAGCAAGTTGTTCAAGTGCAGCGTCAGAGATATCCATTTCATATCCGCGTTCATCTAGGCGTTTTTCAACATGTGCTAGTTGTATTTTAGCAATTGCTTTAATGTTTTCTTGGCCTAGTGGGTGGAATACCACTGTTTCATCAATTCGGTTAATAAATTCCGGTCTGAAGTGTTTGGTTACCACTGTCATAACTAAAGCTTTCATTTCATCGTAACTAAGTTCAATCTGACCTTGAATTAAATCTGAACCTAAGTTAGATGTCATGATGATCACTGTGTTACGGAAGTCCACAGTTCGACCTTGTCCATCAGTTAATCGACCATCATCCAGCACTTGTAATAAGATATTAAATACATCCGGATGGGCCTTTTCGACTTCATCTAGAAGAATGACTGAGTATGGTCGACGTCTTACCGCTTCAGTTAAGTAGCCGCCTTCTTCATAACCAACATATCCAGGAGGCGCACCGATTAAGCGAGCCACAGAATGTTTTTCCATAAATTCGGACATATCGATTCGAACCATAGCATCATCACTATCGAACATAAAGTTAGCCAATGCTTTAGAAAGTTCGGTTTTACCAACCCCAGTTGGTCCTAGAAATAGGAAAGATCCTATCGGTTTGTTCGGATCAGATAACCCTGCCCGACTACGACGAATCGCATTAGCAACAGCAACAACAGCTTCGTCTTGGCCAATTACGCGTTTATGTAAAGCGTCTTCCATGTGAAGTAGTTTATCTTTTTCGCTTTCGAGCATTCTTGATACGGGAATACCCGTTGCTTTTGATAATACTTCGGCAATTTCGTTATCGGTGACTTTGTTACGCAATAACTTCATGGTTTTGCCTTCTAACTGAGTTGCAGAAGCCAGTTTCTTTTCTAACTCAGGAATTTTACCATATTGTAATTCGGACATTTTGTTTAAATCACCGATTCGGCGAGCTTGTTCTATCTCGGTACGCGCTTTTTCCAGCTCGGCCTTGATATTTTGAGTGCCCGAAAGTGCAGCCTTCTCTGACTTCCACTCTTCTTCAAGTGATGCATAATCCTTTTCTTTTTCAGCAAGTTCATCATTTAACATCTCTAGTCGTTTTTTACTTGCATCATCAGACTCTTTCTTGAGCGCTTGTTGTTCAAGTTTGAGTTGGATAATACGCCTTTCAAGTCGATCCAATGACTCTGGTTTTGAGTCCATTTGCATACGGATGCTTGATGCAGCTTCGTCAATTAAGTCAATGGCTTTATCTGGTAACATACGATCAGATATATAACGATGCGATAAGGTTGCCGCAGAAACAATTGCCGGATCAGTAATTTGTACATGGTGATGCAGTTCATAACGCTCTTTTAAGCCACGTAAAATAGCAATCGTATCTTCAACTGTTGGTTCCGCCACATAGACTTTTTGGAATCGGCGTTCTAATGCCGGATCTTTTTCAATATATTGACGATATTCATCAAGCGTAGTTGCCCCTACGCAGTGAAGTTCACCACGTGCTAAAGCTGGTTTTAACATGTTGCCGGCATCCATCGCGCCGTCACTTTTACCTGCACCAACCATAGTGTGTATTTCATCAATAAATAAAATGATACTACCTTCAGCTTTGGCGATATCTTTTAGTACGGCCTTTAAACGCTCTTCAAATTCACCACGATATTTTGCACCGGCGATTAGTGCACCCATATCTAAGGATAATACGCGTTTGTTGCGTAATCCTTCTGGCACTTCTCCGTTGACGATTCGTTGTGCTAATCCTTCAACAATAGCCGTTTTACCCACACCGGGTTCACCAATAAGTACCGGGTTATTTTTGGTTCGACGTTGTAATACTTGTATTGTACGGCGAATCTCTTCATCACGACCAATGACAGGGTCAAGCTTGCCTTGTTCGGCGCGTTCTGTTAAATCAATGGTGTATTTTTTTAGTGCACCACGTTGCTCTTCAGCATTAGGATCGTTCACGTTATCATTCCCTCTTACTTGATTGACAGCTTGACTAAATTTTTCTTTGGTAACACCCGCTTTTTTAAGGATATCTGTTAGACTACCTTTTTCGTCTAATGCTGCTAATATAAATAGTTCAGACGAGATGAAGCTATCGCCATTTTTTTGGGATAGTTTGTCACAAAGATTTAAAATTCTGACAAATTCTTGTGATGGGATAACTTCGCCACCAATACCTTGAACTTGCGGTAAACGTTCAATTGCTTGATTAAGTTCTTGTTGTAATGTCTGCACATTGGCGCCTGATGCAGCTAGTAAGGGATTTATGCTGCTTCCTTCTTGGTTTAACATGGCTGATAGCACATGTACAGGTTCTATATATTGATTGTCTTTACCTAATGCAATTGATTGCGCATCAGCTAAAGCTTGTTGAAACTTGTTAGTGAGTTTATCTAACCTCATATTATTCATCTCCTAAGCAATAGATTTGGTTTAAATGTACAAAACATTCAATCCATTTGCATAATCACTAAATAAGTGTGGAAGAATAAATTTCAAGAGCTGATTAACAATATTTTTGATGATTTTTTGAAACAAAAACGCTGTTATTTTACTCGCACCTTAGCAAAAGATAAAGTGATTTGAAAAATCATCAATTAATCAGTTATGTTGACATAATTTAGATGACACAATGGTGTTTATCCTTTATATTGGCCACGTTTTTAAGTTAACTAACCGTGGTTCGTGATCCATCCCACGTAAAAAAACTAGGAATATGTATGTTTAAAATAGCTAAAGAATTTCAATTTGATGCCTGTCATATGTTAGACGGGCATAATGGGAAATGTCATAACCTTCATGGGCATACCTACCGTTTATTAGTCGAGATCAGCGATGAGCTTATTACCAATGGTTCAAGTGCCGATATGGTAATGGATTATGCAGATTTAAAGTTGATTGTAAATCAACAGATTGTCGATCAGTTAGATCATGCTTTCCTTTATCATCGAGATAATGCTAATGAATGTCAAATCGCTACACTTTTACAGCAGATGCAACGTAAAGTTTTTGCTTTTCCTTGCCGTACCACAGCCGAGGGAATGAGTAAATTTATTTTCGATCGTTTGTCACATTTTTTGCCTGTGTCGATGATTAAGCTTTGGGAAACACCAACCTCTTATTGCGAGTATCAGCGGAGCGAAAAATGATTGAGTATCGCATTGTTGAAATCTTCGAGTCTTTACAAGGCGAAGGTTATAATACCGGCATGCCTGCTATTTTTATTCGTTTGGCGGGTTGTAATTTGAATTGTAGTTGGTGTGATACTAATTTTCGTCAGTTTAAACGCCTTACTTTAGATCAATTAATGGCTATAGTTGGGCAATTTAACAGTTCTAATATTATTATCACTGGTGGCGAGCCTACTATGGTTAGAGATTTACCCTTACTGTTGTCTCGGTTGAAGCAAGCTGGTTACTATATTGCTATTGAGAGTAATGGGCTGGGTAAGGTCGACCCTTTGATTGATTATATCGCATTGAGCCCAAAATTTTGTTATCAAAGTCGTTATCATAAAATTGTGCAACCGACGGCAAATGAAGTGCGAATTGTCGCAGAGAAACAGACAGGATTTATCGATTTTTGTTACTATATTGAGCAACATATTCAAGCTAAGCGTTATTATTTGTCACCTTGCGAAGTCAATGGCGGGATGAATATGTTAGATACCATTGAATTGTTAGGTCTGATTAATCATAATCGTATTGATAATAAGTGGCTGTTAAGTTTGCAAACGCACAAGTTTGCTAATATTGAATAATATTTTACGATTAACGACTAAATATAAAAAAACGATCTTATCCATAAGTTAGGCTTTAAAATTTAATAAGATAGCGTTATTATTGGCTAATATTTTTTATTAGTGATGGTTATGTTTTATCGTATTTTAGTCTTTTTATTATTGATATGTGTTTATTCAGCGCATGCCAATACCCCAGTTGAATTTTATAATGCAAACTGGGAAATTGTTTGTGACAACACGTTAACTTGTCGTGTAGCGGGTTTTGGTCGGGAGGTTGATGATGGTGAAAGCCCTATATCAATCCTACTCGAACGTAAAGCAGGTGCAGATCAACCTATTACTGGTGGTTATTTTAAATACGAATCTTATAAATATGAAGACGATGACAAGAAAGAGCAAATACTAAAGAATCAGCCAATCAGCCTAGTTATAAATAATAAAGACTTGGGTACACTAACAAAGAAACCCAATTCTATTTATCAATTAAAACCTCATCAATTAAGCGTACTCCTAAAAGTATTAAAAAAAACTGATAATGAAATTATTTTCAAACAAGGTGATAGATATTGGGAGTTATTTGATAAAGGCTATAATGCAGTAATGTTAAAAATGGATGAAGTACAAGGTCGTATCGGTACAATTGGCGCAATTATAAAACCCGGTAAAAAAAACGAAAACCATGTTTATAAACCGATACCAGCTCCTGTTATAAAAAAAGGGGCGGTGATTAAGTCTGATGAAGGCAAAAATTTAATACTTGAAGAAGTTGTAGCAATTTTTCCTGAATTTAAAACACGCTATAGTGACGAAAAAGAAGCTGATTGTTTTTCTTATGATTTAGATGAAGAAGAAGTTAACTTTAAACCACATTTTTATCTATACAAATTAGATAAGAATAACGATTTATTAAAAGCATCGTGTTTAACTGGTGCTTATAATTTTAGTGATGCTTATTGGGTTATCCCTAAGAAAAAAACAAATAATAATAAAATCAATTATGTAGGAACCTATGTGTTTCCTGAATATAGTAATGGTGTAATAAAAAGCAACAGCAAAGGGCGTGGATTGGGAGATTGTTGGCTATATGAAGAGCTAACTTGGGATGGATATAAATTTGTACCTTCTGCCGAAAATACAACTGGCTCATGTAACGGTTTTGCAGGAGGCACTTGGCGACTGCCACTTAGAGTCACTCAAGTAAAATAGCGATCGAAATGGTTATGTTTTATCGCATTTTAGTCGGTTTATTATTCATATGTATTTATTCAGCGCATGCCAATGCATCGGTTGAGTTTCATCATGCTGATTGGCATATAACTTGTGACAATACGTTAACTTGTTATGCGGTAGGTTATGCCATTAACAATGATAGTGATGCTGCCTTTGTCAGCAAAGCAAATTTGCTCCTTATTCGTCACGCCGGTGAAAAACAGTCTATTGATGGTGTAGTCAAGATAAATGTTGATTACCCTAGCGGTACGCAAGTGGATTTATTGATTAATGATCATCAATATGGGCCATTAACATTTGACAACTATCAATATAAACTTAATGAAAATCAAGTTAATGTAATTATTAATTCACTTAAAAGTGTAGATGATGTTGTGATGTTGGTTATTGAAGATCAAAAGATTAATTTGTCCTCAAGAGGTTTTAATGCCACGATGTTGAAAATGGATGATGTGCAAGGTCGGGTTGGGACTGTCGGAGCTATTATTAAAAAAGGTGCTAAAGATGAGTCAGAGGTTTATCCGGCTGCTGCTATACCCGTTATAAATAGAGCTGCGATCTCCAATTCCTACGAAGCTATGCCAATAACTTATACCCAGTTGTTAGAACAATTTCCTCATTTTCCTGAAGTTTATATGAATAAAGGCGCTGGAGAGGTTGAGGAGTGTGATGCGCTTGACGAGTTAACCGGAAATAAAACTGACAACTTTTTTGTTGATAAAGATTATTTGCCTAAACTTTTTGATTTAGATGATAATTATCAATTACTTGAAGTACTCTGTTCAGCAAGTACGACCAGAAATCAATCGAATGCGTATTGGTTGGTTAACAAGTCCAACAGTGATTCTTCAAACCAAGAACTTAAACTCATTACTCGCCATGGTATGAACTATAATAATGGTTTAATAAATGAGGAACCAGGCCTAGATTTAGGTTTTGACGGAGATGGGTACATTCCTACTGCTGTTTTGCAATGGGATGGTGCTGACTTTGTTTTACGCGAAAAAAACACTGTCAGTGGCGATTATTCGCTAGCAGGCGGTAAATGGATTTTACCACTCTTTATTAGTCATCACGAAGAAGATAATGAATAGATATCTTGGTCCAAGTTACAACATCAAAGCTAGTAATGATTATCACCGCTGGTTTAATGTTTTTCAAACCAGATCATAGTTGCCATCCTTCCGGTTTTATTTTCTCGACGATATGAGTAGAACAGATCTCGCTCGGTATAAGTGCAAAAATTACCGCCATAAATTTGTGTTATACCGATAGCATTTAATCGCTGTTTGGCTATCATGTACAAGTCGGCAAGATATTTTTGTTGTTTACCGTCAATTAATTTGAATGCATAATGCGCATTGGCATCCTGTTCTTCAAACTGTTTTTTAACTTCAACCCCTACTTCAAATTTTTGTGCACTAATTGCGGGTCCTAGCCAGACAAGAATTTCATTGGTAGCACATTGAAATTTTTTAGCGGTTTCTTCCAAAATACCATGACATAATCCTCGCCAGCCAGCATGAGCTGCCGCAACTTGATCGCCTTGAAGAGAGCAAAAAAGTACTGGCATGCAATCGGCAGTTAAGACTACGCTAACCTGATTAATTTGACTTGTATACGAGCCGTCCGCTTCAAATCGTTCCGTGTTGCCTATCATCCCTGTTGCTGGTTTTAATTGTATTTCTGAGATATCCAGTACTGTTGTACTATGGGTTTGATTTAACCAATAAGGTTCACTAGGAATTTTTTCAGATTTTATTAAACGACTACGATTTTCGACGATATTATTTAGGTCGTCTCCTGTTCGACTACCTAAATTAAGACTATCAAAAGGAGCAAGGCTTACCCCTCCAGTACGAGTGGAGGTGAAAGCGCGAATATTACTAGGTGCAGGCCAATAAGGATAGATAGATTTAATCATAATAATTACCAATCAAGTTCATCTTTATGAAGCTCGGTATCTTCTTGTAACGCATGGATTAATTTTAACATATCATCTGGTATTGGAGCATGCCACTCCATTAGTTCACCAGTTATCGGATGATATAAACGTAACATTGTTGCATGTAAGGCTTGACGATCAAAATCACGTAATGTTTGGATAAAAGAGTCACTCGCGCCTTTTGGTGGTCTTGGTCTTCCACCATAAAGTGGATCGCCGACGAGTGGATGGGCTATATGTGCCATGTGCACCCTAATTTGGTGAGTACGACCAGTTTCAAGTCTTAACCGTAATCGAGTATGAAGTCGATATTTTTCCATGACTCGATAATGAGTAACGGCAGGTTTACCTGTAGGAAACACCGCCATATGGGTTCGTTTGGTTGGATGACGTGTTATCGGTTGGTCGATTGTTCCACCTGCGGTAATTATACCCATTGCCACTGCTTCATATTCACGTGTAATTTCACGTAATTGTAGCGCTTCAACTAAGTGTGTTTGTGCTTCTATGGTTTTAGCTACCACCATAAGTCCTGTTGTATCTTTATCTAAGCGATGAACAATACCAGCTCTCGGCACTCGAGAGATGTCAGGGTAGTGATAAAGTAACGCATTTAATACCGTGCCATTTGGGTTACCCGCTCCCGGATGAACAACGAGATCGCGGGATTTATTGATAACCAAAATATAATCATCTTCATAGACAATATTTAATGGGATATTTTCAGGTTGGTGAAAAGTTTCTTCTTCAACTTCAACTTCAATGGTTATTTTTTCACCGCCTAATACTTTTTCTTTGGGTTTATTTATAATATTATTGTTAACCAACACTTTATTGTTAATAATCCATTCTTTAATTCTTGACCTTGAATAATCAGGAAAAAGCTCTGATAAAGCCTGATCCAGACGCATTCCAAGTTGTGTTGGTTCGATATCAGATGAAAGTTTTAACTTATACATGTGTAATTTATCTATTTTAAGCTGTTATGTTTTAGAGTATTATATACTAATCATTGCCTTTAATGTTTAATTATATTTTGGATTGAAATCGAATGAAACTGCGTTTACATACTTTATTAGTCATCGCTTTAAGTAGCGTACTAATTGGCTGTACAAGCTCAAAGCCTGATGTTGAAAGTGTGCCAGAAATTGAGCTATACAATAAAGCTAAAAATGAGCTTGAAGGTGGCAATATAAAATCCAGTATTACTGTTTTAGAGACTATCGATAAAAATTATCCTTTTGGACCTTTTTCTCAACAAGTTCAACTCGATTTAATTTATGCTTATTATAAAACAGCTGATTACCCTTTAGCCATTGCATCAATTGACCGTTTTTTAAAATTAAATCCAATCCATCCTAATATTGATTGGGTGATTTATATGCGCGGTATTAGTAATATGGCTCAAAGTGATAATACTATTCAGGGTTGGTTTAATGTTGATCGCTCAGATCGTGATCCTGAATTTGCAATGGCAGCATTTAAAGATTTTACTTATTTAGTTTCTAGTTTTCCAAATAGTTCTTATGCGGCTGATGCGAAAAAACGCTTGATCTATTTGAAAAATCGTATCGCGCAATATGAACTAAAAGTTGCTCAATATTATACCAAACGTGGTGCCTATGTTGCGGTGATTAATCGTGTAACGCAAATGTTATCATTGTTCCCAGATACTGATGCAACAAAGGCTGCGTTATTGTTAATGCATAATGCTTATAATGAATTAGGCTTGACTGACGAGAGTCAAAAAGTGGAAAAGCTTATTCAAGCTAACCTTGATAATATACCAATTGAAGAGAAAAAATCATACTTTTCTCGCTTTTTGAGTGTATTTAATGGTGGGTAATTGTTAAATCAAGGTATATTAACGCCTCATTCATAATTTAAAATTAATGGCTATTTAATTACAAATAGCCATTTTTTTACTCTTGCTCTAAGATATTATTGATCTAAATTATTTTCTTTCAAAGACCAAACGATATTCTGGAACATTAATATTTATCAAATATTCGGCTATTTTTGACGTAACGCTTTAACCTTCAGCAAGCCAAATAAAACGCTAATTGCCATAGAGGCACCCGAAAAAACAATCATAAACCCAAAGTGAGTGATTAAATCTAAATACTGTATAAATAAAAAGCAAATTGCACCAGATGCAACAATAAATGCAATCGTTATCATTGAACACAACGATAATATAGTAGAACGTTTAGTTAAATAGTGAAATTATTGCATTTTATTACTTAGCTTCATTTATATAACTTATAGAATATCCTTTCCTACTCTATTACTTATTTAGTAATTAAGTAGTCGAAATCTGTAAATCATCTATCAATAATTCACGCTTGATAGAGCATATAACGTTTGTAAAACAAGTCAATAACCAATACAATTAGCAAATTATTTTTATTAGCAATAATAGATAGGACATTAATTCGTCATGCAAGAACAATATCGCCCAGATGAAATTGAAGCCAAAGTACAAAAACATTGGCAAGAAGAGAAAACTTTCCACGTTACTGAAGATCCATCTAAAGAGAAGTATTACTGTTTGTCGATGCTTCCTTATCCTTCCGGTCGTCTGCATCTTGGTCATGTGCGAAACTATACAATCGGGGATACGATTTCACGCTATCAACGTTTAAATGGTAAAAATGTTTTGCAACCTATCGGTTGGGATGCATTTGGTTTACCAGCAGAAGGGGCGGCCGTTAAAAATAATACAGCGCCGGCTAAATGGACTTATGAAAATATTGCTTATATGAAAAAGCAATTGCAATTACTTGGTTTTGGTTATGATTGGGATCGTGAAGTTACAACATGTCGTCCTGAATATTATAAGTGGGAGCAGTGGTTTTTTACTAAGTTGTTTGAAAAAGGTTTAGTTTATAAAAAGACTTCGGCGGTTAACTGGTGCCCTAACGATCAAACTGTTCTTGCGAATGAGCAAGTAGTTGAAGGTTGTTGTTGGCGTTGTAATACACCGGTTGAACGTAAAGAGATTCCACAATGGTTTATTAAAATTACTGAATATGCCGATGAATTATTGAATGATTTAGATACGCTTGAAAGTTGGCCTGAGCAAGTTAAAACCATGCAACGTAATTGGATTGGTCGTTCTGAAGGCGTCGAATTTGATTTTGCAGTTGAAAACTATAATGATAAGTTACGTGTTTATACTACTCGCCCAGATACCTTAATGGGGGTGAGTTTTGTTTCGGTGGCGGCTGAACATCCTCTCGCACAATTAGCTGCGCAAAATAATCCTAAAATTGCTGAGTTCATTGCTGAATGTAAGACGACCAAAACTGCTGAAGCCGATATGGCAACCATGGAAAAGAAAGGCATGGCGACTGGATTTTTTGCCATCCATCCATTAACCGGTGATAAGGTTCCTGTCTGGATTGCAAACTTTGTTTTAATTGAATATGGTACCGGAGCAGTAATGGCGGTTCCGGGTCACGATGAGCGTGATTATGAATTTGCCTCAAAATATAAACTACCAATTAAGCCTGTTATCTTAAATAAAGATGGACATGCTCCAGATCTTTCTGAGCAAGCTTATACTGAACACGGCAAACTATTTAATTCTGGCGAGTTTGATGGCCTTGATTTTGAACAAGCATTTAATGCCATTGCCGATAAACTTATTGCTTTAGGTATTGGTAATCGTAAGGTAAATTACCGATTACGTGATTGGGGTGTTTCTCGTCAACGTTATTGGGGAGCACCAATCCCAATGGTAACCCTTGAAGATGGTACAACTATCCCAACCCCTGAAGATCAGCTTCCGGTGATTTTGCCTGAAAATGTTGAGATGAATGGTATCACCAGTCCTATTAAAGCCGATCCTAATTGGGCAAAAACCACTGTTAATGGTCAACCTGCTCTACGAGAAACGGATACTTTTGATACCTTTATGGAGTCATCATGGTATTACGCTCGCTATACTTGTCCTCATTATGACAAAGGCATGTTAGATGAAAACGCAGCTAATTATTGGTTGCCAGTTGATCAATATGTTGGCGGTATCGAACATGCGATTATGCATTTACTTTATTTCAGATTTTTCCATAAATTGATGCGAGATTTTGGTTTGGTTAAATCTGATGAACCAGCAAAACGTTTACTTTGCCAAGGTATGGTGTTGGCCGATGCATTTTATTATACCAGCCCAACTAATGAGCGTATTTGGGTGTCGCCAACAGAGGTGACGATTGAGCGTGATGATAAAGGTCGTATTGCTAAAGCAACAGATAGTAAAGGCAATGAGCTGGTTCACGCCGGTATGACTAAGATGTCTAAATCGAAGAATAATGGTATTGATCCACAAGAGATGGTGGATAAATATGGTGCCGATACTGTGCGTCTGTTTATGATGTTTGCTTCACCGGCTGATATGACCCTTGAATGGCAAGAGTCGGGAGTTGAAGGAGCAAACCGCTTTATTAAACGTGTGTGGCGTTTGGTGTATGAACATGCCCAAGGTGGTCAAGCAGGCTCGCTTGATATTGCTAAATTAAATGCTGATCAAAAAGCGTTACGTCGTGAATTACATAAAACGATTGCGAAAGTGAGTGATGATATTGGTCGTCGTCAAACCTTCAATACTGCTATTGCTGCAGTAATGGAATTGATGAATCGCTTACAAAAAGCACCGCAAGAGACAGATCAAGATCGAGCATTAATGAATGAATCTTTAAATGCGGTGGTTCGATTACTTTACCCTATGATGCCTCACGCCTGTTTTGTTATGTGGCAAGCATTAGGTCATAGTGAAACAATTGATAATGCTTCATGGCCGGTTACCGATGAATCAGCAATGGTTGAAGACGAAAAATTAATTGTGGTGCAAATTAATGGTAAAGTGCGCGGTAAGTTTACGGTAAGCGCAGATGCTCAGCAAGATTTTGTTGTCGAGCAAGCAAAACAAGAACCCAATATTCAAAAATACTTAACTGATACCACAATTCGCAAAGTCATTTATGTACCAGGTAAGTTATTGAATCTAGTGGTAAGTTAATATTGTTGGATAATTGAGATATAGGCGGTAATACCAATGAAAAAATATTTAGCTTTACTGATGTTATTGACAATATCACTAACTGGTTGTGGCTTTCATTTGCAACATGAAACAGAAGTTCCAGCTCGATTTAAAACACTCTCTTATATTAGCGGCGATCCTTATGGTCGTTTGTCTAGAGACATTAAAGAGTTACTACGCGACAATGGCGTAATTTTAGCTGATGTTAATGATGTAGCAAAATATCCATCACTGAGAATAGTAGGTGATTCTTTAGATAGAAGCACTATATCAATTTATCAAGATGGTAAAGCAGCGGAATATCAACTGGTGCTAGCGGTTCAAGCTCAAGTGGTAATTGCAGGTGAACAAATTCACCCAATTAACGTTCGTGTTTTCCGCACATTCTTTGATAATCCTGCCGAAGCACTGGCGAAAACGGTAGAACAAAATTTAATTGAAGATGAAATGTATAAACAAGCTGCAAAACAGATCATCGGTAAATTAAAATCGGTTGATACCGCTAATTAACCAGATACTATGATTAAAATTAGTGCGGAAAAAGTAACCCAGCATTTAGGATCGCCCTATTATTTAATTTTAGATAGCGATCCTTACTTGAAACACTATGTACTAACTGAATTACGTAGTGCATTTAAACAAGCTCACTATGACGAGCAACTCTCTTTTACTATCAATGCCCAAACCGATTGGCCTGCAATGTATGATTGTTGTCAGGCAATGAATCTATTTTCAAGTAAAACCCTGCTCTGTTTAGATATTGGTGAAGGGGTATTTAATGTTTCAGTTGCTGCAAAGTTAAATACGTTATGTGAAATGTTAACTCCTGATATTGGCTTGATAATCAGTTTAGCTAAGATAACCAAAACTCAGGAAAATGCACCATGGTATAAGACTTTATCGGATCAATTAGTAGTGGTAAATTGTGTAACACCAGATGCAGCTCAATTACCTCAATGGATAAGAGCCTATTTGCAACAAATGCAGATGACTATTGAACAACCTGCTATTGAATTGCTTAGTTACTATTATGAAGGTAATTTACTGGCTTTAACACAAATTATCGAGCAATTAAAGTTACTTTATCCAAACCAGACTATTACTTATGATCAGATTGAATCTAATATTAATGATTCGGCAATATTTACGCCTTTTCATTGGATTGATGCAATGATCGCCAATAAAGCTAAGCGTGCGATGCATGTGTTACAACAGCTTAAGATGAATGATTTTGAACCATTAATATTGATGCGCATTGTTCAACGTGAGTTGATTTTATTAATCAATTTAAAATTGGCTTTAGCAGACAAATCCCCTCGACAGGTTTTTGATGAATATCGAGTCTGGCAAAATAGAAGATCGATGTATAGTGCTTGTTTAAATCGTTTTACTATTAACAGTCTATTTGCGTTACTGGCGACTTTAACTGACATCGAGATTAGCTTAAAGCAGAATAATGATTTATCTATTTGGGACGCACTGTTAAGTTTAACTATGCAGTTTATGGGTTTAGATAAGTGTTAACTGCGTTATTTGGTGGTACTTTTGATCCCATTCATTATGGTCATTTACGCCCTGCTTTAGCTTTAGCTAAAGAGATAGGATTGAGTAGTATCAGTTTGTTGCCTAATCGGATACCGCCGCATAAACCTCAACCAGGAACCACAACAGAGCAACGTTTAGCTATGTTGAAGTTGGCAATTGCTGATTATCCGTTTTTTACAATCGATACTCGCGAATTACAACCGCAACTGATTGATCAACCCTCTTTTACCATAGATACCCTTAAAGCATGGCGTGAACAAAATGGTGCTCAATCAGCCTTGGCTTTTATAATGGGGCAAGACTCGTTGCTCAGTTTACCAACGTGGAAAGAGTGGCAAAAACTAGTCGATTATTGCCATTTGCTTATATGTAAAAGGCCAGGCTACGCTCAACCTACTTTCGAAATCAATTTACAAACCTGGATCAATCAACATCAAACCAAAGA
Source organism: Gilliamella apicola (assembly GCF_003202915.1). Lineage (GTDB taxonomy): Bacteria > Pseudomonadota > Gammaproteobacteria > Enterobacterales > Orbaceae > Gilliamella > Gilliamella apicola_Q. Next base: position 602,088 of record NZ_QGLP01000005.1, read on the forward strand.
TATCCAAGCATTACACCACAGCCCTAACGGTTATATATATTTTGCTAATACGCCACTTGAAGCGATTTCTGCGACAGAAATAAGGCAAAATATTGATGACCCACAAAGCTGTAAAAAGTTGTTACCTGCCAAAGTTTGGCAGTATATCCATGAGTATGGGCTTTATAATTCAAAGAAATGTTAGAAATGACTTTACATCTGAGAGTTTTTTCGGCATTATTTCGCCGCTATATTTAGTTATTCTAATTATAGCTATTCTGTGTTTATACTCAAATCAATGAATTTGCACACACCAAAAATAGGTGATTTATTTGATAAATTCGCTTTTCTATTTTAAGCATAAAGAAAATCGGAGTAATATTAATTGATTTGAGTGTATTTAATTTGTATTTAATATTAAGAGGCCCCAATGGCAAAAGAAGATAACATTGAAATGCAAGGTACTATTCTTGATACTCTTCCGAATACGATGTTTCGTGTTGAACTTGAAAACGGTCATGTTGTTACCGCACATATCTCTGGAAAGATGAGAAAGAACTATATTCGTATTCTGACCGGTGATAAAGTAACGGTTGAAATGACACCTTATGATCTTTCAAAGGCACGTATCATATTCCGTAGTCGCTAATATCGTTATCACACTTGTTGTTTGTATTTCGTTAACCAGTTTATTGGTTATTCTCTCTTTTTTAATACAATTCCGTCGACAGATGTCGACGGAAGCGCAATACATAATTTATATGTGGCTGACTTAGTCCATTTGAGAAAAATCCATCTGATCGTATTTTATCCATTTTGTCTTTTTGACAATCTTATAACCAAAGTAAATTGCAAGAAATAATGGAATACCGATGTAAGTGGCAATAACACCATTCCAATCAATGGTATCTTGTAAAAATGCTTCATAATTTTGACCAAGCGTAATAGTCAAACAGAGTACGAAGGCAAAAATAGGACCAAATGGGAAACAACTTGAGCGATACGGTAATTTATTCAGATCTCGTCCTTGTGACACATAGCCTTTTCTAAAACGATAATGGCTAATAGCTATACCAAGCCATGCAATAAACCCGGTCATACCAGACATATTAAGTAACCATAAATAAACTTGTTGGTCTTTGTATAGTGAAGTTAAAAAGCACAGCATAGCCACTAATGTTGTGGCAAACAGCGCCATATCCGGTACACCTGATGAAGATAATCGACTAAAGATTTTAGGAGCCTTCCCCTCTTTAGCTAAGGCATATAGCATACGTGTTGAAGCATATAAACCCGAGTTACCCGCAGAAAGAACTGAGGTTAAAATTACTGCATTCATAATAGCAGCTGCTGATAATAACCCTGCATGTTGGAACACCAAAGTAAATGGGCTAACACTAATATCTGTTTCGTCATTACGCAGTAAGTTAGGGTCAGTGTATGGAATAATTAAACTAATCACTAAAATCGCAAAGATATAGAATAGCAGTATACGCCAAAAGACTTGTTTCATGGCTTTGGGAATATTTTTTTCTGGATCTTTTGATTCTCCCGCCGCAATTCCAATCAGTTCGGTACCTTGGAATGAGAAGCCTACAACCATCGCAACACCGATCATGGATGAAAATCCACCAACAAATGGTGCATCACCTATTTCCCAGTTTTGCCAACCAGCATTTTCAGCACCTTTTAAGATGCCAATTATCATCAATAAGCCAATCGCAATAAATAATAAAACGGTAACCACTTTGATTAATGAGAACCAAAATTCAGCTTCACCAAAGCCTTTTACAGAAATATAGTTCAAGCAGAATATGATACTTAGGAACAATAAACTCCATAACCAACTATAAGCACCAGCATCAAACCAATAAGAGATCACTAATTGTGCAGCAACTAAGTCAACAGCAACGGTAATCGCCCAGTTATACCAATAATTCCAACCAATGGCAAAACCAAAGGCTTCATCAACGTAGCGAGCTCCATAGGTTGCGAAAGTTCCTGAAACAGGAAGATAAGCAGCAAGCTCACCCAGGCTAGTCATTAAAAAATAAACCATTATGCCGATAATCGCATAAGAGAGTAAGGCGCCGCCTGGTCCCGCTTGTGCAACCGTAGCCCCAGAAGCAACAAATAACCCTGTACCGATTGAGCCACCAATAGCGATCATTGCTAAATGGCGAGCTTTCAAATCACGCTTTAATTTTTTCGTCATATTAATTTTCTTCTTATTAAACAGATTAAATTTACTAAATATCCTAGCTACTACCTAATGTGTTGTAGATGAGTAGCTGATTTAAGCTAATTTATTTGATATTTATCATTAGCTAATAAAGTGCGTGAAGTGTATCAAAAAAATTTATTCGCGAGATAAATAATTCTAATAATACAGCGGATATGTTAAATATTCGCAATACTTAGTTGCTAGTTAACTGTTCTAATTGAGTTAAATAATCGAATGCTTGGTTACGATTGGTACCACACATTTCAAAACATGGCTTTAAGTGACTACAAACTTTAGGACGGGTTGCTAGACCAAATAATTTGCATTGAAAATTTTCATCCAAATTATAACATGCAACTCCCGCTGGTTTGCCGTTTGGCATACCTGGCATAGCTGATGAGATTGACGGTGCAATACAACAGGCACCACAATTTTTACGGCATTTGAATGAATCAGTCATGAGAATTAGATGAATTTGAGTTTGTTTTATAAATTTTATTGGTGACAATAGCAAGTTAAGAGTAAAATAGCGAGCTAATTTTTAACTCTTTTGAATATGAAGAATGTATTATGGCTAAAGCAAATGAAATAAAACGTGGTGATGCGGTCACCTATAACGGCAAATTGTTGCTGGTAAAAGAAATTGATGTACAAAGCCCTAGTGCTCGTGGTGCAAGTACACTTTATAAAATGCGTTTTACCGATGTTAAATCTGGAGGCAAAGTTGAAGAGCGTTTTAAAGGTGATGATATTTTAGATACTATCGAATTATTTCGACGCCCTGTTAGCTTCTCTTATATTGACGGTGATGAATATGTATTTATGGATAATGAAGACTATACGCCGTTTATTTTTAAGAAGGATCAAATTGAAGAGGAACTGCTATTTATCCCTGAAGGAGGTATGGATGGCATTCAAGTTTTAATGGCTGAAAGTGAAGTGGTGGCTTTAGAATTACCACAAACAGTTGAACTTGAAATCATTGAAACATCGCCAAGTATTAAAGGTGCTTCGGCAAGTGCACGAACTAAACCCGCTACACTGTCTACTGGTCTTGTTATTCAAGTACCAGAATATATTGATAACCACGAAAAAGTTAAAATTCATATTGCTGAACGCCGATATATGAGCCGAGCGGAATAATCAATTAAATCGTGATGAATACATACAATCAAAATAAATTACATAAACGCTTACGTCGTCTTACTGGCGAAGCAATCGCTGATTTTAATATGATTGAAGAAGGCGATCGTATAATGGTCTGTTTATCAGGCGGAAAAGATAGTTATACATTGCTAGACATTCTTATTAATTTAAAAATCAGTGCCCCAGTGCAATTTGAATTAGTAGCCGTTAATTTAGATCAGAAACAGCCAGGATTTCCTGAACATGTTCTACCTCAATACCTAGAATCCTTAGGTATTGAATATAAAATTGTTCAAGAAAATACTTATGGTATTGTTAAGGAAAAAATCCCTGAAGGCAAAACTACATGTTCACTCTGTTCTCGGCTTCGACGTGGTATTTTATATCGCACTGCAACTGAACTTGGTGCAACCAAAATTGCGCTTGGACATCATCGTGATGACATTTTGGAAACCTTGTTTTTAAATATGTTTTATGGCGGCAAACTTAAGGCTATGCCACCCAAGCTGATGAATGATTCAGGTGAGCATATTATTATTCGACCACTCGCTTACTGCAAAGAGAAGGATATTGCCAAATATGCCGAAATTAAGCAATTTCCAATCATTCCATGTAATCTTTGTGGTTCACAACCTAATTTGCAACGTCAAGTGATCAAAGAGATGCTAAATGATTGGGATAAAAAGTTTCCTGGTCGTATAGAAACCATGTTTCGTGCCACGCAAAATATTACCCTTTCACATTTATGTGATACCAACCTTTATGATTTTAAAGGGATTAAGAAGGGTGATATCGATGTTAATGGTGGCGATTTAGCTTTTGACCGTGAAGAATTACCAGCCATGGTCGGATTTGATGCGTCAGAACTCGACGATCAAGATCTAATTCTGTGGAAAGAGGCTAACTAAAGATTTTCTCTTCCATATCAATTCCTCTATTATCGGCGATGATCAATATCGTCGATAATCCTCCCCAGGCATCAAAACAGTAACAGTTAATATATAAAACTTGATCCGGCTCACGAATTAGCAAAAAAAAATATTAATTTTATTGTGGTTATAATGACATTAAAATAAAATTGAAACGTTCCAATTTTTATAAAATAACGATGTTTGAAGTTTAATTAGGAGAACAATGTGAAATTACAGTTTTTGGGTACGGCTGCATCGGAAGGTATCCCAAATCCTTTTTGTAAATGTCAGATTTGTGAAAAATCACGCATTGAAAAAGGTAAAAATATTAGAACCCGCAGTTCAATTCTTATTGATGATATTGTGCAAATTGATTTTGCCCCTGAATATAGTTATCAAGCTATGAGAGAAAACATTGATGTCACTAAAATAAAGGACTTATTGTTTACTCATACTCATCCAGACCATTTTAATGTCGGCGATCTATTCAGTCGTATGGTGGATTATGGTTTTAATATTGACCATCCTCTTTATGTCTATGGCAATGATATTGCTATTAATGGCTGTTTAAATGTCTTACCAGGATATAGTCCTGAGCGTTTTGTATTTAATTTGTTAGTGCCTTTTCAAACTGTTGTGACCTCTGCTGGCTATACCGTTACGGCTCTGCTGGCTAATCATGCTAAATGGGAATTCTGCTTTATTTACTTAATCGAAAAAGATGGAAAAACGTTACTGCATGGTCATGATTCAGGCTATTTTCCTGAGCTCACTTGGCAATGGTTAAAAGATAGCGGTAAAAAAGTAGATATGGCTATTTTTGAGTGTACTTACGGCTACAAACAGAATGATAAGACCAATAATCACATGAGTATTGAAACCGTTATTGCAACGCAAAAGCGTATGTTAGATGAGGGTATTTTCGATTCAAACACTCAACTTATCACTTCTCATCACTCGCATAGCAGTGGTTTTATGCATGATGAATTGGTTGAAATATTTAAACCTTACAATATTCAAGTTGCCTATGATGGCCTGACGAAGACGATTTAAAACGGAGCTTTATATGTTTAAAATACCACGTTTACTGGTAATGATGTTTTTACAATATTTTGTGCAAGGTGCATGGAATATGGTTATTGGGGCAGTTCTTGCTGCTTATGGATTAAAAGAAATTGTTGGTTCGACTTATTCTGTTTTAGGAATAGCAACCATTATCTCTCCGCTTTTCATTGGAATGATTGCTGATAGATTTATTGCTTCGCAAAAAGTAATGGGGATATTACATATTCTAAATGCAGGTGTTTTATTTATCATTCCTAATTTTGTCGAAAGCGGTAATATAGCAGGCTTTTTAATTATGATTTTTATTGTTGGTTTATTATTCTATCCAACAACTGCGTTAGCGAACAGCGTTAGCTTCAGACATATAGATGGCGTACGTTGGTTCCCAATTATTCGGGTATTTGGTACTATTGGTTTTATGATTGTAGGATTGATTCTTGGTTATACCGGATTCTCAAGTTCTATTAATTCATTTTTACTTGCTTCTGGTGCCTCTGTGGTTTATGGGATCTATTGTTTCACCCTACCAAATACACCGCCAACCAGTCGAAATAAAAAATTCTCAATCCGAGATGCAATGTGTTTAGATGCATTATCACTCTTCAAAGATAAATATTTTACTATTTTCATGCTTTCGACTTTTGTCTTAATGATAACTAAAACTGCATACAGTGCTTATTTACCGGTGTATTTACCTGTATTAGGTTTAGAACCTGCGTCAATGATGCAAATTGCCATCGCAACCGAAGTGCTATTTATGTTCCTTTTATCATTCTTATTAAGTCGTTTTGGTTTCAAAAAAATCATTTTATTCGGCGCAATTTGCTGGATAATTCGTAGCATGATGCTATCGTTAGCAGCAACATCTGACGGTAATATGTTCTTCTATATTATTGGTACTTTGTTATTACAAGGTATTTGTTGGGATTTCTTCTTTACTGCTGGTGATATCTATGTTGATAAGAAAGCCGGCCCAGAAATTAAAGCACAAGCTCAAGGCTTACGTTTTATTGTTTCTAACGGTTTTGGGGTATTTATGGCGGCATCAGTATGTGGATTTATCAATAATCGCGTTGTTACCGAAAAAACACTACCAAGCGCTGGACCACAATGGCAAGAGTTTTGGATCTACCCTGCTGTAGTTGCCGCAATCGTTGCTTTTGGGTTCTGGTTTTTCTTTAGAGATAAAGATGTCATCATGACACCTAATAAGTAGAAGTCAATGAAGTAGAATAATTGCTTTAATTTAAAAGATTAATCATGGCTAATAATTATTTATTAGCCATATTTTTTTCAATTTCACAATTGATCAACTCAATGACTTGCTTTGAGCTATATTGACTGGTGATCCATTGTGTTAGATGTTTACCGATAATGTTTTCCATCAACCTTAAATTAACCGCGTTCCCTGTCATGCTATTTTCCCGAATTCCATTGGCATATTGTTGTTGTACCACTGGTAACCATGGATAACTGTTAATAATTCGATGATTTTGAAAAATAGTATTTTGAGCAGTGGCCCCCCCAAGTAGCGCTATTTGTTCGCTAATTTCACTGGAATAAAGCCAATTGAAAAAAGTTTTTACTTGTTCGTCTTTAGAGCTGTATTTTGATATTCCTAGAGAACCACCACCAAATAGTGACTTTTTGCCAGGTACTTTGGCATACCCAACTAAAGGCAAAATATTACGATGATTGATATAGCTAAATAAATTCATATAAACAATTAACATGGCTAGTTTACCTTGTTCAAATAAATTTACCGACTCTTGCCACCAAGTTGATTGTATATTTTTAGCTACATTTATAAATGATCGCATCTGATTCAAGGTGGTTAGTGCAATAGCTGGATTTAAACCAAACTGATTAGAATTGATTAACTTTCCACCTTGAGAATAGTAACGAACTAAAAACTCAGATGCGATAAGTTCATAATTACCAAGAGTAATACAACTGCCAAACTCTACATGGGATTCTGGATTTTGTTCTCGATTAAAAAAAGTTGCAATTTGGTCAAACTCTTTAAAGCTTTTAGGAATATTAAGATGTTGTCGATATGTTTCATAATAAGCCCGTTTAATTAATGGATCATTAAATAAATCTTTGCGATAAAAAAGCATCTGTACACTAGGATCAAAAGGAATAGCATAAGTGATATCATTCACAAAACTAAATCGCTCAACAATTTCAGGAGGATATTTTGTTAATAGCTGGTTTAAGTTAATATCTAAGTTGGTTAAGGGTTTGAATACCGACGGTGCAAACCATGGTAATCCGGCCATATCAATTCGAATAATATCAATTTGCTGATGCTGTTCAAGTTGATTAAGAATAGGATATATTTCATCGAAAGGTTTTATTATTAAGTTAACATCAATGCCACTCATCTTTTTAAAATGAGGCAATAGTTTTTTAACTGCTTGGGTTGATGGACTAGGTAATATCAAAAAGTTAATGGTTTGTGAATGTTTAGTGATATTATCAGAACCTGAGTCAGGTAATAATGAGAATCCTTTATTCTCAAGCTGGTTAATCTTTTTTCCATCTATCAACTTAATAATTTGCTCACTTAATATGCCATAATTCATATGGTATTGGTAAATGTTATCTTCATAAAAAAAACTATTATTGGTTAATGTATAAATTGCAGGGCAAGATTGTAGACTACCAAAATAATTTGCATTGCGTACAAAATGAGCTCGATCCATATCCATGGTGATAATAGCATCATAATTAACCTGCTCGTCTGCAAAAAAACTAAAGGCTAAGTTATAGGTACCGTTAGAAGGTTTTGAGGTAATGTTATTCAGGGTTATATCGTAATGCTGTTCTTTGAAGGTATTTTGTAAACCTTTTTTGAAGGTTTGAATATGAGTATAATGCTCTGAATTACTAAATAAACCAATGTGACGATACGATTTTTTCATTAACTCTTTAGCAATATCTTGCCCGGCTTTTTCATAATCAAGGGATACAAACTGTTGTGCGGATGAAGGTTTTCGATATACAAAGATGATTTTTTCTTTTGGTAATTTAACTTTTTGGTAATAGTCATTAGCATCGGATAATGAGCTAACTACTATAATGGCGTGATCACGTTTGGCCGCTACCTTGTGTATTAATTGTAATTCAAGTTCTTTAGAATCATAAGTAAGGTAAAGGGAAAGTTCATACCCTTGTCGGTTAGCTTGACTAAATAGACCATCATATAAATTGCTATACTGTTCTGAAGTAATATTCGGCAGAATTACCGATATAGATTTGGTTGAACCCTCTTTCAAAATTTTGGCTGATAAATTGATTTGATAGCCTAGTTGTTGAATCGCTTGTTCAACCAATTTAATTTTTTTTACACTAACATTGCCACGGTCGTTAAGTACATTTGAAACCGTACCATGAGATACCCCAGCAAGTTTCGCTATATCTTTGATCGTCGCCACTAATTATTAAACTCCATAAGTTTTTCTCATCAATCAAATCAACAACATTAATTAAGAATAGATTTGGACTAATTATGATTTAAGCCATTTTAACCAACTTTGGTTAACAATCTGCTTTTCTGATTTAAAACAGGAATCATCAACAGTGCTAGGTAAAAGTTGTAATGATAATTGATGTATTTCATTACGCATATCAATATAAGCTTTAGTCAGTTGCTCTGCTTCTTGACTGTCCATAATTTGATAATTTGCCGCTAACTCAAGAATTCGTACGTTATCACTCCATGTGGTCATTTTAGGGTATTGATGCGCATAGTTTAGTACCAAATATTGAGATAAGAATTCAATATCACCAATCCCGCCTTCATCAATTTTCAAATTAAATCGATGAGATCCACCAGTACCTAAATGGGTTCGCATCTTTTCACGCATCTCTCGGACTTCGGTTTTTAAAACATTTTCTTCACGTTTTTTACATAAAACATCATGTCTGATTTGGTTAAAGCGTTTAATAAGATCTATTTCACCATAAACAGCTCTTGCTCGAACCAGTGCTTGATGCTCCCATGTCCAAGCTTCATGCATTTGGTAGTCATAAAATGCGCTTAAACTACAGGCTAATAATCCTGCATCCCCTTGTGGACGTAAACGAACATCAACTTCATAAAGAATACCAAAGCTTGTACGGACATTAAATAGGTGAATGATTCGCTGCACCAATCGCAAGTAAAATTGGCGGCTATCAATTTGTTTATCCCCATTGGTCATGCTATCGGCTGGACAGTCGTGAAGAAATACCAGATCTAAATCAGAACCATATCCTAATTCTAAGCCGCCTAATTTACCGTAAGCGATAATAACTAAGCCTTTTTGATTATCGGTTAAATGTGCGGGTATTCCATAACGAGCAACCATTTGATTCCACGCCATTTGAACGACAAAATCAAGCAGTGATTCAGCAACATAGGTTAAATGATCACTGACTTTCATGGTATTTAAAACTTGTTCAACATCAGCCGCCGCTATGTGCAGTAGTTGCATCTGTTTGAACTGCCTTAATGCCTCAAGTTGTTGTTCTTCATCATCAACTTGAATCCTTAGTAAATATTGATAAAGTTCACTTTTGTATTCATTAGGTGCAACAGTTTGATAAAGTGAGTTAATATCTATTAGTTCATCTAATAGTATTGGATAATGTGCAAGTTGTTCACTAATCATTGGCGAAGCACTACATAATCGAATTAGTTGCTTCAATGCAGTTGGGTATTCAAGCAGTAATTCTAAATACGTAGTTCTACTAACAATATTAACCAATAGCGGTAAAATCCGCGACAATACGATTAGCGTATGCTTATCATTACAAACCAATTCCAGTAATCTTGGCATTAGCTGATCAAGGATTTCTCGTCCGCGAACACCAATCGTCCTTTTACCTATATCATTACGAAATTGGCAAAGCATCTGATAGAGCTTTTCAGCATCATCATGTGCATAGTTGGATAAGACCGAAGTAACATCACTTAATTGTAAATCAGGAACCCAAAGCTCAGCATATTGGTCGTTGTTTGCGTTGTGTGCTGTTTCTATTGATTCCTCACCGATAAGCTGATTGAATATTTGTCGAGTAAATTGCATTCTTCTAGTGAGTTCCGTTACAAATTCGTTCCAGTTACTAAAATTCATGCCGATTGCTAAACGTATTTGGTCTAATTCATCTTCTGGTAAAGTTTGGGTTTGCTCATCATGTATCGCTTGTAATAGGTTTTCACAGCGACGTAAGAAGAAGTAGTTTTCTCGTAACGTATTTACTTCGTTAACATTAAGTAGGGATTCTTGTTCTATCACCTGTAGAGCCGTTAATATGGAACGAGTTTGTAAACCAACAACTCGGCCACCGCGAATAAGTTGAAAAACTTGTACGATAAACTCTATTTCACGAATACCACCTGCCCCAAGTTTGATATTATTGGTTAAACCTCGACGACGAACTTCGCGTTCAATCATGCTTTTCATATTGCGCAATGATTGTAATACACTGAAATCAATATAACGACGGTAAACAAAAGGTTTTAGCATTTGGTAGAGTTCTTTGATGTAAGGATCTTGCTGATCGCCGAGTATTTTCGCTTTTACCATAGCGTAACGTTCCCAGTCTCTCCCCTGTTCTTGATAATAGTCTTCCATCGCGGAAAAACTCAAGACGAGCGGACCGCCATCGCCAAGCGGACGTAAACGCATATCAACGCGGTAAACAAAACCATCTTCGGTAATTTGGTCTAAAGCTTTTATTAGACGTTGTCCCAAGCGGGTAAAAAAGACAGCATTGTCTAATTCTCGCCGGCCACCTTGTGTTTGACCATGCTCAGGATAGGTAAAAATAAGATCAATATCGGAGGAAAAATTAAGTTCTCCACCACCTAATTTCCCCATACCTAGGATGAGTAATGGCTGAGCTTGTCCCTGTGAATTATAGGGAGTTCCCCATTCTTTACAACTTAGTTCATAAAGCCAATCTCTTGCAGTGACAATAATCACCTCAGCTAAGTGAGTAAGTTGCAATAAAATTTGCTCATCGCTACTTGTGCGGGTTAATTGTGACCATTCGAGTCTTAGCAAAATATAGCGCCTAAATAATCTTAACGCTTTCATCAATGCTAATTCATCAAATATTGATGCTAATTTTTCAATTAACCACGGTTGATAGTAATTTCTTTCATCAGCTTGCGGGGGATTGTTAACAATGTCTGTCAGCCACTCGGGATAGCGATAAACAGCATCAACAATAAAATCACTTTGCAGCAAAATATCAAGGTTATCGAACACCTCTTTTGTATTACATTGTGATAATTGGGAGATAATTTTCTGCTTTTGCTGAGCAATTAATGGTGAAGCTAGCGATATAGGCTGAGACATAATAAGCACTCACTTAAAATAGTTACATGTTGATGAAATCACCTAATTAACTATTATAAATGACTTTTTAAGTTCACCTATCTTTTTATTAAACAAATCGCGAAAAACAATATTGATATTTTTCTGCAATCTGTTTACCGATAAAACTATAGCAGCTGACTATCGTTAGGTCTTATATTGCTTGTTTACCTTATCATTGTTATTGTTTATATCGTAACGGCCAATAACAATGTTATATTCTTTGATTCGAATAGCGGGTTAATGTTTATCAAAAAACAGCTTTGTCATCTTTCTTACCAATAGACAACTTGAAATCAACAAAGTAATTAAAAACATCCATAAGTAAAACAATTCAAAAGTACTAGAGATAATATCGAATGGTAGGAGACTATAGATATAGTTGTAAATGTATAGAATAAGTACTAATAAAAGGCAGTTTAATATAAAGGTAATAAGCGAACTAAAAATTACCTTTTTTATGACCAAAATTTCTGTTACCGCTTTAAAGCATTTTCTTAGCAAGAAATAACCAACTAAATTTACTATTGATAAAAATATAGCTAATAAGACTATAGAGAAAATCAGGTTACTTAAACCGTAATACATATCATTGAAAAGCAATAAATATGACATGGTTATAAAGTAACAGTTATAAAAACAGATGAATAACCCCATATGTAACTTTTGACTCTCTGTTTGAGTTAATATGATTTCGTTACAGATATAATTTTTTTTGAATAACCTAATACTAAGATAAGTACAAAGTGTTATAAAAAAATAGATAATGAGATATTCAATTAGATGAAATATATCTTGAGAAAAATTATAGTAATAATTGATATTTAAAAATCTTAGTTTAGACACAATCCAATCATAACTATAAGAGTAGAAACTCCAGCGAAAAACCATATCGCTTAATACAATAAATATGGCAATTAAAAAGGTATTAATAATGTTTTTCTGATTAATTATGGTAATGGAATACTGATTAAATGTTATTGTGGAAATAATAAAAAGAATTATTGAATTAGGTATTTGAATTAAAAAATTGATTAAAACTTGCTTAACAATTTTCAAGCCAATTTGATAAGTCGTACTATCTGATAATATAAAATCGTTATCAAATCCAGTAAGATAAATAACAGTAAAAACACTATATAGTAACCAATAAAATACCACTAATAATAGTGGTAATTTGAAGAGGGTTGTTTTCATTTTAATTCGTATACCTATTTTTTATTTATTTCAGCCATTAACATCAACTTGAACTTGGTATTCACCTCGCAATAAGCAAACTGTTTAATCGAGTCAATCAATGGTATCGCCATTTGCCACTGTTTAAATTCAGGCTCAATTTGCAGATTTTGGTTAATCAGTATCTCGTTTATTTGAATAAGTAGCTGTTTATAAAAAATTAAATCATTATTTGCTAAAGCATATTCTTCATTTTGTTGCCAAAAGTTTAGTAGTCCTGCTAAATCTTGCTTAATTTGTGAAGAAAGAACAGTAGGAGTTAAGGTTAAGTTATCTAATAAACGATAGCCCCGAGAAGCCTTACTCTGAGAAAATAGATGTAAGTTAAAACGACTTAATTCGATTGCAAAGTTGAGCAAATCTTGTTTGTTGCCTTGTTTGATTTCTAACTCTACCTCTTGTATTGGCATAGATTGACTATTTAAGGTAATTTGCCCCAAATCTAAAGCAACTTCAATTTCGCTATTGGCAAATGAAATCAGCCAAGTTTGCCGCTTAAAATTGGTGGTGAAAAGTGGTTTTAACGGCGTTAATCCATTAGGTAATGCCTCTTTCGGTAGGACACTTAAATCGAGCTTATCATTAGGTAAAGGTTGGTTAATTTCAATGCGTTCATGTAATCCACCTATAGAATTACCTTTTGACTTCAATGTAATTTCAAAACACTTACTTTGCTCAGTTTCTGTAGTTCGAATTCGAAGACCACAACCATTAAGTCGTAAAAAATGATCTTCTGTATCGTAATAAGTGTTAGTCAGATTTAATTGATTAACCAAATGTTGTTGTGATGAAAACTCGGCTTCATCACAACAAACCCATTGATCTAAATAATTTTGTAACTGCTCTATATCACTTTGATTGATTTGAAACTTTAATTCAATTTCGTTACTCATTTGTCTGTTTTTTATCAGTTATTTTGCTATATGATATACTGATTAAGTTGATAAATATAGCCTGTCATGAAGTAACAGAGAATGTCTGTTTTTGTAAACTATAAAGCTTGGCAAATAAGCCATTTCTTTCCATTAATTCATGATAATTACCTTGTTCAACAATTAAACCTTTATCTAAGACAATAATATTATCCGCACCGATGATGGTTTTTAGGCGATGAGCAATAACAATCACGGTCCGATCTTTGACTAAATTAGCGATTGCTTCTTGAATATAAACCTCATTTTCTGGATCTAATGAAGCTGTAGCTTCATCAAGTAAAATGATTGGCGCATTTTTTAATAATGCTCTGGCTATTGAGATTCGTTGTCTTTCACCACCTGAAAGCTTACTACCGTTTTCACCGATTAATGTATTCCAACCATCGGGTAATCGAGCTATAAGTTCGTCACATCGGGCTATTTTAGCTGCTAATTTAACTTCCTCATCACTAGCATTATGCTTACCAATTCGAATATTATTCATGATGGTATCATCAAATAGTACTACCTGTTGAAAAACAAAGGCCATTGAGTGCATCAAGGTTTCAGGATCAATCTGTTTAATATCCTGATTACCAATGGTAATTTTACCGGAATTGACATCCCAGAAACGAGCGATCAATTGCAATAAGGTACTTTTACCGCTACCTGATGGTCCAACTAATGCCGTCATTTTACCTTCTGGAATAGTACAACTTAAATCATTGATAACACTGGCTTGGTTATAGGAAAAGTTAACATGGTCAAGATTAATAGAAAAATTGTCAAAAATTACATCATCTTTACCTTCCATGATTGATTCAGTTTGCAGACTCTTCATTCTGTCGATAGAGACAAGCATATAAAACAGTTCAGGTAATAATGTTAAAACCGATATCAAAGGACTATAAATCCGAGAACTAATAATGATAAAAGCAATAAAAGTAATTGGATCCAAACTACCGGTAACCATCAAATTAACTCCTAGGAGTACAACAATGCCTAAACCGACTTGCAATACCATGGTAGACAAGGTGACAATAATGCCGCCTATTCCTTCAAACTTTATTGATGCCCACATCATATTTTTAAGGGCCTTATCTAAGCGTTGGAATTTTTTACCACTTAAGCCGAATCCTTTTATAATCTTTATACCTTCAAGATATTCTTGAACTTCGCCTGATACAGCTAATTTGGATTGAACATGTTTTTCCCCTAATTTTTGCTCTAACCTTTTACCGACAACAACAATAATAATGGCAATCGGTAAAGTACAGAAAATAGCACTAGCCATACGCCAATCATAAAATGCTAATAGACAACATGTTATAAAGCTACTTAATGAATAACCAATCAATTGTGGTATTACATGGCTAAGCATGTTTTCTATAACAGCACAGTCTCCCATGATATTAGCTGTGAGCTCTGAAAGATCTTTTCGATTGAAAAAGCTAAGTGGTAGTTTTCGAATCTTTTCAGCAACTTCAATTCGGGTATTCGCTGCTTGACTAAAAGCATTAGTATAGGTCTTTTTATATTCTCTTTTATAACATAGTAAGAACAAAATTGCTGATACACCCCCTAAGCCAGCCATTATCCAGAGATAATAAATATTTACCGGTATTTGATTAGTTAATGGTTCAATTAACAGTATGATTATCTGTAATAAAATGATAAAAGGTAACATTAATGATAAATTGGATATGCTACAAGCTATTATAGCTTGATTAAGATTTCTACTTTCGATATCAGACAACATTAAGATTTTTTTAAACATGTGCCACCTCATCATTGCCACAAGAACCATCCATCTGCCAATCTAACGTTTGTTTATAGTATTGCCACATTTTGCAATAGGTTTGCTGACGATCAATGAGTTCGTCATGGGTTCCCTTTTCAACAAGGTTACCTTTATCTAATACTACAATCTGATCTGCATCTTTTATTGTCGATAAACGATGAGCAATCATAATAACGGTTTTACCTTCCATCAAAACTTTCAAGGCAAGTTGAATTTTATATTCGTTTTCCGGGTCAGCAAAAGAAGTCGCTTCATCTAAAATCAAGATAGGCGAATTTTTTAATAGTGCTCTGGCTATCGCTAAACGTTGCATTTCCCCTCCTGAAAGATGTATTCCTTTGGCGCCAATTACAGATTGATAGCCATCAGGCAATCTTTCAATAAACTCGTGACATTGTGCAGCTTTAGCTGCGACAATAACTTCATCTAAACTGGCATCTGGTTTACCGATTTTAATATTATCTAGAATAGTTTGTTTAAAAAGAAAAACATCTTGAAACACAAAACTTACCAACGATAATAAATAATCACTTTTCATTTGCCTAATATCCACACCACCAATCGTTATTGAACCTTTATTTGGATCAAAAAAGCGAGGAATGAGTAAAGAAACTGTGCTTTTACCACTTCCCGACAGTCCAACTAGCGCGGTAGTGGTTCCTTGTTTGGCATCAAAAGAGATATTATTCAATGCATTATTTTCTGGAGCATCACTTGCTTCATTTGTATCATAAGTGAAAGTAACCTCATTAAAACGAATATCATAATTATCGACTTCAAGGCCCAATTCAGGTTCAACCAATGGCTTAGTATTTAAAATATTATCCATATTTTCAACACTTTTCACTGCTCTTTGTAAACCTTGTGAGACATACAAAAGTTTAAAAAATGGCGCTGGTAATGCCAATGAGAAGATTAAATAGAAAATAGAAGCCAAAATAAAATTTGCATAATTATCAGTCACACCTAATAACAAAATTATTACTGGAACAATAAAAAGATAAATGTTATTTAAGATAAGGATAAAAAATGCCATATGGTATTTGAAGCAATTAATAAACCTAAGGCAATATTGTTCATAGGCTTTGATTGATTCATAAAAACGTTTAAATGAGAAAAACGTTTGGTTAAAAGCTTTGACAACCGTTATTCCTCGAATATATTCCACTGATGCATTGCTCATATCAACAAGTCGCTTTTGAAACTCTTGCATATTGTTTTTGATACCTTTTCGACGGTAACCGCTGATTAACACAATATAGGCTAAGATTATTGGTACTAACGTTGCTAAGCCTAGACGCCAATCGAAAAAGGCTAAAATAATTAATATAATCACAGGTGTTGCAAATGATCCAATGATATCTGGTAATTGATGGGCAATAAAAATCTCAATTTTTTCAATATCATCATCAACAATTTTTCGTAATTCTCCACTCGAATGTGCAGTATAAAATCCTAGTGGTAAACATGATAAATAACGAACAAAATTATATTTTAAATGATAGAGAGTTTTAAACGCTGCAATATGTGAACAACAGAGTGCAAGAAAATTAAAAAAGATTGAAGAGGCTGCGGCAATAAAAGCCAACCAGCCATAACTAATGATAAGTTCACTATTTAATAGTTGATGATTTACCAAGGCCGTTATTATTTCGTAAACAATATAATAAACTGAAATAAAAGGAATAAAAGCTGTCGCCACACTCAGGATTGAAAATAAACAAGATAAAATAATTATTATTTTATATCTAAATGTGAGTTGCCAAAGACGATAAGTGGGATTACTCGTTTTCATTGAATGAATACTCCATATCCGAAATAATAATCATTATCAATTATAAATTGCGAAATAACAATTCTTTTTATACATTGCATGATTTATCTTCGCTATTATTTAGATAGATATTACCTTAGGTAGAAAGGTATCCTATTTTGGCAATATTCAAAATAGGATAATGAAATTAGGTTAATAAATAAAAATAATTAGGAGTAGCTAAGAGCAGTTATTTAACAACCCGGAAAGGATTAGCTGGTTTGTTTTTTTCTGATGGTTTATTTGTGCCTTCCCTTAATGCTTTGTAATGCGGTTCATCTTCAAATCCCATCCCCACTCCATTTTCACGGGCATAGATAGCTTCAATGGCGGCCATTGGTACCACGATATGTTGCGGAACGCCGGAAAATCTAGCATTAAATTCAATTTGATCATTAGTTACCAAATATTGCCCAACAGATTGAGGAGCAATATTAAGTATTATCTGATTATCTTTTACAAACTCTTGAGGAACTAATACGCCATCAATTAAAGTATTAACCACAATATAGGGGGTTAACTCATTATCTAAAATCCAATCATAAAACGCCCTAAACATATAAGGACGACGAGGAGTCATATTATCAAGTTCCATAATGGCTACCTTGTTGAATTACTAAACTGTAATTTTTAAAATAAAATATTATGCTCTTATTTTTCTTTCATCTTCAGTTAACGAGCTTATAAAAGCAGGACGTTCAAAAATACGTGCCATATATGAAAGATAATTTTTCTCAGCAATTTTCGGCAATTCAATACCTATCATCGGTAAACGCCAAAGTAATGGAGCAAAATAGCAATCGCACAAAGTAAAATCATCACTCATAAAATAATCTTTTTCTTTAAACATGACAGATATAGAAACTAAATCATCAAGTAAATTTTTACGTGCTTCTTTGGCTTTGCTACTATCAGGATCTGCTAAGATGGTTTCGTAAGCACTGTACCACTCTTTTTTAATACGATACATTGTTAATCGAGAGTTTGCTCTAACAATTGGGTATACCGGCATTAATGGTGGATGAGGAAAACGTTCATCTAAATACTCTAGTGCAATATGTGGTTCATATAGAGTCAGGTCACGATCGATTAATGTTGGAATTGAACCATATGGATTAAGATCCAATAATTCTTGAGGTAAATTATTTGCTGTAACAAATTCAACCTCAGCGGTTACCCCTTTTTCTGCCAACACGAAACGAATCTGATGGCCGTAAATATCAGTTGTATCACAAAATAATGTCATTACAGAACGTTTATTAACAGCAACAACCATGTTCACTCCAAATATGCAAATTTAAAATAAGTTATTATATGATCACTATTCTAGCAAATTGGATAACAAATTTGTTAAAAAAAATGTATTTTCTTTTGTTTTTTCTAAGAATAGTCTTTTTAAACTTTTGTTAATGGCTTTTAAAAGAAGTGAAACAGATGTAATAAAATAACTTATCTAATTGAATAATATATAATTAAATTAAAGATAAAACCATAGATATTGTAGCTTATTGAGCAATGAAAAATTTAAAAAAAACCCAGCATAAACTGGGTTTTGAAACAAATTTGTAACGTAATAATTAACGTTTGCTGAATTGTGGACGACGACGAGCTTTGCGTAGACCCACTTTTTTACGTTCAACTTGACGTGCATCACGAGTAACAAAGCCCGCTTGACGTAATGAAGAGCGTAAAGTTTCATCATATTCCATTAATGCACGAGTAATACCGTGACGAATCGCACCAGCTTGACCTGAAATACCACCACCTTTAACAGTAATGTAAAGATCAAGCTTGTCAGTCATTTCAACTAACTCTAAAGGTTGCATAACAACCATACGAGCAGTATCACGACCAAAGTATTGCTCTAATGAACGTTTGTTAATAATGATATTTCCACTACCTGGTTTAATAAACACGCGAGCAGCAGAACTTTTGCGGCGACCTGTACCGTAATATTGATTATCAGCCATCTTCTATCCCCTTAAATATCTAATACTTGCGGTTGTTGTGCCGCATGATTGTGCTCACTACCAGCATAAACTTTAAGTTTACGGTACATTGCACGACCAAGAGGACCTTTCGGTAACATGCCTTTTACAGCAATTTCGATGACTTGTTCAGGATGACGTTCAATCATTTCTTTAAAAGTCGCTTCTTTAAGTCCACCAATGTAGCCAGTATGACGATAGTAGATCTTATCAGTGCGTTTTTTGCCTGTTACAGCAACTTTTTCTGCATTGATAACGATAATATAGTCACCTGTATCAACATGTGGTGTATATTCTGCTTTGTGTTTACCACGCAAACGGCTTGCGATTTCAGTAGCTAAACGACCTAACGTTTTACCTGCTGCATCGACAACATACCAGTCGCGTTTAACTGTTTCTGGTTTAGCTGAAAAAGTACTCATTTGTATTTATCCAAATTTTAATTAATCTCACGTTAATAAATCAATTGATTTATTTACACTTTTTGATCGCTACTATTTAATTAACTAACCCCTTCGAGTTGTTATACTAAATGTTGACAATCGAAAACAGTATTGGGAAGAACACTGTTGTAACGTGGGTGGCAATATTATACAGAAATAATACAAAAGCGCTAGGATTTATAATAAAAAAAGCATGGCGATAAAAAACAGTAACTGCTACACTTTTACCTAACATTCACAAATACGATAAAGATTGATGGAAAACTTAATTCAACTTACAGAGAAAGATTATATAAGTAAAGGGTTACACCGCAAATGCTATCATCATCCCGATGATCCTAATAAATGTATCAAGGTTAATTATAATGATGGCGCAGAAGAAGAGACCAACCGTGAAATTGCTTATTATAAACATCTTATAAATCGCAACATATCATGGGATGTATTAGCCAAATATTATAGTCCGGTAACCACTAACTTTGGCCAAGGTCATGTTTTTGAGCTTATTCGAGATTATGATGGAAAAATCTCTATACCATTAGAAAAATACCTATTCGATGAACAGTTAACCAAACAATATTATGCAGCGTTAGTTGTATCACTTAAAGCATTAAAAGTCGCATTACTAAAAGATCGCATTATTACAATGACAATCAAAAGTAAAAATATACTATTTCAGCACTTATCAGCTGAAGAAAATCGCTTAATTATTATCGATAACATAGGTAATTCGACCTTTATTCCTATCGCTAATTATGTGGGATTTTTTGCCAAAGCAAAAATTGAACGCACATGGCAACGATTTTTATCATCACTTATTCGAGAAAATCAGCATAATACATTAATTACTAAGTTAATTGATGAAGTGAATCATTAAGTCTGACTTCGGCAATAGTACCCATTTTATGGTCTTGCCGATTTCTTAAAGTAAATTGCCCATGATGTAATTTAGTTATACGGTTGACAATACTTAAACCTAACCCTATTCCATCATGTTTACGATCCATTCTGAAAAAAGCTTGAGTTAATTTTTCGGTTTTTGATTCATCAATCCCATATCCTTCATCTTTGACCGCTAATATAATTTCTTCTGAACCTTTATAAAAACAGATAGTGATTTTACTTTTATTCGGACTATATCGATTACTGTTTTCTACTAAATTACGAATCAATAAACGAATCAAGGTCGCATCACCATTAAAAGTAATATTATTACTCGCAATTTGCCAATCAATAGATTGTTGTTTTTGTTCGGTTAACTCAGTTAATTCATCATAAAGAGGGAGTTGAATATCATCATAAAAATTAATTTTTTGATAATGACCTAAAGTAAATTTTTGATTTGCACGAGCTAGCAACAACAGTTGTTCCACAGTACTAACTAAGCGATCTATACGTTCGATTAATTCATGACAATCTATTTTTTCTTTAGCTTCTAACAATTCTAAATGTAAGCGAATTCCGGCTAATGGCGTGCGCATCTCATGGGCAACATCAGCAGTAAACAAACGTTCTTGGGAAAGCGTATTATTGAGTCTTTCAAACAACTTATTTAATACCGTAGTAATAGACTTAATTTCTCGCATATTACTAATCGGATTTATCGGTTTAAGATTATCTTCGGTTCTTTGATTAAGATCTTTTTCAAGTATCTCAAGTGGTTTAGTAATCCATTTAATTGCCTTATAAGCTAAAAACAGGGTCACAACCATCATGGAAAATACTGAACAAAACAATGCAAAAATTGCTTCTAACTCTTCATGCTCAATCACTTCAGCTATTTTATTTTTACTCAAGGTTAAATTAACTAAAGCATCAATTTGTTCTTTACTTTCATACCACAACCAAAAAACCGTGATGATTTGGCAAATTAACATAATTGCACCCAACGTAAGAAATAGATTCCAACGAATACTATGACGGATGTTATTCAAAGACTTTTCAATCATAAATTTGCCATATAATAAGAATAAAAAAATAACTAACTATTAATATTTAGTTGATAACCATATCCACGTACGGTTTTAATTAAATCTTTACCGATTTTATTACGTAGTGCATGAATATAAACCTCAAGCACATTTGAATTGGGATCACTTTGCCAATCATAGAGGTCATTTTGTAATAAGCTTCGGTGCACTTTTTCACCCCCTTTTAGCATCAGTCGAGATAATAAAATAAACTCTTTAGGCGTTAATATCACCTCTTGATTATTTAAAGTGACTTTTTGCAGTTTAATATCAATTGAAATAGGACCATAACTAACAACATTATCTGCTGTTCCTTGATTTCGACGAATCAACGCCCTTATTCTGGCTAACAATTCGGTTAAAGCAAACGGTTTAATTAGATAATCGTCAGCACCAAGATCTAAACCTTCAACTCTATCTTCAATTGTGTCGCGAGCAGTTAAGATAAGAACCGGAATATCGATATTTTTTTTACGCCATCGACTAAGTAACGCTAAACCATCACAATCTGGTAGCCCTAAATCCAGAACAATTAAACTAAACTGCGCAAACTCGACAAGCTCTTCAGCTTGCTTTCCATTCGATGCAACTTCACAAACATAGCCATTAGAGGTTATCGCATCATATAAACCTTTTTGTAATAAACTATCATCTTCTACTATAAGAATTTTCATTATAATGTTACCTAATGTAGAATTGAGAAATGTTAAAGTTAACATTAAGAACTATTATACGCTTTACAATTTATTCATTGAGCTTATTAAAAAATTTATATTATTCAAATAGTTATAATATAGCGGTAACTATTTAAAACTATTATAACGTATAATCCCTATTTTTTTGACTAAATAAACTGATATAAAACTGAACAAAATACCCACTAGTATATCTAATGGCCAATGAACGCCTAGATAGATACGACTCCAACAAACTAACAATGCCACAACCGTACATAAATAAGCTAACGCCTTAAACTGCTTTTTATAATTTAGATAAATTGTGAAGCAGATAGTCCAAACAAAAACCGCATGCTGACTAGGAAGAGAGCTAGTTTTGTCATGAGCTAAATAATTAGTACCAATATTTTGTACAAATGGTCGCGGTAAATAAAAAAGATGCCGAATGATGAAGGTTATGATGCATGCTAATGCTAACCCTAAAGCCATTTTTATAATTAACTGTCTATATATAGGTCTAAATAAAAAATATATTACCAATATACCGATAAGTGCTAAGATTAAATATTTAGCACAAAAGATAGCAAAGAGAATAAATAATTTAGAAGCTTTTTCCTGAGCATTAATTAATAAAAAAAGATGAGTGTTCATATCAAGCAACATACAACGACCTATATAACAATATTTAATTGTAATTTAACTAATAAAGCTTAAAAGAACCTTAACAACGATTTTGAGCTTTATATAGATGTTTTTATTTCATGAAACAATATTTAAATATTTATCTTCTTTCTTCGAGTAAATAAATGAAGCTTCGGTAACACTGATACGCTGAAATCAAGTGCAGCACAAATAATAAAATAGACAATAATAACAAACAAAAATATTTCAGTTGGATAAACCATACTTCGATTATTAATTTGAGTAGCAATAAAAGTAAACTCGGCAACACCAACTATATAGGCTAAAGAGGTATCTTTAATTAATGATACCCATTGATTAACAAATGATGGTAGCATCATTTTTAACGCTTGTGGCAAAATAATAAAAAATATGACCTGTTTTTTATTTAAGCCCAATGAAAAAGCTGCTTGCCATTGTTCTTTGGCAATAGCAACCATTCCCGCATGTACAGAGTGTCCAATATAGGCCCCGCCAATCAAGGATAAAGCAAAAATAACAGTGGCGATAGCCGGTACATCGACATTCAATAACACGGGTAATAAAAAATAAGTCCAAAATATCAGCATAATGACGGGGATAGCTCTTAAAAAGCCCAAAACCACAACTAAAAGTTGACGTAAAAAACCTCGACAAACAGTCAAACCAATACCAGCAAAAATTCCCAAAATAGTCGAAAAGATAATAGCCACAAAGCTCATCAACAATGTCAAAACAATGCCGCCAGGGAAGTTCCCCCACAATAGGTAATCTAAATTATTCCAAATAACTTCAAAACCTTTAAAATCCATAATGCATTAGACCTTGTTTAATCGCTTTGATTGATAAATATTACCAAAGGTACCCACCATCACAATAGCTAAAATATATAAAAATGTGGCTATCGCAAAGTCCTGAAATGTTTTTAGCGATTCGGTTTCAACTTGGCGTGAAACATAAGATAGTTCCAAGACGCCAATTGCCATTGTTAAGGAGGAATTTTTGATAATATTCATATATTGACCAATTAGTGGAGGAAATGCGATACGAATGCTTTGCGGTAAAATAATAAATCGCATACTTTGCCAACGAGTAAGACCTAAAGCTAATGATGCTTGTTCTTGTCCGTTACTTACGCCCAAGATTCCTGCACGAAATTCTTCAGCAATAAAAGCACTCGAATAACATGTTAAACCAATTAATCCAATAATAAACTCAAAAGAAGGTATTTTTAACGTGAAAAAAAGCAGTTGGATTTGTGGTTCATCAAATAACCATATTTTAAATTCCACCGGTAATAAATTACCGACACCAAAATACCAGAAAAAAAGTTGCGGTAACAATGGAGAATAACGAAATATGGCGTTATAACCGATGATTACGGCTTTGATAATTTTGATTTGGCTTTGTTGAGCAATAACTAGCAAAAATCCCAATATTGTAGATAAAATGATGGTTAAAAATGAAATAGCAAGCGTAACTAAAAAACCATCCCACAACCACCACAAATAACGTGGCTCTAGTAATTGCTCAAACATTATTTATTGACCTTTACCAATTTTGAAATCACCACGAGGCATGGTTGAATTAGTATCTGGTCCAAACCAACGGTTATAAATAGTTAAGGCTTCACCATCATTTTCAAGTTTTAATAATATTTGGTTAACTTTTTCTTGCAAACGAGTTTCCCCTTTTGGAATACCAACAGCTTGATATTCTTGAGTAATACTAAATGGTGAAATTTCGAAAGCAGCCCGTTGTTCTTCAGGAAGATTAGCTAGCAAACCAATTAACTTCGCATCGTCTTGAGTAATAGCTTGTACCACACCATTGCGTAATGCGGCAAAAGCAAAAGGCGTATCATCATATGAGATCACTTTAGCGGTTGGGAACTTTTCACGTAACGTAATTTCCATTACTGTTCCTTTATCTGCTCCTATGCGAAGATTTTTAAGGTCATCAGCAGTTTTTAATAACCCTTTTTTAGCTACAAACTTCTGACCGGTAGCAAAATAAGGTAAGCTAAAATCGACTGTTTTAGCCCGCTCGTCAGTAACCGTAAAGTTTGCCACAATTAAATCCGCTTTTTGTGAAGTAAGTAGAGGAATGCGATTAGCTGGATTAGTAGGAACGAGTTCGACTTTTACCTTTAATGCTTTGGCAATTTCATTGGCATAATCAACATCAAGACCGGCAATTTTATTGGTTTTTTCATCAATAAAGCCAAACGGAGGATTACTATCAAAAACAGCAATCTTAATCTCCCCCCGTTTTTCAATATCATCCAAACGATCTGCATAAGCAGAATTAACATTCAATAATGTACCGATTAAAGCAACAGCTGTTAACGATTTAGTTAGAAATTTCATGACAGATCCTCAATAAGGTAATTTGGTGTTTACTTAAAAAGTCTACCAATAAACACTCTTAGTGCTAAATAACAAAAATTTACATCTATATAACTATTGGTTATATGTGATAATTAGCCTAAAAATTAATTGACTTAAGAGGATAGATAGCGAGATAAATTAACCAAGACTTTACAACATTGTTATAAAAACAACCATATAAGTCTACTGTAAAGTCAAATAATGCGTTTACAATAAACTTAAATAGGATTTAACTTAATCTTAATGAAATTACAATTAGATAATTTCTACAGGAACTTTGAATACTGCTTTTCGAACTTTCTTAGGCGTATCAACCATACACAATGCTTGATGTGGTTCTCCTGGATAAAAAGTAGCAAAATCCCCCTCTTTTAGATGAATAGAATTAGTCAACAAAGGTTGTTCTAGAATAAAAAGATCTGGTTTTTTCTCAAAATATGAATCAGAACTACAATCATTTAATCCATAACGGATAATTTCTTCACCGTCTAAAATTAATTGAATATCTAAATATTTTTTGTGAAATTCAGTATGCCTATCTTGAATTGGTGAAGTAATTGAATCACCTATATTATAAAACCATTTTTCACCCTCTAATTGATAACGACCATCGCCTAAACTTTTTAAATAATTTAGGCTTGTTTCTGGCTGAGACAAAATATCATATAACGATTTTGGTAGTGTTGCTAATTTCAAAAAATTCATATTCCCTGCAATCATCATTACTCTCCATTACATTGTTTAAAATAATATCTAATCCAATATTGCCCATCAAAATTGATGGGCTAGATTAAATTATTTACCAGCTTTAACCCAATTTTCATCAACAACGACATATTTAATTGCCATGCGGAAATAGGTATAAGCGATATGGAGTTTGCCATCTAAACCTTGTTTGATACTAGGATAAGAAAACTCTCTATTCAATTTATCTTTAGAATTATTCGACATACAGTAACCATCGCCTTCATCTAAATTACGAATAAAAGACCATGTGTTACCATTATCGGTTGAAATAGCTAAAGACATCGGTGCTCTTGGAGCTCCCCAAAAAGCATTTTTTTGTCCTTGAATGATAGCGGCTTCTTTTTTATTGGCGCTACTACTATCTTCAATTTCATCATATAACGATACTCGTCTTTCTTTAGCATCCTTCGCGCTTGAATTATTGAAAACTAAGGCGATATGACCATTATTCAATACGGTTGCTTGAATAGACGAATTATTATTAGGTAATTTTGTAGGAATTGGTTTTGTCCAGGTATATCCACCATCATTAGATCGACTTTCATAAATATGATCAGCCCAACGACTACGGAAAAGAGCATATAAGCTATTATCCTGTAACATCATAATATTCATATGAACACAACCAAGACTGTCTGGTATATCAACATTAGTCCAAGTGTTACCTTTGTCCTTTGATATCATTACACCACTAGTATCATAGCTACCAACCCATTTTTCACCAGGTTTAGCAATACAATAAAATACTGGTAATAACCAATCACCATTTGGCATAACTGTTATAGGTTGCCTTATAAAAATGCCTTTATCTGAGTCTTCAAGAAGTGTATTTATTGGCCCCCAAGTTTCACCGAAATCATTTGATTTACGATAACGAACGATTGCCGTATCTTGATTACCTGCAACTTGAGCTGTATATAAAAGCCATAACACATTGTCTGGATCCAAAAAGAATAATGGATTTTGTTCAGAACGAGTGGCATCGTCAGAGAGTTTTATTGCTTTGCTCCAGGTATCTGAGCCTTTCTTCAATCTTGAATAATAAGCCGAAATATCCGCAATCCCTTCTTGTGTACCACCAAACCATGTACAGAGCAAATCACCATTTGGCAATGGTAATAAATTTGCAGCATGGTTTTGTACACATTCAGTTGGTAAATAAGCATCAATGCGTAATGGATCAGAACTATTTGTGGTCAATTTTCCGCTACAGTCCAATGTAATTTTCGTCATTCATTTATCTCCCTATTAAGCATCAGTTTTTTGGTTGGATTTTACAAAAGGACTGATTAAGATTTTATCTAATAACATGATGATTGCTGGCGAAAGTAATGCTACATACATATTATTAATACCTAACGGATCTCCACAATAAAACCAGGTTGAAGTGATAACCGCTGCACCAATTAAAGCCATATTAGCTGCTCTAGTACTATTTAAAAATGGTAGATAAAACGCGATCATTGCAACGATAGTAATTGATAAACGAATAGCCCGAGTGAAGAACGATAGTTTTAAAACCTCAGGAAACGCTAGTACTAGTAGTAGCGGAGCAAATCCAACAATAACTGAAATAATTTTGGTTGCTTTAAATTCTTTATCTTGTGTTGGTTTAAAGTATGGAACATAAAAATCTTTCACAATTAATGATGCAATTGCTAAAGCAACTGTACTTACACTAATAAATATAGAAGCAACTAATGATGTGGTAATAATACCAGCCATGAAAGGGTTCATATCTTGAATGAAAACCGGTAATGCATATAAACTTTTGATTTCAGGATGCAAAAATTTTGCACATACACCAATAACCGCAATAGCAATCGCAATAGGAAGACAGAAAAAGAATGCATACCAACATGCGCGCTTAGCCGATTTAGCATCTTTAGTTGAAGAGATCGCTTGAATAACAAACTGAGTACAAAATATTGAACCAATTGTTCCAATTAACCAAGCAAAAATAGTACTTGCGCCAATTTTTCCATCCCATGTCCAATAATGTGGTGGCATTTGTTCAATCATTGGTCCGAAACCGCCAGTAAGATATAAAGCCGTACCCAATATAAATAACACACCAAAATATTTAACACCACTATGTATTATAGTGACATAAGCAACACCTTTTAGGCCACCAAATGCAAAATAGAAAGTACTTACTACAGCGGTAATGAAAGCTGCAACTGGTAATGAAATTTGTAAAACTGTTGAAATTGCAGCTGCGCCACTAATATAGTTACCGACATTAACAAGAATTAATGCATAAATCATAATGATCGATATTAAATTTTTGGTCGAATTGCCATATTTTTGGGCAATAGCAGCTGAAATGGTAATTTCACCAGTATTGTAGATTTTTTTTACTAACAATAATCCAAACAGTGGGAAACCAATAGCCGCGCCAATAACTGACCATGATGCGGCTATCCCATTATCAAATGCGGATTGTGCGGTGCCAATTGTTGATTTTGCGCCAATGTACTCAGTCATTAATAATATTCCAACTACTATTGCTGGTACAGTTCTTGAGCCTTCCATGAAATCGCTATTATTTTTACTTCTTAAAAAATAAGTCATCCATGATGTAGCTAATATATAAAGGACGACAATACTAACTATTATTATTGTGTCCATTGTTCCAAAGTAATGCATATATCACCTTTATTTCTCTTATAATTACATGTTAAATAGTTGTTATAATTGTTTGACAATAGCTTTAATGGTTGTTATGTCTTCATCAGTAAACGTTATTGGATAACGACTTACCCCAACCTCTTCCCCCATCAGAGTCAATGCTTTTTTAACAGCCGCAGGAGAGAACACTGTTGCGTATAAATTTTTCCTTAAATCACCCACAGCGTCTTGTGCTGCTTTAGATTTTTCAAAATCACCCGCTTTAAAATTTTTCCAGATTGCATTGATATATCCCGGTGCTACATTAGCCAGCCCTGAAATTGATCCAACTGCCCCACCTACAAAGCCTTGATATATCAATGAGTCAGGCCCCGTTAATACATCAAAACCATCTAGGTTTTTTGCTACGTCAAGAAAAGCCTGCAAACTTTCAGCACTTCCTGCGCTATCTTTTATTCCTGCGATATTAGGATGCTCAGCAAGTTTTGCGGCGGTTTCAGGTAAAATAGTGTTACCTGTTCTGGCTGGAATGTTGTAAAGATATACGGGAACAGTGAGAGCATCGGCAATGGTAGAATAATGGTAGATTAGCTCTTCTTGTTTCAATGGGATGAAATATGGTGCAATTACTGATACCGCATCGACACCTAATTTTGCTATTTCTTTGCCAAGTTTTATTGTTTCTCGTGTTGAGATTTCACCAATGTGAGCCATTACCGGTGAGCGTCCTGCAACCTCATCGACACAAACTTCTGTAACTTGTATCTTTTCTTGCTGAGTTAATACAAAAAATTCACCATTAGTACCATTGCAAAAAACACTATTGCCATTAGTTAATTGCCGTTGAACTTGTTTGCGCATTCGTTTAGGGCAAAAATCACCATTATCATCAAAAGTTGTGACAATGGCCGTTAAAATTCCCTCTACTTTTTTGCTCATAATTTTTACTCCAGAAGTAGGATTGTTTATAAAAGTGATTGATAAATAGTTAGAACATCATCTTTAGTCACTTGTTTAGGTACGTTATTCATTAAACGTTTAACTTCTAATGCAGAATCAACAAGATAAGGTAAATGTTCTGGTGAGATATTCAGTTCCTGTAACTTAGAAGGTAGCGCTAAACGTTTCACTAACTCCTTAAAATAATTAACTAATGCGTGTGATTTTTCTTCGTCTGTTAAATTTAAATTGGCATCAGGCAATAAGTCATAAGCTTGAGCAAATTTTTCAACAACCGCATCACGAACAAATTCCATACATGGAACAAGTAAAATGGCATTCGCTACACCATGCGGTATGTGATATTTACCTCCAAGTGGATATGACATTGCATGAACTAAATGTGTTCCAGCATGAGCAATTGCAGCGCCACCATAGTATGAAGCCCAAAGCATATTCAATTTTGCTTCAATATCCGTTTGGTCATTAACTGACTTTTCTAACGAATTAAATAATTTATCCATACCAATCAAAGCGTAATTATCGCCCACAGGATTAGCGATATTGGCAGTAAAGCACTCGATTAAATGGCATAGAGCGTCGATTCCGGTGGACGCAGCGATATGCTTCGGCATAGAAATAGTTAATTCAGGAATCAAACAGACATAATCAGGCAGCATAATCGGTGAAATAATGCCTTGTTTGGTGGACTTTTCTGGAATTGCTAAAATAGCATTTGGCGTAGCTTCAGAACCGGTTCCCGCTGTAGTTGGAATAAGAATCGATGTACATCTATTAGAAGGTTTTTCACCCTCTAATAACTTTTCAAGAGTAAGTTGATTGTCCTTGGCACACAATACTGAAATTAATTTAGCAACATCAAGAACACTACCACCGCCAACTCCAACAACTACATCAACGTTAGTTACTTTCATTCGCTCTAATAAATTCGTAACATCATGATGACTAGGCTCTGGAGGGATATCATCAATAAGTGTTAAATGGGGAACGGTATCTTCGATAGTCTTTATTAGTTTGCTAACAATCGGCAAATTAATAATATTCTTATCTGTAAGAAAAACTACATGACTTCTTTGTGTTAATAAAAAATTAAGATCATTTAGTACACCTTGTCCACTTAAAACAGTACTGTTAATGTGCATAATTTG
The DNA here is from genome assembly GCF_003202915.1 of Gilliamella apicola. Lineage (GTDB taxonomy): Bacteria > Pseudomonadota > Gammaproteobacteria > Enterobacterales > Orbaceae > Gilliamella > Gilliamella apicola_Q. Next base: position 633,162 of record NZ_QGLP01000005.1, read on the forward strand.
CTCCAATAATTTGCAATAAAATGAGTATTAAAAATCATATTGACTTAATTCAATCATTTAATGTTATTTTATGTTAAGCAAATGATCAATTTATAGATTACAAAACTATGATCTAGATCACATTATGATTAAAATGATTTAATTTAATCATTTTAAATTGTTTTTTTCTTAAAATAATCTGTATAATCGCAAAAATAGTTTTTTTTGAGCAAAAATAATCAATGATAAAATTAATAATTGCTGATGACTTTACTGGTTCTAACGATGCTGGTGTGCAGCTTGTAAACAAAGGATTCACTGTAGATGTGGTTTTTGATTGGAAGTCTAATCAATTATTAAATACTAGTGATGGTGATAATAAAGTTGTTGTTATTAATACGGAAAGTAGAGCAATTTCGCGATACGAGGCACAGGAAAGAATAAAACAAGTCATCTTGAATAATGTACATTTATCACCTATTTATAAAAAAATAGATTCCACGATGAGAGGGAATATCGGTAGTGAAATAGAAACGCTATTAGCTACTACTCAAGTTAAATTTGCCTTAGTTATACCTGCTTTTCCCAACATGAACCGCATAACTAAAAATGGGAAATGTTATGTTGATGGTAAAGAGTTAATTCATACTGAATTTGCAACTGACCCTAAAACACCTATTTGTTCATCGAATATTAAAACAATTATAGAACAGCAAACTGATTATCCATGTGAAGAGATCAATCTAAATGAAGTAAGAACTCATCAAGTAGAAGAACGTATTGAAGACTTTTTAACACGAGGAACAAAAATCATCATCATCGATGCTGAAACAAATCATGATTTAAAAACCATAATTGAACAAATTCAGGCATTTCAAGATGACGTTTTATTAGTTGGCTCAGCTGGATTGGTTGATTTTCTTTCACCATCAATGATAGATAATATAGCAAAAACTGAACATACCAGTTCGCAACCAATGCTAGTTATTGCAGGTTCAATGAGCGAAGTTACCCAACAACAGATAAATTATACCATCCAACATGATAATAAATGGGATGTCATTGATTTAAAAATCTCAGATCTATTACCCAAACTATCAGCAAATACATTGGAAAAATATAAGAATAAAATTCAAGAAGTACTTGATGATAATCGACATTGTGTTGTTAGAACCAGTACAAATAAACAAGAACGAGAAAAAATCGATTTATATTGTCAACAATATCAATTATCAAGAACCGAACTAGGCGAAAAAATTTGTAATGAATTAGCAAAATTAGTTAAGCAATTGAAGTTCGATAATTTATTTTTAACAGGTGGTGATGTGGCAATTTCAGTTGCTAAATCGTTAGGTGCAATAGGTTTTAGAATTGAAGGACAAGTTTGCGATGGTGTCCCTTACGGTAAATTATTAAGCACCCAAAATTTAAATTATCGAGTATTTACCAAGGCTGGTGGGTTTGGAAAAAAGGATATTTTTTTAAAATCATTAAGATTTATTTAAGGAGATAAATTGTGTCAAAAATCGTAGCGATAACTATGGGGGATCCAGCTGGAATTGGACCAGAAATTATTGTCAAAGCATTACAATCAGATATTTTAAAAAACATAAAATCTGTTGTAATTGGCTCGGCTGATTTATTAAAAAAACAGTTAACAATGGGACTATTTAATAATGTTAGTTTCAACATAATTAACAACGTGAATGATGCTAATTTTTCAGAAAATGTCATCAATATTATAGATGTAAAATTAGCAGATATTGATGCATTGCAACCTGGCAAAATTCAACCTCAGGCGGGCGATCTGGCTTATCGTTGTGTAAAAAAAGCTACCGAATTAGCACTTGCAGGGGAAGTGACTGCAATTGCAACAGCACCTCTAAACAAAGAAGCATTACATTCGGCTGGACATATGTATCCTGGGCACACTGAACTATTAGCCAAATTGACTAATAGTAAAGATGTTGCTATGGTGCTTTATACTGACTCTCTTAAAGTTATTCACGTCACGACACATGTCTCACTGCGCAATTTTTTAGATACTTTAAGCAGTGCTAGAATTGAAAAAGTAATTAAAATAGCTAATGATTTTCTTAAAAAAGTTGGAATTTCTGCCCCTAAAATTGCAGTAGCAGGTGTTAATCCACATGCTGGAGAACATGGATTATTTGGTGATGAAGAAATCAAATTTGTTACCCCTGCTATCGAAAAAATGCAGAGTTGTGGTATTGATGCTATTGGTCCGTGTGCACCTGATACTGTTTTTTTACAAGCTCATCAAGGTAAATTTGATATTGTTGTTGCGATGTACCATGACCAAGGTCATATTCCACTTAAACTATTAGGTTTTTATGATGGTGTGAATATTGCGGCTGGTCTGCCATTTATAAGAACATCTGCTGACCATGGAACTGCATTCGATATTGCTTGGCAAGGTATTGCAAAACCCGATAGTATGATAGAATCAATCCGATTAGCGGAACTGTTATCTAAGTAAAAATAGAAAGGGGGAACTTTCAGTGGGAAAATATAATCGACTTGATCAAATCATGGACTATTTAAAGCTTCATAATTTAGTAACAGTCGAAGAGTTAGTTATCGCTACTGAAGCCTCTCCTGCTACAATTCGTCGAGATTTAATCAAATTAGATCAACATGGTGTCATTAGTCGAACCCATGGTGGCGTGACACTAAACCGCTTTATTCCTAGTCAGCCAACGACTTCTGAAAAAATTCATAAAAACTTTAATGAAAAACAATTGATTGCCGATGTAGCAGCAAAGTTAATTAATCCGGGTGACTCAATTGCTCTTGATGCAGGAACGACTACTTTAGAAATAGCCAAAAGAATTACTCAGATGCCAGTTAGGGTTATTACTTCTGACTTACATATTGCGCTATTTTTGTCCGAATTCAAACAAATTGAAGTCACCATTATTGGTGGAAAAATTGATGACAGTAGCCAATCCTGTATCGGTGAACATGGTCGATCCCTGTTATTGCAAATTAATCCAGATATTTCATTTATTAGTTGTAACTCTTGGAGTTTAAGTAAGGGGGTAACCGCACCAACTGAAGATAAAGCGTTAATCAAAGCCGGTTTTGCAGAGAAGGCTGATAAAGTCGTTCTGGTTGCTGATAGTAGTAAATATAACTCTTACTCTTTATTTACCTCTATTCCACTAAACCGCTTTACCGACATTATTACCGATAATCATTTAGACACAGAAACATTACAAGTTCTTCAAAACCAGATATTTAAATTACACATTGCCAATTAATCTATGCCACAAATAAGCTAAAAAAATCCATTTATCGGTAATATCAAGGTTATTAACCAGCTGTTTCAGTATATTATGCTTCAACCTCAATATGGTTAGTTTTATCAAACTCCTCTGCTTAAGTCACTGAAACGTAAGTAGCACTTTTAACATTGATGATAATTGTTCCAACCTCATAAAAAGATCTAATTAATCTATAAATCACCTAATTTTCAATCAATAAATATTAGCAAAATATACAGATTTTCAGGAAATTACACAGCAAGGAATCATGTTTGATGCAATATCTTAATTAATCAGACATAAACGTTAATCGAAAAATTTGCCCGCTTTCATCTACTAATAATAAACGATGAACGCCTTTTTTGGTAATAGTTACAGCAATTTTTTCATTATCTTGGGAATTAGCAACTAAATCACCATCTAAAAACCACCATTTTTCACCATAGCCACCTTCCGGTGTTAAACCAACTGTGACTTGTTTAGCTCCCGGTAATGCTCTAACCAGTTGTCTATCGCGTAATCCAACAATATTAAGTGGGGCAAAAACATCTTGCCTCATTACCGGACAACTTTTATCAATTGGTGGTAAGATGGTATGTCTTTTCTCTTTGGTTAATAACCAATTTTCTAATGAAACCGGCCACAGCGCGAGTTGTTTTTTTTGTGCACCAGGGCAATCTGCTGCAACACGCTTACCTTGTTCATTAACCCAAATGGTTATGGAACCAGAACGATAGATATTATTTTTTAGTTCGCTATAGGTACTTAATGTTGCTGGTACCATATTATTCAGTACCCATGCTGTTTTCTGTCGATGACAATTTATATCGGATTCGTCTAGTGGTTGTCCTAACGGCCAACAAATTTTCATAGAAGATACTGATTCTGGTTTTTCATAATTAAGAAATGGGCGATTTAGACGATTTTCACGGTTTAATAACATTGAATTAATATGTTGTAAAATTGGTATTGCAGACATTGAACCATATTGTCCTACAACGGGAGTACCATCCGGTCGCCCGACCCAAACACCAATTAAATATCTTGGATTTATACCCACCGCCCAAGCATCGCGATATCCATAACTGGTTCCTGTTTTATAAGCTAATAAATTACTATTAGCTAGCATTTGTTTCGTTATCCAAGCACTTCCATCGGAAATAAGTGGTTTATTAATCAATGGTTCTTTTAGCGTAAAGCGCAATGGACTCACTTCACCATGCCTTGCAAATGCACTATAAGCGCTAACAAGATTATCCATTCTTAATGAAGCTCCACCTAGGATGTAGGAGATATTGGGTTCATTTGCTATTGAGGATAAAGGTAAACCAACAGCAGCTAGTTTACCGGTAAATCGTTTTGGTCCATATAACTCAATTAATTGCACCGCAGGTAAATTTAATGATTTACTTAATGCATCAGATGCACTAACCGGACCATAAAATCCTTCATCGAAATTAGTTGGTCGATAATCGGTAGTAATGCGTGGGACATCTTGTAATAACGATTCAGAATGAATCATACCTTCATCAATACTAAAGGCATAAATAAAAGGTTTTAATGTCGAGCCAGGGGAACGCAATGCACTAATCATATCGATTTGACCAAAACGTTCGTTATCATTAAAATCAGCCGAACCAACATAACCTTTTACTGTCATATCTGAGTGATCCACAACCAAAATAGCTAATGAGGTTTTTGGTGGTAACTGTTTTGCACGATTAATGGCTAAATCTTCTAAATTATATTGAATTCCAACATCAATCGTTGAATGGATAATATCTTCATTAGGGTATTTGCGTTTTAAACGGTAAGCTAGTAACGGAGCTAATTGTGGTGCCTTGCGTGGATACACCCAAACTTCATCCCGGCGAACTGTTTCTATCAAGTCATTTGACCATACTTCATATTCTGCCAATCTATCTAATACTTTGTCACGAGCTTGTTTAGCTCTTTCAGGAAATCGATCTGGTCTTAACCGGCTTGGTGCTTGAGGCAACACAGCTAATAATACAGCCTCACTTCTGGTTAAATCTTTGGGTTGTTTACCAAAATAAGACCAACTTGCCGCCCCAATACCTTCGATAGTACCACCATAAGGAGCATGATTTATATATAAAGTTAAGATCTCTTTTTTACTATAATGTAATTCAAGTTGAAAGGTTCGAAAAATCTGTTTTAACTTACCGGCCAATGTTCGATCGTGTGGATATAATAGTCTCGCCACTTGCATAGAGATAGTACTGCCACCGGAAACAATTCTATCATTAGTTATATTTTGCCAAGCGGCACGAAATAAAGAAAGCGGATTAATACCGAGATGATCGTAAAAATGGCGATCTTCATAATTCAATAAAACTTCAAGATAATAGTCAGGAACTTCCTCAAGACTGACTGAATAACGCCATACTCCATTTTCATCAGCAAATCGCCATAATGGCGTTTCATCTTCGGCGACAACCGTTTGGGTAGTTTTATTTTGTGAAACAGATAATGGAAAAAAATAGTCAGCAATAAAAAAGCTGCCAACCATTAAAACTAATAATATCAATAAAAATTTAAGTAGTTTATAAAAAAATTTTTTCATTATCGTTATTCAATTACTCAGCTAAATATATTTACAAATAAAAATTCCGCCAAATTGATTGGCGGAATAATCAGACAAGCTTGATTTTTATCGATAGTTGCTTAATTTTCTTCCTTTTTAGGATTTGAAATTGTCATCAAATCAGGGGCATTTCCTATAGCAAAACGTTCTGGACGGTACATTGATTCAACATAAGGATAAGGAATCATATAATTACCAGTAGTTACCGCTCTAACTAAATAAACGATACGGGTATGATATTTATTACGTCCTATATAATTTTGAAGGTTTACCGCTGCAACATATCTATCGTCTCTATATTCCTGATATTTAATATCGCTAATATCTTGACCTTTCATTAAATGAGTAATACCAGGAATTGATGATAGATTCACACTACTGTTAGAAAGGTTTTGATTTTCAAGTTCTAAACCTGCAGGTAAAAAATCAACAATCAACGCATCATGAACAGCCTGTTGAGCTGTCACATCTAGAGCCACGACCATCATTGAACCAACTTCTAAATTTTCTGGTGAGATACTATTACCCTGCAAATCATAATAGGTTCGACTAATATTGAAGAAACCATCAGTAGAGGTTGGTGCTAGTGGTGTTTTAGAATAGCCATTAACAGTAAACTTAATATAAAGCGGATCTTTTGATTCTGAATTTTTCAACGATAACCCCTGTGCTAATCCGGTATAATCATAAGCACGTGATAACACTGAATCAACTTCATTAACTGTCCCATTTATTGACACGTTAAATTTATTATTAGCCTTGTGTTGTTCTATTGACCAACCAGCAATAAACAAGGAATTTAACTCTTGCGTTGAGAGATAGTTTTTATCATTTAATAAATTTGATAATCTAACTAAATAGTTTGCTTGATTATTCTGAGCCATATTATTCTCTATCAATAAAGATAGAATTAATGCTTCATCACGTATAACACTACCATAGTTACCAAGCCAGTTATCTTTGTACTTATATGAAGTGTTAAATACCATTGGCAATAATTTTTCATAAGTAGTTTGATAACCAATCATTTTTGCGGTAACCGCTAATTGGGCTATAGGTAATGGTGAATAGAGAGATGATTTATTCTGAGTAATCTTATCTGTCAAATAATATATCTCATTACGCATTGCCGAAGTTATTTTATTTTGTTTAGTCAACACCATTAAAGCATATGCTTTGGTTGACAATTTATTAAACTCAAGAACATTTGAATCACCATAGTAATTGAGATTATTAAATGCAGAGTTATCATAGATATACTGACCTAAACGCGTCATTGCTGAATCAAGCGCTTTATCACTAACTTGGTAACCGCGTTCTTTAGCTTGCAATAAAAAGTCTGTTGCATAAACTGTCAGCCAATGCTCTTCTTCACTTTCGCTATTCCATAAACCAAAGCTACCATTGCTACGTTGCATGGATAAGATACGTGAAATGCCTTTTTGAACTTTTTTACGACGCTCATCATCCGAATCAGTTTTAATGCCTAACTTTGCAAGTTGTTCACTATTAGCATATAACGATGGGAACAAACCACTCGTCGTTTGTTCGAGGCAACCATAAGGATATGCATATAACTGTTTGATATACTGAGCTATATTTAACGGTGGTTGATTAGAGACAACCAATTGCCCTTCAATAGTGTTTTCAATTAACCCAACTAATGCTTGGTTTGGCAATTGCCAACTTTCATTTGCATTCAATGCTACTACATAAGATTTTGTTGTTCCAGCATATGCAGGTCTTATGCCAATTGACCATGAACGTTGTAGGTTAACGTCTGTATTATCTTCAAGTAAAATTCCTTTGACATCTACGGTTACTTTACCAGTACCATAGCCGTAATCAGCTACCACTGGAATTTGAACGATATCTTTTTGTTTACTATCAAGTTTGACAGAGAGCGTTTTTATCTCATTTTGATTTAGTAAACCGCTAGTTGATACTGCAATTTGCATATTTTGCGTACTATCAGTCAAATTTTGCAGTTCTAACGCTAATACTGCGTTATCACCACCAGACAAGAATCGTGGAGTTAGTAATTCTGCTACAACTGGAGCTGCAACTTTCATTTTTTTCTCAGCTTTACCAAAACGATTATCATCCCATGCTTGTGCCATTATACGTAATTCACCATTGAAATCAGGTAATGGTAAATTAATTATTCCTTCACCTTGATCGTTTAATTGAATAGTTTTTAGTTGTTGTGCCACAATCTTAACTTCATTTGACGGTTTTTTGCCGCCAGTACCCATCGCATCTCCACCGAAGCTCATGTTAACATTACGACCTGTCGCTTCAATTAATTTGCCATAAACATCATAGATATCGACATCATAACGTTTACGACCTAAGAATTCGGCATAAGGATCTGGCGTAACATAATCGGTGATATTTAAGACACCTGAATCAACAGCAGAAATCAATACGGTAACTTTTTTATTTTGTTGGATAGATTGCTTATCCATTTTAATTTTAATTGGTACCACACTTTCGGGTTCTATTTGTACAGGTGCATCAATTGACACGTTTAATTGACGGTTAGTCGTATCAATAGGTAAATGAAGTAAACCAATTGCTCGTTTCACAGTTTGAACTGAAGCATCAGTCGACGGGCGAACAATTATGGCGCTAATGTAGATATCATGTCGTCCCCAATTTTCAACCGGAACTTCGACATCTAAACCTTCTTCGCCAACCGTAATTGCTTTTTTCCAAATAGTACCATCATTGGTTTCAAGTGAAATATAACCAGACCCAGCAACAGGTGCTTGAACATTAATTTTAGCCACATCACCAGGATTATAAGATGGTTTATCAATACTCAACTTAACTTGATCTGGGCGTACGGATTTGGTGCCACGAGTATTATCTTCCCAATCATAACCAGACCAGAAGCGAAAACTACTCACTACATTGCTATCAGTATCAACAACTTCCACTCGGTAAGAACCATAATCGATTGGTTGATAGGCTATTTTTGTGGTACTACCCTCTACAATAGATAGCTGTTCTTCAGAAATCAAAAATTCCTTCGTGGTGTAATTTTCACGCCAGCCATCTTCGTCAGACCATACCCAATAATAATTATTACGCTCACGAATTATTCTAGCTTTTAGTGAATTAGTTGCTAGTTTTTCACCCTTAGTATCGACATAAGCAATTTCGAACTCAGCATTACTATTTATGTCTACAGTAGGACGTAGATGATAGTTATCACTATTCCAATCATAGTATGGTGAATCACCAAATAATGCACGGATTGCCGGCATTTTAGCTGCCGGCCAAATAGTTTGTGTTGCGTAACGGGTAACTGGTCTCCCACCTGAATCTAACAAACTAGCTTGTAAAACTACTTTCATAGGTGAGCGTGTTCCTGACCAATAACCTTTATCAACATTAATGTGAGTTAAACCATCGTTGTCCAACTTCAAAGTTAAAGAATCAAGTTCACGGTATGGATTATTATCAGTAACTGAACCAATTTTAAACTCATCTAATCCTGAAATAGTATCCACATTCTTTAGATAAATGTTGGCATCTAAGCGATCGCCTGATGCAGGCGCGCCATACAAATACCAACCTTTGATATCGAAGGAAATATCTTCATCATTTTGAAGTGGGACATCTGATAAACTTTTAATCTCCATCGCCATACGTTCTGGCAAAAATTCTTCAACTTTGAATTGCCAATAACGATAGTTATCATCGCCTAAATTAAAACGAATTGACCACATACCGGTCGGTGCATCACTTGGAATAACAAACTCTTGTTGATATAGACCATTGGTATCAGGGCTACTTTTTAATTGGTAAGATTTAACAACTCGACCACCATTAGAAATCACATCAGCTAGAATCGGTTGATCAGGTAATGGTTGACCATCAGCATCACGTAAGAGAGCATTAAAATAGACTGTTTCTTTTGGACGATAGAGATCACGTGGCCCGAAAACAAATAATTGTTTTTGATAGAAAGGTTTACCTGATAAATTGAAATCCGTTAAATTAAGCGCATTTCGATCAATTGTGACAAAAGACGTTTGTTGGCCATCAGTAGCGGTTAATATGTTATATGTAAAGCCTTTAGGTTTGTCAAATTCTGCGTAACCATCTTGATCAGTGGTTGCTGTAACATTGCTACATTTTTTATTACTCTCATAGGTCTGACACAGCAGTGATAAATTGATATTATTTAGTGGGTTACCATTATCTAATGCATGTGCCATTACCACCAATTTACCATTTTTATAGCCATGTAACGAAACCCCAATATTACTAATTGAAAATAGTGTCGCTGGATTGGTTTCGTTATAAGCACCAACTTCGTTCATTACCGCGATATAAACACCTTCTTGGTTAAGTTCAGAAATGTTAGCTAAGTTAACTATAATGGTTTCTTGAGCATTCGGTTTAGGATTAAGATCAAATTTTGATGAGTAAACTAAATCGGCATATTTTCTCATCTCTTGTGAACGCCAAGTTGATAACATATTAATAAAACCATAATTATCAATTAAACTAGATAATTGTTCCGGTTTAATTTTGAAAAAATTAATATCAACTTTATTAACATTTAACGTGGTAATAGGTAATCCACTCATGGACTTACTAGGCAATAAAAATCCTGAGCTTGCAAAACCAACTGTTGGTTGGCGATCTTGTGTGGTTATTTCGGTTTGATAAACGGATGGTAAATGGCTATCGTTGATGGCTGATACCATTTTGTCAATAGTTAACATCAATTTACGATTGGGTTGAAGATAACGTAGTCTTAATTCAGTTCCATTTTCTGACAATTCCCATGCACCATCAACCACACCACTTTCTTTATCAACCAATTTCAATAAATTTGAAAAATTTAATTTAGGATTGATTGGTACTGAAAAAGTCACGACTAAAGTACTTGAACCATCCAGAATAACTTCTGAACTATCAATTACCTTTAGTTCTTTACCTTTATATTTTTCAATTAATTCAGGAGTAGGATTAAAAGCATTATTAACTGGCAAAGTAGTGACCATATTTTGCGTAGTAGCATCTTCGGTTTTAGTCGTAGTTACCTCGTTTTCAGACGTAGTTACTTCGCTTTTAGTTGTAGTTACTTCACTTTTATTGATATTTCCCGAATCGGTAGTTTTCTTTTTTTGATCATCACAAGCGCATAACGTCAAAAACAAACTTAACATACATAAAGGTTTTATGAATTTCATTCTTTCACCCAATCCTTACTATTTCTAATTCTAATGAATCTATTTGTTATTATTTTTAATAATTTCCATTATCACACAAACTTTAGCAAAAATCTTCAATGAAATTGATAATTTATTCTGCGATAGACAAATCTTTTGATACTAGTGAAAAAATTGAGGGACAAGATATTAAAGGGGGAATACTGACATTTAGCACTTATCAGGAATCAGATAAGCGCTAAATGGCGATTCTTGCAGCAATTATTAATTGCTAACCGATTAATTTACTGCGATTTTATAATTAATTTTTTTAAGATAAAATTCAGGATAATGCCATATAATGGTAAAAAGAATAGAGCACAGATGATAATTTTAAAACTATAATCGATTGTGGCAATTTCGACCCAATGCGTAGCCATAAATTCATCATTTGTTTTATAAAAGGCGATCGCAAAAAAGACGATGGTATCAATACCATTGCCTAATATTGCCGATGCTGAAGGCGCTACCCACCATGCTCTATTTTTACGTAAATAATTAAACACCGTGATATCCATCAATTGACCTACTAAGTAAGCGGCAAAACTCGCTAAAGCAATGCGAAAAACAAAGCTATTAAACACGGTTAACGCGGAAAATCCCATCCAGTGAGTTTCAAAAAACAGTACTGAGATAGAATAAGAAAATAGTAAAGCCGGAATCATCACCACAAAAATAATCTTCCTCGCTAAACTTGCGCCAAAGACCCGAATAGTTAAATCGGTAGTTAAAAAGATAAATGGAAAGGTAAACGCCCCCCAAGTGGTATGGAAACCAAAAATATCAAAAGGGATTTGTACCAGATAATTGCTTGAAGCAATAACCAAAATATGAAAAAACGAAAGCCAACCAAGGGCTTTCATTTGTTGTGCGTGAGTAAATTTGCTAGTTTGTTCTGAATTAGTGTTCAGATACATAAATTTTTCCTTTTTTAATGGGGTAAGTGAACCCAGTGTTACAATTAATTTGAATGATTAAGATATTCGTTTAAACCTTTTTCGCGAAGAATACAGCTAGGACATTGGCCACATCCACCATCTACACCATAATAACAAGTATGCGTATGCTTTCGGACATAAGCCAAATAGCCAAGTTTATCGGCCATTTCCCATGTTTGGGCTTTGGTTAGATACATCAGTGGCGTGATTAGATTAAAGTTGTAATCCATAGCCAGATTCATCGATACATTCATTGATTTGATAAAGATATCTCGACAATCAGGATAGCCACTAAAATCGGTTTCACAGACACCAATAATAATATTAGGTATACCTTGTTGCTTGGCATAACAACCTGCTAAAAGTAAGAACAGCATATTACGACCGTCAACAAAAGTATTCGGGTAATCCCCTTCTTTGGGTGCTTTGATTTCTTGCGAGTCATCAATCAAAGCATTATTAGTGGTCTGTTTAATCACCGAAGTATCGATCACCGTTTGTTTAACGCCAAGATCTTCAGCAATCCATTTAGCTTTTTCAAGTTCAATAACATGCCGTTGCCCATATTGAAAGCTAATGGTTTCCACATTTTCGCGTCCATAATCAGCAATGGCTTGCAGTAAACAGGTGGTAGAGTCTTGCCCACCAGAAAATATCACTAGTGCTTTACGATTTTGCATGTTTCTTTATTCCGATTTAACTATTTCGTAATACTGTTGCGTTAAAAATATTAACGATTATCAATTTTTTCAGGATAAAGATCGTGATTAGCTAAACGATTCATCGCTATTTGCTGCCAATTCGTGCCAGCTTTACCATAATTGGCATATGGATCGATTGAGATTCCACCGCGCGGCGTGAATTTGCCCCAAACCTCAATATATTTGGGATCCATTAACTTAATTAGATCTTTCATAATGATGTTGATGCAATCTTCATGATAATCACCATGATTACGGAAACTGAATAAATATAGCTTGAGTGATTTACTTTCTACCATTTTTATATTTGGTACATACGAAATATAAATAGTAGCAAAATCGGGTTGGCCAGTAATTGGACAAAGACTGGTAAATTCCGGACAGTTGAATTTGACAAAATAATCATTGCCGGGATGTTTATTATCGAATGTTTCTAAAATTTCTGGGCAATAGTCAGTTGGATAGCGAACGGATTGATCGCCAAGTAGTGTTAGGTTACTCATAATTTTCCTTAGTTTTTTAGCGTGGGAGGTTCACGAACCACGTAATAAGGCGCACACCATACTCTTTTTGGGGCTAAAAGTCTAGAATATTGATTAAAAACGAGCTGGTTTAAGTGTTTATTGATAGCGCAATGCTACAATTAATTTATTAAAAAAAATCGCGCATTTTATCTAAAAATGACATGCTTAATTTAATTCTACACAGAAAACGACGTTACCTTATTTTCCGTAACATTGACATGCAATGCTCTCCCCTGATCATCAAAAAAACAATATTCATCACCAATATGCGAACACGACACCTTGGTCGATGCATTCCACTCAATTGTCATGCATATTTTCTTATTAAAAGGATAAAAGAGATGAATATCATAACCGGATTCATCTATTCTTTGAATGACAAGTGCCATAAGTTGGCCTGTTGAGTAGATAAGTAGATTATCAAATTGTTTTTTAATCATTTTTAATGGAAACTCGGAACAATAACGATAATCATTAAATCTAAATCGCAACTGCTGATCGAATTGATTATATTCCATTTTCATTATGCCAAAATTATAAGAAATAAATATTTTGTCATTTTCTTCATTTATATCAATTCGTTCTATTAAGCGATGTTCAGCCAAATCATAACAAAAAGCTTCATATTCATATTTATTTTCATTACTGAGCGTCAAAATAGTTTTGTGATATTTATTCATGGTTATTTGTTTGACACTATTCGGGGAAAAATCCACACGCCAAACCACAGATAACTTATCACTTATATCAATAATTTCTAGACAATTATCTTTAATAATAGTCCAATTGATGCCATCAAACTCCCAGCAACATAAATCAAATTTGATCACCCCAAGATCGACGATGCTACCGGTACTCAAATCGAGTTTATGAATACGATAATAATTATCTCGTTTAATCAATGCTAAAATCTGTAATCGGTTTGCAGATACTACAAAGCTATCAGCAACTATCATAAAATGAGCTAGTTGCTTACCTTGCTTATTAACTTGAATAATGCCTAGTTCACCTAATGCTAATAAAAAGTTATTATTGGTTAACGGTATCATAGCAAAAATTGCTTTCTGGCCCTTATCGGGACAATGATATCGTATTACATTACTCGTCTCTAATAACGATTTTTGTTTAACACGGTTTAAACTTGATAACGGCAGATCCACCTGCAACACTTTATCTTGAGTTAGTTTAATTAATGCTGCTATATCAGATTTAGTAAATTTATTAGGATAAGTGATGGCATCAACAAGAATATGATTGATCATTATCCGCAACAAACCGCGCAATTTATCAATATATATTTGTTGTTCTAGAATTTCATAAGCTATTTCCAGTCTTGTTTGATAATAACTAACATTAGTTTTGATTTCCATTAAGCATTCTTCAAGTTTATTAATGGAATCTGGCATTAGAATAAAGCGTTTTACGATCGCTTTGGCATTAAATTTATCAACGTTACAAAGCCACTGTTCAGCTAGATAGCGATATTCTGTTAGTGGCCAAATAGCTTCAATCGCTACTAACCACTCTGCTTTTTCCGCTAAGGTTTTGGCCCACTCTACTCTTAACTTATTTGCAATTTCACGTTGCTCTTTTTCAAGCATTATAATCGCACTAGCAAATGCATGATCTCGTCTTGCTATCATTATTGCTGTATGCCAATCATTAGCTAAACAGCATAGTTTAACTATCCATGCCGTATTTGCATTCCTAGCAATAGCTAAGTCCATAGCCTGTTTGTACATTTTATGCTGTTCTAGACATTCTATCCCTTCTTTTAAATTATTGAGTAGTTCAACTAAAACATAAACCGCCGCTTCAATTTTTTTTTGTTGGATTAACTTAGTAGCACTTTGTCGATATAACTCTTGCAAATAATTTCTTAATTGTTGGTCAAGATTAATAGCGAGCGAATTTCCATAAACCAATTCACTTAATGACAATTTTTCACGCGGTTTGGGTACACCAAATGATTGTCCTATTGGAGGTTGATCACCATTGATCGGAATAGCATAACGTAAAGCATCCTCCAAATCACCCTTCTCAAGTTTTTTAATCATTGTGTCAATATATTTACCTTGTCGAAAAGCAACTAAATGGCTCAATTTCGAAACTAAGGCAAATAATGTTGCGTAATAACGCCACTGGCTTAATGCCGATTTTTTTCGATTAGCACGCGATGGTAGCGTTGAGTAATTAAGGTTAGTATTTGCTTGTAAATCATCCGCTTTAATATTATAAGAAAAATTTTTTGCTACAATGGTGGGAGGAAAATTAGCTTGTTTAACCTTAGATGGGAGATTGTATAGAAATTTTATAATTTTTGTACCTAGCAAAATAGTCACAACATAAAATGTGGTCAAAAGGATAAAAGATGAAATTTTAGATAAATTTTGACTAAGTCGTGTTTCAAGTGAAAATAATTTAAAATTAAAATAAATCAATATTGCCATCAGCAAGATTAATAGAATAAAAATTGGTAAGATCAAAGTCCTTTTTGTTATCGATCTTTCTTGAGCGTATTTATTATATTGTTTAATTTTTTCCTGTTTAATATCATTTTTTTGGCTATTAATGAACGCCAACATTCGACGATTAGGGCGAGGTATTTTTCCAGCAAATATTTGCTCAATGGATTTACTCTCTTCAATATCTTCAGTTAACTCATCATAAACAATATTAACATTATAACTGTTGGTCTCGCATAATTGATATTCTGTTAGATCAATCCAATCGGCAGGATCGATATGGACCGCATCTTCATAACGATAACAATTGATATCGTTCCCCATTACAATGATCAAATCATAATTCATGATTTCGTCATCTGGTTTTTTTACAAATTGTGTTGAGGTGAGGATTCCATTTTCTAAAACTAATGGCCAACCATCTAAATTATTACAATTGAGCGTTTTTGGGGTTGCAAACTTGAGTAAGTCACCTTGTTCAAATCGATAAATTGAACATCCTATAAACCACGATTTTATCAACAAACTTAGACGTTGCTCACGATCAAACCATTGCTTAGGAAACCATATTCCAAATACAGTTTGTACGCCTTTCAAGGTTGGATAGCCAATAAAATAGTTATTATTCATAGCATTAATCATCTTGATATAATTTTAATCTTGTTGATCGCGTCAAAAAGGAATACAAAATTAATTCACCGCTATCAGTGATAATTGTGAAGCATTGAGCTAATGAGTGATAACTATAATTGACAATTTTATTTGATGAACTGAAACAGATATCAATGTTATTATTGAGATAATCAAATGTTGCCACTTGTTTTTTATCATCATTGATTATTAGAAAATTAATTTTATCTTCATGATAATCATGAAAAAGCCCAAAAACCTGCCAGTTTAAAGGCGTTTTTACTTCAACATAACTATTCTCATTATCAAATACTTGCCATTGTTGTTCAGCACCAATTGCTAATCGACCAAAACCTGTCAACCATAAGTTTTCGGCGGAAATAAAACACTGTAGATTATCGTGAATTGATTTTATTTTTAAACAATACGATAGGTGAATCAAATGATGACTTTTAATGCAAAACTGCTCTTGCTGATCACAAATATAACATACATTTCTATCACTTAATTTGAACAATGCGATAACGTTTTGAGCAATTTTATCAACTTTTTTAATTTCATCGCCATTCTTTGGTATGAAAAACATTGAATAAAGGACTTTATGATCGTCAATATATAAAATATTTGTTGTATGATCTCCATATATCGATAAAAAATGAGATAATAGCTGGTTGTTGTTGATCTGAATATCTTTAGATAACGCTCTTCGTGGCCCTTTATTTCCCCACAAAAACAATTTTTGCTCTTCCTGATATAAAACACATATGTTTTTACCTTGAATATCTGACGCCAATACCTTAGATTTCAATGATAAATGAAAATGAATGATACGGCATTTCTGTTTCTGAGAAAGAACATCATTAATACCAATAAGATGGATATCATTTTTTTTATTATCAAATGTCAAAACATAATTGCCATTGGTTGAAATTTTAGGCTTGAAGTTAACATTTATCGATCCAATGGCGTGTTGATCAATTTTCCCATAATTACCGCTATGTTCGAATTGCCCCGACAATAATTTAGCGCAAATAATTTCGTTCGGTAATTTGAGCTCAAAATACTTATCTACATTTTTACTCGCTATATTAACTGCTATTTTGCTAAAATGATCCATCAATCTACTTGTTGATACTTTATGAGTTGCAAAATCAATTTGTGAAATGTTGTTACCAATTAACCAACACTCATCATAAAATAATTCAGATTTTTGTAAATTACTATGCCAATAATCTAATTGGTTATCATCAATACATTTAATTGTACGGCTATTCAACAACAGCTTTAAATCGTCTATACCTGAAAACAATTTTAATTTTGATCTTGATTGTATGATGCCCCAGTAAAATTGACTCTTGTGTTGCTGAGCGCGAATATCAAATAATATCATTAAAATCAAATGAGCAAGACGCTGAATACCTAATTGTAGTAATCCACAATCAAACAAAGCGATAATCACACCATTCGCTTTTGATTTTTCATATATCGGCGTTACGAAAAGATGCTCATTACTAACTGCACGACGGATAAACTCATCAGGCTCTTCTTTCCCTATTAACCATTCAGTCGTCAATAAGTGTTGGTAATTTCCTCGATTGCGAATGTCACCTAAACCTGATGATAACATCTGGTCACACCATTTACTTTCCTTGACAGGACCAAGAAAATTACTTAATTGCAAAAGCAAATCAGCAATAACGGGTTGTAAGTCTTCATCAAACCATGATAACCAAGACTGCCAAGTTTTAATCGGTTTGGTTAATTGATTATATGGCATATTCAAGAAACTCTTTGGTTAATGGCCAACTAACACCTAAAGGAATAACCATTTTAGGATGATCCCATAATAGTACATGTTTATGGGTAAATTTATTCGCGATAGCATTAGCTAAAAGCAAGGTTGAAATTGAGGGTTTAGCATGACACGGTAACCAAAGCTGGGGAACTTGACTGTCAACCATTGCATACTGTACTCCATCTACCCACGGTAATTGAGATTCAGGACCAATGATAATTATAAAATTTTCACCTTTCACAAATTTAAATTTTTGCAAATCGTATTTATCTTGATTTTTCAAAAGATAGATTAGTAAACGTGGCACTGTTTCATACCATGCAACTACAGCAACAGGGATTACTGCCTCAGTATTGAGTTGCCAATGCCAGTTGATCAAACTTTTGTTGTTCATATTATGCTATCAATTTAATTAATTGTGTTCTTAACTGGTTTAATTCATCAGGTATAGTTTCAGTGGTGTAATTAGCATCAATTTCACGTAACACACTTTCTACCTGAATATCGCCTTGATTTAGGCAACGCTTAGCCAGTTCAACCAACCTTTGCAAACGGCCGTTAGGTTGTTGCGACGCCAATTCAGTAGCGTAAAATAGTTGAGAATTATTTGATAGTGTAAAAAATTCCTTTAAGATCTCTTGACCACGCTGTTGCATATCTTTGGTAGGTAAAACGTAAAATAAAGGCCATATGTCTTGTTTTTGAGCTTCAAGGCGACCATTTACTAAAGCTGCTGCAGCAATAAGTTTTAATGTTTTTACCACTCGTCTATCAGTTAAAACAATGCCACTTTGTCTGAGTAAACGGATTGCATCAGCAAAAAAAGGAATAATGTGATCTAATTTAACATTTTTTAAGTGTTCGCTCATTTCTGAAAGTTCATTTAATGAAAGAACTGAATCAACATGGGTAAACTCAGCTTGCCAGCCACCGACTAACAGGTCTTCAATAAAACTATCAGCAATTGGTTCAATAAAAAGACGGATTAAAAAACGATCGGCGAAAGCCGCTAGACCTTCGTCTTCTGGAAGCGAATTTGATGCTCCAATACAAATTTTCAATGGACAGTCTATTTGCGTATGTCCACGTCTAAATTTTCGTTCATTTAATATACCTAGCAAGGTATTTAAAATTGCAGTTGAACCTAAAAAAACTTCATCTAAAAATGCGATTTCAGCTTCCGGTAACATCCCTTGGGTATCAGTTTCAACTCTTCCTTCTCGAAGTTTTTTAAGGTTTACTGTCCCAAACAATTCTGATGGTTCGGTAAAACGACCTAAAAGATATTCAAAATAGTTACCATCCATGATTCTAGCCATACGCCTAACTACAGCACTTTTAGCTGTACCTGGTGGCCCGATAACTAATAAATGTTCTTTGGCGATAGCTGCGAGTATGATAAGTTCAGCAAGTTGTTGACGACCAATAAAATCTTGGGTAGCAACTTTAATACATTCGCGAATTTTAGTGATGTTTTCCATTATATTTCTTTATATTTATATATAAATTATAGACTTATTATTTTAGTAATCAATTATCTTAAAGAATTGTAACTCTTTTATAAAGAGAAATATTTTACAATCTATAAAAAATCTATAAAAAAGGTCTCATGCAGATTTGAAATTTATCTACATGAGACCATCATTAATTTGAAAAATTTAATCTTATTATGGTTAATAATCGATAACTATCTAATAAGATAAGAACAAAAATCTCAATTATTTAGCTTTAAGTTTGTTATAATAATCAGCTAAATTATTTTTGGCTTCAGTTAACTCTTTTTCTGCTTCATTAAGTTTCGATTTTAAAGCATCAATTTTATCTTGATTGGCATTGAGTTTATCTTTTGCATACTCTTTGGTTTTTTCAACTAATTCTTTAGTTTTGTCCGTAACATTTTGAGTTTTTTCAACCACTATTCTTTTGTATTTTTCTTCTAATGTTTCATCTTTACAGTTGGTATTAACTTCTTGAAGAGCTTTTTCAAGACCGGTTACTTCATTGGTATTATTGGCAGTTTTAGCTTGATTAATTTTGGTTTGGATTGCTTGCTTTTTAGCGTCGCAAGTTAACCCTTGGTATTCATCATTGCTTGTTGCATAACTGTTGACAGAAAACGCAGTAACTAAAGTGATAATGCTTAACTTACTTAATAACCTTATTGCTGATTTCATATTGATTCCCCTAAGTTTATTTTCTTAATTGAACACAATCTACTTTATGGTCTTTACCTTTGGTTAGAATTAAACTTGCTCGTTCCCGTGTTGGCAGGATGTTTTCGATTAAATTTAATTCATTAATTTCACGCCAAAGGCGGTTAGCAATATTCACGGCTTCTTGTTCAGGAAGCTTAGAATAGTGGTTAAAGTAAGAGTTAGGATCACTAAATGCCCCAGCTCTAAATTTTAAAAATCGATTCACATACCAGTCATGTAGTAGTGGTAATTGTGCATCGACATAGATAGAAAAATCGACATAATCCGAAACAAATACCCGATTGTTAGCTTGAGCATAATTTATGGAGCCTTGTAAAACATTTAATCCCTCAAGAATTAAAATATCTGGACTATCGATTGTGATTTGTTCGTCTTCAACAATATCGTAAACTAAATGTGAATAAACCGGTGCTTTAACTTCCGACTGCCCTGATTTTACATCAGCAACAAAATTAATCAATTTTTTGATATCATAAGATTGAGGAAATCCTTTCTTATTCATGATACCACGTTCTTCAAGATAACGATTAGGATATAAAAAACCGTCGGTCGTCACTAACGCAACTTTGCGATGCTCCGGCCAGCGAGTTAATAATGCCTGTAAAACACGGGCTGTAGTGCTTTTACCTACAGCAACACTACCAGCAATACCGATAACATAAGGTATTTTTTGGCTTTTACCTAGAAATTTTGATAAGACTGCCTGACGGCTAAAACAGTTATTAATATAATAATTGAGTAATCGAGATAAAGGCAAGTAAATTTCACTTACTTCATCCATTGATAAGTCTTCATTAATTCCTTGTAGTGAAGTTAGCTCCTCGGCTGTTAAAGTCATCGGTACCGCATTACGCAAGCCTGCCCACTCTTGTCGGGTAAATTGCATATAAGGGCTCAAATGATTTTTCATGTTTTATTCTCTATTGCTCAGTAATTAAAAATTATTTGGCTCAGATTATACTAAATCTATTTTTTTACAATCATAAATTCGCATTACCTTCTGCTCATAGCTATATTAACCACTTACTGGTAAAATAGGTTTAATGCATTAATAACCAGATATCAAATTGAGATTGTATGTTAAAAAATAAATCGAAACTAAAACCTAAAAAAACCCGTCAAGAGATTAATGAAGAGTCACGCGAACTCAAGCGCAAACGTAAACATAAAGGTTTACCTAGTGGTTCTCGTTTTAATGGACCAGATAACAATCAAAATAAAAAATCTACCAATACAATTAAAGATCCACGCATTGGCAGCAAAAAACCAATTTCATTGCTACAAACCAATGATTCATCAATAAAAAACAAAGTTAATCAACCACAAAAAACTAAATTAACACCCCAACAAGAGTTAGAACAACTTGAAAATGATACTAAACTAGATCATTTACTTGATTTGGTTGAGCAAGGCAAAACATTAACTGATGATCAACAATCTTATCTCAATAATAAATTAGATCGCATTGATCAACTGATGAAACAGTTAGGTATTGAAGATGATGATTTTGAAGACGATGAGGAGTTAGACGAGCCTAAAGAAGATATCGTCGGCCTACTTAAGCGTAAGTAAGTTAATTTGATTCGATATCAATGCTAAATCAATAATTTTATACAAATCACCATAAAGAGCCATCTATCATGCCAATATTTATTATGCTAGGTTTGTACTTGGGATTATTTATTTGCACATTATTATATTTGAAAAAAATCAATCGGCTTAAAATTAAAACGCAATTAAAGACCAAACAGCCTAATACCGCAAAACGTTATGGAAGTGGCAATGTCAAACGTAGAATTAAAAAATAATAATATGCTTCAATCGCAACTCTGGGATCAAGCGTTAATTGAAAAGTATAACTATTCCGGCCCAAGGTATACCTCATACCCGACAGCACTTGAATTTAATGAGCAGTTTACTGAGCAAGACTTTATTTCAGCCGCTAATTGTTATCCTCAGCGGCCATTATCGCTTTATATTCATATTCCGTTTTGTCACAAACTCTGTTATTTCTGCGGATGTAATAAACTCGTAACCCGGCAAACTCATAAAGTTACCCGATATCTTGATATATTAGATATTGAAATAACCAAACAAGCTGAATTATTCAAAGATCGAATTGTCACCCAAATGCATTGGGGGGGCGGTACACCAACTTTTTTGACTGATGATGAAATTAGCCGATTAATTACCTCTATAAAGCAACACTTCAACTTTGCTCAAGATGCCGAACTATCCATTGAAATTGACCCTAGAGAAATTACCCCTCAAACTATCGATCATCTTGCCAAACTTGGCTTTAATCGGTTAAGTATGGGGATTCAAGATTTCAATCATGAAATTCAAAATCTTATTAACCGTGAACAAGATGAGAATTTGATCCGCTCATTAATTACCCAAGCACGAAAAAATCATTTTCGATCGATTAGTCTTGATTTAATTTATGGATTACCTAAGCAGACTGTTGAAAGTTTTACCGAGACATTAAATAAAGTTATTGATATTTCTCCTGATAGATTAAGTGTGTTTAATTATGCACACTTACCTAGCCGTTTTGCTGCTCAACGTAAAATTAAAGACCATGATCTACCCGATGCAAACCAAAAACTAAATATCTTACAAACCAGTATCGAAAAATTAACCCAAGCTGGTTATCAATTTATCGGCATGGATCACTTTGCCAAACCAACCGATGAGTTAGCTATCGCCCAACAGCAAAATAAGCTGCATCGTAACTTTCAAGGTTACACCACTAAAGGCGATGCGGATTTAGTGGGGCTTGGGGTATCGGCAATTAGCATGCTGGGTGATAGTTATGCGCAAAATCAGAAAGATCTAAAATCATATCAAACTTTGGTTGAACAAAAAGGTCATGGTCTATGGAAAGGTTTTACCTTAAACCAAGATGATAAAATACGCAGAGATGTGATTAAGCAGCTAATTTGTCATTTCCATCTTGATAAAAAACCGATTGAACAACTTTATCACATTAAATTTGATGACTATTTTGCTGACGATTTAAAACTACTTGCACCATTAGCCCAAGATGAACTAGTAATCGTTAATCAAGATAGCATCGTTGTTCAACCTAAAGGTCATTTGCTAATACGCAATATTTGTATGTGCTTTGATATCTATATGCGTCGCTTAGTCCGACAACATCAATTTTCACGCGTGATTTAATTTGCTTAATTCACGCATGAATATTTGGTTATCTTTAATAATTAATGACTGGCTAAATAGACTTTAAATTTGGTTGTTTGTGCAATAACTTCAACCCGTTTAAAGGTCTCATCCAAAATCGACTGGTAAGGTAAAAATGAATTTGCCACAATACAAAGATAACCGTTTAATTTTAAGTACTTTTTAGCTTCTTTAATCAGTTTGTTCACTGCCGTATAACTGGTCTCCTTACCATCATGAAAAGGAGGGTTAGAGATGATCAAGTGATACTTATCGTTGATATCTGAAAAAACATCACTAGCAATCACATTTCCAGCAATGTGATTGCTAGCTAAAGTAGCTTTGCTGGATTCTAACGCTGAGCTATTAACATCGGTTAATGTCAAGTTTAGATCTTGATATAACTTACCTATAACTGTTGATAATATCCCAGAGCCACAGCCTACATCAAGGACGTTGCCTTTAATAATATCACTCTGCTCCATAAGTGCATTCAATAGTAATTCACTTCCAGCATCCAAACTTTTTTGACTAAAGACACCTGGCAAACTCTTAATTTCAATAGCTTGGTTTCCAATAGTTAAATGATAACTCAACCACCACTCTTTTAAATCAAAAGCTAAACGGCTATCTGCTCGAAAATGATATAAACCACATCGTCTAGCACTATCTATTTTTTGAATAGTGCCAAAATCAGCTAATAACCCTTCAACACTTTTTACCCCTGTACGATTTTCACCTATGATGAAAATATCACTCTCTTTTGGCATATTATTTAACAAAAACGATAACTGAAATTGCGCTTCACTTTTGGTTTTAGGCCAATAGTAAATGAGTGTATTGATATCGGTATAAAAAGATTCGTCAGGATAGAGCGAAAAATTTGTACTATCTGCTCGTTTGCTGTGTTTAAAATTTAAGAATGTGTGATATTGCGAGCAGTGGATCTTAACCAAATTAGCCGCAATAACCGCTGGATAATTATCTTGGATATCGCCTGCAATTAAAATATTTTTATCCTCAAAAAAGGATTGGTGACGTTCAAGTACTTGGCTAGCAGGAGTAAATATCGATGTTGCCATAATGCCTCAATGAAAAACCTTTATAAATTGAAGCGAAGATTATACAATTAACTCACTTTAATCTCTAATAAAAACCGAAATCCGACAATGACACAAATTGATTGGTATCTTAAGCAATGCGATATTACCCAATATGTTTTACGCAATTCTGCCGTTTTTCAAGGTGAACTTGCTACTCATATAGATGATAAAATTCGTTTAATTGTGATCGCTAAACAACAACCAACACAAAAAATATATTATGATATTTTAAAAGCCATAGAATTAACCGAAGAGCAAGTTTTATTTCTTACCCCTTCGCAATTAATAATACCAGCAAATGAAGTAAAAATTGTGATTTGGTTTATTGATGTAAATAGCACTGAATCTTGGCAAAATAACTTAATTATTAACACTAGCGATTTAGATTCGCTCGCCAAAGATCCGCAACAAAAGCGCAAACTTTGGCAACAATTATGTAATTATGAAAACCATTTCCATCCTGAACGAAAATGATTTAGCCGAAGCTTATCAATTAGAGCAACTATGTCACCCTATTCCATGGTCTAAGGAGACTTTTTTTTCAAATCAGGGCGAACGTTATTTAAATCTTAAAATAACAGTTGCTAATAAAATTGTAGGCTTTTGTATTTGCCAAAAAGTGATTGATGAAGCAACTTTATTTAATATTGCAATCCACCCCAAATACCGAAAGCAAGGATTAGCTAAAGCACTATTAAACCATTTAATTGATGAGTTAATGTCAATAAACGCACCCTATAAGATTTCAACACTATGGTTAGAAGTTAGAAGATCAAATACTCCAGCAATTGCCTTATATCAGTTAATTGGATTTAATCAAATAACTATAAGAAAAAACTATTATCCATCTACCAATGGTCATCGGGAAGATGCAATTATTATGGCTTATACTTTAGCGCTATAAATTATTTTGACGGGAGTAATTATGTCCAGAGCACTATTATTTGTAAATGGCGAGCCACCTAAAAATCTTCCTACACATTTAGCGAACTATCATTATATTGCTTGCACGGATGGCGCATATCACAGTTATCTATCTGAATCCGCAATTGTGCCTGATTTTATTATTGGCGATTTAGACAGTATTAACCCGAAAATGACCGTGCCGGATAAAACGCAAATCATTCACACCCCAGATCAATCTAAACCTGATTTTGAAAAGGCGCTGTTATTTTTAAATAGTAAAGGGGTCACATCATTTACTATATATGGTGCAACAGGACGTGCTAGTGACCATTTTTTAGGTAATTTATCGGTTGCTATGCAATATCATCAACAGTTCAAAATGGTGTTTTACGATGATTATTGTCACTTTTTTTTTGCTACTCATCATCAAATTATTCACCATGTCAAACACCATATTATTTCACTAATGCCATTATCAACGGTAACACATTTGACTATTAGCGGCTTTAAATACCCATTAGATAATCAAACTTTATCTTTGGGTGGTTTTACCAGTTTACGTAATAAAGCGATTGCTGACACAGTAGAAATTTCCTTTAAAAATGGTAATTTATTAATTTTCATTGAAGATAGATGCTGTTTAAATTGACTTAAATTTACATTACTTTACAATGCTATTACATTTTATAAGAGTACTTTTTTATAGGAACTACAACATGGTTTTAAAAAAATTTACACTTTCTACTTGTTTTTCACTATTTTCTTGCATGGTTTTTGCGCAAGATTATAAACCAAGCGTTACTGATAATTTAGTCGATACTTTTCT
The DNA here is from genome assembly GCF_003202915.1 of Gilliamella apicola. Classification (GTDB taxonomy): domain Bacteria; phylum Pseudomonadota; class Gammaproteobacteria; order Enterobacterales; family Orbaceae; genus Gilliamella; species Gilliamella apicola_Q. The sequence goes on from NZ_QGLP01000005.1 coordinate 659,554, forward strand.
TAACTGTGATAGTCAATTTTTTCATTATTTAGCAGAAAATAAGCAAGCAATAAGTGAATATGTTGATTTAACTACTAAGGATAATGTCACTTTTATCCCAGTTGAATCGATTTATCAACCAGATAAAAATAGCGTCAATTTCAAAAAACCATTTGAATATCGTGGTTTGAAAATAATTGGCTATCAAAATATTTTCATACCAACCAATCTATCAGGTCAATATTATTATTGGGGTTTTATTTTTGATAATAACCAAGATGAAATTGTCAAAAACTTAGATAATTTAAAATGGTCCAGATACAATGAAAAAGTCTATATTGCTAATTCAAAAATCTATGATCGCAACACCAAAATAGCTGAATGGAAAAACAATCCCTACTCAATTGATTCTGTAGTACCACGACTTGGCACTATTGAAAAAGCCCTTTATTTAGAAAAGGTTGATAATAAACAGAATAGTATACTTTGCTCTATTCAAGGCGATTTAAATAAAGAACTTCTCTACAAAGATCGTCCAGATATAAAACCATTTGACGAAGAGATTGAAAAAAATCGTCAAGAAAAGATCAAAGCCTATAAATTGAAGAAACAAAAAGAACAACAAGAAAAAAAAACAGTGTCCCAAAACCAACCACAGCCAACTAAAAAACAGTAGCTCGAAGGAAGGAGATTAAACTTAAATGAAAAAATTATGTCTATTCTTAATGCTCTTTTCTTTTGCTGCAACAATCCATGCTGCAGAAAAAAAAGAGACATCACCCTATACCGAGGAAGAGAAAGCAGCGCAAGCAAAGCAAGTTGAATTAATGCTGAGTAATCCCAAAATTGGCAAACAATTCATTCCAATTTCGAAAAGTAATGAAGATAACAAGGCCGGTTATGCTTACCTCGATAAGGATTCAATAAAATTACACCCATATAATCAAAGAATTCGTGTTTTTAGGGAAGTTATCAATTATGTCCCAGAATTAGTACAAAACATTGATAATGTAAAAACGCCATATCATGCAATTGCCATTAATTATTATGCTAACTGCGCGAAAAAAGAGATCGCTAAAGGACAACTAGACCTTGTTGAAAACTTTTTTGCAGAAGGTAAGATGATTAATCATATTAATATTCCTAGTCGTTGGATTCGAGCACGGAAAGGGGACGATAAGCATCAGTTACTCGTAATTGCTTGTTCTTTACCACTTAATAAATAAACTCTTTATTTACTTATTCACACTCTTGCCACCTAGCTGTGGCAGAGTCTTTTTATTTATGCTAATATCGCCACTTTAGTCAGCCAACTATAATCAGATCAATATGAATATCGCTCAATTCCATACCTTAACTGATCAACTTTTTAATCAAATCGAATTATACCTTGATGATTATGCTGATGAGCATGATATCGATTTAGATTATGAAACTAACGGGAATGTCATTACCGTTAGTTTTCCTAATCACAGTAAAATCATTATTAATACTCAAGAACCCCTATTTCAAGTTTGGTTAGCCACCAGAAAGCAAGGGTATCATTTTGACTTTATCAATGACAAATGGATCTGCAACCGTAGCGATCAATCATTTGTAGATATCTTTGCCCAAGCTGTACAAGAACAGGCCGAATAATAGCTATCTAAAAAAGGCGCTAGATCGTAATTTAGCGCCGATTTTTAGTACATATACTAATTACAGTAACGTCAGGTTAGCTAGTTTTATCACGAGCCATTTAATACCAACATCAACAAAAGCAATTTGGACCCGTTTATGCTCACCTTCACCATCAAGATTAATAATAGAGCCTTCACCAAAACGGTTGTGTTTCACTTTTCTACCTAACGTATAGCCATCATCTTCTTTCTTCTTTTTAGAATATGATTTTTTACGTTCTTGATAGAATTGATCATCTTTGTCCTGATATTTGCCACGATGGCTAAATGATGAAAAACTACCATGGTAGAAAGTTTCATTTAAATTTTCAATCGGTAATTCATCTAAAAAACGCGATGGTAAATTACGTTCTTCACGTCCATAAAGTCGTCTTTGTTCTGACAATGAAAGTGTTAAACATTTTCGAGCACGAGTAATTCCCACATAAGCTAATCGTCTTTCCTCTTCCATTTTATCTGTTTCTTGGATTGATCGTTGTGCAGGAAAAATCCCTTCTTCCAACCCCACAATAAACACGTTATCAAACTCTAAACCTTTAGCCGAGTGAAGCGTCATCAATTGAACTGAATCTTGCTCACTAACCGCATCCCGGCTTTCAAGTGAGGTAACCGATAAAAATGATTCAAGAACAGTTAATGGCTTACCAGTGGCATTATCTTCAATCACCGCATTTTGATTTAAAAGATAAAATTGTTCAGCCGCCGAAACAAGTTCTTCAAGATTTTCTATTCTTGTTTGTCCCTTAATGCCTGGTTCTTGTTCATACATTCGCATTACACCGGATAATTTAATGATCCTTTCAAGTTGTTTATAGAAAGGTAAATCTTTAACTTCGGCGTAGATTGATTCCATTAAATGTAAGAAACGATTAACATCGTTACGTTGTCGATCAGTAAGTGCATTTTGTTCAATCAACATTAAACAAGCATCCCATAATGAGATAGCATTATGGTTAGCACAATTTCTAATTTTATCTAATGTGACTTGTCCGATACCGCGAGTCGGGGTATTTATGGTAGCATCAAATGCCATATCATTGTTATGGTCATGCAATAAACGTAAATAGGCGAGTGCTAATTTAACCTCTTGCCTTTCATAGAATCTAATTGAACCATAAATTTGAAAAGGTATAGCATTTTGCATTAGGGTATCTTCAAATATTCGTGATTGAATATTATTACGATACAAAATAGCGCAACTTGCGTATTTCTGACCTTCATCATGATACTTTTTTATTTGGCCAATAACAAATCTGGCCTCATCTGCATCATTAAAGCTCCTATATACAGTGATCTTCTCGCCTTCACCACTATCCGTCCATAAATTTTTACCTAAGCGATTCTTATTATTTGCAATTAATTTATTTGCAGTATCTAAAATAATCCCCGTAGACCGGTAATTTTGCTCTAAACGAATAATCTCTGTATCAGGATAATCATTGATAAATAATTGAAGATTATCAGCATTAGCTCCACGCCAACTATATATAGATTGATCATCATCACCAACAATCATTACATTAGCCGTGTTCCCCGCGAGCTTTTGTACAAATCGATACTGAATTTTATTGGTATCTTGAAATTCATCAATCAACACATTTGAGAAACGGTGACGACAATAATTTAAAACATTTTCGTCTTTACAGAGTAATTCATAAGCTCTCAAAATTAGTTCCGAAAAATCGACATAACCTACTTTATCGCAAATTGCTTGATAATCGCGATAGATCGTTTGCCACATAACTTGTTTTGGATCTTCTGGCACTAAATCTTTCGCACGTAATCCTTTTTCTTTTTGAGCAGAGATAAAATTGGCACACTCTTTAGCTGACCACTCTTTCTCATCTACTTGTAATTCGCGAAAGATCCGCTTGATAAGTCGAATCTGATCTTCAGTATCAATAAGTTGGAAATTATCGGGAAGATTAGCTTGTTGGGCAAACATCCGTAGTAAACGATGGGTTAAGCCGTGGAAGGTTCCCACCCACATACCAGTTAAATAGCTCTCACCAACCAGCGCTTTTATTCGTTCTTGCATTTCAGCTGCTGCTTTATTGGTAAATGTGACCGCAAAAATTGAACCGGATGAATAATTTTTTTCAATGCAAAGCCAAGCTATTCGATGTACTAATACACGAGTTTTACCACTTCCAGCACCGGCAAGTACGATAGTATATTGATTATCAGTTGTTACTGCAGTTTGTTGTTCGGTATTAAGATCGCTTAATAATGATTGATTAATGTCCATTATGCATTAACCCATCACGATAACAAAAACCACTCTTGGTTTTAAATGTTGCAACTCTTTTTAATAATTTCATTTTCTTAATAATATTTATTAGAGAATCCGTTAAAAAAATAAAGACAGAGAGTAAATGCAACTCGTAATTACATCTAACTTCACTGTCTTTTTATACACATATTGAACAATTATAACAGATTATCTAATTCTGGCAATCGAGTTATTTCAACATGAGGTAAGCACCTTGCATCACTAAGACGGTAGATATCTTGACCAAAAATATTTATCCAACATGACAAATAGCCATTATTAATGGCACCATTTACATCAGTCTCTAAATTATCACCAACATGTAAAATGTAGTTATTAGCTACCGCTAATTTTTTTGCAGCTAAGTCAAAAATTTCAGGAAATGGTTTTGAACGACCATCCGGACCGCCACGTAAAGAAAATTGAAAATAGTCACCTAAACCTATTTTATTGACATCGACATTGCCATTAGTAATTACGGCTAATGGATATTTTTTGGCGAGTTTAGCTAACAAGACATGCGTAGATTCAGGAATCACCATTTTATGCCGCCAAATATTAAAACAGTCTAAAGCGCTATCAATAATATTAGTATGTTGTAATACGGGGATATTGGTTTTACTCAATAGTGATTTGATGGTCTCAATCCGCCAATCTATCACATCATGATAGATTTCCGGATTTAAATTGAGTATCAGATTTTTTTCTTGATAATATAAGTCTAAGGTTAAATTTGCTAATTGTTTATATTTTTGTAATGTTTTCAACATCTCCTCTTCAGCTTTATCGACAATCATACTATTGTCGTATAAAGTATCATCAAGATCGAAAGTAATCGCTTTAATGCAGTCAATTGAACGATAAAAATGCATTATTTTTTCCCTCTTTTAGCTCGTGGATGAGCAGAATCATAAACTTCCGATAAATGTGAGAAATCCAAATGAGTATAAACTTGAGTTGTGGATAAATCAGCATGACCTAGTAATTCTTGTACTGCTCGTAAATCACCACTCGATTCAAGCATATGCGTGGCAAACGAGTGACGTAATTTATGTGGATGAACATGCGAACTTAAACCTTGTTTGACACCCCATTGAGCAAAACGTTTTTCCACATTACGCGGCGAAATTCGTTTACCCAATTTTGAAATAAATAGAGCATCATCATGGGGATTAAATTGATTACGCATGCTTAGCCAATGTTCAATCCATTTGATGGACTCGCGCCCTAGAGGTAATTTTCTTTCCTTATTGCCTTTCCCCATTACACGGACTTCACCTTCTCTTAAATTTAGCTCTCGGCAATTGATATTGACTAATTCAGAAAGTCGTAATCCAGAACCATACATCACTTCGAGCATAGCTCTATCGCGTACCGATAATGGGTCATTATATTCAATATTCAGTAATTGATTCACTTCGTCAATATCAATATTTTTGGGAAGATGCTGACCTAATTTCGGATTAACTACACCGCGAGCCGGATTGGCCACTATCAATTCATTTTTCACCATCCAATCTAAAAAGCTACGTAGAGCAGACAAGCGTAAGGAGAGACTTCTTGCTTGTAAGCCAGTTTGCCGACTACGACTAATTAACAGTCGTACCGCTGATGAATCGAGATCTTGCCAATTAGTGAGATCCAAATCTCTGCTTAAATCGATAATAGCATAGAGTTGGCGACGATAATTAATTTGTGTATTAAGACTAAGTTGTTTTTCCGATTTTAAATAATTTAAGAACTGTTCAATCGGTATAGCTAATAAAGAGGAGTGACTGGGATTATTTTCAACCATCATAATTCCTTACTTTTTTCGCATAATCCATTTTTCAATCAAAATAGGTAATATTTCACTTACCTTTTCTAATAACAAAGTACCTTGTCCAACCTGATAATGCATAGAATCAGAACTAGTAAAAACTAACACCCCGAGGTCGCCAAATTGGCCAAACAAGGATAAAGCAACCGACCCTACGTAGCCATGGTGTGGTAATAGAAGATCTAATTCACTGGTGTTTAACTGCCCTAAATAGAATTGACTATACTGTAAATGACGGACACGAATAAAATCAAATTGTGAAGAACTTAAAGCTAAATGATGATAGTTAGATGGTGCATTTATCAACCATTTATCATCGAAAAGATATAAGTAAGCACCATTGAGACCTAACTCTTTAGCCCAATTTTTTAAAGAAGCTATTAGCCCATCGATATCATTTGCTTTAATTAATTCATATTGTAATTTCATTAGCTGATTAAACAACAGTTCATTAGCACTAGCATGTTCCATCAGCATGGTTATTTCAGATTCTAACTGATTAATTTTATTCCGTTGTCTAGCCATATGCCATTCTGGTAATGAAATTATCCCACGGACAGGATGTGGTACACGCATACGTTCAATTTGCGCCGCATTGCGAATAAAGAAATCAGGATTATCAATGATATATTGACTCACCATTTCATCATTCAATTTGACGACAGCTTCTTGTCGAGGACTTAGCTTATTTTTGATTTTCTCTGCTTTTTTTTTGACCATAATTTATTTCTATTGTGCTCAATGAGGTTAGTTACAGTAAACCTCATTGCCTGATAAGTTATTAAATTGATATATAACCATCATATACGTGTGTAGCAGGTCCTGTCATATAAAGTGGTTGCTGATTGCCTTGCCATTCGATAACTAATTTGCCACCTGGCAAATTAACATTGACTCGCTGATTTAACAGTCCTTGATTTATTCCAACAGCAACTGCTGCACAGGCACCGGTACCACAAGCCTGTGTCTCACCAACACCGCGTTCAAATACTCGCAAATTAATATTACTTTTATCGATAATATGCATAAAACCAATATTGGCTTTTTCAGGGAAACGTTCATGTTGTTCTAATAAGGGACCTAATGTGGCAACTTGAGCTGTCGATATATCATCTACTTGCAAAACACAATGAGGATTACCCATTGAAGCCACACCGCACAAAACTGTCTGTTCTTGCGCCCGAATAATATAGGTTTTTTCTTCTTTAATGGCTTTGAAAGGAATTTTATTCGGCTCAAATATGGGACTTCCCATATTAACCCGCACGGTTTCATCATCATTAACGGTTAAAACAATATTACCCTTCATGGTACTCACCTTTAATACCCGTTTTTTCGTCAACCCTTTTAAACGAACAAAACGAGCAAAACAACGTGCACCATTGCCACATTGTCCAACTTCAGTACCATCAGCATTAAATATTCGATAATGAAAATCACTTTCTGGTGAATAAGGTGGTTCTACAATCAGTAGCTGATCGAATCCTATTCCAGTATATCGATCTGACATTCGTTTAATCATTTCACTAGAAAGATGAACATTTTGCGTTACTGCATCAATAACCATAAAATCATTACCTAATCCATGCATTTTAGAAAAGTTCATCTTTAATTACCTTTTAGTGTGAAACATTATTATTGATTATTGTTTAAAATTTGATTCAAAAAGCGCTTTATTTGCCTACGCATCAGCACATCGTTAGTGCCCTCTTAAGCAAATTATAGTACTAATTCACCACGCCATAAATCATCAAACGTTTCACGTTTTCGAATTAGCTTATGTTGATTGCCTCCCTCGAGCAAGATTTCGGCTGGGCGTGGATGGCTATTATAATTTGACGCCATACTAAAGCCATAAGCACCTGCACTACAAATTACTAACAGATCATCTTGTGCAACAGATAATTCGCGCTGATAGGCTAATACGTCACTTGATTCGCAAATAGGCCCAACAACATTATAGCATTCTTTTTTATCCGAACTTGTTGGTTCTTTAACCGGTAAAACTCGCATCCAAGCTTTATAGAGTGCGGGTCGAATTAAATCATTCATTCCGGCATCTACAATAGCAAAATGGTTACCATCTTGATGTTTGGTGTATTCAACTTTAGTAATTAATATACCTGCATTGGCGATAATTGACCTACCCGGTTCAAAAATAATTTCAAGATCAGTATAATTGGTTAATTTTGCTATTAATTCTGAAGTAAGTAATGATGCGGAAGGTGGTGTTTCGTTATCATAACAAACACCCAATCCGCCACCTAAATCAATATGTTCAAGATGAATATTTTCTGCTTTAAGCTTATCAACTAAAGCTAAAATTCTATCGGTAGCGTCAAGAAATGGTGATAGTTCTGTTAACTGAGAGCCAATATGACAATCAATTCCAGCTATTTTAATATGACTTAAACAAGCCGCTTTACGATAAACGTCTAAAGCTAATTGATAACTTATACCAAATTTATTTTCCCGCAGTCCAGTTGAAATATAGGGATGGGTTTTTGCATCCACATCAGGATTAATTCGTAATGAAATTGCAGCGATTTTACCCAATTGTTGAGCAATTTGGTTAATGCGATATAATTCTGATTCGGATTCAACGTTAAAACATTTAATGCCAACCTCAAGCGCTCTTTTGATTTCGACAATGGATTTTGCCACACCTGAAAAAACAATCTTTTTAGGATCACCACCGGCTTTTAATACTCTTTCTAACTCACCTTGCGAAACAATATCAAAACCTGCACCAAGTTTGGCTAATAAGTTGAGAACCGATAAATTACTGTTGGTCTTAACGGAATAACAAATTAGATGTTGCTTATCTTTAAGCGAATCTTGATAAGCACGAAATTGCTGAGTGATATGATTTGCAGAATAGACATATAACGGCGTGCCATATTGGTTAGCTAGTTCAGAAATAGCGACGTTATCAGCCAATAACTGGCCATTGTGATAGTGTAACAATTCCATTAAATGATTCCTTTAAGCGATTTTATTTATATCGTTAGATTCAATAGCAGCAGCTGACTCATCAGCCGGATAATATAACGGGCCTTTTAAACCACAGCCGACTAAAGCGAAAACAACTAAAAAAATAGCAACAAATTTCAGAAAGAATTTCATACAATATTCACGATTTAATCAAATTTATAATGTGATCTATATTACACGATAGCCATATTCGTGCAAAGAGCAATTCATTAAGTTTTCTACAGTAAATCCGAGAAAATTGCGACAAAAAATTTAACTATCAACTGGCATGATGCTTTATTTATCAACAAATTCTAGTTAGTGATGAATACCCAATATTATCTCTTTTTAAAAAAAAGGTTATCCGATAAATATCATCACACCTTGAACTGAAATAATTTAATAAGTTGATTATTTTTTCGACGATGATTACTTGGTTTAATAAAATTTTTGATAAAAAATATTGCGACATGTATACCGTGTCATCACTATCTGGTTAAGTCTGATAACCGCCACAGCCTAACCTAATCAATGCTCCAAGTTAAAATTTTATGGAGCATTGTTTTGAATTATCATTGCAAATGAGATATTCAAAATAAAGGAAAATCTGCCTGTTTAGCGATTGCTTGTAGGCGTTTTTTTGCGGTGATAATATTTTCTTGCCATTTATCATCTTTAGCCCACATCTCGATAACTAATGGTGCGGTATAATCCATCCTTCTTAGGGTTTTAAAGATGGAAAGAAAATCAACTTCACCTTCACCAATCGTTAAATCTCTGAATTGACCTTCATAATTGGCGTTAACTTTATAAGTATCTTTTAAATGTATTTGCACAATATGTTCACGACTTAACATAAGTTCAGTACAAACATCATAATTCCAACCGGATATATTACCCACATCGGGATAAGCCATAAAATAAGGTGAACTCACCTCTTTTTTGAGAATTTCAAACTTGGTAAGCGAATTTAGATAATTAGTATCCATAATTTCCACAGCTAGCATTATCCCTAATTTTTCTGCTTGTTTGGCAGACCATTGCATACCTGAAATAAAGCGTTGGTGAGTTTGTAAATTGGCTGGTTCATAATAAACATCATAGCCAGCCAATTGAATAACTCTAATACCTAATTTATAGGCAAAAATGAGCGCTTTATTCATAAGGATTTTTGCTTGTTGACGGATGGTTTCATCAGCAGAACCAAAAGGATATTTACGGTGAGCACTCAAACACATTGAATGTAATGGTAAACCTGATTGTTCACATAATCGTTTTAATTGATAAATTTCGTCATCTGACCAATCAAGTCTTGCCCGACGTTCATCTGATTCATCAATTGAGATCTCAATAAAATTAAATCCGAGTGACTTTGCTTGGTATAGTTTTTCTTGCCAAGTGAGATCATTAGGTAAGGCTTTTTCATAAATACCAATATGATTAGTCAGCTTGGTTGGATCGATTGCAAATTTCGACATAATTAAAACCTAATAACAGTTGTTTAATCACAGAAAAATGCAGTCGTATTACCGACTGCATCAGTTAAATTACCAATATTTAGCGATCTGCTCTCTTAATGCTTGCGCCGTTTTATTACCATTTTCATTTGCTAATGCGCGACCAGCAATGAAAGCTTTAGTTTTAATACCAGCAAACAAATGAATATCTTCTGGTACTATCCCACCGGTAATAGATAGCTCAAGACCTAAATCCGAAAGTTGACGCATTTTAACAAGATCTGCTTCCCCCCAACCTACGCCAGCTAGCTCGGCATCACGAGAACGATGATAAATAGCCTGTTTAATCCCCAATTTCCGCCATGCTTTAGCATCTTCAAGTGTCCAATGACCATATAATTCGATCTGAATTTCGCCATTAAATTCGTCAGCTACTTTTTTACATGCTTCAATGGTAGCTATATGCGCTGCAGCTGAAACCGTTAACCAGTTAGCCCCAGCTGAAAAAGCCATTTTAGCTAATATCGCTCCGCCATCAGTTGTTTTTAAATCACAGACTAATATATGATTAGGATATAGTTTTCTTAAATTTTTAACACTTTCTATTCCGGCACCAAAAGCGAGAATAGTGCCAACTTCGATAATATCAACAAATCCTGAAACATTTTTTGCTACCTCCAATGCTGAGGTTAATTCAGTTTGATCTAAAGCAATTTGTAGTTTTGGTGTTGTCATGTTGGTTTCCTTATCTAATTTTATTTTTGACCATAATAAGCATTAGCACCATGTTTGCGAAAATAGTGCTTATCGGATAATGTTTGTTGAATTTTGATGGTTTGATTAAGTTGTCGAGTTGAAATTGCCATCATTGCGACTTCTTCAAGTACCACGGCATTGTGTACCGCATTTAAGGCATTTTTACCCCAACAAAATGGCGCATGACCAGAAACAATAACGCCAGGCATCGCCATAGGATCAATACCACGATGTTTAAATTCCTCGATAATAACTAATCCGGTATTTTTTTCGTAATCTGTGGCGATTTCACTATCAGTTAATCTGCGGGTACAAGGTACATCACCATAAAAATAGTCAGCATGAGTGGTACCTAATGCAGGAATATCCAATTCTGCCTGTGCCCAAACCGTTGCATAGCGAGAATGGGTATGCACAATTCCGCCAATATTTGCAAAGGCCTTGTAGAGTTCAAGATGAGTTGCGGTATCACTAGAGGGATTAAGTTTGCCTTCGACAATTTCACCGGTTAATGAAACCACAACAATATCATCTATGGTCATATCACTGTACTCAACCCCAGATGGTTTAATGGCAATGACCCCCTTTGCACGATCAACTTCCGATACATTTCCCCATGTAAAGGTGACTAAATTATATTGTGGTAGCAATAAATTAGCCTGTAGTACGCGTTCTTTTAATGCTTGAAACATCATTTAGCCTCCATTTAGCGCGCGATCGATAACCGCATAAACATCTTCTTTGCTGTTACAGCGTCTCAATTTATCCAGATCAACACCTGTCTCACTATTTTCATCATCTAAAATTTGAGTCACTTCCATTAATCCTTCCATATGCTGATCAGAAGTACTGCCGGCGAGGGTAACTAGGACATCAACCGGATCTGCTTCCCCGTCAAAATAAACAGGTTTTTTCAAAGTTACTAATGCAAAAGCCGTACGGTTAACGCCATCTTCTGGTCGCGCATGTGGCATGGCTAGATTAGGTGCAATAATGATATAAGGCCCCATGGTTTTAACGCATTGAATGATGGCATCATAATAACGAGGCTCAATTGCTTTAGACGCAACTAGCATATCTGTTCCTAGCTTAACCGCGTCTTGCCAATTTGTAGCTTCTGCTTTAAGTAAAATAGAGTTATTTTCAATTAATGATTCTTTGAAAGCCATTGTAGGACTCCTTTAAATATTCTGCTTATTTACCATTCACTTTATTGATAAGCTCAATAAGTTCATCGCCGAAAGTTTGAGGATTTAACATGTTTTGTACACCTAATGCATGTTGTCCTTCGTTAACCTCAATTTCATGAATCAAATGTTTAGAAGCAACGATGATGTCGACATTAGGTAGTTTTGATTTGTAATCCGTGACTGCGCATGAATCCATGACATTTGCGATACCTTTTTTATCTAAATAATTGGCAATTTTCATCTTCATCATCATTGACGATCCCTGACCACTACCACAAACAGCAAGAATACGAATCGGTTGACCTTCACTAATTGCGACTTCCTCCATTTTTTCAACTACTGCTTCATTAACATCATCATGAATATCATTGGCCGGTTGTTGTTTTTGTAAGGCTTCTTCTGCTCGCAGTGATTTAGCTGCAAATAACATATAGACCAGAGATAACGCAATCAAGACATAGATAAACAGATGAGAGAAAGATAAACCTTGTAAAATCGGCGGGAATAAGATTGCCCAATCAGCCATTCCCATCCAAGAATCAATTGGCGTACCATTTTGGGCGAAAATATTAATTACCCAAGCTGAACCAAGAACCTCAACCATTCCCATAACGAAACAGAGTTTCATTACCGCTTTCCATCCACCATAATGATTAGCAAATACGCCAATGGTGGCATTAGAGAAAAACATAGGAATAAAACCAGGGATGATCATGATTGGCGATTTAAATACCAGTAATAGCGCTATTGCTAAAAATTGACCTAATGCCCCCCAAATAAAACCAAATACCATGGCATTAGGTGAAAAAGCATAAATAGCCGCACAATCGATAGCCAGCACTGCATTTGGTATTAATTTTTCAGAAATTCCTTTAAATGCTTCTGACAACTCCGCCACAAACATTCTTACACCACCAACAATAACTTGGATGGCTACGGCAAATTTAAGTCCGGTTTCGAAAATGTAGATAGTCCAATGGGTCGACCCCGCCATTGTTTGTAAATTATCTAGACCAAAAGAGATAAGTATAATACCGAAGAAGATTGTCATCACGATCGTTGTGGCGGCAATACTATCATGGAAAATATGTAACCATTTTGGTAATTTTAAATTATCTACTGAATCATTTTTATCACCCAATTTTGGCGCTAATTTCACCGCAATCCATGAGCCAAGCTGCTGTTGGTGACCAATTGAAAAACCCGCACCGCCAGTTACCGCTTCTGTCGGTTTAAACATCATATTTGAAAAGATTCCCCAATATAATGCCGTAATTATTGCTGAGTAGATAATGGTTTCCCACATGCTATAACCAAACAGGAAGTAGAAAAGTGCTATTAAACCAACCTGTTGAAACATAATATGACCGGTCAACATGATGGTTCTAATTCCGGTAAAACGCCTAAAGATAACCAGTAAAATATTAATCGCTAATGCAAGCAATACAGCATAACCAACCCATGAATATTGCTCACCCATCCCCTTTTCGACAGCTACCATTGAAGCGTAAGTATCGATAATCGATCCTGTTATACCATGATATTCGGAAAGTTTAGCAATAACGGGTTTGAATGTTGAAACTAAAACACCTGAACCAACTTGTAATAGCATGAATCCAACAATGGTTTTAATCGTTCCTTTTAAAATCGTGGTGATATCTTTTCTTAAAAGACAATAACCTAGCAAGGTAACTAAGCCTAGTAATAATGGTGCCTTCGTCATAACCTGACTATAAAAGATATAAAATATATTATAAATTACTTCCATATGTCCCTCTCATTGATTGTTGACAACTTTAGATAGCGTTAGCGCTATAGCATGGAGACATCAACCCCACTTAATGTCATTTGTATAATTACTCATCTCGCAAAAACGAATTGATGGAACTTTTGCTCATTTAGCGTTATTCAAATCAGAGAAATGAATAACTACTGCTATATTCCACAATCACAAATAATCACTCAATGATTGTTTATGATTATTTTGACGAGGATCACTTTTCTTATGTTATTATCCAAACAATTGTGACTTTCATCACATTTTGATAAAAAAACGCAAGTAAAACTTGAAAATATAACTATTATTATCAATAAATTGTAGTGACAAGTTAAGATTATTGATTTAAACGATTGACAAATAAATAAATGAAAATTAATATCATTTTCAATCATAAAAAATCATATTTACTTAATAAGAGGCAATAATGAACGAAATATCACGACATAATGAAATTGTAGCGATGGTTAATGATCGAGGAATGGTAAGAGTCACTGAACTAGTTTCCTATTTTTCAATATCACCAGCCACGGCTCGTCGAGATATTACCAAGCTCGATCAAGATGGAAGAGTAAAAAAAGTTCGCAATGGTATTATGCGGATTGAAGTTGCAAAACCCATTTGGGCGCCGATAGGCAATAACAATACCGATCATTATCATGAAAAAGCACGCATTGCGATTAGAGCAGCCAAATTATGTGGAAGTGATGAAAATATCGTGATTAATTGTGGTTCTACAGCATTTCTGTTAGGTCGTGAACTTTGTGGCAAGAATGTTTCAATCATCACCAACTATTTTCCATTAGCGTGTTACTTGATTGAACATGATCATGAAAACGTCATCATTATGGGAGGGTTATATAACAAAACACAAAATATTATTCTCAACCCAATCGCTAACATAACTGATTCTTATGCAGGTAAATGGATGTTTACCAGTGGTAAAACCTTAACGCCTAATGGACTGTATAAAAATGAAATATTAGGTGCGGTAGCAGAACAACAAATACTTGAGAAAATTGAGAAATTAGTCGTTGTTGTTGATAGTTCTAAGATAAATACCAAAGCAAATTCTGGCATGCTTTTTTGCCCGATTACTAAAATTGATATTTTAATAACTGGTAAACAAGCGAATAAGGAAATAATTGAAAGCATAAAGGAACAAGGCACAGAAGTGATTTTAGTTTAATAATTAAATTGTAAAAGGAACAAAGTATGAGTAAAGTAAACGAAATTACCAGAGAATCTTGGATATTAAATACCTTTCCTGAATGGGGAACGTGGCTTAATGAAGAAATAGAAACAACAGAGGTTAAACCTAATACGTTTACGATGTGGTGGCTTGCTTGTACCGGAATTTGGTTAAAATCAGCAGGTAATACAAATATCTCTGTCGATTTTTGGTGTGGTACAGGTAAAAAAACTCACGCAAATCCATTGATGAATAAACAACATCAAATGATGCGAATGGGTGGCGTGCGTGAATTACAACCAAATCTTAGAACTAGCCCATTTGTTCTTGATCCTTTTGCAATCAAAGAGATTGATGCGGTAATGGCAACCCATGATCATGCTGATCATATTGATGTCAATGTTGCGGCAGCAGTCATTCAAAACTGCTCACCAAAAGTCAAATTCATTGGTCCTAAAGCCTGTGTTGAATTATGGAAAAATTGGGGGGTTCCTGAAGATCGCTGTATCGTTGCCAAAGTAGGTGAAACTATTCAAGTTGGTGATATTACCATTCGCGTTTTAGACTCTTTTGATAGAACTTCATTAGTCACTTTACCGAAAGGTGTTTCTTCCACCGATAAATCAATATTAGATGGTATGGATGATCGTGCGGTTAACTATTTATTCGAAACCTCTGGCGGATCACTCTATCATTCTGGCGATTCTCACTACTCTAATTATTATGCCAAACATGGTAATGATCATAAAATCGATGTTGCTTTGTTATCTTATGGCGAGAACCCGCGCGGCGTAACCGATAAAATGACTTCATCAGATATTTTGCGTGCGGCAGAATCGTTAAATACCAAAGTAGTGATTCCATTCCACCACGATATATGGGCCAATTTCCAAAGTGATCCCCGAGAAATAGAAGTCCTTTGGCAAATGAAAAAGGATCGTCTGGAATATCAATTTACGCCATTCTTCTGGCAAGTTGGTGGCAAATATACTTATCCAACCGATAAAAACAAAATGCACTATCAACACTATCGTGGATTTAGAGATATCTTTACTGATGAACCTGAATTGCCATACCGTTCATTCTTGTAAAGTAAAAAGATAAAGCAAGCGGACTTTGAATAATCTCAAAGTCCGTTTTTTGTTTGTAGTGCAATCCGCTAATTGATTTTAAGCCAAACTAAGCAATTAGTCATACAGCTAGGCATTTATATATTTCTGTCTTTCTGGCAACCAGCATTCAATAAGTTGTTGCGCAGACTCTGGATAATCTTGTTGAATATAATATGAGGCTTGTTGGACGTCGCTAATTAAATGTTGATCACGAATTAAATCAACCACTTTAAAGTTGGCTACTCCCATTTGTCTGGTACCTAAAATTTCGCCACTTCCTCTGATTTCAAGGTCTTTTTGCGCAATAACAAAACCATCGCTACTCTCGCGCATCACTTTCATCCGCTGTTGAGCGATTTTACTCAGTGGCGCTTGATACATTAAGACACAATATGAAATGGCACTACCTCGACCAACTCGCCCTCGTAATTGATGTAATTGCGAAAGCCCTAATCGTTCAGCATTCTCAATAATCATTAAGCTTGCATTTGGCACATCAACCCCGACTTCAATAACGGTTGTTGCAACTAAAAGTTGTGTTTCACCTGATTTAAACGCTTTCATAACAGCTTGTTTTTCTTCCGATTTCATTTTGCCATGGACTAAAGCGATCTTTAAATGAGGCAATAATAGTCGCAATTCTTCAACCAACATTTCAGCAGCTTGCGCATCTAGCGTTTCAGACTCTTCAACTAACGTACAAACCCAATAAACCTGACGATTATTAAGACAAGCATTATTCACTTTTTCAATAATTTCATCTCGACGTGAATTAGGTATAACAATAGTTGTTACTGGGGTTCGTCCGGGGGGTAACTCATCAATGATTGATACATCTAAATCAGCATAAACCGTCATTGCTAAGGTTCTTGGAATTGGTGTTGCCGTCATAATCAATTGATGAGGATGAAATTCATCTTTAGCACCTTTTTCCCAAAGACTTAATCGTTGATTTACCCCAAACCGATGCTGTTCATCAATAATGACTAATCCTAAATGGCTAAACTTAACTTTATCAACAAACACTGCATGAGTACCGATTAACATTGAAATTTCACCCAATTCGATATCATTATAGCGTAGTTGTTTATTTTTAGCGGTTAAGCGACCAGTAAGTAACTCAACCTTTATCCCAAGTGGCTCAAACCATTGACAAAAATTATGAAAATGTTGCTCGGCTAATATTTCAGTTGGTGCCATTAAGACGACTTGTTGTTTATTTTCAATAGCATTTAAAGCTGCCAACGCGGCAACTAAGGTTTTACCCGACCCTACATCGCCTTGGACTAATCGCATCATTGGCACTGATTTTGCCATATCTTGATAGATATCCTGCACCACTCTTTTTTGCGCCTTGGTCGGTTCAAATGGTAATGCAGCAAGAAAAGGCTGAGTATAACGTTGAGTAACATGCATTGGGTAAGAATGTTGTCTTTGATTATCAAACTTAATCAGCAACATACTTAAATGATAAGCAAGTAACTCTTCTAAAACAAATCGCTTTATTGCCTGATGCTCTCCAGCAATTAACTGCTCGATATCGGTGGTTAATGAAGGATTATGAACAATGTCTAATGATTCACAGACAGGCAAATATCTGGAACTCAATGTAGCTGGTAAAATTTCATCGGGTGGATTGCGTTTTAATAATATTAGTGCCGATTGTATTGCTTTACGAATAACATTTTGAGTTAATCCATGGGTAGTAGAATAAATTGGCGTAAATCGCTCTTCATTGGCATCAGAAAAAGTGGAATTCGCTTCTTTTTTGGTTTGAATTTTAAATTGTGGATGAATAATTTCCGGATAATGACTACCTCTTTTTATCTCCCCGTAAGCACTCACCCATTTACCTGGCGCTAGGGAAGCCTTCATCCCCATATTGAAATGAAGAAACCGTAAAGTAGCGATACCAGAATCATCCTGAATATGACACAACAACATTTTACGTTTGGTAATGATAATTTCACTTTTAATGATACAACCTTGAATAGTGGTTGTTTCGCCAATTGCCACCTCACCAATAGCGGAAGATGTAGTACGGTCTTCATAACGAAGCGGAAAATGTAATAACAAGTCTTGAACAGATTTAATACCTAGCTGAGAGAATTTACTTTCTAAACTAGACCCAATTCCCGCTAATTTTGCAAGTGGTATGCGGTTTAGCAAACGATCAGCCATAATAACTAATTAATATTGCGTATCACACTCACTACATCTTGCTGGAGTGATAATTTTCGGATTAAATCATTAAGTTGTTGCGTATTTTTAACTTCAATCTGCAAAATAATGGTATATATTTGTCTATCTTTTTCTTCGGTATTCAACCATTGAATATGGGCTTTTTCATCATTAATTATAGAAAGAACATGCCCCAAAGAACCTTGATTATTGACAATATCTACCCAGATTTCCGCCACAAAAAACTGTTCAATATCGGGGGCCCATTTAAGCGAAATAAATTTTTCAGGATTGCTTTGATAACCAGTGATATTACGACAAGATTCATGGTGAACCGTCAAACCTTTTTCCGGACTAACATGACCGATAATCGGATCATTAGGGATAGGATGGCAACATCTTGAAAAGGTTACTAATACTCCTTCACTTCCGGTTATAACTAATGTTTTATTGGCCTCAGATTCGTTAGATAAAAGTGCTTTATGTTCAAGACCTTTGACAATAAAATAGCTCATAATATTGCCAAGCCCTATTTCGGCTAGAACATCATCAAATGAGCTCAACTGAGTCAATCCTACAATACGCTCTTTTTGATTATCAGTTAGCGAATCAATTCCGCTGGTTTTCATTAAAGCCAAATTAAGCAATTTACGCCCTAACAATATAGCATCTTCTCGTTTCAAGGTTTTTAATGCTTGACGAATACGTGATCTGGCTTTGGCACTCACCACAAAATTTAACCAACTTGCATTAGGACGACTTTCAGGGGAGGTAATAATTTCAACCGTTTGCCCATTACTTAACGGTTGAGAAAGCGGATAAGGTTTACGATCAACCATAGCACCAATACATTGGAAACCAATATCAGAATGGACGGCATATGCTAAATCAACTGCTGTTGACCCTTCGGGTAATTGGACGATTCGACCTTTTGGTGTAAAGACATATATCTCTTTGGGAAATAGATCTGACTTAACATTTTCAATAAATTCAAATGAATTACCCACACTCTGCTGAAGCTCTAATAAACTTTGCATCCAACGTTGAGCTTTGATTTGTGCCGTAGTGTTATTTAACTCATCATTCTCATTATAAATCCAATGCGCAGCAACCCCCATTTCTGCCATTTGATCCATATCTTCGGTTCTTATTTGCACTTCGACCGGTGTACCATGTGGACCAATTAATGACGAATGTAATGATTGGTAACCGTTGGCTTTGGGAATAGCAATATAATCTTTAAAGCGATTAAGTCTTGGTTTATACAGATTATGGACTAAACCAAGCGTACGATAACAAGCATCGACATCAGCAACGACAATGCGAAAAACATAAATATCCATAATTGAATGGAAATGTTGCTCACGCAGTTGCATCTTCTGATAAATCGCATAGATATTCTTTTCAAGCGCTTCTACTTGAGCATCAATTCCTGCATCTGCTAGACGGCCTCTTATCTCAGAAAGAATTTGTTGGATCAGTTCTTTTCTGGTTCCCTGAGCAATTTTAACCACTTTTTCAAGAACTTTAGCCCGATTCGGATGCATAGCGGTAAAAGCAAGAATTTCAAGCTCAGTTTTAATATGATGAATACCCAATCGATGAGCCAAAGGCGCATAAATTTCTAAGGTTTCTTTGGCAATCCGACGACGTTTATCCGGTCGCAATGCACCAAGAGTACGCATATTATGCGTTCTATCTGCTAACTTAATTAAAATTACACGCACATCTTCGGTCATGGCTAGAACCATTTTTCGAAAATTTTCAGCTTGGGCTTCTTGTCGATTTCTAAATTTTAACTTATCAAGTTTTGAGACACCTTCAACTAAAACAGCGACATGTTTACCAAATTTTTGGGTGATATCTTGAAAGGTGACTGGAGTATCTTCGATGGTGTCATGTAAAAGTGCCGCGATAACGGTTTCATAATCTAACCGCATTTCGGCTAAAATGGTTGCTACCGCAACCGGATGAGTAATATAAGGTTCACCACTGGAACGGAATTGTCCATCATGCGCTTGCTTGGCAAAGAAATAGGCATCTTGAATAAATTCAACTTGTTTCGCTGGAAGATAAGATGCAACAACCTCTTTTAAGCTTTCAAAATATTGCATGGACAATTCTCAGCAATGTTTATTCGTATGAAGGAGTGTTTTCTAAAAGTACCGTTTCATGAAGAGCATTACGCACTTCAGATTCTTCATCTTGACGAGCTTGGAATTCAGCTGTATCAAGGATTTGCTTATTTACAAGCCCATTCTCAATTTCGCGTAAAGCCACTACAGTTTCTTTATCGTGTTCTTCAGGAATTAGTGGTGTTTTGTTTTCAACTTGTAGTTGACGAGCGCGTCTTGCTGCAACTAAAACGAGATCAAAGCGATTACCAATTTTTTCTACTGCATCTTGGACAGTTACACGAGCCATTTTTACCTCTAATTTTTTAACTTAAATGCTTCAATTGAAAGATCAATTATTCTACTTAATTTTGTAGGGAATTGTCCATAGTTATATTACTAATTAGTGAAAAACCCAATTTAAATTATTCGAAAAGCAAAAAATATTTGATAAATCTATGTAATCAGTTCCAACCAAACATTTGGACCAATAATAGGCAAATTTAACAAATAACGACGCAAACCATCCAAGGCAATCGCTGTCAAAATTTGTTGTTGAATTTTACTATTTTGCGACCTTCCAATATATTTTAATTTAAATTGTAAAACGTGCTTTATGGTGGCAATAATTAAAGTGAACTCAGTATTTTTCTCCTGAAAATTCACTATGCCGAGTGCAATATCAGCTCTTTGATTTTGCAATATTTGTGAAAAGTAATCAATTGGTTCTTCCATTACAAAAGGGACTACTTCTGACTTTACAACAGGTGCATTAGCTTCGAGCAATTGGTAACTCACCATTCCCGCGGATTGCTGTTCAATAACGACAATAGATTGCTTACTTTGATTTAATAACTTTGATACCACTTGAGCTAGGCCCGACTCACCTTGATTAAACACGATCCCTTCATAAAGTAAATTATCTGCTACAATGGATTTTATCTTTAGCCAGATGTTATCCATTTCACTTTTTTTACTTTGTGGCCCAGTTAATTTCAACTCAATAATAGGCATAGCTGCACGATAACCAACAGTAATATAATGAGGAATCTCAACGGTTGTCTCGATCGCCTGCCCTAAATCACTTTCAGTTCGTCCCATAGTGGTTAATCGATAACAAAGTTTACTTTCGGTTATTGGATAATTAGCTTTAATTTCCGGTAGGATCGAATTTCTAACCATTTCTTTAAATTCAGAAGGCACACCTGGGGTAAAAAATAAAAGACAATGATTTAACTGCATTTTAAAACCGCAAGCAGTGCCGATAGGATTATCGATTAACATTGCACTCTGAGGTAACATAGCTTGTTTAATATTAGTTGCAGGCATCGCTCTACCTCGATTAAGGAAGTAGCGTTCAAGCGCCTTAAGCCATTCTTCGTGTAAAACCAGCGATTCATTATTCGCCTGCGCTGCGGCTTGGGCACTAAGATCATCTGTGGTTGGTCCTAATCCACCATTCACAATTAAAATATCATTGCATAAGCTACGCTCTTGCAAAGTATTGACCAAGGTCAATAAATCATCGCCTACCGTATGGCGCGATGTAATAGCGATCCCTTCTTCAAATAAAAAATCTGATAACCAAGCTGCATTAGTATCGACAATTTGACCATATAAAACTTCATCACCAGTACTAAGCATTTCAATTTTGATGCGCTATTTTATCTGATTCATAATTATCCTTAGCTAATTTAATATGATACTTAACAGTTTAATTATCAACATCTTCGTCGGTTCTGCTGTCCATATGCTCTTTACTTTGTACTAACCGCACCGCAAAATAAAGATCGTAAGCGAACTCAATATAATCACTATCTAATTTTAGATTCATCTGTTTAAACCAATTTTTCAAAGTTTTGCGTCGACCTGATAAAATTAGCACGACATTTCTAACTTTTAATGATTTAACCAACTCATCGATACCGGTTAATACACTGACATCTTTATAAGTAAAACAAGGTATCGCATCAACAATAACATAATTAATTGGCTCAGAAGATTCATCAATATAACCGATAATTCTACGTTTAAAATAGGCTATATTGAAATAAGTTAATGGTGAATTGAAACGATAAATAATCGTATTACTTAACGGATTGACATCAGCACCAATGGAATGAATTCGCCCGCTTTCATCAACACCTAATAACTGATCATTTGGTCTGAAAACACGTCGTAAAAACAAAAATAGACCTAATAACACCGCCAACGCCATACCTGGTATGATACCAATGACTAACACTGAAATTAGCGTTGTTAAGCTTAAATAAAATGCATCTCGATCAAATTTGAAAAATCGAATGATTGTCTGAAAATTAATAAGAGATAAAGAGGAATAAATTAAAATCACCCCTAACACACAAGTTGGAATATACTGTAGCGGTGACAAAAAGAACAATACTACAAAGCCAATCAAAACAGCGGCGATAATTGACACTAATTGAGTTTTACCACCATTAGCATCATTAACAGCAGTACGCGAAGAAGTTCCACTTACTACAAAACCTTGTGATAAACCAGCTACAATATTTGCCATACCTAACGCTTTAAATTCGACATCGGCGTTAGTTTCATAATTGTTTTTAGAGGCAAAACTACGTACCGTTATCATCATACTAACGAAGCAGATCACGGCTATATTAAGTGAAGGTACCACTAAATTTCGCATCAAACCTTTATCAAAATCTATCCATGACTCAGCAGGAATAAAATTACTAGTTACACTACCAATAATCCGAACATTGTAATGTTCAAAATTAAATAGCCAAGAGAGAAAAGTCATAATAATTACAGCAAAAAGTGGTGCGGGATAACGCGGTTTGAATTTTTTTAAAACCACTAAAATCACTAATGTAAAAAAAGACACCAAGGTAGTTAATAAGTGGATTTCCGATATTTTAAACGGTAAATACACGATACGTTCAATTAAATATGAGTAGTCATAGTTAAAGCCGAAAGTTTTAGCTAACTGATCAACCATAATGGTAATGGAAATCCCATTAAGCAGACCAATCAAAATTGGTTGACTTAATAAATCAGCCAACGCACCTAAATGAAGTTTACCAGCGATAAGACACCAAATACCGATCATAATAGTTAACAGTATCACTAATTGCCAACGTAAAATAGGATCATTAGCGGCCAAAGGAAACACCACTGCCGCCACCACTGCACAAGTTGCCGTGTCAGGGCCGACAATGAGTTGTTTTGAAGATCCAAAAAGTGCATAAACAATCAGCGGTAAAATCGTTGAATATAATCCAGCAATCGCACCGACACCAGTAAGCTCCGCATAGGCGATAGATACTGGCAAAGAGACTGCTGCTACTGATAATCCCGCTTTAATATCAAAACTAAGATATTCACGCTTATAGCGCAATAAACTCATTAACCCCGGCATCCAAAGAATCAATTTTTGGAATAATGTGCTATTGGTAAACTTTTCCATGTTTGCCTATTTCCCTGCTATACTCATATTTTCAATTAATATTGATCCAGTTTGAATACTACTTCTGGTCTCAATATCATTACCTATTGCTACAATATTTTGATACATATCTTTAAGATTACCCGCAACAGTAATTTCATTGATTGGATATTGGATTTTACCATTTTCTACCCAAAAACCTGTAGCACCACGCGAATAATCTCCGGTTACATTATTAACACCTTGTCCCATTAAAGAGGTAATGACAACACCTTTATCTAATTTTTTAAGCATTGCAGCAAAATCAGCATCAGATTGACTTGGTGAAACTAACCAATTATGAATACCACCTGCGTGTCCAGTTGATTTCAAACCCAATTTTCTTGCTGAATAATTACTTAACAAATAAGTTTGTAAGATACCTTGATCAATAATATTACGCTTAAATGTTTGGGTACCTTCACTATCAAATGGTGACGAACCTATCCCTGTTAAAATATGGGGATCTTCTAAAATTGTCAGCCAAGCGGGAAAAATCGCTTTACCGACACTATCTAATAAAAAAGAGGATTTTCTATAGATAGCACCACCACTGATTGCACCAACTAAGTGCCGCATCAACCCCACAGCAACATCAGCACAAAAAAGAACAGGAACTTGCATTGTCGAAATTTGCCTCGCACCTAAATGGGCAAGCGCCTTTTCTGCAGCATGCTTACCAACCCAAGCAGATGATTTTAGCTGGTTAGCATCGCGGGATGACGTATATTCATGATTACGCTCCATTTGTCCGTTTTGCTGAGCTATAACTGAGCAAGAAAGTGAATGCGAACTTGCGCAATAGCCTTGTAACATCCCTAAACTGTTTCCATAAACATAAACACCATAACGGCTACTATAATAACCACTATCACAGCTTATAAAAGAAGAGTGAGCTAGCGCACTATGTTCAGCTTGTTTTGCTTGCTCAATAGCATTATCAACATTCAAATCACTTGGATAAAATAGATCTAAATCCGGAGCCTCGAAAGCCATTAAATCAGGGTTGCCCAAACCAGAATAGGGATCCGCTGAGGTATACTGCATAATATTAATAGCCATATCCACCGTTTGACTAATTGCCTGAGGTGATAAATCACTGGTTGAAGCACTACCTTTCCGCTGATTTTGATAAACAGTAATGCCTAATGCACCATCACTATTAAATTCAACATTCTCTGTCTCCCCTTCTCGAGTACTGACACTAATACCGGTCGATTGATTAATCGACACTTCAACAGCATCAACTCGGGCTTGTGCCTGTTTTATCGCATCGGCGACAATCTCTGACAAATGCTGCTTTTGGCTCATTGCGTCTTTTTTAATTTGTTCTATACTCATTCTATTATTTTCTACAATTCTGCTAGTGATACGTTATAATATGCCAGAATTCAATTTTAGTTAACAAAAGAAATAGCATGAATAGCAATCAAGAGCCAAATTTAGAACCTGACTTCAATATAAAACCTGATGATGAAGACATTATTTACGTTAGTAAAAGTGAAATCAAACGAGATGCTGAAGTACTTAAAAAGTTAGGCGTCGAACTTGTCAACTTAAGTAAAAATGAAATTGCCAAAATTCCCCTTGATGAAGATTTACTTTATGCGGTTGAATTAGCGCAAAAAATAAAAAAAGAGGGTTATCGAAGACAGATCCAATACATTGGCAAATTACTTAGAAGTCGTGATATCGAACCGATTACATTAGCTTTAGATAAACTTAAAAATCGCCATAATCAGCAAGTCGCTCAATTTCATCGATTAGAAAGATTACGCGATGAACTTATCGATACTGGTGATGCAGAATCAATCATGGAGCTATTTCCTTCCGCAGATAGACAGCAATTGCGTACATTAGCGCGTTTAGCAAAAAAAGAACTCACTGCAAACAAACCGCCAAAAACTGCTAGACAAATTTTTCAATATTTAAAAGATTTGAGCGAAACAGAGTAAATTTTTATAATGTTTGCATTATATTTATCATTAAACACTATTAACAAATAAAAGATAGAGGATACAAAAATGGGACTATTAAACGTACCAGCAGGTAAAGAATTACCAGACGACATCTATGTTGTGATCGAAATCCCAGCAAATGCTGATCCAATTAAATATGAAGTAGATAAAGATACTGGTGCAGTATTTGTCGATCGTTTCATGGCAACTGCGATGTTTTATCCATGTAACTATGGTTACATTAATCACACTTTATCACTCGATGGTGATCCTGTTGACGTATTAGTTCCAACACCTTACCCATTACAACCGGGCTCAGTTATTCGTTGTCGTCCAGTTGGCGTATTAAAAATGACGGACGAAGCAGGTTCTGATGCAAAATTAGTCGCGGTTCCACATACTAAACTGTCAAAAGAATATGATCACATTAAAGATGTTGATGACTTACCTGAATTATTAAAATCTCAGATCAAACATTTCTTTGAACAGTATAAAGCACTTGAAAAAGGCAAATGGGTAAAAGTTGAAGGATGGGATAATGCTGAAGCCGCACGCAAAGAAATTATCGAATCTTTTGAACGTGCAAAACAAAAATAACATTTCTTAACAAAAAAGTAATCGTTTTATCGAGTCATAAAAAAATAATTTTATGGCTCGTGTTTTTCCACTTATTTTGACTTTCGAAATATCTTCAAGTAGTTATAATATAAGCAATTTGCTATAGATCAAAAAACGATCAATTACCAAAAAATCATAAAAAAAACTTTATCATAAGATGAAAAAATTGTAATGAAGCTCTTGCTTTCGATTTTAAATTATGAGGTAATAGTAATGGGCTAACAACATGAAGCGTTTTTATGGAAACGATTAACTTTTTAATTTAGTGTTTAACAAGTTAAATTAGTTATTGAGTTGATGTAATAATGCTTAGTAAAGCCTAAACAGCCGATAAGGCAAATTATTAATTATTGTTAGGATGTCTAGTAAATGAATAAAAAAACAGGCCAAGTAAAATGGTTCAACGAAAGTAAAGGTTTCGGTTTTATTACCCCTGCCGATGGAAGCAAAGATGTATTTGTTCACTTCTCTGCTATCTCAGGCGACGGATTTAAAACCTTAGCTGAAGGACAACAAGTCGAATTTGCTATCCAAGATAGCCCTCGTGGACCAGCAGCGGCTGAAGTTGTTGTTATCTAATTAAATTTAATTAAATAATATAAGCAAAACGCCTATTTCTCGAAATAGGCGTTTTTTTATGCTTAAAAATAAAGATTCAAGCAGAAATAAAAAAAGCGACAACAAGGTCGCTTTTTTTATTACAATTGATTCTTATTTTTTAGAAACAACTGCGATTAAGTCTAATACTTTATTTGAATAACCAACTTCGTTATCGTACCAAGATACTAATTTAACAAAGTTATCGCTTAATTGGATACCTGCTTTAGCATCAAATACAGAAGTACAAACTTCACCTAAGAAATCTGTAGACACAACGTCATCTTCAGTATAACCAAGAACGCCTTTCATTGGGCCTTCTGCAGCAGCTTTGATTGCTTTACAAATGTCTTCATATTTAGCTGGTTTTGCTAAACGAGCTGTTAAGTCAACAACAGAAACGTCTGGAGTTGGAACACGGAAAGCCATACCAGTTAATTTACCATTTAATTCAGGAATAACTTTACCTACCGCTTTAGCCGCACCAGTTGATGAAGGGATGATGTTTTGAGCTGCACCACGACCACCACGCCAATCTTTGTGAGATGGACCATCAACAGTTTTTTGAGTTGCTGTAGTTGCGTGAACAGTAGTCATTAACGCTTCAACGATACCGAAGTTATCATTAACTACTTTAGCTAAAGGCGCTAAACAGTTAGTAGTACAAGATGCGTTAGAAACGATATCTTGACCAGCATAGTCTTTATCATTAACACCCATAACAAACATAGGAGTACTATCTTTAGATGGACCAGTTAATACAACTTTTTTAGCACCAGCTTGGATATGCTTACGAGCAGTTTCATCAGTTAAGAATAAACCAGTTGCTTCAGCTACAACATCAACACCTACTTCATTCCATTTTAAGTTTGCAGGATCTCTTTCAGCAGTAACGCGGATTGTTTTACCATTAACGATTAATTTACCGTCTTTAACTTCAACAGTACCGTCAAAACGGCCATGAGTTGAATCATATTTAAGCATATAAGCCATATAATCAACGTCTAATAAATCATTGATCGCAACGATTTCAATGTCAGAACGTTTTTGTGCAGCACGGAAAACAATACGACCAATACGGCCAAAACCATTAATACCTACTTTGATTGTCATAACAATTACCTTCTTTTTTGTTGTATATGATAAAAATAACTTGCAGTAAACTACCAAATTTTGGGGGTTTATTCAAGATCATTACACGTAATTAGGCACGAATTAATGAAATAGTTTTAGGTAAACAAATAAACCAAATAAAATAATAATTATAATCAATATATTAAATTATAAAATAATTTAACGCTGCAAGAAAAAAATAACTTCTGCATTAAGTAAAAATAATTGGGTATAATAATGGGCTATTAGCTCAATACCTTGTCAATAAAGTAGCTAAGAACGAATCGATCCAAAAAAGAATATATATTATTATTCTATACAAACTTTAACTGTTGGTATTTAAAACAGTTGTAAACGGTTATAAATACAGATAACCACTTACATATGAAATTTAACGATTAAAATCTAAATATTTTTTAAACTAAAGAAACAACGCTATGACAGAAAACCAAGATTTGACTGACCACACACCAATGATGCGACAGTATCTCAAGTTAAAAGCTGAAAACCCAGATATTTTATTGTTTTATCGTATGGGTGATTTTTATGAGATGTTTTATGAAGATGCCAAGCGTGCTTCACAACTTTTAGATATTTCGCTTACTAAACGTGGTTCATCAAATGGTCAGCCGATCCCGATGGCTGGGGTACCTTATCATGCAGTAGAAAGTTATTTAGCCAAACTTATTTCACTTGGTGAATCAGTGGCAATTTGTGAACAAATAGGTGATCCCGCAACTAGCAAGGGGCCAGTAGAACGTAAAATTGTCCGTATTATCACTCCCGGCACGGTAAGTGATGAATTATTATTAGAAGATCGTAAAGACAACTTACTTGCCTGCTTATGGCAACAAAAACAGCACTTTGGCTATGCTACTTTAGACATGAGTTCAGGACGTTTTTTTGTATTTGAATGTGATAATTCGGAAGCAATGCAAGCTGAATTACAACGAACCAACCCAGTTGAGTTACTCTATCCTGAAGATTTTCAATCAATGTGTTTAATCGAAAATCGCCACGGATTAAGACGACGTCCAATTTGGGATTTTGATCTGGAAACGGCCAAACAGCAACTTAATTTACAATTTGGCACCAATGACTTAGTCGGATATGGGGTGGAAGATTGTCATTATGCCTTATGTGCAGCTGGCTGCTTATTGCAATATGTCAAAGATACCCAACGCACAGCCATGCCACACATTCGTTCAATAATTAAAGAATCTTCAGTTGATTTTGTGGTATTAGATGCGTCCACTCGTAGAAACTTAGAGATTACCGAAAACCTATCAGGTGGTACTGAACATACCGTTGCCGACATTTTAGATAAAACCCAAACGGCAATGGGCAGTCGAATGCTTAAACGTTGGCTACACTCGCCAATTCGTAATTTGGCCATTTTAGAAAATCGTCAACAAGCAATTAAAGAATTACAAAATGATGTCACCGAACTACAACCGCTATTAAAGCAAATTGGTGATCTTGAAAGAATTTTAGCAAGATTAGCGCTACGAAGTGCTCGGCCACGCGATTTTGCTCGGTTACGTGATGCCTATAACCTATTACCACAACTCCAACAACAGTTAACGCTATTTAACGCACCATCACTCATCGCACTACGCGCCAAAATCAACCAATTTGATCAAATTGCCGATCTCTTAAATCGGGCAATTGTCGAAGCCCCACCGGTTATCATTCGAGATGGAGGTGTCATTGCTAGCGGTTATAATCAAGAGCTGGACGAACTGCGTGATTTAGCAGATGGTGCAACCAATTATTTAGAACAGCTCGAAATTCGCGAGCGCGAAACCTTAGGAATTGATACTCTAAAAGTAGGCTTTAATGCAGTACATGGTTACTACATCCAAATTAGCCGAGGTCAAAGCCACCTCGCACCAATACACTACACGCGTAGACAAACACTGAAAAATGTCGAACGTTATATCATTCCTGAACTTAAAGAGTATGAAGACAAAGTTTTAACTTCAAAAGGTCGTGCATTAGCGCTTGAAAAGCAGCTTTATGAACAACTGTTTGATCTACTTATGCCTGAATTAGCTGATATGCAAACCAGTGCCGATGCGATTGCCGAACTTGATGTTCTAACTAATCTTGCTGAACGAGCTTTCACGCTCAACTATCATTGTCCAACATTAACTAATCAAACAGGTATTGAAATCAAAGATGGTCGACATGTTGTGATCGAACAAGTATTACAAAAACCATTTATCGCCAACTCGCTGTCTCTCTCATCAGATAGACGAATGTTGATTATCACCGGCCCAAATATGGGCGGGAAAAGTACTTACATGCGTCAAGCGGCGTTAATCATCTTATTGGCTTACATAGGTAGTTTTGTTCCGGCCTCTAAAGCGACAATTGGTCCTGTTGATCGTATCTTCACTCGAATTGGGGCATCTGATGACTTAGCTTCAGGCCGTTCTACATTTATGGTTGAAATGACTGAAACCGCTAACATTATGCATAACGCTACGCCAAATAGTTTAGTATTAATGGATGAAATTGGCCGTGGCACCTCAACCTATGATGGACTTTCATTAGCATGGGCATGTGCTGAAAATTTAGCTAACCAAATCAAAGCGATGACTCTATTTGCTACCCACTATTTTGAGTTAACGCAATTGCCTGAACAGATGCAAGGTGTCTATAATATCCATTTTGACGCCATTGAACACGGCAACAGTGTCGCCTTCATTCATGAAGTCTCCGAAGGTGCCGCCAGCAAAAGTTTTGGTATTGCTGTTGCAGGGCTGGCCGGTGTACCGAAAACGATCTTAAAACGCGCCAAACAAAAGCTAAAAGAGCTAGAAGTCATCTCCAAACAATCAGCTAACAGTCATGTTGAAAGCTCACAGCTCAACTTAATCAGCGATAATGAACCATCAGAAGTCGAACTCGCCCTACAGCAGATCGATCCTGATGCACTAACACCAAAACAGGCGTTAGAAGCCATCTATCAATTAAAAAAATTACTTTAAATAAAATAAAAAAACGCCATTAATTTAATAATGGCGGTTTGGATATTGAATTTAGCGTCTAACTTATTTCCAAAATTTCTTCTTAGAGGTTTTACCGATACCAGGATTAAAACTATTGGTTGGATCTAACTGATGATAGAAATTTTTCAAATCGGAATTGGCATGATACAAGTGACCAACATTATGTTCAGCGGGGTATTGAGCACCACGCTGATCGAGTATCATCAGCATTTCTTCTTCAACTTTCGTGCAGTCAGTACCTTTTTTAGCCAAATAGTCTTGATGGAACACCGAACAGAAAAAGTGACCATAATACAACTTATGAATAAAATGCTGACTAATATTTTCTGGTAACGTTTCAAACCACTGCTTATCATTACGACGCAAAGCAATATCCAGCGCTACTAAATCCTCGACAGTTTTAGTATGAACATTACGATAAACAGTCGCAGCACCAGCTACGGCAAAACGGTGTAACATTGCAGCTTCAGCTTCTTTATCATTACAACGGAAATAGCTACCGTTACGCTTATCTGTTGAACTATTAGCAAAATACTCTTTTAAAAACGCTTCAGCTTCGGCTATGCCGTCATCAGACATTTTTAAAATTAAATGATGAGCATAACGATCACGATAATCCCGTAGCGATTTTGGCAAATGGTTTGGCCACAGTTTACATACCGTCACAGCAAATTTATCGGAAAAACTTCCTGTAAAGAAAGGAATTTTACTCATTATTCGATCGACAAAATTCTTTAATGCGTACATCTTTGGTATGGTATCAGTACCCAGTTTTTGAATCGCCAAAAAAAGATGTTTACCATACACCGCTGCAATATCAAACGCATCACGATGAATATACTCGCCTGAGATTGGTAGATTGCTAAAATTACCTAAAATATGACGACGAATATCATCAAGCTCACTTGTATCATTGGTTCCAATATAAAATACTGCGGTGTTTTCCTCTAATGGAAAGGTATCTAACCGTACCGCAAACACCATCAACCGACCAGCACTTCCCGATGCCTCATAATGACGAGCTGGATCGGCATTATATCGCGCTGGCGTATCGGCATCGATTTGTCGCACATGGTCACAATAGTGATAATCATGTCCCAAACCAGCGTTAGGATTAACATCTTTATCAGTATAAATGCGTTTTTGTAGGTTCTCTAAAATCGCTTCTGGGGTATCACCTAATTCAATTCCTAAATGGTTAACCAAATGTAGCTCACCTTGCTCATCCAATTGGGCAAACACAGCCATTTGTGTATAAGCAGGACCACGCTGAATTAATGCACCACCGGAATTATTACAAACTCCGCCTAAAACCGAAGCGCCAATACAAGAAGAACCAATCACAGAATGTGGGCCACGATGATATTTTTTTAACTCTTTTTCCAAATGGAATAGTGTACTCCCCGGCAAACAGACCACCTGATCACCATTTTCAATCACTTGAATACCATCTAATCGACGAGTACTAACAATCACTATCGGCCGATCATAATCATTACCATCAGGTGTTGAGCCACCAGTTAATCCTGTATTAGCCGATTGTGTAATCACAATCACATCTGCCTCAACACAAGCTTTTAAAACTTGCCACTGTTCTAACAGCGTGCCGGGAATCACAACGGCTAATGCATCCCCTACCCCAAAACGCGCTCCTTGACGATAAGGTAAAGTACGACTTGGATCAGTTAAGGTATATTTATCACCAACGATATTTTTTAACTTCGCAACAAGATCTGATGTATTATTTACAACCATTTTATGTTTCCTTATTTGGGTTACGATTACACCAAAATTCACTCAATTTTGTTTATATTATAATCAATGCAATCTATTGAAAAGAACGCATCACACTTTACAGCGCAAAACATCAAAACTGACACAAAAAGCTAAAAAGAATCAAAATAAAAGATAATTGTTAGTAGGTTGAAAATGTTAAAAATAAGGATTCAGGTTTTGACGAAAACACAGTCGTATATGCATAGAATTAATTTTTTTGAAAATCTCGTTCCTCAACTTTTTTTTCTAAAAAATTCTTTTAGTCGATATAAATATTTCCCAAAAAAATCAAATAAACTGCGTTTATAACTATTTTTCTTGAGTTTTTTAAATTCTTGGACGGATTTTATTAATGGTACATCGGTTTTGAATATTTTTTTCGGCTTCTTTGGTTTTATCTCTTTTTTATTTTTTATTCGCTTTTCAATAACTTCAACAATACCAATCATAATAACAAACAATATGATTAAAAATTCACAAATTACTGCGTTAAAAATTCGATCACTAGGTCCCCTGAGAAAATAAATTCTTGTAGGTATTGTCGAGGTTCTAGCACTGATGGCGGCATAAGCATCGGCGATACTTAACAAAAAAAGAGTGAGTAATAAAAAAAAACCTTTTAACTTTAACATTCCGCTGCCATTGCATTGTTAATTGTTCTTTATAAATAAGACTGAGATATAATATAAAATCTATTATTAAATTCACGGATAAAAACTATATTTTACTCAATTCCGCTATTATACCAAACATCGAAAAATGTTTTATTTAATGAATTATTAATAAATGTAAAATTTGCACAATATTATTAGCCATTTATCCATTTGATTATCATGAATAAAATTAAAATCTTTTATCAAACTTCAATACCCATTATAATTTATTTGGTTATTTTGCTAATTATCGATTATTCAGCTTCAATCTCGAGTTTATAATCTTTGGCAACAATATCAAAAATATAATCATATGTTTGTAATACATAATGTTTATGATCTGTTTCTATCTTATAAGTTGTACATCGGTTTGTTAATTCTTGAATTAAACAAGAATTGTCAACAAAATCAAAAGATGAATCCATCTTATTTTCATTTACATAAAGATCTAATTCACAACACTGATAATATATGACATCCAAAAAAGAAAATGTATATGGAATAAAATCTTTTCCCGAAGTTATTTCAGTCAATGTGGAATTGAATTCACCTTTAAAAATACAATTATATTCTGAATCAAATATCTGCTTGAAATCATCTAAATAGATTGCATTTCCTCCGCTTATAACTCCAACCGCTTCAGTTTTAATCGCTTGATTTTCCATATTGGTTAATCTTTTTTGTTAATATTTCTAGGGATTAATTTGTTTATAAATTATTATTTCATGCTTTCATCAAAAACAATACTCTTTCTAGTTAACTTAGTACACAAACTATATTTGCTTATTAAATTTGGGGGCGGTTATTTTTTTGAAATTAGAAAAAATAACTATGATTATATTTACTATAAAAACGTATATTTAACACAGCAAATCATTTTCTCTATATTCCTAATAAATTTGAATAAAAAGACGAATTAATTTTTTAAGTAACTAATTTTTCGATAAATAATCATTGTATTATTTATCTAAACTATTTTTATTATCACCAACAATAGTGATGTTTATCAAAGTAAAAACCTAATCCAACTTGGGATGTTGATCGACAAGTTCCTGTCGTTTAGCTTGTAGTTCTTCGATCTGCTCATCGATATCTTCCACTTCATCTTCAATTGAATCAAAATGTTCAGATAGGAGTGATTCAGCTTCGTTGCGATTGGCGGCAGTTGGCCTAGTACCATGTAACGGTTTTTTAGCAGTTTCGTGCATAGTAAAACCGGTAACAACACCAATAAATCCCACCAACATCAAATAATAGGCTGGCATATATAAGTTACCGGTTGATTCAACAAGCCATGCTACTAAAGTTGGCGTTATACCAGCAACAATAATCGCAAGATTGAAAATGCTAGCAATGGCGCTATAGCGGATATTGGTAGGAAACATAGCGGGTAATATTGAGGTAATAATCCCGGTAAAACAGTTAATAAAGAGTGCTAAGATAAATACCCCTAAAAAAACTAAGGGAATATGCTGACTGTTAATTAACATAAACGCCGGATAAGATAATAGCAATAGACCGATACTACCAATTAATATAAATGGTTTACGTCCTACTTTGTCACTTAATAGCCCAATTATGGGTTGAATAATTAACATTCCGACCATTATCGCTATAATTATGAGTAAACCATGCTCAGTATCATAATTTAAATTATGCGCTAAATAGCTTGGCATATAAGTTAATAACAAGTAGAACGATACGTTTGTCACAATAACTAATCCTGCGCAAACCAAAATATGTCGCCAATATTTGCTGATAATATTTTTTAGCGCTGATTTGGTTTCAGCTATTTCTTCTGATTCTCTAGTTTCGAGGTGTTGTTGGAAAGTTGGTGTCTCTTCAGAGATATGATGTAAGATAAAACTAATTATACCTAAGGGTAAAGCAATTAAAAATGGGATACGCCACCCCCAACTATATAGCGCCGATTGACTAAGTAGCATGGATAAGAACACCACTAACCCTGCTCCAATAATAAACCCGACCATTGAACCAAAATCAAGCCAACCACCAATAAAACCGCGTTTACGATCGGGTGAATATTCGGCCACCACCGTTGCGGAACCTGAGTATTCACCACCAATTGAAAACCCTTGTGCTAATTTAACTACTAACAGTAAAACCGGTGAGGTAATGCCAATTGTTTCATAAGTTGGTATCAGTCCAATATAAAATGTACTTAATGACATGATTACTAACGTGATAGAAAGTACTTTTTGCCGACCTATATTATCACCAATTAAACCAAAAATTATCCCTCCTAATGGACGAATAAAAAAAGGAATAGAAAAAGTCGATAACGCTGCAATAATCTGCACACTAGGCGATACATGAGGAAAAAACACCTGACCGATAATATACGCCAAAAAGCTATATACACCAAAGTCATACCACTCAATAGCATTACTGAAAGCCGATGCCCAAGTGGCTTTTTTTAATTGGTTGTCATTAATAATGGGAATGTCATTAATGTCTAAAGGTTTATGATTCGATTTTGCCATGAATTACCGCCTTTTAAATTTATTAATATCAAGATTTAAATCCAAATAATTAATTTCAACCGGCTGCCATGCCAAAGATAAACGATAAGATTAGAGAAATTCGAGGTAAAAATCTAAACACACCAATTTTGCTTAATGATTGATGTCAGATAGGAAAGAATTATATACCTAAATTTAGCAAAAATAACTCATTTATCACACCATGCTATTATCTTCATTTTCACCATGTTGATGGCGACTATTACTAGTAACCTTATCTATTATCCTTTAGAATTAGATTACCTAAACTGATGAGGTATTCCCTATGCGATGGAGAGACCAAAGAGAGAGTGATAACATTGAAGATCGCCGCTCACAATCAGCAAGTGATATTGGGACACGTATCCCTATTGGTGGTAAAGGTAAAATTATTTTATTTCTTATCGTGTTAGTAGCCGGTTACTACGGCGTTGACTTGACGGGCTTACTAGACAGCAGTGTGATTAATTTAGGCGATAACACATCAACGAGCCGAGTTGATGACGCTCCGCTTAACGACAGTGAAGCTGCTAAATTTACTTCAGTGATTTTAGCTAGCACCGAAGATTTTTGGCAAGAACAATTCCAACAATTAGGCAAAACGTATATTCCTCCTAAACTGGTGCTGTATAGCGGTGCAACCCGAACGCTATGTGGTACTGGTCAAGCTATGATGGGTCCATTTTATTGTAATTTAGATAAAACCGTTTACCTTGATTTATCATTTTACCAAGAGATGAAAAGACGCCTTGGTGGTGGCGGTGACTTTGCCCAAGGCTATGTGATTGCCCACGAAGTTGGACATCACGTACAAAATTTACTTGGCACTTTTGATAAAATCCAGCAATTAGGGCAAAATCAAACAAATCAGCTATCGATTAAACTTGAATTGCAAGCCGATTGTTATGCCGGTTTATGGGGCAATGCTATGCAAAAACAGCATATTTTAGAAGTGGGCGATATCGAACAAGCCCTCAATACCGTGCAAGCGATTGGCGATGATCGTCTACAACAACAAAATAATGGTTATGTTGTTCCTGATAGTTTTACTCATGGCACCTCAAAACAACGTTATACATGGTTTAAACGTGGCTTTGATAGTGGGTCGATAAATCAGTGCAATACATTTATTCAATAAGGAAATTTAAGTAAAGGAACCAATATGTCAAAAAAATTAGTAAACCGAGTTCTATTAGTCAATGATGATGGCATTGATGCCACCGGGATCCGAATTTTGAAGAGTATCGCGGAAAATATCGCTAACGAAGTTTGGGTGGTTGCGCCGGTGGTCGATCAGAGCGGTGTTTCTTGTTCGGTGAGTCTAAAATCGCCATTTCGGGTACAAAAGCGTAGCCAAACGGAATATGCGGTCTATGGCACACCTGCCGACTGTTCGCTATTTGCTATAAAATCTGTCATGGCCAACCAATTACCTGATTTGGTGCTATCAGGAATTAATAATGGTTCCAATTTAGGATTTGAAACAGTATTATCGGGTACGGTAGGGGCAGCAATGATGGCGATGACGCTAGGCGTACCGGCAATGGCTTTAAGTCAAGTTAGTAGTGAAGATAACATACCAACCGATTGGCACTGTTCAACTCATCTTGCTGAATCCATAATTAGACAACTTTATGCGCTATCGACCCCAGATAATATCTGTTTTAATATCAACTTCCCTAGTTGCCAAGCTGAGCAAATAAAAGGCGTTAAAATCACCAAACAAGGCAGTCCGGATGTTAGCCAATTTGTAATTGCTGAAACTCAAGATCCGGAAGGTCATGACTATTTTTGGTTTAGAGCCAAACGCAACCAAGGTGTGATTGATGTCGAAAAAGAACTCGATGCTGCAAATGATGGATATATTGCTATCACCCCGTTAAATTATGAACGTACCGATTATGCGTTTTATCAACAGATAAAAGCCACATTTAACGTTTAAATTTTTGTTTTCTGGCAACCGTCTTCCTACTTGTTAAATCAAATAAGGAAGACGTTAATTTGCATACGATAAAATGAGATGAATTGACAACTATTTTTTTACTAATGCACAAAATAGTAAAGAAATCGTCACCATTACTAAGCCAATCCAATAAACCACTTCATGACCGTAAGCTTGAGAGGCAAAACCTTGGATAATACCAGCCAAAATCACGCTACAAATAATACCGTTATTAAATAAAGTTGAGGCAATACCCATGCGGGTTGGTAATAAGTCTTGGAAATAGATAATACCAATATTGGCAACAATCCCAATAAACAATCCATTAAAGATTTGTAATATATACAACATGGTTGCATCTTTAAATAAAATCATCCCGACATAAAACAAAATTCCGCAAATGATAGCAATAAAAAATAGATTGCGTTTGCCTAATACTGGTACCAAATAACCAGCAATAATCATAATAGGAATTTCAATTCCTGCCGCTAATCCCATCAAACTACCCGGTAATGAATTAGACAGGTGTAATACCGCTTCCACATAAATCGGCATATCGATGATATACATCATATTTGCAGTCCACATAAAAATGGTGGAGATTAGCAAACACATCACATTGCGATTGGCGAAAATCGATTGGTTCGCCGCAGCTAACTCATTTGCAGTAAACGAACTGATTGCCCTTTTTTCAACTGGTGGCAAGAAGATAGTGACGACAATCATCGAGATAATAAACATCGACATGGCACACAAATACATCGCAGTAAAACCGTAATTGATTGCCAACGCGAAAGATAATGGTGGACCTATCACCCATGCTAATGATAATTGTGCACGAATCAGGGAATTAAAGGCAACTGCATTACGACCGCTCTTTTCGGCATACTCACGCGCCATTGCAAATACCTGCGGCATTGCAGCAGACGCTAATGCAGCAAAAAACACACCTAAGGTAATTAACACATAATAGTTACGTGAATAAGCAAAAATCAGACTATTTGCCAGCCCCATCAAACAACAAAAAATTACAATTTTACGGCGGTCACCTCTGTTATCTGAATACTTGGCTAACAAATAACTACCAATAATACTGGCTAGGGCATTAACCGAATAAAACGCACCGACTAAACGAGGATCAGCCCCAACTTCAAACGATAAGAAGCGACTTAAGGTAGGCGATTGTAAGGCACCCGCTACTCCAATAATAAACGTCGTCACTAAAAAAGCACCAAAAACAACGCCAGATTTTCGAATGAATGAAGAAGTCATAAAAGCAGATTAACCATTAAATTAAGTGCCGTAATTATACCCTTAAAATTTGTGGGAATATAGGCGTTCGTCAGCTAATTTGGCGACTTTTCAACATGTCGACAACATCGATAATCGGTATATAGTAAGCAATTGGGTGATGTTAATTAGTTCTAAAACTAAATACTAGGGGGCGGATGCTGAATTTAATATAACTTTAAAAAATTAATTTGATATTACCGATCAACAACCACCAAACAATACAAATAAAATAGACTATAGCTTCGTCGGCTAACTTTAAAATAATATAACTGACCGATTAGTGGAAGATAGTAATAGATCCGCCATTTTTATCTAATCAGTCATTTATATGATTTGAAATAGAATTTTTCTACTTTCTATCCAATTAATTATTTAATCTTTATCATCACTAATAATCGCTTTTAACCATTAAGTGCAATTAAGCGCGATAAATCGTCAAATTCTGCGCTGATTTGCATTTCACCTTTGATTGCAACCAACTTTAAACCATCATCAAAGGTTATTTGATAATCTTTAGCCAACAAATAGTGTTTTATTGCAGCATAGTGATTCACTTCATAATTGGCAATTAATTGCGGGATTACGTTAGCAACGCGGTTATGAGTGTCGTTCTCTTGATGAATTTGGTCAATATCTTCATTAATAAAAGTTAACACCAGTGCACCTTGACCATAATCAGCGACATAATAACCACTAGAATTAAACATACCACTAGCAATGATTCCAAATAAATGTAGATTGTCTTCGGTTGCATCAAATTTAGGAAATTTCAATAAATCAATATTGTTTTTTTCACCAATTTTTTTAAGCTCAAGAGACTGCTCTAAAAGAGCTTTAGGAAGATCCGATTGTTCATTTGCCCAAGCCCAAAGCCAAGTCTGGGATGAATGCGAAAAGGTTCCCAATAACTGAAAAGAACAGTATAAATTACCGCCAAAAACAATTTGCTGTGCATCCATATCAATTTCCCAAGGCTTATCGTCAATAACACCTTCTAAATCCATTTGCTTTTCAAAACCAAGCCCTCCATATTGTTCAATAAGTGCTTGAAACAGATGTTTTCCTTGATGTTGTTCAGCTTGGTCAAGTTTTTTACTTTTTGAAAATAATTTTTTCAAGAATTTCATATATCGTCCTTTTTATATCTAAATATTACTCATTATTTTTAATAATCTAATTTTTATAAACTAATCCAATAAAATTTTAAAAGGATGCTGTTAATTTATTACCTGCTATAACAACGTTTAATTAGAAGAAATAACCTAAACCTTTACTATGATTTTATTCCGGTTTAACTCGCCAAATTATTAAGCAAATAAGTTATACCGTCAAGTTGGTTTTTTTATGTAAAATCATAGAGATGAAAATAAATCTCTTAACGTTATTGTTACCTATTTTAAATCTTGGTTTTTAAATCTGACTTAATTTTCACTTTATATTTATCTAGAGCAATATCTAAATGATCATGATGCAAAGAGGGATTTCTGTTGTATTATGTTTAGACGGAATTTTATGATGTTTACTCAGTTTATTAGGTTAATCAACTAGGTTGAGGTTGAAATAAATTGGAAATTAAAGCAGAAAATGGCAGTTTGCATGATTTGCAAGTGTTTTACTACAACAGCCAAATCTCAATTTAAATATTTCTATAACGTCAAAACATTCTAATTGGTATTACTTTAAATGTGGTTTGGCTTATGGATTAAATAAACTTAATAAAAATTATTTTATTCTTGTACAAATAGCCTCTACTTTTGTTCGGAAGTTCTCAATATTATCTCCTGAATTATATTGTTCATTTCGAATTGTAATATATTCCTCTCTCACTATATAAGTATCATGCGATTTTTTTATTAGAGACTTGATTGATTTTTCTGTTAAATTATTTTTCGTTTCTTCTATTGTTTCACCGGTATGTGTATCAAATATATGATTTTCTTTCCAATCATTTGAATCATTACCAGAAGTAGATCCATCCATTTTGGATTCTCTTAAACAATACAACTTATTATTTTCTATTTTAAATTCTT
Source organism: Gilliamella apicola (assembly GCF_003202915.1). Taxonomy (GTDB): domain Bacteria; phylum Pseudomonadota; class Gammaproteobacteria; order Enterobacterales; family Orbaceae; genus Gilliamella; species Gilliamella apicola_Q. The sequence continues at coordinate 701,043 of NZ_QGLP01000005.1, forward strand.
CTTTTATAATTATATCAAGTCCTTCGCCAGCATAATCAGTAAATTTCCCGTCTTTCATTTTTGAATTATAACTGTCTAATTTACATTCCCACTTTCCAACCAAAAACTCATTAGTAACTTTATCACCACTATCATCACTACAACCATACAATGCAAAGCAAACCAATCCTAGTAACGCAATTCTTTTCATACCATTTATCCTAGAATATTAAACTGTTTTTTTATTAATTGTATGTTATTTAAGGATTATTGACAATATCCCTCTCGCAAAAGCGGGTTATAATTGAGGTTACACAGCAGTAAATTGATGCCTATAACCGCGCCCCGTTGCACGTTTTTTCTAATCTACCTACACGGCAGTAATCTAGAACGCGATATAATATAAACATAGTTTGCAAGAAGTAAAAGTGGATTTTTATTTACAAAAACCTTTTTTTTGACGACTTTATATTTTATTGATTTTTAATCATTTTATTTCTAGTTAAAAAAAAGGGTTGGCAATAACATGATGTTGACTGGAAAAAACTTCCTCAACTTTTTTCGAAAATTTGTTTAAAAAAGATTTCTTTTTGTTTTTTTGAGCGTACAATCAAAATCATCCACAAAAAGAGGTAACGTTATGTTATATAATAACAAATCAGCACAATCTCACCACGATAATCACGATCATTGTCATGGCGATTGTCATAATATTGCTCATAATCATTCACATGATTCTCATCATTCTGATCATTCTCATGAAGCTAAGCACACAGAATGCTGTGATGGGCATGATCATAGCTCATCACAAAAATGTGAGATTGAAGATCCCCCCGAAGACCCTGAGCGGAGTAACCAAGGAATTAAGTTAACTTGGAAAATTCAAGGTATGGATTGCGCTCATTGCGCAAGCAAAATCGAAAACGGTGTTAAAACACTGCCTAATATTAATCAAACCAAAATCATATTCTCAACCGAAAAATTAATCGTTTTTGTTCCTAAGCATGATGATGCAGTAATCAAGATGATTGAAGATAAAGTTACAGAACTGGGCTATACGCCGATTTTTGAGTCGAGCCCTGCTCATCACCATGAACATTCACATAGTTTTGATAAAAAGGCATTTATTCCATTAGCGGTTTTAGGTGCATTGATTGTTGTTAGTTATCTCATTTTGTTGGTGAATAAAACCGCTGGTGAATATGCGTTTATTGTAACAGCTGTAGTTGGGATTATCCCAATTTTGAAAGAAGCCATTGTTTTAACCCGTAGTGGTACGCCGTTTGCGATTGAAACACTAATGAGTATTTCGGCAATTGGTGCACTGTTTATTGGTGCAGCCGAAGAAGCCACCATGGTGATATTTCTGTTTATGATAGGAGAAATGCTGGAAGGCTTTGCAACCAGTAAGGCGAAAAAAGGCATCTCATCACTAGCGGAATTAATGCCTGATGAGACGGTGATTATTATTGATGGTAAAAGGAAAACAGTTGCTAGTCATACCTTAAAACCAGATGATATTATCGAAATTTCATCCGGTGGTCGATTACCTGCTGATGTTATTTTGGTTAGCGAACAAGCCAGCATTGATGAGAGTGCGCTAACCGGTGAATCCATTCCAGTTAATTATTTAAGTGGCGATAAAATTTTAGCTGGGTCGTTAGTGGTCGATAATACCATTCAACTTAAGGTGATTTCAGAATCAGGGCAAAATGCTGTCGATCGTATTTTACAGTTAATTGAAGATGCCGAGGATCGTAAAGCGCCAATAGAGCGATTTATCGATAAATTTAGCCGTTATTATACGCCAGCGATTACATTATTTGCGTTTTTAGTGGTCGTGATTCCACCTTTGTTGACCGGCGCTGATTGGTATACTTGGATATATCGAGGGTTGACGTTGTTGTTAATTGGTTGTCCTTGTGCGTTAGTGATATCAACACCAGCGGTGATTACCTCGGCCTTGTCTAGCGCGGCTAAATATGGGGTATTAATTAAGGGCGGTGCGGCACTTGAGCATATTGGTTCGATTAAAATGTTAGCGTTTGATAAGACTGGAACGTTAACCGAAGGTAAGCCGCAAGTAACTGATGTCATTAATCGACGCTGTTCTAACGAGGAATTGCTAACGATTGTTGCTGCGATTGAAAGCGGTTCACACCATCCTTTAGCTAAAGCATTAGTAGATTATGTTAAGCAAAAGCCGATCCAGTTCGCCGAAGCGAATAATCGTAAAGCTATTGCTGGTATTGGGATACAAGGTGAATTAAATCAGCAAACCTATTTTGTTGTGTCACCAAATAAGATCGAGACAGTGTCAACTGCACTTAATGCCGAGGATGCTCATACGATTACTCAGCTTGAAGATAGTGGTAAAACTGTTGTAGTCGTTACCACCAGTCAACAGTTGCTGGGGATTATTGCTTTGCAAGATGTACTGCGTGGTGATGCTTTGCCGGCTATCACTGAGCTTAAGCAACTTGGTTTGCAAACCTTGATGTTAACTGGCGATAATCAACGCGCCGCAAAAGCAATTGCAGGTCAATTAGGTATGGAGTATCGTGCTGAGCTATTGCCGGCAGATAAGTTGGCCAAAATCGAAGAGATTGGTCGACATACTCCGATTGCGATGATTGGTGATGGCATTAATGATTCCCCGGCAATGAAAGCCGCCACAGTCGGAATTGCCATGGGCAGTGGGACTGATGTTGCACTCGAAACGGCGGATGCGGCATTGACTAAAAACAGTTTGTTAAGTTTGCCAATGTTGATTCGCTTAACTCGCTTTGCTAATCGAAATATTAAGCAAAATATTACCATTGCCTTAGGCATTAAATTGATATTTTTAATAACTAGTTTATTAGGCGTGACAGGGCTTTGGTTAGCGGTGTTAGCTGATTCTGGTACCACGGCAATCGTTACCGCTAATGCTTTGCGGTTATTAAGAATTAAAAAATAGGTAATAATTTTATCATGCCCCATTTATGCTTAAATGGGGCAATTTTGTGACAGCAATTATTGACTATTTATTCATCACTCCTTAATGAAATTTCGCCACCGATAAACGCCTTAGTTTCGCCATTTTGTTCTAAAAGTAATGCACCCTGCTCATTGATACCTTTAGCAACACCTCGGATCACATTGTCACCAATTAATAATTTAACTGGACGATTAACAAAATTGTCAAGTCGTTGCCAATCATTAAGAAATGGTGATAGACCGTATTGTTCAAAGTCACGAAGTTTAGTTTTGAGGTTTTTAGCTACTTTTGCTACCAGCAAATTGCGATCAACTCTACCTAAGTTAGCCCACTTTTGGTTGACGATGTTGGGATCAGGGTTGGTCATCATTAAGTTGACCCCCACACCAATGACAACATGCGCGCAATCACCGGTTTTACCCGCGAGTTCGACTAATATACCTGCAAGTTTTTGATCATCAAGATACAAATCATTAGGCCATTTAACTTTGATATCTTGACTAGATATTTCCCGTAATGTATCAGCCATCACAATACCAACCACTAAACTTAATCCCATAGCAGCAGCAATGCCTTGATCAAGTCGCCAATACATCGAAAAGTAAAGATTACTACCAAACGGTGCAAACCATTGTCGCCCTCGTCTGCCTCGAGCTTTAGATTGAAACTCGGCTACACAACTGTCACCTGTTTGTAATTTTTCAATATTATTTAATAGATATTGATTGGTCGAGTCGATGATCGGCAACACTTCTACATGACTATTCTCACCATAATTTTCGTCGATTTTGACTTTATCGAGCAAGTCAATTGGTGATGCTAAACAGTAACCTTTACCTTGTACGGATGATAAGGTGATGCCCCAATCTCGTAGTACTTTAATATATTTATTGATGCCAGCACGAGTAATGCCAAATTGGTTGGCTAGTTCCTCACCTGAGTGGAACTGCCCATCAGCTAATATATTGATTAATTTCAATGGATTATGGTTACTGCGCATTGAATCCTCACTTTTTGAGCAATAATAAAACAACAAAATAGAGTGAAATTATAGCAAAACTAATAAATAAGTAAGTATTGCTTAATGTGTCCATTATAAAAGCTATCACTGCCGGAGCAACTAGACTACCGAGTGTATTGGTTAATAACATGGCTTGGTTCATGGATACAATTTCTTGTTTGCGAACACACGAGCAAGCCCACGCCATGGAGATTGGGTAAATGGTGTAAATGGTCGCACCAAGTAAAATAATGGCTAATACACCGTAAACGTTAAATATCAGCAAGCCACAAGCGATCATCATGAAAACTGATTCAACTAGCAATACAATACGGCGACCAAACCTATCTGCACACCAGTTAGCCGGCATTTGGGCAATCACACCAGAGAGTATTAGTAATACCATCCAATTGGCGACTTGGTTATCGCTGTAGCCCAGATGTGAATAGTAGGCTGGCATTAACGAATACAGTGAACCAATTAACATACCGGCAATCGCACAACCAATCAAGCCAACGCGAGAAGGTTTATACATTATCATTGGCATAATGTTGAAACTACTTTTTTTCTTCTTTGGTAATTTGTAATGGGTTAACAAAATAAATAAGATGGCTAATCCCATTAATACTGCAATCACTAAACCAAAATAGAGTACCTCTTGCGGAAAATATTGGAGCAGAGCTTGCCCTAATACAGTGCCTAAATAGTAGGTAGTGAGATAGACCGCCAACATTTTGCCGCGGGTACGCACCGTACCGGTAACTAAGATACAACTTTCAATCACCACCCAAGTGACAGCACAAGCGATCCCAATGAAAAATCGCCAGATCGCCCAACTGTAAAAATCCATTGAGAAGCTTAAACCAATAGTCGCAATTGCAAAGATAATACAACTGTAGGTGTAAGTGAATCTGGCATTAAATCGGCTAATAAACCAATTTGCCATGATGGTACCTACTAAGTTACCTGTAAAGTAGCTTGAGCCAACTAAGCCTATCTGCCCTAGCGAAAATTCTTCACGCACAAGCCAGAGTGGTACTTGTGTATTGAGTGCCGATAAAGCGATGGTAACAAATAGTAAACTCGTTAATAAAATAGGAAATGAATACGAATGTTTCATAAGTTTGTAAGTAATTTCGTTGTTTTTAGGACGTATTTATAAAAATTTATCCACGTCAATTTCACCTGTCGCTCCCATAAATCGAATTTCAGGCGATAGGTGCACCGAGAACTTTTGCAATACTGCATTGATGATATAACGCGCTAATGCGACAACATCTTGCGCGGTCGCATTATCTTTATTGACTAATACCAAAGCTTGTTGTTGGTGCACTGCTGCACCACCAATTTGGTATCCTTTTAGACCACACTGATCAATTAACCAACCGGCAGCTAATTTTATTTGATCTGCTGTTTGTGGATATATAGGCATTGTTGGGTATTTTTCAAGTAGTTTATCCGCAAGTTTTTTGTCGACTATCGGATTTTTAAAGAAGCTTCCACCATTACCTAGTACATTAGGATCAGGCAATTTGCTTCGACGAATTTCACACACTTTATCAAAGATCATTTTAGGCGTGACGCTATTTGCATCAAAATTTCTTAATTCACCATAAGTTAGCACTGGATTCCACTGTTTTGGTAATTTGATACCAACATAAACAACTGCATAATCATTGGCATATTTTTGTTTGAAGATGCTTTCACGATAGCCATATTGACCATCAGTGACACTAATGATTTTACCGGTTGCAAATTCAAGTAATTCAACATAATCAGCCACTTTTTGAAATTCAACCCCATATGCGCCAATATTTTGAATTGGTGCAGAACCAACACAACCGGGGATTAAAGCCAAGTTTTCAAGGCCTGGGATGTTCTGATTAATAGTATTGGCAACTAAATCATGCCAATATTCGCCGGCACCCACTTTTAAATGCCAGTGAGTCGCAGTTTCGGTTATGGTTAGTCCTTTAATTCGATTAACAATGATTGTACCAGCAAAATTTTCAGTAAATAATGTATTACTGCCTTGTCCAATAATTATAAAAGGTTGATTATCAAGATTGTTTTTCCAAACTTGCATTAGTTGTTCAACAGTTGTGACAGTTTCGACCCGGTTGGCACAAACATCTAGAGCAAATGTATTAGGAATTTTTTGGTTCATTAATGACTACCTTTTATAAAAAATACTTCTAAATTCGATTAAACCAATTTTATTTGATGCTTTTTATGCACTTTTAGTAATTAAAATTAGTAAATCAATGCGTTATCAATTTTGATAAGATACTTTATTCAATTGTCGTTTATTTATTTGCTATTTTAGCACAATGCAAAACGATCTTTTATGGATTAAACTATTTTTTACTTATCTTGACTCATTATTTAGTGATAAAAATGTCAAAAGATTAGCCAAATAATCAATGAATATGAGCTAATCCCTTTTTTGTTTTTTTTTATCATGTATTATAGCTACCCAAACGATCTTTTTTATAAATTTAGTTATAATCTATTTTACTCAGCCTTATGGTAAACGTTATTATTATTTTATAAAATTCGAGAAATAAGTTATCGATCACGGTTTTAAATGAATTTATGCTTCAAGATGGTAGCTCTATTTTATGGTAGTTGAGATTTAGAGGAAATTATGAAAAGAGTTTTTATTATGATCCTCGATTCCTTCGGGATCGGCGGTGCTGAAGATGCCAAAAAGTATGGCGATGAAGGTTCGGATACTTTAGGCCATATTGCCGAAGCTTGTGCTTTAGGCAAAGCAGATCATGGTCGACAAGGACCATTAAAATTACCTAATTTAGGAAAATTAGGTTTGATCGAGGCCGCTTATGAATCTACGGGTGCATATCCAAAAGGTATGACTACCGAAGGTAATGTTATTGGTGCATATGGTTATGCCAGTGAAATTTCATCTGGTAAAGATACGCCATCAGGTCATTGGGAGATCGCCGGTGTGCCAGTGCTGTTTGATTGGGGTTATTTTACTAATACTACTAACAGCTTTCCTCAAGAATTATTAGATAAGATTGTTAAACGTGCTAAGTTGCCGGGCTATCTCGGTGATTGCCATTCATCGGGGACTGTGATTCTTGATGAGCTTGGCCTTGAGCATATGGCTACGGGTAAACCTATTTTTTATACCTCTGCTGATTCAGTTTTTCAAATTGCCTGCCACGAAGAGACTTTTGGTCTAGATAAGCTTTATGAAGTTTGTGAAATTGCGCGTGATGAGCTTAATAAAGGCGATTATAATATCGGCCGCGTCATTGCTCGGCCATTTTTAGGTAATAAACCAGGTGAATTTGTCCGAACTGGCAATCGTCACGATTTAGCTGTCGAACCACCGGCGCCAACAATGATTAAAAAATTGGTTGATGAAAAACAAGGTACGGTTGTATCAATTGGTAAAATTGCCGATATTTATGCCGAAGTGGGGATTACCAAAAAAGTTAAAGCAACAGGTATTGAAGCGTTATTCAATGCATCAATAGAAGAAATCAAACAAGCGAAAGATAACACGATTGTTTTTACCAATTTTGTTGATTTTGACTCATCTTATGGTCATCGACGTGATGTTGCTGGTTACGCTGCGGCGTTAGAATATTTTGATAGCCGTTTGCCTGAGATGTTAGCGCTTATTGAACCTGGTGATCTTTTAATTATTAGTGCTGATCATGGTTGTGATCCAACTTGGTCTGGTACGGATCATACTCGTGAACATATTCCAGTTTTAGTTTACGGTAATAGTGTTCCGGTGGGATCACTTGGTCATCGTAAAACATTTGCTGATATCGGGCAAAGTGTTGCCGATTATTTTGATTTGTCACCAATGGATTATGGCGAATCATTTATTAGCAAATAATGGTTTGTTATGTTCAATACGTTTTTTAGTAATTAATCAGGAGAGTTAAATGCCTACCCCACATATTAACGCCGCCGATGATGCTTTTGCTCAAACGGTTTTGATGCCCGGCGATCCATTACGAGCTAAGTTTATTGCCGAAACTTTTTTAGATAATGCTAAAGAAGTAACTAATGTTAGAGGGATGCTTGGTTTTACTGGTCATTATAAAGGTAAACAAGTTTCGGTTATGGGGCATGGTATGGGGATTCCATCTTGTTCTATCTATACAACCGAATTGATTAAATTTTATGGTGTAAAAAACATCATTCGTATCGGTTCATGTGGCGCAATTAGCCCTAATGTCAATCTGGGTGATGTGGTTATTGGCATGGGCGCATGTACGGATTCAAAAGTAAATCGTTTGCGTTTTAAAAATCATGATTTTGCCGCCATTGCTGACTTTGGTCTTGTTTGTAATGCAGTTAATGCTGCGAAACAATTAAATGTGAATGTCAAAGTTGGTAATATTTTTTCAGCTGATCTGTTTTATAGCGTCGAGCCTGATCTTTTCGATACAATGGAAAAATACAATATATTAGGTGTCGAAATGGAAGCGGCTGGTATTTATGGTGTGGCAGCTGAATATGGTGCCAAAGCGTTGGCGATTTGTACCGTATCGGATCATATTCGAAAAGGTGAAGCGATGTCTTCCGAGGAACGTCAGCTTGGATTTAAAGAGATGATTACTGTTGCTTTAGAGTCGGTATTACTGAATTCAAATTAAATTAATGGCAGAATTTCTGCCATTTTTTTTATTTAAAAAATATATAAATTTTACATTGGCTGTTATTAAACAATTTTAACCGTTAATGTGCTTATCGTTATAACTAGCGTCTTGATAGTCATAACAAATTTTATTTATTCATTAATTTTTATCTTATAGGTTAGAAAAGAGCTCATTTAATAAGGAATCAAAATGAATACCAAGCTACAACTGAAAGTTATATTATTTTTACAATTTTTTATCTGGGGGAGTTGGTTAATTACTTTAGGCTCCTATATGATGATTAAATTAAAATTTACCGGTATTGAAGTCGGCGCTGTATATAGTACTATGGGGATTGCTTCAGTATTTATGCCTAGTCTGCTTGGTATTGTAGCTGATAGATGGATACCTGCTAACCGCTTATATGTGCTTTGCCATTTGATTGGTGCAGTAACCTTATTTATCGCGGCATCTATTACTTCACCATTTTTAATGGTATTAGTGATGCTTATTCATTGCCTTGCTTTCATGCCAACTATTGCGATTTCTAATTCGATTTCTTACTCTTGTTTAGAATCACAAGGACTTGATGTTATTGAACAGTTCCCGGCAATTCGAATCTTCGGTACTATCGGTTTTATCGTTGCAATGTGGTTAGTTAGTTTTATGCAGTTAGAACTAAGTAATTTGCAACTTTATATTGCTGCCGGTAGTTCAGTTTTATTAAGTCTCTATTCATTAACCTTACCTTTAATTGAAGTTACAAAAAATGATGGCAAAGAAAAGTCTATTATAAGTGCATTAGGTTTAGATGCATTTGTATTATTAAAACAACCTAAAATGGCCATCTTCTTTTTATTTGCGGTATTATTAGGCGGAATTTTACAAATTACTAATACTTTTGGTAATCCATTTCTACATGACTTCGATAAAGTACCGGAGTACGCTGATAGCTTAGTGGTTAAATTCCCATCTGTTTTATTATCAATTTCGCAAATTTCAGAAGTAGTATTTATCTTATTTGTACCATTTTTTATGAAGAAACTTGGTATTAAATATGTGATGTTAATCAGTATGTTGGCATGGGTTGCACGTTTTGGTCTATTTGCTTATGGCGATCCATCACCATTCGGCTTCGTACTGTTATTGCTATCGATGATTGTTTATGGTTGTGCGTTTGACTTCTATAATATTTCTGGATCAATGTATGTTGAAAAAACAGTATCCCCTAACATCCGTAATAGTGCTCAAGGTTTATTTATGACGATGACTAATGGCATTGGTGCTTACTTAGGTTCTATGATCAGTGGTATTGTGGTTGATAAATTCACCTCAAACACTGGTGTAATTGATTGGCATAATGTATGGCTAGTCTTTGCTTGTTACTCACTAGTGCTAGCAGTTATTTTTGTCTTGATATTCCAAAATGACACTACTGAGCAAAAAAACGCAATCGCTAGCAACTAACTAAAATAAAATTCAGGTCAAAGAGTTTTTTGACCTGAACTATTGAATCAAGATTAGAATAAATATATCAACCAAAATAATTCATTTGGCAAAATCACCGATTAGGCAACTATAAAATAGTTGTCTAATTATTAACTAGACGAAAATGTTATCAGTCTCACAGAAAACCGATAAATCACACAAAATGTCTGGAAAATAAGTGTTTTATCAAGGTAGAATAAAATGCTTGTAATTATTGTATCAATTTAGTCTTACTGATTGATGAATAATTTACAAGTGCCTATAAGCATATACTTAAACAGATTAGAACTCGATGAATAAGCAAATAATCCCTAAAGTTATACTTCATGAGCATGTAGAAGGCAGTATTACTCCCTTTATGGCGAAAAAGCTAGCCGATAAAAATCATTTAACTTTCCCTGAATCATTATGTTATCGAGCCGGCGAATATGATGAAACCGAGTATAAAAATGGTCGATATAACTATGATGAATCCGATTTTGTTTCATTTATCCAAACATATGATACTGTCTCTAATTTTGTGAAACATCCTGACGATTATTACCTAATTACCTATGATTTTTTGAGCCGAAATGCTAAGCAAGGCTTAATTTATTGCGAGCTGTTTCTGTCACCTTATCATATCTGTGCAACTGAAAACCGAGGGCAAATTATTTGGGATCAAAATCGATTTAAACTAACGCTTGATCAGATAGATAAAGCGATTATAGATGTTCAAAAAGAGCATAATATTACCGTCAGGTACCATGTCATTGGCGTACGGCACCTTGGTGCTGATGTGGTTTACGATACACTGCGATTTATTGAAAATAACCCTCACCCATTTATTACCGGATTTAATATTGCTGGCAATGAAAAAGCTGGGCATTTTGATGATTTTGAAAAAGCTCATCAACTTGCTGAAAAATTAAATTTAAAAAAATCCTACCATGCAGGTGAAATTGATTCGGCTGAAAGTATTATTCATGCTTTAAAACATGGTGCAAATCGTATCGGGCACGGTATCGCGGCAATTGAAGATGATAGCTTGATTAAACAATTAGTTAATAACGAAATCACGTTAGAAATAGCTCTCACCAGTAATCGTATTTTAGTCAATAATTTACATGGTGATATTCATAATCACCCAATTCGACAACTTTATAATAAAGGGGTAAGAATCACCCTTAATACTGATGATGCAGGTATTTTTGGTACCGATATCGAAAAAGAGTATCAACTTGCCGAACAAATTTTTCATTTTTCACGCTTAGAACTATTTGATATTACTCTTTGTGGCATTGATGCCGCTTTTATTGAATCCAAAGAAAAATCACGTTTATTACATGAGGTTTTGGCTTTTTTTACCACCAACGATAAGCAGTGTTTACAACAAGCAATCAACGAAGAGCAGTATCACCCCGCTATTATTGAACGATTGAAACATTACCAAATGTTATTAGCACAACAGGTTAATGATTAACTGAAGCAGAAAAATAGGAGATTAAAATGAATAAAACCCGATTAACGTTAAGCCTACTACCCCTATTAATTTCTGGAACACTGCAAGCTGCAACAGTAGATTTAAGAATTATGGAAACGACTGATCTGCACGGTAATATGATGAATTTCGATTATTTTAAAGATCAGAATATTGATACCTTTGGTTTAACTAAAACAGCCAATTTAATTCATCAAGCACGACAAGAGGTTAAAAATAGCGTATTAGTTGATAACGGTGATCTGATTCAAGGCAGCCCTATGGCCGATTATGCCTTGAATAAGGGACTAAACAAAGGTGAGATCCATCCGGTTTATAAAGCTCTTAATACGCTGGATTATGTAGTCGGTAATATCGGTAATCATGAATTTAATTTTGGTTTGGATTTTCTACAAAAAAGTCAGGCTGGGGCAAATTTTCCTTATGTTAATGCCAACGTTTATGATGCCAAAACGAATAAACCTTTCTTCAGACAATATATTATTTTAGATAAACCGGTTGTTGATAGAGACGGTAAAAAACACACTATTAAAATCGGTTATATTGGTTTTGTTCCACCACAAATCATGCAATGGGATAAACTTAATTTGGAAGGAAAAGTAATAGTTAAAGATATTACGCAAACCGCCAAAGAGTTGGTACCTGAAATGAAAAAACAAGGGGCTGATATTATAGTTGCGATTCCCCATTCCGGCGTTTCTGCCGAGCCTTATAAGGCTTTAGCCGAAAATTCGGTTTACTATTTAAGCCAAGTTGACGGGATTAATGCCATTATGTTTGGCCATTCTCATGGCATATTTCCAAGCGAGGATTTTAAATCATTGCCGAATACCGATATTAATACCGGAAATATTAACCATATACCGGCGGTGATGCCAGGGCAATGGGGTAGCCATTTAGGCGTGGTCGATTTAGTTATAGAAGGTGATAAAGCTAATTGGAAAGTCGTTTCTGGTAAATCACAAGCCCGCCCAATCTTTGATGTAAAAAATAAAAAAGCGTTGGTTGATGCCGATCAAAACATTGTTAAAGTGTTAAAAAAGGATCATGAAGGTACCCGAGAGTTTGTCGGTAAGCCAATTGGTAAGGTATCAACCGATATCAATAGTTATCTAGCATTAGTTGAAGATACTTCTGCTTTGCAGATTATAAGTGATGCGCAAATTGATTATGTGCAACAGTTTGTCCAAGGTGATCCTGATCTGGATGGCTTACCTATTTTGTCAGCGATTGCACCATTTAAAGCTGGTGGTCGTAAAAATGATCCTACAGCATATGTGGATGTAAAAAAAGGTGATTTAACCTTTAGAAACGCAGCCGATATCTATCTTTATCCGAATATTCTTTCAGCCATTGAAATTACCGGAAAAGAAGTTAAAGAGTGGCTAGAATGTTCTGCCGGTGTTTATAATCAAATAGATATCAATTCGCCACAACCACAATATCTGATTAATTGGGATAAATTTAGAACTTATAATTTTGACACTATCGACGGAGTGAATTATCAAATTGATATCACTAAACCAGCACGTTACGATGGTAATTGTCAGTTAATTAATCCTGACTCAGAACGTATTGTAAACTTAACTTATCAACAAAAACCCATTGATCCAAATCAAGCATTTTTAATTGCTACCAATAACTATCGTGCTTATACCGGCGCATTTCCTGGTACCGGTGGAAAAAATGTTAAATTTAATTCACCTGATGATTTAAGAGTTATTCTTTCAGCTTACATAACTAATCACACTAGAAAACAAGGTGAAGTGAAGGTAACAGTTGACAATAACTGGCGAATTGCGCCGATTAGTAGCCAGACGAATTTGGATATCCGCTTTGAATCTTCACCAACGGAGGAAGCTAAAGCTTATATTGAAAGCCATTCATTGTATCCTACTAAATTTATTGAGAAAGATAAGTTAGGTTTTGGTTTCTATCAACTTAATTTACAAGCACCTAGCAAATCGCAACCTAAAAACTAATAAGAGATTGAAGACTACAAGGATTATAATTATGAAAATTGATAAACTAATCGAACTTGCTAAAACAGCTCGCTCAAAGGCTTATGTGCCCTATTCTAAATTTCAAGTCGGTGCTGTGTTAATTACCGAAGATGATGAAGTTATTTTAGGATGCAATATTGAAAATGCCTCTTATGGACTTGCTAACTGTGCTGAACGAACGGCGATTTTTAAAGCTGTATCAGAAGGGAAAACAAAATTCAAAAAATTAGTGGTAATTGGTGATACAGAGGGACCAATTTCACCTTGTGGGGCTTGTCGTCAAGTTATCAGTGAATTTTGTGCTAAAGATATGCCGGTGATTTTAACCAATATGCACGGCAAAATTCAAGAAACCACTGTCGGTGAATTATTACCTTTCTCATTTTCACCAAGTGATTTAGATTAGTTTTATTGATGGGTAATGTAATTCAACTAATTAAAAAGTGTATTTAGAAAATAAATTAACAGAATGAATTGGAAAACTAATAAGCAAATAATAAAAGTGATTGATAATATAGTTGGCTAACATCAGCGTTATTACCAATCCAAATCGTGGATGAGAAGAATATAATCCTAATTTGATTTATTGATATTAAGAGAGAAGTGTAATGAGATTTGTAGATATTATTGAAAAAAAACGTGATGGCCATGCGTTAACCACTGAAGAAATTCAATTTTTTATTACTAATTATACTAATGGTACGATTCCTGACTATCAAGTCAGTGCTTTGCTTATGGCGATTTATTACCAAGGTATGACATCAAAAGAGTGTGCTGATTTAACCAGTGCGATGATGTATTCAGGCGATACCGTTGATCTTTCATCAATTAAAGGTATTAAAGTCGATAAACATTCAACAGGTGGTGTAGGTGATACAACCACTTTAGTGTTAGCACCATTAGTTGCTGCTTTAGATATTCCGGTTGCTAAAATGTCAGGTCGTGGATTAGGTCATACAGGTGGAACAACAGATAAGTTTGAAACAATTCCCGGCTTTAAAATCGAATTAGGCAAACAAGAATTTATTGATCAAGTTAACCAAAAAGGTGTTGCGGTTATTGGTCAATCCGGCAACTTAACTCCTGCTGATAAAAAGCTTTATTCATTACGTGATGTAACTGGTACGGTTAACTCTATTCCACTGATCGCTAGCTCAATTATGAGTAAAAAACTGGCTGCTGGCGCTGATGCTATTGTGTTGGATGTTAAAACCGGTGACGGTGCTTTAATGAAAACAATGGAAGATTCTGAAAAATTGGCGCATGAAATGGTTAACATTGGTAATCAAATTGGCCGACGAACCATGGCGATTATCTCAGACATGTCACAACCGTTAGGTTATGCCATTGGTAATGCCTTAGAAGTTAAAGAAGCCATTGATACCCTAAATGGTCATGGTCCTGCTGACTTAACGGAGTTAGTTTTAACCCTTGGTAGTCAAATGGTTGTGTTAGCCAATAAAGCTAAAACATTAGATGAAGCAAGAGAAAAACTGCAAGAAGTGATTAAAAATGGTAAAGCGATAAAGAAATTCAAAACACTAATTGAAGCTCAAGGTGGCGATAGTTCAGTCGTTGATCATCCTGAAAAATTGGCCAATGCACGTTATCAAATCGATCTACCAGCACAAAAATCAGGTTATGTATCACGCATTATTGCCGACCAAATTGGTATTGCTGCGATGCAATTAGGTGCAGGACGAGCAACTAAAGAAGATATTATTGATCCTGCTGTAGGTATCGTTTTACATAAAAAAGTGGGTGATAAAGTTGCAGTGGGCGAAGCACTATTAACTATTCACGCAAGCAGTGATCAAATTGATGCAATTAAACAAAAATTGTATGACAATATTGAGATCAGTGATAGTGCTAAACAACCGCAATTAATCTATAAAGTAATTACGGAATAGTTCTAATAAATAAGGATTTAGAAGACGCCATGTATCGTTTTAATTTGAATAAAAAACTGTCACTACTTGTTATTTCCATTCTGTTTTCGGTAAATTCATTTGCCGCAGATACCACCAAGCAGTCTACCGCAGTTACTTGGGAGAAAAACAAACCCTACTCGTTTACTATTTTGCATACTAATGACCATCATGGCCGTTTTTGGCAAAATGATATTGGCGAGTATGGTTTAGCTGCTCAAAAAACAGTGGTTGATCAAATAAGAAAAGAAGTCGCAGAAAAAGGCGGAAAATTACTGCTACTTTCTGGTGGTGACATTAATACGGGCGTCCCTGAATCCGATGTATTACAAGCTAAACCCGATTTTATCGGTATGAACGATATTGGCTATGACGCCATGGCGGTTGGTAACCATGAGTTTGACCATCCTTTAACCGTTATCCGTGAACAACAAAAATGGGCTCGCTTTCCATTTTTATCAGCAAATACTTACTTCAAAAATACCGACAATCGTGTCTTTGATGCCTATAAGATGTTTGATTTAAATGGCATTAGAGTAGCAGTGTTTGGTTTAACTACTGATGATACCATTTTGCTTACTTCACCCAAAAATACTGAGGGTATTGAGTTTCGTAAAACCTTGCCAGAAGCGGAAAAAGTCATCAGTCAAATTAAAAGTAATGAACACCCTGATATGATTATTGCGGTGACGCATATGGGACATTATGAAAATGGTGAGCATGGTTCAATGGCGCCGGGTGATGTGGCATTAGCACGAGGATTAAAACCGGGCGAGTTAAATATGATTGTAGGTGGTCACTCACAAAACCCTGTTTGTATGGCTAGCCCTAATAAACTTATTACCGATTACGTACCGGGCACGCCATGTGCGCCAGATCAACAAAATGGCACTTGGATTGTTCAAGCCCATGAATGGGGGAAATACATTGGTCGTGCCGATTTTGTCTTTTTAAACGGTAAAATTACTCTACAAAATTATCAATTAATTCCAATCAATCTGAAAAAAGAAGTGGATAATGGTAATGGAACTAAACGTCTTGAATATTACACCAGTGAGATCCAACAAAACCAAAATTTGTTGGAAACTCTAAGACCTTATCAGGAGCAAGGTAAACAGCAATTGCTCACTAAAACGGGTGAATTAATTGGACGTTTAGAAGGTGAACGTAACGTAGTAAGATATCAACAAAGTAACATGGGTCAATTACTACTTAGTGCCTTGATTGAAAAAACCAATGCTGATGTCGGTATTATGGCTGGCGGTATGATTCGAGATTCACTTATCGAAGGCGATATTACTTATCGTGATATTTTAAAAGTTGAGCCTTTTGGTAATAGTGTTGTCTATTTTGATTTAACTGGTCATGAATTGGTGGAGTATCTTAAAGTTGCCTTAAGTAAAAAACAGGGTTCAGGTGGCTATACTCATTTAAAAAATATCACATTAACCAAAACCGGCGATACGATTAGTGATATCAAAATTAATAATGAGCCAATTGATATGCAAAAATCTTATCGCATTACGACATTAGATTATTTAGCGGCTGGTGGAGATGGTTATCCTGCTACCAATAGGTTACCAACTTATGTGGATACCGGTTACCGAGACGCCGATGTGATAAAACAATATTTTGAAGCGCATTCACCAATCAATGCAGCAGATTATGAACCAACGAATTTTATTTTAGAACAATAGTGGTTCTAACGAAGAAATATAGAACCTAAATAGCACTAATGATAATGATTTTCAGTGCTAACAAATAGCTATCAAGATTTAATTTCGCTTTCAGCATTATACAGAGGTATTTATGAACATGACAGAATTTCAAAAAAATTGTTACGAAATTGTGACCGACCCCAATTTGTCACCAAAACAAAAAGCCAACCTTCTCGCGTTAGCAGCTGAAAACAATTTACCGTATGTTGATTTAGATAGTGAAACACAAAATGCCCTTAATGAGCGAGTGATTTGTGATATGTATGAAGGCCATGCTCCATATAAACCTCGTTATGTATTACCGGATTATACTAAATTCCTTAAGCAAGGATCGGAATATTTAGAACTTGAACCAGCAAAAAACTTTGATGATGCATTAAATATGCTAACCATTGCTTATCATCATGTTCCTTCTGTCACTGGTATACCAGTTTATTTAGGCTGTTTAGATCAAGTATTACTTCCTTATGTTGGCAATTTAACAGAAGAGGAGCTCTATCCACGATTAAAGCGTTTTTGGATTATGTTAGATCGTAATCTTCCTGATGCCTTTATGCATGCCAACATTGGTCCAACCGATAATGTGATCTGTCGGGTTATATTACGTGTCGATCGTGAACTTAAACAAGTTGCACCTAATTTAACCTTTATTTACGACGAAAATATTACGCCAGAATCTTTACTTAATATTGCAATTGAGAACATTTGTCACACTGCCAAACCACATATTGCGAATAATATGATGATTAAAAAAGATTTTGATGAGAAAGGTTATGGGGTGGTGAGCTGTTATAACTCTTTACCTATTGCTGGTGGTGGTAGCACGTTATCTAGAATCAATTTGAAAGAAGTCGCATTAAAAAGTAACAACATCAGCGATTTTTTACAAAATACCCTACCTTATTATTGCCAATTGCAATTGAATTTAATCAAAGCAAGATCGGAATTTCTTTATGAGAAATCGAATTTCTTCCAAAATAGCTTTTTAGTTAAAGAAGGATTAATTGACGCAACCCGATTCGCGCCAATGTTCGGTATTTATGCCATGGCTGAAGCAGTCAATATTCTACAAGAAAAATCTAGCTTAGCCGGTCGTTATGGCGTCGATGAAGATGCTAATCAACTGGCCACCACTATTTCTCAACAATTAGCCGACTTTATTGATAACCATAAAATTAAGCATGCATGGCAAGGTAAAGCAATGTTACATGCTCAATCTGGCATCAGTTCAGATAGAGGCGCTACGCCAGGTTTACGTATTCCTTATGGACATGAACCGGATCCAGTTACTCATATTATGGCACTATTTAAACACCATAAATATTATACCTCTGGTATTAGTGATATTTTAACGGTTGATGAAACAATAAAAAACAATCCTCTAGCCTTAGTACAGATTTGTAAGGCAGCATTCAAATTTGGTTTCCGTGAATTTACCGCTAATATAAGTGGTAATGATCTGGTACGTGTAACTGGATATATGGTGAGATTATCAGATATCAAAAAATACAAACAAGAGGGATCGCGAATTAATACCACCTTTTTAGGTAGTGAAGCGGCCGAAGATACTGAAAATAACAGCTACTTATGCCGAACACCTCGGGTAATCAGTCATGAACAAGTCATGGGCAATCGTTAATAAACTGTTACCCTTTTCTTGTGTTGATGGACCGGGAAACCGGTTAGTCATCTTTTTACAAGGCTGTAATTTCAAATGTTCAAATTGCCATAATCCTTATACCATTTCACGGTGTAAGGATTGTGGGGATTGCGTTACTACCTGTCCACATCAAGCGTTAACATTTATCAATAACAAAGTGATTTGGCAATCTTCAAATTGCCAGCAATGTGATAACTGTATTAATACCTGTAATTATCAATCCACACCAATGACCTATAACTACAATATTGAAGATATTCTACTCGAAATTCGTAAATACTTACCTTTTCTCAATGGCATTACAATTAGCGGTGGTGAAGCAACATTACAATTACCTTTTATTGAAAAGCTATTTCAAGCGATAAAACAAGCAGAAGATTTAAAACACCTGACTTGTTTTATTGATAGTAATGGTTATTTAGCTAAAACTGGCTGGCAAAAAGTTGAAAGAGTAATGGATGGTGCGATGATCGATCTGAAAGCTTGGGATACTCAAGTGCATAAAAAACTTACTGGTCGGGATAATGATCGCGTCAAACAAACCATTGAATATCTAGCCCAAATAGGAAAACTGCATGAAGTCCGATTTTTAGTGATTCCTGAGCATACTGATTTGCAAAACAGTGCTAAACAACTTGCTGATTTTTTAATAATACTCAACCCACAAATTAAAGTCAGAATTAATGCTTTTCATAATCATGGTGTACATGGCATAGCCAAAACATGGCCAGCGGCAACACAACAGCAAATCGAATCTTTTGCTGCTGAATTAAAACATTATGGATTGCAAAATATTACTTTGCCGAGTATCTATCTATAATATCTTTATAGCCACATTAATTATAAGGTCGGATTATTTACAGGTATTTGCTAACCGGTAATTGTGATGCTAATCATATTGCAAATGCAAAAATAATTATCTTTAATCAATACGAAACGACTGATAAGCATAATTATCACCCCTGACAAAATAAACTTGCTGGAAGATGGCAATATTTTTTTACCAACTTCAGCAAGTCATCAATTTTAATTAATATTTGGTACACATGGTATAGGCACTATCTGGTTCGACAATGACATTACCCTCAGCATTTCCTACACTATAACGATGGATAAATCCATCGGAGTCAACCACAGAAGTCAATTCATTGGTGAAATAAAAATCATAATTAAATAATTTTTCGTAATCAGAATCACTGATACCAGCCATCATATCGCGCAAGTCACCATTTATTGGTGCATAATAGAAAATTTTACCCCACTCTCCCATTAAGCTATTGCCAATAGCACGTTTATATCCATTTCCTTGGAGATACCATTGGGTATTAGTGTTATTATCATAAGCAAGAGGTGAATTAGTCAGTTCTGCTCGCGTTGGTAAGCGATCACCACTGTTTCGGCATAAAGATTCCGCATCATAGAAAGAGATGAAGCCAAGATTGCCTGTATGTACATAAAACCAATGTTGTATTGAGAATTGATAAAAGAAGGTTGCGTTTGTTTGCGTGTTGGTAAGTTGAATTACAAATTTATCTCCTTTACTAGGGACATTATTAGTAAAAATAAATTCACTTTTTGAGTCTGCAACCGAACTGCGTGGTACATTTTTTAGGGATGAATTTGGATTTTTAAGTATTTTGTAAGTATATTGTGATATCGAATTAACTGGCACAATTCTGAAGCGAGCATATGGAAATGCAGTACTTGGGAAATGATTACCGGAAGCATCAACAGCCGAGGCTATAAAACCAGTACCTTTAACAAATTGATTCGGATCATAAGGATCCGCTCGATTAACAACATTACTCCCCCACCATGCATTATTATCGCCTTCCGGCCAGCCAGTTGGATAAAGGGTGTTAACTGCTAAAACGCCAGGTCTTATATAACAAATACCATCGTTAGCTTTTACGGTAAATGTTTTAGAAACTTCTTTAGGCTGAGATTCAGTCGGAACACCATACTGAGTTTTAGCAGAAATACTAATAGTAAGCTTTAGTGTTGAATCACCTTTATAAGAGGCTGAATTACAGATATTACTACCTAATGCAGCTGTTGAATCAGAAGGAATTATATTATTATTACTATCACGCCATTCTGCTGTTATACTCTCCACTTTAAAATTATTGCTACTTCCCAAATAATCACCATCAATATCAATAATATCATCATTAGTCATACTCGAAAAATCAACATCAAATGAATACATACTTGGTGAAGTATCAAAGGCAACAGATATTTGATTAGATGAACCAGGGGTAATAACTAAAGGATCACTGTTTGGTACATTTAATTTTACTTTAATACCATTAAGTGCTTTTGTGCCGCCTGACTCTGAAATCTCCGGCGCATTACCAATAATATACATTTGCGTGATCACGGATGACGGCAAAATTGCTAACCCATTATTTACAGAAATCGATAGTACCAATAAAAATAACATCGGTTTTGATAGGTTTAATAATAGTATTAAAGACAATTTTCTAAAAAAAACTACACAATTGTTCATCGCTACTCCTCTATGCATAAACTTCTCCGCCGATCCGAATAAGATTATTGATTTGAAGTATTATTGAATTAACAATTTTTATAGAAAGATAAAAAATTGCTACCCGCTAATATCAGTGCTAAGACGACAAAAATCCGCTTACTGAAAATCATCCAAGGTACAGTTTGAACAAAATTACTTTTGTTTGAGACTTAAATCGTAACATCCTAAATTCTAAAAAATTTAAAATAAGAACATCAGATAAATATTTTGAAAAGCTAAAAAGATATGATTAAAAGTAAATTTAATACGAGTGTAAATTGATATAAAATCAATAGTAGTTCTAATTATATATTAATTATCTTTAAGAGGGAAATAAAAAAAGAGATTATTTTATACATTATTAATAGGAACCAACAATTAAAAATATTAAATTTCATTTTACACGTTATATTGGTTTACATTAATAAAATAAGGGGGAGTCCCCCCTTTAATATTACTATAAATCTATTTATTTTTTTTAAATGCCGCGGCAAAGGCATTACCCATTGCGCTATTAGTTGCCGCTGTAGCCGGACGATGTTTACTATTAGATGATA
Source organism: Gilliamella apicola (assembly GCF_003202915.1). Taxonomy (GTDB): domain Bacteria; phylum Pseudomonadota; class Gammaproteobacteria; order Enterobacterales; family Orbaceae; genus Gilliamella; species Gilliamella apicola_Q. The sequence continues at coordinate 722,991 of NZ_QGLP01000005.1, forward strand.
CATTTACTGATTTATTATCCACTTTTGTAGAGGTCGTGTCATCTAAACGCATTGATAAAGCGATACGTTTTCGAGGGATATCAACTTCTATCACTTTTACTTTTACAATGTCACCTGTTTTAACTATAGTTCGCGGATCATCTACAAATTTATTGGATAACGCCGAGATATGAACCAGACCGTCTTGATGCACACCAATATCGACAAAAGCGCCAAAATTAGTTACATTAGTTACTGCTCCTTCCATAATCATACCAATTTTTAAATCTTCCATTGTTTCAATATTATCGGCAAATTGTGCGGTTTTAAATTCAGGCCGAGGATCTCGCCCTGGTTTATCTAATTCTTTGATAATATCCGTTACTGTCGGCACACCAAAATGGTCATCGACATAATCAACCGCTTTTAATGATTTTAGATAGTTTGAATCCCCTAAAATATCTTTTAAAGATTTATGGTTTTTAGCTAAAATTCGCTCAACCACAGGGTAAGCTTCAGGATGAACAGCCGATGCATCAAGTGGGTTAGTACCTTCCATAATTCTTAAAAAACCGGCACATTGTTCAAAGGCTTTAGGCCCTAATCGTGGCACTTTTAATAATTGTTTTCTATCGGCAAATTTACCGTTTTCGTTACGCCAATCGACAATATTTTGAGCAATAACCTTATTAAGACCGGCAATACGTGCAAGTAGCATCATTGAAGCGGTATTTAAATTAACACCTACCGCATTAACCCCATCTTCAACCACCGCATCAAGTTTTTTCGCAAGTTGAGTTTGGCTTACATCATGTTGATATTGACCAACACCTATCGATTTTGGATCAATTTTAACTAATTCAGCTAATGGATCTTGCAAACGTCGCGCAATGGAAACCGCACCACGGATTGATACGTCGAGATCAGGAAACTCTTGTGCCGCAAGTTCTGAGGCAGAATAAACTGAAGCTCCTGCTTCACTTACGATCACTTTTTGTCCTTTTACTTCAGGGTATTTTTTCTGGACGTCAAGATAAAAGCGTTCTGTCTCACGTGAAGCAGTACCATTACCGATCGCGACAAGTTCAACTTGATATTTTATACAAAGTGCTGCAACCATCATTGCTGCTTTGTCCGCCTGACCGGTATGTGGATAGATAGTTTCTGTTGCGACTAATTTACCTGTCGCATCAACAACGGCAATTTTAACACCAGTTCGCAAACCAGGGTCCATCCCCATGGTGACCTTCATTCCAGCTGGTGCCGCCATTAACATATCGTGTAGATTAGCGGCAAAAACATTAATAGCTTCTTCTTCGGCTCGTTCTCGCAATGTGGTCATTAATTCGGTTTCCATGTGCATTAGGATTTTAATGCGCCATGTCCAGTTGATCACTGCTTTTCGCCACTTATCAGCTGGCTGATCGTTGAAGCGCACGCCTAGGTGTTCAGTAATAATCTGCTCGCAATAACTCTCTTTAGGTGCTTCTTCGAACTGTGGATCCGCATTTAATGATAGTTGTAAAAATCCTTCATTTCGACCACGGAACATCGCTAAAGCTCGATGTGATGGTACTTTGGAAATAAGTTCACTTTGGGCAAAATAATCTCTAAATTTAGCGCCTTCTTCCTCTTTACCGGTTATAACTTGAGAAACAAGGTGGGCATTATTCCAAAGATAATGACGAACTTTGGCTAGTAAAGCAGCGTCTTCGGCAAAGCGCTCCATTAAAATATAACGCGCACCATCTAATGCTGATTTAGTATCAGCTACGCCTTTTTCTGAATCAATATATTTTTCAGCTTCTGCCTCTGGCTTGAGATCTGGTCGTTGCCATAAATCATCAGCAAGTGGCTCAAGACCTGCTTCTATAGCTATTTGTCCGCGTGTGCGACGTTTTGGTTTATAAGGAAGATAGAGATCTTCTAATTCGGTTTTACTAAGGGTATTGGTAATTTTTTGGTTTAATTCGGGGGTTAATTTTCCTTGTTCCTCAATTGATTTTAAAATCGTCTGTTTTCGATCCTCTAGTTCTCGAAGATAACTTAAACGACTATCTAAGGTACGTAATTGGGTATCATCCAATCCACCGGTTACCTCTTTACGATAGCGAGCAATAAAGGGGACGGTACTACCATCATCTAATAATTGTATGGCAGCTAAAACTTGTTCTGGTTTTACGGTTAATTCACCCGCTATAATATGGCTAATTTGATTATTTATCATGGTATCTCTGTATATCTTGTCGATTAACGGAATTTAAATTCATCATGCAAAAAGCTAATTATATAACAAGAGAAGGCTACTTGGCACTCGATCGTGAACTGAAATATTTATGGAAAGAAGAAAGACCAAGAGTAACCCAAGCTGTATCTGATGCGGCCGCACTCGGCGATCGTAGTGAGAATGCCGAATATATCTATGGAAAAAGACGACTAAGAGAAATTGATAGACGTGTACGATTCTTGACTAAACGCTTAGAGATCTTAAAAATTGTCGATCCTGATCCGCGTCAAGAGGGTAAGGTTTTTTTTGGCGCATGGGTAAAATTAGAAGATGATTCAGGAAAATTACATATTTATCGAATCGTCGGTACCGATGAATTCGATCCGAAGAGAAATTGGATATCCATCAATAGCCCTGTTGCCAGAGCTTTGATTGGTCATAAGATTGATGATGAAATATCAGTTATCACACCAAACGGTAAAACGTTTTATTATATTATTGATATTAGTTACCAAGAACTTGTTTAGATGTGTTTTTATGATTATTTAAATAATAAACATTCAAAATCATCTACGTTATCAACTTTGATTAAATTATCAAGTCGATCGTCTTCATCCAGCCATTCGATGAGATCAGACATCGCATCAATATGCTTATTATTGTCTGATGCAGCTAACATAATAAGCAAAGATATTTTTTCACCGTCAGGAAAAATAACTGGATGAGTGCATTTTAATAAAGAAAACTTTGTATCATCACAAATTACACCATTTTCAGAACGAGCATGAGGTAAGGCAAAGCCATCTGCAATAATAAAGTAAGCACCAATTTCATTAACATTATCAATAATAGATGTGATATATCTTTGTTCGATGTGATTGTTTTCGATTAATGAATTTCCAACTATTTGAATCGCACTTTTCCAATCCAAATTTTCTTTACTAAATTGCCAATGCTGCTCAAAAATAGGATGTAACTGTTTAGACATATTTTAACCTTTACTCTTGTATTACTTATTATTAATTTCTAACTTTAAAATGGTTACAAGCTACCACTTGTAACCATTATTTATTTTAAGATAAAACCTGCAAAAATTGGTCACAAATATTTTGACCACTAATGCCATATTTATCTTTTAATTGACTACTTTTTCCTGATTCGGTAAACGTATCACAAACGCCTATCCTTATGAGTGGTTTTAAAATACCATTTTGCATACTTTGCTCGGCAATTAATCCACCAACTCCACCATTAATACTATGGTTTTCAACAGTTATAATGACATTAACCTGTTGACATAAGGATTTAAATTTTTCCTCATTAAATGGTTTAATACAAGCTAAATGTATAAGTTTACCTTTATGACCAAGTGCGGATAATTTTTGATAACCGTCATTAGCTTGTTCGTAACTTGCCCCTTCGAAGATGATGGCAAAATCATTTCCTTCATCAATAACCGCATCAATGTCATTGACTCGAGGAACGATTGTTTTATCCCGAACTGGCATTGGTTCACGTGCAACTCTAATGTAAACTGGACCATTAATTTTAGCCGCTTGTTCAAAAGCTTGGTAAACTTCATCGGCATCAGCAGGCGATAAAACGGTTAGATTAGGTAAAACTCTTGTTAACGCAATATCTTCTAGAGCATGATGTGAGGCACCATCAAATCCACCATCAACACCTGGGTGAGTTCCAACTATTTTAATATTGGCATTTGCATAACAAGATTGACGCAGCTGAGTCCATACTGTTCCGGTTGCAAAAATAGCAAAATCGATAAAGAACGGAATTAATCCTTCGAATGATTGACCCGTGGCAAAACTTAATGATGAAGCCTCAGCAATACCCATTTCAAAAAAACGTTCTGGGTAATTTTTTGCAAACTGATCTGCACGAGTTGAACTAGCTAAATCACAATCAATAACAGTAATTGGGAAATTGTTTTCTGCTAATTGAATTAACGCTTTACCAATTGCATCTCGAGGTGCTTTCATTTCTGTCATTGTAAATCCTCCATAGCTTGTTTATATTCGACATCAGTTGGTGTTTTAGAATGCCAATCACCATTATTTTCCATAAAACTAACCCCTTTCCCTTTAATGGTGTGTGCTAAAATAGCTATCGGTTTTCCTTTATAATGACGCGCCAAAGCAAAACCATCGACAACTTGTTGCATATCATTACCGTCGGTTAATTCAATTACGTGCCAACCAAAAACTCGTAATTTGTCAGCCAATGGCTCTAATCTACATACTGAATTTACCTCGTCATGAGACGATAATTTGTTGTAATCAATAACCGCAACTAAATTATCCATTTGCATGTGAGCGGCTTGTTGTAGCGCTTCCCAAATTTGTCCTTCATGCATTTCACCATCACCAATGATGGCATAAACTTTATTAGGATCATTATTGAGTTTTTTGGCGGCAGCCATTCCCAATGCAATTGACAAACCTTGGCCTAATAAACCTGTATTTGCATCAAGTTGTGGGACCGTTTTGATATTAGGATGCCCTTGCAGACGAGAATTTAAATTACGAAAAGTACTCATTTCTTCATCTTTAATAAAACCTAATTGTTTAAGTAATGCGTACTGAATGGCAACCGCGTGACCTTTACTCATCACTAGCCGAGCTCGCGGGCTTTGGTTGAAATTAATTTCATTGTGATAAAGGTAGGTCATGATATCGGTTATTGATAATGCCCCACCTGGGTGACCTGCCCCTGAACGATATATCATAGTGACAATATCACGTCTGGCTTGTTTTGCTGAAGTTTTTAACTGTTCAATATTCATTATTTCCTCACTAGTTCTGTTCCATAATCAAGCTCAACATTTAATAAGCACTTTAAGTTTGCCATCAAGATTTCCCGATATAGCTTGTTGAAAGGCTTTATCGGCATCTTCTAATGAAAATACTTTTTCATAAATAATTTGGGATAAGTCGGTTTGAACTTCTTTTCGATTTAATAATTTTGCCGTATTAATCAGATCTTCCGGTGTATACATATGACTGGAAATAACGGTTATTTCTGATGATTGTAATTCATGAAGATTTACACTATTTCCTTTAGCATATTGGGCGATAAGCACTAAATATTCTGGTTTTCGTTGAGAATCAATAATTTCATCAAATACCTTTCTAACCCCCGAGCATTCAAAAATGATTGGTCTAATTTTTGAATTTAAAATATCGACTTCAGAGATACTATTTTTCACCGTGAAACCAAGTTCATTAAGTAATTTAACTCGAGCTTGATTGGTTTCAATGATAATTGGTTTTAGATTATGAAGATGTTTTAAAACCAAGCCGGTCACTACACCGATAGTGCCACCACCAGTAATAATGATTGGATAATTATTTAAATCTATATTTTCTAGAAGCGTAACTGCATGGTAACCGACCGCCAAAGGTTCAAATGTTGCGGCTATTTTAAGATCGATGTTATTGTCTAATTTGACTAAATGATCAAGATCTATGGTGATATATTGCGCTAAAGTCCCATCTAATCTAAATCCCATTACACGGCGATTTACACGACAAATATTAGGATGTCCATTAACACAGTTAACACATTCCCCACAGCCAACAAGTGGATTGATTGCCACGTGATCACCAACTGAAAATCCTTTAGTATTAGGACTTACTTTGGTAATAACTCCAACCGCTTCATGGCCTTGAATAAAGTTTGTTGGTGGCTTCAATGAGGGATGCATTCCCAGATAGAAGTGGGTATCTGAACCACAGATACCACCATATTCAATTTTAACGACTGCATTTCCATCATTGAGTGAGGGTTCAGGAAGCTCAATGATGTCTGTTTTTTTAATATCAGTTATTTTCACTGCTTTCATGTTTTGTCTCTTTATTAAAAGTTATAAAATTCTTTTTTCAATTAAATAGGGTCATATTAAGAGAGAGCTTGTTTTATATCGTTGATTAATTGATCTAATTTCGGATCTCCAATGTAGTTTTTAATACTTACAATTGGTTGTTTAACTGTATGGCTTGCTCTTTCAACCAAACGTTCTTGAATAACAACAAGATCAGCTTCTTGCGGCACATTTTCGATTGAAAAATGCTTCACAATAATCTCTTTATCAACACCATTTTCCTTCAAGAGTTTTTTGAATCTTGATGCACCTAGCGCACTTGAACCCGCTCCAGCGTCACAAGCAAAAGCAATGAATTGAATGTTTTTTAGATCAAGTTCTTGTTCATGAGATTGATTTGATAATTGAATGTCAGCTTTGGCTTTTAAATAAGCTTTATTACTTCCTTCTGTTTTAGTATTAATGACTTCTTGTTTTGAATTAGAGAAATCTTCATCTTTTTCAGTGATTGGACTGATTTTAAGTAACAAACTACAACCAATAAATGAAACTGCCGCAGCGGCACCTATACCACATATTGTTGCAAGATGTTTGCCTGGAGGTGTAAGTGCTAAGAAAGCAAAAATTGATCCTGGTGTTGCACCGGCAACTAATCCGGCATTCATAAGTGAGAAAACCATAATTCCCGCAGCCGAACCTAACATTAGTGGGAAAATCATTAGAGGACGCATATAAACATATGGGAAATACATTTCATGAATACCACCAAAGAAATGAATAATAGTAGCTGCTGGTGCTGATTTTTTACTCATACCTTTACCGAAAAAGCAGAATGCTAATAGTAGTCCTAATCCAGGGCCTGGGCTGGCAAATACCATGAAGTAAACCGAAGATCCGTTAACTAAAGCATCCTTCATCCCTAACTGATAGAATATTGCCTGATCGATAGCATTATTTAGGAATAGTACCCTCGTTGGTTCAATTAGTAAGGCAAGAGAAGCTAAATAGCCTGTTTGCAATAATCCGTCTATTGCGGCGGCAATGATATTGGTGATAGATAGCATGAATGGGCCAATAAAATAATAACCTAAAATTGCTAATCCCATTCCTAAGAAACCTAATGCAAAATTTTGAATGATGTTTTCAAAGCCATTAGGTAAACGATTTTCTAATAATTTATCCAGCTGCTTACTGCAATAGCCCCCTAAAGGTCCCATCGCCATTGCACCTAATAACATAGGTATATCTGAACCAACGACAATCCCCATGGTACCGACAGTACCAATTATTGCACCGCGTTTACCTCCAACCATGTCACCACCGGTATAACCTACCAGCATCGGTAACATATAAGTAATCATAGGACTAACTAAACTGCCTAGTTGTTCGTTAGGTAACCAACCTGCAGGAATAAAAAGTGCGGTAATAAATCCCCAAGCCATGAAAGCGCCAATATTTGGTATAACCATAGCCGTGAGAAATCCACCAAAACTTTGAATTTTAGCTCTCAATGATAGTTTCTTATCCATAGTAAAATTCCTTAAAAAATAAAACATACACTCATATTTAATATGACTACTCATATAAGTAGTGAATCAATAATATTTAATAAACAAAATATGTATATATATTTTTATTCAAAGTGTTAACTAAATCACATTTTAGTCATTATTTTTATGAATAGACATATTTTTGGGTCTACTTAATAGAAGATTAAATTTATTTGCAGGGCATAAAGCAAATTGACTATCAATAACAACTTAATAATCTGATCACTGTTTTATATAGTTGAAATATTGCTATTTGTAGTTAATTAAATGAAAATGGTGACTAATCGAAAAAATGAGGAATAAAAATGAGTGGTAACATAACAATTAAACAATTAAAAGTTATCAATTACATTACTAACCTAATTGAAGAGAAAAACTTATCTACCGGTGAAAAAATTGATACTGAAGTTAATATTGCCAAGATTTTAGATGTAACCCGTACCACAGTTAGAGAAGCAACAAGACATTTATTAGAAGAGGGTTTGGTTTATCGTGTTAGAAAGTCAGGATTACATGTTGGTTCATCCGAACGAAATATTAATTTAACTGGTAAATTCAATGTTATTTCACATTTCGATTATCAAGCTAAAAAACAGGGTTATAAGGGATCGAGAAAAGTACTCTCAGCAAGTATTGTTCCTGTTCCTAGTGAAGAATTGGCCAATTTACTTAAATTAAAAAAAAGCGATTTTGTTTATAAGATTGAAAGATTAATGTTTTTTGATAATATTCCAGTATCTCTCGAATTTACCCTAATACCGACAAATTTATTTGATCAGTTTCAATTTAGTCAATTAGAGATATCTAAATTTGGTTATATTGAAGAAAGTACAGGAAAAAAAGTAAAAAAACGCATTCAAAATATCATGGCAGTAAATGTCGATGATGAAAAGATTGAAAACGCATTAAATGTGCCAAAAAATACCGCATTATTAAAACTTGAGGAAGTCACCTATCTTGAGGATGATACGCCTTGTGAACACAATATTTCTTTTATAAAAGCTGAATATCATCCTATACAAAATATAATTGAACGACGATTATAAGATTGATGATTGAAGAATTTGTCTAATTCGGTGTTTAAATATATAAATTACCAATAATTAGCTATATAATTTTCGATAACTAATTAAATACTTAACTATATGATTACCGTTAACCACCTCTTTATCTATCCTATTAAATCAATGCATGGTATTAAGTTGACGCATGCCAAGAGTATTGATGGTGGTTTTGAATATGACCGTATTTTAATGATAAGTGAACCGGATGGAACATTTATTACAGCACGGCAATATCCAGAACTTTTAAAATTGAAAACCGTAATAATTGATAATCAAATACAGGTTTCGTTACCGACTAACAAGTCAATAATGATTAATCTTAATGAGTTTTCACTGAGTAACGAAGCAACCGAAGTTTGGGGAAATCACTTCACCTCACATATTGCGCCAATTAAAGTTAATCAATTTTTTAGCCAATTTCTGCAAAAAGATGTGCAGCTACGGTGGATCGGTAAACAACTGAGTCGAAGAACTAAACGCTATCCTGATGTACCAGTTAGCTTTGCTGATGGTTATCCATATTTGTTATTGAATCTTGCGTCATTTAATTATCTTGAACAGCAATGTCCTGAAAAATTAGATATTCGGCAATTTCGTGGCAATATTATTATTAAAGGAGCACTACCTTTTGCTGAAGATGGATGGAAAACTATCAAAATTGGTGACGTTATTTTTGATATCGTCAAACCTTGTACCCGTTGTGTATTAACCACATTCAATGTCAACTCAGCCATGGCATTACCTAATAATGAACCTTTAAGAACTTTAAGTTACTTTAGAGCTGATTTAGAAGGTAAACTCGATTTTGGCATGAATATGATTGCTCGCAATCATGGTACCGTATCTATTGGTGATAAAATTGAGATACTAGAGCGGCAACCGGCTAAAAATTACATAAAAAACTTTCCTAAACAAGCAACAAAAGACTCTCAACCTTGTACAATCACATTCGAAGATAAAAAAATTGTTGGCAATAATCAACAAACAATTTTAGAACAACTCGAACAAAATAATATTTCACTGCCTAATTCTTGTCGAGTCGGTGTATGTGGACGCTGCTCAGTGTTATTAAAAAAAGGCAAGGTAAAATCATTAACTCAATCTGCGGTTAATCAAGATAGACATATTCTAACCTGTAGTTGTATCCCGAAAGGAGATATCACGATAGAACTGAAAAAACAGTAATAAAGCTAGAATTATAAACATGATCAATAGATAATGGATTTAATTTATTAAAATTACAAGATTAATATTAGGTCACAATGGATGTTAGGAAAAACAATATTATTTATCCTTTTAGGATTACTCTCTACATCTGCTCTTTCGTTAGATCATTATAAAATGGTATTTGATGATATAAAGAACGGTAAAGAAGGAAAAGTTATTAAAGAATTAGCAGAAGGTAATTCAACCCATCTAACCTATCTTACAAGTTTAGGAATGAACTATATTGAATTAGCTCATAATTTTAATCCAAAAGATTGTTATAAACTCTATAAAATTCATGATTTAATATCTAGTTGGTATGATAATTTTATTCTAACCGAAAATATCTATTATAACGATTATGATGAGGAGAAAGAATATAATGATTCCTTAGCATATAGATGTAAAAAAGTAGATTTTGCAGACATAAATTATTTTATTAAACCTAAATTAGTAGATAAAGGATTATCACTAATTCGAATAGCAATCCTGAATGGTGATTTAAACGCTGTCCGATTATTAATAGATTTAAAAGATTCCGATAAAATCCCATACAGCTATATCATAAATTTAATCAACCGTTTAAAAAAAGATAATAAGATAAATATTAATCAATATGTATCGTTTTTAATTGGACAAGACTATCTTACCGCTCAAAATATTGATCCAATAAACGCATTGCAGCAATTTGCTAATGCAAGAGATATTAATGATCAATCTTTATCCTATTTGATAGCTTATGCTAAAATTGAAGAACAAATTGAGTTTTTTTTAGATGATAAACACAATTTTAGTGAAGAGGATTATAAATATAAAAACAAAGTAATTGATAAAAAGAGCTTAGAAGATATTCATGAGAATGCTTCCCGAGGCGATATAAAATCCTTACTATATTTGAGCCAACATTATGTTAACGAAACAAAGCTAAATCAAGCCTTAATGTATTTTAATCAAGCTTGCTCATTATCTTCTTCACGTGCATGTGAAATATATAAACTGCGGCGCGATCTTTCAAGAAGAAGTGATCTTTACCCTTTATTAGAAAAATTTGATAAAGATACACCTGATCCTGAAATCGCCATAGCTATTGCTAAATGGTGTGAATCACATAACAAGGATTTAACTGCAATTTATTTCTATTCATATGTTGCTGATAATAATCCTAAATTATTCCTTAATTATGTTAAAAGTCCTAGAATCCTGGAAAAGATTTCTTCCAAGTATGACTATGATTCAAACCTTGAACAAAAAATTTATTGGTTAGAAGCAGCCGCAAATGCAGGTAGTTTTTCATCTAAACAAACATTATCCGAAATGTATATGAAAGGCGATTATGTAATTAAAAATTATGACAAAGCAATCTATTGGCATCAAAGATACTGTTTCGATGAACAATATGAATATACACAGGGAAGTTGTACTGCTTTAAATATACTAAGACAAGATCCTCAATTACAACGCGCATTAAATAATGGTGATATGGATGCCCAGTACGAAATAGGTTCTATGTTTATTGAACATGAAACATTGTATGATATAGGAATTGATTTACTTGAAAAAGCAGCTAAACAAGGTCATTTTTCAGCTGAAATGATATTACGTTTGAAGCGTCAAAAAAACCATATAAACTTTTCTGGATAATATCAAATTGAAAGTAAAATGATCTTATTAAATGTAACAGTTAAGTTAAAAAGAGTAGATTAATAAATGAGTAGGGACTTGCTACTCATTTAGAATAAAATTCTATTAATTAAGAAATAGCTTTTAATGCTAATTCCTCATTCTCAGAAACTGCTGAATTTTCTTTTTTTACTATTGAGTTAACTAAAGCTAATCTGTCGTTCATCACTTTAATCGCTTCGGAAAAATAGAAAGTTTTGTTCATAGCGACGAACGTTCGTTGGGCAACAACACACAGAGAAGCGTTTTCACCAGCCTCAACGACCAACAAATTGATTTTTTGACCAGTTTCTTGTAGATTCACTTCCACAATATCTGCAACTTTTGGTTTATAAAGTCGAGGTTGTTGAGAGAAATACCAACTTTTAGGCATTTGTGGTTTTAAAAAATTAGAGGCAACCACTGCATTAATAGATAATTCAATTTTTTTGGAATCGCTTAAAAGTAAAGGTTGGCAGCTATCATAAAACAGATAGTAAGCTGTTGCATCATCGACAGAAAAAGGGAATTCACCAAAAACATCTGGTATGAATATTTTACTTGCGTAATTACATCGAAATAATATTTCTGATGAAATTTCAAGCATTAAACTATCATATTCATTATCAAAATACCAACGCCAGCTATCAGTTGGTCGAAAAGCCATTTTCATTGATATTTTTATCCTTACCTAATTGAATTAAATTTGAACAAATATACCATAGCAAATATAAAAAATAAATAAAAAAATAAAATAACAAAAATTTAATTATTTAATTTTTAAAAATTTTATCAAAATTTATGAATGATCTTCGCGATCTAAGTTGGATCATTTTTGATCTGTTTGGATCAAATTATAGCTCACCGAAAACCTAAAAGGATCTTGAGGCCGCTATAACTGCGATATTCGGGGATAAAGCTAGATACGATATTTATTTGAAATAAGAGTTAGTAAAAAAGGATCATTGCTAATTAACCATTGAGATTAGGATTGGAATTATGATGAACTTAGCACTACTATGAAATGAGTGGAATGGTACAGATTCACCAACTATTTTTATTAATAAACCTCAATAATTCAGCAAAAATCACGATCACCAAAGAAATGAAGCCAAATGCAAGCCATTTTAAGTATAAAAAAAGGTGCCAATAAGCACCTTCTTCTAACTAAATACTCATTTAACTCGCAACATTAATCCGTTTCATATCCGTCATATAGCTACGAAGTTTACGACCAACGATCTCAATTGGGTGATGGCGAATAGCTTCATTTACATCACGTAATTGAGCATTATCCACGCTACCTTCAGGAATAGCTTTACCTAAATCACCAGCTTGTAACATTGGCATAAATTTCTCTTTTAATAACGGTACTGCGGCGTTGGCAAATAAATAGTTACCATATTCAGCTGTGTCAGAAATAACCACATTCATTTCATACAAACGTTTACGGGCAATGGTATTGGCAATAAGTGGTAATTCATGTAGTGATTCATAATAAGCTGATTCAGGTAGAATACCAGATTCAAGCATCGTTTCAAATGCAAGTTCCACACCTGCTTTAACCATAGCAACCATAACAACACCTTGATCAAAATAAGCTTGTTCGTCGATCTTACCTTGATATTCAGCTGCTTTTTCAAAGGCTGTTTCACCTGTCTCTTTACGCCATTTTAATAAGTTAACATCATCGTTAGCCCAATCTTTCATCATCGTTGAAGAGAATTCGCCAGAAATGATATCGTCCATATGTTTACGGTAAAGATCAGTCATGATCACTTTTAATTCTTTCGCTAAGGCATTCGCTCGTAATTTAGCCGGATTTGATAAGCGATCCATCATTAAGGTAATACCACCTTGTTTTAATGCTTCGGTGATCGTTTCCCAACCGAATTGTAATAACTTACATGCATATGCAGGATCAACACCATCTGCAACAAGTTTATCAAAACAAAGCAATGATCCTGTCTGTAACATACCACATAAGATCGTTTGTTCACCCATAAGATCCGATTTAACTTCAGCGACAAATGAAGATTGTAAGACCCCCGCTCTATGCCCCCCTGTAGCAGCTGCCCATGCTTTAGCAATGGCTAACCCTTCACCTTGCGGATCATTTTCAGGATGGACGGCGATCAAAGTTGGTACACCAAAGCCACGCTTATATTCTTCACGAACTTCAGTTCCCGGGCATTTTGGTGCAACCATAACAACTGTGATATCTGGTCGAATTTTTTCACCAACTTCAACAATATTAAAACCATGTGAATAACCTAGTGCCGCACCTTTTTTCATTAATGGTTGAACGGCTTGAACTACCGCTGAATGCTGTTTATCTGGCGTAAGATTGATAACTAAATCAGCGGTCGGAATCAACTCTTCATAAGTTCCTACTTTAAAGCCGTTTTCTGTTGCTTTTTTCCAAGATGCTCTTTTTTCTGCAATCGCTTCTTTACGTAATGCATAAGCAATATCTAAACCTGAATCTCGCATATTTAGACCTTGGTTAAGACCTTGAGCACCACAACCAACAATCACAATCTTTTTGCCTTTTAAAAAATTAGCTTCAGAAGCAAATTCATCACGTGCCATAAAACGGCATTGACCTAATTGTTCTAATTTTTCGCGTAAATTTAATGTATTGAAATAGTTAGACATCATTCTCTCCATGAGTTGAATTATTTATAATCAAGTTGTTAGCACTATATCGTAAAATCATAATTGCGGAAATTGATATATTTAAAATATTATATTGCATAAATTGCAATATACTTGCTAAGTTAAATACTTTCTTTTACTCTAAGCCACCCAATTTAATTAACCCTTTATTTAATATGGATAGACGTTACAAGCAGGCTAATAAAGAAGCAAAGCTTTCATTGTTACTCACTTTGATTTATTTTGCTGCATGGATAATCTGTGCTTATACCGTAAAAGATCAAATAGGCTTTATGGGCTTACCATTATGGTTTGAATTGTCATGTATAATGGGGCCATTAGGTTTTATCTTACTATGTTATATCGTGGTAAAAAAACAATTCAAAAACATACCACTTGAATAGGCAATTAAATCATGCAATTAGATATTATTCTTCCTCTTATTATTTATCTTATATTCGTGTTTGCGTTATCAATATACGCATATGCAAAGCGGAAAAAAGTAAATCAATTTACAGACTATTTTATTGGTAATCGCACCATGGGCGGTTTTTTATTGGCGATGACTTTAGCCGCGACTTATATTAGTGCCAGTTCATTTATTGGTGGACCCGGTGCCGCTTATAAATATGGCCTTGGTTGGGTGCTTCTATCAATGATTCAGGTTCCTACTGTATTACTTTCACTTGGTATTCTGGGAAAAAAATTCGCCATTTTAGCTCGTAAATACAATGCAATAACTCTAAGTGATATGCTCTATTCTCACTATAAAAGTAAGGTGATTGTATGGTTTGCGAGTATTGCGTTAATTACGGCTTTTATTGGTGCGATGACGGTACAATTTGTAGGGGGTGCCCGCTTATTGGAATCATCCGTCGGTATTCCCTATGACAATGGATTAGTTATTTTTGGCTTAGGCACCGTTATTTATACGGCTTTTGGTGGATTTAGAGCCAGTATTTTAAATGATGCCTTCCAAGGCTTAGTTATGATTATTGGGGCCATTCTACTTTTAGTTGCCATAATTTACGCTGGCGGGGGAATTACCAATATAATTGACCGTTTATATACTATCGATCCAGCTCTATTGACGCCACAAGGCCCTGACAACTTTATGGATTTTCCTTTTATGGCTTCATTCTGGGTTTTAGTCTGTTTTGGGGTTGTTGGTTTGCCGCATACAGCAGTTCGTTGCATGGCCTATAAAGACAGTAAAGCGGTACACCGAGGGATTATTATTGGTACCGCGGTGGTGACGATCATCATGTTAACTATGCATTTATCTGGTGCGCTTGGCCGCGCCATAGTCAGCGATTTAACTATTCCAGATCAAATTGTACCAACATTAATTATAAAAGTTATGCCGCCTTTAGCAGCAGGGATCTTTTTAGCTGCTCCGCTTGCCGCTATAATGTCAACGATAAATGCCCAATTACTGCAAGTATCATCAGTTATTATTAAAGATCTCTTCCTATCGATGAGACCAAATATTAAAATTAGTGATAAGCTGCTAACAAGATTATCAGTCACTATTACCTACTTCTTTGGTGGATTATTAATTTTAGCTGCATGGAAACCACCGGAAATGATCATCTGGCTTAACTTGCTAGCTTTCGGTGGGCTTGAAGCTGTATTTCTATGGCCATTGGTACTTGGATTATATTGGAAAAAAGCAAATTCTACCGGCGCCTTTTGCTCAATGTTGGCTGGCGCAACAAGCTATACTATTCTGGCTATTTATAACATTAAAATCTATGCGTTCCACCCAATCGTACCATCGTTACTGATCGGATTAGTTGTATTTATCATTGCCAATCAATTTGGCCAAACAGGAAAAAACTATGCCTTGGATTCAACTCAGAATTAACACTACTAATGATTTAGCTGAACAAATCAGCGAACAACTAGAAGAATCAGGTGCAGTATCGGTCACTTTTCAGGATACTTATGATAACCCTGTTTTTGAACCTCTACCTGGTGAAACCAAACTTTGGGGAAATACCGACGTTGTCGGGCTCTATGATGCACAAACCGATATTGCTGAATTACAGGCAATATTAAATCTTGATCAATATTCTTATAAAATAGAACAGTTAGAAGATAAAGACTGGGAAAGAGAATGGATGGATAACTTTCATCCAATGCTGTTCGGAAAAAGATTATGGATATGTCCTAGTTGGCGCGATATTCCAGATCCCAATGCCGTCAATGTGATGTTAGATCCAGGCCTAGCATTTGGTACCGGCACGCATCCTACTACAGCATTATGTCTAACTTGGTTAGATAGCTTAGATCTTAACAATAAGATTGTGATCGATTATGGTTGTGGTTCGGGTATTTTAGCCATTGCTGCACTAAAATTGGGGGCAGAGCGGGTCATTGGGATCGATATTGATCCTCAGGCGATCCAAGCAAGCCGTGACAACGCTGAACGTAATAATGTTAGTCAAAAAATTGAGTTATATTTAGCTCAAGATCTCCCTGATAATTTACAAGCTGATGTTGTTATCGCAAACATATTAGCAGGACCATTAAAAGAGCTTGCACCTCAAATTAGTAAACTGGTAAAAACTAATGGAAAATTAGGATTATCGGGTATTTTAGCTAATCAATCCCGAAGTGTATGCGAAGCGTATCAATCTCAGTTTGAACTCGATCCGGTTATTGAACAGGAAGAGTGGTGCCGAATAACGGGTAAAAAAAAGTAAAAATTTAACATTACCCCCTTTTAACTTCGAGAAAAAATGCGTAATATAGCCGGCCTTAATTCGCTTAACATTGGCAAAGTCACATTAAAAAACAATTTAATTGCTGCGCCGATGGCAGGTATAAGTGATAAACCATTTAGAAATTTATGTCATCGCTTTGGCGCAGGAATGACTGTTTCTGAAATGTTTTTAGCTAATTCTGATATATGGCATACCGATAAATCAACATTAAGAATGATTTCTAGTGATGATGTCGGTATTCGCGCGGTGCAAATCGTTGGTTCAGACCCTGATGAAATGGCTAGGGCTGCCGAGTTTAATGTTAAACATGGCGCTCAGTTAATTGATATTAATATGGGATGCCCTGCTAAAAAAGTGAATAAGAAATTAGCTGGTTCTGCATTAATGCAGTATCCAGATTTGATAAAAACTATTTTGCAAAAAGTTGTTGGCTCAGTAGATGTACCAGTAACACTAAAAACTCGGACTGGATGGAATAAAAATAATAGAAATTGCATTGAAATCGCACAAATTGCACAGGATTGTGGCGTAAAGGCTATTACTATTCATGGGCGCAGTCGTGCATGCTTATTCAATGGAGAAGTCGAATATGACACAATAAAAGCAGTGAAAGAAAAGGTAACTATTCCTGTCATTGCCAATGGTGATATTTGTACTCCTGAACAAGCAAAAGATGTTTTCAAATATACGCAAGCTGATGGTATAATGATCGGCCGAGCGGCACAGGGGCGACCTTGGATATTTGAAGAAATTGCATTCTATTTAGCACACGGACAGTTAAAAAAAAATAAGACAATTGATGAAGTAGAACAAATAGTGTTAACTCACCTTGAAGATCTTTATCAATTTTATGGAGAATACAAAGGATTACGGATTGCCAGAAAGCATGTAAATTGGTATACCAAGAATTATGCTGATAGTGATCAATTCAGGCGCTTATTTAGTGTACTTAGCAATACAAGTGAGCAAGTAAAAACACTAAAAGCATTTTTTAGTCAAATTAGAAACAAATAAAAGAGTTAAAAATACTATGTCAGAACAACGCGTTACAGCTGCAGCACTTAAATTTACAACTGTAAACTCTCAAGACCAAATAACACAAAAACCTTTGCGAGACTCAGTAAAGCAAGCTTTAAAAAACTATTTATCACAATTAAATGGTGAAGATCCTACTGATCTATACGAATTAGTGTTAGCTGAAGTTGAACACCCATTCCTTGATATGGTTATGCAATATACTCGTGGCAATCAAACCCGAGCAGCAAATATGCTTGGTATCAACCGTGGTACTTTACGCAAAAAATTAAAACAATATGGAATGAGTTAGTCTAAATCTAAAACCATATTATAGAATTATTTAAAAGCGTTTTCTTGAGAGGACGCTTTTTTTGTTCTTAATATATCAATCAGACGTTATTTAAGCTGAAAAACGTTTAATTAATGTAGGAATTAAAGTCAATATTTGTCGCGACTCTTGAGGATTTTGAATACGATTTAGTAAAGTTTCAACTGCTAACTGGCCTAATTCTTCTTTCGGTTGATGGATAGTTGTCAAAGAGGGAGTCATGTATTGTGCAATCTCAATATCATCATAACCAATAATAGCCATATCCTTACCTATTTCAAGACCATTTCGATATAGAGTTTGGTAAGCACCAATTGCCATGGCATCATTAAAACAAAATACCGCTTCCGGTGGAATTGGTAAATCTAGTAATTGCTGCATCGCAATCACACCGGATGAAAAGTGAAAATCCCCTTGTGCTTCATAACCGTCATGTTTGGTTATATTAGCGGCTTGTAGAGCATTTCTAAAGCCTTTTAAACGCAATTGAGATTGGGTATTATTCAATGGCCCAGTAATACAAGCGATCTTCTTATAATTTTGTTCAATGAGATAATTGGTCGCCAAAGTAGCACCATATAAAGAATTATCCTTTATCATGTCATAGGGAGCACTAAATGGTATTCGGTCCACCATAACTATGGGAAGTTTAGGATATTTAGTAAATATCTGTTGTGGGATTGGTTGAGTTTCAGTACACATTGTTAGTAAACCATCAACCCGTTTTTGTAATAAATGTTCAATATTAGCTAACATTCGTTGATGGTCACCTTCGGTATGACATAATATCAAATTATAACCTAGCTTATAACAACATCGCTCAACGCCCTGCACTACTTCTGAGAAGAAGGGGTTATTGCTTGTTGTTACTACCATACCGATAGTAAATGTTTTATTACTCTTTAAACTTCGAGCAATGGCTGAAGGCGTATAATTTAGTTGTTTGATTGCCAATTCAACTTTTTTGCGAATAGTTGGACTAACATACCGGTCATTATTAATGACATGAGAGACAGTTGAAGTCGATACTTTCGCAAAATTTGCGACATCCTTTATAGTTGCCAAGTCGAAACTACCTATTTACTTTGTTGTTATTTACATTGTAGTTATGTACATTGTTGTTCAAGAAACTCTTCTACTTCATTTCGAAACGGTACTGCTGTTTGAGCGCCCGGTTTCGTGACTGATAATGCACCAGCTGCATGAGCATACTTAACCGCTTGTTCTAAGGTTTTACCTTCTAATAACGCGGTAACTAACATACCATTGAAGGTATCACCGGCACCAATAGTATCAATTACTTGGACTTTAAATCCAGCAATAATTGCCCTTCGTTGTGCAGAGCTTACCCAGGCGCCTTTACTGCCTAAAGTAATAATAACCGTTTCGATACCTTTTTTATGTAAAATCATCGCCGCTTGCTCGGCATCTTGCTCCGTTAAGACTTTAATACCAGTTAAGTATTCAGCTTCCGTTTCATTAGGAGTAATAATATCAATGTGTTTAAGTAAATCATCTGATAATTTTTGCGCTGGAGCTGGATTTAAAATGACTTGAGTCTGATGTTGTTTAGCTAACTTTGCTGCTTGTTCAATTGTTGCCAACGGTGTTTCCAGTTGCATTAAAATGGCATCAGCATTGATAATATCGTCTTTATATTTAAGTAAATATTCTGTAGTAACTTGTGCATTAGCACCAGCATGGATAGCAATTTGATTTTCACCTTGAGCATTAACTAAAATCAAAGCTACCCCAGTATTTTGCCCTTCAATACAAGCTACTGAGCAAGTATTAATATTATCGTTGTTAAGCTGCTGTTTAATTTTGTTACCTAGTTCATCATTTCCGACAGCAGCAATGAACTGAATATTGGCACCCAATCGACCTGCTGCAACAGCTTGATTGGCTCCTTTACCACCAAAAGAAATTTTATAGTTGGATCCTGATAATGTTTCACCCGGTTTCGGAAACTTAGGAACATTTAAAATATGATCAACATTAACACTACCTAAAACAATCAATTTTTTGCGTTTCATTTATCTAATTCCTAATTAAATAGAACGTTTAGCGCGTCCTAAGCTAATCTATTTACTAATTAATTTTAACTTCACGGGAATACTCGGACTGATTTTTTCACCTTTTATAACTTTATCAGCGATTTCGCCCCCAATTGCATCAATTTTATCAGGTTGTTGTGCCCCAGTTGCAGCTAATTTACCGCGTTCTACAGATTTGATGCCATCATCGGTATCATCGAATCCAACGACCAAAATGTCAGTTCGATCAGTGGTTTGAATCGCTCACATTGCACCCTATGCCATTTAATCATTTTCCGCAAAAACAGCTTGAACAGAAGGATAAACCGTCAATAAATTTTGCATAACATTCACACTGTCACCAATAAGGTGGTTAACCTGTAACGTGATATTTCTTTTTTGTATATCGATGTGCCGATATTGTTCGTCAGCTTGCGACCCATCATCTCAATTAAACTATCTTCATCCAATTGCGTAATCTTCTTTTTACTCACAAATTGACCATCACGTAATTAGGTGACTGCATTGCAAATTTGAAAGATCTCTTTTATTTGCGCCTGAAAGCGCTTTAACGCAGGGAGAAGATTTAGATATATCAGTAATCTAAAATAAAATATCACTCGTAAAACTCCCATTATTTTAATTGCTTTTTTTAAAATATTACCCCCGACTGTAAAATAATATTTGCGTAGGGTGAACATTCACCAGTTCTAATAACCGCTTTGCATTCAGCGGTTTGATGTTTTAACATTTCGTGAGTGACATATTCGATATCAATTATATTTTGTTGTGATTCTTCAATTTGTTTAATCTGCGCTAATATTTTTTTATTTATCTCTGGATTATGTTTAAAAATCTCTTCTGCCAAGAGAATCTTTTCAATTTGCATAGATTCAGTTACAGATTCCAAAACTTGCATAAATGATGGCACGCCAAAAGTCAGAGCTAGATCTATTCTTTCAACATTTTCAGGAATAGGTAAACCAGCATCACCAATGGCAATTTGATCGGCATGTCCCATTTTGGCTAAAGTTTGAACTATTACTGAATTGAACAACTTACTTTTATACATAATGCAATCCTAAGAATAATAATGAAATTGTTTATCGAAACGTTTCGATGATGGCATAATTTAACGAAGATAAAGGCATAGTGAATTAAAAATAAATGAGTTGCAATGGATAAAATATCAACATGTGATCCGGATCAACATAATTATTCATTATTAAAATTACATCAAGAAATATAAAACATAGTTACTAGCAACCTAATGGAAAATAGATTGATAATGAACTTTTGCTAAAAGTTTGCTAAAATAGATTGATTTTAAATTATTTAATCTGGAGAATTTTATGGCAGGTCATAGTAAATGGGCCAATACCAAACATCGCAAAGCAGCTCAAGATGCTAAGCGCGGTAAAATCTTTACCAAAATTATTCGCGAACTTGTAACCGCAGCTAAACTTGGTGGTGGCGATCCAGCGTCTAACCCTCGTCTACGGGCTGCAATGGACAAAGCTTTATCTAACAACATGACTCGAGATACCATGAATAGAGCGATTGCTCGTGGTGTTGGTGGTGAAGATGATACTAATATGGAAACTATCATCTATGAAGGTTATGGACCCGCCGGTACTGCGGTAATGGTTGAGTGCTTAAGTGATAATCGTAACCGCACGGTATCAGAAGTGCGTCACGCGTTTACCAAAACTGGTGGCAACCTAGGTACTGATGGCTCAGTTTCTTACTTATTCACCAAAAAAGGCGTGATCTCATATCCTACTGGAACTGATGAAGACCAAGTTATGGATGCCGCACTTGAAGCTGGTGCTGATGATGTTGTAACTTATGATGATGGTGCAATTGATGTGTTTACAACACCAGAATCATTTGGTGAAGTTAAAGATGCCCTCGATGCGGCAGGTTTAGTCGCTGAATCAGCTGAAGTGTCAATGATTCCGGCAACTAAGGTTGATTTGGATATTGACTCTGCACCAAAACTATTACGTCTTATCGATATGCTTGAAGATTGTGATGATGTTCAAGAAGTCTATCATAACGGAGAAGTTTCAGACGAAGTTGCAGCTGCACTCTAATGACTATCATTCTGGGTATTGACCCAGGCTCTCGTTTGACGGGTTACGGCGTAATTCGTCAAACCGGAAGACAATTAACTTATCTTGGCAGTGGTTGTATCCGCACCGCCGTCGATGATTTACCAACGCGTTTAAAACGTGTTTATGCTGGCGTTAGCGAAATTATCCTACAATTTCAACCAGATATGTTTGCTATTGAACAAGTGTTTATGGCACGCAATGCTGATTCGGCTTTAAAATTAGGTCAAGCACGCGGTTCAGCTATCGTAGCCGCGGTTAATAATGATTTACCGGTTTTTGAATATGCAGCCCGCTTAGTTAAGCAAAGTGTAGTTGGCACTGGAGCAGCTGACAAAAAACAAGTTCAACACATGGTTAAGCTACTACTTAAACTACCTGCAAGTCCTCAGGCTGATGCGGCTGATGCACTGGCTATAGCAATTACACATGCGCATATGAGCCAACAATTAATCAAATCGCATCGATAAATACTGACTTAATTAAAAAATACCTCTATAAAAGCTTATTTATTTACTCCATTTTTTTCATCAAGTTAAAACGTTATCAAATAAAAGCTCTGACTTATTATCAATAAAACCAGCAATTAAAATTTACATAAAAAAAGCACCGATACTCTTGGTACTTTTAATTCATATCATTTAATCGTAGTTTAACTATATATCGATTAGTTTCCTGTTTTACCAGTATAATTAGTCGGTAGTACTACTTTATTCTTATGTACAGTAAACAATTTAGTAACAAATAAGAAGAATAATGGAACATAGAATATTGCTAAGAATGTTGCCGTTAACATACCATCGATTTCCCCTATTACTACCTCATTTCAAAGAAATGAATTATTATCATTAAAACCTGTAATTAAAATTTACATAAAAAAAGCACCAATACTCTTGGTGCTTTTAATTCATATCATTTAATCGGTAGTTTACTATTCATCGATTAGTTTTCTGTTTTACCTGTATAATTGGTCGGTAGTACTACTTTATTCTTATGTTTAGTAAATAACTTAGTAACAAACAAGAAGAATAATGGAACATAGAATATTGCTAAGAATGTTGCCGTTAACATACCGCCGATTACCCCTGTTCCTACCGCATTCTGACTTACAGAACCGGCACCACTACTTGTCGCTAGTGGGTATACACCAAGAATAAAGGCAAATGATGTCATTAAAATTGGACGTAAACGTAGACGACAAGCTTCTAATGTTGCATCAATTAATGATTTACCTTCTTTTTCTAGTGCATCTTTAGCAAATTCTACGATCAGAATAGCATTCTTAGCCGATAACCCCATCGTGGTTAATAGACCAACGATAAAGTAAATATCGTTATCAAGACCTCTAAACATTGTCGCATATACAGTACCAATAATACCTAATGGGATCACGAACAAGATCGAGATAGGTACAGTCCAACTTTCATATAGAGCAGCCAATGACAAGAAAACTACAATCAGTGAAATAATATAAAGGGTTGTTGTTTGTGACCCAGTTTGACGTTCTTGGTAAGAAATATCGGTCCAGTCAAAAGAGAAACCTTTAGGTAAATTTTTAGATAATTCTTCCATTATTGCCATAGCTTGACCAGAACTCATACCCGGCGCAGCTGAACCACTGATACCCATCGCTGCTACACCATCGTAACGAACCAATGATGGTGAACCGTAACTTTTCGTTGTGGTAGCAAACGCATCATAAGGAACCATCTCACCTTTTTGATTTTTTACATGCCAGAAACTAAAGTCATCAGGTAACATTCGATAAGCCGCATCAGATTGTAAATAGACTTTTTTAACACGGTTGTTATACACAAAGTCATCAATATAGGCAGAACCTAATGCAGTTGAAAGTACAGTATTAACACTACTTACAGCAACACCAAGCGCTTGAGCGGTTTCGAAATCCACATTAATTTTATATTGTGGTACATCTAACATACTACCTGGGCGAACTTGTTGTAAGTTTGGATTTTGTGCAGCTTGTCCCAACAGTTGGAAAAATGCCCCCATCAAAGCATCATGTCCAAGACCTGCGGTATCTTTTAACATGTAAGAGAAACCATTAGCCATACCTAGTGACGGTACTGCTGGTACATTAGTAATAATGACGCGGCCTTCAGTTATCGTTGATGCAAATCCAAAACCACTACCCACCAAAGCATCCACTTTTTGATCTGGACGTTTACGCTCATCCCAATCTTTTAATCGGATAAAGCCAAGCCCCATGTTTTGACCACGACCAACCATACTGAAACCAGCAACAGTAAAGATCTCCTTCACTGAATCAGCTTTCTCATTCATATAAAATTGAGAGGTTTTGTTCAAAACACTCATGGTTTGTTCTAATGTCGATCCGGGTGGTAACTCAACCATTACAATTAATACACCCTGATCTTCATTTGGTAAGAAACCAGTTGGTAAACGATTAAAGCCAAAGATTAAGCAAACAACAATCAAACCATAGCAAACAAATGAAATAAGTGGATAACGAATAAATTTAATCACACCTTTTTCATAGGCATGCAAGCTTTTGTTATATAAATTATTGAACTTATTAAAGAACCATTTAGTCCCAATTGAAAGCCAACTAAATGGTGGTACACTTTCTAATTTTTCACCAATTGTGGTTTTCTTAATTTTACTTTTAGATGGTGCTTTTAAGATTTGCGCACAAAGTGCTGGCGTTAACACAATTGCCATCAGCACAGATAAAGCCATCGATGTTACAATTGTGATTGAAAATTGACGATAGATTCCCCCTGCTGCACCACCATAGAATGCCATTGGCACAAATACCGCGGAAAGCACCACAGCTATACCAACTAACGCCGAGGTGATCTGCTCCATCGACTTAACTGTCGCATCATACGGGGATAATCCTTCATCATGCATAATACGTTCAACGTTCTCAATTACCACGATGGCATCATCGACCAGAAGACCGATAGCCAGTACCATAGCAAACATCGATAACGTATTAATGGTAAATCCACAGATATATAAAACCGCAAACGTACCTAACAATACTACTGGTACCGTAATAGTTGGAATAAGTGTAGAACGTAGATTTTGTAAAAAGACATACATAACGATAACAACCAAAATGATTGCTTCAATTAAAGTATGTACCACGTTATTAATCGATAATTTAACAAACGGTGTTGTATCATAAGGATAGGCAAATTTAATATCTTCAGGGAAAATCTGAGATAACTCTTGAATTTTTTGGTCAACTTTTGCTGATGTATCTAGTTGGTTGGCACCAGTTGCTAAATAAATACCTAAACCTGCTGATGGTTTACCATCATAGCGTGAAAGAAAGTTATAATCAGCAGCCCCAATTTCAACATTAGCCACATCTTTTAATAAAATATTGGAACCATTAGTATTAACCCGCAGCAAAATATTTTGAAATTGTTCCGGTGTTTTTAAACGTGATTGAGCTGTGATGGTTGCATTAAGCTCTTGCCCCTCTGTTGCCGGTAAAGCACCAAGTTGCCCTGCAGTAACCTGCGCATTTTGTGCTTGAATAGCGCCAATAATCTCTTCGATAGATAGATTAAAGTAGTTAAGTTTATTAGGATCTAACCAAATACGCATTGCATATTCAGAACCAAATAACTGGGTATCACCTACCCCTTGAACACGACGGATCTGATCTTGCACCGTTGAATAAATAAAATCAGCAATATCCGCTTGCGTTTTTTGTGGGTTAGTAGAATAGAAACCAATAACCTTTAAGAAGTTAGTATTATTTTTAGCTACCGACACACCATTTTTTTGCACACTTTCAGGTAGACGCGATTTAATACTTTCTACTTTATTTAATACTTGTACTTGAGCAAAATCAGGGCTTGTACCCGGAGCAAAAGTCAATGTTGTTTGTACCACACCCTGAGCACTACTGGTTGACTTCATATAAATTAAATTATCTAAACCAGTTAAATTTTGCTCAATTAATTGCGTAACAGTATTTTCAATGGTTTGCGCATCAGCACCTGGGTAAACAGCAGAAACGGTAACAGCAGGTGGTGCTATGTCAGGATACTGTTCTACGGCGAGTAGCTTAATACATAAAGCCCCTCCCAGCATCATCATGATAGCAATTACCCATGCAAAAACAGGTCTATCAATAAAGAACTTAGCCATAATTAAACCTACCCCTGTTTTATTTCGCGCTGCTTTTGATGATATTGTCTAATTGCTCTTGAGAAAGAGTAGCTGGTTTATCAACCGCTTGTGCCTTCATTGGTTGCCCCCTTTCTACTGCAGTTAAATTAAGTAAACCTGTAGTAATCACTTGTTCACCAATATCAATACCACTGGTAACAACCCAATAACCACTGATGCCAGTATAAACTTTAATATCTTGGCGATATTCAACTGTACCATCTGAATTTAAAATTTTAGCTGTATATTGACCTTTTTGGTTACTAGTAATGCCTTGTTGAGGAACTAACACCGCATTTTTAATCGTACCTAATGTCAATTGAGGTTTTACGAACATGCCTGGTAAGATTTTACCTTCGCTATTCGAAAATTGAGAACGTAATGTCACAGTACCAGTAGTTTCATTAACAGTCATATCTGAAAATTTAATACTACCAGGTAACGCATATTTTGAACCATCATTAAAAAATAGTTCAACATTATCACCTTTAGCAGGTTCGTAAATAATGTTTTCATCTTGAAGATATTTATTATAGCGAGTAGCCGCTTCGGTCATATCTACATAAATTGGATCAAGTTTTTGTACTAAAGCTAGTGGTGTAGCTTGTCCTGCTGATACCAATGCCCCTTCTGTCACACTTGATTTACCAATATAACCATCAATTGGCGAATATACTTTAGTATAGTCCAAGTTAACTTTAGCCGCATGTTCTGCTGCTTGAGCAACTAAGACACTTGCTTCTGCTTGTTTCGCATCAGCCGCCGCTTTATCATATTCTTGTTGGCTAATGGATTTTGTATTTAATAGACCTGCATAACGTTTTAAGGTAAGTTGTGCAATATTAGCATTAGCTTTAGCGCTAGCAACACTAGCCACCGCACTATCATAGTTAGCTTGATAAATGGCAGGATCAATTTGGTAAAGTGATTGACCTGCTTTAACGTTCGAGCTTTCTTCAAATTCACGGTTTAATACAATCCCACTAACTTGTGGTCTTATTTCAGCTATTTGTGAGGCAATAACCCGTCCAGGTAGATTTATTTTAAGTGTATAATTTAAAGGTTGAACTTTAAAAACAGTTACCTTCGGTAATTGGCCACTACCATCTTGGGACTGATTATCACAGCTTGTTAACAACAATAGACCAGTTAATGCCATTGGCAGCGTAAGTAATAGCTTATTAAATCTCATATAAAAAAGACCTCGGTAACTTAATAATTATTTTTTTAATAAAAAACAATGAATATTATTCTAAAGTGATCGGAGATTTTACAAAAAATATGCATAGATTGTAAGTATCTTAACGCCTTAATAGCACAGAGTTCTAAAAAATTGTTAACTTATCGATGATAAAACAAGAATAATAAAAAAATTAGATTGAAAATTATGATTATTCGCAGAAATAAAGTAATATATGTGCAGTAATTGTTAGTGCTGTAATTAATAAGTACGGATTTAACTTGTGTAAAAAGTAAAAAATTTTACTGTGGTATTTTTTTAACTTTTTTTTTCAGTTATATTATTGAATAATTTAAATCTATATTTAATTTAATTCTGAGATGGGTATTATGGATAATTTACGTACTGTTTTAATTGTTGTTGCGTCCTTGGTCATTATTGCATTATTGATTCATGGGCTCTGGATCAATAAAAAGGAACGTTCTTCTTTATTTAAGTCAGGCAAAAAAGATAAATTTACACCAAATACTCAGCAATTTGAAGACATCTACAGCGATGAAGATGAAGACGATGTGATTTTGCTTCCACCTAGAAGTAAAACCAATCAGTCTGCTACTAATGATCCTAATGAGAAAGTAGTCGCTATAGAAGAAGAGCAAATACCTCGCCAAGAAGATTTGTTTTCAAATGACGACGATGATGCAACTAACGAGCCTAATATTAGTTTTCAACTGAATATTTTATCTGATGAGATTGTAACCCCAAAAAACGAGACTAACGTTAGCGAAGCTTCCAAATCAACTCAATCACACTCAGATAAACAAAGCGAAAAACAAGAAAAATTAAATAAAGAAGATAATGAAGAGCAGGAGACTGAAATTATTATCTTAAACGTAACTGGCATAAACAACAAATCATTACAAGGTGATGTACTATTAGCTAGCATCATGCAATCAGGATTTCAATTTGGCGATATGCGGATTTTCCACCGCCATGTTGACCCAGCCGGTAATGGTCCTGTATTGTTTAGCTTAGCCAATATGGTTACCCCTGGTTACCTAGATCCTGAAACCATGCACGAATTTACCACACCGGGGGTGTCAATATTTATGGTTGCGCCAACTCATGGTAATAATCAACAAAATTTTAAACTTATGTTACAAACTGCACAACGTATAGCTGACGATGTCAACGGCGTAGTACTTGATGATGAACATCACATGATGACACCACAAAAAATCAATAGCTATAAAGAACGTATTAAAAAAGTTTGTAACGAAATTTAATCCTGATAGCTCATTTTTTAAACCATTCCGCTAATTAAAGTTAGTGGAATAGCAAGCTTATATTCTTTTACAAACAATTTTAACAACATCTATTGTACTAAATCTAGTTACGTACTAGTTTATTGCTAATTCTAAAACTTACGTTTTAATTAAAGAGTTAAAAATCATGCCAAATACACATTTAGCAAACCAATCTGAATCTCAACAAAATGTAGTAGAACAAATCACTACTTTACGCAATCTGATAAGACATCATGAATATTGTTATTATGTGCTTGATGCACCAGAAATCCCCGATGTGGAATATGATAAGTTAATAAAACAACTACAAAGCTTAGAACAAGATCATCCTGAACTCATTACATCAGACTCACCAACACAACGTGTGGGTGGTGCACCATTGTCGCAATTTGCTTCAGTCAAACATGAATTACCGATGTTATCACTCGATAATGTTTTTGATGAATTGAGTTTTAACACTTTCAATAAAAGAGTCAAAGATCGCTTACACCTTAGTGACAGCCAATCGGTTGATTACTGCTGCGAGTTAAAACTTGATGGCTTGGCAGTAAGTTTATTATATGAAAATGGACGATTTATTCGAGCTGCAACGCGTGGCGATGGTACCACTGGTGAAGATATTACCTCGAACGTGAGAACTATAAAAACTATCCCACTGGTATTACAAGGTGAGAATATCCCTACTCGATTAGAAGTTCGTGGTGAAGTCTTTATGACACATAAAGGTTTTGCCAAATTAAATGCTGAAGCAGAAAAACGTAACGAAAAAACTTTCGCTAACCCGCGTAATGCTGCTGCCGGCTCATTAAGACAATTAGATCCTAAAATTACCGCTAAAAGACCTCTCTCTTTCTTCTGTTATGGCGTGGGTATTAATGAAGGCACAACGTTACCAGATAACCACTATGACCGTTTAATGCAATTTAAAGCTTGGGGCTTACCGGTGAGTAACAAAGTGCAAATTCGCCAAGGTGCTTTAGAAGCAATTGCCTATTTTAATGAAATTGGTGAGCAACGAATGTCTCTCGATTTTGATATCGATGGCGTGGTCATCAAAGTCAACAGTATTGCTCAACAAGAAGAACTGGGTTTCGTTGCCCGAGCACCTCGTTGGGCCACTGCATTTAAATTTCCCGCACAAGAAGAGGTAACCAAGCTTAACAAAGTTGACTTTCAGGTCGGGCGAACAGGAGCCATCACGCCAGTAGCAAGATTAGAGCCGGTTTCTGTAGCCGGCGTGATCGTTAGCAATGCAACATTACATAACAGTGATGAAATTGTCCGCTTAGGTATTCGTGAAGGTGATTATGTAACCGTGCGCCGAGCCGGCGATGTAATTCCGCAAATTGTCGCGGTCATTCAAGATCGTCGGCCTGCCGACAGCAAAGAAATCATCTTCCCAACTCATTGCCCAATCTGTGGTTCTCTTATTGTTCGAGATGAAGGCGAAGCGATCTCCCGTTGTGCAGGTGGATTGATTTGTCCGGCACAGCGTAAAGAAGCCTTAAAACACTTTGTATCTCGCCGGGCAATGAATGTTGATGGTTTAGGTGATAAACTAATTGAGCAGCTAGTTGATAAAGATTATGTCAAAACACCAGCTGACCTTTATAATCTCACTTTACCAATGCTATGCTCATTAGATAAAGTTGGGGAAAAATTAGCTAATAATTTAATTAATGCTTTACAACAATCAAAAAGCACTAGTTTAAACCGCTTTATTTTTGCGCTTGGGATACCGAATGTTGGCGAAGTTACTGCCGAAAATCTAGTTAATCAATTAGGCAGTTTACCTGCCATCGAAAACGCCTCATTAGAACAGCTTCAAACTGTAAATGATGTTGGTGAAGTAATTGCTGAAAGTATTGTCGACTTCTTTCAAGAACCGCATAATCGCGACGTCATTGAGCAACTAACCAGTGCAGAAATCGGTATACACTGGCCAGATGTCGAAATACAACCGTTAACGATAGACTCGCCATTCTCTGGTAAAACCGTAGTATTAACCGGAACATTATCACAATTAACCCGTGATGATGCAAAAGATAAATTAAAAAAACTTGGTGCAAAAGTCACTGGTAGCGTTTCTAAAAAAACTGACTTAGTGATAGCCGGTGAATCAGCAGGTTCAAAGCTAACCAAAGCAGAAGAACTCGGAATAAAAGTCATTGATGAACAAGAAATGATAGACTTATTAAATCAATGAATAAAAAATAGTGGAATAAATCAAGCTAACTAATCAAAATAGCTTGATCACAAACTAAGGAGAATATTATGCCTTTATTAGACAGTTTCAAAGTCGATCATACTAAAATGAAAGCCCCATTTGTGCGAATAGCTAAAACCATGGCAACCCCAAAAGGTGATGACATTACCGTGTTTGATCTTCGCTTTACCATCCCGAATAAAGCTCTTTTACCTGAAAAAGGAATTCATACATTAGAACACCTATTTGCAGGCTTTATGCGTGACCACTTGAACAGTGACAAAGTTGAAATTATTGATATTTCACCGATGGGATGCCGCACCGGTTTCTATATGAGCTTAATTGGTAAACCTAACGAATCATTAGTCGTTGATGCTTGGTTAAAATCAATGCATGATGTACTAAATGTAACATCACAATCAGAAATTCCTGAATTAAATGAATACCAATGCGGAACCTACACCATGCACTCATTAGACGAAGCCAAAGCCATCGCCGAAAAAATTATCCAATCCGGTATTGGCATTTGTCATAATCAAGACATTGCATTAACGGATGAACAACTTGCCACCATTAATCACTAGGAGATATTTATGCCAAATGTAGTTATCGACTTCTTAGAAGGACGTACCATTGAACAAAAACGTGAAATGGCTAAACGAGTAACCGCAGCAATTGTCGAAACACTTAACTGCAAGCCAGAAGCGGTACAAATTATCATGCACGAAGTCTCTAAAGATCAAATTGCCAATGGTGGTGTGCTTCGTTGCGATAAAGATTAATTAAATAAACATATAAAAACCAACCTCAATATTAACTATTGAGGTTGAATAATTTAAATCGTGCCAATCAAAAAAACTAGTGATTACCAGAATGCAAATGCAATAAATGCCCTAATTTATTTGCTTTAGTTGCTAAATAGTGCTCATTATTGGCATTCTCACCGACTTCTAAAGGAACGCGCTCCATAACTTTAATACCTGCTTGCTCAAGTACTTTTATCTTTTCAGGGTTATTAGTTAATAAACGAATTTGCGAAACCCCTAGTAACGTCAACATATCAGCACATAAAGTAAAATCACGCTCATCAGGAGCAAAACCTAGTTGTTCATTGGCTTCAACTGTATCTAAACCTTGATCTTGAAGGGCATAAGCTCTGATCTTATTTAATAATCCAATATTACGTCCTTCTTGACGATGATAAATTAAAATCCCTTTTCCTTCTTTGGCTATTTGCTTTAATGCGGCTTCTAATTGGAAACCACAATCACAACGCAAACTAAATAACGCATCACCAGTTAAACATTCTGAATGTACACGGGTCAAAATTGATGTTTGATCATTGACATCTCCAAACACTAATGCCACATGATCCTTACCTGTTGCAATTTCTTCAAAACCAACAATAGTAAAACATCCCCATGGTGTTGGCAGTTTGGCTTGTGCAACACGTTTTAATTGCATTATTATCTCCAAATTTAGTAATAACGAGGAAGATTTTATAAAAATAAATCGTGCTTCCATGTTAAAATAAGTCAAATTTTACGCTTAATTGAGTTTCTAAATGGGGTTAGTAATAAAAAAAACAATAGCGGTATTAATAATATTCCTAATTATACCGTTATCTGTAACAGCCGTAAATTGGCAGTGGCAGCCGACATCAATAAATAGTACATCTGAATATTTTTTTTGGTTAACCGAAACAGCTAGCTTTCCTTGGGCAATCATCACATCAGGTTTGTTGTTTGTATTATTTTGTTTACTATTAGCCAATAAAACAAAAAAAACAATCTCATTATTATTGTTAATTTTAGTCAGTGCAATGTTAGGAGGACAGATTATTAAAAGCCTTATCAAACAACAAACAGCTGAATCAAGACCATACGTTTTATGGCTGGCTAAAGAATATCATTTTAATGATAAACAATTTTATTGCCAAACAAGAGCTGAACGAAAAGCCACTATTGAACAATTACTTGCTAATTCAAACACTATTCCAACTTGGTTGGCTCACCATTGGCAAAACGAAACGGGTTACGCTTTTCCTTCTGGACATACATTATTTGCAACCACTTGGGCTTTTTTAGCAATAGCATTATTTGGCTTTAAACGACATTTGATTATTACTGTAACTATGGTTATTTGGTCGTTATTTATTGAAACCAGTAGATTATTACTAGGTATGCACACAGCCTATGATTTAATACTTGGAATAGTGCTAGCGTGGGGAATTTCATTAATCTGCTGTTTTTATGCTAAAAAATGGCATATAGTAGTCAGATAATTTTATAAACGATGAGTTTTATAAAAAAAGTTTTTGGTTAGCAAGACATTTTGAATAAAATAATAAGGTTTAAATTATGAAATTAGTCATATCAATTTTTTTGATAGTTCTCTTATTAGCCATATCGATGACAATAGGCTCAGCTAATAATCAAATAGTTACATTTAACTATTTAATTGCTAAAACCGAGGTTAAATTGTCGGTATTACTTGCTATTTTATTTGGTTCAGGCTTTTTAGTTGGTTGGGTATTAACCGGAATTTATTTTTTAAAGTCAAAATTCAAACACTCTTCAACTAAACGAAAACTAGATAAATTACAAAAAAAATATGATGAAGATATCGCTAATCATCAAAAAACAAATTTAACCAATACCAATTAAAAATAGGTAATTATGTTTGAATTGTTATTTCTGTTACTCCCGATAGCAGCCGCATATGGTTGGTACATGGGAGATAGAAATGCCAAACAAAAATATTTAAATCAATCGAACCGACTATCTCGGGAATATGTAGATGGTCTGAATTTTCTTTTGTCTAACCAAAAAGATAAAGCTGTTGATCTATTCCTTGATATGCTTAAAGAAGATGACGGTACACTAGAAGCGCATTTAACTCTAGGCAATCTGTTCCGTTCACGCGGTGAAGTTGACCGCGCAATACGTATTCACCAAGCATTAATGGAAAGTCCATCATTGACCTTTGAACAACGACTTTTAGCCATTCAACAACTTGGCAGAGATTACATGTCTGCAGGATTTTATGACCGTGCAGAAGAGATGTTTTTACAGTTAATCGACGAAGAAGACTTTCAACAATATGCCTTACAACAGCTGATAATCATCTATCAATCAACCAGTGAATGGAACAATGCGATTAATGCTGCGACCAGATTGGTCAAACTTGGCAAAGTTAACTATAAAATTGAGATTGCCCAATTTTATTGTGAACTTGCTGTCATTGCTATTAGCAATAATGATTTAGATCAAGCTTATAATTTATTAAAAAAATCTGCAGCTGCTGATAGTAACTGTGCTCGAACATCGCTAATGCTGGGACGAGTACTTATGTCACAAGATAAATGTGAACAAGCAATTGAATGTTTTGAAAAAATATTAAACCAAGACAAAGCCTTTATTGGTGAAGCATTACCACTGTTAAAAGCCTGTTATGCAAAACTCAACCAGCCACAACGATTTAAGCAATTCCTCGAAATTTGTGTCCAACAAGACACCGGAAATGTTGCCGAACTGATGCTTGCCGATATGGTTGAAAAAGATAACGGACTTGATGCGGCGCAATATTATCTTTATCGTGAATTACTAAAACACCCTAATTTAAAAGGGTTTTATCGCTTAATGGATTACCATGTTGCCGATGCCGAACAGGGAAAAGCCAAAGAAAGTTTATTATTACTTCGCAATATGGTTGGTGAACAGATAAAATCTGTTCCCAATTACCGTTGCCAAAAATGCGGATTTACGGTTAATACCCTCTACTGGTTATGTCCGGGTTGTCGCTCATGGTCAACCATAAAACCAGTTCGAGATTTCGAACATCATTGAAATAATTAAAAAGAGTTAAACATGTTTCTAATTGATTCACACTGTCATTTAAACAGTTTGGACTATACGAATAAAACGCTTGATAGCGTTCTACAACAAGCACTACACAACGATGTAAAGCATTGTCTTAGTGTTGCCACTACATTGTCAGATTATGAGTCGATGAAAACAATGCTAACACCATATAAAAAACAGTGCTCATTTTCTTGTGGGATCCATCCACTTAATTTGGATGATGAACCTTATGATGCCAACCGTTTTGTTCGCCTTGCTCAAGAAGACAATGTTGTAGCGCTTGGTGAAACCGGTCTTGATTATTATTATCAACAAGACAACATTGAGTTACAACAAGCCAACTTTATCGAACATATAAAATTAGGCAAACAATTAAAAAAACCGATCATTGTTCACACCCGAAACGCCAAAGAAGATACACTTAAACTTTTAAAAGAAGAGCAGGCTTATTCCGGCGTATTACATTGCTTTACGGAAGACATTGATACGGCCAAAGCATTATTAGATATCGGTTTTTATATTTCATTTTCAGGCATTATCACCTTCAAAAATGCGGAATCTTTACGTGAAGTAGCCAGATATGTCCCTTTAGATCGTATGCTGATTGAAACTGACTCGCCTTATTTAGCGCCAGTCCCTTATCGAGGAAAAGAAAACCAACCAGCTTATGTTCGCGAAGTGGCCAACTACTTAGCCACATTAAAAGGCGTATCTTTGGATACCATTGCACAACATACTACAACCAACTTTTGTCAATTATTTAATTTACAAGGGGCATTTAATGAGTAACAAATTAACCATCGATTGGGATGATTTTTTAACCAATTATTGGCAAAAAAAACCTGTCATTTTACGCGACGCTTTTAGCAATTTTATCGACCCTATCTCCCCTGAAGAACTGGCAGGTCTTGCTATGGAAGAAGAAATTGAAAGCCGAATCGTCACCAACAAAAATGGGGTATGGGATGCTAACTACGGACCCTTTATTGATTACAACCATCTAGGTGAGGAAAATTGGAGCCTTCTTGTACAAGCTGTTGACCATTGGCATGAACAAGCGGCAACATTAGTGGAACCATTTAAATGTATCCCTCAATGGCAATTTGAAGACCTTATGATCTCCTACGCTACTCAGGGTGCCGGCGTTGGGCCACATATTGATAATTATGATGTTTTTATTATCCAAGGCAAAGGTTGTCGTCGATGGCAAGTTGGCGATCGTAATCCTAATTACAAACAGTTTAGTGCCCACAAAGCGCTACTGCATGTAGAAGATTATCAGCCAATTATTGATGAGGAAATCACCGCTGGTGATATTTTATATATTCCAATCGGCTTCCCGCATAATGGGGTATCAATTGGTGAATCGCTTAGTTATTCTGTTGGTTTTAGAACCCAAACATCACAAGAACTGCTTAGTGGCTTTGCTGATTATGTGATTGATAACTTACCCAATGGCATCTTCTATCAAGATCCTGACTTAAAGTTACCTAACGACCCGTATCGAATCCAACCATACGAACTTGAAAAACTAAAAGGGCAAATGATCGACCTCATTAAAAACCCTGCCTTATTCAATGATTGGTTTGGTAAACATATCACCATGCCGATGCATGAACTCAACATCATCCCTGTCGATCCTGCTTATGACTTAGATGAATTTGAAGAAATTTTGCAGTCCGGAGCTGAACTATATCGTGTGCCAAGCATACGTATTGTAAAAATAGACGACACAGCATACATCAATGGTAATAAAATACCATTACCAATGGAAACCATCGATCTTTTATGCGAATCGGAAGTACTTTACTACGAACAATTGCAAGATCAACAAACCCTAAACGTCATGCTAGAATTCGTTAATCTGGGCTATTGGTATTTTGACGAAGAATAACATTTTACACCAAGACTATTGAGTAAAAATTCGAGGGTAAATTGTCACGATATGGCAGAATTATCGGTTAATTTGTCTCAAAAATGAGATATTTAACAAGATTAACCGAATAATTTTGCCAAATCGACAAAAAATCAAATAAAACTTACCAATTTTGCCTTTTCATTTGGATTTTTCTCACTTTTAAGTATATACTTGCCCCCGCTCTAAACTCCCCCTTAATTTAACAATATGAAGAAAGTTGTTAAATAAGAAAAGCTGATCCACTTTAAATGACTTGAGGTAAACATGAACA
Organism: Gilliamella apicola; assembly: GCF_003202915.1. Classification (GTDB taxonomy): domain Bacteria; phylum Pseudomonadota; class Gammaproteobacteria; order Enterobacterales; family Orbaceae; genus Gilliamella; species Gilliamella apicola_Q. The sequence goes on from NZ_QGLP01000005.1 coordinate 760,314, forward strand.
TTGACGTGACCAAGCAAAATGAACTAACCACTCCCTACCAAAAACGTACCTTATTTGCATCAACGGTAGGTTATGCATTAGATGGCTTAGATATGATGATTTTAGGTGTCTGTTTCAGTCTAATTGCCACCAGTTTTAACCTAACCAAAGCCGATCTTGGCACTTTAACTTCAGTCACATTGTTAGGTGCAGTATTAGGTGGAATATTTTTTGGTATCCTTGCCGATAAATATGGGCGAGTTAGAGTATTTTCATGGACAATTTTAATCTTCTCATTATTCACGGGTTTTTGTGCTATTTCACCCAATTATGAATGCTTCCTTATCTTTCGTTTTCTAAGTGGACTTGGCCTTGGTGGTGAATTTGGTATCGGCATGACGTTAGTATCGGAAAGCTGGCCTAAACATAAACGATCACGAGCAACCTCAATTGTGGCACTCGGCTTCCAAGTTGGTATTATCCTTGCGGCATTAACGGTTAATTTTATTGGCGAAGTACACGGATGGCGTTGGGCGTTTGCCATGGGCGTATTACCCGCGTTATTTGTGGCATGGACACGTAAAGGACTGAAAGAACCGGAAATTTGGCAGAATCTAAAAGACCAAAATCAAAATAACATCGCTATTAGCAAACTCTTTAAAAATCCTAGAATCACTGCAACCACTATCGGCCTAACCATTGCCTGTGCAGTACAGAATTTTGGCTTTTATGGCATAATGGTTTGGATGCCAAATATGATTGCCTCTGAATATCATCTACCTTTTAAAAATACCATGTTTTGGACTATCTCAACCACTATTGGCATGTCATTAGGAATCTTGATTTTTGGTTGGTTATGTGACAAATTCGGCCGCCGTCCTTCTTACATCGTATTTTTATTAGTCTCAGCGGTTTCAATATGGTTCTATTTCCAACAAAAAGAGGTCGCTATTTTAATTTTATTTGGCTCAGTAATTGGCTTCTTTGTTAATGGTATGATGGGTGGATATGGCGCATTATTGGCTGAACACTACACCACCGATGCACGCTCAAGCGCTGAAAATATCATCTTTAACGTTGGTCGTGGAATTGCTGGTATATCTCAAGTGTTGATTGCTTATTTAGCAACCATCTACTCCATCAGCTATGCATTAGCATTACTATCAGGAGCATACCTACTATCCGCAGCAGCCTTTATATTCTTAATTCCAGAAACTAAAGGCAAAGCACTAGAATAACTATAAAAAAACAGGGCTAATTGCCCTGTTTCATTTTTTAATTTGTCACAGATTAATTATTCATTACAATCAGATGGTTTTAATGGAATACTAAAAATCATCTCTTCTCCAATATAATAACTGTGGACCGCACCGGCTGGAAAAGCAACTTTGAATCTATCCAATAAATCATTATTTTTTAAACAATATAATTGTTTAAGCGCATTTCCAGTCATCTGTTTACTTACATCAACATCCATCTCATCCTTAGAGACATCCATCACATATTTATAGATAATAGCATCTCCCTCTTTATGAATATCAACCACAGTGGAAGTTGCATCAACTTTTTTCGGCAATTGGCTTTTAACTTCATTGATAAACATATCTTGAGTTTTACTCAAATCTGGTCGGCTAGTGGCTGTAGCATCTGAAGCTTGAGTAGCCTGAGAAGAGGATGTTGAAGACTCAGTTTCTGTTTTACCTTTTGAATTATCACAGCCAAATAAAGCTGCACCCATTAATACTAACGTTGAAATTTTTAACCCTTTCATACTAATCCCTTTTCATAAAATTTATTAACAAGCCAATTAACTTAAAAACCAATAAAATTGTAAAGTATTAAACTAAAAAGCACATTTATATTTTAGCAAGATAAAAGCAACTAACCTAATCTAATTATCGATAAAAAAGGGCTTATAAAAGCCCTTGTCAATTCATTTTTAATCCAGATTAATTAATGTGCATACCACCAGTGACGCCATACACTTCAGCAGTAGTATAACTTGATTCTTCTGATGCTAAATGCACATACACACCAGCTAGTTCCACCGGTTGTCCAGCACGTTTTAACGGTGTTTGTTTACCAAACTCTGGGATCACTTCACTTGGTTGACCACCACAAATTTGTAATGGCGTCCAAACTGGACCTGGTGCCACACAGTTAACACGAATACCCTTACTACCTAATTGTGCCGCTAAACCACGTGTGAACGCGATAATAGCTGTTTTAGTTGAAGCATAATCCAATAAGTTACCACTTGGTTGATAAGCTTGCACCGAAGAAGTGGTAATAATTGTCGAACCAGGTTTTAAATAACCCAATGCCGCTTTAGTTACCCAAAATAGCGAAAACACATTGATTTCAAAGGTTTTGATGATTTGTTCCGTAGTCAATTGCATAATATCTTCTACTGCGGTTTGCTTACCAGCTACTAAGGTTAGATTATCAAGTCCACCTAATTTTTTATGGGCTTCCTCGATTAATTTTTTACAAAATGGCTCAGAACTCAAATCACCAGGGATCAACACCGCCTTTCGTCCTACTGACTCAATCACTTTAGCTACATCTTCAGCATCTTTTTGTTCTGCGGGTAAATAGTTAATTGCAACATCTGCCCCCTCTTTAGCATAAGCAATAGCCGCTGCACGACCTATACCAGAATCACCTCCTGTAACCAACATTTTTCGACCTTCTAAACGTTGATGACCTTGATAACTCTTTTCGCCACAATCTGGTACGGGTTTCATCTCATATTGTAAACCAGGAGGATTTTGTTTTTGTTTAGGAAACTTGTCATGATGATATTTAGTTGTGGGATTATAGGTTTGCTTACTCATAATTTTCTCCTAAGTTAAACATGCATTTGAAAACAAATTCAATATAACTTAAATAAAATCAATTAATAATCACAAAATCCTATTGTCGAGTATATTTTATACCTTTAAAATATTTAATTAATTCAATTAATTATATCACTTTTAAAAAATTAAAATCATTGACAACTGAGAAAACAGAAACTTCCTTGAATGGCTTAGCGAGGACAGATATAACAAATGCTAAAACCATAATGGTTGAAAATTTAATATCAAAAGTAGTGTAGCAAATAAATAGATATTAAGCTAGCAATGCTAGCTTAATAATAACTATCTGTTAATTTTGCAATCAGCAGGACTCTTGAGAATCAAAAGCTTTTGGCCTTCGACGTAAAACATAAATTCGACACCCTCACTAAAATATTTCTTCACGTTTTTCATTTGAACATTATCTTGGCAATAAATTTCAGTAATAGCTTTACCAATATTTTTTATATTTTCACTTGCCAGTAAATCCTCTTTAGTTATTCCTTTCACTTCCGTTTTATAAACAAGGGCATTACCATTCGCCTCAATATCAAACCAAATTAGGTTATCATTAAATTTAATAGGTAATATTTGCTTAAGTATACTGATGACAGTTTTTTTTTCATCATCTAAATCATAAGGTTTATTATTCTTTGAAGTATTAAATTTTTCATCATCAGCTTGATTGATAAGTTGAAGTAACTTTTCTGTTTTTTCAGCTCCAATATTCTCGACAAGCCTATCAATTTTATTTTTTTCTAGCGGTGAATTATCACAACCAAATTGGAGCATGACCAACATAATAAAACAAATAATCTTCTGCATTCCTAATCCTTAGTTAGCCTATATCTTATAACTATTGTGATAAGTGATCATTTTATCAATTATTATGATTGTCAATCACAGATAGTTATTTAATACGACAATCCGCTGGTGTTAATTCAACCACAACAATCTCTTTATTATTAATAAAATAATGGTAATTTGCTCCATCTGGGAACGCCGTTTTCAACTGTTGCATCTCCTCAGTATTTTGGCAATAAGCATTAAAAAGTGCTTGGCGAATTGTATCGAGGGTACTTGGTAACAACAATGTATGCTCTGGCGTATTTTTAACATCATATTGATAATTGATAATATTTCGATCTTTATCCTTCTCAACACCAACCAAAGTAGTTAACTCATCAACATCAATCGGTAAAACCTTTTTCATTGGTTCAATCATCGAATTTTGTACCGAGTTGAGTGAATCATCTTCAACTGCGGTATTTTTTTTGGCATTATCACAGCTTAATACGAAAAAACTCACCACAAAAAAAGCAAATAGTTTAATTATTTTCATAATGATATCTCTTATTAGGTAATAAATAATAATTATCAATAGGCTATTAAATAATGTTGATTTATTTTCAGGGTTGATGAGTGATATTTATACACTAACCTTCTTCAAAAAGCCAAAATAATCATTTTTAATCCCTCAAGAACCCCGTTCCTCAACTTTTTTACAGAGATAAAAATAAGATGCTTAAAAAAAACCACAAAAAATAGTTGCACTTTTTTTTAAAACGAGTATTTTGGATAAATATTTTTCGAAATTGACAAAAAAATTACAAAAACATTATGAATTTTTCACTCATCGTCGTCCTCATTAACATTATTGTCAGCGTGGTCATTATTCCTGCGCGGGGGCGTCTTTTGAGTTAAATATATGGTCATCATATTTCAAAACCCCCGCTCCAAAAAAGCGGGGGTTTTTTTATGAACGATTTTGACATTAACAATGCATGAGCAAAAGTAAAAAGTGAGGAATGAATGTTAGGAACACAGTGGATAGTAAAAACCTTAAAAGAAAAAGGCATTACCACCGTTTTTGGATATCCTGGTGGTCAAATTATGCCTCTATACGATGCCCTTTATGATGGCGGAATTGAACACGTACTCTGTCGTCATGAACAAGGCGCGGCAATGGCGGCCATTGGTTATGCCCGTGCCACAGGTAAAATCGGCGTGTGTATTGCCACATCAGGACCCGGTGCTACCAATATCATCACCGGTCTTGCTGATGCATTAATTGATTCCGTACCCGTTATCGCTCTTACCGGACAAGTTCCAACTACACTTATTGGCACAGATGCCTTTCAAGAAGTTGATGTTTTAGGATTATCCTTAGCATGCACTAAGCATAGCTATTTAATTAATGATGCCACCCAGTTGCCAAATACATTACAAGAGGCTTTCAATTTAGCTAATTCTGGCAGACCGGGACCAATATTAATCGACATCCCGAAAGATATCCAGCTTGCCGACCATAATTACCAAACCTATTTAACGCCATCAACAATAAAAACACCTTCTGATAACGCTCAACTATATCCAATCTCACTTGACGAGATAGAACAAGCCAAACAAATGATAAGCTTAGCTAAAAAACCGATACTTTATATTGGTGGCGGTGTTGGGCTTTCTGGAGCAATCAACGAACTCCGTGAGTTTATGGCGCTAACCCAAATTCCTAGCGTTTCAACCTTGAAAGGACTTGGTGTTGCTGACTTAAACAACCCATACTATTTAGGGCTCATCGGTATGCATGGCGCCAAAGCGGCCAACTTAGCCGTGCAAGAGTGTGACTTACTCATTGCCTTAGGAGTAAGATTTGACGACCGTGTAACCGGCAAGCTTAACGAATTTGCTAAACATGCGAAAGTTATCCATGTTGATATTGATCAGTCTGAAATCAATAAATTACGCCAAACTCACTTGGGTCTACAAGGTGACATAAAACACGTTTTACCTATGTTAAATCAAACCGTATCGATTGCTGACTGGCATAACAAAATAAATCAACTTAAAGCCCAACATCCAACGCGTTATGATCATCCTGGTGACGCCATTTACGCACCGGCACTACTAAAGCGCATTTCTGAGCGTAAACCGGCTAACACTGTCATCACCACCGATGTGGGTCAACACCAAATGTGGACAGCACAGCACATGTCATTTACCCATCCACAGAACTTTATTACTTCAAGTGGGCTTGGAACTATGGGCTTTGGTTTACCGGCTGCTGTTGGCGCCCAAATGTCAAGACCCAATGACATGGTAATTTGCGTATCAGGTGATGGATCGTTCATGATGAACGTACAAGAACTAACTACCATTAAGCGTAAAAAACTACCGGTCAAAATTGTCCTCATTGACAACCAACGCCTAGGAATGGTAAGGCAATGGCAAGAGCTATTTTTTAATGAAAGATATAGCGAAACTAACTTATCGGATAACCCAGACTTTTTAATGCTAGCCAAAGCATTTGATATTTCAGGGCAAACCATCAGCAAAAAATCAGAGATCGAGCCAGCACTCGATAATCTATTTAATTCATCTGGCGCTTATCTACTGCACGTTTGTATTGATGAGCTTGAAAACGTATGGCCACTTGTTCCACCGGGTGCCGCTAACGAAAACATGTTAGATAAAAGTAACAAGGAGTAAGTGATGAATCAAAAAGCGACACATCAATTTACCATAACCGCCAATGATAGATTGGGGGCTCTTGAACGCATTTTGCGCGTTGTTCGCCATCGCGGTGGTCACATTGAACAAATGCAGATGCAATCAATTGATAGTCAGTTGTTCACCTTAACACTAACATTAACTACCGAACGTACGTTATCGTCATTACAAAACCAAATAACCAAATTGGAAGATGTAATAACGCTAGAATAAAGTGTAACTATATTCCTTGGTGAAACAACAAGTTAAATTAAAAAAGTAACAATATTAACAGTTAAACAAACAGTAAAGTAATGTATAATACTTTACATTAGATTAATAAAAGCAAAACACATGCTTAACAAAGTTAAAATTAAGAGGAAAACAAAAAATGGGTACTACAGCAAAATCTGATTATATTTGGCTAAATGGCGAAATGATTCCATGGGCAAATGCAAAAATTCACGTTATGTCACATGCACTACATTATGGAACTTCAGTATTCGAAGGTGTTCGTTGTTACGAAACGCACAAGGGACCAGCCATTTTTCGTCATAAAGAACACGCCCAACGCCTATTAAACTCAGCCAAAATTTATCGTTTTCCTGTCCCTTATTCTCTTGAAGAGATCATGGAAGCAACTCGCCAAGTAATCAAAAAAAATAACTTGAAAAGCGCCTACATTCGTCCATTAGTTTTTATTGGCGATGTTGGCATGGGCGTTATTCCACCAGCTGGTTACCAAACCGATGTTATGATTGCCGCATTCCCTTGGGGAGCCTACCTTGGTGAAGATGCCTTAGAACAAGGTATTGACGCTATGGTATCATCATGGAACCGTTTTGCTCCTAACACTATTCCTGCGGCAGCTAAAGCCGGTGGCAACTATCTGTCATCACTACTCATTGGATCAGAAGCACGTGCTAATGGCTTTCAAGAAGGGATTGCCTTAGACGTTAACGGTCAGCTTTCTGAAGGTTCAGGTGAAAACCTATTTATCGTTAAAGACGGCATATTATTTACTCCATTACTATCATCATCAGCACTACCAGGGATCACTCGTGATGCTATCATCACTCTTGCACATGATTTAGGCATTGAAGTACGTGAACAAACACTTTCTCGTGAATCACTATACCTTGCTGACGAAGTGTTTATGACAGGTACCGCTGCCGAAATCACACCAGTACGTAGTGTTGACCGTATTCAAGTTGGTATTGGTCGTTGTGGTCCAATAACCAAAAAAATCCAACAAACATTCTTCGGATTGTTTAATGGTAAAACTGAAGATAAATACGGTTGGTTAGATCCAGTTAAATAAGTAAATCAAACACCGCTGACCTAATCGGCGGTGTTGTAATTATTTTATGATTTATTATTCATCGAAAACTCAAATAGGTACCGAAAGAAATCGGTCGCTTGCATTAAAAAACTTGGGAGCAATAAATGCCTAGATATCGTTCAGCAACCTCGGTTGAAGGTCGCAACATGGCGGGTGCCCGCGCCTTATGGCGTGCAACAGGCGTAAAAAACGAAGACTTTGGTAAACCCATCATTGCGGTGGTTAATTCATTCACCCAATTTGTACCGGGCCATGTTCACTTAAAAGATATTGGTCAACTGGTAGCGAAAGAAATTGAAGCATGCGGTGGTATTGCCAAAGAATTTAATACCATTGCTGTAGATGATGGTATCGCCATGGGACATGGCGGTATGCTTTACTCACTACCATCTCGAGAGCTTATCGCCGACTCAGTAGAATACATGGTTAATGCCCACTGTGCCGACGCTATGATCTGCATTTCTAACTGTGACAAAATTACCCCTGGCATGTTGATGGCCTCACTGCGCTTAAATATTCCTACTGTGTTTGTATCAGGTGGACCAATGGAAGCTGGCAAAACCAAACTATCCGATCAAATCATAAAACTTGACCTAGTTGATGCCATGATCCAAAGTGCCAATCCAAATGTTAGCGATGCCGATAGTGACGCAATTGAACAATCTGCTTGCCCAACCTGTGGATCATGCTCGGGCATGTTTACCGCTAATTCAATGAACTGTTTAACTGAAGCATTAGGTTTATCCTTGCCGGGTAATGGTTCACTTATTGCGACTCACAAACAGCGTGAACAACTCTTTTTAAATGCCGCTAAACGCATTGTTGAAATTACCAAACGCTATTACGAACAGGATGACGAATCCTACTTACCGCGTTCTATCGCAACCAAAGCGGCCTATGAAAATGCCATGTCGCTTGATATTGCCATGGGCGGTTCAACCAACACGGTATTACACTTACTTGCCACTGCTCAGGAAGGTGAAATCGACTTTACCATGTCTGATATTGACCGACTATCTCGCAAAGTCCCTCACCTATGTAAGGTGGCTCCCAGTACCGCTATTTACCATATGGAAGATGTACACCGCGCAGGTGGTGTAGTATCGATTTTGTCAGAGTTAGACAAGGCAGGATTGCTTAATCGCAACGTCCATAACGTGCTTGGTCTTAACTTACAAGAAACTTTTGCCAAATATGACATCACCCAAACCACTGATGAAACCGTCAAAAAAATGTATCGCAGTGGCCCAGCAGGTATTCGCACAACGAAAGCTTTCTCACAAGATTGCTATTGGGATACGCTAGATGATGATCGACAAAACGGCTGTATCCGCGACAAAGCTCATGCTTATAGCCAAGATGGGGGATTAGCAACCTTATACGGTAACGTTGCTGAGGATGGTGCTATTGTAAAAACGGCTGGCGTTGCCGCTGAAAATTTGGTCTTCCGCGGTCCAGCCAAAGTCTATGAAAGCCAAGAAGATGCTGTTGATGCAATCTTAGGCGGTAAAGTAGTTGAAGGTGATGTGGTGGTTATCATCTATGAAGGACCAAAGGGTGGCCCTGGCATGCAAGAAATGCTTTATCCAACAAGCTATCTAAAATCAATGGGACTTGGCAAAGCTTGTGCATTAATTACCGATGGTCGATTCTCTGGTGGTTCATCAGGCTTATCCATTGGTCACATCTCGCCAGAAGCCGCTAACGGTGGCGTGATTGGTTTAGTTCGTGATGGTGATATTGTTGATATCGACATCCCAAATCGAAAACTAAACATCATGGTACCAGAGGATGAATTAGAACGTCGCCGCGTGGCAGAACTAACCCGAGGTGATAAAGCCTTTACGCCGCATAAACGTGACCGTTATGTCTCATATGCCCTAAAAGCTTATGCAAGCTTAGCAACCAGTGCCGACAAAGGTGCGGTACGTGATAAAAGTAAATTAGGTGGTTAATGTGAATAATAACAAACTAACCGGCGCTGACTATTTAAAAGCTAGTCTACGCAGCGCTGTATATGATGTCGCGCAAGTGACACCACTAGAACATATGGAGAAAACCTCATCTCGGCTAAAAAACCAAGTGTTTGTTAAGCGAGAAGATCGTCAACTCGTTCACAGTTTCAAAATCCGTGGCGCACAAGCAATGATTGCTAGCCTTACGCCGGAAGAACGCCAATGTGGTGTCATTGCTGCATCAGCAGGAAACCATGCCCAAGGTGTCGCATTTTCAGCAACAAAATTAGGTATTAAATCGCTAATTGTCATGCCATTAAATACTGCCGACATCAAAGTCGAAGCGGTAAAAGGTTTCGGTGGTGAAGTTCTACTTTATGGCGCCAACTTCGACGAAGCTAAAGCCAAAGCGATGGAACTAGCCAAACAACAAAACCGCGTCTTTATTCCACCTTTCGATCACCCATTAGTTATCGCGGGACAAGGCAGTATCGCTATGGAACTACTGCAACAAAATGCCAAACTTGATCGCATCTTTGTGCCTGTCGGTGGTGGTGGACTTGCCGCGGGCGTTGCCGTATTAATCAAACAAATCATGCCATCAATCAAGGTGATTGCAGTTGAACCAGAAGAAGCAGCCTGCCTGAAAGCGGCATTAGTGGCTGGACACCCAGTTGATTTAGAACGAGTCGGTTTATTTGCCGAAGGCGTGGCAGTAAAACGTATTGGTGATGAAACATTTAGGCTTTGTCAACAATATATCGACGACATTATCACGGTAGATAGTGACGAAATCTGCGCCGCCGTTAAAGATCTATTTGACGATGTCCGCGCTATTGCCGAACCTTCAGGTGCCGTGGCCTTAGCGGGAATGAAAAAATATGTTGAACAACACAATATTAGTGGCGAAAACTTAGCCCACATTCTATCTGGCGCTAACTTAAACTTCCATAATTTGCGTTATATATCAGAACGTTGTGAATTGGGTGAAAAACGCGAGGTGCTCTTAGCCGTCACCATTCCAGAACAGAAAGGCAGTTTTCTCAAGTTCTGCCAGTTGCTCGGTGGTCGCGCTGTAACCGAATTTAACTACCGTTACCACGACGACAAATCAGCTTGTGTGTTTGTTGGCGTTAAAATTGCCAAGAGCAATGAAAAAGAAGAAATCATGCAAGAACTTACCGCTGCCGGTTATGATGTTATCGACTTAACTGATGACGAAATGGCCAAGCTGCATGTGCGTTATATGATTGGTGGTAAACCTTGCCAACCAATTGAAGAACAAGTCTACAGCTTTGAATTCCCCGAATCACAAGGTGCACTTCTTAAGTTTTTACAAACATTAGGGACTAACTGGAATATCTCAATGTTCCATTATCGTAGCCACGGCAACGATTATGGTCGGGTGTTAGCTGCCTTTGAAATTGACAAAGCCAGCCACAATACCTTTACCAAACACTTAACCGAATTGGATTATGCTTTCCATAATGAAACGAAAAATCTTTCGCTTAAGTTATTTTTAACCGCTAAATAATTCAATTGCCTCTAAACAATTAGGGGCAACTTTCCGCAATGAATATTATTCATTAACACTTAATTACCTGTCAATAATGATAGGGTTGGTCGATTTAAAATACTCCCTCCGTCTCTTACATATTTTCAACCCAAAACACTATTCCTTTAAAATAAATCCGCCACTATTAGAGTAGATGGATGATTCAGGTTAACACCATAAAATCGCTTTTTAACACCGAACTCGTCAATGCCATTATCTTTTAAAGACAATTATTCTATAGCTAACTAACTCGACTTTTCCTATCCTCAGCAACTTTACCCAAGGACTAAGAAATAAGCGCTAAGGATAGACGCAAACCCCGTGAAAGCTTCCGTTATTCACCGAAAACTTCGACACTTGACCTGTATGCGCTACAACGCGCAAATTCGTTGGATCACTCGCCCAATAGTAATAGTTGACGAAGTTGCCACTCTTGTAAGAAGCGGGAGTGGGCCACTCTGAGAAGAACCCGGCTCCAATGGTACGCTGAAGATGATTGCCCAATGATGAAGGTGTAGCACCTAAATTATTATAATTAGCATTAGTTAAATCTTTAATCGTAGACAAACGGTAACCAATATTAGTACACCAAGATGACATACTAGCATAAGTGTACATTCTATTACCGCGATTTACGAACCAATGCTTTAACACAAAACCATACTTAAGGACTTCATTATTATTACTGTCAAGACCGACTAACTCAATTACCTGAGGCAAAGATGGTTTATCTATATTACCCGGGTTATCTAAACTCCATTGCGAGTCTTTTGCGACTGGACCAGTTAATGTGATCCGAACATTATCCCGTTTTGAATTGGTCATCGTTACCTTAATATCACCATTAGCTGAAATCGCCTTCCACGTTAAAGGCTGAGCTACACCGCCTATATTTAAATCAAAATATAAATTATTAGCTCCCGTTGTAGGGAAATTTAAACCGTAAGACGATGGCGTAACTGACTGGGGAAGAAAACCATAACCAGGGTCCCATATGGAAGCTGGACCTGCATATTTACCTTTTGAAAAATTAGCACCCATGATAGGTCTAACAAAACAAATCTCTGGTACTGGCTTAGGATTAATATAATAAGTGACATTACTCGCACTAAAACGACTTTCATTAGGCACACCATAACGTGTTTTTAATGAACCACTAGTAGTAGATAAGGTTAATTGATAAGGTGCTTTACATATCTCTAACTTCGTGTTGCGAGCAACTGGCTGATTATCTCTATCAACAATGGATAAGCTTAAACTACCGGTAGCAGTAATACCATCAATCCCTTGACCATCACCATCATCATCCCCCCAATAATTATAAGGAGGACCAATAAGTGAACTTAATGCAATAGAATCTGTGTTCGTTGGCACTAACATATCAATATCCGCAAAACTCTGACCAGCAACAGGTAAAACGATAGGATTGTTTTTTGAATTAGGGGATGAGGGAGTAAATGAGCTACCATCAGAAAGGGATATATTGAGCAAACCTTTGGTGTTTTTCGCTTGGGTACGACCTCCATCGAAGGTTAAATAAGGCGCATTGCCATTAATTATATTCATAGTTTTAGAGGTTAAAGCAAGGCTAGAATAGGAAGTTATTAACAATAAACCGAACAATAATCCTAAAAAGATCTGCTGGAATAAAACGCAACGATCTAATGATCGCGATAAAACTCGCACGATTCCGCAAAATTTTAATAAAAAATAAATTGGAGTGAAAAATAAAGGTTGGGAACTTAACTTAGCCAAAATTAAATTATAGGTTGTCCATGTTAGGTATTAGAATGATATGATCCATTTCGACGATCCTGTCAAATAACTTTATGTTTAATTTACATTTTATGACTTTGGGCGGCTAAACTATAGCCACTAACCTCTTTTAAAATATTAGGATAGTATAAAGATGTAAAAAAATCCCCGCAACCTATTTTCTTTGTCTATTTGTTAACTTTCGTAAAGAGGATCACTAAAGGCGCTAAAATCGCATCGCCTAAAAGTTATTTTAACTAAAGAATACACTCGTTACCTATCCTTATAAACTTAAGCGTATTGACGATAAAAAGTTTTGTTTTAGGTAAAAATAGTCGTTTTATACATTTATACTCGATATTTTAAATTTTCATATCGGATTTTGAACTGTAAAAAATGATTCCTAAACCTTTTAAGTGTTTTGTTTAATTATTAGTCTCAATGCAGTTTTAATAATTTAATATACAAAATGATAAACTTTGCCCAAAAAACCACTTCCCTCGCCTATTGTTACCCCCAAAAAAACATACCTCAAACATATCCGCCCAATTAGAGCGGATGGTTCATGCTAACGCTTGAAAAGCGTTTTTTATCGTCCACTTCGTTAATCCATTGTCTTTTAGAAGCAATTATTCTATAGCTAACTAACTCTATTTTTCCTATCCACAGCAACATTACCCTAGGACTAAGAAATAAGCGCTAAGGATAGACGCAAACTCCGTAGCTTTGAGATCCCAGATTCTGCACTTCACCTGTATGCGCTACAACGATAAAATTCGTTGGATCACTTGTCCAATAGTAATAGTTGATAAAGTTGGCTCCCTCGTAAGAAGCGGGAATGGGCCACTCTGAGAAGAACCCGGCTCCAATGGTACGCTGAAAATGATTGCCCGATGACGAAGGTGTAGCACCTAAATTATTATAATTAGCATTAGTTAAATCTTTAATTTTAGACAAACGATAACCAATATTAGTACACCAAGATGACATACTAGCATAAGTGTACACTCTATTACCGCGATTTACGAACCAATGCTTTAACACAAAACCATACTTAAGGACTTCATTATTATTACTGTCAAGACCGACTAACTCAATTACCTGAGGCAAAGATGGTTTATCTATATTACCCGGGTTATCTAAACTCCATTGCGAGTCTTTTGCGACTGGACCAGTTAATGTGATCCGAACACTATCCCGTTTTGAATTGGTCATCGTTACCTTAATATCACCATTAGCTGAAACCGCCTTCCACATTAAAGGCTGAGCTACACCACCTATATCTAAATCAAAATATAAATTATTAGCTCCCGTTGTAGGGAAATTTAAACCATAAGACGATGGCGTAACTGACTGGGGAAGAAAACCATTACGAGGGTCCCATATGGAAGCTGGACCTGCATATTTACCTTTTGAAAAATTAGCACTCATGATAGGTCTAACAAAACAAATCTCTGGTACTGACTTAGGATTAATATAATAAGTGACATTACTCGCACTAAAACGACTTTCATTAGGCACACCATAACGTGTTTTTAATGAACCACTAGTATTAGATAAGGTTAATTGATAAGGTCCTTTACATATCTCTAACTTCGTGTTGCGAGCAACTGGCTGATTATCTCTATCAACAATGGATAAGCTTAAACTACCGGTAGCAGTAATACCATCAATCCCTTGACCATCACCATCATCATCCCCCCAATAATTATAAGGAGGACCAATAAGTGAACTTAATGCAATAGAATCTGTGTTCGTTGGTACCAACATATCGATATCCGCAAAACTCTGACCAGCAACAGGTAAAACGATAGGATTGTTTTTTGAATTAGGGGATGAGGGAGTAAATGAGCTACCATCAGAAAGAGATATCTCGAGCAGACCATTGGTGTTTTTCGCTTGGGTACGACCTCCATCGAAGGTTAAATAAGGCGCATTGCCATTAATTATATTCATAGTTTTAGAGGTTAAGGCAAGGCTAGAATAGGAAGTTATTAACAACAAACAAAAAATTGATCTTAAAAGGATTCGCCGGGAAAAAAGGAAGCGATATAAAAATCGCCGCGCAAAAAATTGCAAAATTCCGTGCAATTTCGACAAAAGATAGATTAGAGCAAAAAATAAAAGTTGGACGCTTAACTTAGCCGAATTTAAATTATAGGTTGTCCAGGTTGGGTGTTGGGTGTTTTAAATTATAATCCATTTCGACGATCCTGTCAAATAACTTTATGTTTAATTTACATTTTATGACTCTGGGCGACTAAACTATAGCCTCTAACTTCCTTTAAAATATTAGAATAGTATAAAGATGTAAAAAATCCCCGCAACCTATTTTCTTCGTCTATTTGTTAACTTTCGTAAAGAGGATCACTAAAGGCGCTAAAATCGCATCGCCTAAAAGTTATTCTAACTAAAAAATACACTCTCTACCTATCCTTATAAACTTAAGCGTATTGACGATAAAAAGTTTTGTTTTAGGTAAAAATAGTCGTTTTATACATTTATACTCGATATTCTGAATTTTTATATCGGATTTTGAAATGTAAAAAATGTTTCCTAAACCTTTTAAGTGTTTTGTTTAATTATTAGTCTCAATGCAGTTTTAATAATTTAATATACAAAATGATAAACTTTGCCCCAAAAAACACTTCCCTCACCTATTGTTACCCCCAAAAAACATACCTCAAAAATAGATCCGCCCAATTAGAGCGGATGGTTCATGCTAACGTTTGAAAATCGCTTTTTATCGCCCACTTCGTTAAACCATCGTTTTTTTAAAGGCTGGAATGTCCACCCTTTTTCATACAACAAAATTAAGGGGTAACTGTTTATTAAATGCCATCGGCGTCAAATAACCTAATGATGAATGCAGCCGATTGTTGTTGTACCAATATGCATAAGCAGAAAAACGTTGTCGTAGTTCATTAGTATTGGTGAATATCTCATTTTTGACAAATTCAGTTTTAATTGTCTTAAAAGTCGCTTCAGCAACGGCATTATCGTAAGGACATCCTTTATGGCTCAATGAGCGAGTGATAGCAAATACCTCAAAACAACTATCGAGTAATTGATTATCAAACTCTTTTCCTCGGTCTAAATGAAATAGTGCGATTGAGGATAATGGTGCTTTAATTTGGCTTAATGCTTGCATAACAAGCTCTGCTGTTTTGTGTTGTCCAACACTGAATCCGGCTATCTTTCGTGCTGAGAGTTCGAGTAATACACACAGATAATTCCATTTTTGCCCCACTTTTATATAAGTCAAATCAGCGACAATAACATTTGCTTTTATGTCCACTGTAAAATTTTGCTGTAATATGATTGGCAATCAAAACTGAATTAACTTCTTTAGAATGGTTTTTATAACGTTTTACGGTATATTTTGATTTCAATGATAATGCTTTCATGACTTTAGCCACATAACGTCGCGATACGATTATACCTTGATTTGACAACACTTTTCGTATCCGTCTCGTACCATAAGATTGATAACTACGATTAAAAATAGCTTGAATCTCTTGTGCATACTTTAAAACTTTTTTCTCAAGGCGCGTTTTGCACTGATAATAAAAGTAATGCCTTGATACACCTAAACATCGACACAACCAACTCAATGAATGGCGATGTCGATTTGATTGTATCACTGCGATTTTCGTGCCATTATCAGTGCAGCTTGCTTTAGGATATCTTTTTCCATCAATAACCTTTTATTCTCCTTGCGCAGGGCGAGTAACTCATTATCTTCAGTACTTCGATTATCTTTAGTTTTGAATGAACCTGTTGTGGAGTATTGTGTTAGCCATCTATCTAATGCTGATGGCGTTAACTCATACTGTAAAACTAATTCACTGCGAGTTTTACCTTGTTGATAGAGCGTTACCATCTGCTGTTTAAAATCATCTGTATAGGTTCGTCTTTCTCGTCGTTTTATTTTCATCGTAATTTCCTTTTTTAGAGTAGTTTATCTTATCCCTTAAAAAGTTGTACGAATTAGTGTAGCCTATCCAGGCAATTATTCTATAGATAACTAACTCTATTTTTCCTATCCTCGATTCCTTTACCCTAGGACTAAGAAATAAACGTTAAGGATAGGCACAAACCATGCTGAAGTCGAAGACGCCGGAATTTCTTTCACCCACCCTACCATTCCAATGAACGGTATACTGTTGACCATTTGTTACTGTATAATAATAACCATATTCGACAAAGCCAGTATCACTGTATTTGGCGAGGGCGCCCCATTCCGTGAAGAACCCTGCACCAATATGACGCTGGAGCTGATTAACGGATGAAGATGGTGTGGCGCCCAAATTGTTAAAATTAGCATTAGTTAAATCCTTAATCTCAGGCATCCGGTAACCAATACTATTACACAAAGATGGTATTTTAGAATAATTGTACCTTGTAGTACCTCCATTCACGAACCATTGCTTTAACACAAAACCATACTTGAGGACTTCATTATTATTTTCGTCACGACCTACTAATTCAAATACCTGAGGCAAAGAAGGTTTAGGAATATTTACTGGGTTATCTAAACTCCATTGTGATTCTTTCACGGATGGGCCAGTTAATGTGACTCGAACCCCCCTCCTTGTTGAATTGGTCATCGTCGCCTTAATAACACCATTTGCTGAAATCGCCTCCCACTTTAAAGGGTAAAGAGCACCACTTATATCTAAATCAAAATAAAAATTATTAGCACCCGTTGTAGGAAAATTTAATTCATAAGAGGACGGCGTAAATGACTGCGGAAAAAAACCATTAAAACGATCCCACATGGGAGAACCTTCATATACAGTTGACTTAAAAAACATATCAGGTCTAACATAACAAACCTCAGCCTTTGTCTTAGGATTAATATAATAAATTGCAACACTCTTACGAAAACCACTTTCATTAGGCACACCATAACGTGTTTTTAATGAACCTTCACTATTAGATAATGTTAATTTATAAGGTGCTTTACAGGGCTCTAGCACCGTGTTGCGAGTAACTGCTTGACCATTTCTATCAACAATGGATAAATTTAAACTGCCAGTAGCGGAGATACCATTAATACCCTGACCATCACCATCATCATCACCCCAAAAATTAAAAGGTGGGCCAATAATTAAACTTAAGTCAATAGAATCAGTGTTTGTTGGTATTAACATATTGATATCCGCAAAACTCTGACCAACTTCAGGTAACGTAAGAGGATCGTCTAAACTTGAACTATTGGTTTCGGGGGTAAATTTATCTCCATTAGAAAAGGATATCTCAAGCAGACCTTTAGTGTTTTTCGCTTGAGTACGACCACCGTCGAAGGTCAAATATGGCGCTCGGCCATTAATGACACTTGAAGTGCTTGCCGTTAACGCATGACTTGAATAGGTAGTTATTAACAACAAACAAAAAATTGATCTTAAAAGGATTTGCCGGGAAAAAAGGGAGCGATATAAAAATCGCCGCGCAAAAAATTGCAAAATTCCGTGCAATTTCGACAAAAGATAGATTAGAGCAAAAAATAAAAGTTGGGCGCTTAACTTAGCCGAATTTAAATTATAGGTTGTCCAGGTTGGGTGTTGGGTGTTGGGTGTTTTAAATTATAATTCATTTCGACGATCCTGTCAAATAACTTTATGTTTAATTTACATTTTATGACTTTGGGCGGCTAAACTATAGCCGCTAACCTCTTTTAAAATATTAGGATAGTATAAAGATGTAAAAAAATCCCCGCAACCTATTTTCTTCGTCTATTTGTTAACTTTCGTAAAGGACTAATTAACAGATGTAATAAACCATATGCTTTTTTTGCTTATGCTATTGCAAAAGAGACATCGACTTTTTGAGATGATGCTATTGAGGATATTTAAGAAACGGAATTTTTACTTGATTTTGTTAAAGTCAATTTATCCATATATAGAGATATAGCGTGATATCTATTTGAATATCATACTTGTTCAAAAAGCAATTATATATTGATTTAGTTTAGATATTAGTGAGTTTGCTAAATTTATTTGCTTAGCATTGAAAGAATACAAAACCCTCATACGAGGGTTTTATTATTATTTTATTAGATGTTAGTTTTTATTTTTCTAGCTTCATTCTATTATCTAAATCTTCATAAATGATTGATACACCTTTATCAAATGCAGATGATACTGAGACATCGGATAATTTAAATGTATTCTCTTTTCCTGCTAATAATGTGTAAGTCGATATGGTTACTGGTTTGTCATTTAGGTAAACTGAATGTGCAACAATTTCAACATTTGAGCTAGTATCATTTTTTAATTTTAACGTCACAGATGATTGTATTTTAGACATACCGGTCTTGCTAGCTTTATCGATTTTAGTTTTTAAGCTTGGAGACATTTTTATCACTAAGCCACCACCAAAATCAGCATTAGCTAATTGGATATCACCGGTAAACTCTTTTCCTCCGACAGTTATAGGAATTTCAAATAATGCTTTTGAGTCCATATTCTCTCTATAACATTCAACATATTTGGCATCACTAAATACGTCGGTAATCCCTTTTTTCGCTTCAATTAAGCTAGATGATTCATTGCGAGAATCTTTATAATCAGTACAAGAGGTTACTTCAACAATTAATTTTGATTGGATGGTTTTCGCTGTATCACTATTTATGTCGCTTAAATTAACAGTTGGGGCTAGTTCTACTTTACAACCGGATAATAAAACGACTGACATTAGCGAAATGAGTAGCTTTTTCATGTATTACTTCCTTTTATTAAAAACAATTTTGTTAGAAATATTATATTTTATCTATAATATTTCAAGTTAACATTATAACTAACAAAAATAATTTACAATATAATAAATATAACCAAAAGGCCAATAACCATTAAGTTTAGTAACTACTGAATTGTTTTTTTTCATAAAAATTTATTTAATCCTGAATATAGCGTTTAAAAGTGGTGAAAATAGAAACAAAAAGATTGATAAAATGTTTGAAAGATTATCACTTTTCAAGTTAATCGGTTTTGCTATACTCCTTACTATTTTAGTAACGTTTAATTACTGATTTTATGAACTACCCTTTAATCAATGCAAATTTAAACAAAAGGTGAACAATGATTAAACTTGCAATAATTGGCACCAATTGGATAACAGAAAAGTTTATCGATGCCGCATTGAAATCAAAACAATATCAACTGGTTGCGGTATATTCGCGAGATCTAACTAAAGCTCAAGTATTTGCTGATAAATATCGGGCAAAGATGGTATTTGATGATTTAACGCAGTTAGCGAGTAATCAAAATGTCGATGTCGTTTATATTGCCAGCCCAAATTCGTTGCACTTTTCACAAACTAAATTAATGCTAGAACACGGTAAAGATGTAATTTGCGAAAAACCGTTAACTTCGAATTATCAACAAACTCAGGCGTTGATTGAGATAGCTAAACAAAATCAATGCATTATGTTCGAAGCGCTAAAAACTTTTTATGTACCCAATTATGAATTAATCAAAAATTATCTACCTAAATTAGGTAAGTTGCGTAAAGCGCTATTGAATTACTGCCAATATTCGTCTCGTTATGAGAGTTATTTAAATGGCCATAATCCCAATACATTTAATCCAGAGTTTTCGAATGGCTCTTTAATGGATATTGGGGTATACCCACTCAATTTTGGACTTGGCTTGTGGGGAAAACCAAATCGGTTTTATGCCACATCGAGCTTATTGGCGTCTGGTGTTGATGCGCATGGTAGTGTGCTTTGTAATTATGAGGATTTTGATGTGAGCATTTGGCATTCAAAGGTAACCAATTCTTATATTCCTAGCGAAATTCAAGGCGAAGAGGGTGCGTTGGTTATTGATCATCTGTCGGTATGTGAACAAGTCACCTATTATCCTCGCCAAGGTGAGAAACAAATTATTAGTATCCAACAACAAGACAATGAGATGTATTACGAGGCTCTTGAGTTTGCCAAGCTATATCAACAACGAAAAATTGATCATAAAGGTTTGAAACATACTTTATTATCGTCATTCATGTTAACTGAAATAAGGAAACAAATCGGCGTACAATATCCCGCTGATGATTTTTAATGGCAAATAAGATGAAAAAATTTACACTACTTTTAGGCTTTAGCTTATTGCTCAATTTTTATTCTTATGCTGAACCCAATAGCAACCCAATGCAATATAATCAGCGTCAGCATTTCGAAAACTTTAACGATTTCTATCAAAGTTTGCCTGTTTTAAATATGCCTTTTGATACCCATAATCTAGCTAAAGGACAATATGTAGATAGCCAATTTTTTCATTTTGCTGATGATGATTTTAGCTACTATGATAAGCCTGTCGTTGCTGAGCAATCCTACTTTACTTTGCAAGATTTAACCGCTGTTGGTCGTTTTACCATCGAGAATACTCGATTTGTTCTTTACCATTTTACTTTTGATAGTTTAGGTGAAGGTTTTTATGAGGACTTATATTTACTCAATGCATTTAATCAAGATGGTGAGTATTTAGACGAGTTGATACTTTCGGCACATACCGGTCATGAAGATCATATATTTAACTATTCTGCTTTAGTTTTCGACAATTTATTTAATGTGCATATCGCAGCTCATTATGCGCTAAATTATATGATTGAGGTGGTCGATAATGTTTACCATGCAGAATCTAACACCAATATCACTTATCAATTTAGCGATAACCAATTTCAACGCAAACAACAATACCCTAATTGTACAGAATTTAATTTAAACGGCTATCTAACTAAACTCACTAAACAACAATTTGCCTATGCTGAAGATATTGTGGCGTTTGATGATTACTTAGTTTGTTATCCTATTTCAGAAAATCTAAAAACTTATAAAGAATTAGCATTTTATCTTGAAAACGGTGATCCAGGTTTTTTCAATTCATCCGAATTTAAAAAATGGTATAATGTGCTTAAAACGATTAAGCAAGATTAAAAGTGTTGAAATGACAATTTAAGAGTTAAAAATACCTTTTTCTCATATTTTTTGGAAATACTATAGAAACAGTTACACCAATTAATACAGAAAAAGATTATCAAAAGACTCTAGCGTTAATTGAACTTTTTTTGATAAAGCGTATACATAAGTCAGTCCAGAGTCTGATTTTTTTAGAAACTATGCCACTATTGATTGAAAAATAGCAAAGTGAGCACTATCTGATTACATTAGCTGATTTTATTGAGGCAATAAAATTAAGCCAGAAACAACAAGAGTTAAATGACAAGAATTTAGCTATTGCAATTGTTCAATCTAAGCAAATTTATTAGATTTTAAATGGCAGACGTCAACTAACAATGATAAAAAATCTAAATCGCATTGTTAATCTTCCACATGAAAGCTTAATTAAATGATTAAAATTTAAATGAAATTGGGCGAAATCAATTAGCAATAATAAGTTTGAAAACGCCCGATAATAATAATTAGTTAGGTAAATCAGATATTAATATGTTCAATATAACCCTTCACAATATTAATACTGTTTGTAAATAGTTCTTTTTCGTTATCGCTAAAGTCGAGTTCAATGACTTTTTTAATACCATGTTGATCAAGGATTGCAGGAACACCAATGGCGACGTTTTTATAACCATATTCGCCATCTAACACACAGCTTAGTGCTAAAGCTCGGTGGCTGTTGGTGAAGATATGTTGGCAGATTTCAGTAATAGTACTGGCTATGCCGTATTCGGTGCAATGTTTATATTTGACGATTTCGAAGCCTTTGTTTTTGGCTTTTAGCCCAATGTCATTGAAATCAATTTTTTTGCTTTCTAAATCGTTAAGATTGATACCGTAAACTGAGGAGTGAGACCAAACAGGGAATTGCGAATCACCATGTTCGCCAACAATAAATGCATCAATACTCTGTGGACCAATGTCCATTTGCTCACCGAGCAATCGACGTAGACGAACAGTATCCAACCAGACACCAGTACCAATAACCCGATGACGAGGTAGACCGGATAATTTCCAGACTTGGTAAGTAATGGCATCACATGGGTTTGTGGCGATTAAAAATATTCCTTTGAATCCGCTTTTCATCATGTTGGGAACAATGCTCTCCATGATTTTAGAGGTACCGGCCAATTCTTCTGCCCTACTTTTCTGTGCCAATCCCGAAGTAACAGTAATAATCGCAATATCAATATCAGCACAGTCCGTTGATTCGCGCAAGCTGACCTTTATCATGTTTTGTCGATAAGCTGCGGCATCAAGTAAATCTTGCGCATGGCCGTAAGCTAGATCTTTGTTAAGGTCCACCAGTGCGATCTCTTCACAAAAACCACGATTTACCAATGTATAAGCAGTGGTTGAACCAACATTACCTACCCCAATAACCATCACTTTACGTAGTTTCATAATTAATCCTACCTATTTAAGTTGTCAAATTATAGATATCTCTAACAATGTCATTGATTACCTCTCATCATATACCTTTATCCAACATAAACAACAATTGCCTAACTGTTCATATAAGTATCTATATAAGTATCTATATAAATATCTATATAAATTTTTTAACAGTCATTAATTATAATAATGTTAGCGAATACTTTTTGAGCGGTTAGTGTTTATATGTTAGACTTTTTGATTAACTAAGGAAAGAAGGAAGGAATAAATCAATGAAGAAAAGAGTACTTGTAGGATTATCCCTTGCTACCCCTCTAGCAGTTAACGCACTAAATTTACAAGGCAGCCAAACTTTTACTGATGAAGTCAATATTCCAACTACACATAGTTTTGAATATTTAGGATCCGATGTTTTAACAGGCATAAATATATCTTCTGGCAGCAATACAATTTTCAAAAAAAATGTCACAATAAACATATCAAGAGACTATATTCATAATATCCAAAGTGATATAAGTATTGATGGGCTTAGAGCTTTTAATGGTATAGGACCTCAGTCATCTACAGTTTTTGATGGTGACCTCAAAATTAATGTAAAAGGTGAAAACATTGATGCAATTTTTTTACACGATAAAAATGCAACAGTTATCATTAATGGGAAAACAATCTTAAATGTTGATGATCCTGAGGATATTTATGATTCCGGAGCTATTTATGTATCAGAAGGAAATTTAATATTAAATGGTGAGTCATTTATTAACGGTGATATTATTGTTGTTGATGAGGGAATAGTAAAAATAAATAATAAATCGATAATAAATGGTGATATATTTACACAACTTGGTGGTACAGTTATTTTAGATTTAGCTGCTGGCTCTAAAATTATCGGTGAGGTTTCAGCATTTGGTGATCCAGATGATCCCGACTACCCTGGTCAAGATACCACCGGAATTATAAGAATGAATCTGGCCAAAGGCTCTTCTTGGGAAATTGTCGGCGATTACTCTTATATTACTGAACTATCAGGGCAAGGAGATATAACCTTCACTAATTTTACCAGAAGTAATAACTTTGGTGAGCTAGTAATTGAGAATTTAAAAGGGGCTTCAACCTTTAATTTACGTACAGATATTGCTTCACAACAAAGTGATAAAATTATTATCTCAAAATCATCTGACACTAATCGAACTGTTTCAGCAGAAGGCACCCATACGATAAACTTAATCAATAATGGTTCTGCGCAAACTACTGGTAATGAAAAGTTAACTCTAGTTGAAATCGATGACAATGCGACAAATACCGCTGAATTTAAAACTAATCATGATGTTGAGCTTGGTGGTTATCAGTATAGTTTAGATAAAGATGGGAAAGATTATGTGCTAACTGCTAAGCCGATTACTTCATCAGCTATGGCTAGTGCTGGTTTTCTTAATGCCAATTATTTAATGAATTATGTTGAAACTCAAACCCTCTTAAAACGTTTAGGTGATATGCGCACTAGTGGTGAATTTGGGGATGTTTGGTTACGAGGTTTTACTGGTAAATTAGATTCGTTTTCTGGCGGTAAATTAAGCAAATTTGATATGAGTTACCATGGTTTCCAATTTGGTGCAGATAAACAACTAACTGAAAATTCACCTTTTGTTATTGGGGCTTTTGTCGGGCAAACTTATGGCAATCCTGATTATAAAAATGGTGATGGTTCATTACGTTCATTTAACACCGGGATATATGCAACTTATTTAGATAACAGTGGTTTTTATATTGACGGTGTAGTCAAATATGATCGGCAAAAAAATCACTTTAAAGTTAAAGATACCGCTAATAATCGCATTCAAGGTACAGGACACTCTAATGGGCTTGGCTTATCAATGGAATTAGGTCAAAAATTCAAAATTAATGATTTTTATATTGAACCACAAACGCAATTCTCTTATAGTCACCAAAATGGTAATTCTATTAATGCATCGAATGGACTTAAAGTTAAATTAGGTAATTACAATTCATTAATTGGCCGAGCATCAACACTTTTGGGCTATGAATTTAATTCAGATGAAAATAATATCAATATTTATGCTAAAACCGGTATAGTTAGAGAGTTTGATGGCGATACCTACTATAAACTAAATAACCATAAAGAAAGCCACTCATTCAAAGGTAATTGGTGGAATAATGGTGTTGGCATAAACGCCAATTTCAACCAAAAACATAATATCTATTTGGATTTAGAAAGTTCTCCGGGTAATAAATTTGATTTATTACAAGTTAATGGTGGATATCGTTACTCTTTTTAATTCATCATTTTGCTTAAATTTTTATCTATTCATCCCACGTTGGCTTATTCAGCGTGGGAATTTCCAATTATCACCCCTTTAACACGACATTAACTATCATTTTAATAGATGTATCTATCTACGCTTTTTTTGTATTTTTATTTAATATTGAGTAATAAAAAATTTGACTTTTATTTTATTAATGATAATAATTCTCATTAACATTTAAAACATGATTTTGCATTTTTTAAGTATTAGGGAGTGATCAAAAAAGAGATTTCACTCATTTCTGATCGTTTTATCTATAGCTTATTTTCTGTGCCCGATTGAGTTCGAGCAGATAGTATACAATAAGGATCCATCAATGAAATTCAATTTTTTTAAAAGCCGTAAAACATTATTAAATGCGATTTTATCATCGCTGTTAGTTTTGACCGGCTTAGCTAACTCAGCATCGGCTGATGAGAAGAAATTTAAAGTGGTTACCACATTTACCGTTATTCAAGATATTGCTCAAAATGTTGCTGGCGATGCCGCGATTGTTGAATCAATTACTAAAGTAGGTGCTGAAATTCATGAGTACGATCCTACACCACAAGATATCACTAAAGCCCTTTCTGCTGATTTGGTGTTGTGGAATGGTTTGAATTTAGAACTGTGGTTTGAACGTTTTTTTGAAGATGTCAAAGATGTACCTTCCGTTGTTGTGACAGAAGGTATTGATCCGATGCCAATTCAAGAAGGTAGTTATAAAGGTAATCCCAATCCACATGCATGGATGTCACCAACCCTTGCTTTGACTTATATTGAAAATATTCGTGCCGCTTTGGTTAAATATGATCCGAAAAATGCTGAGATTTATAATAAGAATGCCGCAGAATATGTGGCGAAAATTAAGGCTCTTGATGCCCCACTACGTGAGCGTTTAGCGAAGATTCCCGAATCACAACGCTGGTTAGTCACTAGTGAGGGAGCATTTAGTTATTTAGCCCGTGATTATAATCTTAAAGAAGCATATCTATGGCCAATTAATGCTGAGCAACAAGGTACACCTAAGCAAGTTAAAAATCTTATTGATTTAGTCCGAGCTAATAATATCCCTGTGTTATTTAGTGAAAGCACTATTTCCGATAAGCCTGCTAAGCAAGTAAGTAAAGAAACCGGAGCTAAATATGGAGGAGTACTTTATGTCGATTCACTCTCTACCAAAGATGGTCCTGTTCCAACTTATATCGATTTATTAAAAGTGACGGTTGAAACAATTGCTAAAGGATTCGAAAAATAATGACGCAAATTTGCTTAAATGTTGATGATATTACCGTGACTTATAATAATGGTCACACTGCGATTCATAATGCTAGTTTTCGGTTAAATGGTGGCACAATCTGTGCGCTAGTTGGCGTTAATGGTAGTGGAAAATCAACACTATTTAAAAGCATTATGGGAATGATAAAACCAACTAAAGGTCAGGTGACATTTAATAATATTTCGGTAAAACAGGCATTAAAGCAAAATATTATTGCTTATGTTCCGCAAACCGAAGAGGTCGATTGGGATTTTCCAGTTTTGGTATCGGATGTGGTAATGATGGGTCGTTATGGTCATATGTCTTTTTTGCGAATACCAAGTAAAGAAGACAAGCGACAGGTCGATTTAGCACTAGACCGAGTCAATATGTTGGATTTTAAACATCGACAGATTGGTCAACTTTCTGGCGGTCAAAAAAAGCGAGTCTTTTTGGCAAGAGCTTTAGCTCAACAAGGTAAGGTTTTGTTGTTAGATGAGCCATTTACCGGCGTTGACGTTAAAACCGAAAATGCCATTATCGATCTGCTTAAAGCTCTGCGAGATGAAGGTCATTTGATCTTAGTTTCTACCCACAATTTAGGTAGTGTGCCTGAATTTTGTGATCAGGTGGTATTAATCAACCAAACAGTGTTAGCTTTTGGCGAAACCAAAACCACTTTTACACCACAAAATCTAATGACAACATTTGGTGGTGCACTACGTTATTTGAGTTTATCTGGCGAACAATTGCACCAAGATGAAGATCCTCGCAAGATGTCAATTTTAACCGATGATGAACGTGCCGCAGTATTTTATGGTGAAGGTGGTGATAATTCTGCTCATCAGGATTTACTTGTCGAACCAACGGTTATTGAAACTAAAGGGCAACACTAATGGAACTACTTCTTGAACCATTTACCTATGGCTTTATGTTAAAAGCCATTTGGGTAAGTAGTATTGTTGGTGCCGCATGTGCATTTTTATCGGCATTTTTAATGTTAAAAGGTTGGTCATTAATGGGCGATGCCCTTTCGCACTCTGTCGTGCCGGGTGTGGCTGGCGCTTATGCACTTGGTTTGCCTTATTCGGTCGGCGCTTTTTTTACTGGATTGTTAGCTGCCTTGTCAATCACGATTATACGAGCTTTTACTCGCTTAAAAGAAGATGCCATTATTGGTTTTATCTTTTCAACCTTTTTTGCTATTGGACTTTTAATTATTTCACTAAACCCAACCTCCATTAATGCTCAAACCATTATTTTTGGTAACATTTTGGGGATTGATGATAGTGATATGTGGCAAGTGCAAATCATTATTTTGGTTTCGTTTATTTTGCTTCTCTTTTTCTGGAAAGATCTGTTAGTGGTATTTTTTGATGAAACCCATGCACGCTCCATCGGCTTAAGACCACTAGCGTTAAAGATCCTATTTTTTACCATTCTAAGTGCCTGTACTGTGGCAGCATTACAAACCGTCGGGGCAATCTTAGTTATTGCTATGGTGGTAACCCCAGGCGCAACCGCTTACCTACTTACCGATAGGTTTTCACGGTTGTTAATTATTTCGGTAATCATTGGCGCGCTAACCAGTGCTATTGGCGCTTGGATCAGTTACTTTTTAAATGGCGAAACCGGTGGCGTGATAGTGACACTACAAACATTAGTCTTTCTAATCGCCTTCTTATTTGCACCTAAACAAGGTTTGCTTTCCAACCGACGCCGAATTAGACAAGCAAGACGAGGGGGAGCTGTATGACCGTATTATGGGAACTTATTTATCATCCCCTAACCATTCCTTTTGTTCAACGTGCTATTTTGGCCGCTTTAGCTACTGGGATTGTTTGTGCCCTGCTGTCGTGCTTTTTAGTATTGAAAGGCTGGTCATTGATGGGAGATGCTATTTCTCACGCCGTATTACCAGGAATTGTACTCGCTTATTTGGCAGGTATCCCACTGATAATAGGTGCGTTTACTTCTGGATTATTTTGTTCCGTCGCTACCGGATACATTAAGGAAAATAGTCGAATAAAAGAGGATACCGTAATGGGAATTGTCTTTTCTGGGATGTTTGCCTTTGGTTTAGTACTATTTTCTAAAGTTGAAACGTCGCAGCATTTGAACCATATTTTATTCGGTAGCGTATTAGGAACAAGTTATCAAGAATTAATACAAATCATCGCCATTGCGAGCATTGTTTCGATTTTAGTTATTATTAAACGACGCGATCTGATGTTGTACTGTTTTGATGCTGTGCAAGCGAAAGTGGTTGGTTTGCCTGTTAAATTATTACATTATGGTTTATTGAGTATATTGGCGTTAACCATTGTTGGCTCACTAAAAGCGGCAGGTGTTATCTTAGTTATTGCAATGCTAATCGCCCCAGGTATTACTGCATTTTTGTTAACCAAACGTTTTGAGAAGATGTTAGTTATTGCGGTGATTGTATCAGCTTTTTCGACGGTAACCGGTACATTAATCAGTTTTCATTTAGATGCCTCAACCAGTGCTTGTATTGTGATTTTACAGGCGTTTATCTTTGTTATGGCTCAGTTTTATCGAGTCTATGTTAATCATAAAGTGAGGCTTTAATTGAGCTAGTGTAAATGTTGCGCATTATTCTACATTTACACTAGTTATTATGGCTTAACTATTCATCATCCAAATATTTAGCGGCATCAGCATAATTATCAAACCGTGAGAATTGACCTTGGAATTTTAAGCGTACTTTGCCTATTGGACCATTACGCTGTTTACCTAAAATGATTTCAGCAATACCTTTATGTTCCGACGCTTCGTTATAAACTTCATCACGATAGATAAACATAATCACGTCAGCATCTTGTTCAATAGATCCTGATTCACGTAAGTCTGAGTTAACCGGCCGTTTATCAGCTCGTTGCTCTAAGCTACGGTTAAGCTGTGATAGAGCTACGACTGGGATTTGTAACTCTTTCGCTAAAGCTTTTAATGAACGTGAAATTTCTGCAATCTCAAGTGTTCGGTTCTCTGATATATTTGGCACACGCATTAGCTGTAAGTAATCGACCATGATCATACTTAAACCTTTATGTTCACGGTAGATTCGTCTTGCGCGTGAACGTAACTCCATAGGAGTTAATCCGGATGAGTCATCGATATAGATATTTTTCTTCTCAAGCAGTAAGCCCATGGTGCTCGATATTCTTGCCCAATCATCATCTTGTAATTGACCAGTACGAATACGAGTTTGGTCAACGCGGGACAACGACGCTAACATACGCATCATAATCTGTTCAGATGGCATCTCTAAACTAAAGATAAGAACTGGTTTTTCTTGCATCATAGCTGCGTTTTCGCAGAGATTCATCGCAAAAGTTGTTTTACCCATTGATGGACGAGCCGCAATGATAATTAAATCTGAACGCTGTAAACCTGCGGTTTTTTTATCTAAATCAAGAAAGCCGGTTGATACTCCTGTGACTCCATCATGTGGGCGTTGGAATAACTCTTCAATTTTTGCCACAGTAGCTTCTAGTACCTCGGTGATATTTTTCGGGCCTTCACCTTGCTTAGTACGACTTTCGGCAATTTGGAAAATTTTACTTTCGGCCAAATCTAAAATTTCAGTGCTATCTCGACCTTCGGTTGAGTAACAGTTGTCAGCAATTTCATTTGAAGCGCTAATCAGTTCACGCAATATCGCTTGTTGACGAATGATATCCGTATACGCCACCACATTAATGGCGCTAGGGGTGTTTTTGGAAAGCTCTGCTAAATAAGCAAATCCGCCGACATCGACTAGTAAGTCTTTACTTTCTAAACTTTCGGAAAGTGTGATCAAATCAATCGGCGTACCACGACTGATTAGGGTATGCATTTCTGAAAAGATAAGTTGATGATGACGAGAATAAAAATCACGGTCAGTAATCATTTCAGCAACAACATCCCAACGCTGATTATCTAGCATTAGGCTACCTAGTACAGCCTGCTCGGCCTCAATAGAGTGAGGCGGCAATTTAATATTTTGTACTTTTGATTTTTTTGCGTCTTGATTTTTCAGTTCTTTATTTGAATCATCAGTATTCATTGCATTCATCTTTTTATTTAAATTAATTTAATCATTAGCTAATTGGCTTACTGTATAAATAATGGTCCTAAAGCACGTTTAGGAATTTGATATTCTAATGGATAATCCACCTGAACCAAATATAAACCTTCTGGTTTTGCTGTTGCTGCCGCTTGAGTACGGTCTTTAGCTTTTAATAGCTCATCGATCCACTGCGGCGGTTGATTGCCTGCACCAACCTCTAACAAACTCCCGACGATATTACGCACCATATGGTGAACAAAGGCATTGGCTTTGATATCGACAATAACATATTCGCCCTGTCTTGTAACTGCAATATGATGAACATTACGCCAAGGTGTCCGTGATTGACACTGCGCTGCTCTAAACGATGAAAAGTCATTTTCACCTAATAAATATTGCGCTGCTTGATGCATAAGAATTTCATTTAATGGCAGATAATAGTGTGATACCCCTTTAGCTAAAATCGCCGGCCGATAACGATGGTTATAAATCACATATCGATAACGTCGAGCTGTTGCACAAAATCTAGCATGAAAACGGTCATCCACACTTTTCGACCAACGCACAGCAATATTATCCGGCAGATGAGAGTTCACTCCCATTGTCCATGCGCCTTGCGCACGCTGAGCGGTGGTTTCGAAATGGATAACTTGCCCAGTTGCATGGACGCCGGCATCGGTTCTTCCTGCGCAAAATACCGTTATGGTTTCATTGGCGATCACTGATAAGGCGGATTCTAATCTTTGTTGGATAGAGTCAACATGCTGTTGACGTTGCCAACCAAAATAGCCACTGCCATCATACTCAATACCTAATGCAATCTTAGAGGTAGTCATTAATTAAGATCTCAAGCGTCTCGATTAACATTAATCCACCTAAGTAACGGATATTATCCGCCACTGACCAAAATTGAATTTGCTCATAATTGCCATAGCTGTGTCGTAAATTAGCCAGTTTAATGGTTAAGTTGTTTTCAGCTTCGGTGTTTACTTCGGTTACTGGGGTTGGTAAATCTTCACTTTTCACTTCTACCCCAAATTCACTAAAACGGGCCATGTCCAATTCAATTGGTAAGCTGCTAGAAACATTCACCGCTTGAGCCAATCCGTAAAATACCGGCACAATAACTGATTCAATAGAGATTGGTAAATCATAATTACTTATCACTTTACGAATTTGGTTAATTTGCGAATGTTCACCTAAACTTCGGTGATCAGACTCATGAAAAATTGGTAATAAATTAAAAGCCAATTGATTGTCAAACAGCTCATTATCAACTGGCATACCATTAAGTAACCGAGCACTTTGCCCAGCAAGTTCATCAATACCTGGTTTGCCATATAGTGATGATGGAATAAAACTACTTACATGTAGATTAGTCAGCAACTGGATATCAGCTAATGATGCCACACAACGCAATAGTTGAGATACCGTTGGGCTAGCTACAGCAATGATGTTTTCATTGCGATATTCAGTTAATACACTGTTATTTACTTTAGGCACAATTAATGGAATATGATCTTGATCAGCAAAAAAGCCACTAGCATCGATAACTATACAGCCTGCTTGTGCGGCTGTTTGAGCATTTTTTTCGCTGGTTTTACAGCCGGCAACAAAAAAGGCAAAATGGCATTGACTCCAATCCATTTGTTGACTATCAATCACGGTTAAATTTTTACCCGCAAAGCGCACAACTTCACCTGCGCTGTTGTCGCTACCGACTAAATAGAGATTTTCAATTTCAATAGTTTTTGAGTTATTTAATAACTCAATTAGCGCAGAACCCACTTGTCCTGTCGCACCAACAATGGCGATATTCCATGCAGACATATGATAAACCCGAATTAAAAAATTTAGTGGCAATTATACCACTTTATTGTTAAAGATTTTCGAAAAAGATGTTTTCTAAAATTTGGAATCTTGCTCGAAAAATTGAATTTTTGTTAATTACAACTTCGATAATCCTCGCTAAAGTAATTTTATCGATTATTTAATTTTATTGATGATTATGACAAAAACATCATTATCGGTCATAGCCCAAAAGGCGAAGGTTTCAATCGCTACAGTATCAAGAGTATTAAGAACACCAAACTTGACCGCGCCACAAACTCAACTTCTAGTTTACCAAGCAATGAAGGCTTTAAATGTTGATATGTCAAAAAATTTAAAAGACTATCAATTAGTTCATCAAAGCAATAAAATTTTAATTATTGATAACCAGCTCATCTCTAAAAGTCTAATCAATTTTGGTATTGAACAAGTTTTATATGAAGCTGGATTTCAATGGTTTTATTGGCAATTTTCTTATCATGCCAAAAATGATATTTATCATTTAATTCAAAATATTAAGCAAAATTGCTTTATTGGTATTATAATCATCAATCAAGCACCCTACTTCAGCCAATTGTATAATTATAAAAAATCATTACCACCTATCATATTTGTTAATCACTTTAAGAATAACTTTTCGTGTGTCCATTTCGATCATCTGACCATTGGTTTTCAAACCACTCAGCACTTAATTGAGCAAGGGCATACTAAAATCGCCATTTTTGTTAATAGCGATAAAAATGCCAACTCTTCACTTTTTTTACAAGGCTATCAACAGGCATTGCAACGCATCAATATGCCGATCGATACTGATTATATCATTCAAGGCTGCCTAACTTATGAACATGGACGAGAAGCCATTAAAACTTTACTACAAAGCAATAGGCCACCATCAGCGATTATTTTTGAGGATCATAGTAGCCTATCTTGTTTTGATTGCGATAGCTATCATGCACAAAATTATATATCGAGTTATCGCTCACTTTTTGGTGCATTACACCAAGCTAAAGAGAGTCAATCGCAACTGCTACATCCGCTTTCAATTACTTATATAAGTTATTCCAATGATCTTCAATATAATGAGTTAGATCGGTTAAGTAGAGTCAATAAACCTTTATACCAAATGGGTTGTAAATCAGCACAGTTATTATGTGAAATTCTCAAACAAGATATAACATCAATATCGCAATGTCATATTATCGATACCGAGACATTCTTTATTAAATAATTGTCTATTTTTTATATTAGATAACCAATTAGTTAGGAGATTGATATCAATCTTTTTGGCGATAATTTATTGAAGAGTTGGGTTCCTGCACCAATAAATTGTTGTTCCTGATAAATTCTCACTAATGTTTCAACGGGTACAGAGCTTTCAACAGTAACGGTTCTACCTAATAAAATATCTTTCCCTTGGTTTCCACTTAATATCACTTTTCGACACGCTTGTAATGGGCTATCGACAGGCATAAGTAATGGTTCTTTTTCACCGATATTTTGTAAGTCATCTAGGCTAATCATTTTATCGATCGGATAATTTGATACCTGCAAGCGTCTCAAATAGATCACATGTGCACCACAGCCAAGTAATTCACCTAAATCATCGATAATGGTTCGAATATAAGTCCCTTTTGAGCAATGGATCTCTAAAGTTAATTCCTGTTTAGCAAAATCGTATTGGATAAACTGATTTTCGTAAACGGTAATCGGTCTGGCTTCTCGTTCTATGACAATACCTTGACGAGCATATTCATAAAGTGGTTTGCCTTGATATTTTAAAGCCGAAAACATGGTTGGCACTTGTAAAATATCACCTCGAAAATGGTTTAAGGCCTCATCGATTTGTGTCTGAGTGATATTGACCGGTTTAGTGCAGATTACTTGGCCATCAGCATCAGACGTATCGGTACGTTCACCTAATTTAGCGATCACGCGATAACGTTTATCAGAATCTAATAAGTATTGTGAAAACTTAGTCGCTTCACCAAAACAGATCGGCAACATTCCGGTTGCTAATGGATCAAGCGCACCAGTATGCCCTGCTTTTTTAGCATTGAATAATCTTTTCACTTTTTGTAAGGCATCGTTTGATGTCATGCCTTGAGGTTTGTCTAATAACAAAACGCCGTGAACATCACGGCGAGTTTTTTTTATATTCATCATTAATATTTAATCTGAAATGGATCATTTTCCTCAACATTTTTTTACAACATTGAGCAGTTTTTGGTTATTAATCTTTATGACGCTCGTTGTCTTGTTTAATAACATCTGAGACTAAACTCGACATTTGCATACCTTTAACTAGCGACTCATCATAGAAGAATTTAATTTCAGGAATAATTCGTAGACGCATTGCTTTACCAATTAGTGTACGAATATACCCTTTTGCATCATTTAAGACATTCAATCCTTGCTCGATAACTTGCGGATCATCATCATTTAAAAACGTGACAAACACTTTTGCGTAGGAAAGATCACGTGAGATATCTACACCGGAAACAGTTACCATGCCTAAACGTGGATCTTTGATTTCGCGCTGTAAAATAATCGCAATCTCTTTTTGTAATTCATGTCCCACGCGAGATGATCGATTAAATGCTTTTGCCATATCTATTTTCCTTAAAATATGTTTAAGCAAGGCTTAAAAAACCTTGCTTATCACATGTTAACCTATTAATTAACGAATTAATTAACCAATTAATTAAATAGTACGCTTGATTTCGACAGTTTCAAAGACTTCGATAGTATCGCCAACGCGAACATCATTGTAGTTACGAACACCAATACCACACTCCATGCCGTTACGAACTTCGTTAACGTCATCTTTGAAGCGACGTAATGATTCAAGTTCGCCTTCATAGATAACCACGTTATCACGTAATACACGAATTGGGTTATGACGTTTAACCACGCCTTCGGTTACCATACAACCAGCGATTGCGCCAAATTTAGGTGATTTAAATACATCACGCACTTCAGCAAGACCAATAATTTCTTGCTTGTATTCTGGAGCAAGCATACCACTCATGGCTTGTTTCACTTCGTCAATTAGGTCATAAATAACCGAATAGTAACGGAGATCTAAGTTCTCGGCTTCGACAACTTTACGCGCTGACGCATCGGCACGAACGTTAAAACCTAGAATGATTGCGTTAGATGCGGCTGCAAGTGATGCATCCGTTTCGGTAATACCACCTACACCTGAACCGATGATTTTAACTTTAACTTCATCTGTTGACAGTTTAAGTAATGAATCACAAATCGCTTCAACCGAACCTTGTACGTCAGCTTTAAGAACGATATTAAGTTCAGATACGTCACCTTCTGTCATGTTAGTAAACATGTTTTCCAGTTTTGCTTTCTGTTGACGGGCAAGTTTAACATCACGGAATTTACCTTGACGATATAAGGCTACCTCACGGGCTTTCTTTTCATCTCGAACAACAGTGGCTTCATCACCTGCTGACGGTACGCCAGAAAGACCTAAAATTTCCACCGGAATTGAAGGACCAGCTTCGGTCACTTCTTTACCTAATTCGTTACGCATTGCACGAATACGGCCATATTCAAATCCACACAGTACGATATCGCCTTTACGTAAGGTACCTGATTGAACCAGTACAGTCGCAACCGGACCACGTCCTTTATCTAGGAAGGATTCGATAACTACCCCACTGGCCATACCTGATTCATAAGCAGTAAGTTCAAGGACTTCCGCTTGTAATAAAATTGCTTCAAGTAGTTGGTCAATCCCGGTACCCGCTTTCGCAGAAACATGAACGAACTGAGTATCACCGCCCCAATCTTCTGACATTACGCCATATTGAGCAAGTTCACCTTTAACACGTTCTGGATCGGCTTCTGGTTTATCAATTTTGTTTACCGCAACAACAATTGGCACATTTGCGGCTTTCGCATGTTGAATCGCTTCGATGGTTTGTGGCATCACACCATCGTCTGCAGCAACCACTAAAACCACGATATCGGTTGCTTTAGCACCACGAGCACGCATTGAGGTAAATGCGGCATGGCCCGGAGTATCTAAGAAAGTGATTTCACCGCTAGCTGTTTTAACGTGATAAGCACCGATGTGTTGAGTAATACCACCTGCTTCGCCTGACGCCACTTTTGCTTTACGAATATAGTCAAGTAATGAGGTTTTACCATGGTCAACGTGTCCCATGATAGTCACAACTGGCGCACGTGAAACTTTTTCCGCACCGGTATCACGGTCGCTCATTAATGATTCTTCAAGTTCGTTTTCACGACGAAGTACCACTTTGTGTCCCATTTCTTCAGCAACAAGTTGCGCAGTTTCTTGATCGATAACCTGATTGATGGTTGCCATGGCTCCCATTTTCATCATAGTTTTAATCACTTCTGAACCTTTTACTGCCATTTTATTAGCTAGTTCAGCAACGGTGATGGTTTCACCAATAACCACATCGCGATTGATAGCTTGAACTGGTTTTGTGAAGCTTTGTTGTAAAGAACTTTTGCCTTTCTTCTTGTGACTACCACGAGTAACGGCACGTGCTTCTTCACGCTCTGCTTTACCTTCTGATAACTTGCTCGATTTCTTCTGTTTAGTTTGTTTGTTACCGCGTCCACGACCACGACCACCTTCAACTTCACGATCGGTATCATCTTCAGCTGCACGAGCATATTTAGAAGTAGTGACATGATAATCGTCATCGTCACTGTTATCTGTTTCTTCACTGTCGCTGTATTGTTCAGCAAGCTTACGCGCTTCTTCTGCCATTCGTTTAGCATCTTCTTCAAGTTTTCGGCGGTTTTCTTCTTCCGCTTTACGCTTAATTTCATTTGCTTCAGCTTCTAAGCGTGCTTTTTCTTCTTGTGCTTTTTTGACTTTTGGATCAACAGTTTGTTCCTGAGCAGCTTTAACTTTTTGTTCCTGAATACGTTTTTTAGCTTCAGCTTCAGCTTTGGCTTCTTCTTCACGTTTCTTTTGTTCTTCAGCCGCTAATTTTGCTTTTTCTTCGGCCTCTTTACGCGCTTTTAATTCAGCTTCTTGTTTGGCTTTTTGTTCCGCTTCAAGACGTGCCTTTTCTAACTCAGCTGGATCTTGTTTAACGATAGTACGTTTTTTACGAACTTCAACTTTGATTTCTTTACTTTTACCACCACCGCTAGACACATTAAGTGTTGAATGTGTTTTACGTTGCAAAGTTAATTTTGTTGGGCCTTGCTGAGGTTTTAAATGCGCAAGCAAAGCTTCTTTTTCCTTTTGTGTCACAGTGTCAGATGCGGTTTTTTTCATACCAGCATCAGCAAACTGTTGCAAAAGTGTTTGCACTGGTGTCTTTATTTCTTGAGCCAGTGTTTCGATTGATACTTTGGTCATGTATTACTTTCCCTCAATTATTCATTTGCAAACCAACAAATATTACGGGCAGCCATAATAAAATCGCCAGCTTGTGTGCTTGTTAAACCTTCAATATCTGCAAGGTCATCTGTACCTTGTTCAGCTAAATCTTCTAAAGAGACTATATCATGCTGCGCTAATTGATAGGCTAATTCTTGTGTCATACCTGGTAGATCCAATAGATCTTGTTCAGGTTGTTTGTTACCACTTTGAGCAAGAGCGATTGTTGTTAATGCATCTTTTGCTCGATTTCTTAATGCTTCAACCAATTCTTCATCAAGTTCTTCAATTTCAAGTAACTCATCAACTGGTACATAAGCAAGTTCTTCTAATGAAGTAAAGCCTTCTTCAACTAAAAGTTGCGCAAGATCTTCTTCAATGTCTAGATATTTCATCAGATTATTGATGGCCGCAAAAGATTCCGCTTGATGTTTTTCTTGTAAATCTTCAGTACTCATTACGTTTAACGTCCAACCAGTAAGCTGTGATGCTAAACGGATATTTTGACCATTACGACCGATAGCTTGCGGTAAGGTATCTGCATTAACTGCAACATCCATAGTGTGTTTGTCTTCATCAACCACAATAGATACTACATCGGCAGGCGCCATCGCATTAATAACATATTGAGCTGGATTATCATCCCATAAAACAATATCAATACGTTCGCCACCAAATTCATTCGAAACCGCTTGTACCCGCGCACCGCGCATACCAACACAGGCACCAACTGGGTCAATACGACGGTCGTTACTGCTAACGGCAATTTTAGCGCGAGAACCTGGGTCACGAGCAACACCTTTAATGTCGATCATCTCTTCACCGATTTCTGGCACCTCAATGCGGAATAGCTCTTCCATCATTTCAGGATTAGAACGGCTAACACAAAGTTGCGCTGGTTTATTATCTTGTTCAACAAGATATAAAATGCCGCGAACACGATCACCAATGCGAAAGTTTTCACGTGGTAACATATCGTGGCGAGACATCATCGCATCAGCGTTATTGCCTAAATCAAGGATAACACTATCACGATTGGTCTTTTTAACAATACCGGTTACGATATCACCAATTCGGTTTCTAAACATGTCAATAACCATAGCACGCTCAGCTTCGCGAACTTTTTGCACAATAACTTGTTTAGCCGTTTGCGTCGTGATACGGTCGAATGCGACTGACTCAATTTGTTCTTCAACATAATCACCTATTTTTACATCAGGATCTTCGAACTTTGCTGCTTCCAGTGTGATTTCTTTAGTAGGTTGAGTCACTTCATTAACCACTAACCAACGACGGAAGGTATCATAATCTCCGGTTTTGTGGTCAATTTTTACGATAACATCAATATCAACAGTATGTTTCTTTTTAGTGGCCGTTGCTAACGCGGTTTCTAGCGCTTCAAAAATTTTGTCACGCGTCAGTGCTTTTTCATTTGATACCGCTTCTACAACAGCTAAAATTTCTTTATTCATCCTTTTACACCCGTACTCTATTTAAGGTTAAAATTAGGTACAATGTTTGCCTTTTGGATATTGCTAAAGGCAAACACTTCATCACTTCCATCGACGATTAAAGTAATCATTTCATTATCGATGGATTTAATCTGTCCTTTCCACTTGCGGCGATTGGCAACCGGAATACGCAAACTGATTGTGACTTCTTCACCAACAAAACGTTGATAATGTTCAAGCGTAAACAAAGGCCGATCCATACCTGGTGACGAAACCTCAAGATTATAAGCATCTTTGATAGGGTCTTCTACATCAAGTACCGCACTAATTTGTCGACTAACATCAGCACAATCATCAACGGTAATACCATTTTCACTATCAATATATACGCGCAAAACAGGGTAACGACCACGAATGTATTCAATCCCAACTAGTTCAAAACCAAGGGCATTAACAGGTTCTCGAATGATATCGGTCAATTGCTGTTCTAAATTAGCCAAACAAACCTCCACTGCAGAAAATAAAAAAGGGCATAAAGCCCAACATTCCTTTTAAACTCACGTTTAAATCATAACGTATAAAAAAACCCCGACAAGCGAGGCTACATTTAAAACATAATATAATGAAGCCACTTGATTCGAACTTTCAGACAATAAAAATGGGATAGATTAATATGAATGAAAATTTAAGTGGTTGCGGGGGCTGGATTTGAACCAACGACCTTCGGGTTATGAGCCCGACGAGCTACCAAGCTGCTCCACCCCGCGATAGATGGCTGAAGATTATACTGTCTTTTGTGAAAATTGCAACCGAAAATCATAGCATAATTAATAAAAAACCTTAAAGTAATTGAAAAATAAATTGCTAGGATTTTGTATTGTCAACAATCAAGATTCATCTTTAGCTGCGATTAATATGTGTTCAATTATTCGTTTTTCAAGTAAATTAATCCGCTTAATACACAGCGGATTAATCGTTTAGTAAAGTTATTTTTGCGTTGCTGCTTTCATGGTTTTCACAAATGCGGCTAATTCGCTCAGCATTTTTTCTGGATTATTAAGATTGTTCTCAATAATTTTAACTGTTGCAGAACCGGCAATAGCCCCGGCTGCACCTGATTTAATCGCTTCACTGACTTGAGCCGGTTCCGAGATACCAAACCCTTGAATCGCTGGCGGAGCCTTAAATTCAGTCAATTTTTCGATTAAATGTGTAAGTGGTTTATTAGCTCGATTTTCCGTCCCAGTTACCCCTGCTCGTGATACTAAATAAGTATAACCTTTACCATGTTTGGCAATATTTTTAATCACATCATCGTCAGCATTAGGTGGGCAAATAAATATTGGCGCAATAGCATGTTTTTCGGCGGCGCCGGTAAATTCTTCCGCATACTCAACAGGTAAATCAGCAATTAATACCGAATCCACTCCAGCTTTAGCGCATTTAGCATAGAAGTTATCTATACCATTTTTAAAAACTAAATTAGCATAGATTAATAATCCGATTGGCACATCAGGATTGTTTGTGCGAATTTTGCCTAAAATTTCAAAGCATTTTTCAACGTTGATACCACCATTAAAAGCTCGAATATTGGCGTTTTGTATGGTTGGACCATCGGCCATCGGATCAGAAAAAGGAATGCCTAATTCTAACGCGTCGGCCCCAGCGTCAATCATGGTTTGAATAATTTGGTATGAAAGCTGAGGATTAGGATCGCCAACTGGAACAAAAGGGACAAATGCACCTCGTTTTTCGACTGTTAAGCGGTCAAACAGTTTTTGATAACGACTCATTCTATTTCTCCTTTTGCTTTTAATACATCATAAACCGTAAAAATATCTTTATCACCACGACCAGATAGATTGACAATTAATAGTTGTTCTTTGTTTGGATTTTCTTTAATCATTTTCAGTGCATATGCTAATGCATGTGATGATTCTAAAGCTGGGATGATCCCCTCATGACGTGATAAGGCTTGAAATGCTTCAAGGGCTTCGTCATCAGTGGCAGAGACATATTCTGCTCGCCCAATACTATCTAAATATGCATGTTGTGGACCTACCGCTGGAAAATCAAGCCCTGCGGAAATCGAATAAGACTCTTCAATTTGCCCTTCGTCGGTTTGCATCATTGGGGTTTTCATACCGAAGTAGATGCCTAGTTTGCCGTGTTTAAGTGATGCACCATGTTCACCACTTTCAATACCATGCCCACCTGGCTCAACACCAATTAATCTGACTGATTTATCATCAATAAAATTAGCAAACATACCAATAGCGTTTGAACCACCACCAACACAGGCAATAACGGCATCTGGTAATCGCCCTTCTTTTTCCAAAATTTGTTGTTTTGCTTCACGGCTAATCATTTGTTGAAATTCACGCACAATGGTCGGGAATGGATGTGGGCCAGCAGCGGTACCTAATATATAGTGTGCGGTTTGGTAACTACCAGACCAATCGCGTAGTGCTTCGTTACAAGCATCTTTTAACGTTGCAGAACCTGTTTCCACCGGAATAACGGTGGCGCCCATCAGTCGCATTCTAAATACATTCGGTGCTTGACGTTTAACATCTTTGGCTCCCATGTAGATTCGGCATTTTAAGCCCAATAATGCACAAGCTAATGCCGAAGCAACACCGTGCTGACCAGCACCCGTTTCGGCAATAATTTCGGTTTTACCCATCCTTTTAGCCAGCAGCGCTTGGCCTAATACTTGGTTTGTTTTATGCGCACCACCGTGAACTAAATCTTCGCGTTTTAAATAAAGTTTGGTTTTGGTCCCAGCAGTGAGATTTTTACATAGTGTTAAGGCTGTTGGACGACCTGCATAGTTAACCAAAAGATCGTTAAATTCTTTTTGGAAACTCGGATCGTGTATCGCCGATATAAAAGCATCCTCAAGTTGTTCAAGCACTGGCATTAAAATTTGCGGTACATATTGACCGCCAAATTTGCCAAAATAAGGATTTAATTTAGACATAACCATTCCTTCAATATAATTAGTTAAATTTGTTCAAATACTGCTGTAATTTTTTGTTTATCTTTAATGCCGGGTGAAACTTCAACGCCCGAGTTAAGGTCAACACCTATGACATCGGTAGCGAGTGCTTCACTAACATTTTGCGGATTGATACCACCAGCTAAAATGACGTTACTTAAATCTTTGCCACGTAATAGCGACCAATTAAAACTTTTACCTGTTCCACCGGCGCCATTATCAAATATATACCGTGATACCAATGGATTATCATGATTTGGGATACTATCGCCGATACTTAATGCTTTCCAGATTTGACAGGCTGCTGGCAATTGTTGGCGAAGTGTTTGAATATAATTATCATCCTCATGACCATGCAATTGCACCGCATAAAGTGACAGTTGTTTAGCTATATCACAAACATCTTCAATGTCACTATTTTTAAATACACCGACCCAATTGAGCGGAGCTGCTGCGATAACACTACGTGCCTTAGTTGCTGTGATATATCTTGGTGAATTTGGCACAAAGATTAATCCCCCATAAACCGCCCCCGCTTGATAAACGGTAATAGCATCCTGCGCTCTGGTTAAACCACACACTTTATTTTCTCCTAACATCACTTTACGGATAGCTAAGGTTAAGTTTGGTTCAGACATTAATGCACTACCAATTAAAAAACCGTTAGCATAGTGGCTAAGATCTTTTACTTGATTATGGGTATAAATCCCCGATTCACTAATAATAATCCGATCATCAGGAATAGATTTAGATAATATTTTTACCCGATTTAAATCAACTGATAAATCACGTAAATTACGGTTATTAATACCGATAACTTTAGCGCCAAGATTAATGGCTCGCTCAACTTCTTGTTCCGTACTGGCTTCAGTCAAAACCCCCATATTAAGTTGATGAGCAATTTGACTAAGATGGCGATACTCATCATCATTTACCACCGATAACATTAATAAGATAGCATCCGCCTGATAATATCGCGCTAAGTAAATTTGATATTCATCGATAATAAAATCTTTGCAAAGTATCGGTTGAGTAACTTCATTACGCACCATTGGTAAAAATTCAAACCGACCTTGAAAATATTTTTCATCGGTTAAAACTGAAATTGCCGAGGCATAATCTTTATAAACTTTAGCAATCGTTGCCGGATCAAAATCATCACGAATTAAACCTTTTGATGGCGATGCTTTTTTACACTCTAAGATAAATACCGTCTTCGGTTGATTTAATGCTTGGTAAAAATCACGATCACTCGGTACAACTTTGCTTTTGAAGTTAGCCAGTGGATTTTTAGCTTGCTGTTCAGCCAGCCATAGTTGTTTATCTGCAATAATCTTTTTTAACACTGTTGCCATTTCAACACTTTCGGTTAATGCTGC
Source organism: Gilliamella apicola (assembly GCF_003202915.1). Lineage (GTDB taxonomy): Bacteria > Pseudomonadota > Gammaproteobacteria > Enterobacterales > Orbaceae > Gilliamella > Gilliamella apicola_Q. The sequence continues at coordinate 804,254 of NZ_QGLP01000005.1, forward strand.
AATTGCCATTTTATTCTCCACTTATTATCTTGCTGCTAACTTCTGTAATAGCTCATAGGCTTTACCACTATGCATCAATTCAATTGCGCGTTGGGCATTTTGTTTTAAATCTGACTCACCAAATAGACTGATCAACATCGCCACATTTGCGGCAATCGCTGCTTCATGTGCGGGTTTACCCCGTCCTTGTAAAATCGCTAGCAATAAATCGCGATTCATTTGCGGCATACCACCTTCAATATCTTTTAAGGTGTATTGTTGTAAACCAAAATCTTGTGGTGTCAGGGTGAAATAGCGAATTTCGCCGTTTTTTACTTCAGCAACTTGGGTTTCACCATGAATCGCGACTTCATCCATACCTGCACCGTGTACCACATAAGCATGAGTATAATTTAACATTTTTAATGTTTCTGCAATCGGTTTTATCAAATCAGGGTGATAAACACCGAGTAAAATACGTTTTGGTCGAGATGGATTAATCAACGGCCCAAGAACATTAAAAATTGTTCGTGTTTTTAATTGCTGACGGACTGGAGCAGCATGACGGAAACCTGAATGATACTGCTGAGCGAACAAGAAGCACACCCCTAATTCATCAAGCGCTTTTCTCGATGCTTCCGCTGACATATTTAGTTTAATACCTAACGCGGATAACACATCTGATGATCCTGATTTACTAGATACACCACGATTACCATGCTTGGCCACTTTATACCCTAAAGCTGCAGTAACAAAGGCACTGGCTGTTGAGATATTGATACTGTTAGTACCATCACCACCGGTACCGACAATGTCGGTAAAATCATAATCAGGAACTTCAAAAGCATCGGCATTTTCAAGTAAGGCTTGCGCAGCACCGGCGATTTCATCTGGTTTTTCGCCTCGCACTTTCATACTTATAATCGCAGTTGCCAGCACTGTTGGTTCGATTTTACCTTGAATTATAAGATTAAACAGTATTTTACTCTCTTCTTGAGATAATACCTGTCCTAAATACAATTTATTTAAAATCGGTTGGATATTATATTCTTGCTTATCGACAATTGCCTCTTGTTTTGCTTGCGGTTGTTTTTGAACTGGATTAAGTGCCCATTCAATAGTTTGCTCTAATAATTTTACCCCTTGAATGGTTAAAATCGATTCAGGATGAAATTGAAAACCACAAACCCGATCTTCATCATTACGTACCGCCATAACGATATTATTACACATAGCATTAACGGTTAATGTTTTTGGAATGTTTTCACCTTTTAATGAGTGATAGCGTGCCACCGGTAATGGATTTGGTAAACCTTTAAACATCGCTTGCTCATCATGTTCAATTAATGAGGCTTTACCATGCAAGATATCACCTGCGGGCACAATCATACCGCCATAAGATTCGACAATCGCTTGATGTCCAAGACAGATACCGATGATCGGTAATTTTCCTTTTAAACGTTTAAGTAGTTCCGGCATTGAACCTGCTTCACTTGGCGCTCCCGGCCCTGGGGATAACATTAAAATAGGATTTTGCATTTGTGATAATTTTTCAATGATCACATCGGCTGGAATAGTGTTGCGATAAATTGTCACGTTATGTTGATTATGACGTAACTGATCAACCAAGTTATAAGTAAACGAATCAACATTATCAATAAATAAGATATTAGCCATTAGAATACACCTTCTACATTATGCGCTGCCATAATCGCGCGAACAACAGCACGAGCTTTGTTACGTGATTCATCCGATTCTTCTTGTGGTTCTGAATCTAAAACCACCCCACATCCGGCTTGCACGGTTGCTATACCATCTTCCACATAGGCACTGCGGATGACAATACAGGTATCAAGATCACCATTAGCAGTAAAATACCCAACAGCCCCACCATAACTACCTCGTTTTATTTTTTCCGATTCAGCAATTAACTGCATTGCTCTAACTTTCGGTGCGCCAGTTAATGTTCCCATATTCATGGTGGCTTGATAAGCATGCAAGGCATCAAGATCTTGCCTTAACTGACCAACAATTCGCGAAACCAAATGCATAACATAGGAATAACGATCCACTTTTAATAACTCTTTGGTATATCGGCTTCCCGGCTGACAGATTCGGGCTAAATCATTGCGAGCCAAATCAACCAACATTAAATGCTCAGCTAGCTCTTTTTTATCGGTACGCATTTCTAACTCTAATCTACTATCTAGATCATAATCAATTTCGCCATTGGCTGTTAAACCACGAGGACGAGTACCGGCGATAGGATAAATTTCCACTTGATTATTGGCTTTGTTATATTTAAGTGCACTCTCAGGTGAAGCGCCAAATAGGGTAAAATCCTTATCTTGCATATAAAACATATAAGGACTAGGGTTATTATTTTTTAAGACTTGATAAGCAGATAATGGCTCTGGACAAGGTAATGAAAAACGTCTTGATGGAACCGCTTGAAAGATTTCCCCTTGTTGAATCGCATCTTGCATTTTCTTCACCATGGTATTGAAATCTTCATCACTTTTATTGCAAGCGACCTGTATTTCAGGCAATGATTGCGTTTTAATTGGTTGCAAAGGCTGATTGAGTTTATTGTGTAATTCGACCAATCGCTGATTTAAACGGCTAATTTCATTAGGACAAGAAGTAAACGCGGTTGCTTTTAATAATGAGACACGATCTTTGTGATTAATTTCCAGTAACGTCTCGGCCAGATAAAAGCGAAAATCTTGACAACGTTGTTCGGTTGGTAAAATCGGTAAATGTTCAAAACCCGTCACCAAATCATAGGCAAATAATCCACCAACAAAAACAGCATCAGTACTGGCATCTTGAGGAATATTGACGATATTTAATAGAGTTCTTAAAGCATCAAATATCGATAAAGACTTTAAGCGAGAATCTTCATCTTGCAAACTGTCAATCGGTGGAAAAACTAATTTAAGATTATTTTCATCTAATTGGATTTTGCTAACGTTATCGGGAAAAGCTTGTTGCAATAAAGGGAGTAATTTTTGACCGTTACTGGTTAACGCTTGAAAAATCACTTCGTTATTTAGTGCCGAAATCGTCAAAGCACTATCAACGATCATCACACTTTTTATGCCCTGTTTATTATCAATTTCGGCAGATTCAAGCAACAATGTTGCCGTTTTGTTATCACAAAGTTGATAAAATACCCGAGTCGGATCCTGATAATAACCAATAGTCTTGATTATCTGTGTTAATGTAGGCTTATTCATTGTTGACTCTCTTTTATAAAATTATTTTTTATCTTTTTTTAAACTAAAAAACCCGCACTGAGCGGGTCTTGTGAAAATAGGACATCATCACATCACCCGCGAAAAATGATGCACCACCAACCAAAGTGAATGAATGGGCAAGTAATCAGATGTAAAAATTGTATTTTCATAATGTTATTGGTATAAAATAGATTTTGTACTATTAAACTAGTTCAATGATGCGATGTCAAGTGAATATTTTATGTTCGATAAATAAAAACAATTTTTACACAATAAAAAAGCGCGTTGATTAAAGCGCGCTTTTTATGGTTAACGTAATGGCATTTCCGATTGAACTACTTTAATCGGCTTGTTTCTAGTTTTAGATTTAGAGGTTCTTACATGGTTTGTGATCCACAATTTATGATGAGGTTGACATTGAGGACCTAAGTAGATTTTTTCTAAATAATCTTCTATTTTGCCATAATTAACAAATAGACTATTGGCATAAGCATAATTGGTCGGTGCTTGTATTAGATCATCGGCAATATTGGTAATATAAATCATCCGACACTCATCTTCATCCTCAAAGGCCGCATGCTTGACTAAACATGAGATAGGCATCAATGCTAAAGCAATCAATTGATCTAAATTAGTTATTCTTTTTATCATCTCCTTAAGCTTAGAATTTTTTAATAAATTAACAATCTCTTCGATTTCTTCGATTTTTTCTATTATCTCCTTTTGCTCAGAATTTTCACGATTTTTTAATAAAAAAATAATTTCTTCGGTTTTTTCTATTATCTCTTTTGGCTCAGGATTTTTAGAATTTTTTAATGAAAAAACAATTTTTTCGATTTTTTCTATTATCTCTTTCGGCTTAGGATTTTTAGGATTATTTAATGAATAAACAATTTCTTCAATTTTTTCTATTATCTCCTTTAGCTGAGGATTTTCAGGATTTTTTAATAAATAAACAATTTTTTCAATTTCCTTTAATTTTTTTCTAATTGTATTTATTTTTTTAGTCTGTTTTAATGAGTTTAGATAAGCTTTCCATTTATTATAAACATTTAAATCATGACTATTTTGATATTCTAAATAAAATGAATACTTATTACGTTTAGCTATACTAATGTAGCCACTTTTAGGATCAAAGTAGAGACAACGAAATAATGGCAAAAGACCAACAGAAGATATAATATTTTTTTCCGCAATAGTTTCAGAGTTTTTTGGGTCTGAATTTTCGTTTAAATCATTCCTCGTTTTATCACTCTTTTGATTCAAATTTTCATTTGAATTATTTAATCCCATAGTTGCAACCACGCTTTTAGCTGAATCATTTATTGCTAAACCAAACTCTGAATTATTTAAAAAAATAATTAATACTCGCGGGATTAATACTTCTATAAATATTATCACCAAAAAACTTTTTATTAAAAACCACACTGACACTTGAACCGACAATATTGTTTTCATTACCATAAAGCCTGAATTGATTTAATGAATTATGGTTAAATGAAAAACTAGCTAAAAACGTTTTGATTTCATTATTATTTTCAGTATTTATACCTAACCAATCAGTTAAAACTTGGTTTTCTGTCGGATCATTCATAAAATCAACCACATTTAAACGAAAGTCACTTGGTTTATTTTTTAAAAGGTTGAATACCACTTCTGGTTTTGTGTAATGAGCAACTTGTCGTTCAAATTGTTGTTTTTGTGTTTTTAAGTTTCTATTTAATCTAAATGTAACGAATAATTCATTCTGTATTTCACCCACAAGTTTTCTAATTTTACAAATTGGATTGATAACTAAGTTATCTCTTTGTTTTTCTTTAAATATTAATGAATTATTATTGTTAATTAATGATAACATTATTTGAGCAATAATATAACTTTTAAATGAATCTTCGGAATAAGTTACATTTTGGTAATATTCTTCCGCTAATTTTAATTCATTGCTCGTTTTGCCAAAAAAAACATTATCACCTAATTTAATTTGCGCTTCAGCATAAATATCTGGATTATCTTGCTTTTCAACATTTAAATAATATCTTTCCGCCTGCTTAATATCTTGTTTTTCATATTGGTATAATAAACCTAAAAAATATTGAGCGTGTGCATATATCTTTGGATTATCTTGTTTTTTTATATTTGAAAAATAGCTTTCAAGCTGAGAAATATTTAGTTCTTCATGTTTATTGTGATAATAAATAACAGCTAAATAAAATTGAGCAGCAGCATATACTTCTGGATTATATTGCTTTTTTATCTGCTCAAAACATGCTTTAGCTAGAACAATGTTTGACTTTCTGTAGATAACACCTAATCTATATTGTGCCTGAGCATAACAATCTGGATTATTTGGTAAATTAACATTTGAAAAATATTCTATTGCCTCCTCAATGTAATCTTCACCTTCGTAAATAATACCCAAATTATATTGTGCATAGGTATATAACTTTGAATTATAAGATTTTTTAATATTTATAAAACATTCTTTAGACTTCTCAATGTTGTTTTTTTCTTTGAAGTAAATAATACCTAAATTCAATTGCGCATTTGCATATGTCCTTAGGTTACTTTCCTTATCAACCTTTAAGTAATATTGTTCTGCCTGTTCAAAATTTTTATATTGATATTCGTAGATAATACCTAAATTCAATTGGGCTCGAGCGTATATCTTTGGATTATCCTCCTTTTTAATATTAAAAAAATGTTCAATCGCTTTTTGCCAATCTTTTTTATATTTGTAATAAATTTTACCCAATGCAAACTGTGCTTGTGCATATTTTTTCTGACCATCTTCTCTAGTAATTTTTTTGAGTTGCTCAATTCGTTGTTCGATTTCTGCTTCTGTTTTTTGTTGTTCCATTTCAATCCCTTATTTCATTATTTTTATCATCAATTAATAGTAGTTAAGGTCTTGCACTGTTAATAATATATGGTTATTTTTTGAGTTATTTGATTTTATCAACAGTTAAATAAAATACGAAAATATTTTGTTAATAGATGTTATTTTTAATAACTTTGTTATCAATTTGTTTACGCCAATAAATTGAGTGAATATAAGAAGCTATTTTAATTTCATATAGTTATATCAATTAATAGTTTGTCAAATTACCTCATACCGATTAAAATAATCTTTACATTTAAATTCACAACTAAATTTAGAGATTTTGATTTATGCCTATATTTTATATTCTTATCGGAGTAGTTGTTTTACTCGCCTTAGTCACCGTTTATAAAACCATCACTATTGTTCCCCAAGGTTTTCAATACACTATCGAACGTTTCGGTAAATACACCCACACCCTTGAACCTGGTTTAAATATCATTGTTCCTTTTATGGATGGGGTGGGTCGTAAAATTAATATGATGGAACAAGTACTTGATATTCCATCGCAAGAGGTCATTTCTAAGGATAATGCCAATGTGCAAATTGATGCGGTTTGCTTTATCCAAGTACAAGAAGCAGCAAGAGCCGCTTATCAAGTTAATCAACTTGAACGTGCCGTCATTAACCTAATGATGACAAACATTCGTACCGTACTTGGTAGTATGGAGCTTGATGAGATGTTATCACAACGTGATCATATTAACTCTAAACTGCTTGGTATTGTTGATGATGCAACTAACCCTTGGGGAATTAAAATTACCCGTATCGAAATTCGTGACGTTCGCCCACCAGCAGAACTTATCGCTGCCATGAATGCGCAAATGAAAGCCGAACGTAACAAACGTGCGGAAATTCTTGAAGCTGAAGGTATCCGTCAAGCTGCTATTTTACGTTCTGAAGGTGAGAAACAATCAGAAATTTTAAAAGCAGAAGGTGAAAAACAAGCTGCATTTTTACAAGCGGAAGCGCGTGAACGTGCTGCCGAAGCGGAAGCAAAAGCAACACAAATGGTATCTGAAGCGATTGCCGCCGGGAATATTAATGCGATCAATTACTTTGTTGCGCAAAAATATACTGAAGCCTTACAACAGATCGGTGCGTCAGAAAACAGTAAAGTTGTGATGATGCCTCTTGATGCTTCTAGCCTTATGGGTAGCATTGGCGGTATCGCTGAATTAATTAAAAATTCTAAGTAATTCGTTTAAGCGAATTAAATCTTGCTAACTACTATTTGACTAGTTAGCAAGATATCGCAAATATATTTTAATGAATAATAGGTAACAACCAATGACTGATTTTTTAACGGTTATTTATGACTATCCTCACTGGGTTTTTATTGCTTTAGGCGGTATTTTACTGATTATTGAATTATTAGGAACTGCTGGATATGGGCTTTGGAGTGGAATCGCAGCCATCGTTGTTGGTTTAATTGCTTGGGCTATACCTTTATCTTGGCCAATTTTATGGATTTTGTTCTCTATTTTTACGCTAATATCCGCTTATCTTTGGTGGTTATGGTTGAAAAAAAGAGAGCAAGACAGAGCAAGTAAGATTGCTATTAATCAACCTCAACAAGAATTAATCGGAACTACAACCTTCGTTACCGATGCCATTATTAATGGTTCTGGACGCGTAAAAATCAAAGACGGTACATGGTCAGCAAAATGCAATCAAGATCTAGAAGTAGGTCATCCCGTTGAAGTTATTGCAGTTGATGGCATAATACTAACAGTAAAACCCCTCAATAAATAAATTAATAATAAAATACGAGTCAATGACTCGTATTTTATTATTATAAAAATTAATCAATTATATAATTCTTTTTATAGCAAATTAATTTGGATTCTTATCAACATAAAATCATTTCGCTTAATTAAACACTAATAGAGAATTTTATGTGCTTATAACAGTAATTGTTATGTTATTCAAAATAACCACTTTAAAAATCACGCTATAACAATACTTACACTAATTCGATGGATTAGAATTAATACCAATTACTTGCCAATTATGATTTGATTCATCGGTAATCTTGCCTTTCTTCACATCAGTAATATATTTAATGGTCATATTACGAATGGTGCCTTCTTCATCACCTAAAGCGGTACGAGAATTCCAAATTGGTTCGACTCTGCGCCCTTCTAATGGACCGCCTTTTTTCACCAACATTTCATAACGATAAGCATTCATACCTAGTTTGAGTTTCATATCATCGGTAACTGCTTTACCACTTAATAGGGCTAGATTTTTGCTTCGCTGTCTTACTGGCTCGCTTAGGTCAATAACATATTTGACGCCACCAAACGCTTGATCATCTTTAGGTGAAAAATTTTCATGTCATTTTATTTATTAACAATATCAGTAAGTTAACTATCTAATTAAAATTTAAAGATTTGTAAAGTGTATTGCAAAACAAGCAGAACAGTGTATTTTATAATCGTGTTTAGAATATTTTTTAATATAAATTCATTAAATCGTTTTACTTATAACAATAACTACCCAAATAATTAAATTATTAACGGAGAGTTGCACTAAATAATTATTAATAACCATAAATAGGTCAATAAAACATTGTTGTATTTGCTATATACCTAAAATATATCGAGGATAACATGGATAAAAGATTTACCAATTTAATGGAGTTGTTGGACAAAGGTTTAAATCATGGCTTAAAGCACAGTGTAGTTGGTGGAGCAGGTCACAATCGTTATACGTTAAATATTGATGGTTTATCGGCTGAGCTTTCAGTCTTGCAGGTTGCGGGTAATGAGCAACTTAATCAGCCCTGGCATTATACCATTACCTTCACCAGCTCGAATAAACATCTGTCTGTTGCGTCATTTCTTAATCAAAATGCTCATTTAATTTTTAACCCAGCTAGCCTTAGCAATTTAAGTGGTTTAGATAATAAAGGACTTAAGGCGCTTAACTCTCTAATCTCCGCTACTTCGTTAGATGTACTAAAACCGCCTGAGTCATTAAAACAGTCTGAGCCATTAAAGCAGCTAGATAAATTTCTACCATCCAATCCACTTGATTCACTTAACTCTTTAACCCAACTCAATCCGCTCAATTTATTAAACTCACTATTCTCTCAAGGTGGTTCGCGCACTCTGTATGGTGTAGTTACTCAGTTCAGTCAATTATCAGTCAGTAAAGATGAGGCGCGTTATCAAGTTGTTTTGTCCTCGCGATTGGCCAAACTGGCATTAAGTCATAACTGTGCCATTTTTCAACATCAAAGCGTTATAAGTGTGGTTGAAGAAGTATTGCGTAGTCATGGTTATACCGGGATTGATTATCGCTTAGCGCTTAAAGAGCAATATCCGGAGCGTGAGTTTATCACCCAGTGGCAGGAGAGTGACCTAGAGTTTATTCAAAGACTGCTTGCTGATGTGGGGGTCTATTTCCGCTTTGAAGCGCATGGTGAGCACCATTGTGATGTGATGGTTATCAGTGATTATGAACAAGGTTATCAGCAGGTGGCGGATATTGTCTGCAAACAACCGAGTGGCACACTGGATAACGGCGTTGAAAGTGTCTGGGATATGTCATTACACAGTCAAATGGTGGAAACTTCGGTAAAAGTGCAGGAGTATAACTACCGGGATGCGCAGGCAAATTTACTCGGTGAAGTTAACAGCCAACCGAAAGATAACACCACTTATGGCACCGATTATCGTTATGATGAACACTACAAAGGGTTAAATAGCAATGGTAACCGCAATAATCCAATTAATAGTGACCCGCTAAATGATGATGACGATGATGAATACGATGACGATATCGATGACGATATCGATAACGATATCGACGACAGTCAAGACAGTAACGACAATAATAACGATAATAATTACGCCAATAGTCGCGATAATAGTCGTTCTGTTAGCACTGGTTTTGTTAGTGCAAGTAATACAGATAGTATAGGTAGTATTCTAGGTAGTATAGGTAATATAGGTAAAGCGAGTAAGAGCGTTGAAAGTGGTGAATGGTATGCCCGTATTCGTCATGAGCGAGCAATCAGCCGTCAAATTCTTATCCGGGGTAAAAGTAACCAAGCCAATTTAGCGCCGGGCCAACATATTCGCATCAAAGGCAGTGCGATTGCCGGAATTGATGAGGGGGTAATGATATTAACGGTGCAAGGACAGGGAAACCGCAGTAATGCTTATGAACTGAGTTTTACCGCCATACCTTACCAGCCATTAAAACCTTACCGCCCGGAGCCTATTCCTTTCCCAACCATTGATGGCACCTTACCGGCACGGGTAACCAGTCCGGATAATGACACCTATGGTTATATTGATACCCAAGGGCGTTATCGGGTTAAATTTAACTTTGACTTAAAAGCGTGGCGAAACGGTGAAGAGAGTTTATGGTTAAGACTGGCTAAACCGTATGCCGGTAGTACTTATGGTTTTCACTTTCCACTGATTGACGGTACCGAGGTAGCAGTAGCCTTTACTAACGGTAATCCAGACCGACCCTATATTGCACATGCGATGCATGACAGCACTCACCCAGACCATGTGACCACCAAAAACAAACATCGTAATGTGATTCGCACACCGGCGAATAATAAGTTACGGATGGATGATAAGCGCGGACAAGAGCACATCAAGTTAGCCACCGAATACGGTAAAACCCAACTTAACATCGGGCATTTAGTTGACCAAAACAAAGAGCAGCGTGGTGAGGGATTTGAACTGCGCACCGATGAGTGGGGGGCGATTGCTGCCAATAGAGGTTTATACCTGACCAGTCAGACCGCGCCTAAGGCACAGGGCAAACAGCTTGATATGCAAGCAGCCATTACCCAGCTTGAAAATGCGCTATCGATTGCCAAAGCCTTACAAAATGCCGCCAGCGAATCTGAAGCCCATGTTGCGGATACCGACAGTCAAGAACAACTTAAAGCGACATTAACCCAGTTAGCCCAAAGTGGCATTCTTGCTTATGCCCAAGAAGGTATCGCTTTAACCAGCCCGGAAAATATCCAACTATCAACCTCGAACAGTGTATCGGTAACCAGTGAAAACCAAACTGATATCAATGCGTTAAAAAACATTACCATCTCATCAGGTGAATCCGTCGGTCTATTTGCCCATCAATCAGGAATGAAAGTCTTTGCCAATCAGGGTGATATTGAGGTGCAGGCACAAAATGCCGACCTGAATATGGCTGCCAAGCAAGATATTCAAATAGACAGTGTTGATGGAAAAATGACGATTACCGCAAGTAAAGCGCTGACGTTAATCTGTGGCGGCTCATATATCAAAATCAGCAGTTCCGGGATTGAACTGGGGACGGCTGATAATGTTTATATCAAGAGTAATGTATTGCAAAAAATGGGACCTAGTACAGAAGAAAACAAGAAACATAATTTTATCCAAAATGAACTAGAAGTGTCTATAGTACGTTCAATAAACAGCCATTATGTTAGTTTTTCGGGATAATTAATAAAAGGAATGATGACATGGCAATAAAAAAAATAACGAAATTGATTTTTCCGGTTGGTGAAAAAGAATTAAACCAAGATACTTATTATAGAGCGTTATCCGAAGCTGCTCACGGTTTTTATCCATTTGGAGAAAATGGTTTATGGCATGGTGGCATTCATATCGATAAAAAAGTATTAAACAAGCTTGGTAATGATGAGCAATTACATTGCATGGCTAACGGTGAAGTCATTGCCTATCGTATTAATGATGTCTACCCTAAAATAACCTATCCAGAAAAAAATGTAACTGCTTCATCAGGTACTACCCTTAAAAGGGTTTCTTATCCTCCCTTTAAAAAAGTTTCTTATTTTTCCACTGGTTTCACCTTAGTCAGACATCTTTTACAAATGCCGAAAATCATTGGCGTAAAAGACGAGCCTCCGGCAATAACCTTATACAGTTTGTATATGCATCAGCTCGATTGGTATGGCTATCAGGAAAAAATGAAAGATGAAAAAACAAACGCACTATATCCTCACTATTGGAACCTTGAATCAGGAAAGGTTGACGAGAATAAGGGGGATACGGTTTGTGGCAGTGTAATTAGAACAGATGGCAAAGGAACCGAAGTGCTTGGCCTGTTGTTAAAAGGGAGTAAGATTCGTTTAGCTGAACAACACCCAGAGCAACCAGGTTGGTATAAAATTGTTTTGATATCAAAAGGAACATTGGTAACCACAACCGAATTTAAACAACAATTAGGTAATATTACCGGTTATGTTTGGCATAAGGACCTATCGCCGCTACCAACCGGAAAAACAGCAGATAGTAACCAAGATTACCAAGTTTTAAAAGAAGACAATAACACTGTTGGTAAGTCAAATGTGAAGGTAAAGGGCATAGCGATATATGAAACTGCTGATGATAAACAAAAATTGACTTATTTACCACTAACGGCAACATTTGAATTAGATGGCCAAGAAAACGGCTACGCTAAAATTCGTAAAATTGGAGGATGTGAAGTTCCAGACCTATTAAAAAAAGAAGATGGCGGTGCAGATGCACCACATAAAGGTTATGTTAAGGTAGCCTCACTGACGTCATTCACCTTTAAACCGGAAAAATTCAATGATATTGTGGTATTAAAATCACCGATTGCCATTTCGAGTGGCGATTTTATCGGTTATATCGGACATAATCAACGCCCCAAAGAATATATTAAGGAGTTAAAACGCGCAGCGATATCAACATTAAAACGTTCATCAGATGAAAAATTACCGCAACTGTTACATGTTGAATTATTTACTTGTGAGGATTTGCCAGCATTCATTACTAAAACCCGTGCTTTAGCCGACCGTTTACCGGAAAGTGAAAAAAACCTAATTCTGGTTGAAAAAGATGCAAGATTAATACAAGCATCAAAAGCGGATGGTAACTTAAATTCGGGATTAGGCATAAAGTTTATAAGCGATAAAGATAATTATTACATTAAAATTAATCTGGAATATACTTTAAATTCAGAGCAATACTATGCAGATAACAATCTGGCAGCCCAATCTAACGGTGATGAAAAAATTGAAAAAAATGATGACAACACGGCGAATAAGACTGTAGAAATCATTTTAACCGCCGCCCATAAAGAACAGTTAGCAAATAAATATAATAAAACTTATCCGCAATTAACTAAGTCAGATATTCCGGATAAAGTTGAACTGGTTGAAGTTAATCACACTAGCTCATCTGTCAAAATACGTTTTTGTGTAGATACTAAACATTATTGGATAGTGTCAAACGATGTCTCTCACCTATTCGGACAAGATGGTGCACTCAATGACGCCATTCCTTATTGGCATAATTTTCCATTATCACTTGCTAATCTACCTCCTGCAACTAAAGACAATACGGTATATTTTCCACGGACGGTACCATTAAATTCATTAGATAATGAACATTTAATCGCAATAGAGGATGAAAGCACCGGTTCAATATGGGTAAATATTACCACAGGAAATGAAGAGCGTAGGCTAATAAAAGGTTGGGTAAACATCAAAAAAGATGCTCAAGAGCATATTAAACGAATCAGCCTCTGGCATTGGCAAGGATTTGAAACAGTAATCGAAAAAGCTTCTGTGGGAGAATTTTATACTAAAATCAACGACAACCGAACAGAAATATTAGATATTAAAGATTATACTGATTCAATGAAAGCTATGCATAAAATCTTAACGCAATCATTCTTATATTCTGTTCAGCGAAAAAAAGGACTACCGCCTTTTACTGTTGAATTTCTCAAAGACGGCCTACGCATCAATTGGACCGCCGAAATGATAGGTCACTTAATAATAAAATATGAGAGTGAATGGTATGCAGATGAAGCGCTAACCAAATGGAATGAAATAGATAATTTAATTGAGGAGGAAAAACAGAAACAAAAAAATTTAACTGAAAAATGGTTAGATGAATATAACATAACAATGCCTTTTGTGCGCGATTATGCCTTAAACATGGTGGATGAAGAGCATGAAAAAGCCAAATCAATTTGGCAGCTAGAAAAAGAGCAGCGTATTAAACCCTCCCTTTGGTGGCGAGAAGTCGCACAATCCCAGCCAACCCCACAAACACCGGCACTAAGCAATCTTTCTGCTGATGGTAAAGCATGGTTTATTCATCCTGTATCAATGCTGGGTAGATTGATAAACCCAGGAATAGTGACATATCATATTTACCACGATGGAAAAATTGAAAAACACATACCAGAGGAAATATCGAAACGTTACGAGCAAAAATATAAGTATGTTTATCATGATGAAAACGGTAATGAACATGAAATATGTATTTGTGATTGGCATACTACTAAGGAAAAAGCAAACGGTGTAATAGTGAGCGCGCCGAATAGAAAAGATCCAAATATTATTGAATATAAAGAAAATTTAAATGAAGGGAATACCCAAAAAAGAGTTAAATTTAAAAATGGAGATATTGCAGAATATGGTAATCATCCAGAAAAAAAATTGATTTGGCGACTATATAAGGCTTTGAATAAAAATGTCGAAATAGTCAGGATGCCAGATGAAATTAATTATGTTAAAGACAATGTAATAATTAAATATAACTTTAGTGATACGAAAAGACGCTATACAGGACCAGATCCTTTGGCTGGTTTTATTGGTGCTTTAGCTGAAACTGGTTTGCAGTTAACAACTACTGGTAGTTGTTTTGCAGAAGGGTCTTGTTTTCCTAGTTCTGAACATGTAAATGGAAAAAGCGTTGATACTCTTTATTTAAACGATAAAGATGAACAAAAATTTATTAATGCCATGCATAAATTTAATTTTAATAAACAACTAACAGCAAACAATAAGAAAAAATTTGATAATGCAAATCAAGATTTTAAAAGTAATCTTCATAATACTCATCTACATTCAGAATTTGAATCAGGTTCTATAAAGGAAATAATATTATGAAAAATTTCACTTATATACCAATTATTCTATTAGTTACAATACTCAATAGTTGCAACTTAAAACAGTCGAGCCATAGACTAATAATAAAGGAATCTTAATATCCAATTTATATTCTGGAGAAAAATTAATACAAAGTAAAAACCTTGTATTGTCCGTAAATAAAATTTGTAAAAAAATAATGGGCAATATATAACTCTCTTCCGAGCAAGTAAAACGGATTTGCAAGAATGAAAATGATTAAAAACTTAAATATCAAAGAGAAAAGTTACAATTTATTTAAACGCAACTTATTAACTTATTCAAAATAAAAAAAGGTTAAAAAATGAAATATTCACATTATCTAGTACCACTTTGTTTACTATTCAGCACCTACTGTTACAGTCAGCACTATCAAATAGAAGACAAGTATCGTGGCGACTCATTTTTTAGAAAAATCAATATGAATAAACTAGAAAAGGATTGTACCTATCCACCAAATTATTTGCAATCAATATATGATTCAAAGCAACTAAAAGTAGATAAGCTTTGCCCTGTTAAAAAAAATAATCTTAAATTTGATTTAAAAGAGTTATATAAATTTATTTATAAAGAGCCAGTAATCATCTATAACGGACCGGATTTTCAACTGACATTAAGCATGTCAGAAAATAATGAAAATAATGATATTGGCTCTGATGGTACTATTTATGGAGCTGATATATTTCTATCAATAGTTAAAGATAATATCGTAAAAGATAAGATTTATTTGGCTAATAATTATATTAATCTTTCTTATTTTGCAGCTGCTCAGCAACATTATTTTATATCCCCAGAGGGTGAGATATATACATTATATTTGATAGAGACAGAAGATGGGATTTGTCCAATGTTCTGGAAACACTATAAAATTGATAATCAAAAAATGAAGTTTGTACTTCAAGATATGTTAGTCAATGTTACAGATGGAATTCAATATCAAATTATTTATCCAAATCAATTTAATATTATTTCGAATAAATCAGTCAAAAAAATCGATTCACAAGAACTTAAAGCTTGTGAAGATGAGTATGACAAAGAAGAATATTATAGTTGCCATGTAGATGTTTATAACCATTACAACAATAGATTAAAACAAGAAATTAACTTATTGAATAAAAAGAACAATACAATAAAAAAATCTTATTTAAAATTACAGCAAAAAATGGCTTCAAGTTGTTTAAAATTACCACCTCCAGTTTCTGGTGATAGGGATGAGACCGATCCTTATTTATCTAACGTTATGTTTTGTTTAATTCAAAATTATAAACAAGAAATAACTGATATTGATAAACAACTTGCTCACTAATCTGAATATTGGATTTGTAAGTATGTAATTATAAAAATAATAAAAAAGTCAGATAATTACCGAGAAAAAGTTGTGATTTTTACCCGCAACTTTTTCCAAAATAAGGAAAGGATTAACGGTTAACAAATGAAATATTTATATTATCTTGCACCATTATGTTTATTAATTAGCAGCTACTGTTACAGTCAGCACTATTAAATTCTATTCTTTCGAAAAAACGCCAAATATCCACCCAATCTTTATTATCTATCTTATATGTTAGCAACCGGTCATTGGGAAACTACCTATGCTAAGGAGTTTGATTCATTGGTAGAGCGTAATAATGGTCGTGAGTATGATCCCGTATTAGCGAGTACGGATGATAAAAAAGGAAGCAAAGAAAAACGGTAATACAGAAGAGGGCGATGGTTTAAAATATCGAGGTAGAGGTTTGGCGCATATGACTTGGAAAAATAATTATAAAGACGCGAGTGAATATTTGAATGTTGATTTTATCAATCAACCAGAAAAAGCTGCTGAGCTTGATTATGCTGTACCAATTTTGATTTGGGGCTCAATAAATGGCATTTTTTCTAAAAGGAAATTATCAAAGTATATTAATGAAGATAAGATTGATTATAAACTCGCCAGATATGTCATTAATGGCCAAAATTATGCTAATGAGATCGCAGCTAATGCTAAATGTTTTGAGGCAATACTTAGGCAAACATCAAATTTGATTGAGGCATTTTAATATGAAAAAAATTCTTTTATTACTGTTATTGATAACCATCAGCACAGTTTGTCACGCCAAGGATCCTTGTACCAATAAAACTTCTGTTAGAGATTATCAATTTAATATTAACTCTCAACCTTATAAATTCACTTCTTACTTATGTGAAGATAAAAATAAAGATGAAGATGAAGATGATGACGTTTTTCTTACACCCGGAATTTTAGAAATACATGGCAAAAATTTTAATAAAACATATAAAAATGTTATTGGAGTAGCAGGTTATAGATATAGCATGTTTACGCAATGGAATGATAAACATAAACCAGTATTCTATTATTCTATCATCTCATCAGAATATCTTACCGAAGCTCATTTCCCAATAATCATTAAAGATAATAATCTAATGATCAATTGTATATATTTCAATAAAAGTTTCAAAAATTCAATGAAATTTAATTATTCTTATTGTGGTAATTTGCAAATTGTCGAAGATGGCTTTGGAGACGTTGAAGTGGGATTTGACAAGCTAATTCGTAATTTTTATTTAGAAGCAATATACTATTTTTCAGATTTTACAGAGAATGAGGAGAGTCTACAATACAAAAAATTTGATGTTTTTATTGGTAAAATCGATGGTATCAGTTTTTACCGCCGCTATTCATCGATAAAAGATTATGAGTTGAATAAATACACGATTGTTATAGTAAATAAGGAAAAAGAATACCGATTTAAGCCAGAAGATGAAGTTTATCAACGAATAGTTGACCGTTCTGGTTCACAAGCCTTTATTGGTTTGGATATTGTCGATGCCAAAGGAAATATCAAGTTTTATAATAAAAAGGCCTTATCGGCATTATTAAACAAATCGACAATAAAAAGGAACATTACATCTTATATACAATATAACGAAAAAACAAAACTCTATAATAAACCAAGTCATCGCTCAGCAACAGATATGTACCTAGTACAACACGATTCCGTTACAATTTTGGATGAAATTTTGCATAAGAGCAATGGTTATGTTGATTGGTATAAAATAAGTTATAACAGTGAAAAACACGGAAAAATAATTAAATGGATTGAAGGAGATTCGTTTTTCCCTATGAGAGAAATATCTTCAGATTAAAGATGATGATAATCCGATTTAGTTGAGAAGTTAAACTTAATTCAGCATACATCTGTTTAAGTTTACGATTTTCTGCTTCCAGCAGTTTTAATCGCTTAATGTCTGATGATTGCATACCACCATATTTATCTCGCCATTTATAAAAATTAGAAACGTCCATACCATATTTACGGCAAAGCTCTTTGATAGGGATACCAACTTCAGCTTCTTTTAAAATAGATAGAATTTGGTGCTCCGATAATTTTTTCATATTGAAATTCTCGTTAAAATTCTACTTAAAAATATTATAGAGAAGTTTCTACTTTTTATGTACTATTTTAGGGGATAGTTACACCTGAAAGCTCGATTTGGGAGCATGAAATTATAAAAATGATAAATAAATTTAGATAATTACCGAGAAAAAGTTGTGATTTTTACCCGCAACTTTTTCAAAAATCAAGATAGTTAATCAGGGATAAAAAAGACCCAACTATAATTACTTTTGTTGGGCAAAATATAAGGAATTAGGAAGTTATTGTTATAAATTGCAGAATGTTATTTTGATTTAACATTCTGCTTATTATGATTAATGTGACATGGTTGTTTTAACGCCGCCTTCAGGAATAGGCACATAAGCGGTTTCTTTATCGGTTCTTTGTTTATTATTACGCACTTTAAGTGCCGTTTTAATACCAAAGAAGATAATGCTATACACAACCACTAAGAACAAGATACTTAAACCAGCATTAGTGTAATTATTAATAACAATGTGGTGCATATTATCTATCTGTTTTGCAGTTAGTTCGCTACCTTCGGCAATTCGACGATTATACTCATTAGCCAAATAGAAGAACCCTTCTAGATTTGGATCGTTGCTGAAAAGTTTAAGTGCTAATGCCCAAGTAGTACAAATCAATAACCAAACTGCCGGTATAACGGTTACCCAAATATATTGAGCTCGTTTCATCTTAATTAATACCACGGTTGCTAATACTAACGCTACAGCTGCTAACATTTGGTTGGAAATACCAAATAATGGCCATAAGCTCTTAACACCACCTAATGGATCTACCACTCCTTGGTAAAGTAGATATCCCCATAAACCAACACATCCTAAAGTACCAATGAAACCAGCAATAAGTGAATCGGTTTTTTTCAAGAATGGCACAAAGTTACCTAAAAGGTCTTGCAACATGAAACGCCCAGAACGAGTACCTGCATCAAGCGCAGTTAAAATAAACAATGCTTCAAATAAGATACCAAAGTGATACCAAAAGCCCATATTTGCCCCAGGAAGAATTTGATGGAACACATGTGCAATACCGACTGCTAAGGTTGGTGCGCCACCGGCACGATTTAATACTGATGGTTCGCCAATATCTTTAGCTGTTTGTAAAATTTGCTCAGGTGAAATCACAAATCCCCACGAACTCACAGTTGCAGCCGCATGAGCTGTCACATCATGTAGTTGTGTCATAATCATTGCCGCATCGCCAGTACCTAATTTATGTAAATCAGGCATGGTAATTCCTAGCGCCGCCGGTGGCGTATTCATGGCAAAATATAAACCTGGCTCAATAATAGATGCCGCAACTAATGCCATTATAGCTACGAAAGATTCCATTAACATGGCACCATAACCGATAAAACGCGCATCGGTTTCATTGGCAAGTAATTTTGGCGTTGTACCTGATGAAATCAAAGCATGGAAACCAGAAACCGCGCCACAAGCAATAGTAATAAATAAGAATGGGAATAAAGCTCCTTTCCAAACAGGGCCTGTGCCATCAACATATTTCGTTACGTCTGGCATTTTCAAATCAGGGTTTAAAATAACAATACCGATAGCTAAACCAACGATTACCCCAATTTTTAAGAAAGTGGCTAGATAATCGCGTGGGGCGAGAATTAACCATACCGGCAACATCGCAGAAACTAAGGCATAACCAACTAAGGTGAAAGTAATCGTGGTTGCTTTGAAAGTTAATGCTGGTCCCCAATATGGGTCATGGGCAATAACACCACCAAACCAGATAGATAAAACTAGTAATACAATCCCAATTATTGAAACTTCTAAAACACGGCCTGGTCTTAAGTATCGCATATAAATACCCATAAATAATGCGATTGGCACGGTCGAACAAACAGTAAATACGCCCCAAGGGCTTTCAGCTAATGCTTTAACAACAATCAACGCTAATACAGCTAAAATAATTAACATGATTAAGAAACAACCAAACAAAGCTATTGTTCCCGGAATTGGCCCCATTTCTTCTTTAATCATTTCACCTAAAGATGAACCATTGCGACGTGATGATAAAAATAGCACCATGAAATCTTGTACTGCGCCAGCCAATACTACGCCGGCTAATAACCAAAGTGTCCCGGGTAAATAACCTACTTGGGCGGCAAGTACTGGGCCAACAAGCGGGCCTGCACCAGCTATTGCAGCAAAATGGTGTCCAAACAATACATATTTATTGGTTGGAACAAAATTTAAACCATCATTGTTAATAACTGCAGGTGTCGCCCGTGTTGGATCTAACTGCATTACTTTATTGGCGATATACAAACTATAATATCGATAAGCAACTAGATAGACAGACACCGCAGCGGCAATAATCCACAATGCACTAATGTGTTCACCTCGGCGTAGTGCTATGACTGCTAAACAGCAAGCACCAACGATGGCCAAAATGATCCAAGGTATATGCTTAAGTATTCTATTATTCATAATAATTCTCTTTATCGCTTTAAAATTAATATCATCTTTCTATCTTTTTAACCTTGTTATTTAGTTACAAAGATTGATGAAATTGATGGATATTAACTGCAAATTGTTTTTGAATTTGATTGTCGTTGATCATGAGATAAAGCTTACTTTATGCTCAAGGGTATAGTAATTTTTTAGTTAATTTTATGATATGTGAAATTTACTTATAGGTAGAAACCACTATATGAGTGGTTAAAAATGGCTCGTGAACGGTATCGACGAGAAAGTCTCAAATAAAATATTTATAACCCTAAAATCTCTTTAAGCGATTTTAAATATCGACGACTCACAGGAACAGCTACATCATTATTTAAAATAATATCAACACTACCAGCTTCATTAAAGCGAATCTCTTTTAACTTTTTTAAATTGACTAAATATTGTCGATGACAACGAATAAGGGAGGTTTTATCTTCTAAGGTCTTTAACGTCAGTTCAGTGAAATATTCGCTGTTATCTTGATTAAAAACATAAATACCACTGACTTTAGATGAAATATAAAAAACATCATCATTAGAGAGTAGATAAATTCGATTGTGGCCAATACAAGGTATATATTTTAACTGTTGATCAACACCTGCTAATTGATTTATATCGGCTGCAGGACATTTTTTATGTAAACGACATAATGTTTTATTTAATCTATCTTGTTCAATCGGTTTTAATAGATAATCAAAAGCTTGTTCTTCAAATGCTTTAACCGCAAATTCACTATAGGCAGTCAAAAATACAATATGTGGCATAGTTTGCGGATCTAGCATTGATAACATTTCAAAACCATTTATTTTCGGCATTTGGATATCTAAAAACACAACATCTGGTGCTAAACGATGAATTTCACGAATAGCATCCATGGCATTATTACACTCTGCGACAATATTAATTTGGTTATCCTTGTCTAACAAACAACGTAAATTTTCGCGGGCAAGTAATTCATCATCAACAATAATCACATTTAACATTAAACCACAACATCCTTAATTAAAGGTAAAGATAACATTACCTTAGTATATTCATCAGGTTTACAGATTATCTTTATACCATAGTTTTCGCCATAGCGAATCTTAATTCGCTTATCTACTAGATTAAGACCAAGTCCTTTATTATCTTTTTTATTCTCTCGATAATTACCCGCATTATCAATAACCTCTAAATTTAAAGTTTTCTCATTTGCACGAGCTCTAATGGTTACCTCGCCTTGACTAATTAATTGTGATGTTCCATGTTTAATGGCATTTTCAACAATTGGTTGTAATGAAAATGCTGGTAATTGCGCATCTTCGAGTTGCTGAGGAATATCAAAATTTATACTTAACTGCTCCATAAAACGCATTTTTTCGATTTGCAGGTAGGCATTGACATGCTCCATTTCATCTTTCAGTGTTACTACTTCATCAGTACGTTTTAAGTTTTTACGAAAAAAGGTTGATAAGTTTTGCACTAATTGTGATGCTTGTTCTTTATCACGCCTAATGATAGCCAATAAAGTATTCAACGCATTGAATAAGAAGTGAGGATTAACTTGGGCATGTAATAATTTAATCTCAGTTTTAGACAATAACTGTTTGTAGTATTCATTTTGACCTGCTAGTATCTGGGCGGATAGTAAGCTAGCAATGCCTTCACCTAATGTCCTATTAATTGAGCTAAATAAAGTATTTTTAGCTTCGTAGAGTTTAATAGTACCAACAACATTATTATTTTCACCCCGTAGCGGAATAACCAGTGTTGCCCCTAAGCGACAATTTTTATTAATTGAACATTGATAAGGTTCATGAGCACCATCAAGGTATTTAACATCGTTTTGCTCAATGGCTTCTAAAGTAACATTAGAGGTAATTCGCGTGCCAGGTAAATGATGATCGTCGCCAACACCAATAAAAGCGAGAATTTTTTCCCGATCGGTTATTGATACGGCTCCGATATCTAACTCTTGATAAATAATTTCCGCAACTTTAGTACTATTCTTCTGATTAAAACCTTCACGCAATAGACCTTCAGTACTCACTGCGATTTTAAGTGCTTTGGCCGAAAAAGCTGAAGTATAGCGTTCAAAGATCGCCCTTCTGTCTAATAAAATTCGCATAAACATGGCTGCACCAATACTATTAGCCACAATCATCGGTACAGCAATGCTACGCACAGCATGTAAAACAACATCAAAAGGTCTTGATATTAATAATACTTGAATCATTTCTAACGATTCAACCAAGACACCTAATACTCCCACTAAGAATGGATTATAGACTAAGTCAATTCTACCTTTTTTCATTAAGACATAATGGAATAGTCCACTAATTAGCCCGGTCAAAACAGTAGATACCATACAACTTTCGGCAGTGATCCCCCCTAAAGTATAACGATGAATGCCCCCGGTTATACCAACTAAAAGACCTACTGTAGGGCCACCTAGCAACCCACCTAAAATAGCCCCTATAGCTCGTGTATTGGCCATAGTATCTTCAATATGCAAACTGAAATAGCTTCCCATAATGCAAAATAATGAAAATATAAGATAACAAACTAGTTTATGAGGTAAATGGATGGTGATTTGCATTAAAGGAATGACAATTGGGGTTTTGCTCAATAAATAAGCAATAACCAAATACACGCACATTTGTTGTAAAAGCTGTAAAACCAGATCAAACTCAAACATAACTATAACCACGACACAAAACCGTCGACCAAAGTCGACGGAGGCTGCTAATTTTAATTATCCAGTAAAATAAATGATTGCTTATTCTTAGTTGTGGAATCTGAACCTACAAACACGTTAAATTTCCCGGGCTCGGCAACATATTGCATTTTATCATTCCAGAATTTTAACTGGTCATATTGGATAACAAATTTCACTTGGCCTTTTTCGTGAGGTTTAAGTGATATTGGTTCAAATCCAATTAACTCTTTTACCGGTCGACTTACTGATGCCGTAACATCTTGCAAATATAACTGAATAACTTGTGAACCCACTTTTTCGCCAATATTTTCGACATTGGCAATAACTTCAATTTCGCCATTTGCTGACATTTCAGTTTTAGATAATGAAAAATCTATAGCAAAATCAGTATAACTTAGGCCATAACCAAATGGAAATAATGGTTCATTAGGGCTATCAAAATAAGAAGTAGTATATTTACCCATATTAACGGTACCATGTGGTCGGCCGGTTTTTAAATGGCTGTAGTAAACTGGGATTTGACCAACATTATCAGGAAAAGACATCGGTAATTTACCTGATGGGTTGTAATCACCAAATAAAACATCGGCAACCGCATTTCCCCCCTCTGTACCTAAGAACCAAGTTTCTAGCATGGCATCAGCTTGTTGATATTCTTCTTTTACGGTCAGTGGACGACCATTCATTAGTGCAATAATTAGTGGTTTACCGGTCGCTTTTAATGCCTTAATTAACCGCTTTTGGCTAGCAGGCAAATTCAGTTCGGTACGGCTTGATGATTCATGTGCCATGCCTTGAGCTTCACCAACAAATAGGACAACAGCATCCGACTGTTTAGCTTGAGCAACGGCTTCGGCAATCATCTCCTCTGGTGGTCTTTGATCAAATTTGTTCATCTCGCCATATAAATTTAAAAATTTATATAGATTAGGATCATCCGAGATATTAGCCCCCCATGCATAGCTAACTAATTTGGGATTAACAACCGCATTTTTAATTCCGTCCAACGGTGTTACCGCTAAATTAGCACGACCAGCACCTGACCAACTGCCTAAGATGTCACGTTTTGAATCAGCTAATGGTCCTATCACAGCAATTTTTTTATTTTTATCTAATGGCAGAATGTTATTATCATTTTTTAACAATACGATACTACGACGAGCAACATCTCTAGCCTCAACCCGATGTAGGCGATCATTGGCAAACATGGCTTCAATAGCAAAATTAGGATCTAAATTTCGATACGGATTTTTAAATAATCCCATATCATATTTGAGCTCTAACACATGGCGACAAGCTTGGTTGACCTGCTCCTCTGCAATGGCACCTTCATTAACTAATTCTGGTAAAAACTGTAAAAAATACTCATCGTTCATACTGATATCAATACCCGCTTGGATTGCAAGACGAACGGCATCTTTAGCATCTTTTGCCACGCCATGATTAATTAATTCACGGATAGCTCCATGGTCACTAACAATTACTCCATCAAAGTGCCACTGGTTACGCAATACTTCGGTTAATAACCAATGATTAGCCGTAGCTGGAATACCATTAACACTAACAAGCGCAACCATAACTGCTCGGCTACCAGCATCCACCGCGGATTTGTAAGGTACTAGATACTCTTGGAACATTTTTCGTTCACTCATATCTGTACTGTTATATTCACGCCCTGCTTCAACCGCACCATAAAGTGCGAAATGTTTAACGGTTGTGACTAATGATTTTTTATCCTCTAGTGACTGTTTTTGCATTTTTTCGACAAAAATCCGCCCGGCTTCCGACGCTAAATAAGGATCTTCGCCAAAACCTTCCGATACTCGCCCCCACCGCGGATCGCGGGTAATATCAACCATTGGTGCCCAAGTCAAATTAAGTCCATCAGATGTTGCTTCATCAGCTGATACTTCAGCAGTTTTAGCAATAGCATTACGATCCCAAGTGGCGGCAATGCCTAAATTAATCGGGAAGACTGTTCGATGACCGTGAACAATATCAAAGCCAAAATAAACGGGAATTTTGTTGGGTGATTTTAATGCTCTTTCTTGCATCCGCGAGAGATCCGGCTCAACTACAGTATTAAAAATCCCCCCGATTTCCCCAGCTTCAATTTGATCGAGAACTTTGTCTAGCGTTAAAGCACCACCCACGCTAATTAGCCTCAGTTGCCCCACTTTTTCTTTAATGGTCATTTTTGACATCAAGTCATCAATAAACACTTTTTTTTCTTCATTATTGGGATTTTGTGCTAATAAAGGATATGAAAAAATAGAAAAAACGAAAAATAAAATTAATTTTTTCATCATAATGAGTAATTTTATAGTTAAGAGGATAGATAACTCGATAGCATAACGTATTTAATTAAAAAAATCCTGTTCTTTAAAAATAACCAGCCAAAATATAAAGTCTAAAGCATTTATTCTTAAAAAAAGATCTGAAAAAAGTACGTTTCTAAAGTTATTTGGTGATTGATTGAGAAGAGAGATAAAAATTGCCGAGCAAAGTTTTTCAAATTTTGTTTTCAACACTTTGTTTTTAACACAATGTTATTAATACAATGTTTTTAACAGAATGTTTTTAACACAATGTTTTTAACAGAATGTCTTTAATACTATGTCTTCAAGACAATATTTTTAAAACTATGTCAGCAATTATTATGAATAGCAAAATAGATTAGTCTCGAAAATTAGTAAATTGGAAAGGTTGTCCTAATTCACCATTTTTAACTAATGCCATGGTCGCTTGTAAATCATCACGTGACTTACCAGTGACACGAACCTGCTCGCCTTGTACTTGCGCTTGCACTTTAAGTTTACTATCTTTAATTAGTTTAACTATCTTTTTAGCTAACTCTTTATCGATACCTTGTTTTAGTTTGACAGTAATGCTATAAAATTTTCCGCTATGTTCCATCTCTTCTGGAATCTCTAGCGCACCGCCATCAATACCACGTTTAGCCAGCTTATCGCGTAAAATATCTAATAGCTGTTGGACTTGGAAATCAGATTGGCTAGTTGCCTTGATGGTTTCATTTTTTTCATTGAGTTCAAAAGATGCTTCGACATTTTTAAAATCCCAACGAGTTGCCAATTCACGAGTCGCATTATCGACACCGTTTTTTACTTCTGGCATTTGAATTTCTGACACAATATCAAAAGAAGGCATAAATTTTCCTCTTCTAATCGTTATAAGTATTAATTATTCTAAACAACTCTTTTAGTGGCCGCCACAATATTTACGGCGGCTTTATAATTAAGATTAATCGATAGTACGAAGTAATTCGTTAATGCCAACTTTACCTAAAGTTTTAGCATCTACTTTTTTAACAATTACTGCACAATAGAGACTGTATTTACCATCTTTAGTTGGTAAGTTACCTGACACCACAACCGAACCAGCTGGTACACGACCGTAATGAACTTCGCCGGTTGCCCGATCATAAATTTTGGTACTTTGACCAATAAATACGCCCATTGAGATGACACTGCCTTCTTCAACAATCACACCCTCAACGATTTCACTACGTGCCCCAATAAAGCAGTTATCTTCGATAATTGTTGGGTTCGCTTGTAGTGGTTCTAATACACCACCGATACCAACACCGCCAGATAAATGAACATTTTTACCGATTTGCGCACATGAGCCAACAGTTACCCATGTATCAACCATGGTACCTTCATCAACATAAGCACCAATATTTACATAAGATGGCATTAACACTGTATTACGAGCAACGTAAGCTCCTTTACGCGCAATCGCAGATGGAACGACGCGGAAGCCTTCTTGTTGGAAGCGGGCTTGATCATAATCAGCAAATTTTAATGGTACTTTGTCATAATAATTGGTTGCACCGCCATCAATAAGTTGGTTTTCATTAATACGGAAAGAGAGTAACACAGCTTTTTTTAACCATTGATGAGTCACCCAATCGCCATTAATCTTTTCTGCGACACGCATTTTACCGCTGTCTAATAAAGCGATACATTGATTAATTGCATCACGTGTTACTTTATCAACATTTGAAGGTGTCATTTCAGCACGACGTTCAAATGCTGCCTCAATAATAGTTTGTAATTGTTGCATTTCTCGTTTCCTTTAACTTTAAGTCCGTTAGCAAATTTAATTGGGCAAACAGTATAATATAATATGCGGTTATTTTTAAGAGGTTTATCGTATTATTGCAATTTCTCAAAAACGTTAAATTATTTGGAATAACTTTCACAAAAGC
Organism: Gilliamella apicola; assembly: GCF_003202915.1. Taxonomy (GTDB): domain Bacteria; phylum Pseudomonadota; class Gammaproteobacteria; order Enterobacterales; family Orbaceae; genus Gilliamella; species Gilliamella apicola_Q. The sequence continues at coordinate 832,083 of NZ_QGLP01000005.1, forward strand.
TGAGCAAAATTTAACACACCGTTTTATTTGAAGATAGAGTTTAAGCCTCTTTAAATTTTATAACAAAAAATAATGCAAAACGGTGGATTTTCTTTACTAGAACTTTTATTGGTGATCTGTATTGCCGCTATTTTAGCTTCAATCGGTATACAGCATTGGAAAGATTTACAACTGCGTAATGAACTCTTCACCACCACTAAACAATTAGCCTATTTTTTGGAAGAAGTTCAAACCAAAGCTTACCATGCCAACAAAAACGTTCACGTCTATTATTTTTTAACACCTTGGTGTTTGAGTATCAGTAAAGGCGAAAAACCGGCCACTTGCCAAGAAGGTACCGCCTATTTTATGAAGCCCAACAATTCCGTTGAATTAAGTGATTTAACTGATAAAAAAGCTATTTCCTTTTGGGGCAGGAAAAATATGGCACAAACAGGTACAATCGAATTACACAACGCCATTGGTACCACGCAAATTATCATTTCATATCGTGGACGAATTCGATTTTGTAAGAAGAATAGTTATTTGCCTGGACTACCACAATGTTGAAACAAAATGGATTTTCGCTATTTGAAATGTTGTTAAGTATTAGCATTTCTAGCCTCATTTTCATTGGCACCTCGACATTTTACAGTAAGTTACAATCCGTTTTGCTTCAACAAAATCTTAATATTCATCTCCAAAAAAATATTCACCAAGGAGTGGCTAGTATCGCTAAAGATTTAAAACGTGCGGGATTTATCGCCAATCAACCAGAAAAAATGAAGAAGCTAGCCATTGAAATTAATACTTTCGCTAATTGTTACATTTTCCGCTATGACAGCGAAATTCGTAATGATTGGGTTTATGATCGTCTCAATCCGACTAACTCGGATATCTTCGTCTATCGTTTTTATAAAAATAATCTGGAATATAAGGTAGGTGCAGCTAATTGTGAAGGAAGCAATTGGGAAAAAATATTCGATCCTAACGACATCAAAATAACCCAATTTTCGGTCAAACAACAGAGCAATCATTTTGAGGTAACTATTAGTGCTGAATTGAAAAATAACAATAAAATTAAATATCAAACGGTAACCATTATCAAAAATGAAAATCCATTGTAATCAGACCGGAACACCTAACGCTGGCTTTAGCACACTTTTGATGGTAATCATCTTAACTATTGTCGGACTACTATTATTAACTGGTTTTCAGGCAACAATTGATTCGTTAAAAAAGAGTTATTTGATTGAAATTCAACACTATCATCAGTTTAATCAAGCAAGCTCAAGTTTGAATTGGGCAACCCAGCAGACCTGGCAAGTTCCGACCGAAGAGTGGCAATGCTTATCTGATTCGCAATATCATTTAACAGCATGTATTAAAAAATCACGATTAAAAGTGGATAACTATACCTTAGTACGCGTCCAAGCTGATGACTATTATCTTTATATGTTAACCCATTTTGAAGATAACCAACTTATTGTTGAAAAGGGACATTGGTTAGATTATTGTCCTGAAAAGAAGATGACTGATTGTGAATAATAGAATGATAAAGCGCAAAAATATCGCTGGTTTTAGTTTAATTGAAGTTATGTTGTCTTGCTTGCTGTTTGCCATCATTATGCTAGGCTTTAGTGGTTATTTAACCGCAATTATTAATCAACACCACTATTTCCAAAAACAGTTTAAAGCAGAGCAAATTGCCTTTGCTTTACTTGATAGTTATCCTCATACTGTACCGCAAATCATACCGAATAATTGGCAATATCAAGTTTATAGCCAACCTTATGGTACGTCTTGTCAGATGGTTTTTGTTAGCGTCACCCCTATTCATCACAAAACGATTAAACAACAACGTTTTTTATGTGATTAATATTCATGTCTAAAAATAAATCGCGCTGTTTATTTTCAATTCTTTTATTCCACGCCACTGCAATATCCCATCCCGTTTGCATTAATTCTAATGAAATGAGTTTTACCCCCTTAGGTAAAAAATGACGAACACTAGCTGGCACAAAGGTAATTCCATTTTTGGCGGCAATTAAAGCTAAAAGTGTAGGAAGATCATTAGTAGAACCGCCCGGTTTTAGCGTAGCATTCATCTCCTCTAGCAATAATGTTGTTTGTTCAGCTAAACAAGGGGCCAAACTTGGATTGATCTGCAATAATGGATTGGACATCTGTCACTGGAAGATCAGCAACGTGTGCAAGCCTATATTATGCATGCTGAGAATAGCGCCGATTATGATTCAATACCCGGTGTTTCACAACTAATATTAGTATTAGCAGCTATTAATATTAGAGTGGGTATTATAACCAGTGGCTGGCGGGAAAAAATAGATAGAATAATGGCGATGCTTAACATTCAAAATTGTATTTCTGTCATTGTCGAACGCAATGATGTTGCTCGTGGTAAACCATTTCCTGACCCTTATCTACTTGGCGCAAAACGCCTTATGCTATCACCATCTGAAACGTTGGTATTTGAAGATTCAATAAGTGGCATAACATCGGCGGTTAAAGCTGGCGCCTATTGTGTTGCAATAGGCGATACTGGGCTTATCCAATATGGCGCGCAAACTGCGATTGCTGATTTTTCGAAAGTTAAAGTGTTAAGTGACGAAGATTACGCTATATTGTTGGATGATGAATATAAACTCGTTTTAATCAATAAATAAAGATCACAATCAAAAATCGATTAACCAACAAAAATACAATTCAAAATTAATCAATTAACCAAGAATGTAAAAGATGTAATACTTCTTGCGTCTTTGCAGCATGAACATTATGACCAGCACCTGCTACTGTTTCAATTTGTGCATTAGGAAATTGACTAAAAATGGCAGGATAATTCTTATCATTAATATAGTTAGAATTTCCCCCACGAATAAATAAAGTAGGGATGTCACAAGGTGAAATGGGGTGCCAATCGCAAATATTGTCATATTGTTGGATAATGACATTAGCATTGAATAACCAATGTTGATGTTTGAATGATTTAAGCAAAAATAAAATTGTTGCTGGAGTTAAATCATGTTGTTGCATAACTTCTGCAATCTGTTTTTTATCGATTAATCCTTGATTAATACATTGGGTTAACGCGTTAATAACAGGCATATTCTCCGTTTGAGTGTAGTTTATCGGCGCAATATCAATGGCACAGATTTTAGCAATTTGTTGCGGGATTAATTGGCTTAGTTGCAAAGCAACTTTGCCCCCCATCGAATGACCAATCAAGATGATATTTGCTAATTGTAGATCATCGCATAACTCGGCAACATCCTCAGCCATAGCTTGATAGTTCATTATATTTGACCATGGTGATTGACCATGATTACGCAAATCAATCTGAATAGTCTGATAATTAATCGACAAATCTTTAGCTAACATATTTAAATTATCTAAACTGCCAAATAGTCCATGTAATAACAAAATTGCTTGGTTATCGCCTTGTATTTTGTAATGTAATTTCATAATGTCACTTATTTTTATGGTAATTTAGATTAACAGAAAGTCATTGATCAACAATTCAATAACCCCAACAAGCATAACTATGATAGAATTTAGTCTAAATTTTTCAATTAATATTAAGACCTATGTTTCAAAATAACCCACTATTAGCCCAACTTAAAAAAGAATTATACGAACAAAAACCGCGTGTTGAAGGTATCGTTCGAGCACATGAAAAAGGTTTTGGTTTCCTTGATGTAGATAATAAAACCAATTATTTTATTCCGGTTGCAAAAATGAAGCTATTATGCAATGGTGATAAAGTATCCGGAACCATCATCACGAATAATGATAAAGAATCCTTTGAACCTGAAATATTAATTGAAAGTAGTTTACAAAAATTTATTGGTAAAATCGGCTTTTTAGATCGCGCCATGGTTATTTACCCGGAAAATATGCCAACAAATTTTGCCATACGATGTAAAGTAAATCATCAAGTTGCGCAAAAATTAAAAGAAGGAGATTGGGTTGTTGCTACATTGCAATCACATCCATTAGAAAAAGATAAAAATCATTTTTCTGCTGAAGTAACCAAATTTATCGCCAATTCTGATTCAATTTATCAATTATGGCTTAAAACTTTGGCGCGTTATGATTTAGAAGATAAAGCACCTCAAGAAGGATCTTTTACAATATCAGAGTCTGAACAAGAAAATCGTCAAGAGTTAACTGATGCACCATTTTTCACAGTTGATAACGAAAATACCGAAGATATGGATGATGCCATTGCCATTTCCCAAGATGAAATCGGTAACTATCAGCTAATGATCGCCATCGCCGACCCTACAGCGTATCTTCCTCAAGATAGTGAAGCCGATAATATCGCTAAAATTCGAAACTTCACCACTTATCTACCAGACTTTAATATTCCTATGTTATCAACACAGTTGGCGAACAATCTATGTTCATTAAAAGCCAATGAAAAACGACCCGCCATGGTTTGTAAAATTAACATTGATAAAAATGGTCAATTTGCTAATGATGATATTAGTTTCACTCCTGCATGGATTGAATCGAAAGCTAAACTTGCTTACAACAATGTTTCGGATTTCTTAGAAGATCGAAGTGATTTAAATATCGATGACGCCACGATAAAAAAACAACTTAAATTGCTATCAGAACTGGCAAAAGCACGTATAAATTGGCGACAACAAAATGCGTTAGTATTTAAAGCCAATAATGATTATCGATTCGTACTAGATGATAATCGCCAAGTAAAAAACATCATTAAAGAATTGCGCGGTATTGGTAATAATATTGTTGAAGAAGTGATGATTATCGCCAATTTAGCCCTAACCATGTATTTGCAAGAAAAAGTTGGCACAGGGGTGTTTAATACCCATTCAGGTTTTGATAGCAAATACATGGAACAAATTTTAAAAATATTAGCCGATAATGGCATCACTGATTTCGACAAAGAATCACTGATGACATTTGCAGGATATGTCAAATTACGTCGGTTGATTGATGATAATGACTTCCTATCTACAAAGTTAAGAAAATTCCTAACTCCGGCTGACTTTTCGTTAACCCCAGAACCGCACTTTGGTTTAGGATTTACAGCTTATGCAACCTGGACATCACCTATTCGCAAATATGGTGATATGATAAACCATCGTTTACTCAAAGCATCACTTAAAGGGCAAGCAATAACGGCGCCAACTAATGAGCAATTAAAAAGCATGTCAGATAGACGAAAAAAATTACGCTTAGCTGAACGTGATATTGCTGAAAACCTTTACAGTCAATATTTATTAGATAAGCAAGATCAGACATTTGCAGCGGAAATTGTTGATATTAATCGTGGCGGTGCGCGGGTTCGCTTAACTGATATTGGCGCATTTGCTTTTTTACCACTGTCAATGATTCACCAGGTCCGTGATGAAATAAGCGCCTATCCAGAAGATGGGCTAATTAAAATCAATGATGAAATTGCCTATAAACTTGCAGATACAATCACTGTCGCAATATATCAAGTTAAAACTGAAAATCAATCAGTAATTGTTAAATTGAGTGAAGCAAACAGCTAATTATTGAGTCAATTTAATTAGTTTAAAACTACCCTTTTTACCTCTGATCATTATCAGGGGTAAAGTATCATGTCTTAATGATTTTTTTAACATTTAACCTCTTTTTTTTATTAATGATTTCTGTTATCTTGCACCGCTAAAAATTAAAATCAGATTAAACTACTATTGGGAAAGGAAAAATGATGTCTATTCATGGTCACGAAGTGTTAGCAATGATGGATGGAAAAGATTATACCGAATTATCTTTACTTGATGCTATCCATAAAAAATTTGGTACCGAAACTCGATTTCATACTTGTTCTCAATCTGATATGAATGCCGAACAACTTATAGCCTTTTTAAAGGCTAAAGGAAAGTTTAAACCAGCACTAACCAATGATTCACAATTTACTGTCGACGTTCGCAAAATATGTCGGCATTAATGACAATAAATAAAAGGAATCTTTAGTGCTTTTTTACAAAATGAATGTCATCATCTAGTGTTTTTTAAAAGAATAAGAGTATATAATTTCACAAAGTTACGTCACTTAAAAAGTGATAAGTTGCTCATCCTGAAATTACAACTCAAGAATAAGTTCATGGAATTTGATATATGAAAATAGCTAATTTCTTTACATGTGCCATTGTTTCTATTCTTGTTGCAGGCTGTGTAAAAAACAATATGTCTTCAACTAATAGCAAAACTGATATGGATCAGTTAACGAATTTAAAACAGCAAACGGAACAAAATAATCCTTTTGTTGTTGATGCAAAAAAGCAATTACTACAGCTAGTTGGTGACCAACACTTTGATAGCTATTTAATCAAACACGGTATTTTGGACTGTAAAGATAATAGTAACCAATCTTCCTGCGTGTTAAAATTTTATCTCAACCAATACTATAAGTTAAAATATGACATTCAACTTAAAAAAGTAATTGATGAGTACAAAACCGAACATAACCAAGAGTTGGAAAAAATCACTCCAACTGATGGAAATATTAACAACTACTGTCAGTGGTCAGCGGATTTTGTTGCCGCAACCTATACTGAGGATACCGATAATATAACCAAACGTTATCAACCATTATTTAAAATGTCAGCGCAAGATTTGACAGACTTAAAAACTAAAGTTCTAAAAGATAATTATTCTCATTTTTTAATTGAGGAAAATCCAACAATTCTTCAAGAAATGAAGACTGATTATATCGAAAAATGCTTAAGCAACCCTAAAGACAATATTATCAATTACTTTAAAATTTTTAGATAATATCATACTCAAGTGAGTCTTTTTATGTACAATTTATCTCCTATTAGTCGATTTAGTAAAACATCAACTTGCAAGATTATTTGCATCGCAACTCTATCTTGCCTAAGTTTTTCTTCATGGGCTTTTACTTTCAATGATGTGGTGACCAAAGCAGAAAAACTATCAAAAAAAGCTTACGTCCAACCATCTAAAAATTTGCCTAGTGAATTATCGTCACTACAATTTGCCGATTATCAAAAAATTTACTTCAAACATGATAAAGCGTATTGGAACGATCGTAAAAGCCGTTTCAAACTTGAATTTTATCATGAAGGCATGTATTTTGATGTACCAGTTAAAATTAATGAGATTGTCAATAATCAAGTTAATGAAATTAAATATAATCCAGATTACTTCGATTTAAGTCAAATTCATTTAGAAAATTTAGATACTAAAAAACTTGGCTTCGCTGGATTTAAAGTACATTATCCAATTAATAACCCCATGAAAACCGATGACGAAATATTTACGGCATTAGGTGGCAGTTACTTCCGTGCAGTTGGCAAAGATCAACGCTATGGTCTTTCAGCTCGTGGACTTGCAATTGATACAGGAGAGATGTCAGGCGAAGAGTTTCCGCGTTTTAAAGAGTATTGGATTGAACGACCTGAGCCAAATCAAAAACATTTAGTGATTTATGCCTTACTTGATTCTAAAAGTGTAACAGGTGCTTATAAAATTACTTTGGTTCCGAGTATTGATACCACGGTTACTGTTGAAGGAAAAGTATTCTTTCGTGATTCAGTCAAAAAAGTCGGCGTTGCACCATTAACTAGTATGTTCTTATTTGGTCCTAATCAACCCTCGCCAATTTTAAACTATCGTCCAGCAATGCATGATTCAAATGGACTTTCGATTGTAGCTAATAACGAGTGGATTTGGCGACCATTAAATAATCCTAAGCGCTTATCTTTCTCATCCTATAGCTTAGATAACCCTAAAGCTTTTGGCTTAATTCAGCGTGACAAAGGTTTTGATGATTATCAAGATCTTGATGATCACTACGAACAACGCCCTAGCGTTTGGGTGGAAATATTAAATAATTGGCACAAAGGTCGGGTTGAACTCGTTGAGATCCCTACTGCGGACGAAACCAATGACAATATTGTTGCATTCTGGGTTCCAGAAAAACAATACAAAGCCGGTGATACGCTTGATTTCAAATATCGATTACACTATTCATTAAACGAAAAACAACGCTATCCAAAAAATGTTGCTTTAGCAGAAAGTACTCGTTTATCGTTAGGGGACATCAAACAAGCAAACTTGATTCGTAAACTTGATGGCTCTAATGCTTATGTAATTGATTTTGTCGGCCCAAATTTATCGGATAAAAAACCGGTTAAAGTCATTTCTAGTATTACCAACGGTTCAATTGTCAGTTGTGATCTACAATACAATTCTGTAACCCAAGGTTGGCGAGTTATTGTGCGCTTCAATGCTGAAGATAATAAAAAAACGACTGACATTCGTATTCAATTAGCATCATTAACCGGTGAGATTTTGTCCGAAACTTGGAGCGGGCAATTTCCTGCTCAATAATGACAATATCAACATATAATATGAAAAAAGATTATTTTGAGAATCTATCTGACGCCGAAAATTGGCGTCAGCAATCTGAAAACAATAACTTGCCAACGGATGATATTGAATTTCTAAAATATCGACTCAATCAAGTTGGCAAAACAGATCATTTTGATGATGAAAGACGACAACAACCAACTTACCCAAAAGTTGAACGTGTTTCTATCCAACCACAAATATGGAATGAACGTTATAAGGCAAGATTTAAACCTGGTCTAAATATCATCGCAACTATTCGTCGTTTAATTATGTTTGTACTTATTGCCGTACAAACTTATTATGGCACAACTTACTTAGCAACATTATTACCTTATCAAAGTTGGGAAAAAATTAATTTCATGGCAAATTGGGATATCAACCCCGAACTCGCCATTTACAGTATTATTCCTTACATTATACAAGGCTTTATAATTGCCTTATTTGCTATTCTCTTTAGTTGGATTTCTATCGGTTTCTGGACCAGTGTTATGGGGCTGATTTTAGCGGTGATTAAAAAGGATCGCTTCACTATTGCCATCCCTAACGATCCGGTTAAGCATATCGATACTAAACACCGTACTGCATTAGTCATGCCTATTTGTAATGAAGATGTTTCTCGTGTATTTGCTGGTCTTGAAGCAACTTATGAATCACTGGTTGAAACAGGCAATGCACAATACTGTGATTTTTTTATTCTTAGTGACACTAACGATCCCGATCTTTATGTCAATGAATTAAAAGCATGGGCAGAATTTAACGCCAAAAAAGCTGACAACGGTTGTAATATCTTTTACCGTCATCGTAAACGTCGCGTAAAACGTAAAAGCGGTAATATTGATGACTTTTGCCGTCGTTGGGGACATCAATATGAATATATGATGATTCTTGATGCTGATAGTATTATGACCGGTGATTGTATCCTAAAAATGATTGCCATGATGGAGATGAATCCAACAGCGGGGATCTTACAGTCGCCACCGAAATCGGTCAGAATGACAACTTTATACGGCCGTATTCAACAATTTGCCAATCAAGTTTACAGTGATATTTTTTGCTCAGGCACACACTTCTGGCAATTAAGTGAAGCCCAATATTGGGGTCATAATGCTATGATTCGTTTAAAACCATTTATCGAACACTGTATTTTATCGCCACTGCAAAAGCGTAAAGGAGCTCTGCATATCTTATCGCACGATCTTGTCGAAGCAACCTTAATGCGCCGTGCTGGTTATGGGGTATGGATTGCCTACGATATGCATGGCAGTTACGAAGAACTACCGGGTAACATGATAGAAGATCTCAAACGAGATAATCGCTGGTGTATGGGAAATTTGATTAATCTTCGATTGATTTTCAAAAGCGGGATTACTTTAACCCATAGAGTGATGTTTTTTACCAGCGGAATGGCCTATATTTCATCATTATTGTGGTTAATCTTCTTGTTTTTCTCTACACTGCTATTATTGGTGTTCAATATTTCTGAACCGCAATACTTCTTCCAACCCAATCAATTTTATCCAACCTGGCCAAGGTGGGACGAACAATTAGCTATTCAACTGCTTTCTACCACAATGGTATTACTCTTTGCACCCAAACTGTTTAGTTACGGTATTATAATCGCTCGAACAGGTGCTAAAGACGTAGGGGGTATATTCAAATTAACCTTATCGATACTGATCGAAATGGTATGGTCGATGATTCTTGCCCCAATCCGCATGATTTTTCACAGTAAATTTGTGATTAAAGCCTGGCTTGGTAGCAAAATTCAATGGAAGTCCCCAGCAAGAAATGATGACGCCTTAACTTGGGGTGAATCATTCTACTTCTGTTGGCCATTAACAATATTAGGAATTATCTGGTTATGTGTGATTATTTGGTTAAATCCACAATTTACCTATTGGTATATAGCAATATTAATCCCATTAATCATTTCTCCATTAGTGATTCGTGTTTCTGGCTTATCAAGTATTGGTATGCAAGCTAAAAAAGCGGGGCTATTTTTAACACCTGAGGAAACCCATCCATCACGAGCGGTAAAACTAACCGGTGATTATTTAGTTAGAACCGAAGCCGCTTTTGTTGAACATGGTTTTATTATGGCACTTGTCGATCCTATTTATAATGCATTAGCCTGTGCATTATCGACTTCTCGTCATCTGAGTAACTCAAAAAATCAACAGTTGCGCAACCAACTTATTGACCATTATCAACAAGTCGATCTAGAAAAAATTAATAAAGAACAACAATTAGCGATTTTAGAAGATCCATTTATTCTTGCTGCCCTTCATCGCCATATCTGGCGTCAGCAAGAAAAATACGACAAACTGTTCACATTATGGCAAAATGAATGCCGACAATAAGAAATAGGGCTAGATGCCCTATTTCTTCCTTTAGAAATTAATCGAATTCCATGGATATTTTTATGACTTGGCAACCTACTGCATCTATTAATAATTTACTTAAGCGCGCTAAAATTGTATCTAAAGTAAGACAATTTTTCGCAGATCGCTGTATATTAGAAGTCGAAACGCCAACTTTAAGCCAATATGCAGTAACAGATGTCCATCTTAGTTCATTTCATACCTTCTTTTTAAAACCAGGTGAAACCGATGAGCAACAAGGGCAAAAAATGTCATTAATCACCAGCCCAGAATATCATATGAAGCGTTTATTAGCGGCTGGTAGTGGTCCTATTTACCAGATCTGTAAATGTTTTCGTAATCATGAAGAAGTGAGCCGCTACCATAACCCAGAATTTACTATGCTTGAATGGTATCGTATTCAATTTGATATGATGCAAATGATCAACGAAGTCGATGATTTATTACAAAGCGTTCTAGATTGTGAACCGGCAGAACGTATCTCTTACCAAAAAGCATTTCAACGTCACCTTAATATCGACCCATTAGAAGCTGATCATGCCACCTTAGTTGAAGCGATCAAACAACTGAATATCGAACTTAATAGCGACGATTATGATCGCGATACCTTATTACAGTGTCTATTTAGTTTTGGTGTCGAACCACATATTGGTCAAGAAAAACCGATTGCGGTTTATAACTTCCCTGCCTCACAAGCAGCTTTAGCGGCAATCAGTCCTGAAGATCACCGTGTGGCAAGTCGTTTTGAATTCTACTATAAAGGCGTTGAACTAGCTAATGGCTTTAAAGAACTAACCAATCCACAAGAACAAAAAATGCGTTTCGAACAAAATAATATCGATCGGGCTAATCAAAATTTACCGCCACAAAACATTGATATTGAATTAATCGCGGCAATGGAAGCGGGTTTACCAGATTGTGCTGGCGTTGCCGTTGGTCTAGACCGTTTAATTATGTTGGCACTTGATGCCATGAATTTAGATGATGTGATTTCATTCACTTTTGAAAGGGCTTAATAATGCTAGGAAGTTTAGGCTTAAGTGAATGGCTAGCGATAATGATCGCCATAATCGCCGGCATTTTATTTATCGCTATGCTAAAAGCGCAATTTAAAACGAGTAATATACAGGCCTTATTTGATGTACAGCTTAATCAAAAAAAACAAGAAAATCAAAATTTAATAATCGAAATCACGCAATTAAAACAAGAGTTAAATCAATACCAACAGCAAAATGTTGCTCAAAATATCAAAATTAGTGAATTAAAAACTCGCTTAGAAGAGATCATTAATGCCGCTCACGAAAAACAGACAGTTTTAGAACAAAGTGAGCAGCGATTAACCACACAGTTTGAAAATTTAGCTAATCGAATTTTTGAACACAGTGGCAAAAGAATTGAACAACAAAATAAACAAAGTTTGGAATTTTTACTCTCGCCACTTAAACAACAATTAGAAGGTTTTAAAAGGCAAGTTCAAGACAGTTTTGGACAAGAAGCCAAAGAGCGACATACCCTAACCCATGAAATTCGAAACTTACAACAGCTCAATGAGCTAATGACAAAAGAGGCCAACAACTTAACCAATGCCTTAAAAGGCAATAACAAAACCCAAGGCAATTGGGGAGAGTTTATTCTTAGTCAAATTTTAGATAATTCCGGATTACGTCAAGGTTATGAATATCACACTCAAGTTAATCTGACTAATGAGGATAATCGCCGTTTGCAACCCGATGTCATTGTACATTTACCACAAGGTGGGGATGTGGTCATTGACTCCAAAGTTACCTTAGTGGCTTATGAACGTTATTTTAATAGTGATGATGAAGAGACCAAAAGCAGAGCCATTTCAGACCATCTAATTGCCGTACGTAATCACTTAAAACAGCTTAGCCAAAAAGATTACCATAAACTAAATGGTATTCAATCATTAGATTACGTTTTAATGTTTATTCCTGTCGAACCAGCGTTTTTATCCGCCATCGATCAAGATCCATCTTTGATTAATGATGCATTAAAAAACAATATAATGATTGTTAGCCCAACTACACTATTGGTTGCCTTACGAACCATTCATAATTTATGGCGTTTTGAATACCAAAATCGGAATGCTGAACTTATTGCTGATAGAGCCAGTAAATTATATGACAAAGTTCGCGGTTTTATCGAAGATATGGAAAATCTGGGTAACTGTTTGGATAAAGCCCAACAGACTTATCAAAACTCAATGAATAAACTCGCTAAGGGACGGGGTAACGTTATTGGTCAAATAGAACGCTTTAGAGAATTAGGGATTGAAGTTAAAAAACCAATTAATCCTGATATAGCACAACTTTCTGTTGATGAACTTGAAAGTGAAACAGGAGAAAACCATTCTTCTACCAAAATTCAACAAATTAACCATTAATTGGCGAACAAGAGGGGTTAATTAAATTAATCATTTAGTTTAAATATAGTTTATATATAGTTTAAACAGCTTGATTCACCAGCTTAAAAAATACGTGTATACTCATTTAATACAAGAAGGAGTACGATATGACAAAAAAACAAGATAAAGAAACCAGTTTTGAAGAAACTATCAAACAACTTGAAGCAATTGTCACTCAACTTGAAAATGGCGATTTACCATTAGATGAAGCATTAAATGAGTTCGAAAAAGGTATAAAATTAGCCCGTTCTGGTCAAAAACAGCTTAATGAAGCTGAACAACGTATCCAAATTTTATTATCTGAAAATAGTGATGCACAATTATCTGAGTTTGCCATTGATAACAATGAATAGCCTAAAACCATTACAAGAACGTATTGATAACTATTTAGCAACGTATATATCACAGTTTTCGCCATCTAATTTGCAACAAGCTATGAGTTACAGCCTGCTTGCTGGCGGCAAACGAATACGCCCTATACTGGTTTATTTAACCGGACAAATGTTCAATTGTCCTTTAACGAAACTTGATTCAGTAGCCGCGGCTATTGAATCAATGCACACCTATTCATTAATTCATGATGATTTACCAGCAATGGATAATGATAATCTAAGACGAGGAAAACCAACTTGCCACATACAATTTGGTCAAGCAGAGGCTATCCTCGCTGGGGATGCCTTACAATCATTAGCGTTTAGCTTATTATCCGAAAACCAACATATCGATAACCAAAGTAAAATCAAAATGATTACTGAACTGGCAAGTGCCAGTGGTATTGCCGGTATGTGTTTGGGACAATCACTTGACTTACAAGCAGAACAGCAAAAAGTTACTTTAGAGCATTTACAAAATATTCACAACCATAAAACTGGTGCCTTAATTCAAGCGGCAGTTCGACTCGGTGCTTATGCCTGTGGAGAGGAAGCTAAACCTTATTACCAAAACTTAGACAACTATGCCCAGGCGATTGGACTAGCATTTCAGATACAAGATGACATCTTAGATGTCATTGGTGAACAAGAATTGATGGGTAAACCGCAAGGCTCCGATATGGCGCTAGAAAAAAGTACTTACCCAGCGTTGGTTGGATTACAAAACGCAATCGAAATGACTCAGAAGTTATATCAACAAGCTATCGATAGCCTAACGCAAATACCTTATAATAACCAACCATTAAAAGACCTTGCTGGTTTTATAATTAATCGAAATAGTTAACTTAATAACTAGATGGTAAAAATGAATTTAGACAAATTTCCTCTATTAAAGCAAATCAATTCACCAGCGGATCTTCGTCGCTATCCGCTGTCACAATTGTCAGCAATTAGTCAGGAATTACGACAATTTTTATTAGACTGTGTTAGTCAATCTAGCGGCCATTTAGCATCGGGACTTGGTGTGGTCGAATTAACAGTGGCGTTACATTACGTCTATCAAACACCATTTGACAAAATTATTTGGGACGTAGGTCACCAAGCTTACCCACATAAAATTTTAACTGGTCGACGCGATCAGATGCTAACTATTCGCCAAAAAGGGGGACTACACCCTTTTCCTCACCGCAATGAAAGCGAGTATGACGTCTTAACTACTGGGCACTCTTCAACATCGATCAGTGCCGCACTGGGTATAGCTATTGCTGAACAAAAAAATCAATCAGGTCAAAAAATTGCCGCCATTATTGGGGATGGTGCATTAACCGCTGGCATGGCCTTTGAGGCAATGAACCATGCTGGGCACATTAAACCTGACATGCTGGTTATCGTTAATGATAACGATATGTCAATTTCGGAAAACACCGGTGCCCTTAATCAGCATTTAGCACAAATATTATCAAGTAAAGCCTACACCTCACTTCGAGAAAGCGGTAAAAAAGTGCTTTCGAATATACCGCCTTTAAAAGAGTTATTCAAAAAAACCGAAGAGCATCTCAAAGGTCTGGTTACCCCTGCTATTTTATTTGAAGAATTAGGCTTTAACTATATTGGTCCAGTTGATGGACATGATGTTGAAACATTGGTTACCACCCTAAAAAAAGTTAGACAACTAAAGGGGCCACAATTACTGCATGTTATCACCCAAAAAGGTAAAGGTTATGCTCCAGCCGAACAAAATCCAACCTTATGGCATGGTGTACCAAAATTTAATCCAAATGAAGGGATATTACCTAAGTCAAATAAAATTGCCCCAACCTATTCCAAAATATTTGGTGATTGGCTTTGTGAAACAGCTGAGCACGACAACCGTTTAATGGCAGTCACTCCTGCTATGAGCGAAGGTTCTGGCATGACCGCATTTGCTAAACGTTTCCCTAAACAATTCTTTGATGTCGCCATAGCCGAGCAACATGCCGTGACGTTAGCCGCTGGCTTTGCCATTAGTGGATTAAAGCCAGTAGTTGCCATCTATTCGACTTTCTTGCAACGGGCATATGATCAAGTGATCCATGATATTGCTATCCAAAACTTACCTGTTTTATTTGCTATCGACCGTGCAGGCATTGTCGGGGCAGACGGCGAAACCCACCAAGGCGCATTCGATTTAAGCTTCTTACGCTGTATCCCAAACTTGGTCATCATGACACCAAGTGACGAAAACGAATGCCGACAAATGCTCTATACCGGTTATTTGCACAATGGACCAGCAGCAGTACGATATCCTCGTGGGGAAGGTAATGGTGCACACTTAGCGCCATTAACAGCTATACCTCTGGGACAAGCCAAACTTTGCCGTACAGGTGAAAGTATTGCTTTACTCAATTTTGGCACATTATTACCAGAAGTTTTACAAGTGGCCGAACAAATAAATGCTACAGTGATAGATATGCGTTTTGTTAAACCGCTTGACGAAAAAGTCCTTTTGCACATTAGCCAAAGCCATAATATACTTGTCACCATCGAAGAAAACAGTATCAAAGGTGGAGCAGGAAGCGCCGTCAATGAATTTTTGTTATCGAAAAAAATAAAATGTGATATTTTAAATATCGGATTGCCTGACGTTTTTATCCCTCAAGGCTCGCAACAAGAGATGCGCGACGAACTCGGGTTAAACGCTAAACATATAATTGACAAAATTAACAAATTTAGAAAACTATAGGTTAAATATGGAAAATCAAGCTGTCACTGTTCAGATTTTTGGGCGAACGTTAAAGTTTAATTGCCCAGTCGAGGAAGTTGACGCACTTACAAATGCGGCAAAAGATTTAGATGCACGCTTAATAAAATTACGAGAAAGATCACCTCAAATTGGTAGCGATCAACTTATCATGACAGCTGCACTAAATTTGTCTTACGAACTAACCAAAGAACAAGAAAAAAGCAACGAATTTGCAAATAGATTAAAGATGCTACAACAGTTACTCGATTCTGCTTTAAATATAAACAGTTCGTCTGATTAAATGTAAATAATCAACAAATGCTATTGTATGATTTTTAAAATTTTGTATTATAGTAAACACCTCTGAGATGTTCGCGATATGGGTTAGTCCCCTGAGCCGATAATCTTTAATTTAGAATGGTATGATTTTTAATTGGTGTGTATGCCTAATTGATTTAGGAAACCTAAAAATTAAAACATGCTGTTCACCTTGAACTTCGGGTTCAAGGGTTACGACCCTAACGACATCTTGGAGTCTTTCATCCCGCTTTCTTTCAAAAGAAAAACCATGAATATTCGGCAATCAATCCGTCAAAAAAGACGTGAATTATCACTGGCACAACGCAATAACGCGCAAACCATTATCTATCAAAAAATCAAAAAACACCCAGTAGTAAACCAAGCGCAACATATTGCGATTTTTTTATCATTTGATGGTGAAATCGATACTAAACCGATTATTGAATATCTATGGCAACAAAACAAATCGGTCTATTTACCGGTACCTGTTGCTGACCATCAATTACTCTTTTTAAATTACTCGCCGAAGACTCCATTGATAAAAAATAAATTCGGCATTTTAGAGCCGGCAGTCGATGAAACCAATAGCATAACGATAGAACAACTTGATATTGTCTTTACACCACTGGTGGCTTTTGACGAGCGCGGTTATCGCATGGGTATGGGTGGTGGCTATTATGACCGAGCATTAGCCAATTATCAAAAACAGCAAATCTTACCGATTGGATTGGCTTTTGCTTGCCAAAAAGTCGCAAAACTCGATAATCAACCTTGGGACATTAAGTTACCTGAAATTATTTATGCTTAATGGCAAAAAGTAATTCGTCCTCTATATTTCATTTAGTAATAATCTTCTTCAATTTATTCAATAAATCAGCATAATTTACTTTGCTAAAATCATCTACATTCACTTCAAACAATGCCCCTAATGCAAATTTATCATATTGTCTATCATGGCAAATTTGATAAAACTTTTCTTTTGTTATCAAATCATCGGCAAGATTACGATCAGCTAATTCGTCACCATAATGATAGTGCGTCATAATATGCGATAAATGACGTTCTAAAGAGCGATCGCGCTTATATCGGCGTTGCCAAAGAATATCAAAATTAGCCACCAAGCGAATGGTTATTACCTGATAATGGTAGCGATTGGCAAAATCATTTAAATGATTTTTTTGCTTATCGCTAAATGGATATTCCGAAATAATGATCTTCTTGCCAGCATCCATATACCACTGCAACACCCCATAATAGAAATGCCAAACTTTTTGTTCTAAGGCATTTTTCTCAGCAAGTGAATTAAAACCCACGGAGTCAGCATACAACTCCTTTGCTTCATCGGGCGTCAACAGCAAACTGTTGGAGAATTGTTGCTGCAATAGATGAATCAAATAAGTTTTTCCGGTACAAGGACAACCAGCAAGTAAGATCAAATATTTTGGCATATAAGATTACCTTAGTTAATACGATGATTAACATTAAGAAACAAACTCATTTTATGTTTGACAATATCTTTAACTGCTTGATTAGCTGGAATCACATTATGCCTTAGCGATTTATTAACTTCAGTTTGAGCAAACTGATATTTAGCAACTTGTGTCCAATTAACTAACAACTCAGTACCGACATTGAATTTACGAATACCATTATTAATCAGCTCAGGATAATCTTCCTCCTTCACTCCAGTACCACCATGAATAACTAATGGAATATCAACCATTGCATGAATCTCTTTAAGTAATGGAATGTTGACTTCTGTTTTCGATTTAAACTGACCGTGATTAGTCCCGATTGCTACCGCTAAAGCATCAATCCCCGTGGCCTGTACAAAGGCCAAAGCATCACTAGGCTTAGTGTAAACTTTATCGTTAACTCCAACGTGAATACCTTCCTCGGTGCCACCTATAGTGCCAAGCTCACCTTCTACCGACACACCTCGAGCATGAGCATATTCGACCACAGATCGAGTTTTTAATATATTTTCTTTAAACGGTAAAGATGAACCATCAAACATAACCGAGGTAAATCCACTATCAATCGCCTGTTTGATATCATCAAAATTTTTAGCATGATCAAGGTGCAAAACCGCATCGACAATTTCTTCATCAGCGATGGCTTTTATGGTATTGACCAAGACTTTAAAACCAATATAACGAGCGGTATCAACACTTGTCTGGATAATAATCGGTGCGCCAACCTCTTTTGCGGCCCGAAGCATATCCGGTAACATTTCTAAATTATGCGTGTTAAATGCGCCAACAGTAAAATTAAGTTTAGTCGCTAATTCAGTTACCGCTTTAAGTGTAGTGTACATAACTTTTTCCTTTAATTTCGTTGAATTGTAGCTAATTTGGCAATATTGCGCATTTCATCCATTTTATTCATCCAAAAGTCGATATCGGCAATAGATCCTGATTTTGCTGCCTCTGCACGTTTATGGTTATACAAACTCATTAGGATTTTATATCCTTCACCAATTGATCTCTTTTGTTGCATGCTGGTTTCTAAATACTCCATAGCCAAATCAACACGCTTTAACTGGTTATACAGTATTCCTATCTGTTCATTACAACTGGCCAACAATTGAACATCATCGGTATGGGTAATTTGTTGTTTGAGTTCATTAATCTGATGTTCAATTTGTGCAATCTCATCAGCTGCAAGCTCTCTTGGAGTTGATGGTTCTACTTGAACAGGTGGTTTATTCTTTTTAAAAAAATTAAACATGATCACCTCTTAATTAAAAATTCTTCAATAATGGGCTCAAAATCCAAGCATAAAGCAAGGCCACCGTAACGGTATCCACATCTGTCGCTGTGGCATTAACGAATCCCATTTGATTAAAGATAGTGACTAACAGCGCGGGTAATAAAGTGATAAATATCCCATGGGCAATCCCACCAATTAAAGCGCCACGACGTCCACCTACGGCATTACCAAAGATCCCAGCGGTACCACCAGCAAAAAAGTTAGTTAGCATGCCAGGAAGAATCATCGCTAGGCCAAAGAAAGGTAAAGTTAACATCGCAATTACCGTACCAATGGTGGTAGTAATAAAACCAAGAATAACGGCATTTGGGCTATAGGGAAAAAACACCGGACAATCAAGTGCAGGTATTGCATTAGGAACAATCTTCATGGCGATCCCTCTAAAAGCTGGCACGATTTCACCCAGTAATAACCTAACTCCGGCTAACAACACATAAATACCAACTACAAATATGATTGCTTGAGTAAATGCATAAATGATATAGTTTTGACCGCCAGATAGTGTCGAAGCGTATTCTTCACCCGCAAAAAGCACGGTGATAATATATAAAGGAAGCATTACCACCATAACTGATAAATAGGTATCTTGTAAAAACTCAAACGATTTTGGTAATTTTATATCTTCGATTGAGCGTTTATTTTCCCCTTTCTCACCTACAACATAAGCAACACCCGCCTCGAACAAATAACCTATAGTACAAAAATGCCCAAGTGCGATATCATTCGAACCAGTAACTTTACGAATAATAGGTTGTGCAATCGCTGGCATAAAGACAGCAAAAAGTGCACCAATAACACCACCGACTAAAATCAAGCTCACACCTGAAAGACCAGCGAAACTACCGAACACGGTTGTCATGGTTGCCATCCAAAGAATAGCCTGGCCGGTTAAAAAGATATATTTAAAACGCGTAAAACGTGCAATTAAAATATTAAAAATAAATATCATTAAAAAGGTTAAGGCAATATCTCTACCCAAACCTAATTGATTCATAGCTTGACCATTGATTGCCTCAATGGAAGGAATAATGCCTTGCATCTCAAAGCCAGCAGTAAAAATTTGGCCAAAATAACTCAAACTACCAACAATAATACTTGAACCGGCATTGAGCACCTGAAAACCGAGTAAAGTTTTTAACGTTCCAGATATCGTTTGTCCTACCGATTTTTTTTGCAGAATAAGACCAAACATAGCAATTAAACTAATTGTGATAGATGCTTGAGTTAGAATATTATCAATAATGAAGTTAATTACGTTCATAATGCTCTCCTTTTTGCTTATTAAAGCAATCCTTTCTCTTGTAAGACCGGACTTAATTTTTCATCAATTTCCGACTTCGAAACGATATTTTTTAGGTATACAATCGAGGTGTGGTCACTAATATTAAATTTGGCAAATTGCGAACGAAAATTTTCTGCGGTAATAATAATATCGACATTCATCGACGCGGCAGAAGAAATATCCGTATGATCTAATTTGGCATCAATACCTTTAGCTTTTAGTACATCTTCAGTTGCCATCTGGGCAGCAAAACTACTACCAAGACCGGCACCACAAACAAATAAAATAGATAACTGACTCATCGAGGATCCTCCTATGGCTTATTACGTTAAAGCAGGGGTTGGTTCATTAAATAAAATCGCTTTAAATTGCGAGACACAATTACACATTAATAAGCGATCAAGCTTACTTTCATCATTAATCAGTTCGATCAAACTGCGCATAATATTTAGGTGAGAAAAGGAATCGATAGCCGCCAAACAAAATATAATCTTAACTGGCCCCATATTCTGATTTCCAAAATCGACAGGATCACGCATGGTCATGACACTAAGTCCTAATTGATTAACACCATCTTCAGGCCGAGCATGCGCTAAAGCCAAATTTTTGCCGATAACGATATACGGACCATATTGTTCAAGCGAGCTAATCATGGCATCGACATAATTTTTTGAAATATAGTTTTTCTGCAAAAGCGGTTGAGCAACAAAAGTGATAGCTTGCTGCCAATTAGAGCAAGTTTGTTGCAATATAATGTCATCATCGGTAAGAATATCTTTCAACATAGGTTGGATTTTCCTTTTATTGATTTTAAGATTATTAATAGCTAAACACTTCTCCAATTGGTTATAAATTGGTGCAGACACCACTCCGCCACTCTCTTCAATTAAATTAACTAAAGCATAAAAAAGATCAGTGGCATCAGTGCAGTGATTAACCATACGTTGGTGATCACGGTTTTTAGCTAAAAAATCTGTAATGATAGGGTGATTTTTTTCTTTTAATATTGGTTCTAACACCAAAACAGGATGTTCATAATGTGATAATGGAAAAGTCGAAAAAATCAAATCGAAATCAAGTTGCTTCAATAAATGTTGCTCATTACGAGCCAAAATAGCCAAAATCTCGATATTGAAAAATTCTTTGAGTGATTGAGCTAAAAGATTAGAGGTCGCAATACCATGATCACAAATGACCACCGCTTTAAAATAGTAACTTCGTTCTTGGTTGATCTCACTGGCGAAAGCAGAAAAATGAATGGTTAAAAAAGCAATTTCATCTTCAGACACCTTATTTCTCAAAGTGGTCTCAAGATTTTGGATAAATTGTGCAATAGCGGAATAGATAACACCATAATTCTGTTTAATATTATCCAATAACGGATTAATGATATGGATGTTATTGCTTACCCGCGCAATTAACCCGGCTAAATGCTTACATAAATTTTCGTATAACTGTTCTTGTTTAACAGAAAATGGAATTTGTGTCTTTTCCTCAATATAATTGACCAATTTAATCGCCAATAATTGCGCATTTAACCAATCGATAGAATTATTGATATCCTTAGTATTAAAGGTCTCCAACATATAAATGATATATTGCTGTTCTTGACGACTAACTTGTAAAGCCGCGTGCTGACAAACCAACCGAATAAATTGACTAATACTGCCGGAATCATTATGAATAAAATCAGCTCGAATCTTAGTGAGATGGTGATTTTGTTGATTACGAATAACCCAAATTGCAGTAAAAATAACAATTTGTTGTTTATAAATTTCATCATGAACTTGGCTCATTGTTTCTTCAGCTAGTTCAAATAACTTATTAATCAACACTTGTGGAATGTAATTAAATAATAGCTGTTGAATTAAACTTAACTCTTTTAATGGCCGTTCATAATTGAGATTACCTGCATATTGATTAATCACTTCATACATCATTAAACGAATAGAACGTTCTAAACCAACTAATTGCATTCCTAATTTAGGTTGACTCACCAACTCAATATCATATTTTTTTAAACGTAATTTAAGTTTACGAATATCTTCGTCTAACACACTTTTAGAAACATAATAGCTACTTTCTTTTTGGCTCAAAATGGTAGGCCTAACTGAAAAAGCAATAGCTAACAATAGATCAAATTGACGTTCTTCTTTGCTTAAAATGGGGGAAATGGGTAATTCTTGTAAGGCAAGCCTAACTAACTGCTTTTGTTCACGGCTACCCTTGATAATAAAACCTTTATTACGGATTGAGGAAATAAGTGGTAATGCTCTTTTGTATAAAAAATCATTTATTTCTCGTATCTCATTTCGCATTGTACGAGTACTTATCTGAAACTCTTCCGACAATGTCTCAATAGTTAATGGATAATCAATAGATATGAATTTTTTAAATACTGCAATTGTTCTTGTTCGCATAAAACCATTCACCTATTTACTTCATAAATTTAGTATAAGTGAGTGATAGTGACATACCTAGTTGGTATTTTTGCAAATAATCATTGCAAAAATTAATTATGGATTAGGTATTTAAAAGTGAGATATCGTGTTATTTATAAAAAATGAGGTGATTTACCAAACGAGAGGATGTATTAATAATTAGCGAATTATTATGCCAACGTAAGGCAAAAGTAAAACAAATGTATGGCAAACGAATTAAAAATTATGCATTTGCCACAAAATAAAATTGAATAAATGATTGGCTAGATCATTTTTTCTTTTTCAAAATCGCCGCCATCAAAGGACGGTGGCAATGATAGATCATCTCCGGTTTTAACATAATCAACTCTGCCAAAGGCGCCGTCCAATCTGGAATTTCGGTGTTTTCTGGGTGTTTGGAATCGATCGGATTATCAACATCAAATAGCTTGGTGTTGGCGAATAATGCTTCTTTTTTAGCAATATCGGCATCATCATTGTCGCTAAGCATGTTGCAATTATCTAATAGCTCTTGGGCAAATTGTTCTGGCCAGTCTTCGGCAAAATGCTTTAACTTAGCTAAGCCTGAAATATGCCTTAACATGTCGCGGAATAATAATAAATAGACCATTTGAACGTTGCGACCTGACAAGTTAGCCAACTGTTCATCCGATAACGTATTATTGATAACACTCGGACCCCATTTAAAAAATAGCGTATCTTTGTACACTTTAACGATCCGTTTAATTGGCGCGTATTTTATTTTAACTAAATTATCAATTTCACGAGATAATTGCATAGTTGGATAACCGACATGATTACGCCCATTCAAATCTCGCTCTGAAAGCGTTGGCGCACTTTGTTCTTTCTTCCCTGATAAAAGTTTCTTGAATAATCCTAACATGTTATAACTCTTACTATCTATTTTTTTGTCTAACAATTTCAAATAAACAAACGCCAGTAGCAACCGACACATTAAGCGAAGAAACAATTCCCGCCATTGGTATACTCACCAACTCATCGCAATGCTCTTTGGTTAATCGACGCATACCTTCACCTTCTGCGCCCATTACTAACGCCAGTGGCAAGGCTTTTGAATTTTTATAAAAATCGGTTTGATATAGTGTACTTGTCGCTTCGCCAGCAGTGCCCACAATCCAAACTTGATATTCATCTTGTAACATCCGCATAGTCCGAGCCAGATTTGTCACTCTAACAACTGGTACACTCTCAGCCGCGCCACATGCAACTTTCTGAGCGGTTGAATTAAGTGATGCTGAGCGATCTTTCGGCACAATAATAAAACTCACACCTGCGGCGTCAGCTGTGCGAATACAAGCACCTAAATTATGCGGATCGGTCACACCATCTAAAATTAAAATAACCGGATTTGGCTGTTGTTCCATCAATAATGGGATATCATTTTCCTGATAACCACGACTTGGTTTAACCATTGCCAAAATGCCTTGATGCACGCCGTTTTTGGTTTTTTCATCTAAGTACTGTCTATTGGTCACTTTCACCGCTAAACCTATCTGTTCCAACTCGTGAACAAGGGCATTTAGGCGCTTATCTTCTCGGCCTTTAGCAATAAAAACTTCAATAATTCTTTCAGGTGCACGCGTCAATAAAGCTTCAATCGCGTGGATACCGTAAACTGTTTCACTCATCTATTTTTTACTCTTTTTTCTCTTATTGCTAGCGGTCAACGCTGATTTAGACGTTTTTTTAGCCGTAGCTTTAGCCTCAGTGCGTTTTTTTGTTTTTGCTTTTACCACCGCACTCGCTTTCTTCTTTTGACTATCAGCTTGACTCTTACTTTTGCGTTTAACTGGTACATCAGCTTCAATATCGGCTTTTTTCGCCTTATTTTTTGCTGTTTTACCTTGACGTTGTGGCTTATTATCACTGTCTACCAATGAAAAATCAATTTTACGTTCTTCAGGATTAACATTTTCGACCTTTACTTGAACTTTATCACCCAAACGATATGTAAAGCGAGTATTTTCACCAATTAAACGATTACGCGACGCGTCATAAATATAATAATCATTTTCTAGCGACGAAACATGTACCAGACCATCAATAAACAGATCATCTAATCGTACAAAAAAGCCGAAGTTAACCACACTCGAAATAGTACCATTAAACACCTCGCCAACATGATCTTGCATATAATCACATTTTAACCAGTCAACCACATCACGAACGGCTTCATCCGCACGGCGCTCGGTCATCGAACAGTGTTCACCAAAATAGAGCATCTCACTAGTGGAATAACGATGCCCTCCGGTTTTACTGGTTTTGTGCTGCTGATCAGCCAACACCCATTTGATCGCTCTATGTAATAACAAATCCGGATAACGACGAATTGGCGAAGTAAAATGTGCATACTCCTCAAGTGCTAGCCCAAAGTGTCCACGATTTTCAGGATCGTAAATTGCCTGCTTCATCGATCGTAAAATCACCGTCTGCAACATCTCATGGTCAGGTCTTGCTTCAACTTCAACCATTAACTTAGCAATATCTTTTGGTTTGGGATTATTACCGCCACCGAGAGATAAACCGAGTTCACTTAAAATACTGCGTAAATTGTTCATGCGATCTTCATCCGGTCTATCATGTACACGAAATAGCGAAGGAATCTCAGCATTAATCACCAATTTTGCTGCTGCTACATTGGCTAAAATCATACACTCTTCAATAATCTTATGCGCATCGTTTCGTTGAACTAACTCGATGCTCTCAATACGTTTATCCGCATTAAAGATGAACTTTGGCTCTTCCGATTCAAAACCAATAGCGCCACGAGCAACTCGAGCACTATCCAACACTTTGTAAAGCCCATAAAGATTTTCAAGATGGGGAACCAACTCACGATAATGTTCACGCAGCTCTTTATCACCCTCTAAAATTTTGGCTACTTTGGTATAAGTTAATCGGGCATGTGAATTCATCACCGCTTCATAGAATTGATAACCAGTCAAACGCCCTTTATTCGACACGGTCATTTCACACACCAAACACAAGCGATCCACTTGCGGATTGAGTGAGCAAAGACCATTGGATAACACTTCCGGCAACATCGGGATCACCCGCGATGGGAAATAGACCGAAGTCCCTCGCAAACAAGCCTCTTTATCTAACGCTTTAGCCGGTCGCACATAATAACTCACATCAGCTATGGCCACCCATAAACGGTAACCACCACCGCGATTCTTCTGGCAATAGACCGCATCATCAAAGTCACGCGCATCTTCACCATCAATGGTTACTAACGGCAACTCACGTAGATCCTTACGGCCTTTTTTGGCGCTTTCTGGCACTTGTTCACTAAATTTGCTGGCCTCCTTTTCAACCAATTTAGGAAATTCATAAGGGATTTCATGATTACGTAATGAAATATCGATAGCTAAATTGGTCCCCATAATTTCGCCAAGTACTTCCTTAATCACGCCAACTGCTTTTTGACGTCGTTCAGGTCGTTGCTGTAATTCAACCACAACCACCGAGCCCATTCTTACAGTACGATTTGGTTTACCTGCGATCAAAATATCAAAATTCAAACGACTGTCATCCGGCACCACAAAGCCAACACCTTGCTCAATAAAATAACGACCAACAATTTGATTAGTGCGAGGTTCTAAAATCCGCACCACGCGCGCTTCGGTCTTACCTCGGTATTGACTGTTGATTGGCTGAGCCAATATAACATCACCTTGTAAAACCTTTTTCATCTGCTCATGTGACAAGAAATAGTCTTCCGGCTTACCTTCAACTCGCAGAAAACCATAGCCATCACGATGTGCAATCACACTACCCTTAACCATATCGAATTTTTCTGGCAAGGCATAGCATTTACGCCGGGTATACACTACCTGACCATCACGTTCCATTGCCCGCAATCTGCGATGTAAAGCCTCTTTCTGCTCATCAGATTTGATTGATACGGCATTAGCTATTTTCTCTAAGCTGGCTGGTTTTGCTTCTTGGGTAAGATAATCCAAAATCAGTTCACGGCTGGCGATCGGCGAGTCATATTTTTGTGCCTCACGATCGTAAAATGGATCTTTTATCATATGGAGCGTCCTGTGATCGAATGTTGAGTTTAGGATAACATAGAGTTGTTTAACTTAAAATCTACATCCCACCGATTATTAACAATATACATATTATTTTAATTACACTACAATCTTAAATTTATGATTTTCGGAAATTAACTAATTAACATTTTGGTTAAATAATTATTAATTGTAAATTCAGCTAATCAATTGGTTCATTACATGAAGTATATTCTTATTTTTATTACTTTCATTTGGTTAAATAGCTATTTATCAACAGCTATCGCTACCAATAATCCAAAATCGGTTAATCTCCAACAAAAAAATCAATCATCAGATCCGTATAGCAATAAAAGCAAAATATCTAATGCCACAATTGAGAAGATTAAACCCTTAATTAAAAATTGGCTCGATTATTATCACTTAGATATAGCAAATTTTTATACAGGGAATGAAAATTCTTGGCCATTTGATAAAAATTATCGGGGCATTTATACCAAAGGGTTTGAGTCTGCTAGTGATGATGTTTACATACCGCAAATGTATGACTATTCACCAAGTAAACAAAAATATATCAGCTTTTTAGATATTTATCCTGAAACGCAATCTGATAAATATATTTTTTATGGCAACTCGGATTGCCAAGAAATTTATTTAATCGATCGTAAAAATAAAACCAAAAGAATCGTGCTTTGGTTAGGTCTGACACAATTTTTAGAAGCCATTTTTTGGCTAGATGAAGATCATTTTATTGCTGTTGGCTATCAAGAAGGTGAATCTAACGACAGGTACTTTATGTATATATTTAGTCCAGATAATAAAATGGCTGACTATTATTTTGACGCAAAATCAGAAAAACTTAAACCAGATTATTTTTATCAAAACTTAAACACAAGAGGCGTAATAATTGATTAATAATATTTATAATTTTTTTACGCTATTTCATAAAAATAGATAACTTTAGCAAAATTCAATAATGACAAATGGATAAAATGGAATTTTAAGCACAAACGTAATTTAAGCTATTATTTTAGACTTAATCCCCCTAAGGTAGATAAACCTATCTCAACAACGCCCTCACTCAACGCCAACGATGATAGCAACCTTAGTCGGCATCTTCGTCCACTAACGTAAATGCAGCAAATTGACAATCTTATGATGAAAAAAACACTAGTGTGAAAAGCCATAATCGCATAATTACCTATATCATTCTGTTTTAAGAAATAGATACTTCAATTATATGAAACTATTGTAAATTCCGCCTAACTACTTCGATAATAGCGATTGTTTACTACACCATAGCGTGTGTTGTTTTGAATATCTATGACCTCTACTTTTAAGGTATAAGATCCGTCATAGTGGGGAACTTTCATTTAATCTATCATTAGTTATTGGCAATCATTTTCATACCAAGTAACTTTTATTTGTCCTGATATATAACTAATCAATGTCATCAGCAGTTAGTTGATTAGGTATATTATGTAAAATACCATCACTCGGTTTATTATGCGCTTCTGTTACATCGCTATAATGCATTCTATTTGGTGCAGGTAAACTTACACCAAGATTCGATAATAGTGTAATCCAATCAATTCGACCAGAACCATTACCATCAGAAAAATTAATACCTGTTACTTGACGTAAATCACTTAATGGGGTAACACCATTACCTAAAAGAATATAAAGGGCATCCCCCATTATTTACCCTAACTGTATGAATTGAAGATAAAGCGGAAACATTATTTATTAATCCAACACACTAATTAGTATAGAAATCAATCGAAAGAATTGATTTAAAACTTAAGCAGGTTGTTAAGTATCACTTGTTTTTTGTATAAAAGTATATCAATTAACGCCGAAATTCAGTCAATTTATAAGCCATTTTCTGCGTTTCAATTTACTATTTCCATTTGAAGGAAATGGTAGTGCTTAAGTGATTTTGTTCGACTGCTAAAAAATATTTAATCTCGCTAGAGCTTTTGATTCGGTCACTTTGGCTTAATAACTATCTGCACTTTGTTTGGTTCTATTTTTATTAATTTGCGTTCCAACTAAAAAATAATAATTAAAGAGAAACACAAATTCCATAAATAGAGTAGTTTAGATCGTTCGACCAAAGCACATGTCCACCATCCGAACTTACCCCAAAATAGAGCGGCTCTATGCTATTATTTGCTTTGTCACCCGTCCAATAGTAATCACCATTACCAAAATAAGCATTATTATAGTTACCCATATAACCCCACTCGGAAAAAAGACCTGCGCCGATATTACGTTGATAATGATTACCAACTGATGGAGGTAGCGCACCTACAATTCCGTTACAACGGAAATTACTCCATATACCTGAACAAACTGAATTAGTTAAATCCTTAACCTTAGGAAGGCGATAATTTTTTATATGATTACACCATGACAAGGTATTAGCGTAATCATACTTATCCGTTCCTCGATTAATAAACCACTGTTTTAACTCAAATCCATAGCTCACAACGACATTACCATCCTTATCCTTACCCACTAATTCAAAGAGTTGAGGTAATTCAGGTCTTAGGATTTTGTTAGTTTCGCTAGATACCCATTGTGAAGGTGATGCAGCTGGACCAGTTAAGGTTACTCTCACGCTAGTACCGGTAGAATTCGGTTCAAGCGTAGCAGTGATCCCCCCATGCTCAATCTTCTCTGGCCATATTAAAGATCGCGCTCCACCTATATCTAAATCAAAATATAAATTATTGGCGCCTGTAGTTGGAAAATTTAGATGATAAGAGGCTGGATTAGTAGACTGGGGAATAAACCCCTTATTAGAATTCCACATTGAAGCAAGGCCGCGAAAGTCTATACCTCTAATTTCAGTATCTGACCCATATTTTGTGTTAGGTTTAGCAAAACAGACCTTTGGATGTTCATTAGGATTAACATAGTAAGTTGTACTACTAGCACTAAAACTACTACTATTAGGAACCCCATAACGCGTGCGTAATGTTCCGTCTGTACTCATTAAAGTTACTTTATAAGGTGCATCACATATTGTTAAGACTTCATTACGTGCTACCGCATTGTCATTTTTATCAACAATAGAGAGGCTTAAATTACCGGTAGCCGCTATACCATTAAAATCCTGACCATCGCCATCATTATCACCCCAATAATTATTAGGTGAACCGATAAGCGAATTTAATGCTATAGAATTGCTGTCGGTTGGTACTAACATACCGATATCAGCAAAACTTTGACCACTATTTGGCAACTTAATGGGGTTGATTGACGAATTATTGCTTGCTGGAGTAAATTTAACCCCATTGGATAAAGTTATCCAAAGAAAACCTTCCGAACTAGTTACCGAAGTAAGACCGCCATCAAAGGTTAAATAGGGGGCATTACCATGAATAATATTTGATGTTTTAGCGGTTAAAGCTTGACTACGATAGGTAGTCAATAACAGTGAAATAAGCAATACCACTAAAAAAATCTGCCGCAACAACCCAAAGCGTTGAAACAATGTCTGCGAAGCGCTTAAAATGTGATCAAAAAATAGACTAAAGTGAAATAGTAAATATCGATGGCAAAAATTAGACGATTTTAGATTATAGGTTGGGCAGATTGCGTGTTGCGTGTTGCGTGTTGAAAATTATAATGCATTTCGACATTCCTGTCAATTAAATTTATGTTTTATTTGAATTTATTCTTTTATTCGGTTGTATTTTAACTGATCTTCCTTCAGCGGATAAAATTATAATAGTTCAACAAATCGACGCAACATATTTTAACGTTTAAATTGTTAACTTTTGTAAAAATCATCCTTATTTATACTTTAACATTTGATATTAAAAATAAAAATTACTGATTATAAACGGATAAATTATCGACTAAAATTTGATGTCTGGTTGGATTTAGCCAATTTTGTTACTACATTAACCTTGTTGATCACCATTAATCATTTATCAGCAAAAATATCACGCATGTTTGGCAAACTATCGGTATAAATGATGAATTATTGGTTTTTTGGGGTAATGTTGTTCCACCTGATAAAGTTATCTTAAGTAAACTTTTAGTATTATGCGCATGGATATGTAGCATAATTAAAGATTCAATAATGATGCTCGACCATGAACTAAATTTGATGAGAAAATTCTGTAAGGTTAAAGCAGAAACTTTAATTACTAAAGTTAGAGGAATTTAAATCATCGCTTGAACAGTTATTGATAGTTAATTGATTTACTATAATACAATTCGACATCCTTGTCGATTAACCACTTGATTTATTTGGTTTTTGCTCTGATAGGTTCTTTATTACCTAATCGTCCTTTAGAACAATAAAATTATAATAATTAGAAAAAACCGCGCAATGGTTGCTAGCATTTAAATTGTTAATTTTTGTAAATTTATTTGTTTGGACGACTGTTTAAAAACTTATTTGTTAATTTTTTAGCCATTAAAATAGTTTTTCTCAAAAATTTCTTCAAAAAAGAACTCTGCACTGCATCTCATCCCAAAATCTCATGCAGAAAAATTAAAAAAATTAAACTATTAAATAGCTATTTTGCTCTAGCCAATTACTTGCATTTTTTTATTTGACCTCATAACCAAGAAATGAAAATGAAATCTAAGCCTAAGGTAAGGAACAAAAAACATAAAAATCGCTGGATGCATCATACTTATAAAAGTCCCCACCATACGGATACACAATAAATTGATCACTACCAACTGAATCACTAGTCCAATAAAAATAGTCATTTCCAATACCTGCGTTAGGATAAAATACCATGTGACCCCATTCAGTAAAAAAACCAGCATCAATGCGACGCTGGTAATAATTACCAACTGATGATGGTGTGGCGCCAACCGCTCCTTCACAACGAGGCCCACTCCATGCCCCCGTACAAGCAGCATTAGTTAAATCTTTTACCTCAGGCATGCGATATCCAATATCACGACACCATAATGCCTGATTCATAGCAGTATCTTTTTTACTACCACGATTGACAAACCATTGTTTTAATTTAAATCCATATTTGACAACAGCGTTACCATCTCCATCTTTACCGACTAACTCAAAGAGTTGCGGCAATTCAGGTCTAAGGATGTTATTGGATCCGCTAAAGCTCCATTGTGAAGGCGTTGCAGCCGGACCAGTTAGAGTTACTCTCACGCTAGTACCGGTAGAATTCGGTTCAAGCGTAGCGGTAATTCCCCCATGCTCAATTTTCTCTGGCCATATTAAAGATTGCGCTCCACCTATATCTAAATCAAAATATAAATTATTGGCGCCTGTAGTTGGAAAATTTAGATGATAAGAGGATGGATTGGTAGACTGGGGGATAAACCCCTTATTAGAATTCCAAATTGAAACTGGACCGCGAAAATCTATACCATTAATTTCAGTATTTGAACCGTATATTAGGTTAGGTTTAGCAAAGCAGACCTTTGGATGTTCATTAGGATTAACATAATAAGTTGTACTACTAGCACTAAAACTACTACTATTAGGAACCCCATAACGCGTGCGTAATGTTCCGTCTGTACTCATTAAAGTTACTTTATAAGGTGCATCACATATTGTTAAAACTTCATTGCGTGCTACCGCATTGTCATTTTTATCAACAATAGAGAGGCTTAAATTACCGGTAACCGCTATACCATTAAAACCCTGACCATCGCCATCACTATCACCCCAATAATTATTAGGTGAACCGATAAGCGAATTTAATGCTATAGAATTGCTGTCGGTTGGTACTAACATACCGATATCAGCAAAACTTTGACCACTATTTGGCAACTTAATGGGTTTGATTGACGAATTATTGCTTGCTGGAGTAAATTTAACCCCATTGGATAAAGTTATCCAAAGAAAACCTTCCGAACTAGTTACCGAAGTAAGACCACCATCAAAGGTTAAATAGGGTGCGTTACCATGAATAATATTTGATGTTTTAGCGGTTAACGCTTGACTAGAACAACAAGCCAATAACAGTGAAATAAGCAATACCACTAAAAAAATCTGCCGCAACAACCCAAAGCGTTGAAACAATGTCTGCGGAGCGCTTAAAATGCGATCAAAAA
This sequence comes from Gilliamella apicola, assembly GCF_003202915.1. GTDB lineage: Bacteria > Pseudomonadota > Gammaproteobacteria > Enterobacterales > Orbaceae > Gilliamella > Gilliamella apicola_Q. The sequence continues at coordinate 865,256 of NZ_QGLP01000005.1, forward strand.
ATAGACTAAAGTGAAATAGTAAATATCGATGGCAAAAATTAGACGATTTTAGATTATAGGTTGGGCAGGTTGCGTGTTGCGTGTTGCGTGTTGAAAATTATAATGCATTTCGACATTCCTGTCAATTAAATTTATGTTTTATTTGAATTTATTCTTTTGTTCGGTTGTATTTTAACTGATCTTCACTGATCTTCCTTCAGCGGATAAAATTATAATAGTTCAACAAATCGACGCAACATATTTTAACGTTTAAATTGTTAACTTTTGTAAAATTCCCACAAAATAACATTTAAAAGCAATAACCTAATAGTACTAACAAGCAAGTTTTAACCATTAAAATTGCTTATTAACAATTGATTTAGTTAAATGTAACGGATATTATCGTTCTAAAGTCCTTTTTTAATTTTTTACAATGTTACCGTAGGTCTATTTATACTGTTCGCACGCGAACAGTATAATGTTATCTTAATTAAAAAACGGACTGTTATAGTCCGTTTCCTTGTCTGAAAAATAATCTCTCCATGCCTTTTACGACGTTTTTTGACAGTTTTTCGGATAGTTTTTGTTTACGTTGATAGCTAACCGCAATGATTTTATGAGTGTCTAAATACGATAAGATAAAGTCATCACTGGTACTAATTTCGTCGACCAGTCCCTTTTCTTTAGCTTGAGTGGCAAACCAGTGTTCGCCGGTAGCCACCTGTTCTATATCGATATTTGGTCGATATTCTTTTACAAAGTCTTTAAATAATAGGTGCGTCTCTTCGAGTTCTTGTTTAAATTTTTGACGACCTTCGTCGGTGTTTTCACCAAACATAGTTAGGGTTCGTTTATATTCTCCCGCTGTTTGTAATTCAATATCAACATCATGTTTTTTTAGTAATCGATTAAAGTTAGGGATTTGCGCAACTACACCAATTGAACCGACAATTGCAAACGGCGCTGCAACAATTTTACTGGCGGTACAAGCCATCATATAGCCACCACTGGCTGCAACTTTGTCAACCACTGCTGTAAATGGAATATTACGTGTTCTAAAACGTAATAGCTGTGAAGCAGCAAGCCCATAACCATGCACTACCCCACCTGGGCTTTCAAGTTTTACTACCACTTGATCTTCTGGTTTGATGATGGCGAGCACCGCCGTGATCTCTTGACGTAGTTCTTCAACTTCGTGGGCATCCATACTGCCGTTAAATGATAGAACAAATAATTTAGGTTTAGCATCTGATGATTTAGCATTCTCATCGGTTTTGTCTTTCTTTTTAGCAGCTTGTTTAGCTTGTTTCTTTTCGAGTTTTTTTTGTTTTTTAAGTTCTTTATTAAATTGTTTGGCTTCAACTTCATCCATGCTTGACATTAGCATGTCATCTTTGACTTGTTCATACTCTTGACTAATATCTTTTACGGATAAACGTCCAGCAATCGTTGATGATTTTCGCCGTTGACTTAAAATAAAAATTAATACCACTAAAATAGCAATAACAACAGTTGCTGTTTCAGCCAAGAAGAGAGAATACTGTGAAAACCAGTTCATTTAACTAATATCCTTAAGTTGAAAATTTTTGCTATTATAACAAGATAATTAACGATTGTGCCGAAAATCAATAAAGATTAAATTGTTGCTTTATTCGGCATTTTAAATTCTTTATACTGACAGCCTAATTTATTGCAATACGAGAATGAAAATGCCCTTACGCCCAATAACAGAAATCGCTGAAAAATGTAATATTCCTGAACAATACGTACTTCCTTACGGCAAGCATGTCGCCAAAATCGACTTATCAATTCTTAACGACAAGCGAAATAAAGTGGATGGTAAACTAGTTTTAGTTACCGCCATTACACCAACTCCGTTAGGTGAAGGTAAAACGGTTAATACAATAGGCTTGAGTGAAGGTCTTAACTATTTAGGTAAATCTGCTATCGCCTGTATTCGTCAACCTAGCTTAGGACCAGTTTTTGGGGTCAAAGGTGGTGCTGCCGGTGGCGGGCAAGCCGAAGTTTTGCCGATGGAGACATTAAATCTTCATCTTACTGGAGATATTCATGCGATTACCGCCGCCCACGATTTAGCGTCTGCGGCATTAGATTCTCGTCTTTATCATGAAGAGCGCCTTGGTGATGAATTTACAACACAAACGGGGTTACCACGTTTAAACATCGATGTTAATCGTATTGTTTGGAAACGTGTTATCGATCACAATGATCGCGCTCTGCGTAATATTACTGTCGGTGTTGGCGGTGGCGTCAATGGTATTGAACGCCGTGATGGATTTGAGATCACCGCCGCATCTGAACTGATGGCAATATTGGCGTTGGCTTCCGATTTACATGATATGCGAACACGTATTGGTCGTATTATTTTAGCCTATAATACCCACGGTGAGCCAATCACCGCCGAGCAACTTGAAGTGGCGGGTGCCATGACGGTATTGCTTAAAAATGCCATCAATCCAAACTTGATGCAAACCGTTGAGAGCACTCCAGTGTTAATTCATGCCGGACCATTTGCGAATATTGCCCATGGGAACTCATCGGTTATCGCTGACCGCATTGCTTTGCAATTAGCTGACTATGTGATAACCGAAGCTGGATTTGGATCTGACATGGGTATGGAAAAATTCTTTAACATTAAATATCGACAAGCTGGCGTTAAAGCATCCTGTGTGGTTTTAGTCGCAACTGTACGTAGCTTAAAATCCAATAGCGGTAAATATAATATCAAACCTGGACAAGCCATACCGAAAGAGATCTCAGAGTCTAATGTGGAATTACTAGAAATTGGTGCAGCTAATTTAGCTTGGCATATCAATAATGCTAAAAGTTATGGTTTACAAGTGATTGTTGCAATCAATCGATTCCCACATGATAGTGAAGAAGAATTAGCATTTTTACAAAAATACGCGATTGAACATGGTGCATTTGCCTGTGAAGTGAGTGAAGTATTTACTCAAGGCGGTAAAGGCGCAGAGAAACTGGCTAAACATGTGATTAAAGCGTGTGATATGCCAAGTGAAATCAAGTTACCTTATCCCGACAGTATGTCATTAATGGATAAGATTCAAACTATGGTAAAAAAATATGGTGCTAATAAAGCTAATTTATCAGACACAGCGCTTAAAAACATTAAAGAAATTGAAGCATTAAAATTAGAGCACTTACCACTTTGTATCGCGAAAACACCAATGTCAATTAGTGCTGATGCAAATTTAAAAAATGTACCAACCAATTTTGATGTTGATATCAGTCATTTAGCAATATCTGCCGGTGCTGGTTTTATTCGGGTTTATGCAGGTAATGTAATGACAATGCCTGGGCTCGGTACCAATCCAGCTTATCGTCATATTGATATTGACAAAGATGGTAATATTGTTGGTTTAAGTTAATTCAAAATTGATTATGCAATATAAAGCCCTTATTGATGAAGAAAATTGTATTGGTTGTGGCAAATGTATTCGCGTTTGCCCTACTGATGCTATTGTTGGTAGCAAACAGGTACTACATACTATATTACCGCAGTTCTGCACCTCTTGTAGTAATTGTATTAATACCTGTCCAACTGACTGTATTACCTTAACGACCCTTGGCGTTGCCCTAAGTGAGCAAGAAGAGTTATTGTTAACCGAGAAGAAACAACAACGCTTAAGCCGTAATCAGTTAGTTCCACCTACTATTTTATTCCCTAGGTCGATGTCGACAAGTAGTGCGACTACACAGAAAGATCGCAAACAATCGATTGCCGATGCCATCGCCCGAGTTAAAGCCAGAAAAAACCTCGCTAATTAGTGAGGTTTTATTTTCTTCATTTTATCCCATTAGAAGTATTAAAGTATTACTCATTATTACTGCTAAATGCCCGTTTACGGCCGTTTTCGGTTAAATGACGTTTACGTAGACGAACAGATAATGGCGTAACTTTAACTAACTCATCATCATCAATAAACGCTAATACATGTGCTAACGACATTGTCACTGGTGGTGATTATCTAGTTACTTCATCACTACCCGATCAATGATCGCAAACAATCGATTGCCGACGCCATCGCCCGAGTTAAAGCCAAATTAAAAGGCCTGACTCCGGTTGAATATCGAAATCAGGCCTTACAAGCCGCTTAATAAAAGTGTCCAACTTTATGGGGTCACTTCATAATTAGCGAGGTTTTATTTGCTTTATTTTAGACAATTAAAAGTATTAAAGTATCACTCTTTATTACTTCTAAATGCACGTTTACGGTCGTTTTCCGTTAAATGACGTTTACGTAGACGAACAGATAATGGCGTAACTTCAACTAACTCATCATCATCAATAAACTCTAATGCTTGTTCTAATGACATTTTTACTGGTGGTGATAAGGTAGTTGCTTCATCCGTACCGGATGCTCGCATGTTAGTTAATTTCTTACCAGTTAAGCAGTTTACGGTTAAATCATTTGAGCGAGTATGGATACCAATAATTTGCCCTTCATAAACTTCAGCACCATGACCAAGGAATAATTTACCACGATCTTGTAAGCTATAAAGTGCATAAGCTAACGCTTTACCCGTACCGTTTGAAATCATTACCCCATTAATACGTTGACCGATTTCACCTGGGCGAACATCATCGTAATGGCTAAATGTTGAGTAAAGTAAACCTGTACCAGATGTCATAGTCATAAATTCAGTTCTAAAACCGATAAGACCACGGCTTGGGATCACATAATCTAAACGTACCCGACCTTTACCATCAGGTAACATATTGGTTAAATCACCTTTACGTAAACCTAAGGCTTCCATCACTGAACCTTGGTGCTGTTCTTCAATATCTAAAGTCACTTGTTCGAAAGGTTCTTGCTTTTTACCGTCGACTTCTCTATAGATAACTTTAGGACGAGATACACCAAGCTCATAACCTTCACGACGCATATTTTCGATAAGCACCGATAAGTGCAATTCACCACGACCTGAAACTTTAAATGCATCTGGATCTGGAGTTTCTTCAACGCGTAATGCCACGTTATGCACTAGTTCTTTATTTAAGCGTTCAAGGATTTGTCGAGAAGTGACATATTTACCTTCTTTACCGGCAAATGGTGAGCTATTAACATTAAAGAACATGGTTACCGTTGGTTCATCGACACTTAATGCTGGTAATGCTTCAACACAGCTGTTATCACAAATCGTATCTGAGATACCAAGTTCACCTAAACCAGTGATAGCAATAATATCGCCAGCTTCGGCAACTTCTGCTTCATAACGTTGTAAGCCTAAGTGACCTAATACTTGACCAACTTTGCCAGTGCGTTTGTTACCCTCGCTATCAACAATAGTGACTTGTTGATTTGGTTTAACGCGACCACGTTTAATACGCCCAATCCCAATAACACCAACATAATTGTTATAATCAAGTTGCGAAATTTGCATTTGGAATGGACCATCTAAATCCACTTTTGGTGGCTCTACATGTTCAACAATCGCTTCAAATAGTGGTGTCATGTCTTGCGCCATGTCTTCATGATCAAGACCTGCAATCCCCATTAAAGCTGATGCATAAACAATTGGGAAGTCAAGTTGTTCATCAGTTGCGCCAAGATTAACGAATAGGTCGAATACTTGATCGACAACCCAATCAGGACGTGCACCCGGACGGTCAACTTTGTTGATAACCACAATTGGTTTTAAACCATAAGCAAACGCTTTTTGCGTCACGAAACGTGTTTGTGGCATTGGTCCATCCATTGCATCAACAAGCAATAGTACTGAGTCAACCATCGACATTACACGTTCAACTTCACCACCAAAATCGGCATGACCTGGGGTATCAACGATATTAATTCGGTAACCATTCCAATCAATAGCGGTATTTTTAGCTAAAATAGTAATACCACGCTCTTTTTCAAGCGCGTTAGAATCCATTATTCTCTCGTTGTCATCGCCACGCAAATTATCTAGTGTACCAGACTGTTTTAAAAGTTTATCAACCAAGGTTGTTTTACCATGGTCAACGTGAGCAATAATGGCTATATTTCTTAAATTTTCAATCACAATTAAAATCCCAATTAGGAGACAGATTCTTTAGGCGCAATATTGTACACCTTTTTAGTAAAAAAGTTGATCTATATCACAAAGTTTCTGCAAAAGAAGTTTAAGACTTGATATTTAACGAAAATAGTGCCTTATTTTAGCAAAATGCTAGGATTGAGGATCAATAAGTGCGACAAATTGCTCGGCGAATTCATCTACTTTAGCCCAATTTGTATACTCGATCACCTCTTTAGTAACATCGGTATCGCCCTTACCTAACCACATAATAAATCGAATCATATTACGATCGAACCAGTTATACTTAGGATAATAAAGCGCACCAGCGAATACCGCTTTGATAGTTGGTTGCCAGGCAATTTTAGCGAGGAACTTTTTGGTGTATAAATTGGTTTCAGGTGTATTTTTATGCGGTTTCCTCGCCACTACATTCACACCGAAGAATCCCGATTTAAGCGTATTTAATTGCGCAAAATTAGCATCAATAAATTTTTTCATGGTTTTACTGTAAAAACCATATCGAATTGAACAACCTATTAAAACCGCTTGATAGCTACCAAGATCAATCTTACTTCCGGGCAATAACTCAAGCAAATCACAATCACATTTACCCACAAGATGCGTTTTTATTCGCTGCATAATTTTAAGGGTTTGCTTTTCGTGAGTGGTGTAAAGCAGTAAGACCTTCATTTTACGTTTCCTATTAGCGTTTATAAATGTATCCGAGGACAACGGATTGTCGCCTAAAATTTGTCTTAGAAACTATTGCCAAGTTGATATCACATAAACCTATGCCTTCGCAATAGACAAATTAAGAAATAAAAATAACAACATATTATATACCAATATTAAAACAGAAAAACGAATGCGTTAATTTTACTTTTTTATTTTTTAAAAAGAAATGACGGCTTTTTTGGTTAAACCAAGAGTAATCGAGATGGAATTGGTTGATAGAATTTTGTGATATAGCTAGCAATTCACAGAAAAAAAGTTTGAAATACCAAATTTATATCTTTATTATAAAAATTAAATCTGTGTTTTAATCTTTTTTAGCATTAATTTATTGTCTGTTATAGACATTAAGCACTACAAAAAACTATTTATACATCTGGAGATATCTTATGAAAAATACTGTCGCAATATTGGAAAAACCGGGAAAAATGGTTATCAAAGAGACGCAAATGCCTACCCCTAAAGATGATGAAGTTTTAATTGAAGTAAAATATGTTGGTATCTGCGGTTCAGATGTTCATGGATTCGAACACGGCCCCTATATTCCACCTAAAGACCCAAATCAAATTATTGGTTTGGGTCATGAATGTTCCGGAATTATTAAAAAAATCGGTAAAAATGTTAGAAAATTCAAGGTCGGACAACGAGTATGTATAGAACCTGGAGTACCTTGTTATACCTGTGAGTTTTGTTTATCTGGTCATTACAATGTCTGTCCTAATGTTGACTTTATGGCTACTCAGCCCAATTATCGTGGCGCACTTACTAACTATTTAACCCATCCTGAAGCAATGACCTTCCATCTTCCTGAAAACATGTCACTAATAGAAGGTGCACTTGTTGAACCTGCGGCAGTAGGTATTCATGCAGCTAAAATGGCCGGAGATTTATTAGGTAAAACCGTTGTGATTTTAGGTGCTGGCTGTATTGGTCTGATGACACTGCAAGCATGCAAATTGAAAGGCGCGGCAAAAATTGTAATGATCGACATCTTAGACAATCGGTTAACTAAAGCCATTGAACTAGGTGCCACTGCAACCCTCAAAGGTAACGATCCGCAATTAACCGAGAAAGTTAAAAGTATTGTTGGCGAATATGGTGCCGATGTGGTGCTGGAAACTGCTGGTTCAATTTTCACTGCAGAAAAAGCTTTAGAAGTTGTTAAACGCCGAGGAAAAATTCTAATCGTTGGTTCTATTGCGGGTGGTGTTCCTGTTGAATTTTTGAAAATTAATCGTGAAGTCACCATTCAAACTGTTTTCAGATATGCCAATGATTTCCCGGCAACCATAGATTCTATCGCTAATGGAGACTTTGACGTAGATTCAATTGCCGATCGTTTTTTCAATTACCAAGATACTCAGAAGGCCTTTGAATTTTCAGTTAACAACAAAAAAGAGTTAATTAAAGGCGTAATCAAAGTAGCTGATTAAAAAGGAGTTTTGAAATGAGCAGTGTTGAAGTGATTTGTATTGGTGCAGCAATTGTTGATTTACCTTTATATCCGGTAGGTGAACATATCTTTAAAAATGTTTCTTATCCAGTTGATAATATATCAATGACGATAGGCGGAGATGCAATAAATGAAGCAACAATAATTACAAGACTTGGTCACAAAGTATCATTATTTGCGATGGTTGGTAATGATGTTGCAGGTAAATTTATTAAAGATTTTGCCCAACAAAATAATATTATTACAGACAATTTAATAACCCGAGAAGATATCACCACATCTATAAATGTAGGTTTGGTTCAGGAAGATGGTGAGCGAACGTTTGTCACCAATAGAAATGGTAGTCTTTGGAAGATGTCCTTACAAGACATTGAACTGGCTAATATCAAACAAGCAAAAATTTTATCTTTAGCAAGTATTTTCAATAATCCTAAATTGGATAATCACGCATTAGTTTCAATTTTCAAAAAAGCAAAATCTGAACATATGATTATTTGCGCTGATATGGTTAAGAGTCGGTTAGGTGAAGGTTTAACTGATATTGCTGAAGCATTAAGTTATATTGATTACTTCTTCCCCAATTATGATGAAGCATCTGAGCTCACAGGGAAAACAGAACTGAGTGAGATTGCGGATACTTTCATTGCATTAGGGGTAAAGAACGTGCTTATCAAAATTGGAAAAAATGGTTGTTACATTAAAAACCAACATCTAAGCAAAATTGCCCCCGCGTTCAAAAAACCTAAAGGCGTCAAAATTGATACTATCGGCGCAGGCGATAACTTTGCATCAGGATTTATTTCTGCCTTATTAAGAGGACAATCAATTGAAGAGTGTGCGGTATTTGGTAATGCAGTAGCTTCAGTATCAATTGAGTCACTAGGAGCAACAACCGGCGTGAAAAGTCGTAAACAAGTAGAAGAGATGATCGCAATTTATGAAAAAAGTAATGGGAGAGTGAGTTGTGAATAAAATGAAATTAGGTAAAACTGGACTTGATATATCAAGAATTGGCTTAGGAACATGGGCAATTGGTGGCGGTCCCGCTTTTGGCAATCAAGATAATAAACAAGTTTCAATAGAAACAATTAGATATGCACTTGAAAAAAATATAAATTTTTTAGATACCGCTCCGGCTTATAATTTTGGCAATAGTGAGGCAATTGTTGGCGAAGCAATTAAAGAAATACGCGACAAATACATCATTATTACCAAATGTGGTATTACATGGGAACGAGAAGGAAGTTTTTTTAATAAAGTTGGCGAACGCTCTCAATTTAAAAATTTATCAAAAGAATCAATTAGATTAGAAGTTGAGAGCAGTTTAAAACGATTACAAACTGATTATATTGATGTTTATATGACTCATTGGCAATCAGTTGAACCTTTTTTTACACCAATTTCAGAAACCGTTGCAGTGTTAAATGAATTGAAAGCAGAAGGCAAAATAAAGGCAATCGGTGCAGCCAATGTAGATATCAACCATGTCAAAGAATATCTAAAATATGGTCAATTAGATATTGTCCAAGCAAAATACAGTGTATTAGATAGGCAAGTTGAGAAAGAGCTGTTACCTTTGTGTAAGGAACATGATATTACTCTACAAGCTTATTCCCCTTTAGAAATGGGCATTTTAACTGGTGCCATTGAAAAAGATTATATTGCCCCTAAAGGTACAGCAAGATTTGGAAAAAAGTGGTTTGAACCTAAAAATCTATCTAATGCTATTGATATGATGAATAAATGGAAACCATTATGTGAAAAATATCACTGTAGTATCGCCAATCTTGCTATCGCTTGGATACTTGCGCAAGGTGATAATATTAATGTGCTTAGTGGTTCCACCACTAAAGCTGAATTAGATGAAAACAGCAAAGCGACAGATATAAACTTATCTGAACAAGATAAAAATTATATTAGAAAACTAGCCGAAGATATTTCATAAAAATAAGGCTCATTCAGCTGACTAATAAACCTACTAAGTTAAGATAATCAAATTAATTTAGTAGGTTATATGGATAGTTATTTACCATAAGTTAAAACAGAAAATAACGCTATTTGCTCTCTAACTTATCAAACTCAATAATTAATATATTAACTCTATCTGGTTAGTTTTGAGATAAGTAATCCACTCTTTACTCGGCTCTTTATCCGTAATAATGGTGGTAATATTAGATAGATTGGTTAAATGAACAAATGCTTTTTTGTTAAATTTTGATGAATCTGCAAGTAGTATCACTTCTGTAGCTTGCGAGATCATGCGCATTTTTAATTTAGCTTCATCTTCGTTGGAATCGGTAATACCTGTAGCTATATCTAATCCTTTACAACTAATAACGGCGGTATCTACATTATAGTTGCAAATCGATTGCTCAGCTAATGTGCCTTGTAGTGAAAGTGATTGCTTATTAAACATACCGCCAGTAGACAAAATATTCACCGATGACAGCATAAGTTCGCGTAATGCTTCAGTCGAATTAGTAACAATAGTCAAATCATTGCGATCTTTTAATAATTTTAAGGTTTCCATTACGGTCGAACTAGAATCAGCCGATATGGTCGACCTGTTTTTAAGCAGTTGTACAGTTTTAATTGCGATATTCTGTTTTTGCTCAAAATTTTTTTCAGCTCTTTTATAGAACGGGATATTGGATACAATCTCTTCCCCATTAAATACTGCACCGCCATAAGTTCTAGTCGCAAAATTTTCAGCTTCAAGTTTTTCTAAATCTCTTCTTATTGTCTCTTCGGTGACTGAAAACTTTTGGCTTAAATCAGACACTAATACTTTTTTGTCATTAAGTAATAATTGCCTAATAGTTGCTAATCGATTTGTTCCTTTCATAGTATTTAGCTCTGAATTTTGGATTTCATTGCATAATATCATATTTTTTTGCAGAAAAAAAAGTTACTTCTACAACGTTATTCTGTGAAAAAAATAAATAAATTCATTTTTTAAATCAAAAACTATAGAAACTAACACTTCTATAGTTTTTGGGTGGTTAGCCATTATTGCGGGCTTTTGCCTTCAGCACCAAATAGTGTGATTTTTTCAATCGCTCTATTTTTTACTGCGGCTCGAACACTTCTTTCAAGCTCAAGGAAGGATGCATTAACATTTTTTCGAATCGCATCCATAGCAGCCAAACAAAGTTCCGTATGAATATTGATTTTCGAAATACCTAAAGATATTGAAGTTTTGATATCATGATCGGCAATCCCTGATGCGCCATGAAGAACAATTGGAATATCAACAGCATTTCTTACTTTTTCAAGAACATCAAAAGCAATTTTAGGTTCTGAAGAATAAACACCATGCACATTACCAATAGCTACCGCCAAAGAATCACACTGTGTTCTATCAACAAATTCTGCCGCTTGTGAAGGCTCAGTATAATGATAGCCCGATAACGCTTCTTCATAAATAGTTTCATTCCCCACATGCCCTAATTCAGCTTCAACAGGTACACCTAACGGATGAAAATAATCAACAACTTCTTTGGTAAGTTTAATATTCTCTTCAAATGGACAAGCAGAAGCATCTCGCATAACCGAATTCATACCATAATTATAGGCATTTTGAACAATCTCCATACTTCGTCCATGATCCCAATGAGTGATAACTGGAACAGAGGCATTTTTAGCCATCGAAACCATCATTGGTGCGAACTCTTCAAATATAGTATTACCGATAAAACCGGTACCAAAAGAGATAATAATTGGCGCTTTAGTTTCTTCAGCGGCATCAATAACGCCCATTAACATTTCGGCATTCCATACATTAAAATGTGGAATAGCAAAACCGTTCTTTTGTGCAAATTCTTCCCAATATTTTATATTTGCTAACATGTCATCTCCTATTCGTTTTAGTCATTAAAGTCATATGTCAAAATGACTTTAATCGCTTCTTTGTTTGCCATTAACTCAAAACCTTTTTCCCATTCAGATAATCCAAATCTGTGGGTTATCATTGGTTTAACTTTAATTTTTCCATCTGCTAATAATCTAATAGCGTTACGCCAGGTGGTTGAGTCATAAGCCATATGTCCAATAATACTTATTGCCCATGACGTAATATCATTAATTGGATAATTAAAAGGTTTGAAACCCATACCGATTCGAACCACCTCACCATTCGGTCTAAGCATATCAATTGACTGTTTAAGTGCGATATTGGCGCCTGAACACTCCAATACTAGACCTAAATTATCTACGCCACATATTTCCTGACATCGTTTTACAACATCTTCTTTAGAACCATTGACTAAATGCGTGGCACCAAGTTGTTTAGCTACTGCAAAACGTTTCTTGGTATCTTCTTCAAGCCCGACCATGACAATATTTACCGCTCCCATTAGCTTTGCCATCTGCACAGAAAACAATCCCAAAGGACCAGTACCAATAACCACCACATCGTTGCCCGGTAAAAAACTTGAACGTTGAGCAATTGCTTTATAAGCATTGCAGATTGGGTCAAGAACACAGGCTTCTTCATAATCTAAATTTTCAGGGATTTCCCAAATTGCATGTTTATGAATTCTTAGAATTTCACCGGGGATTAAACAATATTTTGAAAACCCACCTCCCCAACGGTTATTATCAAGACCAAGATTTACTTTTTCTTTGCAGGTTAAAAAATCGCCCTTATCACAAGCCGGACATTTACCACAAACATGCCCAGAGTTATCTGAGACAATCCTCTGCCCAACATGCCAATCAGTCACTTTGCTACCAACTTTGACGATTTTCCAGCAAATTCATGACCTCTGATGGAATTAAATTCATCAGAACCATTTTCAACACGAAAATGTTTCATATCAGCACCACAAATAGCCGCGGCTTTAACTTCAATGACAATATCTTCATCACCACAAACCGGCTCAGGAACATCAATTAAACGATATCCACCAAACTCTTTTCCATATCTTGTTAACGCTTTCATAATTCACTCTCCAAATTAACTCTCTTTTTTAACAATATTACCAATATCCTCAACGGATGCGCTCCTCGTCTCAATACCAACAATGGCAATGATTAACGCGGTAGCAATAGCCACGCCACCAAGCAGTAAGAACACGCCAACAACGCCTGAAGTATTTAAAAAATAGGCCACACCATATGGTGCTATGATGCCACTGACTCGCCCGACAGCATTGGCAAGTCCTGCACCACGCATTTTTGCTGCTGTTGGCCATATTTCTGGCACATAAACAGCTGATGCATAACAAACATACATATAAACAAAGGTAATTAAGAAAAATCCCAAGATAGATATTGTGGTCATATCGCTTTGTAATGAATATATATAGCCTAAGACAGCAATAATAATTAATAGACCAATCCCCATGATTTTTCTTGGAATTTTGTCAATAATGAACATCGCAATAAATATGCCGATTGGTGCACCAAACATACTCATCGTATTTAATAAAACTGAATCTTTTAAATTGATACCTTGTTTCAAGAAGATGGTTGGTAGCCAATTAATTAGGGTGTACTGCACGACATTCATTGCGATAAGAACAAATGATCCTAAAATGACACGTTTTAATAATTCCCCTTGAAACAGTTGTGAATAGGAGATATTGGTTTCTTTAGCATTATCCAGTTTCTCATATGGCGGTAATGGTTTACCTGTTTCGGCAACAACACGTTTTTCAATATCTGAAACTATTTTTTCAGCTTCGGCATATCTACCTTGAGATTCAAGCCATCGAGGCGATTCAGGAAAATGACGATAGGTAACCCAAAAGAGTATAGTCGATAATAAAGCGGGAACTAAAAGCTGTATACGCCAATTCATTTCCGGGGCGATAGCCGGAGTAATAGCCATAGCAATCAATGAACAAACAGGATAAGACCAATTGCCTATAAACGAAGCACGAGCAGACCATGTTCCCCTTGTTTTACTAGGAACATATTCAGTAAAACCGGCAAATAATGTTACTAGTAAGGCACCTAGGGCAAATCCCATAACAAATCGACAGGCAATTAAGAACGTCATATTAGGTGACATAGCACCAATAACCATCGAAATAATATGGATAAAAACAAAAAGCAGGTAGCTTTTTCTTCTGCCAATCCTATCGCCAATAATCCCGCCAATAAAAGCACCAAAAAACATACCAGCTGTAGTTAGCGACGAAAAGATCGCGGTAATGTTATTGTTCGTCCAACCAATTTCTTGCAATTGGGCGAGCATTAAACCACCAATTGCATTACTCCAACTAACCAACAAACCAAAAGCGACTAAACCAAAAATTTTCCATTGATTTTTGCTTGTTGGTAACCTATCTAATCTTGCCCCACAATAGGGTTTTGTTATCTCATTCATTGCTTCCAACCTTATTCAATTAAGCCAAACAACCAAGCGATTAATTATTAATTAACAATCACCTTTTTTTGAAAACAGACAAAATATGACACCATTGTTTTTTAAAGTCAACATAAATTCTTTTATACAAAGATTTCATGTTGGGTTGTGATGTTGTTATTTTTGAATAAACGAATTGAATAAAATTTAATTATAATCATTATATTATGTAAATAATTAAAAATTAAAAAACCATATGTATTGATATACCTCACCAATAACATTCTGCAAATTTTGTGAAATGGCGCACATAAAAAAGATTTTTTGTTTGAATTAATCATTTTTTCTTGGAATATTACATTATTATTTTGATTAATCATTAGGGATATTAATGATTACTTAATATTTATTGCTATGAGTGAAGCGAATTAGCAAAAGCATAGAAAAATTGACAGTTGCAATAGAGTTTTATCTTTTAAAAATTAAATGATTAGGAGCAATAATGAGTAATTTAGCAGCACGACTTGATCGACTCCCGATCAGTTCTTTTCATCGAAATTTACTGATTATTATTGGTGGAGGAATGTTTTTTGACGGTTTTGATAATTATCTGGCTAATTCGGTTTTAAGTATTTTAATTGAGGAAAACTGGTCTACATTACATTTAAATGCCTGTTTTTTATCTGGAACATCATTAGGCATGTTACTCGGCTCAATTATGGCTGGATACCTTGGTGATAAACATGGCCGAAAATCTACCTATCAAATTAATTTGCTAATATTTGGTTTTGCATCAATTGCCTGTGCTTTGACACCTGATATGTACTGGTTAATTTTCTTTAGATTTTTAACTGGTATTGGATTAGGTGCTGAAATTGTTGTCGGTTATGGTTTACTGAGTGAATTTATCCCGCCTTCCCACCGTGGTCGTTGGGGAGCTCTCATGTCATTTATTGGTCAATTTGGTCTATTTTTTGTTACCTTTACTAGCTGGCTAATCATTCCATTAGCCGGCTGGCGAACAATGTTTGTGATTGCTGGTCTTGGTGGATTATTAGTATATATAGCTCGCAAGCAACTACCTGAATCACCTCGATGGTTAAGTAGAAAAGGACGAAAACAAGAAGCGGAAATCATTGTCAGTAATATTGAAAATAAGTATTACCAAGGTAATTTACCGACACCCAATACTGATAACCACTCAAATTTATATATTAAACCTAAAATTAGTGTTTTTGAGCCACGTTTTCGTAAACGAATATTTTTAGGGTCACTAATGATGGTAGTACAGAGTATTTCTATTTATGGTTTTGTCGCTTGGCTACCGTCCTTAATGGTAAGTCAAGGAATATCGGCTAATCTATCACTAACTATCACTGTACTTATGACCTTAGGGGGACCAACCGGAGCAGTTTTTGCCTATTGCTTAACAGACAAAATAGGACGAAAACCGGCAATAATCTTAGGTTCCTTACTTGCAGCATTATCAGGGATTTTATACGCACTTAGTTCATCACAATTATATGCCACACTTTGTGGTTTTGTTACCTTTTCGTTAATCTATTATTTGGTTTCGGTAATCCAAGCCGGTTATATCCCTGAACTTTTTCCAACCGATGTTAGAATGCGGTTATCGGCAATTTGCGTCATCTGTGGTCGTATATCCTCAATTATCATGCCATTCTTTGTCGTCTTGTTGTATAACTATGGCGGTATATTAATGGTAACCTCGTTGATCGCTATTTTGTTATGCATACAAGCTATAGCCGTCTATAGTTTGGGTATTGAGACCTATAACAAAAGCCTGGAGTCAATTTAGTAATAAAATTTCGGCGCAAAGATTAGCGGTATAGATAATCGTAAAACTTTTTTTAGGATAAAAATTAACAATTTCGGGGTGATTTCGTGGAAAACTTTGATTATAGTATTAGCCTTATTTAACCAGACCGGAACTGATTATGGCAATTTCACCTCCAAAGCGCAGTGCTATTATTTTGGCGGCAGGAAAAGGCACACGGATGTATTCCAACCTACCTAAAGTTTTACATAAAATCGGCGGTAAACCGATGTTACAACATGTTATTGATACCGTTCAACAACTTAATACCGATCGCATCAATATTGTTTATGGTCATGGCAAAAGCGAGCTGGAACAATCGCTACAAGATCAACCTGTACAACTGGTTTATCAAGCTAAACAGTTGGGTACAGGACATGCTGTTCAACAAGCTATTCCTTTTATTGAAGATGATGAAGATATCTTAATTTTATATGGTGATACACCTCTTATCTCAATTGAAACCTTGCAAAATCTCATCGCCAGTAAACCGCAAGAAGGTATTGCCTTATTGACGGTGATTTTAGATGATCCAACTGGCTATGGTCGAATCGAACGTAAAGACGGTAAAGTGGTCGCTATTGTTGAACAAAAAGATGCCAATGCTGAACAGCAAAAAATTACTGAAATTAATACTGGTATCATGCTGGTAACTGGTAAATTACTTAAACAGTGGCTATCGCGCTTAACCAATAACAACGCGCAAAAAGAGTTCTATTTAACCGATATTATCGCCTTTGCTCACCAAGATGGTTATGAAATTTTGACTTCACAGCCAATAAAACAATTCGAAGTCGAAGGTGTTAACAACCGCTTGCAGTTAGCAACCTTAGAGCGCCATTATCAACAGCATCAAGCCGAGCAACTTTTACTTGCTGGCGTTACACTACTTGACCCTGCACGCTTTGATTTACGCGGTAAGTTAACCCATGGCAAGGATGTCATAATTGATACTAATGTGATTATTCAAGGTGAGGTTAAGTTAGGAAACAATGTCTTTATCGGTGCCGGCTCTATTTTGAAAAACTGCGCCATTGCTGATAACAGCGGAATTAGTCCTTACACAGTAATTGAAGATTCAGTCATTGCCGAACACTGTACTATCGGCCCTTTTGCCCGAATACGACCAGGTAGCCAACTTGATGATCATGCGCATGTAGGTAACTTTGTCGAATTGAAAAAGGCCCATCTTGGTAAGTCCAGCAAAGCAGGACATCTAAGTTATTTAGGTGATAGTGAAATTGGTAGCAACGTCAACATTGGCGCCGGCACAATTACCTGTAACTATGATGGTGCCAACAAATTTAAAACCGTGATTGCTGATGACGTGTTTGTCGGTTCTGACAGCCAACTTATTGCACCTGTCAAAATCGGTAAAGGGGCAACCATTGCCGCGGGGACAACGGTAACCAATGATGTCAATGACAATGAACTGGTGGTTAGTCGCGTAAAACAGAGACAACTTGCTGGTTGGAAAAGACCAACTAAATTGAAAGAGGAATAAATAATGTGTGGTATTGTCGGTGCTATCGCCAAGCGTGATGTGGCAGAAATATTATTAGAAGGGTTAAAACGATTAGAATATCGTGGTTATGATTCTGCTGGACTGGCAATTATCTCACCTATTGGTGAGTTACAGCGAGTAAGACGTGTCGGAAAAGTAAAGGCGCTTAAAGATGCACTAGACGAGCATCCAATCAAAGGGTCAACAGGGATTGCGCATACTCGTTGGGCAACGCACGGCGAACCAGTCGAACACAATGCCCACCCACATGTATCGGGCTTTATTGCTGTTGTACATAATGGCATTATCGAAAATTTTGAGCCGCTACGTGAAAAACTCATCGCAAAAGGTTACCAATTTCGTTCAGAAACCGATACTGAAGTTATTGCTCACTTAATTCACGATATTATTACAACCGAAGATTGCTCACTGTTCGAAGCGGTACAAAAAGCAATCCCACAATTACGCGGTGCTTATGGCACTGTGGTAATGGATACTCGCAATCCAGACATTTTAGTCGCAGCCCGATCAGGTAGCCCATTAGTAATTGGTTGTGGTGTTGGCGAAAACTTTATTGCCTCAGATCAGCTAGCGTTATTACCGGTTACTCGGCAATTTATCTTTTTAGAAGAAGGTGATATTGCACTAGTCACCCATCGCACAGTAACCATCTTTGACAAAAATTATCAAGAAGTTGATCGTCCTTGTATTGAGTCTGACGCTAAATATGACGCTGGCAGCAAAGCCGGCTTCAACCACTACATGCAAAAAGAGATTTACGAACAACCTAATGCCATCAAAAATACCCTTGAAGGCCGAATGGCACATGGTAAAGTGGATTTATCTGAACTTGGAGCCGATGCTGAAAATATTCTTAAACAAGTTGAACATGTGCAAATCGTCGCTTGTGGCACCGCTTATAATGCTGGTATGGTGGCTCGTTATTGGTTTGAAGCCTTGGCCGGTATTCCTTGTGACGTTGAAATCGCCTCAGAATTCCGCTATCGAAACCCCGCGCGTCGTAAAAACAGTTTATTTATCACCCTTTCACAATCAGGTGAAACGGCAGATACCCTTGCGGCATTACGCTTAGCAAAAGAGAATAATTACCTAAGTACCCTTGCCGTCTGTAATGTAGCGGCCTCTACTCTAGTGCGTGAAGCGGATTTAGTGTTATTGACCAAAGCTGGCGTTGAAATTGGCGTTGCTTCAACTAAAGCCTTTACCACTCAATTGACGGTATTATTACTTTTAGTGGCCAAATTAGGGCGACTTAATAACATGGCCGAAATCACCGAACAAGCGATCGTCCATGCCTTGCAAACTTTACCAAACCGCATTGAACAAGTGTTAATGGCCGAACCTATAATCAAAAAACTTGCAGGCCACTTTGTCAATAAACACCATGCACTATTTTTAGGCCGTGGCGACGAGTACCCAATCGCCATGGAAGCGTCATTAAAATTAAAAGAGATCTCCTACATTCATGCCGAAGCTTACGCCGCTGGTGAATTAAAACATGGTCCTTTAGCGTTAATTGATGCCGATATGCCAGTGATTGTAATGGCGCCGACGAATGACTTACTTGAAAAACTTAAAGCCAATATTGAAGAAGTGCGTGCCCGTGGTGGTCAACTTTATGTGTTTGCCGAGCAAGATGCAGGTTTTGTCAGTGACGATACTATGCATATTATCAACTTACCCCATATTGAAGAATTTACTGCGCCAATCTACTACACAGTTCCGACGCAATTACTTGCTTATCATGTCGCCCTAATTAAAGGTACCGATGTCGACCAACCACGTAACCTAGCAAAATCGGTGACAGTGGAGTAATTTATTAGATTAAATGTGAGGACTTAATATATATAGTTATGATATCATCATCAAAATTAGAGTTCTCACATTAAATCAATTGGATAAAGAAAAAGAAAAAGAATATCGCAACGATATGAATATTTATTTCTTGCGAATTAATCGATTTAGAATGATGAGACGCTTCTGGCATATAAAAATTATCTAATTATTAAACAATTCCCCATCTACTTCAACATACATATATTGACTAATAAGACTTAGCACAATCACTATTAATTGTTTACCTTATGCATACTAATATTCTAACTTTCGTGTTATAGACATATCTAATTCACTATCACCGTTAAAACATTGGCTAACAGTCCAATCACCGTGTTCATTATATTGACTATAATAACAAGTCGATGTTCGATATTTAGACTCATTGATATCTTTGGGTAACGATGCAGTGTTTCCGTTTAGTAATGGATCCTCCTGTTTTGAAATGGAAGAAACCAATCTATTTTCATCATCATAATAATATAAATTTGTTGACAGAAAAGTAAGTATTTTTTTGGGCCTAATGGTTTCAATTTCTCGTTCGTTATGCTGAATAAGATTATTGTTTTTATCATATAAATAAGTTCCTATATAATTTTTCCCATCTACATTTTCATTTGAAGAAATCAATTTTCCTTGTTCATCATATTTATAATAAGAAGTTATTTTTTGGTTAGAATCTTTAATTTCTGTAACGTTTTTTTGATCATCAAACTGCACTGAATAATTAACGAAAGTTCCTTTTTCATTTCGTGTTAAAACTTGCATCTTATAATCCATAATCAGACCTTTTTTATCAGGAGCAGATTCTTCTATAATAAGACCATTATCATCTGAATATACTTCTAAATTACTGACTGAAGATGTTGGTTGGATATTTTCAATAAGTAATTCTTGTTTTTTTATAGGAACAGAATGCGGAATATACTCAGGAAAAAGAAGAAAGAGATAATTATTAGTAACACGAATATGGTTACGTTCATCATCAACAGATGCGAAGGCATAAAAATTAAAAAAACAGCATACTACTAATAAAAGCTTTTTCATCTATATTCTCTTTTTATTGTTAATATCTTAACTATTTTTATCATAAACAAATTTTTAATTAAATATAGTAAAGGATAATATTCATTTTAATATAATCACCAATACTCTATTTCTCTCTTAAAATCGCCTAGATTTTTTTTGTTTGCGGAACAATAACCTTTTGTCCAATCACCATACTTGTTATGGTTGATGAAAAAACAATCCATATTAATTCTGTTTTTGGTCTCAGCTAAATACATCGATTGTTTTGTTTGAATTATTCTATTTTCATCATCATATATATATTCTATTATTTCATTGCTGGTTTCATCTGATGAAAAAAGTTCTGGGTCTTCAACATTTTCACTCTTAATTAATTTAGCTAAATTTTGATTTGTATAATCAATTTTATTCATTACAAAAAAAGCATTAACTTTTTCTAAAAAATTGATTAATCTTTTCTTCTCATCATAAATATAGTTGGTATTAATATCAAAAAAGTCATTTTTAGATAACGACTCTTTTTGGATATCATTATTTTCATTGAAAGTAATATCATACTTAGAAATCTGAGTTGACTTTGCTTCAGAACTCGAATTAACAAAAGAGTTACTAATCAATCTAAATTTTTTCTCATAATCAATTAGCCACAAACCTAGATTTTTTTTATTAATAAAAGTAATAAAACCATTTTTTTGGCATTCTATAATTGTATTTTTCCCAGCAACTTTAGTAAATGGAAGGTTAAAAGGTATCGTTGAGGAAATTTCTTGTCTTTTTATCGTAGTTGAATGAGGAGATAATTCAGGATAAGAGTATATTAAATAATTGTTATATACTTTTATATTTACTTCGGAATAAGAATAATAACTACAAGTAAATAACACGATAAATATTAATTTTTTCATACCTAGTACTTTCCTATATCCATTATTTTTACGTTACAAATGTTATACAATCTTTACTGATTATACACGCTATCAATTATAAGCGTTGTTAAATTGGATTAATAAAAGCAAAGTGAGTATGAATATTTACTAATCTATTACTTAAGCAACTTTATAAAGTCTCAAAATTATTTAGCAAATTGATTTTTTAGTCTAAATTGGTGGATTATGCTGCAGTGTTTTTTTTGCCGAAAATTAAAAATAAAATAACCGCAATGAATAGTAATATTATATGGAAGAAAAGAAACACTTGATAACTGCTAATACCACTACTATTTGCTAAAGCAGCTAACACCGGAGAAAAAAATGCGGTACTGATAATATTAATACCGAATATAGTAGTAGAAATAGTCGGTTGTTTAACAAAAGTAATTAACGCCAATAAACTACATAACATAGCTAAAAGTAAACCGAAAAGTGGAATAAAAACAGATATTATGGCTAAAATTAATCCAAAAATTGAGAGAGCTTTCATTTTACCTCTAACTAAAATAATGATTTTTCATCGAATCCATTAAATGAAATATGACAAAACTGGTTTGCATCTATAGCAAGCGCATAATAACAAATTTTCATCCGAGATAAAACTATTCTTAATAATTTCAATAAAATACTGATAACGCATCAATAAATTATCATGTTTACCTTTACTTTACTCTGATAGCCATCAATTCCATTCACTTATACAACGGCCAATGCCCCATTCTTGTAGTTACTCAAGGTAAAAGTGTGATCTAAATCACAAAATCAGAAAATACCCCGCTTTTAACAATGTGACATTAGTCACATTTTTTGATTATTTTTGATGAATCTACTAACTAAATACTTCTACAATAGCTGCATAATGATTATGTCAATCAATAAGGAAAGATTAATATGACAACATCAAACATTAAACTAAAAGTCCAAAATTTTGGGCGGTTTTTAAGCAACATGGTGATGCCCAATATTGGAGCATTTATTGCTTGGGGCTTTATAACCGCTATTTTTTTATATAACTCTAATGATCCCAGTGCTGGGGGATGGTTTCCAAATCAAGGGGTATCAACTGCTTTTATCAACCCAATGATCACCTACCTACTTCCACTACTAATTGGTTATACAGGGGGTAAATTAGTTTATGGAGAACGAGGGGGGGTAGTTGGTGCGGTTACCACAATTGGCGTAATTGTCGGTGTATCTATTCCAATGTTTTTAGGTGCAATGATTTCTGGTCCTTTAGGTGGATGGTGTATTAAACAATTCGATAAATTAATTGATGGCAAAATCAAAAGTGGCTTTGAAATGTTAGTTAATAACTTTTCAGCTGGCATTATTGGTATGATTCTTGCCCTTATCGGTTATTTCGGAATTGGCCCTGCTGTTGCTTCATTAACTAATGTACTTATTGTTGCTGTACAATTCATGGTAGATCATGGCCTATTACCACTGACTTCAATCCTTGTTGAACCAGCAAAAATACTATTTCTCAATAACGCGATCAATCACGGCGTATTTACATCTCTAGGTGTAACACAAGTAGCAGAAACAGGTAAATCTATCTTCTTCTTGATTGAAGCAAACCCGGGACCAGGCTTAGGTTTATTACTTGCTTATATGTGCTTCGGTAAAGGTGCAGCAAAAGGATCAGCTAGTGGTGCGGCAATCATTCACTTCTTTGGTGGCATCCATGAAATTTACTTCCCTTATGTCTTAATGAATCCTAGACTAATTATCGCTGTGATTTTAGGCGGTATGACTGGTGTATTTACTTTAACATTATTTAACGCTGGTTTAACTGCTCCAGCATCACCAGGCTCTATCTTCGCTGTAATGAGTATGGCAAAAGGTTCATATTTAGGAGTAACGGTATCTGTACTTGCAGCAACCACAGTATCATTTATTGTGTCCGCAATTTTATTAAAAACTACAAAAGATAATGGTAAAAGTTTAGATGAAGCAAAATCTGATGTCACTGCAATGAAAAGTGAAGCCAAAGGAGAAAGTGGTAAACTAGACCTTGCTAACGTGAAAAAAATTATCGTTGCTTGTGATGCTGGTATGGGTTCAAGTGCGATGGGCGCCGGCGTACTACGTAAAAAAATAGAAGATACTCATCTAGATATTAACGTGACCAACCTAGCGATTAATAATTTGCCAACAGATGCGGATATCATCATCACCCACAAAGACTTAACGGCACGTGCTAAACAATATGCACCTAACGCTTATCATATTTCATTAACTAACTTTTTAGATAGTGATTTATATAATCAATTGGTGAATGATTTAATCAAGGCAAGAGGTCAAGAGGTCGCGCCCACTACGCAATCAAAAACAGACAGCCAACAACCGTTATTTAAATTGAATGAAACAAATATCTTTTTAGGTCTAACCGCACAAACTAAAGAAGAAGCTATTCGCTTTGCAGGTCAAAAATTGGTTGAAAAAGGTTATGTGAAACCGACTTATGTCGAAGCTATGTTAGAACGTGAACGTCTGACTTCCACTTACTTAGGCGAATCAATTGCAGTTCCACATGGCACAATTGAGGCTAAGGATGATGTCATTAATACTGGTATCGTATTTTGCCAATACCCAGCAGGTGTACAATTTGGTGAAGAGGAGCAGGACAAAGCTAAAATTGTAATTGGTATTGCCGCTCGCAACAATGAACATCTTGATGTTATCGCTAAATTAACCAATGCACTTGATGACGAAAAGATTATTGCAAAATTGGCTACCACTAATAATATTCAAGAAGTTTTAGCAATATTAAGCTAATACAACTTAACTACTTCCTGATTAGCTAGGAAGTAGTCTAACACATTAAAAATGATTTGAGATTAAGGGTTTTATTATGCAAGCATTACATTTTGGCGCCGGCAATATCGGCCGTGGTTTTATTGGTAAACTATTATCTGATGCAGGTGTACATGTCACCTTCGCTGATGTTAATCAACAAGTGATTGATGAACTAGCGAGTCGTCATCAATATCCAGTCAATGTGGTCGGTGAACAATCGGTGAGCGAAATTGTTAAGAATGTTGATGCCATCAACAGCACCTCGCCTAAAGTCAGTGATTACATTGCCAAGGTCGATCTGGTTACAACTGCTGTGGGTCCTCAAATTTTAGCTCGTATTGCGCAAAGTGTTGCACAAGGTATTATCGCCCGCCATGCATCAGGTAACAATGCTCCACTCAATATTATTGCTTGTGAAAACATGGTGCGCGGCACTAGCCAGTTTAAACAAGAAATTGTTAAATATTTACCTGATGATCTACATCAATGGGTTAATGAGCATATTGGCTTTGTTGATTCAGCCGTGGATCGTATCGTACCGCCAGCAACGTCTAAAACAGGTGATATTTTAGAGGTGACGGTTGAAACTTTCTCTGAATGGATTGTCGATAAAACCCAATTTATTGGTGAAATCCCGCAAATCAAAGGTATGGAACCTGTTGATAACCTAATGGCCTTTGTGGAGCGTAAATTATTTACTCTAAATACTGGACATGCTATTACGGCCTATTTAGGTTTCTACAACAATATTGCTACCATCCGTGATGCGATCTTGAATGATAAAATTCGTAAAATTGTTCGTGGCGCTATGGAAGAAAGTGGTCAAGTGCTAATCAAACGTTATCATTTTGATCCTGTCAAACATCAAGCATATATTGAAAAAATCTTAAGCCGTTTTGAAAATCCTTATCTCCACGATGATACTGCCCGAGTAGGTCGCCAACCCCTACGCAAATTAAGCCGGGGCGATCGTTTAATCAAACCGTTGTTGGGCACCTTTGAATATCAACTTGGCAACCAAAATTTACTTATTGGTATTGCTGCAGCGCTTAACTATCGCAATAATGACGACGAACAAGCTATCGATTTAGCCAATCAAATTGCTAACAGCAGCTTAAAACAAGCATTTTGTAGTATTTCTGAAATCGAAAGTGATAATCCAGTTGTTAGCCAAATAGAACAACTTTATACTGCTATGCAAAATCATCAATTTTAAGTGACAATGCCAAAGCAGACATTAGCAGAAGATACCATACTAGAAAAACTCAATCAGCAAGCTGATATCCACGGCTTGCTGAAGGTTGCTATCAAACTAATTAATGACAGCGTAAATCAACTAATTCTAAAAGTTTTTCGTAAAGAGCCTCATGCCATCAAGTTTGTCATTCCATCATTAGTGGGCAAAAACGGCCCACTTAATGACACCTCGGTCTGCTTAAAATTACTTTATGCGCTAGGAATTATTACCCGTGAAGATTATGAAGATATTGAATTGTTAATGGCTATTTTTGACGAGCTAGAACAAGACGATAAAAATTATACCTATCTGGATGACGAAATTTTAGGACCTATCAGCTTATTGCATGATATGATACTCCCGCCTAACTGGAATTATCCTCCAAATAACCTTCAAGAAAATGGTATTGTTGATACTTTAAAATCGTCAATGTATCAAAACCGTTATCAACAGATGATCCGCTCGGCATTAATTATCGCCATCACGGACTTAACCTTACGAATTGTGAATAAACAGGAAATTGATTATTTTCCCGAATAGTCTTAGTTATTGATAAACTAAGGTAATATCGCTATTAACTTCTACTAAAAATAATATGGTGGATAATGGATATCCGGAAATTTAAGAAAATACTAAAGAACTTAAAAGCGCACTTTTCAACTTTCTTGCAAAATTTTCAACGTATTTTGCTAATTTGAGGATATTTACCTATCTCTTAAAAGCTAATTTTATCAAAATATATTTGTACATTTTTCCTTCTTGCGGTGATAGCTAGTTACCGTTATTATCTATGACTTATGATTCTCGAGGTTAAAATATAAGTAATAAGATAATAATTTATACCAAATAACAATCATATCAATAATAAATCAAAGATAAGTTTTATGATTTTTACTCATTGCAATAGTGGATTTTAAAATCCCCAAATAACTTTCAAGGAATAATAATGGCTAGAAAAAAAATTCTGATGCTGGTGGCGCGTTATTAATTATATTGTTATGTATTGCCGCAATTTTAATTTTATCGCCTTTAGTAATTATCTTTTATGGTATTTATACTTCATTTAAAATAAATAAATATCAACCAAAACCTAAAAGTATTTCTGACTTTTGGTTAGATCCATCAGAAAAACAACAATTTAAAACTACTCTTCATAATTTACTCATTATTAATAATAAGATAGACGAAGCTCATTTAATGGCTGCAAAACAAAATATATCAATAAATAAGGATGGTTCTTATAGTAAACGGAGCAATAAAGGTAAAGAAATATGCGCTATAATAGATAAATATACACCGATGAAAATTATATCTGAACAAGAAATCATTTCCTTACAACAACAACCTTATCGTTCATGGGAGAGTTACACCGAACTTTTATCCCAGTTAAAAAGCTGCTATATTTCAATGATATCATGGATAATTGGTTTTATTGTTATATGTTACTATTATCAACTTGATTCGTTTATGACATTTAAAAATTACGTAACATTTAATTCATCTCATCACATGATATTCATTATTTCTGGTGTTATATCAATCGTTGTCTTTTTTATTTGCAACATATTGATAAAGCATAGAATTATTATTCCGCCCAAACCTCCTATTGTTAGTATTGAAAACTTAGATGACTATTAACAAACTTTTTATTTTTAGTTGATAGCCAAAGGTTTTAAAATTGCCAGAATGATAGTAATTATCAAGTTTGAATCTATCTATCTCATTTAAAATGGTATGTAATAAAAGCGAGAAAGAAACAAGTAACAGATTAATCTTATCTCACTTATCATTTTAAGTGTTTTAAGATTTAAATTTATAAAGTGAAAATGTCAAATTCGCGATATAACATAAAGTTATCAAAAAATTGATTTAATGATTGTTTGATTTCTTCCTGCAATAAAACTATTTGTCATTTTTTTATATTGTTTATTTTTTATTTGATTACATATTGTTTAAGGTGATCATTTCCCACCATTGCAATTAGTCGGTATAATGCCAGCAATTTTATTGTTAAGTGGATTATGCATGAAAACGCTATTTGCCAGCACATCTCGCGGGCTTGAAGAGTTATTAAAACAAGAGTTAGAAAATATTGGGGCAGTGAATTGTAAAGTAACCCAAGGTGGTGTCTATTACGATGCTGACCCATCAACCATGTACCAATCACTATTGTGGTCTCGTTTAGCTTCTCGGATTTTATTGCCGATTGCTGAGTTTGATATTTATAGCGATTTAGATCTCTATTCATGTGTAATGAATATCAAATGGAGCGATATTTTCGCGGTTGATAACTCATTTATGATTAACTTTGTTGGTGTTAATGACTTTATTCGCAACAGTCAATATGGCGCACTTAAAATCAAAGATGCTATTGTTGATCACTTTATGCGACAAACCAATGAACGCCCAAATGTTGCTAAGCAACATCCTGATGTGCGTTTACATGCTTATCTCAACAAAAATCGCGTCTCATTATCATTAGATTTAAGTGGTGAAAGCCTGCACCAACGTGGCTATCGTCAACAAACAGGCCAAGCACCATTAAAAGAGAACTTAGCTGCAGCAATTATTCGCCGCTCTGGCTGGCAAACAGATGAACCTCTTATCGATCCAATGTGTGGTTCAGGAACCTTACTAATTGAAGCTGCAATGATGGCGTCTAACATTCCACCGGGGCTTCTACGTAAACAGTGGGGATTTTTTGCTTGGCAAGGTTTTAATCCAACACTTTGGAATGAGTTACTCTTCGCGGCCAAGCACAACGTAAAAAAAGCGACAACGCCTTTCATTGGTTATGACAATAGCCCTGCGGTGTTAGAGCGTGCCAAGCAAAATGCTATCCAAGCTGGAGTCGGTGATTTAATTACTTTTGCTGTGCAGGATGTGACTCAATTAACTAATCCATTTGAGCACCAGATACATGGTATGATCATCAGCAATCCGCCTTATGGTGAACGATTAGAAAGTGAACCTGCATTGGTTGCCCTGCACTCTGCACTTGGTCATCAAATTAAGCAACAATTTGCTGGGTGGCGACTATCGCTATTTAGTGGTGCGCCACAACTGTTAGATTGTTTGCAAATGCGAGCTGACAAACAGTTTAAAGCCAAAAATGGCCCTTTAGATTGTGTACAAAAAAATTATACCATTGCTGATCGTCAAGTCGATAAGTCGGTTACGTCACCAAATTTACCCGCAGCCGATTTTGCCAATCGCCTACGTAAAAATTGCCAAAGATTTGCAAAATGGGCAAGCCAAGAACAACTTGAATGTTATCGCCTTTACGATGCAGATTTACCTGAATATAACGTGGCCATCGATCGTTATAAAGACAAAATTGTGATACAAGAATATGCCGCGCCAAAAAATATTGATCCGCAAAAAACGCGACAACGACTATTTGATATTATTAATGCCACTATGTCGGTACTGGAATTAACTGCCGACCAATTGGTACTAAAAACTCGCGAAAAGCAAAAAGGCAAACAACAATATCAAAAACTCGGGCAAAAACAGGATTACTTCTTAGTCCATGAATATCCTATTAATCAGCACAAAACGCAGTTTTGGGTTAATGTGGTCGATTATTTAGATACCGGTTTATTTTTGGATCACCGCTTAGCCAGAAAAATGATCGCTCAAATGAGCGCGGGTAAAGACTTTTTAAATCTATTTGCCTACACAGGTAGCGCAACCGTTTATGCCGGTCTTGGTGGCGCAAAATCAACCACGACCGTTGATATGTCACGCACCTATTTAGAGTGGGCTGATCGTAATTTAAAACAAAATGGCTTAACCGGAAAAAAACACCGATTGATTCAAGCCGACTGCTTGCTCTATTTATCACAGGCAGATGAACAATTTGATTTGATTTTTATCGATCCTCCAACATTTTCCAACTCTAAACGGATGAATTATACCTTTGATGTTCAGCGTGATCATCTTAAATTAATGGATGATTTAAAGCGATTATTGAGACCAAACGGTGTGATTGTCTTCTCAAACAATAAACGAGGCTTCAAAATGGATAGCGACGGTATGCAAAAACTGGGGTTGATATTTCAAGATATCACCGATAAAACCTTATCACTCGATTTTAAACGCAATAAACAGATCCACTGCTGCTTCATCGTTAAACATCAAGCATAAAATACCGCCGAAAGGCGGTAAATTCTTGCATCTTCAATAATAATTGAATCAAATTTATCTTAGCAATTAGCTATCGGTTATTCGGTTTGTTTTTATTTATTTAAATGGTAAAATAGTTAAATAACTAATGAACTATTAAACTGTAAACTCAAATAAGTTAGATACCATATAGCCTAATAGATTAAAAAAACTAAATTAAGGAAATTATTTTGCCCAATATAGCCAAGCAGGAGGTTGACAATATGCAAGAAAGAAAGGTTAATTCATCAGCTATCATTATTTTAACTTCTTTAGGATTTTTCATGTCAATGATCGATTCAATGATAGTTACCACAGCTACTACCGCCATAAGAAATGATTTTCAAATATCGGTAAATTTATTACAGTGGTTGTTGAACATTTATAATATAACCATAGCGGCATTACTACTGGTTGGTGTATCACTGGGCGAAAAAATAGGCAGAAAAAAAGTCTATCTGATTGGTATTGCCATTTTCACTATTGCTTCTATATTTTGTGCTTTATCGACTAGTATTACCTTATTAATTATATCTCGAATGATACAGGCTGTTGGTGCTTGTGTTATGACGCCAATGTCCATGGCAATTCTAACACATTCATTACCCGTTGATATACGTGGAAAAGCTTTAGGAATATGGAGTGGCATTGGTGGTTTGGCACTAATTGTTGGGCCAGTTTTAGGCGGATTTATTGTCGCAACTTTATCATGGCAATGGATATTTTGGATTAATTTGCCTATTGGAATAATAACAATCTATTTTGCTCATAATTTATTACCTGAAAGTAAAGGTAAGGATGATAAGTTGAACTTTACTGATATTCTGCTTATTGCCATCTCTTCTGCCGGGGTAATATGGTCATTATCCACCATAACCACAAATACCACACACGTTATAACGATTATTACCGGATTATCTAGCCTCGCACTAGCTATTTTATTTATTGTTAGGCAAAAAATAAGTTCTACCCCTATGATTCCTTTAAGACTATTTCGCACCAAGGTATTCACTAATGGTAACATTGCGACTTTTTTATTATATGCCTCGATGTTTGGCGTGTTATTCTTTTTGCCACAATTTTTTTTAGTAATAGAAAACGTTAATCCACTAGTGGCGGGATTACAATTATTACCTTGGACAGCAACATTAGTCGTTATCGCACCTTTTGCAGGCAGTGCTGTAGATAGATTTGGCGAAAGGATTATTGCAACATTAGGATTATTCTTACAGGGGATCGGTTATCTATTAATTATTTTTTTATTTAATGCAACTGATTCATATATAGCAATGGCAATACCTTTAATGATCGCTGGTATGGGACTTTCGATGGCAGGACCGGCTCTGCAAAAAGCGGTGTTAAGCGCTGTCGAACCAATATATTTAGGGAAAGCATCTGGAATATACAATATATTTCGCTTATTTGGTGGCGCAATAGGTACCACAATATGCGTAATTGTATTCAATATTTTCGGCGGAACCACTAATTCAACAGCTTTTGCCGAAGGATTTGATGCAGTTATTATTACGTCTGGTCTGATATCATTATTAGGAATAGTTTTTTCAATAAGGTTAACAGCAAGGGATAAAAAATAATATTTGATAAAATCAAAGCGATAAATTCAACAATAAATCAATATTTGAGTATTTTAAAGATTATCAAAAAACCCGGTAACATATTTATCAAATGTTGATTTATTAAGCCATACATATTTTTCCCTAGCACTTTTTCTTACGTTAATTAATTCTGCTTGTTGTAATAACCTAAAATGATAAGTTCCTGAGGGTTTACTAATACCAACTGCTTGACCAATTTCACCACAGATAACCTCTGTTCCTATACTTTTTAAATATTTAATTATTTCTATTCTAACCGGATCAGATAATGCTTTAAAAATAAGCACCATTTTTTCATTTAATTGGTTATCAATTGTACTAATATTCATCATATTTACAGAGTTAATTATAATTAAACATGATTATAACATGTGGTGAATTTATTCACCTAAAAAACTGATACTTCAACTTTTATATGGAACGTTTTTTGTATCACAAAAATAAACTCAATCTATTGGAAATAAAAATGTTTATGTTTTCAATTAAGTTGGATGAGCGTTAGTTACTGGTTTGGTAAAATTAGTAACGACTTAGAAACAGGCCTGATATTTGATAAGCTGAAACAGATCGTTACATTAACACCAAACGATAGGTTAAGGTGAGCATGCAGTCACTACGTTAGCGGAGGAGCAAAATGCGGATAAATTTTCTGGCATAAATTTGATTTTTTCAAGCAAGTTTTAAAAATATAGACAATTGAAACAATTATAAAATTTAATAAATTTACACCGTGAAAAACTAGTTTCGAAAGTTTTTTACTGTAAAAAATACCACTCAACAAAATAAATACGCCACTATTGGGACGATTAGCATAAATATAAATTTTAATAAATTTACACCCGAATAAAAAATATTTCTCAAATTTTTTACGCCATTGAGCTTATTCCTCAAAAATAAACCCGCCCCAGTTGGGGTGGATAATTAACTAGTTGTTACACCGAAAATCGCTTTAACTTGTCACATCGTCAAAGTCATTGCCTTTTCAAAGCAACTATTCCCTAGCGAATTAATTATATTTTAACCTTCTATTCTTCTCTAGCCAGAACTAAGGAATAGGATTTAAGGATAGACACAAAGTCCGCTACCTATGCCGTCAAGGCTATTACCACCAATGTGACCATCATTTGAGCCAACGACAAAAATGCTATCATGCATCGTATCAATCGTCCAATATCCGGCGCCTGGGGGCCCACTGGCATTAAAGTTGGCGCCAGCATAGTTGTACATATAACCCCACTCCGTAAAAAAACCTGCTCCAATGTGGCGTCGATAAAAATCATTAGGTGATGAAGGTGTAGCACCGACTGAACCTTCACAGAGAGGACTCGAATTAACTCCTTGACAGGAAGCGTTAGTTAAATCCTTTACATTAGGTATACGGTATCCAATATTAGCACACCAAGATGATGTGCTAGATAAACTGTAATAAGAAATACCACGGTTGACAAACCATTGCTTTAACTGAAAACCATATTTTACGACTGCATCACCACTACTATTTCGACCAACTAACTCAAATGTCTGAGGTAATGTCGGATTGGGTATACTTCCTAAACTTCTTGGATCATCAGTGCTCCATTGCAAAGGTTTGGCTACAGGCCCCTTCAAAAGAACGCGAACACTTGTACCAGAGTCATTAGATGTCATAATCGCAGTAATATCACCATTAGGTGAAACTGGCTCCCAATTTAGTCGACCAATTCCACCTATATCTAAATAAAAATCCAATCCATCAGCGCCAGTAGTTGGGAAATTTAAACCATATGAAGAAGGCAAAAGTGATTGTGTAAGAAAACCTTTATTAGAATCCCATATAGAAGCAGGGCCAGCATAATCATCCATATTTAAATATAAATTTGGTTTAGCAAAGCAGACAGTAGCTTTTGTTCGAGGATTGATAAAATAAGTAACATTACTGGGACTAAAACTACTACTTTTAGGTAAACCATAAAGAGTAGTTAATGAACCTCCTGTACTCGATAAAACTAATTTATATGGTGCTTTACAAATATCTAATATCTCGCTACGAGCGACAGATTGATTATTTTTATCAAAGATAGTTAAACTTAAATTTCCAGTAATAATTACACCACTTGGATCCCGACCATCACCATCATCATCACCCCAATAATTATATGGTTGACCGATGAGAGCATTTAAACCAATTTCGTTGGTATCAGTTGGTACCATCATATCAATATCTGTAAAACGCTGATAATCCTCAGGCAATTTAATAGGAGTTGATGGGCTTGAATTATTCGTTGTTGGGGTATATTTAGTACCATCTGATAAGCTTATCCAAAGAAGCCCGCCAGTATCAGTCACTCGAGTTTGACCTCCATCAAACGTTAAATATGGCGCATTACCATATATAGGATTTGATGTTTTAGTCGTTAATGCGTGGCTGGTATAAGAAGTTATTAGCAACAAGCTAAACGATAACTTTAAAAAGATCTGCCGAGACAAAAAGGATTGAAGAAAGGATCGCGCAAAATTTCGCGAATTTATGTATAACTTCGATAAAAAATAAATTATGGTGAAAAATAAACGTTGAGAACTTAACTTTGACGAAATTAAATTATAGGTTGGGCAGGTTGCGTGTTGCGTGTTGCGTGTTTAAAATTATAATGCATTTCGACGTTCCTGTCAATTAGACCTTTGATTTATTTTAAATTTAATGTTAATTATTTAGATATTTTCGTTTGCATTAAACGATATGAAAATTATAGTGACTGAAAAAACACGATGCAATATTTTTTTAAGTTTAATTGTTAACTTTCGTAAAGAAAAATAAAAAAGAATATAAAAAATAGATGACTTAATCCTTATTCCAACAGGAAATAACTTCTTTGGTTACGTATCATTAGCTATAGCGTATTGACAAGGTAAATTTTGTTTTAGTGGTTAAAATTAGTGGTTATTATTGAGAACGAGATTTTGATTTTTTAAGCACGTTATTAACAGCAAAAAGTGTATTACTAAAGTTTTTAGCAGTATAGTGTATATCATTTAGATTTAATCAAGTTTTAATAATTTAACCAATTAGTATAATTATAAATTTTAATAAATTGATGCCGACAAAAAGACCTTTTCTCAATTTTTCCCTGACTTTAAGTGGGCAAATATTAACTTAATTGCAATAATTAGCTAGTTCAACAAGGTTTCCATCTGGGTCTCTTAGATAGAGACTTTTGATATTACCTTTAGCACCGTGTCGATCAACGATCCCTTCTACAATTGGATAACCTTTTTTTATAATCTCTTTTTTTACGCTCTCAATATCGTCTTCAACTATTAAACAAAAATCTTGGCTACCATATTCTGGATGTAATGCTGCTGGCTGAAATTCGCCTTTTTTGGCATGAATGTTAATCTTTTGATTACCAAAGACAAAAGCATGGCGCCCGTCGCGTTCGATATGTTTTAATCCTAATATATCTTGCTAAAAGGCAATGCTTTTAGTGAGATCATGACTAGTAATGACAAAATGATCGATATTTTTAATTTTCATCAGTATCTATTCTCTCTATCTAATCTAAAAAAAGTATATATTGAAACTATATTGATTATTTGACTTGCAATAGTTTTATCGATTAAATAATTATCATTAAACTTAATATACAAATTAACAAATTAATCAAACAAGACAAAATTTTTTGAATATTATCTAACGCCATTTTTGATAAAAAAATATCAGTATCAATCCTGATATAAACTCTGAATGATTGTTCAGAACTTTTTTCAGATAATGATACAGAAATGCGACCCACTCTGTTTATTTTCTCGATAGTTAAATCAAAATATTTTTTTATTATCTGACTGTGACAATTTTTCAAAACAATTTCAGTAATACCATCTCTATCAAACTTCATTATTGTAATATTATTACGAATAGGCTCACCCAATTTTACGGGCATACTAAAAAGGGACAAAAAATACTTAAATTTTTTTATTTATTCTATTTATCCATAATGATAGGCTAGAATTGATAATTCACTTTTACCAATTCGTATTTGTTTCATTTATTATAAAAAAGTATCATTTCTTTATCATCAGACTCTCCATAATTCCATGAATACAACGACCATCTGTAATACAAATGTCTACCCTAATCGCATTCGTACCATCATATAACTCTGGATGAAGAAAGTTTGATCCTGATAAATATATCTCAAGAACAAGTTTAAAAATATCATGATGTCCCGGAGATTGTATTTCCTGACCGTCTGTAGGACATTTGTTATCATTACAAAATCCATGTGGAAGAATAATTGAATTAGTTGTAATTTTGATAAATAACGAGTTTTCAAAACTACCAATATTCTAAATAGTAAATGTCGAAATATACTGACGATTAAATACGTCAGCATTTACAAAAAACTAACTAAGATGAATAAACTATAAAAAATATTCCTAAAAATCATACTATTCATTCATCACCATGGATTAAAATTTATGTACAACTAACGTACAACTAACACCGATGTTTTTGCTCCTCGCACCACACCAGAAGCATTTGATCCCAATAAATGGGTAGAGATATTAGGGCGTCTTGAACCGATAATAATCAAATCTGGCTCAATCTCTTCGGTTAAACGCAAAATCTCATCTCTTGGGTTACCAAAAGCAATTGAAAAAGATAAACTATCCCGCGGTAAATCAATTGAATCAATTAGGCTATTTAACCACTGTTCTGTTTGTACTGTCGCCTGATCTTTAAACTCATCAAAACCAAATGAGTAGGCATTTACGATAGCTGATGCTACTGGTAAGGTATGAAAGAAGATAACTTGGGCATTGGATAATTTTGCTAAACACTCAACATGAGGGATCACTTTTTGAGTTAGAGCATCTTCAAGCACATCAATTGGTACTAATATTTTTTTGTACATAACAACTCCTCCACACAATATTAAAATTTGGCTTTATCATTCTAACTGGTAAACACCAATGGTATTGGTTTAGTATGATACTATTTTCACATTAAATCCAATATTAATATCCTAACGCGAATTTAAAAGATTGAAATATTTTTTTGCAAAATCATGACAATAATCAATTATGGCAAATATTATTTCTGACCATGATATCAAATCGACATTAGGACACGCGACGCTATTATAGCGTCGTTGTTCGTTAGGTGAACGTAGACCAATAGATGAAAAATCTCGTTTTCAAGTATCAAACAATGTTAATTTAGTAATTAGCGTATAAAATGGCTCAAAGCTAATCGCAATTGCTCGCTGTTTAAATAACTTCGTTTACATAACTTATTTAACTGATTTGGCAGTTGACGAGGAGGTATCAAACCAGATATTGGTAAGCAATTGATAAAAACTATCGAAAATCATATTGATAATCGCTATACGATTGCATTACTTGCAGCACCACAAACTGTTGATTATTACGCTCATATCGGTTTTAATGCTCATCTTCCCGCATGGATTTTAAGAGAACAGTTAAAATGAGAATTATCCTAGCCTCGACATCACTATCACGTAAAAAAGTACTGGAAAAATTAGCTATTCCTTTTGAATGTGTGCCACCAATTTGTGATGAAACACCCCTTGCAAACGAGAGTGCAAAGCAGTTAGTGGTGCGATTGGCTAATGCTAAAGCGCAGTCATTAGTGGCAAACTATCCTGATAGTTTGATTATTGGCTCCGACCAAGTCGGTGTTTTGGATGGGCAGATTGTTTGTAAACCACATACCATTGAAAACGCCAAGCAACAATTAAAAAACAGCAGTGGCAAAGCGTTTTACTTTTATACGGGAATGACAGTGATTAATACTCGTACCGATCAATCGCAAACAATTTGTGAACCATTTAAGGTCACTTTTCGCCGATTAACTGATGCAGAAATTGAAGCTTATATCGCTAAAGAGATGCCATTACAATGTGCTGGTAGTTTTAAATGTGATGAGTTAGGCATTACGCTGTTTGATAAACTCGAAGGTGACGATATTAATTCGTTAGTCGGATTACCGTTGATAAAATTAAATAAAATCATGATTGATATGGGCTGTAATCCACTATTGTTATAATTACTAAAGATATCATTAGTGCAAACTAATCGATTAATCGACCTGAAGACATTTTTAGCCTTCTTTGGCTATAACTTGCTACATCATTATCATGAGTAACAATTAACAGTGCAGTGCCTTGTTGGTGAATATCGGTTAATAACGCCATAATTTGTGCAGAGCTTTCCTCGTCAAGATCGCTGGTTGGTTCGTCGGCAATCACCAGTTGTGGTTGGCAAATTAGCGCCCGTAAAATAGCAATTCGGCGCATTTCACCGCCCGACATATTGGCTGGATAAGCATCCTTTAAATAACTGATTTGAGCTTTTTCAAGCAGTTGCAACGCATAATTTAAACTTGATTGGTTTTCACGTTTAGTTAGAGAAAACGGTAAGCGAATATTTTCCAGTGCAGTCAAGTTAGGTAATAAACTACTACCTTGTGGAATATATCCAAGGTATTGATTACGAAATGCCGATACCTGTTTATCATCGAGTTCGAATAAATTAGTACCGTTAATGGTAACTTTACCTTGTGTTGGCGTTAATAACCCAGCAATCATATTAAGTAGTGTGGTTTTACCACTGCCTGATTTTCCCATGATACTAATAAAGTCGTTTTGATCCATTGAAAAACTGATATTATTTACTGCCGAGAATTGTTGCGTTGCTCGTTTATAATCTTTACGAAGGTTTTTGACTTCCAATAACATTATTCACCCTCTCTTAATGTTTGATAAGTATCAAATTTAGTCAATGATAATGCCGAATAGATACTTGACAGCGGACCAATAATTAACGTCAGCAAAAATACCAATAATGCATAAATTAAGCCATCTGTTATGGAAATATTTACGCATGGCAAGCCAATTGATTGGCAAATTAATAAGCTAAAGGCATAAATTAAGACACCGGCAATCACAACGCCCACAATACCACCTAAGGCGCTAATGATTAGTGATTCTCGCAGTAACATTTTAACCAAATCACTACGTGAAGCCCCTAAAATACGTAATAAGCTGATTTCGCGTTTACGTTCATTAAGTGAGGAAGAAAATATCACAAAGATCACAATAATCGCCAGCAGCCAAAATATTGCCGATAAGCTGTAAACAATGGTTGAAAAGCCATTAAGCCATTTAGAGATATTACTCAACATGCCTTTAGTCATCACAAAATCAATATTGTAGTCGATGGCATATTTCGGCATCATCTGATTAACAACATCTTTAGGTTGATAATCAGGATCGACTTTAACAAAAATTGATGATACATAGTTAACAAAGTGATCAGTATCGCCCTCAATTAA
The DNA here is from genome assembly GCF_003202915.1 of Gilliamella apicola. Taxonomy (GTDB): domain Bacteria; phylum Pseudomonadota; class Gammaproteobacteria; order Enterobacterales; family Orbaceae; genus Gilliamella; species Gilliamella apicola_Q. The sequence continues at coordinate 904,086 of NZ_QGLP01000005.1, forward strand.
ATTGGCTGCTTTCATCAGTGATTGTGCGGCAGGTATGGTCATAAAAACTGAAGTGTCAAACCCCATCCCTGTGCTATCCATTTTAGCGGCAATTTTAAAGGAATGATTAAAAAACTTAATTTCGTCACCCACATTTGAGGTAATTTTGCTACCCACCACAACCTGTTGGTCGGTCAAGGGTTGGCTTAACTGCGTTTGTAACCAAGGCTTGATTACAAAATCACTTTGTTGATCAAAACCAATTAGTTGTACTTTAGACGTACAACAACCAGCACTCAACGAAGCGATAAACAGTTGGGGGGAGACAGCTTCAACCCCTTTGATTACTTTGATTCTATCAATCAAGTCAGCCTTCAGATAAAAACTACTTGGTTCGCCACGTAATAACGCCACCTCAAGATTTTTTTCATAACCATAAGGCACTACCATAATATCTGCCCCTAAACGATTAGCCATGCCTGAAATCCCTAAGCTTAGGTTTTTCATTAACACACTACCACCAAATAGCGTAGCGGAAAAAAGCATAATAATGATTATCAAACAACAACTACGAAATGGTCGTCGTTGAATGTTTCGCCATGCTAAATTCGCGATAGTTATTTCTTGCATGTTTTATTTCTCGTTATTGTCTAGTGGATGTTAACGCTGGTTAATGCTCTTTACTAAATGCTATTTACAAATAATAGTTACCAACGTTTAGCTTGTTTATTTAAATACCATACATTGATGATAGCAACAATCGCCAAGACCAAGGACAATAAAACCAATGCCGGTCTAGCCCCCATATTGCAACGCATCATTTCGTTACCACATACACCGATTAAAATGGTTGGAATCGCAGCAGCTAGTACTGCGGTGCAAGCTAATGCCATGCTTAACCCCATACGCACAAGTAGTGATCGACTAAATAACATCAGCAAACCAATAGCAATCACTAAACTACCAATACCAATTTCCGCCCTTGATGCCCAAAAGCATTTCATGATTTTGCCCGGCGTACTGTGCATATGGCCATCACCAACCATTGGGGCTGCGTGTATGGCTTCCGCTGGCATTGCAGAGCTAGCCGGCATCGCTTGTATATCTGGCAGTGGGCAGACAGGTAAAATATAGAGCGGAAATAAAATAAGTAGTAAGCCGATTAACATAAACAATACTGATGTAATAATACGATTTTTCATAAATAGAGACCTTTTAATCATTAATTATTGATAATACTTGCTACTTTTCCATGTTCAAGGACCACCGTGGTTTGCGCATGTTTAGATACTTCCGGTGAATGCGTAACTACGATGATTGTGCTTCCTTCTGCGTGAAGCTGATGTAGTAAGTTCATGACCATTGCTTCATTGCTTTCATCTAAATTGCCGGTTGGTTCATCAGCTAAAATCAGTTTTGGATAGTTAATTAATGCTCTAGCGATGCAGACCCGTTGCTGTTCACCACCCGATAATTGGCGCGGTAAGTGTTTAGCCCGTGCGGCGAGCCCCACCCGTTCTAATGCCAGTAGGGCTTCTTTTTCATCCACCATGCTGTGATAATATTGCGCCACCATCACGTTTTCTAATGCAGTTAAATAAGAGACAAGGTGGAACTGTTGGAAGATTAGGCCAATCTTATCACGGCGAATTTCGGTTAATTGTGGTAATGAAAGTTGAGTGATATCTTGTCCATCTAAAATTACCGAACCGAGTGACGGTTTATCCATACAACCGATAATATTCATTAATGTGGTTTTCCCACTACCTGATGGCCCCATGATGGATAACCATTTGCCCTCTTCAACTGTTAGGTTAACTTCTGATAAGGCATGTAATGAGCCATAGATTTTAGATACATTATTCACTTCGAGCATATTCATACTTAACTATCCTATTCACCACGTAAAACTAATGCTGGTTCAACTTCAAGCGCACGTTTTACTGGAATCAAACACGCAATAATGGTTACCACCGCCGAAATAACAATCGTTGTAGGTATCAGATAAAATTCAACTACAATTGAGCGTCCAAAAACATTGGCGCTGATCACTTGAGCAAAAATCAGACCACAAATCACACCGATAACACCACCAATAATACCTAAGATCAGCCCTTCAGCTAAAAACTCTTTGGCAATACTCTTATTGGTTGCGCCGATAGCTTTTTTCAGGCCGATCTCCTTACGCCGTTCCATGACGACAGTCATCATGGTAGTGGCCACACAGATCATCGTCAAAATTAACACCACAAGCGTTACCAAATAAAGTAAAGAGGAGAGTTTACCTAGTACCGACGCTTCAGATTGCGTTACCCATTTTATAAGATGTGGTTCAACTGTGTTGGAGTGTTCTTTAATGGTTTGAATATAGCGCTGTAATTCATCTTGTGTTGCCATAATACTGATTTCAACTACTTCGGCTTGATTGCGCTCTTCAAGTAGTGTTTCAAGATCGTTTAGATCAATAAAGATAAAGTTATCCTCAGCACGGCCGGTTTTGACAATACCGGTAATGGTTAACTCTTCATCAAAGCGAGAATTCTCTTTAGATTTTCCTGAAATCGGCATCGTACTACCAATGCTAAGTTTAGCAAATTGGGCGATATCGGTGCCGATCATAATTTCATTTGGATTTTTGGGTAGTTCGCCTTCTATTTTCCAATACGGGCTAGTTTTGCTAACCTGATCAAACTGCGTACCAACAATAGTATACGGTTGTTGATTACTGCGGATGGAATCATAACGAAACGGTGTCACGCCTAATACTTTATCTGACGGTAACAGATCAACGGCTTTTTTCACTTCAGTCATTGGCATAGTGGATTGATTATTGGCCGGCATCAACAATAAGTTAGCACCATAAGAGCGAAACTCTTGCCCCATTTGTCTTGGAATATCATAGCAAAGGGTTACCATACCTAGTAGCACCGTTGCCCCAATAGCGACACCGAGTAAAGCAATAGCAATTCGAGAACGACGGCGAATTAGCGAGCTAAATAGTGTTTTTAAAATAAAGCGTTGGTTTTTATTCATCATCTGTTAGCCTCACTTACCGACCATGTAACACATCGGTTGGGCGTAAAAACATCATAATACGCAATGCAGGCATGCTACCTAACAATGTAATCAGACTTACCATAATTAATACCAATGGGACAATAATCATCTTAGGCTCAACGAATGAACCAAATACGGTTTGGCCAATAATTTGCGCAAAGCCAAGACCGATAAAATAACCGACTATTCCCCCCAATAACGCGATGATTAGTATTTCGGTAAGAATCAACATCGCCACCGAGGTATTGGTGGCGCCTAATGCTTTTAATAACCCGATTTCAGTACTGCGTTCAATCACATTGGCGGTCACTAGGTTAGATATTGCGAGTGCCGAACAGATTAATGATAAGATGGTTAACAATAACATTAATAGTTGAGTTTTTTGTAAGATAGATCCTTCAGATTCGGCTACTTGCATTATCGCTTTTACCCGAACATCTGGCATTAACTCCTCTAACTGATAGGCAATCGAACTGATATAAGCGGTGCAGTACCAAGTATCCCATTCGGTTCGTGATAAGCTATTAGGATCTTGCGCCGCCTTTCGGGCTAAATCATTTTCTGGCGTGGTGAGTGCACTCACTTCCACCCGTTCAACCAAACCGACTTTGTTTGCCAAGTTTTGCGCAACTGGCAATGAAACATAAAGCTCGTTATCTTCAACCCCACCACTATGGAAGATATTATTCACTGTTAGGGTGATTTTTTGGGTGGATGATGTTAACTCAATACTATCACCCAATTTGAGATTCAATTGCTTGGCAATAGCCTCACCTACCATTACACCTTGCAAATTATCATCTTTCATGGTGTTGCCTTCAATTGACCACCACGACTTCATAGCTAACATTCCGGTATCCACTTCGTCACCAGTGGGAATTGTCAAATGTTTATTAAACCAAGTTCCAACTAGTGTGACTGGTTTACCATTAACCATAACTTGGGTTGTTAAATAAGGGGCGAAATCAACGATGTTATACGCCCAAAAGATCATTTTAATCTTCACTAAATCATCTTGTTTAATATATTGAATCGCATCTTGTTTGTCATCTAGTTGATATAACTCATTCACCAACGCCGCACCTTTTGGCACAATGTTTAAGTTAGCGCCATAAGCTTTTAATTCTTGATTAACTTTATCACCGACATCAAACATGACATTTAACATGGCAGTCGCTAGTGAAACACCCAAAGCAACAGTTAAGGCAATTAAAAATAGCTTCTTTTTTTGACGAACTAACACACTAAGTAACATTCTACGAAACATATTTTCTTCCTTTTTTCACTGTTACTTAAAACGACTCTTTTCCGCTTCAAGATGAGCTGGCCGAATAATCATATTACCATTTAAAATTTCATATTTAAGTGGCACCGGATTACAACCGCCGGAAAAACCTATCGTCGCAATATTCATCACTACATCACACAAAATACAGACAACCTGATTACCGCGTTGATAATAACCACTTGCACCACAAATATCACAAGCATCAAAACCGACACCGTAAGCATTTTCACTTTTCTTAATCACAATAAATCGAACTAATGTGCCATCAGTCGCTTGATAACCATAACGGTGTAAATTGCCATCATTGACTCTATCTAACGGAATCACAATCAAACCATCGGCATTTGGTGTCACAGGTTCAGCCGGAGTTAATTCCACCCCTTTTTCAAAAATATAACGTGCGCGAGTAACGGTATAAGCAGTTATGGCAATGCCAGCCATTAATAATAATGAGGTACGACGATCACCACGTAACCTTGCTTTTAATTTACGTACTTGGGCTGGATTACTACCAACTAACGAGGTAGTTTTGGATTTGGTATACAACAAAATACTTAGTAATAACACCAAAGCCATAAAAATAAAGGTAAACAAATTGACATGCGCTAAAATAAAAATCACTAATTCCATCATCCATTTTTGTGGCGAGATAAATCGTCTCACAATCAGGATTTGAAGCAAATTAACAGCGTTTTGCGCAGTGAAGATAATAATTGCCAATGTAGTAATGGCAGTAACGAATCGAGTTGAAAATCGAGCACAAAGGCGATAGACAAACAACCCAATCAAAACACAAACTACTAAAGCAAAACCATAACCCACCCATTTAAACAGATAGTCATTATTGAATATGGATTCCATGCCAACATCAAATTCAAATGGATAGAGTAAAATATTCGGTAGGCACTGTGCGGTGATAAGACCAGTGGCAATTACCAGTAATAATGAATTAAGAAATAATGATTTTTTAAACGATAAACAGATAAGCAATGGAATGGCAATGATGCACCAACCAATAATCACACCAAGATCATAAAATTCACGAACAGCAAAACCCGTATTTCGTTTTAATATTGCATAAACCAGTGCGGCTATCATCCCCAATACACAACCAGTTACAAGATATTTTTTACTTGATTGAACAAATGCCGCACTAACTAATGCAAACATAATTACTGGTACAAAAGTGTTATCGGTAATATTGATAAGATATTGGAGCATAATGATTGCCTAACGATTACAACGTATATTGGCGAGCTTTTACACTCGCCTTAAGTACAAAATTATTTAATGATTAAATTAATAATTACCATGCACGCGGGATAAAGTCAAAGTCCCAAGAAACTTCGATTGGTTTAGACCAGAAACGACCTTCAACCCCAGTTTCTTTATCTACATGTAATAAATAACCTTGTTTTTCAGGGTTTTCAATAGTAAAGGTGACTTTATATTTACCAGCTCCATCTAATTTAATATTGTTACCATAGTGAGGACCGTCAGATGCATTCATTGGCATAAATGTACCTTCAATAGCTTTATCACTGCCTTCTTTTTGGATTTTATATTTTACAGTTAAGTAAGGTACAAAATCACCAGCACCAAAACCTAATTTATTACCTTCAGCAGCTGAAATATCAGCTTCGATATGCATATCAGATTTAGACGCAGGTAAGCCACCCATACCGGCAGGTTCCATATCAACAGGTTGGAAGTAAACCGCACCGATATGTAAAGGACCAACTGTTACTTCATCACCGATTGGGAACTCTTCAAAACCTTTTTCTTCTCCTGGTGCCGGTGCAGCAGCATAGGCCATAGATGAAAGTGCAAGTATTGATGAAATACCCGCAGAGATTAATAATTTTTTCATTGAAACTCCTTAATTTTATTTTAACAAATAGTTTTATATTTCAATAATTAATCAATAAAATAATGATCAATTAATCACAATTACTACCAAATTTTTAATTACAGTTTGATTTAAGAACGAATCATTTAATGTAATCAATTTAAATTATCTGTTGTATTTTTAATAGTATGTCTTCGGTAATAGATAACTGACAAAATCACCACCACGACCATAAACAATTGTGGAATTAATGTTTCTAAAGTTGGATATATACCTAGAATTTCCACTGAATGAACAAAATCGACCGGTGTAACAGGAATGATATCCGCTTCTTGTAACTCTTTTACACCGCCACCGGCAAAAGCGATCGCCATTAGATACATTAATGCACTGGTACAAATAAAGAACGGTCTGAGTGGTAATTTAACCGTACCAAAACGGATAATCACAAAGACAAAGGCTAAAACAATTGTACCGACACCCAAGCCATACCAAACCATATCCATATGCTCTTTCGCGTCGGCTAGCATAGCTTGATAGAAGATAATGGTTTCCGCACCTTCACGAAATACCGCTAAAAAGGCTGCAAATCCTAAAGCAAAACTACTACCAGTTGAAACCGCGCTTTGCACCTTACCTTCTACATAATTCTTCCAAGCCTCGGATTCCGACTTAGACAACATCCAATTACTAATAAAAAATAGCACCACGGTAGCCAATAACATGGCTCCGCCTTCCATAATTTCTTGATTAGCTCCACTTAACCCCACCACAGTATGTAACGCAATCGCCGCTAAAACACTAGCAAACACTGCAAACAAACTGCTTAGATAAACCACTTTAAGCATCGGTTTATTATTGGAACGCACAAGATAAGCAGAGATAGCTGCAATAACGAGTATCGCTTCCAATCCTTCACGGAAAATAATGATAAACGATGCTAAAAAGACACTCCAACCACTCTCTTTTTTACCATCTAATTCGTTGGCATCTTCATGTAGCATTTTTAAAATAACGTCAATTTCGGCACGTACTGTCTTATTCGGTGAGTTTTGCGTCATTAAACGTTTTATTTTTGCGAATTGATATTCGGTGTCTGTACCACGTTTACCTGAAATATATGACATTACTGCTCGCTCAACACCATGTTTTTCATAAAACCCGAAGTAGGCATTGTTCACGCGGGCTTTAGCACCCTCGATGTCTTTCATAAAATAGATATTGTAGGCATCATTAAGTATGATATCCATTTCATCAATAATTGCATTCCAACTTTCATATTTTTTTTCGGTCGCATAAGAAGGGGAACTAAAAATCGCTAAACTTGCAATTAGAAGTACAACTAAAGTTAGATACTTTTTCACTTACTGCTCCTCTATTTTCCTAACAACATTATTCCTATTGGTTTGCTGTTTTCTGGCAATTGCAATGATTGATTAATAAACTCAGGATTGATTGAATGGATATAACGTGTGCTAAGTTTTAATGCGGCTGCCGATAAATAAACATTTTGACTCATTGCACCAACAGCAATTTGGCTAAAATCATTGGCTTGTTGCGCATCATAATCTTTAAGACTATCGCCATCAGAGACAAAAATTAAAATATAAGGAGCACGCTTAGTAAAGTTTTGCTTACCAACTTCACCTCGAATATCTTGCTTATTGATTTCACGAAGATAATGACCTTCCCATTCATATACAAAGCTCCCCTTATCACTGGCAACATACAGGCGGACATAAGGTGGCTTACCGCTTGCCATCGGCACAGTCCAACCGTTTTTACCACGATTTAAGCCACTGGCCGCCCAAAGTACGTTTGAAAGTTCATCGTCTGATAGCATACCAGTTGGGAATCCGCCACCCGGCGTTGAAGTGCGTTTTTTAAGACTATCAAATAAACCCATACCCTCTTTTTTTTGTGGTGTAGGTAAAGTGACATCTGCATAACAATAGGAAACACAGGATATTAGCAAAAAAACGGCAAATCTACGTAACAACATAGCCAAAACCTTTCATCATTACAAAAATATTTGTTGCTATCTTATTGCTAATGCTTTCAATTATCAATAACAAACAATAATTATTATCATTAATGTTATAGCAAATAATCAAATCCTCACCTTAATATTTCCTTAACTAAAATAAATCAATTTATGGACACTTTGCATCAGTCCAATTTTTATTTTTCGGCTTAAAAAGTATATACTGATGTGATTTTCCAACTTTAAGTTAAACTGAGTCTATTTCGTTATGCCATTATCGACTTTAATTGTATTACCACTATTTATCTTAACTATCACCTTAGCTTCGTTTTTTAAACAAAAAAAATGGCAACTACTTACCATCATCTTAATGACTGTCATCATTGTGATGGAACTGACTTCAATTTATTTTAGTGGTGGATTTATTGATTATCAGTTTTACGTCAACTTAAATGTAAATGATATTATTGAAGGTTTATTCATCTTCAAACTACAAGCGCTTTTGGTGATAGTCGTCTTTTTAGGATTAGTCTTCATCCTTAGCAAATTAGCTAGCTTATTTCGCAATAAATGTCGATTGCTATGGCGTTTACCATTAGCCGTTATCGCCATTGCCTCTATTAGTTATCATAATGGTCCAATTAGTCGCATTTATGAGATCTATCAAGTCACTTGCGCACCAAAAGCAACCTTTGAACAAGCTTTACAAGCGCTAAACATGAACGATTATGTTGCAAAATCTCAAATTAACAGCCAACAAGGCAAAAATATTATCGTATTATCATTAGAATCTTTTGAACAAGGATTTTTAGATTTTGCTGATATCACTCCAAATTTAAGACAGCTTAAGCAACAATATACCTTCTTCCCTAATATGCCAATGAGTGCGGGAAGTACTTGGACCACTGCCTCGATGTACACCTATATGACGGGAGTACCATTTTTAATCGGTGAACACTCTACATCCCCCTTAAAAAACGCCAACTCCACCCAATTGGTCACCTTAGGTGATGTTCTAAAACAAGCTGGCTACCAAACTCGTTACGTGATGGCAGGTCCTGAATTTGCAGGCATAGGTCATACTGCGGAAGTGCTTGGCATGCAAGTTGTATCCGATAAGACCTACCCGGGCAAATACCCGAATGCGCCATTTGGACTATACGACAAAGACATCTTAGAGATCGCCAAACTGCAAATACAAGAGATGAAAAAGACTGACAAACCTTTTGCTCTTTTTATCTCGACCGTCTCAACTCATGCACCAAATGGTTTTCATGATGATCGCATGACTGCTGTCATCAGCCCTAAACAAGACAACATGTCTTTTGTGGCTGCATCGCTCGATTACAACTTAGGACAATTTATCGACCAGCTAAAACAGCAAGGCATGCTAGACAACACGGTGTTCTACATCTTCCCTGACCATCTAATGATGGGTGCGGGCACTGAAACTGTTAAAAAGTTATCGGAAAAAGAGCGCAAACTCTACTTATTAACTAATGCGAGTATTGATGATCTTCAAAAATCCCCTAATCAAACCATTTACCAAATCGACTTACCTAGGTTGATTTTAAATGGTGCGCAAATTAAAACCAATGCAAAATTTTTAACCGACTATTTAATTGCTGAACAGTTCGATAAAAAACAGTTTATTGAACAACATAAAGCAAACATCGCCACTTTAAATAATGCAGCACAAGAGCAAAAATGAACGTCGATACCTTAATTTTAGTCATCACCATTAGCTGTTTAGGCATGATATCACCCGGACCCGATTTTTTTCTGGTGTTAAAAAACAGTTTAAGCTACCCGCGAAAAATGGCATTAATGACCTGTTTAGGGGTAATTAGCGCCATCGCCATTCATATGTGTTATTGTGTGGCCGGCATTGCCATGTTAATTAGTGCCACCCCATGGCTTTATAACACCTTACGTTATGCCGGCGCCGCTTATTTGTTATGGATAGGTATTAAAGCCTTACTAGCTAAGAGTAGTGGCACCACCTATGTCACCAAGCAGACTCAAGCGATTAATGTCACGGCTAAAAAAGCGTTTATGCAAGGATTGTTATGTAACATACTAAACCCGAAAGCGACGCTGTTTTTTTTGGCTATCTTCACCCAACTTCTGAATGCTAACTCAACCATGATGGATAAATTTATGGTTGCGTCTATCATTTGGCTTGAAGCCTTACTTTGGTGGCCATTGGTCGTATTTATCTTCCAGACCCAAGTCGTCCAACGTCGATACTTTAAATTGCAAGCGGTTATTGATAAGTTATTAGGGGTGATATTGATTGTACTTGGGGTTAAAGTGGCGTTAGGGTTTTAAGGAGTTGAGAAAAACTGTCGCTCAACTTTTTAGTGACTAGCGTTCAGATATTTAATTCTTTGCTAACTATATTCCCAACTTAGACAACAACTAGCACAGGGGGGGTTACACAAACCTTCTGTACATATTATCAATATCGTCCTGATACTCATCTGGTCAATACCATCTTTACTATGTACAGATGTTCAAATTCTTTGCAGAAAAATTTGTCCATGCACTGACCATGCAAAGCAATGCACGCTAGGCTTGTTAAGAAAATAGGAATTTAGCATTTACACTTAGTCGTTATTGGCCAAATTTTGCTGTTCAAAATCCCATTCTTCAAATTATTTATCAAATGGAACTCTGCCTACACGGCATAAATCCGATTCAACATCATATCAGCATGAAATGAGTATTTTTAAACGGCCTATGCGCTAGTGAACGCGCTACTAGTTTATTAATATCTACGCTTTCATTACTAAACTACCTGCACGGCATAAATCTCAACTAAATACCATCCTCCATCTTTTTCGTATTTTTAAACTGCCTACACTGTAATAAACACATTATACCCTCACCAGCGAGTTTGAATTGCTTTTGGGGCAATAGATGATTATTTTATTCTTGTGCACAGACCTTCTGCGTTTGTTTTATATACATATCTATTTTTGTTATCAGTATCTCTTTCCATTAAAAAAAATTCTTCCTTAATGAAGTATTGATTATCACTTTTTTTAGTCATTAATGTTGTAACTTTTAATGAGCGAAATCCATCGTCACGAATAACATCAGTTTTACCCGTATATCTATTATCTAGATCTATGTATACCCAATCTTTAGAATTATCTTTTTTTGAGTATAGTTTACCTTGGTCTAATTTATATTCCTTTACAAAAATAATTTCACCATCTTTTGCATAATCAGAAAGTTTTCCATTCTCATTTTTAGCAAAGAATTTTTTTAATTTACAATCCCACTTTCCAACCAAAAACTCATTAGTAACTTTACCACCACTATCATCATCACAGCCAGACAATGCTAAGCAAACTAAACACAACAACGCTATTCTTTTCATACCCTCTCCTTTTTAAGTAATGGTAGGTTATTTAAAATATTTGAGCAATAAAAAACCGCCCTAGAGCGGTTTATCAGGATTTTGATTGTGAATAGCTAGCTTCCTTCAGCAGAGAAGATGATTTAGGAATTAGCGTTTGGAACGGTATCTTTTTAAACTGCCTACACGGCATAAATCTTTCTGGAAAAATTCGGCATGCCAACGGCAGTTTTCTAAACTGCCTACACGGCATAAATCTAGGAGGCGTATCAACTAGCGCTCATACAAAATTTCTAAACTGCCTACACGGCATAAATCGACAATGAATTTGTCCGATTGGCGCATGCTGATTTCTAAACTGCCTACACGGCATAAATCTAACACAGTTAAATCGAAATCTTGAATCCAGATTTCTAAACTGCCTACACGGCATAAATCCTAAAGCGAGTTAATCACTGCTCGCTCGGACATTTCTAAACTGCCTACACGGCATAAATCCAGTTGTTTCTGTTGAATCGGTGCGTCAGCAATTTCTAAACTGCCTACACGGCATAAATCGTTGATCCTTTTGTTTCTCCTCAAACTGGGGATTTCTAAACTGCCTACACGGCATAAATCTACCGAATCTACGTGTGATAACTCGTGACGCTTTTCTAAACTGCCTACACGGCATAAATCTAGAACCAGTCATACTATAAATCTTGTTTGCAAAAAGACAAAGAGTAATTTTAGTCATAAAAACCCTTTTTTAAATCATTTTCTAATATGTTGATTTTTAATGTTTTTATTTTTGTTCAAAAAAAAGGGTTAGCCATAGGGTATTTTCGGTTTCAAAATTAAGATCCTCAACTTTTTTACACAAGGTGTTTATTGGCTAGTGTATACTTCTGTAAAAGTAGATATCGATTTATTTTTTGCGGCTTTTCAATCAGGACAACCAATAATCATCGCATTTTATCAATTAAAAATTTATACCGAATTTATTTACGCTACTTCTAGTAATAAACGCTTATTACTTTCTACCCTTTTTCTAATTAATTTTCTAGTTTTTGCTTTTTATTCTAAAAGCCTTTTGAATATTGGATAGTTAATTGTTAGACTAGTTATAATTCGATTAATAAAATCGGTTGGTCGATTAAAATATTTTAAGTTTTAAATCAATGGGCGATTGAAAAATGGATAAATTGTTACAATATGGTCGAGAGTTACTTGAACTTGAGCTTCATGAGGCACAGAAATTGCCGGCTCGGCTTGGCAAGGATTTTGTTAAGGCTTGTCAGTTAATTTTGTCAACCAAAGGCAAAGTTGTGGTGTCAGGTATTGGTAAATCTGGGCATATTGGTAAAAAGATAGCTGCATCATTAGCCAGTACAGGTAGCCCCGCATTTTTTATGCATCCTTCCGAGGCATTACATGGTGATTTAGGTATGGTAACCGAAAACGATATAGTGATTTTAATTTCTTATTCAGGACGAGCTAAGGAGTTTCAATTTATCTTACCGATCCTTGCAGAGATGAATATTCCAGTTATCGCCATTACTGGTGGGCTTGATTCACCGTTAGCCTTAGCCGCACAAGCGGTGTTGGACATTTCAATCGAAAAGGAAGCTTGCCCAATGGGACTAGCACCAACTTCTAGTTCAACTAATACGTTATTAATGGGGGATGCACTAGCCATTGCGGTTATGCGAGCTCGTGGTTTTAAGGAAGAAGATTTTGCTCGTTCCCATCCTGCTGGCAGTTTAGGTGCAAAATTATTAAATCATGTAAAAGACATTATGCGTAAGGGAGATTTAATTCCTAGCGTTCCACAATCGGCAACGGTACTTGATGCGATGTTAGAATTAAGTCGAACCGGTGTAGGATTGGTTGCAATATGTCAAGACGGTAATAAAATAGTCGGTGTTTTTACTGATGGAGATTTACGCCGTTTGTTATTAAAACATGGTACACTACAAGATAAGATTATCGATGTGATGACAAGTCCTGGATATCAAATACCTGAAACTTGGAAAGCAGTCGAGGCTTTAAAATCATTTAACGATCATAACATCACAGCTGCACCAGTGGTAAATAACCACGGCGAATTAGTTGGTGCACTGAATATTCATGATCTGCATCAAGCGGGTATTGGTTAAACGATTAGTAAATACCTGTTGCAAAAAGGGGCTATCTATTGAGATAATTACCGACCTAAATTTTTGTCGTTAGACGGAGATCCAAGTAAGTTACACAATTCAGTACTGAAATGATTGATTAATCATTTCGTTATAAATTGATATTGTGTTGTAAATTTTAACCAAAATTAATAGATGATGAAATTACAATGGCAGAAAAGCGAAATATCTTTCTAATTGGCCCAATGGGGGCAGGAAAAAGCACAATAGGCCGACAAATTGCACAACAGCTAGGTATGGAATTTTTTGACTCTGACCAAGAGATTGAAAAACGCACCGGCGCAGATATAGCATGGATTTTTGATTTAGAAGGTGAAGACGGATTCCGAGCCAGAGAGGAAAAAGTCATTAACGAATTGACTGAAAAACAAGGAGTAGTACTTGCAACCGGTGGTGGTTCGGTTTTATCTAAAGAGACGCGTAACCGTTTATCAGCACGAGGTATTGTAGTTTACTTAGAGACTACAATTGAAAAACAGATGGCAAGAACCCAAAAAGATAAGCGTCGTCCTTTATTACAAGGTGGTAATACCCCCCGTGAACTTTATGAAGAATTAGCCGAAGAGCGTGATCCTCTTTATGAAGAAATCGCTGATATTACGATTAAGACTGATGAGCAAAGCGCTAAAGGCGTTGCTGGATATATCATTGAAAAAATAGAACAAATCTAAAAGTTTCAATTTTTTCAAATCAGCTAACCATAAAGCAATCAACCTTTTGATAGGTTAAGGAGTTAACATGCGTGTAGATAAAGATGATCGTTATATACCAGAACAATCAAATAAAAAGTCTACGCTCTCATTTAATATTTCCACTTTTTTTCAGCAATATTCGAAAAAAAAGTTGATTGTTATGGGGTTAGCTTTGATCATTATTGTTTTATTGCTTAGTTTAATGATATTTCGTTCATTAAAACCTAAAACACCAACACCTTTGACGCCACCTGAAATTAATGGTGTTTCATCAACTGAAGTAGCGGATACAATCAGCAATGAGCAAGCAAATGATGGTATAAAAAGCACACAAATTGCTCAGACAACAAGTCCCGCGTCTAACAACAGGGAGCGAGCACCTATTGATGATGTTAATGGGCAAGCTGAGACTAATGGTATAACAAGTATGAGTGGTCATGGTCAAAACCATTTGCCCGCAAAGAACGCTAAACCAAACTCGCCCACAACTGACATTAGTACTATTCACAGTAGTGGGTCATCTAATAATGATGCCACTACTAACAAACCTCAAGATCTAAATAGCAGTGATCATAAACCTGTTAGATTGAGTTCAGACAATGATGTCAAAACAGGCAAAAATTCAACTTCAATTGCCAATATTAAAGAAACTCAATTTTCTATTCAATTAAGTTCATCAAGTTCAATTGATGGATTAAAAGAATTAGTAAAAAAACATAATTTAACTAATTACCAAATTTATGAAACCAAAAGAAATAATGATAAATGGTACATTTTAGTTAATGGTACATATGATTCTGCTGACGAAGCCAGAAAAGCAATTAAATCTTTACCAAGTGAACTACAAAACAATAAGCCTTGGATTAAATCTGGCGCTACAATTAATAAAGAAAAATCAGCAAAATAGGAGTTTCCTTTGAAGAAGCGACGAGCCTTTTTAAAATGGGCTGGAGGAAAATATGAGCTTGTGGACACAATTAAGCAGTATCTACCAGAAGGAGAACAACTTATTGAGCCCTTTGTAGGAGCTGGCTCAGTTTTTTTAAACACAAACTTCAAAAGTTATATTTTAGCTGATATCAATCACGACCTAATTGCGTTATTTAAGTTATTGCAATCTAATCCTGAACAGTTTATTAGTGATCTTAAACTATTATTTAATCATCAGAACAATCAAGCTGAGGCTTTTTATCAACTTCGTGAAGTGTTTAACTACAGTAAAGATCAATATTTACGATCGTTGTTATTTGTTTATTTGAATCGACACTGTTATAACGGTCTATGTCGCTATAATAATAGTGGGCTTTTTAATGTACCATTTGGACGTTATAAAACGATCTATTTTCCTGAAAGGGAGCTTAACTATTTTGCTCAAAAAGCACAAAAAGCTGAGTTTATTTGTACCCCTTATCATGAAGCAATGAAATTAGCGAAGCGTAATTCCGTCATTTACTGTGATCCACCTTATCTTTCACCAAATGAATCAGCAGGTTTTACCGCTTATTATTCTAATAATTTTGGCTACGAAGAGCATATGCGATTGTCACAATTGGCTGAAAATATCGCTTATAAAAAAGATATTCCAGTACTGGTGTCAAATCATGATACTGAATATACCAGAACGTTATATAATAAAGCGCGCCATCTTTACCGAGCAGAAATGCGACGCTCAATTAGTTGTGCAGGCGAAGGACGCAAAAAAATTGATGAAATATTAGCCTTATACCAAAAATAACCTATTTTGCGTATAAGGTTTTATTAGTAGAGGTATGTTATGAAAGAGTTTATTATTGCACCGTCGATATTATCCGCTAATTTTGCTCGCCTTGGTGAAGATACGCAAAAGGTATTAGACGCTGGCGCCGATGTTGTCCATTTTGATGTAATGGATAACCATTTTGTACCAAACTTAACTATGGGCAGTATGTTTTGTAAGGCGCTTCGCGATTATGGTATTACCGCTCCAATCGATGTTCATTTGATGGTTTCCCCTGTTGAAGATTTAATTACTTCATTTGCCAAAGCTGGCGCCACCAATATCTCTATTCACCCTGAGGCCACTATTCACCTTGATCGTTCTTTGCAGTTAATTAAAGATCATGGTTGTACGGCAGGGATTGTACTTAACCCAGCAACGCCGTTAGATCATTTAGATTATGTAATGGATAAGGTTGATATTATTTTACTAATGGGCGTAAATCCTGGTTTTGGCGGGCAATCGTTTATACCGACTACGCTAAAAAAATTACAACAAGTTAAACAGCGCATTGTCGAGTCTGGTAGACAAATTCGCTTAGAAATTGATGGCGGGGTTAAAGTTGATAACATCGCAGAAATTGCTAAAGCAGGCGCAGATATGTTTGTTGCAGGTTCAGCGATATTTGGCCAACCTGATTATAAAACTGTCATCGATGCAATGCGTAAAGAATTAGCAGGAGTTAACCATGGCTAAGTTAAATGATATTCAAGCCATCGCCTTTGATTTAGATGGAACTTTAGTTGATAGCGTGCCGGGACTTGCCTTAGCGGCACAAAAAATGTTAGCAGATTTAAAGTTAGCGACCGTAACTAATGATCAAGTAAAAAACATGGTGGGTAATGGCATCGAAGTGATGCTTGAACGAGTTTTCAAAGCGGTTGAGACCAATCCAACAAAAGAATATTTTGCTGAAGCTAAACAGATATTTAGCCAGCATTATGATAAGGTTATGGATGAACAGACAACCCTGTTTCCTCATGTAGAACAGACCTTAAAAACCCTTTATGAAAATCATTACCCTTTAGCTTTAGTAACCAATAAACCAGCGCAATTTTTACCGGCGCTATTAACGTCATTAGGTATTAAAGACTATTTTTCATTGGTCCTTGGTGGTGGCGATGTGATTAAGTTAAAACCACACCCTGCCCCACTTTATCAAGTTATGGCAACGTTTGGATTATTTAGCGATCAGTTGCTGTTTGTTGGGGATTCAAAGAATGATATTACTGCTGCTAAAAATGCCCATTGCCCAACTGTGGCGTTAAGCTATGGTTATAACTATGGGATCTCAATTGCAACTAGCGAACCAGATTTTTTATTTGACGATTTTAAAGAAATATTAACCCTGTTACCTCAGCCAAAAGCTGATGCCAAAAAATAATGAGTATAAGTTAGGAATAAATTATGAGTAAACCAATTGTATTTAGTGGCGCTCAGCCATCAGGAGAACTAACATTAGGCAACTACTTAGGTGCTTTAAAGAATTGGGTGTCTTTACAAAATGAATATGATTGCGTTTATTGTATCGTCAATCAACATGCGATCACAGTCCGTCAAGATCCCAATAAGTTGCGTAAAGCGACACTTGATACACTAGCACTTTATTTGGCGTGTGGTATCGATCCACAAAAAAGTACTATTTTTGTTCAGTCACAAGTGCCGGCACACGCTGAATTAGGCTGGGCGTTAAACTGCTATACCTATTTTGGTGAATTGAGCCGTATGACACAATTTAAAGATAAGTCATCTCGTCATTCTGAAAATATTAACGCTGGACTGTTTGATTATCCGGTGTTGATGGCGGCTGATATTTTGTTATATCAAGCTAATTTAGTTCCTGTTGGTGATGATCAGAAACAACATCTTGAATTATCACGTGATATTGCTCTGCGCTTCAATGCACTATATGGGGATATATTTACCGTTCCTGAACCGTTTATTGCCAAAGTTGGCGCTCGAGTAATGTCATTACAAGATCCAAGCAAAAAAATGTCTAAATCTGATGAGAATCGTAACAATGTTATAGGGTTACTTGAGAATCCAAAAGATGTTGAGAAAAAGATTAAACGAGCGATGACCGATTCAGACGAGCCACCAGTTGTGCGTTATGATTTAAAAAACAAAGCGGGGGTATCGAATTTGTTAGACATCTTAACAGGTATCACCGGCAAGCCAGTTGCTGAACTTGAAAAAGAGTTTGAAGGTAAAATGTATGGTCATCTAAAAACCGAGGTGGCAAATCAAGTGATTGATATGTTAACTGGTTTACAAGCAAAATATCATCAGTATCGTGATGATGAAAATTATCTTCTTTCAATTATGCAAGAAGGTGCACAAAAAGCTCGCGCTAAAGCAGAGCCAACGTTGAAAAAAGTTTATGATGCAATCGGTTTTGTATAATTCCAAATAAGATTGCCATTATACGAAATAACATCGATCGGCTTTAATTGATAATTACAGTCACATTTTTGACAATAAATCATATTAAAGCCTTTTTGATTATAATAGGTTAGTTATGAAAATTATTATTCTTGGTGCCGGCCAAACCGGTAGTGCACTTGCTGAATATCTAGTAACTGAAAAGCAGAATGATGTGACAGTCGTTGATGAAGATCATGATAAATTGCAATCTTTGCAAGAACGTTTTGATCTCCGAGTCATTTGTGGCAAATCGTCTTATCCGCAAGTGTTAGAGAGCGCTGGAGCTGAATCAGCCGATATGTTAGTTGCCGTGACTAACTCTGATGAAGTAAATATGATGGCTTGTCAGATTGGTCATGTAATGTTCAATATTCCACAAAAAGTTGCCCGAATCCGCGCCCCTGAATATAACGATGAAAAATACCCATTTTTTAATAAAGATTGTATCAATATTGACCACATTATCGCTCCCGAAAACTTAATCACCAATCATATTAGCCAATTAGTACAATATCCTGGCGCGCTTCAGTTTGCTTCGTTTTATGATAATCGGGTCTGTTTAGTTGCAGTAACCGCTTATTATGGTGGCGCCTTAGTTGGAAGTGAACTGTCAGAACTGAAAGAACATTTACCGCATGTCGAAGCGCGGGTGGTGGCAATTTATCGTAAAAACCGCTTTATTCGACCGATTGGTTCAACTTTAATTGAGGCTGGGGATATGGTCTATTTTATTACTCCTCCTCTCAATATTAAAGCTGTAACCAGTGAACTACAAAGGTTAGAAAAACCTTATAAGCGCATTATCATTAGTGGTGGCGGTGGCATAGCTGTCGCTTTAGCTAAGCGTTTAGAAAACGATTATCAAGTTAAATTAATCGAACGCAATGCTGAAAAAGCCGAATCAATTGCTGAGCAACTTATTAATACAACGGTATTACATGGTGAATCATCAGACCAAGAGTTATTATCGCAAGAGCAAGTGGAACTCACCGATCTGTTTGTGGCAGTCACCAGTGATGATGAAGCCAATATTATGTCATCCATGCTTGCCAAAAGAATGGGGGCAAAAAAAGTCATCGTGCTTATTCAACGCCAAGCCTATTTAGAGTTGATCAATGATAGTGTGATTGATATCGCAATCTCACCACAACATGCCACTATTTCAGAGCTATTAAGTCATGTTAGACAAACCGGTGTGGTTAAAGTGGTCTCACTACGTCAGGGTGAGTCAGAAATTGTCGAAGTGGTTGCCAATGGTGAGGCAGAAAATTCAAAATTAGTGAGTAAAAATATCAACAGTCTAAAATTACCATCAGGTGCGACTATTGGTGCGGTGGTGCGTGGCGAAGATGTGATTATTGTTAACACCGATTTGATGATAGAAAATGGCGATCACTTAATCATTTTTTTAGCTGATAGACGAGCCATTAGTGATATAGAAAGATTATTACAATAGCTTGTTTAAATTATAAACTCAGTTCATAATAAGAGCATTTTTTACAAATTGGTTTTTGACTCGGGGTGTTTTTTGTTATTGCAAAAAACTGAGATTTTACCCGTTGAACCTGATCTGGATCATACCAGCGTAGGGAAGTCTTAGTCTTAATTGCTCGTTTTGACATATTCTTCCCTTAACATTACTAATTAGATAAGGATAGAATATGTCGGCCATTAAATTATTCCCAAGCCATGATGCCATCCCCTTTATTGAGCAAGTTCACCTACAACGACCATTAATCCATTGTATTACTAATGATGTGGTCCAGAATTTTACCGCTAATGTTCTATTGGCGATTGGCGCTTCGCCGGCGATGGTAGTTGCCGAGCAGGAAGTTGAAGACTTTGTTACCGTAGCTAGTAGTTTGTTAATTAATATTGGTACGATCGATAACCAAAGTGCCAAAAGCATGTTATTAGCTGCCGCGAAAGCAAAACAAACACAAACCCCTTGGGTACTTGATCCGGTCGCAGTTGGTGCGGCACTGAAATACCGCACTGACATTGCCAAACAACTTTTAACCTTTTCACCCTCAGTTATTCGTGGAAATGCTTCCGAAATTCTAGCTTTAAGTGGTCAACAATCATCATCTAAAGGACCAGATGGACTTGATTCTACTGATTCGGCATTAAATGCTGCAAAACTATTGGCCGAAAAATATCAAACCGTTGTAGCTATAACCGGCGAGATTGATTATGTCACAGATGGCAAGCAAATTTATAGCATTAGTGGGGGGGATATCGCGCTAACCCGAGTAACTGGTACAGGTTGCTCATTATCAGCGATGGTGGCCGCATTTATCGCCGCTAGTAAAGATCGTTTAACTGCAACCGCCTCTGCTTGTTTTATGATGAAAAAGGCCGGTGAACTCGCTAACAAAAAGTCAGGTCTAGGCACTTTTGCTATGGCAATAATTGACCAACTTTCCCTATTTAAGCAAAATCACTAATAAGGATATTTGATGAAAAAGCAACTGGATTTAACACTCTACTTAGTGCTTGATCCGCTACTATGTGGTGGCATAAATGGCATGGTTAATACCACAAAAATTGCTGTAGAAAATGGTGTTACCGCGGTGCAATTACGCTCAGAACAAGACTACTCAGGTAAAAATTGGTATCAAGCCGCCCTAGCGTTAAAAGAGGTATTAAGCAATACTCCAGTGCCACTATTGATTAATGATCATGTCGATATTGCTTTAGCCATTGATGCCGATGGTGTTCATGTTGGACAAAGTGATCTACCGGTCGAAGTGACCCGCCGCTTAATTGGTAATGATAAGTGGTTAGGACTTTCGGTTTCCAATTTAGTACAACAGGAAAGTGTTCCTTGGCAATTGGTCGATTATCTGGGCATTGGCCCAATCTTTCCAACTACTACCAAAAAAGATGCCACAACAGCAACAGGTATTGACCAATTGACAGAACTGGTTAACACCAAACAGTGCCCGGCAGTAGCTATTGGTGGCATAGGAGTAAATAATTTAACCGAAGTGGTACAAACAGGTATTGAAGGTATTGCGGTAGTTTCCGCAATTTGTGGTCAAGCGGATATTGCTAAGGCTACATCTGAACTAATAAAAAAAATAAGACAAGCAAAAGAGGAAATAGGAATATGACAACAGTTGCATTAACCATAGCCGGTAGTGATCCTAGTGGTGGTGCTGGTATTCAAGCCGACCTAAAAGCATTTTCTGCACTTGGCGCTTATGGCATGTCGGTAATTACCGCATTAACCGCGCAAAGTACCCAAGGTGTTAATGGCGTGCACGCCGTTCCACCTGAATTTGTCGAAGCACAATTTAATACCCTTTATCAAGATATCCATATTGATAGCGTGAAAATTGGCATGTTGATGAATGAAGAGATTGTCACCTCGGTTGCTCACCTATTAAACGCTAATCCTATTGCTAATATTGTGCTTGATACCGTAATGATTGCCAAAGGCGGACATCCATTATTAAAAGCAGATGCCATTTCAGCTATTCGAGAGCTGTTATTACCATTAGCGACCGTCATAACCCCTAACCTTCCTGAAGCAGCTGCTTTACTTGATTGTCAGGAGGCTAAAAACGAAGATGAAATGCAACGACAGGGTTATGAGTTACTCAAATTAGGCTGTCAGGCAGTATTAATGAAAGGCGGGCATTTGCCAAGTCAAGAAAGTCCTGATTATCTAATCACTGACAATAAAATTACCAGAATGACTTCAACGAGAATCGCCACTAAAAATACCCATGGTACAGGTTGCACCCTCTCTGCGGCAATTGCAGCATTGTTACCGAAACATAATCTAGAAGAAGCAGTTAAACAAGCCAAAAACTACCTACAAGGCGCTATTGAGCATGCGGATAGTTTGAAAATTGGTAAAGGAATTGGACCTACTCATCATTTTTATCAATGGTGGTAACTACAAATGTTCAATTTTAGTAACTAACCATTTATTTTACTAAAAATTTTATACAAAATAGTAATAAAAATGTGATTAAATAAATTACTAATTAAGTTTTCTTTTAAATGAGATAATGTATTTCGAAACAATTTTAAATTAATTTTTGATAAGTATTAATTTATACTCTGATAAACATTGAAAAAATATTAAATGGAATTAAAAGATTATAATAATATGGTTTATATAAAATATCTTATCTCTATTGTTTTGCTTTTCCCATGCTTGGTATTAGCAATTGACTTAGATATTCTTAAAGCAAATATCGATAAATATGATGTCGAATTAAATTTTAAAAATGGCCGTGATCTCGATATTCTCATTAAGAATGAAGAAATTAACAATATCGAGTTATTACAGAAAAGATCGACAGATGATTTTTACTTTAAAATGTTACTTTCCTATAAAAAAGGTCAAGGATTGAAACCTACTGGTTTAAATATTTATAGTAAGAAAGATGGACAATTATTTCAAACTATCAATAATTTAGAAGGGTTTGACTTTTTGGGTGAATATTCAATAGGTGCGGTTAACCATATTGATGATAGCTATCGCTTTGCTCCAGATTATTTTGACCATAATGGAATAGAAATCGACTATAATTTTGATGGTAATTATAATGATTTTTATATAGCCAGAGCAGTAGATGATATGGAAGACGCCCCCATCATTTATCGTTACTATTCTTATGATAACAAGAAAAATAAGTTCATTTATCTCAATTTAGATGGTCGTTATATCGATTTTGATTCAAGTAAAAAAATAGCAAAAAGAAAAAAAATTTGTGAAATAAATAACTATTCCGCAGTTATTTTAAATGAAACTTATCGATTCAAAGTAGAAAGCAGCAACTATACTTTAACGAATTCAACCTGTACTTATAAAGAATATGAGTCTTTTAGAGGTGTTGAAGGACAATCTTTTAAAATTTCTCGTCAATGTTCTCAGAAAGAAAAAAATTTTTGTATTAAAGAAAACGAACTGGATAAAGATTTTGATTAATCAGTTATAAAATATAACATTAAATTATTTTTATAAGCGTTACTAAATAGCAAATCGCATTGCAATATTATTAATATTGAGAGTAATAAGCAGTGGTGTTTTAGCTGAACACTATATTAACTAAAGAC
The DNA here is from genome assembly GCF_003202915.1 of Gilliamella apicola. Lineage (GTDB taxonomy): Bacteria > Pseudomonadota > Gammaproteobacteria > Enterobacterales > Orbaceae > Gilliamella > Gilliamella apicola_Q. The sequence continues at coordinate 927,735 of NZ_QGLP01000005.1, forward strand.
ACATTTATACTTCATCAACAACCCAAATCGATGAAGTATATGAAAAACCGTTTAATGTCCTGTTTAATATAGCCAATTTATTGGTTGTGAGCATCATCTAATAGTTAGGCGATCATTATAATCGCCTAAAGTTTAGTGATGCTAAATGTCTTTAATATGCAATACCTACAAACTCAAATCCGGCTTCATTGATTGCGGCAATTGCTGCTTCTTGCGAAATAGTACCACCTTCAATATCAACCTCACGCTTGGTCAAATCAACAATAACTTTAGCTTTAGGATCAATATCATTAATTGCTTTAGTGATGGTTTTAACACAATGTTGGCAACTCATATTATCAACTATTAATTTCATCATTAACCCCCTTTTGGTTATTAAATAATTCCAGTTGGTTATGCCGCAAAATTAGGGTATCCCCTAAATAAAATTGCTTGCTAAGTAAAGCAAATATATTACGCCAATAAGCCGACAAAAAAAATAAAAAAATAGCCCTGTTTTATACTTTATTGCATGATCAACTTGAGTCAATAATTGAATCAATACTTCGTTATTATTTGATATTATTGAAATTTGAATAATGTTTTTAGCAGTTATAAGCTTATCAAGATCGATTATCTTTTCATCTTCATAATCATCAATATTTATATTTAATTCATTATTAAGTTGATTAATAACTTTACTCTCTAATAGAGAGGCAAAATTATCCTCATCAAGAGTTAACTCAATCAAATCACCATCCACACAATCATTGAAATCTAGACGCTCCATTGCACTTTTATTTACCGGAACGGATATATTTCTCATACTATTTATTCTTTTTATATTAAAATGAGTTACCTTAGTTCTGAAAAACTTAATTATAATTTTATTCACAGATGATTTCATAAAGTGTATCTGGCGGGGCTTGATATTTTGCAAAATCAGCATGAATAACGTCTCGCATTTCAGCGAACTTTATTTTTTTTATGGTTTGAATTTGATCGCATTCATTTATAGAAACTACCATCTTTGATGCATGGGTAATTTTAATCATGTCAATCAATGTATTAATGAGTATATCTAAGCGTTCCTTAGGATCCGTAGGAAAACCAATATCTATATTTGGTGCATATTCATCATAACTGGTTAAATAAGTAAATATATTATCATTGGGAATTAAATAGTCAGGGTAATGAACTAACCAATCTTTGGAGATTTTTTCTATTCCCAATTTGCTATTTTTTATATAGTTAGATAAGCTTTTTAATTTATTCTGACTTAATATTGGTTCTATATAGCCATAAACAAAGCTAGACATATTAACTCTCCTTTTTAGTATTATTTATCTAAAATCCAATCACTTATAGGCTTACCACCTTTATCAAAATGATTCTATAATCTTTATTTTTAAATATGTTACTTTTTTCGTAATAATAAGTAATACTTCTAGAATCCTCTGCTTTTAGCCGATAGGGATTTTATGCAGGTCAGGTTGTATTGGTTAAAGTTGAACAAGACCAAATGATTATCAGGCTTGCTATACAGATCTAGAAAATAATAAAAGGATCCTAGTTTTTAGGTTAGGATCCTAAATTTTTAAGCCATATCTATTCATTAATTGCTTCTATTACATAATGATCTTTAGCGACAATTTTGAATATTACATTATTATTCCAAACACCACTAAAACTGTAACAATTAAAATTTTTAGGATCTTCATCTGAAAAATAGTCTAGAGTCATGGTTTTAAACGCATCATCTTTAGAAATCGTTAAATGCGATAATTCCTCACCCTCAACACTAAATGATTGAATAGCAAGTACCTCATAAAACAACAATGACCACTTTTGTTCTTTCCAATCCTGAAAAACTACATTTAAACCTTGTAAATCAGAAGTGAACCTTAATATTTTTCCATCTGATATTTGTAATTCATTAAGCTGCATAACTATTTTCCTGGATGTCTCTCATTTGGTAAAAATCCTGTCCCATGTCCTGGCTTATAATCTTCAGGTTTTATTTTCTGAATTGCATTTTGTCTTTTAGCTTGATTCCAAGTTAAATTATCAGGTTTTACCTCTATATGGTAATGCTCTCCATGATGTCGAGGATTAAAGATCCCTTCATCAACTGGATAACTTTCATAGCGGATCCTTGTACTACTATTAGGCTCCCAGACCATTCGAGTTGTACCATGCTGTGTTGTTGTCACTTTAGGGCTAACACCTAAAGCATTGGTTAAATCATTTGGATTTGATGGAAATCTATTTGATGCACTATTTACAGCATTCTCATTTACTACATGCTTATCAAAATTACTGCTTTTATTAGCCTGTTGATTTGCTGCATGATTATTATTTATATTATCCTTTGTTTCTTTATAATCACCAAATCCTTGCTCAACATTATTTTTACCATACTGATTTTCAAAATATTCTTTGTCTAGATACGTTAGGATATTGTCATCCGGCATTCGAGTTCGGAATAATCGCCCAGCCGGGTCATAATCAAAATATTGACTACTAAACCCTTGATGCTCCTGCGTAATACGACCACATTTATCATATTGCCACACCAAAGGCCATTGCCCATCATCAATCTCCGATAAGCGCCCGAAACCATCCTTAACTAACTTACCTGGAGTAAACTATGGCTAAGGCACATTCTACGCTAAAAACCACCATTACTAAAACCCGAACGGTAAAACCACGGCCAAGGCGCAGCTTAACGGTCGATTACAGCACTAATGGCGGGCAACCCAACCCCAGACCACAACTGACCATTAAAGCATTCTGGTTGGAAGCCTTCGGCTTTACTACCGGTCAGACAGTCATCATCGATGCCCAGTAAGGGTTGTTGATTATCAGGATTGAGGAGATGAGATAGGAGTTAAAAGCTAAAATAAAATCCCCACCGATTAGGTGGGGATCATAAATCTAATTAGATAGGTACAGCTTCCTTGGTTCTTAACCATGATCCTTTTAGTTCATTACATAAATTAGCATCAATAATTTTTTCTATCTCTTGCAAATACTGAATTTTTTCGGGAGCTTCCTTTATTACAAGAGGAACTAATTGATACCAAGCATATAGTATCCAGTCAGGGTTTGTTTCAGCTACTTTTTTCATGTGTTGAAGTAATTTTTTATAACCTAATCCAGATACCGTCGCTTTAATCCAAGGCTTAGCTCCAGAGACATTTTTTTTTCTAATCCCATGTCTAAAAACTTTATCAACACACTACGATCCCTAATAACACGCGGGATCAATCTTAGTGAGGATCCTCTAACTACATCAGAATTATGTTTTAGCAAAATTTCCATCAAAGCTGAACTTTCATGCTCAGGTAGTTTTCTTAAATAATGAGCTAACTCATTTTCAGCTCTTCCATCAGGAAGCTTATTTATAATATTATTTAGCATTAGGATGCTCCTTAAATTTATCTAATGGTAACCCCGATTGATGAGCATTTTCAGTCTTAGGTTTATAATGACCAGAAGAATTATCAAACTCTTTTAATACACCTCTGGTTCCATCACTCCAGCCAAATCTAATTGAACCAGCATAGTCAACTTGTTGTGCGCCTCTTGATATATCAAAATGGCCTGCACGTTCATATGAAGATGTTCTGGAGACATATGTTTTTCCATTTGAGAAATTGTTTTATCTTTGTATTTTTCATAATTATTTACGTTATGCGCCTGATTAGTATTATTCCAATTATCAGCTAATTGACTTTCTTTGCTTGCGTGCTGGGTAAAACCATCATTTTTCCCTTTCTGACTTTCAACGATATTCCCAGTTACACTCTCTTTATTTTGAAGTGTATTTCCACCACCTTGAGTCACATTACCTTTACCATGTTGGGCTTCTAATGCGACTTGGTCTAATGATTTATTTATCGTCGTCCCCTTTCCGGAATTCTATAAGCCTTTCTCATTTACTACAACCTTATTTGTAGCGGAAGATCCCGATGTCGGTTTCACTGTTTTATTTGCTGGAATGACATTACTTCCTACTACTTTGGCTTCGGCTCCAATAGAGCTCAAGCTAAAACTTATCTCCTTCCGCTAATTTTGATTTACCTTATTTAGGTTGGCTTTGTAAAAATAATTAAGGAGTCTATACCATCTTATTACTATTTGAACTTTATAATGGAAAAGGTGCTCATTTGATAGCACCTCTTTCTATATAGATATTTTAATAATTTTTCAGTTCAAGTTAATAAAACATACTTCATGTTTTATAGTTTAATGGTATCCCCTATCCACAATGCACCATAAAATGCAATTGCTAAATGAACTTAGATTCACCACAGGACAATCGGTCACCATTAACACTAGAAAAGGCAAGTTAATTGTCGAACTTGCGAAGTAGATAGAATAGTTGATAAATAATTAGTTCAGTTCTGCAACAAAGATCACAGAACTGAAATCTGGATTTAAAAAAATGATATCTAACTAATCTTACAGTTACTATTTATTTTATAATCTTTAATCGCAATATTACCAATTTCACTGCTCATAAAATAATTTCTCGAAAAATCAAAATCTAAAAATCTAGAAGAAATATTATTTACATTAAGTTCAGCAATATTTCTATTTTTCAAATTGATAATTAAATTTTGATATTTATTAATAACATCAACATGATGAGGTGTAAGATAATTATCAAACTCTATTGTTTGAATTAAAATATCGGACTCTTCAAAAATAAAATCTAGTTTGTCAGAAAAAATAATTTTTAATTTGATTTCTTGATTAGGATAGTCAGTACTTTTCCCAACAAGCCAAATATATTTATCATTTACATAAAAATTTGAATCTATAGTATGATAAATTTCTGTATCATCTCCATTCATTTGTAAATATATACACTTTACATTTTGTATAACTAATTTTGCTTTTCTAACTAAAATAGTTAATATACTGCTCGGATCATTTAAATCAATTTTAGCTAGAGCATTAACAATAATGCTTTTGGGATTTTTCCTAATAATAGAAGAATACCAAATATGTTCACTCATATTAACTTCTATATTTTCTAAATTAACTTCAAATTCATCAATTATATTAGTTAAGTCAAAAGATAGATAATTTTCTATTCCTATACCACTATCTAAGCAAATAAATTGTTGATAACTATTGGATATATCTATTTGATATTTCATAAAATACCCTTTATTTTCTTATAAATTTATATTCTGTAATCGTTTCATTATTAATTTGTTTACCATCAGATTGCGAATAACCTTTACTTGATATGACTTTCTTTTCAGATAGAATAAATCCCTTATTTTCAGCAATTTTCTCTATATTTTTCAAACTAGGATTATTCCAAGTACCTTTAATAATAATTGTGCCTTTATTAGCTAAAACTCTTAATATTTCATCATTAAAAGGCTTAAATCCATACGGATTCTCCATAATAATTAGTTTCTGAGAACCAGTTGCGATTTTAGATAAATCATTCGCATTACCAGCATAAACCCAATTTGCCATAGGATAATCGGGATTGGAAATATTGTAAGCCCCTTTAATTGGTTTATTACCAGCACCTATATTCAGCGTACCTCCATTTTCCGCCTAAGCAAGGTAAGGATCTTTAGATAATAATCTTCCCGGTTTAGTGAGTTTTCCAGCATAATATGCACTGCTAGCGAGACCGACTAATTTAAAACCATCTTCTGTTAAACGAACAGTACCTGGATCAACACCTAATTTATCTGCAATATAGTTGATTCTAAATTCATCGCTAGCTTGTTTATCATCTTCTATCTGACTAGCTAGATAATAATCAAAACCTCCCTCTTTTCGAGTTTCAGTTTTGCTAGCCCAAGCCCAATAATCAGGCTCTATAGTATATTCAACAGTTACTGTTGTTTCTTTTAGCTTAGACTGCTCCGCCGTATATTGCTCACCTTCTTTTGCTAGTGCTAGATTCTGTTCATATTTTTCTGATCCTATCACATATTGCGCATAACATTTAATCAAAGCACAATTTGCTGCATCAAGTTTATGTGGGTCGTACCCCTCTTTTACTAACTTGTCAATTATTCTCTCTTCAACATTAGTATTAAAACGGTTATTCTCAACCGCATTTTTACTGCTACTATTAGCTGCACTGGCATCGCCCAAATTACCACCACCGGCAGCTACCGCAAGGCCGGAGGCTAGTTGAGATAGTGCGCTGATGGTTTGTTTTTCATCTTCGGTTAACTCGCTGGCATCTTTACCACCATAAAGGGTGTTGATAATTGCTTTACTCGCTAGCTCTCCGCTTACTGCACCAACACCTCCTGATAATGCTGAGTTGCCTTGTAGTTCAGCCACTACCGCACCAAGTATTGCATGGGCAATTAAGTTGCCGGCAATATCATCGGTTTGCCATTTACCATCTTCCCCCATATGCCCGGTGTGCAGTTTTATCTGCTCAGCTAGCCATGGCGCACTGGCGCCAGCTAGGCCGCCGGTGAACTTACGAAGTAAATTGTAGATATAAAAAATCCCAGTTTTTGGGCTGGGATCTGCTTTCTAGTATATTTTTTCTCCATTTATATATGCTATCCGTGCTTCATTTAGACTCATCTTATTAGCTCCACCAGAAAAATCAGGATCTTCAAATTGAATTGGATCATCTTCCCAGCCACATATATTACAGATTACATACTCTCTAGGTAAACTTATAGTTTCATTTCCACAACAAGGACAAAAATACTTATCGTTTATATCTATCATTTTTGCTTATCCCAATATTCCATACCTTTTTCCGGCTTATACATTGTTCTTGGTGTACCATCTGCATTTTTTATAGCAAATATATTTGTTTTTGGATTGTAATATAAAGTATCTTCATTTTTTCTAACTTTTATTAGAGTTCCTTCTGGCGAACTTCTAACAAAATTATGAATAGTTACACCTTTTACTCCATGTTTTTCAAACATCCGCAACCTTATCAATATAAATTTTAAAAGTACTACCAAAAACAATGAACTAAATGAACTTGGATTCACTACATGACAATTTGTCACCATTACCACTAAAAAATGTAAGTTAATTGTCTAACTTGCGAACTAGATCGCTGAGTGGATAAATAGTTAGTTCAGTTGTGCGATGGGGATCGCAGAACTGAGAAAAATTGTTAAAAACTCCTACCTTATAAGTATTTCTGGAGTAGCAAGTCCTGTTTCTATATCAATATCATATTGCCCCCCATCCCATCTATAAGCTTTAAATTTACCATCTTTTTCATAAATGTTAGTAAAGCTATCTCCAAACTTGTCATTCTTTGAGTAAATACGCCATATGACTTGTCCATCGGTCTTTATCAAAAAAATATTTCTTGATACTTCCAAGGGTTCTTTTTTAAATAGATCATTAAAACCATCAAGTAAAGCTAGTTGATAATTATTATCTATATTCAGTATTTTATTTGCTATTCCTGCATCAATATGTCTTATCATTTTAGTGGTCTCGTGTTGTAAAAGTTATTAAGAGGAATTTGTTGCAATAATTGATATTGCGTTCCACCTTTGTTTGGTGCTCCAAACAAAGGTTGTGGTGCGATGGTACCAACTTGCATTTTTGTTCCTGCCGGAACTTTCACATCAGATATGTGTGTAGGAATCGATGGTAACGCTAAATGCTGCAGTATTTGCTGTGCCGTCATTCCTTTTATTTCATCCGCTCTCACCATAAATTGACCTGCAACGTTACTTTCAGTATGGCCCCTTACAAATTCAACTTCCTTAACTGTAGTAAATTGTCTGACTTGAGTTGATGAATCATATGGAGCATTCCATCCTCTTTCTATAAATGATTTATTTGCATCAGCCGCACTAATTGCTTTAACATTTGTTATTTGAGTTCCTGATAGTTCATTGATAATTTCTGGACTAACAGGTTTTGTCACTCCACTACCAGCCTGAGAGCCAGGATTTGATGGCATCTTGCTTGTAAGTGTACTATTTTTAACAACTGTTGCTTCAACCTGTGTAGATTGGCTAGCAACCTGATTCATTAATCGATTGCCTTCAGCTACATTGCCTGCCTTGTATGCTGCTTCAGCTTCTTTTACTAAAGTTTATGCTACTTGAGTTTCAACCTTAACAACTTTTCCTGCTACCTTGATATATTTTGCAAAAGGTAATACCCCTGCTGTAGCTATAGCATAGTCCCCCCAACTATCTGCATCCCTAAAGGCAACATAATCTCCATATGGCGTTACCAAAATAGCAAGATCTTCTGGGAATCGTTTCAAATCCTCTCTTAAAGGATCATACATGTATTTACCCGAGTTCATATCATTTATGATCTGTAAAGCTTCCTCGGGAGTTAAATAACCAGCAGCTAAAGCGCTTGTGATTGAATCATAATTCGCTCCTGTTTGAAGATTTAAACCAACAATATCCCCACCATAACCACCTCCTTCACCCCAGCTCAAAGCATTATTCTCAACCACATTTTTACTACTATTAATAGCCGCACTGGCATCACCAATATTACCACTGCCGGCAGCAACAGCAAGGCCAGATGCTAGTTGAGATAGTGAGCTGATGGTTTGTTTTTCTTCTTAGGTTAAATTAACTCACCGTCACTGATTGCCGCATGGGTAATATTCGAAGCTTCATCGTTGTGGTCATAAATGGAGGGTTATAGCCTCAACGGCGAACAAGCTAACCCCAGACCCCAGCTCACTATTAAAGGAAGCAGGCTTGAGCAGCTCGGCTTTACTACTGGCCAAGTGGTTACGATCACCGCTAAAGAAGCTAAGTTAATTATCGAACTTGCGAACTAGATCTAGAAACGGATAAAAATAAGATCCCCACTAATTAGGTGGGGATATTGTAGATCTAGTTTATTCAACTTCTTTTTTATAAAAACTAAATTTATTAGATCGTGGAGACTCTTCAATTAATAATCTTTTACAATATGGACATTCGTATACTTCAATGCTCTCTTGATTAAAAGAATCCATGAACTTTTCAGAAGTAAATTCTTCCTTTTCTGAGAATATATCGATTACGTCCCATAAAACATTTTGTGAAATGAGATCATAAGCAAAGTCTTCATCAAATGAGCCAATATTCATTACGTGCCCACATTTGCATGCAATTTTCGGCATAACTAATCCTAATTATGTTCTATCATAATGATGTATCGTACCTTTTGAATCTTGGAAAAATAGAGTTTTAATATTTTGAGCATTTGGTTTACCCCATAATCTTGAGGCCATACTCTGCATTTCATGTCCAGATCGATCCACTTGTGCAATAACGCCAGCTAGGCTGCACCAACACCTCCTGACAATGCTGAGTAGCCTTGTAGTTCAGCCACTACTGCGCCAAGTATTGCATGAGCAATTAAGTTGCTGGCAATATCATCGGTTTCCCATTTACCATCTTCACCCATATGCCCAGTGTGCAGTTTTATCTGCTCAGCTAGCCATGGTACACTGCCGACGGTGATAATACCGGTAATAATGGCGGTAGCCATGTCTATGCCTTTACTGACATCAATGCCCATGGTACCGATATTGTTACCTTTTTGCTTATTTGCTTTTAACTGTGTATCAACAGCCGCGTAATACCAATAATCCTGATTATCCGTATAAAATTCTTCAAAGGAAATTTTTGCTTTGTCTTCATCGCTTAAATCATTGTATTGTTTCAATGCTTCTGCCTTGGATAATGTAAGTGCAAAAACGATAAAAATAATATCCCCATTGGTTAAGACGGGAATTGTTTTTAATCTTTTACCAATGGATCTAATTGTAAAAGATGATTTTTAGCCCGCTCAATTAATGCCATTAATTCATCATAATTAAATGTTAAAACACGTTGTGGATCGCTTGGATAAATTACAAATTCTAAATTTTGCTTATCTTCAGATAAACAAAGCTCACCCCAAATATCTCCATCATAGAGAAGCTCAGCATTAAAACTATCGCTTTCAATGGAACTCCCAACGCTATAATCCAACATAATATTCATATTCCTTCTATTTTTTATTAGGCTCTCTAAATCCAATTAATTTAGTGCCATCCTCATTAAATCTTAAAGTCCTACCATCTGGAGATGTTGCATGTATTACTTTAATAATTTGTTTGTTTTCTGTTGCTGTTGTTCGAGTTATTATTGTTTTAGGATTTGACAATATATCATCCACAATATTCTGAGCTTCTTTATTTAAAACAGATGCTTACTGATTTGAATAAGTATAAACGCTTCCTTCTAGACCACCGTATTTTTGTAAAGCTCGTCCTGCATCAGTTAGCCCATTTCTATTAACAGAAGCTGCTGCTTGACTCAATTGGTCTACAGTTGGGAACGTTTCTGTTGCATTTGTTGAGGGTTTGATTATAACATTATCGGCCTGCTCTGTATTTATTTTTACACCAGAGCCCTTTTCAGCACTTTTAGCAGAAGATCCTTTGGTGACAATATTTGTTTCAGGTGTTTTATTAAGAAACTCTTTTAGTTTTTTAGCTAGTCCAGGTGTAAGTTCTCCACTTTTTTCCATTGCCATTAACGCTGATAGTTCTTTTAATTGCGCTTTAGATAATGACTTAGCTAATTCAGCCGCACTCATTCCTAACCCAGCAGCAGGCATTGCTTCTGCGCCAATTGTTTCCATCACCCAAATTGCTACTTGATTTGCGCATAATACTGGATTAAGGGAACAAGCTGCCATTCCTGCTTCTGCTACTGCAATAACCTTTGGAGCGACAATAAGCGCGCCCAAAATTACAATCTGGTATTTACCGTATTTTAATATCTTTTCATTATAAGCATCTATTCCTTCCTTGATAAACTGCTGTTCACAGGCTTTATCCCCGTTACATACCGCATCTGCGGCTTTAACCATAGCTAAACCAACACTAACGTAATTATTCTCAACCGCATTTTTACTACTACTAATAGCCGCACTGGCATCACCAACACTACCACCGCCGGCAGCTATCGCAAGACCTGCTGCTAACTGCGATAGTGCACTGATGGTTTCTTTATTTAATTGGGTTCCCTAGTAAGCTAATTATTTTATTTTTATCATAAGATAAATCTATTCCTGAAGGTAATTCACTAATATAAGGAGAATAATTAGGTTGATTATTAGTTAAATACAAATGTATTCGTTTTAAATTGTTGATTAATATAAGTCCAATTCCCTAGCGTAAAAATTTATAATATTTGAATTTTTCATGGCCGCTATATTCTTTAGAATCTTCTGATATCACTAGTTTTTCTCCTATAGAATTCATCAAAACAACAAATTTATCGGATGTTTCGGATGTACTTAAAGCTTCAATAAACTCTTTCCATTCTAACATAATGAATAAATCCCCTTTTCTTTGTTGCGTGTTTTTATCTTATTAATACAGCCAATGTTATCAAACAAAGAGTCCCATTTTTATTAAACTCAAAATGTAATGAATAATGTGTCATATGATATAATATCCAACGATTCACATATCCCAAAAAAGGACTTTGTTCATTTCCACCCACTTTTAATGGTTTCCCTAATAACTCAATGACCATTTTTTCAGTATATTGAAAATCGATCCCATTCAATAATTTTCCATGATATTTAGAATAATTATCCTTTTCCTTACAAAAGAATTGAATATGATTCAGATATTTTTTTCGAAAACCGATAAGCATACCTGTTTGAAAAAACTCATAATATTTAGTTCGATCAGGATCATTATATTCAATAAGATCTTCTGATATTTCAGGATTTTCACCAATTTCATCTTTTAGCGTATAAAACTCTGAAGAATTTTCAGATTTACCTAATACATTAACTAATTGCTGCCATTTAATCATGATCAATAGATCCCCTTTTCTTTGTTACGTGTTTTTATCTTATTTATGGCATCTTCTATTAATTTCGGATCATACCCTTTTTCAATCATATTTTTTCGTAATGCGTCTGTATCTTTTTTAACTGCTTCATAAAGGTTTTCTGCATCTTTCATGATTTGTTCTGCAGTGTTTTTACCTCCATATGTTGGTCCTGCTTGATGAACATCTCTAGGAACTTCAACAGCTGTTGTTTCTGCATATAGTTTTTTCGTTTCTGTTGGAGTTAAAGGTCGTCCAAGCCAGGTTTCTTCAGCCTTTTTTAATGCAGCAAATGATGGAATATGATCATGCTCTAGTCCATCACCAACTTTTGCCTTTGCTTTAAGTTCCCTAAAAGGGCCGACATCAAGAGCTTTTACTTTATCCTAAGCTTCTTGAGCCAACTCAATGGCTTTTTTCGTATCGCCTACTTTTAAAGCCGCTTTCGCTTCTTTTAAGAGCTTACCAACTACATCACCTAAACCAGGTATTAATCCAACTGCTGCAATGGTATAATCAATACTATCTTCAGCTTCAGCAACAGCTTTCACATCACCTATTATTGGAATAAAATCAGCGACAGTTTTTTCTACATTAGCTTTAAATTAAGCAGCTTCTTTATAGGGTTCTGTTATTTCTTTCTGAATTTCAATAGTTTGTTCAAGTATAGCTTGTTGACGTGCATATTCATCTAAATTATAACAAGCATCATCTGTATAGCAATTGTATTCAGCTTTCATTTTTGATTATGAGAAAAAGAAATCAAAAACAAGATTCTCTGCATTATTCTCAACCGCATTTTTACTACTATTAATAGCCGCACTGACATCGCCAAAATTACTACTGCCGGCAGCAACAGCAAGGCCTGAGGCTAGTTGAGATAGTGAGCTGATGGTTTGTTTTTCTTCTTCGGTTAAATCTTTGACTTCTTTGCCATACAGTTGTTTGCGGATGATATCTGCTGCAACTTCACCGGCCACTGCACCGGCTCCACCAGATAATGCTGAGTTGCCTTGCAGTTCAGCGACTACTGCACCAAGTATTGCATGAGCAATTAAGTTGCTGGCAATATCATCGGTTCGCCATTTACCATCTTTATCTAGATGCCCAGTGTGCAGTTTTATCTGTTCAGCTAGCCATGGTGCACTGGCGCCAGCTAAGCCGCCAGTTATATCGCCGGTGATAATGCCGGTAATAATTGATACGGCTGAGCCAACGCCTTTACTAAAGTCATTGCCCATTTTGCCATCTTGCGAGTCTTTATCGGCATCTTTATGGGGAGCCACAGGACGAGCTTAAGCTTAAGTTTGAGGCGGTTAAACAGATGACCGCTGACGAGCAGAAGTCAGTAAAAGAGATTTTAGACGCCATGATTTTAAAGCATCAGGCTAAGCAGTTGATTGGTTAAAACAGGGCGGCTAAAGAAGAAGTAAAAGCTAATGCAGTAAACAATAGCGCAGCATTAAGGTGCTCGAACACCTTAACACTGCTAACCACAACTAACTATCGAGGAGTTAACTATGGCTAAGGCACATTCTAAGCTAAAATTAACCACAGACAAAGCACCTGCACCACAACCCAACGAACGGTTTTATACCATTGGCTACGTGCCACAAGGCATAAAACCTAACCCACGACCACAACTGACCATTAAAGGCAGGTGGCTGGAGCAGATAGGCTTTTATGTGGGCAGCCCTGTTATCATTAAGATTGAACAGGGCAAGTTGGTTATTGAACTTGCGATGCAGTTCTAAGAACTAAAAAAAGAGCCCCGCTGATTAGGTAGGGATCATGCTGTTATACAGGTATTTTAGCAAGTAACTCATTAATCTTATCAGTATCTTCTGGATGTAAGGCAAGATATTTTTCACAAGCTAATCTGACGTATTTAAACCCCAATGTTTCAGAAACAATAATTTCTCCTTCCCAGACTCCAAACATAATGCCTTCAAAATGACATTCTGGGTCTGGATCATTCCAATCAGGAAAGTTGCAACAGGTTTCATCGATTACAAAACCTACCCTATTAATAATATATTCTACTCCCCAAATAAATTTTCCATAAAGGTTGAGTGAATTAAAAAAATCTTTAATAACCCACTCAGGATCATTGTTATAATCAATATGCTTAAAAATATATTCGTTCATTATTTTTTTACCGGAAAGAAGTTTGTTACAGTTCCTGTTTTAGGATCAAGATAAACCCTAAAGCTGATTCCACCTGCGCTACTTGTATATTCTCTAGCCCCTGATGTTATTGCTAATTTATAGCCACTAGCAGCTGCTTGTTGCCCTAAATCTAATATTTTTTGATCTGATATTATTTTAGGATCATAGATAGTTTTCGTCATTGGTTTATCCTTATAACCAATAATATTTCCAGCTCTATCCTTTGCAGGAATTTGATATTTTATCTCAGTAACACCAGGAATACCGGTAGGAGTTTCACTTACGATCTTCACGCCATTCTGATTTGCTGCTGAATAAAATGCATCCGCATTATGCCCACCTGTAATACCTTTTTGCTGAGTATATTTTTCAACAGTACTTAAATGAGCAGGCTGATCAATGTTAAAACTAATACCATCAGGGGTTTTAACCGTCGTCGTTCCCTTTCCAGCGTCTAATTTGCTGAAAAAAAGTTAAGCTGACCTATACGGCGGTGCGCTGGTTACTTTTTTGACGGTTGATGAATAGTGATAAATCGATCTTGTGGTGAGTCGTATAACTATTAGTATCCATACGTGTTATGTTGTCCCCCACCATAGCTAACTCACCGCCCGCATGAATTATACCACTATAGGGACTGGACATATCGCCTTTCGCCTGTATGAGTTCGTTTAGGGGATTTAATACAGAGTAAATTATCCACTTATTCAATACGGGATTTTTCATTAAGAAAATAATATTTATTAAAAAGATGGCTAACATTATTAATAACATATTATTTCCTTATATTTTCAGCGGTAATCTTAAGTAAGCTAAACTCCCAGTTTTTAAGCTGGGATCATTCACTACTTATGAATAACGCTCTCTTAGCTTCGACATATAGTGCTCTATTGATGCCTTATCCTTAGGGTGGGCGTCAATATAACTATCCGATATTACTTGCATAAGTTCAACAAAGTGTTGAGGCGTTAACTCAGAACTATCCATTTCACCAACATAAAAATCTACGTTCTTAAAATCATCAGGGCTATCATAATCTTGGTCTAAGGCATATCCTAATCCTTCATGCACATCACAACCGATACCTCTTGATGCATCATATATAAATTGTAGAAAATTCATCTTTTCTTCGTTATACATTGTTTCAAGTAAATAATATAAATCTACTCCACCGTTTTCGATAATATATTTTTCAACTTTACTTAACCATTCTATTTTATTGCTCATTTAGAATTCCTTGGAGGCATTGTAATATAAGCATTACTCACCTTTCCTGTTTTTGCATCTCTTGTTACCTGAAACCAATAACCATCAACTTTTACTGAATATTCTCTCTTGTTTGGATTTGATAAAAAATAACTTTCTGATTGCTTTGCCGCCTTATTTGACATATCAGCTACTTTTGAATCCGATAGTATAGCCGGATCATAAGTTGTTTTTGCCGCTTCTTTCTTATACCCTACAATCTGACCTGCATTTGGACCATTTCCGGCTTTAGCTGGAAGCTGATATTGGTACTCAATTAAACCAGGGTAATTTTTATCTGTAACTTTGAGATTAATTTTAGCTCCTAATATTTCGGCTGACTCTAAAAAAGCATCTTGTTTATGAGCTCCGGAGATATTATCTTTCTTTTTATTTAGCACACCAAGTTGAGTGTTATGTTGAGTTACATCAGCTATAAAGTTATTTGATGTTAACTGATTAGTAGCCCCAGCCGTCCCCTTTCCAGCATTCCCCAAGCCTTTCTCATTTACTACATGCTCATCAAAATTACTTTTTTTATTCGCTTGTTGAATGCTGTTAGTTATCAAACTTGAGATAAAAGTATAGACATCAAAGTAAGATCCTAACAGGATTCAGATGAGGACTTTACTATTACCTCTAAATTTAAAAATAAAAAAATAGACCTGTTTTATATTTTATTGCATTATCAACTTGAGTTAATAATTGAATCAACGCTTCGCTATTATTTGATACTATTGAATTTTGAATAATACTTTTAGCCTTAAAAAGCTTATCAAGATCGATTATCTTTTCATCTTCATAATCATCAATATTTATATCTAATTCATTATTAAGTTGATTAATAACATTACTCTCTAAGAGATTTTTATAATTATCTTCATCAAGAATTAATTCAATCAAATCACCATCCACACAATTATCTAAATCTAGGCGTTCCATTGCACTTTTATTTACTGGAACGGATATATTTTTCATACTATTTATTCCTTTTTATATTAAAATGAGTTGCCTCATTATATTCACCTTGACTTCGGCCAGCTTCTTTTCCATTCTCTAATAATTTGTTGTTAGGAATATTACCATTCAAATCCAAATAAGCTCTTTTTCCCGAAATATTAGGGTTATAAATTCGGAAGTAGTTTCCAGACAAATCCTCAACCACCTGTATACCTGTTGTTGGATTAGTATAAATTCTTTTTCCTTTTTCAGTTGTAGTTATTATTGGATTTGAGCCTGCAAACTCATTAATAGCCTTATCAAGACTTGCTGTAGCCCAATTACTTGAATATTGTTCTGCTCTAGCCGCACCGCCAGTTAGTTTTTCAGTATTTGTAACACCAGTCCCCTTTCCAGCATTTGAACTATGGGCTTGTCTAATTACGGTTGTTTCAACTTCAGTACCATGACTTACCGCTTGATTCATTAGCTGATTACCCTTAGTTATATCTCCTGCTTTATAGGCGTTTTCAGCTTCTTTTATTAATGATAGACCACTTTTGGTCTCTACTTTTATTATTTTACCACCAATTTTGATATATTTAAAAATCGGTAAGATCCCAACACATGCAATCGCATACTCTCCCAAATTATCGGCATCTCTAAAGGCAATATAATCTCCATACGGCGTTACCAAAATAGCAAGATCTTCTGGAAAACGTTTAAAATCCTCTCTTAAAGGATCATACATGAACCGTCCTGAGTTCATATCGTCCATTAACTGAATAATTTCTTCCTCTGTCAAATAACCTTGAGCATAGGCATCGAGGTTACTATCTAAATTTGCTCCAGTTTCATATGGAATTCCAATAAAATTACCACCATTACCACCATCAGCCCAACTCAAACCATTATTTTCCACCGCATTTTTACTGCTACTAATAGCCGCACTGGCATCGCCAAAATTACCACCGCCGGCAGCTACCGCAAGGCCGGATGCTAGTTGAGATAGTGCGCTGATGGTTTGTTTTTCTTCTTCGGTTAAATCTTTGACTTCTTTGCCATACAGTTGTTTGCGGATGATATCTGCCGCAACTTCACCCACCACAGCACCGGCTCCACCAGATAATGCTGAGTTGCCTTGTAGTTCAGCCACTACCGCACCAAGTATTGCATGGGCAACTAACCTCGCGGTTTCGTTATCACCGGCTTGTATCTTTATCTGCTCCGCTAACCATGGCGCACTAGCGCCAGCTAAGCCGCCGGTTATATCGCCGGTGATAATGCCGGTAATAATCGATACGGCTGAGTCAACGCCTTTACTAAAGTCATTGCCCATTTTGCCATCTCGGGAGTCTTTATCGGCATCTTTATGGGGAGCCACAGGATGAGTTAAAGCTTAAGTTTGAAGCGGTTAAGCAGATGACGGCTGATGAGCAGAAGTCAGTAAAAGAGATTTTAGACGCCATGATTTTAAAACATCAGGCTAAGCAGTTGATTGGATAAGACAAGGCGACTAAAGAAGAGCAGTAAAACAGACGCAGATTAACGGTGTACCACCACCGCTAACCTGCTAATCACAACAACTAAACGGAGTAGTTATTATGACTAAGGTACATTCTATGCTGGATAAAATGATTGTTCAGATGAGAAAGATCGAACGGCGTTACACCGTCGGTTATCTACCTCCCCGTCGGGATGACAGTATTCCGGCCATTCATCTTAAAGTTAAGTGGCTAAATCAGGCTGGATTTACTACCGGTACACCGCTGATTATCCGAGTAATGCAGGGCTGTTTAGTCATTACCACTGAACCTAAACACTAGACGGATAACCGTAAGTTACTGGAAGAGATACAACAAACGCAGCAGCGCATCTGTGATATGACAGTTAAGCTTAATTAGTGAAGAGATAATCAAGATCCTCACTAAGGTAAGGATCTTGATTCATAAAATAATTAAATATCGGTCTTTAGAGTTGCTAACTTTTCATATATTTCATAAATATCATGTTTTAATCTCAATACCTCATCTTTTTCAATACCATGAATTGTTTCAAATTCTTCAGCATCAACACAAACTCCAGCATATATTTCGCCAATAATTGAGCGAATGATGTAAAGCTCAGCCTTTGATAACACAATTGTTGATTGTTCATTACTTAATTCAACTAATTTCATTCTATATAACCTTTATTAATTTAAATCATCAAAATATTGGCGTCCATCTGTAAGTCTAAACGCTGTTCCGCCATCTTTTGCTTTTGGATTTCTTATGACAACTGTTCCTATAGATTGATCCCAATATACAAGACGTCCATTATTTAACTCTTTTATCGATGTTGGATTAGAAACAACTTTTTCAATATGTAAGGCAAATTGCTCCTTAGTTGTTATACTTAAATCTTCAAATTCACCTTGCTTGATAACATGTTTATCAAACGCATGCCCTCCAGCAATTTCCTGACCAACTAATTGAGCATTTAATTTAGTGCCATTTACTGTATTAGTCGCATTGCTATTAGCTTGTCCTGCTGCACTCGTCCCCTTTCCAGCATTCGCCAAGCCTTTCTCATTTACTACATGCTCATCAAAATTACTGTTTTTATTAGCCTGTTGATTTGCTGAATGATTATTATTTATATTATCCTTTATTTCTTTATAATCACCAAATCCTTGCTCAACATTATTTTTACCATACTGATTTTCAAAATATTCTTTGTCTAATTTGTTAACATCAGATAATGCCTCATCCAATTTACCTGCTTTATTAGCATCTGAAATAACTTTATCTGATTTATTGATAAGTTTTTCTGTCTTACCTACATTTCCCAATCCTTTAGTCGGTGTAATTATACCAATTAACAATGCCGCTGAATTCTCTAGGGCTATCTGATCACCATTAGCAGCTTTAACAAAATTATCTTTAATTGCATCCCATGCTTGGCCGTTAATGATCGCATTTACGGCGTTTGCCACGGTTTGATCTGCTTTTCTCAAGTCGTTCAATGCGGTATCACAATAATTAACCCCCACCGCACAGCTACTCAATGCTAGAACGCCATCAAGAACAGTATCTGCAGCACCTGCACCAAGATCGACCGTATCACCATAAGCAGTCAGTGCACCATTGATGATTTGTGAAATCGTATTTTCACCAAGAATTTCTCTAAGTTTATCTTTATAATACTCAGTACTGTCTTTATGTTTTTCACGCCACCAGTCCATTGATTCTGTATTATTTTCCACTGCATTTTTACTACTACTAATAGCCGCACTGGCATTACCAATATTACCACCGCCGGCAGCAACGGCAAGGCCGGATGCCAGTTGAGATAGTGCGCTGATGGTTTGTTTTTCTTCTTCGGTTAAATCTTTGACTTCTTTGCCATACAGTTGTTTGCGGATGATATCTGCTGCAACTTTACCAGCCTCTGCACCGGCTCCACCAGAGCTGGCTTTGAAGCTGGAGTGGTTTTCTATGTCTGTGAAGGTGAGGCTGTTGGTGGTGAGCTGGTTGTGCTCTTTGGCGGCGGTGGAGGCGATGGCGGCGCCTTGTACGTGGATGTTGGCACCGCTCTGGCTGATTTTTTGGTCTATTTGGTCTTGTGGGCTGATGATGCTCAGTTTGCCGCCGATGTTGGCATCGATGCGGTTGGCATTGGCCTGGGCGCCGATCAGGGTGGTGTTGCCTTTGCTGGTTAGGCTGAGTTTGTCTGATTGGAGGGTGGTCTGGCTGTGGGTTTGGGCATTAAGGTGGTTGTTGCCGGAGCTGAAGCCCGCTTCGCCATAGATGTAGACGCCGGTTTGGACGCCGATTGAGGCACCTACGCCTACGCTTAAGCCGGCACTGCTGTTTTTGCCATCGGCTTTGTGCTGGTTGTGGCCTGCTTCAAGGATGATGTCGCGGGCTGAGTTGAGGTTGATGTTGCCACCGGCGGTAAGTTGGTTTGCCTGTGACTGGCGGTAGCTGCTGTCTTGCTGGCTTTTGCTGCTTTTGAAGCCGATGCCGCTTTCGATTTTGATTAGGCTGGCATCTTGGATGTTTTTGCCGGCGCTGTAGGCGGTGTAGCCTTGGCCAAGGGCAGCCATGGTTTGCAGGGCTTTGGTGCGGTCGTCGGCTTTGCTCTGGTTGAGGGTGTCGACGGCGTTGGCCAGGTCGATGAGGGGGGAGCTGATTTTGGTGAAGTTGCCGATTTTGAGGTCTTTGCTGCTTTGGTGGGCGCTGCCGTGGTTGGCATCGTCAAGGACGGTGATGTCTTTGGCGATGATGTTGAGGTTGTTGGCGGCGATGATGTCGGCTACTTGCTGGGTGTAGTGTTCGCCAGCGATGATGTTGACGTTGCCGTTGAGGCTGCCTACTTGGCTGCGTATTTGTTCGACGTTGTTGCTGTTGTATTGGTCTTTGCTGCTCATGTAGCCGGTGAATTTTTCGGTATCAGACAGTTGCGCTGAGCCCCAGTCTTTGCTGCTGGTCTGTTCGTTGTGGTTATGGTAAGACACCTTGGCAAACTTGGGCTGAGACAAAAGGACAGGCTAAAGAAAGGCAACTGGAGAATTTATTTTACTCATCAGACAGTCATTGTATTAGAAAGAATACCGATGAGTAGGTAGTGTCTGTCAGATTAAGTTTAAGCTAGTACAAGCAAAACAAGTTAATTATTGCGCTTTTGATGTAGATCTAGAAAGAGATAAATAGATCCCTGTTCACATTGGTGATAGGGATCTTTTATTACAATAACACTAAATTTGAAAATCGCTCCGTTGGGATAGTTCTAAGAGCTCTTTTAGATAAGAATTATATTGTTTACCTTTCTTCATTTTTGCATATTCTTCAACAGCGATAATTCCGTCATTTATAATTGAATTATCAATCCGAGAAATTTCAAGAGTAATAACATATTCACCATTAATAAGATAAGTATATATTTCTTCACCTTGTTCTATCATGTGATATAAGCAACACGCTGAACCCACTGTATTAAAAACTTTTTTTAAGTAAGGAATTACAATCTCTTGTTCCATCTTATTGAATTCCTCCATTAATTGATGATCGTCAGTCATTTTATTTTTCCTGGTGTTACTGTTACTAAATTGCCTTTTTTATCAGTAAGTAGCGTCATAGTATTTGTTGGCTTACCGCTAAATTTATCTATACCTATATTTTTATCTAATGTAATAACTCTCTCATAAAGAGTATCTGTCTGACCAGTGATCTTGTTATACGAAGATCTAGTATTACTAATTGGAATTTTAGCAGTTTCAGAACTATTTAGAATAGCCTTAACCTCTGTTTCACTAATTGTAAATTGGCTAGCATTCGTTTTACCTGAAAAATGGCGATTTTGTACATGAACCCAACCAGAATCAGTGTCACCAGTTTTTACATTAATACGAGATTGAACAATAGGATGATCTAAATCAGCTTTAGCTATTGCATTATCTGCACCATTTGAGACCTTATATCCATTAGATGTTGTTCCCGTCGCCCCCTTTCCAGCATTTGAACTATGGGCTTGTCTAATTACGGTTGTTTCAACTTCAGTACCATGACTTACCGCTTGATTCATTAGCTGATTACCCTTAGTTATATCTCCTGCTTTATAGGCGTTTTCAGCTTCTTTTATTAATGATAGACCACTTTTGGTCTCTACTTTTATTATTTTACCACCAATTTTGATATATTTAAAAATCGGTAAGATCCCAACACATGCAATCGCATACTCTCCCAAATTATCGGCATCTCTAAAGGCAATATAATCTCCATACGGCGTTACCAAAATAGCAAGATCTTCTGGAAAACGTTTAAGATCCTCTCTTAAAGGGTCATACATGAACCGTCCTGAGTTCATATCGTCCATTAACTGAATAATTTCTTCCTCTGTCAAATAACCTTGAGTATAAGCATCGAGGTTACTATCTAAATTTGCTCCAGTTTCATATGGAATTCCAATAAAATTACCACCATTACCACCATCAGCCCAACTCAAACCATTATTTTCCACCGCATTTTTACTACTACTAATAGCCGCACTGGCATCACCAATATTACCACCACCGGCAGCTACTGCCAGACCGGAGGCTAGTTGAGATAGTGCGCTGATGGTTTGTTTTTCTTCTTCGGTTAACTCGCTGGCATCTTTACCACCATAAAGGGTGTTGATAATTACTTTACTCGCTAGCTCTCCGCTTACAGCACCAACACCTCCTGATAATGCTGAGTTGCCTTGTAGTTCAGCCACTACCGCACCAAGTATTGCATGAGCAATTAAGTTGCCGGCAATATCATCGGTTTGCCATTTACCATCTTCACCCATATGCCCGGTGTGCAGTTTTATCTGCTCCGCTAACCATGGCGCACTAGCGCCAGCTAAGCCGCCGGTTATATCGCCGGTGATAATGCCGGTAATAATTGATACGGCTGAGTCAACGCCTTTACTAAAGTCATTGCCCATTTTGCCATCTTGTGAGTCTTTACCGGCATCTTTATGAATAGTGCGTTCGAGCTCTTTAACCTGTTCGCCTAACTCTTTTAAGCTAGTGACAATGTTTAATCTGGTCTGCTCATCCTCTTTATTAAAGATTGGTTTGAGTTTGCTATGGGCATTTTCGGTATCATGACTGAGTTCATTAATATCTTGTGTTTGTTTATCTTGGTCTCGAATGATTAACTCACCGTCACTGATTGCCGCATGGGTAATATTCGAGGCTTCATCGTTATGGTCATAAATGGTTGGTTGGCCACTGGTTGGTGAAAAACTGTCATTACTAGTAACAGCTCTAATTGGTGATTGTATTTTTTAGATAATGATTATTTTGAGTTGTTTTATTGAAGTGTATTTGTAAAGATAAATAGAAAGATGCCAATTTGATAGTGCATCTTTCCATATGAACATTTTAAATTTTTCAATTCAAGTTGATAAAACTGCTTTATATTTTATGACAAGCTAAATTATCAAGTTCTGAAAAACTTAATTATAATTTTATTTACAGATGATTTCATAAAGTGTATCTGGTGGATTTTGATATTTTGCAAAATCAGCATGAATAACGTCTCGCATTTCAGCGAACTTTATTTTTTTTATGGTTTCAATCTGATTACAATCATTTATTGAAACGACCAATTTTGATGCATGGGTAATTTTAATCATGTCAATCAATGTATTAATAAGTATATCTAAACGCTCTTTAGGATTTGTAGGGAAACCAATATCAGCATCTGGGGCATATTCACAATAATCTATTAAGTAAGTAGCATCAGGATAGCCAGGAACGTCGCCAATTATAAAAGAAAATACATTTCCACTTGGAATTAAATAGTCAGGATAATTATATAGTTCATTTTTAGGAATTCTTTCTATTCCCAATTGACTATTTTTAATATAGTCCATTAAATTTTCTAAATCAATCTGACTTAATATTGGTTCTATATAACCATCAACAAAGCTAGACATATTAACTCTCCTTTTTAGTATTATTTATCTAAAATCCAATCACCAATAGGCTTACCACCTTTATCAAAATGATTCTATAATCTTTATTTTTAAATATGTTACCTTTTTCGTAATAATAAGTAATACTTCTAGAATCCTCTGCTTTTAGCCGATAGGGCTTTTATGCAGGTCAGGTTGTATTGGTTAAAGTTGTACAAGACCAACTGATTATCAGGCTTGCTATGTAGATCTAGAAAAACGATAAAAGTTCCCCCGCTGATTAGGCAGGGGAGCTCCATTACTCATCTACCGGATAAAGCTCTTTTATATATTGCACAACAAAAGATTCTAATTCTTGAACAGGATAATCATCCTTTCGCTGTACTAAATAAGCATCGTCATAAATTACTCTGGATTCTAGTGCTCTGGCTAGTACGTAAGTAAGCAGAACAGCAAATTTTTGATTAGACAGGCCTCGATAACCTACTCCAACCATTACAGGATAATCGACATCAATCTCATTTATATATTCAGGTTCAAAATAATTAAAACTTATCCAACATGAATATTCATAACAATTGTCCTGAATAAATATGATTTTATCAGATAAATTTAATCCCTTTTTTGCTGATATTCCTATTGTTAACTGTTGTGTAGATAGCGATAAATTATGAAAACCATCAACAATAACATCTAATAACTTTTCAAAAGAAGGAATTTCTTTTATAGGAAATAGAATTTTATTTGACATTATTTACTTACTCCCTTTTTAATTGAACCACCGGTGACATTTAACCAACCGTCCTGAGTTTTGATATATATATTATTTACCGTGCCTTCTTTAGTAATGTTGGATACTGGAGAACCGGGTTTAAAGTGATTGATCATTTCATTCATACTGACACCTGTTTTAGAGGCATCTATATATAAATCACCTTTATATCCTTGCTTAGCCATATCCTTAGCACCATCAGTAATATTTCGTCGGACCGCATGAATACTTTGCCCTTGAACTTCTTTCAATTGAACAGGAACTCCATCAAGCCAACCATCAATACCAGGATTGTTTGCTTTTTCTGCTCCTTTAAAAGTACCACCTTTATATTTCACTATATCTAATGCTTGTTGATATTCATGTGGCTCTAGTGCATTTTTAATAACGGTACCTTGTTTACCCGGAGGTAAGGCGGGTAACTCAGAAGCAGCATTTTCAGCTTGTCCCGCTCCACTTGTCCCCTTTCCAGCATTTGAACTATGGGCTTGTCTAATTACGGTTGTTTCAACTTCAGTACCATGACTTACCGCTTGATTCATTAGCTGATTACCCTTAGTTATATCTCCTGCTTTATAGGCGTTTTCAGCTTCTTTTATTAATGATAGACCACTTTTGGTCTCTACTTTTATTATTTTACCACCAATTTTGATATATTTAAAAATCGGTAAGATCCCAACACATGCAATCGCATACTCTCCCAAATTATCGGCATCTCTAAAGGCAATATAATCTCCATACGGCGTTACCAAAATAGCAAGATCTTCTGGAAAACGTTTAAAATCCTCTCTTAAAGGGTCATACATGAACCGTCCTGAGTTCATATCGTCCATTAACTGAATAATTTCTTCCTCTGTCAAATAACCTTGAGCATAGGCATCGAGGTTATTATCTAAATTTGCTCCAGTTTCATATGGAATTCCAATAAAATTACCACCATTACCACCATCAGCCCAACTCAAACCATTATTTTCCACCGCATTTTTACTACTACTAATAGCCGCACTAGCATTACCAATATTACCACCGCCGGCAGCTACTGCAAGGCCGGATGCTAGTTGAGATAGTGCGCTGATTGTTTGTTTTTCTTCTTCGGTTAAATCTTTGACTTCTTTGCCATACAGTTGTTTGCGGATGATATCTGCTGCAACTTCACCGGCCACTGCACCAACACCTCCTGATAATGCTGAGTTGCCTTGTAGTTCAGCCACTACCGCACCAAGTATTGCATGGGCAACTAACCTCGCGGTTTCGTTATCACCGGCTTGTATCTTTATCTGCTCAGCTAGCCATGGTGCGCTGGCGCCAGTTAAGCCGCCGGTCATATCGCCGGTGATAATGCCGGTAATAATCGATACAGCTGAGTCAACGCCTTTACTAAAGTCATTGCCCATTTTGCCATCTTGGGAGTCTTTACCGGCATCTTTATGAATAGTGCGTTCGAGCTCTTTTACCTGCTCTCCTAACTCTTTTAAGCTAGTAACAATGTTTAATCTAGTCTGCTCATCCTCTTTATTAAAGATTGGTTTGAGTTTGCTATGGGCATTTTCGGTATCATGACTGAGTTCATTAATATCTTGTGTTTGTTTATCTTGGTCACGAATGATTAACTCACCGTCACTGA
>NZ_QGLP01000006.1 GCF_003202915.1 Gilliamella apicola
CACTGGTCGCGGTAATGGATGTTAATAAATGGATGTCTAGCGATGAAGGGATTAATGTATCTGGAAGTGCTTTTTCATGCGCTGGTAGATGGATAAACGGTTGTTCACTAAATTGCTGCGTGGGCGGCGGTTCGGCTAAGGCAACCGTCGCGGGTAGAACAATGAAACTCCATGCAAATAAATAGCTTTTCATTAATAAATCCATAATATTAACAATGAAACATCATCACACACAAATTTATACCAAACCATGTTAACATCAAATTAATTCAATGTCGATGCCAAAATTGATATTCATCATTTTATGATTTCTTTTAATATCTTATTTAATGCGATTGTTACTGGTAAACCTTGATTTGCTTGCCATAGTTGACATTAATCAGCAGAAGAATTGGTGTTAATTTATCTTAAGTTTTATTAATTGAATTCGGTTAAATTATGAATAGTTTAGTTTTAGCCATAGTGCTATAGATAAGGAAAGAGGAAAAGTCTAAGGTGTTGCAAGCTTCCATTATTCATATATTAAATTGACTGTAGACCAATGGCAAAGACATGTAAAAGTAGCATCATCTAGTTTCTTGATTTTAAGATGACTAATGTGATCTATTTCGCTAGTATATTTACCTTTCAATATGAAAGACAATTCATGGAAATGATAATCACTTATTTTAGTTTCAGCAATTGCAAAACCTTTTTTTAACAACGTATTAATTAAGGTTTCGATTGGCTTACAAACGGCTATTTTATCTACTTGCATTGTATGCTACTTTTATATTGATTTAAAATAATAAACCAATTAAGGTTAATTTATTAACTTTCATATCATTATCATCTATATTTATGCGGTTTTTTACTGTTTGGTTAATCTCTTTTTGCTATCACTAATATTGTTTTATTAATACATTTTATTGATGAAATAAACAACCATTAATCTCAAATACTTTATAAGCAAATCTGTGTTTATATAATCCACTATATTGCGAATTTAATTTTTTTGTAGATTATTTATTAGAGTTTGTTAGGCTAATTTTTCCAACATATTTCTGAATAAACTATCATTTTAAATTTGCATACCTATTAACCAAATTGTTTTTTAGTTCTAATAGGGTATTTTTTTAATACTTTCTAACCAAGTACAATAATAATCTTTTTGCTCGTTAATAGTGACTATTTGTTTTATATCCTCTTCTGGCGCAAAGAGACTGACTGTAGGTGTACTATAATCAACTCTCTGACCTAAACTAAGTTTCATGATTAATAAAGTGTTAGTTAAAAACTTAACCATATAATATTGGGCACAACATCCTTTAATTAACATTTTGATATTATTGATTGTAGTTAAGCTATATAGTTTATAAAAAGCGTCAAAAGTTCTAATATCTTCTGTTTTGAAAATTTTATCGTTAGCATCGATATATTCAATTGAAACAATATTATATACCCCCTGATAGGTATAAGGTTGGTTGCTAGAAAGATCTATGATGGTTGGGTTGTGTTTTTTTTCAGTCCAGACATTAATTACGGCATTGATTATTTCACGTTGTGAATCCACACATTTGATTTTAAAGCAGTTAACATTATCTCTGTTATACATTTTTTACCTTTAACTCCTGAAATAATTTAGATTTAGTTATCTCCATAAAATAGTTGCCTTAAAGATTTAACGCTTTGATTAGAAGGTACTTTTATTTTACGATTAAAGTAGTTCACAATTTTAGAGAGTACCCTTCGATTGACTTTAAGCGCAGTAATTTATTTAACACCTTTAAATTTAATAACTCTTTGCCATCATCAAGGATTATAGCATTTAAACCTAACCAACTTTTTTCATATAAATACCACCACATTTTTCAGAAGAATAACTTATAAAAGTCATATATTTATTATTCTCTTGTTAAGATTGTAGATAAAATTTAGGTTTAAAAGATAATAATATGATTTTTACCGAGATGACGAGCAATATTATTAAAAAAAATTTATTTGATTATTTATTTCGTTAATTTCGACTATAGCATATCTACATTATCACTATTATCTAGTGAATATCGCAATTATATTACGCCAATCAATCCGCAGAAAAATCAACTAATAGTTATTTTAAGAATGCAATATTTTCTAGCTTTTGAATATCAATTGAATATTTGCAATGAATAATAGACGCTAGTTATTTATCAAATAAAGATTGTTAATCCTTTTGAGAGATTAACGGAAAAAACTAGTTAGCAAAAAAACTATTTAGCATAAATCGATAAAAAGGTTATTAATAGTTGCAACAGGCAACTTTTAAAATGGATCAGCCGATATTTTTTTAAATTATAGAATGTATACCATTTGATTAAAGTTCGGCATTTTACGCTTATATCATATTGATAATTTAGAATATTTTTTATGATATAGACAAATATATCTTGTATTACTGTTAATAAAAGCTAGAATCGAACTTATTATTTAATAGTTCAAATATTTAGCATATGAGTAAAAAAATAAATATTAAGTGCACAAGTAAAGATTTAGTGAAGATCAGTAAATTTTTAAGCTATGTTTTAAGGCATAAGCCAGAGTCTATTGGTATCACATTAGATAGTGATGGTTGGGTTGGAATAGATGTTTTAATTCGGCAAGCGAAGAAACATGGTATGCAAATTTCTCAAGAATTAATTACCGAAATCGTTAGAACCAATGATAAAAAACGCTTTACTCTGTCCGAAGATAATTTAAAAATTCGTGCAGCACAAGGGCATTCAACTAATCAAGTTAATATAGCGTATATTGAAAAAATCCCACCTGAACATTTATATCATGGTACAGCAACTCATTTTCTTGATTCAATTTTTCAACAAGGTTTGATTCCTGGCAAACGTCATTATGTTCATATTTCATGTGATGAAAAAACAGCTGTAACCGTTGGTAAACGTCATGGCAAACCAATTGTATTAAGAATTAATGCACTAGCAATGTATCAACAAGGTTTTAAATTTTATTTGGCTGATAATGGAGTTTGGTTAACGAATAATGTTCCAAGCCAATTTTTAGAAGTTATTTAAATTAAATCAGTAAAACTGAAAAAAAATCTCTATGCTTTTGTGTGAAAAAATTTAATTAGTGTAGTAGTGCATACTTTAAGATTAATTAAATAAATGAAAGCGTCTCTATTGATCAAATCTATTTTTTAAAATCAATAATAATGCGGTTTATTTAGCGCATTCTTTCCTCAATTTTTAGATACCCATATCTTAAGACAAATTTGACATAATAATTTTAAAATATTACATGATAAAAATCATCGACATCAATTAGAATTGGCAGTATTGTATATTTATTCATCTAAGCAGGTGTTGTGATTAATTTGTCTGCTGTTTTTCATTTTGATCTTGGCTCAGATGTGTAGTTGTCTTCTTTTTTTATTTTTTCATAAACGATAGTCAGGTTAATTAGGAGCCTAAAAATGCAACATATTATGGAAACAATTAGGAAAACAGAACAAGAATTTATTGAGATTCGACATCAAATTCATCAACATCCTGAAGTAGGTTTTGAAGAGAATAAAACCAGCGATTTGGTTGCAAATAAATTGGCTGAGTGGGGATACGAGGTTCATCGAGGGTTAGCCAAAACAGGAATCGTTGGTGTTTTAAAAAATGGTACCAGCAATAAAAAAATGGGTATCAGAGCAGATATGGATGCTTTACCCATAGTTGAAGCATCAGGTAAACCTTGGAGTAGTTTAATCCACGGCAAATTTCACGGTTGTGGTCATGATGGACATACCACTATTTTGCTGTGCGCGGCTAAATATCTTGCCGAAACCCGTAATTTTGATGGCACGTTACATGTTATTTTTCAACCTGCAGAAGAGTTATTGTATGGTGGCAAGGTAATGGTTGATGATGGTTTATTTAAAAAATTTCCTTGTGATATTATTTTCGGTATCCACAATATGCCCGGATTCAAAGAAGGTCATTTTTATTTTAGAGCCGGTGCGCTTATGGCTTCATCCGATACCATTCATATCAATATTAAAGGCAAAGGTGCTCATGGCGCCATGCCTGAACGAGGAATTGATGCGACCCTTGTCGCATGTTATATCGGCACTGCACTGCAAAGTATTGTTTCTCGAAATGTTTCTCCGTTTGAGCAAGCTGTTATCACCATTGGTTGTATTCAATCTGGTGAAGCGCCGAATGTTGTTAATAGCGATGCACTTATGAAACTAACCGTTAGAGCATTAGATAATGATACCCGAACGTTGTTACTTAAACGTATTACTGAAATTGCCACTTCTCAGGCGGAAAGTTTTGGTGCCTGCGTTAAAATCGAGCATGTCAATGGTAGTCCTGTTTTACATAATGGTGCGGATGCAACAAAATTTGCATTTGACGTTGCCCAAAAATTATTCGGAGAAGATCGCGTTCATGATAATTGCCATCCTTTTATGGGCAGTGAAGATTTTGCATTTATGTTAGAGAGTAATCCAAACGGTTGTTACATGATTATTGGCAATGGTGATGAACCTGGTTTTTGTAGTGTACATAATCCTGGTTATGATTTTAATGATAAATGTATTGTTCCTGCTGCGTCATATTGGGTTGCATTAACTGAAACATATTTAAGTAAATAAGGATAGCGTACATCTATGGCAAAGTTAAATATGTCAAATTCAACAAATTCTGAAGCCGTGCCATTTAGAAATGATAACCGGTTAATATTAGGTATTGTATTAGGGGTCATTACTTTTTGGCTTTTTGCTCAATCAATTGTCAATGTTGGGCCAGCAGTTCAGCATTCTGTCGGTATTACACCTGCGTCTTTTAATTTGGCGGTGAGTTTGACCGCCCTCTTTTCTGGTTGTTTTATTGTGGTTGCTGGCGGACTCGCTGATCGTTTTGGGCGGGTTCGTTTTACTTATTTAGGTTTTATTTTAAGTATTATTGGTTGCCTTTGTTTGATCTTCGCTCAAGGTGAAGTGTTATTCATCATTGGACGCATTATTCAAGGTTTGTCTGCTGCCTGTATTATGCCCTCGACTTTGGCGTTAGTGAAAACTTATTTTCAAGGTAAAGAGCGCCAGCGCGCATTAAGTTTTTGGTCGATTGGCTCTTGGGGCGGTTCAGGTACTTGTGTGCTTGCTGGCGGTGCCATAGCGACTTATTTGGGTTGGCAGTGGATTTTTATTATTTCAATCATCTGTGCTGTGCTCGGTATGCTGTTATTGAAAGGTACACCAGAAACCAAAATTGAAGATCCTTCAAGTTTGCCAAAATTTGACTATGTAGGACTATTTGTTTTTGTTATTACTCTGGTTTCATTAAATCTTGTGATAACTAAAGGATCAACATTTGGTTGGACAAGTGTCGTGACATTATCCTTGGCTACGGTATGTTTTGTTTTTCTTATTTTATTTTTTGCTATTGAAACACGTAAAGCGAGTGGCGCTTTCATCGATTTTTCATTATTTAAAAATGTTCCTTATCGTGGTGCTACCTTATCTAACTTTCTGCTCAATTCTGTTGCCGGTACGTTAATTGTTGCCAGTACTTATACCCAACAAGGGCGCGGTTTTACCTCTTTTCAAAATGGATTATTGACCATTGGTTATTTAGTTTCGGTTTTATGTATGATTCGAGTAGGTGAAAAGATCTTACAAAAAGTCGGCGCGAAAAAACCAATGCTACTCGGGCCTTTAATTACAGGTTCGGGTATTGCCTTGATGACGCTGACTTTCTTACCGGATACGCTTTATATTACTTCAATGTTGGGGGGCTATATTTTATTTGGCCTTGGCTTAGGTTTTTATGCAACTCCATCAATCGATACTGCAATATCAAGCGCTCCTGAAGATAAAGTCGGCATTGCATCAGGGATATATAAAATGGCAAGCTCATTAGGTGGTGCATTTGGTGTGGCCATTTCAGCATCCACCTATGCTGCGATTATTGCCAGTGGTCAAAACATAGCAATAGCTGCAGCACTAGGACTCTGGATTAATGTTGGATTTTGCCTGTTATGCTTTACTTCAATTTTAATTTTAGTTGCAAGCAATGCCGGTAAGAATAAATAAATCTGATTAACTTTTTATCATTTTGAAACTTATCTTTGGGATGGAACTTTTAACTTCTATCCCTATTTTTTTAAATATAGATGGATTAAACCCATAAAGCTGAAAAAGCAATATGGGGTTTGTTAAGGGAAATATTGGTTAATGGTGTGAATTTGTAGGTACATTCGATTTACAATACAAAAGTTCCAAAATGTACTTATTTATCTTATTACCTTTTATCAAATTTATGTTTCATAATGGGCGCAAGTATGAGCACTAAATATTACTTCTGCTCCCAAGTCTGTACAATATGATCGTCTAGAGTAATCCGCAAACCATATCGGTTCTTACCTGTCTGGTTATATTTCCATATTTCTCTATGTTTTGTTTTCATTATTTTGACGGACTTGTCTGCTGGAGAACCTAAAGAATCGACTAATTGTTCAGCTGTTTGACCAACCCAAAAACAACGTTTCATGATGTTTTCAACAATTTCCACATCACCATACTTAATCAGTAAATGTTCCCTTCTCTTTTTTGTTGAATAAACATTCCAAGCAATAATAATTGCAATGCCTAAAACAATAAACACTATCCATTCCATGACTATATACTCTCATACAATATTGATAATCTCAAAAATCAAACAAATGAGTTAATTCAATCTCCAACCCTCTGGCAATCACCTCGATTACTTCTAAAGTTGGATTTCTTATCCCACGCTCAATACCACTAACATAGGTACGATCAAGCCCACATTTATCAGCAAATGTTTCCTGAGACATACCAGCCTGTTGTCTAAGCTTTTTAACGTGTTGTCCAAAAAGGACTTTTATTTTATCAGATTTTTTCATCTAATTATTATTACGTTATGTTGCTTATCAGACCACGGACTATAAGTCACATTTTAGTGGATTTATTACATGAATGTGACTTATAATCAACATTTAATTATTACTGATTCACATTAATCTATTTAGTTACTAGGAGGGGATCATTATGGAAAAAAGTGATTGGCACAAAGCAGATATTATTGCAGCTTTAAAGAAAAAAGGAACGACGTTAGCGGCAGTATCCAGACGAGCGGGATTGTCTTCAACAACACTAGCAAATACTTTATATCGCCCTTGGCCAAAAGGAGAAGCTCTTATAGCACAAGAATTAGAACTTCATCCCTCTGAGATCTGGCCTACACGCTATAATAAAAAGTAGTAAGACTGTTAATAGTAGGTATATATTTGTTTAGGTTTATTCCGCTTTATATACTTTACCAAAACGACCAATGATCACCTTTTTATCGTCATCAATTTGTGTATCCACAAAGTCAGCCCATGTTTGCAACATTCCTCTACATAGAATAATCTGTAGATAAAATTAAGGCATAACAAAATGTTATGCCTTATTCATGGATAAGAGTGGAAGTGAGTAAACCCTAACTTATTTGCCAATACAGAATGAACTGAATATTCTTCCTAATAAATCATCAGATGTAAATTGCCCTGTAATTTCACTTAAGGCTTCTTGAGCTAATCTTAGCTCTTCGGCTAAAAGTTCACCAGCATGAAATATGGTAAGTTGGTATTGACCATTATTTAAATGCTCAGAGGCTTTTTCAAGTGCTTGCAGATGACGACGTCGAGCCAAAAAGCCACCTTCTGTACTACTTGAAAACCCCATAGCTTGTTTTAGATGCTCACGCAATAATGTCACACCCTCACCTGTTCGAGCGGATAATTGAATAAGCGAATATCCCTCTTCTTCGCTATAACCAAGTGCCTCACCCGTTAAGTCAGCTTTGTTGCGAATCACAGTAACAGGTATATTTTTCGGCAATCGTTCAATAAATTCTGGCCAAAGTTTTTCAGGGTTGGTTTCATTTGTTGTTGTGCTATCGACCATAAATAAAACCCGATCGGCTTGTTCGATTTCTTGCCATGCACGCTCAATACCTATCCGCTCTACTTCATCACTGGCTTCACGCAGTCCAGCGGTATCAATGATGTGCAAAGGCATACCATCAATGTGAATATGTTCACGCAGTACATCACGAGTAGTACCTGCAATATTAGTAACAATAGCTGCATCACGGCCAGCTAATGCATTGAGTAAACTTGATTTTCCGGCATTTGGTCGACCAGCAATAACAACTTTCATACCTTCGCGTAATAAAGAGCCTTGTTTAGCTTCTTGGCGAACTTCGTTTAATTGTTCAATAACTTGATTAAGCTCTGCTTCTATTTTACCGTCAGAAAGAAAATCAATCTCCTCTTCTGGAAAGTCGATAGCTGCTTCGGTAAAAATGCGCAAATGAATCAAGGATTCAACCAGTGCATTGACTTTTTTAGAAAATACACCTTGCAAAGACGAGATAGCAGATTTGGCCGCTTGTTCTGAACTGGCATCAATTAAGTCAGCAATCGCTTCGGCTTGAGCTAAATCAAGTTTATCATTTAAAAATGCCCTTTCCGAAAACTCACCCGGTTTAGCAATGCGAACGTTAGCTATTTCAAGTACGCGTTTTAAAAGTAGATCTAAAATGACTGGGCCACCGTGACCTTGCAATTCAAGGACATCTTCACCTGTGAATGAATGCGGATTAGGAAAAAATAGCGCAATACCTTCATCAAGTGTTGAGCCATCGTTAGCTAAAAATGGGAGATATTCGGCATACCTTGGTTTAGGTAATTTACCTAATACTGCCTGTGCTACCTCTTGCGCTTTAGGACCTGATATGCGCAATATGCCTACACCGCCTCGACCTGGCGGCGTTGCTTGCGCAACAATTGTATCTGATTTCATATTGGTTTATAGCTAATTTAAAGTTTAATAGTTAATAATATCATGGACGCGCGGCAAAAACAGTAATGACTACCGCTTTTGCCGTTATTCGCTAATTTTAGCGTATTTTATCCATTATTTCGTGGTTAATTCGCTGGTTTTGTATTATTACTAGGGTGGTCAAAGAGCCAAGAATTTGCTAATGCAAGTGGCTCGCGAATTAATGCAACATACCTATCACCATTATTAAAGCTTAATGGAGCAGATAAGCCCGATACATCATGAATACCAGAACGTTTAGCCAGCATTATT
Organism: Gilliamella apicola; assembly: GCF_003202915.1. Classification (GTDB taxonomy): domain Bacteria; phylum Pseudomonadota; class Gammaproteobacteria; order Enterobacterales; family Orbaceae; genus Gilliamella; species Gilliamella apicola_Q. Next base: position 9,128 of record NZ_QGLP01000006.1, read on the forward strand.
GAACGTAAAATATGGAAATCATTAGTTACTATTACCGTTTTTCCTAAGTGTACAACTCGATTGGCAAAAATAAATTGTTCTGCAGTACGTTTGGATTGGTCCTCTTGATAAACTCGGTCTGCATTAATCCCATTGTCGATAAGATATTTAGCCATCACACTTGCTTCTGTTGCTGATTCATCTGGACCTTGACCTCCACAAACTATCACTTTGGTATTGGGATTATTTTGCAAATAATTAATGGCGGTATTTAATCTAATTTGTAAAGTAAGTGGCGCTTGAGCTGGTGTGCCAACCACCTGTGATCCTAAAACGACTAAGGTATCAGCATTGGTGGTTGGTTTTTGTTTAGCAAAGATAAAAATAACAACGTTACAAATGATAAAATAAACTAATAGAGCGATTAGGCAATATTTTATTAAATTCATAATTGTCATTAATTTTCCCCTTATTTTTTAAAACAATCTTCGAAATGGTCGTTAACTAACCCCATCGATTGCATAAATGCATAACAAATTGTTGTGCCAACAAATGTAAATCCTCTCTTTTTTAGTGCTTTTGACATTTTATCGGATATTTCTGTGCTAACAGGGACTTCACTTTTATCTTTGAAATGATTGATGATTGGCTTACCATCAACGAATGACCAAATAAATTGCGAGAAACTCTCATTATTATTTTGCATAGCTAAGTAGGCATGCGCATTTTTCACGATGCTATTGAGCTTTAAACGATTGCGAATTAAGCCTTTATTTTCGAGTAATAATTCTATATCAGTTGCGGTTAATTGGATAATTTTTTCCGGTTGAAAATTGAAGAAACATCGCCGATATTCGTCTCGCTTTTTTAATACAGTGATCCAAGATAATCCGGCTTGTTGACCTTCAAGACAAATTTTTTCAAATAATTTAAGGCTATCATATTGAGGATAACCCCATTCGTTATCATGATAATCAATATATAACGGGTCATTTGAGACCCAACTGCACCGTTTTGTCATAATTATTTCATCCTAAAATTTTCAAATCATTATAAACGATAACTTGATAGAATTATTATTTAATATCAATTTTTATACACAATATAAATCAAACAGACAGATCGTTATTGTTGATTAATTTTTTTTATGATTAAAAAAAAGAGCATATTTTATGGCAGAATGATCTTTCATTTTTAGGATTTAGTCAAAAAATAGGCATTTTCTTTACTGACTATATTTATTTAACAATAAGAATAAGGTTTTTTCATGAGTCAATCTGAAATTAACGCTGAATGGCAGCCAGTCGCACGGCCATTGAATAGTAAGGATTTTAAAACATTAATATTGTCATCTTTAGGTGGAACGCTTGAATTTTATGACTTTGTGATCTACGCACTATATATTGATACCATTGTCAAACCACTGTTTTTACCACCGACCTTGTCGCCTATAACTTTAGATTTATTTGCTTGGGGTATATTCGCTGCGGGTTACTTGGTTCGCCCTGTAGGTGGAATTATCATGGCACACTTTGGAGATAAAGTTGGACGTAAACAGATGTTTACCTTAAGTGTGGCGATGATGGCCTTACCTACTTTTATTATCGGTATTTTACCTACTTATGAAACAATTGGTATTATTGCGCCACTGTTACTGTTGCTGATGCGTATGTTACAAGGTGCTGCTATTGGCGGTGAAATGCCGGGGGCATGGGTATTTATCGCAGAGCATACACCAAAACAACGTTATGGTTTGGGCGTCGGTACGTTAACTTCAGGCATCACCGGTGGTATTTTACTTGGCTTTTTCGTTACGATTATGGTTGATCTCTATTTTACTAGCCAAAATATTTTAGATTATGCATGGCGTATTCCATTTATTATTGGTGGTATTTTTGGAGTAATTTCCGTCTACTTACGAAAATTTTTATCAGAAACCCCGATCTTCAAGGAGTTAGCCGCCCGTAAAGCTTTAGAAAAAAGTATTCCTGTCGTGACTGTTATAAAAAAACATAAAACAGCTTGTTTGATTGTCGCTTTATTAACTTGGTCATTATCAACCGCTATTATGGTTGGTATTTTAATTACTCCAGGCCGTATTGTCGGCGGTATGTATCATTTTGCTAATCTTGATTGGCGTATTGGTGGCTGTATTGCCGCTTTAACATTATCTATTGGTTGTGTTATTTCTGGTTGGTTAGATGATAAATTAGGTACAGCCAAAACAGTAATCCTGACTTGGGGCGGATTAGCTGTGGTTAGTATCTATTTTTATAGTTCATTAGCACCAGATATGTCATTAACAAAACTTTATTCGATTTGGGCACTATTTGGCTTATTTATTGGATCGATCGCCATGACTCCAGTTATAGGTACCAGAACATTTCCACCAGCTATTCGTTATTCTGGTTTATCGTTATCTTATAATTTAGCTTATGCGTTATTTAGTGCAATTACTCCTACATTAACTATCTATTTATTGAGCCCTGATCATATATTAGGTGAATATAGTTATCTTGGTGCAGGTATTTATATTTCATCTGTAGCGGTACTTGCGGTTTTAGTTGGTTTTTCAACATTAGCCCAAAAAGGTTGGCAGAATAAAGCAAATAACTAATCAGTTGATTCATAAAGAAGAGCAACTAAAAACAGGGCGATTGCCCTGTTTTTTATTGAGAATATGATGAACCTAGAATGTATTAATATAGATGTATTAATATAAATGTATTAACGCATTGTAACAAACTCTTCCGCTGCTGTTGGGTGTATAGCAATAGTGTTGTCAAAGTCCTTTTTAGTTGCGCCCATTTTTAATGCTACAGCAAAACCTTGTAAAATCTCATCCATCCCATAACCAATACCATGAATACCAACTATTTTTTCTTGTTCACCAATACAAACTAATTTCATTTTGCACGGCTGACGATGAGAAGTTACGGCGGTATACATAGCCGTGAATGTAGATTTATAAACTTTTACGTTTTCAGGTCCATATTGCAGCATAGCCTGTGGTTCACTTAAACCAACGGTACCGATCGGTGGGTGAGTAAATACTACAGTTGGAATATTGCTATAATCTAAATGTTCATTAGGTTTATTATTGAAAAGCCGTTCGGATAAACGCCGGCCAGCAGCCACGGCAACAGGCGTTAATGCCGCCGCACCGGTATCATCGCCAACCGAATAAACTCCCGGTACGTTGGTGTTTTGATATTCATCAACAACTATAAATCCATTGCTATCAACCTTAATACCTGCCGCAGATAAGTTCATCTCTTTGGTTGCCGGCTCTCGACCAATGGCCCAAACTAAACAATCAACCGTATAACTTTCGCCATTTTCTAATGTTAACGTTAATGATTGATCACTATTTTTGTTAACAGAAGATGGAATGGCAAAGGTATGTAAATGCTGGCCATCTTTGGTTATCACTTCCATTAGTGTTTCTACAATTAGCGGATCGAAAGCTCGCAATGGGGTTCCTTGTCGAACAAATTGATGAGTCTCAGCACCGAGTGAATGTAAAACACTGGCTATTTCACAAGCTATATATCCGGCACCGACAACCGCCACTCGTTTAGGTAAGACTTTTAATTCAAAGAATCCATCGGAAGTTATTCCATATTGCGCACCGGGGATATTGGGAATAGTTGGCTTACCACCAACCGCAATAAGAATATGATCAGCACTAAACCGTTCGCCATTGACGTCAAGCGTTTTGCTATCAATAAATTTAGCATATCCATGGATCACATCAACATTATTATTGTTTAGTACTCGATCATAAGATTGATGAACACGATCAATATAAGCCGTTCGGCTCGCAATGAGTTTATCCCAATCAAAATGATTAATTGTCGTATCAAATCCATAATCAGGGCCATAGTGATTAATCGCTTCGGCAATTTGTGCACCATACCACATGATCTTTTTAGGAACACATCCAACATTTACACAAGTTCCCCCCAATAATTTAGCCTCAATAATGGCACACTTTTTACCATACGATGCAGCTCGGTTAATTGAGGCAATACCACCACTACCACCACCGATAGCAATATAGTCATAGTGTTTAGTCATATAAAAAATCCTTAAAACAAATTAGCAATTGATGGTTAATAGCTTTGCATAAAGCCGACAATAAAAAAAGTATTAATTATGAAATTTAACGATAGTTATTAACTATTGATTAGTTTCGGAGAATAATTTTATTCATTCGCATAAAAAAATTGCTATTGATATGATTATTCCGTACATTTATTCAATGCCTGAGAATTGACAGGTTTAGAATTCATTTTTTCGGTAATCTCAAGATAACATTTCCTATCTTCAAGTTTATATAAAATATTATATGTTTTACCCAATTCAGCGGTAAATTGTTGATATTTTGTGGTACAAGAAATTTTATCATCTCGTGATTTGCCAATAACTGTTACAAGTTTATTAGCTGGAGATTTAGTTTCAATTGAGGGAACGTATTTAGGATAAATATTAAATGGTACAATTTTATGTCGGAATACATAGCCAAGACTTTGAAAATTAGAGCAGTTACTAGTTTTACCATCATAAATGTTTAAAGAAAAATAGGTAGGATAATCAGTTTCAGTGGTGAATATCAGTTCTGGATCATGGATATTTGCTTCATATAGATATTTTTGAATAGGTACTCGATGACAAGCGACACTCATTAATATCATTAACAACACTGTAATTTTTAGTTTCATTATTCTATTCCTTATTAGTCATTAAATATGTGATCTTTATTGATACTAAAATAAATCTTAATTGAGATAAAACAAAGATAAAAATAATGGAAAAAATTAAATAAGAGTAATCATCTATTTAAATAATTGGCTACTTAAATAAGTAGCGAATTATTACTAGATTTTATTTATTGTTGTTTAATTTTATCAATGATATTAGTGGTGGAACAACCATCTTCAAAATTGAGGACTTTAACTATTCCACCGGCCTCGATAACTTCTTTTCCACCGGCGATATCTTCAGGTTTATAATCGCCACCTTTGACTAATACATCAGGTAATATACTGGCAATTAATCGTTGTGGTGTCTCTTCCTCAAAAGGAACCACCCAGTCCACTGAATCTAACGCGCCCAATACTATCATTCTTTGCATTAATGGGTTAATTGGTCGGGATTGTCCTTTCAATTGTTTTACAGAGGCATCACTATTTACCGCCACAATTAAACGATCACCAAGTTTACGGGCATTAGCAAGATAGGAAACATGTCCAGCATGTAAGATGTCAAAACAGCCATTAGTCATGACAATTTTTTCACCCCGCAAGCGTGCTTTTCGAATTTCCTCTTTTAATTCGTCTTCAGTCATCACCCCAAAGCCATCCTCGGCACGAGCACGGATGGCATTACTTAATTCTACTTGGGATACCGTTGATGTTCCTAATTTACCTACAACCACACCCGCTGCAGCATTAGCTAAAAAACAGCTCTCTTCAAGTGATTGTCCTGCGGCTAATGAAGCCGCTAAGGTTGCTATTACAGTATCTCCCGCACCTGTAACATCAAATACCTCTTTAGCTTGCGTTGGTAAATGATAAACGGGTTTATCTAATTGAATTAATGTCATCCCTTTTTCACTACGGGTGACAAGCAAGGCTTTGAGATCATATTGTCTGATAAGCTGGTAACCTTTTTCAATGATCTCTTGCTCTGTTTTACAAACACCAACAACAGCTTCAAATTCAGACATATTTGGGGTTAATAATGTTACACCACGATAACGCTCAAAGTCAGTCCCTTTTGGATCCACTAATATTGGTACATGTGCTTTTTTAGCTTGTTTTATCATTGTTTGTACTGCTGTTAATGCACCTTTAGCATAATCTGATAATACCAATACTTTAGAAGTCGAAAGCGCGATATCAATACGTTCTAGAAGAGGCGTATGATCGACATTAGCAAAACCTTCTTCGAAATCAATTCTAATCAATTGTTGATTTCTAGATAAGACTCTTAACTTAGTAATAGTTGGATGTGTTGAAACCGATACAAAATCACAATGAACATGACGTTTGGTTAGTTGCTCATCAAGCACTTTAGCCGGTTCATCGATTCCAGTAAGACCAATTAACCGCGCTTTACCACCAAGAGAAGTTATGTTCATTGCTACATTGGCTGCACCGCCAGGGCGTTCTTCAAGAGAGTCAATTTTAACAATTGGTACCGGTGCTTCTGGGGATATGCGGTTGGTGCCACCATACCAATAACGATCTAACATAATATCACCAACAACTAGAACATTTGCTAGATTAAACTCAGGAAGAGAAGTTTTCATTTAGTTATCCTTTACTTGTATTGAGTAAATCACATATCAATTTATTGTTGATCATCAACACTCTCATCGTCATCATCTGCGATGACTTTTTTTCTTGGTTGATAGAAACGGGCAAAAAACGTCCCAATTTCAAATAATAAACAGATAGGTACAGCTAATAAAATTTGTGAAAATACGTCCGGTGGGGTTACAAACATCGCTACAGCAAACACACCGACAATAATATAAGGTCTTTTTTTACGTAAGTTTTTAGGAGTAGTAACGCCAGTCCAGCACAGTAAAATAATCGCGACAGGGACTTCAAATGCAAAACCAAAGACAATAAATAACGTCATAACAAAATCAAGATATTTAGTTATATCGGTGTTTATCGCAACATCAACTGGTGCCGTATGAATAAAAAAGTAAAAAGCGAGTGGAAATACTGCAAAATAGGCAAATGCAATACCAATATAAAAAAGTACCGTGCTGGAAATGATTAACGGCATAATCAGCCGTTTTTCATGTTGATATAATGCCGGAGCAATAAACCCCCATATTTGATACAAAATATAAGGAATCGAAATAAATATTGAAATAACTGCGGTCAGTTTGATCGGAGTAAAAAAAGGTGCCGCAATGTCAGTTGCAATCATACTGCTACCTTTAGGTAATTGGCTAATCAGCGGATTGGCAACAATATGGTAGATATCATTTGAAAAAAAGAGTAGACCCGCTAATACGAATAATATACAGATAATACATCGTAAAAGTCGTGTTCTTAGTTCTACAAGATGACCTATAAGTGGTTGCGTAGCGTCGTCTGTCATAATTTATCTTTATCTGAATGAATTGTTATATCTGTTTGGCTGACTGAATCAATCTCTTTTTGTAGTGATTCAGTAACCCGTTTTAATTCATCAATGGATTCTTGGATTTCGGGTGTAAGCGTGTTTAAACCACTTTGCTCTGCTTTTTTTAAGCTATCTTGTAACTCTTGTAGTTTAAGTTCTTTATTCAATTCTAACTGAACTGTTGCTGACATACGACGAAGTACTTTTATCCAGCCAGCGACAGTTTTAATTGCAATAGGCAGACGTTCTGGCCCCAATACCACCAGCCCGATAATTAAAACTAATAGTAGCTGACCAAAGCTAATATCAAACACAGGTTACTCTTTATTGGTATGGTTATCTTCAGATGATTCAAAATTTATGACTTTTTGTGAATCATCTTCTTTTTGATCATCATCGTCATTCATGGCTTTTTTAAAACCTTTAATTGAAGCTCCAAGATCAGAGCCCAATGATCGTAATTTTTTTGTTCCAAATAATAGGGCGATAACCGCTACAAATATGAGTAGTTTGGGCAAACTTGGCATATGATAACTACCTCCAAAAGCTTAAAATAGTCAGATTATACACTTAAACAGTGAGATTCCCAAAAATAACTCACTTAATGCAAAGCAAGTGCAATAATAGCTACAATACTTAGCATACTGACCATAAACATTAATCTTCGCTGGCTTCTTTTACTACTTTGAAGTTCTTGATTAATTTTTTTTAGTTGAATATGCATCTGTTTAGTCATCCGAGTCTGATCATTCAATTTTATCGGTAGTTCAACGATAAGGTTTTTCCATTCAGGTAGAGATTCCCAAACTTGTTGTAATAACTTTTTAGCACTGTATTTTTCTTCATACCATTTTTCTAAAAATGGTTTAGCGGTTTGCCATAAATCGAGCTCAGGATAGAGTTGACGGCCTAATCCTTCTATATAAAATAACGTTTTTTCAAGTAAGGTTAACTGAGGTTGAATATCCATTTCAAATTGACGAGCCACTTGAAATAGCGCTAATAAAATTTGCGAAAAAGAGATCTCGACTAATGGTTTGGCGAATGCTGGTTCGCACACATTACGCATAGCCATTTCTAACGCGACGGCGTCAGTGGTTTCTGGAACCCAACCTGATGTGATATAAATTTGCGCAATTTTTCGATAATCTTGGTTGAAAAAGGCAAGAAAGTTTTCAGCTAGATAGCGTTGATCATCTTCAGTTAAAATACCAACAATAGCACAATCGATGCCAATATAACGCGGATTCTGTGGTTCGCTTATATCCACAAAGATATTACCTGGGTGCATATCTGCATGGAAGAAATTATCCCGAAATACTTGTGTAAAGAAAGCTTGAACACCTCGTTCGGCTAGTAATTTCATGTTGACGTTACTTCTTTTTAGTTCGTCAATATTAGCGATCGGTGTACCATAAATTCGTTCCTCAACTAGGATATTTTTACGGCAGAGATCTTGATAAACATAAGGAATATAAAGAATCTCGCTATTAATAAAATTATCCCGCAAACGCGCGGTGTTGTAGGCTTCTTTGAGGAGATCCAATTCTTTTAAAAGCGTACTTTCATAATCACTAACAATTTCTACAGCGCGTAATTTTTCACCAAATTTTATCCGTTTGGTAAATTGATTAGCTACCCAATACATCAAACGAATGTCTGATTTGATGATAGGTAGTATATTTGGCCGCAAAACTTTGATTACGACTTGAGCTTGGCTACGTTTTAACGTTGCAGTATGCACTTGTGCAATAGAAGCGGAAGCTAAGGGTTGTTCATCAAAATCTGAAAAATAATAATCAATAGGGCACGCTAAAGCTGTCTCTATTAGTTGTTTAGCAATTTTGCCATCAAAAGGGGTAACTTGATCTTGTAATTTAGCTAGTGCATCAGCCAGATGTTTTGGCAATACATCTCGTCTTGTTGAGACCATTTGTCCAAACTTTATCCAAACTGGTCCAAGTTCTTGTAAGGCTTGACGTAACCTTTCACCGATTTCTTGTTGCTTTGCTTTAGGTCTAATCCAAAACAAACTAAACAATAATACACGTAACCATTTTGAAGAACGATGTTTTGGTAATAGTTCATCTAATCGATAAGCCCGAAATACAGTTAATATTTTATAAAGTCGAAAAAATGTCATTATTTTTTTCACATTAAAATTTAAAACCAGTATGTAAAGCTACAATACCACCTGTCATATTGTGATATTTAACATCGACAAATCCGGCATCTTCCATCATTTTTTTCAATGTTTTTTGATCCGGGTGCATCCGAATAGATTCGGCTAAATATCGATAGCTTTCGGAATCATTCGCCACAATCTTGCCCATTAACGGCAGCATAGTAAATGAGTAAAGATCGTAGGCTTTATTTAGAATTTGATATTGAGGTTTAGAAAATTCTAGAATCAATAAGCGCCCACCTGGTTTTAATACTCCCCACATGGATTGTAAAGCTTTTTGCTTATCAGTCACATTTCGTAAACCAAATGAGATAGTAATACAATCAAAATAGTTATCAGCAAATGGTAATTCTTCCGCGTTTGCTTGTACATATTCAATATTTTTAAATAAACCTTTGTCTCGTAGTTTGTCTCTACCTACTTTAAGCATCGATTCATTGATATCGGCTAATACTACTAAGCCATCATCACCAACAATCTGTGAAAATTTAGCCGTTAAATCTCCTGTTCCACCAGCAAGATCAAGAACTTTTTGTCCTTTTCTAACACTACTATATTCAATAGTGATTTTTTTCCAGAACCGGTGAATACCAAATGACATTAGATCATTCATAATATCGTATTTATCTGCAACAGAATGAAAAACTTCGGCAACGCGTTTTGCTTTATCTTGTTTTAAAACTTGTGTATAACCAAAATCAATTTTATCTTGATTTTCATCATGTTGCGGCTGAGAAGATTGAGACATAAAAATTCACCTTTCACAAAGAGTTAGCTTATTTTAACATAAGCTAACCTAAATGTGATGGACTAAATCAATAGTGAATCAACCATTTTAGAAACAATTTCGAAATATTGTAATGGGGTAGAATTTGCAGGTAATTGGTTTTCATGAATAATTAAATCAAATTGATAACTATTTTTTAGTCCATTTAAGACTTCGTTAGTTTTACCAAAAATCTGTTCATAGTATTGGGCTAACGTTTCGAAATCTATAGAGGTAAAGAGGAGTTTATTGGCATTTTCAACTGCTTTAGTCATTCTCTCTACTTGTAACATTGCGATTCTTAGATAATCATTTTCACTTAAGTAACGTTTATTTTCTGGTGTCGAAATTTCTCGTTGAATATAATTTAAATAACCATTAGAGACATATTGAGTGTTATAAATATTGGCTAATTGTACTGGCAATTCATTAAATTTATCATGGCCGATAATCGCCACTTTTTTGACAAAAAAAGGTTTAGCCGCTTGGGCAATAAAAGACCAGTTTTGATAAGGATTTTCACGAATTTTGGTCGCACTAATATTGAAGAATTCACGATCGGCATCAACAATCACCACTGGGCAACCAAAATAGCGTTCATGTTCTTTTACATCTTGAGGTTCACTAGTAAATACCACCGATGGTTCAATTTTATGTTCGGATAAAATCCGTTTAATACTATCGCTCCACTCTTGCCAACCATTAGGATAATAGTTAATTCCGGCTTCATCAGAAATATGGATGTGAATATTATGTCTATCTTTAAAGGTCTCTTTTAACCATGAAAAACGATCACTGACTTGTGGCTGTATAGGTAAATGACTTTTCTCAAATAGCTGTTTATCACGGTTTGCTTCACAACCAAGCATTACATGTAATTCATCAACTTGCGTTAACGCTTTTTCAATAAGATAAATATGACCACTGTGTAACGGATAGAACTTACCAAAAATTAAACCAACTCGATGTTTAGATGACATAATAATTACCAATACTTTTAAAAACTGGATACCAATGTACAGAAAAAAAAACCATTTTCTAACCAATTGATGCTATTTAATATTATTGGAAGATAAAAGTGTTAACTTCCTCAAAAAATTCGTCAATAACGCAAATCATATCAATTAAGATTGATATTTAATAGTTGATAAAACAATCCCTGTCGCAACTGAAATATTTAATGCTGACATATTATCATTACCTTTCAAATGTACAACGTTATCAGCACAATTAATTAATTTTGTATTAATTTGTTGGAAAATAACTAATGCTACCTTCTTTTTAAAATTGAGTTGGCATAATTCAGTTGATGTAATAGATTTTAACTGACATGGTAATAAAGCAACAACTTGATAACCATGCTGTTTTAATATATCTATGGATGCAATAAAATCATCACTCTTAATGGATTCAATTGCTTCAATACCGCCTTCAGCAACACGCATAGCCGAACCACTATCAAGTAAATTGGTTTGACGTAAAATAACACCATTAACGCCAAAAAAAGCAGCGCTGCGAATTAATCCACCTAAATTATGAGGATTATTAACATCGTCAATGGCAATGATGCAATCATTAACTTTATCATCGTATTTACTTAAATAATCAAGTAAATTGAGCGGTATCCGTTTTTTGACAATTAAGCAGACGCCACCATGATGTGGAGTTTGGGTTAATTTAGTGATTTGCTCTGTTGACACAATATCATAACCCAGCCGTTGTTTGACCAACCAACTGATTAAATCCTTAAATTGGTATGTCATATCTTGGGTTATAAACAACTTCACAATAGCCGAACGTCGATGCTTAAATACTGCTTTACAGCTGTTTTCACTATAAACTAAGGTTTCTTCTTTTTTTTGTCGATACTCATCATAACCAAAAGTTGGTGTTTGATCGTTATCGCGAACTTTCTTTTGCCACGGAGACTCATGTTCATCAGACAAATCAAATTGCGGTTTAGATGATTTTTTAGTTCTATTTGCTGTTTTTGGTCGGAAAGTTTCAATTCGATCATGTTTTGCTTTGGAATTTGACTGAAAACCATCATTTTTACGCTTATATTGATGATCACTGCCTTTATCTTTTGCAGATCGTGTCTTCACATTGGATTGACTATTTTTGGCATAAAAGATTGTGGGTTTACTTTTTTCGCTAATATCGTTCATATTATTCCCAATTAAAGGCCGTTATCGTTTACGAATGGTTGGTGCAATTTTATCTAATACACCATTTATAAATTTATGACTATCTTCTGCTCCAAAAGTTTTCGCCAGATCAATAGCTTCATTGATAACGACTTTGTAAGGGACGTCATGTCTCTTCATTAACTCATAAATTGCAATTCGTAGTACCGCTAATTCAACTTGTCCTAACTCATCAACAGTTCTTTCGGTTAGGTAAGGTGTCATTTTTTCATCTAACTCTGCGGTGTTTTTAGCAACACCATGAAGTAATTCTCTAAAATATTTGCTATCAACACCCTTCATATCTTGTTCAGCCATAAAGCCGCTCTCAACATCAGCAAGATCATTTCTAGAGACTTGCCAAGAATAAATGGCTTGAACGGCACACTCTCTTGCTCGACGACGAGGATTAACTAACGCCACTAATTTACTCCTTAATTGTTTTGATAACATTTAACATTTCAAGTGCGGTTAATGCAGCTTCTGCACCTTTATTACCCGCTTTGGTTCCAGCACGTTCAATTGCCTGTTCAATACTCTCTGTCGTTAAAATACCAAAGCCAACTGGTATCGAATACTCTAAACTAGCATTCAATAAACCTGAACTTGACTCACCAGCAACAAAATCAAAATGTGCTGTGCTTCCACGAATAACCGTACCTAATGCGACAATGGCATCATATTTTTTTGATTGTGCAGCGACTTTTGCGGTTAAGGGTATTTCATAAGCTCCTGGTACCCAAATAACCGTAATGTTTTTATCTTCAACTTGACCAATACGCGTTAGTGCGTCTACAGCCCCATTAACTAAACTTTCATTAATAAATTGGTTAAAACGTGCGACGATAATGGCTACTTTGGCTTTTGGTGCAGCAACTTTACCTTTAACTGTTTGCATATTTATTCCTTAATCAATTGGTTCTGAATGCAATTTTATTTTCACTTTTTTGTGAATAAATTATCTGTCAATGATACCACAAATTAAAAGGTTATCCTATTAGCAAAAATGGCGAATTAACATGTTGATAACCAACCAAAGTAAGCATTATTATTAGAAAGTTAAAGTTTGAAAATTTCATGTTTATAAAATGTAATTTATCAATTAATAAATTGCTATTCCTCTTGATAAAAAAAATAATGGATTTTTAGTCATTGCTTTAACGCTTTTAACCGTTATGAGAAATTTTATTTTATTGCTTGCAAGCTATTATTAACTAATTACAATGGTATTAAGAAAGGGTTCTACAAAAGAGGTAATATTGATGTACATTAACACTATTCGCAACGAATTAAATCAGGCAATTGACGTATTGACCAATTTCGTTTCAAATGATGAAAACCTTAAACAAATCCAACAAGCGGCCATTTTAATCGCTGATTCATTTAAACAAGGTGGCAAAGTACTTTCATGCGGTAATGGTGGTTCTCATTGTGATGCCATGCATTTCGCAGAAGAGTTAACTGGGCGTTTTCGTGATAACCGACCATCCTACCCAGCCATTGCAATATCTGATGTGAGCCATATCTCTTGCGTTGGTAATGATTATGGCTTTGATGCTATTTTTTCTCGTTACGTTGAAGGTGTTGGTCAAAAAGGTGATGTGTTATTAGGCATTTCAACTTCTGGAAACTCAACCAATGTCATTAAAGCAATTGAGGTAGCCAAGCAAAAAGGGATGAAAATCATCACGCTTACAGGTAAAGATGGTGGAAAAATGAATGGGTTGGCCGATGTTGATATTCGTATACCTCATTTTGGTTATGCTGATCGTGTTCAAGAAATCCATATTAAAGTAATTCATATTTTAATTTTACTCATTGAAAAAGAGATGGCTTAACATGTGCGAATTATTGGGTATGAGCGCCAATGTACCGACTGATATCTGTTTTAGTTTTACCAGTTTAATTAAACGTGGTGGTGATAAAGGTCCACATAAAGATGGCTGGGGGATAACATTTTATGAAGGTAAAGGATGTCGAACGTTTAAAGATCCTCAACCTTGTAGTTTTTCCCCTATTGCTAAATTGGTTCAACAATACCCAATAAAATCTACGGCAGTAATTGCTCATATCCGTCAGGCTAATCGTGGAGGAGTTGCCTTAGAAAATACCCATCCTTTTACGCGCGAATTATGGGGCAAAAATTGGACATTTGCTCACAATGGGCAACTAACGGACTATCAAAAATTAGATACTGGTATTTTTCAACCTGTCGGATTAACCGATAGTGAATATGCTTTTTGTTATTTAATCAATCAATTACATAAAAAATATCCGCAAAAACCAACCAATGATATCGAACTATTTGATTATATTCGAGAGAGTGCAATTAAATTAACCGATCTTGGTATTTTTAATATGTTGCTTTCTGATGGTGAATATGTATTTGCCTATTGTTCAACTAATCTACATTGGATCACTCGAAAAGCGCCATTTGGTAAAGCTAAATTAATTGATGAAGATGTAGAAATAGATTTTCAAAAACATACCAGCCCAAATGATATTGTTACCATTATTTCAACCATGCCGTTAACATCAAACGAAATATGGACTAAATTAGCTGTTGGGGAAGCTATTTTATTTAAAAATGGTGAAATCAACCAATCTTTCTCATTTTAACTTTGGTTATAGGGGGTTCATTTTTAAATAAATATTCTAAATAACCTAAAGTTAATAAACCTACTAAAGTTAAAACAATCCATGGTAAATGTGGTAAACCAATTTTAATAGCCATATCGTAAAGCCAACCTGCACCCGTATAGCCAATAAATCCGCCTAAAGCAAGTCCTAATCGACTAAATCCCATATAACTGCCTTTGGCTTTCGAGTTGGTTAAAACAGTGGCTAAAGTCTCTCTAGCTGGCTCGGCAATTATAGCGCCAAGGTAAAAAAGTGCGATAAGAGATAATAGAATAGATAATTGTGATGTAAAACCAATAATTATAAAAGCAAATGACATCAACAATAAACCAAATTTAAGACGTTGATCTAGCCTAAAGTATTTTTCACTAAATCGCGCCAGTGGATAAAGCAGAATCAATGAGATAGTCGCTTGGATAGCGTACATCCATTTTACATAGCTTGGGCTACCGGAAACTGTAGTAATGGTTAAAGGTAGCATCAACATGATTTGTACCCAAAGCACATAATAACCAGTCAAGGTTAATACATAATGAGTAAATTTTTTATCTTGCAAAACCATTTTCATGCCATTAATAATTGGAGCTTTACCAATTGCAATATGATAAGCGGGTAAGAACAGCAGATTAAAAATACCACATAAAAAAAAGATAAAAGCACCACACCAGCAAACTAATTGGAAATCATAATCTATTAAGATACCACCAATCAGAGCACCGATAACGGCTCCGGCATTATCTTGTATCATTAGCAACGAAATAAACTTACCTCGCTCGTGAGGTCTGGTAAATTTAATAGTTAATCCCATTCGGGGAGGATCAAATAACAATCCTCCTAATGCAGAAAGTAAACATGAAACAAGTAGTAACCAGTGTTCAGTGGCTAATGCCATTGAGATAAAACCAATCGATCGCAAAAACATACCGGTTATAATCATTGGTTTTGCACCAAAACGATCGGCTATTGCCCCGCCAATTAAGCCAAATCCTTGTTGAACGAATTGACGAAATCCTAAAGCAAAACCAACGAATAAGGCACTCCAGCCAACTTGACTAACAAAATGTGTAGACACCAATGGAAATACGACATAAAATCCCAACACAATAAACAAATTATCAAGTAATAATATATATCTACCTGTTTTACGAACTTGTGAAGGAATTGGCATTTATTGTATTCTTTTAATTAGATAACCTTGATAATCGGGAATTTCAATTTCCACTTCTTTTGTGAAGATTGAGGATTGTATGAGAGCATTAGCAGTAGCTTGATTAGTCGCAACCGGAATGTTCCAAACCGTTGATAAACGTAATAAAGCTTTTACATCTGGATCATGCGGAACGGCATTTAGTGGATCCCAGAAAAATATAAGAATATCAATTTTACCTTCTGCGATCAACGCACCGATTTGCTGATCGCCCCCCATAGGCCCACTGAGCATTGGTGTAATATCTAATCCGGTCTCTTTTTTGATTAATGTACCTGTCGTACCTGTTCCACATAAATTATGATGAGAGAGCTCTTCGCGATTTTTTTTGCACCAATTTAATAATGCTTCTTTTAAGTGATCATGCGCGACTAAAGCAATATTTTTCTTTGCTGGTAATTTTCGAGTAATATAAAGCATTGAATTAGTCCTAAAACGTTATTATTTTTTCTTTTTTATCAGACTATTTAACAAAGAGCAAGCAGTATTTGATGAAAAAATTTAATAAAAAAGGCACCGAAGTGCCTTTCATTAAATCGCAACAT
Organism: Gilliamella apicola; assembly: GCF_003202915.1. Classification (GTDB taxonomy): domain Bacteria; phylum Pseudomonadota; class Gammaproteobacteria; order Enterobacterales; family Orbaceae; genus Gilliamella; species Gilliamella apicola_Q. Next base: position 25,785 of record NZ_QGLP01000006.1, read on the forward strand.
AAAATGATTAGAATTGATAAATTAATCCTAATGCTACAGTATCTTTTGCTGTTGCTTTAATTTGAGATTTAGTAAATGTACCATCTTCATATAAACCACGACGTGCACCAATATCATTTTTATCTAGCAAGTTGATTTTGTAATCAACAATTGCTGATAAGTTTTTATTGAAGTCATAAGTTAAACCAACATCAACATATTTAGCTAAATCATTACCTTTAAGACCGCTATCATTAGTTAAACTAGAAGCATCTTTAACTTTGTGTTGAATATAAGCAACAGATGGTGTTAATCGACCAATATCAAAATCGATACCGTATTGTGCAACTAATTCAAAACCTTTGGTTTTTAAATCATCAGCTTTACGGGTAGTTGAAGCATTGTCCCAACCGGCTTTTTGTTTGCCTTGAATATAAAGTGCTGCTAAATAAAGATTGTCGTTATCATATTTAACACCTGCTGACCATGCTTTAGCATCTTTATGACCACCAGTTTGTGCATAACCAGCACCAATTGATAAACCTGTATCTAATACATCCCAATCAATTACCGAACCCCAAGCTTCAGCACTGTCATGACCAGTACGTTCGTGATGATTTAGATATTGAGTTGAACTATTATCCCCATTGTCTGCATATTGAACAGCAAAACGTAGACCGTCAACCAAACCAAAGAAATCTGAATTACGATAAGTCGCAACAGCTTTTGTTCTAGCGGTTAATGCATAAATATCATTATTTGAAGCATCACCACCAAATTCGGGTAAAACATCAGTATATGAAGTTAACGTTTTTAATACACCATCATTACGACCATAATCAAATGAGCCGAAATCACCGAAATTCAGACCAGCATATGCATAACGAGTTTCGTTATCAGCATCTGTTCCAGTTTTTGCTTCATATTCCCAACGACCATAACCACTTAAGCTATCAGAGATTTGAGTTTGCCCTGACATACCTAAACGGGCAGTAGTTTTATCACCTTCACCGGTTTGATTATCACGGTCAGTAAGATAGTTTAAGGCATAAACTCGACCATAAAAGTCAACTTTATTACCATCTTTGTTCCATACTTCGATAGAAGCACTTGCAGTACCTGCAATTAATAGCGCAGGAATAGCGATTGCTAATAGATTACGTTTCATTTAGTTACCCTCTTAGGTATTTTATTATTAAAGATACAAAATATTTTGTTCTCGGTTTAATAAATAGCTGCTAACAAATAGCAACTAAATTATTACTGGGATATCTATTATTATAAATACTAGATTTTTATTGCAAACATTATGGATTAATAATGTCGTTAAGGTGTTATTCTGCGAATTGATATTATTTTATGGGCTAATATTAATTTTTTTTAAGCATAAAATGTTTTTTTAGACGTGATAGCATTCAATAGATGAAAAAAAAGGCACCTAAGTGCCTTTTTCAGAGATAGTTTAGATCTCAAGAGATTAGAATTGGTAAATTAAACCAACACCTAACACATCTTTAGTACCTGGTTTGTACGGATGACGACCACTGCTTTCACGAACTGTGTTATTTTCAGCGCCTTCATCGTATTTTTTAAGTAAATTGAATTTATACTCAACGATAGCACTGAAGTTTTTATTAAAGTCGTATGTCGCACCAACAGAAACATATTTAGCTAAATTACGACCTACTTTATGATCATCATCATAGTAATCATCTTCAGTATTAGATAATTTATGTTGAACATAAGCAACAGATGGAGTTAAACGACCTACTTCTAAATCAATACCATATTGAGCAACTAACTCAAAACCTTTGACTTTAAAATCTTTATAACGGTCACCATCAACACCTTTCTCATTCCAAGTATCGAATTTAGTTTGGAAATAGTTAGCTGCTAAATATACGTTATAGTTGTCGTATTTGATACCTGCAGTCCAAGTTTTAGCTTTTTTAACATCACCACCTTCGTTGTATTTAGATTTACCAGCAGTTTGCGCATAACCTGCACCAGCAGTTAAACCAGTATCAAAAAGACGCCATTCAACATTAGCACCGAATGCTTCACTACTATCACCTGTGAATTCATCAATGTGACCATTCGCATCAAATACTGGAGCTGAACGTTTACCATCAACGGTATGTGAATTGTCACCATTGTCAGCATATTGTAATGCAAAACTAACATCATCAGTTATACCAAATAGGTTGTTATTACGATAAGTTGCAACAGCTTTAGTACGAGCTGAAAGTACGTTCCAAGAATTGTTTGCAGCATCACCACCAAATTGTGGTAATACGTCAGTATAAGCAGTGATAGATTTTAACACACCATCATTACGACCATAGTCGAATGAACCGAAGTCACCAAAATTTAAACCAGCAAATGCATAACGAACTTCGTTGCTTGAATCTTTACCAGCTTTTGCTTCGTATTCCCAACGACCATAACCAGTAATACCGTCAGTGATTTGAGTTTGACCAGACATACCTAAACGAGCTGAAGTATCATCACCTTCACCATCTTGTCCACGGTCAGTGATATTATTAGCGGCTTTTACTCGACCATAAAAGTCAACTTTATTACCGTCTTTGTTCCACACTTCGATAGAAGCATTTGCACCAGCTGCTACTAAAAGAGCAGGGATAGCGATTGCTAATAGATTACGTTTCATTTCTTACCCTCATGGTTATTTTCCTAAAAGACACATCTTTTGGTTTGTGTCAATTTCATTACAATGATTGTTCATCCAAAAATAATATTCAATTATTATTTTTATCTTACCTTTCAAAGCAATGTAAATTATGTATTAAAATTATTTAAAATCAAGTGAACTTTTCGAAAAAAATGGTGTCTAAGGCTAAAATTTGGTTTGTTTGGTTATTTTTTGCGCGAATATTGGCTTTTTTTTGATAACAAATTTGATATCAACTGACTGTTAGTCAGTTGATCATTTGAGCAGATTTTAGAAATTTGCACTACGAGGGGTTCTTGGAAATGGAATCACATCACGCACATTTTGCACCCCTGTGACATAGACAATTAGCCGCTCGAAACCAAGTCCAAAACCTGAATGAGGCACAGTTCCATAACGGCGCAAATCACGATACCACCAATAGTCTTCTTTTTTAAGACCTAACTCATCCATCCGTTTATCTAACATATCTAAACGTTCTTCACGTTGTGAACCACCAATAATTTCACCGATACCTGGCGCTAATACATCCATAGCGGCAACAGTTTTACCGTCATCATTCATACGCATATAAAATGCTTTGATATCTTTTGGATAATTTTTAACTACCACTGGTGCTTTAAAATGTTGCTCAGCTAAATATCGCTCATGTTCAGAAGCTAAATCTATCCCCCAACTTACTGGGTTTTCAAATTTAACCTTACAATTTTGTAAAATAGTAATGGCATCGGTATAATCAACTTGCGCAAAATCAGCATTAATGAAACTTTCAAGACGATTAATGGCATCTTTATCAATGTGCTGCGCGAAAAACTGCATATCATCGGCACGTTTTTCAAGTACTGTCTTAAAGACATATTTCAACATATCTTCAGCAAGTTTGGCATTATCGTTAAGATCAGCAAACGCCACTTCTGGTTCCATCATCCAAAACTCAGCTAAATGACGAGTAGTATTTGAGTTTTCAGCTCTAAAAGTAGGACCAAAAGTATAAACTTTTGAAAGTGCACAAGCATAAGTTTCAGCATTAAGTTGCCCAGAAACAGTTAAAAAAGCTTCTTTACCAAAAAAGTCTTTATCAAAATCAACCTTACCATTATCTGTTTTAGGCAGATTTAACATATCTAGTGTTGAAACCCTAAACATTTCACCGGCACCTTCAGTATCAGAGGCAGTAATAATTGGTGTTGAAAGCCAGAAAAAACCTCGTTCATCAAAAAACTGGTGAATAGCTTGTGCTAAGGTATGGCGGACACGGGTAATTGCACCGACAATATTGGTTCTTGCACGTAAATGGGCAACTTCACGCAGATATTCAATTGAGTGACGTTTAGCTGCCATTGGGTAGGTTTCAGGATCATCAACAAATCCATAAACGTCAACTTGTGTTGCTTGCAATTCATATTTTTGACCTTGACCTGGAGATTCAACCACTTTACCTGTCACTTTTACTGAACAGCCAGCAGTTAAACGTAAAATATCTTGCTCATAATTGGGTAAATCTTTTTCAATTACCGCTTGGATTGGATCAAAACAAGAACCATCATACACCGCTAAAAATGAGATACCGGCTTTTGAATCGCGGCGGGTTCTAACCCAGCCTTGTACAGAAATGGTACTACCAACAGCAATTTTACCTTGTAGCACGTCAACAATAGGAGCAACTGAATTCATTTTATTATCCATCTCTATTTATTATATAGTAAGTAATATTAAAAGTAATATATTAGCTGAATTTTAATATCCGTTTAAAGGTCATTTAAAATTGATGATAGAGATTATTTATAAGACTCTATTATTTTTTCAATTGTTAACACTAACCGTTAATATGATTAATGATTGACTTTAAACGTTCTTTTTAATTCATTAATAAAAGCCAAATCTTTCGAAATCGTTTTACCAGGACTATCCGATAACTTAGCTACCGATTGATTATTGCATTCGGTCAGTTTTAAGACAATGTTTAGCGATTTAGTATTTACCTCGGTAGAGGGAATATCACAAGCTAAGAAACCACCTATACCAAATGATAATTGTACCCGATGATTGAAGTGATTATAAATTTTTAGCGCTTTATCAAAGTTTAAACTGTCAGAAAAAACCAATAATTTTGTTCTAGGATCAATGCCTAATTGTTGATAATGACTAATCGCTTTCTCGCCCCACTGTAACGGGTCACCAGAGTCATGACGTAATCCTTGATAATGAGAGGCGAAATAGTAATCAAAATCCCGCAAAAAAGCATCCATTGTAATACAATCAGTTAAAGCGACACCTAAATCATGCGGATATTCAGCTAACCAAACTTGCAATGCCGTTTTTTGACACTCATGCAAATTGGGACTTAGGCGTTGATGAGCTTGAAACCATTCATGGGCTTGTGTACCAACAGGTGTCAATCCTAAACGATATGCAAGTAGATAGTTACTGGTACTATGAAAGTTGGTAAAATGCTTTTGTAAATAACCAACAACTGCTTCTTGTACAGCAAAAGAGTAGCGTCTTCGAGTACCAAAATCCATTAAATTAAAACCTGACATATCGATATTATGAGTCTGTTCATCAAACTTGGCTAATTTATCTTTAAGTCTTACCAATGCTTGTTCTACGCCGATATTTGGCGAGCGATCTTTATGAACAATCTCACTAATTACAGCAAGCAATGGTACTTCCCATAAAATAACATCAACCCATTTGCCTTCGATTTGAATAACTAGCAAACCATCTTCATTTTTTATTGTTAATAATTGGCCATTAAAACGCCAATTTTTTAACCAGTTTAAATAGTCTGATTTAAAAAAGGGAATACCTGATAAATAGGCAAACTCGTCATCGGAAAGGGATAAAGATTCCATTAATTTAACTTGATGAGCGATTTGATCGGCATATTGACCAAGTAGATCATCACTACGACAGCGAAACTGTGCAACTACAGTGGCGTCAGGGTAATGATGAAATACGGCCTGCTGCATATGCAACTTATAAGCATCAGTATCTAATATTGATGTAATTATTGCGGGTAACATATCTATCTATTATCAGTTCTTTAAAGAAAATTCTGAAGATTATAGCAGAATAATTATTAAGATATAGCTTAATTATCTAATAAGATTATTTTTAATAGGCTATAATATTTGATAAAAAGCATTTTGGTAAATTAATCCAAATCCACTTGAATATGGTTAGTAAAGATAATTTATTCAATTTTATCTTAATAATCAATGATAACACGAGTAATTAAAACCAATTTTGATTGGTTCAAATATATGATTATCGCACCATTTAATAAGGCATAGAAAAATGAGTACATCTGATATCCAACCAACTGCAAAATATCGTCACGACTATAAAACACCCGACTTTACAATTACTGACATCGATCTTGATTTCGATTTAGCAGCAGAAACAACCACAGTTATCGCTCGTAGTCATGTTATCCAAAAAAATTCTCAAGCCAACGATTTAGTATTAGACGGTGAAGAACTTAAATTGGTTTCAGTAAATATTGATGAACAACCTTGGTCTGATTATCAAATCACAAAAACGGGATTAACTATTAAAAATGTTCCTTCTGAATTTACTTTAACTATTGTTAACCAAATCAAACCAATTGATAATACCGCGCTTGAAGGATTATATGTTTCGGGTGATGCTCTTTGTACTCAATGTGAAGCGGAAGGCTTTCGGCACATCACCTACTATCTTGACAGACCTGATGTTTTAGCCCGCTTTTCAACTCGAATTACAGCTAATAAAAAACACTATCCTTTTCTTTTATCTAATGGCAATCGCATTGCAAAAGGTGAACTAGCCGATGGTAGACACTGGGTACAGTGGCAAGATCCATTCCCTAAGCCAGCCTATTTATTTGCATTAGTGGCAGGTGACTTTGACAAATTAAAAGATCAGTTTATCACCCGTAGCAATAGAAAAATTGATTTAGAAATATATGTCGATAAAGGCAATTTAGATCGTTCACAATGGGCAATGACCAGCTTAAAAAATGCTATGCGCTGGGACGAAAGCCGTTTTGATTTAGAATATGACCTCGATATTTTCATGATTGTAGCTGTTGATTTCTTCAATATGGGGGCAATGGAAAACAAAGGGCTAAATATTTTCAATTCTAAATATGTCCTAGCCAAACCCGAGACCGCGACCGATGATGATTATATCGGTATTGAATCGGTAATTGGTCACGAATATTTTCATAATTGGACCGGTAATCGTGTTACTTGTCGCGATTGGTTCCAACTTAGTTTAAAAGAAGGATTAACGGTATTTAGGGATCAAGAATTTACTTCTGACCAAGGGCTTAGAGCAGTTAAACGCATTGCCGATGTCAAACTACTGCGCACCGTACAATTTGCTGAAGATGCGAGCCCAATGTCTCACCCTATTCGTCCAGAACAAGTGATTGAAATGAATAATTTCTACACAGTTACTGTCTACGAAAAAGGTGCTGAAGTAATTCGTATGATGCATACATTATTAGGTGAAGAAAACTTCCAAGCGGGTATGAAACTCTATTTTAAACGCCATGATGGTAGTGCAGCAACCTGTGATGATTTTGTTGCAGCTATGCAAGATGCATCAGGAATTGATTTAACTCAGTTTAAATTATGGTATAGTCAATCAGGCACGCCAGTGTTAACAGTAACTGACAGTTACAATCCACAAAATCAACAATATACCTTAACTGTTGAGCAACATACGCCGGCAACGCAAGATCAAAGTGAAAAACAGACACTACATATTCCATTAGATATTGAACTTTATCAACAAAATGGTGATGTGATTGCATTGCAATATCAAAATAAACCTATTCATCACGTACTAAATGTAACTCAATCGAGACAAGAATTTGTTTTTGATCATGTTTCAGAAAAACCAATTGTTTCACTATTAAGAGATTTTTCAGCTCCGGTAAAACTCAATTACAATTATCAAGATCACGATCTTATATTCTTAATGCAACATGCCACCAATGCTTTTAGTCGTTACGATGCAGCGCAAATGTTATTGGCAAAATATGTGCGTATGAATGTAAATAATTATCATCAGAATTTATCAATGACAATTCCTGAACCAGTATTAGATGCTTTTAGAGGAATATTACTATCAGATACCGCTGAACCAGCACTTATAGCACAAATACTGACTTTACCTTCGGAAAATGAATTGGCAAATCTATTTGATATCGTTGATCCGATCGCTATTTATCAAGTTCGTCAATTCTTATTAGGTATCTTTGCTAATGAACTCTATGATGAACTAACAGCGGTTTATCATCATAATCAAACAGCACAATATCAGATTGAACATGCTGACATTGGCAAACGCATGCTGAAAAACTGCTGTTTATCATTGTTAGCTTATGCTGACGATAAATCGCTAGCGAATACTTTAGTAGAACAACAATATAAACAAGCCAATAATATGACAGACTCATTAGCGGCGCTTACCACAGCAGTAAAAGCGCAATTAACATGTCGACATACATTACTCTCCGATTTCGACAATAAATGGTATCAAGATGGTTTAGTTATGGATAAATGGTTAGCTTTAAATGCTACCAGTCCAGAGAAAAATGTATTATCAACAGTGAAAAAACTGCTTAATCATCGCTCTTTTTCTCTCAATAATCCAAACCGAATAAGAAGTCTAATAGGTGCTTTTGTTAACAATAACCCTGTTGCTTTTCATGCAGAAGATGGTAGTGGTTATCATTTCTTAGTTGAAATATTGACGGAATTAAACCAAAAAAATCCACAAGTGGCATCAAGATTAATTGATCCTCTCATACGATTAAAACGTTATGATGCAAATCGTCAGAAAAAAATGACAACCGCTTTAGAGAGTTTATTAAAACTGGATAATTTATCTAAAGATCTCTATGAAAAAATTACTAAAGCGTTAGCCGCCTAATAAAATCCTATCTTGTTATTTACTAGCAAGATGGGGGTTTAGTTAAAATGCATGAAATTGGGCTTCAAAAAAAGCCCATTCTTCAACCTTTTTAAATGAAATGAGTTTTAATCATGACTGTAATAAAAGAGATAACCCCATTACAATTAAAACAAAAAATGGATAGTAACGTTCAGTTTTATTTGTTGGATGTTAGAGAATCAAACGAAATCGCCATTTGTATGTTGGAAGGCGCCAATCATATTCCAATGAATTTAATACCACTTTATTTAGATAAAATTCCTGACGAAATTGATATCGTAATTTATTGTCATCGTGGTGTAAGAAGCCTTAATGTGGCAAATTATTTGCTTGAAAATGGCTTTGATAATGAATTTCTTTACAATTTAACTGGTGGCATTGACGCTTGGGCACAAACCATCGATACCAGTATGGCAAAATATTAAAAGCCCGCATATAAACGGGCTAAGCTCTCACTATTCTTGTGGCATAACCCAATAGCCATTTTGATTGTGTGTTTGCATGTAATCTTTAAATTGTTGTGATTGGTAAATACGTTTTATATCTTTTGCCCATTGACTATTTTCATTACCTTCATTAACCACAACCATAATTTCTAAATCAGGGATAATTGTTTCAGATAATAGAGCTTTTTTCGAGTCAATATTCGCAGAATAAACAATACTACCAGGAATAACCGCAAAGTCTAACTCATTTAACACTCTGGGAATATTAGCTGAATCCATTTCAACAATATTCACACCAGCAATATTTTCAGCAATATCATTTTTGCCAACAATAATTGGATTAGTATTTGGTTTTAACTTAATCCATCCAGCTTTTTCTAACAAGTTATATGAACGAGCTGCATTTGATGCGTCCTGAGGTATACCAATTTTAGCTCCAGGAAAGACATTTTTTATTGAAGTAAATTTATTTGAAAATATCGCCGCAGGCACTGAAGGTACATGTACTACTGGTTTTAAATTGGCTTTACGTTGACTATTAAACACATCCATATATGCGGTATGTTGAGCTACGGTTAAATCAATACTGCCTTCACTTAATGCCACATCAGATTCTAATAAATGTGGAAAATTCACTAATTTAACTTTATAACCTTCTGATTCAAGTATTGGTTTAACCGCATCATTAAACAGATCATTGTAAGGTCCTGGCGATACTCCCATACTGATCTCTTTTTTAGTTTGATTATCAACTTTCGATGATGAGTTATCACATGCAGTAATTAAAAAAATAGAACTAAATAATGCTAATAGTGCAACATTGTTAACAAATTTTTGTTTGATAAAACTTATTTTCATTTGAACTATCCTCAGTGAAATGTAAATTTAACAAACACTCTAACATAGAAATAACAATTCATTTATTCCAAGTAATTCTATCTTATAACTTTTGGGAATAAGTTATAAAAAACGGTTATTAGAGCAAAGAAAACAGCTGTGATAATGTAATAATATCAATAATTTGTTATCTATTGGATTTGCCATGACAAACGCAGTTGCTCCGCTTATCGAACAGCTTTTTCTCGATTTACATAAAAATCCAGAGCTTTCAAATCAAGAGTTTGAAACCACTAAAAAGCTAAGATCTTACTTAGAAAGAGCCAATATTCATATTTTAGAGTTAGGCGCAAAAACTGGGGTTATTGCTGAAATTGGCTCAGGCGGACCAGTTTTAGCCCTAAGAGCTGATATTGACGCCCTACCCATTGATGAGCAATCTGATTGCCAATACCGTTCAACAAAACAAGGGGTTATGCATGCTTGTGGTCATGATCTGCACACTTGCGTTTTAATGGGAACCGCTCATCTATTAAAAGCCAATGAAACACATTTAAAAGGGACTGTCCGTTTACTTTTTCAACCTGCCGAAGAGAATTTTAGTGGCGCGTTACATTTTATTGAAATTGGTGCACTTAATGGTGTCGATGCTATTTTGGGTATGCATAATAATCCGAATTTAACCATTAACCAAATGGCCTCACGAGCAGGGCCGTTTTCAGCTAACGTTGATCGTATTGAAATTACCATAAAAGGAGTTGGTGCACATGCAGCAAGGCCTGAAGCTGGGATTGATCCAATTGTTATTGGTTCACAAATCGTTAACGCTATACAGACAATATCAAGTCGCACAGTAAGTGGGCTTGATGCAGTTGTTGTCAGCATTACCAAATTTTTAGGCGGAAACACATGGAATGTTATTCCTCAAACGGTTGAGATGGAGGGCACGGTTAGAACACTTACGCCAGAAATAAGACTAAAAGTTAAGCAACAATTAAAAAGTATTGTTGAAAATATCGCCCTTAGTATGGGCGCTAATGCAGAGCTAAGATGGTTTGATGGTCCACCATCTATCATCAATATGGCTAAATGGGTCGACTTTTGTCAAAAAATTGCTGAACAAGAAGGTTATGAGGTCATTGATTTTCAACCACAACTTGGCGGTGAAGACTTTGCCCACTATTTACATCATCTACCCGGCGCATTTATCAATCTTGGATCGCAAAGTCCTTATGCCTTGCATCATCCAAAATTTTTAGTTAATCGAGACATGATAATGCCAGCTGCCAATTATTTAGCCAAACTCGCTGAGCAAGGATTAATTGAATTAGCCCAACATCGATAGGTATTACATAATGATAAAATTTGAAAATGTATCTAAACTATATGAGCGCAATGGCGTTACCACCCAAGCATTACAAGACATTAATTTAACTATCCAAAAAGGCGATATTTACGGCATCATTGGTTATAGTGGTGCAGGAAAAAGTACCCTAGTACGTCTAATTAATTTTCTTGAAAAACCTACTCAAGGTAATGTTATTATTCAAAATCAATCATTAAATCAATTATCAAATTCGCAATTACGCCAAGTACGCCGTAAAATCGGTATGATATTTCAACATTTCAATTTACTTGAATCTAAAACCGTATATGAAAATGTAGCCATACCTTTAGTTCTCATCAAAAAAGATAAAAAAGCTATTAAAAAGAAAGTTTTTGAACTGCTTGAATTTGTTGGATTAAGTGACAAAGCCTCTAGCTACCCCAAAGAGTTATCTGGTGGACAGAAACAACGTATCGGTATTGCCCGCGCTTTAGCCAATGATCCCGATATTTTACTTTGTGATGAAGCTACATCAGCACTCGATCCGCAAACCACGCAATCTATTTTAGAATTGATTAAAAAAATTAATGATAAATATAGAATAACTGTCGTCCTAATTACCCACGAAATGCACGTAATACAGCAAATCTGTCATAAAGTGGCTGTGATGGAAAAAGGTAAAATAATTGAACATGGCAATGTAGTTGATGTTTTTGGTCACCCAAAACATAAAACGACCCAAAAATTTGTTAGTTCAGTCATTAATGATCAAATACCTAAAGGTGTTGTTGAAAATCTTTTAGAGATTGAGGGAGATAAACACAATATTAAATTGTTCAAACTCGAATTTTTAGGCCGTTCAGCATCTGAGCCGGTTATAAATGCTCTGATAATACAACAAAAAGTGGTAGTTAATATCTTATTTGCCCATATGTCCGAAATCGAAAAAACCGTATTAGGCAGTATGTTTGTTCAATTAAAGGGAAGTGATAGTAATATCGAACAATCGGTGCAATTTCTTCGCGAAAATGGGGTTAACGTTACAGAAATCCAACATTGGGAGAATAACTAATGGAAGTAGTAAGTGATTTTATCAATTATGTGAATACTAATTTTTTAAGCCGAGTAACAGTTGAACAATATGCACAAGCTTCGATAGACACATTATATATGGTTGTTTTTTCGTTAATATTAGGCGCCTTAATCGGTATTCCATTAGGAATTTGCTTAGTTACCACGCGACCTTCTGGTTTACTTGAGAATAAACGGGTTTATCAGATCATCAATCCAATTATCAATTTTGTTCGATCATTACCTTTTATTATTCTACTCTTTTCGCTTCATTCATTTACCTATTTTATAGTCCGTACTTCTATCGGTACTACAGCAGCAATTGTACCTTTAACATTTTATGTTGCTCCCTATATTGCCAGGTTAGTTGAAAACTCATTATTAGAGGTGAAGAGTGGTATTATTGAAGCCGCTGAATCTATGGGGGCCACTCCGGTACAAATTATTTGGCATTTTATGCTTCCGGAAGCATTTAGCTCTTTGATTTTAACTTTCACTACCGCCACAATTGGTTTGATTGGTGCAACAGCAATGGCTGGTGCTATTGGCGCCGGCGGTATTGGTGATGTTGCCTATTCACAAGGTTACCAACGCTTTGATGATACAGTTATCTATATCTGTGTGGTGATTTTAGTTATCTCAATACAGATTGTACAAAGTACGGGGAATTATTTAGCTCGCAAAGCAAGACACGAATAATAGCCAGTTTTAAATCATATTGCGGTACTTTATAGTGGTGTTTACTAATGAACGCCACTATTTATCACATTAATTAACAAGCAGTAATCAACAATCATCAAATAATTGTAATTTAAAATAAAGTTTTAGCATAAAATGACGAACAATAAAATTCTATATGTTCTATTATTAACAATACTAAATTAGCAAATTGTTTAATAGATTTGTATATTTGGAATAATCAAGTAAAATAATCGACATTTAATTATGGTAGTGTAGGAACTCATTGTGACCAACATATTACAAAAGAACCTGGTCGAGATACACGATATGTCTTTTTATCGTGGGACTCGTCCTATTTATAAAAATATGAACTTGACGGTTCCTAAAGGAAAAGTTACCGCAATTATGGGGCCATCAGGGATAGGGAAAACTACGCTATTAAGATTGATTGGTGGACAACTTAAACCACAATCTGGCCAAATTTTGTTTGATGGTGAAGATGTGCCAAGCATGACTCGTTCGCGACTATATGAAGTCCGAAAACGAATGAGTATGTTATTCCAATCAGGTGCACTATTCACTGACTTATCGGTGTTTGATAATGTTGCTTATCCATTACGAGAGCATTTTAATTTACCGAAACCAGTTTTACATAATTTGGTATTGATGAAATTACAATCTGTAGGACTTCGTGGTGCAGCAGATATGATGCCATCAGAATTATCTGGCGGCATGGCACGGCGAGCAGCTTTAGCACGGGCAATAGCACTCGATCCTGACTTGATTATGTTTGACGAACCTTTTGCTGGACAAGATCCTATATCCATGGGCGTCATTGTTAAACTGATATCTGAAATCAACCAATCACTTGGACTTACCTGTATTGTTGTTAGCCATGATGTTAATGAGGTATTGAGTATCGCCGATTATGCTTATATCGTTGCAGAACAACATATTATCGCTGGTGGTACCTCAGAAGAATTACGCAATAATGATGATTTACGTGTAAAACAATTCCTTGAAGGGTTAGCTGATGGTCCAGTACCATTTCATTATCCGGCAATTGATTACAAATTAGACCTAAGTAGAGGTGCAAACTAATGTTAGATTTAATTGCAAAACTTGGGCGATCAATCATTAATATCATCGCTATGTTAGGTCGCTCTGGACTTATGCTATTTGGTGCACTTATTGGTAAGCCTCAATTTAGCAAACAATTCCCATTACTTGTTAAACAATTTTACTTTGTCGGTGTACAATCGCTATCCATTATTATCGTATCAGGTCTTTTTATAGGTATGGTACTAGCACTACAAGGTTACTTCATTTTAACCACCTTTGGTGCTGAAGCCAGTTTAGGTATGTTAGTTGCACTTGCGCTGTTACGCGAACTAGGCCCTGTCGTTGCTGGATTGCTTTTTGCTGGTCGTGCCGGTTCAGCATTAACGGCTGAAATTGGTTTGATGAAAGCAACCGAGCAACTATCAAGTATGGAAATGATGGCAGTTGACCCATTAAGACGAATTATCGCGCCACGATTTTGGGCTGGATTTTTTTGTATGCCCTTTTTAACAGCGATCTTTGTTGCTGTTGGCATTTTAGGTGGGGTATTAGTCGGCGTTGATTGGAAAGGTATTGATGCTGGATTTTTCTGGTCTTCAATTCAAAGCAATGTCGATTGGTGGCATGATTTAGGTAACTGTTTTATTAAAAGCTTTGCATTTGCAATCGCCAGTACTTGGATTGCGCTATTTAATGGTTATGATTGCATGCCAACATCAGAAGGAATCAGTCGGGCAACAACGAATACCGTTGTCTATTCATCATTAGTTATTTTGGGGTTAGATTTTATTTTAACCGCATTAATGTTTAGTAATTGAGGTCATTAAACATGAGTCGTAAAGTTGAAATTACAGTAGGATTTTTTATGGTACTGGTTATCTGTTCAGTACTATTTTTATGTTTTCGAGTTACCGATCCAACTTCCTTCGCTAGCCATAATTCCTACCGTGTTTATGCTGTATTTGATAATATTGGTGGATTAAAAGTAAGATCACCGATTAAAATCGGCGGCGTTGTGATTGGGCGGGTAAGTAATATTAGCCTTAAATCAGAAAATGGTAATACTTATAAACCCTATGTCACAATGGATTTAGATGCTCAATACGATAGAATTCCGAGTTCCAGTTCGCTTTCAATCAAAACCTCTGGCCTATTAGGTGAACAATTTATTGATATCAACTTTGGGTTAGATCAAAGCATCGAACATGAACTTGATTCTTTAGATTCCGACACCACAACAACTACTAATAATAGTAATAATAAACCAGCTTATCTTGAAGACGGTTATGTCATTAGTAACACCAAACCTGCCATGGTGATTGAAGATTTAATTGGGCAGTTTTTATACAGCGTTGGTGGGTCGTCAGCTAAAGATAACAAACAAGATACCAATGAAAGTAAGGAGTAACTATGTTAACCAAATTTAAACAAACCCTTTTTTTAGTAATCGCATTAGTGATAAGTACGTCAACATTTGCTAACGATCCATATAATGATATGCAAGTTGCTGCTGATAAAATTTTTAACACGATGAAAGAACAATCTGCATCAATTAAGTCAAATCCAAACAAACTTAAAGATATTGTAAGAGCAGATCTATTACCTTATGTACAAGTTAAATATGCTGGCGCCTTAATCTTAGGTGACGCCTATAAATCAGCAACCAAAGAACAACAAACTGCTTATTTTACCGCTTTTGAAAACTATTTAGTTCAAGCTTTTGCTCAAGCACTTTCAATGTACAACGGTCAAACTTACCAAGTTGAAAAATCAAAAGATTTAACCAATAAATCACTTGTTTCAATTCGCGTCCTTTTAAATCAACCAGACAAAAATCAACAACCTATACGTATCGATTTTCAGTGGCGTAAAAATACAGTAACCGGTGAGTGGAAAGCTTATGATTTAACAGCTGAAGGGGTGAGCATGGTTACCACTAAACAAAACGAATGGGCAACTATTTTACGCCAAAGTGGTATTGATGCATTAACCAAACAATTAAATGATCTATCCAACCGCAAAATTGATCCAAACGAAAAACAAAAAGGTTAGTTCATTATGTCGCGAATCCAAACAGAAAAACAACAAAATTCACTTAATTTAATGGGTGAGCTTGATACTCACTCATTAAATGATTTATGGGTTTCCCAAGATACGCTCTTTAGTGATGTAACCCATATTGATGTGGCTAAAGTAACTCGGGTTGACTCTTCTGGGCTCGCGACACTTGTCTATTTTTGTAATCAATATAATCTAAAATTGACAGGGATTAGTCCCCAATTACAAACACTAATTGAACTTTATGATTTGCAAACAGTTATCAATCAGTAACCATTTATGCAAATAGCTAGTTCAAAACCCCGTTCCGCAACTTTTTTATAAATAGTAAGTAAATACTGAGTTTAATAATGGATAAGCAAGAAATTATAGCTAAATTAAAAAATTCACTAAACCTTGACGAGGTTCATGTTATGACCGATGATGGTAGCCATTTTCGAGTTATTGCCGTTGGCGAAATGTTTGCTGAATTAAGTCGAGTAAAAAAACAACAAGCTATTTATGCACCTTTAGCCGAATTTATTAATGATAATCGAATACATGCATTATCAATCAAAACTTATACACCAGCTGAATGGCAACGTGAGCGCAAATTGATGGGTTTATAATTAAACCCAATGAACCTAGAGGCTTGAATTAAGTTTTCTAAGCCACAACATAATGTTTTATTAAAAACATAATCATTGCATAAGGTATCGCAGTATGACTAACCCACTATTAAGCAATTCACCATTACCCCGATTTTCACAAATCAAACCTGAACATGTTTTACCTGCTATTAAAGAGACATTAAACAACTGCCGCAAAACAATTGAATCAGTGCTTGAGCAACATAGTGAATTCACTTGGGATAATTTAATTCAACCCTTAGATGAGATGGATGAAAAATTTAGCCGAGCTTGGTCACCAGTTAGTCATCTTAATTCAGTAAAAAATAGTCCTGAATTACGTGAGGCCTATGAAGCTTGTTTACCATTACTCTCTGAATACAGCACTTGGGTAGGACAACATAAACCTTTATACCAAGCCTATAAACAACTTAAAGATAGCAAACACTACGAAAATTTAAGCAAAGCACAGAAAAAAGTGATCGACAATGCTCTGCGTGATTTTGAATTATCGGGTATTGGGTTGTCGGAAGATAAGCAAAAACGTTATGGGGAAATCGTTGCCAAACTTTCAGAGTTATCTTCGCAATATAGTAATAATGTATTAGATGCTACTATGGGGTGGTCAAAACTTATCAGTAATGTTGAAGATTTAGCCGGAATGCCAGAAAGTGCATTAACTGCCGCCAAAGAACAAGCGAAAGCAAAAGATCAAGAAGGTTGGTTATTAACACTTGATATTCCGAGTTATTTACCGGTAATGACCTACTGTGATAATCGAGATTTACGCTTTGAACTTTATCAAGCATATAATACCCGCGCATCAGACCAAGGTCCTGATGCGGGTAAATGGGATAACACAGAAATCATCAAGCAAATATTATC
The DNA here is from genome assembly GCF_003202915.1 of Gilliamella apicola. Classification (GTDB taxonomy): domain Bacteria; phylum Pseudomonadota; class Gammaproteobacteria; order Enterobacterales; family Orbaceae; genus Gilliamella; species Gilliamella apicola_Q. The sequence continues at coordinate 43,380 of NZ_QGLP01000006.1, forward strand.
GCTTCGTGCTGAACTTGCACAATTACTCGGTTTTACCACTTATGCCGACAAGTCATTAGCAACCAAAATGGCTGAAACAACGACTCAAGTTACTGAATTTCTGAATGATTTAGCCAGAAAAGCTAAACCACAAGGCGAAAAGGAGCTAGCCGATCTTAAAAGATATGCTTATGAATACTTTGGTGCAAGTGATATTAAACCATGGGATATCGCTTATTACAGTGAAAAGCAAAAGCAACATCTTTACACCATTAATGATGAAGAGCTTCGTCCTTACTTTCCAGAGCAACGTGTGGTTAACGGATTATTTGCAGTGGTTCAGCGTATTTTTGGTATTACTGCCAAACAGCGGCATGATGTTGAAGTCTGGGCGCCAGAAGTCAAATTTTATGACCTTTATGACGCGACAGGTGAATTAAAGGGTAGTTTTTATCTTGATTTATATGCTCGTGAACATAAACGAGGCGGTGCGTGGATGGATGATTGCATCGGTCGAATGCGTTTTGCTGATGGTCATATCCAAAAACCAGTGGCCTATTTAACCTGTAACTTCAATCGTCCAATTGGCGATAAACCGGCATTATTCACCCATAATGAAGTTACCACATTATTCCATGAATTCGGCCATGGGTTGCATCATATGTTAACTGAAATTGACGTATCATCAGTGGCTGGTATCAATGGCGTGCCATGGGATGCAGTTGAATTACCGAGTCAATTTTTAGAAAATTGGTGTTGGCAACCTGAGGCGTTAGAATTTATTTCTGGCCATTATCAAACTGGTGAACCTTTACCACAACAAATGTTAGAAAAAATGCTTGATGCCAAAAACTTCCAAGCTGCATTATTTATCTTGCGTCAGCTAGAATTTGGATTATTTGATTTCAAATTACATAGTGATAAAACGTCAGATATTTTAGAAACCTTAAAACAAGTCAGACAACAAGTTGCAGTGGTACCAACTGTTGATTGGGGCCGATTCCCTCACGCATTTAGTCATATTTTTGCTGGTGGTTATGCCGCTGGTTACTACAGCTATTTGTGGGCGGAAGTTTTATCTGCTGATGCATTTTCTCGCTTTGAAGAAGATGGTATTTTCAATCAAAATACTGGTAATGCTTTCTTGGATAATATCTTGTCTCAAGGTGGCAGCGATGAACCAATGACATTATTTAAGAATTTCCGTGGCCGTGAACCACAACTTGAGGCATTACTTCGTCACTATGGTATCCACTAATGTTAACACTGCTCAGCTAAAAGAGTTAGCTGAGCAGTGGTTATCCGAACATGCTGAACAACCATTTACTCTTGTTATTCGAAACCATCAACTTGAGTTACAAAAAACAGATGAACCGAAATTAGGTGCAATTGCGGTTAATTTTGTGTCTGGTGCCATGGCTCATCGACGTCAATTTGGTGGCGGTCGCGGTGAAGCTATCGCCAAAGCAGTTGGGGTTAAAGGTAATTACTTACCTACCGTGGTTGATGCCACCGCTGGATTAGGCCGGGATGCATTTGTATTAGCTTCGATTGGCTGTCGGGTTACTATGTTTGAGCGACATCCCGTAGTCGCAGCCTTATTAGCAGATGGCCTAGATCGCGCTTATCAAGATGCGACTATTGGCCAATTATTACAAAAACAGTTAAATTTGATTTATAATTCAAGTTTACTTGGACTCAATTCTGGTCAGGAAAAACCTGACGTTGTTTATCTTGATCCGATGTTTCCGCATCGACAAAAAAGCGCATTAGTCAAAAAAGAGATGCGTATTTTTCAACAATTAGTCGGTAGTGATCTCGATGCAGAAGAGTTGCTTGAGCCCGCAAGGCGATTAGCTAAAAAGCGAGTGGTAGTTAAACGACCTGATTATGCGCCATTTTTAGCCAATCAAAAACCAACGGCTGAGATTAAAACTAAAAATCACCGTTTTGATATTTACACGCCATCAGATTGTCTATAGGAATAGTATTTAAATATGCGACTGGATAAATTTTTGGCTCACCATCTAGGGGTAAGCCGAACGATAGTTAATAAAGAACTCAAAGCCCAAAAAGTTACCGTTAATGGAGATGTTGTAAAATCAGGGACTTATCATATCTCATCTGACCAAATTGTGGAATATGATGGCGTCGAAATTGTCCCTATTACCGAAAATCGCTACTTCATGCTCAATAAACCGCAAGGTTATGTTTGTTCAACTGATGATCCTGATCATCCAACTATCCTCTATTTTATTGATGAACCTATGTCGGAAAAACTGCATTCGGCAGGTAGATTAGATCTTGATACTACTGGGCTAGTTTTATTAACGGATGATGGTAAATGGTCCCATCGTATCACCTCACCTAAGCATCATTGTGAAAAAATTTACCAAGTAACGGTTGAGCAACCACTTACCACTAATCTTATTGAGATATTTAAACAAGGCATTCAGTTAAAAAGTGAAAAAACACTGACCGAGCCAGCTAAATTGATTATCATTGATGATTACCACGCCGAACTCACAATAAGTGAAGGGCGATATCATCAAGTGAAACGAATGTTCGCAGCGGTAAATAACCATGTCACCCAATTACATCGCAAACAGATTGGCGTTATTGTTCTTGATATACCAGAAGGTGAATATCGGCCACTTACTCAAGATGAGATAAGCTCGTTTAATTAGTATTTTTCATTAGCTCTAATAACTAATGATTTTTTGCTAAATTTTAGCTCATAAAATTTAGCAAAATATTTATTTAGCTCCAAAGGGATGACAACGTGCAAACACAAGATCCACAAATAAAAATCAAAGTTTCTAAACAAGCACTCATTTTTATTCTTGGTTTAATTTCAATGTTAATGCCATTATCTATTGATATGTATTTACCAAGTATGCCAACAATTGCCAAGCAATTTGATGTAGCTGACTCTACTGTACAACTGACAATCAGCTGTTATTTATTAGGATTCTCGTTAGGCCAACTATTATTTGGCCCACTGACTGATAGTTATGGACGACGAAAAGTTCTAACTAGCGGTTTAATTATCTTTATAATCGCCGTACTGTGTTGTGGTCTGGCTGCCAGTATCAATCAATTAATCACTGCACGGTTTTTTCATGGAATAGCAGCATCGGCAACCACAATTGTCATCAATGCTTTAATGAAAGATATATATCGGGATCGTGATGAGTTTTCTAAAATGATGTCATTTGTGATGTTGATATCTAATGTAGCCCCGCTACTCGCACCAATTATAGGTGGTTTTATTCTATTTTGGTTCGACTGGCAAGCTAACTTCTATGCTCTCTGCTTGATGGCTATCATCTGTTTTGCCATGGTGATAATCAATATTCCTGAAACATTAGCTAAAACCAAACGTGATAAATTCAGCCTAACTCGAATTTTGAGTAATTTCATCGCATTATTCAGACATAGGCAAGTATTTACTTATATGATGATTGGTGCATTTTCTGGCGCAGGTTTATTTTCCTTCTTAAGTTTAGGACCATTTGTCTATATGAACTTACACGGTGTAGCATCAACCAATTTCGGCTATTATTTTGCAATTAATGTTATAGTTATGGTCTCGATGAACACGCTTAATAGCCGGATTGTGAAACGAGTTGGTTCGATTAAAATGATACAATTAGGTTTACTCCTCCAGTTCATTACAGCCATATGCATGGCAATAGTGAGTATATTTGACTTAGGTTTTATTTTTTTAGTAGCATGCATCGCTGGTTATATCGGATGCATCTCAACAATAGGCGGTAATTGTATGGCAGTCATTCTCGATTATTATTCGCACATAGCAGGTACCGCCTCTTCACTTGCTGGTACTCTACGCTTTGCTGTTGCTGGAGCTATAGGTGTATTGCTTTCCGCTCTCGTCTCAACGCATACCACAACAACGGTAACGAGCTATTTAACCGAATGGTTAATGGTGGGATCTATGGTAATTTGCAACTTTCTTGCTGCAGGACTATTTTTGAGTGTCAAAAATATAAAAAGGAAATAATTATGATTTATCAATTAGGTGACTTAAAACCGCAAATTAATCCTACTTGTTTTATTGCCAAATCAGCCGAGATTATCGGTGATGTTATTTTAGAAGAAGGTGTATCCATCTGGTTTAATGCGGTTTTACGCGGTGATATCGCAACTATTCATATTGGTAAAAATAGCAATGTGCAAGATAATAGCACCATTCATATAGAAACCGATATACCATGTATTGTCGGTGAAAATGTCACAATTGGTCACAATGTTATTTTACATAGTTGTACGATTGAAGATAATGCCTTAATTGGCATGGGGAGTACTATTTTAAATAATGCGAGAATTGCCAAAAACTGTTTAGTCGGTGCTAATTCATTAGTTACACATAGCTTACCTTACCAAGAAGGTTGTTTGATTATGGGTTCTCCAGCTAAAATTATTCGCAAACTTACTGATGAAGAAATTCAAGCTAATATTAAAAATGCTCAACATTATGTATCAAATGCTAAAAGATTTAATCAAACCTTAATCCCATTAACTTAATAGCGGCTAATAAATTAATTTTATCAACCATTCACCCTGTGAGTAGGTTCAAATTATGATAAAATACGCAAAAATTAAATTAAGATAGCATCTAGGAACGTGTTTGAAAAAATTTAACATTACCGGAAGACAGATTGTCGTGCAATTAATTCTATTATCATTAATAGTATTATCTATTTGCTTATTTTTATCACTGTTTACTTATAACCCATCCGATCCCGGCTGGTCACGTACTGCTTGGCACTATCCTATTAGTAATTTTGGTGGTTATCTTGGCGCATATATTTCTGATATTTTATTGCAATTTTTTGGCTTAATCGCCTATAGTCTACCGTTCATTTTTATCCTCTTCGGTTTACAATTAATGGGGTATTTTTACCGCCATAGTAACGATCCTATTAACTACTTCAGTCTTTCTTTTCGAATTATCGGAATTTTAGCTTTTGTTCTTAGCTGTTGTGGCTTTTTCACTCTCAACATTCGTGATCCTGAACAATTTCAAGCTGGTGGTTATCTTGGTTTTATAGTTATTGACAGTCTTTTACCTATTATGAGTAGTTTGGTTACATCATTAACTTTACTTGCAATAGCCTTAGCCTGCATAACATTATTGACTGGCTTCTCTTGGCTATACCTATTTGAAAAAATTGGTGCATTTGTAATGTTAATGCTATCACCACTTAAATGGTTATTTAGGCAAAATAAAGCGTTAAAACCTGAACATTCGAATCAAGATAAGCAAATATCACCAATTGAAAAACAGTCACAGTTAACTCTAACTGACAATGTTGATAGTAGTGATAATAAAGATATTGATTTGCCAATTTTAACCGCAAATCATGCAACAACTGCGGTTGAATCGGATATAGATACAACCGAAACAAGCTCTGTTTCATTAACTGATGATGAAAAATTCATAAAAACCGCTGCCCAATTATTGCAATCCATTGAAGCAAATACAACAATTAACCAAACCAGCCAATCAACAGACAATATTTCTAAAAAAGAAATTGATCCTGATGCCATTTTAGCTCGAATGGAAACCATCTTAAAAAATATGAATGAAGGTGCGAAGAGCGGTATTGGTTCAATAAAATCAGAAGGCCAAGCTAGCAATCATGAAATAGCGCAATCTATTGAAGAAGATAAGTACACCATTGCTGATGCGCCAAGTAAACCATTATTTACTCTGGACGATAATCAACCCCAAATAAATCCAAATCAAAATAGTTCAAAACACTTGGATGCTCCAATTGTAATGCAACCTTTAGAGGATGAAGTATCGCCAAGCATCATACCTGAGTACAATAGTTATTTAAAAACTATGAATGAGGGTGCGAAGAGCGACATTAGTCTATCAAAATCAGAATGGAAAACTAACAATCGAGAAATTACGCAACCTATTGAAGAAGATAAATACACCATTGCCGATGCGCCAAGTAAACCATTATTTACTCTTGACGATGATCAACCCCATATAAATCCAAATCAAAATAGTTCACAACAGTTGGATGATCCAATTGTAATGCAACCTTTAGAGGATAAAGTATCGCCAAGCATCATACCTGAGTACAATAGTTATTTAAAAACTATGAATGAAGGTGCGAAAAGCGACATTAGTTTATCAAAATCAGAATGGCAAGCTAACAATCGAGAAATTACGCAACCTGTTGAAGAAGATAAGTACACCATTGCCGATGCACCAAGTAAACCATTATTTACTCCTGACGATGATCAATCCGAAATAAATCCAAATCAAAATAGTTCACAACACTTGGATGATCCAATTGTAATGCAACCTTTAGAGGACGAAGTATCGCCAAGCGTGATGCCTGAATATAATAATTATAATAGCTATCATAATAATGATACTTCTAACGAGGTAGAGATACCTGAAGAAGTGGATATCGCTCTTCTTAAAGAAGAAAATCCTTTAATAGAGGATATTTATCGAAAACAAGTTATTACTAAAAAAAATGAACAACCAACAGCCATCAATACGGAAATAAAAGCAGTTTTAAACCAAGATGAACATGAAGAAGAAGACGACGAAGAGGAAGAAAGTCTTATTCATCCTTTATTAAAACGCAATGACAAACCTTTACCAAAACCAACGACACCTTTACCTTCGTTGGATTTATTAACACCGCCACCGACCACGCGTATTGAAATCGATCATGCGGCATTAAACGCCATGGCAGAGCAAATCGAAAAAAGCCTTTCTGATTACCGAGTAAAAGCTCGGGTGGTCGATTATTTACCGGGGCCAGTGATTACCCGTTTTGAAATAGAACTTGCACCGGGAATTAAAGCTGCAAGAATTTCGACACTTGATCGAGATTTAGCTCGCTCATTATCCATGCCTTCAGTGCGTGTTGTCGAAGTTATACCGGGTAAACCTTATGTCGGTATTGAATTACCAAATCAAAATCGGCAAACCGTTTATTTTAGAGAGGTACTAGACAGTCCGCAATTTAAAAATGCACAATCACCACTTACCGTTGTTCTTGGTAAAGATATTTCGGGGCAATCTGTGGTTGCCGATTTAGCCAAAATGCCACATTTATTAGTTGCAGGAACAACTGGTTCAGGTAAATCAGTTGGTGTTAATGCCATGATATTAAGCATTTTATATAAATCACAGCCTGAAGATGTTAGATTTATAATGATCGACCCGAAAATGTTAGAACTGTCGATTTATGAAGGAATACCTCATCTATTAACCCAAGTGGTAACTGATATGAAAGATGCGGCTAATGCGCTTAATTGGTGTGTTAATGAAATGGAGCGCCGCTATCGATTAATGTCAGCTTTGGGCGTTCGTAACATTGCTGGCTTCAATGAAAAAATCAAACTTGCCGAAGAAATGCAAAGACCAATTCCGGATCCACTTTGGAAACCAACTGATAGTATGGATCTTGAAATGCCAACATTAGAAAAACTACCTTATATTGTAGTTATGGTCGATGAATTTGCCGATTTGATTATGGCTGTCGGTAAAAAAGTGGAGGAACTGATCGCACGACTTGCGCAGAAAGCAAGAGCGGCAGGGATCCATTTAGTTCTGGCTACCCAACGACCTTCTGTTGATGTTATAACCGGTTTAATTAAAGCCAACATACCAACACGTATTGCGTTCACAGTTTCTAGCAAGATTGATTCACGGACTATTTTAGATCAAATGGGAGCAGAATCACTTCTTGGTATGGGTGACATGCTCTATTTGGCACCAAATAGCTCAATACCTATTCGCGTTCATGGAGCCTTTGTCCGAGATGAAGAAGTTCATGCGGTAGTACAAGATTGGCAAGCACGTGGTAAACCTAAATATATCGAAAATGTAACAGTTTCAAGCAATGATAATGAAGGTGGCGGCTTTGATATGGTCGACGAGGATCTTGATCCACTTTTCGATCAAGTAGTCGCATTTGTGGTTGAAACTCGTCGCGCTTCGATATCAAGCGTCCAACGTAAATTCAGAATTGGTTATAATCGTGCTGCACGCATTGTAGAACAAATGGAAGTAGAGGGTATTATAAGTGCGCCTAGCCATAATGGTAATCGAGAAGTACTTGCGCAAGCAACACCTAATGATTATTAGGCTAAAGTTTGCAGGTAAACCAGTTAATGAGTAATTATTCTTCGCAAATTGTTCGCATAGAATCAGAATTACTTAACCCGCATGCTTTAAGTTTACCACCGATACTTGCTTTAAAAGCATTGATCCGAGAGATCTGTTTATCGCCTAAACCAGGATTGGTTGATATGAATAATAATGGCGCACATCAAGATATGAATTTTCAAACATTCATAAAAAGTATTAGTGCCATTTCAAGTTGGTTTGAAGATTTTTATCAATACGGTAAAAGCAATGCCAACATATCTACTTCTGATTTTTTAACCAATATCAGACCAATAGGTCTTGAATGTGAAAAAGCGATGTTTACTGCAACTAACCAAGTGAATACCCATAAAGGTGGAATATTTGCTTTTGGTCTATTGCTCAGTACCATTGGTAAATTAGCACAACTTAAATCACCAGTGACAGTACCTATAATCTGTAATGAGGTCGCCAATATTTGCCAAGGTATAGTCAACAACGAATTATCACAAAATAATCACCGTAATTCAGTAGGAGAACGACTTTTTAAGCAACATAATCTTACTGGAGCAAGAGGTGAAGCAGAATCAGGTTATAAGACGGTTAACCAAATATCATTACCAGTTTATCAAAAAATGTTAAATAGTGGTTACAGTGAGGAATCTGCTTTATTACAAGCAATGTTATATTTATTAGCCTATAATCAAGATACCAACTTAGTTTCCCGAGGAGGAGTTGAAGGGTTAAAATTTGTGCATAAAGAGGCTAGGGATTTAATCAATCAAGGTGGCATCATGCAACAAAATGGTAGGGAAAAAATGCTAAGATTAGATGACGAACTAATAAAACGTAATTTAAGCCCCGGCGGTTCAGCGGATCTAATTGCCGTTACTTGGTTCCTAGCTAACTTTTCAAAATAATATCTATTCAAAATAATATCTATCCTTCAAATACTAAAAAATTTATCTAACTAATTAGTATATTTTTTATAAAAATTTTAGCAAATGTCGCTTTTAAATTTTAACCAATAGATTATTGATAAAGTTGCAGCGATTATGGCTATGCCGGCTAAGCTAAAATAAGCAATAATCATCGACGATTGCAAACTGATCACACCAACAATAGTGGGAGATAGTGTCATACCTAATGCATAAATAGCTTGAAATAATCCCATTGCCGCTGAACGCGCATACGATGGTTAATCTATCATCGCTTCAACATTTAAAAATGAAAGTAGAATACCAGTCCCTATACTAGGAATAATTTGTAAGAGTAAAATGATATAAATATAAGATACTTGAGGTACCAAAATACAATACAGTGCTAATAATAAAAAAGAAAAAATTACCCAACCTGTTATACTCAATAAATTGATCCATTTGCTCGCTGCCAATTTAGCAAATAAAACTGAAGATAACATATAGACCATTGAGGAGATCCCAATTAAAGAGGCACTACCCCCTAAATCACTCAGTATCTGATTGGTAAACGACATTGTGGTAGACATTTGAATTCCTTGCTGAATTAAAGCAAGAAACGAAAAAAATAATAATTTTCGATTACATAAAACGCCGAAAAGTTCGTGCACAAATGGATTATCATATGTTTGTTGCCCATGCAATGGCAACCAACGATTGTCATGCTTTAATATCCGACAGTAAAGTTGGACCTGCGGTTTCATCCACAATGACCTATCCTGCAAGTAACAAACCAATGGATGTATGGGCTGCGAAAATGAACGATAATTTCAAAACGAATTACTCACTTGAAATGTATTGTTTTGGTGATTATCCTAACTATTATAAAAGCTATCTAACTCGGTGCGGAATCTATCCTAATACCCATCCTGAAGATGCTGAAATATTAAAACAAGCAAAACCTGATTTTATTGCTGTAAATTATTATCGAACTTTGGTTGCTAGTTATTTACCAGAGGATGATGCACATCCATTTGGTACCAAAGAAAAAGATATCGATTTTGACCTTTACGGTTACTTCAAAATCGAGAAAAATCCAAATTTAGTTGCCTCAACTTATGGTGCACAAATTGACCCTATGGGATTACGCCTTGTACTAAATGAATATTATCGCCAATATCGTTTACCATTAATTATTACTGAAAATGGCTTAGGTACTCCCGATACATTAACTGCTGACAATAAAGTACATGATGATTATCGAATCGATTATATCAAATCCCATATTTCAGCTTGTCATGATGCAATTGAAGATGGTGTTGAACTATTTGGATACTGTCCATGGTCAGTCATTGATTTATTAAGCTCACATCAAGGTTTTAAAAAGCGTTATGGTTTCGTTTATGTTGATCGTGATGACCATGACTTAAAAACCCTTAATCGAATAAAAAAAGATAGTTTTTATTGGTATCAGCAAGTCATCAAAGACAATGGCATTAAAAAATAGTTAATAGAACATAAAGATGGGCTTTAAAAAAGCCCATCATAACTCATATTTAATATTATTAACTTACTAAATATGTCACTTTATGCGCCTCGGTCGGTAATGGCACTTGCCATTTAGAAAGCATTTGTGTAATTTTCTTATTTGGTAAGCTAGTATCTCGGCTTGAATTGCGTTGATATAATGTTTTTTCTGGCTGCTCAAAATAAACAATTTCAACCTCTGCATGATAAGCATAAAGCAAATCCAATGCTTTTTGGCGCATATCTCGCGATAAATGAGTAGCATTCCAAATGAATGGTTGATTGTCTCTTAAATATTGTTTCACTTTAGCTAATACAAATTGAATCACTAATCCTTCATTTTGACCATGCTTTAATTTCAATTCACTCCTTGCATCATCATATGAGGCAACCGGTAATTGCGGATAATGTTTACTTATCCAACTATTTTTACCTGATGCAGGTAAACCCGACAATAATATGACCTTAGACCCTTTTTGAGGATATAAAGCATAATCAGGCAAAACATTGTCTCCTCGAAAATAGTGTACTCTGGTGTAATCATCTATAAATTGCCGAGATTGATATAAACACCCTTCTTCCAAAGCTAATTGTTTAAAGAGTTCAACTTCATCAACCATTCGAGCTTTATCAGCACTAATACGACCGAGTATATCGGCTTTAGCTTGCATGCATAACATCCATACAGGAAGTTCCCATGAAAGCCGATGAATTAACCATTGCGGTGATTTATTATTACTATTATCACTTAATGCATAAAATGGAACCTGATGCACATCAATAATCCGACAAATCTTTTCTCTTAACTCAAAATCAATACCCAATCGCCATAATAGTATTCGACTACTAATCGCTCCTTTTTGGGAATGTCTTGGTTGTGAAATTCGACCACTTAACTCATCAATGATGGTCGTTTCTGGTTTGGCAATATCATGTAACAAAGCAGTCATAAATAGCACAAACTTATCTTCATCAGAAGATGCTGCAAAATCATCTTGAGCAATTAAAGCCCTTAATACCATTTGAGTATGAATCCAAACATTTCCTTCACCATGATAAATCGGATCTTGTGGTGTAATAGTCAATTTATTCAACTCAGGAATACAGTCTAACCACTGGTCAAAGTTATCTTGGTTGATACTGTAGGCGATCTCTTGTTGTAACTGCGAATAACTCATAAATCACCTCCAAATATTATGCCATCATTCCAATTTATCGTTATTTGTGGCGTATAAAGCTCGGCTTTTTTAGCTAATTGATTAGGAATAAACGGTTGCTGTAAATGGTGTTGACCCGCATCTAAAATAGATTGAACAAAATCTTGTCTTACCCATTTTAAACGTCCCGTTGTGGTAGACTCTGATTCAATTTTCAAATATAAGCCTTCCATCAAATCCGAGTTATCACACTGTTGCCAAGCCCTATTCAAATCAATTTTTTCTTGAGCAACAATTTTCTCAAAACAACTTTTCCAATCGTTTGTTTTAGCTAAAGAATATTTAACTAATGCTAATAAGTCACCCAATCTTTTCGGTGCGATTCCCGAATACAATACGGGAACAGATAAAATAGGACCATTAGCCAATAATTGATGACGCTTTTGGGTTGATAAAAAACAGTTATTATGTCTGTCCCAAATATCAAATTCACAAAAATAGTGTGGTAATGCATCATAAAAAATAGAGTGTTTTTTATGTAACCATTCACCATACATAATATAGCGATCTTCTAAACGTTCAATTAACCAGCTTTCATGGACGGTTGCCCAATGTTTAAATAGATTAAACTGACGTTCTCGACTGCCCCCTATTAAGTAATGACCGCGTGATTGTAATAATAGCTCACCACTCTCTGAAAAACTGATTGCACAGTTAGCGCCATCAAGTTTTTCTTCAACCACAATATATTGCCCTATTAATTGATTATAGGGTAGCTGGCCATGCTCACTATCACCCAATTGCAAGCGCGAACTTTCCAAATGTGGAGTACGTGGGTATTTAATTAATTCTAAGTTTTGAATATAAGTTTCCATTGTCATTTTGTTTTCTCCGAAAAATTAGGGAAAACCGACAAGGCGAAGATCTATAGATTGAACTGCAACGTAGGAGCTTTAGAAAAAGCTAAAAGACAATATAATAGAAGATACCATGTCGGCATTAAGATAAAGTATTGAATACAGGCATTTTGCCACCTCATAAAAAAATTAAAGATTAGACTAAAAAAACGGCGCCATTATCATTTTAAGCGGATATATTGTCAAGTAAAATTGGATTTTTTATACACACAATAAGTGTTAAGATTCAAAAAGATGATTACCATTGATAAATTGTGGAGGGTTATATGAAGGTCGAAATCGTTCTATTCCCAATGACGTATTTAGCCCTTATTGAACATTATGACGCGCCCGAGTTAGAACATGAATCAGTAAACAAACTCTTAAAATGGCGACAAGAAAATCAGCTTTTAGATGATAAATATAGAAACTACGGCATTCATTATACTAACCCTAACACTACGCCACCTGAAAAACATCATGTTGATTTCGGTATCTCTGTTGATGAACTTATTACTAAAAACATTTATGGAGTGATAAATAAAACGATTCCACAATTTCGCTGTGCCAAAGCCAGAAATATAGGTTCGAGATATCATAATCAAGCAATTATTTATTTACTTGAAAAATGGTTACCAAACAGTGGAGAAAACTTGGGAGATTTTCCCCCAATTTTTCATTATGTTAATGTTGGACCAACTGTAAAATCTGAACAGATGATAACGGATGTTTATTTACCTTTGTTAGATAAATAATACTTATATAATATTAATTAGTTAGGTGAATAATCTGCACCAAAATAACGTTGACTAATTTGTGAAAGTTCACCACTGCTAATAATTTTTTGAATACCGTCATTAATATCCTGAGTCAATTGTTCACCTTTCGCACTTTTACTAATTAAAAGATAACTAAATGGTGAAGCAATGCGATCTTCATCTTCTTTACTGAGTTCAATTATTTTAAGATTAAGATGATGTTCACTAATAAATTGAGAAAGCATCACTTTATCAATTAATTGAAAATCATATTGGCCACTTTCAACATGCTGTAAAACAGGTAATAAGTCGGCTTCACTGTAAACGATTTTTACAGGATTATTAGCGTTTTGTTGATTATAAGTTTCTAAGGCAGTGGCATAATTTAGTCCTGGTGTTACCTCTGTCGACATTCCATTTAGATCATGAAAACTATTGATGTTATTATTGTTTTTAGCTACAGCAATAACGTATTGATTTTTAAAAATGGGATCTGAATAAAAATACTTTTCCTTACGTTTCTCATTCATTGCATAATTATTGGCACCAACTTGATAACGTTGTGAATCAAGTCCAGCAAGCACTGATGCAAACTCGGTTACCTCAAAGCTAATTTTATATTGTGGTAATTTTGCAAATATCGCCCTAACTACATCAATATCATAACCCGTCAGATCACCTTTTTCATCTACTGTGGTAAAAGGGCTTGGTGCGCCTGATGTTGCAATAACAATTTGTTCAACTTTAGTGTTTTGTGTATTTACATTTACATTTTTATTTTGATCATCACACCCCGTTAACAACACAACACCTAAGACCAAAAAGCTATACCATTTTTTTAACTTCATAACACTGATCCTTTTTAGTTTAATAACCTATAGTTAGTTGAGATATATCTAGATAAATCCCATTTCTTTCATTTGCTGACGATGATCTTGTTGATATATCGCCATACCAGTTTTCATCAGGTCAAATCCTAAATTTTTATAGAACTCAACTGTTTGAGGATGGGTATAAAGGATAATATTACAATCCATAACTTGCTCGACAAGTTTATCGACAATTAGCCTGCCATATTGCTGTCCATGTAAGTATTTAGCCAAAGCAATATTATATATTGCAGCCTGACAAATACCGTCAGACAATGCTCGCCCCACACCCACCACATGATTATTCTCCAATAAAAATACCACGGCATAGCTTCTTCTAAATACCTGTTCTTGAGTTTTCGCATCTAATGAACTTAGTCCATAAAAAGCCAGTAAATCAGCAACTTCCTGCCAATTAATATCATCACAGTGTTGTTGAATAGTAATATCCATTACGACCTCTTAACTGATTAAATTTCATAATCCATTTGCATAGCAGAATAATATCTGGATAAAAAATCTCTCGTTCTTTGTTGAACTGGATTTAGAAAGACTTTACTAGGTGGACCATCTTCAATAATCTGTCCCTTATCTAAAAATAAAACTCGAGTTGCAATATCATGCACAAAACTCATTTCATGAGAAACTAGAATCATAGTGATACCTGATTTAGCTGCCATTTTTATCGTTGCCAATACTTCACCTACTAGCTCAGGATCTAATGCCGAGGTTGGTTCATCAAGTAATAAAACTTTAGGATTCATGGCTAACGCTCTAGCAATAGCCACCCGTTGTTGTTGGCCTCCTGATAGTTGTTTTGGATAGTGGTTTACTCTATCGACAAGACCAACTTCAACTAATTTTTGATAAGCAATTCTTTCAGCTTTTTCTCTAGAATATTTTTTAACAATTAATAATCCTTCCATCACATTTTCTAAGGCATTTTTTTGTGTAAAAAGATTAAATTGTTGAAAAACCATCGCAGTTTGTTGGCGAAATTTGACAATGTGATCGCGTTTAGCTTTACTCACATCAAACGACATGTTATCAATAGTGATATTACCGACTTGAGGTTTTTCCAATAAATTTAAACAACGCAACAGTGTCGATTTTCCTGCCCCCGAAGCGCCTATAATAGCAACAATCTCATGAGGTTTAACATCAATATTAATCTTATCTAAGATGCAATTACCATGAAAAGATAAAGTGAGATCATTAATATGAATCATAGCCATTTCCCTCTTCGGTAACTTGGGGTATTTTTATCGTCACTGATGGTTAATCGTTTTTCTAAATACTTCACCAACAATTCGATTAATATTGTTAATGCCCAATAAATTAATGCAAGTGAGATATAAACCTCAAAATAGCGATAGCTATGACCTGCTAGTGTTTTACCTCTTCCGGTCATTTCGGTAACCGAACAAACAAACGCTAGGGATGTTCCTTTTAGCAATCCTATTAGCGTATTACCTAAATTTGGCAGTACGACAATAAATGCTTCAGGAATAACAATACGGCGTAATACTTGACTATAAGTCATACCTAAAGATTGAGCTGCTTCGATTTGCCCCTTATTTACCGATTGTAAGGCGGCACGAATGGTTTCAGAGTTATAAGCGGCTTCATTGAACGAAAAGGCAATTAAGACAAATAACATTGCCGGGAGGCCATTAATATTAAAATCAGTAGCAAAAAAATAATTAATATAGCGTAATAAAATTGGCAGACCGTAAAAGCTTAAATAAAGCTGTACCAATAAGGGAGTTCCTCGGATAAATGAAACAAATAGCGCGGCAATTTGCGTTAATACCGGTATTTTGTTCATTTTAATTATGGCAATCATTAAGCCCAATATTACGCCAAGTAACATCGAAAAAATCGTAATAAAAAGCGTTACTGGCAAATAAGCGAGCAATGTGGGTATTTGGGTGAAAATTAATCCAAAATCAATAATATTTGGCATCTGTATTATCCCAATATCAAAATAAGTTAACTAAATTGTTTATCTCGATTATGTGGCGTTTGCCAATTACTAACATCAGGTCCTAACGGCAAAATATCATAAGGATTATGGGCATTATTACCTAAAAAATAACCTTTTTTGATTGCATCAAAATCAGTGGTCTCACCAAAAGCAGGTATTTGATAGAGATCACGTGCATATCCCCATAAATTAGGATAGTCGACAATTCTATTTCGATTGGTATTAAAAGCAGAATAATAGGCAACATCAAAACGCGCTAACGTAACATATAAGCGAATATCAGAATCAGTAATTTTATCGCCAAAAAGATAACGAGATTGACTTAATCGTTGTTCTAATTTATCTAATTGGTTAAAAACAAGATGGTAAGCGTCTTCATAGGATTGTTGCGATCGAGCAAAGCCTGCTTTATAAACGCCGTTGTTGACCTCATGAAATATCACATCATTCAATTGATCAATTTCAGTACGTAAATGTTCAGGATAAAGATCAGGTGCACCAGCTTTGTGAAAAGGTTTAAATACGGTTTCCCAATAGTTGGTCAATCTAAAATAATCGTTGTTAACCACTTTGCCCGTTTTTACATCAACTACGGTAGGGACTGTTGCTCGTCCACTATATTCTGGATCGGTTTTAGCGTAAATCTCTGGTAAATAACGAATACCTAATACAGGATCAACACCATTAGGATCGAGCGAAAATTCCCAGCCATGGGGTGTGCGGATAGGGGAAACTTTACCAACACTAATGACATCCTCTAAACCCAATAATTTAATGGCGATCATCTGACGATGAGCCCATGGGCAAATTGCCGCCCAAATTAAACGATAACGACCTGATTCTACTGGTAACTGGCCTGGTTGATTACCAAATGGAGTGTCAAATCGATTTTTTTGACGGACAAAAGCACCATCTTTACTGATTTCATTATTTTCAGTAGTAACCACTTTTCCTATAGACATACGCTTACTCCTATTATTTGATGCTGCAATTTAAACTATCCACCAATTGGATTATTTCAATCTAACATCAAATATTTGCGCGATAAAATAACGAATAAGCATATTTATATAATCATAAATTATATAACCTAGGTATTAAGACTCAAATCTGTGAAAAAAGTTACTTTCCTAAGCGTTTATAAAGTCTTTCAGGACGGCCTATTTTGCCATGGTTGAGCTCAACCATTAATAATTTAGTTTGCACACAATATTCTAAGTACCGTCTGGCGGTAGTTTTACTAATATTAGCTTTTTCGACAATTTGGTCTACCGTTTGCGGTTCATTTGTTTGCATAAACAGATCTTTGACTTTTTGTAAGGTAATTTCTTCGATACCTTTAGAGTGACGGTTTATATCCGCAAAATCTTTAGTTTGTAGATTAAAAAGTTCATCAATTCGTCTTTGATTGACATGTTTTTGTAAACTTTGACGATATAAAAACAGTTCGAAACGTTCAAGTGAATGTTTTAAGCGCTGATAAGATACCGGTTTGATTAAATAATCAAAAGCACCAAAACGTATCGCCTTGCTACAGGTATCCATATCACTTGCCGCAGTGATGAAAATAACATAACAATCCAAGCGATTATTAATGATATGTTCGAATAATTCGATACCTTTACCATCTGGTAGGTAATTATCTAGTAAAATTAACGTTGGTTTTAACTTTTCTACCATTACTTTGGCTTCTTCCAATGAAGAGGCAATACCAATAACCTCTACTTTGGTATCCCGTTGAATAAATTCGGCATTTAATTCAGCTAAAATAGGCTCATCTTCAACTATCAGAACTTTAATTGTATCTTCTTTTATTTCATACATATTTCATTTACCTCTGTTAACTACTTAGGTATAAAAACAGAAAAAATCGTTCCATAAGGTTTGTTATCTTCAAATGTGATATAACCATTAGCTTTTTTCACATAAGTTGAAACTAAATGTAAACCTATACCATGTTCGTTCGAATGTTGTGAGGTTACCCCCGGTTGGAAAATTGAATTGCGGATTTTATCGTCTATACCACAACCCTGATCACTGACTTCTAAAACAATTTCATTGGTTCTATCATTTAAAAATAGATGGATAGATTTATCGCCTTGATTGTTTTTCAAACAAGCATTAAACGCATTATCCAGCAGATTACCTAATATTGACATAAACTCGGCTTCGGTTATTTTGGTTGGTAATGCTTCTAAATGACAAGCGGGATCAAACACCAATTTCAAACCAATTTCATGCGTCTTGGAATATTTACCAATTAATAAACCGCAAATAGCTGGAACCTGAAAATGGCTAGTAATGAAATCGAGGTTTTGTTGATTATCAGCGGAATGTAAGGCAATAAATGATTCGGCTTCTTCATATCGTTTCATATAAATTAAACCCGATAAAGTTGCCATCCAATTAAGATGTTCGTGTCTTAGCGCTCGCAAATTATCCACATACTGTGTCACTTGCGATAATTGCATACTTAATAAATTTATATCATCATAATTTCGAAAGGTAATCACCCACCCTAATATCTCATCATCAACAATCACGCGAATACAATTCGCGATGACAATAATATTATTAAAATAACAAATATGGTCATGTACATCTTTAGTCTGATTATTACAACCATAAATAAAATCTGTTGATTTAATAAAATCAGATAAATCATGATTCAGTAGCCTATTATCATCAATATCAATATTTAACATACGTCTTGCTGATTGATTAATGTTTATAACTTTATAGTCAAGATCAATCGCAATAATTCCTTCAAAAATTGATTCCATTATTGATTTCTGACTTTTCACTAATAGTACAATTTCTTGAGGTTCTAAATTAAACATCTGTTTTTTAATAGCTTTAGCAAAGCATAAAGAAAATATAAATAAGGCAAAAAATAAAAATGAACAAAAAATAATGAAAGGAATAAATTGCTGTGTATGTGATGAAGAGATATCTTCAACCATATAACCAACAGAAACAATACCGATTACTTTTCCTTGGTTTATAATCGGTGCTTTACCTCGTAGAGCAAGACCTAGAGAGCCTTCACTGATTGTAGTGCTACTAATGCCGCTTAAAACTTTATGATTGTCATCGCCAACCATGGGTAAATATATAGAATTATTAGCGGTATGATACAGTCGATAAGCTTTTTCATCTCCAATAACAATATAACTTGCATCACTTTGTTTAAAAATATCCGAAACAAGATTAGCTATCTGTTCAGTATCTTTTTCCTCAACATATTTTACCAAACTAGGAATAACCGCTAACTCTTTTGCTTGAATTTGCGCCTTCTCTCCTAAACTACGATATAAGGCGTTTTCTGTCACATTCCAAATATAGCTTTGTAGCAATAGCAGAACGGCCAATGAAAAAAGCAAAAGAGATAAAAATAACTTTGTCGTGAATGAAAAATGGATTCGTTTTCGCATTTTTATACTTTGTTAATAATTGCTGTATCTGCTAGGAAGTGTAACACAGCATAAAAAAACTTAGAGCCTTTAAAACCTTAAAAACCACAATTAATCCATGATTTACATCACAAAATCGATATAAATATTTTGTCACTATAGCCACCATTAAAACAGAGCAAAATTATTTTGGAGATAAAAATATGGTGAGTTTAAATTCAGTTGAAAAAACACATAACGTTAATGGACAAGATGAGATAAAGCACAAAAATCCGAGACTAAAGTTTTGGCCATTTGGCTGGTGGAAACTTATGGATGATTTTAAAATTGGTGTAATTCCTTTACCATTATTTCTAATCGCTGGTATGCTTATCTTTGCTGAAGTATTAGTAACAGGTAAATTACCAAGTGAAATCGTCGTCATGGTAGTAACGTGTGCGTTTTTTGGTTTTTTATGTGGTGAAATTGGCAAACGTTTACCTATAGTTGGCAAAATGGGGGCCGCGGCAATTTGTGCAACCTTTATTCCATCTGCATTAGTCTATTACGGCATTTTGCCTACTCCCGTGGTAGAAGCAACGACCAAATTCTATAAAGATACTCACATTTTATATCTTTATATCTGCTGTATTATCGTTGGTAGTATTATGAACATGGATAAGAAAACGCTTATTCAAGGTTTCTTAAAAATCTTCGGGCCAATGGTATGTGGTGAAATCGTTGGAATGCTAGTTGGCGTGGGTGTGGGTTATTTATTAGGCTTGTCACCATTTGAAACATTCTTCTTCTTAGTATTACCCATCATGGCTGGTGGTGTTGGTGAAGGAGCCATACCTTTATCTATCGGCTATGCCTCTATTTTAGGTATGGAACAAGGCGAAGCACTCGGTCGAGTGTTACCAATTGTTATGTTAGGAGGTTTAACCGGTATTATTTGTGGAGGAATTCTTAACCGTCTTGGTAAGGCTTATCCACATTTAACTGGTAATGGCCGCTTGTTACCAGCATCAGAAGATGATCAAATTATCAATAAAACAGCTAAAACAGAATCGGTTATTGATGTGACAACTTTTGCTTCAGGGGTGTTATTAGCCGCTATTCTTTATATGGTTGGTATGATTGGTCACAAAGTAACTGGCATTCCAGCCCCTGTAGGGATGTTATTTGCTGCGGTATTGGTAAAATTAGTATCAGGTGTTTCACCAAAAGTTTTGAGTGGTTCGCAAGTAGTTTACAAGTTCTTCCAAACATCGGTCACTTATCCAATTTTATTTGCGGTAGGCGTAGCCATCACACCTTGGGATAAAATCGTCTCGGCATTCACCGTAATCAACCTAATTGTCATTGTCTGTACAGTGGTGAGCTTAGTCACAACTGGCTTTTTTGTGGCTAAAAAATTAGGTATGTATCCCATCGACGCCGCGGTTATTTCTTGTTGCCAGAGTGGTCAAGGCGGAACGGGTGACGTCGCAATACTGACCGCAGCAGAGCGTATGGAATTGATGCCATTTGCTCAAATTGCAACTCGCATAGGTGGGGCGATCAATGTATCGGTATCCTTACTAATTCTAGGTAATTTCTTAGTTTAGTTTATTAAAAAGCAGTCTTAGTTATTACTAAGTTTGCGCAATTTTCATTTAGCGTTTCAATAACCAGCTTTTAAGGAGTATTCATGAAGCTTGTCAGTTATCTTGTATCTGGTCGACCAAGTTATGGTTTATATACTGCGCATGGCATCGTAGATTTAAGCCAAAAACTAGGCGATCAATATCAAGATCTAAAATCCCTTCTTTCAGATAAAGACGGATTAGCTAACGCAAAAAACTTTTTAGGTTCACCGAGTGATATCGATGAACAAGCAATAACTTATTTACCCGTCATTGCCAACCCAAACAAAATTTTATGTGTTGGTATGAATTATGCAGAAAAACGCGCAGAATTTAACGAAACTAGCTCAGCGCCAACATTATTCGTTCGTTTTCCTGATTCACAAACAGGTCACAAAACTAATATTATCAAACCAGCTATCACTGACGAGTTAGATTACGAAGGTGAATTAGCGATCATTATTGGTAAAGAAGGATTTCGTATTAAACCAGAAGAGGCATTATCACATGTAGCTGGCTACAGTTGCTATATGGATGGGTCTATCCGTGACTGGCAATATACTTGGTTCACGGCAGGTAAAAACTGGCCAAGTACTGGTGCATTCGGTCCATGCATTACAACCAGTGATGAAATCCCTGATCCAACAGTTTTATCTTTAACCACTTATCTAAATGGTCAAGAGATGCAACACGATTGTATTAAAAATCTTGTGCACACTGTACCAGAACTTATTTCTTACATTAGTACATTTACTCGTTTATCACCTGGAGATGTCGTTCTTACTGGTTCACCTGGTGGCGTTGGTAAAAAACGTAACCCTCCAGTATTTATGAAAGATGGCGATAAGATTGAAGTCGAAATTACAGGAATTGGTCGTTTAACCAATTATGTAGTAGCAGAAAGAGGGTAATTTTATGTATGATTTAGTTGATTATACCATCATTAATATTTCTAAATCAGAACAAGACTATCAAGAAATTAAGCTATTATTGTCTCGATCTGATCTTGATTTAGACTCGCAAGTTACTCTTTTTATGGTAGCAAAAATTCACGATAAAATTATTGCTTGTGCGGGAATGGATCGCAATATTATTAAATGTGTTGCTATTGATCCTCAATATCGCGGTAATCAGCTAAATCTGACTTTAATGGATCAAACCATAAAATATGCCAATGAAAACGGCTATTTTCACCTTTTTTTATACACTAAACCTGAAAATATAGATTTCTTTAAAGGATGCGGTTTTTACCCTATTGTTGAAATAACCGATTTAGTTGTTTTAATGGAAAACAATCCAGTCGGAATAAAGCAATATTGTAAACAACTCAATGCACAGAAAAAAGAAGGAAAAAAAATTGGCAGCATTGTTATGAATGCCAATCCTTTTACTAAGGGTCATCAATATTTAGTACAATATGCAGAAAGTCAATGTGACTGGTTACATGTATTTGTTGTCAATGAAAATGCCTCGCAATTTTCATTTGATACACGCTTAAAACTAGTTAAAGATGGCACAAATCAGATAAAGAATGTCACTGTGCATGCAAGCTCACCCTATATTATTTCTAGAGCAACATTTCCTACTTATTTCCTAAAAGATAAGACAAAAATTGATCAAGCCTATATGGGTATCGATCTGTTAATTTTCCGAAATTATATTGCTCCAGCACTCAATATCACTCACCGATTTGTAGGAACTGAACCTATTGATGAAGTAACCAAAGCCTATAACGAAGCAATGCGATATTGGCTTGAAGATAATACGGTAAGTAGTCTACCAGCCATTACGGTTGTTGAAGTTGAACGTATAACCGAAAGCAATTGTGTTGTTTCGGCTTCATTAGTAAGAAAGCTACTAGCTACTGGGCAATATGAACAGGTTAAAACGTTGGTTCCTCCAACAACATGGGATTATCTTTCGGCTAATTTGGATAAATTTAAAATTTAATACGTTTTAAAAGGTAAAAAAATGAAAATACAAAAAGAAGCTATGGCTGGCACTCTCGAATCGAGCGATTTGTTAGTTAAAGTCATGCCAAATACGGGGATTGAAATTGTTATTAATAGTGATGTTAATAAGCAATTTGGCGATCAAATACGTGCAGTTGTCAATCAGACTTTAAATGATCTGAATGTAACTGATGGGTTAATTATTATTGATGATAAAGGCGCTTTAGATTGTGCTATCAGAGCAAGAATTCAATGTGCAGTATTACGCGGTGCAGAAGAAGAGAACTTAGATTGGAGTAAATTACTATGAAAAAATTACGTCGCAGCATGTTATTTCTTCCTGGCGCTAATGCCGCAATGTTATCAACATCGTTTGTATACAAACCTGATTCAATCATGTTTGACCTTGAAGATGCTGTTTCAATCAAAGAAAAAGATTCAGCACGCTTGTTAGTAGCTCAAACATTAAAAATGCCTGTTTATAAAGAACATAATATTGAAACAGTTGTTAGAATTAACGCACTAAATACACCATTTGGACTTAAAGATTTAGAAGCCGTAGTTCGAGCAGGCGTTGACGTTGTGCGTTTACCAATGACAAACAGTGCTGAAGATATTCATGAACTTGAAGCTCACGTTGAACGTATTGAAAAAGAATGCGGGCGTGAAGTCGGTAGTACTAAATTAATGGCAGCAATTGAATCGGCTCAAGCGGTAGTTAATGCCGTATCAATTGCTAAATCATCTCCTCGTTTAATAGGTATTGCTCTTGCTGCATTTGACTATCTTGTTGATATGCAAACAGAAAGAGGCGATGGTACCGAACTATTTTATGCTCGTTGCGCTGTTCTACATGCTGCTCGTGTAGCAGGTATTGATGCTTTTGATGTTGTTTATTCAAATGTTAATGACGACGAAGGTTTCTTAAAAGAAGTCAACCTAATCAAAAAATTAGGATATAACGGTAAATCATTGATTAATCCAAGACAAATTGAGCTATTACACAATGCTTATGCTCCTACTGCTAGTGAAGTGGAAAATGCTAAAAAAGTAGTTGAAGCAGCTGAAGAAGGTGAAAGAAAAGGGCTTGGAGTTGTTTCTTTGAATGGCAAAATGATTGATGCACCAATTATTACTCGTGCTCAAAAAATCATTGAACTAGCAAAATACTCCGGTGTACGTAAAGAAATTTGATAGGATTGAAATATGACAACTTCTATAAACCAAAAAATTGATGATTTATTAAAACAGCATCCTGATCTTAAAAATATCACACCATTTATTGATGCTAATGCAACCACACCATATTTAAAAGATGAGTCTAAATATACTCGTAAATTATGTGACTCGATTGAACAAGCCATTAAGAAGTGTGAATTACGTGACGGTATGACCATATCTTTCCATCATGCATTCCGTGAAGGTGATAAGGTTATCAATAAAGTTGTAGAGACAATTAGTAAATTAGGCATTAAAAATCTAACTTTAGCATCAAGTTCATTGTTAAGTTGTAATGCCACATTAATCCCACATATTGAAGCTGGGGTGATCACTAAAATTTACACCTCTGGATTACGTGGAAAATTAGCTGATGCGATTTCACACGGTTTAATGGATAATCCTGTGCATATCCATTCTCATGGTGGACGAGTAAAACTTATCCAAAGTGGTGAAATTAATATTGATATCGCATTTTTAGCCGTATCAACAGCTGATGAACAAGGTAATGCTAATGGTGTGTCAGGTAAATCACAATGTGGTGCACTTGGTTATGCAATGGTTGATGCACAGTTTGCCAAAAAAGTAGTTTTACTAACAGAAGATATCGTCGGTTACCCAAATAACCCTGCAAGTATTCGTCAAGATCAAGTTGACTATATTGTTAAAGTTGATGAAGTCGGTGACCCAACTAAAATCAGTGTGGGTGCAGCACGTATCACAAGCAATCCTCGTGAACTTATGATTGCTCGTTACGCGGCTGATGTCATTGAGCATTCTGGCTATTTTGAAGATGGCTTCTCAATTCAAACGGGATCTGGCGCTTCTTCAACAGCTGCAACGCGTTTCCTTGAAAATCGTATGCGTGCTAAAAATATCACCGCCTCATTTGCCTTAGGTGGCATTACAGCTAGTATTGTTGATTTACACGAAAAAGGTTTGGTTAAACGTTTATTAGATACCCAAAGCTTTGACGGTGCAGCAGGACAATCCTTAGGCCGAAATAAAGATCATATTGAAGTCTCAACCAATGTTTATGCGAATCCTGCGTCTAAAGGAGCAAGTGTTGATGAATTAGACATTGTGATTTTAAGTGCCTTAGAAATTGACCTTGATTTCAATGTCAACGTATTAACGGGTTCTGATGGCGTAATGCGCGGAGCATCTGGTGGTCACTGTGATACAGCTGCGGGAGCAAACTTAACAATTATTGTTGCCCCATTAATTCGTAGCCGAATTCCAACGGTAATAAGAAAAGTTACCACTATTGTCACACCGGGTGAAAGTGTAGATGTGTTAGTTACTGATCATGGTATAGCGGTAAATCCTGCTCGTCCTGAAATCGCAGAACGATTAAAAGAGGCTAATTTACCAGTAATGACTATTGAAGAACTTTATCAACGTGCTATTGCATTAACAGGTGAACCAAAACCAATTGAATTTAAAGATAAAATTGTTGGGATTGTTCATTTCCGTGACGGCTCTATTATTGATGTTGTTCGTCAAGTCAAAGACTAATTAACTTTGTAAAAGCAATAGCATAACAAAATTCTAAGTTATGCTATTACTCAACATCATTATGAATAATTCAACATTAAGATTCGACGATGGCATTAACATAACGCTTGAACAAATGTTACTGGCTAAAGAAAAGCGTGTACACCATCAGCAACAACTTTTTGCGCACTACCCTTATCCACTAATATCATTAAGTTTAGTAATACCGGGGCCAATCAAAAAAAGTAGTGGCACTGTATTCTTATTTAATGAAGCTGTACAAGCTATCTATCAGATGTTAAACCAACATAATATTTCTATTATCCATGAAAAACTTTGTGAAAGCATAACTGGTGATGAAGCATTATTATCAATTGATTATAACGTTGATATGCTTAAACAACTGTGTATAAAAATTGAGGAGAGGCATTTTTTAGGACGATTGTGGGACATTGACGTCATTGACCCTATTACACAAAAAAGTATTTCGCGCACTAAATTCGCACATTATTCGCGGCAATGTCTAGTTTGCCAAGATGATGCTAAAGTTTGTGGACGCAGCAAACGACATGCGATTAGTGAAATTCTTACTGCCATTACCAATAAAGTTAATGATTATCGAAATAGTTAGATTGAGATAGATATGTACAAAATGATATCAATAGAGTCGAAAAATAAGCCATTTTCCAACTCTATTGGTTAATTGATAAAGTTTAGATTTGCGCTAATGCCTGCTCTAAATCCCCAAGGAGATCATTGATGTCTTCAAGACCAACCGAAATACGTAATAATTGATCAGAGATACCTGCGGTTTTACGCGCTTCTGCACTAATACCTGAGTGTGTCATGGTAGCTGGATGACAAATTAAACTTTCTACACCGCCAAGCGATTGAGCTAGTGTGAAAATATTTAGTGCATGCAAAAATTTCGGCATAACATCGGCATCACCGACTAATTCAAAACTTAGCAGAGAGCCAAAGCCTTTTTGCTGTTTTTTAGCAATATCATGTCCAAGATTGGTTGGTATGGAAGGATGGAAAACTTTTGCAATTTTAGGGTGATTGGTTAAATATTCCACTACTTTTTGCGCATTTTCTTGTTGTAATCGAACTCTGGCAGCAAGCGTTCTGAGACCACGTAATAGTAAATAACTGTCGAATGATGAAGTTGACGTACCTATATTATTTGCCCACCATAATACGTCAGTTGCTAATTGTTGATCTTTAAATACCAATATTCCAGCAAGTAAATCGGAATGACCATTTAAAAATTTAGTACCAGAATGGCTGACAATATCCGCGCCAAGTTCTAACGGTTTTTGTAGAATCGGCGTCATGAAGGTGTTATCAACCAAAACCAATGCACCAACCGCATGAGCTTGGCGAGCGATCTCTGCTATATCAACAACTCGTAATAATGGGTTACTTGGTGATTCAACTAACACTAATTTAGGTTTTAGACTTAATGCTTCTTTTAAAGCGGCAGGATCTGATTGGTCTACAAATTTTGTTTTAAAATACCCTTTTTGGCTCAAACTATTAAATAATCGATAACTACCACCATAACAATCATGAGGTGCAACCACGACATCATTTGGCCCAAGTAAGGCTACACTGACTAAATGTATTGCTGACATACCGCAATTAGTTAAAATAGCATCTACCCCACCTTCTAATTTAGCGACGGTTTCTTCAACTAATCGCCTACTTGGATTGGATTTGCGACCATAATCAAACTTTCTTGGGGTGGCAAACTCTTCATAACGATAACATGTTGATGGCGTAATAACTGGAACTACGCTACCAAATTGATCATCTGTATTTAATCCGCCACGAACCGCTATAGTACCTTGACTAAAATTAGCACCTTGGCCTAAATTTTTAGAATTACTAGCCATAACAACCTTCCTTACCAAACATTTATTTATTTTTAGAACTCAGTAGTATAAGAATAACACAACAAAAAAAGACGTCAACATGTCTAGACGTCTAACTATCTTGGCGTATAGATTGCAGCTAAGCAAAAAAAACGTTAAAATTACCCACATTATTTGTGATGCGATTTGGTGAAAAAATATGATGGAATGGAACGGCGATTATATCAGCCCTTATGCCGAACACGGCAAAAAAAGCGAACAAGTAAAAAAAATAACAGTCTCAATTCCGTTGAAAGTACTGAAAATATTAACCGATGAACGTACAAGACGACAAGTAAATAACTTGCGCCACGCAACGAATAGTGAACTATTATGTGAAGCTTTTTTACATGCTTATACCGGTCAACCATTACCTTGTGATGAAGATTTACAAAAAGATCGTGATGATGGCATTCCACTACAAGCACAGAAAATGATGCGAGATTTGGGTATCGACCCTGATTTAATTGATGAATAATTGAGTTGTTAAAAAATAATAGCTACAAAAAAGGCGCTTTAAGCGCCTTTTTTAACAATGTTAGTGTAATAAATTTAGTTAGTGTAATAAACTTATTTTTTACCGCCAACCATTGCAAAACGTTGTTTGAATTTATCAACACGCCCGCCAGTTGCAACATCACGTTGTTTACCAGTATAAAACGGATGACATTCACCACAAACGTCAAGATGAATATCGTGACCAATTGTTGAATGAGTATTAATAACATTACCGCAAGAACAAGTTGCTTTAATTGCTTTATATTCTGGATGGATACCTTCTTTCATAATAAACCTCTAAAGTTTGTTCGTATCGCTATATAAATGGCTCAATCGCAAAATCTATACACCATACGAGTGTTAAATAACATGATAAGGGTGCGAATTATACGTCCTATATGAAAGATAATCAAGTAATAAAAGACCAAGCTAAACAGGTAACAGGCCTATAGTTATTTGAAGTTCAATCTTTTCTCCATTACGTAAAACTATTATGGGGACGATTGTTCCTGGTTTCAACTCTGCAATTTGATCCATTGTTTCAACTATTGATCTTACTGGTTTATTATCAACCATAATTAAAATATCATTTGCTTCAACACCAGCCTGTAATGACGGCCCTTCTGCATTGGTGACTAAAATACCTAAAACTTTAGGTGGATCGCTAGGATTTTGCGTTGGAGCAAACTCTAATCCGTCAATGCCGATATAACCTCGAATCACTTTACCATCTTGAATTAATTTATTCATAATTTTAACAGCCAATGCAGTTGGAATAGCAAAACCAATTCCTTCAGGAACATCGCTACCTAGATTTTTAGCAAATGTTAATGTGTTAATGCCAACCAATTCGCCTTTAGTATTAACTAATGCACCGCCTGAATTACCATGATTAATGGAAGCATCAGTTTGAATAAAGTTTTGTCGACGATAGGGACTTAATCCATCACGCCCTGTTGCACTAATAATACCTTGGGTAATCGTTTGACCAATATTGTATGGATTGCCAATAGCTAATACGACATCACCAATTTTCGGATCCCGTTTTGGATTGATATTGATGGTTGGAATATTAGTCGCTTCGATTTTTAGCACCGCAATATCAACCAACTTATCAGAGCCAACAGGCAATGCCTCAAAAATTCGACCATCTTGCAAAGCAACGATAATTTGCTCTGCGCCGACTACAACATGATAATTGGTGATGATATAACCATGCTCACTCATAATTACACCCGAACCAAGTGGTGTAATTGAACTATCTTGTGATTGTTTGGGAACAGAATTAATCGATCGGCTATATATATTGACCACTGCTGGCGCAGCAATCTTAACCGCATCAGAATAACTCATAGGTTGGTCATTAAAAATAGATCTTGAAAAATCAGATTGGGTTCCGTTTCTTAAGGAAGGGAAAATAATAAGCAACACTATCGCTAAAACAGTACCAATTAATATTGGCCAAAGAAACTTTTTAAGCATAATTATGATTAGCAAAATGAGAATGGTTGCTAGGATTCTATCATAACTAACTGCGGGTTAACACGAAGTTTTCGTCGATGCAAAGCATCGACGAAATATAGCCTAAAATCGCTTAGCGTAAGATAAGATACAGACGACTATCTCCTCTTATAATATTTAAAGCAATTGCTGAAGGATTACTATCAATAATTTTACGTAGTTCTGAAACACTATTGATTCTTGCTTTATTAACCCCAGTGATAAGATCACCTTCTTGTAAACTTAAACGAGAAGCAGGTGAATTTTTAGCAATACTTTTAATTAATACACCTTTTTGACCTCTTACATCACCATTGATAAGTGTCGCGCCATTAAGTGCTGGATGAATTGCTTTCGCTTCGGTAATTGTTTCATCACCATTTTTCAGTTTAACCTCAACAGAAATTTCTTTACCATCACGAATGATACCTAATTTGACAGTACGACCTGCCCCTGTTGTAGCGATTTTAGCGCGTAATTCTGCAAAACTATTAACCGGTTTGCCATCCATCGAAATGATGATATCACCAGATTTAATTCCAGCATCTTTCGCTGCAGAATCATTCATAACCTCACTAACAAAGGCACCTTTTTGTACGTCAAGATCAAAAGCTTTGGCAATATCTGAGGTCAATTCATTACCTTTAATGCCTAATACCCCGCGTTTAACTTCACCATATTCAATAAGTTGCGAAGTTAAACTTTTAACCATGTTGCTAGGTATCGCAAAACCAATCCCTACATTACCACCACTTGGCGCAATAATAGCCGTATTTATTCCAACTAGTTCACCATTTAAGTTAACTAAAGCACCACCAGAGTTACCTTGATTAATAGAGGCATCAGTTTGAATGAAATTTTCAAAGCCATTCATATTAAGCCCACTTCGTGCTAACGCTGAAATGATACCGGATGTGACTGTTTGACCGATACCAAATGGATTACCAATGGCAACCACATAATCACCCACTCGAGTTAAATCTGAGTCTGCCAGTTTAATTTCAGTTAATCTTTTAACATCATCCACTTGTAATAAAGCAATATCACTTTGTGGATCTTTACCAATTAATTTTGCTGGATATTCATGACCATCATTCAAGGCAACGATGATTTTATCGGCATTATCAATCACATGATTATTAGTAACAATATAACCTTTTTTCGCATCGATAATTACACCTGAGCCTAATCCTGAAAAAGTTCTTGATTGGCTATCAGGATAACCGAAAAATCGTCTAAATTCTTCCGGCATATTATTTTGCATTTGAGTTGTACCTTCAACTTTAATACTGACTACTGAAGGTAAAACAGTTTCCAACATTGGCGCTAACGATGGTTGCTGTTGGTTATTATCTGTTGGGATAAATGGAAATGCAGCATAAACATTGGATACTGTAGCTAAACTTAAACCTAAACCTAATGCTATTACGCTTAATAGTTTTTTGGGTTTTCTTAAGGAATGACTCATCGTAAAACTCTCTTATTTAAGGAATTTAATATTTAAAACACAGATTTCATTAGTATGATTTAACTAACAAATATTTAATATTAATTAAGATTTAATATCATCTGTTTTGAATAATCCAGAAGGATTATCTGAATAGTCTTTAGGCTGTTCTTCTAGTGTTAACTTGTTTTTGACACTTATATCCTTATTCGCTTCTAAATCTATCATTGGCATGTCATCAAAAGTCGAAAATTGCCCAGAAGTTTCGGCAATATGTTGATATAATCGACGAAATTCTTTAGCCATATTGTCTAATATTTCAGCGCTATGTGAAAAGTGTTTCACCATCATTTGCTTTTGAGATACTAATTCTTCTTGAGCTTGTTCGCATTCACGTTTAAGTTTGGCGTATTTACGGCCTTTTTGAGAAACAAAATTCATGAAAATCATACCTGCAATAAAACCAATAATAAGGCCAATGACAATATAGGTAATCATACTTTTGTCCATATTTCACTCCTGTATCTTTTCATTTGTTACTTCTAAATATTGTTCAACTTATTTTGCATGGTTAGCAAGTTTAATCAATTGTTTTTTTAGTTTTTCTGGCGCTTGCTCAGCCAATGCCTTTAAATATATAGCTGTTTGCACCGAAATCACACTGTTAATTTTAGCATTATTGTTAGAAAAATTAACAGATTGCGAATAATTTTTCGCAATAGTTGGATTGATCTTATATTGAATAGAGGATAGCGACGGTAAGATTTTTCCACGTATGCCTGAGATTAAATTACTTTGTTCATATTTTATTCTTGTTAACCAGTTAGCCGAACTAACCTCAAGAACAAGCACACCTTGACGGTAATTAGCAACTCTATAATGCTGATTTAAAGGTGTTGGAAGTAACTCATCAATAACTTTTGTTAATTGACTCAATGCCTGGGTTCTTTCTTTTATCTGGCATAATAAAGCACCTTGTGACAAAAGACTGGTCAACATTTTTGGTTCATTATCACGCATGAATTTGTCTTATCCTTCCTCTCTGCTAAAATTAATAAAAATAATTTTTAACCTAAAAAATTTAATGCTAAATAATTTACCTGATTTAGTTAAAAAAGTCGTGTAAAAAAATGATATTTACACTTTATTTGATCTATTGGAAATGAATAGAAAGGTGAAATAATTCAATTAATCAACCAACAATAATAGTTAGGATCAAAAATCTTGATCCTAACTATTGTACTTAATATTAATTATTTGTTAGTTATTAACGATTAATTACTGATACTGTTATTAACTTTGTTTTCTCGAATAAATGTCCAAAGCACAACTGCGCCAATTACATCGAAGAAAGCTAGAGCTATAAAGAAAGGGCCAAAACCAATTATGCCTACGAATGCACCAATGAAAAGGTTAAATATTAACTGCCCTGTCCAAGCACAAGCACCCGCCATACCAACAGCTGTCGCAACTTGATTTTTCTTGAATAAATCGCCACCTAAAGTCGATGCTACAGTCGATAATAATTGATGTGAAAAACCACCTAGGCTGATTAAAAATACTGCTAAGTATGGATTTTCGACAATACTAACAAAACCAATTGTCATCATTAATACTGCGCCGATAGTAAAGGTTATTAATCTTGAATTGATTAAAGATACTCCTCGGTCATTAAAATACTTCGCAACAAAACCACTTGCTAAACAACCTAGATCAGCCATTAAAAATGGTAACCAAACAAACATAGCAATTTCTTTTAAACTAAAATGCAGTGTTTCAACGAAGAAGATTGGCACCCAAAAATTAATTGTTCCCCACGCTGGGTCAGCAAGAAAACGTGCAATACCAATACCCCAGAAATTACGCTGAGTAAGAATTGTTGCAAGAGATACCTTCTCTTTTTGGTTATCGACGCCTAAATATTTTTCTTGTCCCGCTTCAATATACTCTCTCTCTTCAGGAGATAATATTTTTGAATCTTTAGGATCACGATAAAAAATAAACCATGCAAGCGCAGCAAATAATGCTAACGAGCCTGAAACAACAAAAGCGAACTGCCAACCTTGGAATAAAATACACCAAGCAATTAAAGGTGGCGCTAACATAGCACCAAAAGATGTCCCCATATTAAAGACACCTGACGCAATTCCTCTCTCTTTTGCTGGGAACCATGTCGTTGCGGTTTTTATTCCTGCCGGAATAGCTGATGCTTCACTAAAGCCCATCACGCCTCGCATGAAAGCTAAACCTTGCCATGTACCTGTCAAAGCATGCCCCATGGTTGCTAACCCCCAAATTACAGCACAGATAGCAAATCCAAGTCTAAGACCGATAGTATCAATAAAGAAGCCCATAATAGGTTGACCTATGGTGTAAGCTAATTGGAAAGCACTCACTATCCAAGAATATTGCTCTTTAGTAATACCAGTAGTTTCTAAAATCGTCGGCGCGGCAACACCCAATGCTGTTCGTTCAAGATAGTTGATAATTGTAATAGCACAGACTAGTAGAATCATGCACCATCTAAATTTTGGAATTTTTTTCATTTCGTATCCTTCGTCCTATTTAATGTTAAATCGTTTTATTGCTTTTTAGAAAAATAATGATTTGCATTGTTAAAACAAATATTGCTAATCATGTTGCCAACTAAGTCAAAATCAGCGGGAATTTCGCCATTAACCATCCAATTGCCGACTAGATTACAGAGAATACGTCTAAAATATTCATGTCTGGTAAATGATAAGAAACTACGAGAATCAGTTAGCATACCGACAAATTGACTTAATAATCCCATTTGAGAAAGTTGCATTAATTGGCGTTCCATCCCATCTTTCTGGTCATTGAACCACCAGCCCGAACCAAATTGAATTTTTCCGGCAATACCTGAACCTTGAAAGTTACCGGCCATCGTCGCTAGGACTTCATTATCTCGAGGGTTTAAGCAATACAAAATAGTTTTCGGTAGTTCATCCGTTAAGTCTAAAATACCTAATAATGAAGAGAGAGGTTCGGCAATTGGTCTATCGCCAATCGAGTCAAATCCAGCATCTGGACCCAGTAACTTAAACATTCTTTGATTATTATTACGTAGTGCACCTAAATGTAATTGCATAACCCAATTACGTTTATGATATTGCTTACCTAACCAAACCAGCACTGCAGTACTAAATTGAGCAATTTCTAATTCAGAAAGAGGTTGATTAGTAAGACGTTTAGTTAATATGTGATCGAGTTGTTTTTCTGGAGGAATATCGGCATAACGTAAAATTTCAATACCATGATCGGCGGCTTCACAGCCATGTTGTTCGAAATGATCTAGCCGCTTGGTTAATGCGCAAAGTAGTTTTTCAAAATTATTAATTTCAATATCAGCAACTTGGCCTAATTGAGCAATATAATCAACAAAACCAGTGAGTTCGATTTTAAAGACTTTATCTGGTCGCCAACTAGGCCTTACTTTCGTTTGTAATGAACTATCTAAGGCAATTTGTTTGTGATATTCAAGTGAATCAATAGGGTCATCTGTTGTGCCTACTGCTTTGACATTCATTTGCGTCAAAATACCACGAGTTGAAAATTCAGCCGTCGTTAATTTAGCATTTGCCTCTGTCCAAATTTTATCCGCTGTTTTTTCATTAAGAAGAATATCTTTTATACCAAATGGTCTTTTTAACTCTAAATGGGTCCAATGATAAATTGGATTTCCAAGCGTCAAAGGAACAACTTTTGCCCAGGTTAGATATTTTTCATAATCAGAGGCATCACCAGTAATAAATTTTTCATCGATACCTGCTGTGCGTAATACTCGCCATTTATAGTGATCACCAGCTAACCAAATTTCAGCTAAATTACTAAAGTTTTTATTTTCAGCAATATCTTTGGGTGGTAAATGGCAATGATAATCATATATAGGTTGATCTTTAGCGTAATCAAAATACAGTCTTTGCGCCGCATCAGTTTGTAATAAAAAGTTATCATCTAAGAATTTTTTCATTGTCTTCCGTCCAATTTATAAAGATATATCCTTAACAGTCCGTTTGGCTCCTTTCTCCATTAATGAAAGATAATGTTGAGTAACTTTGTCTTTAAATAATGCATTATTTGGTAGATCAGATCCAAAAACAGCTGCCAAACTTAGTAAGGTGTTAACTCTCTCTACACCGTCATCACTAGCAGCAACAAGTCGTTTCAATTCCTCAACCATTGGATCGCGAATATCAATTATTTGTTGATGATCATCGATACCACCAACATAACGCATCCACCCAGCTACGCCTAAAGCGAGTAATGAAAAATCAGAATTATGCTTGATATGCCAACGGATTGAATCAAGCATGCGTTGTGGTAATTTTTGGGTACCATCCATAGCAATTTGCCATGTTCGATGTTTTAGTGATGGATTACTAAATCTTTCAATAAGTTTTTCAGCATATTGTTGTAAATTAACGTGCGAAGGAACATTTAAGGTTGGTGCCTGTTGTTCCATCATTAATGATAAAGTCGCTTTTTTATAATTTTCGTCATTCATACAATCATTAATATGCTCATAACCAGCTAAATAACCTAAATAAGCTAAAAATGAATGGCTACCATTTAACATCCGAAGTTTCATTTCCTCATATGGAACAACATTATCAACAAATTCAGCACCAACTTCATTCCAATCTGGGCGAGCAGTCACAAAATTATCCTCAATAACCCACTGAATAAATGGCTCACAAGCAATACCACAAGGATCAAATACACCGCCTAATACCTCTTGAATTTCCTCTAAGGTTTCTGAAGTTGCAGCAGGAACAATACGGTCAACCATCGTACATGGGAAAGTTGTATTGCTTTCAATCCATTTGGCTAGCTGTGGATCACGGGCATTGGCTAAATCTAAAATAGCTTTGCGCAAAACTAAACCATTTTCTGGCATGTTATCGCAGGATAGTGCAGTAAATGATTTTAAACCTCGTTGCATTCTTCTATATAATGCTTCAACAATAACACCGGGAGCTGACATAGGTTTACTTGGTGATGCTAAATCGGTTTTAATTAATTCATTATTCAAATCCAATCCTGTCCCACCAGGCAACATACAATAACCTTTTTCTGTCACCGTTAATGAAACGATTTCCACTATCGGATCAGCCATTTTTTCTAAAATTGTTTCTATACCGTCAGTTGGAGCTAACAATGATTCTTTTACACTACCTATAATGTAGGCTTGTTTAGATGTTGCCCCTTTTTCTAATACTGTATAAAGATGATCTTGTTTGCGAATATCATTGATTAACTCTTCACCACCAACAATATTTACTTCACAAATAGCCCAATCACTATTGCCTTTATTTAACAGACGATCAGTAAATAATGCCTGATGTGCTCTATGAAAGGCGCCGAAACCAATATGAACAATACGAGCAGTCATCGTTTCCCTATTGTATAAAGGTTTATTCTTAATTGATTGTGGGGTTTTTAATAAATTGAGCATTTTACATACCATAATTAATTAGTTAACAACATTTATTGGTTAGACATATTTTCATTTGTTGACAAATTTTTCATCTATATTTTTTAATTTTTGTGACTTGAGTCACATTTTTTGGTTTATTTTATGAGGATGTCTGGTAAAATCTTTATAATACGTAACAATATTGGTACACCAATTTAACGGTATAATATATTTCTTTGATTATTAACTTAGAGGAGTTGTGATAATTAGCGTATAATTATCTTCAATAAACTTAATAGAATTCTGAGGATTATAGATTATGCCAAGGGTCAATCGACTCTATCAAAAAATTGGTAATGAGTTAAAATCATTATTAACTAGCGGCACCTTTAAAATTGGTGACCGACTACCACCAGAAAGAGATATTGCAGAAACCTTTAATGTTAGTAGAACGGTAGTTCGAGAAGCGTTAATTATGTTAGAGCTTGAAAAATTAGTTGCGGTAAAAAAAGGTTCTGGTGTTTATGTTATTGGTTTACCTGACGAGTTCTTATCTGAAAAAGATAGAGAAATAGAAGAAGAAGATTTTGGCCCATTTGAGCTGTTACAAGCAAGACAACTTCTTGAAAGTAACATCGCCGCATTTGCTGCGTCACAAATTGTAAAGTCCGATATTATTGAGTTAAGAACTATAATTGAACAAGAACGGCAAACTTTAGAACAAGAAGTACTTGATGACTATAGTGCTGATGAAATGTTTCATGTTGCAATAGCTCGCGCCACAAAAAACTCAATACTTGAACGTCTGTTAGAAGACTTATGGTCAAAACGTTCATCAAGTAAAATGTGGGACCAATTGCAAAGTAGAATAATTGATCATAGTTATCGAAAAAAATGGTTATATGATCATGAAAGAATTCTACAAGCATTACAATTAAAAGATTCAATGGCGGCACGCCACGCTATGTGGCAACACTTGGAAAATGTTAAACAAACATTAATGACTGTTTCTGACAGTGAAGATCCAAATTTTGATGGTTATTTATTTGACTCTATTCCAGTCACTATTGTTAACCAATAGAAACAAATATGCATTGTTTATGGATCTTCATTTTAGAATAAATTAGTAAATGAAGAATCATTGAGGAGATTTTAGATGGAACAAACAATGCGCTGGTTTGGGCCTAGTGATCCTGTATCATTGGCCGATATTAGACAATCTGGGGCAACAGGAATTGTTACAGCCTTACACCATATACCTAATGGTGAAGTTTGGACAATAGATGAGATTCAAAAACGAAAAAAAATGATTGAAGACAGTGGTCTTACTTGGTCTGTTGTTGAAAGTATTCCTGTTCATGAAGAAATTAAAACCCATTCTGGTAATGTTGAACAACATATTGCAAATTATCAACAGTCGATTCGTAATTTAGCTGCTTGTGGTATTGATACAGTTTGTTACAACTTTATGCCAGTGTTAGACTGGACTCGTACCGATCTTGGTTATCAATTACCGGATGGTTCTAAAGCATTACGTTTTGATCAAATTGCTTTTGCTGCATTTGATATTCATATTTTAAAACGACCTAATGCGGAGAAAGATTACATTCCAGAAGATATTCTGGCAGCAAAAAGTTATTTTGAACAAATGTCTCAAGCCGATAAAGATAAACTGGTTGGCAATATTATTGCTGGTTTACCTGGTGCTGAAGAAGGTTATTCACTCGATCAATTCCGAGCTCATCTTGCAACTTATGATGGAATTGATAAAGCTAAATTACGCGAAAATTTTGCCTATTTCTTAAAAGCTATAGTTCCAGTAGCTGAAGAAGTTGGTGTAGTTCTAACCGTTCATCCAGATGATCCTCCTAGACCAATTTTAGGTTTACCACGCATTGTTTCAACCATCGAAGATATGCAATGGATGAAAGAGACTGTTGATAGTATCCATAACGGGTTCTGTTTCTGTACTGGTTCTTATGGTGTTCGTAGCGATAATGATCTTGTGACAATGGCGGAAAAATTTGCTGATCGAGTTCATTTTATTCATTTACGCGCAACAGTTCGTGAAAATAATCCATTATCTTTCCATGAAGGCGATCATTTAGCTGGTGATGTTGATATGTATGGAGTAATAAAAGTACTTATTGCTGAAGAAGAACGACGTAAAAAAGCGGGAATTAAACGTTCAATACCGGTTCGTCCAGATCACGGTCACCAAATGCTTGACGATCTTAATAAAAAAACTAATCCAGGTTATTCGGCGATAGGCCGCTTAAGAGGTTTAGCAGAAATTCGTGGCGTTGAATATGCAATTAGGCGTGCATTGTTTGAGTAAAACTTAATTATCTTAGTTATCTTAGTTAAAGAGCCCATAATAATGGGCTTTTTTATTTTCTTAATTTGGCACATAAAAATAGCGTGATATACACGCTATTTTTCTTATATTGTTAGGAAGATTTTATTATAACTAATTATTTTGCATAATTAATTATCGATATTTACTATTTAGAACACCTTTAAATCAAATTGAAGAATAAAATTCATAGATTAAATTCTTCGTTTAAACTAATGTTCAATGATTTAAGTCTAATTAATAGAGGCTGTATTATAATTGGTAAACCAAATAATACTACTATTTTTAACCAATATATTGCAGAATTTGTTAAATAACGTGACACAAATCACATTACTTGTACAAATTGGTATAATAAATTTTTATAGTAAAAAAATCAATCCGTTTAAATTAATAATTAAATAATTTCAAAAAAGAATATTCAATAAAAGCAGAAGTTATCTTTGTACACCCTTAATTCGATATTACAAAAAATGCTATTAGTTAATTGTAGCTTTGACACTATTTATATTTAACCGCTATACTTTAGGGGATATTTTCTACATCTATATCGTTAAGCAGTTTTTTAATAAGCAGTTTAAACATAAGGGGTGTAAAATGGGTATCTTAAATAATATTTTTTCTAAAATATTTCCAAGCGCACAGGCCGCTGTAGGTCATGCAAAAGACGCGGTGAAAGAGCAAGTTGATAAAATCACTGACACCGTCAAAGACAAAACTTCTAGCAATACCGGTAATAATAGTAATTCCGATCAAAATCAACAAAGTTCCACAGAAAACAAAACGCCTATATCTCAAGTCGACGTTATGTCAATTTTGGATAATTTGGCAAAAAAATTTCCTGAAAAGCTTAACTGGAAAACCTCAATTGTTGATTTATTGAAATTACTAGGTATTGATAACAGTTTAGATGCACGCAAAAAATTAGCAACTGAACTTAATTATACTGGTAGCACAGACGATACAGCCGCAATGAACACATGGTTAATCAAAGAAGTGATGAAAAAAATTGCAGAAAAAGGCGGTAACGTTTCTCACTTATTTTCTTAGTCTGAATGGATACGTGATTTGTTATCCACCTGTTCATCAGGTGGATTTTTTATATTGAGTTGATTACAAGAAAGGCTATTCAGACAAATTTAGGCTTTGAATGAATGCAGACGATTCATCGCGCTTTCTATGCCATCAGTTAATAGAATATTGGTGCAATATACTGATTCATCAATAGCTTTATCAATTAACTCTTGTTCAGGTTTAGATGGTTTATTTAATACATAACCGACAACTTTATTTTTATCTCCTGGATGCCCAATTCCAATTCTTAATCGATAAAAATTCAGATTATTGCCAAGTTTACTGGCAATATCTTTCAAGCCATTATGACCACCATGACTACCGCCAAATTTCAATTTAGCGATACCTGGATTGAGATCTAACTCATCATGAGCAACTAATATCTCATCAGGCTGAATTTGATAAAAAGACGCCATTGCTTGAACCGCTTTACCACTCAAATTCATAAAGGTTGTTGGTACCAACAAACGGACATCATGACCATTAAGATTAATTCGGGTAGTGTATCCAAAAAATTTAGGATCATTTTTTAACGGTTGATTATAACGTTCAGCAAGAAGATCAACATACCAAGCACCAGCATTATGGCGAGTTGCAGCATATTCGTTACCAGGATTTGCTAAACCTACAATAAGTTTGATTGTTGTCATAATAGTTTAATCATTAATTATTCGATTATTAGTAAAAAGCCCCTATAAGGGGCATTTATCTAATTGGCAAGAAAAGATTATTGATGGAACATTGCTGAAATTGATTCTTCATTACTAATACGTCGAATTGCTTCAGCAAGCATGCCTGATAATGTAAGTTGACGCACATTATTTAATCCTTTAACTTCAGCAGTTAATGGAATTGTGTCACAAACTACGATTTCATCAATGGCAGAATTTTTAATGTTACTAACCGCTTTTCCTGAGAAAATCGGGTGAGTAGCATAAGCGAAAACACGTTTTGCACCACGAGCTTTTAATGCATCAGCTGCTTTACAAAGCGTTCCAGCAGTATCGATCATGTCATCAACTAAAATACAATCTCGGTCTGCAACATCACCAATAATATTCATCACTTCTGCTTCATTAGCACGTTGACGGCGTTTATCAATAATCGCCATATCTGTATCATTTAAAAGTTTGGCTATCGCACGAGCTCGAACCACACCACCAATATCCGGAGATACCACGATTGGGCGTTCAAAATCACGTTGTAACATATCTTCTAAAATCACTGGACTACCAAATACATTATCAACTGGTACATCAAAAAAGCCTTGAATCTGTTCAGCATGAAGATCAACAGTTAAAACCCTATCAACACCAACAGTTGATAAAAAGTCTGCAACAACTTTGGCAGTAATAGGAACTCGAGCTGAACGCACTCGGCGATCTTGCCTTGCATATCCAAAATAAGGAATAACAGCAGTAATACGACCGGCAGATGCTCGACGCATTGCATCAATCATTACTAATAATTCCATTAAATTGTCATTTGTAGGCGCACAAGTTGATTGGATAATAAAAACATCTTCACCACGGACATTTTCATTAATTTGGACATTGACTTCACCGTCACTAAAACGGCTAACAATAATATCACCAAGGGAAGTATAAAGACGATTAGCTATACGTTTTGCTAGTTCGGGTGTGGCGTTACCAGCAAACAGCTTCATATCAGGCACGAGAAATCCTCAAGCATGTAATCATGATTACATAAAACGTAATCGGTTAAATCGGAGTTATAATTATATAATCATTTACAGATCATCCTCAACCAGATTATAAAAAATTCTTACAAATATTTTATATCTGTCACAATTATACATAGAAAAATAAGTTAACAAGATGTTTTTTGAAGTGGATTAAAAATCGGTTAAACTACTATACAACAAAGGTAAACAATCACCTTGATAAACTATTTAACAATAACAGCAGATACGCAATGAGTGAACAATTAAAAACCAACAATCAACTAACAGAATCTAAACGAACAATACGTAGTTTTGTATTGCGACAAGGCCGCTTAACCAAAGGGCAACAACAGGCATTAACTCATTTATGGCCTATATATGGCATTGAATATAATGCAAATTCATCAATAACTGTTGAGGATAATAAACCGACAATATTAGAAATCGGTTTTGGTATGGGGGCTTCATTAATTGAAATGGCCAACGCCTCTCCAGACAAGAATTTTATAGGTATTGAAGTCCATCGACCTGGTGTCGGTGCTTGTTTAATGGCTATTGAGGAAAAGCAATTAACCAATTTAAAAGTGATGTGTCATGATGCCGTTGAAGTTTTAGAAAACATGATACCTAATGAGTCATTAGATAAAGTACAAATCTTCTTTCCCGATCCTTGGCATAAAGCAAGACACAACAAACGCCGAATTATTCAACCTGAGTTTGTAAAATTAATTTTTAAAAAATTAAAAACTAATGGTGTATTGCATTTAGCAACTGACTGGCAACACTATGCTGAGCATATGCTTGAGGTGCTTAGTCAAGCTGATGGATTTAAAAATTTATCGCCAACTAATGACTATATACCAAGACCAGAAGATCGCCCTATTACCAAATTTGAAAAACGTGGTCAAAATTTAGGTCATGGCGTTTGGGATTTACAGTTCAGAAAAAAATAGCGTAACAAGGAGTCATTATGCAAAATAAAACAATTGATTTAATTTGTCATCGTCGTTCAATTCGGTCTTACCTATCAACAGCATTAACTATAGAGCAGATAGAATCACTTGTTCAAGCGGCACAATCGGCTCCAAGTTCTAATTTTCTACAATGCGCGACAATAATTAGAATCACTGATAGCGAAAATCGCTCAAAACTAGCACATTATGCTGGAGATCAAAATTATATAAATCAAGCTGCTGAATTTTGGGTATTTTGTGCCGATTTTAATCGGCATTTTCAAATTGATCCAACAATTCCACTTGAAAAAGCAGAACAGCTGTTAGTGGGTTGCATTGATACGGCGCTTATGGCACAAAATACCGTTATTGCGGCCGAGTCATTAGGTTTAGGCACAGTTTATATTGGCGGATTGCGCAATAATATTGAGAAAGTAACGCAATTACTGGCCTTACCTAAATATGTTCTGCCGCTTTTTGGGCTTTGTATTGGTTATCCTGACCAAAATCCAGATCTAAAACCAAGATTACCGAAAGAATTAGTTTTTTTTGAAAATCACTATCAACCAATCAATCATCAATTATTAGCTCAATATGATACTCAGATGCGTCAATACTATGAGCATCGACTGACTAATCAAAAAACCAATGGTTGGAGTGATAAAATTGCAGAAACTATTATCAAAGGGCAACGAGATTTCGTTTTAAATTATTTGCATAAACAAGGATGGATAACAAAATGAACAACAATCAATACCAATTAGACAAAGTCGTTATATTAAGTCGTCACGGTATCCGCACTCCGTTAGAAAACACAATAGCATTTTTAGAAAAGTCTAGCCCATTAAAATGGCCTAGTTGGGATCATGCTTATGGTTATTTAACCACGCGAGGTGGTGTATTAGAAACTTTCTTTGGCCATTATCTATCACAGTGGCTTGAACAAAAAAATATTAATATTGAACCGGAAAACCCAGATATCTATGTTTATGCTAACAGTCTTCAAAGAACGGTAGCAACAGCCCAATTCTTGGTTGCTGGCGCTTTTGCTGGTTATGATATTCCTATCCATCACAAATATACCATTGAAAAAATGGATCCGATTTTTGATCCAAGTGTAAAAAACGACTCATTGGAAATTAAACAAAAAGTATTAAAAGAAATCGAAGAAGCTGACCAAAAACAGTCGATCTTCAAAAATTTAGCCCCGGCTTATAAAATAGTATCGGATATCTTAGACTATCCACACTCACAATTATATGCTGAACTCAAATGTGATTTTGCTGATATTCCTTATGAACTTCATTTTGTAAAAAACGAAGAGCCTGAACTACGCGGTCCATTAGCCATTGGTATTTGTGTCGTCGATGCTTTTTTATTACAGTATTATTCAGCATTTCCCAAAGAGCAAATCGCTTGGGGTAAGATAACTAGTCAAGAACAATGGCAACAATTAATGCACATTCGCAACCAATATATTGACTTAGTTTTTCATTCTAGAACGATTGCTCGGCATAATAGTAAATTACTAATTAATAAAATAGATGATCTATTACACAATAAAACTCACAAAGTTAATCTACTAGTCGGTCATGATAGTACCATTGCCGCACTGCTCGGCGCTTTGGATTTTGCACCATATCAGCTGCCAAACCAATTTGAAAATACACCAATTGGTGGCATGGTTATCTTACAACGTTATCGACATGTCACATCCGGCAAATACTTTTTTAAAGCCGAATACGTCTACCAAAGTTTTGAACAGCTATATACTGGCGAAGCAATTGATATTAATAATCCTCC
The DNA here is from genome assembly GCF_003202915.1 of Gilliamella apicola. Taxonomy (GTDB): domain Bacteria; phylum Pseudomonadota; class Gammaproteobacteria; order Enterobacterales; family Orbaceae; genus Gilliamella; species Gilliamella apicola_Q. Next base: position 87,977 of record NZ_QGLP01000006.1, read on the forward strand.
ACAACATTATCAACTCAAGTTGCTAAATGCGACACCGAATAGTGATGGTTTTTATTCGTGGCATGATTTTGAAAAACGTATAAAAGATTTTCAACCCTAAGCTTAATTAATTAGATTGTCTACATGGCTACCAACTTTAAGTCATTAGACGATCTACAAAATAGCTAATAGACTTAAAATTGTTTCCCTTGATTTTATATGACTTAGTCATCACCGCCACAAAATGTAATCGCTACCATAAAACAAATGATATTTTGCTAAAATTCTGAAAATCAGACATAAACAGACCTCGATAATTAGTTGCTTAAAAGATAAATAACGCTTTTATCAAGCTTTACATTGAATTCTTGTAATTACAATTAAGATTATTAGTCATCTAAATTAATGTCTATTAAAATGTAAGCGATTCCAAAAATGTTAACTAGATCACTTTTTTACCCAAATTTTAATGCTATTATCCTTAGCAATTTATCGTTTTTTGTTTATTTAAAATGTAAACGATTTCTAAATGATTAAGTAATCATTTAAAGCTTAGCAAAGGAAGTTCATTATGAATCAGAAAATTAAGTCGACAATGAGCAACAAAAACTATTGGGTATTCAGCCTCTACTTTTTTCTTTATTTCTTCATCATGGGAGCTTATTTCCCCTTTTTTCCAGTATGGTTAAAAATGATTGGCTTAGATCAAGCCGATACAGGATATGTTTTCTCTTTTATTTCGCTATTTGCATTATTCTTTCAACCAGTATTTGGATTGATATCCGATAAATTAGGTTTAAGAAAACACCTTCTTTGGATGATCACCTTTCTGTTGGTTTTATTTGGACCTTTCTTTATTTTTATATTAGGTCCTTTACTCAAATTAAATGTAACGCTTGGTGCTACTGCTGGGGGGTTATATTTAGGTATGGTATTTAGTGGTGGTGCACCGGCAATTGAAGCTTTAGTTGAAAAAATCAGTAGACGAAGTGGTTTCGAATTTGGTCGTTGTCGGATGTTTGGTTGTTTTGGCTGGGCGATTTGCGCTTCATTTGTCGGGATTATGATATCCAAAGATGTTAATGCCGTTTATTGGTTATGTTCAGGATTCGCTTTAGTATTATTAATTTTAGTCAAAATTGCTGATCCGGCTAAAACACCAACTACGGATGTTGTTGAACAAATGGGCTTAAACAAACCTGAACCATTTAACTTAAAATTGGCGGTGGATCTACTAAGAATGCCTAAGATTTGGTTCTTTATGCTCTACATTGTTGGTGTAGCTTGTACTTATGAAGTATTTGACCAACAATTTGCCAACTTCTTCACTTCATTCTTCTCCAGTGAACAGGTAGGGCGTGAGGCCTTCGGCTATGTCACCACATTAGGTGAATTTTTAAATGCGACTGTGATGTTTTTTGCGCCAGTTATTGTTATGAAAATTGGCAGCAAAAATACCCTATTAGTTGCTGGGGCGATCATGTCAATTCGCATAACAGGTTCAGCCTTCGCCAGTTCAGCTGTTGAAGTGGTTATCTTAAAAACACTTCATATGTTTGAGGCACCACTATTGCTTGTCGGTGCATTTAAATATATTACCAAACATTTTCCGATTCGTTTTTCAGCAACGGTATACTTAATTGCTTTCTGTTTCGCTAAACAATTATCTATTATGTTTATGTCCACCTTTGCAGGTCAAATGTATGTTAAAATTGGATTTGAAGGAGCTTATTTAGTGCTCGGTTTAATCGCATTTAGCTTTACACTAATCTCGTCCTTTACGTTATCAGGTCGAGGACCGTGGGATTTGTTTAAACATAATAAGATAGAAAAATCTGAAAATAATACAGATTAATTAGAATTAGCATAAGTTAAGGTATCAAGATGAAAATATTAGTAACGGGTGGTTGTGGATATATCGGCAGTCATACTTGTGTTCAATTAATTCTTGCCGGATATACTCCAATTATTATTGACAATTTATTTAATAGTAAAGCCTCGGTATTGGAAAGAATAAAAACCATCACAGGGCAATCAATCGATTTTTATCATGGCGATGTATGTGATGCAAATATATTAGCAACAATTTTTAAAGAACATGATATCAAAGCCGTTATTCACTTTGCTGGATTAAAAGCCGTTGGTGAATCAGTCTATAAACCACTTGAATATTATGAAAATAATGTTTACGGTAGTATTGTCTTAATGAAAGCAATGCGTGATGCTGGTGTAAAACAGTTGGTTTTTAGTTCATCTGCCACAGTATATGGTGAGCTAGCGCCGGTTCCTTACGTTGAAACGTTACCGCAAGGGTTACCCTCTAGTCCATATGGTAAGAGTAAACTTATGGTTGAACAGTGCATGATGGATTTAGCGGTTGCTGAACCTGATTGGTCCTTAACATTATTGCGATATTTTAATCCTGTCGGCGCGCACCCTAGTGGTTTGATGGGAGAAGATCCGCTTGGCGTACCTAATAATCTTATGCCATTTATCACCCAAGTTGCCGTAGGTAAGCGCGAGTCATTATCGGTATTTGGTAATGATTATCCAACTGTTGATGGTACCTGCGTGCGAGACTTTATTCATGTTGTTGATTTAGCGGATGGTCACATCGCTGCACTTAAAGCTGACCAAAATAGAGCCGGTGTACATATCTACAATTTAGGCTCGGGAGTAGGCTTCAGTGTGCTACAAGTGATTAAAGCCTTCGAAAAGGCATCCGGTAAACCACTTAATTGGCATTTTGCGCCAAGACGTGCTGGCGACTTGCCTGCATTTTGGGCTGATGCCAAGAAAGCTGAACAGCAGTTAGGCTGGAAAACCCAATTAACCCTTGATGATATGGTTAAAGATTCATGGAATTGGCAATCTAAAAATCCACAAGGTTATCCCGATTAAGGTTATATTTACGCAACAGTTGTATTTATACAACAATAGTCGCAACATCATAATTAAAGAGGCAAAAATGGATATTTTTAACCCAGTTGACCATCCTCATCGCCGCTATAACCCATTGACCGACCAATGGGTGTTAGTTTCGCCACATCGAGCAAAGCGGCCTTGGCAAGGTCAGCAAGAGACCTTAAATGAAGAACCAAAACCCCATCATGATCCAAATTGTTATTTATGTCCGGGCAATAAACGAGTCACCGGTGATATAAATCCTAATTATACGGGTACCTACGTCTTTACCAATGATTTTGCTGCATTAATGGAAGACACACCTAATTCAGCCAATAGTAACGATCCTTTATTTCAAATTCAAAGTGCTAAAGGAACAAGTCGAGTGATCTGCTTCTCTCCCGATCACAGTAAAACCCTACCCGAACTCGATCTACCAGCAATTGAAACAGTGATAAAAACGTGGATCACTCAACAACAGGAACTAGGTAAACACTACCCTTGGGTACAAATATTTGAAAATAAAGGCTCAGCCATGGGCTGTTCAAACCCCCATCCGCATGGACAAGTTTGGGCGAATAGTTTTATCCCCAACGAAATTGCGCGAGAAGATAGCAATATGCGCAGCTATTTTCAAAAATATGGCCGAAATTTATTAGTCGATTATGTAGAAAAAGAGTTAACCAATCAAGAACGCATTGTGGTTGAAACAGAGCATTGGCTAGCTGTCGTGCCTTTTTGGGCAATATGGCCTTTTGAAACGCTGCTATTGCCGAAAACACATGTTGCTAGATTAACCATGCTTAATCAAGCAGAGCAGAAAGATTTAGCCATTGCTTTAAAAAAACTAACCTGTCGCTATGACAATTTGTTTAACTGTTCTTTCCCGTATTCGATGGGATGGCATGGGGCACCTTTTGTCGCTGGCAATATTGATTATTGGCAAGTACATGCCCATTTTTATCCGCCACTATTACGTTCAGCTACTATTAAAAAGTTTATGGTTGGTTATGAAATGTTTGCTGAAGTTCAACGGGATTTAACACCAGAACAAGCTGCCGAAAGGTTGCGCAACGTTAGTGATGAGCATTATAAAGATGAAAAGGATAAATAGATGAAAGCATTAATCAATAATACCACACAAGCCTTTGCAGCTATATTTGGTTATAAACCAGATACCGTTGTCCAAGCACCCGGACGAGTAAACTTGATTGGCGAACATACTGATTACAATGATGGTTTTGTTTTACCTTGCGCCATCGATTATCAAACAGTTATTAGCTGCCATAAACGTTCTGACAACCTAATTCGTGTAATTGCTGTTGATTACAATAATCAACAAGACCAGTTTTTGCTTGATTCAGAAATTGAGAAACATCCAAATTATCAATGGGCTAATTATGTCCGAGGGGTAATTAAACATATCATCAAATATACTAAAAATAGTAGCGGTGTTGATTTTGCTATTAGTGGTAATGTACCTCAAGGTGCAGGTTTAAGCTCATCGGCCTCACTTGAAGTAGCAATTGGCAAAATGTTTCAAGTACTTTTTGATTTACCTTTAGATGGCAAACAAATAGCCTTAATCGGCCAAGAAGCTGAAAATCAGTTTGTTGGCTGTAATTGTGGCATTATGGATCAATTAATATCCTCACTTGGTCAAGCACAACATGCTTTATTAATTGACTGCCGATCACTTGAAGTATCACCTGTTTCAATTCCTGACGATCTCGCGGTTGTGATTATTAACTCCAATATCAAACGTGGATTAGTTGATAGTGAATATAATACTCGTCGCAAGCAATGTGAAGCAGCAGCCAAAGCACTTGGTGTTAAAGCTCTTCGTGATGCTTCGTTAGTTGATTTATTACAGATCCAAGCCTCGCTCGATCCTATTGTTTATAAACGTGCTCATCATGTCATAACGGAAAATGAACGCACACTTAAAGCCGCCCATGCGCTAGCTAATGAGGATTATCCACTACTTTCTAAATTAATGGCTGAAAGCCACAACTCTATGCGCGATGATTTTCAAATCACCGTACCGGCAATTGATTATCTAGTTAACATTGTTCAAGGCGTTATTGGCAATCAAGGCGGTGTGCGAATGACTGGTGGTGGTTTTGGTGGCTGTGTTGTTGCCCTAGTTCCTAAAGATAAAGTTGGTGATGTCAAAGATGCGGTAAGCCAAAACTACTATAAAAAATTTGCAATCAAAGAAGATTTTTATATTTGCCAGCCAAGTGAAGGGGCACATAAACTATGTCTGTAAAACACATTATTACGCTGACAAACCGTCAAGGCATGCAAATTAAACTGTCCAATTGGGGAGCTACTTGGCTTTCCTGTATCATTCCAGTTGGCGAAGAGAAGCGTGAGTTACTACTTGGTTGCCAATCATTCGAACAATACCAACAGCAAGATGCTTATTTAGGTGCGACCATTGGACGCTATGCTAACCGCATTGCAAATGCGCAAATAGATATCGCAGGCAAACACTATCAACTTACGGCCAATCAAGGTGTTAATCAATTACATGGTGGCAAACAAGGTTTTGATAAGCAATTATGGAAAATTGAATCACAATCGAACCAACAAATTGTATTTAGCTTAATTTCTCCTGATGGTGACCAAGGCTATCCAGGCGAACTTAAAGTTACGGCTAGTTATACGTTAACTGACGATAATCAGGTAAATATTGAATATTATGCGAATACTAGCAAATGCACACCAGTTAACTTAACAAATCATGCCTATTTTAATTTAGATGGTGAAACCGAAAATATACTTGCACACAGTTTAAAAGTGAATGCTGACTATTATCTACCGGTCGATGCTACTGGTATTCCGGGTAACGATTTAGTTAATGTGACGGAAGGTGATATGGATTTAAGACAGTTGCGAGTGATAGCTAATAATTTATTAACTAGTTCAGCTCGAAAAATTACTGGTGGCTATGATCACGCTTATCTATTAGATAAATCAAAATCGGTCGCAGCTCAACTTGTCTCATCAGATAAAAAAGTAACGATGGACGTAACTACGTCTTACCCTGCCCTACAAGTATATACGGGTAACTTTTTAGCCCACACGCCAAATCGTCATAATGGTCAATACGCTAATTTTGCGGGGGTGGCATTAGAAGCACAGTTTTTACCTGATAGTCCACATCATCCGACATGGCCACAACCAAGCTGTTTCTTAGAGCCGGAACAGACTTATCATCAGCAAATTTGTTATCAGTTTTTTATAAATCAATAAATTGATTCTCGCTATTTTTTATTATTGATGAAGAGTGAATAACTTCATCAATAATAAAACAGTTCAACAAATCTCTGCTTACCGCTAACCGATTTAAAATAATAAAAAAGTTGAGGAACGTTTTTTTGAACCTTAAAAACAGCATAAATTATGATAGAAATGATTAAATTTCTTCAGTCAAATCGGCAAAATAAACCTATAAGAACTATCTGTCTGATTTAAGAAAATCAATCACAGAAGAGATAAATAAACTTCTGCCATATTTATCGCGATCCAAATGAGCAAAATGCGTGCCATTAGGTATTTCTACAAGTTGTGCTTGCTGAGCTTCATTAACTATCGCTACTGCATCCGCTTTACGGCTCCAAAAATCATTTTGTGAAAAAATAACTAATATTGGCATCGTCAAATGTTTGGCCAGCCACTGTTTTTTACCAATCGCTAACTCAAAACTATCAGCCATGGCACCCGTTGGTGAGCGAAATTGTGGAGGTAAATGCGAAAAAGATTCAGGATCAGAATTGATTGCTTCTTCAGCATAAGCATTAGCAACCACAGGATCACGCCATAACTCTTTATTATCCAAGGGAATACTCGAATCCCACTCGGTAAATAGGCTTTCTCGAGTATTTAACTGATAACCGCCAATATCATGATTAAATTCTTCTAGGTGTTGCTTATCCTCAAATACCGATCCTTTGCCTAACAGTTGGTGATTATCTATAGCACCATATAATGAGTTATAAATAATCAGTTTTTTCACGTTATCATTATGTTGCTCGGCATAAGCGGCCGCCCAATGTCCTCCTGTGGCCCACCCTAACATATTGACTTTTTGGGCATGAGTCCATTTTAAAATTTGCTTTACTGCAGAGTTTATATCAGCAATTGCCGCTGGTGTCCTAACCAATGATTTAGACTCATTCGGCACATTCAACATCTCTTTGGGACGACTTGACTTACCATAACCTCGTAAATCGATAATATAGATATCAAATCCAGCCAGCGCTAAATCTTCGGCTAACGATCCCCCTTTGACAGGTAGATCAAACGAACCAATACCGGCTACTCTAGCACCATGAATCAATAACAAAGGTTCATGGTTTGCTAGTTGATGATTATCTTTTAACTTAACCTGTCTAATAAAGATATTCTCATCTGAATAACAAGATTTAATAAAATGGTCACTCTTTTCAATCATATTCACATTACCTGCATTGGCTAGAGTCAAAACAAACTTATCATGACTATTTTAATTAGTCTGCTTAGATTAACAACAAAACATATCAGCAAGCATAGCCTTTAAGCAAATTTATTTATAATTATAATTACAAATAACAATGAGGAAAGGTGGTTTTGAACATAAAAAAACGAAGATTTTGCATACTTAAGCTAACAATCCAAGCTAAAATTAGGTATGATATCCTCCTATTCGCTGATGGATAATAAGATAAATGAAAAGTAAAACTCTCACAGCTATTTTCCCGGGAACATTTGATCCGATTACCAATGGTCACATTGATCTGATTACTCGAGCCTCCCAGCTATTTCCTCGTTTAATTGTTGCTATAGCAGAAAATCCTAATAAAAAAACGCTATTTGCTTTAGATGAACGAGTAAACCTAGCCTCAACATCAGTTGAACACTTATTGAATGTTGAAGTGATTGGTTTTGATAATCTTATGGCGGACTTTGCTCAAAAACATGCCGCGACGGTTATAGTTAGGGGTGTGAGAACCACTTACGATTTTGAATACGAAAGACAATTAGCTGAAATGAACCGCGCATTAAAATCTGATTTAGATACTATCTTTTTAATGCCATCCATTGCAATGGGATTTATTTCATCTACCATTGTTAAAGATGTCGCTTACCATGGTGGTGATATCTCTAACTTAGTACCTTTACATGTTAAAACCGAACTTCTTAAACGTTTAACCTAATATCGATTTATTAAAATGGTTAATTTTTATACCCCTCCGAAAAAAAAGCTAACTTCACAAAAATTGACTGTTACCGTCACAAAACTAGATGCTTTTGGTCAAGGCGTTGCCAATCATAAAGGTAAAACGATTTTTGTAAAATCGGCATTGCCAGACGAAACTGTTGATATTCAATTGACTGAAGATAAAAAAAATTACGCCAAAGCAAAAGTAATAAAATACCACAATTACAGTCAACAACGTGTTAAGCCAAAATGTCAATACTATACAAAATGTGGCGGCTGTGAATTACAGCACATCTCATCAGAGTTACAACAACAAGCCAAATACGAAGCGCTAATTAAATTATTATCAAAAGAAACTGGGGCTCTGTTAGAGGATAATCCACCTGACATAGTTGCAGATCAACCCTATCATTATCGTCGACGAGCTAGGTTAGCCATCAATTTAGTCAAAGGTGAATTATTTATCGGTTTTAGACAACCTGAATCAAGTCAAATTATAAATATAGAACACTGCCCGGTATTGGTTGAACAATTAGATGCTTTGTTAATTCCATTACAATCTTGTTTAAGACAAATCAAACAGAAAAAAGCCCTTGGGCATATTGAATTGATTGCGGTTGATAGTGGAATAATTTTAGTTTTAAGACACACGATGCCACTGACTGAACAAGATAGCCGATTACTTATACAATTTGCTGCAGTTCATCACATTTCGCTCTATTTTCATGGTGATAATTTGTGCCATGCTTTTGGTACTAAAGAACATTACTACCTGATTAACCAGTTAAAATTAACCTTTAGTCCACTCGATTTTATTCAGGTTAATAGCCAAATTAATCAGAAGATGATCGAGAAAGCACTTGAATGGTTAGATGTATCATCAAATGACAAAATACTTGATCTATTTTGTGGTATGGGTAATTTTTCATTACCTATAGCAACAATTTGCCAGTCGGTAACCGGTATTGAAGGTGTTGCTCCATTAGTCGAAAAAGCGAAACTTAATGCTAAATTAAATCAAGATAAAATTCAGGCTAAAACACAATTTTTTACCTGTAATTTAGAAGATAAGCAACAATTTTCGCTATGGAATCAAACCATATATGACAAAATATTATTAGATCCTGCGAGAGCCGGCGCTTATAATGCTAGCGCAGAAATTGTTAAGATTTCACCATCAAAATTAGTTTATATTTCGTGTAATCCTGCTACATTAGCAAGGGACTGCAAGCTATTTATTGAGGAAGGATACAACATTGCCAAGATTGCTATTTTGGATATGTTTCCCCAAACTAAGCATATAGAATCAATGTTGATGTTAACCAGATCAGGATAATAATTATGGTATCAATTAGAGGCGCCCATCAACAAAATGACGAGCATTACACTCTAACACAGTTTGATGTTGAACAATGGGCTAAACAAGAACTACTATTAACCAACCTTGAATCCTATCAAAAGTTCAAAGATATCTGGGATTTTTGTTTTGAACATAGTGCAGGCGCGCCTGAACAAGCCTATTGTTTTCAAAATGCTATTGAAATGGTTGAAATTTTATCAACCTTAAATATGGACATTAATAGTCTATGTACTGCCCTTTTACTGCCTTTCTTTGACACTAAAATTATCTGCCGAGACGATCTTCCCGAAGATTTTGACCGAGAAATTATTCACATCCTTACCAGTGTTGTCAAAATGAAGGAAATTAGGCAACTACGAGCCATTCGTAATGGTCATGCCACTACAGAGCAAATTGATAGTATTCGGCGAATGTTACTGGCTATGGTGAATGATTTCCGTAGTGTGGTGATAAAATTAGCAGAGCGTATTACTTATTTACGTAATCTTATACAGGCACCAAAAGAAGATCAAGTTCTGGCTGCTAAAGAGTGTTTTAATATCTATGCACCTCTAGCCAATCGATTGGGAATCGGGCAATTAAAATGGGAACTTGAAGATTTTTGCTTCCGTTATTTGCATCCAGATCAATATCGCTTTATTGCTCATAAGTTACATGAAAAACGCCTAGATCGTGAATCATACATTAATCAATTTGTTAAACATCTACAGGATATGATGGATCATGATCATATTCGTGCAGAAGTTTACGGTCGACCAAAACATATCTATAGCATTTGGAGAAAAATGGAGCGTAAACATCTACAATTTGAGGAGTTATATGATATTCGAGCAGTACGTATTATTTGTGACCGAATTGAAGATTGTTATAACGCTTTGGGGATTGTGCATAGCCATTATAAACATATAGCTAAGGAATTCGACGACTATGTGGCTAACCCAAAACCAAATGGCTATCAATCCATTCATACTGTGGTTTATGGTCCACAAAACAAAACTATTGAAATTCAAATCCGTACTGAGCAGATGCACAATGATGCTGAATTAGGTATAGCAGCACACTGGAAGTATAAAGAAGGCAGTACCGATAAGATGACGGCATACGATCAACGAATTTCTTGGTTACGTAAGCTATTAACTTGGCAACAAGAAATGTCAGAAAGTGGCGAAATTCAAGAAACAGTTCGTAGCCAAATTTTTGATGACCGCGTTTATGTATTTACGCCTAAGGGTGACGTTGTAGATTTGCCAACTGGTTCAACCCCGTTAGATTTCGCTTATCATATACATAGTGATGTTGGACATCGGTGTATTGGCGCTAAAGTTGGCGGTCGTATTGTGCCATTTACCTTTATATTGAAAACAGGCGATCAAGTTGAAATTATCACCCAAAAGCAACCAAACCCAAGTCGTGACTGGTTAAATCCAAATGCAGGTTTTGTTAATAGCAGCCGAGCGCGAGCAAAAATTCAAGCCTGGTTCAAAAAACAAGATAGAGATAAAAATATTGCAGCCGGTCAACAAATTCTTGAAAACGAACTCGTGCCATTAAATATTACCTTAAAAAGCGTCGAGAAGATTCTTATTAGCAAATACAATGCCCACTCGTTTGATGAAGTGCTCGCCGGAATAGGTAGCGGTGATGTTCGAATCAACCAACTGGTTAACTTCATTAATGCTCAATTTAATAAGCCGACAGCAGAAGAAGAAGACGAAGCGGTTCTTAAACAAATCACTCAAAAATCAACATCGCAAACTAAAAACTCCGGAAGATCGACTGCAATTAAAGGTGGTGAAATCATTATTGAGGGTGTTGATAATTTACTTTATACCATTGCTAATTGTTGTCGTCCTATTCCTGGTGATCCAATTGTCGGCTTTGTAACACAAGGGCGAGGAATTTCAATTCATAAAGCTGACTGTGAACAATTGCAAGAGTTAAAAAATCATGCTCCGGAGCGTATTACCAGTGCAGTATGGAGTGGCAATCATAATGCTAGTTATACTATGGTTATTCGAATCATCGCAAATGATAGAAGCGGTTTATTACGAGACATCACCACCATATTAGCTAATGAAAAAGTGAATGTATTAGGTGTTTCAAGTCGAATTGAAATGAAACAACAAATAGCAACTATAGATATGGATATGCAAATTTTTGATCAAGATTCTCTCGAACGTGTATTAAACAAAATTAAACAACTAGCAGATGTGATCGAGGCAAAACGCTTGCAAGGATGATGATTATTTAAGTTGCCACAAATTTTAGGTGGCAACTTATATAAATTATCTGTTGATTAATGCCTTTCCAGTATCTCAAATTGATAATCATAACGATTTTTTTCATCTGCTTGATGTTCTTCTAGATGAATTTGTCGCCAGGACATTTGAGTATAATCAGGGAAATAAGTATCACCTGATAATTGGGCATCAATATGCGTTAAATAAAGGCGATTAACTAGTGGCAAAACCTGATTATAAATATTGCCGCCACCGATAATAAAGGCTTCTTCAACCAACTGTTTATTAACTAGTGATATTGCATCATCAATCGATTGAACCCAAGTCACATTAGAATTAATTGAAGTTTTGTTGGCAATTTGACGACTTATGACAATGTTATGGCGGTTGGGCAAAGGTCTACCAATAGATTCAAACGTTTTACGCCCCATGATAACCGGCTTATTTAATGTATTTTTTTTAAACCAAGCTAAATCTGCTGGCATATGCCATGGCATTTGATTATTTAATCCAATAACCCGATTATCTGCCATCGCAACAATAATACTCAATATCATGTTAGCCCCTTTATACATAACCTAACGATTTGATTTGTTGTCTCACATTGTCAGGAAATACAGTCTGTTGCCAGAGCCTTTGGCTTAAAGATAGTAAGGTCTCTTTTTGTCCGGAAATAATCCAATTAGCTAATTCGTCAGCAACATTCGGATATATAATCGGTTTGGTTGAGGGTAAGCTAAGCCAATATTTTAGCTTCAAACTACTTAGATTTTCCATCACGGTTGCCATATCTAAAGATTGCAAGCATTGAGCATTGTAAACTTGCTCGAATTGACCAGCGACTGGCTTAGTGAGAATCTTCTTGCCTAAAGATAACGCTTCGGAAATTAATGCAAATCCGGTATTGGAAATAATACCAGAACAACTAAGTAAAGCTTGGGTAAAAGTATCTCTACTTAACGGTTGTAGCAATAAATTCTTACGTTCAGAAATTTGTTTCACATCGGGATGAAAACAACAAAATTGGTATTGTGGAAATTGATTGACTAGTTGAGCAATTTCCTGCAAATCTTCAAACGGCAAATAGACAACAATTTTACCATCTTCGGTTGGCTGAGTTTCAAATGAATCAATCATCGGTGGAATAAGTTTCTGACCAAAATGAAACCAATGCAAACCAATTGGTTTAGTAACCGGAGCATAGTACTTCATGATTACATTTGCTATCATGCCATACTCTTTAGGTTTCAGATAATGGCAAATGGATTGGTTACTGATACCTAAACAATCTCGATTTTGATGATGTGCAGCCCAAGCGCTCACTGGCTCAAAATCACTAATAATGCAATCATATTTTGATAAATCGAGATCACGAACATCTTTTATTAATCTAAAGGCACGAATTCGTTGAATGGTTTTACGAAAATTGATTTTTCCATTAAGTGTCGCAAAAGACAAACCACTAAAAGTTCGATAATTACCAAAGGCCTGCATATCAAAGTAATCTTTAGGATCACGACCACTTAAAATATAATCAACATCAGCACCAGCCTTTTTTAAAGCTTTTGCTAATGTTCTACAACGACTGATATGGCCATTTCCTGTTCCTTGAACTCCGTAAAGAATTTTCATATCGTTTTTATTCAGAATAATATTTTTATATAAATATAATACCAGAACCATTTATGTTTGGCTTATTTATTTTATGATTATCTTTTACTGCAAAACTATTAGCAGTCAATTAATGTAAATATTGCAGATTGAAAGATTGTTGATTATTCGCAATTGAACTTGAATAAAACTGCCAGTTGCTAAAATGGTATAAATTTTATGTTTTATCTAGTAAAATAAAATTAAGGTTTGTTAGATTAATTGTGTGATAAACAATGCCATTAGCCTTTAACAAAAAGCGAGCTAATATTTTAATTATATCGACAATCTTTTTGTTTTTTTCTTCTATTTGGCATTTTTCGTCAATTATTCCCAAACCCTGTTCAGCTGACCATTCACCAATGTTTATCTCCTTAAAGGTGAACGCAAATCTCAATTATTCAATTACAGATTTGCCGACTTCTAAATCAACAAAACCTTTTATTGGTAAATCAGTTAATCATTGCACCAATTGTGGTACAGTAATAACTAATTACACTATTAATATTGATTATCCGATTCACCGCGAACAATATCTACTAACTAACGTTATACCTGAATATAAAGAATTTATTCCTGAGTTAAAACCACCAAAATTTATCTAATTTACACTGCTGTGTATAAGTAATAAGTACTGGAAATCAATAACACAGTCTCTACAGCTTGTAGTTTTGCATGCTGAATGTCTGTTATTGTTTAACGTAATAAATAATGATAGGAATAGTATGAAACGCCGAAATTTTTTAAAGAATATAACCGCTGCCGTTGGTGGTTTAATTGCAACTAAAGCCATTGCCAATTTGGATAATTCACCAATATCTGACATGGTTTGTGATGTTAAATCTGATAATTGTGACAAGGGGGACAACATGCACGATCATATGAATATGAATATGAATATGAACATGAGCACCAAAAAACCGCAAAAACTATTATCTACTTCAGCATTACCAAAAGGTCAGGATTTACCCAAATTCAAGCATTTAAAGAATAATAGTAATCAATCAGGTTTATTCGAAGCAACTATTGAAGCAAAACCAGTAAAAATTGCTTTAACACCTGATATTACTACAGAGTTTTGGGCATATAATGATTCAATTCCAGGACCACTTATTGAAGTTTATGAGGGCGATAAAGTCAAACTTACAGTGAAAAATAAACTTCCACAAGCAACAACTGTACACTGGCATGGTTTACTGGTTCCTTCAAATCAAGATGGCAATCCACAAGATGAAATCCCAGCCGGTGGAGAGCGTATTTATGAATTTACCATTCCTGAAGATAGTGCTGGTACCTATTGGTACCATCCGCATGGTCATAATACCGTTGCAGAACAAGTCGCCAGAGGATTAGCGGGTGTATTTATTGTTCGAAGTAAAAACGATCCATTAGCCTCGTTACCTGAACTCAATTGGTTTTTCTCGGATCTAAAACTGACAGACAAAGGAGAGATTGCCGATAACTCAATGACGGATTGGATGAATGGTCGAGAAGGGCAATTTGTGTTAATTAATGGTGGTTATCGTCCAAAAATGAAAGTTGATAGCGCAACTCGTGTTCGTGTTTGGAATGCCTGTTCGGGCCGTTATCTTAACCTTTCTATTCCCGGTTGTGATGTTTTCTTAGTCGGGAGTGATGGTGGATTAATGCCTGAACCTATTTCTCTTGAAAAGCCTCTCTTGTTATCACCAGCTGAACGCGCTGAATTGGTAATTTTACCCAAACAAACCGGCACTGTATATTTACAATCAATTGGTTACGATCGCGGCAAAATGGGAAATGTGCCGGTAGAACAAGATATTATACTTGCTGAATTAGAACTTCATCAGGCCAATTCAATTGTCTTACCATCTACATTACGTACCCTACCAAAAATGGCAGAAGCAAAAGCCCATAAATCACTTGAATATACCGAAGTGATGGATAAAAGCGAACCTAGAGGGGGCATGCTATTTTTAATTAATGGTAAACGCCATGATATGAAACGTATTGATCTAGAAAGCAAAATACATGAGGTTGAAGAGTGGACGATAACCAATAACTCACATATGGATCATAACTTCCATATTCATGGTACACAATTCACTGTCGTATCCCATGAATTTGATGGTAAAAAATATCCTCCAGAATATGTCGCATTAAAAGATACCATCAATTTACGCCCTCACGAAAAAATCACCATAAAAATCCAGCAAAACATGCCTGGATTACGTATGTATCATTGTCATATTATCGAGCATGAAACGCTTGGCATGATGGGACAATTGATGGTTAAATAAACTAATCAGTTATCTCCCTTCCCTTGTTTATTTAAGGTAAGGGAGATCTTTATTATTTGGTGTTGATAAGAAATATTCTTAACACAAAATAACTTTGGTTTTAACTTCTAACTTAGCAACCTGTGCCTGATCAGCAAGATTATTGGTAATTAATGCGGTTATATCACGCCAATCACAAATTTTATACAGACTCTTCCTATTAAATTTAGTGTAGTCGCCTAAAATATACTTTTTCTCGGCATGAGCGATGATGGCTTTATCAATATAAGCGTCTGAAGATGAAGGACTTGAAGGTCCAGTTAAATTACTAAATCCATCAGTACCTAAAAAACAGAGATCAACCTGAATTTCATTAATCATAGATAACGCCCAACCACCATAGACTGATGAACTTTTATTGCGTAACTCCCCACCAAACAAGAAAACTTGGTTTTCAGAGGAAATAAGCGTATTGGCAACTGGTAATGAATCTGTAAAAATTTTAAAACCTGAACGATACATCAACAATTTGGCTAATTCTAATGTGGTACTACCAGTACCAATAATCATAGAACAATTATCAGGTAGTAACGTTAATGCTTTTTGCGCAATACTTTTCTTCAAGCTGCCATTTTCTTTCTCTCTAATTTGAAATGGATGTTCAATAGCACCTTGTTTTAACGTTGCACCGCCATGACATTTGACTAAATACCCTTTTTTTTCTAAATCGGATAAATCCTTACGAATGGTTTCGTAAGTCACTTGGTATTTGCGCGCTAACTCACTCACATATACTGTTCCAACAGTGATTAACTCTTCTAATATTAATTCTCGTCTTTCATTCATTAATTGCATTGTTAACAATCTCAAAATTGATTTAGATATGACTAACCATGTCTGATTATTACCAATATTTTAGCAAAAAGTCCACATGATTCATTCATGACTCATCATATCTTTTCTGATCTCAAGTTGAATAACATATTATAAATAACAAATTAAAATTGGTTTATATTGGTTTTTTTAATATTATAAATCAGCATCTTATTATTTTTGTGATCCAGATCACATTGACTTACCAATAAAAACCAATTATAAAATAATTATTAATTTAGGAGAGGAAAAAATGAAAACAAAAATTGCTATAGCTAGTGACGACTTAGGTTTCGAATATAAAGAAGAAATCAAAAAATATCTTATTAATGAAAAAAATGCCGATGTTGTTTATGACCCGGTAAAGGTTAAAACAGATGGTATTAATACTTATGCCAAATTGGCTGATGAAATGTCAATCTTGATTCAGAAAGATGTTTGTCGTTTAGGAATATATATTTGTGGAACAGGTATTGGTTTTACCTGCCAAGCTAACAAACACTGGGGTATTCGTGCTGTTGCTGTCACTAATCCCTATTCAGCTAAACGAGCTAGGCTAAGCAATAATGCTCAAATCATAGGACTAGGTTGTCGAGTCAATAGCCTTGAATATACCAAAATGATCTTAGACGCATGGTACGACCAACCATTTGATTTTACTACTGCGCGTGAAAATTCTAAGAAAAACTTGCTTGAAGCTGAGCGTAATGACAATGCGTTATTGGTCAAACCTGCTCATATTGCTTGGAATATGGGCTTTCGAGCCAATGAGTAACGATAAAAGGAGTCACATATGGAATTAATTACACAATTTATCAATGATTTAGGAAACTTTATTTTTATTCCGATAATATTTTTAATCTTAATGGCTGCGCTCGGCAGGCCTATTTCTGAATGTATTGCGTCTGCAATGAAAGTTGGCATTGGATTTATTGCATTAAGTATGACAATTAAATTTATGCTAGATAAAATGGCACCTGCCGTTACGGGGCTAGCCGAAAGTACCGGTTCGTCATTAAGTGCAATTGATGTTGGTGGCGCTGCAACTGCGGTAATGGGCTTTGGTTCAAGCATGGGACCAATTATTATTCCATTATGTGTTGCCGTAAATGTTCTATTACTAATTATGAAAATCACTGATTGTGTGAATGTGGATGTGTTTAATTTACACCAAAATGCATCAATGGGAGCAATTGTCGGCGTTTATTCAGGTAGTTTTTTATATGGTGTATTAACAGCCGCACTATTTCACGTTTGGGCATTAATTGCTGCTGATCTAGGCGCAAAGAATAATGAGAAATTCTTTAATCTTCCAGAAGGTGTCTCAATTTCGCATCCGGTTGCAAACACCTATCTTATCTTTGCTTATCCATTTAATTGGATTTATGACCGTATCCCGGGTTTTAGAAATATAACTGTAACCGCAGAGACTATTCAAAAACGTTTTGGGGTACTTGGTGATCCAACCGTAGTCGGTTTTATTATTGGTGTTTTACTTGGTTTTTGCGGTTACTCATGGCAAAGTCCTTATCATACTATTATTTCAAGCTTACAGTTAGGCATGTATTTAGCGGCGGTAATGTTATTGTTGCCTCGCATGACCTCAATTATGATGGAAGGTCTAGTTCCTTTATCTAATGTGGCTAGAAAAAAATTAGTTAAACGTTTTCCTAATCGCGATATTACTGTAGGTATGGATACCGCATTAATTGTGGGTAATCCTTCGGTTATCGCTCCAGCTTTATTATTGATTCCTATTATTGTCATTTTAGCGGTGGTTTTACCTGGTAATAAAGTCATGCCGTTGGGTGATCTATCACAATTTGTCTTCTTTATTGCCTGTATGGTTCCTGTATTTAAAGGGAATATTATTCGGACTTGGGTTACCTCAATATTTTTATTTGGTGGAGGTTTATATATCGCGTCATGGATGACCCCTGCAACCAACGAAGTATTCCAAGCGTTTGGTTCTAATCCTGATGCCTCTGTAATGTATACCTCATTAAATCCGTCAGCCAATCCATTTACTGGACTCTTTGCAGCAACTAGCCATGTCGGAATATTTGGTTACTTATTGATTGGCTTAATTTTGCTATCTGTGGGCTACCTATTAAAGAAAAAAGAAAAAAATTCAAAAATTAATACAAGCGAGGTTTCAAAATGAAAAAAATATTAGTGGTATGTGGTAATGGCATTGCTTCTTCATCAATTATGGTTTCAATTTTGCAAGATTATTTGAAAGAACAACATATTGATGCACAAGTAGATAAATCATCACTTATGGCTTGCAATGCTGATATTTTTAATAGTTATGATTTAGTGGTTTCATCAACTAAAATTGATAATCCAGATATTACAACCAATGTCATTGTTGGTGCTGGTTTACTCACCGGTATTGGCGAAGATGCCATTTTTGATGCGGTTAAGCAGAACTTAACGCAATAATTAGGAAGTTAACCATGCACATTTTAGTTCATGATTTACAGGAAAAAGTAAAAACATATCAAGATGCGATATTAACTTCAGGCGAATATTTATTAGAAAAAAATTATATTACACCTGAATATATTACGGCTTGTATTGACCGGGAAAAAAATTATCCAACAGGATTACTTATCAACAGTGGCATAGGTATTGCTATACCACATGGTAATTCCCAGTTCGTTAAATCAGATTCAATTAGTTTAGTTCGTTCAAGCAAAGGGGTAATTTTTGGTCAAATGGCAGATGCTAGTTTGAAGGTAACTTGCCAATTGATCTTCAATTTAGCATTAGCAACAAGCGAGCAGCATTTATCAATACTTAGACGTTTAGTTACTTTATTTCAAGATGAATCTTTTGTAAGTAAATGCCAACAGTTTAATTGCCAGCAAACTGAAGAATTAATCATTCAGCAGTTAAACATTTAGTTTACCTTTTATAGTCGAAAAATAGCATTAGCTATTTTTCGACAGGAGACAGCAGTGAAAGCACAATTAATTATTAATGAATTGAATCAATCCGTTAAAACATTGAGCGATGATGACATCATTGATCTAATACAAAAAATACAACAGCATAAGCGTATATTTGTCTATGGCACAGGACGCTCAGGTCTTATGCTCAAGGCATTTGCAATGAGACTTATGCAACTTGGTTTAAACTCTTTTGTTGTCGGTGAAACAACCACTCCATCGGTTCAGAAAGGAGATTTACTTATTCTCGCCTCCGCATCTGGTGAAACAGAAAGCGTAAATATTATGGCGAAATCAGCACGCAATCAAGGAATTGACTTAGCCATTATTTGCGCATCCGACACATCAACATTAGCAAAACTCCAAACTCCAAACATATTATTACAATCCGGAACCAAATTTAATCAGTCACAAGTTAGCCAACAACCTTTAGGTAGCCTTTTTGAGCAAATGCTACTAATTATATTTGATACTGTTATTTTAGTTATGAGTAGAGAGCAAAATGAGAGTAATAATGATATGGCAAAACGACATGCTAGTTTAGAATAATATTACCGTAATTCGACTGAAAACCACTTGTTTTTATCAGTGGTTTTAAAATCAGACACTACCTATCAGCTCTATTTTAAAATTAATTTCTTTTTATAAATAGATGAATCCTAAATAATAAACAATTACCTATTTGTAATAATAGTTTTTCATTTTGGCAAAAAATGCTAAGATATTACCGTTATGACCGTGATTAATTACTGGCAAAAAATTAGTAAACGCCTCATCATTAAAACTGCACTATCGCACTTATTATTAGGTGTGATTGCTACTGGGTTCGGTTTTTACGAAAAAGGTGTATTACCAATTCAATCATCTTCCACCCAGGTGGGGATTATTGCGATTACGGCAATTGTACAAGATCACCAAACACCGATAAGAAAAGAATCACAAACTTTACCTTTGTCACAAAAACAGCATTACGATAAGCAAATTGTCTCGTTAACTTATGACAAAGTGAACCCAAGCACCGTTATTCGATTATCACCCTATAATGGAATAAGGGCCGGTCCCCAAGCTACCGTTTAACAAAATTTATCTAAATAAATTAATTTTTTGAATAAGGTTGATTCCTTATTACTCCCATTATAAAAAAGAATAAGAGAACAGTTATGTTATTAAAATTATTAACAAAAGTATTCGGTAGCCGTAATGAACGCGTTTTAAAAACTATGCGCAAACGAGTTGAAAATATTAATGCGCTTGAACCATCAATGGAAGCATTAACCGATGATCAACTTAAGGCAAAAACCAATGAATTTAAGCAAAAAATTGCTGATGGCACTAATTTAGATGACATATTAGAAGAGGCTTTTGCCGTAGTTCGTGAAGCCAGTAAACGGGTATTTGGTATGCGTCATTTTGATGTACAATTAATTGGTGGTATGGTTTTAAATGAGCGTTGTATAGCTGAAATGCGTACCGGTGAAGGTAAAACTTTAACTGCCACATTACCTGCTTATTTAAATGCCTTAACTGGCAAAGGCGTCCATGTTGTTACAGTCAATGATTATTTAGCGCAGCGTGATGCTGAAAACAATCGCCCACTATTTGAATTTTTAGGATTAACGGTTGGTATTAACTTACCCAATATGCCACCACATTTAAAGCGTGAGGCTTACAATGCTGATATCACTTATGGCACCAACAACGAATATGGCTTTGACTATCTGCGTGACAATATGGTCTTTAGTAAAGAGTCTCGCGTTCAACGCCCTCTTCACTATGCCTTAGTCGATGAGGTCGATTCAATTTTAATTGATGAAGCAAGAACACCGCTCATTATTTCAGGCCAAGCTGAAGACAGCTCAGATAGATATGTTAGTATTGATAAAATTATTCCATATTTAGTTAGTCAAGAAAAAGAAGATTCAGATCAGTTCCAAGGTGATGGTGACTTTTCAATTGATGAAAAATCACGCCAAGTTAACCTTACTGAACGAGGTTTAATTAAAGTTGAAGAGCTATTAATCAAACAAGGTATTATGAAAGGTGATGAATCACTATATGCGCCTAGTAATATTGTGTTGATGCACCATGTCAATGCCGCTCTTCGAGCGCATCATCTATTCCACCGTGATGTAGATTATATTGTTCGAGATAATGAAATCATCATCGTCGATGAACATACAGGTCGTACCATGGATGGACGTCGTTGGTCTGATGGTTTACACCAAGCAGTAGAAGCTAAAGAACATGTTAAAATTCAAAACGAAAATCAAACGTTAGCATCTATCACTTTCCAAAATTATTTCCGCTTATATGAAAAGTTAGCCGGTATGACAGGGACTGCTGACACTGAGGCTTTCGAATTTAACCAAATCTATGGACTAGATACTATTGTTATTCCAACTAACCGACCAATGGTTAGAAAAGATTTACCTGATTTGGTCTATATGACAGAAAAAGAGAAAATTAATGCAATTGTAACTGATGTACAAGAATGCGTTAAACGCGGACAACCGGTTTTAGTAGGTACTGCTTCAATCGAAAAATCAGAACTTGTCTCTCATGCCTTTAAAAAAGCAGGTATCAAGCATAATGTACTTAATGCCAAATTCCACGCGCAAGAAGCAGAAATTATTGCTAATGCAGGTAGTAAAGGTGCAGTAACGATTGCAACCAATATGGCTGGTCGTGGTACCGACATTATGCTGGGTGGTAATTGGCAAAGTGAAGTTGCAAAATTAGAAAATCCAACGGATGCCGATATCGAAAAAGCCAAACAAACATGGCAAGTTAGACATGAAGAAGTTATCCAACTTGGCGGACTTTACATTTTAGGTACTGAACGTCATGAATCTCGTCGTATTGATAACCAATTACGTGGTCGTGCTGGTCGTCAAGGTGATCCGGGGGTATCGCGTTTTTACCTGTCATTAGAAGATCCATTAATGCGTATCTTTGCATCAGAACGGGTTGGCAATATGATGCGTAAATTTGGCATGAAAGAGGGTGAAGCTATCGAGCATCCTTGGATCACTAAAGCTATCGCCAATGCTCAGAAAAAAGTTGAAAGCCGCAATTTTGATATTCGTAAACAATTACTGGAATATGACGATGTTGCCAATGATCAACGTAAAGCTATTTATAGCCAACGTAACGATTTATTAGATAACTTAGATATCAAAGATACCATTGATTCAATACGCGGCGATGTATTTACTGCTGTTATTGATCAATATATTCCACCACAATCTATAGAAGAAATGTGGGATATTCCTGGACTTGAAACCGCCTTAAAAAATGACTTTGATTTAGAGTTACCTATTGCCAACTGGCTGGATGAAGAACAAAATCTTCATGAGGAGACCTTACGCGAACGTATTTTACAACTCGCCCAAGATAAATATCTCGCAAAAGAAAATGCTGCCGGTTCCGAAGCCTTTAGGCAATTCGAAAAGAGTGTTATGTTGCAAACACTTGATACATTATGGAAAGAACATTTAGCGGCAATGGATTATTTGCGTCAAGGTATTCACTTACGCGGCTATGCGCAAAAAGATCCAAAACAAGAGTACAAACGCGAATCGTTCAATATGTTTGCCAACATGTTAGACACCCTAAAATATGACGTAATTGGTATATTAAGCCGGGTACAAATTCGTTCACAAGAAGAAGTTGATGAAGCCGAACGTCAACGCCAAGCTGAAATCGAAAGATTAATGGCAAAACAGCAAGCTAATCACGAATCAATTGGTGGCATGGATGGAGACAACAACGGGCAACCTGCAAATTCACAACAACCGATTGTTCGCGCTCAAGCAAAAGTTGGACGTAATGATCCTTGTCCTTGTGGATCAGGTAAAAAATATAAACATTGTCATGGTGCTGTTAATTAACTGAAAAATTTAGTATGATTAACTATCATTGATGTTTAATTAACCGATTAAGGTTATAACAAATAAATGGGAAAGCAGTAGCTTTCCCTAACTTTAATCACATATAGATAGGATCATGAGAAAACATACTGAAATAGCTGTAGGTATCATTCGTTCACAAGACTGCCAAATCTTTATCACCCAACGCGGTGAAGACTCTCATCTTGCTGGTTTTTGGGAATTTCCAGGAGGAAAAATCGAAGTTGGTGAAACACCTTATCAAACCTTAGAACGTGAAATAGCAGAGGAAGTTGATATTCATATTCAACAATCTCAATTTTTAAAAACATTTGAATATAGTTATGATGATCGTGATATCACTATTCATGCTTACTTAGTAGAAGAGTGGGATGGCGTTCCTTTCGCTAAAGAAGGACAACCAAGTCGTTGGATAGATCAGGAAGATCTCAATGCCGATGAATTTCCAGATGCGAATAGACCAATTATCGAAATGCTTAAAAACTTAGATAAACAAATTTAATTTATTTCATTATGCAAATTTTTGCATAACGTTTTTCAACATAACTGCCATATTGAAATCCAAGCGTCATCCACGTATTGGCATGACTTTATTCATACGTTGTAAATCTGAATATTACTATTGGAAACTAGCTAATAATTTTCAATTGTAAATATTGTTAATTTATATACTGGATAAAATGACCAAAAAAGTATATTGTGTACAAGATTTTTCTTAATGTAGTTTTATGTTAGGAATTTTTTTTGTTTTATTATAATATTTTAATAAGGTTCTAAAAATAGATGAAAGAATATAAAGTAGTTATTTATCAAGAAGGCGCTTTGTCTTCATTAGTTTTTGGTGCAGCTAATTCAAATGCTGACAAATTTTCCGCTTTTTTAAATGATACTGCCAAAGAAGGCTGGCGGGTAATTACAATGCAAAAAGATATGCGTCGCTTATTCTTATTCTGGCAACGTGAAGCTTATCTAATTGTGATGGAGCGAGATCGTTAGTTAATTGAAATAGAAAATATTATTTCCTAAAGCAAATCAGGAATCAATATCTAGATTATTTTGATTCCTGAAAATAGCAAAAATAATTAATTTGCAGGATTTTTGTGTAAACGTTGTTCCGCCAATGCCAAAAAGATAATTCCCACAATAATAGACAAAGCACCTAGTAGTCGCGATAAGGTAATTTGCTCGTTAAAAGCAATGACAGATACAAGCATAACTGTTACTACTTGTAGATGAGAAGCGGCAAACGCAGGGCCAACTGGCGCTTTTTGCAATAACACCATCCAAGTAATAAATGCTCCAGCATAACCAATTATAACTAAATAAGCCCAACCATGACTAAAAACTCTCAATAACCAAGCAATATCCATTTCGAACGGCAGTGCTGAAAGCGCCGTAAGTTTGAAACAGGTTTGCCCAAACGTATCAAAAAAAAGCAGTAAAATAAAACCAATAATATAAAATTTTTTCATTAAGTTAATCCTACTAGTACGACGCCAAGAGTAATAAAAAAAATGCCAATTAAACGAAATGGCGTTAAATATTCTTTAAATAACACACGCCCAGCAATCATTACCGTAATAATATTAAAAGAACCTAATAGTATGCTTTTCGACAGAGAGACTTCACTTAAAAATGCCAACCAAAATACGAAACCAATTAGGTAAGCCCCAAAACCTAACCATAACCACATATTACCAAATAATTTCTGCCAATAATTTAAACCCTGTTTATCATTAGAAGTAATCGCCGCATATTTAAAGGCAACTTGGCCAACTGTGTCGCAAGCGATATTAGTTAACCACAAAAAAAAGATTAAGGTTGACATGTGTGACAAATTCCATGAATTTCAAGCACACTATGAGTTATTGAAAATTGACTTTGACTAGCGAGTTGTTTAAGTTGCGATTCAATATCTTCAGAGTGTTTTTCAATAATCTGCTGACAATTATCACAAATAAATAGAATTGATATATGTTGCGGATCCTGAAAATGCGGACAAATAATATAACAATTGGTTGATTCCACTTTATGAATAAAACCTTGCTCAAGTAAAAACTCAAGCGCTCGATAAATGGTTGGTGGTTTTGCTTGAGGCTCGGTGACCTTTAAGAGGTCTAAAAGATCATATGCGCTCATGGCTTTATTCGCTTTAAGCATGATATCTAGAACGGTTTTACGCTGAGTAGTCAGCTTAATACCACGTTTATTGCATAAAGTTTCAATTTTTTCAATTAGCATATTATGCATTGAGTTCAGTTTCCTTCACTTTATTTATGACTTTTTAATGCAGCTTTTTTTCGTCTTATCTCTTTGGGATCATTGATTAATGCTCGATATATTTCAATACGATCACCGTCTTTGACTGGTTCACTAAGTTCACAACGTTTACCATAAATGCCAACAAGATGCTCATCTAACTTAATTTGGCATATTGATAAGATATTGGATTTTGTTATCGCTTGCAAGATATTAGTTTGCTCATCAACCACGCAATCAATGATTGTCGGTTGGTTAGGTAGTGCATATACCACTTGTATATTTATCATATTAATAGATCTGCCTTGCTCTTTGCGAAAATGCCTTAACCATGTTACTCATCACTTCTTTAAATATTGGCGTAAAAACAGCACTCATTACTTTATTGTTGAACTCAAAATCTAAACTAAAACTAATTTTACTTTTTTGCTCAGCAAGCTCAGTAAATTGCCATCGCCCTTTTAGATGTTTAAATGGGCCATCTATCAACGCCATATCAATTGAATTTGGTTCATTGATCTGATTTATCGTAGTAAAAGATTTTTTAAAGCCTAACTTTTCAACCTCAATAAATGCGGTTAAATAATTATCTTGTTTGCTAATAATCCCAGTTGCGATACAATCGGGAACAAATTCGGGGTATCTAGCTATATCGTTCACCAATGCAAACATTTGCTGAATCGAATAAGGCTCGATCACTTCATGAAAAACATGTGCCATAATAATCAAATTAAAAGTTAAAATTAGTGGCATATAGTATCATGTAACTCTATAATAACGCACATTATGACTAAGAAAAAATCACATAAGCCGGGTTCGGCTACCATTGCATTAAATAAACGTGCGCGTCATGAGTACTTTATTGAAGAGGAAATTGAAGCAGGTTTATCCCTACAAGGTTGGGAAGTTAAATCACTACGAGCGGGCAAAGCGAATATTAGTGATAGTTATGTATTACTAAAAAATGGTGAAGCATGGCTCTTTGGTGCAACCATAACACCATTGAATGTCGCCTCTACCCATGTCGTGTGTGAGCCTATGCGTACACGAAAATTGTTGTTAAAAGAGCGTGAGTTAAATTCGCTTTTTGGACAGATAAATCGACAAGGGTACACTGTTGTTGCACTCTCTTTATACTGGAAAAATGCGTGGGCAAAAGTAAAAATTGGCGTAGCAAAAGGTAAGAAAGAGTACGACAAACGCACTGACATCAAAGAACGTCAATGGCAAGTTGATAAGGCTCGTATAATGAAAAATGCCAATCGCTAATAAAAAATGCCACTTAACGATGGCGTATAATTTGTGGTTCAATAAAAAATGCATGATGTTTTAATTCGTTAAAATGTAACAAATCATCAATCACATCGACGCAAGTTAGCGCCATAGTTTCGATATCTTGAATAATAGCGTCAATTGGATAGTAAGAATAATTCAAATAGTTATTGTAATCATAAGAACATAAGTATAGCTGATTTGGATCAATTTTAGTTTTAACTAAATAACTTAATACTTCTTCCAATAAATTACCGGAAGGGGTGAAAATAGCTTTCGGCACTCGACCTAATCTTTCGTGAACACCTTTGATTAATTCATAGCCTTTATTTGGGCAATAATCATCACTGACAATCCATTCTGGTTTTACCATTAAGCCTACACTTTCTAAACCTCGCTTAAACCCGTTTAGCCTAGCTCGTATTGAAGTTAACTGAATATCACAACCAATAAAATAAAATTCATCTAAATCCTTAGCATAAGGCTTAATTAAATCACCTACCGATTGTAACGACTCACTAGTAATAAAAGGCAGTATCGTATCTTTTAAATAACGGTCAAACAGCAGTACCGGCGTTTTTTGATTGATATCCACATAAAATTGGTCGCTATCTAATGACGTTACCACAATCATGGCATCAACCTTTCGCTCGACTAAATTTTGCGCCACTTTAATTTCGACCTCTTTATTATAGTGACTACAAGTAATAAGTAATTGAATATTTTTTTGCCGAAAAGCGGACTCAAGATGATGCAAAAACATCGAAAAGAATGAATTTGACATATCGGGGACAATGACACCAATCGTATTAGTGCTGTTAGCCTTAATCAGATATTGACGAATATGAGGTTGATCACTGTATTTTTCAGCAATCGATAAAATCTTTTGCCGAGTTTGCGGAGAAATACGATATTTTTTATCTCGTTTATTAAATATATGACTGACGGTCGTTGCCGACACGCCAGCCAAACGAGCAATATCATTAATTTTCAGTTTATTACTCGCCATATACGAATCACCTTAATATTAACGTGGGGTGCGTTGTTGTTTATTTGGGAATACCGGATTGTTATTCACCGATGGACTTTGATACCAATAAGCAACACTGGCAATATCATCACAACGTTCATACAATCTGATATCATCATTACCGATTTGTTGAAACGCCAGTTTGATATTTTTGTGGAATGCAATTGGATCTGGAAGATGCCAACGATATAAACCATGCATTGGTAAACCATCGTCACCAAAGCCATGTACCGGATTGGAATCACCTGTTTGGAAAAAGTCACGCGTCGCATCACGGTTTGTTTGATAAGGGTAACCCATAAACATCGTTTGGAAACATTTTGCTTTTGGACGTCCTTGGCTATCTCGATTATGAAATGCCCATGCACCACCAAAGTAATCTTCCGAACCTGTTGAATGTTGTGTTGGATAATCACTATCATCATCAAGGTAAAATTTAAATTCCCCTTCACCCCACCAATAACGCTCTAAAGCAGTAAGCGCTAAATAAGTACCCACATAATAACCATAACCTTGAACATTATCTAAAATAACATAATCTTGAGCATAATTAGTTACTCGTTGACGACGCCACTGAGCATGGAAGTAAAGTGGATTTTCAAACGGTTTTGGCATTAACGCATAATTAATGGTAAAGAAGAAATGCTGTAAATCAGCTTCATGTTCATTATGAATCTCAATTCGCGCTTTTTTATTAAATGGCATTCTAAAATAACTATTAAAGCCACCTGTTGGGTTAACGACTATTGGCATTGAATTAATATCACATCTGGCACCAAAACCATTACAGAAAAAGTCACCGATAGGACTTTCCACTGAAGGTACGGTTTCATCATCCCAATAAATTCGAATGACCACATCACGCAATACAAAACTGCCCCGATGTGTTTTATCAGTTAAAGTAAACCACATATGACGAATTTCTGCTGGACCAGTGATTTCAGCAATAGTGACTTTTTCACCAGAAGGAATAGATATAAAGCCTTGCCCTTTCCTACATGGGCCTAAAGCACTGCCTTTCATGCACGATTTACCCTTTTCACCGGTCAAATTTTCAGGCGAAATCGTTCTGGTTTGTTCAAAGTGAAATTGTGTTACTGAATCAAAAATATTCATTTTGTATCCTTAATATGTTTTATCAAATTTTATCAATTAAACTATAAATTTTGTTTACCTAATTTACTTCCGTTACCCTTTTCTGGGGTGTCTGATTTTTTATCACGGCTTAAGAAAGCCACAGCAAATAACATGAAGCCTAAAACAACTAAACCTAAATAATTAAATGTGGTAGCTGCACCTTCAGTATCATAGAAATCACCAACATAGGTGGAGAACAATATCACCCCTACTGAGCCAGCTACTTGATAACCGATTAAAAACACGGTGGCAGATAGACGAGAATTAAAATTATTATCAATATATTTAAATACTGAAACTAAAATAGTTGAGATCTCCAAACAGTGCATCAGTTTTATTACTGAGATAATGACAATGCTTTCCACATGTCCGGTTAAAAATATTCGAGTTGCAGAAATAAATGCCGCAAAGATTAATGCATTTTTGGCACCAACTTTATTAACCACAAATGGTACACAAAACATAACTGCTGCTTCTAAAAAGACTTGGAAAGAATTTAAAACACCATATAGACGATAACCATCATTTACATCAGTAAATTGCTGAGTAAAAAAGACTGGAAATAACTGTTGATCATAAATGTTGTACAAACTATAAGTACCAAGTACATAAACCACAAATATCCAAAACTTTTTAAGACCAAATACTGAGACAATCTCGTTAAAACTTAGTTTATCTTTCTTTTGGAATACAGCTGCCGATGATTTACTTAAATCTGGTTTGAAATTCAGATTTAATACCATAAAACAGATACCGACTACTGAAGCAGCCCAAAAGTTAAGGTGTGGATTAATACTAATCAATATACCGGCGATAAAGGTACCAACAGCATAGGCGATACAGCCCCAAGTTCGGCATTGTCCAAATTCAAAATCAAACGCCCGGCTGATTTTTTCACAATAAGAATCGATTAGGCCCATACCGGCAACCCAACCAAAACCTAAGAAGAAACTACCAAAAATAACCCCAGCATAAAAATTATGTCGTAACAGCGGTTCATAAACATAAATCAGCGCAGGCGCTGCACAAGTTATGATAATGCTTTGAAACCAAATTAGATGTTTCTTTAAAACTAATTTATCTTGATACACACCATAAATAATCATGATAATTAACGAGATAAAATAGTTAAAAGAATAGATAATACCGGTCTGTTTTGCTGTTAAACCAATCTCTTTACTAAGCCATATTGCATAAAAAGAAAAAACAAAACTACCTGCCGCGTAATACATAATGCTATAAAACGAAGCAAACCAATAAGTTGGTTTTTTATAAAATGCACTTGTCATAATTTATCCTATAAAGAGTTAAGTACTGATTGGAGTATGAATAGCTAAAAATTTAGCTTTAACGGCTTTATTGGATAAATGTGATCAACTTCAAAATTATTTTATTTATCCTAAAAAAATCTAATTTGTTAACAGCGCAATGATTATAAAAAACAGATAAAAAACAGAAAAATATTATCCCAACCACAATCAAGGAAATAATTCCTTATCTAAAGCTAATAATTTTTTAATATCAAAATAATCATTATTAAAAAAATAACTTATTAAAAGTTACTCCTTTACTAGTTCAATTATTAATAATGATGATTAAACGAATATATTATTTAACCATTTGTAAAAAGAGGTTTTTTATGCCTAAACAGAATAGTCGTGTTCGATTTCATATAGCAATACTTATGCTATTTGCCATAATAATTAATTATTTAGATAGAACTGTAATGTCTGCTGCTGCACCTATTATTGCTACAGATTTAAATATTTCACCTGAAGCGATGGGATGGATAATGTCTGCATTTTTCTTAAGTTATGCATGTTGCCAAATACCTGCCGGCTTCCTTGCGGATAGATTTGGACAGCGAAAGACGTTAGCTGGTTCGGTAACTTGGTGGTCATTAGCCACAGGTGCAACAGCATTAGCAACCACACCTATTGGCTTTATTTTTGCTCGAGTATTTATGGGCGTTGGAGAAGCAGCTGCATACCCTTGTAATGGTGGTATAACGGCAAAATGGTTCCCAGATAGAGAAAGAGGACGTGTCACTTCACTATTTGATAGTGGTTCAAGATTTGGTACCGCCTTTGCCATGCCTCTGGTTGTTTGGATCATTGCTTGTTGGGGATGGCATGCGGCATTCTTTATTTGCGGAGGATTAGGACTGATTTGGGTGGTTTGGTGGTTATGTGTCTATCAAGACCCTGAACAACATCCGAAGATTAGTGAAACAGAACTTAAATACATTCGCGATGGACAAGTAAAAAAAGAAGGAATCGACAAAATACAACCAATGAAATGGTATCAATTATTAAAATACCGAAATGTCGTTGCTATGTGTATTGGATTCTTCATGCTTAATTATGCTGTCTATTTTTTCATTACTTGGTTCCCTACTTACTTAATGAAAGAAAGAGGTTTAAGTCTAACAGAAATGGGCTTCCTAGCGATGCTACCTCCGCTATGTGGGATAATTGGCCAATGGGTTGGTGGCTGGCTAACTGATTTTATTTATATAAAAACCAATAATATCAATGTTGCCCGAAAAGTGAATTTAGTTTGTGGCATGCTAGTTGCAACTTCAATCTCACTTGCTGGATTAGTCGACTCGATATCAGTTATGATGATGTTATTATGTATATCTTATATAGGTTTAGCTTTTGCTGGTTCAGCAATCTGGTGTTTACCTGGAGATATTGCACCAAGAAATATGACATCAGTTTTAGGCGGCATTCAAAATACCGTATCAAATTGTGGTGGTATTTTAGGACCAATTGTAACAGGCTACATTATCGGAGCAACAGGTTCATTTATGTATGCTTTAGTTGTTTCTGGATGCGCTTGTGCAATAGGCGCATTGGTTTATTTATTAGTATTAAAAGATATTAAGCCGATTACCGTAAACGAATCGATTTAATAACATTAGGAAATTAACCATTATGTCTGAAAATTCTACCAAAACTTTTGTGTAGAATTTTTATAAACTCAAATTTTTATATTAAAAAATTATTGAGAAACGTAATATGGGCAGAAGTAAAACATTAAGACAAAATACAATTAATCAATTTATTGATTGCATCAATAACAAAATATTATCTTTTCCTCTTCCTTCTATATCAATTCTTGCTGATGCTTTTAATGTCAGTCGCACGACAATTAGAGCGGTATTAGATTATTTATGTCAAGCCGGAATTTTAGTCTTTGAAGAAGGAGAATATCGTCAACTAAGACAACCAACCTCAGAAGATAAAATTGCATGTGTATTTGAAAAAAGGAATATTCAAGATAAAAAATTTGAGCACTATTTTTACCATTTAATCAATAGTAAAAAAATCCTACCTGGAGATAATTTTAATGAAATCCAATTAGCTAAAGATACCAATGTTAGCCCATTTGTAGTCCGTGAATTTTTATTACGATTTTTACATTATGGACTAATTGATAATGTAAAAAAAGGCGAATGGAAATTAGAAACCTTCGCTAATGACTATGCTGAAAAATTATATGAATTTCGTTGTATATTAGAAGTTTTTGCCCTTAAAACCTTCATGGCTCAACCTTATGATCATATCAACTGGATTAAAGCTAAAGAGTTATTAGAACGACATAAACAACTTCAAACCAATATACAACATGAATACAGACTATTTTCAACGCTTGATCGCGATTTTCACGAACTGATTTTATCTTGTAATAACAACCCTTTTTTCATGCAATCTTTTGATTTAATATCCGTCATATTTCATTTTCATTATCAATGGGATAGTAGTGATTTAAAACAACGAAATAGTATTGCCGTATCTGAACATATTGCAGTGTTAACAGCAATTCTACAAAAAAATGAGCAAGCAGCTACAACAGCATTATGTCGACATCTCAATACTGCTAAAAAGTCAATGCAAGAATCAATTGGAAGAACATCAGCAATAAAAAACAGATAAAAAACAAAAAAGTTATATCTTCAACACGAAACCACTAAAAAAAAACATCGCATAATTTGTCATCTTTTATAGTTCTCTTTACCTACTAATCAATTAGATAAAGAGAACATTATATGAATAAACAATTAAATCGAACCAATTTCCCTGGACCGGTATACCCTGAAAAAATAATTCAATTTGGCGAAGGTAATTTTTTAAGAGCTTTTGTTGATTGGATTATAGATATTCTCAATGAGAAAACCGACTTCAATAGTGGTGTGACGATTGCAAGACCAATTGATACCCATCAACCATCTATCAATGAACAAGACGGTCTTTATACCACCATTATTCGAGGTATTAACGAACAAGGTGAAACGATAGCCACACCAAGAATTATTTATTCTGTAAACCAAGAAATATTGATTTATAAACAATACCAACAATTTTTAAAATCTGCTGAAAATCCCGATTTAGAGTTTATCTTCTCTAACACCACTGAAGCCGGTATATCCTTTAATAATAACGATAAACTAACTGACACACCACCATCATCATTCCCAGCTAAATTAACAGCTTTTTTACATCACCGTTTCCAATTTTTTAAAGGTGAAAAAAACAGAGGATTAATCATCATCCCATGTGAACTTATTGATTATAACGGAGATAAATTAAAAGAATTAATTCTTAAATATGCAAAATTATGGCAACTCAATGATGATTTCATCACTTGGATAAATGAACACAATACGTTTTGCTCAACACTGGTCGATCGTATCGTCACCGGTTATCCAAAAGACGAAGCGCTACAAATTGCAAATGACCTTGGTTATCAAGATCGTTTTTTAGATACCGGTGAATATTTTCATTTGTTTGTTATCCAAGGTCCAAATTGGTTAAAACAAAAACTGAAATTAGATCAGGTCGATCTCAATATATTAGTCGTTGAAGATATCAAACCATATAAAGAAAGAAAAGTTGGTATTCTAAATGGTGCTCATACCGCCATGGTACCGGTTGCCTATCTTTCTGGTTTACGCACTGTTGGCGAAAGTATGAACGATCCGCAAATTGCAACGTTCATCAAGAATTTACTTAATCAAGAAGTCATACCTACACTATCATTAGATAAACAAGAGCTAGAAAAATTCGCTGACGAAGTTTTAAAACGATTTAAAAATCCATTTATTAAACATGAATTAATGTCTATTGCATTAAATTCATTAACAAAATTTAAAACTCGCTTATTGCCACAATTATTGACCTATAGTCAAAAATTCAAAAAACCACCAACTTACATTTCATTTTCATTAGCGGCGCTTATCGCCTTTTATCAAGGCGAATATCAAGGTCAAGCTATTGAACTCACTGATGATGCTCATTTACTCGATAAATTTAAACAGTGGCAACCTCTCTATAAAAATGACTGCAAAGCACTCGTCACTAATATTTTGGGATTAAGTGAGCATTGGGACCGTAATTTAAATGAAATTGCTGGGTTAACAGAGTTAGTCACTGAGTATCTCGAAAAGATTTTATCAAACGATATCAAACTTTATATTCCAAAAAATTAAATTATAGGAGCAAAAAATATGACTAAAATGAAATATATTGTAATTCCTGAACCCGGTAAGGTTGAAGTAAAGGAAATGGATAAACCGCTATTACAGCCAGGAGAAGCAATTCTAAAAGTACTCTATGGCGGAATTTGTGGTTCCGATATGGGCACCTATAAAGGAACCTTCCTTTATGCTAGTTATCCTCGTATCCCGGGACATGAATTTTCAGCCGAAGTCGTTGAAGTTGCCGATAATGATTATGGTATAAAACCAGGTATGATTGTTACCGCAAATCCTTACTTCAATTGTGGTAAATGCTATTCATGCCGACGTGGATTTGTTAACTGTTGTACCAGTAATCAGACACTCGGCGCTCAACGTGATGGTATTTTCCGACAATATTATAGTATGCCAATTGAGCGTATTTATGATGGTAAAGGCTTAGATGCTTTAACATTATCAATGATCGAACCTTTCTGCATTAGTTATCACTCAGTTCAACGCACCGCGGTTAAACAAGGCGATAAAGTATTAGTTGTCGGTGCTGGGCCGATCGGTTTGTTTGCTGTCATGGCTGCAGTATTAAAAGGGGCTGAGGTATATGTTAGTGATGTAATGCAATCAAGACTAGACAAAGCGCTTTCACTAGGGGCAAAAGGCATTATTAGAACCGATAAGGAAGATTTTGCAGAATGTGTTAAATCAATCACTAATGGCGATGGCTTTGATGTCTGTATTGAGTGTGCAGGGTTACCACAAACATTCCAAAATTGTATCGATGCTGCCGCATATCGAGGTAGAGTTGGCTTAGTAGGCGTGAGTAAACAAAAACTAGACTTTGCCTTTACTCAAATTCAAACCAAAGAATTAGATATATTTGGCTCTCGTAACGCATTGAAAAAAGATTTTGTTGAATTAATTGATTTAGTCTGCTCAGGAAAATGTGACGTCAAAAAAATCATTACCGATGTTTACGAATTAGAAAATGCTGAAAATGCTTTCAAAGAAATGCGGGATGATCCAAGTAATCGATTAAAATCAGTGATAAAAATAAATTAAATACTCTTTTAATCATTTCCGTTACTACTTCATTAGTAAGTAACGGAAATGCGTATTTAAAGGAAGAATGAATGAAAAAAACAATTAAAATTAATAACAATGATAATGTTATTATTGCATTAGAAGAATTGTATCCGGGCGATAAAGTAATCTACCAAGACGCGAAGCAGCAGAACGAAGTAACCATATTACAAAATATACCTTTTGGACATAAAGTAGCCATTAAACCAATAACAATTGGTGAAAACATTATCAAATATGGGTTTCCAATTGGCCATGCTACCCAAATTATTCAAGCGGGTGAACATGTTCACACATTTAATATAAAAACCAATCTTGCCGAACTTAATCAATATCAATATCAACCAGTTGATGAAATAATTTCAACTACCTTACCTGATAGAGAGGTTAAAATATATCGAAGAAAAAACCAGGATATCGGAATTAGGAACGAATTATGGATTATTCCAACTGTTGGCTGTGTAAATGGTATTGCCAATCAAATACGCAAACAATTTTTGTCTGAAATTCAGCAAGATATTTTACTCAATCAATCATTCTTTGATGGTATTCACTTACTTTCTCATCCTTATGGTTGTTCCCAGTTAGGAGCCGACCATCAAGCAACTAAAAAAATATTACAAAACATGGTTAAGCATCCCAATGCCGGCGGGGTGTTAGTAATCGGATTAGGTTGCGAAAATAATCAACTAAATGCTTTTAAAGAGAGTCTGGGTGAATATGATAGTAGCCGAGTAAAATTCATGATTGCCCAAGAAGTTGAAGATGAAATCCAACAAGGGGTCAGTTACTTACATGAGCTATATCAAACTATGAAATCAGATAAACGCGAGACTGGTAAGTTAAGTGAACTCAAATTTGGACTTGAATGCGGTGGTTCCGATGGTTTATCCGGTATCACAGCTAATCCTTTATTAGGAAAATTCTCAGATTATGTTATTTCTCATGGTGGCACTAGCGTACTAACTGAAGTACCTGAAATGTTTGGTGCAGAAACGATATTAATGTCTCATTGTATTGACTCATCAGTCTTTGACAAAACGGTAAGCATGATTAATAATTTCAAACGATATTTTATGTCATATAACCAACCCATTTATGAAAACCCGTCCCCAGGTAATAAAGTTGGTGGCATTACAACGCTTGAAGATAAATCACTAGGTTGTACCCAAAAAGCCGGAATGAGTAAAGTTATGGATGTTTTAGAATATGGCGACATGCTTGCAAAATCAGGGCTTAATTTGTTATCCGCTCCGGGCAATGATGCAGTGGCAACAGGTGCTTTAGCCGCTTCAGGTTGTCATATGGTACTATTTTCAACCGGTCGCGGTACGCCTTATGGCGGAATAGTTCCTACCGTTAAAATATCGACAAATTCGGCTCTTGCACAAAGAAAAAAACATTGGATAGACTTTGATGCTGGTCAATTAGTCAATGAAATAAAAATGGAGCAATTACTTGATCAATTTATTAATTTAATTGTCGATATAACCAATGGCAAACAGACATGTAATGAAATTAATGAATTTCGTGATTTAACCATTTTCAAAAATGGCGTCACTGAATAGTACTCACAAATAAAAATAAAATAACCGCTGACTCTATGCCGCGGTTATTTTAGCGATCATACTTAAGCTTTCAAGCTAATTAATTTACCATCTTGCTTAACAAAAGATTGATTAACATGAACATCTTCACTATTTTTAACAAATAGCGGTTCACTGACGATATTATCGATAATTACATTATTAAATAACACGCTCTGGGCGTTCTCAATAAAGAATCCTTTGCCCGCTTCAGGTTTGACATCTTTAAACATATCAACTTCGCCTGGTTGTGCATTTTGTTGCATTGAAACCCGGATATTATCAAAAGAGATATTCGAAATTGGTGATTCAGGAATACCATATAAAAAGCCAGCATAAGCACGTACATTTTTAGCAATAATGTTTGAAAAACTGATGTTATGGCAAGCGGGAGTGGCTTCATTTATTGGCATCGGCTCTTTATTCCAAACAATAGGATCATTCCCTTTCGGACCACAATAGTAGTAATAGTTCATCACAAAAGCAGATAGAACTTCGTCCATAACAATATTACTAAATGTGATATCAGAAATCGAGCCCCCTCGACCTCGGCGAGTTTTGAATCTTACTCCGCGATCAGTTTTTTGGAATACACAATTAGTAATTGTGACATTACGGATGCAACCACTCATCTCACTACCAAGAACCACGGCACCATGCCCATGAATCATATTACAATTAGTAATCAAAATGTTTTCACATGGGCTTTTTTCTGCCGTTTCTTCAGTGCCGGCTTTAATGGCAATACAATCATCGCCAACATCAATATAACAATTTGAAATTCTCACATTACGACAAGATTCAGGGTTAATACCATCGGTATTTGGCGAATCAGCCGGATTAAGAATTGAAATATTATCGACAACGACATTATTTGATTCCATCGGATGGACTGTCCAACTCGGTGATTGGGTTAGAAAGACTTTTTCAATAGTAACTCGTTCACAAAAATCAAAACCAATTAAATAAGGTCGTGGGTATTTAAGATTGCTTCGATCATGACGAAATATATGCCACCATTTTTGACCATTTCCGTCAATCTTACCATTGCCGGTGATAACCACATTTTTGATATTTTGGCCATATATACACGGCATATACACATCTTGCTTAACACCTTCCCAACGAGAATTAACCACCGGATAATCCTTAGCATCATCAGAAAAGAGTAAAGTTGCGCCTTGTTCAATAACCAATGTTAGGTTGCTACAAAGCTTAATTGCTCCAGTAAAATAGGTACCAACAGGAACAATTAGCGTTCCACCACCTAATTGTTCAATATGCCCAATTGCTTTGGCAAAAGCTTGAGTATTGATTGATTTGCCATCACCAATAGCGCCAAAATCTTTTACAGATATAGTCGTCATAAGTTTGTCCCTTCTATATTTACAAACATAAACCTGGTAATTTAGCTCTAATGTTTGCTGTTGTATTGTATAACCGCAGGATCAGTAGCCTGATCCTGATAAATATTTTCTTTATTTCGTTGTGGTCTCTTTTTGCTTAAAGCCAATGTTATTATTACCAAAACATTTGTCATAAGCGATCCCTGATAGTTCTTCAACCACTTTTCGGGTTTCAGGAGTAACATCTTCCATTTTGCCACCTTGGCGGATACGGGCAACTTCATTAATAATGATGGAGTGAGTAGCGTGATCAAGCTTCATTCGCCAAGCGAAAAAGGCGCCAATTAATGCCATACCAACTACCCCATACAAAATAATACCATTAATAGCATCAATCGCACTTTGTGGTTGAATATGTGATTTCGATTCAAATCCATAAGCACTTAATATCACACCAAGTACAAAAACAATTGAAGCTCGAA
The DNA here is from genome assembly GCF_003202915.1 of Gilliamella apicola. GTDB lineage: Bacteria > Pseudomonadota > Gammaproteobacteria > Enterobacterales > Orbaceae > Gilliamella > Gilliamella apicola_Q. The sequence goes on from NZ_QGLP01000006.1 coordinate 126,983, forward strand.
CTAATTTACCAGCCATCGTCATTGCACCTGCATATACCCCTTCACGACGACGATTGGTTACCACTTCATCTACATCTGCAAGGAACACATAGACACTCCAAGGAATATAGTAAACACCACCAGTCCCCAAGCCAAACCAAATAGTAATACCCACTACAATCCAGGTAATATGTGGTAGATTAAAGTAATAAATACCGACATACCCCATCATTGATGAAATAACAATTAAAAGTGCGATAATAAATGGTTTTTTAAAGCCTTTTTTAGCACAGTACATCATAAAAAATGCTGTAGAAACCAACTGACAAATACTACTTAATGAATTCATTGAAGCTACAAATGAGCGAGGTTCACCTAAACTAAATACGATGAAATAGGTAAATACCGCGGTAAACAACCATTCAGCACCAAACCCAAATAGATACATGCCTAAATGGGTTCTAAATGTTTTGATACGGAAGGTTGATAATATGTCGATGAAAAGCTTTTTAATAGCTTCAAAAAAGCTATGAACAGATTCATCTTTTACTTCTTCTTTAGGTTTTTCCCAACTATTACAATAGAGTAGAATTAACGCTAGCATCATGATCGTTGCATAAGTGATGCCGGTTAATAAAAATGGTGTTGCTGATTCTTTACTATAGAAATAGAAAAATACCCCCGGTATTGCGGCACCTAAGAAATTAGCTACTTTACCAAACATCGCTTTTGAACCAGTCAAATAAGTACGTTCAGAGAAGTTAGCGGTCATTTCTACCGGTAAGGTATTAAATGGGATCATAATACTGGTATAAATAATCTCAAATAAAATATAGGTAACTAAGTAGTACCAAAATCCCATACCATCAATCCATAGCATAGGGTAAATAATCATCAACGGTATACCAATTAAAATAAAAAATCGCCGCCGACCAAAACGTTGCCCGATTTTAGTTTGATAAAAGTTGTCGGTAATAAAGCCCATCAATGGATTGAGTATGACATCCAAATAAGTAGCGATCGAAAAAATTAATGCTGCTTGCACCACACTTAAACCACAAAAAGTGGTATAAAAATAGAGTAACCAAGCCCCACTAATGGCTAATGCGCCACTACCAATTAAATTACCACTACCGTAGGAGAATCTTACTAACCATGTAATTTTATTCTCTTTTCTTTTGCCCATAAAAGATTCCTATAATTTTTATACAAAAAAAGATCCCTTGCATTAAGTCCCGAAGGACTTAATGACATAGATATTTATTTTTTTATTTTTACTTAGAGAGTTACACCACTTTTTAAAATGGCTAAGTTTCTGAAGTTGTTGATTTCGTTACGTGTTGGTTTGCCATTAGCAACCTGAACGATATACTCAATAAACTCTAACAACAAAGATTGCATTGATACACCCTGTATAAGTTTACCGGCATTGAAATCGATCCAATTGGTTTTCTTATCTGCCAATTGAGTATTGGTTGCAATTTTGACCGTTGGCACAATACCGCCATAAGGCGTTCCTCTGCCTGTCGTGAAGAGTACCATATGACAACCAGCCGCTGATAACGCGCCAGTAGCTACTGCATCATTACCTGGTGCACTTAGTAAGTTCAGTCCATGTTTAGTTAACATTTCACCGTATTTAAGTACATCAATAACTTCACTACCGCCGGCTTTTTGGGTACAACCGAGAGATTTTTCCTCTAACGTTGTAATGCCACCAGCCTTATTACCAGGAGAAGGGTTTTCATAGATAGGTTGATTATTTGCAATAAAATATTGTTTAAAATCATTAATCATATGTACTGTTTTGTCAAAAGTGGACTCATCAATACAATGTGACATTAAAATATTTTCAGCACCAAACATTTCTGGTACTTCAGTAAGCACACTCGTGCCGCCGTGAGCAATAACATAATCAGAAAACAGACCAAGCATTGGATTGGCGGTGATACCAGAAAAACCATCTGAACCACCACACTCTAAGCCAAATTTCAATTCGCTTAAACGCCCTACTTCGCGTTTATCTTGTTGCATAATGGCATAAAGTTCTCTTAAATGAACTAGCGCTGATTCAACTTCATCGCTCTCTTGTTGAGCGATTAAAAATCTAACTCGAGACTCGTCATACTCTCCTAAATCAGCCTTAAATTCAGAAACCTGATTATTTTCACAACCAAGTCCTATCACCAAAACCGCACCAGCATTAGGATGTTTAACTAAATTTTGTAAAATAGTTTTGGTATTTTGATGATCTTGTCCTAATTGAGAACATCCATAAGGATGTTCAAGTACCGTAATACCGTCAATTGATAATTGGTTATTTAACTCATCACGAAACTGTTTAACTATTTGTTCTGCAATCCCGTTAATACAAGTTACCGTTGGTATAATCCAGAGTTCATTACGAATACCAACTTCACCATTCTTACGTCGATAAATTTGCACTTCTTTATCAGCTATCTCGTGCAACAACTCATTTTTTGATAAAGTAGGTTGATATTGGTAATCATTAATATCACTTAAATTGGTTTTCAAATTATGCGAATGAATATGCTCACCCGCTTTAATTAAGCGGGTAGCATGGCCTATTGGTAAACCATATTTAATAATATTTTCATTTTGCTCAATATCGATAAGCGCAAACTTATGCCCTTGTTTAATCGGCTCTTGTAGGTCAATAACCTGCCCATCAACGACGATATTTTTTTCATGTGCTTCTAAATCAGATAATGCCACACCGACATTATCTTTATTATTGATTTTTATATATTTAACCATTAAATCACTCATGTTATTCGCTACCAACAACACATTTTTCAATTGCTTGACGCATCCCCTCTTCGGTTATGACAGTTAAATAGTGTGTTAAAGTTTGTGCTAATTGAGGAATACTTAATAGATCATGCTGCCAATGAGCTGTGTCACCTAATACTACTTTGATTAAATCTTCTAATGAACTTTTGCCTTCAGCAATGGCTGTCCAGCTATTATTAAAACGTTCTAACCAAATTGCATCATCTTGTAATGGATAGTTTTGCCCATTACGTACACCTCGATAAAATGCAATTAATGCCGCAAAAGAGAAGACTAAATGTTTAGGTAATGTCCCTTTCTCTTGCTGATAATTGATTAATTGAGGAAGAATACGGGTTTTAAACTTAGTCATACTGTTTAAGGCAATTGACATCAATTGATGTTCAATAAATGGATTTTTAAAACGACTAATCACTGAGTCAGCAAAATCAACCAATTCTTGATGAGGTAAATCTAAAACAGGAATAATTTCCTCAAAAATAGTCTCTTTAATATAAGATAAGATCTGTGGATCATTCATTGATTCACCAACAGTATCAATACCCGATAAATAAGCAACAGGCACTAAAGCGGTATGGGCACCATTTAAAATGGCCACTTTACGCTCTTTATATGGTTTGATATCGTCAACAATTTTGATATTTATATCGCATTTATCTAGGCATAACTTGTCTGCCAACCATTGAGGTCCTTGAATAACAAACAGATAAAAATATTCCGCTGAATCAATAAAATTATCTTTATAGCCCAATTCAGCTTCAAGTTCAGCAATTTGCGCTTTCGGATAACCTGGTACAATTCTATCAACTAAGGTGGAACAGAATAAATTATCATTTTCAAGCCAGTGCATGAATTTGTCTGACAAGTTCCATTGGTTGGCATATTTTAGTACTAATTTTTTAAGTGCATCGCCGTTATAATCAATTAATTCACAAGGGATAATAATCAAACCACTTTCTTTACTACCCGCAAAATGAACAAATCTTTCATATAAAAATGCGGTTAATTTAGCTGGATAGCTAGTTGCAGGTTTATCGGTTAATTGGTCACTTTCAACATAACTAATGCCCGCTTCGGTAGTATTTGAAAATATAAACTGAATATTCGGATCTTTAGCTAACTCAAGATATTCATCATATTGAGTATACACATTGATTTCATTATTCACTGAACGAATCAATCTAAACTCCTTCACTGCTTGATTCTGTTCATTTAAACCACGAACCAGTGTGGTATACAAACCATCTTGAATACTTAACGATGGCGGAAAGTCCGTATTTAACGGTCGAACCACCACAACACCCGCATCAAGATCAGTTTTCTCATTAAGAATATCTAACTGCCAATCTAAAAATGCCCGTAAAAAATTACCTTCGCCAAACTGAACAACACGAGTCGTATATTTTGCACCCGGAAAATCATTTCTGTTTAATGTTTTCATTACTCTAACTCTTCTTTAATTAATCTAATTACAACGACTTAATGCTCTTAGCTTAGTTCAATGCCAAAATAGTTTTTAGCATTATCAAAACTAATATTTTTAACCATTTGACCTAATAATTGGATATCACGTGGTGCTTCACCATCTTCAACCCAACGTCCAATCATGCGACATAAAATACGTCTGAAATATTCATGGCGAGTATAAGATAAGAAGCTACGGCTATCTGTTAACATACCGACAAAACGACTTAATAAGCCAAGTTGGGCAAGCTGTGTCATTTGACGAATCATGCCGTCTTTTTGATCGTTAAACCACCAACCAGAACCAAATTGCATTTTTCCTTGAATACCTGCACCTTGGAAGTTACCAATCATAGTACCTAGGATTTCATTATCAGAAGGATTTAAACAATATAAAATCGTTTTAGGTAGCGCATCTTGTTTTGCTTGGGCATCTAATAATCGAGAAAGTGGCTGCGCAATCGGTGAATCATTAATAGAATCGAACCCTACATCTGGCCCCATTAAATTAAACATTCTTGAATTATTATTACGCAATGCGCCGATATGATATTGTTGAACCCATTGACGTTTGTGATATTCAACACCTAAGAAAATAAGTACTGCCGTTTTAAATTGAGCAACTTCTTTAGTGGTTAAAACCTCACCAGATAAACGTTTAGTTAAAATGGTATCCAACTCTTTTTCAGAGGCTTCTTCATAAACAACGGTATCTAATGCATGGTCAGAAATCTTACAACCATGAGCAGCAAAATGGTCCATTCGTTTAGATAATGCCTGACAAAGCGCTTGGAAGTTAGCAATTTCCACATCGGCTACCGCAGAAAGTTTTTCCATATATTGGCCAAAAAATTCCGAATCGATATTAAATGCTTTATCTGGACGCCAGCTTGGTAAAACTTTAACCTCAAATGAACTATCTTCGGCAATAGTTTTATGATGAGCTAAATCATCGATAGGATCATCAGTGGTACCGGCCATTTTAACATTCATTTTTTTCATAATGCTACGAGCTGAAAATTCCGGTGTGGCTAACATCTCATTACAACTATTCCAAATTTGCTCTGCTGTAGCTGGTGATAATAAAACATTATCAATTCCAAAAGGACGACGCAGTTCTAAATGAGTCCAATGATATAAAGGATTACCAATGGTGTGAGGAACTGTTTCCGCCCAAGCCTTGAATTTGTCTAAATCACTCACATCAGTACCAGTACAGAATTTTTCAGCAACACCATTGGTACGCATTGCACGCCATTTATAATGATCACCCTTTAACCAGATGTCATACAGATTTTTAAATTGATAATCTTTAGCAATCTGTTCTGGTGGTAAGTGACAGTGATAATCAAAAATCGGTTGATCAGCAGCAAAATCATGATAAAGCTGACGAGAAAATTCAGTATCTAGTAAAAAGTTTTCAGTTAAAAAACTCATTTTATTCTCCATAAATAGTAGTTAACTATTAAAGATTACAGGAGTATATACTCCTATAATCTAATTAATTTATTAATTATTTTTGATCTGCTGCGGGTTCTTTTAAGATTGTCCAAACCGCTAACGCAGCTAATAGATCTAAACAAGATAAAATCACAAATAGCGGACTAAATCCAACAGTATCTGCAAGTGCTCCAACAATAAGGGCAAAAATAGTACTTGCTAACCATGCCGCCATACCGGTGAACCCATTTGCGGTTGCAACTTCATTACGGCCAAATACATCAGAAGATAAAGTAATTAATGCGCCGGATAATGCTTGATGAGCAAAACCACCAATACAGAATAAAAAGATTGCAACATAAGGGCTTGAGAATAAACCTATCAGACCAGGGGCAATCATAAGAACGCCACCAACTGTCACTACCATTTTTCTTGAATTAATTAAGCTTACATTAAAATGTTTTTGGAAGAATGGTGACATATAACCACCTAGGACGCAGCCAACATCAGCAAAAAGCATCGGCATCCAAGCAAAAATAGCGATTTGTTTTAAATCAAAGCCATAAGCGGTGAACATAAATAATGGAATCCAAGCATTAAAAGTCCCCCAGGCAGGTTCGGCTAAAAATCTTGGTAAAGCGATCCCCCAAAAACGTCGACTTGTTAAAATTTTACTCGTTGGTAATTTTTCAGTATTTGATGTCTGATGACTCGCTTCTTGACCAGATAAGATATATTTTCTCTCTTCTTCAGAAAGGCGTTTCTGTTTTGTTGGATGGCGATAAAGAATTAACCAAAAAATTCCCCAAATAAAACTTAATAAACCACATAGAATAAATGCCCATTGCCAGCTATGGAACCATATTGCCCAAGCAACTAATGGCGGTGCAATCATTGCCCCCACTGACGAACCTAAATTAAACCAACCAACCGCAATCGATCTTTCTTTAGCAGGAAACCATTCACTGGTTGCTTTGAGTCCAGCCGGAATCATTGCCGCTTCGGTTGCCCCTACCGCACCTCGAGCAAAAGCCAGTCCGATCCAACTACCGGAAAATGCAGTACTTACACAAAATACTGACCATAGAATAGCAAACACTGCATACCCCATTCTTGTGCCTAACAAGTCTAGAACATATCCGGCAATTGGTTGCATAATGGTATAACAAGCTGAGTAAGCTGCTACCACATATGAATATTGTTGAGTTGTTAACCCCATCACTTCGTTTAAAACTGGGGCGGCTACCGCGATTGAATTGCGAGTAAGGTAACCAAGTATTGTCCCTACGGTGACTAATGCTATCATATACCATCGCAGGTTTTTTATCGTTTTGTACATCTTTAATTGCTCCTAAATATATATAGATATTTTGGCGTATAATAACATGCCTGACAACTAAAAAAGTTGACATACATCACAAAAATCTTCTATACCCATAATAATTAAAGGGATATTTTTTAGCCAAATAAAGTTAGCTGACAAAAATCTTTATTAAAAAAATGCAGGAATATTATTTAATTTGAAGCAATTAGATGTTATTTTAAAAGTCTGAAAAAAACTTAAAGGACTTATACAAAATTCATCATGACTGAACAACAGAACGAATATCAAAGACTTTACCAAGTTATCGCCACAGAACTTAAAAACCGAATTATTGACGGCATTTATCCGGTAGGAAGTAAACTACCATCTGAAAGATTGATTTGTGAAGAATTAAAAGTAAGCCGTTCAGTTGTCAGAGAAGCCATCATCATGCTAGAAGTTGAAGGCTATGTTGATGCAAGAAAAGGTTCTGGGATTCATGTTATCGCCAATAGTTTACAACCCAATGTCCTAACCGCTTCACAAGGGCTAAATTTCTCAACTACAGGACCATTTGAATTATTACAGGCCCGTCAACTTATTGAAAGTAATATTGCCGAATTTGCAGCAACACAAATCACTAAAGACGACATCGTCAAATTATTAGAAATTCAGCATAACGCTAAAAAAGAAGATCATTATCGGGATTCAGATTGGGATCTAAAATTCCATACGCAAATTGCCATGATCACCCGCAATACCGCTTTAATTACCATCGTTCAAGAAGCTTGGCAACAACGAACATTGAACCCTATGTGGAAAAAACTGCATGAACATGTACAACAACAAGACATTGAAAGTTGGTGGCAAGAACATGATAAAATATTAGAAGCGCTCATTAATCGCGATCCTAAAGCGGCCAAACTAGCTATGTGGCAACATTTAGAAAATACCAAAAAAATGTTATTTGATGCCGCAAGTGAAGATTTTGAGACCAAACGGGATCACTATCTATTTTCTGATAATCCGGTGATAAGTATTAATGAAAAATTAAGTTAAGTCAATTTATAACCTATTGATAATCATCACGTTATAATTAACGTCAGGATAATAGATAACATAATTTGCCATTAATACATGACAAAACTGTAGCTTAGGTTATAGCCAATTAGCCGATTATGACGTTTAAATATTCATCTATTTACTTTTAATGTGAGTAAACAGAAATGTGGCGTTTTTTAAACTAAAAAATTTAAATATCATCATAATTTTTTATATTAACTTATTGGAAAGATTTTTTAACATCATTGATCGCAACACAAATAATAATTTCGAAGATAAATATTTAAAACAACTTCATGATAATTTAACAAATATTAATGATAGTAGATAAGAAATAAAATGATGATAAAATACCCGCATTAAAATATAAAAAACATTCACTTCCGTGAGATAGTCGCGCTTATGAAGCACAATAATGAGTATAAGAATGATAAAGAAAAGAACCGGATTATTAGATATTGCTAAACAAGTTGGAGTAAGTAAAGCAACAGTAAGTCGTTATTTGAATACGCCTGATCTGGTATCACCCTCATTACAAAAACGCATTTCAACAGTTATAGAAACCCTAGGATATTTACCCAATAAAGTCCCCAATATGTTATCCCATGCAAAAAGCCACGCAATAGGTGTCATTTTGCCGTCAGTAACTAATCAAATCTTCACCGAAGTTTTACAAGGTATCGAAACAATTACTGACCAAAATAATTATCAAGTCATGATAGCCCATACAGGACGTCACAAAGATAAAGAAGAGATGAGACTACGTTCGCTACTGTCTTATAATATTGATGGTTTAATTCTCACGGAACGAAATCATTCCCCCGCATCTCTGAAAATGATCCAATTAGCCAACATCCCCGTGGTTGAAATAATGGACTGTATTAGCCCTTGTATTGATATGGCGGTTGGCTATGATAATTTTAAAGCCTCAAAAAATATGGTTGAACGTATGATAAAAACCAACAAAAAAAATATTGTCTATTTAAGTAGTCAATTAAATGAAAGAGGCACTTTACGTAAAGATGGTTACCAAGCGGCAATGGCTGAACATAATTTAGAGACCTTTACTATCTTATCAAATGAGGTCACTTCTTATACACTTGGCGAACAATTACTCACTCAAGTATTGAATGAATACCCGCAAGTTGATGGCATATTTTGCAGCAATGATAGTCTTGCTTTAGGGGTACTTTTTGCCTGCCAACGACGTAATATTGCTATTCCTCAACAAATCGCCATAGCCGGTTTTCATGGATATGATATCGGACAATCAGTAAATCCCAAACTATCATCGGTTTTAACACCGAAGTTCGAAATGGGAAAAATTGCCGCAGAAATATTACTCAAACGGTTAAATGGAAAACTCATATCCTCTAATGTAGTTGAACTTCCTGTCCAATATATTGAAGGAGAAAGTATAGCTAACTATCACGGTTAATCACTGATGATTATTAACTATTTTTAATTAGAAATATCTAGATAGATATAATAGGTATATTACAAAAATTAACCAACATGACCCTATAACCATCATCAAAATAGGTTTGCATGAGCCAATAACACTAAGTTTTACAAAACGCCAAAAACTGATTACTTGTGCATAGCAGAAAATAGATCACAATCAAAGTAATCACTAAAAATAGATTCAAGAAAACAGATCTTCTTAAAAAATTAGGCTAATAATTGCGTTAACTAGGCCTTAATATAAAAGTTATTTAAATTTGATCTATTTTTATACTTTTTTTAAAAATGTGATCTCGCCAACAGATTTTACCTTTCCAATTTAATATACTCAAAAAATATAAATAACTAATGAAACCGGTTTCTTTGCAAAAGAAACCGGTTTCATTGGAAATTTCAAGCAATTTCCAGCAGTTATTTTTTTAAAACCAAAATTAAATTAACTCGATCTAGAGATGAATAGGAGCACTACCAATGGCAGTAGTTTTAACCACCGCTAGAGCATTTGCCACATGCGATGCGGCCAAAAAAGTTTTAGAGGATGCCGGACACGAGATCCGCATTGTTACTCCAGATAAACCATTAAAAGCTGAAGAATTAATACCTTTAGTAAAAGATATTGATGCGCTTATAGCTGGTTTAGATTTTATAACTTCTGACGTGATTAATGCCGCAGCAAATTTAAAAATCATTGCCCGAAACGGGGTCGGTTATGATCGTGTAGATTTAATCGCCGCAAAAAAAAATAACATCGTCGTTACCGTTACGCCAGGCACAAACAGTTTATCGGTTTGTGAACTTGCTTTTTCCTTCATTACCGGATTGGCGCGTAAAATTCATGTTATGGACACAAGTGTCTGTTCTGGCTCATGGAAAAGAGAAGATGGTGTTGAATTAAGTGGTAAAACTATTGCCATTTTCGGAACAGGCTCTATTGGTCGAAACCTTGCCATACGCTGTTCGGCATTTGGTATGAAGGTTATTGCATATGATCTCTATCCGAATGTAGAACTTCAAGAAAAATATGGTGTGACATATTATGACTCTATGACACCGTTATTCGAATTAGCAGATTTTATCTCCCTGCATCTTCCGGCAACCGAACAAACTCGAGGAATGATCAACCAAGAAAACATCAGCAAAATGAAAAAAGGTGTTTACATCATTAATACCGCGCGTGGAGATTTAATTAATAATGATGATCTCTATGATGCTTTAACCAGTGGTTATGTCGGCGGTGTTGGCCTAGACACCTTCACTGAAGAACCTTTCACCGATTCTCGATTTTTTAATCATAAAAATGTCATTTTAACACCGCATACAGGGGCATTTACCCAAGATGCCATTGTAAAAACATTAGTTATGGCAGCGCAAGACGTTGTCAGAGTACTTAACGGCAATAAGCCATTACATTCAGTAAATCAGTAAAGATTAACCATGAAAAGTCAATATATTCAATATTGATGATTTTGGTATAAGACAAATAAAATTTTATTCATTATAAGAGGTTAATAACATGAAAAATTGGAAAAAATCAGCAGAAGCAGTTTTATCTTTAGGGCCAGTAGTTCCGGTAATTGTAATTGAAGATGTTAATGATGCCGTGCCATTAGCAAAAGCACTTATTGCTGGAGGGGTAAAAGTGTTAGAAGTGACTTTACGTACCTCATGTGGGCTTGAGGCAATTAAAAAAATTATTGCAGAAGTTCCTGAGGCTGTAGTAGGCGCAGGAACGGTCACCTCGGTTGAACAACTTAAAGAAGTCACAAAAGCGGGGGTTGAGTTTATTATCACGCCAGGATTAACGCCAGCTATTCTAAAAGCAGCTGTTGAAGGTCCGGTACCGGTAATTCCGGGTATAGCAACAATGGGCGAATTGATGACAGCTAAAGAAGCGGGATTAACGGCATTTAAATTTTTCCCGGCTGAAATAAATGGCGGTATAGCCGCACTTAAAGCATTTGCAGGTCCAATTCCAGATGCAAAATTTTGCCCAACAGGCGGAATTAATCTAAACAACTACCGAGATTATCTATCACTTAAAAATGTAATTTGTGTTGGTGGTTCTTGGTTTGTGCCAACTAATTTTATTCGCGAAGGAAATTTCTTAGGAATAACTACATTGGCTAAAGAGGCAGTAGAAGGCGCCAAAAAATTAGCCTGCTAGCATAAATAACCACATGAATAACTACATGAATAAATTTTAGTTATCAAGTCATGTGATGTGTTTTTTATTAACTTATCACAATAAATATTTAAACAATGGAATAAATATATGCATGTAACTTTTCTTCAAGCATTACTAGTTGCTATTTGGATAGCGCTAGTTATGTCAAGAGCCTTTCTTGGCGGTGCGACAACTACACTCAGATTTTCACCTATGATGACTGGTTTAGTAGTGGGTATAGTATTTAATGATGTTCATAATGCCATGATAGCCACAGCAGCTATCCAGTTAATTTATATGGGAGTTTTTTCACCGGGCGGGCAAATGCCATCCGAACCTGCAATTGCAACGGCAATAGCCGTACCTGTGACACTGCTCGGTAACATGTCACCGGAAACCGCTGTTGGTGTTGCGGTACCTGTCGGTCTATTGGGATCTTACTTATATCAATTAAGATTTTTCGTAAATACATTTGCTATGCAACGATTCACTGACAAATTTGCAGCCAAAGGTAGTAGTACCGGATTAACTTTCTCAATTATTGGTATTCCGATTATCATTGCTTTCATTATCTTTATACCATTTATGTTTACTGCTTTATATTATGGCGCCCCATTTATTGCAGATTTAATCAAAACAAATTCAAGTAGTTTTATATTCCATATCCTTAACGTTATTGGCGGAGGTTTAGCCGCTGTAGGTATAGCTGTAACTGTCTATGTTATCGGTAAACGTAGTTATATTATTTTCTTCCTATTAGCCTATTTTGTTGCGGTTATTGCCAAACCACTAAGTATAACTATGGTCACCTATGCGATTCTTGGTGCCATTATTGCTTTCATTTTTGTTCTAGCTAAATCTGAAACCTTTAATGCGATTAAAGATAATTTAGGTTCTGGTAGTGAAGGAACAGGGTTTAATCAAGACGAAGATGATTATTAATAGTATCAGATTAATAAGCAAATTTTTAGAAGGTATATACTATGACAGAAATTCAACAAAAAAGTATCAATTTAAAACCTGAAGAGATCACCCAAAAAGATGTCGTGATAGCATGGTTAAGATTTTATTATGCAAACGAAATTCCACATGCGTTTGATCGCTATATTGCCGCCTCACTATTGTGGGCATTAATGCCAATTCTTAAAAAACTTTATAAAGATAAAAATGATTTAATTGCTGCTTATCAAAGACATTTATTATTTTTTAACACCCAGTTAGCTTGGGGTGGCGGTACTATCACCGGTATCATGGCTTCGCTCGAATCTGTCCGCGCTAACGATACTTATGAGGGAAAACCACTTAGTATTGATGATAATTTATTATATAACACTAAAGCTGGATTAATGGGAGCATTAGCCGGCATCGGTGACTCCATAGATTCAGGCACTATGCAATATATATTTATTGCAATCGCCCTACCATGGGCGCAAGAAGGCATGGCAATAGGTGCTTTATTCCCATTCATTGCATTTTCGCTGTATCAAATAATGATTGGTTATTACTTCAGTCAATTAGGTTTCAAACTTGGTAGAAACGCAGCAACTGAAGTGGTGGGTAACAGTATGCAAATGCTAATTGAGGGGTTATCTATCCTAGGATTATTCATGATGGGGATTTTGGCCGCAAACTATATTAAAGTCACCTCAAGTCTCTCTTTTGAACTCTCTGGCAAAAACTTCGTTATCCAAGAAACACTAGATAAGATTCTCCCGGGAATTTTACCGTTAGTTGTTGTTAGTGGGTTATATCTCTATTTTGCGAAAAAAGGACTGAAAGTTACCAATGCTTTAATTGGCCTCACGGTAATTTTAGGTGTGCTAGCCGCAATAGGGATTTTGTAAGTTAACTTATTATATAAAGGAAGAAACTTAATTATGGGTAAAGTTGTTTTAGCTCGTGTAGATAGTCGGTTAATTCATGGACAAGTTGCGACCAATGTTTCAAAGTCAGTTGGTGCAAATGCTCTCTTTGTTGCTGATGATGTATCTGCACATGATGAATTTACTAAAAATATTATTTTGGGTGCAGCATCACGTACCGGTTACAAAATCCGCGTATTAAAAGAAGATGGTGCAATAAGATATTGGCAGGATAGGCAATACGACGATTTTAATGTCATGCTAATTACTAAAAGTATTGAAGTTATGCATAAAATTATTAAAGGTGGTGTGCCGGTGGAAAATCTCAATCTTGGCGGAATTCCACAGTCGCCGGGAACAACACCTGTGATTAGTCAAGTTGCCATAACCCAAGCGCAATTAGATCTATTAGTGGATTTACAAACTCGTTACCCTAACATGAATATTTTTTTCCAAGCAACGCCTTCACTAAAAAAAGTAACTTTAGCTGAAGCCGTTAAACTATTTTCCTAAGTAAGAGGAAGTTAACATGATTGGAATCTTATTAATAAGTCATGGAAAAATGGCTGAGGGAATAAAAGATAGTGTTGAGATGATTGTTGGTCAAGCTGAGCAGTTTGAAACATTAGCATTAATTCCCGGTCAAGACATTGAAGAATTGAAAACTAATATCCGAAAAAAAACTGAACAGTTAAATTCTGGTAATGGTGTGATTATTTTAGTCGATTTGTATGGTGCCTCGCCACACAATGCTTCAATGGCATGCATTCCAGAATGGGAAAAACAAGGTATGAATATACGGGTGATCTCGGGTATGAATTTACCAATGACGATAACCGCAGTTTGTAATCGTGATTTCTTAACAATATCGGATCTCACCTTAGCGATTATTGAAGCTGGTCAACAAGATATTAGAGATGTCATTGCAGAACTTCAAGCGTCAAAAAAAGTTATAAATAATGACGATTATTAATAAATGAAATAAATTAGGGAATTACTAATAATGACTGATAGTGATAAAACGGCTATCAGTCATTCATATAGTTTTCTAATTTTTCTAATTGAGTGATATAAGTGCCTATGAACAGTTTAAAAGATTTAATATTTCGCTACTGCGTTTTATTTGGCAAACGGTTTTCATATAGAGAAAAAATAGCTTTTTTAAGAGTTATCTCTAAAGAGTTAATCCAGCTAGGTTATTATGTTGATGCAAAAATAGCTAAATTACAATTAGCTAAAAAAAAGTATGAAAATTACTATAATGCTTATATTGGCGATTTAGATAGCGCAGATGTAATTGTTTGTACCTATTATGATACTGGCGTCAATTACTTTAATTTGACTAAAATTTTTGCTTTTGAACAACGTTTCAATAAGCGACGCTACTTTGGGGGACTAATCCCAGTATTCATGCTATTGGCTATCGCAATAAGCCTGAACCTATTTATCTTTCTTCCCAATATTAAAGCATCAGGAATTTATAGTATATCGGGCGCACTAGCGGCCATCGTTACCCTATCTGCCTTCTATATTATTTTGAAATTTAAAAATGGTATTTCCAATAAAAAGAATTTTGTCTGTAATACTTCAAGTATTTTGGTCATGTTAAACACAATAAATAAAATGAATAAATACCAAAAAAAGAGAGTTGCCTTTGTGCTATATGACGGCGGATGTTCAAATCAATATGGTCTTAAAATGATTGAACATTATTCCGATAAGCTAAAAAAGAAGAAGTTTATTTTTCTCGATAGTTTAGGCAATAGCGAATCGTTATTATTTTTTAAACCAAAATCTTTTGAGTTTGCTGCCGAACATATTAATTTTTTAGACGGTAAACTTGAAACAACACTAAAAAAATACTTAATGATTACAGCCGGAGCCCTAAATGAATACAATCAAGTTCAGATTAATAATGCGCATTCACGAGGTGACAATATCTTAGCGGATAGCATTATTGAAAAGCATTCGAAATCGCTACATTCATTACTAACGCTATTAATAACCCCTGAAAAAAGCAAAAACCTAACCGATAAAGTTATCTTGGATAAGTAGTTATGTTGGAGATGTCGCTAACTTAAGACATCTCCACAATCTTTGTTAACTAATCATCGCTGATCGTCAATAGTTACCCCAGCTGGTGGAGTGAATTTAAATTTATCAAGCGGAACTTTACCTAAAGTTTGTTTAGATAAATCATAAAAACTACGCTGACCATCCTCTTCAATAATCGTAAAATTGGAAATCATCCCTGTAGGTAAAACCGATATAACATAATCTTGATTAGAACCGTCAGTTGGTTTAAGCGTAAAAGAGTCCTGTTTTCGTGTTACAGTATAGGTGTTCCAGATAGGATTATGACTATCAGTAATGAGTAACATTAAACGATTATCTACCATTTTTTTCAAACTCATTACACTCACTTGCTCAACCGCTGGAGTATATACCCACATATTTTTCCCATCAGAAATAATCGATGTTTCATCTGGCTCAGTCATGCTCCAATTAAAGTAATAAGGTCTTGTCACCCATAAATCACCTTTACCTTGTTGAACCGGTTGTTTATCTGCCGTTTTGACATCTTGAGAAAAACGGGCATAAAATCCATCAATTTTTGCTAATCGTTCTTGTAACACTTCTTTATCTCCAGCCCATGCTGAAGCAGTTGTTAGTAATCCGATTAAGATTAAAAACTTCTTCATTACCAATCCTTATTCGTTTTGTTTAGTGTAGTATTTTAATAACTCATTTAGGTCAAAATATTACCGTTTTTCTATTAGCGGGGAAAGATATTTTCTTTTCTTTTTCACTTATCAGTTAAGCAGTATATAATAGCCATATTTTGTAAATTTGGATAACGATGCACCATGCCTAGTCTCTCTTTTGAATTTAGCTCAGATGAATTTCAACCCTTAGCAGCAAGGATGCGTCCACGTAATTTATCTGAATACATTGGTCAAAGCCAACTGCTAGGTAAAGACAAACCTTTACCAAAAGCTATTGAAGCTGGTCATTTACATTCAATGATCCTTTGGGGCCCCCCTGGTACTGGTAAAACCACCTTAGCTGAGATCATTGCGCACCATGCTAACGCCAAAGTTGAACGTATATCAGCTGTTACGTCCGGTATAAAAGATATCCGCGAAGCAATTGAGCGCGCAAAAATTAACCAACAATCAGGAGTAAGAACCATCTTATTTGTTGATGAGGTTCATCGTTTCAATAAAAGTCAACAAGATGCTTTTTTACCCTATGTGGAAAATGGTACGGTAACCTTTATTGGTGCCACCACTGAAAACCCCTCTTTTGAGTTAAATTCAGCACTTTTATCGCGGGCTAGAGTCTATTTTCTCAAATCATTAACTAACGAAGATATCGAACAAATTTTACAACAAGCGATGGATGATCCTGAGCGTGGTTATGGCAAGCGAAACATTACCTTGCTTGATGAAACCAAAAAACAGATTGCCGAATTTGTTGGTGGTGATGCGAGACGAGCCCTCAACACACTTGAATTGTTGGTTGATATGTCAGATGGCAAAACACTCACCTCAGAATTACTCAAAGAAGTCATTGGTGAACGTAGTGCAAGATTTGACAATCAAGGCGATCGCTATTACGACCTCATCTCTGCGGTGCATAAATCAATTAGAGGATCGGCTCCTGATGCCGCACTTTATTGGTATGCAAGAATCATTTCTGCTGGAGGAGATCCGCTGTACGTTGCACGCCGATTATTAGCTATTGCATCAGAAGATGTCGGTAATGCCGATCCAAGAGCAATGCAAGTCGCCTTAGCTGCTTGGGACTGTTTTACTCGAGTAGGGCCTGCAGAAGGCGAACGAGCTATCGCCCAAGCAATTGTCTACCTTGCTTGCGCACCAAAAAGCAATGCGGTTTATCTTGCATTTAACCAAGCGATGAAAGATGCGACATCAAAACCCGATTATGACGTCCCTGAACATCTACGCAATGCGCCAACCAGTTTAATGAAAGATTTAGGTTATGGCGCTCAGTATCGTTATGCCCACGATGAGCCTAATGCCTACGCAGCGGGTGAAAACTACTTTCCCCCTGAAATGGCTGATAGCAAATATTATCATCCAACACAACGTGGTGCTGAAAAAAATTACGCTGAAAAACTCGCTTGGTTAGAAGCACAAAATAAGGCCAGCCTGATCCAACGCTATAAATCTTAAATAATTTAATCAGTTTTTTTAATTTAACTAATGTAATTGAATAATGATAGCTATATTTGTCGCCAACTTAAGTTTTTAACTATTAATGTAATAAACTTAATAAACCATTTCACACATAATTTGATTTTAATCCTGTTAATTAACATGACGCTACCTTCTTAATGATTAACAATCATTGTAAGTAAATCTATTCACTATGACTATTAAATCTAGTTATATTGATTAACTATATGATGTAAAAAGGATTGTTACTTCATAATTAATACAATTGGAATAATTAAGGATGAAAATGAAAAAGCAATAAAATATTGAGGATATAAAGTGAAGGAATTTTGAAAAGTGGATTTTTTGTACTTTGGTTTTATTTAGTATTATTCATTTGTGGTAATTTTTTTTAAAACTGAAAAAAAAGATATAAACGTTTTGATGTGAAATTCCGAGATATCTAGCGACAACCCTTTGCCTAATTTTACGATGTTAGCGCCTAGTATTAAAAAAATTAAACCAATATTCATACTTCAGTTAATATTAAATTATTTGCGATATTCAAGTAGAAGATCAAAATAGAAAATGGTGATATGCACTTAGAATATACTTGTGAGTGTTATAAAAATAACTAATTAACAGATAATAAATAACGCCAATATTTCAAATTTAGGCTTGAATACTACAATTAATCGATAGTGTGATTTACAGCGATATGATAGCAAACACCATGGCAACAATGCGAACCAAGATAAAAATAGCTTGTGTAGATATATCAATACTCATTAAATTTGCCTTTTATATTCGAACTCTATTTATTCATAGGTAAAACTTATCATAGACAATTATTACTTTCTACTGCTACTACCTACTGTTACCTTTTTTTATAAAATCCACGCCATTTACTAATCTGTAGCCGTAATCATTGATTTTCGTTAATAAATTTAAAATCGCTGTTTATTAAACACACTATATATAGTAATAAAATGATTAATAGGCACTATATATTGTATATTTTGATAAATATCAATTATCATAAGCGCTATTAAAAATAGATAAACGGATGAAAAATGAACAAATCAATATTGGTAACCAAACGTAATGGCGAAAAAGAACCCATCGACCTTGATAAAATCCATAAAGTGATTACTTGGGCTGCGGAAGGGTTAGATAATGTGTCGGTTTCTCAAGTTGAGTTACGCTCACATATTCAATTCTATGATGGTATTCGCACTTCCGATATTCATGAAACCATCATTCGTGCGGCAGCAGATTTAATTTCTCAAGATACACCTGATTACCAATATTTAGCTGCTCGCTTAGCAATCTTCCATTTACGTAAAAAAGCCTATAACCAATTTACTCCACCACCGCTTTACGAACACGTAAAAAAACTGGTTGCGAGTGAACGTTATGACCAACATCTTCTTGAAGATTATAGCCAAGAAGAGTTTCAACAGATGGATAACATTATCGACCATTGGCGAGATATGGACTTCTCTTACGCCGCGGTAAAACAACTGGAAGGTAAATATTTAGTTCAAAATCGCGTAACCGGTGAGATTTATGAAAGCGCTCAATTTCTCTATATTTTAGTCGCGGCATGTCTATTTGCTAATTACCCTAAAGATACTCGACTAGCCTACATTAAACGCTTCTATGATGCTGTTTCGACATTTAAAATCTCTTTACCTACGCCAATAATGGCGGGGGTACGCACACCTACTCGGCAGTTTAGTTCTTGTGTACTCATTGAATGTGATGATAGTTTAGATTCTATCAATGCCACCGCCAGTGCTATCGTCAAATATGTGTCACAACGCGCGGGTATTGGTATCAATGCCGGTCGAATTCGCGCTTTAGGTAGCTCAATTCGTGGTGGCGAAGCATTCCATACCGGTTGTATTCCTTTTTACAAATATTTCCAAACCGCAGTTAAATCTTGTTCACAAGGTGGTGTACGTGGTGGTGCGGCAACGGTATTTTATCCAATCTGGCATTTAGAAGTAGAAAGTTTATTAGTATTACGTAACAACCGTGGAGTTGAAGAAAATCGCGTTCGACATATGGATTACGGTGTACAAATCAATAAATTAATGTACCAACGCCTGATCAAAAACGAAAACATCACACTATTTAGCCCCTCTGATGTACCGGGACTTTATGATGCCTTTTTTGCTGACCAAGACAAATTTGATGCACTTTATCATCAATATGAACAGGATGTGAATATTCGCAAACGTGTGGTTAAAGCGGTAGAACTTTTCGCACTATTAATGCAGGAACGCGCATCAACTGGGCGAATTTATATACAAAACGTCGATCACTGTAACACTCATAGTCCGTTTAATGCACAAGTTGCGCCAGTACATCAATCCAACTTATGTATGGAAATTGCGTTACCAACCAAACCACTGAATAATATTAATGATGAGAAAGGCGAAATCGCGCTTTGTACCCTATCCGCCTTCAATTTAGGCAAAATTGAATCGCTTGATGATTTCGAAGAGCTAGCTGACTTAACGGTTCGTGCTCTTGATGCATTACTTGATTATCAAGATTACCCTGTACCAGCGGCTAAAAACTCCTCGCTTAATCGTCGTACCCTTGGCATTGGGGTGATTAACTATGCCTATTATTTAGCTAAACATGGTGTTAAATATTCTGACGGCAGTGCTAACAACCTTACTCATCGTACTTTTGAAGCGATGCAATATTATCTATTAAAAGCTTCCAATAACTTAGCTAAAGAGAAAGGTGCCTGCCCACTATTTAATGAAACCACTTACTCACAAGGTATCTTACCTATCGATACCTATAAGCGAGATCTGGATAGTATCACCAAAGAACCACTCCATTACGATTGGCAATCGCTGCGTGAATCAATTAAAACCTATGGTTTACGTAATTCAACTTTATCGGCATTAATGCCATCGGAAACCTCATCACAAATCTCTAATGCCACCAATGGTATTGAACCACCTCGCGGTTATATCAGTATCAAAGCATCGAAAGATGGCATCTTGAAACAGGTGGTACCTGAATATAACAAGTTAAAAGATCTCTATGAGTTACTCTGGCAAATACCAAATAACACCGGTTATCTGCATTTAGTTGGCATTATGCAGAAGTTTGTTGATCAATCAATTTCGGCGAATACCAATTATGATCCGACCAAATTCCCGAATGACAAAGTACCAATGAAACAACTATTAGCTGACTTACTAACAGCCTATAAATATGGTGTAAAAACGCTTTATTACCATAACACCCGCGATGGTGCTGAAGATATTCAAGGGGATATTCAACCCGCATCAAGTGATGATGGTTGTGAAGGCGGAGCATGCAAAATTTAATTGCCCGGCTTAGCACTAAACTAAATGTAGTGGATAACCAATTAGTTATCCCTACTATAGCTACTTTTTCTGAATATTTCATGAAAAGCCACCAAATTTAGGAGTTCAATTATGAGTATGAATTACAGCACCTTCTCACACGTCCACAATGACCAACTGAAAGAACCGATGTTCCTTGGACAACCGGTTAATGTTGCTCGTTATGATCAGCAAAAATATGAAATGTTCGAAAAGTTAATTGAAAAACAACTTTCCTTCTTTTGGCGTCCTGAAGAGGTCGATGTGTCCCAAGATCGTATCGACTATGCTGCCTTGCCGGAACATGAAAAGCATATCTTTATCAGTAATTTAAAATATCAAACATTACTTGATTCCATTCAAGGTCGAAGCCCAAATGTGGCGTTACTCCCTTTAATTTCGATTCCCGAACTTGAAACATGGGTAGAGACTTGGTCATTTTCAGAAACTATCCATTCACGCTCTTATACCCATATCATTCGTAACATCGTTAATGATCCTTCAGTGGTATTTGACGATATTGTGACAAATAAAGAGATCCAAAAACGCGCTGGTGATATTGCCGGTTACTATGATGATCTTATTAGCTACGCTAGCTATTACAACCTACTTGGTGAAGGTAAACACATTGTCAATAATCGAACCATCACGATCGACTTGCGTGAACTAAAAAGACGACTTTACCTATGCCTAATGAGTGTTAATGCCCTTGAAGCGATTCGCTTCTATGTGAGTTTTGCTTGCTCATTTGCCTTTGCAGAACGAGAGTTGATGGAAGGTAATGCTAAAATAATCAAACTGATTGCCCGTGATGAAGCCCTTCATCTCACCGGCACCCAATTTATGATCAACACACTACGCAGCGGTGAAGACGATCCTGAAATGGCAGAAATCGCCAAAGAGTGCGAACAAGATTGCTATGACCTCTTCTTACAAGCAGCCAATCAAGAAAAAGAATGGGCTGAATATCTATTTGAAGGTGGTTCAATGATTGGCTTAAACAAAGATATCCTTTGCCAATATGTTGAATACATTACCAATATCCGTATGCAAGCGGTTGGCCTTAAACTACCATTTGAAGTAAAATCCAACCCAATTCCTTGGATCAACAATTGGCTAGTTTCCGACAACGTACAGGTTGCGCCACAAGAAGCAGAAATGAGCTCATATCTAGTTGGACAAATTGACGCCGAAATCAGTGAAGACGATTTAAGCGACTTCACATTATAATTATCTCCCGAAAAAATCCCTCTCCTTAACTTTTTACTAAAGGAACCTGAAAGGGTTCCTTTTGGTTTGAAATTCGCTAAATTCAGGAAAAGCTAATCAAAACCCAATATTGTATACAGCGAAGCAAGACTAAAAGAGAATCTTGCATATCATATTTTTCAATATTTTCTTAAAAAAACAACCAATTAACTTTCTGGTTAAAATGGCATATCAGAAATTAAGTAAATAAAAAAGAGAAATTAACCGAATAATTTCTCTTCTTTTTATTAGGAAATAGAGCAAAAACTATTTATTTTTTTGAGATAAATAATTTTCACCATATTGATTAGCTGCAATTAGAGCCGCATAAACATCTTGAGGTTGAACATTACCCGGCATGTTTTTCATCGTATCGTTGTCAGAACAAGATTCTGTTGCAACTTTCTGCATTTTCTTTTCAATATCAGTAGTTACACCAATTTGAGCTAATGAGATAGGTAAGCCAAGATCATAGCAAAAACTGGTAATTTGCTCTAACTCTTCATCACTGGCATTTTCTAAAAAGAGTTGTGTTAACACACCAAAAGCAACTTTTTCGCCATGTAAATACTTATGGGTTTCATCAAGCGTTGTTAATCCATTATGTACTGCATGAGCAGCAGCTAAACCACCACTTTCAAAACCGACACCACTAAGATAAGTATTAGCTTCGACGATTTTTTCTACCGCTGGTGTAACGACTTTATTTTGCACAGCAATCATTGCTTTTCGGCCTTCAGCCATTAAAGTATCAAAGCAAAACTTAGCTAAACTTAGTGCCGATGAAGATACCAATTCACCTGCCATGGTTTTTGCTCCACTTCGATGACAAGCGCGCGCTTCAAACCATGTCGCCAATGCATCGCCCATTCCTGCCGCTAACAAACGACTCGGCGCGTTAGCCACAATTTGAGTATCAATAAGCACAACATTGGCATTGTTTGGTAAAAATAGGTAAGAATCAAAAATACCA
Organism: Gilliamella apicola; assembly: GCF_003202915.1. GTDB lineage: Bacteria > Pseudomonadota > Gammaproteobacteria > Enterobacterales > Orbaceae > Gilliamella > Gilliamella apicola_Q. The sequence continues at coordinate 150,314 of NZ_QGLP01000006.1, forward strand.
TCATCAGTATATAAAACAGAAAGTGCAGCGCACGGAGCATCTGTCGAAGCAACTGTTGGGCTTAATACGATAGGATATTTAGCATAAAAACCCACTGCTTTTGCGGTATCAAGCGTTTTACCGCCACCAATACCTAAAATAGCTAAACAATGATTTTCAATCGCCAACTGCATAACACGGTTAACTTCGGAATGACAACATTCACCACCGAATTCCACAATAATATATTTAAGGTCTTGTGATGAAAGACTCTGTTCTAACCGATCTTTAATTAATGGTAAAACAAAAGAGTCGACCAAAATGACAAACTTATTCGCCACTGGTGACAAATATTTTGCAATATCATTGTAAACCCCGGCACCTTGTATATATTTACTTGGTGATTGAATAGCAACTACACTCATTTTTTTCCTATTTTAAATAATAATATTAACGATCTTTTATTGAATTTAAATCCAACATCCTTGTTTAGCTTAAAATAATAATTTTTAATTTATTCCATCAAAGTAAATGATTAAAAAGATAACGTTCCGTAAGCTTTTGTCCAATCATCTTCAAACTTACGAATTGCAGCATCAACCGCTGGATCAGCTAAAAACAATTCAGCTACATCTACTGGTAAAGTAATAGACTTACACCCACTTAATAAGCAATCTAAAGCTTGTCTAGGTGTTTTAAAGCTAGCAGCTAAAATCATTGAAGAAGGAGCATGTAGATCTAGCAAAGTTTGTAACTCATTAACCACATCAATACCACTGCCACTTTGAGCATCAATACGATTTACATATGGCGCAATATACTTTGCCCCGGCTAAAGCAGCTAATAGGCCTTGACCAGCACCATAAACAGCTGTACCTAATGTCGGAATTCCTTGCTTGGTTAACTCTTTGATGGCGATAAGACCTTCGGTTGTAACTGGAATTTTAGTTACGATAGAAGGAATTTTACTGCGTAATTGTTCTGATTCTTTAATCATATCTTTTGCGGTATTACCAATTGTCTGGGCAAAAAGCTGACCTTTAGGACCAATAACCTCTTGTAATGCGAGTAGCACGTCAAAAATAGGTTTACCAGATTTAACAATAATACTTGGATTGGTTGTTACCCCTTTAATAGGAAATATTGGGGCTAGTTTTTTAACGGCTGCAACATCAGCTGTATCTAAGTAAAGTTCCATAACAACTCCTTATTTGTTTTCTTTCGAAAGTTATTTTACTTACTATAGAAAATATTTCTACTATTTTTTGATATTTATTGGTAAAAATAATTTAAGAGGACAAGATTGAATACTGAAATATAACCACAGTGGAAATATCTTACGATTTTAGGCAGATAAGATAAAAAAACATTCTTTTGTTTGGTTTATTAACAAAAGAATGCTATCAAAAAATATAATTTTAAGTCTTTTTAAACTATCAGACTTTTATTATTAATGAAAATAATTTACGAATTAGCGGCTAACGCCTCTTGTTGTTCTTTGGCATACGCAATGGCATCCATCTTCTTAAAGAAAGGATAATAGCCTACAATAGAAATGACTAAGATAATAGCTTGCAGTAATGCACCTTTCCATCCCGCGACTAAAAATCCGGAAAGAATTCCGGGGGTACTCCATGGAAGCATAACCCCTGAGAAAGGTTCTAAAAAACCAATCACAAACGCAAAATAAACTAATAAACCACTTAAAATCGGTACAACAATAAATGGAATAAACATAATTGGATTAAGCACAATACCAAAGCCAAATGTGATAGGTTCATTAATATTAAATAGTGTTGGAAAGACCACCGCTTTACCTAAAAACTTATATTGCTTAGATTTTGCAGCAACAATCATAGCAAACACAATCCCAAAGGTAATACCAGAACCCGTTAAAAGAATAAAAGAATCTAAAAATTGTTGAGTAACAATGTGTCCTCCGTTACTTAGATCCAAATAACCTTTTTCAGCTAAAATTTTAGTATTATCAATTGCATTGGCGGTTAAGATTGATGTCACTATTCCATTGACAATCGATTGTCCATGCACACCAAACCACCATAAAAAAGAGATAAAAAAGGCAATCGCAATCATACCACCTAATGAATCGGTTAATCCTTGTAAAGGGACTTGTACTAAACTATAAATCGCCTCTAATAAAGTGGTTTGACCAAATGCTTTAAATAGAGCATAAGTAATTAATGCACAGGTAAAAATACAAGCTGCCGGTAAAAACGCCGTAAATTGAACCGCTACCGTTTTGGGTACTGCTTTCGGCATTTTAATCACAATATTGCGACGTAAAAAAAGCGAATAAATATAACCAACGACCAAACCAATAATGATGGCTGAAATCATCCCCTGTCCACCGATCCAAGCTTTAGATACCGTATTATCGATAATTTCACTCGAAATCGGTGCCACCACATAAGAGTTGGAGGTGATAAAAAAAGCTGAAACAGCGAGTACACCAGCTGGTAACGGCTCAAATCCCTCATTTTTGACATAAGCATAAGCAATGGCAAAACAGGAAATTAAGCCCATTATGGCGAAAGTCCCTCCATAAACTTGCATAAAAGGCTCTGTCCAATGTTCACCAAAAATACTCGCTATAAAATTATTAATATCTTTTGAAGGGATTTGACCAATAACTAAAAAAAAACTTCCAACAACGGTTAATGGTAAAATACTTAGCATTCCATCTTTGACAGCAATAATGCCTTTGCTGTTCACAAATACCAAAATTTTGGGCAATACTTTAGTATTGATAAAGTTGACAATTATACTCATCGTTATTCACCCTTTTTCTTATAAAGATTTAGCGCAAATTCAAGTACTTTTTGCCCATCCATTGTGCCATAATCGACCATTGGTATAACTTCTACCGGTAATCCGACCGGATCACAAACTTCTTTTGCCTTAGCTAAAGCATATCCAACTTGTGGACCGAGTAAAGCAACATCAGTATCATTAATATAATCTCGTAAGTTAGCATGAGAGTGTGCTTGAATATCTACTTCAAGGTTTTGTCCTTTCGCTGCTTCCACCATTTTTTCAACCAACATGCTAGTAGAAAATCCTGCTGCACAAAATAATTTAATTTTTATCATAATACTCACCTTCTTATCTTTAAATAATTAATTAGCTATTAAACTGTTAACCGTTTTTCTTAAATCAATAATCTGTTCTAATAATGTAATTTCTGATATGGCTGCCATTAGGTGATCTTGTGCATGAATGAATAAAGCACTAATGGCAATTTTTTCGCCATTGGCTTCCATTGTGAGTAATGCGGTTTGTTCATTGTGGGCTAATTTTAAATATTCATGAGCTTGTTGAAGATCTGCATCGCAACCTAGGTAATTTTTTTCGTTAACTTTGGTTAACGCATTGTAAGCAAAAGATTTTGCCGTACCTGAATTAACAATTAAATTCATAATCACTTGTTCTATATCAGTCATATCATTGTTCTCCTTTTTAACTTACATTTTTGTTATAACTTTCGTTTATTAGAAAATAGCACGAAATGCACTTTCAAAAAGTTGAACTTGATCACATAAACGTAAATAAAATAACTTTCTAATGAAAATATATTTATTTATATATGTAATATCAATGCATTACCTAGTGGCAATAACTTATCTGAAGTTACGATTTGTTAAGGTTAAGTAAGAAAAGATGTAAATTAAGATTTATGAAGGCTACACAATGTTGTTAGCCAAAAAGAGATATATTTGAAAGGATAAATTGATTAATTAGGAATAGATAGCAAATTATCAGCCATTGAAGATATTATAAAAGGTTAACTTATGGCCATTACTATACTTTATGAACAATAATTCCCCTATCTTTTAGTGATTTTTCCATATCGGCGCTGATATTTTTATCGGTAATTATTTGTTTAAAATTATCGGAATCAATAGTATATGGATAAACAAGACCAAATTTAGAGGAATCTGAAATTACAAAATTTTCCGCACCTTTATTCAACACCGCATTAATTACTTCAGCACGCATCATGTCTCTTCCTGTAAAACCGATATCCGGAGTGTAACCATCAATTCCCAAAAAGCTTTTATTGAAGTGAGTTTGATTAATACAAGTTCGGGTTAAAGGACCTATCAAACTTTCGCTTTTCGCTTGTAACAAGCCCCCAAATAAAATGACATCAAATGGTGCATCACGTAATAGCGATGCTATATAGGTACAAACAGTTATAACAACTATTTCACCTTTGAAGTTGAGCAGTTCTCGAGCTAATAATGAATTGGTACTACCGCCTTCGATAAATACAGAATCGCCTTCATTGATTAGGCTTAATGAATATTTGGCTAATTTCTGTTTTAGTGAAAAGTTGACATCTAACCTTTCGCTCATTGAATCACGATCAAGGATCTCAGCAAAACCATGGGAACGTTTAACATAGTTTTGCTGTTCAAGAATGGATAGATCATTACGAATAGTAACCAGTGATACATTAGTTAGTACCGCTAACTCATTCACACTAATCTTCTTTTTACTATTAATCAACTCTAAGATTATTTGGTGACGCTTATTCATATATCCTATCTATTCTGTCAATTTAGAGATAATCAATATGATACCCAAATTTGACCAAATAGGTAAGATCAATTGTTAGTAATTGATAGCTCAGCTTGACTAAATTTAGCTAATTCTAATTTTTTATGGCAACTTAAGGTAAATAAAAAGCCGACTAAAAATCCTACCATTACAGCTGCTATAAACCCCCAAAATGCCACCCCCATAAATACCGGCAATGTAACCAGTCCAGGGAAAGCAAATGACATTGCCGAATTAGCAAAATAGCCCGTCATAGCACCACCAATCGCACCGCCAAGGCAGACACCTATCATCGGTTTTTTAAGTGGTAAATTAACCCCATACATGGCGGGTTCAGTAATGCCAAATAACGCTGATATTCCTGCTGAAAAACAGATAAATTTGAATTGTTTATTTTTAGCTAACAAGAATACGGCAAACGCTGATCCTGCCTGAGCAAATACAGCTGGTCCCATCATGGCGAGAATCGTATCAAATCCATTTAAGTTAATATTATTTAAAGCCAGTGGGATTAAACACCAATGAAAACCAAAAATGACCATTAACTGAATAAGACCACCCAATATAAAGCCAGCTAAAATCGGACTGGTTTGATAGACCGATTGATATCCAATTGCCAGATATTTACTAATCCCAACCCCTAATGGTCCCAATGTGGATAATGTTAAAGTAGAAATAAGAATAATACTAAGTAGTGGTGTTAAAAAGCCACTCACAACATCCGGTAATATTTTCTTAAACAATAATTCAACATAATGCAAAATGCCAACTGCTAATATGATCGGAATCACGCTAGCACTATAGGTAACTGGATAAATAGTTAAGCCGATAAAGTTAATCGTCTCACCTTTATCTAACATCTCAACAAGACTTGGATAAAGTAAAATTCCAGCAATAACCACCGCGGTATAAGGGTTAGCTCCAAATTTTTTAGCTGAAGTATAAGCAAGTAGCATCGGTAAAAAATAAAAAAGACTATTTGCCATTGCATGTAAAATTTTATAGGAGTCACTTTCCATAGCGATACAATCTGTAGTTTGCAAAATAGCTACGATTCCAATCAAAATACCACATGCACATAATTGATTAACAAACGGGAGAAAAATACCCGATATGCCATCTATCAGTACATCAATAACCACTAAAAATTTAGCTTTTGTAGGGGGATTCACTTCATCAATGGTGATTGTGTTCATCATGATTACCTCAAATTAAAATAGTAACTCGGCAGCACCAACTATGCCGAAATCATCGCCTAATTCAGCTTCTTTAAAATAGACAGGTAAATCACAATGATTCAAATCATTAAACATACTCTTAACTGGATCAAATAATTTATCACCAATATTTAACAATCCGCCACCAAGCACAAAACAGTTAATATTTAATGCTGAATAAAGGTTATAAAGCCAAACTGCCATATATTTAGCCATTTGATCTATCGCCCAAATAGATAATGAATCGTCTAAATCATAAGCCTGACTAATATGTAACACATCAATAGCATCGTGCGAACCTGCCATATCAAGCATAATGGTTTTATGACCTTCAAGGATCTTTTGTTTAACATGTTTTACAATCATCGCACCAGAACAATACGACATAAGACAACCACGATTACCACAGCCACATTCAATGCCTTCCCCTGGTGTAGCAATCATATGACCAGTCTCTCCAGCCCAACCATAGCGACCACGAAATAGCTTATTATCAATAATAATCCCTGTTGAAATACCAGTACTGACAGGACAATAGAGCATATGTGTAAAACCACGACCTGCGCCATTACGGTGTTCAGCTAAAGCAGCAGTATGCGCATCGTTATCAAGCATAATTCGAATATTACCGCCTAATTTTTTATATAAATAGCTACGCGCAGGGAAATCTTTTATCTTTGGTAAGTTTGCCGTTTTCATAATACGGCCTTCTTCATAAAAAATATAAGAAGGCATACCTATGCCAACACCGCGTAGATTGGAGTAATGAATCTGGTGTTGATTAAGAATAGCATTCACATTATCAGCAATTTCATCAAAAAAAGCTTGTCCATCTAAATTTGCATTAGTCGGTAATCTATTTTTAAAGATGAGATTTTTATTGCTATCAAAAAGTCCATATGCAGTTTTAGTACCACCAACATCAATCCCAATAGTAAAATTATTCATGTTATTCCTCATTATTACTTGTCTCTTTATTTTTGATTAAAACATAAATAACTTTCGATCGAAAAATTAACGACTTACAAATGAATATTTTAATTTTAAAAATGTGATCTAGATCTTAATTTTAAATTTTATGCTCAAAAATGTGATCTAGATCACAGACGCTTTCGTTCGAAAGTTATTATTATGTAGCAAAGATAAGGGAGCAATGTATGATTTTTAATTTACAACGATATTCCACTCATGATGGACCCGGAATTCGAACAGTAGTCTTCTTGAAAGGTTGTTCTTTAGGCTGTTTTTGGTGTCAAAACCCAGAAAGCCAATCGGCTAAGCAAGAAATCCTGTTTGATGAAAGGCTTTGCATTAGTGATTGTGATCTTTGTTCTGCATCTTGCCCAAATTTAATCAAAAAATCAAATGGACACATTCAGATTAATCGAAAAGCAGCCGAACAAACTGACTATCAAAAAATACAAAACGTTTGTCCTAGTTTAGCATTAACTGTATGTGGTGAATCACTATCAGTACAGGATGTGATGCAAACTATCGATAGGGATAGTCCGTTTTATCAACGTACCGGTGGTGGCGTAACTTTGTCGGGTGGTGAACCTTTTATGCAACCTAAATTAAGCCAAGAAATACTTGCTGCTTGCAAACAACAAGGCTATCACACTGCGGTTGAAACGTGTTTGCATGTGCCATGGAAAAATATTGAAGCGTCATTGCCATATTTAGATCTTTTCTTGGCGGATTTAAAACATACTGACGAATCGATTTTTTATGCCTGGACCAAAGGTTCAGCTAAACGGATTTTAAAAAATTTTCAGCACTTAGCAAAGACAAACAAAAAGATCACAGTCCGAGTGCCATTAATTCAAGGATTTAATGCTGATGAGAAATCGATAAAAAGTATTGTTGATTTTGTTGCTAACGAAATACCGACAGATGAGATCCACTTTTTACCGTATCACACATTAGGTATCAACAAATATAAAATGCTCGATCTGCCATATCATGCACCTAAAGAGCCACTAAACGACGAAAACATCATCGATTTTGCAACCCATTACGCCCAACAAAAACAGTTAACCGCTGTTTTACGAGGATAACCAAGGAGAACCTTATGTCTACTCTAGACCTGACTACTGTCACACCAAGGATCCAAGCACATAAAAATGCATTGATTCATATTATTAAACCACCGATTTGTGTAGAACGCGCAGAGCATTATACCGAATCTTACCAAGAACATTTGGCACAACCCGTGGTATTACGTCGTGCTTATGCTTTAGCCAATCACCTAAATAAAAAAACAATTTGGATAAAACACGATGAATTAATTGTGGGTAACCAAGCTTCTGCACCAAGAGCGGCACCCATATTTCCTGAATACACTGTTGGTTGGGTAGAAAAAGAAATTGATGTATTAGGTGATCGCCCAGGCGCAGGATTTGAAGTCACCGAACATGACAAGGAAGTCTTACACCGCGTTTGCCCATGGTGGCATGGTCAAACAGTACTTGATCGCTGTTATGCACTATTTAGTGATGAACACAAATCATTACTCGATACTGTGATGATCAAAGCCGAAGGCAATATGAACTCAGGTGATGCTCATCTTGCTGTTAACTTCCCATTTATTCTGGAAAAAGGCATTGATGGTATTATTGATAAAATTAAGGAACGTCGTAGTCGCATTAATACCACTGATTTTGATGATTTTCATAAAGATCACTTCCTAAAAGCATCAGAAATCTCCATGCTAGCCATGAGTAAATATATTGAACGTTATGCTCAATTAGCCCGTGAAATGGCAACTAAAGAAGAACGTTCATGGCGTAAAGATGAACTATTACAAATTGCTAAAAACTGTGAGGTTATCGCTCATAAACCACCAGAAACATTCTGGCAAGCTGTTCAATTATGCTATTTTGTCATGTTATTGTTACAAATCGAATCAAATGGTCACTCGGTATCGTTTGGACGCATGGACCAATATCTCTCTTCATGGTATGAAAAAGATGTTGAGCAAGATAAAACATTAACTCGCGAAGCAGCTATTGAGTTATTACACAGCTGTTGGTTGAAACTGTTAGAAGTCAATAAAATCCGTTCAGGCTCACACTCTAAAAGCTCAGCCGGTAGCCCGATGTATCAAAACGTGACGATTGGTGGGCAAAAACTGGTCGATGATGTACCTGCTGATGCCGTAAACTCATTATCTTATGCTATTTTAGAGTCTTGTGGACGCTTAAAATCCACCCAACCTAACTTAAGTGTCCGTTATCATGCTGGAATGAGTGATGACTTTTTAGATGCTTGCGTACAAGTTATCCGTTGTGGCTTTGGTATGCCGGCGTTTAATAATGATGAAATCGTTATTCCTGAATTTATTAAACTCGGTGTCGAACGCCAAGATGCTTATGAATATTCAGCAATCGGTTGTATTGAAACAGCAGTACCGGGTAAATGGGGTTATCGCTGTACAGGAATGAGCTTTATTAACTTTGCACGTGTGGCATTAGCGACATTAGAAGGTGGTAAAGATGCCACCAGTGGTGTAGTTTATTTACCACAAGAACAAGCCTTAAGTAAAAATAACTTCAAAAGTTTTGACGAAGTCAAAGCACAGTGGGATAAACAAATTCGCTACTATACGCGAAAATCAATCGAAATTGAGTATGTGATTGATACTATCCTAGAAGAAAATGCGCATGACATTATCTGCTCAGTATTAGTCGATGATTGTATCGAACGCGGTAAAACCCTTAAACAAGGTGGCGCGAAATATGATTGGGTATCCGGTTTACAAGTCGGACTGGCTAATACCACTAACAGCTTTGAAGCAGTTAAAAAATTAATTTTTGATGAACACATCATCAAACAAGCCGATTTAGCTAAAGCATTAGCGGAAAACTTTGCCGGCTCTGCGGGTGAACAATTACGTCAACGCCTACTTAATGGTGCACCAAAATATGGTAATGATAATGATGAAGTAGATTATCTTTTAGCTGAACTATATAACTACTACATTGACGAGTTAAAAAATTATCGCAATCCTCGCTATGGTCGTGGTCCAATTGGTGGTACTTATTATGCTGGTACTTCATCTATCTCTGCCAATGTACCATTTGGCGCTCAAACCGCTGCAACACCAGATGGTCGTAAAGCATGGACACCGTTAGCCGAAGGTGCCAGCCCTTCATCCGGTACAGATACCTTAGGACCAACAGCAGTATTTAACTCATTAGGTAAATTACCAACGGATAAGATTCTTGGTGGCGTGCTGTTAAACCAAAAACTCAACCCATCCACTTTAGACAATCCGCGTGATAAGTTAAAACTCATGATGATGTTAAGAACATTCTTTGAAGTGCATAAAGGATGGCATGTTCAATATAATGTTGTTTCACGTGATACATTACTTGCAGCGAAAGCACATCCGGATCAATATCGTGACTTAGTTGTCCGTGTTGCTGGTTATTCCGCATTCTTTACAGCACTATCACCCGATACTCAGGATGATATTATCGCCAGAACAGAACACGTTATCTAATTAATAGCTAATTTATAAACCTCAGCAATTTAAAGACCTACTCTTGTAGGTCTTTTTTAATGATTTTATTAATTCTATTAAGTAATAAGGCAAAATTATTTTTGCTCAACAGGTTGGATCCACATTTGCTTATTTTTAAAATCAATTTTAACTCTGTTTTTACTTAAAAAGTCAGCGCCTAATAATCCGTCAGATTGAAATTCATTAGGAAATGAATCAATTATTATTGGCAGAACACTATCATTCGCGACATTATTCACATCAAGTGATATAGATTTAAAATTATCTTCAGGATCGCTTATTTTAATTGATTCTGGTGAAAGTGATTGTTGTTTGATAAGTGATACCGTCGCCCCGGTATCTAAAACCATTTTATAATTCTTGATACCGTCAGACAGAGTGACGACCAAACCTTCATCATTTAAATCAAAGGGGATAGCAACCCAATTTGGATTTAAGTCGGTTGAAGTATCATCTGATATCGTTATATTACTTTCCGGATAATTGATAGTTAATACGTAACCATCAAACAACCCAAGCCCAATAACAGGTTTATCTTCATCTGTATCCTCACTATCATCAATAGTCGGATCGCTTGAAATAACTAATCCCCAATCCTTATATTCAACCACTTGCACCTTGTTAAAGGTAAAAGAATTTAATTCTAACTTGTTGACAATAAATGATTTAAGTTCTGTGACACCCCCAGAAAGATCAATCGATCTGATTTTTTCAGAGTTTTCCGTTTTATTAGGAATCTTATTAATTAAATCCATTGGTAGATGTAAAGCTATTTTCGAACCGGTATCCAACGTCATGGTAATTTTTTCACCTTGAAAATCCATCATGATTAAAGGTAAATTATATTTGCTATCAAAAGTTATATCCCAAGTGACTTGAACACTTTGTGCAAAGTGGCTGATAAACAGCATGATTAGTAATAATATTTTTTTATTCATTGAACTATCCTCACTGTATTCTTATTCCTAATATCTCTTTTCAATTTGAAATTACTAAAAATGTTTATTATTGATCCTTTATTTTTTAGCTATTTTAATCGTTATTAATTGATAGACAACAATACAATTTCTATATCATGACTTTGTGTTTGCTACCCCTGATTATTCATTGTTTTTTGAGGTAGGATCAACAGAAACAGAAAATGAGATTACTGCCAAAATAAAATCGAATTTATATATCTATCCAAAAACCGATAGGCATCTTTTTTGTTTTGCCACTTTTATAATGACAAATGCCATGTAATTCATTACTATCTTTCCCTACGTGTTTATATCGATATTGATATATGGATATGGCGGTTTTATAACAGGTAACTATATTTATAACAGGTAATTATGCTGTATTTAATGAATGAACGACAACAAGAGATTATTTATAAAGTTAATGAACTCAATCAAGTTAGTGTCAATGAGTTAGCTGAACAATTTAATGTTTCTGTTGTGACCATTCGTCATGATCTCAATTTTTTAGAGCAAAACGGTTATTTAAAACGCGAGCATGGTTATGCCGTGGCAATCGATAGTGATAATCTTGACGCTCGCATGAAGATTAAATTCCCGTTAAAGCAAAAGATAGCTGAATACGCCGCCTCACTCGTCAATAACGATGAACATATCTTTATTGAAGGGGGGAGTACCAACGCCCTACTCGCCAGACATTTAGCCTACACACGTCGTATCACCCTAATTACCTCAAGCTACTACATCGCTCAATTGCTAAAAAATACCGAATTAAAAGTGGTGGTCATTGGTGGCGAATATCAGAAGAAGAGTGAAAGTGTGGTCGGTGAACTTGCTTGCCTTGCGATAAAACATCTCCATTTTGACAAAGCATTTATTGGTATTGATGGCTTTTTACCAGATACTGGGTTTTCTGGTCGAAACCAAATGCGGACTGAGTTAGTTAATACCATATTAACCAAGCCTAGCGAAAACATCATCATCACTGATTCATCAAAGTTTGGTCAAAAACAGCCATATCAATTATCGCCACTCGAAGCCATTCATCGGGTAATTACTGATCAGGCAATTAACATTGAAGATGAGCAGTATCTAACCGCGAAAAATATTATTGTTGATAAAGTTGTGTAATTAAGCATAAATCATGTTAACTAACGCTAGTTTTGTTCGAAGATTAAGTTAAAATTAACCCAATATCTACATCACCCCCTCATTTCTTGAACTTTTTTGATACTTATTTTGAGTAATTTGTTTACTGGGTGTTTATTTTAGATTAATTAAGTTAACTATTTCTTCTCTATGAACACCAAAAGGAGGTAAAACTCCTTAATTATTTTTACAGAAATATCAAATAATCAGTGTTAAAAACCTCCAAGAGTATTTAAGGTAAAAGTGTAGCTACTTAAACTTGACACTCCTTTAAAATCGCGGGACGATATGGCTATTGAATTAGCTTAATTTGATATGATGACTATGACTGGTACGCATTATTCTATCTCTCCGCTTGATTTTAGTGATGAGCAAATCACTGTCCCCTACCTAAAACAGCAACTCGATGCGTTTCAACAATGGTCGATCACTCAATTTGGAAACCATGTTGATATTGATGATTTAGTCCACTTGCGTAGTCAATTTATCGATCAACTACTTAAACGATTATGGCATTACTATCAAATTCCAGAACACGTTTCATCACTCTTTAAAAAGAATCGCATTGCACTTATTGCTGTTGGTGGTTATGGGCGTTGCGAGTTACATCCTTTATCTGATATTGATATTCTGATATTAAGTGATAACTCACTAACCAAAGAGCTTGAGAAACAGATAGGCGATTTAGTTCGTTTGCTTTGGGATCTTCATCTGGATATTGGCCATAGCGTCAGAACATTAAAAACCTGTCTGCAAGAAGCTAAAAATGATATCACTATCATGACTAATTTAATTGAATCACGGCTAATTGCAGGAAGTGAGTCATTACTTAAGGAGCTTCAAACCTATATTTTTAGTGATAAAATTTGGCCTTCACCGGCGTTTTATCAAGCCAAAATTAAAGAGCAACAACAAAGGCACCAACAATATCATAGTACCACCTATAATCTAGAGCCCGATTTAAAAAATAGCCCGGGTGGCCTGCGGGATATGCAGATTATTCAGTGGCTGGCTATCCGCCATTTTGGTGGCGAGTTTTTACAAAAAATTGCCCATTTTGACTATTTAACCCCAGACGAAGTTGAAGAGTTTAACACATGTCGTAAATTTTTATGGCGTATGCGTTTTGCTTTGCACAGCGTGATTAATCGTTATGACAACCGTCTGCTGTTTGATCGTCAGTTAAGTATCGCTAAAATGCTAGGTTATAGTGGTGAAGGTAACGCTCCGGTTGAAAACATGATGCATGATTATTATCGGGTAGCACATAATATTACCGAACTCAATCAGATGCTGTTGCAATTATTCGATGAGTCACTATTGAAACGTTATTCACAATATAACACCTATGACATTGATGAGTATTTCCAAAGCAAAGATAATCTAATTGATGTTAAAAATAATCGTGTTTTCATAGATGATCCGGTGATGATTCTTAAGCTGTTCTATACACTTTTGCTTAATCCGCAAATTACCGGACTTTACTCTAATACCATTCGGCAACTTCGTTCTGCAAGACGAAAATTAAGTTATCTATTGTGTGAGCAGCCGGAAGCCAGAAAATTGTTTATAAAAATCATCAAACATCCTGATGCTATTAAAAAGGCCATTTTACCTATGCATCAATATGGGATTTTGGCGGTTTATCTACCTGGTTGGCAACAAATTTCTGGAATGATGCAGTTTGATCTGTTTCACACCTATACTGTCGATGAACACACGATACGCCTATTGTTAGAACTGGATCTTTTACGTACAGAAGAAGGGAAACAAAAACACCCCAATAGTTCAAAGGTATTTGCCGAATTATCCAAACCGGAATTATTGGTAATTACCGGATTATTTCATGATATTGGTAAAGGACGACATGGCGATCATTCGGAAATTGGCGCGAAAATGGTGGAATCTTTCTGTCAATTGCATGAATTAGATGCTAAAGATACTGATTTGATTGTTTGGTTAGTTCGTTACCATTTATTGATGTCGGTAACTGCCCAAAATCGTGATCTCCAAGATCCACAAGTTATTCGTGAATTTGTACAATTGGTCAAAAGTAAACGACGCTTGCAATATTTGCTCTGTTTAACCGTAGCCGATGTCTGTGCTACTAATGAAACCTTATGGAATAGCTGGAAACAGAGCTTAATGCGCGAACTCTACTTAACCGCTGAACGGTCATTTGATTCTGGCATTCATCAAATACCAGAGCAACGTAGCATAGCGCGGCAACATAAACAGCAAGCACTAACTGAATTGCTTGCCAAAAATTATGATGAACAGAGTATTAAATATTTTTGGCAAGATTATCGCATTGACTACTTTTTGCGCTATACCGCTGAGCAAATTGTTTGGCATGCTGAGCTGTTATTAAATAAAGATTTACAGCAAACTTTAGTTGCCATTAATCCTAAACCGCATCATGGTGGCAGCGAAATCATTATCTACTCACCCGATAGACCATTTTTATTTGCCGCTGTGTGTAATGCGTTGAGCATGTTAAATTTGAGTATTCATGATGCATTAATTATTACCAATAAAAATGGCTTGGCGCTTGATACCTTTATTGTACTTGAACCTAATGGCCAAGTGGTGCCAGAAAATCGTCACCAAGATATTATTCAAATCTTAAATAAAGTGCTCAATCAATCGGTTTATAAAGGGGTAACGATTAAACCCGCTAAACAGAGATTACGTTCGTTTTCGGTGCCAACGCAAGTTAACTTTATCTCATCGTTTAATGACAATCATACTTATATGGAGTTAATCGCCCTTGATAAGCCAGGATTACTTGCTTGTGTCGGCGAAGTCTTTGCAAAATTAGACTTATCGCTGAGGAGTGCTAAAATAGCCACCATCGGCGAACATATTGAAGATCTGTTTATTCTAACCGATAAACACAACAAAGCCCTTGATGATAACACCTGTCAGAAACTAAGCGAATCGATAGTAATGGCTATAGATTCAATAAACTAATAAACCAAAAAAATTAACACTATGCAATTTTTTATTATCTTGTTTCCTATTTTTTGTATTTTTATTGTCGGATTTATTTCGCAAAAAGTTCTAAAGTTTGATGTCGCCAATCTTTCTAAAATGTCACTGTATGTGCTTTCACCTTTTTTGGCATTTAAAACCTTTTATACCCATACTTTAACTAGCGATTATTTTATCTATATTGTTTATATCTTTGGACTCTGTTTTTCATTGGTATTGATTGTTAGCATTTGGTCAATTATTATGCGCTATTCGATCAAAGAGCGCTGTGCGTTGATTTTAAGTTCATGTTTTATGAACAATGGTAATTATGGTACGCCAGTATTACTGGTATTTTTTGGCACACTTGGATTCGATTTAGGCGTGATTATGATGGTGTTACAACAATTTGTTATGAGCACCATTGGCATTTATTATGCGGCTAAAGGTAGCGCGCATAGTGATATTGTCAGTCAAAAAGATGTGATTAGAAAAGTAATTCGAATGCCAGTTGCCTATGGGGCTTTTGCCGGCATTATTTTCCAGCTTGGCCACATTCCATTATCAAAATCGATTATGACCTCGATTGGTATGATCGGTGACTCATCGATTGTGATCATTATGATTATCCTTGGTATGCAATTAGCGAAAATCAAAATTACCCAGCTCGATTACCCAAAACTATCATTTGCTTTAACTACTCGGATGGTGATTTCACCAATGGTTGCATTTGCGATGGTTTACTTTATGCCACTTACGCCAATGTATAAACAGGTTCTTATTGTTTTAGCTGCAATGCCTAGTGCCGCCAATACGACCTTAATGTCGGTACAATTTGATACTCATCCAGAACTGGTATCTAGTGCCACTTTAGTGAGTACCTTGTTAAGTTTGATCACCTTACCAATCGTACTCTCATTGGTTGGCGCACCTATTCCGATTTAAACAAAGAGCATGATTAAAGCGCATTGAACCACTCCAACGAAATCCTAATGGATAAAAAGCGTTTAGCCTGAGTTTGGATAGCTTTTAATCGTTGCCAAGCCACTCTTGTTCAAATTGTTTAACAAATTTGACTAAAATTTCATGGCGCTGCTCGGCGATTTGTTTAGCGGTTTGAGTATTCATCATATCTTTGAGTAAAAATAGTTTTTCATAAAAGTGATTAATTACCGTGTTTGGTTGCTTGTAATTATCTTCATTGAGCTTGGTGCGAGGCAAAATATTGGGATCATGCATGATATTATGTTTGTTACCACCATAATAAAAAGTACGCCCAATACCAATCGCCCCAATTGCATCAAGACGATCAGCATCTTGAACAATTTGCCCTTCCAATGATAGTGTTGTTTTTTGTGAAAGGTTTTTTCGATAAGACATATTTTCAATAATATCGAAAATAGCACGCATTTCCTCAGTGGTTAAATTGAGTGATCGCAAATAGTCCTGCAATTCATTAATCGCATTGTTAACATCAGCAATCACTTTCTCATCAATAACATCATGCAAATAAGCACTCATCAAGACAATAAAGGCATTTGCTTGTGGTTGATGGTTGAGAATTTTGTTGGCTAGCTTTACCACTCGCTCAATATGCGCCATATCATGGCCAGAGAAATCATGTGAAAGCTTCTGTTTGACAAACGCTTTAACGTTATCTAGGGTGGTTTGTTGTTGGGGTGTTAGCGTCATTTTATTATACTTATTAAAATTGGAGTGATATTTTATTTGTTGTCTGAATATGATCTATTTTACCGCAGCTAGCATTTAACCGCTATCTATCCATTTAGATGATGATTGATAGATAAAAACAGAAATCCTTGCCAAAAAATCACTAAATCCATTTAAAACGAATAATTAATCGGATTTAATCTCACAACTGATGGTTATTTAATCTAATTTACTAAAAAATTCCTTGTATTTAATATTTTTTTATATTTTCTTTAATTTCTTTCAATTGTTTTCACTAATTTCGAAAGGTAGAATGCCTTAATGAAAATTCATTATCACTGCAACTAACTGGAGTTGATTAAGTGAAAATATCAGCACGTAAAGTTCTGCCTTGGCAGCTTATAGAATGCTTCACTCGATATCGTCAATTTATCGCTCTACTATTTGGACTATCTATTTTTTGTATTGCATTGGTAGTGTGTTGGCATTTGTTAAAAACCATCAATCTTAACGATTTACAATCAGCACTACAGCAACTTCCTTATCATGCAATTTTGCTTTCGGGTTTATCGGCAATAGCCAGTTATAGCATGTTGATTGGCTATGAATGGTCGGCGGCACGTTATGCTGGGGTTAAGCTAAAACCGTCAACAATTATAATGGGGGGAATTTGTGCTTCAGCCATTGGTAATGCTGTCGGGTTATCCGCGTTATCCGGTGGTGCCATTCGTTGTCGGCTCTATTTTAAATATGGACTTAGCACAATTGATGTGGCGCGGATGTCGATTTTTGTGACCCTTTCGCTAGGCTTTACCTTACCGTTATTAGCAGCAATCGCAGCTTTAATTGATATTAAAAATAGCGTGATCGCCCTCCATATTTCGGCAATGAGTATTGAAATAATGGCTAGTGTGGTGTTGCTTAGTTATGTCGGTGTTTTGCTTTTTTTACATGCGCACCGATTGTCGGCAACACCCAATAACGATACGCGGTTATACCAAATCTTTCATTGGAAAATCCGTTTACCTAACTGGCGCTTAGCTAGCAGTCAACTTGTAATCACGTTAGTTGATACGATTTTAGCTGGGGCGATCCTCTACTTTTTACTCCCAAATCAACCAAACTTTATCACTTTTATCTTGATTTATATTCTAGCGTTAGTGGCTGGGGTGCTTAGTCATGTTCCTGGTGGTGTTGGTATATTTGAGGCGATTATATTAGCCGCTTTTTCATCGCAAATTGGTGCCGCATCCTTAACGATTGCCCTCGTAATCTATCGATTGATCTATATTTTATTACCGCTGATTCCTGCAGGAATTTTGTTATTAATTAACGAAGGTAAACACTTTTTATCGGCTCCGCAAGTTAAAGAAACCGATACCGGCATAGCGGCAACGATTATGGCTTCAGTAGTATTCTTTGCCGGCGTGGTGATGATGTTTTCGAGTGTTATCCCGGGATTTAATCATCATCTTGTCACTACCTTTATACCGAAAAAAATTGTTAATTTTGCCCATTTAACTGCCAGCTTAATTGGTGTGTTATGCCTATTATTGGCAATGGGATTGCGTCGCAGGCTTTATTCTGCTTGGGGTTTATCGGTTATATTATTGATATTGGGTAGTATCTGCTCGTTGTTAAGAGGTTTACACTGGATTGAAGCGGCGACATTATTAACCATCGCAATACTCTTGGGCTATTTTCGAGATGCGTTTTATCGTAAAAGTCGATTAAGCATTTTACCTTTTTCATTAAAATCCTTTGTGGTTAGCTTTGGTTTAATTATTCTATTTATTTGGCTAATCTTATTTATCTATCAAGATATCCCGTATAGTCATGATTTATGGTGGCAATTTGAATTAGATAGCCATGTTCCTCGAGCCTTGCGTGCCGCGTTAGGAAGTTTGATATTATTAAGTGGAGTGATGTTGTTTTGGTTATTCAAACCGGCACTACCGATCTTAACTATTGCCACTAAAGAGGAGTTAAACCAAGCTCATCAGATCATCCTTGACTCAAAACAACCCGAAGGTGGGCTAGCGATGAGTGGGGATAAATCCTTACTCTTCAATCAATCAAAAACCGCTTTTATTATGTATGCAAGGCGCGGACGAAGTATGGTTGCTCTTTATGATCCAATTGGCGATGATAACGCCCGAGCAGATTTAATTTGGGCATTTAGAGATCTTTGTGATCAACACCATTTACGTCCCGTTTTTTACCAAGTTAACGCAAACAATCTACCCTTTTATATGGATATAGGACTTAGAGTGGTCAAACTTGGCGAGGAAGCATTGGTAAATTTACAAGAGTTTGATTTAACATCAAAAGGTTATAAAGATCTACGATATACTTGGAATCGCGGGCAACGAGATGGCCTGAGTTTGAAATTTTATCCGCCTGGAACTGCACCGCTGGATCAACTAAAAATAGTCTCGGACACATGGCTGAAAAATAAACAGGCAAAAGAAAAGCAATTCTCATTAGGCGCTTTTTCGCAGTCCTATTTAAATAATTTCACCATTGCCGCGGTTGAGTACCAAGGTCGCATTATTGCTTTTGTGAATCTATTAGAAACCGAGCAAAACTATAGTGCTAGCATTGATTTAATGCGAGTTCTCCAAGATATTCCTAAGTCAACTATGGAATTTTTAATGGTAGGATTGATTTTACATTATCAGGAAAAAGGATATCAGTACTTTAGTTTAGGTATGGTGCCACTTGCCGGCATGCAAAGGCGACGTGGTGCCCCGATGATCCAACGCTTAGGTGCGTTAGTTTTTCGCCGTGGCGGACGTTTTTATAACTTCCAAGGCTTGCGTCGCTTTAAAGAAAAATTTGCCACCCATTGGCAACCACGTTATATGGCAGTTCCGGCAGGACTTGATCCTTTGGTCGCCTTAATTGACACCACGATGTTAATTTCAGGCGGGAAATCAAATTTAACGCAGAATAACAATGAATAAAATGAAAAAAATCCTACGTTATGTTTTATTCTTCGTGATGTTACTTTTAATCACAGCATCTATAGCCGTCGGTTGGTATTTTTATAAAAATCAACGCAGCGCTTCTGTAGATACGATTACGGTCAGTCAAAATTTTTCTATCTTATCGGCTTCACCAAAACAATCGGCCGAAGCTGCAGCCATTATTGTTGCAACCAAAGATAACCACTTTACCGCAGATCAGTTATTAACCTTATCAGAATCAACAGGCGCTAAATTGGTACAATTTGAATTACAACCGCAAGGAAGTTGTGACGAACAGCAAACACGTTTTGAACAGGCACAGAAAATCTTAAATGAAGCTAAGTTTGTTGTTGCCGGCATGCAAGAAGGTGCGGCATTTGCTTATCGCTGGTTAAGCAAGCAACAAAATGATGATGCCAAAGCTTTATCGATTGAATTTACTTTAGACCATAAAGATTGTGACGCACCTTTACCTGCACAAGCAAGTCATGGAATCTGGCAAGTGATTTGGAATAATCCACCTGATGAACAAGTTGCCATTTTTCCTCGCCAACAAAAACAGATCAAAGTCACCACCAAAATTGGTGAGTATCAGGCATCACCAACTGAGTTGTTAAGTTTACATTTATCCTCTATTTTATTTGGCGAGCATGAACCATTACCGGTGATTGAATTACCGGCTAAAGGTCAACAGCCCCATCCTAACAGTGTTACCTTTTATTATTCCGGTGACGGGGGATGGCGTGATTTAGACAAAATTTCGGCTGAATATATGGCTGACCATGGTTACTCGGTGGTTGGTGTCGATGCGCTAAAGCTATTTTGGCAACATCGTTCGGTTGAACGTAGTGCTAAAGATTTAACCAATTTAATGCAAGAGTATCGAGATAAATGGGGGATTAATAGATTTGTTTTAGCTGGTTATTCCTTTGGGGGAGATATCTTACCGGCGCTCTACAATCGATTATCCAAAGAAGATCAACAAAGTGTGCAAGCTTTGATTATGATTGCCTTTTCTAAAGAGGCTAATTTTGAAATCGAAGTCAGTGGTTGGTTGGGGCAATCGGGCGATGAAATGAAAACTGCCCCTGAAGTGAATCAAATTCCGGCAAATAAATTATTTTGCATTTATGGTGAAGAAGAGAAAGAGGATACCGGTTGCTTACAACCGGAGATGAAAGGCGAAGCATTTCGATTACCGGGTGGCCACCATTTTGATGAAAATTATCAGCACTTAGGGCAAGTTATTATGCAAGCAATCGATAAGCGCATACAGTAATCGTGGCACTTTAGGTAACATTTTTTAAGTCAAAGCATTAATAAAATATTAATGCTTTTTAAGTTTGATTTTCCCTTCAGACAACAACACGCCACTAAGCGTAAATAAAGTTCCAATTGCCGCAATCCAAGTAAAAGGTTCATCTAAAATGACAACCGCATTAATAATTGTCAAAATTGGTACCAAATAAATATAGATGCTAATTTTTACCGCACCGACTAATTTCACCGCATAATTCCAAGAGGCAAAACAGATAGCCGATGCACCAACACCTAAGAATAAAATATTGATTAAATTGACGGGTTGATTAAATCTTGACAAATTCCATTCAAAATCAAATAAATATAACGCTGGCAACATAAACATTAGGCCATAAAGAAAGAATCTTCGCGTCAGTAAAATAATATTGTAACCATAATTACTACTTCGTTTGGTTAAAATTGAATAACATGCCCAAAATAGACAAGCAAATACCGCCAGTAAATCGCCAAGTGGATTAACTGATAATACAAATTTTCCATTTAAGGTAATTAACACAATACCAATCATCGAAAATAGACAACCGATATAGAAGCTTTTAGCGGGTTTTTCAGTTTTCAGAAAGAAGATCGCCAAAATTGCGGTAAACACCGGCGCCAATGTGGTAATCACCCCAACATTTGAGGCGGTGGTATAGGTTAACGCAATATTTTCACAAAGAAAATAACATGTCACCCCACAAAATCCGGCACCGAGGAACATTAACTCCTGTTTAATCCCCTGCCAAGCAAAAAAGCGAGGCGCTAATAACCAAAGTGTGGCATAACCTAGGGTAAAGCGAAAAAAGAGAATTTCAATGGGTTTAAAATCTGTCAGTAATACTTTGGTGGCCACATAGGTTATTCCCCAAATAAATACTGTCATCAGTGCTATCAGGTGCCCTTTTGTTCTCGATGAAAATAACATGAAAATTCTCTGCTCACTTATTATTGATACGTCATTGATTACCCTAATATTTATTAGCCAAATTAGACCAACAAAATAAGCAAAAGATAAGCCTTGATAATGATTGATATGACGCTATTTTATGCGAAAGTTAAAATCGTTAGATATTAACGTACTGTTAATTATTGTTCAATAAGTTTGATATAGCAATTATTTCATCCGTGGTATGGTGCAGTATAAGAGTGCGGAAATTGCAAGGTTTGTGAGATCTAACTAGAATTGTAGATAAAAAAAATCCACTCAACGAATTGAGTGGAGGGCAAAAAAATGAATTAACGTAATCTGATTATATAGACAAACTAAATCATAAAAAGTTCCAACTAATTTTTAAAAATTTTCATATTTTTCTAAAAAAAATTATATGCAATTGATTTATTTTAAAAATTATTTTAAAAAATATTTAAAAAAATATAAATATTTCTTATTCCTCATCCCATAAAAACTAATTTTCTTAAAACTTAATTCCATTGCAAATTTAAATAAGCTGACGCTATACTGCGGTAACAAATAGTCTATATAGCTATATAGGAGCATTTATGAAAAAGAATGTTGTTTTATTTAGTAAAATTCCAGCTGATCAACAAGAAAGACTAGCGCAAGCTTTCAATCTAACACTATTTCAAGGTGATCCTAAAACCGATATTAGTGGATTTATCCAAACATTAGCCAATGCTGACGGTATGATTGGATCTAATATTCCAACTCGAGTTGATGATAATTTTTTGCAACACACCCCTAAATTAAAAGCTGCGGCGACAATTTCAGTCGGTTTTGATAATTATGATTTGCTTGCTTTGAAAAAACACGGCGTCCGATTAATGAATACTCCGAAAGTTCTCACTGAAAGTACCGCTGATCTTATTATTACCTTACTTATGGCTACCGCTCGTCGAACCGTTGAACTATCTAATCTTATTCATAATGGCGGCTGGAATAAAAGCATCACACTTGAGTATTTTGGTACAGATATTTATGGTAAAACCATTGGTATTTTAGGCATGGGGCGTATTGGTCAAGCCATAGCTAAACGTGCGCATTGTGGTTTTGATATGAACATCATATATTATAATCGTTCAGCCAATGCCCATGTTGAACAAGCCTATCAAGCTAAACGTCTTGAACTAGATGATGTCCTTAAACAAGCTGACTTTGTTGTTATCATTTTACCGCTAACCGATCAAACCAAACGGCTTATTACTAAACAAAAATTAGCGCTAATGAAATCATCAGCAATCCTTATCAATGGTGCTCGAGGTGCGATAATTGATGAACAAGCACTCTATGAAGCATTAAAAAATAAAACAATCAAGGCTGCTGGCTTAGACGTTTTTGAAGTTGAACCATTAGCCAAAGATTCGCCATTATTAAAACTTGATAATGTTTTATTATCACCACATGTAGGTTCAGCAACCACTGAAACTCGGTATGCCATGGCCAAATGTGCTGTTGATAACATTATTGCTGCTTTAAAACCAGAACAACCAACTGAAAATTGGGTAAATCCTGAAGTCGGGTAACTTGTATTACTGCTTGAATTCACCTATAATGCCCCAATATTGTCTATAAACACCAATCACAATTGGGGCTGATTCTGGATTCGACGGGATTTGCGAAACCCAAGGTGCATGCCGAGGTGCGGTAGGCCTCGTAAATAAACCGCAAAAAAATAGTCGCAAACGACGAAAACTACGCACTAGCAGCTTAATAACCTGCATAGAGCCTTCTCTCCCTAGCCTCCGCTCGTAGGACGGGGATCAAGAGGAGTCAAACCTAAACGAGATCGTGTGGAAGCCTTGCTTGGGGCGGAAGCATTAAATTTAATCAAGCTAGTTTATCAGTGGCGTGTTTGTCCGCAGCGGGTAAGCGAAATTTAAAGACAAACTACGCATGTAGTACCAAGGATGTAGAGATTTCGGACGCGGGTTCAACTCCCGCCAGCTCCACCAATTCACTATTCAGTAACATTCTTTTAAATCCTATAAAACACATCAAAACTAACAAATACAAGGCTTAAAGCCTATTTTGTTATTCATTAAGCACCAGTAAGATACATTTACAGCCAGAATTTTTAGGTATATGCTTAGGTATACGAACACAATATACTTAAAACCCGTATACCTAAAATCATTATGCCAAGAAAGACTCTACCATTAACCGACACACAAATAAAAGCAGCCAAACCAAGAGATAAAGATTATTCTTTATTTGATGGTGGCGGTATGTATCTTTTAATCAAAGCGAATAACTCTAAGATTTGGCGTTTTAAGTATACGCGCCCGTATACCAAAAAAGGAGCATTAATAAGTTTTGGCAGTTATCCAGAAGTTTCGCTACAACAAGCGCGAAAACAACGGGACGAAGCGCGCGAATTAATTAAACAAGGTATAGATCCTCAAGAACATAAGGCAGAACAAGAGCAACTACAACAAGAAGCTAGCAATAATACTTTTTATGCTATGGCGCAAAAATCGTTTAAATTCAAAACTGAACAAGGATTAGAAGAACAAACCTTAAGAAAAGCTTGGCGCTCATTAGAGAATCATGTTTTCCCATATATAAAAGATATTCCCATTAACCAAGTAACAGCTATTAAAGCAATTAATGCACTACAGCCATTAAATAACAACAATAAATACGAAACAGTTAAGCGAGTTTGTCGGCGAATTAATGAAATAATGTTTTATGCTGTCAATATGGGGATTCTTGATAATAACCCTCTAGCTAGAATTACCGATGTTTTTAATAGCCCAAAAGTTAAAAATCAGCCAACTATACCCCCTACTGAATTACCCGAATTCATGCAAGTACTGGCTATGGCAAATATTGAACTACAAACTCGATGCGTTATTGAATGGCAATTGCTAACTTTAACGCGACCAAGTGAAGCCGTAGGGGCTAAGTGGGAAGAAATTAATCTAGATAAAAAATTATGGAGTATTCCTGCCGAACGCATGAAAATGGATAGACCTCACAATATACCCTTATCACCGCAAGCAATAAAAATACTTGAGATAATGAAATCTATTAATCATAAAAGTGAGTTTGTTTTCCCAACAGCAAGACCGCCTTATAACAAGCCAATGAGTAGCCAAACCGCTAACATGGCAATAAAGCGCATGGGATATAAAGATAAGCTTGTTGCGCATGGCTTAAGAGCTTTAGCTAGTACCGCTTTAAACGAACAAGGCTTTAATTATGATGTCATTGAAAGCGCGTTATCGCATGTAGATAAAAACGCAGTAAGGCGAGCCTACAACAAAGCAGAATATGAACATCAAAAGCGTATTATGCTTGACTGGTGGGGTGACTTTGTCGAGCAAGCCAGTAAAGGGAATGTCTCATTGTCAGGTAACCGCAATTTAAAACTTGTTAATCATTAACTCTGTCTAGATACCGTAACCCATATTTGGGTTACCTTACAAATCAATATGTTATCTCAATACCGTAACTTTAGATTACGAAAACCGACCATCTATTGCACAAAAATATAATTGATTAATTTTAAACCAAAAAAGTAATTTGAAACTAAAATTTATTGAAAATACGATTAAGATTATCTAATGTGGGTAGCTCTTCAATAAAATTAAAAGGTAAAAAAATGACTAAATTTTATGTTAAAGATTATTCTCTTAGAGTATTGAAAAATAAAGAGGGTGCAGAAAACCTATATTTATCTTGTACTTTAGAAAAGCCTAAAACACAAGATATTGAAATCCGTCACTATAGATTTTGCCAAGATAACGAATTTAAAGAGATGGATATATTATATCATTTCATTGACTATGGATTAAATAATGCAAAAAAAGAAGGAACTAAAATTGATATTTCACCAAGCGGTAGACTTTATGTGTTCATGACTTTACCTGATAGGAATAAAGAAAATAAATCTACGATTGCTAGAATTACAGGTGAGGAGATGGAAGAATTTTACAACCCAAATCCAACTAAATCATAAGTTAATGACAAATAACATCAGTATTATTCTTTGGCACAATCGGCTGAAATAATACTTTTGCCTGCCATCAATTATAGTTGATGGTGTTGGTGAGATTCACTGCCAACAAAAGTGCTATTGCTCAATTAGAAAAAGTCAAAGCTTGTATAAGTGCTAAGGCAAAATTCTGCCTTAGGTCAAGAATACCTACTATTACAGAGGTATCATCAATACATTAGTCGTAACCCATATTTGGGTTACGCTCTCGTCATTGATAAAACCCGTCACTCAAATTTGAGTTACCTATAATTTATTATTATGCATTAATAAATCCTACCCAATGGAGAAATAGGCTCCTATACTTTGCTTATTTAATTACCCCCATTAATTTGGAATTTATCAGATAACTATACATACTATACATAAACACAAAAAACTTTATATATATTAATATATTATATTATGTATACTTATTTTTTAAGTGTTCATAAGTATTCATTACTATACATACATATATGTCTTTTAGATCACACATATAACAATATGATTTATATTAATATTATAGATAACCTTAATATTCAATTTGTTAATAATCAATATGTTATTATTTTGCTAGATCATTGGGTAGCTGAATGGTGATTTCCACCATACAGGTATTAAATTTGTAATCTGCTGAAAAGCTAGCAGGTTTATTACATTGGTTTGAGTTATTCAACCATAGATATTTATGGTTATCCATTTAGTAATAGTGATCAAAAAAAATATTTCAATTCGCGGTTTTGCGTAAAAAGGAGAGCGGGTGGTTTTAGGGATGCTTCGTTATGAACTTTGTACCCTCCTCTCTAGGTATAAAGGTTTCTTTGTAATGGTTTAATAATTCCAGACACCAAATAAGGTGGTAAAATAACATCATAAAAATGAGGAGAACCATGATAATGGACAGTCGAAGTTATACAACAGAATCTAAACGGGATTCTGTATCTAAAATCGAAGTAAAATCATACTCACCAACCTATGCAACTGAAATATGCGATTTATTTCATTCGACTATTCATGCTATTGATACCGATATTTATAGCAAAGCAGAGCAAGAAGCATGGTGCCCAACACCACCAGATTATCAGATGTGGTTAAAACGTTTAGATAATACTCAGCCTTATATGGCTATCTTTGGCTCACGCCTTGCTGGGTTTATTGAACTCAAAGACGATGGTTACATAGACTGTTTTTACGTGCATCCTGACTTTCAAAAACGTGGCATAGCTAGAAAACTCTATGACCATATACTTGACTTGGCTCACCAGAAAAAGCTTTCACAATTAAGTGTAGATGCTTCAAAAGTAGCCATGCCCATTTTCAAAAAATGGGGTTTTAAAATAAAGCGGGTTAACAAAATATCCAGAAAAAACCAGGTACTGATAAATTACCATATGTATAAACCACTTTGATTTTTATTGAGACCTTTGTACCGTAAAGCTTCACTCAAACTAAATTCCTAACCGCGCTTTTTTGAGGTATATAGTTTCTTGAGTCCATAAAAAGAGCGCTCAATTTTGCAGTTCTGTTAAATTAAAACAGTTATCTTCATAATAAAGATAACTTATAAATTCCTTTCATGGGGTTGAATTTAAAAAGCCCGTCAAAGAGTTTACAACTATCTTGCTACCGTACGAGCCTGATATTTTGATGTAGCGCGACGGCTCAAATATTTATTATTATCTTTTATTAAATCTCTCATTTACCTATCCTCAAAATATTATTTTAGTCTGCCAATTTTATCATAAACACTTAACTGTATATAAATACAGTGCTATAATGTATATTACTGTATATTAAAGTATTATTTTCGCCTAAGCTGATGCCAGAACATTAGCAAACCTAACGAACTGGCGCAAATTTTTTTAGATCGTGAAAGGTGGTATATGGAACATATTTACTGTGATGATTATCCTAATGTTATGCATTGGAAAGCTGTACAAGAATTTACTATAGAGCAAGCGTCTTTATTATTGGCAGGATTAGATCCCTTCGATTTTAAAGAGGGATTAGATTCAGTAAAACAAATAAATCATTCTAGATGGAAATTAGCTCATGGTTATGCTCTATCGTTAGAAACCTCTATCAGAAGGGGAATTTTAACGCCAATTATATGTGCTAAATATGTATATAATGAATTTCTAGATGAGATGAACGCCACAAAGATAGATCCAAATGATAGAACAGAAACAATGTCTTATCGGCACACCATAATAACAAGAAGTTCCTTAAATCAATGGGTCACTAATGAAAATGTTATCTTAGTTCTTCCATATCGAGCTAAAAAAAACCCTCCCCCTATTATTCAAGAAATCAGTATAGAAGATAATAATATAAAAAAATTACCAAATAACACACAGCACTCTTCCGAAGGATTGGAGTTAACACAAGAGATAATTGAGCAATTTTGGTCTACTTATGATACCGAAAATAAACAAACAGCTCCAACAAAAAAAGAAGTAATTGATTATTTAATTGGTAAAGGAGTATCTAAAAACTTAGCAGAAGCGGTTGATATAGTATTGCGTCCTTTCGAATTAAGAAAAGTAGGACGAAGAAAGGGGTAAGCCTATTTACTGTATTTTCTATATAAATGGATAGGAATACTTTAATTAAATAAGTTACTACTATTAAAAAATTAACCCACCTATTTTAATTATACCATAATGCTACAGTTACCTTGTTTTAATAACTTTTATAACGAGGTAACAAATGACAAATACAATCCTATCCAGAAGAGAAGTTAAAAATTTACTTCACTTCAAATCTGACACTAGTCTTTATACGCTAGAAAAGAAAGATAAAACCTTTCCCCAAAAAATCAGAATCGGCTTGCGTCGCGTTGGGTATCGCGCTGATGAAATTTACTCTTGGCTTGAATCTCGTAGAGTAGAACGTCGAGAGGTGGCTTAATGGTGATAAAGCAAAACCCTTTATATCGCGAAATGATAAAGGGCTAACACTGGAATAATGACGCTTCCAATGATAGCCAATCTCGCGATAAGTGTCTAGCTAAAACACCAAATTAACTAATTGATTTTAAAGCAAAGCGAAAAAATTCGTTACGGTTTCCCCTTGCCTAAATTTAGCTAAAAGGGGGAATTTTCTGACACGTTAAGAGAGATGAAAAATGACAGATTTAAGTATTAAAAATAATGATATTGAATTGGCGCAATCCAAATTTGACTTAATCGCCACTAATAAAACGATTAATAATTTAAGGACACGTTAGAGGGCTAAATCATGACTACAAGCTTATATAACAACCTAGCAATACAGATGTATCCCCAAACCTTAAATAATCGCCCAATGAATCGCTACGGCGCAATTTTCCGACACGTTAGGAAAGATTTTATTGATATCACTACGCGCGCGCGTATGAGTCGGAAAACTTATTGCATGAGGTTGAATTTTAAAAAATGGTTTTGCATGTCCATAAAAAGGGAAAGCAGAATACTAATAACTAAGTTTTGTCAGTCCATAAAAAGGAAACCAAGAAAACAAATACCACCAAAAAGTGGTATTAAGCTAGTAAATTATTTCTTATTTGGTTTGGTGAGTTTTTCTCGACAAGCAGAAATAACCCAAGCTGAAAAGTTGGTGTTCTCTTTTTGGGATTGCTCATCTATTTTTTCTATTAGTTCGTGTGGAAAGCGGATATCTTTACGTTTTGACTTACTGGTTTCATTTGCCATATTGGATATTCATAAGTTATTAGTACGGACAATATACACTAAAGTAAAGAATAAAAATAGTGTTGACATGTACGGACAAAATAAAATATATTGTACGGACACATTAAATTTTAACATTTTAATAAAAACAATAGCCCAAAGAGTTCGCACCTCAATGAGCTATCTAACCACAAACATTAAACGGAGTAATGCTATGGCTAATAGTAATGATACCCTATGCCCTAAAAATGGGCAATATGACCTACCTAACCTTTTATCTGTCTTGAATTTATATCAGGCTGATATCCAACCACAAAACTTATTACACGCAAAAGCACACTTAGAGGAACTTAGACAATCAATTCTATGGGGAATCGGTGCTATTGGTAATTTGTTATTTTGGGCTTCTGAATGTGAAGAATATGAGGAACAACAATTTAAAGACGATACACGTGACATTGGTTACCTGTTAGCACAATTAAAAAACGTTGTTTGCTTTGTTTCCAATCAAATTAATTTACTTGACGATAAACTTAATCATAAGGAAGTTAACAATAATGAATAATAACCAAAAAATAACCGCAATCCACCATATCATCGTTGATTCAACTATGGCAATAATAGCAAGTCTATTTTTAATTGAGCAGATTAACAAAAATGATAGTCAAGTATTTGTTCATGAGGGTGTCAAGATTGATATTAACAAAGATTTAATTGTACTAGGGTTAAAAATCAACCTTAAGCAATACTTAATTGAGAATTTCGGCGAAAGTGAGGGATTAAATCGCACTTATGGCGTGTTAAAAGACATGTACACAGAAAACGAAGATAAACCTATTTCATTAACTCCACTCGGGCAAGAATTACTTTCAACATTGTTTATTGGTTTAGCCGAAGATATCAAAGCTGAATCTAACGCGACAATTCACTAAGGTGGTGGTAATGAAAATAAATGAAGTTACAGCCGAAGCGGTGGGTAAATGGCAATCAATCTTTAGTTCATTAGGTATTGATGTGGGTAATGGCAAACATTGCCCCTGCCCTGTCTGTGGTGGTAAAGATAGATTTAGATTTGATAATAAAAATGGGCGCGGTACTTATATCTGCAATCAATGCGGTAGCGGTGACGGCTTAGAACTTATTAAAAACTATTATCATTGTGACGCGAAAGAGGCGAGCAATAAAGTAGCCGAATACTTAAATTTAACCGTTCAGGTGAGCCATTTAACCCGATGCGAATTAGCTCAGCGGTTGAATCGCTCAGGTTATCACTGCCTATAATGAGAACACCTCAGAAAGATATAATCTGCTTTAAAAATGGTGTTTATGAGCTGAAGACACAAACTTTTAGACCTCACAATAAAAAAGATTGGTTATTGGTAAGTAATGATATTGATTATTACCCTGCCAAAGAAAATGAATCCTTCGAAACTCACGCGCCAAATTTCGCTAAATGGCTAAAAAGAGCATCAGGCAATCAAGATAAGGCTAAGAACATACTAGCTGGGCTTTATATGATATTAGCTAATCGTTATGACTGGCAATTATTCTTAGAAGTTACAGGCGCAGGTGGTAGCGGTAAAAGTGTATTTGCTGAAATCGCAACTATGTTATCAGGCAAAAATAATACTGTTATAGGCACAATGGAATCACTGGAAAAGGCAAGAGATAGAGCCTTAGTAGTTGGTTACTCTCTTATCATTTTACCAGACCAACCGCGATATATGGGTAGTGGAGCAGGTTTAAAAGCCATTACTGGCGGTGATGAAGTCGCAATTGACCCAAAACACAAACAACCCTATTCCTGCAAGATTCCAGCAGTAGTGTTAGTAATCAACAACGAAGCCATGCGATTTAATGAGCACAACGGGGGCATATCAAGACGAAGGGTAATATTTCACTTTGGCAAGGTCATCCCAGAAAAAGAACGAGACTTAAACTTGGTTAGCAAAATAGAGCAAGAGCTACCCTCAATTGTTAGACTGCTACTTAATGAGTTCGCTAACCCTAATGAGGCTAAAGAACGATTACACAAACAGCAACAATCGGAAGAAGCAACGACTATTAAAAGAGAATCTGACCATTTAGTCGATTTCTGTAGCTATTTTGACGCGTTAAACAACCCTAACGGTATGTTAATAGGAAATCTTGGAATTACGCCATTTAATCCAAGAAAGTATCTTTACCATGCTTATATTGAATACATCCGTAATACAGGGCTGAATAATCCCCTATCCCTTACCCAATTCGGCACATCTTTAAGTTATGCAATGAACAAGGACGGCAAGCAATACATAAAGAAGCGCTATACAGCAGGAAATAAAACTAATTTAGAACTTAATTTAAACGCTAGTAAAGACTGGTTACCTAAAGCAGAAGAGCCTACTTAATTTTTTTGTTTATGAGTATTCTAACCGCCTGATTGGCGGTTTTTTGTATAGTACGAATGTAGAGTTAAAATATAGACCGTACATGGTGATTATTTAGCAATATAAATTTTAATTTTAATATCATTTTGTTCATTATAAATTAAATAACAAAATTGGCTGTTATTTTCGTATTTATGCTTTGACCCAAATCGGGGCTACTGTTGGTCCTTGCCCAAGGAAAAAGGCAAAATGAATATTCATTGCACCAATAGGTTCAATAAAACGACTATTACACAAAGGACCAGCGTCAATCGGTTCAAATCCAATTGAATTAGCAATGTTTGATACAACGGTTTTCGCGTTATCATCATCAGAAGCAATAAAAACTTGCAAAGTTTGTTTTGTTCGTGCTGATGTAGGTAATAATTGAGCAAAGATAGTATTAAATGCTTTTACGATTTTCGCCTTTGGTGCCAATGCTTGAATTTCTTCTGCGCCTGATGTGACATGACCAATCAGTAACTCTTTAAAGTCTTCCGTAACTGGGTTAGTTATATCAATTAATATTTTATCGGTTAAATCACCACAAGAGAGTAATACCTCTTTTACGGCTTGATAAGGTAGTGCTAAAATCACCATTTCGGCTGATTTTACCGCGGTTTCAATACAACCGCTTTCAGCGCCTATATTTTTTGCGAGAGTCTGAGCTTTTGCTGAGTTTCTGCTTGCAATTACAATATCATGATTTGTTGTGGCAAGTACATTTGCAAGTCCTGTCCCCATATTTCCTGTTCCAATAATAGCAATTTTCATTTTTATCTCCTGTTTATGAATGAATTGATAAAACTATACAATAGAAATAAAAAGTGATAAATTTCAGTTATATTTCATATTTAAAAACAAATTGTTTCTAATGGATAGATTAACTTCTATGTCTGTTTTTGTGAAAGCCGTTGAATTAGGCTCATTTTCGGCTACAGCAAACGTATTTAATATGTCACCGCAATTAGTTGGTAAACATGTCCGCATGCTTGAAGAACACCTAAATGTTCGTTTATTAAATAGAACAACTCGTCACCAGAGCTTAACCGAAGTAGGACGTGCATTTTATGAACGAGCCAAAAATATTCTTGCCGAAGTTGAAGAGTCAGAAGCGATTGCAGCACAAATTAATGCCACACCTCGAGGGCGAATTAAGATTAGTGCACCAACAACATTTGGCACTCATGCATTAGCACCTCAGTTACCCGAGTTTTTAAGCACTTATCCAGAAATTTCCATTGATTTATCACTTACTAATCGTATTGTTGATTTAATTGATGAAGGATTTGATTTAGTTTTCAGAGTTGGCGAATTACCTGATAGTGGACTAATTGCAAGAAAATTAAAACCTTATCAATTGATTTTGTGTGCAGCTCCTTTATATCTAAAATCCTCGCCACCGATTAATTCGCCAAAAGATCTTAAATATCACGAATGTTTAGGTTTTTCTCACACAACATTACAAACTCATTGGCAATTTGAGGGAGCTGAGGGTCATTTTTCTGTACCTGTATCAGGGCGATTCATGACCGACAGTGGTGATGCACTATTACCAGCAGCCATTGCTGGATTAGGTATTATGTTACAATCAGCCGAAATGGTGACACCAGCAATAGAAAAAGGACTGTTAGTTCATCTTTTACCTGACTATCATGTACCAACCCGACCCATGCATATTCTTTATGCATCTAATCGCCATGTTTTACCTAAACTAAGATGTTTTATTGATTTTTGTATTAAAAAATTTGGTGAATGTGAACAAAGTTAGAAATCATAATAGGCTGTATAAATTGGTTACCTAAAGCAGATAAGCCTGCTTAATTTTTTTTATGAGTATTCTAACCGCCTTGATTGGCGGTTTTTTGTATTATACAAAATAGATACTTAAGGAAATAAACAAATATATTAAAGCTAAGGCTAAAATTACTTTGGAGTTAAGAGATAACTTTCGGTAAGTAAATCGAATATGTCTTTATCTGATAAATGTTCAGAAAGAATAATGCTGATCCAATGAAATTACCCCAAATCTAGCATTAAATCGGATACCAAACAGGATACAGAAAAAGACATTAACTAAATTTTTTATTTTTTATTCAACATATTATTTAATTTATTCGAGTCCTATAACAGGGCTGGAAAAATAGATTTTATAACTTTGCCTTAATAACGATTATAATTTTATTTCTTAAAAATTGAACAATCCTCTAAATCTTCGCATTAAAATTTAAACCTTCAACGTATTCACCACAACCCGTAATGCGGATGATATATTGCGATGTGGATAGTAGAGGTATAAAGGTGGAAAAGTATAGCTATACTCATTAAAAATGCGGATGAGTTGACCATTAGCCAGTTCCTTTGCAATCAGTTCTTCGGGTAAATAAGCAATCCCTAATCCCATTTTTGCGGCAACGAGCGTTGGATAATCATCATTTAAAATCCATTGTCCTTGTGGGGTGATTTTAATAATTTGACCTGAGTACTTAAATTCCCACTGAAAAAGATGTCCGTTGGATAAACGATAACCAATACATTGATGTTGTGTTAACTCTTGTATCGTGCTAGGAAATCCCTTTTTTTGAAAATAATCAGCCGTTGCTACCACCGCCATTTTCATAGGTTGACTAATGCAAACAGCGACCATATCTTCGGCAACATCACTACCAAAACGAATACCCGCATCAAATCCTTTTGCAACAATATCAACAAAACGATTATCACTAATAAACTCAAACTGAATATCAGGATATTTGTCCTTAAAATGGGCTAATTTAGGGAGTAGTAGCGTTTCAATCACTTGTAGTCCACAGTTAATACGCACTAAGCCAGATGGTGAATTTCGATAGTGTTCAATCAGTTGAAGTTCGTTATCTATTTTAGCAAAACTTGTTTCAACAGTGCGAAATAGCTGCTCGCCAACTTGGGTAAGCGAAACGCTTCTTGTCGTACGATTAAATAACTGTACCCCTAAACGCTGTTCCAATTGATGAATTTTTTTACTTAGTGCAGGGGAAGAGATCCCCAGTTTTTGTGATGCTTTATTAAAATTTTTTTCTTGTGCAACCTTTAAGAAGGCAAGTAGATCATTATAGTTTTCACGTTTAAGCATAAAAATCGTAATTAATGACGTCATTTGATATTAGTCAGTAGTAAAATTTACTAATAACTCCAAGTTAATAGTATATGAACTTTTTTGCATATTATCATTATATTATTAACCGATATAATTTATGTCTAGCAACAAAATGGGTAACACATTCTTTTCTAAAGGAAACATAAATGAAACTAAAAGTCATTACTTCAGCGTTATTATTTAGTACAACTTTATTTGGAGCAACCGCTATGGCAGATATTCGTTCACAAACTGTTATTGAAATTCCGACACAAACGATTCAATTGGAACAAAATTGGGATAAAATTTTCCCTAAAAGCGATAAAGTTGAACACCATAAAGTTACCTTCAAAAACCGCTATGGTATTACACTTGCCGCTGACTTATATATTCCTAAGGACGTTATTGGCAAATTACCGGCGGTTGCAGTGAGTGGTCCATTTGGCGCAGTAAAAGAGCAATCATCAGGTTTATACGCACAAACGCTAGCTGAACGTGGATTTATTACTGTAGCATTTGACCCGTCATTTACGGGTGAAAGTAGTGGCTTGCCACGTAATCAAGCCTCTGGTGATATCAATACTGAAGATTTTAGTGCTGCAATTGATTATCTTGGCTCTCTCGATAATGTTGATCAAAACAGAATCGGTATTTTAGGGGTATGTGGTTGGGGTGGAATGGCGTTAAATGCAGCAGCAATTGATACTCGAATTAAAGCCGTAGCCACCAGTGTTATGTATGATATGAGTCGTGTTATATCAAAAGGTTATAATGATAGCATGACTAAAGAACAACGATTAGCTATGAAACAAGCCTTAAATGATAGCCGTTGGGATGATGCAAAAAATGGTTATGCCACTAAAAATCCGAGAAATAACATTCCGGCAGATCAAATAACCGATGAAACACCTAAATTTATGGCTGATTATTCCCGTTTTTATACCACTGAACGTGGATTCCATATTCGAGCGGCTAATTCTAATCCCGATGGTTCTTGGGTATTAACAATGCCGCTTTCATTTGCCAATATGCCACTATTAAGCTATGCCAATGAAATCAGTGCAGCAACATTAATTGTAGCGGGTGAAAAAGCCCATTCTCGTTACTTCTCGGAAGATACTTTTAAAGCGGTTGGTAGCCAAAATAAAGAATTAGTCATTGTTCCTGATGCTAGCCATACTGACTTATATGACAATAGAACTAACAAAATTCCATTTGATAAATTTGAACAGTTCTTTAAAGACAATTTGAAATAATCATACTTAATCAATTTAGCTTATTCACATTGTAAAAAGCCACCAAAATTTGGAGGCTTTTGTGTTTTTACGATAAGTTATTTAAAAGTTTTTAAACATTTTATTTATGACTAAATATCAACATAATTAAAGAATTACTCCTGTTTCCACCAGTGAGTAAAATGCTTTTCTCGTCTGTCTAGCCAAATGGGTTGGACAATGATCGGGGGTAAATAAGTCAAACTCAGGATCTTGACTGTTATCGGTAATGCGTTTAAATGGCTCATACCAAGGATGATTTGAGATTGAGAAACGCCCTACATGCGCAGGCATTAACACATTGGCCTGTAAATCTTTAGCTGCAAGTATGGCTTGTTTAGGAGTCATGTGAATATCCGCTCAACGCGCATCGTATTGACCACTATCTAAAATACCAAATCAAAGCCATTAATTAGATTCGCTATCTGTTTAAAGTGCGGTCCATAGTGGCGGGCAGATAAAACATAATGCGTAAAATCATTGTCTAATGTTAATTCGCTATACCTGTCATACGATTTTTCGAATATCTCCAATAACGTAAATGGGCTCCAACACCCAATGGAACAATTGCTTGTTTGACTTTATTATATAAACCAGTCACGGTTGGATAATCGAGATGATCCCAGTGATCATGTAATATCAGTAAATAATCAATCTCTGGCAAATCTATTACACGATATGATGTTGTGCCACTAAAGGCTTTATTTAAAAAAAGAGAATGAGGTGCATAATCACTTAATACCAGATCGATTAAGATACGTTTACCATGTAATTGTACATAATAATAGGAGTGACCAAGCCATATAAGCAAATCTTCGTTACTTGCTAAAGCATTAAGATCTGTTTTTATTGCAGGCAAATTCTGACTGGGGACGGTTTCTTTATTACCATAAAAAAAATCATTCCACAAAATGGAAAAGATGTAGGAATCATTTGTTAATTTTTGTGTTGGAATAAGATTATGAAATTGACCATTCGTATAATTAGGGGAACTTGTGATTTGTGCCAACAGTTCGTCTTGTGGCGATTGACCAAATTTGCGAGCGCGTAAAATAATCCATGCCGTGATTGCCAGTGCAACGGATAAAAGTAATAATATTACCACCATTTTATAAATCCATTTTTCATATTTTAATACCTTATTTAATTTACTCCACACGACTTATTGTTGCCACAAAATCCTGTTTTAAATTTGCTAATACCGATCGGCCAGACTCAATATGACCCAATGTATACAATTGTGAATTTGTTCCTACACCTTGATAAAACAGAGCCAAATTGCCCCAAGGCGCATAATAAGTAAAATCTCCAGAAATATGAGCGGCATTTGCCATACCTTGAGTAATTAAGCGTTGTGGCAGATAAGCGATCTTCTCGGCACCAACATAATCACTAAAAGTCAGTGTTAAAGGTAGTAGTGCCAGTAGCTGATGACTGGCAGGAGTATCGAGCAAATTGACTATCACTTGCTGATCGTCAATAGTCAGTTTTATTTTTGCTAATGTTGTACTTTCAGTTCTTTGACTAAACGCCGAGAAACTCATCAAAAGTGTAATAAATGCGGTTATAAACAAGTTTAATTGTCGTAATAGATGTCTATTTATCATGATGATATCGCCTAGAGTGAGAATTATAATGTAATAAGATACGATTTTGATTATATGGTGCAATCGTTTTAGGTGTGACCATAAAGGCAGTAACATTACCAAGCTGCGTAGCTGTAACACTGACTTGCATTCGTTCTTTTAACGTAGGAAGTGTTTTTAATGTTTGGGAAGCAATCGTATCGACCCATTGATGCCATTCGGCATTAATTTTAGGATGATCATTCCAAAAAGGGGTGGCGCCAGAGACTAAAGGTTGTAATGACTGACTCACTGTTGATAGATTTGGATAATGTTGCACAGCCACTTCTGCCGTGTTCGCAAGTGTTGTTTGTACAAAAGTTAGCATAAACACTAAAGTCGTAAACTTGAATTTCATTTGTGATCCTTTTTATCTATATAAGATTGATTAAGCAAGGTTGCCTGTTGCTTTTTTATATAAACTAAAACACAAGGCGGTAATGATGGCACCCATAATACAAATAATCGTGGCCGTGATAAAAATACCACTAACCCCTAATTGGTCAAAGGTCATTCCACCAACACCAGCCGCTAAACCAATGGAAAATTGAATCGCGGCAACCGATAATCCACCAACCAGTTCAGCTTTATCAGCAAGCGTTCGAGTGATCCACGTTGACCAACCAACAGGGATAAATCCAAACACAAATCCCCAAGCAATCACTAATGTAGTATCCATAGTCACATTATCAGAACTTAAAAACCTATATTTAATAAATAAGAGCATGGCTATAGCAGCTAAGACTAAATGAATGGCGATCATCACAGGTCTAAAAAATCGGCCAAGTAGTAAACCTGCAACAAAGGTTCCGATGCAATTAGCGATACCAAACACCAATAAAATAAGGGTTAATGGACCGGCTTGTAGTGCTAAATTGTGCTCTAAAAACGGTCGCAGATAAGTAAAAAAGAGGTGATAACCTCCATAACTAAAAATTGTACCGATAATGCCAAAAAAACACCAATTTTGCTTAAATAGGGCAAACATATTTTTAAAATTACTGCTTTCACACGGTGGTAAAGATGGTAGGGTAAGCCGTTGCCAAACTAGTGCGATAAAACTTAACGCCGCAGCAATAAAAAACACATTACGCCAACCGACTAAATGACCTAAATAACTGGCAAGAGGCAGTGAAATAATCGTTGCAACCGACACTCCGGCATAGACAATACTTAATGCTCGAGGAATATCTTTACTCGGCGCTAATTGTAATACTACAGCAGATGCCATTGACCAAAATCCGCCAACACAAATCCCTAATAGCGCTCGACCAATCAGCATAATGAAATAATTAGGCGCAACAGCAATGAACAAATTGGATAATACTAATAAAATAGAAAAAGTGAATAATACTACTCGACGATTAATATTTTGGGTCATGGGTGCGAGAACCAAACTGGTGACTACCGCAAAAATCCCCACCATTGTGACGCTTTGGCCTGCTTGACCTTCAGTAATATTTAAATCTTGTGCGATAGGTGTTAATAAGCTAATGGGAATAAATTCCGCGGCAATCAAACTTGTTACCCCAATAAATAGCGAGAATATTGCTCCCCAATACGCCGTACTTGGGGAATTTAATAAGTTATCTGACATGGTTAATCCCATTATTCTATTAAAGACCAATGAATTGAATGGTTATGGAATGGGTCATAGTTTAAATAGCAGCTAAAGATATGTAAATTACTTATATCTTATGGTTATTTATGCCTTAAAAGCATAGGTTAAGCTGTATTTAATATCATTAATATCAATAAAAAGAAGTCATAAGAATAAGCTCAGCAAAATAGGAGGATCATTTTGCTCACTTCTATATTCAGAGGGATTTATTGAGAAAAAGCCTGTTTCATTCGCTGTAAACAGATTTCAGCTGCTTTTGAAAAAATTTGATAACGTTTCCAAACTAAGTGAATATCTACCATTAATTGTGGCTCTAAAGGTTTAAAGCAAAGATGACTATTACCAGTTGTGTTAATCAGCTTATCAATACTTAATGCATAACCCATGTTTTTTTCAACCATCAGTGAGGCATTGTAAAGTAGGTTATATGAGCCAATCACATTGAGTTTATCTAAATCACGTTTTAACCAGCGCGTAATTCGGTTATCGACTTCTTTCTGTTTAGAGATAATAAGTGGCAAGTTCCATAAATCGCTAGGTCTAATCACATCTTGATGCGCAAGTGGACTATCTTTACGCATTAACACTCCCCAAGTATCTTTTTCGGGCAATAGTAACGACTCATATTTGCTGATATTTTCCGCACCAATTAATAATCCAAAATCGAGTAAGCCTTTATCGATACGTTCTGTTACTTCATCAGCATCACCACTATAAATATGCACATGAATTTGCGGATAGTCGTGTTGTAATGCCTTAACAACCTCAGCAATTAATCCCATGGCATGGGTTTCGCCACAGCCAATATAGATATCGCCACTGACTTCCTCAGCTGAGGTTTGAAACTCTAATTCAGTTTTTTGCACTAATTCTAAAATTTCTTCAGCACGTTTGCGTAAATGCATACCTTCATCGGTTAAGGTAATTTTACGACTGCCTCGATTAAATAAGGTTTTACCCAATTCTTGCTCTAATTCAGCCAGTTGACGAGATAAGGTTGGCTGAGTCAGATGTAAATACTCAGCAGCCGCAGTGATACTTTCCTCTCTAGCAAGAGCTAAAAAATAACGTAATACTTTAATATCCAAAATAACCTCATATACAACTATTTTTTATGCTTAAAAAGTATAACAATAATTAAGTTATAGGAAAGAGGCATGTTGTTTTTATGTACAGTTCGAATGTAGAGTTATGCAGGGTTAAAATGTAGACCATACATAGCACAAACCATTACAAAATAAGGCTTACAAGAAATCATGTATAGTATGCATAGTTTTTTATAAAATTTTATTTTAATGGGGGTGGGTTAATTTCTTTAACACTCAAATTTGGGTACTGCCTCTTCAGACAGATTTTTACATACGCGAAAAATCAACTTTAAATCAAAAATAAGTGAGTACTAAAAATACACAATTTGAGGGGTCACTTTTCTTTTTAGGTATACGTTTAGGTATACAATTCAGTTTATTGAAATAAAACATCCTGTATTGACAAGTGTTTTCATGGCTCAGTTAAGATTCCGCCAGCCCAAATTATCGTTTATTGATGTTCAATAAATTACATTAAAGCTTGAAAATACAATGTTTTCAAGCTTTTTTTATATCCGCAATATTCATTGTGATTCAGTGACAATAAAGTATTTTAGTTATATAATTGGTTATATGAAAATGTATAACTAAATAGCGTATAACTAAAAGGGTATAACAATCGCACGTATAACTCCCCCCCTCTCGGATACCAAAATCAAAACATCCAAGCCACAAGAGAAAGAATATACCTTACAGGATGGCAGAGGGTTATATCTGCTCATTAAACCTATTGGTACAAAGATCTGGCGCTTTAACTATTATCGACCCGTTTCTAAAAAACGAGCATTAATTAGTTTTGGTTCTTACCCCGAAATAAGTTTAGCTGATGCTCGTATAAAACGCGATAACGCAAGAGCGTTATTAGCTAAAGGTATTGATCCTCAAGACTATAAACAATCTGAACAACGTTGCTTACAAGAAGAACAAGAGAATACTTTTGAGAATGTAGCTCGTGAATGGTTTACGCTTAAATCTAAATCAAAATTAAAAGAAGCGACACTTAAAGATATTTGGCGCTCGCTAGAATTACATATATTTCCCTCCGTAGGTAACTAGATGATTACAGAAGTGAAAGCTCGGGATTTTATTTCTGCACTAGAACCAGTGAAGGCTCAGGGTAAGTTAGAATCAGTTAAACGTCTTTGTCAGCGTATTAATGAAGTGATGTATTATGCGATGAATATTGGTTTAATTGAGGAAAATCCTGCTGCTAAGATAAGTAATGCCTTTGCTAATCCAATAGTTAAAAATATGCCAGCACTAAAACCTGAAGAATTGCCTGAACTCTTAAAGGCATTGGAAACGGCGAATATCGAACGTCAAACCCGTTGTTTATTGTTCTGGCAACTATTAACTATTACTAGACCAACAGAAGCGGCAGAGGCTAAATGGTCTGAAATTGATTTAGATAATAAACTTTGGACTATTCCTGCTGATCGAATGAAAATGAATCGTGTCCATATGATCCCATTATGCCAACAAGCAATTGAGATACTAGATACAATGAAACCAATTAGTGGGCATCGTGAACATGTTTTTCCAAGTATGAAATCTCCTTATAATAAACCAATGAATAGTCAGACGGTTAATGCTGTGATTAAGCGGGTAGGTTTTGCTGGGCGTTTGGTTGCCCACGGATTTAGATCTATTGCATCAACAGCACTAAATGAAGAAGGATTTGATTTGATGCTATTGAAGCCGCTCTAGCTCATATTGATAGTAATGAAGTACGACGCGCCTATAATAGAGCTATTTATCTAGAACAACGAGTTAAGATGATGCAGTGGTGGGGGGATTTTATTGTGAAGGCTCAATTGGACAATAAATCGCCAAGCATGGTTGCCAATTTATAATACGTTACATCTGTTAATGAAATAAAGTCCTAACTTTATTACCTAAAATAGGAAAAGCCAATGGATTATAATCAATTTTTTAATTCTATCAATATTTTCATAGAGACCCCAATAGTTAAATATATAGAGATTGGGATTATTATATC
The DNA here is from genome assembly GCF_003202915.1 of Gilliamella apicola. Classification (GTDB taxonomy): domain Bacteria; phylum Pseudomonadota; class Gammaproteobacteria; order Enterobacterales; family Orbaceae; genus Gilliamella; species Gilliamella apicola_Q. The sequence continues at coordinate 193,374 of NZ_QGLP01000006.1, forward strand.
ACTGGTTATTTATTTGGCTTTAAAATGGAAAATAATTATTTTCTTAAAGGATCGGTTATGGGGTATTTTATTGGGTAAAAAAAATTCTGAATTTTTTAATAAGGAATGGAAAGAATTTCATAATAGTAATATAGATATTGCCCACTTTAATGCTTTATATCATATTTCTGCCAATACTGAACGACAGATTAATAAATATCTAAAATGGCTGAAAAGAAATAGAATATCAGCTATTCAAATGATGAAAATTAAAAGTCGTTTTGATATAGAAAAACTATCATTTAAAAAGATTAGGTTTGTGGAATTATTATCTTTTATTTTTGGTGATTTTATTTTATTTATTATAGTTCTTGTTTGTTTAAATTTTGTTGTTACTTCTGCTGCATTGATAAAAGTAGGAGAAAATAGCCCTTGGTTTTGGATATCAGACAGTTACGCAAAGAGTTCTCAATTTTCTTTACTTCCTTTTACTAATACTGACTGGGTATTAACTCCTTCTATGTGTAATACAAAAGAATTTAATGCAGAAAAATGGTCAAAGGAAATGAATTTACCCCTAACTTTGGCAAGAGATATTTGTAAGCATTTTTCTAATAAAGAATCAAAAGACAAAATAACGAATATAGTTAAGGAACAAAGGGTGTTTTTCGGTTTTAACGGTGTATTAATTTTTGTGTATTTTTCATATATTTTCAATTTTTTATCTCAGGTTTTTTATGCTAGAGGTTTAAGGTTAAAGATAAAGAGACATAGAACAAAAAAATGGAGTAAGTAATTAAATTCATCTGAATGCTATGCTATCGAGGTGATTTTTTAAATCACCTTACTATTTTAGTATTAAAAACTATAACGCATACCAACCATTAAATCAGTTGTGCTGAGTTTTAATTCTGATTTTGAACTATTATCAAATGTTGAAACGCTAATTTTGCCACCATAAGTATAACGGGCAATCACATCTGCCGACCAATTGTCAGTAATTTTATAGCTAGCACCTAAACCTGCTGCATAAGCAAAACGAGTTTTGCTTTTAGAATCTTTGTCTGCATCTTCATTATCACTGCCTACAACAAGCCCTGTACGTTCATATTTAAGAAACGCTGCTCCTAATCCTAACGATACATAAGGCGTAAAATTAGTGCCAGGATTGTTTTCATCTTAATAAGTGGCCGATTTTGAATTAGTATTCTTATCAAGATTGCCTCTAGCTGTATAGGTGAGCTCTGTTCGTATCGGCACATCAAATTGTGGCTTAAAATTATAACCAATGCTAAGCCAACCAGCTCATCAAAATCAATAATTACAAGGCGTAAAGCCTATTTTGTTATTCATTAAGCACCAGTAAGATACATTTATCAGCAAAATTTTTAGGTATAGGAATAGTTATATTGATGCACTATAACTAAAAAATGGTATACCTTTGATGCGGTTCACACTATTAACGGATCACCTGCTGATATTTTCTGTTGCAATCAATTGAAACCAGTAATTAATAAAGAATGCCTTGTTTACTCATGTCCCAACTAAACTAATCCAAGTAAATATAATGCAAACTGGTGATTTTTTAGCCGCACGATTCTATCGTTAATCTATCTCTTCTACAGAATATATTATAAATTTAAGCAGATACTATAGACGCTGTTTACATAAGATTTAAACGCAATAATAATCATAATAAGTCCTTTACTTTTTGCCATTCATGTTTAAATCTAAACTTAAGATAGAAAGCAAAAATACGCATTTTGATTTTATGAATGGGGCGATTTTGTTTTTTTTTGATGTCATCTATTGCACTCATTAAGTCATCTTCATCAAAAAACGACCAAACTGGTGGCACTGGTCCGATCGTATTGTAATGACAAGCAGGCGCCACGTAATAAAATAACACATGTTCAACATAGGATATTGGATATAATTTTACTACCGAGGCAATATGGTTATAATCTGCTTGGTTATCAACAAATAGATCTGAAAGCGCAGCATAGAGCTCTTTTTCATTTAATAGTTCCATCTAGTAACTCCTCTATTTCATCATCAAAACTACATAAGACGGTAGCAACCATTGCTTTCGCTAGCTATTAAAACATCAGTCAGAACGCAAAATGAATTAGCATAGAAACTTTCTATTTAAGTTAATCGATATTTAACTCTCTGATTTAATGATTTTTTATAACAGAGTCAAAATTAACTAATAATAACCGAGATATATACCACATGTAATTGGCTCTATCAACTTAACTATAAAACGATTATTAGCGTTTGAATGTTGAACTTGCTTGTTAATTGCAATGGATAAATTACGTTAATTTTCCAATGTTGGCATTGAGTGAATAGGAAATTGTTTTCTGTTTATACTCAAGCAGGTTTGTATGGCGATAATAGTTTGTAGTCAGAAAAAGTATAATCAAGTTTACTACCCTACCTCCCCTATAACAGCAAAACAGTTTGCTAATTATTTGTATTGCATGCATCTTGATGAAGATTCAGATTTCATCAACAATATAACGGACGAGTTTCCTTTGATATCTTTATTTGAGCTTGTCGATAATCCTGACAATTTTATGAAAGACTTGGGATATTTTTTGGAGACAGAGTTTCACTATATCTATCTTTTCAGTTTTACTTCAGGATAAGATACCAATTAAATCAAAATATGAGAGTGATATTATTTATTAATTGAATAAAAAATTGCATCAATTTGATTTATTTTTCGTGAGGTGGCATTAGGTGAATATTCATTTATATGGTGAGCTTGTTGCGTAATAAGCCTGTACCAGTACATTATCACGCAATTCTTCACATTCACCGATTTAATTTTCAGCATTCTTATAACTACTTTAAAAAAGATCAATCCAAAATATAAAACGATTCTGTATTTGACGGTGAATTACTTATCTTCTTATACACAATAAATTGCGCTACTAAAAATATTATAATTTATTAGATATATAGCTAATAATTAATTATAAACTAATATTCAATTTCCTTTAAATAATGATAGGATTCAAAGGCAATCCTATTCCATTTCGTTATGGCGCTTATTTTTTCTAAACCACATTCATCTGCTCGCCATACAAAACGGTTTCCTGAATAAGTTTCAATTACATTAACATGATTCCAATATAATTGGGATAATAAACTTTCAAACTCTTCTAACCAATCATCCGGCATAACATACATTTCATCATATTCAGCAGCAAAATGAATAATATGCGAATATTTACAAAGCGCTCTATTGTCAAAAGGTAACATTGCAAACATATCCCGACAAATATAAGAACCATATTGAGGAAGTCGTTGTAAGACTGCCTTATTAAAATCACTTAAAGCTTTGTCATCAGCGGCGGATGAGGAGATATACCCATATATGATTGCCATTCTATTTAATCTTTTTAGTTATAGTTTAATGTTTAATTGATAGTAATATAGTGATATGAATAAATTCTACCATATCTAATTGATGATTCTCCACTTTTAACTTTAGTAATAAATAATTAATACTTATTGCTGTAATAAGGATTTATTTAATAATTGGAATTATTCTTTAACCATAAAGATGGTTGCCTGATATAGTATGTTTAACTCTAATTAACACATTTTGATTAGATGTATAAAATTTCAGAAGAAGTTGCTACAAAATAAATAGAAAAGTCCATGCGACATAATATAAATTCTTAAATCCAATAACGTTAAAAAATAACAATCTTACAGCAACCATAAATTCTATCGCATTTAAAATAGTGAAAAATAGTATTAAAGATATGGGAGTATTTTTATCAGTAAATGGAGCTAAAATTTAGTAATTTATCTCTCGATGAAATTTTATCATTATATAAATTTAATCTGTATTATGGATCTTCATCAGAACATTTTTACTCTAATGAGTTAGTAATTAATTGGGCTGAAAAGCAAGTTATGCAAAATAATGATTCCGAAATACTTTTGATTATTGCGTCTTTAGGACTTGATAAGCAAATTGATAGTGATGAAGTTATTACATATTTAAAAAGATATCTTGCAAAAAAAAATATTGCTATACCTGATATTAATTATAGCAGTCTAATTGTCTTAAAGCTTTTGATTCAAAAAATTATATCAAGCAATAATTTGAATGATATTGATTTCCTTCTTTCAAGTTTTGTATTTAAATACATTGATTTGGACAATAAATATTTTCATAAAATAACGAAATATTGGCTATTTATCTATTATGACTACTTTGCAAGATATGAAGAACCTAATTGTTATTATCCTAAAGAACAACTGTGTGAAAAAAAACAATATGATAAAATTAAATTTCTAGCGAAAAGATTCTATACTTTATTGAATAACAAGGAAATGGTTCAATTTTTAGCTAAATATTAATAGCTATATTTAAATTAAAACTATCTCTATATAGTTTTGAAGAATATGAGAGAATACCTTTGACAAAATATTCATCGAATATCTCCTGTTCCATTAAGTGTTTTATTGAAGAGGTTCTATAAGTAATTATATAAGATGAAAAACCTCCAAAATCCATTTAAAATCGATTCGCTATTCAGCTCTAATACCCCGTAAATTTCTCTCTTTCAACCACCATACTTTGATTTAGAAACTGCTTTATTTTCTCTTCTATTTGACTTTCAATAGTTTTAAGTCGTAATAAAGGCACACCTGCTTTATCAAGAATGGCATTCTTCAGCTGATCTCGTTTCCTTTGCTCTGGTTTATTGTGATCATCGCCATCCACTTCAACCACTGCTATAGGGTATTTACCGGTTTTGAAATAGAGAACAAAATCACAACTGGCTTTATGGTGCATATATTCAAGTTCAAGCTCGGTAAAGCTGTTGTTGTTTTTTGAAACCAGCTGTTCTAAAAGAACTTGTTGATGGTATATCATGGTTTGATAAGTATTTTCTTTCAATATATCACGCAGTAATTGGGCTATAATCCGTTCGGATTTATATTTTGAGTCATGTTTTCTTAACCGTGAGTTAAGAACCTCTAACGACTTATCGTAATCTTGATAAAGTAAATCAAAAGCCGAAATAACCGGACTTTGGTAAATATGATCGTTATCCGCATAATAGTTAATATAACGAATTAAGGCGGCAATACTCTGGTTATTTTTGGTGAAGACATCATTACCCGTGACAAGCATAAACCTATTTTTAGCCCGCGAAACAGCTACGTTAATTAAATTGGGATCATCAACAAAATTGAGCTGTTGTTGGCTGCTGAGCTTTTTATCCAATACAGTAGAAAAAATAATATTATCACACTCTCTACCCTGAAATTTATGCGTTGTAGCTTTGATAATACCGGATGGCAAATGTTCTTGCGATAAATCAATTTGGTTATTGTAGGGCGCAATAAAACCGGTGTTTTCTTCTGTAAAATCTTGCCAACCTACTTTATTGAGAGAGTCAAGTTCTCGCAAATTCGTTAAATTTCTTGTGTGATTACCCGGTGCGGTAACAATTAATGTGAGCGCTTGTTCTCCATTATCTTTGGTCATTGGAATAAGCTGATCATTGTAAAATTGCTTATTACAAAACTGAATGATTTTCGGATGACAACGATAATGCTCTTTCAGTAAAGTGATAGGGATTTTGTCTTGAAATAAGCCAATAAAGGAGTCAAGTAAACTATATTTTTCACAATCATAATATTCATGAGGTGGTTTGATATCTAGTTTGGTAGGTACATGAGGTAGCTGTTTACGATCGCCGACAATAATCACATTCTTTGCACAGCCCAAACCAAGAATACCGGGAATAATATCTTGCTGTGAAGCTTCATCAATAATTAAGTAGTCTATTAAGGCACCTTGCCCCAAAGAGTTGATAATGGAATGAGTACTACTACCTATAATTGGAAAACGTTTAGTAAATTCACTAAAACGTGGTTGATAGTCTTTGTCGGTAAAGGTCGCTTTAAGGTCGATGGTTTGTGAAAGATGCGCTTTCAAATATTGCATTGAAAAACGGGTTAAATCAGCCAATAACGAGTGAAATTGATTTTGTTCAAGTCGCTCTTGATAGCGTTTAAGTAGGTTGTTTTTTTCATTCAACTGCTGATCATAATAAGCCAACTGTAAAAGATTAAAAATTGCTTGACGCTTTTGCCAATTACTAATGAATTTTGTGCGTATTATATTAAAATTAAGCAGAAGTTGTATGCGGTCTTTAAATGTAATCCGACGTTGATCAAGGTAATTTAAATAAGCCAATAAGTCGGTAATTTTCTCTTTGGAAAACTGATATTTACTTAGTAGCTGGGCGTCAGACAATAAGTTTTCACTTTGGCTCTGTTGTAAATAGCCCTTTTCAATAGTCAATTCATCAATTTGCGCTTGCAAGAAAGCAACTTGGTTCTGTGCTTGGAGATGTTCGACTAATGTATTTGAAAGCTCGCTTATTCTTTGTAAAGTTATTGTTTGCTCTTGTTTTTCAAGACTCAGTTCTAGTTCACCGTCAAAGAAGTTTTTTCGTTTATCACTACTGCCTAATTTAGCAACCAGATAATCAAGTTGATCTTTAGCTAATTTTTCATAGACATTTTCTACCGCAGAATTGTTATTGGATAAAATAGCAACCGTGCGATTATTTATCAAAATATTCGCCACAATATTTAAAATAGTTTGGGTTTTGCCGGTTCCTGGCGGGCCTTCAATAATACTGATTTGTGAAGCGAAAGCTTGTTTTACTGCTTTTAACTGACTTTCATTAATTCCAAAAGGATAAATAAGATGTTGAGGAGGCTGGCGTTTTTGGTTTGTTACACTACAATAAGCATGAAGCACCGTATCAGGATGGGGAGTGATTTTATCCAGTTGTCGTAACACATTTTCGGCAATACTTTTATTGTGCTCATCGGCATGTTCAATACGAGCTTGCGCTACTTGCGTAAAGTAGTGAAAAATATCTTCATTTTTAAGATTGGTCTCAGATACAATCTGAATATTCTCACTAAGCATAACGTAGGGTCGGGAATTGTTAGGATAATAGACAACTGTATACTTTCGCCCATAACTTTCAGCTTTTTCAATCCAATCTATTTTCGATTTATCCTTAACAATAAGAAGATTGCCCTTTATTTGCTCAAATGGATTCACTTGGCATTGTGATAACGGCTGAGTATATTTTTTGCCAGAAGGAAAATGGCTAGTGAGTTTGAGTTCTTGATCTTTATTATCATAGTAGAGAGACCAGTCGCTGATTTGCTTGGTTTTATTTTCGCCATTCATATAGATAGAAATCATTGCTTTCAGTCCTTTTAATAGGGAATATATTCCATTAAGAAGAAAATCGTTTAACCTTATTGTTTACGTTTAAACAATTGCAGTAAACCTCTTACTGTAACTTCTAACTGACTACCTTGCTGATAATTAGCAGGAACAACATAATTAGCTCGTTCTTCAGCAATAAGTTTTTCAACTTTTTCTTGTGTAAGCTGTTCCTTCCATTTTTCCTCATCAAACACCGCCAAGGAAAACCCGCCTTGGTATCTAACCATTTTCATTGATGGAATATCGGTATCACCATCACCAAAATAGATCATTCGTTCAAAAGGGATATCTCGTTCTTCTAACTCAATAAATTTATTAACTTCAGTATTGTTCCAGGAATTTAAGATGCCTTTGTTAATTCGAAATAAAAATTGGGTTTTGGTTGTATAGTTTATCGCTTGCGCTGGCCAAATAACCTGTTTTCCATTCGGGGAATAATGATATTTACAGGCATAAATTTGGCTAAATTGATGACCAATTTCTGTACCACGGATCATCGCATCTAAACCACTTGAAATGATGTAATGGTGTAGTTCTATCTGATTAGCCGTTGCATATTGATTAATACGCTCGAACCACGTATTAACACCGGGAAAAAGAGGAATTGATTTACCATGTTTTTTTAAATTATCTTCACTTAATTCATCTGAACCAAGTTGATTGGCTTTTTCTGCTAAGAGTCCAAGATAAGCAAGTATTTCATCACCATCATCTTGTTTGGCGCGTTGTTTTACTTCAGCCCAAAAGTTGTCTATATCAGTAATACCTAATGCAGGCATAAGGCCATGCTGAGCGCAATCGCCTTCGGCTAACGTTCCATCGAAATCATAAATTAATGCACACTTAATCATTTACTAATCCCTATATAATGCTTTACATTCAATAATAAGGCTATAACTTTCCTATAATGTGACTTTGTATAATTATCATTCTTATCTGGCAAATCATTTTCTTTGATTTTAGATAAGAAAAACTGTCTCCTTTAACATCCTAGTCTAATTTCTCCATGATCTCACTACCAATTTGCACATCAACCTCAAGCTATTTAAAGCTACTTTTTAGCTTCTACCACCTTTTATCACGTCCGCAATAATAAATAGCACAACGGGCTAGACCATTATGAATCACTAAAGATTCACCTGATGTTTGGCATTTAACATGAGTGATTTTAAATTCTATTGTTATGCAAAAGTGTTTAAAGTTGAAACCATCAACTACACTTTCATGCTAAACAATATAAATAATATACAGGAATTTTACGATACTGCTCGCAAAAATTAAGCTACATAACAAAAATCTAGCAGTAATCAACTGTTTCTGTGAACTAAATCACAAATTAAGATATTTCTTCAATATCATTTAATCGAAAAACAATATAAAATCTGAGGGTTTTTGTCCATGCAAATAAACAACTAATTTACATTTATCACAAAGAAAACTATAAAACGGCATCATCTAAATCATCTTTTATCCCTCCAAAATCAGTTCAACTCCCCCCAATGACGCTAAAATTAGATCACGAAAAAATAACATATTTTCCTTATAATTGAACAATTACCAAATCGATAACGCTCTCCAAATCCTGTCATCCACTATTTAGTAATTTTCTTTTAATTCCTTTAAAAATATATTTAACCAAACGATAAAGACCATGGTTTATTTGAAGATGAAGTTATATATCGACTAATATAAAATAAATTAAACCATTAAAAATAATATTTACTGAATAACTTAAGTTTTAGCATGGTTTTAAATTTTGTGAAAATTTCAATTTAGATTTAATATAAGGCGTAATAATAACAAAAGTATTAATAAGTTAGCGCTTTTGTTACTTTAAACTAAATTATCTATGACATAAAAAAGGATATTTATGAGACGCAAAGATAGAGAAATAACTAATCTTGATGAAGTGATCGATATTTTAGAGCATACTGATGTTATTCGTTTAGCGATGAATAATGGCGATTTTCCGTATATTGTTCCTGTCAATTTTTGTTATGAACTAACAGCAAATAATCAGTTTATTTTTTATATTCATGGGGCTAAAGTGGGAACTAAAGTTGAACTACTCAGACAAAATCCTTTAGTTAGCTTTGAGCTAGATACAGGGCATCAATTAATCACTAATGAAAAAGCCTGCAAATATTCCTTCGATTATGCCAGTGTTATCGGCAATGGGCATGCAACCTTTATTGAAGAACCATCGACCAAAATAGAGGCGTTACAAATAATGATGAATAAATTTGCTCCTAATAAAACTTTCTCTTTTACCGAAGGCAATGTTAGACCAATTAGCGTCATAAAAATTGCAGTACAAGCTTATACGGCTAAAAAACATTAAATTATAAAAGTTAATCAATGCTGGTAAAAAACTCTAAAATAAGAGAGTATCAAAAATACCCAATTTTAAGGGTCACTTTTTATTCTGGGAGTAAAAATGGGGTATGATAACAAATATAAAAAATGAATTATTTACTGAAAAGGATTCAAAAGCCTTTTATAACCTCCACTCCTAAATAATAACTTAAAATAAAACATTTATAAAAACCTACTACACACGGACTATATCTGTCCTCAGAAATGCACGTGCATTTATCTCATTGGAACAAAAACGCAAAATTTCATGCCAATAATTCAATATTAGTTAGCCTAAGTCATTTGGTGAATTAATATTGAAGTTCTGAAAATTATTATTTAGAAACATCCAAAACAAAAATGTCTATCTTTCCATCAAGTTCTTTTGGCATTTTTTCTTGTATGCTTACTTTTAATTCTTGAGCATTATTTATCGAATGATTTTTTTTGTTTGCTACTTTTTCTTGTTCACCAAACCAAAGAACAAGATATATACCTTGTTCCTCCGCATTGGGATGTATAGAATAACGTTCATATAATTGTTCTGACGCTGCAGTATAGAGATTAGGGTGCCATTGACCTTTTACTTCAATAACCAGTAAATGTTCTTGTCCATTTATAGATAATGTCGCGGTAAAATCACACCGATTATTCTGACTCATATAAGCCTCAATATTGAGTATGATATCTAAAGGAGCTAAATAAGGTCTAAGCCAGTCAACAATCCTATCACGCGCAGTATTTTCATCAACTCTTTGATCTAAATGATAGAAAACATTGACAGGATTAGTTTCAAGGCCTATTAATTCTTTCTGATAACATTTCAATTTTTCAATTAAATAGGCTCGCAAACCTTCTACACTAACAATTTTATTATTATCGAAAAAATCGGTTATATCTTGTATCTTAGGAGGTAAATAATTATTCAAAATTAGATTTTTCTTAGCTTCATAGCGATGATGAAGAATATATTTATGTAGTTTTTCAAAGCGGGGATCTATTAATAGTTTATTAAAAATATCAAAGCAATTTTTGTAATCCTTATCTATATATTTTATTAAAGCTACTAATGTACTATATTCTTTTTCTTCTTTGGTATTATCACTAGACCAAGCTTGAGTTTCTTCGGTTGGCACACAAACATCTATAAAATAATCTAGTATTTTATAAATTTTCTTTGCCGTTAATGTAGGCCAATTTTCTTTATAATCAGTCCAACGAGATACCAAATTATAAAATAAAATTATTGTTTCTGGTTCTTGCTTTAAATAACACCAAACTTCATCAATATCATCATTTAAAAAAAAGAAAGCAGCTTCAAACCAAAATTTCTTTTCAGTTAAGCTATTTTGTGTTGGTGGTCCAATAATATCATCATTCGTAATTAGGAAGTTTTTAATTTTTTCATCAATGATGGTAATAAGTTTATTTTCTTCATGATTCTTACATAAAAAAGTAAATATCACCTTTAAATTATCTATATTCATTCTAGGATACAATTGAATCCACTCGATACAATATCTAATGTTTATAGCTTCCCAACCATCCATATTTAACAACCAGCTTAACGAAAGTATGCTTTCATGGTAATAAATAAATTGAGGAACCATATATCGTTGAATAAATAATTCTTTATCTGCATTAGATTGAAATAATGTCTTTTTTATTTCATTAGTAAATAAATTTTTCTCATTTTTATCTATTTCACAAAAATAAAAATTATGTTCTAACATCAATAAAATCAAATATTCTTTCGATATTTGATTTAAATTTCTATTTTTTTTAAAAATAACATAACTAGTTGCAAAAAGAATTATTATTGAATTACGAAACTCATTAGGTAACATATAGTACAATGATAATTTTTCTAAAGATGGCAATTTTGACTTAAGAAGTTGTAAGCCATTAATAAGTACTTCTTCAATAAATTTTATATCTTTATATTTAATAATTTTTTGTCTATCAATTAAATAACCCTTAGCAAAAAATGTTAACCAGCCCCAATCTTTTCCGTTATGAATAATAGATTCATTCTTATCTAGATATTCTTTATTATGCTCAAAACGAGCTAAATTTCTTTTTTCAGCTCGTTTTGATTTTCTAGCTAATTTTTTTAAACTAGCTGTTGTTTTATCTTTCTTCTTACTCTTTCTATAAGCAACATCTTTAGCCCATATCTTCATAAAAGCGTCATTTTGTAATGCTTGTTGACGTAAATTTCTTCTATAACTTATTTGTTGTTCTTTATTATTTTGATACCAAGAATGATCATGAGGAAAAAATAAAAGCCCCCATATTTCAATATTATTTGAATTGAAAGCATAATCTAGAAGTTTAATGCGGTCTTCAAAATCTAGAATTATTCCTGAATGAACTATTCGATATTTAGCTATATGATAAAAATAACTAAAACATTCTAATTTAATCAAATTGATATAAATGTTATATTTTAAAATCGGATTAGATAAAAGTGTTGTTACGCTTACGCTGTTACTTGCTTTGGCTGTTTGTGTATATCTTAATTCTTTTAACCACAAAGCCAATTTATGTGCATTATAATTATCATCTACCAATTCAAAATAACGATCCAATAAATGCCCAATGATTTTACTAATCCCTACTTTACATTGGCATTTATACTCTTCTTTCGAATGGCAAATACATTTAATAGTTGGCGTTAAAGCATCAAGCAAATTTGTTATATGCTCTAAACTAAATGATTGTATTAATTTATAAATAAAATATCGTTCACCTATAACTATTTTTCTGCTTTCTTTTTTGGGATAAAGGTCAGCTAATTTTTTAAAAAGATGGATTACATTTTCTTCGCCAATAGTATGAAAACCAAATTTTTCTGTAATAGTAGAAGCATATTGTAAATCATATTCTCCGCAACGTTTAACTAAACGTTGGAAAATAGATAGAAAAGGCCAATTATTATTTGAATCTCTGATTAATGCTTCCAAAGCAGTTCTTCTAATATAAGCAGATTCATCTAAATTCATTAATAATGTAATAAGTTCGTCCTGAAATAAAGCTACTGATTCCGAGCCTTCTATTAACGATACCAATAAAGATTTTATATCAAAATCTATATTATTACTTAAAATAACTTCTTTAATCTTCGAAGCCATACTTTGTGAAATAAAACCTTTAAAATTAAAACTACGATGCCAATCACTTGCTCTAAAAAAAGGATTTTCTTTACCTAATTTAATTAGTTCATTGATTAATATATCTTTACTAGATTGTGATAGTAATAATGGATCTCCATTTGCAATACACGCATAAGGATCGAGCTTAATTATTTCCTGTTGAATGGTTTCATTACCTAGTGATGCCATCCAACCCAATAACCCTCGTAATTCGGTTCTTACAATATTATTAGGAGCAATAATGGAAAGACAGCTATTCAATGTTATCGCATCACTTGGATTTTTTATTCTTTTAACTAAATAATTAGCAGCACAATATTCAGCTACTATTCTATGTATAGGTTCATAAAGATATGAAGAATCTACTTGTTTAAACAACCCCGTATCTAAAATTTGTTTTATCTTTTTGGGTTCAACTTTACTTAAACCAAATAAATTATGAAAATTATCGATTTCCGTTTTTTCTGAAAGGCTAACACCAGACTCTCCTGATAGTAATATTTTCGTAAAAATTTCTTCTGCAAAAATTATTAAATCATCTGTTTTACATCTATCAAATAAAGGGGTATTAGTGTTATGTTCTTGTGCGAGGTATTTTATTGCATTATTAAAAACATCTGATTTTGCCCCAAAACTTAACTCTTTTTTATAAGCTACAATAAAAAGATATAGTAATTGAGGATTACTAATTAATGTTTCCAAATCTAATATGGATAATTGCGTATAGAAATCAAAAAAGTTGCTTTCCTTACAATGATAATTAAAAAAACATCTTTGTTCATCAATATCTAATGGCAATAAATAGTATGTTTTAATTTGTTCTGGATTAAGTTCTAAATAATCACAGATCAATTGTGTATTACGTATATCATCCCATTCACTAGATCTACTTGATAACACAGTGATATCGGGATTAATACTTTCTATTTTTGTCAAAATAGATTCAATGGCGGATTTTTCATTTAATTTAGCCACTTCATCAAATCCATCAATTATCAGTATTTTTTGTTTATCAATGGATAATTTGGTATTAATAACATTTGCTCTATAAAACTTAGTTTTATACTGTTTTGCAAGATTTGATAAAAGCGCTGTTTTTCCGGCACCTGGTTCAGCTAATAAAATTATAAATTTATATTTAATTTGAGATGAAAAAACTTCATTTTGTTGAATTATATTGCCATTTTCTTTTAATTTTCTTGATATGTAAAAATCAGACATCAATAATTTCTCTTTGTTAGTATTTATATATCATCAAATTAATTTGGTATTTTATTTTTTACAAAATCTGCTTCACCAAACTCATAATGTACTCTAAATTATTAGTATCAGACACAGTTAACTCATAATCACCTGTCGCCCAATGACCAACATTTGAGACGTCTTTTGTTAATTTTTTAGGATCATCTAGATTACCTTTTTTAGCATTAAGCCAAAGTTTTAGTGACCTATTTTGTAAATGTATTGAAACAATATTATTTTTATCTTTTTTGAAGGCAATATATAACTTTTTAGGAAAAATCTCGATATCCGTAGATAAAGCTAAAATAGCATTTTTAAAACTATCATAAAGTTCTGATACTTCATCGTTTTTATCTTTCAGATGAGCATCTTCATCATAAACAATTAACTCTTTTGTTACTTTATCTAAAGGTGAATTTTGGGGATGTTGAATTTGTTTAATACTTGGCGCTGATTTAGAACGTTTGATTGGATTGATGGTGATCATATCATTTTCAAAACGTTTTATTTCCCAAAGCTCAATGGCTAAATCCTTAAAATTTGTTGATTGTTTTTGATAATCAGTGAAAGCCGGAGACACAAAAATAATTTTACTTTGTGACCAATCAATTTCATTGCGCTTCAAATTAGTTTGACAGGATTCATTATACTCAACAATAAAATCAGCTTGATAATCGAGCATAAGGTTCAAATAGGTAACACCCTGATCAATAACACTTAAATTACGATCACGTTTATATTCAATTATCACAAAAGATTTTGACTCTTCATCATAAGCCAAAGTATCAATACGATAATCTTTTATCCTAAATTCGGATTTTACAAAAATTAAGTTACCAATTATATCTAAATTATTCTCAAATAATGTTTGGATTTCTTTTTCTAATTTAAATGGTTTCTCTTTTAAAAGAATAAGAGATTGTTTTTTATTTGAGAAAATTTGCATTTTTTATCCATCAAAAAAATTATTAATACCTAATTGTTTGTACAATTATTCACCTGATGATTATTTTAACAATAAAAATAGTATTTATACAAATAACTAAATCTCGAAAAAGTTTAAATATTCTTTCTCAATTTCCTAGATAAGTACATATCAATAATAACTATTTACTCGAATATATAATTATTATGATGATCAAATTAAGATATAAAAATTGGCTTTAAAATAAACATCAATAAAGCCAATTAATCATCATTAATCAACAATAACTCTACCATTTAATGGCTGTAATGGGCGATTGTTGTCGTGATGCATGGTTGAGTGGAATTTTTCTATTTGTTCCTCTGAGGCTATTGCTGGTTGTTCGAGTACAATCCATCTTACACCTTCTGTACAAGGTGGGGTTGTTAGTGATCCACTAAAGCGGTAATAATCTAAGGTGTTAGGAAATAATGCCCTGATATCTACCGTATTTTCAATAATAGCTTTATTACCCGCTTGTGCTGGCATTTGCTGCCAAATTTTGGCAAGTTCGCGGTTAACTTCACCATGATTAAACATTAAGGCAACCACTGTAAGCTCACCAGCTTTATTTTTGTATACAAAGTGGGCTTCCATTGGATAACTTTTACCTTTAATAGTATTTTCACTTGGGCTATGAAAATGGAATTGTTGTAACGTAAAGGTTTGCTCATCTAATATTAACTGATTATCACCTGTAACATTAACCTGAATTGTATGCCCGTTATTGATAATTTCTTGTTTACTTGGTTGGAATGAGAACTTTAAGTTTTCATGCTCTGTTTTTAATGCATGATCAATATTGATCGGTGACTGATTTTTACCATTCTCACAGGTAGAATACTCTGGTGATAATTTACCCCAGTTTTCTGGTTTCTCTTGACCTTCATATCCCCAATGAGATGAATGTCCTGAAGCGGCGCAAGATAAGCTAGTTGCCATTAATACTGCAATTACTACGTTATGTTTCATGTTGATTTCACACTTTGGTATTAATTGGAGGGAGCCTGAATTATACGCTGCAAAAATAAGGCTTTCCAGCTAAAACATGCTTTATAAAAAATAATTATATACCGCTGTTCAAGCATGGCTAAAAGGTGAATTAACAATGTTTATGCAGATAAAAGTGATCTCGAAGTATATATATTGAAAGGTAAATGTAAGAAAACCTGCTATATAAGCAGGTTCTTGAAAACTGAAATTGGCTCCTCCAACAGGACTTGAACCTGTGACATACGGATTAACAGTCCGCCGTTCTACCGACTGAACTATGGAGGAACACTTACCGGACAGAATATTAACTATCTCTGAGGATTCTGTCAATCTCTAAAACATTAATTTGTTTTGATTGCTCAGCTTATGAACAAATTGAATGAATCCTATGCTAAAATACTAATAATATGACATAACGAGTAGAGTAAAACTAATGAAAAAAAATATTTGTGTTTTTTGTGGTGCCAGTGAAGGCCATCGCCCTGAGTATCGTATAGCAGCGGAACAACTTGGTATGGTTATTGCCAAACAAAATAGACGATTAATCTATGGTGGTGGCAATAAAGGACTAATGGGTGTTATTGCTAATGCCGTTCTCGCTCATGGTGGTGAGGTTATTGGCATTATTCCTGAGCGGTTAGTTAAAGCTGAAACTGCACACCATGGTATTACGCGTTTAGAAGTTGTTGAAAATATGCATCAACGTAAAGCAAGATTAACTGAGCTAGCTGATGGTTTTATTGCTATGCCTGGAGGCACGGGGACATTAGAAGAGCTGTTTGAGGTATGGACAGGTATGCAAATTGGTTATCATGAAAAACCTGTTGCCTTATTAAATAGTCAATTTTGGCAACCTATGCTCAATTTTTTAGAACACGCAGTACAAGAAGGCTTTATCCGAGACAGTTTTTATCGAACATTGATCGTTGCAGATGTTGCTGATGAAATGTTAGAGAGTATGGATAATTTTATCCCAAAAGAGTTACAGCGTTGGGTAAAAAAATAGATTAAGACAAGAACAAAAAACGCCATCTTCTGATGGCGTTTCCATAATTTTATGCAGTAGCTATTTCGGTAGCTGCTGATTCTGGTTTTTTAATAACTGCGTAAGCGACACCCGCAATAACTGAACCAACAACAATGGATAGTAAATAATCAAAAATTGGTTTAACCACGCCAGGTATTGCTACTACAAATAAACCACCATGTGGCGTCATTAAGGTAGAACCAAATGCCAGTGCCATACCACCAGTAATTGCCCCACCTATAATACAACAAGGAATAACACGTAATGGATCACGAGCAGCGAAAGGAATTGCCCCTTCAGAGATGAAGCATAAACCTAATACTAATGAAGCTTTACCACTTTCTTGTTCTGCTTTAGCAAATTTCTTGCGCGCAATTAAGGTTGCTAACCCCATTGCTAATGGCGGAACCATACCACCGGCCATAATAGCAGCCATAGGAGCATAAACATGTTCAGAGATCATAGTTACACCAAATGCATATGCAGCTTTGTTAATTGGACCACCCATATCAGTACACATCATAGCACCTAATAAAGTACCTAAAATAACCGCATTAGTGCCATTCATCGTATTAAGCCAGATAGTAAGCTCATTCATTAACGATGCGATTGGTTTACCTATTACAAATTGCATGAGCAAACCTGTGGCTAATGTAGCAAGTAAAGGAACAATTAATATTGGTTTTAATGCTTCCATACTTTTTGGTAAAGGTAGATATTTAGTAATAGCTACAGCCATATAACCAGCAAAATAACCAATAATAATACCTCCTAGGAAACCTGCGCCAATTGTAGAGGCAAGTAAACCACCAACAAGGCCAGGAGCAAGTCCAGGTCTATCGGCAATTGAGTAAGAAATATATCCAGCTAGTAATGGCACCATAAGTGAGAATGCTAAATCACCAATTTGTTTTAAATGAGGTTCACCAACAAGCTCATTAACCAGCTTTTCTTTAACTACCACAACACCATTTTCCACTACATTTACTGATTTAAGAACTTCTTGAAACTCACCAAAAGCAAATGATAGGGCGATGATCAAACCACCAGCAACCACCATTGGTAACATATAAGACACACCAGTTAAAAGATGTTGGTAAACGCCTTTCTTTTTGTTGTTGGATGTTGTTGCACTAGCAGATGGTTGATAAACGGTTGCTTCTTGGAATGCTTTATCTAACTCTTGAGCTGTCTTTTTAAGCGCAGGACCGGTTTTGGTACGATAAAGTTTTTTACCTGCAAATTTGCTTAAATCCACATCGATATCACATGCAGCAATAACCACATCAGCAGAAGCGATCTCTTCTGGAGTTAGTTCATTACCAACTCCAACCGAACCACGAGTTTCAACTTTACACCACCAGCCACGTTTTTTCGCTTCTTCTTCAATCGCCTCTGCTGCCATAAATGTATGCGCAACACCTGTAGGGCAAGCAGTGACAGCTACAATGCGTTTTTGGCCATTGTTTGAAGTCGCAACAGCCGCAGAATTAGCAGATTGTTGATAAACAGTTGCTTTACTTTTTGCTTCATTCAAGATTTTCTTAGGATCAGCAAAAATATCATTGAGGTTATCAACCACATAAACTTTTTTGCCAATAACAGCTTTATCACTGATATTGCCGTTACCAACCGAAATGATAGCATCGGCTGATGCAGCATTATCAACAAGTTTAAAATTTAAAGAATTAGCCGCTAACGCTAATTCTGCTTTAGCTAAACGCCCGTTAACCGGCCCTGAATTACTACCTTCTACAATATATATCTTCATGAACGCTCCTATCCCGCGATTATTTCAATTTTTTTTGACATGTCGGTAACCGCTTGACGGTCTGACACACCAACACCAGCTTGTCCAACTGATAAAGCGGCAACACTTGATGCAAATACTAAGGTGTCTTTAATTGACTGATTCGTTAATAAACCATACATTAATCCACCGACCATTGAATCTCCAGCACCAACTGTGCTTACCACCTTACATTTAGGTGGTTTAGCTAACCATGCTTCATGTTTAGTTACCCATAAAGCACCTTTACTTCCTAGTGAAATGACTACGTTTTCTACCCCACCATCGATAAGTTCCATGGCTGCAGTTTTTATTTCTGATAATGTGGATAGTTTTCTACCCACCCACATTTCAAGCTCTTTATCATTAGGTTTTATTAACCAAGGTTTAGCTTTAAGCCCTGCGACTAAAGCCTCACGACTACTATCAAATACGACTTTAGGACAAATTGCTTTAACTTGTTTCATCCATTCTGTAAATTTTTCCAGAGACACTCCAGCGGGTAAACTGCCACTAATGGCGACCATATCTATCTCTTTTAACCATTCTAGCGAATTGGTGACAAAGGTTTGCCAATCTTGATCACTAATAGTAAAACCTGAAAAATTTAGGTCGGTTACATCACTATTTTCTTCAGTTAATTTAACGTTAATCCGAGTACGTCCATCAATGGTTTGAAATTTATCAACAACATTTAATGATTCAAACAGTAAATTAAAACCATCACGATTTTCTCTGCCTAAAAAGCCTCCCACCGTTAATTTAATACCGAGATCGGATAATACTTTAGCAACATTGATACCTTTACCTGCTGCAAGTAACGCATTAGTTTGAACTAAATTCACGTCACCAAGTTCAACTTTAGGACAAAACCCTAATAGATCATAAGCGGGATTTAGAGTAATAGTTGCAACACGATAAGTCATGATTAAGCACCCTCACCTAAGCCGCTTTCAATAGCCTTACCGATTGCATCTAATACTTGCTCGGCATCATCACCAACCGCAGTGAATTGTAAACGACTACCTTTTTTTGCACCTAATGCGACAATTTTCATTAAACTGGTTGCACTAACTGGTTCATTTTTACCATCAAGATTAGCTACAGTCACTTTACTATTGAACTCTTTTACCAATTTAACAAGAACTGATGATGGACGAGTGTGTAAGCCATTTTCATTCGGAATAACAAATACGCGACTTAACTCTCCGTCATTACTATTAGATGTTGCGCTAGCAGTTGCATTTACAGTGGCCGCTTCTGATTTTTCAGATGATACCGACTGAGTTCCTGATAAAAGTAGGTTATTAAAATCATCACTATTTGCTGAAATTAATTGTGCTAATTTTTTGTTATAAACTAACGCTGCAATATTATTGGCGATAGTTGACACACTATCATCAACAGCCGAAATAGTAATAAGAAGCTTAACCGGTTTGCCATCTTGATTAAAATCATTTATCGTACGGCTGATAGCAATCGCATTTTTTAAGTTACCTTCGCGACTATCATTTAACCATACGCCATTACCTAAATAATTTGGTTTATTATCCAGTACATTCGCAATAAAGTTAGCGTTAATCGCATTGTGTTGTTTTAAACGTGAAGCATTCAAAGCTTGTAGTGTTGCTAAACTATCGGCTTGGATATCCAATAATAATGAAGATGCATCAATTGCAAATTGACTATCTTCAACACTTTCTTTACCAGTCAGAATAGCCAAAGCTTCGTCTGCTGTTTGAATTTTTTTGATTCGTTCTTCAACGCCATCGGCACCAAGAACATGTGTTAATTGGCGAAGCAACTCTAAATGCTCATCAGAACTTGCCGCAATACCGATAGCCAGATAGGCTTTTTCACCATCATCCCCCCACTCGACACCTTGAGGAAAACAGAAAACTTGAACACCGGTTTTTTTAACTAAATGACGGGTTTTCGGGGTACCATGAGGTATGGCAATACCAATACCTAAATAGGTTGCCGCCTGACCTTCACGTTCAAGCATACCATCAACATAGCCTTCTGCGACAAAACCAGCACTAGTTAATGCTGCAGCAATTTTCTTAATTGCCTCAGTCTTGTTAGTTGCTTGTTCATTTAAATGAATATCTTCTTTAACTAAATGAAACATATAATAAATACCTCTGGGTTATAATGTTGGGTCTACTAAAAAACAACTCAGCAATCCCACAATCGTTATTGAATCATATTGAATCGTTTCAGCAATAATGAATATAAAAAACCTAATTATCAATTAAATTATATCTATTAATTCCTAAAATGTGATCTAGATCTGCTTTTTAACTCAACTTAACTACTTTTATAACTATTTAATTTGACTTTTTAGCAATTTTTCGATTCAGATTACCTCGATAAATCAAGTGGCGAGGAATAACGGTTGTACCTGGTTGATAATTCTTATTATGCAAACTATCTAATAATAATTTAATGGTTACTTCTGATACTGATTTATGATCTTGGGAAAGCGCAATCAATTTACAAGGTAAAAAATCAAGTAACTCGTTATCACCAAAAGTGGCAATGGTTAAATTATCAGGTAAATGACCAAACTTTTTCAATATTGCATCAATAGTACCTTGTAATAGAGAAAAAGAAGTAGAAAAAATACCACTAGGTAGATCATTATTCGCTAACCATTGACTAAAAGTAGCTTCGGCATCGCGACGACTATAATTATTTGCACACAAAAAATCAACTTTATTGCCATGCTTCAAAGCGATTTCTTTAAAACCTTTCATGCGAAGCTGGCTAACAGACAAATTAGGTAATGCCCCAATATAAGCCACTGTTCCATTAACACATTGATAAAATGCTTTCGCTAACATTTCAGCATCTTCTTTATCTGAGCCAACAACATTTCTAAATTCTGAGGCAGATAATGTTCTATCAAGAGCAAACAACGGAGTATCACTGTTTTGCCAACCGTTATAAAAAGCATAATCTGAGTCGGCAACAAATGAAGAAGAGATAATTAACGCATCAACTCGACGTTGTTTTAAATGTTTAACACACTCTTTTTCAATTTCAGGATTATCTTCAGAACACGAAAGTAATAACTGATAACCCTCTTTTCTTACCAATTGCTCTAAATAGTTAGCAATTCGGGTATAACTTATATTTTCAAGATCGGGGATAATAATACCAATTGTTCGTGTTTTACCTGCTCTTAATCCTGCTGCGACAGCATTAGGTTGATAATTATACTTGTTTACCACCGCCATCACTTTTTCAACTGTTTTATCGCTAACTCGGTAATGTTTAGCTTTACCATTTATTACGTAGCTTGCGGTTGTTCTTGACACGCCAGCTAACAGTGCAATTTGTTCTAACTTCATGAATATATCTCAATAAAAAATTATCAGTTATTTAACCTGAACCTAAATTAAATGTAAACAAAGTTATCATTTTGAGTTAATAATCCTATAACTTGAGGAATTGTAAGCAAAAAAGGATTTAGTGTGCATCTAAATCCTTTCAATTAAAGGAAATCAGTTATTAATAATAAATAGCGATATTTTGATTATGAATATTTTCTATTTTTACCGGTGTATCAAAAATCTCTTCTAAAATGGCAGAATTCATAATTTTTTTGGGGCTGCCTTGATAAACAAGCTGGCCATCTTTCATCGCTAAAATATAATCTGAATAAACGGAAGCAAAATTAATATCATGAATAACAATAACAATTGTTTTGCCAAGCTCATCGGCGGCTCGACGTAACTGTTTCATCATGGCGACGGCGTGTTTCATATCGAGGTTATTTAATGGCTCATCAAGTAATACATAATCAGTATCTTGACATAACACCATGGCAACATAAGCTCGTTGGCGTTGTCCACCAGAAAGCTCATCTAAAAAGCGATCTTTATATTCTGTAAGATTTAAGAATTCGAGTGCTCGATGAATATGCGCTAAATCGTCTTGATTTAATCGCCCTTTTGAATAGGGATAACGGCCAAAGCCGACGAGTTCAAAAACAGTTAATCGGCTTGTAAAACGGTTCTCTTGTCTTAATACCGATAAGTAGGTAGCCAGTTTGTCACTCGGGGTATTAACCACATCCATATTCTGAATTTTCACTTGTCCTTCATCTGCCAATAATAAACGACTAATAATTGATAATAATGTCGACTTACCGGCACCATTTGGACCGATGATGGCGGTAACACCACCTTGGGATATGGTTGCATTCACATTTTTTAAAACCGGTATGGTTTGATATTTTTTACTAACATTATCAATTTTTATCACATCGGTACCTTTTTCAAAATTAAGAAGATGAACAATGAACCACCAATAAATTCAATTACAATGGATAGTGCCCCGACCATATTTAAAACATGCTCTAAAAACATCTGTCCACCGACAAGGAATATAACTCCTAACAAAAATGCTGTTGGCAATAAAAAACGATGTTGGCTTGATCCACTTATACTATAAGCTAAATTGGCAATAAGTAGGCCTAAAAACGTAAATGGTCCTACTAATGCGGTCGATATTGAAACTAATACCGAGACCAATAATAAAATAATGGTGACACTTTTTTGATAATCGATACCAAGATTAATCGCATTATCTCGTCCTAAGGCTAATACATCGAACCGAAATCGCATTCGCCATAAAAATAGACCAATTGCAGTGGCGATAACTAATGAAAAGACAATTAATACCGGTTCAGCGCGAGTAAAAGTTGCAAATATTCGACTTTGTAACACTGCAAATTCAGTTGGTGTCATTAATCGTTGTAACAAATTAGAAAAGCTTCTGAATAGTGTTCCTAAGATAATACCAATTAATAACACTAAGTGCAGATTCTGTTTAAGTTTGGTAAATAATCCACGATACAAAAAAAGAGAAAATAAAATCAATAGTAATGACTCAAAGATGAATTTACCGACTATGCCAATATAAGGAATGCCTTGTGCATCAATAAAAAATATCACTACAGTTTGAATCAACACAAACAACGACTCAAAACCCATTATTGAAGGCGTTAAAATTCGATTATTGGTAACGGTTTGAAAAAGCAATGTCGAAGTTGCCGCGGAAAAGGCGACTAAAATCATGGTTAACGCGATCCAAACACGATGTGTCAGAATGTAGCTAATATTACCTTTCAAATTAAATGTCATAAAAAAAATAACACAAAAAGTGGCAATAGCCAGTAATAGTAGTACAGTTTTTCGACTAGAAATATGGCGTTTTTGATTAACTCGCATGGCGTTTTTTACTCAACAACACTAAAAAAATAACAGCCCCAACTACACCAAGAATAACACTGACAGGAATTTCGAATGGATAACGGATCACTCGTCCAATGATATCGCATAACAAAACAAGTCCACTACCAAATAAACAGATCCAAGGAATAGTTTTGCGAACATTATCACCAAATAATAAACTAACAATATTGGGGACAATTAATCCTAGAAATGGCAAGACGCCAACAACCACAACCACTATCCCGCCTATCAACGCAATTACCACCAAACCGGTTAACATTACTTGATTATAATTAAGACCAACATTGACTGAGAAGTCTCGCCCTAAACCGACAACTGTAAAGCGATCAGCACTCCAACAAGCAAGTAAGGTAATAGCACCGACTAACCATAATAATTCATAGCGACCTTGCAAAATACCGGAAAAGTCACCCGATTCCCAACCACCAAGTGATTGCAATAAATCAAAATACATGGCAAAAAAAGTACAAATTGCACTAATTACTGCGCCAAGCATGATGCCAATAAGGGGCACCATCAACGCAGATTTAAAGATGATTTTTCGCGAGATGAACATAAATAGCATCGTACCAGCCATAGCAAATAAGCTAGCTACCACCATTTTCATCATCACACTTGCACCAGGCGCCAGTACCATCATCACTAATAAGCCAAGGCTGGCTGATTGAGTAGTGCCAACTAGTGAGGGTTCCACGAATCGATTTTGGGTAAGTAGTTGCATAATTAAGCCTGCCACGCTCATTGCGCTACCGGCTAATAGTAATGCCACCGTTCTAGGCACTCGGCTAACAAAGAAGATCTGTCGCATATTACTATCAGACCATAAATCGGCTAACGTGACATGACCAGCACCAATAAAAAGGCTTAATGCAGCCATTGCGAATAAAACAACAATGCCTGCAATAAAGTAAACCGTTTTAGACATGGTTTGGATTAATTAGCTGATGTTTTCTGTAATACATCACTAATTTGATCCATCAAACGACTATAAGTTTGAATACCACCTGAGATATACATAGAAGTAGAATCTAAATATACAATGTGGTTTTGTTGCCATGCATCGGTTTTTTGAATCAATTCATTATCTAAAACTTGTTGTGCAGATTGCGCTTCTTTATTGCCAATTGCATTATCTCGATCAAGCACAAATAACCATTGTGGATTAACGCTTAACACAAATTCAGAAGTGACAGCATTACCATGACGCCCCGCTTCTTGGAATATTGCTGCAGGTTCAAATCCTAACACATCAAAAATAAAGCCAAAACGTGATTTAGGGCCATAAGCTGACATTTTACCGCCATTAACCATAATCACTAGAGCTGTTCCCGCAGTGCTAGTTTTTGATTTTAAGCCTTCAATTTTTTGATTAAAGTCATCAATTAATTTTTTCGCCTCTGCTTGTTTAACAAAAATAGTACCTAACTGTTCAGTACGCTCGGTTAAGCTAGCCACAAAATTATTAGGATCAATATCAAGTGAAATTGTCGGTGCAATATCGCTTAATTTTTTATAAACATCATTGGCACGCCCACCGGCAATAATGACATCCGGTTGTAATGAACTTAAGACTTCATAATTTGGTTCGAATAAAGTACCGACATTGGTATAAGTTTTATCGGCATATTTAGATAAAAACTCTGGGAAATGTACATCAGATTGAGGAACCGCGGTAACAGGAATATTTAATGCATCAATAATATCGAGTGTTGCAGTATTAAATACCACCACTTTTTTTGGATTCTCAGGAACGTCGGTTTTACCTTGAGAATGTTCAACTGTTATTGATGTTTTATCAGCGGCAGGTGCTTCTTTTTTATCATCACAACCAGCCAAGGCAAATAAAGCGGTCAGTAATACTAAAAATTTAACTTTAATAGATGAAAACATTGTAACTCCTAATTATTAGCTTAGTCCAAAAGCGCGCAAATGATAAATAGAATAATTATCATTTGCACTGAATTGTAACTAAAAATAAATAAGTGTTCAATGAACTTTAATAAACTTTGGTAAAGTTTGATAAACAAAACAAATCAATGTTAAATAAGCTGATAAAAATATCAGCTTATAAGGTTAAATTTATGGCTGATTGTTGAGCAATTTTATATCAATTAATGCCCATTTTTAGGTGAGTCAGTTATCTCTTTAAGCTTTCTAGTTAAAGTATTTCGCCCCCAACCTAAAAGATTAGCTGCATCTTGTTTATGACCACGAGTAAAATTAAGCGCACATTTCAATAAAATCCGTTCAACATCAGTAACAGTTTGTGTCAATATCCCCGTTTGACCGGCTAATAATGCTTGCTTAGCCCACTGCTCTAGCATCACTTTCCAATCGGCTTCTGGTAATATTTGAGAATTGGTACTTATATCATAATTAACCCCTGTAGCAGTTACAGATGACTGTAATAGTTCGGGTGGCAAATCTTGAACAAAAATTTCATTGTTTGACGACATCACGGTGACCCAACGGCAGACATTTTCCAATTGTCTAACATTGCCCGGCCAATTAAACATACATAACAGATTAAGTGCATCAGGACTTAGTACTTTACTTTCCACTCCTAACTCTTTAGCTGTGGTACGTAAAAAATGTTCAGCCAGTTTGGGAATATCTTGTGATCTATCTCGTAGTGGTGGTAATAAAATACGAATAACATTTAAACGATGGAATAAATCTTCTCTAAATTTACCCTCTCTTACTCTTGCTTGAAGATCCTGATGAGTTGCGGCAATAATACGTACATCTACCTTAACCGGTGAATATCCACCAATTCGATAAAATTGGCCGTCAGCAAGCACTCTTAATAATCGCGTTTGTACATCTAACGGCATATCACCAATTTCATCTAGAAACAGGGTTCCACCGTTGGCTTGCTCAAAACGACCGTGCCTGATTTGGGCGGCACCAGTAAATGCACCTTTTTCATGACCAAACAGTTCAGATTCAATTAAATCCTTAGGTATAGCCGCCATATTAAGTGCAATAAAAGGAGAATGCGAACGTGGACTATGAGTATGCAGTGCTTTGGCCACTAACTCCTTACCTGTCCCAGATTCACCATTAATTAACACACTAATAGATGATTTGGAAAGTCGACCAATAATACGAAATACTTCCTGCATTGAGGGGGCTTCACCAATAATACCCGTAGAGGCTTTATTGCTAGAAGGATTACTCGGTTTATTGCTTTGATTGTGTGAAATAGCCCGTTCGACTAGTTGAATGACTTCATCGACATCAAAAGGCTTAGGAATATAGTCATAAGCCCCTTTTTGATAAGCATTCACCGCTGCATCAAGATCCGAATGAGCCGTCATAATAATCACTGGCAAATTGGGCATTTGCTCTTTGATATAATTAAGTAAAGATAACCCATCGATCCCCGGCATTTTAATGTCGGATAATATAACGGAGGGTTTTTGCGGATGATTAACTAAAGCATCAATCACTTCTTGACCACTTGAAAAGCTGATGCAATTAAAATGCGCATTGGTAAGTGCTTTTTCTAGCACCCATCTAATCGAACTATCATCATCAACAATCCAAACATTCATTTTAATTAACCTCATTGTTTGATTGGCAAATAGATAGAAAACTCAGTGTGTCCTGGCCAACTATTAAACTCAATTTTACCATGGTGCTGATCGATAATATTATGCGCTATCGATAACCCTATACCATTGCCACCTTCATAACCACTGACCATCGGATAAAACAACGTATCTTGAATATGCACTGGAACCCCGGGGCCATTATCTTCAATATCAATACGCGCACAAAGTCGGTAACGCTGACCATGTAAAGTGACCTGAAATGCTGTTCGCGTTCTAATCGTGATAGTACCGACTTTTGAACCAATCGCTTGTATCGCATTACGGACGATATTCAAAACTACTTGTTCGATCTGCTCGGAGTCATGTACCAGTTCCGGCAAACTAGGATCATAATCGCGTATAATTTTAACATTTGATGGTTTTTCTAAACATAAAAGGGCATAAATTCGCTCTATGGCCTGGTGAATATTCTGCTGTGTTTGCTGTAACCTTTGTTGCGGACCTAATAATCTATCAACAAGATTTCTTAATCTATCTGCTTGTTCAATAATAATTTGTGTGTAATCTTGCAACTCATTTTTAGGCAGTTCACGCGATAACAATTGTGCTGCACCTCTAAGCCCGCCTAATGGATTTTTAATTTCATGCGCTAGTCCACGAACGAGTTCACGCGCTGCATTCTGTTGCGCTTGCTGTAATTGCTCTTGGCTTAATTTTTTGTGACTATTCAATGGTGCCATTTCGATCAAAATGCGACCATTCGCCAATAATTGCGCCGTAAGTGATAAAATATGCAATTCATTGTTTATTACTAAATTTACTTCACTATCAGTAAAACCTTGGTTTTGTTCTAAGGCATTTTGCATCAATTCAAGGTCTAGTGAAAAATACCCCAATAAATCAGGAAGATAACTATCTAATATTTTTTTCGAACTTTGGGCAAGTAACTGTTGTGCCGCCGTATTGGCGTAAACAATATTGAGTTTTTTATCAAGCAATAAAATATTAGTTATCATTGAGTCGAGAACAAGATTCGCATCAGATTCATTATCAAAAGTCATCGTAGGCACCTCGTTCTCTTTAGATACCACCGCCAAACAGCGGTGGTTAACGCTTCAAATAGTAAATTAATGACTTATAGGCTATAGTACAATTCAAATTCAACCGGATGTGGAGTCATACGTACACGATCAACATCTTGGCGTTTTAATTCAATATAGGCATCAATAGTGTCATTAGTAAACACATTACCACGAGTTAAGAATTCACGATCGGCATCTAAAGCATTTAGCGCTTCTTCAAGTGAACCTGCAACTTGTGGGATTAATTTAGACTCTTCTGGTGGTAAGTCATATAAGTTTTTATCCATCGCATCACCTGGATGAATCTTATTGATAATCCCATCTAAACCAGCCATTAATTGTGCTGCGAATGATAAGTATGGGTTACCCGCTGGATCTGGGAAGCGAACTTCAATACGACGCGCTTTAGGGCTAGTAACTACAGGGATACGAATTGATGCAGAACGGTTACGCGCAGAATAGGCAAGCATAACTGGTGCTTCATAACCTGGTACTAAACGTTTATAAGAGTTAGTTGCTGGGTTAGCAAAGGCATTGATCGCTTTAGCATGTTTGATAATACCACCAATATAGAATAACGCCATTTCAGAAAGGCCTGCATATTTATCACCAGCAAAAAGGTTTACGCCATCTTTAGCAAGCGATTGGTGACAGTGCATACCAGAGCCGTTATCACCAAACATTGGTTTAGGCATAAATGTTGCAGTTTTACCATAAGCATGAGCAACATTTTGGACAACATATTTATAGATTTGAACTTCGTCAGCTTTTTTAGTTAATGTGTTGAAACGGCAAGCAATCTCATTCTGACCCGCTGTTGCAACTTCATGGTGATGTGCTTCAACCACTAAACCAAGTTGTTCCATGATTAAACACATTTCTGAACGAATATCTTGTGATGAATCAACCGGTGGAAGTGGGAAGTAACCACCTTTAACACCAGGACGGTGACCTTTATTACCTTCTTCGTATTTAGTACCTGAGTTCCAAGCAGCTTCGATATCATCGATATGTACAAAACTACCAGACATTGGCGATCCGAAACGCACATCATCAAATAAGAAGAATTCAGGTTCTGGTCCAAAAATAACCGTATCAGCAATACCTGATGATTTTAAAAACTCTTCAGCTCGTTTAGCAATTGAGCGAGGGTCTCGGTCATAACCTTGTAAAGTTGCTGGTTCTAAAACGTCACAACGAATATTTAATGTTACATCTTCAAAAAATGGATCAATCACTGCGCTTGATGCATCTGGCATTAACACCATATCTGATTCGTTAATCCCTTTCCAACCAGCAATGGAAGAGCCATCAAACATTTTACCATCTTCAAAAAAATCAGCGTCGATTTGACTAACTGGAATGGTAACGTGTTGTTCTTTACCTTTAGTATCAGTGAAACGTAAATCAACAAACTTAACATCGTTTTCTTTTATTAGCGTTAAAACTTTTTGTGTAGACATGTAGCTTCTCCATTAAGGACATATAATATAAGTGTTCAGTTTAAAGGCCGATTTGCCTATTTATTAAATGATATGCAAATATGATGCCAATTTGTTAACCACTATTTTTGCATGGTTGTTATTGGTTAGATAATAGCAAAAAATAACATTAATGCACCAAAATAATGCATAAGGCACCAAAATAACGCACCAAAATGTAACATAAAGTTACTTATGCTACATTTTTACTGAACTAGAACATCATTAATTTGTTAAAAGGTGCTATCGATTTAAATATCGTATTTTCGAAAACCGGTTATGGTTAAATAAAAAGTCGTTTCATCCCAATCACGTTTGAGTGTTTCGCCTGAAGAAAACGACACCTCATATAATAAGTTATCCTTTGGATTAACAATCATTACTGGATTTTGTTGTTCCCAATAACAGCATAAATATTTCAGATCCCCCATTCCCATAGTTTTTATCAAATATTGGTGGGCTTGCTTAGCATATTTACCGTCAACTTTATAAATTACTGTTATCGGCCATGTTTGACCTTCATCTTGTATTTGACAATCATGATATTGAAAATAATCAGGTGCATTAGCATCAATCTCCAGAAAAAAATCACGACATGTTAAATTTGGATCAAATAGTAGAGGTTCAGTTTGATTACCGTCTGCTAGGTTAATAAGGGGGGAATTCTTTGTTGAATTGTCGGCGAAAACGGAAGGAATGACAGCCAATAAAAGGCATAATAACAAAATAACTCTTTTTAATATCACAGATTTTTCCTTTAATATTCTTTAGATCTTATCAACTTAAAATAAGATTTCTCCCTTTAGGTCTATATTTCAGTAGACAATATCGTTATAATCTTAACTTATTTTTTATAAAACTAGGTAATCATAAAAGTATGGACTTTGTTACGATCGAAATTATACCTTTTATCAAAAATCACCTTTTACTTTCATTAGGTTGGATTGTGTTATTTGTTGCAATCATTGTGTTAACCGTGAAAAGTAAACTATCAAAAGTGAAAATAATTAATAACGCGCAAGCGATCAATATGATGAACAATCAAAACGCAGTTATTGTTGATATTCGCTCAGCTGATAGCTTCAAAAAAGGGCACATTACTGAATCCCACAACATATTACCCATCGATATTAAAAATGCCAGCGCGAAAACTATTGATAAATTCAAAGAAAATATCATCATTGTGGTTGATGACAATGGCTTAACATCAGCAAGCATCGGTGAAGTATTAGTCAAACAGGGTTTTTTGCATGTATTTACATTAAAAGATGGTATTGCTGGATGGAACGGCGAAAACTTACCATTAGTTAGAAAATAATATAATTTTAAAATAAGGTTTTATCATGACTGAACAAAACAATACACAACAACCAGAAACACAATTTGCGATTCAACGTATTTATATCAAAGATGTTTCATTTGAAACTAACAACGTGCCAGAAATTTTCACAAAACAATGGCAACCGGAAATGAATTTAGAACTAAATTCAGCATCACAAGCATTAAGTGATGAAGTACATGAAGTTTCTTTACGTGTTACCGTAACAGTTAAACAACAAGAAGAAGTTGTGTATATTTGTGAAGTCACTCAATCAGGTATTTTCTCACTTATTGGATTTGACGAGGCACAAATTCGACACTGTGTTGGTGCTTATTGCCCTAATATTTTATTCCCTTATGCACGTGAAGTTATTTCAAGTTTAGTGAATAAAGGAACTTTCCCGCAACTTAATTTAGAACCCGTAAATTTTGAAGCGTTGTTCATTAACTATTTACAACAGCAAGAGCAAGAAGCTCAAAATAAAGCTTCTGAAACTATACAATAATTGTTAGATTAATTAACAAAGTTTAGTGGATTGTTTATGAATAAAAATGCTGCAGTGACAGTTATTGGTGCAGGTTCTTATGGAACTTCGCTGGCGATATTACTGGCACGAAATGGTCACTCTACCTTATTATGGGGGCACAACCCAGATAAAATGGCTATATTGCAGCATGATAGACAAAATAGACAGTTTTTACCGGATATTCCTTTTCCTGACCAATTACAGATTGAAGCAGATCTACAAACCGCCGTCGCTGCTTCACCTATTTTATTAATCGTTGTTCCTAGCCACGTTTTTGGCAGCATTCTTAAACAAATTAAACCGTTTTTAAGAAAAGACAGCAAAATCGTTTGGGCCACTAAAGGCCTTGAAGTAGATACGGGGCGATTATTACAAGATGTTGCACGAGAAGTGCTGGGGAACAAGATCCCATTAGCAGTAATTTCAGGTCCAACTTTTGCTAAGGAAGTCGCATCAGGTTTACCAACAGCCGTTACCGTTGCGTCCACCGATGAAAAATTTTTAACTGAACTACAAAATTTATTTCATTGTAGTAAATCATTTCGTGTTTATAGCAGCAAAGACTTTATCGGCGTTCAACTCGGTGGTGCCGTAAAAAATGTTATTGCCATTGGTGCTGGTTTATCGGATGGACTAGGTTTTGGCTCCAATGCAAGAACCGCTTTAATTACACGCGGACTAGCCGAAATGATGCGTTTAGGCGAAGCTCTGGGTGCTGATCCTGTCACCTTTATGGGTATGGCTGGATTAGGAGATTTGGTACTGACATGTACCGATAATCAGTCACGGAATCGTCGCTTTGGTATTTTACTGGGTCAAAACAAATCGATTAAAGAAGCGCAAGATATCATCGCTCAAGTGGTTGAAGGTTGTCGAAATACTAAAGAAGTTTGGACATTAGCGCAAAAATATCATGTTGATATGCCTATCACAGAGCAAATCTATAAAGTGCTTTACGAACACAAAGATCCAAAACAGGCAGCCATGTCATTATTGGGGCGTTCACAAAAAGAAGAACTGAAAAGCTAATTTAAAGCTAACTCTACCTTCCCTCAGATTATTTTATTTAACTTGTTAACTTTGTTGTTACGGCTAATAAATTAGTATTAACATCAATTTTAGCTCTAATAAATTTTTACCTTTTCTTTGATTTACTCATCATATGATTAAATTGAAATCGGAACTATTTATACATTTCTAATGTAGCAAATTTATATTTTTTAAAATTGATTATTGGTTATTTTTTTAAAAATAATTGAGAACTCTCTACCATCAACCAATAATTATTAACTAAAAATAAAAAAGTTAAATAACCCAAACAATATTCTTAAATACAGCAATCATTTAGAATAACGAGCAATAAAAAATTATTGTTAACTACCCTCATTTTATACTTTATAAAGTAGGTTATCTTTTCGTAAAAATAATTAAGGAGTTCATAGCATTTTATAATATTTATTCTGAATTAATAGAGAGTTACAACATAAAACTCAGCATGCCTATTTTCACACAATATCGCGTTCAAGTTCGCTAAAGTTTTCCACTTGATTGTAAAAGAAAAAGTAACGAATCAATAACGAATTGTTATTTTCTATTTTAATTGCTCTACTAAAAATAAAAGCTAAGGCACCACGCAAAGCCCTCTTCCTTCATAGTCTGGCCGACCCCAACCGATATGACCATGAGACGAATGAACGATGTACGGATCGCCATCTGTTGGGTGATGATCACTTGTCCAGTAGCCATCTCGACCATAAAAGCCAAAGCTAGCATCAGAATAGTAATACATATCACCCCACTCAGAAAAGAATCCTGCATCAATTCTACGTTGGTAATAATTATTAGGTGACGGATAAATAGCACCAACATTTGCACCTTCACACCAATGGCCTGAATTTATACCTTGACAAGATGCGTTAGTTAAATCCTTTACCATCGGCAAACGGTAATTTATATTTTCACACCATTTTTCTGTATCAATATAGTTATAGTACTTTCCCTCTTTATTTCCACGGTTGACAAACCACTGCTTTAATTTAAATCCATACTTGATAATAGCATTACCATTGTCATCTTTACCAACCAACTCAAATGTTTGCGGTAAATTAGGTCTAAGTATTTTTATTTCATTTGCTATTTCATTGGGCCTATCTGAATTCCATTGTTGTTTCGATGCAACAGGGCCTGTTAGTGTAACTTTAACACGGTTACCAGTAGAGTTTGCATCAATCGTAGCTGTAATACCATTATGCTCAACCGGTTCCCACTTTAAAGAACCACTACCAGCTATCTCTAAATCAAAATATAAATGGTCAGCCCCCGTAGACGGAAAGTTTAAATAATAAAAAGGTGAATTACTAGACTGAGGAATAAAGCCCTTATTTTCATTCCACATGCTAATAGGGCCTCGAAAATCGACACCGTGAGCCCACGAATCTGGTTCATTATTTTTACCATATTTTAGATTAGGTTTAACAAAGCAAACCTTTGGTAAAGCCTTAGGATTAATATAATAAGTGGCAGTACTTGCATTAAAATTTGAACTTTTTGGAAACCCATAACGGGTAGTTAAAGCACCTCCAGAACTATTCAATGTCAATTTATAGGGCGCGTTACATATATCCAATCTTGCGTTACGGGCGACCGCTTGGTTATTATTATCAACGATGGTTAAACTTAAGCTACCATTGGCCGAAACACCATCACTACCTTGACCGTCACCATCATCGTCCCCCCAATAAAAGTAAGGTGCGCCAATAAGTAAATTTAACTCGATTGAATTAGTATTAATGGGGATAAACATCTCAACATTAGCTAACGTTTCACCTAAATTAGGTAATTCGATTGGATTTGATTGCGTTGAATTATTTGTTGCCGGCGTGAATCGAGTTCCATTGGATAAGCTTATCCCAAGCAAACCATCAGTATCCATTACTCGAGTATGACCACCATCTAAGGTTAAATACGGCGCATGACCATAAATAAAATTGCTAGTTACCGACGTTAAAGCTTGACAGGGATTGATAGCCTGCATCAGCAAAATAGATAATATCACTAAAAAGATCGGCCACCCTTTAAAGGAGCGACCAAAATAGCTTAGTAAAGAACTTATGATTTTATGACAATAAAAATTAACCTGAAAGACTAAACCTCGAGGGTTAAAATTAGATGAATTGAGATCTAAAGTTGGGCAGATTGGGTGTTGGGTGTTGGGTGTTGAAAATTATAATGCATTCCGACATTCCTGTCAATTAATATTTTGTTTTATTTGAATTTATCTTAACTTAACCGATTATTTAATAATCAATTCAATAAGAGTAGAATTATAATGTGTTGAAA
This sequence comes from Gilliamella apicola, assembly GCF_003202915.1. Lineage (GTDB taxonomy): Bacteria > Pseudomonadota > Gammaproteobacteria > Enterobacterales > Orbaceae > Gilliamella > Gilliamella apicola_Q. The sequence goes on from NZ_QGLP01000006.1 coordinate 228,745, forward strand.
AAACTACGCAACTTATTTTAATCATTTTAATTGTTAACTTTTGTAAATACTCTTGCAGATTTTCACTTTGAAATAATGAGAAAAAATAACAATTTTTAAGGTATAAATAACCTAATAAATATTGATTTAGATTAGAAGAATTTTGATGCCCCCCTTTCCGCTACTTTTTAGGTAAGGGGGGTTTTTGACGGAAAAATTAGATATTCGTTCCAAAGCCCTTTTGTTTGGCTTTCTGATAAATATCATAACCAACATAGACATCTAAAACAGCCGTTCCTACCGTTTTAAATAAAGTGATTTGCTGATCATTTTGCCGACATTTTTGTGGATCGCTAACTAAATCACCCAACTCATAAAAATCTTGTTGTGTGACTAACTGTTGATTAATTGGATCGATAATATCACCCGCTTCAGCAAATACGCCATCTTTAGTATCAAGCACGCGAATATCAGCGTTTTTAACAATATTACTTGGAATTTCATGCATTTCTGGCGTGTAAGCTCCTACACCATTGATATGGGTTCCCGGCTTAACCAGATTGCCATTAAAGGTAACAACTTTTGATGTGGTGACCGAGGTAATAATATCGGCTTGGTGAATATCTTCATCCAAATTATGAGAAAAATAGAGGTTAACAGAAAAATGGGCGAAGCGTTTTTTCATCTCTTCGACAAACGCCTTGCCTTTACTAGTATCAAGCCCATAGATCGCCACATCGGTTAATTGACGCACAGTTAACATCGCTTCTAATTGGGAAGCAGCCTGACCACCAGTACCAATTAATACTGCTCGTTTAGCCTCTTTTTTGGCTAATAAATCCGTTGCAGCACCTTGTACCGCACCGGTTCGCAATTGGGTAACAAATGTGCCATCTAATATCGCACAAACTTCGCCCGTTTGAGGATCAATCATAAATACTTGCGCCGGAACCGATGGTTTTCCCAATTTGGGATTATCAGGAAAAACCGAGACAATTTTTAATCCAACAACATCGTTTTCTTTAATATGGGCAGGCATAAATAGACATTGTCCTTTTTGCATATCAAAGTTGATACGTAGAGGGACTTCACTATTACCTTGAGTATAAATTTTTAGTGCTTGCTTATCGGCGGCGATGGCATCTTGCATGCTATAGAATTGTTGAATATCATGGGCAGTTAAAATTAGCATTTTTATTCCTTACTGTTATTTAACATTTATTTTACTTTTTTGTTATCTGATGTCTATTATTTAATCTTTTACAGCAAAATTTAAAATACAACTTATTGTTTATTAATGATATGAATGAAATGAATTTTGCTTTCTTGTATATTTAATTTATTTTCACTATTATTACATTGTGCAATATTGCACGGAAATTGAGAAATCAGATGTTATTTAAAATATTAAAATTTTTTTTAAAGATTTTATTTCATGTTAAGATTCATGGAGATCTTAATAATTTAAAACAAGACAGATTACTTATCACTCCTAATCATGTTTCCTTTCTAGACGGCGTTTTAATTGGCGTATTTTTACCGGTAAAACCAGTATTTGCTATCTATGCAGGTTATATTAATCACTGGTTAGTACGTTTCGCCAAACGTTATGTTGATTTTGTGCCAATGGATCCATTAAGTCCAATGGCGATTAAAAAGTTAGTCCGTGAAATTGAAAAAGGACGACCTATTGTTATTTTTCCGGAAGGTCGAATTACCATAACCGGATCATTAATGAAAATTTATGATGGCGCAGCATTTGTTGCTGCGCGCTCTCAGGCGACCATTGTACCGGTTTGGATAGAAGGTGCCGAATTTACCTTAACTAGCCGATTAAAAGGCTTATTTAAACGTCGACTATTTCCGAAAATTACTATCCATGTGCTGGATCCAAAATCAATTCCAATGCCTGATTCACCAAAAGCAAGTGAACGAAGATATATTGCTGGTGAAAAATTACATCAAATTATGATGAATGCCAGAATGGCAAGTCGACCAAAGCTGACTCTTTTTGAAGCTTTGCTCGAAGCCCAAGTTCGCTATGGGGTAAAATCGCGAATGGTTCAAGATCCAACCTCTCATGAGGCCTCCTATCGGAACCTACTTAAGCAGATCATTGGCGTTAGTTGCATTATTGCTAAAATTACCAAACCAAAAGAGCGGGTTGGCTTATTGCTACCAAATGCAACGATCACAGTTGCGACTATTTTCGGTTTATCGGTTAAAAATCGTATTCCCGCTATGCTTAACTATACTGCGGGGACAAAAGGGGTAACTTGTGCAGTTACAGCAGCAGAAATTAAAACGATCATAACTTCACGTAAATTTATTCAAAAAGGTAAACTTGATTATCTATTAGAAGAAATTAAGGATGTCAATTGGTACTTCCTTGAGGATTTGCGTGGCAGTTTGAACTTTTTTGATAAACTATACGTCGCAGTGCATCAATATATTCCTCGGTTAGTTAAACGTCCACAATCAAGTGAAGATGAAGCTTTAGTGTTATTCACTTCAGGATCGGAAGGCAATCCAAAAGGCGTTGTGCATAGTCATGGTAGTTTATTGGCAAATGTCGAACAAATTCGAACCGTTATCGACCCAACACCTGCTGACCGTTTTATGTCCGCATTACCACTTTTTCATGCCTTTGGTATTACGGCTGGTTTATTTTTACCGTTATTTTCCGGCAGTCGAACTTTTTTATATCCGAACCCATTACATTATCGTATGGTGCCTGAAATCATTTATGACCAAAACTGTACCGTGTTGTTTGGCACACCAACTTTTTTAGCCAACTATGCCCGCTATGCTCACCCTTATGATTTTATGCGCTTACGCTATGTGGTTGCCGGTGCTGAAAAACTGTCTGATGCAGTGCGTGAGCAGTGGAAAGATAAATACGGTATCCGAATTTTAGAAGGTTATGGCGTAACCGAGTGTGCACCAGTTGTTGCCCTTAATGTGCCAATGGCATTTAAAGCAGGAACCGTTGGTCGTTTATTACCGGGAATGGAATCGAGATTAATACCTGTTCCAGGCATTACCAATGGTGGTGAATTACAGCTTAAAGGGCCTAACGTGATGAAAGGTTACTTACGCGTTGAAAAACCAGGTGTACTTGAAGCTCCGGTTGCCATCGATGAAAACGGTAATGCAGATAAAGGTTGGTATGATACTGGCGATATCGTTGCGATTGATAAAGATGAATTTTTAACAATTAAAGGACGCTTAAAACGCTTCGCCAAAATTGCTGGTGAAATGGTCTCACTTGAAAGTGTTGAAGCATTGGCTAAAAAAGTCGATCCTGATGCGATGCATGGTGCAACAGTAAAGGCTGACGCAGCCAAAGGTGAAGCACTGGTACTATTTACGACTTCGACTAAATTAACTCGTGAACAGCTTAATCAAGCAGCGCAAGATTTAGGCATTCCTGCCTTAGCCATCCCTCGGGATATTCGCTTGGTTAAAGAGTTGCCATTACTTGGTACAGGTAAAATCGATTTTATTACCTTACGCAAAATGGCTGATGAAACGCAATAGCCGCAAGGATAGGATATGAGTAAACAACCTCTTATAACGGTTGGCATGGCTGCAACCATGCTAGCCCAATTTTTTTCGGCTTTTGCAGATAATGCGATTTTTTTTGCAATCCTTGCTTTTATTAAACAGCTCAATTATCCAGAATGGAGCCAATCAGCATTACAAATCGGTTTTGTTATCCCATTTATCCTTCTTTCGCCTTTTGTTGGGCAATTTGCCGACAGTATGTCGAAAGGCAAAGCGATGATGATTTCTAATGGGGTAAAATTATTAGGTGCCGCCATCATCTGCCTAAATATCAACCCATTTTTAGGTTATTTCCTAGTTGGTGTGGGAGCAGCTGGCTACTCGCCGGCAAAATATGGTATTTTAGGTGAGCTGACGTCTGGTGATAATCTAGTTAAAGCTAATGGCTTAATTGAAGCATCTACCATTGCTGCTATTTTGCTGGGCTCACTTGCTGGTGGCCATATTGCTGATTTAGATATTACATTAGCGTTACTTACTTGTGTGCTAATGTATGGGCTAGCGGTGATAGCAAACATTTTTATTCCCAAACTACCTGCTGCTCGACAAGATATTGAGTGGAAGTTTATGAGTATGATAAAAGATTTTGCTAAAACCTTTAAAATCATCTTCAACAATAAACAAGCACTTTATACTTTACTCGGCACTAGCCTATTTTGGGGAGCTGGCATTACCTTGCGTTTTTTATTAATTAGCTGGGTGCCAGTTGTTTTAGGTATTACTGACAATTCAACACCAACTAATTTAAATGCGGTTGTGGCAATAGGTATTGTTGTTGGAGCAGGACTTGCTAGTGCGACGGTGTCAATATCCAATACACTTCGCTGTATTCCTGCTGGAATATTAATGGGATTGGCGGTCATCGCATTTACGCTGCAAAGCAATATGATTAGTTCTTATATATTATTAGTGATTATTGGTGCGTTAGGCGGTTATTTTTTAGTCCCACTCAATGCATTAATTCAAAAAATAGGTAAAGAGCTTATCGGTGCAGGTAGTGTTATTTCGATACAGAACTTAAGCGAGTATAGTGCAATGATGGTTATGCTCAGTGCTTATACATTAGCGGTCGCTTGTGAATTATCAGTCATTACAATTGGTGTCGGTTTTGGTATGCTATTTGCTATTATTATCGCGTTTGTATGGTTAGGATTAAAATCACATGCCAAACATTAATTTATCAGTAATGATTACTGAGAATCGCAACAGTGCGAGCGAAAACATAGATTGCGCTTCAACACTGGAAATTCTGCAAATTATCAATAATGAAGATAAAAAAGTAGCCATCGCGGTTGAAAAACAACTAACCAATATAGCCAAAGCAGTGGATGAAATTAGTCACGCCTTATTAAATCGAGGTCGATTAATTTACCTTGGTGCCGGCACCTCAGGGCGCTTGGGGATTTTAGATGCCAGCGAGTGTCCACCTACTTATGGAACAGCCCCTGAACAAGTGGTTGGATTAATCGCTGGTGGGCACTCGGCCATATTTAAAGCGGTTGAAAACGCAGAAGATTCACCTGAATTAGCGGTTAATGATCTAAAAAACATTAATTTTAGTGAACAAGATATCTTAGTGGGAATCGCCGCAAGTGGACGCACACCTTATGTTATCGGTGGCATGCAATATGCCAAATCACTTGATGCAACAGTAATTAGTTTATGCTGCAATGCCAATGCACCTATGATTAATTTGGCCAATATAGCTATTACCCCTATCGTTGGAGCAGAAGTCGTTACCGGTTCATCAAGAATGAAAGCCGGTACGGCACAAAAATTGGTACTTAATATGCTAACCACCGCTAGCATGATTAAAATCGGCAAAGTTTATGGTAATTTAATGGTTGATGTTAAAGCATCTAATGCTAAGCTAATTGAACGGCAAATATCCATTGTCATGCAAGCCACCGATTGCAGCCGTGATACAGCTATCACAACCTTAAACCAATGTAACCAACATTGTAAAACAGCTATTTTAATGATCCTAGCCGGATTAACAGCTCAGCAAGCGAAAACAGTACTAGAACAAAATAATGGTTTTATCCGTACAGCATTGAAACAAAACAATAAATAAATTAATAATTTATTCTCTAATTTATAAATAATCTTTATTGGCATCAGACAACTTGTATGATAAAGAAAGATTATTTAATAAATTTAGCAAAATTTTTTATTAAATTTTGATGAAGATCGAATTTATAAATCATATTGTTAATTAAAATAAAAAAATGTAGATTGATTTTATTAACTTTATATTAGCTATAATATAAAAAACTAGGAGGTACGTTATGGTTGGAATAATCCTGGCAACTCATGGTGAGTTTGCTGAAGGTATTTTACAATCAGGGACGATGATATTTGGAGAGCAAGAGAATGTTAAAGCCGTTACTTTGCATCCAAGTGATAGTCCTGAAAGTTTAAAAGAAAGGATGCTATCAGCAATTGCTACTTTCGATAACCAAAATGAAATACTGTTTTTAGTTGATTTATGGGGTGGAACGCCATTTAATCAAGCTAATACACTTTGTGGCGATAATTCCAATTGGGCTATCGTTGCCGGTTTGAATCTTCCCATGTTGATCGAAGCTTATTCATCACGTTTATCGATGGATACCGCCAAAGAAGTGGCTGCCGCCATTATCGAATCAGCCCAAGATGGTATTCGAACAACAGTTGAAGTGGCAGCTAAACCAACACCAAACAACCAACAGTCAGGTGCGATCCCTGAAGGTACCGTAATAGGTGATGGTAAGTTGAAAATTGTATTAGCGCGCGTCGACTCTCGCTTGTTACACGGACAGGTAGCAACCGCTTGGACTAAAACCACTAACCCTAATCGTATTATCGTGGTTTCAGACTCAGTTGCCAAAGATGAGCTAAGAAAAAAACTGATTGAAGAAGCTGCACCTCCAGGAGTTAAAGCTAATGTCGTGCCAATTAAAAAAATTATCGAAGTTGCGCATGATCCTCGTTTTGGTAACACTAAAGCTTTATTACTTTTCGAAACCCCAGAAGATGTACTTCGTGCTGTCGAAGGTGGTGTTGATATTCAAACATTAAATGTTGGTTCCATGGCTCACTCTACTGGCAAGGTAATGGTCAATAAAGTGCTGTCTATGAGCACTGAAGATGTTGATACATTCGAAAAATTAAAAGCGAAAAATGTGAAATTTGACGTTCGCAAAGTACCTAATGATTCTAGCGATAATATGGATGAATTATTAAAGAAAGCGAAACAAGAATTAGCCGGACAGAAAAATTAGTTTAATTAAGAGGTTATTATTATGACTTTATCGATTATTGCTATCATTTTAGTGATAGTTGTTGCGTTCCTAGCGGGGATGGAAGGTATTTTGGATCAATTCCAGTTCCATCAACCATTAGTTGCTTGTTCATTAATTGGTCTTGTAACAGGAAATCTAGAAGCGGGTGTTATGTTAGGTGGCTCATTACAGATGATAGCACTAGGGTGGGCCAATATTGGTGCCGCCGTTGCTCCTGATGCCGCACTTGCTGCCGTTGCTTCGTCAATTATTTTAGTCCTTGGTGGACAAGGTGAAGCGGGGGTAATGACAGCTATCGCTATTGCTATCCCACTTGCGGTTGCTGGTCTATTTTTAACGATGATCGTACGAACTATTGCCGTGCCATTAGTGCATTTAATGGACGCCGCAGCAGAACAAGGTAATATTCGTAGAATCGAATTGTTGCAAATATTAGGGGTTTGTTTACAAGGTTTACGTATCGCAATCCCAGCAGCAGCACTATTGTTTATTCCTGCCGATGCAGTTAAGGAAGCGTTAAACTCAATGCCTGAATGGTTAACAACGGGTATGGCTATTGGTGGCGGTATGGTGGTTGCTGTTGGTTATGCGATGGTAATCAATATGATGGCAAACCGCGAAGTTTGGCCATTTTTCATTATCGGTTTTGTCGTTGCCGCGATATCACAATTAACCTTGATTGCACTAGGTGCGCTAGGTATTGCTTTAGCACTGATTTATCTAAATCTTTCTGAACGTGGCAATTCATCAAATGGTGGTGATAAAGGCGATCCACTTGATGATATTTTGAATGATTACTAAGAACTTGGAGAAGAAAATGACAGATAAAATTCATTTAAGCAAAAAAGACCGTTTAGCGGTAGCTTGGCGTTCAACTTTCCTTCAAGGTTCTTGGAACTACGAACGTATGCAAAATGGTGGTTGGGCCTATTCAATGATTCCGGCTATCAAAAAATTATATACCACAAAAGAAGATCGTTCAGCCGCGCTTAAACGCCATTTAGAATTTTTTAATACTCACCCTTATTTAGCATCACCGGTGCTTGGTGTGACTTTAGCCCTTGAAGAAGAACGTGCTAATGGTGCGCCAGTTGATGATGTCGCTATTCAAGGGGTTAAAGTGGGGATGATGGGACCTTTAGCAGGGGTTGGTGATCCAGTATTCTGGTTTACGGTTCGTCCTATGCTTGGTGCTTTAGGTGCTTCACTTGCCTTAAGTGGTAATCCTTTAGGACCAATTTTATTCTTCTTACTTTGGAATATTATTCGTTGCTCCTTTATGTGGCTTACTCAAGAATTTGGTTACCGTACCGGTTCGAAAATTACCGATAATTTAGGTGGTGGTTTACTGCAAAAAATCACTAAAGGTGCATCTATCTTAGGGATGTTTGTCCTGGCAGCTTTGGTACAAAGGTGGGTATCGATAAAATTCCAACCTGTTGTATCAACAGTAAAATTAGATAATGGTGCATTTATTGATTGGAATTCACTACCCGCCGGTGCTGAAGGTATTCACCAAGCATTGATCCAAATGCAAAGTGGACTTGCGCTTAGCCAAGAAAAAGTAACTACCTTACAAAATAACTTAGATCAGTTAATTCCTGGACTGGTGCCATTACTATTAACTTTCTTATGTATGTGGTTACTTCGTAAAAAAGTATCCCCTATTTTAATTATTCTTGGACTATTCTTAGTCGGTATTATTGGTCACCTTGTTGGTCTTTTATAACATCAACAATGTTAACTAAAAAAGTTGAGGAGCGCACTTTTTAAGTAAAAATTGTGCTTTTCTCAAACATTACTCACCCTTTTCACCATCAATAACGGGAAAAGGGTGAAATAACTAACTCAAATTAGCATAATGGAAACAAGTAATTAAATGGTGCAATCATTAAATACCAAAATAGATTTAACAGTTAAAGCGACTGCATTTTCAGGATTTTCAGAATATGGCGACATTATGATTGGCGATAAAGCATTTGAATTCTATCATCAACGTGATCCACGCAAATATATTCAAATTCCTTGGGAAGAAGTCGATTATGTTATCGCCTCGGTATTTTTTAAAGGTAAGTGGATATCTCGATACTCCATACAAACCAAAAAAGATGGAACATTTGCTTTTGCCTCCAAAGAGCCAAAGAAAGTATTAAGAGCAATACGAGTCTATGTTGATAGCCAAAAAATGGTCAAATCATTAGGATTTTTCGACGTCTTAATTCGTGCTTTTCGACGTAAAAAGTCCTAAAAATAAACCATCTATTAGACAGCAATATCTCAGTAAACCAAGCCAACTATTATCAATTAAGCGAATTGTCTGCAATACGCTTGGTTAACCAGATGAATTTATGTTCATTTATGGTTAAACTTGCGGATAACCGCTACTACCACGCTTCTACACACTCAATCAGTCATTGCACTTTTTGCTAGAAAGAGTATAATTCTGGGGCTTTGATTTTGTCCATGTTGGGCAAAAGAAAGATTATTTTTTAATTTAAGAGGATGTTATGGTAACTATTCGTTTAGCTCGTGGTGGCTCTAAAAAGCGCCCTTTTTATCAAGTAGTTGTCACTGATAGCCGTAACCCACGTGATGGTCGTTTTATTGAGCGCGTTGGCTTTTTTAATCCAATTGCACAAGGTAAAGCAGAAGAATTACGTTTAGATCTTGATCGCGTAAATCATTGGGTTGGTTTAGGTGCAACAGTTTCTGATCGTGTTAATGCATTGATCAAACAAGCACAAAAAGCTGCTTAATTAAGTAATAGTAACTGTGATGATGAAAACTGAGAATCTAATTGTTGTTGGTAAACTTGGTTCAAGCTACGGCATTCGTGGATGGCTCAGAATTTTTTCGTTTACAGAACTTCCAGATAGTATTTTTGATTACAAACCTTGGTATATCCAGCGTGCTGGTAAATGGCAAGAAGTAATTGTAGAGAGCTTTAAACCGCATAATCAGGATATGATTGTCAAACTCAAAGGCGTTGATGATCGCGACCAAGCTAATGCGTTAACCAATGCTGAAGTATTTGTTGATGCAGAGAAATTGCCTGAATTAAATCAAGGTGATTTTTATTGGAAAGATCTCATTGGCTGTCGAGTAAAAACAGTTAATGGTTATGACTTAGGTCAGGTAACTGATTTAATGGAAACCGGTTCTAATGATGTGTTGGTCGTTAAGGCAAATCTAAAAGATGCATTTGGAGCAACAGAACGTTTAATCCCTTTTGTTGAAGAACAATTTATTAAACAAGTTGATTTAACAACAAAAATGATTGTGGTCGATTGGGATCCCGCTTTTTAATTGGTAAGGTAAGAATATGTGGATTGGCGTAATTAGCCTTTTTCCCGAAATGTTCCAAGCTATTACCTGTTATGGCGTAACTGGTCGAGCTGTTAAACATGGGCTGTTAACCGTAGATTATTGGAACCCGCGCGATTTTGCACATGATAAGCATAAGACTGTCGATGATAGGCCTTATGGTGGTGGTCCCGGCATGTTAATGATGGTGCAACCACTTAGAGATGCAATTCATGCAGCAAAGGTAGTAGCAGGTGAAGATACCAAAGTAATCTATCTTTCCCCACAAGGGCGCAAATTAAACCAACAAGGTGTTTGCGAGTTGTCACAATATCAAAAGTTGATTTTGATTTGTGGTCGATACGAAGGTATAGATGAACGCGTTATCCAAACCGAAATTGATGAAGAATGGTCAATTGGGGATTACGTGTTAAGTGGCGGTGAATTACCGGCAATGACAATGATTGATGCATTAGCCAGATTTATTCCGGGTGTATTAAATCATGAATCATCAGCAGAAGAAGACTCTTTTGCCAACGGCTTACTTGATTGCCCACACTATACTCGACCTGAGGTGTTAGATGGAATGGCGGTGCCTGACGTGTTAATGTCTGGTCACCATGAAGCGATTCGTCGTTGGCGATTAAAACAATCACTAGGACGAACTTGGTTGAGAAGAGAAGATCTTCTTGAAAATCTAGCTCTGACTGATGAAGAGCAACGTTTACTCACTGAATTCCAGCGTGAATATCGTGATGAACAGAGCCATTAATATTTCAGTATAACTAGTAAGAGACAAAATTATGAAAAATGCAATTATTCAGCAATTAGAACAAGAACAAATGAAAAAAGACATCCCGTCTTTTCGCCCGGGTGATACGGTAGAAGTTAAAGTATGGGTTGTTGAAGGTAACAAAAAACGTCTTCAAGCATATGAAGGTGTTGTTGTAGCAATTCGTAATCGTGGTTTACATTCTGCATTTACAGTACGTAAAATTTCGAATGGCGAAGGTGTTGAACGAGTATTCCAAACTCACTCACCAATTGTTGATTCAATTACTGTGAAACGTCGTGGTCAAGTACGTCAAGCTAAACTTTACTACTTACGCGAACTTCGTGGTAAAGCAGCGCGTATCAAAGAGCGCCTTAACTAATTCAAATTGGTTAATATTTAATATACACATTAAAATATATCCAATTAAATATGGTCACCTTTATGGTGACCGTTTTTATGGATATTATAGTTCATTCCCGCCAACAATCGTTGACACATTTCAAGCAATATCTAGTAATAAAAAAGGTAACACTATGGACAACTATCTTGTTGAGATTCTTGCCACCACAACCAAGTTATTTGCATTGATGACGCCACCAGCTGTACTAAGTGCATTTTTAAGTGGTACTAAGCAGTATGATGAACCACAACGCCGTAAAACGGCACTTAAAACATCGTGTGCGGTATTTATTATTGGTATTGTGCTATTCTTTTTTGGTAATGCGATGTTCAGCGTGTTTGGTTTTACACTCGACGCATTTAGAATTGGCTCGGGAGCATTACTGTTTATTACCGCGGTGACATTAATGAATGATTCGCCTGAAAAAAATAAAATTCATAGTGATGATGATGATATTAGTGTCGTGCCATTAGCAATACCGCTATGTATGGGGCCGGCATCCATCGGTACCATCATTGTTATGGGGACGAGTTCAGTTGGTATTATGCAAAATCTGATTGGCGCGCTTTCGTTATTGATTGCCTCAAGTGGTATTTACGCCATGTTACTATGTGCTAAAAGCATTGCTAAAGTGTTAAAAAATACCGGTATTGCCATTTTGTCAAAACTCACCGGATTATTAATATCAGCGATTGCGGCACAAGTTGTTTTTACAGGCGTTGCTGCATTCCTAAAATAAGTCAGGCTAGCCCTCTTTCAGATAGAAATAAAGATAGAGAAAGTTATCACTGATAGTATGTAATCACCTTTAATTGAGAGTTTAGGTGATTACATAAATAAAGAATAAGATTAATTTAATTTATTAGTTAAATGTCGTTTTTTAAAAAAGTAGTATGAAACTAAGATAACAAAAATTAAAAGCACTTCTGATAATAAAATAAAATGCCCTGACTCCCCAAACCATACGCCAACAATAATAATAATGTTAACGGTAATGGAGATCATCGCTAACCAAGGAAATAGCGGTGATTTAAATTTAATCATATCTTTACTGTACTTACCTTGATTCACACCTTTGCGAAATTGGTACTGACACCAAGCAATAATTATCCACGCAAAACAACCAACTTGTCCGGTACTTGCCACTAAATAGAGATATAATTTTTCAGCCGCGATATATTTCGAAAATAGTGAAACTAAGGCAATAATGGCAATAAATAATATTCCTTTGGTTGGCACGCCGCGTTTATTCACTTTTGAAAAAGATTTTGGCGCTAAGTTATCCTGAGCCATCGACCATAGCATTCGTGAACTGGCATAAACCGCCGAATTAGCAGCCGAAATCGCCGCGCAAAAGATAACAAACAGCATCGCATAGGAAGCAAAGTTAATTCCCGCTTTATTAAATACCCAAACAAATGGGCTAATTTCATCATGTGTTGTACCATAAGGATAAATCAGTGCTAATACGGCTATCGCTAACACATAAAACAAGATGATACGAAACGCCACACCAGTAATAATTTTCGGTAATACCGTTTGTGGTGATTGCGCTTCACCGGCAGCACTACCGATTAATTCGACTCCCTGAAATGAATAGGTAACAATCGTCATACAGACAAAGATGGATAAAAAGCCATTAGGGAACCAACCTTGATCGGTTTTAAAGGTAGGTAACTCATGCGTTTGATTATATTGTTGATAAAGTAGATATATACCAACTGCAATAAACGCAATAATAGCTAATACTTTAATCGTTGAAAACCAGTATTCACTTTCACCAAAAGCACGAACCGAAGTTAAATGAACACAAGTGATAACAGTTAGAATAATTAGACTGAGAATGTAGATAGGAATAGAGGAAAAAACTTGATGAGCAATCATAGAAGCTGCAGTTAAGTCCGCCGCCATAGACAGCACCCAGCTTAACCAATATAACCAGCCAATAGTATAACTCCAGATAGGATGAGGAATAAACATTAATGCATAATGTTGAAAAGAACCCGCATGCGGGAATGCACAAGAAAGTTCACCTAAGCAAAGCATGGTTGACAGCATAATACTGCCGGCAAGTAGATAAGCGATAATGGTCCCTAAAGGTCCAACCGTGCTAAGTGGTGCTGCAATACCAATAAATAATCCGGTACCAATTGAGCCACCTAAGGAAATCATCAATAAATGACGATTTTTTAAGTTTTTCTTTAAGGTACTGGGATAAGGACTTTCTTGAGATTCTGATGTTGCCATATAAACCGCCTAGTAATCAATAATAGCTGCTGGTTGCCCAGCAGCTGATACATATTAATAAACAAACCGTTTTTCTACACCGTTGGTTTGGCAAGCCATAAGAAGGGCTGTGTAATCAAGTTCAAAGCCAATCATATCGCCAACACGTAATGTTTCAGAAACATCTTCGATATCAACAATAGTATGATCGCTAGTTTGACCCAATACCGTAATGTTATCATTAATCGGTATACAGCTTTCTGCTGGCACATCTTGACGGCCAAAAGCAAGAAGTGCTCGTTTGCGAGTACCATGATCAACAAAAGTTTTGCTGTTCAAAAAGGCATCAACACCTAACTCACCGACCGGAACCGTTGGTTTACTGTTAAGCTCAATAATTTGTGCATATAATTTATACATGTCACTACAAGCTTTTTCGACAGGTTTGTTTGAGTGATGAAATTCATCAAGATATTTCATATCTACATACTCAATCCCAAACTCATGTAAACCACCAATTCGGATGTGATTAAGTCCTTCTGGCCAGATCCCTTTATCAAGCAGATGATAACTTGTACAGTTACCAGCTGATAGATACTTGATCTTGATATTACAAGCTTGCTCTACTTTACGCGCTATATGTAAAAAGTCCACACCATTTTTAACAGTTGGTAGAACCGTACCATAGCAGTTAAAGTTAGTCCCTAGCCCATACAGCTCAACACCCGGTAGAGAAAGGATAAATTTGACTGTCTCGATAATATCATCGACATGTTCAAACCAAATACCTTCACGCAAATCCCCCATATCCACCATTAATAGGACTTGATGGACTTTTTGCTGTTTGACCGCTTCATCAGAAAGTGCTTGGATAACTTGTTTTTCACTGTTCAAGCTAATATCAGCATATTTCACTACTTCGCTAATCTCGCTTAAGCAAGGACTACGTAGTAAACAAGTTTTACAATTTAAAGCATCTTTAAGTTTCTTCAAATTGTAGGTTCTTGATTCGGCGATAACATCAATACCGCCATCAAGTACTGCTTTGGCGGTCTCCACACAACCGTCAAAGACTTTATTTACTGCCATTACTTCAATGCCGTGTTTAGCCAGTAGCTCTTTTTCAACACGAGCATTGTCTTTTAATTTACCTAAATCAATTTCCAATATAGGTTTGTACATAAAATTACTCCTCTATATATCTTATTGTTGTTGCAAGCGATTACGTTTTTGTGCGCGATGGTATATCCATTCAGCTAACACAATTGCAAGCACTGCACCACCAACAATTTTCGCGATGTACTCAACATATCCACCCATATCAATTTGTGCTGGTGGAATAAACACTAAGATCACCGCAAATAGCGTAGATAAGAAGCCTAAACCTGGTAAAACAATTGGTAATACTTTACCTGGTATCTTAAAGCTACGTGGTACATCTGGTTGAGTGATACGTAAGCGATAGTAAGCAATAAACATCACTAAATAAGGAATAAAGTAACAAATGGTTGTTAATGCAGTTAACATCCAATATGCAGCAGCAATACTTGGTGATACGAATGTTGAGAAACAAAGTACCGTTACAATGATTGCTTGGATAACTAAAGCAAATGCTGGTGTTTGATATACCGGATGTAAACGACCAATACGTTCGCCAAGTAAATTATCTTCTTTTGATGCTTCTTGTAACATATAGATAGGACCAACTAACCATGAGTTAATTTGACCCAATGCACCAAAGAATAAACAGATTGCCATTACAGGTAATAACCAAGGCATATGTAACTCTTGAGCGGCAGCTTCCATCGCTTGCATTACACCGGCAACAATATCGGTATCAGCAGCAGGTAATAAGGTGTTAATTGCCCAAGTACCGATCATATAGATACCCACAATAACAATTGCAGATACTGCCATTGCTTTAGGGAAGTCACGTTGTGGATCACGAGTACGACCAGCAATCATTGGTGCAACTTCAAGTCCAGCAAAAGCGAACATCATGCTTGATAAAAATACAATAGTATCCCAGCTGCTTAAATCCGGAATCCAATCACTAACATGGCTATAATCAGTTGCCATTGGGTGACCAGTCATTAACCAGACAATAGCTAATAACACGATAATACCAGCAGGAATAAATACCCCTAACCATGCACTAACACTGTTAATGATTTTAGTCCATTTCATCCCTTTGATATTCATTAATGTTAAGATCCAGAATACCACCATGGAGCCAACACCAATAAACACCTGATTTTGCGCTAATTCAGGACTAAACATGTAACCAATTGCCGTAAAGCCAAATTGCAACATTAATGGGAAGAAAAGTACGCATGAGAATAGGAAACAAACGACCACTATCCAGCCAACTCGTTTACCAAACGCTTCTTTTACCCAAACAAATATCCCACCATCTTTTGGCCAACCAGTAGAAAGTTCACCACAAACCATAGCTAATGGGAAAAACAGACAAAATGCAGCAAGTAGCCAAAGGACCATTGCTGACGCTCCATAAGGAGCAACATTAGGAATTTGACGTAAACTTAGTATGGCAATAACATTCATAAACACAATGTCTTTAATACCAAGTAAACTTGAATCTTTAGAATCACTCATAAAATAACCTCACATTATAATATCTGGAGCACTAAGTGCCCCAGATAGCTCATGATTAATACACGTCGTATCCAACCATATCCTCGTAAGTGTCTTCACGGCGAATCAATCGGTCTTTGCCTTCTTTATCGATCATAACAACAGCTGTACGTGGACGATTGTTATAAACTGTTTGGCTTTCGATGGTATAAGCACCAGCATCAAGGAAAGCAATGATATCGCCAATTTGAGTGTCTTTAGGTAATAAGAATTCTTCACCTTTAACACCAACATGGAAATAGTCACCACCATCACATAATGGACCAGCTAATTTAATGTACTCATCATGTTGTTCAGTAATTTTTGACGCATCATAAACATAGAAGAACCAATCAAAGTGTTGACTGTCAGATAATACGCTATAACCCGCATCAACAAATTTCCATTCAACATGTTCTTCAATGTTACCGTCTAAATCGTAGTTAGTTTTACGCTTTTCACAAGCAACTTCAGTTAAAAGCACACCTGCTGAACCGGTAACTTTACGACCTGGTTCGATACAGATTTCAACGTCTGTACGCCATTTGTGAACTTCACTAATTACCGCATCAGCGAAATCTTGTGCAGTAATACCAGCATACATGTTGTCTTGTAATGGATTACCATTTTCATCATCGTATTTATAAGGAACTGGAATACCACCACCTACGTTGATTAAATCAAATTTAATGCCTAAAACTTCTTCTAAACGGCGTGATTCATCAACTAATACTTTGGTTGCTTTAGCAAATGGTTCTGCTTCTGGCACTTGGTCACCCACATGCATATGTAAACCACGTAAATGCACATAAGGCATTTCAAGAATACGACGACAAGTTTCTTCAGCTTGTTCTAAATCGATACCTGATTTAGCGTGGTAAGCAGTAACTAATTCTGCGTGAGTTGCTGATGGAACATTTGGTTCAACACGCACACAAACATTGGCTACTTTCTTTAAGCGACGTGAAATTTCATCGATGATATCTAATTCATATAAGCTATCAACATTGATGATATAAAGATCGTTTTGGATGGCAAATTCTAAATCAACTGGTTTTTTAACTACACCGTTGAAAACAATTTGACTACCTGAAAAACCGATTTCTAAACATTTACGCACTTCAAACATTGAGTTCGCTTCTGCATAGATACCTGCATCTTTAATCGCTTTAAGTACACCCATTACTGAACAAGTTTTTGACGCATAGAAAATCTTAGTGTTTGGATGAGCTTTAAAGGAATCTTTGATTTCCTGAATATTACGGTCAATTTCTTTTTCAGAAAATACATAAAAAGGTGTTGGATATTTCTTGGCTAATTCTTCCAAATTCACACCGTCAAAACAAAGTTTACCGTCTTGCGCACTGAAACGGCGATCTTTTGTTATTAGATCGGTACGTAATTTGTTATAATTTGACATAATTGTGTCGGACATATGACCTCCAGTTAATTAGTACATAAAAAAAGGTAAGTAAAAAATTACTCACTTACAATGCAATCACCGTGCCAACTTAAAAAAACACAAATAATCAATCCATTAACAGAATAATTACAAATTTAATATTAGTCATTTAGTAAAAAATATGTTTTTATGACAAAAATTTGTCACTTTTTTTAGTAATAATTGAAAGATATTTAAATCAACGCTAGCTATACTTAGCAATAATCCGATTATTAAAAGGTTTTAGTATCATGAAAATTGATCCTGAATTACTACAAGCATTGGAAATATTTAAACATTTTTTTGATTTAATACATCAGCCTATGGCTATTATTGATAAAGAAGGTAAATATATTTATTACAATCAGGAAAGCGCAGAACTTGATGGTTATTCAATGGAGCAAGCCATCGGTAAACCAATGCTTAAAGTTTACCCTAATTTGAAAAAAGAAGATAGTACTATGCTACAAGCTTTACATGGTAAGGAGTATCAAGATACTTATCAAACTTACTTTAATCATGTGGGTAAATTAGTCGATTATCAACATACAACGGTACCGCTTTATAATCATGAAAAAGCGATCATCGGCGCTGTTGAAATAGGTCGTAATTTATCTAATGTAAGACAACTGCAAGATCAGGTTTTTCGCCTGAATAGAAAATTATATCAGAATAAAGAACAACCACTGCCGGAAATCATTTTTGCTTCGAAAAAAATGCAAGAAGTTATCGATCAGACCAATATTCTTGGCAGCAATGATGTACCGGTATTAATTGTTGGTGAAACTGGTACGGGCAAAGAGCTATTTGCCAGATTAATTCATCAAACTAGCCATCGCCGCGATAAGGCGTTTATTTCACTCAACTGTAGTGCTTTACCAACCACCTTGATTGAAAGTACCTTATTTGGGACAGTCAAAGGGGCCTTTAGCGGTGCTGAAAATCGTCAAGGTTATCTTGAACTGGCTAATGGTGGAACTTTATTTCTTGATGAACTTAATGCAATGCCACTTGAAATGCAGAGTAAACTATTGCGCTTCTTACAAGAAAAAACTTATTGGCCATTAGGCGGTAATAAAGAGCAACATGCCGATGTGCGAATTGTGGCGGCGATGAATGAATCACCGGCCGAATTGCTAAAATCCGGTAAAATGCGCAGTGACCTATTTTATCGATTAAATGTTGGTTTAATCAAACTACCTGCCCTCCGAGAAAGGCAAGAAGATATCCCGGTACTGGCACGATACTTTATCGATAAACATAAAACAGATGTCAACCTAGTGATCACCGGTATTAGTGAACATGCTTTACAACAACTTATGTCAGCACCTTGGCCGGGGAATGTACGGATGCTAGAGAATGCTATCGTCCGTAGTATGGTTTTACAAAATGAGCCGGGAGAATTGCAACAAATTGTTCTTGATGACGAGTTATTTGACCTTCCAAGCCCTTCTCCACAAGAAGAAGCTAAGCTCGAAAAGCCAAATATTAAGGAGATAACCGGCAATCTAACCGAACAAGTTGAAAACTATGAAAAGCAACTTATTGTTGATGCATTAAATCAAGCCAACGGTAAAATTATTACAGCGGCAAAATTACTTAATGTTTCGCGCACCACATTACAATATAAAGTGAAGAAATATAATATACAAATGGGAGTAATTGATAGTTAATCACCAAAAGCTTGGGCGCAGGCAAATGCACTGCTCCAAGCCCATTGGAAATTATAACCACCAAGCCAACCGGCCACATCTACAACTTCACCAATAAAGTAGAGATTAGGCTGATTTTTTACCGCCATCGTCTTTGAGGATAACGCATCACAACTTACCCCACCTAAGGTCACCTCTGCCGTACGATAACCTTCAGTTCCATTTGGTGTCACGCTCCATGTTGTTAAGGTCTGATACAGTGCTTGTTGCTCAGTAGGCGTTAACTGTTTAACCGTTGTATCAACGATCAAATTTAGTTGCATTAACGCTTCAATTAACCGTTTAGGTAATATCTGCGCTAAACAATTTTTAAGACTTTGATTGCGATTATTATCTAACAGAGGTTTAAAATCATCCTCAAAGTTAAAGTCAGGCAATAAATTGATCGTTATTGCTTCACCTGCTTGCCAATAACTGGAGATTTGTAAAATGGCTGGCCCAGATAATCCTCGATGAGTAAATAGTAGGTTTTCTTTAAAACTGATACGTTTATTAGATACTTCAACTGGTAGTGCGATTCCTGATAACGAAGATAATACTGTTAACAACGGTTTATGTAAGGTAAATGGCACCAATCCGGCTTTTACAGGGACAACTGGAATAGCAAATTTTTCAGCAATTTTATAGCCAATTGCTGTCATACCAAGTGCGGGCATAGATTGCCCACCGGTTGCAACAATTAGGTGATCCGTTTGCAAGTAGCCTTTGGAAGTGTGTAATTTAAAACCCTGCTCTGCTAATACTACATCCTCAAGTTGTGTTTGTAACATAAAGTTAACTTGTCCTTTTTGGCACTCTTGGCTAAGCATATCGACAATATCTTGCGCTGAATTATCACAAAACAACTGACCATGATCTTTTTCATGGTAGCCAATATGATATTGATTAACTAGCTGAATAAAATCCCATTGAGTAAAGCGCTTTAACGCTGACTTGCAAAAATGACGATTTTGAGAAATATAATGGGTAGCTTCAACATTTAGGTTAGTAAAATTACATTTACCACCGCCAGACATTAAAATTTTGCGACCCAATTTTTTACCGTTATCAATGACAGTCACATCATAACCTTTTTGCCCTAATAATCCGCCACAAAAAAGCCCTGCAGCACCAGCACCGATAATTGTAATTTTAGTTTGCATATTTAATCTATTACCCATAATAAAGATAGCTTATTATAACAATATAACAGTGGCGATTCTAATGCCGCTATTTTTGAAAAATGTGTAAAAATCGTCAATTTTTATGCTCAAAAACCTCATTGCGCAACTTTTTTTAATCAGATATTAATTCTTATTATGAAAAATTTTTAAAATTAAATAACCTTAATTTTAAATAAAATTTAAAACTAATAAAAACAATTGGTTAATATAAGATATAAGCTTCATTAATATACATGTGTTATGTGATTAAAATATTGACTTATAAGTAATATTTATTTGACCAAAAACCTATTTTTAATTACCTTCACACCTATTATGGGATTAATGCCTATATCTTTTCAAAAAAGAATAACAATGAATTAGAGGCAATGATATGTTATACAACCAGCAGCATGAAAAAGATAACTGCGGATTTGGTTTAATTGCTCATATTGAAGGGCAACCAAGTCATAAAGTAGTGCGTACTGCAATTCACGGGCTTGCTCGCATGCAACACCGTGGCGCCATATTATCGGATGGTAAAACCGGTGATGGCTGTGGTCTTTTATTACAAAAACCAGACCGATTTTTCCGACTAGTTGCCGAGGACGCAGGTTGGCGTTTAGCCGCTAATTACGCCGTTGGCATGCTATTTTTAAGTCAAGATGAAGCCGAAGCGCAAGCTAGTCGTGAAATTGTTGAAGAAGAGCTAGCGGAAGAAACCTTATATGTATTAGGTTGGCGTGAAGTGCCAATCGATAAGAGTGTTCTGGGTGAAATCGCCCTATCATCACTACCAAGAATTGAACAAGTATTTGTCAATGCCCCGGCGGGTTGGACCAAAATCGATTTAGAACGCCGTCTATATATGGTGCGCCGACGTATAGAAAAACGTGTACAAGATGATACGTTTTATGTCTGTAGTTTTTCAAATCAGGTTAATATCTATAAAGGCTTATGTATGCCGAAGGATTTACCTCGATTCTATTTAGATTTGGCTGATATTCGGATGGAAACCGCAATCTGTTTATTCCATCAACGTTTTTCAACCAATACCGTACCACGTTGGCCACTGGCGCAACCATTTAGACATTTAGCCCATAATGGTGAAATTAATACCATTGAGGGCAATCGCCAATGGGCAAAAGCGCGATCTTACAAATTTAAAACACCATTGATTCCAGATCTGCAAGATGCCGCGCCGTTTGTCAATGTTACTGGCTCGGATTCAAGCTCGCTAGACAATATGTTGGAACTATTTTTAGTCGGCGGTATGGATATTGTCCGTGCTATGCGTTTACTAGTACCACCAGCATGGCAAAACAACCCTGATATGAATGAAGATCTGCGCGCTTTCTTTGATTTTAACTCTATGCATATGGAACCGTGGGACGGACCGGCCGGTATCGTTATGTCTGATGGTCGTTATGCTGCCTGTAACTTAGACCGTAACGGTCTACGCCCTGCTCGTTATGTAATTACCACCGATAAACTTATCACTTGTGCATCAGAAATCGGTATTTGGGACTATCAACCCGATGAAGTCGTCACCAAAGGACGAGTTGGTCCTGGTGAGTTACTAGTCATTGATACTGAAGAAGGTCGCATTTTACAATCTTCAGAAACTGACAATGATCTCCAAAAACGTCATCCATACAAAGAGTGGATGGCTAAAAATGTAAAACGTCTCATCCCATTTGAAGATCTTCCAGATGATGATATCGGCTCTCGTGATTATGACGACACTTTACTCGCTACTTACCAAAAACAATTTGGTTATAGTGCCGAAGAGCTCGACCAATGTATTCGAGTTTTGGGTGAAAATGGCCAAGAAGCCACCGGCTCAATGGGTGATGATACACCATTTGCCGTGCTATCAAGCCGTCCGCGCTTAATTTATGATTACTTCCGACAAAAATTTGCTCAAGTAACTAATCCACCTATCGATCCATTGCGTGAAGCGCACGTCATGTCGCTTTCAACCAGCATTGGTCGTGAAATGAATGTATTTGCCGAAGCAGAAGGCCAAGCGCATCGGGTTGCCTTTAAATATCCGGTATTAGTTCATTCGGATTTTAAACAGTTAACAACCTTAGAATCTCGTTACTACAAATCAGAAACACTAGATATCACTTATGAGATTGACGGTAGTTTACGCGATGCAATTGAACAATTATGTGGTGATGCCGAAGCGAAAGTTCGTGAGGGAACGGTATTACTCATTTTATCCGATAGAAATATTGCACCTGATCGTTTACCGATCCCTGCGCCAATGGCGGTCGGTGCCGTACAACAACGTTTAGTTGAAAAGAACTTGCGCTGTGATGCCAATATCATTGTTGAAACAGCAAGTTGTCGAGATCCGCATCAATTCGCCGTTTTATTAGGCTTTGGAGCGACGGCAATCTATCCATACTTAGCCTATGAAACGTTAGCACAAATGGTGGATAATCACACAATAAATAAGTCTTACCGTGACGCGATTATTAATTATCGCAATGGTATTAATAAAGGCTTATATAAAATTATGTCAAAAATGGGAATTTCGACCATCGCTTCTTATCGCTGTGCTAAACTATTTGAGGCAGTTGGTCTAAATGAAGAAGTAGTTGAACTTTGCTTCCAAGGAGTAACTAGCCGCATTAGTGGTGCCAACTTTGATGATTTTGCCCAAGATCAATTTAATTTATCTAAAAAAGCGTGGCTGCGTCGTAAACCAATCGAACAAGGTGGCTTACTCAAATTTGTTTATGGTGGCGAATATCACGCTTATAATCCAGATGTTGTACAATCGCTACAAAAAGCGGTTAATGACGGTAATTATGCAGATTATCAGCGTTATGTGGATATTGTAAATAATCGACCTCCTACGACCTTGCGAGACTTATTAAAACTTAATCCACCTGAAAATGCCGCTATTGCAATTGATGAAGTTGAACCAGAAGAGTCATTATTTAAACGTTTTGACTCCGCCGCTATGTCTATCGGCGCATTAAGTCCGGAAGCGCATGAATCATTAGCCGAAGCCATGAATACCTTAGGTGGTTTTTCTAACTCTGGTGAAGGCGGTGAAGATCCTGCCCGTTATAACACCATCAAAGTATCACGTATTAAACAAGTGGCTTCCGGCCGATTTGGTGTAACACCGGGTTACTTAATGAGTGCTGACGTGATTCAAATCAAAGTTGCCCAAGGTGCAAAACCGGGTGAAGGTGGTCAATTACCAGGTGATAAAGTAACACCTTATATTGCAAAATTACGTTTTTCTGTACCGGGTGTGACATTAATTTCACCACCACCGCATCATGATATTTATTCAATTGAAGACTTAGCGCAATTGATTTTTGACCTGAAACAGATTAATCCAACGGCGATGATCTCAGTTAAGTTAGTGTCCGAACCGGGAGTCGGTACTATTGCAACTGGCGTAGCTAAAGCCTATGCCGATTTAATCACTATTTCAGGTTATGACGGCGGTACCGGTGCTAGCCCATTAACATCGGTTAAATATGCTGGCTCTCCTTGGGAACTTGGTCTGGTTGAAACCCAACAATCATTAGTCGCTAATGGTTTACGTCACAAAATACGCTTACAAGTGGATGGTGGCTTAAAAACTGGTGCCGATATTGTTAAAGCCGCAATTTTAGGTGCCGAAAGCTTTGGCTTTGGTACCGGACCAATGGTTGCCCTAGGTTGTAAATACTTACGTATTTGTCACCTGAATAACTGTGCGACCGGTGTTGCTACTCAAGATGAAAAACTGCGTAGTGAGCATTATCATGGTCTACCAGAAAAAGCCATGAACTACTTCCGTTTTCTTGCTCGTAATACGCGAGAAGTTATGGCTGAACTTGGCGTTTGCCGAATTGTTGATTTAATCGGTCGTACCGATCTGCTTATTGAGCTTGACGGTATTACCGCAAAACAGCAAAAATTGGATTTATCAGGCTTGCTTAAAACCGCATCGCCGATTGAAGGTAAACCTGTACACTGTATTGAAGATAACAAACCATTTGATAAAGGCGTGCTTAATAAAGAGATCATCACCCAAGCGCAAGACGCAGTGGATAATCGTCAAAGTAAAAGCTTCTACTTTGATATTCAAAATACTGATCGCTCTGTTGGTACTACCTTATCTGGTTATATAGCTAAAAAATATGGTGATCAAGGCTTAGTTACCTCACCTATTTCCTTGAATTTCAATGGTACCGCAGGTCAAAGCTTTGGTGTATGGAATGCTGGTGGTGTGTATTTAACCCTAACCGGCGATGCTAATGATTATGTGGGTAAAGGGATGGCTGGCGGTCGTATTGTGATTCGTCCACCGCAAGGCTCGGCATTTTTAAGTCATGAAGCGACCATTGCCGGTAATACCTGTTTATACGGCGCAACAGGTGGTAAATTATTTGCTGCTGGCCGAGCTGGCGAACGTTTTGCCGTGCGTAACTCAGGTGCCATTAGCGTGGTTGAAGGCATTGGTGATAATGGCTGTGAATATATGACTGGCGGTATTGTCTGTGTGTTAGGTAAAACCGGCGTTAACTTCGGTGCTGGTATGACCGGTGGTTTTGCTTATATTTTGGATACCGATGGCGATTTACATAAGCGTATTAATAAAGAGTTGGTCGAAATGTTAAATGTGGCTGACTACTCGATCCATGAAGAGCACTTACGAGGTTTAATCATGGAACACGCTCAGTTAACTCACTCATCTTGGGCTGAAGAGATATTAGCTAACTGGGAAGGCTTTGCCAAACAATTTGTCTTAGTTAAACCAAAATCTAGTGATGTTAAAGCATTGTTAGGTCACCGTAGCCGCTCATCAGCAGAGCTTCGCGTGCAAGCACAGTAAGGGGAGAACACGATATGAGTCAGAATGTTTATCAGTTTATCGATTTACAACGTGTTGATCCGCCTAAAAAATCGCTAAACGTTCGTAAAATTGAATTTGTTGAAATTTATGAGGGATTTTCCGCCTCACAATCACAAGCTCAAGCAGATCGTTGCCTTGCTTGTGGTAACCCTTATTGTGAATGGCGCTGTCCGGTACATAACTATATTCCAAATTGGTTAAAATTAATCAATGAAGGCAAAATTTTAGAAGCGGTTGAGCTGTCTCACCAAACCAATAGTTTACCAGAGGTGTGTGGTCGAGTTTGTCCACAAGATCGTCTTTGTGAAGGTTCTTGTACTTTGAATGCTGAATTTGGTGCGGTAACTATTGGTAGTATTGAGCGTTATATTACCGATGAAGCCTTTAAAATGGGATGGAGACCAAATCTCTCTAACGTGGAAAAAACCGGGTTGAGAGTCGCAATTATCGGCGCTGGTCCTGCTGGCTTGGCTTGTGCTGATGTTTTAGTACGTAATGGTGTCACCCCTGTCGTTTTTGATCGCCATCCTGAAATTGGTGGTTTATTAACATTTGGTATTCCAGCCTTCAAATTAGATAAAGAGGTCTTAGTTCATCGTAGACATGTCTTTAGCGAAATGGGCGTCGAGTTCCGCCTTAATACTGAAGTGGGTAAAACAGTACAATTAGCCGATCTTCTTGCTGAGTTTGCAGCCGTTTTTGTTGGGGCTGGTACTTATCAATCAATGCGTGCCGGACTTGAAAATGAAGATGCTGACGGTGTCTATGATGCATTACCATTTTTAATTGCTAATACTAAACATATTATGCAGCACCAACAAACTGACGATGCGCCTTATGTAGATATGAGAAATAAGCGTGTCGTGGTATTAGGCGGTGGTGATACTGCCATGGACTGCGTAAGAACATCTATCCGTCAAGGTGCTACTGAAGTGACGTGTGCATATCGCCGTGATGAAGCCAATATGCCTGGTTCTAAACGTGAAGTTAAAAACGCCAAAGAAGAAGGCGCACAGTTCCAATTCAATGTACAACCGCTGAGCATTGAAATTAACAATGTAGGGCATGTTACTGGCGTAAAAATGGTAAGAACAGAGCTTGGTGAACCCGATGCGAAAGGTCGTCGCTCACCAGTGATTATTGAAGGCTCAGAATTTGTGTTACCGGCAGATGCGGTGGTAATGGCATTTGGCTTTAAACCGCATGCAATGCCGTGGTTAGCTGAACATGGGGTTGATTTTGACGATAGAGGACGGATAATTGCCCCCGAAAGCAAAGGTTATCAAACCTCGAATGCCAAAATCTTTGCTGGCGGAGATGCTGTGCGTGGTTCTGATTTAGTCGTCACCGCAATTAGTGAAGGACGCAAAGCTGCTGAAGGTATTTTAGATTACTTAGAAGCATAATTGCTAATCTCATTATTAAAATAACAAACCCGTTTTAAGCAAACGGGTTTGTTAATGATAAATCAGTTTATTTGAGTGATATTAACTTAGTAAAATAGCGCAATTTCCACCACAAAATAGCTATAACCGTTAGGCTAGCTCGGCATCTATTATGAGTTGTTCGTTGCCATTTACGTCAATCAATTCAATCGATAACCAATCAAAACCGTCACATAGTAGCTGTTGCCAAGCTATTTTTCGCTCATCAACCAATATTACCTGACCTTTTTCATCTAAGTCATAAAGTTCTTTTTCAGAATCATAGTCAATACTATAACCGAATGTTAATTTTATTTTTGACGCAGTCACTTTAAGTTTTTCAAGTGACCGATTGTTTTTTTCTTCATCAGAGTGATTGTCACAAAACATTGCGTTATAGCCATGCACCGTTTCATCAAATAACAATATTTCTTCTTCACTATTAAGGGATTTTGCTACAATCTTAATATTGGCGAAAGTTGGTTCTACACAGGTAATGTAGCCATTTTCTAATTCGCCATAATAGTAAATCTCAAACCATTGTTCTTTAGTTGATGACTGGATAAAAAAAGAAGTTAACCCGTCAACCTCATCCTCGATAATGTTTATAGCGTATGTGTTGAATGGGATGGTATTTTTATGTTATCTCTATCTATCATTACTTATCTTTGTAAACGATAAGGTTCATCCATCGCGACAAAAGATCTTTCTTGTAATGCTTCATTGATCCAATCTTTAATGCCTTTAGTATTACAGATAATATCAATATAGTTGCTAACACTTGAACTTGTTGCTATATGATAATTTTTTAATCTTAGGCACAAAGGAGCATAAAAGGCATCGGCTATGCTAAAATCACCAAACAAATAGTCACAATTTGATTTTTTCGAGGCTAACGACGAGGATAATAAATCATCTAAAAACATGATTTCTTTTTTACCTCTAAATGGTCTCGTAATATTATTTGCCCTACTTGTGGAAACTCGGCTTCAATATTCATCGGCAAATAAGTTCGAATAGCTTGAAACCCAGAATGCATTTTAGCCACTAAACTGCGAGCGATTGCTCTTTTCTTGGGATCAACCGGCCATAAAGCTAAGTCGCCATGCTTTTCTGCTAAATATTCACAAATAGCTAAAGAGTCACTGATCACTAAATCACCGTCAATTAGAATAGGTACCGTGCCATATTTTGAAACGGAGAGCATGGTCTTTTTAAACAAAGAATCATCAGCAAAACTATCAAATTTAACCAGCTTTTCGTTAAAAGGAATATCAAAATATTTCATCACAACCCAAGGACGCATCGACCATGTTGAGTAGTTTTTATTACCAATATAAAGTGTATATTTCATATTTAAAATTCCTTTTAACAGAATTTATTAAAGTCGGAAAACTTATCTGCTTACCAACTTTTTTCAATCATATTTATTACAAATGTAATTTATAGATAAACTAAATTGGTACCTTTTTCTGGTTGGAAAACCGCTTTGCCAAATTCATCTAGAAAATAAGCAATATGATCCGCTTTATCACCTAATAAACGACCTTTAACTTTATTCCACGTGAATAATGCTATGGTTGAATCAGGTTCACAGCAAATTAACATAGGTTGTTCTAATTCTTGATTCCAATAGAACTGACCACCATATAATTTATGCGCAGTTAGTAACAGATAACAGCCATATTCTTGCGATATCATATTCAGTTGTTCTTCTGGCAGACCAAAGCTTTTATCCGCCATTTCGCCAATAATCATCTCAACAACAGTAATACTTTTTTCAGAATAATCGAGTTGATTAATACTCCAAGTTGGGCTATGTAAAATAGCATTTTGTGCCCATGCTTCGATCTCTTGATACAATTCATTTTTTTGTTCAGTCATTTTGTTTTACTTCGCTAGGTAATTTTTCAGTTTGTTTGACAATTTGCCATGCATCTTCCATTTCTTCAAGTGTTGCATCAACTAAATTGTGATTTTTTTGTTTCAGCAGTGATTCAACTTGTTTAAAACGCCTAATAAACTTGTTATTAGCATTTTGTAAGCATAACTCCGATTTAACTTTTAGATGTCTTGCTAAATTGACGGTAGCAAACAACAAGTCTCCCATTTCTTCTGCAACTTTTGATTGATCAATAGTTGATTGTGCTAATTCTTGTTCAACTTCATTGATTTCTTCTTTAACCTTAGCAATAACCGGTTGTAGTTCATTCCAATCAAAACCAACAGATGCACAACGTTTTTGAATTTTTTCAGCCTTCATTAATGCTGGGATTGCGGTCGGGATATCATCTAATAGCGAATATTGTGCTCGCTTATCGCGTTCTTGTTGTTTAAGTTGTTCCCAATTCGGTTTAATAGTCGTATTATTGGAAAAAACATGCGGATGACGACTGACCAGCTTATCAGCGACAGTCTGACAAATATCATCAAAATTAAAAAAACCTTGTTCACTTGCTAAATCCGCATAAAAAACAATCTGAAACAATAGGTCGCCCAATTCACTTTTAAGTTCAACCATATCTTTTTTTTCGATAGCATCTAAAACTTCATAAGTTTCTTCTAAAGTATAGGATTTTAACGAATCAAAAGTTTGCTTACTGTCCCATTCGCACCCTTTAATAGGATTGCGTAATTGTTTAGTAATCGCTTGTAGACGTTCTAATTGGTTCACAATATCTCTCACAAAGTAATAATCATTAACTAACATTGTAATGGTTTCAAAAAGAAATGGTAATTCTTTAAGAACTAAATAGTAAACATTCAAAATATATTAAAAAATATTTTCATTTAAAAACAACTATCAAAAACCAAAAAACAACATCACCTCGCAGTTTTACACGCAAAATAATCTAATTAAGTATATAATACACTTAACTTCAACTGGAATTACATTAAAAATATGAGTGAACTACGAGAACTTACATTTAGAGGGATTATTCTTGGTGCACTAATAACAATTATTTTTACCGCATCAAATGTTTATCTTGGCCTAAAAGTCGGCTTAACTTTTTCATCTGCTATTCCTGCAGCAGTCATTTCTATGGCGATTTTACGCCTTTTCCCGGATTCAACCATTTTAGAAAATAATATGGTACAAACACAGGCTTCAGCAGCAGGAACTTTATCTTCAATTATTTTTGTTATACCCGGTTTATTAATGATGGGATATTGGCATGATTTCCCATTTTGGTTAACCTTTGCGGTATGTTTGGCTGGCGGTATGTTAGGTGTGTTATTTTCTATACCGCTTCGACATGTCATGGTAGTAAAAAGTAATTTACCTTATCCTGAGGGGGTTGCTGCGGCTGAAATATTAAAAGCCGGATCAAAGACTGAAGGTAATGATGCCAATGATGGACTAAAAGATATTTTATTTGGCGGCGTAATTGCCTCTATAGTCAGTTTATTTACTAATGGGTTTAAATTACTCTCTGGGAGTTCAGCTTATTGGTTCACAGCAGGAAAATCAATATTCCAAATTCCTTTGGGGTTTTCTTTAGCGCTACTTAGTGCCGGTTATTTGATCGGTATTATCTCGGGTATTGCAATATTGATAGGTATGGTTATTGCTTGGGTATTTGGTATACCTATTTTAACTGCCATCATTGGTTATGATTCAAGTTTACCGTTATCTCAAGTTGCCATGCAATTTTGGGACAGTGATATCCGTTTTATTGGTGCTGGAACTATTGCTATTTCAGCTGTATGGACTTTATTTTCATTAATCAAACCTGTTATTGAAGGGTTGAAAATTTCTTTTAAGACCTTACGTTCAGATGTATCGATACAAGACGTACCCACCACAGAACGCGATCTATCTCCGAAGTGGATCTTTTCAATTATGGCGGCAATGTTAGTCATTTTAGTGGCGACTTTTTACTCATTTATTGCCGATAGTGGTTTATCAAGTGGTGTGGCATGGTCATTAGTTGCTTGTGCAGTGTTGTTCTCTTTTATTATGGGATTTTTAGTTGCTGCTGCTTGCGGATATATGGCTGGTTTAGTTGGCTCATCTGCAAGCCCGATGTCTGGCATTGCAATAGTTGCTGTTATTGTTGTTTCCCTTATCTTATTAGGACTAGGTGAAGTAAATGGTATGTTATCAACAGTCGAAGGCTCGAATTTTGCCACCGCATTAGCCCTATTCACCACTAGTACGGTTTTAGCTATAGCATGTATTTCCAATGATAATTTGCAAGATTTAAAAACCGGTCACTTAGTCAATGCAACCCCTTGGAAACAACAAGTTGCTTTATTAATTGGTTGTTTTGTTGGTGCTTTAGTTATAGCACCTATCTTAGAAACGTTATACCATGCCTATGGCTTTACTGGTGCGATTCCTCGTAGTGATATGGATCTTACGCAAGTTTTAGCCGCGCCTCAAGCATCGTTAATGACAACCATTGCCCGAGGTATCTTTTCGCACCAACTTGATTGGACAATGATTTTTATTGGTTTAGTATTAGGAGCCATAATTATCATCACTGATTTAATTTTAGCTAAACGTCACTCGAAATTTAGATTACCAGCGCTCGCAGTCGGATTAGGAATTTATCTACCACCAAGTGTCACCACACCAATTTTTGTCGGTACATTATTATCTTGGATTATTAAACGTTATACTTATGCTGACGCTAAAAGAAATAATCTCGATCCGAAAGTACAATTTAAAAAAGTTGATCGCAAAGCCGCTTTAATTGCATCAGGCTTAATTGTTGGTGAAAGTCTAATTGGAGTTATCTTAGCAGTAGTCATCGTAATCAGTATAACTAATGGCGGCAGCGATGCGCCACTGGCAATATTTAATAACCTAGGAAATATACCGCAATATTTAGGTTTGTTTGTATTTATCTTTATCTGTTGGCTTTTTATTCGCCGAGCATTGTCGGCAATAAAAAAATAAAATTTAATTGATATTAATATGAATAGATGGTTATTATATTGAATTTAAATAAGATATTTTATTTAACAGATTAATGAATAATTAATCTTATTTTTCCGCTATCCTCATTGCTATAAATCCATCATCAATTTTCGATAGTAATACAATGGGGGTAAATCACCTGCAAAACGTTTTGCATAAAGTTCTTTTTTTGTTAGCATAGCATGTTTTTTGAATAATAGATGGCAATATTATGATTGTATTTGATTCTATCCAAATTCGTAGAGGTGTTAATCTACTTTTAGATAACGCATCTGCAACAATTAATCCTAAACAAAAAGTTGGATTAGTCGGTAAAAATGGCTGTGGTAAATCCACACTTTTTTCATTAATCAAAGGTGAAATTCAAACAGATGCTGGTAGTGTTTCTATCCCTTCTCAATGGCAATTAGCTTGGGTAAACCAAGAAACTCCCGCATTAGATACCTCAGCTGTCGAATATGTTATTGATGGCGATCGTGAGTTTCGCAAATTAGAACAAGATTTAGAAACCGCGTACGAAAAAAATAACGGTGAACAAATCGCCCTTATCCATGAAAAACTTGATAATATCGATGCTTGGACTATCCGCTCTCGAGCGGCAACATTATTGCATGGTTTAGGTTTTTCCAATGAACAATTAACACTACCGGTTAAATCATACTCTGGTGGTTGGCGTATGCGACTTAATCTAGCACAAGCGTTAATGTGTCGTTCTGATTTACTGCTTCTTGATGAACCAACTAACCATCTTGATTTAGACGCAGTGATGTGGTTAGAAAAATGGTTAAGTAATTATCAAGGAACACTTATTTTAATCTCTCATGATCGTGATTTCCTAGATCCATTGGTTAATAAAATCATTCATATTGAACAAAAGAAATTATTTGAATACACCGGTAACTATTCATCATTTGAGACACAGCGCTCGGCAAAACTGGCGCAACAACAATCCATGTATGAAAGCCAGCAACTTAAAGTTGCTCATTTGCAAAGCTATATCGATCGCTTTAGGGCTAAAGCAACCAAAGCAAAACAGGCTCAAAGTCGAATAAAAATGTTGGAAAGAATGGAACTGATTGCGCCAGCTCATGTTGACAATCCTTTTCATTTTAAATTTCGACGACCAGAATTCTTACCTAGTCCATTATTAACCATGGAAAATATCGTTGCTGGGTATGGTGATAAAGTTGTCTTAGAGCAGATTAAACTTAATTTAGTACCTGGCTCACGTATCGGTTTGTTAGGTCGTAACGGTGCTGGTAAATCAACACTGATTAAACTGCTAGCCGGAGAATTACCACCAATGGTAGGTCATGTTAGTTTAGCCAAAGGTGTACAATTAGGTTATTTTGCACAACATCAATTGGAATATTTACGCGCTGATGAATCAGCTTTATGGCATTTAAAACAACTTGCTGAACCTAAAAATACCGAACAAGAGCTTCGTAATTATTTGGGTGGTTTTGATTTTCACGGTGATAAAGTAAGCGAACCGGTAAAAACCTTTTCAGGTGGTGAAAAAGCACGGTTAGTTTTAGCGCTAATTGTTTGGCAGAAACCAAATTTACTATTACTGGATGAACCGACAAACCATTTAGATTTAGACATGCGACAAGCATTGACTGAAGCGTTAATTGATTTTGAAGGTGCTTTAGTTGTGGTTTCCCATGATAGACATTTATTGCGTTCAACAACAGATGAGTTTTACTTGGTACATAATCATAAAGTTGAACCTTTTAATGGTGATCTTGATGACTATCATAAATGGTTGACTGATGAGCAAAAGGCCGAAAATCAACCACAAGAAAAAGTTAAACCATTAAAAAAAGAAGTGTTGCCTAAAGTTTCTGCACAAGAACGTAAAGAACAGAAACGAAAGGATGCGGAAGCCAGAGCCCAAATACAACCATTGAAAAAACAGTTGCATAAAGAGGAACAAACTATTGTTCGTTTAAATGATCAGTTAAAAGTCATTGAAGAGCAATTAGCTGATTCATCAATTTACGAAACGGATAAAAAATCAGAATTAACACAATTATTACTTAATCAAAGTAATTTAAAGGCTGAATTAGATAAATCAGAATCAAAATGGCTAGAGCTACAACAGCAATTAGAAGAGTTCGAGGCTAGTTAACCATCAATTTAGTAAAATTTAAACACCTAAAACAAAAAATCACAGCATATAGCTGTGATTTTTTTAATTAGATGACAAATAGATTAACTTTTTTCTACTTGGCTAAAATCTAATTCAACAGGAGTAGAACGACCAAAAATAGAAACAGATACCTTCAAGCGGCTCTTTTCGTAATCAACTTCTTCGACGACACCGTTAAAGTCGGCAAATGGACCTTCATTAACCCGCACAAGTTCGCCTGGTTCAAATAAGGTTTTCGGACGTGGTTTATCACCAACTTGCTGTAAACGATTCATGATAGCTTCAACTTCACGTTGACTAATCGGAGCTGGTCTATCTGAAGTTCCACCAATAAATCCTAAAGTTCTTGGGACACTTTTAACTAGATGCCAAGTCGCATCGTTCATCATCATTTCAACTAAAACATAACCAGGAAAAAATTTACGTTCGCTTTTACGACGTTGACCACTTTTCATTTCAACAACTTCTTCGGTTGGTACCAAAACTTCACCAAAGGAATCTTCCATATTATGTAATTTAATATATTCACGTAATGATTGTGCAACACGTGCTTCATAGCCAGAATAAGCTTGGATCACATACCAGCGTTTTTGTTGTGTTTCACTCATATTAACGCCCTATTAATGTTAAATAAAAAATGATTGAACGGAACAAAGAATCCATTCCCCAAAGCGCTGTACCAACAATAATAGTAATAACAGCTATTAATAAAGTTGTTTGTACCGCTTCTTTACGCGTTGGCCATACCACTTTTCTAAGCTCTTTTCGCGATTCTTGTAAAAATGTTATAAATGATTTTCCTTTATTGGTTGTAAATGCAATAAATAAGGTTAAAAGCGAAATCACAACAACCGCAATAATTCGAACAATTGTGTTTGGTTGGTAGATATCATTAGGCAAAGAGAAATAATAATTTCCCCAAACAATTAACGCAATTAATACTAGAACCAAAACCCATTTAAATTTGTCTAGAACTGTGTTTGTATCTTGACTCTCGTT
Organism: Gilliamella apicola; assembly: GCF_003202915.1. Lineage (GTDB taxonomy): Bacteria > Pseudomonadota > Gammaproteobacteria > Enterobacterales > Orbaceae > Gilliamella > Gilliamella apicola_Q. Next base: position 263,586 of record NZ_QGLP01000006.1, read on the forward strand.
ACTTACTAGCATATAAAACCTATGATTATGTTATTTATAATATTATCCATTTTCCAAAATGCTCTTTTCATTAAAAACATTTTGCTAAACAGACTAGATAAAAAGGGCATCAAACGACACCCTTTTTAGATCGTAATTGCTTAAATTATTTAATAACTTTAGCAACAACACCAGCACCAACAGTACGACCACCTTCACGGATAGCGAAACGTAAACCGTCTGCCATTGCGATTGGGTGAATTAATGATACTGTCATTTTGATGTT
>NZ_QGLP01000007.1 GCF_003202915.1 Gilliamella apicola
ACAGCTTATTAATTAACTTCACAATTTCTTGTTTTAGTTTGCTGTCTCAAGGGCTGCGTATACTACGCTACACTTTTTCATTCGTCAAGATCTTTTTTAAAAATTTTTGACCTTGCTCACTAACACTACTTTTGTCTGCTTATCGCTGACGCCGTGTCAGTGGATGCGCATTATAGGCGCTTCATTTTTTTTGGCAAGTGAAAAACTACAATTAATTAATCGTTCGGGTAAGCTTTAACCACCTAAAACGCTAATGCAATGATATTTATCAAGATTATATTCAGATAATTTTTTCATCAGTTTTTCGACATGTTGATTGCATTGTGTACTTAAGACAATATTATCTTTTGAAGACGACTGTTCTTGATTATTCAGATCAAATCGCTCATTAAGTAATGAAGTGACTCGAGCAGCTATTGCGTTTCCTGAATCTATAAAAGTTGTATGAGGAAAAAGTATTTTAAGCTCCTCCTCAATAAATGGATAATGAGTACAACCAAGAACAATAGTATCTGGAATGACAGATAACTCTAGCCACGGCTGCAATAGTGTCTCAAGTTGCTGCATATCAACAGCAATACCTTGTAATTTATTTTCTGCTATATGGGCTAATTCAGATAAACCAAGCAATTTAACATCACAATCTGGAGCAAACTCCTGAATTAAATTACTAGTATATGCTCTTTGTATAGTTGCTTTTGTTGCCAATAACCCTATACATTTATTTTTAGTAACTTTACTTGCAGGTTTAATTGCAGGCACTACTCCTACAATAGGAAAAGAAAACTTTGAACGTAAACTAGGTAAACAAATAGTACTTGCGGTATTACATGCAATTACGACTAAATCAATTGAATAGGTTTTGATGATTGTATCAATTATCTGGTTTACTCTTTTTATTAGAAACTCAGATGATTTATCGCCATAAGGAAACATTTCATTATCAAAAGCATAGATATAATGTAAATGAGGTATTTTATTGTGGATCTCATTATAGATAGATAATCCACCGATACCAGAATCAAAAACTAATACTGTTGGAGATTTTTTTACAATATTCATATGTAGTTAACGAAGGTTAAAAAATTAAACGAGCCATATCCTAAATTGATTAAAATTTTATGCAAGCAATTTTGTTTAAGGTATTACTGGCTTTTCATGGAATAAATCATTAAAATAGACGTCTAGATGGTAAAACTGCTAAACTTAAGCATCTTACATAATTATATTTAGAGCATTACACTAACTATATAAGTTAAAGAAGGTAAAACATGTCAGAATTTTTATTTACTTCAGAATCTGTATCAGAGGGGCATCCCGATAAAATAGCCGATCAAATATCTGATGCAGTTTTAGATGCTATCTTGGAACAAGATCCTAAAGCTCGCGTAGCTTGTGAAACTTACGTAAAAACTGGTATGGCATTAGTTGGTGGCGAAATTACAACTTCCGCATGGGTTGATATTGAAGAATTAACCAGAAAAACCATTAACGACATTGGTTATACCAGCTCAGAAATGGGCTTTGATGCTAATTCTTGCGCAGTTCTCAATGCAATTGGTAAACAATCACCCGATATTAATCAAGGTGTCGATCGACAAGATCCGTTGGAACAAGGGGCTGGTGACCAAGGTATCATGTTTGGTTATGCAACCAATGAAATGCCTAATTTAATGCCAGCGGCAATTAGTTATGCTCATGATCTTATGCGTCGTCAAGCTGAAGTGAGAAAAAATGGTACACTTCCATGGTTAAGACCTGATGCGAAAAGCCAAGTCACTTTAATTTACCAAAATGGAAAAATACAAGGTGTTGATACTGTGGTTTTATCCACTCAACATTCAGAAGGCATTGAACAAAAAGCTTTACATGAAGCTGTCATGGAAGAGATCATTAAACCAACTTTACCAAAAGAGTGGTTAACGTCAAGAACCAAATACTTTATAAACCCTACTGGGCGTTTTGTAATTGGCGGGCCTATGGGAGATTGTGGTTTAACGGGGCGAAAAATTATTGTTGATACCTATGGTGGTGCAGCTCGTCATGGTGGTGGCGCATTTTCTGGCAAAGATCCTTCAAAAGTAGACCGTTCCGCGGCTTACGCAGCAAGATATGTTGCTAAAAATATTGTTGCAGCCGGATTAGCTGATAAATGTGAATTACAAATTTCCTATGCGATTGGTGTTGCTAATCCTACATCAATCTATGTTAATACTTTTGGCACTGAAAAAATTGCTCAGGATAAAATCATCTCGCTAATCAAAGAATTTTTTGATTTAAGACCTTACGGATTAATTCAAATGCTTGATCTTATTCAACCAATTTATCAAAAAACGGCCACCTACGGTCATTTTGGCCGAGATATATTCCCATGGGAAAAAACGGATAAAGCAGCAATTCTTAGAGATGCAGCAGGATTATAAACGAATACCGATTTATCTCCATAATCAGGTGTTGGCTTGCTTAAGAACTCACTTAACCCAAGCCAACAATATATTAAATTCTCATTATAAAGAACCTAAAGTTAGTTATAAACCTAAAGGTAGTGTTGCAGGCTGCGCATTTTTGACTCGTTGGGAAATTCAACTCAATAGCATAATGCTTTTTGAAAATGGCGAAAAATTTATTGCTGAAGTAGTACCCCACGAATTGGCCCATCTCATTACTTATCAAAACTTTGGAAAAGTTAAACCACACGGTAAAGAATGGCAATATGTCATGTCTGAAATAATGAAGAAAGAACCGAAGGTTACTCATAATTTTCAGATTAAACGTAACGAATATGTTTATATTTGCAATTGCCAAGAACATTATTTATCAACAATACGACATAACAAAATTAGAAAGAATAAAACTAGTTATCAATGTCGTAAATGCGGTACTATACTCAAACTTAAAAATTGTATTTAATTTTGAAATAAATCATGCCTAATTTCGATACTCATTTTTACAAAAGCTCGATTTTCATTGTAATTTTAAGCCTTTGTCTCTATATCTTCGGTAACTTTTACATTCCATTATATGGAAAATTAACAGTTAGCTTAGTTGAACACTTACAATCATTGTTCTTATTATTTATGTGTTGTTACACATACTATTATGCGAAGAATGTCAAAAATCATGTAAATCTCTACAAATTTTGGATTTGGACAATTTTTTGGTGGTTTATGCTTTTTGGTCGAGGAATCAGTTGGGGGCGAGATTTTTTCCCTGACGTGCCGCGTTTTTATTACAAAATCATTGCTAGCATTATCATGGCAATACCCATGTTAAGTATATTTTTACCCACCATTCGTCGAGAAATAGCTCGTCGATATAAATATGAAACAATTCCTGTCTGGCATCTGTTTTTTGCCTTTCTGTTTTTAGGTATTGCCGATACGGCTGAACACCGTCGTTTAGGTTACCAATGGTTAGTTTTGGATCCCGAGCGCAAAGATCTTATTGAAGAGTTGATGGAGATTCCTTGTCTTTTGAGTCTTGCATTAACGACATTTTATCTGCAAAAAAATGAACAAAAGAGGTTAAACAAAACATGTTAAGCTATCGCCATAGCTATCACGCAGGAAATCACGCAGATGTATTAAAACATATTGTATTAACATTATGTATTAATGCATTGAAAGAAAAAGAAAAACCTTTTTTATATTTAGATACCCATTCTGGTGCCGGACGTTATTTACTACAAAGTGAGCATGCTGAAAAAACGGGAGAGTTTTTATCTGGAATCAATCTAATATGGCAACAATCTGATACGCCAGAATTACTTAATACTTATTTATCTGTGTTGAAGCGTTATAATCCTTTTGATAACTTGAAATATTATCTTGGCTCACCTTTAATTGCTAAACAACTATTAAGAGAACAGGACAAACTTAATCTTACCGAGCTTCACCCAACAGATTATCCCTTATTGAGACAGGAATTCAGTAAGGATAAGCGAGCTAAGGTATTAAGAGAAGATGGGTTTGCTCAATTAAAATCAAAATTACCGCCAGAGTCTAGACGTGGTATTATTTTGATAGATCCATCATATGAGATAAAAGATGATTACCACAAAATTCCGAAAGCGTTAGTTGAAGCATATAAACGTTTCGCTACCGGAGTTTATTTAATTTGGTATCCAGTTGTTTCGCGAACGCAAACTCAAAAGATGATAGATCAAATTGTAAATTCAGGTATTAAAAGAATTTCACAATTTGAATTTTCGGTAAAACCGGATAATAACCAGAAAGGTATGACGGCTTCAGGGATGATTGTGATCAATCCGCCTTGGAAGTTACAAGAACAGATGCAAACTATTATGCCTTGGTTAAAAAACATTCTTGATACTGAAAAAACCGGAAATTATCTTATCAAAGAGTTAGTGTCTGAATGATTTAAACTGTTTTTAAAATAAAAAATGCGAGAAATTCTCGCATTTTTTATTGATAATTCAGAAAAAACTAGATTCTAGATTAAGGAAAGAAGTGACAAGCAAAAAGATATATCCATAACGTCACAGTTAAAAGCAATGAAAGACAAACGGCTGCCGATCCATAATCTTTTGCTCGTCCAGATAATTCATGTCTTTCTGGCCCAATACGATCCACCACACATTCAATAGCACTATTGATCAGCTCAACAATCATTACCACACCAATTGAACCTAACAATAAAATCCGTTCATAGATTGAAAAATCGATCAGCATAACTATAACATAAGCAATTACTAACATAATCAATTCCTGACGGAATGCTGTTTCATTTTTTATTGCTGATTTAAATCCTTTTAATGAATATTTAAATGCATTAATTATGCGTTTTAATCCCTTGGGTTTATCCATTTTTTCATTCCATATTAGCGTACATAACCATAATTCATAAGGCGCTGGAAGCGTCTTTCAAGTAGTACCGGTAATTCTAAACTTTCTAATTCGTCAAGATCAGATAATAATTGCTTTTTAAGTGAAGCAGCAACCGCCGTATAATCACGATGTGCACCGCCTAGAGGTTCGGGTATAACCGCATCAATGAGTTTTAGCTTTATTAATTTATCTGCAGTCATATTCATTGCTTCAGCCGCTACTGGAGCTTTATCTGCACTCTTCCAAAGAATAGATGCACAACCTTCAGGAGAAATAACAGAATAAGTGCTATATTGCAGCATATTAACTTTATCCGCCACCCCTATTGCCAGAGCACCACCAGAACCACCTTCACCAATAACGGTGCAAATTGTTGGAACATTCAAACGAGACATTTCGCGTAAATTACGAGCAATCGCTTCAGCTTGGCCTCTTTCTTCTGCGCCAATACCAGGATAAGCACCTGGTGTATCAATAAATGTGATGATTGGAAGTTTAAAGCGCTCAGCCATTTGCATTAATCTTAGAGCTTTACGATAACCTTCAGGTGCGGGCATCCCGAAATTTCGATAAATTTTTTGTTTAGTCTCACGACCTTTTTGATGACCAATAACCATAACAGGGCGTTCATCAATGCGCGCTATCCCACCAACAATGGCTTTATCATCTGCGTAAGCACGATCACCTGCCAACTCGTCAAAATCGGTAAAAATTTCATTAATATAGTCTAATGTATAAGGTCGATTTGGGTGTCTAGCTAATTGAGCAACATCCCAAGGCGATAAATTTGAAAATATTTTTTTAGTCAATTCACGACTTTTTTGATTCAATTGTTTAATTTCTTTATCTAAATTGATATCTAATTCAACTTGTTGCGAATCAATATTCTTTAAGGAATTAATTTTTGCTTCTAATTCCGCTATCGGCTTTTCAAATTCCAAAAAATTATTCATAACGCTTATGATTGCCTCTTGTATTATTTGTATTTTGCTAAAATACATTACTAAATTTAGTATACTGACTATTTATTAAAATAGTATTAAGTCAATTTTACTATGTAATCGTTATTGAAGTCACCAATATTTATTATTAATGAACAACAACATTCCCAATAGTACAGTTAGTTTAAGACCGATTAACTGTAACCATAAAAAAATCCGTTTTAATTAATCAAACTCAAAATCCACACGATCATTGCCTAATAAGGTTTTCAACTCTATTATTAGTGCATCTTCCGGTACAATTCGCCAAGTTGTGCCAAATTGCAGGCGTACCACAGAATCTTCTCGATGATAATAGAGATTAATCGGTACACTACCATGTCGATAGGGTTCTATAATTTGTTGTAATCGTTGTAAATTAGCTCGATTAACTTCAACATCCGTTAAGGTAATAGCTAATCCCTTAACATATTTAGCTCTAGCATCTTTTAAGTCGACGATATCACGAACGGACAACTTAAATCCACCATTAAAATCGTCATGACTTACTTGACCTGAAACAATTAAAATTTTATCTTTTACCAATAAATGACCAAACTTCTCTAACGCATCAGAAAAAAGCAAACCATCGATACGTCCAGATCTATCATCTAAAGTAAGTAAACCAATTTTATTACCCTTTTTAGTAATTCGAACTCTTGTATCAGCTACAATACCAGCAAAAGTTGCTGTTTTTCCCCATCCAGTCGGGGCTGCTTCACTTATTCGCACACCACCAGAATATCGATTAAGTTCTTTTAAATATTGGGTAACTGGATGACCAGTTAAATATAAACCTAAGGCTTCACGTTCACCATCAAGTAAAACTTGTTCGGGTAATTCAGGAACAGCAGCATACGCATTTTCAACTTGTTCGGGCTCTTCGGCTAATACACCAAACATATCTTCTTGCCCAATGTTTTGCGCTTTAGCATATTGATCTGCTGCCTGCATCGCATCATTAATACTATGTAAAATAGCTGCTCTATGTGGGCCCAATTTATCAAAAGCCCCTGCCATAGTTAATTTCTCTAGGACACGTCGGTTAATTTTTTTCATATCAGTTCGAGCACAAAGCTCAAAGATATTTTTAAAATATCCGCCGCTATTACGCGCCTCTACAATTGCTTCAATCGGCCCCTCACCAACACCTTTTATAGCACCAATACCATAAACAATTTCCCCTTTATCATTCACATGGAAATGGTAAAGGCCACTGTTAATATCAGGCGGATTTACTTGCAATCCCATCCTTAAACATTCATCAACAAGCCCAACAATTTTATCGGTATTATCCATATCAGCAGTCATCACTGCTGCCATAAATTCGGCGGGATAATGGGTTTTTAACCATAATGTTTGATATGAAACCAGTGCATAAGCAGCCGAGTGAGATTTATTAAAACCATAGCCAGCAAACTTTTCAACCAGATCGAAGATGTGCATGGATAGTTCACCATCAACACCCTGTTTTTCCGCGCCTTCTTTGAAGACCGAGCGCTGTTTAGCCATCTCTTCCGGTTTTTTCTTACCCATCGCTCGGCGAAGCAAATCAGCACCGCCTAGCGTATAACCAGATAACGTCTGGGCAATTTGCATAACCTGTTCTTGATATAAAATTATGCCATAGGTTGGTTCTAAAATCGGTTTAAGGGATTCATGTTGATGATTAATATCTGGATATGATACTTCCTCCCGTCCATGTTTACGGTCAATAAAGTTATCTACCATACCTGATTGTAACGGGCCCGGTCTAAATAACGCCACTAACGCGATCATATCTTCAAAACAGTCAGGTTTTAAGCGTCTAATCAAGTCTTTCATGCCACGCGATTCCAATTGGAAGACCGCTGTTGTTTCGGCTTTTAATAATAGTTGGAATGATTCTTCATCATCAAGAGGAATGCGAGTAATATCTACTGGTGATTTACCATCTTTCAACCGGCGCTCATTAATCATTTTAATCGCCCAATCAATAATGGTTAAGGTACGTAACCCTAAGAAGTCAAATTTAACCAGTCCAGCATATTCAACATCATTCTTATCAAATTGCGTTACCGGATGATGACCTTCAGCATCGCAATAAATAGGTGAAAAATCAGTGATCTTCGTCGGAGATATTACTACGCCACCAGCATGTTTACCGGCATTTCGAGTTACCCCTTCCAACTGTCTGGCGATATCAATAAGCGATTTAATTTCTTCGTTGTTATCATAAAGTTCTTGAAGTTGCGGTTCAATCTCAAATGCCTTAGCTAATGTCATCCCCGGATCAGGTGGAATTAATTTTGATATTCGATCGACAAATCCATAAGGATGACCTAAAACTCGCCCTACATCACGAATAACAGCTTTAGCCGCCATTGTACCAAAAGTAATAATTTGCGATACCGCATCACGACCATACATATCAGCAACGTGATCAATAACCATATCACGCTTTTCCATACAAAAGTCGACATCAAAATCCGGCATTGAAACCCGTTCAGGATTCAAAAAACGTTCGAAAAGTAGATCAAATGCTAATGGGTCTAAATCAGTGATCTTTAAAGCATAAGCAACTAAAGAACCCGCTCCTGATCCGCGTCCTGGTCCAACAGGAATATCATTATCTTTTGACCATTGAATAAACTCCATGACGATCAGAAAGTAACCAGGGAACCCCATTTGATTAATTACGTTTAATTCGGTTTCCAATCGTTCATCATATTCAGGACGTCGCTGCTTTCGCACTTCTGGATCAGGAAAAAGAAAAGCTAATCGTTCTTCTAGACCTTGACGCGATTTGTGTACCAAAAAATCTTCGGTCGACATATCACCGGTAGGAAATTGCGGTAAAAAATATTCACCGAGACGAATAGTTACATTACATCGTTTAGCTATTTCAACACTATTTTCCAATGCTTCAGGAATGTCGGAAAACAATTTACACATCTCTTGTTCTGAACGCAAATATTGCTCAGATGAGTAATTTTTCGGTCTATTTGGATCGTCAAGTGTATTACCATCATGAATCGCGACGCGAATTTCATGCGCTTCAAAATCAGAAGGAGTCAAGAAACGAACATCATTAGTTGCCACAACGGGTAAAGAATATTGTTCAGCTAATTTAATAGCACTATGAATAAATAACTCTTCATTAGCGCGATTGGTACGAACTAATTCAAAATAGAAATGTTGGCTGAAATGATCTAAATAATAATTGACCGCCTCATCAATAATCGCTTGATTATCACGAATAACACCAATACCAATATCACTTTCCCGACCAGCTAATATGATTAATCCATCTCGATGATGAGTTAACCATTCTTGATCAACAACTGGCATATCACCGATATAACCTCGCTGATAAGCTTTTGAAATTAGCATTGTAAGATTTTGATAGCCAGTATTATTAGCTGCTAATATCGTTAATCGATAAATATCATCATTTAATTGTGGACTTTTAACTGCTAAGTCAGCACCAATAATGGGTTTTATGCCTTTTCCCATGGCAGAACCATAGAACTTAACGAGTCCGCAAAGATTGGTAAAATCAGTAATCGCAAAAGCAGGCATTTGCAATTTGCTTATTTCATTGACTAAGGCACCGACTTTAGCGATGCCGTCAACCATTGAAAAATCGCTATGCAAATGAAGATGAATAAACTTAGGTTCGGTCATATTTACCAAAATGATTACACAAAAAATTAGCTACAATTATAGCATAAACTAGATGAATATTCTTATTGTCTTTATTTATCGCAAAATCAGCCAATCAAGCAATTAGTAAAACTTCCGTTAAAAAAATAACGGAAGTTAAGCAAATTTATCTGGATCAATGCTAAAAATTATTTGCGGCGTAAACCTTCAGCATTAGCTGCTTTTATTGCTGCGAATACTGTTTCTGGAGAAATTTCAGCTGGAGAATTATGAATTGATTCACCTTGCGCACAAGCTAAAGTTGCCACTTGCATTAAATCATCATCGCTAACATTAGCTAAGCCAATTTCTGCTAGCGTAGTTGGCAACCCTACGGACTGACAAAAATGATAAACTGTCTCTATCATCTGTGGCTCACTATCAATTAACATTAACATAGCTAGGGTACCAAACGCCACTTTTTCACCATGCCAATACTGATGCGTTGCTTCTAATGCGGTAAATCCATTATGAATGGCATGAGCAGCTGAAAGCCCACCACTTTCAAATCCTAATCCAGAAAGTAGTGTATTGGCTTCAATCACATGTTCCAGTGCAGAGGTTACTACTTTTTGTTCACAAGCATTTTTAGCCTGAACACCATATTTTAACAATATTTCAAAACAAAATTTTGCTAGGGCAAAGGCGGTGATTGGACCTGGTCGTCCGGTCATATTTCCGGCTTTTGATTGTCGACAATCTTCGGCTTCAAACCAAGTTGCTAAAGCATCACCCATACCTGCAACTAAAAATCTTGCAGGCGCATTAGCAATAACTTTTGAATCAACTAAAACGACATCAGGATTTCTTGGTAACACAAAATAGCGTTTAAATTCACCTGTTGAGGTATAAATTACTGATAAAGCACTACAAGGCGCATCGGTTGAAGCTAGTGTTGGCACAACAACACATGGATAATGAATAGTCGCGGCTACCGCTTTTGCTGTATCAATAACCTTACCTCCACCTATACCAACAATCACATCAATATTTTGAGCTTTAGCTAACTCAATAATTCTTGTAATCTCTTCGTCACTACACTCTCGGTTAAAAATATCAACAACACTTTCAATCTTACCGGATAGTGATTTTTCGATAGTTTTAGATAAATTTTTGTGGGCAGATGGACTTTCCAACAATAACGCTTTTTTACCTAGCCTCGCTAATTCTTCGCCTAAACTATTTTCAATGGCATTAAAACCTTGAATGTAACGATTAGGGAAAAGTGCAGTAGTAATCATAATAACAACTCCTAAAAATTAAAAAAATCTTGCATAGATAAATCTTATTACCATTATTCAGAAAAATATTTTTTATCCATGTGGCTATGTTCAAACATACGCTTTTATTATGAATAAGCTACTAAATATTTTTAAAAATGAGGTATATGCCACATTTTTTATTATGAAAAGTATTGTCAAAAGATTAAAACAGATGATTCCCATCACTAAACCGTGATGGGAAGAAAGGAGATTAGATCTTCTTGAATAAAACTGAACCGTTGGTACCACCGAAACCAAATGAATTACAAAGAGCATATTCTAAGTTTTTCACTTGACGAGCTGTATGGGGAACATAATCCAGATCACAACCCTCATCAGGGTTATCAAGATTAATTGTTGGTGGAACAGCCTGATCTCGTAAGGCAAGCACTGTAAAGATAGATTCAACGGCACCTGCTGCACCTAATAAATGCCCAATCATTGATTTAGTTGAACTTACCATTACTTTATTAGCGTTTTCTTGGAAAATACTTTTAACTGCCTGAGTTTCAGCTTTGTCACCAGCCGGAGTTGATGTACCATGAGCATTAATATAACCAATTTGTTCAGGTGTTATACCTGCATCACGAATTGCACATTTCATGGCTAATGCTGCTCCACTACCATCAGCTGGAGGTGAAGTCATATGATAAGCATCACCACTCATACCAAAGCCAACTACTTCAGCATAAATTTTAGCACCACGCTTTTTAGCATGTTCATATTCTTCTAGGAACATAATACCTGCCCCATCACCCAGTACAAAACCATCACGGTCTTTATCCCATGGGCGACTTGCAGCTTTTGGATTATCATTATTCGTTGATAATGCTCTAGCGGCACCAAAACCGCCTATACCAAGAGGAGTACTCGCTTTTTCACCGCCTCCAGCTAACATCGCATCAGCATCACCATAAGCAATCATACGAGCTGCATGGCCAATATTATGTACACCAGAAGAGCAAGCAGTAGCAATAGTAATACTTGGACCTTTTAATCCATAAATAATGGATAAATGACCTGCAATCATATTAACTATAGTTGAAGGCACAAAAAATGGACTAATTTTGCGTGGACCACCATTAACTAATGCACTATGATTTTCTTCAATTAATCCTAGTCCACCAATACCTGAACCGATAGCACAACCGATGCGCTCAGCATTTTCTTCTGTAATTTCAATGCCCGCGTCTTGCATTGCCTGCATACCTGCAGCAATACCATATTGGATAAAATAATCCATTTTACGTGCATCTTTACGTGAAATATTATAATCTTCGCCATTAAAGTCTTTAACCATCGCTGCGAAGCGCGTTGCAAAAGGGGCTGTATCAAAGTGTTCTATAAGTTCTACTCCACTTTGACCTGCTAATAAAGCTTGCCAAGTAGAATCAACTGTATTACCTACTGGAGATATCATGCCCATTCCAGTAACAACAACTCTGCGTTTAGACACATTGTCCTCCAGAAAAGGATTGAAATGAAATTTGAATCATTGAAATTTTTATTATCAGTTTTCAGAACTAACTTATGCCAAATTCTTTTTTTGGAAAATAGCGACATAAATACAAACTAGGCGATCATTTGACCGCCTATTATGAAAACTCTGCCAACCTTATTGATTTGCAGTAATGTAATCGATTGCTGATTGTACAGTTGTAATTTTTTCAGCTTCTTCATCAGGAATTTCAGTATCAAATTCTTCTTCTAAAGCCATAACTAATTCAACTGTATCAAGAGAGTCAGCGCCAAGATCTTCAACGAAAGAAGATTCATTTTTAACTTCGTCCTCTTTCACACCAAGTTGCTCAACAATAATTTTCTTAACTCGCTCTTCAATAGTGCTCATACTCTTTTTTTTCCTATAAATATCGCCGAAAGTGGCGGTGAATGTAAGTTTATAAAATGTTGAAAAAGATGCCAATCATTTTTCAACCCAATTGCTTAATTTTTGTTCAAAAAGTAAATTATTGGTTCATTTTACACTATTCTGATGAATTACACCATATACATGCCACCATTGACATGCAAAGTTTCACCAGTGATGTAAGATGCCTCATCAGAAGCCAAGAACGCAACTGCATTAGCAATTTCAGCTGGTTCACCTAAACGCCCTGCTGGTACTTGCGCTAATGTTAACGCTTTTTGTTCATCAGTTAATGCTTCTGTCATATCAGTTGCAATGAATCCTGGGGCGACTACATTTACCGTAATACCTCTAGATGCAACTTCACGTGCTAGTGATTTACTAAATCCAATTAATCCAGCTTTTGCCGCCGCATAGTTAGCTTGGCCTGCATTGCCCATAGTCCCAACAACAGATCCTATAGTAATGATTCTACCATAACGTTTTTTCATCATAGTACGCATTAATGCTTTTGATAAACGAAATACCGATGTTAAATTAGTATCTAAAATATCTTGCCATTCATCTTCTTTCATTCGCATTAATAAATTATCACGGGTAATACCGGCATTATTAACTAGAATATCGATATCGCCAAATTCCGTTTTAATGGCATTAATGGTTGATTCAATCGATGCTTCGTCGGTCACATTTAGCGCTAAACCTTTACCGTTAGAGCCTAAATAATCACTTATGGCTTGGGCACCTTTTTCTGTTGTTGCAGTTCCAATTACGGTAGCACCACAAGCAACTAATTTTTCTGCAATTGCTTTACCAATTCCACGGCTGGCACCTGTGACTAAAGCAATTTTTCCTGATAGGTTCATAACTACCCCTTTTATCATTTATTTAGTATTTTCTATCGCAACATCTAATGACGCTTTATCATTAACAGCGCAAGCTGATAATGAATCAACAATTCGTTTAGTTAAACCAGTTAATACTTTACCTGGTCCCATTTCCACTAACAGTGTTACTCCTTGTTTTGCCATTTCTTCAACGCTTTCAGTCCAACGAACAGGACTATATAGCTGAGCTATTAATGCGGCTTTAATTTTTTCTGCTGATGTTTCAACTTTAACATCGACATTATTAATTACCGCAAACTTAGGAGTATTGAATGTAATATCATTTAAAGTTATCGCTAATTTATCAGCAGCAGGTTTCATTAAGGCACAATGAGAAGGTACACTAACTGCAAGCGGTAATGCACGTTTAGCACCAGCCTCTTTACAAAGCGCCCCTGCGCGTTCAACCGCTTCTTTATTACCGGCTATAACAACTTGGCCTGGTGAATTGAAATTAACTGGTGCAACAACTTGACCTTGAGCCGCTTGTTCACATGCTTTTTGAATTGAATCGTTATCTAAACCAATAATAGCAAACATCGCGCCAGTACCACTTGGTACCGCTTCTTGCATTAGTTTTCCACGTAATTCAACTAATTTAATAGAATCTTTAAAATCAATTACGCCGGCACATACCAATGCGGAGTATTCTCCTAAACTGTGACCAGACATAAATTCAGGTTGAGCACCATTTATACTTTGCCAAACACGGTAAATAGCTACCGATGAAGCAAGTAATGCCGGTTGAGTTTGCCACGTTTTATTGAGTTCTTCAGCTGGCCCCTCTTGCACTAAAGCCCATAAATCATAACCTAACACTTGTGACGCTTCATCAAAAGTTGACTTAACAACTGGATAGTTTTCCGCAAGATCTTTTAACATACCTACAGCTTGTGAGCCTTGTCCTGGAAATACCATTGCAAATTTGGTCATTTTTGAAATCCTTGATTACCTAAAATAAGTTATAAATTAAAATTTAACGAGTGCCGAACCCCAAACAAAACCACCACCGAAAGCTTCTAATAAAATTAATTGCCCTCGCTTAATACGGCCATCTCGTACCCCAGTATCTAAAGCACAAGGCACGGACGCGGCAGAAGTATTGCCTTGTTTATCAAGCGTCACAATAACCTTACTCATATCCATATCAAGGCGTTTAGCCGTTGCTGAAATAATACGTAAATTAGCCTGATGAGGAACTAACCAATCTAAATCTGATTTCTTAAATGCATTTTCGTTCAAAAGTTCATCGACTAAATTTGAAAGTTCTTTGACCGCAATTTTGAATACTTCATTACCTTGCATTGTCATATAGACAGGATCATTCAATGAACGACGATCGACATAGGGATATTTTAATAGTTCACCATAACGACCATCCGCATGAAGATGAGAAGCAATAATTCCAGGTTCTTGAGAAGCACCGACCACAACCGCGCCCGCACCATCACCAAAAATAATAATTGTACCGCGATCATTTGGATTAACACCGCGAGTTAACATATCTGAGCCAACAACTAAAGCATATTTAATTGCACCGCTTTTTACATATTTATCCGCAATATCTAGCGCATAGATAAATCCTGAACAAGCTGCCGATACATCAAATGCAATTACATCACCCAGTTCCAATTTAGCTTGTAATTCAGTAGCAGAACTAGGAAAAGCATTAACCGAGGTGGCTGTTGCAACAATAATTAAACCAATTTCTTGTTTATCAATATCAGCCATTTCAATCGCGTTAATCGCTGCTTCATAAGCCATACTCGTAACGGTTTCATCGGGTGCGGCAATACGTCTCTCTTTAATACCAGTACGAGTTGTTATCCACTCGTCACTAGTATCCACCATCTTTTCAAGATCGGCATTGGTTCTTATTTGTTTTGGAAGGTAACTTCCTGTTCCTAATATCTTTGTATACATCTAATTATTCGCTCTTAGGTAGTGCGGAAGAAAGACTGTTGGCAATCTTCTCAGGTATATTGGTTTCGATAGCTAAAATAGCTTGTTCAATGGCTGCAAAAAAAGATTTTTGATTGGCACTACCGTGACTTTTAATCACAATACTTTGAAGTCCAAGTAAACAGGCGCCATTATATCGTCCTGGGTCTAAATAACCAAAATTTTTTACTATTTTTCGTTGCAGCCATTTACTCAACAATTTCATAATTAATGAATTATGCCCTAACAGCATTTTGAATGATGACATAAAAATTTTGATCAATCCTTCTACGGTTTTTAACGTCACATTACCCACAAAACCATCACAAACAAGCACATCGGTTTTACCAGTTAACAACTCGTTACCTTCTAAATAACCGATATAATTGATTTGATCATTGGCTTTCAAAATAGACGCCGCAGCACGAATTTTATCTAATCCCTTAATATCTTCTTCACCAATATTAAGTAAGGCAACCCGCGGATTTTCAATATGCAGCACTGACTTTGCTAAAATTTCGCCCATTATGGCAAATTGCACTAACATATCACTATCGCATTCTGCATTAGCCCCTAAATCGAGCACAACTGTATTTTGATTATTCAAAGCAGGAATAGTTGCAACTAACGCCGGTCGATCGATGCCAGTTAATGAATGCAATAATAACTTTGATAGCCCCATCAGTGCACCGGTATTACCAGCACTGACACAAGCCTGAGCTTTATTGCTTTTTACTAACTCCAATGCAATTCTCATTGAGGAGCCCTGACTATGTCTAATTGCATATGATGGCTTCATATCATTAGTAATAATCGAAGTAGATTCAGTTATCATCAAACGACCACATTCTTGATATTGGCTAACCAGCTTTGCATTTTCTTTAGACAAAAAGGCGTTGACTTCCTTTAAATCACCGATAAGGAAGATAGAGAGGTTTGGATAATGGTGTAATGCTTGAATTGCAGCAGGAACAACAATACGAGGACCGAAGTCCCCGCTCATAGCATCTAACGCAATGGTTAGATTATCCAAAGTGTCACCTGAAGATTTCTAATTACTAAGTAATTATTTAGAAATCACTTTACGACCACGATAATAACCATCAGCGGTTACGTGATGACGTAAATGTGTTTTTCCTGATTCATCAACTGAGATATTAGCAACAGTTAATGCATCATGAGAACGACGCATACCACGTTTTGCACGAGTTTTACGATTCTGTTGAACAGCCATGGATTTACCCCTTATTCTTTAAACTAACTAAAATTGCAAATGGATTTGGTTTTTCATTCTCCGCTGGAATTTCACCAAATACCATATCTGCCTCTGACACTTCGCAGTGTTTACTATCATGCACCGGGACAATTGGTAAAGAGAGAATAATTTCGTCCTCAATTAACGCTAATATATCTACTTCACCAAACTCGTTAACTAAAACGGGCTCATAATGTTCCGGTAATGTCTCTGCTTGAGCATCGCTCTTAACAGGACTAAATTTATTCATCACATGAACTTCAGTGATAAAAGGTTTAAAACAACGCTGACAAATTTGTTCTAGCGTCATTTTTGCATCAATGGTGATAACGCAAAGTCTTTGCTCATCAAAATCAAAAGACAAATGACATTCGATATCACTTTTTGGACTTTCAATCCTCGTTGCACTTTGAGCTGGATAATATCCAATATAATCAAGTCGTTTTTGTGCTGCTTTGATTGGGTCAATTGTTAATGGTAATTTATTTTGCATAAGATATGCACCCCAACCTTAAAAATTATTAAGTGTAGCTAAAAACCACACAAAGCCATAAGGCGCGCATCTTACCCTTAAATCACTGTTTCGTCAATGGGCAAGCACAAGATAATTTGTTTTAATTTTTGATTATTTTCTTAATATTTATAAGTTTTATTTTACTTCATAATTAGCAAAAAAAATATTGAAGGAAGTTTTTTTTGCGTCAAAAATCGTTATTTATTTAACCATTACCTAACAATTTTTATTCACTTGATAAAATTCCATTTTCAATTTTAAATTAAAACGAATTAATTATGATAATCGCCCAAAACTATCTTTCACTATAGCTTGAAAATCATCAAAGTTACGACTGTTTAATAACCGCTTAGTTGATCTCTCTTTAACAAAATTGACGACTAAGTTATAAATTCGCATCGCATCTTCATATTCATCTTTGCTAATTGCTAATAAGAAAATAACATGCGCAATTTCATTTTTATTCCATTCAATGCCTTGAGGAGCCAAAATAGTGGTAACTACTGTCTTTTTGGCCAACAACCCAACTGAATGTGGAATGGCAATATTTTCTCCGATTAAGGTTGATACAATACTTTCTCGCTCTACTACAGATGGATAAAAGTCCTGTCCCACATATCCGGACTCCTCAAGCCGCTGACAAACCATCTGAAACAGTTCACTTTGTGTCATCGGTTTATCAATAATTAGGAAAAACTTTTCATTAAAAAAACGCTCAATAATATATGGCATAGTGCGATCAACCATAGATAAACGTCCTAATTGTTCAAGTTGATAAGGCGTTGGAAACGGTGCAATTTTCACTATTTGTTTATCTTTTTCGGTTAAGCGAACGGTTGATACCACAAAGTCTTCCTCAATATTGGTTAACTGTTCATACTCTCGATAAGATAGTGTACGGTTGATTAAAATATGCGGAAAATCGCGGTTAATTTTTGATTCAATCATGCGCATAGTTGCGTTACCTAATTCACTAACCAGTAAAATTTGCACTAATCTTTCATATCCAGCACTATAATTACGCTCCAATGCCACACCAATATGAATTGCTAAATAACTAATTTCATCTTCAGTCATTTCAACATCCGTAAATTTATGAATATTCGCTAATGCCGATAAAGTAATATCATAAGCAAAAGGATAATATTGTTTAATTTCATGTAATATTGGATTGAAAGTACGAATTTGGTATTTTATGCGAGATAGCATTGATGAAATATGAATTAGCATATCTTGGCGTAACTTCATATCCTGTTTTAAATTATAGTGATAAGAATCATTAATATAAGACAAGATATGTTCAAATAGCTCTAAACTTTTGGCTTGGTTAGGCGATTCCATAATAGTGCGCGACATAATCTGCACACATAAATAGTTAAATTCGGGTTCTGAAAGAGTGTTACCTAAAAAATAGGAGAAACCTTCAGAAACCTCACGCGCAGCGCCAATAACTGTCGAATCAATATTATCGACTTGATATTCTACTAATTCATGCCCTTGTGTAATTCTGGTGATTGAAACGGCACAACAATAGAGCAGATACCCTTGACCTTCCGAAGTTAATTTTAATTCAAAACGTTCAAACTGATTTTGTAGTACACTTTCCAGATAATCTAAATCAATATCAGATAATATCGCCTGAATTAGCCGAGTGAAATTAATAGTGTCTCCTGTTATATGATGTTGCCATAAAATATCAGTTAAACACGCTCGAATAGCCGATTCCTCACCAACTAATCGTATACCAGAATAAGGACGATTTTCCAACGATAAATGGTATTTATCTAGATATTGCTTAACTTCAATAACATCATTTTGTAATGTATTGCGGCTTAAAAACCATTCACCAGCAATATCATCCAACTTTACTGATTTTGATTGGGTTAAAAATGCAATCAATAAGGCGGAAACGCGTTCTTTATTAGTCCGAGGAACCCGTTCTATTTGCTGAACAATCGGTATGGTTGCATACAAATTAGAATCGGATATGACAAGATGATAACCAACGTTCTTAACATAATCAACTTTAGCACCATAAGTGTGTAATATATCGTTAAGAGCAACAATATCTGAACGAATAGTTCTTATTGATACTGAAAAACGATTTGCTAACTCTTTTTGAGGTAGCAATTCGTTTTTTATCGTATCAAAAATATACGCTAGTCGTTGATAGGGAAATAGCAATTTAGATGCCATTACTCATCCTGCTAACTTTTGCGTAATCGTTAATAGTTGTTTAACATCTTCCGTTCTTGTCGCACCTGTAACTTTATCGATAATTGAGGTATAAATATGTGGAATAACTTTTTTCACACCAGCATTTAAAGCAATTTTTAAAATGGCTTCATAATTATCTAAATCTATACCACCAGTAGGTTCTAGATAGAAATCATGTTCAGCACAACATTTAGCCACATATTCATATTCATCAATATGTTTTAACCCGCCCATAGGGAAATATTTTATAGAGCTCCCCCCCATGTCTTTTAATAAAGCAATTGCGGTTTCGACCGGCACGATTGCAGCGGGTGATTTTGAGCTTAGTGGTCCTGTGGCAATATTAACTAAACCTACTTTACCAGTTGGTGATACAAGACCATTGATTACCGTTTCTTTTTGTCCTAATAAAGCTCGACTTGTTGCCACCCCTGTGAAAACTTGATTGACATGTTGAGGCTGGAGAACTGCAGATATTTCTGACACCATAGTAGATTGGTTAGGATCACCTGCACCCAGACCAACAGAAATAGCATTATCAATCGCTAACGCATATTTTTTCATATCTGCTATTGCTTGCTGATTATCTGGATAATTTTTAGATAATACCCCCACAACAACATAAGTTTGCGCTGCTTCATAAATAGCACTAGCGTTATCAATTGAATTGGCTAATACGTTTAAACAAACACGATCGTTAAAATAATTTGGTGTCAATTGCATTATTTTACTCCTTGGATAATTTTTATAATTTTGTTATAGACAATATCAAGCTGTTCAGCCGTTACACTACGAACATCTGCGTCTACTTTACCTTCATTGGCTTTATATTCCCGAAAATAGACTGCAATCTCGCCTTGCTTCATTAGATCTATCATTTCAACAGCAGTTTTACCAATTACCTTCGTATCAAAGGATATTTCTGTACGAGCAATATCTCGGCCTGCACCATCCCAGACAACTTTTGCCGATATACCATTAATAGAATTTAACTTTTCGATAAATGGTGTCATTTTGGCAACCATTTCTTGTCCAGTTTCTTGTTTAGGATCGTTAATATATAACTCAATAGCCTTGGTTAAGCCTAAAATACCCTCTTTACCTACCTTCATTGGTCGACCAATACCTTGAGATTGAAGTTTAAGCCATTCAATGGCTTGATGACGGCCAATAACTAAGCCACTAGTTGGCCCTTCAATTGCCTTTGCACCACTATAAATAACTAAATCAGCACCTTGTTGATAATAGGTTTGTAAATCCTCTTCTGCTGCGGCATCAACAATTAATGGAATATTATATTTTTTGGCCACCGTTACAGCTTGCGCAACTGATAGCATACTTTTTTGCACACAGTGATGTGATTTGACATATAAAATAGCCGCGGTATCAGAATTAATTAATGATTCAATATGCTCTGGTTTACACTCATTTGCATAACCCGCTTCAACCACAATTCCACCACCTAAAGAGACCATCGTACCAATAGGAGCGCCAAAATTTACGTTATGTCCTTTTGGTACAATAATTTCCCTAGCTACCCATTTATCAGAGCTATGTAAATTAAATAATAAATCGCGATCATCTTTAACGATTAAACCTGCGACAGCTTGCGCAATGCCAGCAGAGGCACAAGATACAACTACAGCATTTTCGACATTGAGTAATTTAGCAATATATTGTCCAGTTTTATCGACTAAATCTTTTATTTCAAAATATTCATTTAATCCATGGGATACAGTATCAACCACTTCAACTCTTGGTGTTGAAACACCTAAAATAGTCATTCGCCCCGAAGCATTAATCACTTTTTTCAAGTGGTATTTACTGTATATTTCTTTTTCAGTTTGAGATTCTGAGCTCATTTTTACTACCTTCTTGTTTTATTTCAATGATTGTAACATTTTTTGTTGTATTTTTTACGATAGCAGCTAAAGGAACAAACTGTTCATGACATTCCCTTTTTTCACCTTCTGAATCAGTTAAAGAGACGGTTTGTTGTTTTATATCAAAAATAGTCAAATCGGCATCATAGCCAATGGCTATTTCCCCTTTATTATTTAAATGCAAAATTTGTGCCGCGTTTTTAGTAACACTATCAATAATTCTGGTTTTACTATAGCCTAGAGAGATAAATTTATTCATTACATTAGCTAAACTAAACACAGGACCTTGTAAGCGATTTTTAGAATAGATATCAGAGCTGATTGTGTTTGGATAAACATCTAAACATTTTGCTCGCTCAGCTACTGCAAAACTGAAACTTTCACCACCATGACCAATATCTAAAATCACCCCACGTTCAATAGCACGTTTAATTGAATCACGCAGATTATTTTGATTATCAAATATTTGGTTGGGCTTACCATTAAAACAATGAGTAATAATATCGCCTTTAGTTAATAAATCTGCAATTTCATCAAGTTCAGGAGGATTGTTTCCTACATGAATCATTAGTGGCAAACCAGTCTTTTTTTGCATCTCTTTCGCTTTGATTAACGGTAAAATACCATTTTCACCAACAACGCTACGACTCATCCTAACTTTTATACCAATAATAAAATTGGGATATTTAGCTAAAGTTTGATCAAATAACGGCACATCCACATCTTGCATATCAGCAAGCTCACTTTGCCTTACTAAGCCTATTTTTGAGATATTTAGGAAGGAGTAAACATGAGTTTTAGCCTGCATCGCTAAATCATAAAACTCGTCAATATCAAGTGCACCAACACTACCAGCATCAACCACTGCCGTCACGCCAGACTCAACACCAATGAGATCGGGTTCATCATAGTAAATTGGTGAATGTGCAAAGCAATGGGTATGAGAATCTATCCATCCGGCACTTATATAGTGTTGATTTTGTAGATCTAACACTCGATTTGAAGTTGCGATTATATTTTTGTCAATTTCAACAATTTTGCCATGTTTAATGGCAATATCAGTTACTGAATTGTCAATAAGTTTGGCATTTTTTATAATTAAATCATACATAATTTAACCCAACCCCTCGACCACAATTATGATTGAGGGGACATAACATTATATAATTGGGAAGATACCACCAAAAATCATGGCACCTAATATTGCACCGCCAGTGATAGGCTTTTTCCATACATAAAATAATAGTGCACCAAGCAATGAACCTATACCGATAGGAATAGAGGCAACCATAGCGGATAAAATAATCATTGGACCAAGAAAACGACCAGATGCATTTCCCGCGCCCATCATGACATCAGCACCAAAAGTTGATCCACCACCACTATTAACCGTAAATTTACGGATAAGGATGATAAGTAAACCTATTGCCATACCGAGTAATAAACCGGTTAATAACGCCACCAAAAAGTTTTCAATTGGCAATGTATAGCCACCAGCCAATAACAACGCTGGCACACCTAAACCAATACCTGTTTGTAACGCGCCACCAATATCGAGAATTCCAACTAGCGAGCCTTCAATGACACGGGCAAATAAAAAACTGGCACCAAACGCTGCTACTGCACCATAATCGCCTGTCGTCATGCCTGATTTAAGCATTGCAACAAAGGCTATTTCATTAAAAGCACCAATTCCATATACATAAAAAGTATGCGTTCCAGCAAAAATACCTGCAGAGAGTAATCCACAAAGAATAGGGAATGACCAATCGGCATACCAAAAACTTTTATTAATGGTTGTTTGAGTATTCATAATCTATTGTTCCCTATATTATTTAAACCAATAAGACAGACCATCTCGGAATGAATTAATCATTTTCATATCAAATCCACGGAAATAACCGCTCATGACAAATAAAACAATTACCGCAGCTAACATGATTTTCATCACTCGGTTCCAACCACTGTCATCCACTCCTTTACCAATCAAAATACCTAACACTAAACCAGGTACAGCATTCCCCATAATTAATTGCGCAAGCCCACCAAACAATGTGCCCCAAAAGCCACTTCTTCTACCGGCATCTAAAGCTGCCAACCAGAAAATAACCGGCATCACGGTTGCTACCAGTAAATTCGCAGCGGGAACTAAAACTTTGGTCGCGGTGATTTTTAAAGAATCAGGAATTACAGAGGTTGTTGTATTTAAAAATAACACAACAATCACACCGATTAATGCACAAGCAAAAGCCATTTTTTTAGGAGAATGTAATGTTTGCTCCAAATTTCGGTTTTTTATCATCAATAGTGCTGCGCCCCAGTTAGGGATAATTCGGTGATCAACATCTTGGGTAAATGAACCGGCAGCAACAGATGAAGCCCAGGCATTAAAAAAGAATCCTAAGCCAAATGAGAAATGTGCAGCAGGATCACTCTCACAAGAATTAAGTTCACCTAGGGTACGAAATGCCCCCATACCTTGATAAGTTGGAGCATGAAACATTCGAGCAGCACCAGCGCCTACTCCAAATCCACATAGCCCACCAATTACAATGGACTTCAATGCTATAATTAGAATTTCCATTACTTTCCTTTTGCGTTATTTAGAGATAAAGTTAATATCGTTCAGATCGATAAATGTAACATTTACTGAGACATCAAGAGTGATGTCATAAAATGTCTTTTTTCGTGGTAAAAAAATAAATAAAAAACGTTCTGTAGTTATCTTTTCAATAGCAGAAACAACACTAATATCAAGCGGCTCAATTCGTAGCATTATATTATTCGTATTTTTAAGCACTTGCTTTTGCACCTGATTTAGTGCTATAGCAAATGCACGCTGCTTTGAATCTCCTTGCCCAGTTACTCTAACTTGTATCTGCTCAGTTTTTTTCATGTTTCTAACCTATTTAACTACGTGGATATTTTTTCAAAAATGCTTGAGCTATACGTTGACCAAGTTCCACTGTATCCATAAAACCAAAGCCAAGTACTTTACAACCGTCATTAATGGCTGTTTCACCTTCTTCAATTGAACGCATACCATGTCGTTGAGAATATCCATATTTATTTTGCGCCGTTATGGCACCCGCACCACCACTGCCACAAAACGAAAGCCCTAAATCGGCATTCTCATTATTCATCACATCGCCTAATTTCATATCAGCAGCCATACCTGGGATAACAATTGCACGACATCCTTCAATAGAATTAATTCCTTCTGCAATTTTTTGCCCTTTTCCCATTCTATCGCCGATTACGATGATTACTTCAGCCATAATAATTCTCCTTTTAATTATTGTTTTTTAGATCTAGTAATTTGATTAATTTGCTATAGCCACTTCATAATGAACAGCTAATAAATAAGCCTCTTCTTTTGCTAGGCTATTGAATAATTGTACAGTTTTATGTGCAAGCATTAAGGATTGTTCTGAGAGTTCATCAAATAAAGAAGGATCGACTTCAGGTAATTTTTCTAGTGTTTTTGCTCTTTCAACCATCGCTTTGACATGTGATAACAACATTGCTTTTTGCACGTCGTTTTGGGTTATTTGATGATCAGTTAACCAACGATTAATAATTTCTATCGTTTGCTCTGTCACAACTTCGGGATCTAAATCATCTTCGATCATACGGAATTGTTTTTGTGGCATAGTCATTCTAATTCTCTTGTTTTTTTAAGATATCTTAGCCTAAATGAAATAACTATAAATGTGGAGAGAGAATTTTTCCTATTGCAAAAGGAAATTTATTGTAATTATGGATTAATGCTGTTACTAACAAGCATTTTAGTGTGAGATATCTTTGTGAATTGAGTTAATTTATTTTAAATTTAATCCATAAACGCATAAAAATGCGATTAAATAGCAAACTTAATATGAGAAAACTTCTTTTCCTCATATTTTTATCAGGTAAAAATAGCTATTTTTAATATTAAAGTTAAAACCTGTTAAATAATATTATTTTAACCACACAACTGAGGCAACATGATACATCCCCAGTATGTAGGACATTGAAAAAGATATTTGTCGAATAGAGTTAAAATATATAAATTACCAATCCCTTTAGTATTTAGTTTTATTAAAGTTCACCAGCTGCCAGAAGCTCCTCCACCGCCACTGCGTCCGCCGCCACCACCACCAAAACCACCGAATGAACCTCCGCCAAAACCACCACCATTACCGCCGCCAAAACCGCCTCCTCGACCGCGTCCACTACCGCCACCACCACGCATAGTTAAAATGCCACTTAAAATTGCACTGGCAACAAAAGCTAAAAATATTAGTGGTAAAACAATATGTAATGAATAGCCATTGAATAAAGTAAAACCACCAACTGACATTCCATTTAGCAAACCAGTACCTAAACTTCGGCTAGTGCTACGTTTAGTGGAACTAATCGAAAATAAGCTGGCAATAGTGAAGCAGATAAAAAAAGATGCTAGCCCATAATTAAATAAATTGGCACCAAAATCACCAGCAAGTACCGTTTTGAGATCAGGATCACTGTTGGTCGCAGGTACTTGTTGAGGATCATTCAATTGATTGATTAATTTTGAAAGTGCATCATGTATACCTTGATAATAGTTATTTTGTCTAAATTGTGGTGCTAATTGTTCGCGGATGATATGGCTAGCAATCAAGTCGGTAATGGTGCCTTCAAAACCATAACCGACTTCAATTCGCATCAATTTATCATCTTTAATAATTAATAATAAAATGCCATTATCTCGCTCTTTGTTACCTATTTTCCACTGAATAAATACCCGATCGGCATACTGTTCAACCGTTTCATTGTCGAGTTTTGAGATCATTAATACCGCGATCTGTGCACCATCAGTTCGCGTCTTTTCAAAAGCAATCAAGCTTGATTCCAAATCATCTATTTGTGATGGTTCTAAAGTATCTGACGTATCAATAACACGGCGATCAAATGTAGGAATCTCAGTTAATGCATAACTTACCGCACTAAAAAACAGTAAACAAAAGAGCAGATAATATTTTTTCATTATGCTTATTGTCCAAAATTGACTGCTGGTGGATTAGAAATTTGTTGTTCATTTTCAACCGTAAACTGTTGTTTTGGTTGTACCCCTATAACATTTGCAATCCATTTGGTTGGCAATTGTCGAATATAAGTGTTAAAGGATTGTACAGTCTCAATATATCGACCTCTAGCAACCGTTATACGGTTTTCGGTTCCTTCAAGTTGACTCATTAAATCTTGATAGAGTGTATTTGCTTTAAGTTCTGGGTAATTTTCACTAACGGCAATTAAGCGACTTAAGGCAGAACTTAATTCAGATTGAGCTTGTTGGAATTTCGAGAATAAAGCTGGATCACTAAGTTGATCTGCATTGATTTGAATCGAGCCGACTTTGGCTCTGGCATCAGTTACTTGAGTAAAAACATCTTTTTCATGACTAGCATAACCTTTTACCGTATTAACTAAGTTAGGCACTAAATCAGCGCGTCGTTTGTACTGATTAACAACTTCTGACCAAGAAGCCGCCACTTTTTCGTCTTGAGTTTGAATGCTGTTATAGTCTTTAAAAAATAAAAATGCCCCGATAATAATTAATATAATGATAAGCAAAAACGATTTGGATTTCATAGTGAACCCCTATAAATAGTTAAACTTCCAAATAGCTTAAAAAGCAATGATAATTAGAAAATACTAAACAGTAGCCTAAAAATTTTGTTACTAAACAAACTTATAATGCTTAATTGAGGAATACATTTAATAACTATTTATAATAATAGTTATGGACTACAGACTACCAAGAAGAGACTTTTAGATAATAGATTTAATTTACATGAACTGACATATTTCTTTAATCGATGTTATGCCATAGAGTTTTATCAATTATATCTTTTTTTATGTAATTTGCGAAGAATTATCATAGGTAATTTTTATTAGTATTGCTCACAATACTTATTTTTAAATTTGATTTTTTAGTTTAAAAATTACTTAGATAATGACTTCAAAACATTCAAGTTGAGCAGGTTCAAAATAGATATCTGGGTTATTTGGACGGTTATCTGTATTACGGTGAGTATGTTTGAAATGAGCAGAATTAACCCAATTTTCAAAATCTTGTTTTGATTCCCATTCGGCATATGATGAAAACAATGTGTAATCTGCATAAGTTTTACCTTTAAGGAAATAAAAACGATTAAAACCTTTCATCTCTTTTAAATGACTATCACGATTACGCCAGATTTCAATAAAAGTATCTTCACTACCTAACTTAATTTTAAACCGATTCATGACAATATACATCTAATACTCCTTTCATATACCATACGCTTGACAAAAAAATAGCACGTGGTATCACGTGCTATTTTAGTCAGTTTATCTAAAATCTATTGATTTTCTTCTGCTGAATTTAATAGTTCCGCTAAATTAGCCGTAGCTTCTTCAGCCGAAACCGTTGGTTGAATTTCATCATTAGTTGGCATTGCACGTTTACGCAAACGCTCTTTATGATAAGCATAACCAGTACCAGCTGGGATCAAGCGACCAACAATAACGTTCTCTTTCAAGCCACGAAGTTCATCATTTTTACCTGCAACTGCTGCTTCAGTTAATACGCGAGTCGTTTCTTGGAACGATGCCGCAGAAATAAATGATTCAGTAGTAAGTGATGCTTTAGTAATACCAAGTAAATCATGCAAATAGACAATTGGTTCTTTACCTTGAGCTTCAAGTTCTCGGTTAATAATCTTCAAGCGTGAAACTTCAAGTTGTTCACCATCAAGTAAACGAGAACTTCCTGGATGAATAACCGTTGCTTTACGTAACATTTGACGAACAATGACTTCAATGTGCTTATCGTTAATTTTTACACCTTGTAAGCGATAAACTTCTTGAACTTCATTCACGATGTAACGAGTCACAGCATTAACACCACGTAGACGTAAAATGTCATGTGCTGATTCAGGACCATCAGAGATCACATCACCGCGACCAACTTGTTCACCTTCGAATACGTTAAGCTGACGCCATTTTGGAATCATCTCTTCGTATGGTTCGCTACCATCTAGTGGCGTAATGATTAAGCGACGTTTGCCTTTCGTTTCTTTACCGAATGAGATAATACCATCAATTTCAGCAAGAATTGCTGGCTCTTTAGGTTTACGTGCTTCAAATAAATCAGCAACTCGTGGTAAACCACCGGTGATATCTTTAGTACCCACAGATGCTTGTGGAATACGAGCAAGTGTGTCACCAACGTTGATTTCCGCACCATCTTCTAATTGTACTAATGCTTTACCTGGTAAGAAGTATTGCGCAAGCATTTCAGTACCTGCCACAAAGATATCATTACCTTTAGCATCGACAATCTTAATTGCTGGACGTAAATCTTTACCAACACCTGTACGTTCTGCTACATCTAAGATCACAATAGATGATAAACCAGTTAACTCATCAGTTTGACGAGTAATAGTTTGCCCATCAATCATATCAACAAAGCGAACAAAACCTTTAGCTTCTGAGATAACCGGCATTGTATGTGGATCCCAGTTAGCTAGTGTTTCACCAGCATCAACAGCTGCACCATTACCTTTAGTTAAAATCGAACCATAAGGAACTTTATAAGTTTCTTTCATTCGTCCTAATTCATCGATAATCGTTAATTCAGCATTACGCGAGGTAATAACCAATTTTTGATCTGGGTTAGTTACAAATTTAGCATTAGTTAATTTAATACTACCTTTGTTTTTAACTTGAACACTTGATTCTGCCGCTGCCCGTGATGCCGCACCACCGATATGGAATGTACGCATGGTTAACTGTGTACCCGGTTCACCGATTGACTGAGCGGCGATAACACCAATTGCTTCACCTTTATTTACTAGGTGACCACGAGCTAAGTCACGACCATAACATTTCGCACAAACACCAAAGTCAGTATCACACGAAACAACTGAACGAACTTTAACGCTATCTACAGATTCTTGTTCAAGTAAATCACAATAACTTTCATCTAGTAATGTATTACGAGGGATTAAGATATCTGCACTACCTGGTTTTAATACATCTTCAGCTGTTACACGACCTAAAACACGTTCACGTAGTGGTTCTTTAACATCACCACCTTCAATTACCGGTGTCATTACCACGCCTTCTAACGTGCCACAGTCATCTTCAATAACAACTAAATCTTGAGCCACGTCAACTAAACGACGAGTCAAGTAACCTGAGTTCGCTGTCTTCAATGCGGTATCTGCAAGACCTTTACGCGCACCATGGGTAGAAATAAAGTACTGAAGAACGTTTAACCCTTCACGGAAATTTGCCGTAATTGGCGTTTCGATGATCGAACCATCTGGTTTTGCCATCAAACCACGCATACCTGCTAACTGACGAATCTGAGCTGCAGAACCACGAGCACCAGAGTCGGCCATCATATAGATGCTGTTAAATGAAGATTGAACTTCTTCTTTACCTTCACGGTTAATAACTTTTTCAGTTGATAAGTTATCCATCATCGCTTTAGCAACACGTTCATTGGCTGCAGCCCAAATATCGATAACTTTGTTATAGCGTTCACCTGCGGTTACTAAACCTGATTGAAACTGTTCTTGAATTTCCGCAACTTCAATTTCTGCTTCGTTGATGATTTGTAATTTCTTCGCAGGAATTTCCATATCATCAATACCAACTGATACCCCAGAACGAGCTGCGTAAGCAAAGCCGGTATACATAACTTGGTCAGCTAAAATAACAGTTTCTTTCATGCCTAATTGGCGATAACAAATGTTTAAAATTCGTGAAATCGCCTTTTTACCCAGCGGTTGATTGATAACAGAGAAGCTCATACCTTTAGGCATAATTAACCATAAGATAGCACGACCAACTGTAGTATCGACAACAGAAGTTGTATCTTCCCATTCACCAATACTATTACGATGACTTTCTGTAATACGAACTTTAACTTTAGCATGTAATTCAACAAGACCTAAACGATACAGTTTTTCTGCTTCTTTAGGGCCAGTTAATATCATGCCTTCACCTTTCGCATTGACTTTATCGCGAGTCATGTAGTAAAGCCCTAAAACCACGTCCTGAGATGGAACGATGATAGGCTCACCACTTGCAGGTGAAAGAATATTGTTGGTTGACATCATTAACGCACGTGCTTCTAATTGCGCTTCTAACGTTAATGGAACGTGCACCGCCATTTGGTCACCATCGAAGTCAGCATTGAATGCCGCACAAACTAATGGGTGTAACTGAATAGCTTTACCTTCAATAAGAATAGGTTCAAACGCTTGAATACCTAATCGGTGAAGTGTTGGTGCACGGTTTAATAATACCGGATGTTCACGAATAACTTCATCTAAGATATCCCAAACAACTGCATCTTCACGTTCAACCATTTTCTTCGCCGCTTTAATGGTTGTTGCATAACCACGACGTTCTAATTTACCGTAGATAAATGGTTTAAATAGTTCAAGCGCCATTTTTTTCGGTAAACCACATTGATGTAAACGTAAGTATGGACCTACAGTAATTACTGAACGACCTGAATAGTCTACACGTTTACCTAATAGGTTTTGACGGAAACGACCTTGCTTACCTTTAATCATATCGGCAAGTGATTTTAATGGACGTTTGTTTGAACCGGTAATTGCACGACCACGACGACCATTATCAAGTAAGGCGTCAACAGATTCTTGTAACATACGTTTTTCGTTACGTACAATAATATCTGGTGCAGCTAAATCTAATAAACGTTTTAAACGATTATTACGGTTGATAACACGACGATATAAATCGTTTAAGTCTGATGTTGCAAAACGACCGCCATCAAGTGGTACTAATGGTCGTAAATCTGGTGGCAACACAGGTAACACATTTAAAATCATCCATTCTGGTTTATTTTCTGATTGAATGAATGCTTCAATGATTTTAATGCGTTTTGTTAATTTTTTACGTTTAGTTTCTGAGTTAGTCGTTGAAAGTTCATCACGCAATGCTTCACATTCGGCTTGAACATCAATGTTACGTAGTAACTCTTGAATAGCTTCTGCACCCATGCGTGCATCAAACTCATCACCAAACTCTTCTAACGCATCTAAATACTGTTCTTCAGTTAAAATTTGACCGCGTTCAAGGTTTGTCATACCACCATCAAGAACCATAAATGATTCAAAATAAAGTACCCGTTCAATATCACGCAGTGGCATATCGAGTAATAAACCGATACGTGATGGTAATGATTTTAAAAACCAGATATGTGCAGTAGGTGATGCAAGTTCAATGTGCCCCATACGTTCACGACGCACTTTAGCTTGAGTGACTTCTACACCACATTTTTCACAAATAACACCACGGTGTTTTAAACGTTTATATTTTCCACACAAACATTCATAATCTTTAACTGGTCCGAAAATACGCGCACAAAACAAGCCATCACGTTCAGGTTTGAACGTACGATAGTTAATTGTTTCAGGTTTTTTAACTTCACCAAAAGACCATGAACGAATCATATCAGGAGAAGCAAGGCCAATCTTGATAGCATCAAAATCTTCAGTTTTTGTTTGCGCTTTTAGAAACTTTAGTAAGTCTTTCACAATTGACTCCTATGGAGTTAAACCAATTAGATAACTTATCATTACTGATAAGTTATCCCTATAAATAGAAATCATTTCAGTTAGTTAAGATTATTCTTCATCTAACTCGATATTAATACCTAACGAACGAATCTCTTTTAGTAATACATTAAATGATTCTGGAATCGCAGGTTCCATACGATGATCGCCATCTACAATATTTTTATACATCTTAGTACGACCGTTCACATCATCTGATTTAACAGTTAACATTTCTTGTAGAGTATAAGCGGCACCATATGCTTCAAGTGCCCATACTTCCATCTCACCGAAACGTTGACCACCAAATTGAGCTTTACCACCCAACGGTTGTTGCGTAACCAGACTATATGAACCTGTAGAACGAGCATGCATCTTATCATCAACTAAGTGATTCAATTTAAGCATGTACATGTAACCTACTGTTACTGGACGTTCAAATTGCTCACCAGTACGACCATCAAACAAGGTAATTTGACCTGAAGTTGGTAAATCACCAAGTTCAAGTAATGCCTTAATTTCTTGCTCTTTAGCACCATCAAATACAGGTGTAGCAAGTGGCATACCATTACGTAAATTCTGTGCCAGAGTCATGACTTCTTGATCAGTAAATTCAGCAACATTAACTTTTTGTGCTGCACCTAAACCAAGGTCATACGCTTTTTGGATAAATTCGCGTAATTTAGCTAATTCTTGCTGTTCTTTCAGCATAGTATCAATCTTCTGACCAATACCTTTCGCCGCCATACCTAAGTGAGTTTCTAAAATCTGACCGATATTCATACGTGAAGGAACACCTAGAGGATTCAATACGATATCAACTGGACGTCCTTTATCATCATATGGCATATCTTCAATTGGGTTGATTTTAGAGATAACCCCTTTGTTACCATGACGACCTGCCATCTTATCACCAGGCTGAATTTGACGTTTAACCGCTAAGTAAACTTTAACAATTTTCAGAACACCAGGTTGTAAATCATCACCTTGAGTGATCTTCATGCGTTTAGCTTCAAGTTTTTTGTTAAACTCAGCTTTAATTTCATCATGCTGTTCAGCAAGTTGCTCTAATTGCGCTTGCTTACTTTCATTAGCAATACCAATGGTTAACCATTTTTCTCGTGGTAAAGCATCTAATTTGTCGGCTTTAATACCGCCAGAAATTAACACATCACGGATACGAGCAAATAACGCTGCTTCAAGGATTTTAAGCTCTTCTGTTAAGTCTTTGCGAACTTGTTTAAGTTGCATCTCTTCAATTTCAAGTGCACGTTTATCTTTTTGTACACCATCACGAGTAAAGACTTGAACATCAATAACTGTACCTGAAACGCCATTTGGCACACGAAGTGAAGTATCTTTAACATCTGACGCTTTTTCACCAAAAATAGCGCGTAGTAATTTTTCTTCTGGCGTTAATTGTGTTTCACCTTTTGGTGTTACTTTACCAACCAGAATATCGCCACCTTTAACTTCAGCACCAATATAAACAATACCTGATTCATCCAGTTTAGAAAGAGCCGCTTCACCCACATTTGGAATATCGGCGGTAATTTCTTCTGCACCAAGTTTGGTATCACGAGATACACAAGATAACTCTTGAATATGAATCGAAGTGAAACGGTCATCTTGTACTACTTTTTCAGAGACTAAAATAGAATCCTCAAAGTTATAACCATTCCATGGCATGAATGCCACTCGCATATTTTGACCTAAAGCCAACTCACCTAAGTCAGTTGATGGACCATCGGCAAGGACATCACCACGCTCAACTTTTTCACCTAATTCCACACATGGAATTTGGTTAATACAGGTATTTTGGTTTGAACGGGTATATTTAGTTAAGTTATAAATATCAATCCCTGTTTCGCCAGCATACATTTCATCATCATTAACGTTAATTACAATGCGTGATGCATCAACATATTGAACAGTACCACCACGACGAGCTACTGCAGTTACACCTGAGTCAACTGCTACAGCCCTTTCCATACCAGTTCCAACAAATGGTTTTTCCGCTTTTAATGTCGGTACTGCTTGACGTTGCATGTTCGCACCCATTAGGGCACGGTTCGCATCATCGTGTTCTAAGAACGGAATTAATGAAGCACCAACGGATACGATTTGTTGCGTTGATACGTCCATATAATGGACTTGTTCTGGACTATATAAACCTGACTCACCATTTAAACGACAAGTCACTAAATCTTCTTTAAAACGACCATCGTCATCAAGATTTGAGTTAGCCTGGGCAATAACAAATTCACTTTCGTCGATTGCTGATAAATAGTTAATTTCATCAGTTACCACGCCATCAACTACACGACGATATGGCGTTTCAAGGAATCCATATTCATTAGTACGAGAATAAACCGCTAATGAGTTAATCAAACCGATGTTTGGTCCTTCCGGTGTTTCAATCGGACATACACGACCATAATGGGTAGGATGTACGTCACGTACTTCGAATCCGGCACGTTCACGGGTTAAACCACCTGGACCTAATGCAGAAATACGACGTTTATGCGTAATTTCAGATAATGGATTGTTTTGATCCATAAACTGAGATAATTGGCTTGAACCAAAGAATTCGCGGATAGCCGCTGAAATTGGTTTAGCATTAATCATATCTTGTGGCATTAATGACTCAAGATCGCCTAATGATAAGCGCTCTTTTACTGCTCGTTCTACACGCACTAAACCAATACGGAATTGGTTTTCAGCCATTTCACCAACACTACGGATACGACGGTTTCCTAAGTGATCGATATCATCGACTTCACCATGACCATTACGAATGCTGATTAATTTCTTCATTACATCAACGATATCAGCTTTAGTTAAGACACTTTCGCCTTCAATATCGTCTCGTCCTAAAGAACGATTAAACTTCATACGACCAACTGCTGATAAGTCATAACGTTCGTCAGAGAAGAATAGATTATCAAATAATGCTTCAGCAGCTTCTTTTGTTGGTGGCTCGCCTGGGCGCATCATTCGGTAAATTTCAACTAAAGCACCTAATCGATCTCGTGTTGAGTCAACATTTAAAGTTTCAGAAATAAATGGACCATGATCTAAATCATTAGTGAATAAAGTTTCAATTTTCTTATAACCAGCATTGGTTAATTGAAGTAATAGTTCTAACGAAATTGGAGTATTGGCAAATGCAACGACTTCACCCGTTTCTTCATCAATATAATTTTTAGCTAGTACTTTATTTACAATATACTCAACTGGAACGTCAATTTTAGTTACTTTATCTTTTTCAAGCTCACGAATATGACGAGCTGTAATACGACGACCTTTCTCTGCGTAAACTTTGCCTTTAGATTCGATATCAAATAGCGCCGTTTCACCACGTAAACGCTCTGGTACAAGATCCATCTTTAATTTTGATTTGCCTACTTCAAAAATCGTTTTTTCGAAGAACATATCTAAAATTTCTTCAGTTTCATAACCTAACGCACGCAAAATGATTGTTGCAGGAAGTTTACGACGACGGTCGATACGAGCAAAAAGATTATCTTTTGGATCAAATTCAAAATCAAGCCAAGAGCCACGATAAGGAATAATCCGAGCATTATATAGAACTTTACCAGAAGAGTGTGTTTTACCTTTATCACTATCAAAGAACACACCTGGACTACGATGCAATTGTGAAACGATAACACGTTCTGTACCGTTAATTACAAACGTACCATTGTCCGTCATTAAAGGAATTTCGCCCATGTAGACGTCTTGCTCTTTAATATCTTTAACTGTTCCTTCTGGCGCATCTTTATCATAAATAACTAAACGTAATTTAACGCGCAATGGTGCTGAGTAAGTGATCCCTCTAATTTGACATTCTTTAACATCAAATACAGGTTCGCCCATTTTAAAGCTCACGTATTGTAACTCAGCGCTACCACTATAACTTTTTATCGGAAATATTGAACGAAAAGCGGCTTCTAAGCCATATTGACCTTCTGGATCCTGCTCAATAAACTTCTGGAACGAATCAAGTTGAATAGAAAGAAGATACGGTATATCCAAGACTTGTGGACGCTTACCAAAATTCTTACGAATTCGTTTTTTCTCGGTATAAGAGTAAACCATTAGTTCCTCAACTTGCTTATCTGCTATTTTAGCATGATTAAATATTCATCAGGGTACTACGAAATAATAACGCCTGACACCTCATCGAAAATATCTATAAATATCAATTGATTAGGCTTAATATATATATTATTTCTTTATTGCTTTTTATTGATAATCTTCAAATAAAATTGTGTGACTTATTACAGCGCAAAAAGGCTGGAGGTAAAAAACCCCCAGCCATTTAGGTTGCTAGCGATAAACTTATTTAAGTTCGACAACTGCACCAGATTCTTCAAGTGCTTTTTTAAGTTCATCTGCATCAGCTTTGCTAACGCCTTCTTTAACTGTTGCTGGAGCTGATTCAACAAGGTCTTTAGCTTCTTTCAAGCCTAAACCTGTTGCACCACGAACTGCTTTGATAACCGCTACTTTGTTAGCGCCAACATCTTTTAAGATTACATCAAATTCAGTTTTTTCTTCTGCTGCTTCAGCTGGACCAGCTGCTGCAACTGCTACAGCTGCTGCTGCAGAAACGCCAAATTTTTCTTCCATCATTGATACAAGTTCAACAACATCCATTACAGACATTTCTGCAACTGCATCTAAAATTTGTTCTTTAGTGATAGACATAATATAGTTTCCCAAATTTACATTTTTTTAATTAATAAAATTCACAATCAAACCGCAATTAAGCAGCTTCTTTTTGATCGCGAACCGCTGCAAGAGTACGAACCAATTTGCCAGCTGCGGCTTCTTTCATGGTTGACATCAAGCGAGCTAATGCTTCTTCATAAGTAGGTAATGTTGCTAAGCGATCAATGTTCGCTGCAGTAATCAACTCACCTTCAAAGGCTGCGGCTTTAATCTCAAAATTACTATTTTCTTTTGCAAACGCTTTAAAAATACGCGCTGCAGCACCAGGGTGCTCGTTTGAAAATGCAATTAGAGTTGGACCAACAAACGTATCTTTTAAACACTCGTATTGAGTTCCCTCAACAACGCGGCGTAATAAGGTGTTACGAACAACACGCATATAAACACCAGCTTCACGAGCAGATTTACGTAATGCGGTCATATTTTCTACAGTTACGCCACGAGAGTCAGCCACAACTGCAGATAGCGCACCTTTGGCGATTTCATTAACTTCAGCAACAATTTCTTGTTTATTTTGAAGATTTAGTGCCATTGGTATTGCTCCTGGATTAAACTAGGCAAAGCCTAGAATTGCTTTAACTAACTACAAATGTAGTTAGCACAATCACGATGAGCAGAATCCCTCTATTATATCTTATCAGGTTCTGTCACCGTCTACGTAGGAAGATTAAGTAATTAAATGTTAATTACACCTACGGTCTTGGACGGGGTCTGGTTAAGGCCAGACACCAACCGATTCTTTGTTTAATATTAATTAAACAGATGCATTTAATGTTGCTTGATCAATAGCAACACCAGCGCCCATTGTGGTAGAAAGGCTAACTTTCTTCACAAATACACCTTTTGAAGAGGCTGGTTTTGCACGTTTCAATGCAACAAGTAATGCTTCTAAATTTTCTTTAAGTTTATCTGCATCAAAATCAGCTTTACCGATAGTGGTGTGAATAATACCATTTTTATCATTGCGGTAGCGGATTTGACCTGCTTTAGCATTTTTTACTGCTTCAGCAACGTTAGGAGTTACCGTGCCAACTTTAGGGTTTGGCATTAGACCACGAGGACCTAAGATTTGACCAAGTTGACCTACTACGCGCATTGCGTCTGGAGATGCGATAACAACATCAAAGTCCATTTCGCCTTTTTTGATTTGATCTGCTAGATCATCCATACCAACTAATTCAGCACCTGCTTCTTTAGCGGCATCAGCGTTTGCACCTTGAGTAAATACAGCAACACGTACACTACGTCCAGTACCGTGTGGAAGAACGATAGCACCACGTACATTTTGATCTGATTTACGTGAATCGATACCTAAATTTACGGCAACATCAACGCTTTCAGTAAATTTAGCTGTTGCGAATTCTTTTAATAAAGCGATAGCTTCATTAATTTCATATTGTTTAGTTGCGTTTACTTTTTCGCGGATAAGTTTAGCTTTCTTAGATAATTTAGCCATGAATTAACCCTCCACTTCCAAGCCCATTGAACGTGCTGTTCCTTCGATAGAACGCATCATCGTTTCAATGGTTGCACCATTCATATCAGCAGCTTTTAATTCAGCGATTTCGCGAATTTGAGCGCTAGTGACTTTACCTACTTTTTTCTTGTTAGGCTCACCTGAACCAGACTTGATTTTAGCGGCTTTCTTTAATAATACAGCAGCAGGAGGAGTCTTAGTTACAAAAGTGAATGAACGGTCAGAATATACAGTAATAACAACAGGAATAGGTAAACCTTTTTCCATGCTTTCTGTTTTAGCGTTAAATGCTTTACAGAATTCCATAATATTCACACCATGTTGACCAAGTGCTGGACCAACTGGCGGACTAGGATTTGCTGCACCAGCTGCTACTTGCAACTTGATGTAAGCTTGTACTTTTTTTGCCATTTTAGTTTCCTTTTCTCGGGTGCAAACGCCTCTATTAATAACAGCTATTAATAAATAGACAGCTCCCCTAAGTTAAATGAGGGCGAGATTATCCTACAATTATTACAAAAATGCAAGATTTTTATTAGCAGATAAAATAAAAGCAGGGACAACCCTGCTTTTATACAATAAACATAGAAAGTATTAAAGTACGTCGACAGCATTAAGTTCTTTAAATGCAAGTTCTAAACGCGCAACTAAAGACTCTTGACCTTTACGTAACCATACACGTGGGTCATAGTATTTCTTATTCGGTGCGTCAACGCCTTCAGGGTTACCTAATTGACCTTGAAGATAAGCTTCATTTGCTTTGTAATAACCTAAAATACCAGCCCAGTTTGCCCATTGAGTATCAGTATCAATATTCATTTTAACAACACCATAGCTTACTGCTTCTGCAATTTCTTCTGGTGTAGAACCTGAACCGCCATGGAACACAAAGTTCAATGATTTAGCTGGTAAATTGAATTTTTCAGATACAAATTTTTGTGAGTTATCTAAAATTTTTGGCGTTAATTTCACATTACCTGGTTTGTAAACACCATGAACGTTACCAAATGATGCAGCAATAGTAAAACGAGGGCTAATTGCACTTAAACGTTCATAAGCATAAGCAACATCTTCTGGTTGAGTATAAAGTGCTGAACTATCCATATGGCTATTATCTACGCCATCTTCTTCACCACCAGTACAACCAAGTTCTAATTCTAATGTCATTTTCATTGCTGACATACGAGCAAGATATTGACAACAGATATCAATGTTATCTTTCAAAGATTCTTCTGAAAGGTCGATCATGTGAGAAGAGAATAAAGGTTTACCAGTTTTAGCAAAGTTTGCTTCACCTGCGTCAAGTAATCCATCAACCCATGGAAGAAGTTTTTTAGCACAGTGGTCGGTATGAACAATAACAGGTACACCATATTTTTCAGCCATAAGGTGAACATGTTTAGCACCAGAAATTGCACCTAAAACAGCAGCTTCTTGCCCATCTAATTTTAATCCTTTACCAGCGATAAATTGAGCACCGCCATTAGAGAATTGAACGATAACAGCAGAACCAACTTTAGCAGCAGTTTCAATTACTGCGTTAATTGTATTAGTGTCAACACAGTTAACTGCTGGTAATGCAAAATTGTTTTCACGAGCAACTTGAAACACTTTTTGAACATCATCACCGGTTACAACACCAGGTTTCACGACATCAGAAATCTTTGTAGCCATTTTAATACCTATAGATTTATTTATATAAAAAGTAAAGGATGAGTAATCGGCTCATCCTTCATATCGAAAAATATTACGCTTTTGCTCTCTCTTCTAGCATGGCAACCGCAGGAAGTTTTTTACCTTCAACAAACTCAAGGAATGCACCACCACCAGTTGAAATATAAGAGATTTTATCTTCAATACCAAATAAGTCAATTGCCGCTAATGTATCACCGCCACCAGCGATTGAGAAACCTTGGCTATCAGCAATTGCTTTAGCAACAATTTCAGTACCACGACGGAAATTAGGGAATTCAAACACACCGACAGGACCATTCCATAAAATGGTTTTTGCTTTTTTGATAATATCAGCTAACGCTTCTGCTGACTCATCGCCTAAATCAAGGATTTGTTCGTTTTCTTTCACATCTTTAACTGATTTTTCAGTTGCCGTTGCTGTTTCACTAAATTCTGTTGCTACACGAACGTCAGTTGGAACTGGAATATGACAATTAGCCATTAATTTTTTCGCTTCAGGAATTAAATCAGCTTCATAAAGTGATTTACCCACATTATAGCCTTCAGCTGCGATGAAGGTATTAGCTATACCACCACCAACAATAATTTGATCAGCGATTTTTGATAAAGAATCAAGAACTGTTAATTTAGTTGATACTTTAGAACCAGCAACAATCGCAACCATTGGACGAGCTGGATTATCGAGCGCTTTACCTAATGCATCAAGTTCTGCAGCTAATAATGGACCTGCACAAGCAACTGGTGCAAATTTACCAGCACCATGAGTAGAAGCTTGGGCTCGGTGAGCGGTACCAAATGCATCCATTACATAGATATCACAAAGTGCTGCATATTTTTTAGATAAAGCTTCGTCATCTTTACCTTCACCAACATTAAAACGTACATTTTCAAGAACAACAAGTTCACCTTCTTTAACGTCAACACCGTTAAGATAATCTTTAACTAGACGAACAGGGAAAGAAACATGTTCTTTTAAATAATCAACCACTGGTTGTAAAGAGAATTCAGGGTTATATTCACCTTCCGTTGGACGGCCAATATGAGAAGTAACCATTACTTTAGCGCCTTTTTTAATGGCTTCTTCAATAGTAGGTAATGATGCTTTAATTCGCGCATCAGAAGTAACCTTACCATTTTTGACTGGCACATTAAGATCTGAGCGAATAAATAAACGTTTCCCTTTTAGATCAAGATCTTGCATTCTAATGATAGACATGAGACTTCCTCTTATAAATATATAAACAATAAAATTTTTGGTATTCTAACATAAAATTTGTTTTTAGGTTACAATCATTATCGGTTATATAGTAAACATTTACTTGAAAAAGGCCATTTATACTTTTATAGCAAATTTTTTTATGTAACAGCATTGACAATAGAAAGAAAATCAGGCATATTTCCCCGCCTTATTAATATGTATTTTATCTAAACTTGGGAGTTGACTTTGGCTAATATCAAATCAGCTAAAAAGCGTGCGGTTCAGTCCGAAAAACGCCGTAAACACAATGCTAGTAACCGTTCAATGATGCGTACTTATATTAAAAAAGTTTACGCAGCTGTAGCAGCTGGTGATAAACAAACAGCTGAAGTAGCATTCAAAGACATGCAAGCAGTTGTTGACCGTCAAGCGGCTCGTGGTTTAATCCACAGAAATAAAGCTGCACGTCATAAAGCGAATTTAATTAAACAGATTAAAGCATTAGCTTAATACTTTACTCTGTTGACAAATAAAGTTAAACAAAATTGAAAAAAAGTGGTGTAGGCCACTTTTTTTATTTATATACTATTTTAATTATATGAATAAAAAAAGAGAGCATATTGTGGTTCAGCGTGATTATGTAAGAAAAAAGAGCCAATCAAAAAAGAAAAAGAAAAAAAATAAATCACGATTATTGCCAACTATAATGATAATCTTTGCGATCGTCATTATTATTTTGTTTTCGACTATTTTGTACTTTATTTCAAGCAATTCCCCTAAAAAGCCAGTTGAGCAGCCAAAAGTAAAAACTGAGACGCCAGCTATTACCTTACCAGAAAAACCTCAAGAACGTTGGACCTATCTTAAAGAACTAGAAACCTCTAACGCCAGTGGTAATTCAAATACCACCACGAGCGAAAGACAACAAGCACTAAATAGTTTTATGAATAATAAACCTATCACCTCGACCACTCCAACTCCATCAGCAAATGCCAATAATAGTAAATGGTTACTACAATGTGGTGCATTTAAAGATAAAACCAATGCCGATGCAGTAAAAGCCTCTTTGGCGATGGCTGGTATTAGTAGCAATATCGCTTTAAACCAGCAGTTATATCGAGTCACTGCCGGCCCCTATACCAGTAAAGGTGATGCGCAAAAGGTGTTAAGCACATTAGAAACTAATGGGATTAATAACTGTATTATATCTAATTAAATAAGGTATATTATGAATATACTTAAGCATATACGAGCCTTTTTGATAATGTTATGGTTTCGAGTAAATCATGACCGTTTAACCACCTCATCAGCAGAGCTTGCTTATACAACCATACTGGCATTAGTCCCTCTGATAACTGTTATTTTTTCTTTACTCTCTGCCTTTCCAATGTTTGACGAAATTAGTCAATCATTAAAACGGCTCATTTATAGCAACCTAGTACCTACTGCAAGTGACACCATTCAAAATTATCTCGAACAATTTATTGCCAATACCAAAAAAATGACTTTTGTCGGAATTATCGGTTTAATGGTGACATCATTACTACTGATTAATTCAATTAATAATGCGTTAAACCGCATTTGGCGAACCAAACGTAAACGCTCATTCATGTATAACTTAACCATGTATTGGACAATTTTAACATTAGGTCCTATTTTAGCTGGATCGAGTGTTGCGGTTAGTTCTTATATATTCTCGCTAAAATGGTTATCAACTGCCGCTAGTGGTGATTTACTACTGAGCACTTTACCATTTATCATATCGATTGTTGGATTCTGGTTGCTTTACAGCATTATTCCTACCGAATCAATACCGTTTAAAGAAGCGGCTATTGGTGCTTTAGTTGCCGCAATATTATTCGAAATTGGTAAACGTGCTTTTGCGCTGTATGTTACTTCTTTCCCAACTTATCAACTAATTTATGGCGTAGTTTCTTCAATTCCTATTATGTTAGTGTGGATCTATTGCTCGTGGTGTATAGTGCTATTTGGTGCTGAATTTGCAGCAACCCTAACAGATTTTAATAAACAAAGAAAAGTACTGTTAAAGTACTCACCTAAACCGGAGTAGTATCAATTATGATTGCCCTAATTCAACGCGTAAAACAGGCATCAGTTTCTGTTGATAGTCAAATTATTGGTCAAATAGATCAGGGATTACTTGTTTTACTTGGTATTGAGCAAGGTGATAACGAGCAAAAAGCGATACGTTTGCGGGAAAAAGTACTTGGTTATCGTATTTTCAGTGATGATGATGGCAAAATGAACCTCAATGTTCAGCAAATAAATGGCAAATTATTAGTTGTTTCACAATTTACGCTAGCAGCGGATACACAAAAAGGTATGCGCCCAAGTTTCACAAAAGGCGCACCACCCGCTATGGCCAATGAGCTTTACCAATTTTTTGTCAAACAGTGCCAACAGCATATTGAAACTCAAACAGGACAATTCGCCGCTGACATGCAGGTTGCGCTGATTAATGATGGCCCAGTGACCTTTTGGCTACAAGTTTAATAACTTATTTTACCTTATTTAACCATTCCAATGAGGCGCTCTCATCAGTCAGACCTAACTGATGCAATTTATTTTTATAGTACTGTTTAACTTCATCCCATCGATAGTATGGAAAATTATTGGTTGGCAAAGGGAGATGGACTTCTCGTTCATTTAACATCACTTTGATTAATATAGGTTGATTAGATTGGTTACTTTGGTAAAAAATCCATTGAATATTGGCTCCCATAGGAATAATTCTTTCTGCTTGCCAAACGGAAGGGTAGTCCTCCACTGAATTAACCGCTGTATATGCTCCCTCAAGTTCCAGCAATGTTGCTAATGGCGAAACGGTTTCGGCATGCGCAAAGCGTAAGTTAGCATCGACATTCTTATCGGTTATAGCCTTATCAGCAGTTTTTAGCATATCCAACAATAGTGGGGCAGCAATTTTAACTTGAATCCCCTTTGCATCAAAAGCAGGACCT
Source organism: Gilliamella apicola (assembly GCF_003202915.1). GTDB lineage: Bacteria > Pseudomonadota > Gammaproteobacteria > Enterobacterales > Orbaceae > Gilliamella > Gilliamella apicola_Q. The sequence continues at coordinate 44,027 of NZ_QGLP01000007.1, forward strand.
ATTTGTAAAAAATTTTTAGCTGTAACTACCGTATTAAACCACACTAGCTGATCTTGAGTAAAATAATCACTAAAATCAAGATGGTTACTAGCTAGCGTTTCTGGCGAAAACGATAGTAATTCTTGATAAAGTTGATAAATAGCAATAACAAAATCTGCTGTTTTAATTGAAGATTTTTCAGATAAAGCAACACCATTATTTAACTGATGAATAAAATCAGCTGTGAATATCAAACGAGCAACATCTTGGCTCATATCCGCGGTTTTAGTTGCACGTTCTAACGATTTTAATGCGGCTTTGATACTTTTACTCTTCTTATAAGCTTCATAGGCTGGAGAATACTCAAAAAAGCGTAATAACGTTTGTTTATTTTCTGGTGGTTGAAAAATGTGAATATCAGGATAATTCGCTTTAAATGGTTTAACAAAAATTTCCGCGGTTTCTTTCGCTCGTGGCGAAGTTGATGATATTACTTCGATTTTTTGTCCTTTAAAAACTGTCGGATAGTTGCTTAACATCCGTTGACTAATCAAACTAATATCTTTTCGACCAAGATCTGTAAGTTCTCCATAATGATTTCTATTCAGTGCGTTAATACCAATAATTTGTTTTAATAATGATTTTCCCATATCGGTTAATTGATTATTTTTTTCAGCTAAGGTTAATACCCTATAAGCAATATCTTCATATTTCGGTTTACTAAGATAACGTGAACCATGGCGACCAATATGATCAATATAAAATGCTTGATAGCCAGCTGGTGCAGAAATTGGTTGTTTAACATAGTGATACGCGGTCTTTGAGCCTGATGTCATCATTGTTGCCAAACTGAGGGGGGAAAATATCAGCAATAAAATTGCGACGATTAAAAACTGGATAAAAAAAGAGTGTTTTATAAAAGACATAATGACTCCTACCTATAATCAACAATATAAGTGGAAAATATGAATGCTTTTTTGATCATTGTATACTATTAATGACATAATTTAACTGAAAATCATGTAATTATTTTAATAACACTCTTTCAATTTTTAAAAAAAAGATTATCTTATTAGCTACTTTTTATAACTCATTTAATTGATTTAAAACATAATGAAATTATATGGCCTTTCTGGTACTAAAATTAGCTGTGCGTTTATATCAGCCTGCATAACTACTCCATACAACACAACGCGTTTTCTTAAAGATCTCATTGCCGGAATAACCGTTGGTATTATCGCTATTCCGCTGGCTATGGCGTTAGCTATTGCGAGTGGTGTTGCGCCTCAGCATGGCCTCTATACGGCAATTATCGCCGGGTTTGTGATAGCCCTTACCGGTGGCTCACGTTTTAGCGTTTCGGGGCCAACTGCGGCATTTGTGGTAATTCTATATCCTGTTTCTACACAATTTGGTTTATCCGGACTGTTAATTGCCACCCTACTTTCCGGTGTTTTTTTGATATTAATGGGTGTGATTCGTTTAGGGCGATTGATTGAATACATTCCACTACCGGTGGTATTAGGTTTTACGTCCGGTATTGCGATAACCATTGCCACCATGCAAATAAAAGATTTCTTTGGCTTAACGCTAGAACATATGCCAGAAAGCTATATCAATAAAGTTATTGAACTGGTTAAAACTTTTCCAACTATTAATATCGCCGATACTTTGGTTGGTTTTGTTACACTGATTGTTCTAATTGTTTGGCCTAAATTTCGGGTAAAAATATCTGGCCATTTACCAGCATTAATTGCCGGTATTTTAACCATGTTGTTATTCAATCAATTTGGCTATCACATCGAAACAATAGGTTCACGATTCACTTATACATTGGCCGATAACACTGTTGGTCATGGTATTCCGCCGGTTTTACCAGAATTTATCTTACCATGGGAACACGCCACTTTTACCTGGGATTGGTCGACATTAACCGCTTTAATGCCGATCTCGTTAACTATGGCAATGTTATGTGCAATTGAATCATTGCTATGTGCAGTCGTGTTAGATGAAATGACACATACCAAACATCACTCCAATAGCGAACTCATTGGTCAGGGTTTAGGTAATCTCATCGCACCATTTTTTGGCGGAATTTCAGCAACTGCCGCCATTGCTCGTTCAGCAGCCAATGTTAAAGCTGGTGCTACCTCGCCGATTGCCGCTGTATTACATTCAATAATCGTATTATTGGCCCTTATCTGTTTTGCCCCGCTTTTATCATTTATCCCATTATCAGCAATGGCAGCATTATTGTTAATTGTTGCATGGAATATGAGTGCCGTTCAACGCGTAATCTATATTATTAAATGTGCGCCTAAAGACGACATTATTATCATGCTTATTTGCATGTCACTTACCGTATTATTCGATATGGTTATTGCTATTACACTGGGGATTGTATTAGCCTCTATCTTATTTATGCGACGTATTGCCCGTATGACTCGCTTGGTCGAATTGAATCAAAGCAATGAAAAAACCTTAGTTCTACGTATTAATGGTCCATTGTTCTTCGCCGCTGCTGAAAAGACATTCTTAGAGTTATATCAAAAAATTAATGGGTACCAACATATTGTTTTACAATGGGATGCCGTACCTATTCTTGATGCTGGTGGCTTAAATGCACTGATCCATTTTATTGATGAATTACCACCGCAAGTCGATCTATCTATTTGCGAACTACAATTTCAACCATTAAAAACCTTAGCGCGAGCAAGAGTTGTACCAATCGCAGACAAATTAATGTTTTATTCAACTTTAGATGAAGCACTGAAAGATAAAATTTAATAGCTAAATTGGTTTTATTATATTGATTAAATATTATACTTAGTGAAAATAAATCGTCCTGATTTTCACTAAGTATTTTGTACCACCTATGCACACTTCCCTATTTCGAACTAATATGCATCAAAGTTAGCTCAGCAAGATTGTGTTATTTAATACGTTACATTAACAACAAAAATAGGAAATTAATATGATAGCTAATGAAAATATTATTCAACATGTTAAGCAAAAAGCGAATTGGTTTATTGTAATTGGTGTGATCTTAATTATTCTTGGTTGTTTGGCATTGGGTTATCAATTCATCGCCACTGTGTTTTCTGTTTATTTTATCGGCTCTCTACTTTTTATCGCCGGTGTTATCCAAGTTATCCACGCATTTAACCTTAAAGGTTTCGGTCAGACGGCTTTATGGGCCATCATGGGGATTTTATATATTTTTATTGGGGTGATGTCGTTTTTACAACCACTTGCCGTCTCCTCAGCATTAACGTTACTCATTTCACTATTATTGACTATTAGTGGATTTAGCCAAATTTTTGTTGCCATGAGTAACCGCAATTTACCACGTTGGGGATGGGTGGTTTTTTCTGGGATTATTAACATCATATTAGGATTTATGCTAATAACCGGTTGGCCATATGATAGTATTTGGGTGCTAGGAATGTTTTTAGGTATCGATCTTATTTTCCAAGGTTTTGCTTATATTACCATTGGTTTAGCGTTAAAAAAGCCTAACGCTTAATATGTTATTGCTCACAATATAATTTGTGAGCAATTCTCTTTTGCTGTTCAAAAAAGACCATGTTAACGACTCAATCAAAGATTGCTATTTATAACTTTTATTGGTTTTCCCTTTAACTTCGCGCATTGACTGCAATATTCGATGATAATTAGCTAATCTTGATGGCGCTATCGCGCCTTCATTAACCGCTTTTTGCAATAAACAACCTGGGGTATCTAAATGATTACAGTCCCGAAATTGGCAGCCCCCTAAATAATCATCAAATTCGACAAAACCGGCAATAACTTCCTCAGGTTCTAAATGCCATAAACCAAACTCCCGAATTCCCGGCGAATCAATAATATCACCGCCATTAGGTAAATGGTAAAGCCGAGTTGAAGTTGTGGTATGTTGGCCAAGCCCAGATATTTCAGACACTTCGCCAGTTAGCGTAGCTTGGTCATGAGGTAATAGCAAATTGATAATACTCGATTTACCGACACCTGATTGCCCAACTAAAATAGATATTTTGCCATCTAATACCTGCTGCAAAGGCGCAATACCCTGTTGTGATTGGCAAGAGACATATAAAACTTGATAACCAATTTTGCTGTAAATAAGAAACTGTTGTTCAATCTCTTGTTTTTTTTGTTCATCAAGCAAATCAATTTTATTTAATACGATAATTGGGGTAATTTTAGTCGCTTCACATGCAACTAAATAACGATCGATGATATTAAATGATAATTCAGGTAATACCGCAGAAATAATAACAATTTGATCGACATTGGCGGCAACAGGTTTAACGCCATCATAAAAATCAGGTCGTACTAACTCGGAATGACGAGGATGCACGGCTTCTATAATACCATTAGTATTCGGTTCTAAACTTTCACGCCACAATACTTTATCGCCGGTCACTAATGATGGTAAAGTACGACGAATACTACATCGGTAGATGTTGCCAGCATTATCTTCAACATCCGCTGATTTGCCAAAGCGACTCACTACCACGCCATCATGAGGCGCAGAAAAATTAGCCAGATTGTCATCTAACTTAGTTTCTAAACGCTGTTGATGCTTGGCGGCCATACGCCTTTTTTGATTTTTTGAGAGTTGATTTTTCGCCACAGTAACTAATTTTTTGCTCAAACAGTTTGGTACTTATGCTACACTACTCGGTATTAAAAAGAAAATTTATCTCGAAAATTATGACGACACAAGTAAATATAAACAGTAGTAATCTTATCTGGATTGACCTAGAAATGACAGGTCTTGATCCAAATAGCGATCGGATTATCGAAATCGCTACCATCGTAACTGATTCTAATTTAAATATCCTCGCTGAAGGCCCAGTCATTGCTATCCATCAATCAGATGAACAACTTGCGCTTATGGATGATTGGAATCAAAGAACGCATGGCAAATCCGGATTAATTGATCGTGTACGTCAAAGTACCATTTGCGAACAACAAGCTGAACAACAAACCATTGAATTTTTAAAACAATGGGTGCCGGAAAACAGTTCACCAATCTGTGGTAATACCATTGGTCAAGATCGCCGTTTTCTATTTAACTATATGCCAAATTTAGAAAAATATTTTCATTATCGATATTTAGATGTCAGTACGATTAAGGAATTAGCCAGACGCTGGAAACCGGAAATATTAAAAGGTATCAGTAAACAGAGTTCTCACCAAGCGTTGGATGATATTCGTGATTCAATTGCCGAATTAGTTTATTACCGACAACATTTTTTTAATCTTACTAATGAATGATCATGAGTATTGTATATACGATCTTACTTTATCTAATTCAACCACTAGTCTGGCTGAGATTACTTTGGCGTAGCCGTAAAGCGCCAGATTATCGTAAACGCTGGTTGGAACGTTATGGATTTTGTAAAAATAAAGTCAAATCAGGTGGAATTTTAGTACATGCGGTTTCTGTCGGCGAAACGTTAGCCGCAATTCCATTGATTAAAGCACTTCAAAGCCAATATCCACAGTTACCGATTACGGTGACGACCATGACCCCCACTGGCTCTAAACAAGTTAAATCAATACTCAAAGAGAGTGTTAGTCATGTCTACTTGCCTTATGATCTGCCTTGTGCAATACATCGCTTTCTAAAAACAGTTCAGCCCAAATTAGTCATAATTATGGAAACAGAGCTTTGGCCAAACTTAATTAGCCAATGTGATAGCAAAAAAATTCCATTGATCATTGCTAATGCCCGCTTATCTGAACGTTCAGCCAAAAGATACCATAAACTAGGAAAAGCAATTAGTAAACTATTAGCTAAAATCAGCACGGTTGCCGCCCAAAATAGACAAGACGGTGATAGATTTATCTCATTGGGTTTACCGGCAGATCATTTAGCGGTAACGGGTAGTATTAAGTTTGATATTGAACTCACGGCCAAGCAACAACAGAATCTTGCGCAGTTAAAACAGCAATGGCAATTGCATCGACCAGTACTAATCGCTGCCAGCACGCATTCAGGCGAAGATGAAATCATTTTATCAGCATTTCAACAGCTTCTTAAAAATCATAGCAACTTATTACTTATTTTAGTCCCTCGTCACCCTGAACGTTTTAAAACCGTTGAAAAACTGATTGCCGATAATGGTTTGAATTATATTACTCGCAGTAGCAAACAACACCCTACAGATCAGACACAAGTGATTTTGGGTGATACCATGGGAGAATTACTAGAACTTTATGGTTTGGCTAATATTGCTTTTGTTGGCGGTAGTTTAATTGAACATGGCGGACATAACCCACTGGAACCGGCTCTACACCATATTCCCATTATAAGCGGTACACATTTTTTTAACTTTAAAGTTATTGGTGAACAGTTAATTGAGGCTAATGGCATGCTAGTATGTGATAGTTCTGCTGATTCGCTCTATTCCACCATTAATAGCTTATTAAATGATGAAAGTCGTTGTCAGCAAATTGGCGAAAATGCCTATCAAGTTTTAAAAAATAACCAAGGTGCACTAAATCGCCTTCTTGAGGTTATCCATCACTATCTTGAAAAATCATAAGGATGGCTTGTGAATAAAAAACAGGGGTTATTGCTAGTTAATTTAGGCACACCAAGTGCCGTAACACCAATGGCGATTCGTTGTTACTTGACCGAGTTTTTACTCGATCGCCATGTTGTCGACCTGCCTGCTTTTATTTGGTATCCAATTTTAAAATACCTAGTACTGCCTAAACGTGTCCCCTATATCATCAACCATTATCAAAAGATATGGATAGAGGGTGAATCACCACTACTCCATTACAGTAAACGCTTGATCAATCAATTACAACCCGCATTACCTGATATGCAATGCGAATTAGCCATGACCTATGGGGAACCGAACTTACTGTCGGCGCTAAATAATTTAAATTCATGTGAAAAAGTCACTTTATTACCGTTATTTCCGCAATATTCGACCACCACAACTCAAGCGGTATTAGCTAAAGTAAAGCAACTTATTGCTGACAATAATATCAAAATTAATCTTAGCTATATTCGTGATTATGCCGACCACCCAAGTTATATTGATGCACTTTATTGGCAAGTTCAGCAAGCGTTTTCAACCCAAGGGCAACCGGATGTATTACTCCTTTCTTACCATGGTATTCCTCAACGCTATATTGATAAACGCCAAGACGACTATGTGCAAAGATGCCAGTTAACCACTAAATTATTGGCAAACAAGTGCCATGCAAATGGCACTTGTTTGCCAATAATAATGGCTTATCAATCAAAGTTTGGTAAAGGGAAATGGGTTGAACCCAACACCAGCGATATATTAGCAAACTTGGCTAAAACCGGTACTGAACATGTGCAGGTTATCTGTCCAGGTTTTTCGGCAGATTGTATTGAAACTATTTATGAAATTGACGAACAAAATCGAGAAATATTCTTAAATGCTGGCGGTAAACAGTTTTATTATATTCCAGCCCTAAACGATACACCATTACAGGTTAAATTAATCAAAAATATAGTTGAAAAACCTCCTTTCCTCAAAAAGTTTTAACCAACTAAGATCTATTTTTAATAATAATCAAATATATTAAATCTTATCTGCTCAACTTAAAATTGATTAATATTAACGCTAAATAACCAACTAATTTAACTAGTATGATTAACCTGTGTTAGGATGATAGTTAAAAATTATTAGCGCTCAAAGGAGAATAATCGATGAAAATAATCATCATTGGCGCTCAAGCAGCTGGCGCAAGTGCTGCGGCAAAAGCCAAAAGAAGGGACCCCAATGCGACAATTCGCATATATGAAAAATCAGATATTGTTTCATTCGGTGCGTGTGGACTACCTTACTTTATTGGCAACCACTTTGGTGATGAAAATGAAATGATATCGAGAACACCAGAACAATTTGCTAAAGATGGGATTGAAATCAAAACATTGCATGAAGTTATCGCTATTGACCCAAAATTGAAAAAAATTACCATTAGGGATATCAAAAGCAATAATTGTTTTGATGATGATTATGACAAATTACTTATTGCGGTTGGCGCTACACCAATAATTCCACCGTTAGAAAATCACCAACTGGAAAATATTTTCACTTTACGCAATATGTATGATGGTTTAGCTATAAAAAATGCCTTAACCAATCGGCAAAACAGCAATATTGTGGTCATAGGTGGCGGCTATATCGGGCTTGAAATAACCGAATCTTTAGTCGCATTAAACAAAAATGTAAAGCTAATTCAATTAGATGAAAGAGTATTGGTCGACGCCTTCGATCCGGAACTTACCCAGATAATTGAAGAAACCCTAAAACAACATTGTGATTTACACCTACAAGAACGAGTACAAGGTTTCGAAGGCGATCACAAAGTTACTCATGTTATTACCAATAAAGCTAAATATCCTGCTGATATAGTCATTATTGCCACCGGGGTAAAACCTAATAGCGAGCTATATAAAGATTTAGATCTTGAAACACTTAGCAATGGGGCTATTGTCATTGATAGTTATGGCAAAACTAATATTGCTGATATTTATGCCGCGGGCGACTGTGTCGCACTTTATCATCGTGTTAGCCAATCAATGACCTATATTCCATTAGCGACTGGCGCCAACAAACTCGGTAAGGTGGTTGGTGACAATTTAGCCGGCGGTAATAATCAATTCCCAGGAACCCTTGGCACATCAGCATTAAGAGTGTTTGATATTGAAGCTGGCCGAACAGGACTCACCGAACAGCAAGCTATCCAAGCAGCTATCCCTTACAAAACAGTGATAGTTAAAGATAAAAATCATAGTAACTATGTTGCAGGGCAAACTAGCGTTATTGCTAAACTGATTTATCACGCTGAAACTCGTGTTTTATTAGGTGGACAACTGGCTGGAGGCAGTGGCGCTGCATTAAGAACCAATAGTTTAGCTACGGCTATTTGGGCAAATATGAAAATTGATGAATTAGCGATGATGGACTTTTTATATGCACCACCTTTTTCAAGACCGTGGGATATTTTAAATATCGCCGGAGGTATCGCTAAATAGAGTTTAAGCATAATAAATATTTGCTTAGTTATTAAGATTCAGAATGGGCAGTTGGGTTAATTTAAATGGTTAATCCAACCCAAAAACAGATTATTCAAAATTAATTTAATTTTATCCAAACGCTGGGGGTAAACATGTCAGATGCCATATTTCAGGGAACTTTTTTCGAAAAGTTCTTATCTATCACTCATTATCAAACCTTAATCGGCATTGGGTTATTACTGCTTTGCTTTTTCGCTATCATGCGGCCACTACAAACAAAAAAAGTTAATTTTTCCATTCGAATGTTAGTCGGATTGATACTTGGTGCCGTTCTTGGTTTAGGTATCCAAGCCGCAGCCGGTTTTCCTACTGACTCAACAGTTTGGATGCAAGAAACAGCAACATGGTATGGTTTATTTGGTCGCGCCTTTATCGCCTTTATACGCATGCTGGTGATCCCGTTAATTTTTGTCTCAATCGTAAAAGTGATTATTGATTTTTCTGGTAAAGAGAATTTACCACAAATCGCATTCAGAGGGATTTTTTGGTTACTATTTACTACCGCAATTGCATGTATAGTCGGTATCCTCTTAGCCAATGTCTTATCCTTAGGTGAAATCAGTTCAGCCTCAGCCAAAACAGCTACCGCTAAACAATATACAAATATCATCGATACATTTGTCAATCTTATTCCAAGTAATATTATTGCTTCTATGGTAAAAGAGAATATCGTAGGTTTAGTTATCTTTTCGGCTTTAATGGGGCTTGCCGCTAACCGCATGGAAAAAAAGAATCCACAACCTATCGCTCTTTTTAAAACTTTTATTGAGGCGCTTTATAAAATCATCATGTCAATTGCCATGACGGTCATCAAATATATGCCTTATGCGGTAATTGCCTTACTTGCTCGCACCATTATTTCAAACGGTATCCCAGCAATTATTGAAGTATCAAGCTTTGTATTAGCAATTTACCTTGCCACTATAATAATGCTTGTTGTACATATTGTAATTGTGATGGTGCATGGTATTTCCCCTATCCTCTTTATTAAAAAGGCACTCGGCACATGGTTACTAGCCTTCACCAGCCGCTCATCGGTTGGTACATTACCAATGACGATATCAACATTGACAGTCAGAATGGGGGTAAATACCGGTACCGCAAACCTAGTCGGATCGCTTGGTAGCACAATGGGTATGAATGGTTGTGCTGGCTTTTTCCCTGCTTTACTCGCGGTTATGGTTGCCCATATGGTTGGCATTAATACTGATATTCAATTTTATATTATGCTAGTAATTGTGGTAGTTATCGGTTCGATTGGCATCGCCGGTATTCCAGGTACTGCAACTGTTGCCGCTACTGTGGTGCTTTCTGGTATGGGAATGGCTGAGCACTTCCCATTAATCGGTATGGTGTTAGCCGTCGATCCAATTATTGATATGGCGAGAACCTTAGCTAACGTATCTGGAGCAATGACCGCAGCAATAGCAACGGATCACGAAGTTGGATTAATGAATATGGATATCTATAACGATCCAAATGTAACTTTAGATAATGAACAGTCAGAAGTTTAACCAAGAAATAATTTGCACTAAATTTATTGTAAATTGCAAAAGACGCCAATTGGCGTCTTTTTTATCTTAACAGTAAAGCAAACTTATAGGGTTTTTAACCACGCTTTAACATCATCACCTAAACTATTGTGACGCATTGCGTATTGTACGAAAGTTTGTACATAACCTAATTTATTTCCACAGTCATGGCTTCGACCTTTTATACAATAGGCATCGACAGGCTCATCTTCTAGTAACATCGCAATCGCGTCAGTTAATTGAATCTCACCACCAGCTCCTAATGGCGTTTTGGCTAATAAAGGCCAAATTTTTTCAGACAGTACATAACGTCCAACAACTGATTGATTAGACGGTGCTTCATCAATGGACGGTTTTTCAACTACACTATACATTTGGACGACATTACCAGCGGATAACTCTTCCCCTCGGCAGTCGACAATACCATAAGAGGAAACTAGCTCTTTCGGTACAGGTTCAACCATAATTTGACTATGTTTAGTGTTATGGTAATTATTAATCATCGCCGCTAAATTATCTTGAGAAAGATCGCTATCATACTCATCAATAATTACATCCGGTAACACAACAGCAAAAGGTTCATCACCAACTAAAGGATAAGCACAAAGCACTGCATGACCAAGACCTTTAGCTAAACCTTGACGAACACTTGTGATAGTGACATTTTTTGGTAGTATACCTTGTACTTCCTGCAATAGCTGGCGTTTAACACGCGCTTCAAGCATAGCTTCAAGCTCAAAACTGGTATCAAAATGGTTTTCAATAGAATTTTTCGAAGAGTGTGTCACGAAGATAATTTCGGTTATTCCCGCAGCAATACACTCTTTGACTACATATTGAATAAGTGGTTTATCAACCACTGGTAACATCTCTTTAGGAATCGCTTTGGTTGCAGGTAACATTCTTGTGCCAAGACCAGCAACAGGGATAACCGCTTTTTTAACTTTTCCCTTAACAGAGGTTTCAAAATTTAATGGCATTTTAATTCCTTAAAAAATAAATTAACTAATAATATTATAACTTTCCTCTCAACGATGTCCATTTACAAACGTGTTCTTCACGCGAACTGAATTTAGCATATACAAAACCCAAATAGTGCTCCAAATTATGCTATTTGTTGTAATAAAAATATCACGAATTTCAAGTTTAAATATAGTAAATTGATCATTAATAAACAGGTCTAAAATCTGAAATATAACGATTACAAATTCAAAACAGATCATTAAAGATGGGAATTTATAATTTTTAGTAAAAAACAGATAGAGCAAATAGATACTAAAAAGAATAATAATCAGATTAATACCAATTTCAAATGGATAAACCCACTTAAGATTTTCAATATAAAAATCGGAGTCTGGATTCGTCAATTGAGACCATCCTATAAAGACAATGCCTGAATTAAGAATCAAAAATAAACTACTGATGAAACCAAAAATTAATCTTATTGCAACAATAATAAGCCAGCCACCTAATCCCCTAAGGGGTAAGTTGTCAGTCATATAAATTCCTTATTTGATAATAGATAAATCGTTAGATTCAATTAGTGACGGATTATCCCTATCTTTAGCTAAAGAATCAATGGAAATATAGACAATCTGACAGGTCTCTAACACAGCTTCTTTAACTACAAATTTTGCTTTACGATCGCGTGCTTCTTTCTGTTTGGCGCTAATATAGAGATCATCATAACCATCATCATACATTGATGCTCGTTCAAATATATTAGTGCTACGCCAAAATGTCTCTTTTGGATAATCGCGCTCAAAAGTTTGACCGGTTAATTTACCTTTTAAACCTGCATAACTTATTGGTAAATGATTACCCGCTCGACTTTGTGAGAGATAAATATGGGGATATTCTGTAAGATTGGATTCAAGCTGGTTTAGCTTAAATTCAATACCAGAACGATTTTGATACTGGCAATTTTCCATTGTTAAAGGCGCAGTTCGAAAATTTAACGAACTGCACCCTACAAGCAAAAACACTAAAATAAAGATTCGATACATAATTTTCTGTTTGCTTATAAAAATATTTATAAGCAATTGCACTCATTGTTTACATTTTATCACTAACATTTTCGGCGGTATTGGTAATTGCTTTACCGCCTGATTGAACATCTTTACCTACACCTTTGACCGTATTACAACCTACAACCAATGTTGCCATAACAAGAGCTACTACTACCATTAACATTTTGTGGAACATTTTAAATACTCCTCTGATTAATGAACTAGCTATTTGATTGTAGCAAAAGCTTCTGCTACACGATGTATATTAAGGTGATTTAAACCCGCCACACACATTCTTCCACTGCCCACCAAATAAACAGCAAAATCATCTTTTAATTGTGCGACTTGCTCTTTAGAAAAACCAGTATAACTAAACATACCTCTTTGTTTGAGTAAATAATCAAAATTCTGCTTAGGTGCTGCTGTTTTTAATAGATCGACTAATGTTGAGCGCATACTAACAATACGGTTACGCATTGATTCAACTTCTTTAAACCATAAAGCTTTAAGTTCAGCATTGTTTAGTACGTATGACACTAATTGCGCACCATAAGCGGCTGGACTTGAATAATTTCGACGAACGGTAGCTTGTAATTGGCCAAACACTCTATTAGCCGCTTGATTATCATCACATAAAACCGATAAACCACCTACTCGCTCACCATAAAGTGAGAACGTTTTAGAAAACGAATTACTGATAAAACCACACAAGCCTTGCTCCGCCACTTTTTTTATTGCATAACTATCACTTTCGATAGTTTCCCCAAAACCTTGGTAAGCAATATCCATAAATGGGATGAGATCACGATTTTGTAAAACCTCAATCACTTTATCCCACTGCTGATGGGTTAAATCTGCCCCCGTTGGGTTATGACAGCAAGGATGCAACAATACTATACTTTTAGCCGGTAAACTATTTAATGTCGCAAGCATAGCATCAAATTTTACGCCACAAGTCTCAGGATCAAAATAGGGATATTTATTTACCTTAAAGCCTGCTCCATTGAAAATAGCGATATGATTTTCCCAAGTTGGATCACTAACCCACACTTGCGAATCGGGAAAATAGCGATATAAAAAGTCAGCGCCGACTTTCAGCGCCCCAGATCCGCCTAATGTCTGAACAGTGGCAATTCGCTGTGCTTGAAAAGCAGGATTATCTTCACCAAAAAGTAGCGATTGGATCGCTTGACAATAACTCGGTAAGCCACTCATTGGCAAATAAAGTTGCGCACCTTGTTGATGATGATAAATATAGTCACGAGCCGTTTTTATGCAGGATAATTGCGGAACTACACTGTTTTCATCATAGTAATAACCAATACTTAAATTGATCTTATCTGCACGCTTATCATTATTAAATTCAGCGACTAATGATAAAATGGGATCACCCGCATACGACTCTACTTTTTCAAACATTTTTCCAACCTAATTAACCAGTAAATAGCAATGTATATTTGTAGATTATTGCACCAACTTAATTGGCAATCAATCATTAAATAATAGTTTAAATATAAATAATTTTAGGTTAATAAAAGCGACCGTTTAAAAAATTGATTCTGATATAGAAATCCCAAAGTAGACGATAAAAATTAGGAGAATGAAGTAAAAAAAAATGCTTCAAAAACCCTGTTCCTCAACTTTTCGATACTTTAATTGGCACCGTTAATTAGCACCTTTCGGTGCTAACCATTTTAGTGAGATTATTTGACAGCAATCACTTCTATTTCAACTTTTGCATCTTTAGGAATGCGTGCAACTTGCACACAAGAGCGAGCAGGGAATGTGGCTTGATTCTCAGTAAAAAATGCCTCATAGACACTATTCACTTCGGCAAAATCATTCATATCCGCTAAAAAAATCGTTGTTTTAACTATATTTTTAACTTGATAACCAGCTTCAGTAATAATCGCTTTAACATTCGCTAAACTTTGTTTTGCTTGCTCTTTGACACAATTTGGCATCTCACCTGTTGCTGGGTTAATCGGAATTTGACCTGAGGCAAATAACATATTGCCTAAATCAACACCTTGAACATAAGGGCCAATAGCCGCAGGGGCTTTATCGGTATTAACAACTTTTACCATGTATGCTTTCTCCTTTCATCTTGTTATGCCTCCCATTTCAACAGGAAGCCAATTTGGTGTCAAGTCACAGTAAATTTATGATCATGGGACTTCTGTCAATTTTCTGATATGATAGGTGAAAATTTTTTCATTTTTTTGAGAGTTAGTATGTTTGAGAATTTAACTGATCGTTTATCACAGACATTTCGCAATATTAGTGGTCGTGGGCGTCTGTCTGAAGATAATATTAAAGATGCGTTGCGCGATGTGCGTATGGCATTACTTGAGGCCGATGTTGCCCTACCTGTAGTACGAGAATTTATTAACCAAGTTAAACAAAAAGCTGTCGGTTTAGATGTTAATAAAAGTCTAACACCCGGCCAAGAATTTATTAAAATAGTTCAAGCCGAACTTACCAGCGCAATGGGTGAAGTTAATAGTACACTTAACTTAGCTACCCAGCCTCCAGCAGTTATACTAATGGCTGGCTTACAAGGTGCCGGTAAAACAACTAGCGTGGCTAAACTGGCAAAATTCTTAAAAGAAAAACAGAAAAAGAAAGTTTTAGTTGTCTCTGCTGACGTTTATCGTCCCGCAGCTATAAAACAATTAGAAACACTGGCTAAAGCGATTAATGTTGAGTTCTTCCCATCAGATATAAAACAAAAACCGGTTGATATTGTTAACAAAGCCATTTCGCATGCCAAACTACAATTCTTTGATGTGCTGATTGTCGATACTGCGGGTCGATTGCATGTTGATAGCGAAATGATGGATGAAATTAAAGCATTACATGATGCAATCAATCCAATTGAAACCTTATTTGTGGTCGATGCCATGACCGGGCAAGATGCTGCGAATACAGCAAAAGCATTTAATGATGCATTACCTCTAACTGGGGTTATTTTAACTAAAGTGGATGGTGATGCGCGTGGTGGTGCAGCATTATCAATTCGTCATATTACCGGTAAACTAATCAAATTCTTAGGGATGGGTGAAAAGACGGATGCTCTTGAACCTTTTTATCCTGACCGTATCGCGTCACGCATTTTAGGCATGGGTGATGTTCTCTCTTTAATTGAAGAATTACAGAGTAATGTTGATCGTGAAAAAGCGGAAAAAATCGCCAAAAAACTAAAAAAAGGCGATAAGTTTGATTTTAACGACTTTCAAGATCAACTACGACAAATGCGTAGTATGGGCGGAATGGGCGCAATGCTAGCCAAACTGCCGGGTGTCGGTCAGCTTCCTGAGCATATCAAAGCGCAGATGGATGATAAAATCACCATCAAGATGGAAGCAATTATTGGTTCTATGACATTAAAAGAGCGGGCAAATCCAGAAATTATAAAAGGTTCTCGTAAACGTCGAATTGCTAATGGTTCGGGTACCCAAGTGCAAGATGTCAACAAACTGCTTAAACAGTTTGAAGATATGCAAAAGATGATGAAAAAAATGAAAGGTGGTGGCATGATGAAGATGATGCGCCAAATGAAAGGGTTAATGGGCGGCGGTATGGGTTTCCCACCGAGATAACGTTTTACTTTTTTCTTTCTTGCAATTCACTACTATCGCGCAGCTCGGCGCGATAGTATTTCAAAAAACATAATTCTCGCGATTTACTGCTTTAAGTTTGCTTGGCCGATGCGATGCATGGTTAATGATACATAGTTAATACGGTTCCAATCGATGAAACGATAATGAACATAATAGCCAACCATTGATAATGTGTTAACTGTTCGTGCAACACAATTAATCCGGAAAACGCCGCAAATACTGGTGACAAACTCATTAAGGTACTAAAAGTTTGCGCCGGTAAGCGTGGTAGTGCAATCATATCAAGGCCATATGGAATAGCTGATGCTAACAGTGAAACCACAAAAACCAGTGGCAGCAGTTCGATTGAAAACATGGTGCTTCCACTTTGCCATACGCCAATTGGAAACAGTAATAGCGAGGCGACAATTGAACCTACCGCAACACTTGATGCGTCATAAGTTGTCCCCACTTTACGCCACTATCGCGCGGCTCGGCGCGATAGTATTTCAATAATCTTAATTCTCTCGATTTACTGCTTTAATCTTACTTGGCCGATGCATGGTTAATACGGTTCCAATCGATGAAACGATAATGAACATAATAGCCAACCATTGATAATGTGTTAATTGTTCGTGCAACACAATTAATCCGGAAAACGCCGCAAATACTGGTGACAAACTCATTAAGGTACTAAAAGTTTGCGCCGGTAAGCGTGGTAGCGCGATCATATCAAGACCATATGGAATAGCTGATGCTAACAGTGAAACCACAAAAACCAGTGGCAACAGTTCGATTGAAAACATGGTGCTTCCACTTTGCCATACGCCAATTGGAAACAGTAATAGCGAGGCGACAATTGAACCTACCGCAACACTTGATGCACCATAAATTTCCCCCGCTTTACGGCCAAAAAGAATATAACCCGCCCAACAGCTACCTGCACATAAAGCCAATAAAATACCAATAGGATCTAAATCATTGGAAGCTTGATGAATAGGTAGCAACATCACTAATCCAACTATCGCAATAGCTAACCAAATAAAATCGGTTAACCGTCGTCCCGAAAACATCGCCACCATAATGGGGCCGGTTAACTCAATGGCTACCGCGATACCTATCGGGATTCGTGATATAGCATTATAAAAAGCTAAATTCATACATCCCATCGCTACACCATATAAAATAATATATTTAATGGCCGGTTTAGTGATGGTTTTACGCCAAGGTTTAAAGATTATTACCAATAAAATTGCCGAGAAAAATAGCCGCCAAGCAGTCATCGCCTCTGGCCCGAGTACCGGGAACAAGTATTTAGCGAATGAAGCACTTGCTTGTACCGATATCATCGAAACAAAAATTAATAATACAGGCCAAGATTTTTTGAACATAATAACTACCTTGATTGAAGTAACTGCATTTAAGGGTCGCAATCTGTTTGCATAACAACGCAAAATCAACTTAAGATTATTACAATATGTAGCTAAAACACGTTGTTATTAAATAAATTGCATCAATAACGTTTTTTAAAAATATCACATCACGTTTAGTTTTCCCTTTTTACTGATAGCAATGCCAGATCTTGAAGCGCTTTTTTATAAGGGGAATCCGGTAGGATTGAAATAACATTAAATGCTTTATTGGCTTCTTGTTGAGCGGTTTTAAAAGTAAATTCAAGTGATCCACAAGACTGCATCACCGCTAAAATATGATCTAATAAATGACGACCATTTCCTTGCTCAATGGCTTGGCGGATTAAAGTCGCATCTTCTGAATTAGCATGATGCATAGCATGTAATAATGGTAAAGTTGGTTTACCTTCATTAAGGTCATCACCTAAATTTTTACCTAATTTTTGATTACTATCAGCGCTATAGTCTAATAGGTCATCAATAATTTGAAAGGCTGTTCCCAAATATTTTCCATATTCTTGCAGGGCAAATTCCTGCTCAGGCGTAGCATCGGCTAATACCGCGGCTGAATGTGAAGTTGCTTCAAACAGTCTTGCTGTTTTACGATAAATAACTTGTAGATATTGCTCTTTAGTAATATCAGGATCATTACAATTCATAAGTTGTTGAACTTCACCTTCGGCAATGACATTGGTCGCTTCTGACATTATTTTTAATACTTTGAATGATTCGGTACGTACCATCATTTGGAAAGATCGGGTATAAATATAATCGCCAACTAAGACACTAGCCGCATTACCAAATAATGCATTAGCGGTTGATTTGCCACGCCGTAAATCAGATTCATCAACAACATCATCATGCAATAAAGTCGCCGTGTGGATAAATTCAATAAAAGCTGCGGTAATAATATGTTTATCACCTTGATAATTGAGCGCTTTAGCGATGAGTAATGCAATAATAGGACGAATACGCTTACCACCACTGCTGATGATATAATTTCCTAATTGATTGATTAATAACACATCGGAACAGAGTTCTGCTTGTATTGCTTCATTAACCTTAATTAAATCATCTTGCACTAAATCGAGTATTTGTTTTATTGATGGATTATTCATCAGTCTAACCGCTACAAATGGGAAATATTTGCTTACTATTATCTGATAAATATTTTTAAGCAACAAGTAGTGATAAATCATATTTAAAAAAATGCTACAAATGATAAGCATTTTCATTTAGAATACTCGCCTTAAGCGAAAATTATTTACCGTTATGAAGATTAATTTTGATATAGATATCAACAACGAACAAGAACCACAATCACCTGCTTCTAATAAGCCAAAGGATGTTTATTTATATACATCTATCTCTGTGATATCGCATCTATTTTTATTCGGATTATTATTCAGTTCAGCACTGTTTGCAACTAATATCACGATTGATGAAGGTGATAATTCAATTAAAGCTATGATGGTCGACCTTACTCAGTTAGCCGCCCCTGAACAATCCTTAGTTGAAGATGCGCCTGACATTAAAGGTGCTGAAAACAGTGAAATCATCGACAATAAACCGATTGAAGAACCGCAAGTTGACCCGGTGGAAGAACCCGAGATAGTCAAAGAAGAAAAACCAGTGGTTGAAACCGATAAACCGGTAATTATTAAAACCGAACCAAAGCCGAAAAATAAAAAACCACCTACCCAAAAATCATCTCGTCAACAAGTTAAACAAGACGTGATCAGTGATAAAGTGGCAAATACTTCAGTAGCACCTAAAGTATCTGAAAATCGACAATATTCAGGCAATCCAACACCAATTAGTCGTAATCGACCTGAATATCCTCGAAGAGCACTTGATATGCGCTTAGAGGGTTATGTTGTTGCCATGTTTGATGTTACAAGTGAGGGGCGTGTTGAAAATATTAGAATCATTGAAACCCAACCTAATAATATTTTTAATCGCTCAGTTATCTCGGCAATGAAAACATGGAAGTACAAACCAATTGCTGGTAAAGATATCAAAATAAAGATTATTTTTAACCGCGATAATTCAATTAGCTTAGGTTAATCATACAGTTACCAATCAATAATTGTCTTTTAAACAATAAAAAGCGCTAATCTCAACATTTTGATTAGCGCCTTATTTAAATTCATCGGTTATTTTGCATTAAAAATTCAATCTGCTGTGGATCTTTTGGTACCGTTGCGGTTAAAACTTGGTTGCCAGAGTCGGTAATTAAAATATTGTCTTCAATCCGAATCCCGATACCCTTATAGCGTTCAGCAACATCAGCATCTTTATTAATATAGAGACCAGGTTCTACCGTTAAGACCATACCCGGTTCCAGTAGACGATCGCGATCACTGCCAACATCATGCACATCAATACCTAACCAATGGCCTAAACCATGCATATAAAACGCTTGATAAGCTTTATTAGCAATCAATGTTTCAACATCGCCTTGCATAATTCCCAACTGAACTAACCCTTCAACCATCATCCGAATAATTTCTTGATTCACTAAGGATATTGAAGTACCTGGTTTTAATAATTTGATAGCGGTATATTGTGCCGTTAATACTATGTCATATATTTCGCGTTGAGCTTGATTAAATCTACCATTAACTGGAAATGTTCTAGTGATATCCCCTGCATAATATTGGTATTCACAACCGGCATCAATTAAGACTAAATCACCATCTTGCAACTTGTCGCTATTATTTTCATAATGCAATATACAACCATTATTACCACCACCAACGATGGTGTTATATGACGGCCAACGAGCACCACGCCGAGCAAACTCATGTAAGATTTCGGCTTCTAATTGATACTCAAACCAATTGGGCTGACATTTTTGCATTGCTCGAATATGTGCTTGCGCACTGATTTCACAAGCTTGACGTAAAATGGCGATTTCATATTCAGACTTAAACATCCGCATTTCGTGAACGATTGGTCGCCAATCAATAACTATGCTTGGCGCTGAAAGTTTTAATCGACTGCCTTGCCGTAAAGTATTAAGCGTTTTTTTAATTATCTCGTCAGCATAATGATATAGCTGGTCAGCATGATAAATAGCTTTTTTACCATTGATTAAATTAGGCAAAACCTCATCAATCTCATCAAAAAGATAGGCTTCATCTACTAAAACTTTTTCAAGTGCAGCTTGTTGACCTAACCGATATCCGGTCCATGTTTCAGCTAGAGGATCTTTTTTACGATTAAATAAAATATAACGTGGTTGATTATCTGACTGTTTAATAACCACAAAAAATGCTTCTGGTTCAGCAAAAGAAGTAAAATACCAAAAATCACTATCTTGTCGATAAGGATAATGGGTATCATTACTTCGCTTAACTTCTGGCGAAGCAAAAAATAAGGCAATGCTATTTAACTCCATCTGTGCCAATAATTTATTTCGTCGAGCTAACAGTTCTGCCTTGGTATCAATATCTATCATAGCCTTTACCTTAATGATCAATAATACAGCATTTTAGTGAAGAGTTGGGGTGATATCAGATTCATTAAATTCATCAAAACATAACATCGCCGTAATTCGAACGTACTCTTTGATCTCTTCAAATGCAAAACCTAGCTCTTGCTGATCTTCATCTTCATCATAACCGAGTTTAACTATTTGTCTTAGGTCGTATATTGCTTCACCTACATCGCCTTTAAGCCGATTAAGTTTAGGTTGAACTAAACCAATACCTAATAAAAAATGATTTACCCAGCCAACTAAATCATCAATTTGGCGAAACAAATCTTGTTCACTAAGTAAAAGCTGGAACTCAAAATCTTCATCAATAAATTGTTGTTTTGTTGAATGATATAATTTTTCTATTTGTTTATTTAACGGTTCAGCAATTTTTTGCCCATCATTTAACATGTCTTGCACTAACACTCTCCAGCTCTCGTCATGATTGCCGCCAGCCAAGATGCCAGTTAAAAATCCATGTAATTCAGCTGCGGTTATACCAATTTTATTCTGAATAAGTTGACGATTAAGCTCATCATAAATTTTGCTATCTGTCATTAATTCCACCCTTGTTTTGTGATAACGGTAAAAATACACCCCTGCACTTTCACACATTATTAGTATATAATTTGCGCCTAACTGTAAATAATAAACAGGTTATTGCGCTTTATAAAGGAATTATTTTGAACATTTTAAGATTAATTTTAACATCGCTATACATAGTTATATCATTAACTGCGTGTAGTTCATGGCTACCAAACAAAGGTATAATCGTTCTTGATGTGCGAAATAAAACAAATACCGTTGTAACTAGCCAAGATTTACCTAAAAATTATCAGTTAGGCAATAGTGAACAAGAACTTGATAAGTTTGAATCTTTCTGCCGAGAAGAGATCCGTGCCTCACAACTAGATGGTAGTGAGGAGTTAGTATATGAAAATATCAAACGGGGAATTCACGGGCAGGTAGAATTTAAAAAATGTAGTGATAAGATCACTCGGATTTACCAATATTAATAAATATATCAGCTAACTTTGATGATTATGGCTAATAAGATTAACTAAATGTTACATATCTGTGAAATCTTACTAGCCTTTCAAGCTGTTTTTATTTATATTGTCGCATGAATAAATATATTTTTGGGAGTTAAATAATTATGTATAAGCAAGATGTAACCATTACTGCATCGAACGGTCTTCATACCCGCCCTGCTGCACAATTCGTAAAGGAAGCTAAAAATTTCAATTCTGAAATTACTGTCACATCAAATGGAAAAAGTGCTAGTGCTAAAAGCTTATTTAAATTACAAACACTAGGATTAACTCAAGGAACTACTATTACTATTTCAGCTGAAGGTGAAGATGAAAAAGAAGCAGTAGCTCATTTAGTAAAATTAATTCCTGAATTGGAATAATACTCCCATATCAGCTTTAAACGGTTTTAATATTAGATAAGGATTAAATGTTATGGTATCAGGTATACTTGTTTCCCCCGGTATCGCTTTTGCAAAAGCGCTATTATTAAAAGAAGAACCTATTGTTATTAATAATAGGCAAATTCTAGATAACAAAATTGATGCTGAAATTGATCGCTTTAAAGAAGCGCGTGAAAAATCAAGCGAACAATTACATGCCATCATGGAGCGAGCAAAAACCACTTTAGGTGAAGATAAAGCTGCCATTTTTGAAGGTCATATTATGCTTCTTGAAGATGAAGATCTTGAACAAGAAGTTATTTCACGTATCAAAAGTAAACACTCAAGTGCTGATGCCGCAGTCCAATCTGTATTTGAAACCCAAGCAAAAGAGTTAGAGAACTTAGATGATGAATATCTAAAAGAACGTGCGGCCGATATCCGAGATATTGGTAAACGATTGCTAAAAAATATTTTAGGTATTGAAATTGTTGATTTAAGTGCTATTAGCCAACCTTGTATTTTAGTTGCGACTGATTTAACACCATCTGAAACTGCGCAATTAAATTTAGATATGGTATTAGGTTTCATCACTGATGCCGGCGGTCGTACGTCACATACATCGATTATGGCTCGTTCATTAGAAATTCCAGCTATCGTTGGTACCTCTAATGCAACCCAAGCAATCAAACAAGGTGATTTTGTTATTTTAGATGCCATCAACAATGCTATCTACATTAATCCAGATCACGCAACTCAAGAAAAATTAAAACAAGTTCAAACCAAATATATTGCTGATAAAGAAGAGTTAGCAAAATTAAAAGACTTACCTGCTGTGACCCTTGATGGTCATCAAGTTGAAATTTGTGCCAATATCGGTACAGTTCGTGATATTGCTGGTGCAGATCGTAATGGTTATGAAGGTGTTGGTCTTTATCGTACTGAATTCTTATTTATGGATCGTGATGCGTATCCTAATGAAGACGAACAATTCAAAGCATATAAAGAAGTTGCTGAATCAACTAATGGTTTATCGGTTATTGTTCGTACCATGGATATTGGTGGTGACAAAGATGTACCTTATATGCATTTACCAAAAGAAGAAAATCCATTCTTAGGTTGGCGAGCAATTCGTATCTGTTTAGATCGTAAAGAAATCTTACATGCTCAGTTACGTGCAGTTTTACGTGCTTCGGCATTTGGTAAATTACGTATTATGTTCCCAATGATTATTTCGGTTGAAGAGATTCGTATCTTAAAATCTGAAATTAACATCCTTAAAGAACAATTAACCTCTGAAGGTAAAGCATTCGATAAAAACATTGAAATCGGTGTTATGATCGAAACCCCAGCCGCAGCGGTCATTGCTCGTCACTTAGCGAAAGAAGTTGACTTCTTTAGTATTGGTACTAACGATTTAACCCAATATACACTTGCTGTTGACCGTGGTAATGAATTGATTTCACATCTTTATAATCCACTTTCACCGTCAGTATTAACTTTGATTAAAAATGTGATCGATGCGTCTCACCAAGAAGGTAAATGGACTGGAATGTGTGGTGAACTTGCTGGTGACGAAAGAGCAACAATTTTATTACTTGGTATGGGTCTTGATGAGTTTAGTATGAGTGCGGTATCAATTCCTAAAATTAAGAAACTAATTCGTAATACTAATTATGAAGAAGCGAAGAAATTTGCTGACACGGTTCTTGAAAAAGCAACAGCTAAAGAAGTAACCGATTTAATTGAAAAATATACTGCTGAAAAGCAAATTTGTTAGGAGGCCATGATGGGGCTATTTGATAAAATTAAACAATTTGTATCTGATGATAACAAAAATAACATCGAAATTATTGCACCGCTTAGTGGTGAAATCGTTAAAATTGAAGATGTACCCGATGTTGTTTTTGCAGAAAAAATCGTTGGTGATGGCGTAGCTATCAAACCTTCTGGTAACAAAATTGTTGCACCATTAAATGGTAAAATTGGTAAAATTTTCGAAACCAATCATGCCTTTGCTATTGAATCAGATGAAGGTATCGAGCTTTTTGTTCACTTTGGTATAGATACTGTTGAATTAAAAGGTGAAGGTTTTACCCGCGTTGCCGAAGAAGGACAACAAGTTAAGATTGGTGATACTATCATTGAAATCGATCTACCTTTACTTGAAAGTAGAGCTAAATCAGTATTAACCCCAGTGGTTATTTCAAATATGGAAACCGTGGTTGAATTAACTAAACTAACAGGTTCAGTTGAAGCGGGCAAAACACCAATAATGCGTGTTAAAAAATAATCAGTTATAAAAAAACCTTCAGTTTAGAAGCTGAAGGTTTTTTTTATTTATTCAATTCATAATACTTATTCAATTCACAAAATAGTGGTTAACGCCATTTCTTATATTGATTAATTAGATTATTAGTAGAATCATCATGAGAACTAACTGGTTTATCATCCGCTAATTCCGGTAAAATTCGGCCAGCTAATTGCTTACCAAGCTCAACTCCCCATTGATCAAAACTAAAGATATTAAGAATAATACCTTGGGTAAAGATCTTATGTTCGTACATCGCGACTAGTGCCCCTAATGTATAAGGCGTGATTTTCTTGACTAAAATAGAGTTGGTTGGTTTGTTACCTTCAAAGACTTTAAATGGAACAATAGATTTAACTTCATCGAGTGTTTTACCCGCAGCAACAAACTCTTGTTCTACTTGTTGAGCTGTCTTACCAAAAGCTAAAGCTTCTGTTTGGGCAAAAAAGTTAGAAAGTAACTTCGGATGATGATCACCAACCGGATTGTGACTAATGGCTGGCGCAATAAAATCGCAAGGAATCAGTTTAGTACCTTGATGAATTAATTGATAAAAAGCATGCTGACCATTTGTTCCCGGCTCTCCCCAAATAATTGGGCCGGTTGTATAACCAGTTTTGTTACCATTACGATCAACACTTTTACCATTTGATTCCATATTACCTTGCTGGAAGTAGGCGGCAAAACGATGCATATATTGATCATAAGGTAGAATCGCTTCGGTTTCGGCACCATAAAAGTTATTGTACCAAATACCAATTAAAGCAAGTAAAGTCGGAATATTTTTTTCAATTGGTGCGCTTTGGAAATGTTTATCCATTGCATGACCGCCAGCTAAAAACTGTTTAAAGTTTTCAAAGCCAATTGAAAGGACAATCGATAAACCGATAGCTGACCAAGAAGAGTAACGACCACCTACCCAATCCCAAAATTCAAACATATTAGCTGTATCAATACCAAATTTTTCAACTTCTTTGGCATTAGTTGATAACGCCACAAAGTGAAGCGCAACGGCTTTCTCATCTTTTGCCGCATCAAGTAACCATTGGCGAGCCGTTTGCGCATTGGTCATCGTTTCTTGAGTTGTAAACGTTTTTGAGGCAACTAAAAATAACGTAGTTTCTGGATTTAAACCCTTTAAAGCTTCTACAATATGCGTACCATCAACATTTGAAACAAAGTGCATAGTTAAATGATTTTTATAAGGTCTTAGCGCTTCGGTTATCATATGTGGCCCTAAATCTGAACCACCAATACCGATATTAACTACATCGGTAATTGCTTTACCAGTATAACCTTTCCACTCACCACTAATAATTTTTTTACTAAAGGATTCCATCTTAGCAAGCACTGCATTGACATCATCCATAACATTTTTACCATCAACATAAATTGGTGAATTTGATACATTACGAAGCGCAACATGCAAAACGGCGCGATTTTCTGTGCGATTAATTTTTTCACCGCTGTACATAGCCTTAATGGCACCATTTAAATCACATTCATCGGCAAGTTTATAAAGAATTTCTAATGTCTCTTGCGTTACACGATTTTTTGCAAGATCAACCAAGAACTCATCTTCAAAAGGAATACTTAACTTTTCAACTCGCTTAGGTTCATCTTTTAGAATTTGGGCAATCGTTTTAGCGTGATGCTTTTGATAACTAGCTTGAAGGGACTTCCAGGCGGAAGTAGTTGTTGGATCAATTGACTTTAACATGACTTATTCCTTAATTAATATAGCACTATTAACCATAATATAACTATGCCTAACATGATGCAAGATAAGGATTTATTCTTTCAAATTAAGTTAAAATAAAAAATAATAAAAGTTATTTTCTTTTCCTAATCAAATAACTTGAATATAATGTTACAGATAAGCTATTTGATACATATAACCGTTCAAAAAATAATTTTCTAACTAATTAGTACCAATAAAATAACTAAATTTTTGACATTATTATATTAGGATATTTCATGCCAAATATTCAAACTCTAGTACCTGCATTAGATAAAATAGTACGCATTTGTGATTATTTAGATAATCACAAAGGTGCAACTTTTAGTCAAATATTTCAGGATCTTAATTTACCCAAAAGTAGTACTTCAACCCTACTTAATGCATTAGTTATGCATGGTATATTGCGTCAAGATCAGAACCAGTATTATCTTGGATTAAAATTGCATGAATGGGGTGATAAATCGCTGGAACAGTTTGATATCACCAAAATAGCGGAACCGTTGATGTCAAAATTAAGAGATCAAACCAATTTAACTTGCCATCTAGGTGTGTTAGATGGTCTATATTCAGTCTATATTGCAAAAATTGAAAATGACCAAGCTATCGGTATTCGTACTTGGATAGGCAAAAAATTACCTCTGCATAGTTCTGGTATTGGTAAAGCATTGATAGCTTGGTTGCCAGATGAAAAAATCGATCAACTTATACCAGAAGATAAATTGGTTAAATATACCGACACTACAATTACCAGCAAAAAACAGTTAAAAAAAGAGCTGGCGAAAATTCGCTCGCAAGGTTGGGCCTATGACAATCAAGAAGATGTAAAAGGTGTCCATTGTATCGCTGCTCCTATTTTTAATAAAAATCATGAACCAATTGCGGCGATTAGTATTTCTGGTGTGCTTTTTCAATTACCGGTAGAGAAGATCGAAAAATATTCAGAGCTAGTGCGTAAAGCATGTCAACAACTGACTAGCAAGTTTCAATAATATTGAATCATTATGATTCAATATTATTGAAATTATTTTAATCCATAACTCATTAGGCTATCTTCTTAAATAGCTCAATAAGTTTTTGTTTATCAAAAAAGACGGGGTTAGCACCGGCACAAGCATCTTTCATTGAATTTTCTGCCAATAACTCAAAATCAGGATTATCCACGCCTAACTCCTTCAATGATTTAGGTATGCCGACTTCTTGTGCCAAATCTTCAATTCTTTTTATCACATAATCGACACATTCTTGGTCGGTTTTATCTTTAGTGTCAAATCCAATTGTTTCGGCAATCGCTCTAAATTTTTCTGGGGCATGTTTCGCATTCTCCTTTTCAACTACCGATAATAGCATCGCATTACAGACCCCATGAGGTAAATCATAAAGACCACCTAGTTGATGTGCCATCGCATGGACATTACCTAAACCAGCATTACTAAAAGCAATACCGTTTAAAAAGCAGGCATAACTCATCTGCTCTCTGGCTTCAATATCGTTACCATTTTTAACCGCGAGCGCTAAATATTTAAAGGTTTGACCAATTGCATATAGTGCGGTCGAATCAGTGACATCCATCGCCCCTTTAGCAACCACCGCTTCTATTGCATGAGTTAACGCATCCATACCGGTTGCTGCGGTTAAATTTGCTGGTTTAGAAATCATTAAATCGGGATCACTAACCGTTATTGATGCCAGTGTATTTGGATCGACCATAATCATTTTTACGTGTCTGCTTTCATCAGTAATCACGTAATTGATGGTAACTTCGGCAGATGTACCTGCGGTGGTTGCTATTGCCACGATAGGTAAACATTTATGTTTACTTTTATGCATCCCTTCATAGTCAGTAATTTTACCGCCATTCGTCGCTAACACCGCAACTGCTTTACCACAATCCTGAGGTGATCCACCACCAATGGAAACCACAAAATCACATTTAGATTCTTGACATAATTTTAGTGCATTTTCAACATTAGCAACGGTAGGATTTGGTTTAACATCATAAAAAATAACCGATTCAATCCCCTCTTTGGCTAAAATATCGACTACTCTATCTACCGTACCATTACCGACTAAAAACTTGTCACTAACCACAAATGCCTTTTGGCAATTTAGTTTTTTAACCGGTACCCCTAACTCAGATAGACATCCTTTTCCTAATAAATTAACGGGTGGAATGTAATAAATCATATTTACCTCTTTAATTAATCATATTTCAAAAAAAATCCCACAAAAAGAACTTAATTTCATTATACGGAAAAAATAAACTTGCCGAAAAAATATTTTTTACAATGAGAGGAGGATCACAAAATTAATTTTCTTTTGAATTAATGCATTGCAATTCAAAATTTTTTCCTCAATAATCCGTTCACAAGAAAGAAATAAAGTTCCATATTATGAACAAAGGAGAAAAAATGAGTTTAGCAAAATTTAAAGGGATATTTCCACCCGTGCCGACAATTGTAGATAAACATGGGGAACTGGATAAAAAAGGAATGGCTAATCTATTAGATCATCTGATCGATAGTGAAGCTGATGGCGTTTTGATTTTAGGGAGTGGTGGTGAATTTTGTCATATGCCACCGAAACTACGACTTGAAGTTGCTGAATTTGCGGTAAAACATATCAATAAACGCATTCCAGTGATGATTGGAATATCCAGTCCAAGTACCAAAGAAACTATTCAATATGGTCAACATGCAGCACAAATAGGCGCAGATGCCGTTTTAGTGGTCAATCCATATTATGCTTTATTGAATAGTGATGCCATTTATCACCATTATAAAACTGTCGCTGAAAATCTTGATATACCAGTGCTACTTTACAATTTCCCGGCATTAACCGGCCAAGATATTGGTATTGATGTTATTACCCGATTAGCCAAGGAGCAGCCAAATATTATTGGTTTGAAAGACACCATTGATAACATAAGCCATACCCGAGAAGTCATCAACAGAGTTCACGCCTTCCGTCCAGATTTTATCATCTTCAGTGGATTTGATGAATATATGTTAGACACGCTTATTCTTGGTGGTCATGGTGGCATTCCAGCAACATTTAATTTTGCCCCGAAAATTACCAAGGGAATTTATAAAGCATTCATTAAAAAAGATTACCAAACCGCATTTAAATTACAGCGTCAATTAGCAAAATTAATGCCGGTTTATGCGATTGAATCGCCTTTCTTTGGGGTTATTAAACAAGCTATCAAACTAACTGGAGTAGATATTTCAACTGAGGTTTTGGCGCCGGTAACAAAATTACCAAAAAACAAAAAAGACCTATTAATTCAAGTATTAGAGTCTGCTCAAATTCCTATTATAAATAAATAATTGGAGGCATCCATATGAATAATACAGAAGACAAAACAATTCCTAAAGGGCGTTGGAAACATATAATTCCGGCTACCATTCTGGTGTATATCGTGGCATATATGGACAGAACAAATATTGCCATTGGTATTGCTGGAGGAATGAATAAAGATTTAGGTATGACCGCGTCTTTCGCAGGTCTTGTCGCAGGGATCTTTTTTATTGGCTATATATTTTTACAAATTCCTGGTGGTCAAATCGCTGAACGCTATAGCGCCAAAAAATTTATCGCATGGACTATTGTTGTTTGGGGTGGTTTTGCTGCAATAACAGGATTTGTTCGAGATCCCATTCAATTACTTATCATACGTTTTATATTAGGGGTAGCTGAAGGGGGAGTATACCCTGCTATATTGGCATTGATTGGGCATTGGTTTCCAAATCATGAAAGAGCTAGAGCAATTGCATTTTTCCAAATGAATTTAGCGGCAGCATCTATCATTACCGGTCCATTATCTGGTTGGTTAATTGAAGCTTGGGGTTGGAGAGAAATGTTTATCATTGAAGGTATTATATCTTTAGCATTACTCTTTGTTTGGATGCCTCTTGTTTCTGATTATCCTCATCAAGCTAAATGGCTAGATCCTAAAGAATTAAATTGGTTAAACCAACAATTTGCCGAAGATAAAGCGCTTATAAAATTAGATGACAAAGCAAGTGTTAAAACAGTATTAAGTAGTATCAACTTATGGAAACTGGTTGCTATCTATTTCTTCTTCCAAATTGGTTTTTACGGTTTTGCCCTTTGGATGCCAATGTTAATTAAACAATTAACCGGTAGTGGTATGTCTATTGTTGGACTATTAACCGCGGCACCATACATTCTTTGTATATTTGGACAATACTATATTGCTAAATTATGTGACCAAACCATGAATCGTAGGCTCTATACTGCAATTCCTATGATTGGGTTTGCTGTATGTTTAACGTTATCTATATTATTAGAAAACAGTACATGGCTTGCTTATGGAATGATGGTTTTATGTGGCTTTTTCCTACAAGCATACGCCGGCCCATTTTGGACATTACCACCACTATTATTCCCATCAAATGTTTTAGGTGGAGTACGAGGAACAATCAATGCCCTTGGTAATCTAGGAGGATTTATCGGGCCATATCTAGTTGGTTTATTAACCGTTACCGTAAGTAAAAATGCAGGACTATATACCTTAGTTGGGGCTTTAATCATTGCAATTATTCTATTATTCACGCTACCTGCTGTAACAGCAAAACCAACAAAATAAAAAATTAAAAAAGCATTGGAGGAAATTATGCAACAAAAATGTAAATTTGCCAGGGATCTATGGTCACAATTAGATGCATTACGAATGGGCATGAATTATACCGTTGAAGATACTGAAAAACCACAAGTTCTTATTGATGACTGTTATGGAGAAAGTCATCCGGGTAGTTATCACCTCGATAGTTTAGGTTATGAAGTTGTTCTTGGCGTGCATGAACGAGGCGGTCGTTCAGTACGTAGCCATGTTACAGATATTTGTGATGGCTGGGGACAAGGTCATGATGGCATGAATTATATCTTAGCATCAAGAGAAGCGATTGCTAATATGGTCGAAATTCATGGTTCTGTCATACCATATGATGCAGCAGTACTTATTTCTAGTTGTGATAAATCAGTACCTGCTCACCTTATTGCAGCTGCACGACTTGACATACCGTTAGTTCATGTTCCTGGTGGTTCAATGCGCCCTGCTCCTAATATGACGACATCAGACTTAGGCGGTGCCACTGCGCAATATAAAAAAGGTGAGATTGATATCAAACAAATTCAAACCTTACAAAGATGTGGTTGTCCTACCGCTGGTGCATGTCAATTCATGGGTACCGCAAGTACAATGCAATGCATGTCAGAAGCACTCGGGTTAGCACTACCAGGAAGCGCATTAGCACCTTCGACCATGTCTGAAATTCGCAGGATGGCTAGATCTGCTGGCCACCATGCCATGTATTTAGCCAAAGAAGGAATAACCTCTCGTAAAATACTTACACCTGCAGCATTTGAAAATGCCATTAAAGTACACGCAGCTATCAGTGGTAGTACAAATGCGCTGATTCATTTACCGGCTATCGCACATGCATCAGGATTTGAATTAACCGCAGATGTATTTGATCGCATTAATAATACCGTACCATACCTTACCAATGTACAGCCAAGTGGAAAATACGTAACAGAACTATTATGGTTTGCCGGCGGTATTCCAATGGTTCAATGGATGATTAAGGATTTACTCGATCTTGATGTAATGACAGTTACTGGCCAGTCTTTAGGTGATAATTTGGAAATGATGCAGCAAACCGGTTTCTTTGACCGTAATTTAGGCTATTTGCATAATTACAAATTAGAACGAAATGATTTAATTCGCCAACCTAACAAAGAAAAAATGGGATCCATCGCTGTTTTAAAAGGCAATATAGCGCCAGATGGTGCAGTTATAAAATATACTGCCTGTAGTCCTGATATGCATAAACATACTGGACCAGCCAAAGTTTATAATTCGGAAGAAGCAGCTCAAGAGGCTATTATTAATAATAAGGTTAATCCTGGTGATGTTATTTTCATTTGTTATGAAGGGCCAAAAGGTTCAGGTGCGCCAGAAATGCTAATGACCACAGATGCAATTGTCTTTGATAAGCGTCTTAATGGTAGTGTCGCATTGGTCACCGATGGACGTTTTTCGGGAGCAACACATGGTCCATGCATTGGTCACGTATCTCCTGAAGCGGCGGATGGCGGTCCAATTGCACTTGTTGAAGATAACGATATTGTCGAAATCGATGTGCATGCTAGAAAACTTAATATTATTGGTATTAATGGTGAAATTAAATCTACAGAAGAAATTGCTGAAATATTTACTAAACGTAAGCAAAAATGGACACCTCCCGATTATTCAAAACGAAAAGGTGTATTTAAACAATATACAGAAAGAGCTAAATCATTAATGGCCGGTGCCTATATAGAATAAAATTGATACAAAGTGCCACCTATCTACATTGGTGGCATTTCAAATAATTCACGCTAAAATTTACCTTTAACTATCTCAAATAATAACCTATTTTTTAATACTAAAAACTTATCTATAAAGTTATAGTAGTAGATATTATTGAGTAATAATGATTATACTACCTGTCTCACAATTAAAAATTATTTAAAAAAGCGAGAAACTAAGTGCTAGTAGCGAATAATAATGATGATAATCTTTTGCAAGATCTTATTATCTATTGGACAAACCGAGCGAAAGGATACAGCCAAACTAACCAAGACGAACTGGCAACGGATAAAAGAAAAATCTGGCAAAAGTTAATCTTAAACCATGCTCCTAACAAAAATAAATTGCGGATATTAGACATT
This sequence comes from Gilliamella apicola, assembly GCF_003202915.1. Taxonomy (GTDB): domain Bacteria; phylum Pseudomonadota; class Gammaproteobacteria; order Enterobacterales; family Orbaceae; genus Gilliamella; species Gilliamella apicola_Q. The sequence goes on from NZ_QGLP01000007.1 coordinate 77,325, forward strand.
GGAACCGGTCCTGGTTTTTTGGCGATTACCTTAGCCTTAGCTGGCCATGAAGTAACCGCAGTTGATGTTACTCAAGCGATGATAGATCAAGCAAAAGACAATGCCTCTCAATATCGGGTAAAAGTGAATTTTGTTTTATCAGATGTTCATTGCTTACCGTTTGACGATAATCATTTTGATTTAATTGTGTTACGTAATGTAACCTGGAACCTAAGTAATCCCACAGTAGCTTATCAAGAATGGTTTCGGGTACTAAATTCTCAAGGAAAATTACTTAATTTTGATGCAAACTGGTACTTATTTCTTTTTAATAAAGATCTTCATTCACAATACATGCAAGACCGAGAAAATACAGCCAATTGTGGTATAGACGATCATTATCGCCAAACCGATACCCACGAAATGGAACGGATCGCCAGATTACTACCGTTAAGTCAAAAAATCAGACCTGAATGGGATATGAATATCCTACAATCAATCGGCTATAAAAATATTCATATTCACAACGATATATCCAAGATAGTTTGGGATGAAATTGAACAAATTAATTATCATTCAACACCAATGTTTTTAATAATGGCGGAAAAAGCGTAAAAATATATTTCACATAGAAATATGATTACTTTAGTTATTGAGATTTTTTTAGTTACTGAGATTTCTTTGTAAAAATAATTAAGGCGTCTATACCATTACGCTAATATTTGAATATTATCTTATTGGCGACTATTAAATCGGTTTTAATTAAAAACGCTTCATGGTATCACTGCAATTTAAAGCACAATCCTCTCATTTGATATCTTTGATAAAGTTATCCATTTTAAATTCCTCTATACTGGAATAAAACGAAAAATTCCAATATAGAGGAATAACCATTTGTTAATTATAAATTTTTTATGATCAACTTCACAATTATGCGATTAAATAGTTGTGCCCAGATTTGATAAACGTAAAATCGACCCATCCAATATACAGGATTAAAGTACAATATATAGGAATGTATGTCTAAAGTACCGGCTTTACAAAGAACAATAAAAATACTTAACTTTATCTCTTCTAAAGGAAGGTGTAGTGCTGCCGAAATAATCAGCAGTCTACAAATACCGAAAAGTTCCGCTTATCTTTTATTAGAAGAACTAAAGTCCTATCAATTTATTAAACAAGATCAGAATGGTGACTATTTTTTATGGATCAAATTAGTCGAGTTAGGTGAACTTGCTTCAAATTGTTTTGATATTAGAGAAATAGCCAAAAAACATCTTGCCAGATTAACCAATAACACCGGGCTTTTAACTCATTTAGGCATTTTAGACAATAAAACCGCTTACTATATTTTGAAATGTGAATCACACAGCACAATCAGTGTTCGTTCTTATGTAGGTAAACAAGTTTCCCTTTACCGTTCAGGGGTAGGTAAGTGCTTATTAGCCTTCCAACCAAGCGAAAAAATAACTGAAATCGTTAACCAGATTACCTTCGAACAAAAAACCGCAAATACAATTATGACATCGAGTTCACTACATACTGAACTGGCCAAGATTCGCCAACAAGGTTGTAGTTTTGATAATGAAGAAGATTATATCAATATCAGATGTATAGCCGCACCTATATTTAATGCACAAAACAATATCGCAGCAGCAATATCAGCGGTAGGAACAACATTTCAAATAACCGACCATGTATTACCGCAAATTACGATTAAAATCAAGGAGTGTGCAAAAGATATCTCAAAAGAATTGGGTTGTCTTATGTACGAATAATTTTTGTAACTTTTAAAGGAGAAAGTAAATGAAGCTACCAAAAATAAAAGAAGTACGAGCTTATTTTATGGGAGGAGCAACCGCCGAGAAAGGTAGTGGCGGGGCAGACTATCACGATCAGGGCGGCCACCACTGGATCGACGACCATATCGCCACGCCAATGAGTAAGTATAAAGAGTATGAGCAATCACGTCAATCTTTTGGTATTAACGTTCTTGGAACACTTATTGTCGAAGTTGAAGCTGATAATGGACAAATTGGATTTGCCGTATCAACCGGCGGAGAAATGGGATGTTTTATTGTTGAAAAACATCTAAATAGATTTATTGAAGGAAAATGTGTTTCTGATATCAAACTAATTCACGACCAAATGATGAATGCCACCATGTATTATTCTGGTTCAGGTGGTTTAGTGATGAACACGATATCATGTGTTGATTTAGCCCTTTGGGATCTATTTGGTAAAGTGACTGATCTACCTGTCTATAAATTATTAGGTGGTGCAGTTCGTGATGAAATTCAATTTTATGCAACTGGTGCTCGCCCCGATTTGGCAAAAGAGATGGGCTTTATTGGTGGCAAGATGCCTACCCATTGGGGACCTAATGACGGTGATCAAGGTATCAAAAAAGATGCTCAAATGGTTGCCGACATGCGCGAAAAGTGCGGACCTGATTTTTGGCTCATGCTTGATTGCTGGATGAGTCAAGACGTAAATTACGCCACAAAACTTGCTTATGCTTGTGCGCCTTATAACTTAAAATGGATTGAAGAATGTTTACCTCCGCAACAATATGAAGGATACCGAGAGTTAAAACGCAATGCACCGCCAGGAATGATGGTGACCTCTGGTGAACATCATGGAACAATTCAATCATTTAGAACATTATCTGAAACTGGAATTGATATCATGCAACCCGATGTTGGTTGGTGTGGTGGCTTAACCACCTTACTTGAAATTGCTGCAATTGCGAAATCAAAAGGACAGCTGGTCGTACCTCATGGTTCATCCGTTTATTCTCACCATGCAGTAATTACCTTTACAAATACCCCATTTAGTGAGTTTTTAATGACAAGTCCGGATTGTTCAACACTCCGTCCACAATTTGATCCAATATTGATTGATGAACCGGTTCCTGTAAATGGAAAAATTCATAAATCGGTACTGGATAAACCTGGATTTGGTGTTGAATTAAATCGTGAATGTAAATTAATTCGTCCTTATTCTCATTAATTATATGAGGAAAAAGAAGTTTATTTATTGATTTATTGCAGTTTTAAAAGGAGTTTAAAACTGCGATTTTAGATTAAATAAAATTATTTTCCTCATCTACACATTATTTATATCTCTGTCATTTTTATGGAGAGGGGGTTTTTTATGTCTAATATTCTCGAAAAAGCGGTAAGCAAAACCCGTTTAAGACTGGTGCCATTCATGTTAATACTCTACGTATTAGCATTTTTAGACCGTGCAAATATTGGTTTTGCCAAATCGGCATATCAATTAGATACCGGACTAAGTAATGAAGCATTTGCACTTGGAGCAGGTATTTTCTTCGTGGCTTATGCCTTTTTAGGCGCACCAGCCAATTTATTAATGCGTAAATTTGGTGCTCGTTACTGGATTGGCGGTACAACTTTAGTATGGGGATTATTATCCGCTGCCATGGCTTATGCTGATTCTGAATGGAAATTTTTAACGGTTCGTGTACTGCTTGGTATGGCTGAAGCTGGTTTCTTCCCTGGTATGATCTATTTAACTTCGCAATGGTTCCCACAAAAACATCGTGCCGGAATAATGGGGTTATTTTATATGGGGGCACCTTTGGCGCTAACATTTGGCTCACCGCTATCAGGGGCTTTGTTAGAGATGCATGGCTTTTTAGATCATCCTGGTTGGTACTGGATGTTTATTATCGAAGGTATTCTTGCTGTTATAGCAGGTGTTGTCACTTTTATTTACCTTGATGACAAGATCAGTCATGCTAGATTTTTAAATGAAGATGAAAAACAAGCATTACAAGAAAAATTATCATCAGAAGAGAGTGTCAAAACCACCTCTAAAATAATCGATGCTATCAGTAATGTCACCGTTTGGCATCTAGCCATTATTTACATGATAATTCAAATAAGTGTTTACGGGCTTATTTTCTTTTTACCAACACAAGTTGCTCAATTAATGGGAACAACGGTTGGTTTTAAAGCCTCACTGGTCGCAGCAATTCCTTGGATTGCTGCATTATTCGGTACTTATTTTATTCCTCGATATTCAGACAAAGTTGGAGAAAGGAGAAATATCGCTGCTATAACATTATTGGTAGCGGGTTTAGGTATTGGAATTTCCGCACTGGCTAGCCCTATCATTGCAATTATTGCTCTTTGTTTTGCCGCAATTGGTTTTATTGCGGTACAACCTGTTTTTTGGACTATACCAACCAACCTGTTATCTGGAGCAGCCCTAGCTGCAGGCATAGGATTTATTAATATGTTTGGGGCATTTGGTGGTTTTTTCGCGCCAATTATTCGGGTAAAAGCAGAAACGCTTTTTGATAACAATATAGCAGGTTTACTAACTTTAGCAGTGATAACAATAGTCGGCACTATCACTATATTCATGCTAAAACAAACTAACAAAAATAGTTAACCAACTGAGCTTATTGATTTTATCAATAAGCTCCTAATACATTAGGAATAACATAATGAAAAAACTATTGGAAAACAAATTCAAACAAGAAATTACTCAAGGAAATTTACAAATTGGTCTTTGGTTATCTTCAGCGACATCTTATATGGCTGAAATTGCTGCAACCTCAGAATATGATTGGTTACTACTTGATGGTGAACATGCACCAAATACAGCACAAACCTTACTCACCCAGCTACAAGCAATCGCTCCATATGCCAGTCATCCTGTAGTACGACCTTTAGAAGGCAGTCAGGCTAACATTAAACAGATTCTAGATATTGGTTCTCAGACTTTATTAATACCGATGGTCGAAACAGGTGAACAATCCAAAGCTGTCGTTTCAGCGACACGTTATCCACCCGAAGGAACTCGCGGCGTAGGCGCCAGTGTGGCCAGAGCTGCCCGCTGGGGAAAAATTGAAAAGTACATGCAACAAGTCAACGATTCACTCTGTCTATTAGTACAAGTAGAAAGTAAAAAAGCCCTCGAAAATCTTGATGAAATCGTTATGACCGACGGGGTAGATGGCGTATTTATTGGCCCGGCCGATTTATCGGCATCCTTAGGTTATCCTGATAATGCTGGACATCCAGATGTACAAAAAATTATCGAAAAAACAATTAAAAGGATTAGGCAATTAGGTAAAGCGGCTGGATTTTTAGCGGTTGATATCGAAATGGCGCAAAAATGTATCTCATGGGGAGCAAATTTCGTTGCTGTTGGCGTGGATACTATGTTGTATATGCAGGCGATTGATGAACGATTAAAACACTTTAAACAGTTAAAAAACCCCAATAAATCATCTTCAGTTGCATATTAATAAAGAAAGAGGTTAAAAATGAGTCATAGAATGATTTTGAATCAAACCGCATATTTTGGGGTGAATTCAATCAATAATATTATCGATGAAGTAAAAAAACGCGGTTATCAAAAAGCTTTAGTGGTTACTGATAAAGAACTGATTAAATTTAACGTGGCAACTAAAGTTACTGAGTTACTTGATTCGGCAAAATTAGATTATCAAATATTTGATGAAGTTATGCCGAATCCAACAATAAGTATAGTAAAACAAGGAATAGAGATATTTAAGCAATCAAATGCAGACTATTTAATAGCGATTGGTGGTGGGTCACCGCAAGATACCGCTAAAGCGATTGGAATTGTGATAAATAATCCTGAATTTTCCGATATTCGTAGTTTAGAAGGTTTAGCGCAAACCAAAAAACCATCGATCCCAATCATTGCTATTCCGACAACATCAGGAACAGCAGCGGAAGTGACTATCAATTATGTGATTACCGATGAAGAGAATAAAAGAAAATTTGTCTGTGTGGATCCTCACGATATACCGGTTCTCACTTTGGTTGATCCTAATATGATGATGAGTATGCCAGCTAGTTTAAAAGCAGCAACCGGTATTGACGCACTGACTCATGCAATAGAAGGCTATATCACGAAAGGTGCATGGGAGATGAGTGATATGTTTCATTTGAAAGCCATTGAAATTATCTCTCGTTCACTACGCGATTCAGTAAATGGCGATCTTAATGCCGTTGAGCAAATGGCTTTAGGTCAATATATTGCCGGAATGGGATTCTCCAATGTTGGCCTCGGCTTAGTTCATGGTATGGCGCATCCATTGGGTGCTTTTTATAATGTTCCTCATGGTGTTGCTAATGCAATATTACTTCCACATATCATGCAATATAATGCACCATACACCGGTGAAAAATATCGGCATATAGCCAAAGCAATGGGGATAAAAAATAGTGAAGAGATGTCGATTGAAGATGCTCGAAATGTAGCCGTGAATGCCGTTTTTCAGTTAAATCATGACGTCAAAATACCCACAAATTTACATATGGTTGGCGTAAAGAAGGAAGATATAAAAGCTCTAGCCGAAGCAGCCTATGCTGATGTGTGTACTCAAGGAAATCCAAGAGAAACAAACCTATCAGATATTGAAAAATTATATCATTCTGTTTTTTAATTTTAGTTATTTACTTTGTATGATTAGTAATAGTTAATAATTGTCAAATAGATGGAGTTATTTATTTAATAAATCCATCTATCATCTATCGTTAACGTTAATCGTTAACGTTAATCGTTAATCGTTAATCGTTAATCGTTAATCGTTAATCATCAATTGTCAAATTACGAGTCGTTAAATCAAATGGTGTTAATTGATAAACGTAATAGTTAAGCCAATTACTAAATAGTAAATAGGCATGACTTCGCCATGTCGCTTTTGGCGTTAAATCGGGATTATTTTCTGGGAAGTAGTTATAAGGGATCTCAGGGTTAATACCGGCTTTTAAGTCACGAGAATATTCATTAGCCAAAGTAAATGAGTCATATTCAGGATGACCGGTTACAAACGCCATTCGTTTATCGGCGGTTGCCATTAAGTATGGACCTGTGATTTCTGACTCAGCTAAGATATTTAAATCGGTATAGTTTTTAATTTTATCAATTGGAAAATCAGCATTACGCGAATGTGGTGCTAGAAACGTATCGTCAAAACCTCGGGTTAAAATCGCATTTGGTTGCAAGATTTGGTGTTGATAAACGCCAGATAACTTTTGTGAACGGGTGAATTTCGGTAAATCATAGAGTACATTTAAAGCCGCTTGCACCGCCCAGCAAACAAACATGGTTGAGGTTACATGATCTTTCGCCCAAGTAATTATTTCAGCTAACTTAGGCCAATAGACCACATCGGAAAAAGCAACTTTACCTAATGGTGCGCCAGTGATAATTAGACCATCAAAATTCTGTTCACGAATATCTTCAAAATCACAATAAAAACTATTTAAATGCTCTACAGGGGTATTTTTTGACTCACGCTGATCAATACGTAGTAGTTGAATATTGACTTGTAAAGATGAATTAGAGAGTAGCCGTAAAAACTGATTTTCAGTTTCGATCTTTTTAGGCATTAAATTTAAAAAAAGAAGCTTTAATGGACGAATTTCTTGAGTATTAGCACGCGTTGAGGTCATCACAAATACATTTTCATTACGTAATACATCTACTGCCGGTAATGAATCAGGAATACAGATAGGCATATCAAAAGCTCCTATTAATTACTTTTTATATTAATTACTTTTTATATTAATTATTTTTTATATTAATTACTTTTTATAATTTTTCAAATAGACGTCTAGAAATCTATATAGCTAAATATAGTGGGTTTTAGAAAATTTGTCGAGCGTTTTTATTAGAAATAATAGCCAGGATATTGCCAACAAAATCAGAATAATAGCAAACTTATTGGATTTAACTGTTAACCGTTATCGATAATCTATATAGCAAAGAGGTGAATTTAAATGGCTCGGGTATCGGTCCGCCAAGTATCTGCGGTTAACGCCTCACCAAAATAGCTATTGATAAGTTTTTGTGTGATTTCACTTAGTGGCGAAGCCAAAACTTCAGCAGTATTACCATATTCAACCAATTCACCATTATGCATAACGATAATTTGGTCACTAATATGTTTCATCATGCCAATATCTTGTGTGACATAGACATAAGATATATTTTGTTCTTGTTGTAGCGACAGCATCAAATTAACAATTTGTGAACGCATTGAGATATCTAAAGCCGTTAAAGCTTCATCAAGAATAATCACTTTTGGTTTTAAAATTAAAGCTCTAGCTAACGCAACGCGTTGTTTTTGCCCGGCAGCCATCACAGATGGATAATAAGAGGCGTGTTCCGGCAATAAACCTACTTGTTTTAAAACATCATTAATCAATTTTTCTCGTTCGTGAGCGGTATAATTGGCATTGCGTTTAAGTGGAATTTCCAGTAATTGACCAATGCGAAGTCTTGGATCAAAAGAACTTTCCACATGTTGGAATATCATGCGAATCAGTTGCGAACGATGCCCATAATCGCCATATTCAACTTTATTACCATCGATCCAAATATCGCCACTGTCTGGCTTTATCATACCCACCAACATTTTAGCTAATGTCGATTTTCCGGAACCATTTTGCCCAATAATGGCTAAGGTTTTACCTTCGTTAAGCGAGAACGACAAGGGTTTGACGGCATCAATTTGTAAATGACCAAAGAGTCCTTTAGGGATTTTAAATCGTTTTGATAAATTGCGGACTTTTAATATTGGGTTCATTAACTATTCCTATATCTCAAATTACTCATCAGTATTTAATGGAAAATGGCAGGCTACCGAATGATCTTTTATTGGGATAAGTTCTGGTGCTTGTATACATTTTTTTTGCGCATAAGGGCAACGAGGCCCTAAGCGGCAACCAATAGGTAAATGTTCTAATGATGGAATAACCCCAGGTAAGGTATTTAAAGGGCTTTTATGAGGCATCGCTTTACCAAAATCAGGAATCGCATAAATCAATGCCTGCGTATATGGGTGATAAGGTGATTTAATTAAATCTTCACTATCAGCTACCTCAACGGTTTGTCCGCAATATAGGACATTGATACGATCAGTCCAGCGAGTAACCATCTGTAGATCATGGCTAATGAGTAAAATCGTCGTCCCCATATTCTGATTCATACTGGCCAGCAATCTGAAAATTTGCGCTTCGGTGGTCGCTTCCATGGCGTTAGTTGGTTCATCGGCAATCAGTAATTTAGGTTGATTGGCTAATGCTATAGCAATCATCACTTTTTGACATTCACCTTCGGTTAATTCAAATGGATAGGATTTGAGGATCTCTTTATGATCTTTAATCCCAACGCGATGCAATAATTCAACTGCGCGATTCTTACGCCAAAATAGGCGTTGCCACCAATGGCCTTTAAAGGTTCTGCGAGGAATGGCTTCAATTAACTGTTGGCCGATTTTCATCGAAGGATCCAAGCAAGATTGCGGCTCTTGGAACACCATCGAAATATTATCACTTATCACTTTTCGCCGTTGTTTGGCGGTCAATTTAAGCAAATCGACATCATTAAAATGGAAACGATCAGCGGAAATCTTCCAATTATGGTTATTCACACCTAATATCGCTTTGGCGATCAGACTTTTACCGGAACCCGACTCACCAACCAGACCTCGGATTTCGCCTTCTGATAATTTCAAATTAACCCGATCAATTGCCCGCAACAGGCCATCAGGAGTAATAAACTCAATGGTTAAATTGCGAATGTCTAATAATGCCATAATTAATGCCCTACTCGCTGGCCGTATAATCCAAAATTGAATAAATAAACCAACGTAATTGTAGCAGAAACAGCAATACCCGGCGCTAAAAAAGCCAGCAAATTAACATCAATAATGTCTTTCATTTTAAACATCATCATGCCTAAGTCCGGCCGAGAAAAGTCATTAGCAAAGCCTAAAAAGGTAATGGTGGTAATAGCTAAAATAACCGAACCAAATAATGAAACCACTTCAGCTAAGTAAACCGGTAAAATATTGGGGATAATATAATGATTTAAAATCGAAAATGAAGATAAGCCATCTAAACGATATGCCGTAATATAGGTTTTATTCGACTCTTTTATAACCCGTTGATGGATATTATAAATAAAGCGCGGTGCATAGGATAAACCAATCACAATTAATATATTGGTAATATCATCTTCCAATAACAAACTGATAACAATTACCCCAAGCAATGGCGGTACTACCATAAAAAATCTAAAGATAAATAGAATAAAAGGCCGGATAAATGTGACAAAAAACATTAAATAGTTAATTACGCCACCGATTATAATGACATAAAAAACTGCTTTTAGCGTCATTACAATCGTTGACCGATAACCTATTAATAAATAGTCAAAAATATCCTGTCCTTGCTCAGTAGTTCCTAAAATATGATTAATATCACCATTAGGCCACCAAGCAGGCGGTAAGGAGCTTACATAGATGGGATTTAAATGCGCATGAAAGAACCATTTGGTTGATAATGCAATAAAAGCAATTGCTAAAATCCCATAAAAACTGACAATCAGATATAAATTGCTATGAAGTCGATGGAAGCACGAATTTATTCGCTTACCTAACTGAATTATCCTAGACATAATGTTCCTTATGACGTAATGGATAAATAGCAATAGCCGTTATCTCACCTAATAAAGTTAATAAGCTTATTACCGTTCCACACGCAAGAATGGCTATCGAAATAATAAAATAATTATGATTACGATACGCCATCATCACCCATTGACCTAAACCAACTCGATTAAATAAGATTTCTATCACCATGGTAAAAAACAGTAAAGTCGTGGTGTTATAGGTCAATTGTGGAATGGTAGCCGGAATTGAATTGGGTAATAAATGCCGACGTAATACTTTAAGCGGCGAACGTTCCCGAATAATTGCCATCTTAATATAGTTTTGCCTTGAGGTATTTTTGACGTTTTCACTCACCAGCTGAATGGTCATAATACTTGGCTGAATAGCTAAAATAATGGTTGGCAAAAGTAAATAGTGAAGCTGATCTAACAAAGCCATTAATTTTTCTGGCCTTGATGAGATTAAAATATCAAGCAAAGAGCTACCCGTTACTGATGGTGGTATATCAAAGTTCATAGAAATCGACCATTTCGACGAAAGATAATACATCACAATTGTTGCCAACATCACAATCGGACAAGAATAAAATATCAAACTAGTTAAGCGAATAGTGGTATTCAACCAATTTATATTACTTAATCCAAGAAAAATACCTAAAGGTAAGCCGACAAGTAACGCCACCAATAACGCTAAAATACATAGCTCAAACGTTGTTAATAGGGTATCTAAAAATGGTAAAGTTTCACCAGATGCTAAGCGAAATTGACCTTGTAGTAATTGTTTAAAAAAAGCACTATAGGCATCAAGAAAAGTTAAATCACTAAAAATAGATTGAGGAACAAAGTAAACCAGACAGAAGCTAATCTGGGCAAGCACGCAGATAATGAATAAAAACGTCACTATTTTTTTAAAAATATAGATAATCATTGTTTATCTTTATCATGAGTTAAAAACAACGGTGATATCCATCACCGCTGTTTTAGTTGTCGGCTAATCAGGTATCACCGGTTTACTTGCTGCGGCATAAGCGTGATCTTGGGCGCTTAATCCACCAGCATTACCTTTACCGTCATAGTGATAATCCAATTCTTCTCGAGTCTTTATTTTACTATCAGATTGCACATAATCTGGAGCTGGAGCCTTAGTCATTATTGATGATGAATAACCTGAAGCAGTATCAGCTGTAGATTGGCTGATTTCTTGTTCTGTAGACTGTTTCTCAATATTAGATTGAGTAGCAGATGTTGTGATATTTGATTGCGATATACTTGCAACATCTTGTTTAGCGTTAGCTGAAGAGACCTCATCTTTGATTACAATTGGTAATAACAGTGAAGGGATCACGGTAACAGTGTTACTTGGCTCATCACGACTCACTTGACTATAATCAACCGCTACACGACCTAATGCCAGCTCTAATGAAGCGGCGGCAAACTCTAATGGCATTGCTGACTGTTTTAATTCGGTATTTTTGCCACGTCGTTTAGTCCGAGGGGCATTCATACGCAAATGTCGAGAAGTTCGTCGTTGACGTTTCGGTTGGGCATCAGCGGTTACGTTACTATCGTCTGATTCAGGAACAATAACTGGTACTAATAATGTCGGAATAACGATACGCTCTTTTTCATCTGGTACCGGCGCATCACTATTTTTAACCCGAACGCTCTTAGTTAATGTACGCTGTTGTCGCCTTGGTTTCGCTTCCTTTTGTTTTGGTTGTACCGGTTCACTCGCTACTTTATCGGCTTTAATGTTATTTGCTGTATTAGCGGCATTTGCGGTATTACCATTTTGTTTACTTCGACGATTAGGGCGCGTAGTCTCTTTAACCTCTTCAGTTGCTGTATTATTTGCTACTGAACCATTATTGCTATTACGGTTATTACGTTGACGTCGATTATTTGTACGTTGGTTATCTCGTCGTTTATTTGACTGAGGTTTAACTTCTGGCTTAGGTTCATCCTCTTGAGCAGCAAACAGCTGTTGAAGCTTCTTAAAGAAACCAACAAATAAACCGCTAGATTTTTCAACTTGTTTCGGTTCGGTTTTCGCCTTAGCTGCTTTGCTCGCTTCGACTTTAGGGCCCGATAAAACTGCTTGCTCTACCACCAACTCAGCAACTTGATCTTCTTCCTCTTCTTCAAGTTCACGAATCAGCTTAGGTAAATTGTAACTTAGTACATCGGTCTCTTCACCACTGCGTTTACGAATCACTTTATAAAGCGGTGTTTCCATCTCTTCATCGCCAGCAATAACGATTTTCACATCTGGGTGCATTCTTTCAATATTAGTAATTGCTCGGCGCTTTTCGTTGAGCAAGTAGCTGGCAATTGGCACTGGTACTATTACGTCAATTTGCACGGTATTATCTTTCATCGCTTCTTCTTGAATTAAACGAAGAATTGACAGTGATAATGAATTATTATCACGAACGGTACCGGTTCCTTGACAACGCGGACAAATATGATGGGTTGCTTCTCGCAAAGATGGGCTTAAACGTTGGCGAGACATTTCAAGCAAACCAAAACGGGAAATACGCGTGGTTTGAATTCTTGCTCGGTCAGTTTTCATGGCTTCTTTTAGACGATTTTCGACTTCTCGTTGATTACGAATTGGTGTCATATCAATAAAGTCGATAACAATCAAACCACCTAAATCACGTAAACGTAATTGGCGAGCTATCTCTTCTGCCGCTTCAAGATTAGTATTAAATGCCGTCTCTTCAATATCGCTACCACGAATAGATTTAGCAGAGTTAATATCAATCGCAGTTAATGCTTCGGTCGCATCGATTACAATCGAACCACCAGATGGTAAGCGAACTTCACGTTGGAATGCGGATTCAATCTGACCTTCGATTTGGAAATGGTTAAACAGTGGTACATCACCATCATAAAGTTTAAGGCGACTAACGTACTCAACTCGACCTAAATCAACTAAGCGTTTTTTTGCAATCTCAAGTACTTTTGGATTATCGATAAGAATATCACCGACATCATCACGTAAATAATCACGAAATGCGCGCGTAATAATATCACTTTCTTTATGAATTAAACTTGGTGCGGGATGATTCTTAGACTCATTTTGAATTGCGGTCCAATAATTAACTAAGGCATTTAAATCCTGTTGTAACTCTTCTTGGCTTTTACCTACGCCAGCGGTTCTTGCAATGACGCCCATGCCTTTAGGTTTTTCTAACGCATCGATAACGCGTTTTAGATCAGCGCGCTCTTCACCTTCAATACGACGCGAAACCCCTCCAGCTCTTGGGTCATTTGGCATTAATACTAAGTAGCTACCGGCTAAACTAATATAAGTTGTTAACGCTGCCCCTTTTTTGCCACGAATCTCTTTTTCAATTTGAATAAGGACTTCTTGACCTTCTTGTAAATGTTTAATACTGCGACGGCCAGAAATATTTGAAGGGAAATAGCTTTCAGCGATCTCTTTTAATGGTAAAAAACCATCTCGCTCTCCACCATACGAAACAAAAGCGGCTTCTAAACTAGGATTGATTTTAGTAATTTTGCCTTTATAAATATTGGCTTTTTTTTGTTCGTGACCAAGGCTCTCGATATCTAAATCATACAAGCGTTGGCCATCAACAAGGGCAACGCGCAGCTCTTCTTGCTGTGTTGCGTTGATTAGCATTCTTTTCATTATTCTACACTCTTGATTAATCTAAATTAACTGTAGGTAGAATTTTATTATTAATAAACGCTTATTTTAACAATAATAAACAATAGTACTTAACTAAATATTTCGGTATACCGTATTCATTATTTTATTTGTGTTATTTTTGTTATTATTTTATGTGAAATCAGTATAAATTATACAACATCAATATACTGTTTAACGGTAATATTACATTCAAAACACTTATGTACTGTTTTCAATACCACTAAACTGACAACAATTGATATTATTTCAACGATGAGTTTGCAAATTTCTACAATTTAACAAACCGCAAAATCTTTATATGATTGTTTAAAATAAACATATTAATTAATTATAATAATTCTACTTACGCTATTTTATTTTGACAAACTGTAATGTCTAACGCCATTGCTGCATTACACGGATAAATTATCCCTGCCTATTATTCACGTTTCAGCAGAGGATAGCAAGTAAATTAAACTGATTATTTTATAAACAATTACCTGTTAATTTTAGCTGAGTGCCAAAATCGGTAAGTAGCTTAATCGCAAACGATCTTTTTTGGTTGTTTGCTAAAGGCGATATAGATGAATTTTTTTGCTTATCATCATTAATTTTATACACCATTTTATTAATGTATTAAACCTAACAATAACACTGGTGCATATCCTTATTTTAACCGTATAATACCCAGTAGATTTGCTTGTGAAATGAACAATAAAATAGTGTGTATTTATGGAATTACCGGAAAAAGTTGCTCTACTTGATTTTACCCAGCGCTGGATTGCTCAATTTGATGACGCTCCCAAAAGTGAAGAATTACACTCGTTACCCTCACCTTGCATTATAAAAACCGAAAATCTTGCTGTTTATTGGCAACCTTTTTTGCTTATTCCGCCAAGAGATTTAACCATCGTTGAACAAGTGGTTAATATCAAGATACATCCAAGTGCTCATATTTATTACGGCACACAATATGCGGCCAATATGACCGCCAAATTTGCTGATATTGAGCTAATTTTACTGCAACCATGGAGTGATGATGACTTCGCCAATTTAGAACAAAATTTAATTGCGCATCTATCTCAATTAAGAAAATTAAAACGTCAGCCAACCATTTTCATTGGTTCAACCGATAAAGATACGGAAATCATCGCATTAAATAACTTAACAGGAGAAGTGGTTAAAGAAGATTTAATAACCGGGCAGTTAAGTACGTTAACATCTGATTTAAAATCATTTTTTGAAAAATTGGAAATTAAAAACTGATAACTTGGGAGGGATAACCACTGTTAATGGTAAAATATTGCGCCAAAACAAGATTGCTAACCAAATTGTAACTTACCAAACAATGTGTATATAATGCATTGAGGGTCAGAAAAAGAAATAGGTACATTATGTTTGAATATTTATTAGCAGCACCTGCAGATCCCATCTTAGGTTTAGCGGATCTCTATAACAAGGACGAACGCACCAACAAAATCAATTTAAGTGTTGGTGTTTATAAAGATGAGACCACCAAAACGCCTATTTTAGAAAGTGTAAAAAAAGCTGAGCATCTAATATTAAATGATGAAACCACCAAAAGCTATTTACCTATCGATGGTCTTAATCCATTTAATAGTGCCACCCAAACTCTACTATTCGGTAATGAAAATCCACGAGCTCGAACCGCGCAAGCACCAGGAGGCACCGGAGCATTGCGTATTATGGCGGATTTCTTGTCGCGTCGTACCAAAGTAAAACGTGTCTGGGTAAGTAATCCATCTTGGCCAAATCATCGTAGTGTATTCCAAACCGCGGGCTTAGAAGTTCGCGAATATCGTTATTACAATGCGCAAACACGAAGCTTAGATTTTGAGGGATTAATCAGTGATTTAAGCCTAGTTGCCGAGGGTGAAGCGGTGTTATTTCATGGCTGTTGCCATAATCCAACCGGCATTGATCCAACACCGGAACAATGGCAAGCTATCTCAGAATTAGCGTTAAAAAACGGTTGGTTACCACTATTCGACCTCGCTTATCAAGGATTTGGTCAAGGGATAGAAGAGGACGTATATGGGCTTAGATTATTTGCCAATAGTCAGCCGGAACTCTTAATTGCCAGCTCTTACTCTAAAAATTTCGGTCTTTATAATGAGCGTGTGGGGGCATTTACGTTAATTGCTGCTGATAGCGAGATTGCTGATCGCGCCTTTAGTCAGGTAAAAACCATTATCAGAGCTAATTACTCCAATCCACCCGCGCATGGCGCTAAAATTGTCTCTTATATTTTAAATAATGAAGAACTAAAAGAAGAGTGGATTGATGAATTAACCAGCATGCGCCAACGGATACATCGTATGCGGCAGCTATTTGTTAAAACGCTACAAGACAAAGGGGCTAACCAAGACTTTAGTTTTATTACTAAACAAAATGGCATGTTCTCATTTAGTGGTTTAAATGAAGAACAAGTGCTTAAATTACGTGATGATTATGGTATTTACATTGTTAACTCCGGCCGAATTAATGTCGCTGGAATGACTATTGATAATATGTCGAGATTATGTGAATCGATTGTCGACGTTTTATAGTTGGTCATTTTAATAAACTTTTGTTTAATCTTGTCGAATACATTGGTAGTTAATCTACATTTTAGTCACCAATGTATTCAATTTCTTGAATATAAAAATCTGCTTAAAACCGCAATCAATATTAGGTGTTAGGCCCTGAATGGCTAGCAACCATCATTACATTCACGTTTAATAAAAAATTGATTTTTATTGACCTTTTTGACCTTTCCCACCTGCTCGACAAAATTTTTGCCAGTTCCCCATCTTTTTAAACAATAAATGAAGAATAGGGTTGCATTATTAATTCTATTATTCTTTTTAGTTATATCGATAGACAAACTAACTATTAGACGTTAATTCAATAATTAATAATAATTGCTAACGACATGGTATTTTGATTAAGGATGGTTTTGTGGCATCGCATATTTTAGATTTTTTAATTTTAGGCAACAATTTTGGTACTAGCGAAATGCGTCAGATATGGTCTGAGCAAAATCGTTTAGAGAAGCAAGTAAAAGTCGAAGTGGCTTTGGCAAAAGCACAAGGTGAATTAGGGGTGATTCCTGCTGAGATTGCTGATACCATTATTGCCAAAGCGGATGCATCAAAATTATCCCTTGAACAACTTGCCGAAGAGGCAGCCAAAGCCAAACATTCACTAATGTCAACCATCAGTGCCTTGCAAAAGCAAGTTGGCGACGCTGGTGAATACATTCATTATGGCGCAACCACTCAAGATATTGTTGATACAGCAACCGTCCTACAGATACAACAATCATTCGCTATCATTGAACGGGATACCAAATTAATTGCTAGTCAATTAAAACTGTTAGCAAAACAATATCAATATTTACCGATAGTCGGTCGTACCCACGGTATGCAAGCCTTACCAACCACATTTGGCTTTAAATTAGCGGTGTGGTTAGATGAGTTTGTTCGCCATTTACAACGTTTATCTGAAATTAAACAACGGGTTTTAGTGGGTAATATAAGTGGCGCTATTTGTACTTACGCATCAATGGGAGAACTCGGCCCACAAGTTGAGCAGCGAGCGCTAACGTTACTTGGACTCAATACACCCAATATAGGTTGGCAAGCAGCCCGCGACCGATTTTCTGAATATGCATCAGTGATAGCCCTTATTAGTGGCACACTTGGCAAAATTGGTAACGAATTTTACAACCTGATGCGAACCGAAATAAATGAGGTCGAAGAGCCGTTTTCCGACGGTAAAATTGGATCAACCACCATGCCGCATAAACGTAACCCTGCCGCCTTAGAGGGGTTGGCTAGTCTTACCGCCCCTTTATTGAAAAGTGTGGCGCTTATTCATGAATCAATGAAGGTTGAACATGAGCGTGATGCCATGAGTTGGCGTGCGGAGTGGATCGCGCTACCGGAAATCAATCTCTATATTTCCGCGCAACTGCAAACGGCTTTAGCCGTGTTAAAAGGTTTAAAGGTAAATGCCGATCAAATGTTAGCTAATTTAGCAAAACAAAATGGCTTACTGTTATCCGAAAAAATAATGTTTGAAATTGGCAAACGTCTAGGCAAACAAACCGCTCACCATTTAATTTATGAAAACGCTATGCAAGCATTTGAACAAAATCGACCATTTAAATCACTATTATTAGAGGATCCTCGTATAAATAATCACTTTACGGAATCTGAACTCGATAATTGGCTAAATCCAATTAATTATCTCGGCAGTGCAGCCGAAAAGGTTGAACAAGTCATCAAATATGCCGAGCAAAGCGGAGTATTATTATGAGCTTTCGCTTAATCAAGGGTTCCGATATTCGGGCATATCAGCAATTATTGCACCGTGCCTATCAAGCCACATCACAATTAGGCATTCATTTTGCTGCTGCCACTGTCGAACCAGAAGAAATCGCTCAGCATATTGATTCGAATGCCGTATATCTACTGGAAAAAGAGCAACAATTAATATCAACGCTTAGTATTCGTTTTCCATGGGGAAATAACCCAGGCCCTTATGGCTTACCGCATTTAGGCTGGTTTGCCACCGATCCAACTTATAAAGGGCAAGGCTACGGTAATGCATTATGGGATTGGGTTGAAAACGAAATTCTAATTAATCAACTTAAGCTACCGGCAGTCACTTTAGGTACAGCAGCCAATCATCCATGGCTAGCCAAATTATATCGCCAAAAAGGCTATCAACCAATTGGCCAAGCAGATTTAACTAGTGATCACACTACCCTTTATTTTGAAAAAATATTCAATCATCAAAACTATACCAATTGGATGAAGAGGAGTCATCGATAATGAAAAAAATCATAACGTGGTTTGCTGCTATTTTATTAACCAGCCTAAGCTTAATTGGTTGTGATGATCAATCTAACCATCAGGCAACTGAACAAAATATTATTAAAGTAGGCTCTACAGGCCAAAGCTATCCAAATGGTTATAAACAAGATGGTAAGTTAGTTGGATTTGATGTTGAGGTGACCGAAGCGATTGCCAATGAGTTAGGTTATAAAGTTGAATGGATAATTGCTGAGTTTGGTGGATTAATGGGACAATTTGACTCAGGCCGTTTAGACACCGTGGCTAATGCGGTGGCGGTAACTCCCGCGCGTCAGGCTAAATATGATTTCTCCGAAACTTATAGTTTTTATGGCAGTCAAATTGTTACTCATAAAGACAATAACAATATTAATCAGTTAACTGATTTCAATGGCAAAACTATCGCCGGCGTACTTGGTTCAAATCATATCAATAACCTAAAAAAAGCATTTCCAAATAACGAAATTACCATCAAAACTTATGAAACCCGAGATGGTGCAATGCATGACGCTGAATTTCAACGCGTCGATGGTTATGTCAATTCCAAACCCATTTTATTGGCCGAGATCAAACGAAAAAATCTACCATTTAAGCTAGTTGGCGATCCTATTACGATTGAACAAGTTGCCTTCCCTTTTAATAAAGATGAAAAAGGCCAAGCTTTACGCGAAAAATTTAACCAAGTGATCGAAAAATTACGTGCTAATGGCACACTGAAAAATCTGTCGATTAAATATTTTGGTGAAGATATTACCTCATGAATTTTAATATAAACTATTTTTTTAGTGTATTTCCGCAGATATTACCTTATCTGCCGGTTACACTTTTTATTGCCATCGTTTCAATTCTGTTTGCCATTATATTGGGACTTGCCATCGCGCTCATTCGAAACAATCGGATTATTATTATTGATTCTTGTTTGGCACTGTTTATCTCGTTATTTCGTGGTATTCCATCCGTTGTTTTACTGTTTATTATTTACTATGGTTTACCACAAATATTTCCAATAATGAAACATATGGGGGCAACTACCGCGGCAATCATCTGTTTTAGTTTAAAATATTCGGCTTATTTAGCCGAGATCTTTCGTGCAGGTTTAGCATCGGTTGATCATGGACAAAAAGAGGCAGGATTAACCTCAGGGTTAAGTACCATTCAGGTTTATCGTGGCATCATATTACCGCAAGCGATGATCAACGCCCTACCGAATACCGGTAATATGTTTATTTCACTACTTAAAGATTCATCTGTAGCTTTTTTTGTCGGCGTACAAGAGCTATTAGCGGCAGGAAAAATGTTAACCGCAAATTCTTTCCTCTACTTTGAAACTTATTTAGCCGTCGGTATTGTTTATTGGCTAACGGTTGTCGCCTATTCATGGTTACAAAAGCAGCTAGAACGAAAACTGACTAAACCATATCATCGTTAAGGAGAGCATGATGATTAATGTATCTCATTTATCTAAACGATTTGGCAATCATGAAGTATTAAAAGAAATAAATCTCAGTATTAAACAAGGTGAAGTAGTTGCCATTATTGGGCCGTCAGGCTCTGGAAAATCAACTTTATTGCGTTGTCTTAATTTACTTGAAAAGCCCAATAGCGGTACTATTGCTATTGATCAAGTCATACTTAATAGTCAACATTACAACCATAAACAAGAAACCAATTTACGCAAACAGTCGGCAATGGTTTTTCAACACTATAATTTATTTAAAAATAAAACCGCATTAGAGAATATTACTTATCCCTTAATAGTCGGTCAAAAAATGGCTAAAGATAAAGCCAAACAGTATGGGTTATCATTATTAGAGCGTGTTGGCATGTTAGCTTATGCTAATCAATACCCAATCACCTTATCAGGAGGACAACAACAACGAGTTGCCATTGCCAGAGCTTTAGCGGTAAGACCCAAAGTGTTATTATTTGACGAACCAACATCAGCATTAGATCCCGAGCGAGTACATGAAGTTCTGCAAGTGATGTTAAAACTGGCTAAAGAAAATATTACCATGTTGATAGTAACCCACGAGATGGAGTTTGCCAAATATGTCGCCGATCGTATCATTTTTATGAGCAATGGTATTATTGTAGAGGAAGGGCAAGCAAAATCATTAATTGATAATCCACAACATGAGTTAACCCAACGCTTTTTACGGCAACTCACTGATGAGGTGGATTTTGAGATTTAACCTTACCTTTATAAAATGGTTAAGTTGTTTATCCTCACTATCCAATCTCAAGCATTAAAGCGTTTGCCAATGTGATAACAGTAATTGTTTAATATCCATACCATTGGCTAACGCATGAATATCGGTCAGTAACTGTTGTGCTTTAACGTCATTTTGCAATGCCGTAAATAATTTGGCAGCTAGCTCTTGTTGACTATAGGGATTTTTCGGTGAGCCTTTCGGGACATCTATTCGCTGGCTAATTTTTTGGTTATTATCAAAGACAATTTCAATAACCACATAACGCTTATTATATGCATCCGGATGCGGAGGTAATTGGATATCATAACTACGCTGCATTTTTTGCATTAATTTTTGGATATTTTCAGCTATTGGTGTTGCACCAAATTGTTGAAAATCGATCGGTATACCCAATAAAATCAATGCCAAAATATATTCTGCTGAAAAACGCCCCTGCTCAGCTAATAATGGCGTTTTATAGATCAGCGCGGCATCACTATTAACTGGGGCAAAGAAAAGGGTAATATGCTTAATATTATCCACATTAAATTTAGGATGCTTATACAGTAATTTACCAGCATCAGCAATATATGAAGCCGCAGAACAATATGAATAAGTTTTAAACCATAATCCTGGCTGGACAATCTTCCAAGGTTTTGCCCAACCAGTTAAATCTAAATTATCATTACCTTGGCCATAGATAGCTAAAAAACCTAAATTATCATCAAGAAAATCTTTATCTGCCGAAATGCCTGCTCTTAGCCAGTCAATGGCTTGTATAGCATGTTGTGCCGCCAATCCTGCGTGCAAAAATTTTATCGGGGTTCCCATCAATAAGCGCATACCTGATGCTTGTGTAGCGGCTAACGTTAATGCTTGAGCAAGAAATGGCTCATCATATAAATAACCAATCGCAGCTGTTGCCGCAATTCCACCTAAAGTGACTGTCGTATGCCAACCTTTTTCATAATGCTTAGGGTTGACACATTGCCCCAATAAGGCCATAACTTCAATACCAATTACATAGGCTGTTAAAAACCGTCGCCCATCTAACTGGCTTAATGAATCATCTAAGCGGATACTCGCAAATAACGCCGATAAAATAACCGCTGATGGATGACCGCGTATATCTGAATGCACATCATCATAATCCAAACAGTGTGCCTGAAAGCCATTAAATAATGCTGCTTGGCGACGGGTAGCTAATTCCTTTTGGCCGATTAACCAAGCACGGCTATGGCCGCCTTCGTCATTAATCCAAGTCAACAATTTCTTAACATTCGCCTCATTAGATGCCTGTAAACTACTAGCAAAATAGTCAATAAGCCCATTAATTGCGCAATCAAGGAGTGACTGTTGCGCAATAATTGGCGTATTTTTTATTAACAAACTCAATTGCTGGCCTAGATGCATGACAAACTCTCATAAAAATCGCAATAATATGTTGAGCGAATAGTGGATAACAAATATACATCTTAAAGATTATATCGTTATATAACAATAACCCGAAATAATCATTATTTACCAAGCTCGGTTAATAAGCTTTTTTATGTGCTAAAATGAGCCTACATTTTAACATCACCTAAAAATAGATCTGATTATGTCAATATGTTATATTGCTTTAGGCAGTAATCTTAACGATCCACTAGCACAAGCCCATCAGGCTATAGCTGCGTTAAAACAATTACCGAATACCGAAGTTTCTGACGTTTCACCGTTTTATCGTAGTAAACCTCTCGGACCGCAAGATCAAAACGATTATCTTAATGCAGTCATCAAATTAACCACTTCACTTACACCTATAGCGTTATTAGATGAGCTGCAAGCGATAGAAAAATCACAAGGTCGAGTCCGTAAAGAAAATCGCTGGGGAGCAAGAACATTAGATTTAGATATCTTGTTATATGATAATTTAATGATAGATAATGAAAGATTAACTATTCCTCATTATCATATGAAAAATCGAGAATTTGTGCTTTACCCTTTATTTGATATCTCACCTGACCTTATATTACCTGATAACGATAAACTTTTTAATTTATTAACAAAATGTCCAATGAATGGAATGAAAAAATGGCATGAATAATTAATCTTATTAATAACATATAGTTGTAAATTTTTGCGGTTTAATGGTAAAAAAAATAATAAAAAAAATTTGCCAACGGCTAAATTATTGCTATAGTTTACCGCTCGCAAATAATCTGTACTTAAGGGGATTGCTGTGAAACAGGAACAAAAAGTAAATACATCTTCTCTTAGCCTGCTTGCTATTGCTGGGCTTGAGCCTTATCAAGAGGCAAAAGATGAGGAGTATATGAATCCTAAGCAATTAAAACATTTCAAACTTATCTTAGAAGCATGGCTGTCACAGTTACAAGGTGAAATGGGTAAAACAGTTTCTCACATGCAAGATGAGGCTGCAAATTTCCCAGATCCGGCTGACCGCGCTACTCAAGAAGAAGAGTTTAGCTTAGAATTAAGAGCGCGTGACAGAGAACGCAAATTGATCAAAAAAATTGAAAAAACATTAAAGAAAATTGAAACCGATGATTTTGGTTTTTGTGAATCATGTGGTGTTGAAATTGGTATTCGTCGTTTAGAAGCAAGACCGACAGCTGATTTATGTATTGATTGCAAAACATTAGCTGAACTTCGTGAAAAACAAATGGGTATGTAGATTCCATTTAAACTGTCATTTTATTCAATACGCCCATGCAATATATTGGTCGTTTTGCCCCCTCACCATCTGGACCATTACATTTTGGTTCGTTGGTGACGGCTCTCGGTAGTTACCTACAAGCCAAAGCCAATTTTGGTAAATGGCTTGTTCGCATTGAAGATATTGACCCACCAAGGGAAGTAAAAGGCGCCGCATCGTTAATATTAAAAGCCTTAGAGGCTTTCGAGCTGTATTGGGATGACCAAGTTTTATATCAATCAAACTGTAGTCAGCGGTATCGATCCGTTTTAGCATCATTACTTTCTAAACAAGAAGCTTACTATTGTGATTGTACTAGACAAAGAATTCATAACCTTACCGATCGTATATATGATGGCTTTTGTCGTGAGCGACATTTAGCGTCGAATAGCCCACAACAATGTGCTATCCGACTAAAGCAAAATCAGCCAATTTTTTCCTTCGATGATAAAATTCGAGGGCAACAAACCATTGATTCCGCTAATGCTTTAGAGGATTTTATTATTCATCGCAAAGATGGGCTATTTGCTTATAATTTAATTGTGGTGTTAGATGATAATTATCAAGGGATCACCGAAATTGTTCGCGGTGCTGATCTACTGCCGGTAACTGCTAAACAGATCTCACTTTATCGATTATTTAATTTCACCATACCCAATTACTGCCATTTACCATTGGCTTTAGATAGTCATGGTAACAAGCTGTCAAAACAGAATCATGCTAGCCCAATTGATAGTAAAAAAGCGAATTTATTAACCGCACAAGCATTACAATTTTTAGGTCAACAATTGCCAGACAATTGGCAAGATGCCTCACAAACACAGTTATTAGCTTGGGCTACAACTCATTGGCAAATTAACCAAGTACCGAAACACAACAGAGTGTTAACCTCCGATATAGGATAAATTAGGTGTAATGCCCAGATTATGCTCATGTAATAAATGTTTTTCCGGTTTTACTGATAGCGAAGCTAATACTCGTGCCTTAAGTTGTGCTTTCTGTTCTGGACTGCTTAGCAAATCTCGTAAATCAACTGCGGCATCACCAAACAGGCAATAATGAAGTTTACCAAGCGATGAAACGCGCAATCGATTACAACTTTTACAAAAATCCCGCGAATAAGGCATAATCAGACCAATTTTACCCTGATAATCACTATGGGCATAAACTTTAGCCGGACCAGATAACGCCTCTTTTGACTGTAATTGCCAACCTTGTTCAATAAGTTGTGCTTCCATCCTCTGACCGGCTAAATGATAACGATTAAATAACTCACGGCTCTCCGTTGTCTCCATCAGTTCAATAAAACGTAATTCAACCGGACGATGTTTAATCCAAGTTAAATAATCAGCCAGATGATCATTCATATTTCTCAGCAAAACAGTATTAATTTTAACTTTATTGATGCCAACTTCTAATGATTTGTCAACGCCTTGAATCAACTCAATAAGTCTATCTTGACCGGTTATCTGTTTAAAAACATAAGGAGAAAAACTATCAATGCTAATATTAATAGCATTAAGTCCTGCTTGTTGCCAGCTATCTACATTTTTTAATAACCGTGAGCCATTGGTCGTAATTGCCAATTGTTTAATACTCGGATAAGCCGAAATAATTGACAAAATATCAATAAAATCTCGACGCAACGTCGGTTCACCGCCAGTTAAGCGAATTTTATGTACGCCAAGTTCAGTAAATGTTGACACAACATTGTTAATTTCATTTAACGATAGAAATTGATGATCTTTATTAGGTCGATACCCATTAGGTAGACAATACTGACACTGAAAATTACACAGTTCAGTAAGCGATAAGCGTAAGTATTGAAATCGACGTTGATAATTATCGACTAATTGCATATATGTAATGAACACCTTATCCAAATCGGGAAGCATAGCCATTTCTGCGCTATACCGCGGCTAAATCACCATATGAATAACATTATCACTTAGGCAAAGTAGCTTCAGAGTTTAGTTTAGTCTAGCATAGCGTTTATTTTTTGACTATGGACAATTATTTAATATCAATCTAATAAAAAACAATTTATTTTTTTACCTAAGATTCGACTTTTTCATTACCATTCTCGGTACGGATAACGTTCAGCCAATCAGGTAATATCCTTTTTTAGCTGACTGACCGTTCCTCTGAGTAAACAAAAATCCATTTTCATTGATAACACAATTTCTTCATGACTAAAATTAAGATAATTTTATACTAGATTTATATTTAAATCATTGTTAAATATCATGTTGATAAAATTGGATAAAAGAAGAACAATTGTATTTTTTCATTTGGAATCAATTAAATTATTTATAAATTAGGTTGGGATAGTTACAAAAATTAGCTTACAAGAAAGTGATATTGACTACGGATAACACAAAATAACCATAAAAATAAAATTAATAATTGATTGATTATTATATATTATTTAATATATCTCGCTATTGGATTAATTTTTAAACTAACTTATCATTTGTCTAAAAAATGGGTTGTTTGTTATTTATATGGAAATAACATAATGAATAAAATTATAATTTTATCTGGCTTAATACTTTTTTCTATTCCATCACATAACGCTTTTGCCGAAACGATATCGCAAACAGTGTGGTCATTAGCAATGAATAACAATGATGGTGATGCCCAATATAAAATTGCTCAAGCTTATAACCCATCCATTAGCAATTATGATTGGGATTGTCGCCCTCATCAATTTTATCTTGAAGTACAAAATAAAAAATTAAGAGGATGTCAAAATAAATCTGACGACAAATATATTGAATTCTTAACCAAAGCAGCCAAAAACTCACATCCAAATGCACAAACAAATTTAGGTATTGCCTATATTGAAGGTAAATCAGTTACTAAAAATATCCAAAAAGGATTGTATTGGTTGGAAAAAGCAGCTAAAGCGGGAGCTTATGTAGGCAAAGCACAATATTTTCTCGGTAACCTCTATGAAGAGGGTTTAGAGGTTAAACAAGATTATACTAAAGCAATTAAATATTATGAACTAGCAAGCAGTAGCAGAGATTGGGGACATAATGGTAGTGCACAATATGAACTCTATTGGTTGTATAAATATAAATTAAATGATCCCGTAAAATCTTTATACTGGCTTGAGCAATCTTTAAAAAAAATGGATGATAAAAGAGCATTAAAGCTAACATATGAATTAATTGATTATTTCTTAGATGGTGGTCAAGCAGACGGTACAAAATTAGAACAACCCAATTATTTATGGGCTGCTAAATATCTAATGTTTTTTGTTAATTGTAGTGGCATAGAAAAAAGTATCAGACAAAAAATAGCTTTTCAATTAGCTTGGTTTTACTTAAATGGTTTAGGTGTGGAAAAAGATCCTGAAAAAGCTGCCATATACTATCATTTAGGTCTTGAACTTGGTAAAACATTTGAATCAATTGATGATAAATTAATGGGAAAAGAATTTTTACTGAATGTTATTAAACCCATTTATAAAAACAAGGATTTATACATAAGAGAATTTGACGAATTTGTACATACAGATCTTTATAATAAGAAAATGAAAACTCTCACTTTGGAGAATCAAGCCTATGCTACCAATGCAAGTAAATATGTTGCATTGGTATTTGGTGAAAATTCAGAAGATGAGGAAAGGTTTTATACAAAACTAATTGATCAAATACGATCTAAATATCCTATTGATTCAGATCAAGCTTGGATTATTTCTCCGGTATTAGCCCTAGCCAAAGAAAGGAAAATGGCTTATGGTTATTATCAAGATGCTCAAAGGATTAATGGAAAAACAATAGATCAATTAATTGAGCTTTACCAATCAGCTTTAAAACTTGAACCTAAAAACCCCAAAATTTTATATGGTTTAGGTACAGTATATGATTTTTTAAACCAGAAACCAAAGACCGCAATACCCTATTACCAACAAGCAGCAAATTCAGGATATATGCCTGCTCAATATCGTTTAGGTGTCATCTATTATAAAGGTAGAGGTGTTAAACAGAACTACCGAGAAGCTTGGCGGTACCTTAATTTAGCGGCTGAACAAAATTACGCTGCCGCCCAAAACTTTTTGATAACAATTGATAAATCTCATCCTGATTTTGACTGGTTGACTACGCAGTATATAGAGCATGAGCAGAATTACCGATCACCAACGGTTTTAGTTGATGGTGAAGATTGGTTAAAAGTTGAAAAGGAAAATAATCCAACCGCTAAAATTAATTATCGTTTGTTGAAGCATAACACACGTAGGTTTCAAAGTATGAGTTGCGATATAGTCGTCAATGCTGCTCTCGCAGGTGATATCTCTCTTCAACAATACTTTGTCGTCGAAGCATTAAATACTAAAGCACTTGTCTGTAAACTACCACAAGATCAATTTTTTACTTGGATAGACAACAGCAATCTTGAAGATGATAGAAAACAATTTTTAAAAGCACATTATTACATAGCTACCGACCAGTATGATGTAGAGCTAAAATCTTTAATCGATAAGCAAAATCAATATGCGATTATTGAATCAATAGATCGAGCTCGAGCTAATTGGCATTATGATAATAGAGATGAGGAATTGCTTTTAAGTTTAAAAGAACTATTAAAAACTGGTAATCAATACGCAGCTAGATTACTATTTAATTATTACTCATCCCAAAGTGAATATGTTGATAACGCCTATCAACGGCAAAAAATTACTCTATTAGTAAATGATTTAGATGATGTTACTAAATTTGGAAACTACCGCTCTTTTAATGTCTTTGCTTTATTTAATAGCTCACCTTTAACTCAACTTAAATATTATGAGCCTGTAAGCAGCAAAGAACTTTCATCTTCTGAAGTTTATAAAATCTGGTTTGAATTGGCCAATATGCATGAGGAAGGCATTGAAGTTCCTAAGAATAATAGTTTAGCTTATGTTTGGTATAGTCTATTATCAGAACATCAACAACCTCGAGCTGCAGAAAAAGCTGAAGAATTAAAACAGCAACTAACAGCAGAACAATTGACTCAAGCTAATAATCGGCTAGAACAATACAGTAAGCTATATCGTTTTATTCCAGTAACGCATTTGGATATACATTAAAAATTAAAATTTGATCACCAATAATATAGCAGCTTAATATCAGCAACTTAATACGGAATATAAAAGATGAATAAAACGATAGTTACAACAACTAACTCCCAAAAACGACGAAAAAAAATTGGGTTTCTTATTTTGATATTTATATTAATAATATGCAGTGTAATTTACTTATGTTATGGATCACTATCTTCCTCACAACCACAGATAGGTAAATATTTTAAGACAGAGAACAGGAACATGGATTTGGAATATAGTGAAAATTTTGAATGCATTATAAATATTAGATATGAAGGTCAAAAAGAAAGTGATACCTCTTTTTCTGTAAGATATGATGATGCTCAAGACAAACGCGAAAATTGCATACCTTTATCAAACAAATTATAGCAAATATAGGTAAATCATCTTACCTATATTTTTATTACAAATTCTAATAATATTGTGATTGTGTTAAGTAAAGTTTTTATCCACTTTACTTATTTAACTGGTTCAAGTATATATAGTCCTCTTGTCAATAAAACCGTCAAATGGAGGTTGTGATGATCACCCATATTAGCCCATTAGGATCAATGGATTTACTTGCGCAGGCTGAAGTTGATATTTTAAAGAAATCAGCAAATAGCGAACTTTATCAATTATATAGAAATTGTTCATTGGCTACTCTTAATGCGGGCAGTAAAACCGATAATACCCAAGAATTATTGGATAGATTTAAATCTTTCGAAATTAACGTTATCAGCAAAGAGCGTGGTGTTAAATTAGAACTGATTAATGCGCCCGAAAGTGCATTTGTTGATAAACGAATCATTCGCTCAATTCAAGCCAATCTGTTTGCTGTTTTACGTGATATTCTTTTTTTAAATGGCCAAATTACCGCAATTAAACATTTGGTACCCAATGAGAAGCTTGAAAAAGATCGCTCCTATTATATCACCAATCTGGTTTTTTCTATTCTACGTAATGCCAATGCGCTACATGTTGGTGAAGAACCTAACTTAATTGTTTGTTGGGGAGGTCATTCTATCAATGAAAACGAATATTATTATGCTCGTCAAGTTGGTATGCAACTAGGGCTACGTGAACTAAATATCTGTACTGGCTGTGGTCCGGGAATTATGGAAGCCCCGATGAAAGGTGCTGCTGTTGGTCATGCACAACAACGTATCAAAGATAGTCGTTTTATTGGTATGACCGAACCATCCATTATTGCCGCCGAACCACCAAACGCATTAGTTAATGAGCTGATTATTATGCCTGACATTGAAAAACGACTTGAAGCGTTTGTACGTATGGCGCATGGTATTGTTATCTTTCCTGGTGGCCCTGGTACCGCGGAAGAATTACTTTATATATTGGGGATTATGCTCAATCCTGCCAATAAAAATCAGACTTTACCAATTATTTTGACTGGTCCCAAAGAGTGTAAAGATTATTTTGCGGCGATTGACCAATTTATCCGTAATACCTTAGGTGAAGAAGCGACTAAGCTGTATGAAATTATCATTGATTCGCCGGAACAAGTCGCTCGCATCATGAAACATGGCGTAAAACAGGTGAAATCATCACGGTTAGCGACTGGCGATGCTTACGGATTTAACTGGTTACTGAAAATAGATGAAGCACTACAGCACCCATTTGAACCAACCCATGAAAACATGGCATCCCTCAATCTACATAAAGATCAACCTGTTGAATTATTAGCAGCTGATTTACGTCGAGCTTTTTCTGGTATTGTGGCCGGTAATGTTAAAGAGTTCGGGATGAAACAAATTGCTGAGCATGGCCGTTATAAATTGCAAGGTGATCCAGAAATCATGAAGCAGTTAGATAATTTACTGCTTAGCTATGTGAAACAAGACCGTATGAAGCTACCTGGAGGCAGTGCTTATCAACCTTGTTATGAAATTTGTTATTAATTAATCTTAATATAAAGCAATTACTCTCCGCCGATATCGAAATCGGCGGCATATTTAGCAGTTATAGCGCAAATTAAAAATTACTTAAAATATCTAACGCTTCTGCTACTTTCTTAACGGCAAAAATCTGCATATTTTCTGGTTTTTTCTTTGGCATATTGGCAATAGGTACAATTGCTTTTTTAAAGCCATGTTTAGCCGCCTCTGAAATACGTTCTTGGCCACTTGGTACAGGTCGAATTTCACCACCTAGTCCTATTTCACCAAAAATTACCACATCCTGTGGCAAAGGCCGATTGCGAAAACTCGATACCAATGCGGCAATTAATGCTAAATCGGCACTGGTTTCGGTTACTTTTACCCCACCGACAACATTAACAAAAATATCTTGGTCGGCCATTTGTAACCCCCCATGACGATGTAGAACGGCGAGTAAAAGCGCTAACCGATTTTGATCAAGTCCGACGGTTACTCGTCTTGGATTGCCATAAACCGAATGATCGACTAATGCTTGGATTTCAACCAGTAATGGGCGAGTTCCTTCCCATAATACCATTACCGAACTCCCTGATAAGATCTCTTCACCACGACTTAAAAAGATTGCAGATGGATTACTAACCTCTTTCAATCCTTGTTCTGTCATGGCAAACACACCTAGTTCATTTACCGCTCCGAAGCGATTTTTATGGCTGCGTAAAGTACGGAATCGAGAATCAGCATCGCCATCGAGTAAAATCGAACAGTCAATACAGTGTTCAAGGACTTTAGGCCCAGCCAGTGATCCATCTTTAGTCACATGGCCAACCATGATAATGGCAATTCCTTTGGTTTTGGCAAACCGGGTTAAATAAGCTGCTGTTTCACGAACTTGTGCCACACTACCCGGTGAAGATTGAATATCAGCAAGATGCATCACTTGAATTGAGTCGATAACCATTAATTTGGGTTGAGACTGTTCGGCCAGTAAACAGATCTGCTCAATACTTGTCTCAGACAACATATTAATATTATCAGTTGGTAAACCCAAACGGTGGGCACGCATCGCCACTTGTTGTAGTGATTCCTCACCAGTAACGTAAAGCGTATTCATTTGTGCCGAAAGTTTACTCATGGTTTGCAATAGCAAAGTACTTTTACCGGCACCGGGATTACCACCAATTAAGATAGCACTACCCGGCACCACACCACCGCCTAGTACTCGGTCAAATTCAGAAAAACCGGTTGAAAATCTTGGCAAGGCCTCAAGACTAATTTCAGATAGTTTTTGGATTCTAGTTTGCCCGGCGCCACCTGCATAACCGGTTAATCGATCATTACGTGACGAAGTACTCGCTAACCTTACTTCAGTAATCGTATTCCAAGCATGACAAGCACTACATTGACCTTGCCAACGAGGATAGTCCGCGCCACAATCATTACAAACATAAGCGCGCTTTACGGTTTTGGCCAAATTTTTCTCCTAACCTTCACTTAGTAAACTGGTTGATAAGATGCACCATAAACCAGTTAAATCGGCATAATTGATACTAATTCTTGCTTTTTCAACGACTTTAGGTTTGCCGTGATAAGCAACACCAAGTCCAGCAATTCTAATCATCATTAAATCATTGGCGCCATCACCTATTGCAACCGTCTGCTCAATAGGAATATCTAAAGAGGTAGCTAATTGTTGCAAGGTTCGAGCTTTATATTTAGCATCAACAATTTGGCCGATCACTTTACCAGTTAGCTTACCATTTTTAATTTCTAACTCATTAGCATGAGCATCTATTAGTTTTAGCTTCTGTTTTAAATGGTCGGCAAAATAGGTGAATCCACCGGAAACAATGGCAACATGCCAATTTTTTTTATGTAACTCCTTAACTAAATAAGTTAATCCAGGAGTTAATGGCAAGCCCTCTTTTACCTGTTCTAAAATAGTTTGCTCTGCACCTTTTAAAGTTGCCACGCGTTTGCGTAAGCTAGTGGCAAAATCGAGTTCACCGCGCATAGCAAGCTCGGTGACCGCGGCAACTTGTTCACCGACGCCCTGAAGTTTTGCCAACTCATCGATACATTCAATACCAATAGCCGTTGAGTCCATATCCATGACCAACAAGCCTGGAGAATGTAATGAAGGTAAATTATCAATTGGCGCAACATCAATTCCTAAGGTTAACGAAATCGATTTGGCTTTTTTCGGCATTACGCCAGCAATACGCACAATTTGATAGGTTTTAATTTTCCACGATGAAACCACTACCATCGGCATTGCAAGTTGTCTTTGAAATTTCGACAGTAATGTTTTGTTTAACTTTTTTCCATAAATAATCCAACCAGTTTTTCCGGCATTGTAATCTAATGGAACTACTTCACAACCATTTAAAGACAAAGGTAAACCTTGCCAATGTTGTATATTCTCTGGGAGATCACTATAGGTTAATGTGTAAGCCATATTTCGAAAGTCTTAAAAGTGCAAATCAGATTCGGAATTTACCATATCTGCCAAAGATTGTCCAAGTAAGGATTATAAGAGGTTATTTAATCAATTTTGCAATTTAAAAAACCTCGTTCCTCAACTTTTTTGACTAAATATTTAATTGATTATTTGTTAATAAGTCCGAATTAGAAAGTGCAAACAAACGTCAAACCGCTAGCCCCCACAAACATAGTTGTTCAAGTGCTGGGCCAATTTTTTCACCCAGTGGCGTTAATTTATATAACACCTTAAGTGGTGGCTTTTTGCCATAGACACTGCGAATAATAAGCCCATCTTCTTCCAGTTTTTTTAGTTGGATAGTTAGCGTCATATCAGTGATTTCGGGAATCAAGATCTTTAACTCACTAAATCGTTTTTCACCAGACAGCAGATAATAGAGAATAACCCCTTTCCACTTTCCACCGATTAAATCCATTGCTAAACTTATTGGACAATAATAAATTTTATTGTTATAGCGTTTTAGCGGCCGTTCTTCAGCACTTTGCATAAATATTCCTAACTATACTATCAAGTTTGATAGATATTGCTTAAAAAGTATTAATCACTAAACTAAATAGAGTAACTCTATTTTTTATAGTATAAAAATAAAGGAAATATTATGCCATTAATTATTTTAGGCCATCCCCATTTTGAACAATCAACAGCCAATAAAACTATTGTTGCAACTTTACAAAATAAAGTTAAATATCTTGAAGTTCGAAATATTCATCAGCTTTATCCAAACTACCAAATCAATGTAGCGGAAGAACAATCCGCATTACTAAGACATGAGCTAATCATTTTACAATACCCAATGTATTGGTTTAACATGCCAGCGATACTGAAATTATGGTTTGATGAAGTGTTTACCTATCAATTTGCCTATGGTTCAAAAGGCGATAAATTGAAAGATAAAAAATTACTTACCAGTTTAACTATCGGCCAAGTTGAGCAAAATTATAGTGATTATGACGTTGATATTATCAATCATCTGCATGAACCAGTAAAACTATCAACACTTTATAGCCAAATGCAATACCTAACACCGATTGTTTTATATGGGGTATCACCTGTAACCTCTGAGCAAAATGATATACAAGCTAAAGCAAAACAACATAGTGAAAAATTAGTAGCGCTGATTGAAAAATATCGTTAATAGTTTAATTGTGATGATCCATGTTTAAAGCATAAATCATCACGCATAATAACTACACTTTATTTAACACCGCATAAAAGAAACCATCACCGCCCAATTCAGTCGGTAAAAACTGTCTTAGTTCCCCCTGCTGTTTGGCATTAGGATTTTCTTTTAAAAAACGGCAAATCTGTAATTTATTTTCTTCTGGTAATACGGAGCAAGTGGCATAAACTAAAGTGCCACCTGTTTTTAAATAAGGCCATATACGAGTTAAAATAGCATATTGCAACTCAGTAAGTTGAGCAATATCGCTATCACGACGCAACCATTTTATATCTGGGTGACGACGAATAACGCCGGTCGCCGAACAAGGTGCATCGAGTAAAATACGATCAAACAGGCGCCCATCACACCACTTTTCAGGGGTTAAACCATCACCGACTTTGACTTGCGCATGCTGTTTGAGCCGAGTTAAATTTTCATCTATTCGTTTAACTCGGTTGGCATCAACATCTACAGCTAATACATTAGCTGTTGGCGCTAGTTCTAAAATATGGGTGGTTTTACCGCCAGGTGCAGCACACATATCTAAAATCTGCTCACCATTTTTAGGGGCTAATAGATAAGCCGCATATTGTGCCGATAAATCTTGTACGGTTACCGCGCCTTCAGCAAAAAACGGTAATTTATTCACATTCACCGCTGTAGTTAAGCGAAGCGCACCGGGGATATCAGCACAACTCTCGGAAGCAATTTGCTGCGCTTGAAGTAGTTGTTGGTATTCACTTACCGAATAGTGATTAAGATTAACTCGCAGCCACATCGGTGGCTTTTGATTATTCGCCGCAACAATTGCTTGCCACTGCTCTGGATAAGCTGATTTTAAACGATTTAATAACCAACTAGGATGTAAGGTCTGACTAATTTGTTGTTTACTATCTTGCTGAAATTTTTGTTTTAATGATGCCTGTTGGCGTAAAAATTCACGTAAAACACCATTAATCACACCTTTTAATTGCGTTTTTTTTAAATCATTAACCGCACCAACTGTTTCAGCCACTGCGGCATGCTCAGGAATTCGGGTATAAAGAATCTGGTAAAGTCCGACCAATAATAGATAATGTAAAACTCTATTTTTACCCGTCAGCACTTTTTTCATTAAATGATGAATATAGAAATTAAGCTCTGGCAATACGCGCATCACACCAAAGCTGATCTCTTGAATTAGTGCTTTATCTTTATCGGCAACTTGGTGATTTAAAGATGCTAACGCGGTACTGAGTGATTGCCCGTCTTCAAGCACCGCAAAAACAGCTTTTGCACAAAGCGCACGAATGTTTTGGTATGACTTTTTATTCATAACTAATAATAGCCTTAATTCTTTGTATTGATTAAAGAATCAATGATCCCACCCAACCAGCAATAAATAATGGAATATTAAAATGGGTAAAGGTTGGAATAACACTATCTCTTATATGATCATGCTGACCATCACTGTTTAAACCAGCTGAAGTGGCTAAAATAGTATCTGAAGGCGGTGAACCTGCGTCACCAATCGCTCCTGAGGCACCAATTAAACAGACTGTAGCAATTGGTGAAAACCCTAGCTGAACACATAGTGGAACATAAATAGCCGCAATAATAGGTACCGTTGAGAAAGATGAACCAATACCTAGGGTAATCACCAAGCCAACTAACATCATCATAAAAGATGCCACCACTTTGTTACCGGCAAATAACGCAGCACTATTGACAACTAATGGTTCGATTTCATGAGTCTGTTTTAGTACTTCAGCAAATCCTTGCGCAGATATCATCACAAAGCCAATCATCGCCATCATTTTGATACCATCAGTAAAGATTCCGTCTGCTTCGCCCCATTTAATTGACCCTGATACGATAAAGCAAATAAAGCCGATTAAAGCACCTAAAATCATCGATCCAGTATAAAGTTGCACGGTAAAAGAAAGAGCGATGGCTAATAGTGAGACAATAAGTGAACGCGTACTTACATTACTAAATGCTTCAGCATGACTCTTTTCATGAATAAGTTTATACTCTCTTGGTTTACGATAACTGATAAAAATAGCCCAAAGTAGACCAACAAACATCCCCAAAGCCGGAATAGCCATTGCATGCATAACATTAACATGACTAACATCCATTCCTGACGAAATAATGTTTTTTAACAAGATTTGATTTAAGAAGATATTACCAAATCCAACCGGTAAGAACATATATGGGGTAATTAAACCAAATGTCATAATACAAGCAATCATGCGTCTATCTAATTGTAGTTTCGACATCACATATAAAAGTGGTGGAATTAACAACGGAATAAAGGCGATATGAATTGGGATAATGTTTTGTGAGGAAATACTAACTAAGCCAATAATAATAATTAACAACCATTTAATCCGTGTTTTCGCATCATTGGTCGTTAATTGTTTGATAGCTTTATCAGCTAATAATTCTGGTAATCCTGATTTTGAAATTGCCACCGCAAAGGCACCAAGCATAGCGTAAGATAGAGCAATATTAGCCCCATTACTTATCCCGGTATTAAAAGCATCAATCGTTTCTTTTAGTGTTAAATGACTACACAAACCACCGACAAATGCCCCAATAATCAAGCTAATAACCACATGAACACGGCAAAGCGAAAGTACCAACATTAAAATGACCGCAACAACAACTGCATTTACTGAGGAAAATAGCTCAAAAATAGTATTCATAGATAGATTCTTTGTAGCGAGAGAAAGGTGGTTATTCTAGGCGATAGCTATTTAAAGTGCAATTGTTAGTATACGCTTACTGCGGATAAATTATTTTTTTAGGCAAAACAAAAGAGAACTTATTAGCAGTTTAATGTTTGTGTAGCTAATTAAACATAATTAATTTAGGAATTAAAAAAACATTACTGTTATTAACCACTTTAATTAGCGTTCAAGTTCATTTAATGTTCAATATGGTATTGGTCTAAATAAACCTTTATAATAAGCAGTCATTATCATAATATTGTGGTAATAACTACAATATTATGCAAATTTGCTAACAGCTATACAATAATGTATATATACTTGAATTAACGTTTCTTATTTTAAAATAAGATAGCAATTTACAGCTTAAACATTCATTATTAAGTTGGTAAATGAATAACTTAACATGATTTAAGTATACAATTAGCAACAAAGTATGAGGTTTATTTTTATGTTTTCTTGGTGGACAAAAATCTATTTTTCACTAATTCAGATCCCTGTTAAGCTTTTTGTTAAAAGTAAACCCATTCCAACTGATCCCATTACTGAATTGGAGCTCGATATCCATCGGCCAATTTTGTATGTGCTACCTTATAACTCTCAAATTGACTTAATGGTAGTGAGATCACTTTGCCTTAAATATGATTTACCCGATCCGTTATTAGGCATTGAGATCAATGGTAAAACTGTACCGGCTTATATTTATATCGATAAAGGACCGGGCATTTTTGCTTCAAATAAGCAAAAAAGTAAAACAATTGAAATTTTAAGAGAATATATTTCAGCTCACCAACAAAATGATGAACTGGATATCCAAATGTTGCCAGTATCTGTGATGTTTGGGCGGAAACCGGATAAGGAAGGCAAAAAAATCCCTTCACTGCAAGTGTTAGGGGCTACCTATAAACTGTATAAAATCTTAATTTCTGGTCGTGACTGTTATACTCGGTTTTCGCGAACAGTATCTTTTAAAAATATTAAAGTTAATGATAAACAAGATATTTCTGTTCTAGCGCATAAACTTTCGCGGGTAGCACGCATTCATTTTGCCAAACAACGAACTGCTTCTGTTGGGCCAACATTGCCGGTTCGACAACAAATGCTCAATAAATTATTAACGAATCCAGCGCTTGCTGAAGCAATAAAAGAAGAAGCTAAAAGTAAAAACATTGGGCTAGATAAAGCCCAAAAGAGTGCTTTATCCCTGTTGAATGAAATTGCGGCTAATTTTTCTTACCGTATGTTGAGAGTGACTGATTTTGTTCTCACTTGGGCTTGGAATAGGCTTTACCAAGGTTTAAAAGTCACCAATGCTGACCCAGTCCGAGAGCTAGCAGAAAATGGTCACGAAATAGTTTACGCGCCATGTCATCGCAGTCATATGGATTATTTATTGTTATCTTATGTACTTTATCGACAAGGATTGGTGCCACCACATATTGCAGCCGGTATCAATTTAAATTTCTGGCCTGCCGGTCCTATCTTTAGACGCTTAGGGGCATTTTTTATCCGTCGTTCATTTAAGGGTAACAAACTTTATACTGCGGTCTTTAGAGAGTATCTAGCAGAATTATTTATTCGCGGTTATGCCGTCGAATATTTCATTGAAGGTGGGCGTTCACGTACCGGAAGACTACTCGATCCTAAAACTGGAATGCTGATGATGACAGTCCAAACTTTATTACGTGGTGACAATCGCCCAATCACAATTGTTCCTGTCTATATCGGTTACGAACATGTTTTAGAAGTTGCCACTTATGCTAATGAGCTTCGCGGTGCTAAAAAAGAAAAAGAGAGTCTATGGAGTACCATTAAAGCCTTCTTAAAATTAAAAAAATTAGGCTTTGGCTACGTTAACTTTGGTAATCCAATACCTTTAAATCAATTTCTAAATCAACAAATACCTGAGTGGCGAGATGCGATTGATCCAAGCGGAATGCAGCGTCCTAGCTGGTTAACGCCAACAACTAACCTACTTGCCAAACAAATAATGGAGCATATCAACTCTTCAGCGGCAATTAATGCCATGAATTTATGTTGTTCAATATTGTTAGCTGCTGACCAATGTACATTAACCAAAGTAAAATTATTAGAAAATATTGATTATCTCTTAAAATTATTAAAAAACATTCCTTATTCTGATTTGATTACCATTCCTGATCAAACTGCTGAACAGATGTTTGAGCATGCCAAAGAGATGGGTAAATTTGTTATTACCACCGATGAAGTGGGTGAAATGGTGGGATTAACTACCGAACAAGCGGTATTGATGACCTATTATCGCAATAATATTCAACATTTACTGATTATACCGGCAATTGTGGCTAGAATTTTACTTAAGAATAATCGCATTTCAGCTGACGAAGTACTTAGACAAGTAAAATTACTCTTTCCTTTAATAAAATCTGAATTATTTTTATATCATAATGAAGAGCAATTAACTGAATATGTGAATAAAATTATTGAGACATACGCTGAATTGAATCTAATCAGTTATGCACCGGATAAATTAACGTTGAATTACTTGAAAATGTCAGGATTACAGTTGTTAGCATCATCATCCCGAGATACATTGCAACGCTATGTCATCGCATTTTCATTGTTACAAAAAGATCCAACCATTAGTCGTGCAACATTAGAAAAAGAAGGGCGTTTAATTGCAGAACGGTTATCAATATTACATGGTATAAATGCCCCTGAATTTTTTGATAAAGGTGTTTTTTCAACCTTAGTTGCTTCACTTCGTGAACAAGGTTATTTAGATGATAAAGACGATGCCAATTTAGCGAAAATTGACACTATGAATAAAATACTTAAACCATTAATCACCAACCGAGTAATGCAGACAATTGACGAAATTAATCCATCATAATTAGATTATCTAGGGCTTACCTGATTATTTTGGGTAAGCCTTATAAACACAATCATTAAATAAAACATCAACTTTTCTATCTTTATCACTATTTTTTAAATAATTTTATTCTTTCAATACCCATAATTAAGTAATTAAATAAATAGTGCAACTATTTTTTTGACATATGTCAACCTTTTCAATATTTATCCCTTTATTTCCATCCAATTAAATATTATCATTACAATTAATAAGGATGTTAATGATATCCCCCCAAAAAACTAAATTATAAAATGTAATGTCAGCTTTTTAAGGAGTTCATATGCTATTTAACCGAAGACAGTTCTTTAAGATCTGCGCTGGTGGCATGGCAGGAACAACAGTTGCTACCCTCGGACTGGCGCCGAGTATAGCGCTTGCAGAAACTCGCCAATATAAATTATTAAAATCAAAAGAAACGCGAAATAATTGTACCTATTGTTCCGTTGGATGTGGAATGCTCCTTTATAGCCGAGGAGATGGTGCTAAAAATGCCGAATCGTCTATTTTTCATATTGAAGGCGACCCGGATCATCCCGTTAGTCGTGGCTCACTTTGTCCAAAAGGCGCCGGTGTGCTCGACTATATTAAAAGTGAACAACGGGTTAAATATCCTGAATATCGTGCTCCTGGTTCTGACAAATGGCAACGGATTAGTTGGGATGAAGCAATTGATCGTATTGCACGATTAATGAAAGCTGACCGCGATAAAAATTTCCAAGAGAAAAATGCACAAGGTACAACCGTTAATCGCTGGACAACAACCGGCTGGTTGGTTACCTCAGCAGCGAGTAATGAAACGGGGTGGTTAGCCTTTAAAGTTGCTCGCTCATTAGGGATGTTAAGCCTCGAAACCCAAGCTAGGGTTTGTCATGGTCCTTCTGTTTCTAGCTTAGCTGCGACATTCGGTCGAGGCGCGATGACCAATAATTGGAATGATATCAAAAATGCTAATGTGGTTATTGTTATGGGCGGGAATGCAGCAGAAGCCCACCCTGTTGGATTTAAATGGGCAATTGAAGCCAAAATTACTAACGGCGCGGAACTGATTGCGATTGATCCACGTTTTCATCGAACGGCCTCCGTCGCCGATCATTATGTACCAATTCGTGCTGGTTCTGACATTGCTTTTTTACTTGGCATTATTAACTACCTTATCTCACATAACGAAGTAAATTTTGAATATCTGGTTACCCACTCTAATGCCAGTTTAATTGTCCGTGATGATTTTAACTTTGATGCTAATAATGGTTTGTTCAGTGGTTATGATGCTGCTAACCGCCAATACGATCAAACCAGCTGGGCATATCAAAAAGATGAAAATGGTTATGCATTAAGAGATAAAACCCTAAGTCACCCACGTTGTGTATGGAATTTATTAAAACAACATGTAAGTCGCTATACGCCAGAAATGGTAAATAAAGTTACCGGTAGTCCAATAGATGGTTTTTTACATGTTTGCCGTTCACTCGCCAGTACCAAAACCAACGATCGTGCAGCAACTTTCTTATATGCCTTAGGTTGGACTCAACATACTTATGGTTCGCAAATTATTCGTACCGCGGCAATGATTCAATTGATTCTTGGTAATATTGGTGTCATGGGGGGCGGTATAAATGCGCTGCGTGGTCACTCCAATATTCAAGGTTTAACCGATGTTGGTTTACTCTCTAATCGTTTGCCTGCTTATCTTGACTTACCAAAAGAATCGCAAACTTCACTTGAGCAATATCTGACAGAAAAAACCCCTAAACCACTTGGTCCAAATGAGGTCAATTTTTGGGGGAATTACCCGAAATTCTTTGTTAGCTTTATGAAAGCAATGTATGGTGAGAATGCCACTCAAGATAACAATTGGGGATTTGATTGGTTACCAAAATCGGATAAAACCTATGATGTTTTAAGATTCAGCAAAATGATGCGTGATGGTCAAGCTAACGGTTTTATTTGCCAAGGTTTCAACCCATTAGCAGCTCTTCCTGATAAAAATAGTATTCGTGATGGATTATCTAAGCTTAAATTTTTAGTTAGCATTGATCCAATGCCAACCGAAACCGCTGAGTTTTGGAAAAACCATGGCGAATCCAATGATGTTGATCCAAGCAAAATTCAAACCGAGGTATTTAGGCTTCCTGCTAACTGCTTTGCAGAAGAAAACGGCACAATTGTTAACTCATCACGTTTATTACAATGGCACTGGGCAGCAGCCAGACCACCTTACGAATCACTTTATGATCCAGAGATTATTGCCCGCATTTACCTAAGAATTAAAGAGCTTTATAAAGAAGAAGGTGGTGCTTACCACGAACCAATTAACAATTTAAGCTGGGATTACCTAGATCCAGAAGGCCCATCGGCTGAAGAACTCGCTAAAGAGTGTAATGGTCGAGCATTAGCAGACTTAACGGATAACAGTGGCAATGTCATCCTGAAAAAAGGTCAACTATTAAGCGGTTTTTCACAATTAAAAGCTGACGGATCTACCTCATCAGGGATCTGGATATTCTGTGGCTCTTGGACTGAGCAAGGTAATCTAATGGCTCGCCGCGATCCTAGTGATCCATCAGGTAAAGGTATCCATGCTGGTTGGGCATGGGCATGGCCAATGAATCGACGAGTATTGTATAACCGAGCCTCTGCCGACGAAAATGGTAAACCATGGGATCCAAATCGAGTGTTAATCAAATGGAACGGTACAAATTGGGATGGTAATGATGTCGCTGACTTTACCGGTACATTATCACCAAGCTCTGGTGCCGGTGCATTTATCATGAATAATGACGGTTTAGGTGGATTATTCTGCTTAAATCGTTTGGTTGATGGTCCATTCCCTGAACATTATGAGCCATTTGAAACACCAATTTCCAATAATCCTATGCATCCTAAACAAGTTAATAGCCCAGTTGCTCGAGCATTTAAAGAGGATTTAGCTCGCTTAGGTAAAGCAGATGAGTTTCCTTATGTTGGCACCACATACAGTATTACTGAACACTTCCACTTCTGGACGCAACATGCGAGATTAGCATCCATCACACAACCGGAACAATTTATTGAACTGAGTGAAAATCTTGCTAATAAAAAAGGCATAAAACTAGGTGATACGGTTAAAGTTACCTCATATCGAGGTTACATCAAAGCCAAAGCAGTTGTGACAAAACGTTTACCAACTTTGACAGTTGATGGTAAAGAGATCGAAACCATCGGAATTCCAATTGTATGGGGATTCACTGGGCAAACGAAAAAAGGCTTCTTGGTTAATGAATTAACACCACATTTAGGTGATGCTAATTCACAAACACCTGAATATAAGTCGTTTTTAGTTAACATCGAAAAAGTTACCACAGCGGCATAAGGAGGGAGATAAATTATGTCATTACAAACTCAAGATATTATTCGCCGCTCAGCAACTAACGCTTTAACCCCTGCACCTCGGGCTCGAGATTATCAGCAAGAAGTGGCTAAATTAATTGACGTTACCACCTGTATCGGTTGTAAAGCATGTCAGGTAGCTTGTAGCGAATGGAATGATCTGCGTGCCGAAATAGGTAATAGCGTCGGTGTTTATGACAACCCTGCCGACTTAGAACCTAAAGCATGGACCGTTATGCGCTATTCAGAAGTTGAAATTAATGGCAAATTTGAATGGCTTATTCGTAAAGATGGTTGTATG
This sequence comes from Gilliamella apicola, assembly GCF_003202915.1. Lineage (GTDB taxonomy): Bacteria > Pseudomonadota > Gammaproteobacteria > Enterobacterales > Orbaceae > Gilliamella > Gilliamella apicola_Q. Next base: position 121,092 of record NZ_QGLP01000007.1, read on the forward strand.
CACTGCGCCGATCCCGGTTGTTTAAAAGCGTGTCCATCAGAAGGAGCAATCATCCAATATGCAAATGGTATTGTTGATTTTCAATCGGAACACTGCATAGGGTGCGGTTATTGTGTTGCTGGTTGTCCATTTAATATTCCGCGTGTCAGCAAAGAAGATAATCATTCGTATAAATGCACATTATGTGTTGATCGCGTCGCAGTTGGCCAAGAGCCAGCTTGTGTAAAAACTTGCCCAACGGGAGCGATTCATTTTGGCACCAAACAAGATATGATTCGTCATGCCGAGCATCGAATTACTGATTTGAAAAAACGTGGATTTGAACACGCTGGTCTCTATAATCCAGAAGGTGTGGGTGGCACACATGTTATGTATGTTTTACATCATGCCGATCAACCTGAACTTTATCATGGCTTACCAAAAGACCCGCAAATTAGTGAAATTGTTAAATTCTGGAAAGGCGCTTGGAAACCATTGTCGGCGGCTACTTTTGTTGCCACTTTTGGTGGATTACTGTTCCACTATATGGGAGTAGGTGCAGTTGAAGTCGACGAAGAGGATATTGAACACGAGAAAGAAGCGGATAAACAAGCAAGAACACGTTTAGGACTACCGATTTTTGGCCGAAAAAATAGCCCTAATTCATCACAATCGGAGGCTCGTCATGAATAAGAAAGGAATGATATTAAGAACATCACTTATTGTACGCTTCTGTCACTGGTGTATGGTCTGCCTGTTTATTTTAACTGCATTATCTGGTTTAGCGCTGTTTTTTCCATCCATTAAACTATTTGGATTATTCCTTGGCACTCCACAATTGCTAAGAGCCCTACATCCTATCATTGGTTGTGTGGTCTTCTTTTTACTCATGTTTATGTTTATCAAACTCGCTCATCACAATATTCCAAATAAAAATGACCTTTTATGGATTAAAAACTTTAAAAACGTCATTATGGGAAAAGAAGAAGGCATTCCAATTGGTAAATATAATGTTGGTCAGAAATTTTTATTCTGGTGCATTATGAGTTTAATCTTTGTACTATTTGTTACAGGCTTAATTATGTGGCGTCGCTATGTTTCCGATTATTTCCCAATTCAAATAGTCCGTATTGCCATATTTTTACATTCTTTTGCAGCTATATGTCTTATTTTATTAGCCATTGGGCATGCTTATATGGCACTTTGGGTAAAAGGTTCAATAAAAGGTATGATAACTGGCTATGTTTCTCGAGCTTGGGCGCTTAAAAATCATTCATCATGGTACGAAGAAGAAATGAAAAAAGTTTATCAGCAAGAACTTAATGCCGAAAGTGAAACTAAGGTTGAACAATCACCGCAAACTGAGCAAAAACCTGCTTTATAAAGTCTAATAGTAGATCTGCTGATATTAATCAGCAGATTAGCTAAATGGCTAAATCAATTCTGGATAAAACCTCAAAGTGGTAATCAATAATGAGTATAAAAATCATTTCGCAAGAACAACTCGAACAACAAAATATAAGCTCAGTAATTAGGCAGATCCCATTGCTATTTTATCCATCAACGAAAACACTTTATATTCACCGCGCGGCACGTTTAAAAACTTTAGCCGAAAATAACCCATTAAGCGATTATTTACTATTTTGTGCAAAAATAGCAGAGCAACAAGCCAAATTAATTAACCAACAAAACACTATTGAAGCACCAAATTTACTCAATAATGACTTAGCGCCATTAAGTTTAGAGAATTTACCATTAAATGATATTTGGCAAGATTATTTATCTGAACTATTAAATTCTTTTTCCGATACCAGCGAACAAATCGATGCCGTAATTCAACGATTAAAACAAAATAATCCTGAACAACTTCAAGAAAAAGCAATTAGTTTACTACAAGGTAAATTTGATCTAGTCGAAGGCAACGAATCTATATTTATTTGGTCTGCATTATCGGTTTATTACAGTCAACTGGCTAATCAAATTAAAGGAAAAGCAGTCGCTGAAAATACTGATCAAAGTTGGCTATGCCCTGTTTGTAATAGCCTACCGGTTGCTAGTGTGATTCAACTTGGCGGTAATAATGGTTTAAGATACCTTCATTGTAGTTTGTGTGAAAGCGAATGGTATGTACCACGGGTAAAATGTACTTGTTGCGATAATATGCAAGATATCCAATATTTCTCATTAGATAACGAAATGGCAGCAATAAAAACTGAATGTTGTGATGCCTGTCATAGCTATCTGAAAATTTTAGATCAAGATAAAGATCCTCACATAGAAGTTATTGCCGATGATGTAGCATCATTAATCTTAGATATAAAAACAGAAGAAGAAGGATTCGCAAAAAGTGGGATAAACCCATTTGTTTTTGCACAAAAATAAAATTTTCAATTAGGAACATTTTATCTTTTTATAATAATTAATTATAAAAATATTACTTAACATTTTAAATTATTAAGACTAAAATAATATCACTGTACTAGTTTATGAGTTCTTGATAATGAAACGTTATTTATTATTGATAGTGATGTTAGTAATTACATCATTTTCCTGTTTAGCTGATACCATAAAAAATGTTGCGATAACAGCAATTGTTGAACATCCTTCATTAGATCAAATCCGTGATGGGGTAAAAGACGAGTTAATCGCAAGTGGTTTTAAATTGAATGAAAACTTACAGGTACAATATCGAAGTGCCCAAGGTAGTAGTGCTACAGCCGCACAAATTGCACGCCAATTTGTCGCAGCTAAACCTGATGTTATCGTCGCTATAGCGACACCAAGTGCCCAAGCAACGGTTGCCGCGACCAAACAAATCCCAGTCATCTTTGCTGGAATTACCGATCCAATTGCAGCTAAATTAATCAAAAACTGGGAACCAACACATAACAATGTTACAGGCGTTTCAGATTATCAAGAAATAGGCCCTCAAATTGAGTTTATGAAGAAAATTGTACCTAATGTAAAAGCTGTAGGTTATATTTATAGTCCTAGTGAAATTAACTCAACTGTAGTGCTAAAAAACCTACAACAGCAACTTAGCCAACAAAATATATCATTAATAGCGGTACCTGCTCAACGTACCGCAGATATCTCAACTGCGGCCAATACACTTAAAGGAAAAGTTGATCTTATTTACACCACCACAGACAACAATGTCGTTTCGGCATATGAATCATTAGTTAAATTTGCCAATGAAAATAAAATTCCACTTTTAGCGTCGTTTCCTGATGCTATTGAACGTGGAGCTGTTGCGGCTTATGGCATGAGCTATTATGATGTTGGTCGTCAATCTGGCAAGCTAGTAGTGCGAGTTTTAAATGGTGAAGAGCCAGGTAATATTAAACCAGAAATTGGACAAGCATTGCGTCTCGTCGTCAATACCGATGCAGCTAAAAAGCAAGGAATTGTTTTATCACCAGAGGTGATTAAGTCTGCCTATAAAGTTGTTGGTCAACCATAAAATCCTATCTTCAAATAAATGCAATCCTTTACGCTTTTTAATGGGTAAAGGATGTGCAAGCCCTTATTTTCCGCAAGCAAAAATATTTTTAATTTATCATTGGTAAAACGGCGTTATTAACAAGGGTTTTCTATAAAATGTAATATAATATTTACACTTATACTTTCTTTTAAATATAGAAAATTATCTGTTTTTGCTTTATAGTGAATAAAAATTTAGATTGGTTGTAAAATAAATATTACAGGAGTACCAAATGCGAAATTCAATCATCAAACTTTTCATGTTACTTAGTTTGTCAGCAGTAACATTTTATTCATCAGCAGATGATAAATCTGAGCAAAAATATGTCGCAATCACCTCTATTGTAGAGCATCCTGCACTCGACAATGTTCGCAAAGGTGTTGAAGATGAATTAAAAGACAATGGCTATATTGCAGGTCAAAACTTAAAATTGCAATTTGCTAGTGCCCAAGGTAGTAGTGCTAATGCAGCGCAAATCGCTAAGCAATTTGTTGCCAATAAACCTGATGTTATCGTTGGAATTGCCACACCAAGTACCCAAGCTTTAGTGGCGACAACCAAATCAATTCCTATCGTGTTTACCGCAGTTACCGATCCGGTTGCGGCTAAATTGACACCAAGTTGGGATGCGTCTAAAACCAATGTAACCGGTGTGTCAGATGCCTTATCATTAGAACCACAAATCGATATGATGTTAAAAATTAAACCTGATGCCAAAAATATTGGTTACGTTTACAGTCCGAGCGAAGTAAATTCAACAATTGTACTTAAAGAATTACAAATTGCACTCGAAAAACGTGGCATGAAAATTATTGCTGCTCCAGCTCAACGCACATCAGATATCTCAACCGCTGCAATAAGTTTGAAAGGAAAAGTTGATTTGATCTACACAACCACCGATAATAACGTGGTTTCAGCTTATGAAGCGTTAGCAAAAGTTGCCAATGAAAACAAAATTCCTCTTGTTGCATCAAATCCAGAGTCGGCTGAACGAGGTGCTATTGCAGCTTTGGGAATGAGTTATTATGATCTTGGTCATCAAGCTGGTAAAATTGTTATTCGAATTCTTAACGGTGAAAAACCAGGTGATATTCCACCACAAATAGGTAATATCACACAATTAATAATTAATAAAAAAGCTGCTGAGCGTCAAGGTATCACTCTATCTGAAGAGGTATTAAAATCAGCGGCAAAAATTATTGAAAAATAATTTATTAAACCGTTTTTTAATAACTAAACCGCCAATTTTGGCGGTTACTTTTTAGTGGATTTTTTCATGTCATTTGAATTTTTATTAGGCTCAGTTGGAATAGGACTTATTTACGCATTAGTTAGCTTAGGTGTGTTTATATCATTTCGGTTACTCGATTTCCCCGATCTCACTGCTGATGCGAGTTTCCCGCTTGGTGGAGCAATATGCGGCTTATGTATGTATGTTGGTATTGACCCATGGATTGCAACCTTTTTAGGTATGTTCGCCGGATGTATTGCTGGTGCAATGACAGGGCTACTATATGTTAAACTTAACATATTACAACTACTGTCAAGTATTATCGTGATGATAGGTCTCTATTCAATAAATCTAAGAATTTTAGGTTTAGGCCCTTATCTTATGGATGAAACCCCGAGAATGGCTGGTTCGCCAAATCTATCTTTACTCGATGCCAGAACGATTTTCTCTCCATTTATTAATGAAGATTATAGTAATCAATACTTAGTGCAACCACTTATGGTTTTAGCTTTTGTTGTGGTATTTTGGTTACTGTTAAATCTATTTTTAAATACGCAAATCGGATTGGCACTAAGAGCAACGGGTACTAATCAACGCATGGCAAAATCCCAAGGAATTCCCACTGGTGCTATCACTATTTTAGGCATGGCCATCTCAAATGGCTTAATCGCACTTGGCGGTTCTTTATTTGTGCAAACACAAGGTGGAGCCGACATTACTATTGGTGTAGGTACTATCGTTATCGGTCTGGCGTCAATCATTATCGGTGAAAGTATATTTCCAACCAAACGCATCTGGGCGGTGATGATGGCTGTTATTTTCGGCGCAATCTTATATCGTTTATTTATCGCCTTTGCGCTTAGCAATGAATATTTACAAGAGATCGGTGTGGGTACAGAAGATCTAAATCTTATTACCGCAATATTGGTGGTTTTAGCTTTAGTCTTACCAAAACAACTGAAAAAATACTCAAAAAGAAGAGGGAAGTAAGCATGATTAAAGTTGGACAATTACAATTGACGTTTAACCGAGGAACGCCAATTGAAAATCATGTATTACGAGGTTTAAATCTCTATATCAAAAAAGGTGAGTTTGTTACTATAATCGGTAGTAACGGTGCAGGCAAGAGCTCGTTACTTAATGTTATTAGTGGTGACCTGATTGCCGATTCGGGTCATGTGATTATCAACAATAAAAATGTAACACGTTGGCCAGCATGGAAAAGAGCCGGTATGGTTGCTCGAGTATTCCAAGACCCAATGGTAGGAACCTGTGAAAACCTGACCATTGAGGAAAACTTAGCGATTGCTTACAATCGAGGGAATAATTTTACTTTACGACCCGCTTTAAATCGCAAACTGCGTGTTCTATTTAAAGAAAAACTCGCAACCCTAAATTTAGGCTTGGAAAATAGGCTAGCAGATATGATGGGCTTACTATCAGGTGGACAAAGACAGGCAGTAAGCCTTTTAATGTCAACGTTACAACCATCAAAGATCTTATTGCTCGATGAACACACTGCAGCTCTCGATCCCAAAACAGCGCAATTCGTTTTAGATTTAACTAATGAAATTGTATTAAAAAATAAGTTAACCACTATGATGGTTACCCATTCAATGAAACAAGCATTAGAGTATGGTACGCGAACAGTGATGCTTCACCAAGGGCAAGTGGTACTTGATGTATCCGGAGAACAGCGAGATAAATTAACCGTTACCGATCTCTTAGATATGTTTGAAAAAACGCGTGGGGAAAAAGTTACAGACGATGCCTTACTTTTAGGTTAGTCTTTGAATTAGAAAGCAATATTTATTAGAAGAATATTGCTTTTTTATCCTATATTAATATCTATAATGTTTCTTTTAATTGTCGGCGGACATTCATTAAGGCAAAACCTAGCAAATTTTTACCTTTCCACATTAATGGATTCTCAATGTTAGCATCATCTTCAGCTAATCCTATTCCCCATATTTTATCGACAGGACTTGCTTCTACCAATATTCTTTCTTTAGTTGATAAGATAAAATCAGTTAACTTAGGATTCTGAGAAAACTTGGCAAAATTACCTCTTATAACTATATTTGAACAGTGTTCATCCCAAATATGCGGTATAAAGCCGTTTACTTGACGTCCTAACGACTTTGCTAATCCAGGAGAACTAGCTGTAAGTATTTTTGATAAAATTTGCTCATCACCAAATAATCGTGCTTTCTCAGCCATCATATAATGTTCAGCCGTTGCATAGTAAATATTATCAATCTCGAAACGACTAGGATACCATTGGCTAAAACAACATTTTGTTATGATAGAAGAAGGTTGCTTTTGGGTATGTCCCCAAAAGTATAAATATTTAAATCGTTTACCGCTGCTATATTGTTTACGTAATTCCAATAAATCCATATAAATTCCTTATCATCACTAATGAATATGTTATAGGTATTTTCTTCGAATACCAATATAGTTTTAGTAAAAAACAGATTTTAGTTTTCAATAGAAAAAACTGCATACCATTAATATATAATATATTTAAAATAATTAGGCCTACCAGAAATATTTAAGGCTATGTATGATGTGTATAAGAAAGATAACCTTGATTGCTATGATTAAGGTTTTGTATAAAAATCATGTAACTTTATAAATAAAAAGTATTTTTTATCCCCAAATGCAAAAAACACGGCATTTCTGATGAGCTCTTTCTTACAACTATATTTCTGAACAAAGATATACTAATAAAAATATCGTAATCGCTATTTATTTTATCACTCTCGCAAAGTCCACTATTAATAGTTCATCAAATATTGAATTACCACTCTACTCGTCAATTCAAAAATGTGTGAATGCTATACAACTAATAGATTGCAATTCTCGGTGCTCTACATAGTGAAAAGATTGAATTAATAGATCTGAAGAATAGATTGTTTATAAATATGTTTTTATTAATCTTAGAATGCAAAAAAGCCCAGCATTGCTGCTGGGCTCGTATATTTAAAAGTCTGGCGGCACCCTACTCTCACATGGGTAATACCCACACTACCATCGGCACTACGGCGTTTCACTTCTGAGTTCGGCATGGGGTCAGGTGGGACCACC
>NZ_QGLP01000008.1 GCF_003202915.1 Gilliamella apicola
TCATCAAGTGCAAGCACTCATGTTACCGTTCGACTTGCATGTGTTAAGCCTGCCGCCAGCGTTCAATCTGAGCCATGATCAAACTCTTCAATTTAAAGTTTGATGCTCAATAACTGTCTCTGACATATTCAAATGAATCTTCAGTGTCACTTATCAAGACTTAATTTTTTAGTCCGTAGACTTTTAATTTTTCGTCTCGCAAGTGCCCACACAGATTGTCTGTTTCTTCTTTTTAAAGAGCTGACAGCTTTTTAATTTACTTCACAATTTCTTGCTTCAGTTTGCTGTCTCAAGGGCTGCGTATACTACGCTACACCTTTTCATTCGTCAAGATCTTTTTTTAAAATTTTTGACCTTGCTTACTAACACTACTTTTGTCTGCTTATCGCTGACGCCGTGTCAGTGGATGCGCATTATAGGGCGTTAAAAAAAACGTGCAAGTGATTATTGCAATATTTTCTACTGTTTGTCTTTTTTTTACACAAGATGAGCTAAAAACAATCTAAAATTGACATTTTATAGTAATTTTTCCTTTGGAGCATTTAATCTGTTGGTAATATTTTCTACTATATAAAGTGACCAAATTGGGTAATTTCAGCAAAATTTACTCAATGCTTTTTACTTTTGCACATCCAACTATAATCTTACCTTGTTATAAACAAGCCCATTTATTCCTAATGACGGTCTTCATTATTGCTAGCATGTCCCCAATTTTTGAATATTTTATTAGAATGGCAGTCGAAAGCGATGTGAGTCATCATATAATTGGTATACTTTTATTTGGATTTGCTATTAACTCTCTATATTGCTTTTCTCTTATACTCCATTATTCGCGATCGCTTAATTAACAATGTGCCAAACTTCTTTTATAAAAGATTTGTTACTTATATTGTTTTTAATTGGCGTCAAAACTTTTATTGACACTGATTAGTGGTTTTGACCTCCACTTTTATCGGTATTGTTTCTTATATATATTGGGATGGATTTATTCTGATATCGGGTTATTTAGTTAATCTGTCTGGTTTTCTAAAAATGATATTCATTAAGCTCAATGCTGATTCCAATCTATCAGCTACGACAACATAGTAGCACATTGATTAGTTTGACTATTATAGTGATACTTATTTTACGGTTACCGATAATTATCCCCAAAATATCAAATCAGTGTGCAATACTGGCGTTTTGTAATAATTATTACCGCCACTATTTTTGTCATTTTCGGATATTGTTTTTACTTAAATCAAATAGACAACATAGTTGTCATTTTAATTAGTGCAGCATTTTTAGGTTTAATGTTTACGCCACTTATAATCAAAAAAACAACAGCGTTTAAAATAAACGCTGTTGTTTTGTTATGCTTCTGCTTTAATCTTTTGCGGTAAATCCGCTAAACTATCAATTAACCAATCAGCCTGAGCTAAAGCCTCTTCGGTTATTACATCACCGGTTTTAACTAATACGGTTTTTTTAACCCCTGCTCGTTTACCGGATAATAAATCAGAAACTCGGTCACCAACCATATAGGAATTTGCAATATCAATATTTAGCTCTTTAGCGGCGGTTTGGATCATGCCTGGACTTGGTTTTCGACATTCACAATCATCAACTAACGGATCATGTGGACAATAATAAATACCATCTAAATCCACACCACGGTCTTGTAGTGACCAATCCATCCATTCGGTTAACGTATTGAATTGCTCATCAGTAAATATATTTCTGGCAATACCTGATTGGTTAGTGGTGATAACAAGTAAAAAACCCATCTTTTTGAGCTCTTGCATCGCTTCAATAACACCATCAATAAAGTGAAACTTATCAATCGTGTGCACATAATTATAATCTATATTAATGGTACCATCACGATCTAAAAATATAGCTGGTTTCATGTTTAATTATCTTCCTTTTATAGGCGTGTCTATCTTACTTTATATAGGATATTATTGATTGACTTAGATGTCTAGACGTCTTAATATTTAACTATTCATATTTTTTAGTTTATATCATGATAAAACTCGAACACATCTCAAAAACTTTTGAGCATAATAATACCACGATTCATGCTTTAAAGGACATCTCACTATATGTTCCTAAAGGTAAAATTTATGGTGTTATCGGCAAGTCAGGGGCTGGTAAAAGTACATTAATACGCTGTGTAAACCTGTTAGAAAATCCAACCAGTGGGAAAATATTTTTTGATAACCAAGAGATCACTCATCTCTCTAATCGAAAATTGATTGAAGTACGTCGCAAAATCAGCATGATCTTTCAGCATTTTAATCTATTATCGTCAAGAACGGTATTTGATAACATCGCTTTTCCACTTGAATTAAATAAAACCCCTAAAGCGGTAATTAAACAAAAGGTAAAAGCGCTTATTGAGCTGGTTGGTTTAAGTGATAAGGCTGATGTCTACCCAGCTAATTTATCTGGCGGACAAAAACAGCGTGTTGCCATTGCCAGAGCGTTAGCCAGTGATCCGAAAGTATTATTATGTGATGAAGCCACCAGCGCACTTGATCCGGAAACAACACGCTCTATTTTGGCATTATTAAAAGATATCAATCAAAAATTGGGGTTAACCATTTTATTAATCACGCATGAAATGGATGTGGTTAAACAGATATGTGACCAAGTGGCAGTAATTAGTAACGGCGAATTAGTTGAGCAATCTTCAGTCGGTGAAATGTTTTCACATGCAAAAACCGATATTGCAAGACAATTTATTCAATCAACCTTACACCTTACTATTCCTGATGACTATTTGGTAAGACTTACGCCTGAACATAAAGAAGGACTCAATCCACTGGTTCGTTTGGAATTTTCCGGCGTATCGGTTGATTTACCTTTATTGTCGCAAATAGCAAAAGAATTCCAAGTTGATAGTAATATTATTAGTGCTCAGATGGATTATGCCGGTGGTGTTAAGTTTGGTTTAATGTTAACAGAAATGAAAGGAACACAGAAAAGTACAGCAGCTGCAATTGCGTTTTTAGAAAATAATAATACCAAAGTTGAGGTTTTAGGCTATGTTTGATTTTATTCCTTCATTTAAACCATTTGAATCACTATTTCGCTATTTAGCTCAACATGGCTTCTGGGCAGATTTTGTTGCTTTTTGTTCTTCATTTAATGGCTTTAACGAAGCAATGCTATTTAAAATGGCTCAAGCGACAGATGAAACTATTTATATGGTCATCTTATCGGGTTTTTGGGGTACTGTAATCGGATTACCCATCGGTATATTGCTTTATACTACCCGAAAAGGGCAAATATTAGATTCTTATATAGCAAATAGTCTTATTTCATTTATAACCAATGTTTTCCGTTCTATACCTTTTATTATATTAATTGTATGGATTATTCCTTTTACAACAATTTTAATGGGAACATTTATAGGTAAACAAGCGGCTATTGTTCCACTAAGTATAGGTGTTTCGCCATTGATTGCTCGAATGATTGAAAATGCTTTACTTGATGTACCCAAAGGATTAATTGAAGCCTCTCGTTCTATGGGCGCAACACCATTACAAATAGTCTATAAAGTTTTATTGCCTGAAGCATTACCGGTGATTGTAAATAGTATGACCATTACACTCATTACATTAACTGGTTATATTGCTATGGCCGGAGCAGTCGGAGCTGGAGGATTAGGTCAACTTGCTATTCAATATGGTTATAACGGTTATAAACCTGCTATAATGAATACCGTTTTGATTATCTTAATTATGATTGTCTTTATAATACAATTTATTGGCAATAATATTGTTAAACGCGTTACCCATCATTAATTTTGGAGAAAATTTATGTCTATAAAAAAATTGGCACTGATCACTACATTGGCAAGTGCATTTTTCCTAACTGGTTGTGATAATAACAAAACGACTGTAACTGAGAATAAACCTGAAGAACCCGCGAAAGTAACTACGCTTAAAGTTGGTGTAATTTCAGGTCCAGAACAAGAAGTGGCAGAGGTTGTTAAACAACAAGCTAAAGATCTCTATAATCTTGATGTTGAACTTGTCATTTTTAATGATTATGTTACGCCAAACCAAGCATTAAATGATGGATTAATTGATGTTAACGCTTTTCAACATAAACCTTATCTAGATGAACAAATCAAAGAAAGAGGCTATAAATTATCTGTTGTTGGTAACTCATTTGTTTATCCAATTGCCAGTTATTCACACAAGTTAAAACCAATTGATGAGAGCAGTGAAACAGGCGAAGGGGTAAAAGTGACTTCACCTCGTGGCGAAACATTCTTTATTCCTGCTAAATCAACAATTGCTATCCCTAATGATCCTACCAATTTAGGTCGAGCATTACTTTTATTACAACATGAAGGTTTAATTACTGTTGATAAAGAGAAAGGCTTATTACCAACTGTACTTGATATTACTAGTAACCCATATGAGTATAAAATTGTAGAACTTGAAGCACCAATGCTTCCTCGTTCACTTGATGATGCACAGATCGATCTTGCCATTATTAATAATGCATTTGCTGGACAAGCAAATTTAACACCAAGTAAAGATGGTGTTTTTGTTGAAGATAAAGAGTCTCCATATGTTAACATCATCGTATCGCGTGAAGCTGATAAAGATAATGAAAACGTGAAAAACTTTGTTAAAGCTTACCAAACTGATGCCGTAGCACAAAAAGCTGACCAAATTTTTAATGGTGGCGCCATTCGTGGTTGGTAATACAATACTAACAAACTAAAATTTACCCCATTCCGTCGACACTGGTCGACGGAAACCCTTAAAGTAATTAACTAATGAATCAAAAATGACATATCAATTTGAACCAATTGCTGTCATCCGCTCACCTTACCGAGAAAAATTTGCTGTGCCACGACAAGCCAATTTGGTCAAGGCTGCCCAAGGTGAATTACATTTACTTGCACCCTATAACGATCCACTTAGTGTCAAAGGATTAGAACAGTTTTCTCACTTATGGCTTCTGTTTCATTTCCATCATATTGACCCCAGCAAAAAGCGATTAACGGTACGTCCGCCACGTTTAGGCGGAAATAAAAGTTTAGGGGTATTTGCAACAAGATCTCCATTTAGACCTAATAATATTGGTCTTTCAGTTGTCGAATTGCTTGATATCGTTATTAAAAAAAATCAGGTGATTTTGACAGTAAGCGGATTAGATCTGGTAGATGGTACCCCAATAATTGATATAAAACCCTACTTACCTTACTGTGACAGTCTTCCTGATGCAAAAGCGGGCTACGCGCAAATGACTCCCGAACAGAAGCTTAAGGTTTCATTCTCAACCCAAGCTAGCTTATTTTTGCAATCCCAACAACAAGACTATCCACAACTAACCGAACTTATTGAACAAGTCATATCTCAAGATCCTAGGCCAGCCTATAAACAAAAAAATAGTTATGAACAAACCTATGCTATCTCATTATATGATTTTAATATTAAATGGAAGGTAACCGGTTGCTTAGCTAGCATTGAAGAGATACAAATTGTTAGTCGCTAAAATTTATTTATTAGAACAACAAAATTAGCCAATAATCTGTTTTTTCACTATATTTTTAATTAAAAAAAACTTTACAAATTATCTACGCGAGACCGATAATTTTAGTTGGTAAATTGTTTCGATTCTGTTAAATTGATTACGGGTTTAATTCCCTATATTTCACTTAGCCACTAAAATCTTAATAATTTTAGTGGCATTTTTATTTAGTTCAATGATAATTGGAATGTTTCTTATTTCGCAATTGTCCAATATCTATCGCATCAAACAGATAATGTTTGCCACAATAATCACAATGAATATCAATCTTGCCACCATCTTCATTTAAGATCTCATCGATTTCAGTGGCCGGTAAAGTCATTAAACTATCTTCACAACGTTGTCGTGAACAACCACATTTAAAGATAATTTGATGCGTTTCAAACAGACGAACATCTTCTTGATTATAAAGACGATACAAAATTTCATCCGTAGGGAGTTGAAATAACTCATCACCGGTGATAGTTTCAGTTAAAGCACTTAAGTGCTCAAATGAGGCTTGAATATTCTCATTTGCTGGCAACACTTGCAATAAAATTCCAGCAGCCATGGGCTGATTGTTATACACGCCAGTTTTAACAAATAAACGAGTTGGCAGTTGTTCAGACTGCATAAAATAATTTTCAATACAGCCAATTAACGTCTCTTTTTCTAATCCAACAATACCTTGATAACGCTCACCTTTTTTAGGTGTTATGGTAATGACAATATAACCGTTGCCAACCATTTGTTTAAGTGTGGCATTATCGGCTATTTCACCATTTACACGCGCGACTCCACGTAATTCTTGTTGGTTGTTGCCATTGACGACCGCTAACGTTAATGGGCCATCACCTTGTAACTGCACAGCAATATCACCGTCAAATTTCAACGTCGCGGTTAATAAGCTAGTTGCGACTAATAATTCACCTAATAAATTCTGTACCGCAATAGGATAATTATGGTTTTCTAAAATAGATTGGTATGTTTTTTCAAGTCGGGTAATTTCTCCACGAACGGGATGATTATCAAATAAAAACCGATTTAAGGTATCCATATTAATTGCCTTGTTGTCTATCATATTTAAATTTAATTAGTGTACGCCGCTCTTTTTTATCTGGACGTCGATCCGGATGCGGCATGGTTAGTGCATTAAGTTTTCGTGCCTGAGCAATATTTTCACGCTTGGTGATACTTTCTAGGGTCTCTTGGTAAAGGTATTCCGCCTCCCTTGCCGTTCGACGTTGATCACTAATGGCTAAAACGCGAATTGTCTTTTGTTCATTGCCCTGTCGCAGTGTTATCATTGCGCCAACCTCAACAATTTTGCTTGGCTTTGCTCGTTGACCATTATAATGGACTTTTCCACCATCAATCATATCGCGAGCAATAGAACGCGTTTTATAAAACCTTGCACCCCATAACCATTTATCTAATCTTACTAGATACATCGTTTCCTCATTTAAAACTTAATACATTTCATAACTGATATAAGGATAGATTTATTAAAATCAATGTAATGAATAGATCAATCATCGTCATTAGTCAACAAAGTTCTTAATAACCTAAATGTTGCAATTTTAACACATTAATCAGTATGACAATTTACTGATTCGAAAAAATTAGGTTAATTCTGCATTGATTAACTCATTAAGTTGTTTTTCAATAATCGACTAGTCCACATTTAAGATAAAACGACAGCAATTGGCGATAATTGTCTACTTGATAACTCAAATGGTTTAAAGCTGCCACTATTTTCTGCTAGCCGTAGGCAATTTGGCCAGTCATAAAATAAAAAATTGATTACTGAGTTATAAAAATGCTACCTATTGGCCAAAACCAGAGCGGATAATTCACTGTCATTAATTTAATCATTCATTATAGTAATTTAATTAACATAATAAAGTTATCATAAATTTGCCTAACAAAGCCAATAATTAATTGAGCAGCATTAATCACGACTTGTTTATCAGTGATTACCCATCAATTATCAATTCATAACTTATGAAATTAACCAACGGATGATTTATTTTGCCAATTGAAATAGAATAGAACTTAGTTTTGATAGCCTAACTGATTTGTAACACAAAATAGCTGATAGCAGTTAACAACCAAAAAATCGAAATGGATAAAATTAGATAAGGTTTTTGTCGCCTCACGAATAAGCGATATAGAGATAGATGATGGATTAGAATTGCTATTTCCATCCCTGATTTTGAATAAAATCACTCTTCATTTTGATATAAATAATTTGTTGTTAAACCAATTTTAACGTTAATATATAATCAAAACTAATTGTAACATCAGAATAACAAACTATCTAAATTATTCCTCATTTGTTGACTAGAGTGAACATGTGTTATTCTTTTTTATTGACTATATAAATAGGAAAAAATCGAGATGAAACAGATCCCAATGACTGTAAAGGGAGCCGAATTATTACGTGCAGAACTTGAAGAACTTAAAAATGTCAAAAGACCTCAAATTACTGCTGCCATTGCTGAAGCTAGAGCTCACGGCGATTTAAAAGAAAACGCCGAATACCACGCTGCCAGAGAACAACAAGGTTTTTGTGAAGGTCGTATTCAAGAAATCGAAGGCAAATTATCTCAAGCGCAAATTATTGATATTACCAAAGTCAAAAATACTGGACGCATTATCTTTGGCGCAACCGTAACCGTAATCAATATCGATACCGATGAAGAAACAACTTATCGCATTGTTGGTGACGATGAAGCAGATTATAAGCAGAATTTAATTTCGGTTAACTCACCTATCGCTCGAGGGCTTATTGGTAAAGAAGATGGTGATACCGTACAAATTAAAACGCCGGGCGGTGATGTTGAATTTGATATTGTTAAAGTTGAATATATCTAATAAAACTCACGACTAAAACAGGGCTATTGCCCTGTTTTTATTTTGGTAAAGTGATTTTTTTCTCATCACTCGGTCTAAATATGGTAAAAATAGATCCGACTTGTTGAACGGCTAACGCTTTTGTTTCGCGGATGATAGCTTCACAAATTAGCTTTTTGGTCTCACGATCTTCGGCAGATATTTTAACTTTAATTAGTTCATGGAAATTTAAGGCATTTTCAATTTCAGCTAAAACGCCTTCGGTAAATCCATTAGCACCAATCATCACTATCGGTTTTAAATGATGAGCTTCACTTTTTAAGTACTGTTTTTGTTTATTTGATAAATTCATTAATTTTTTATCACATTAAGTTGTAATTTTGCTATTCTACCCTTATATATATTTGTAATCAATTGAAGTGACCTCTATACACTAAGGATTTATTCGCTGTGAGTAACAAAAAACGCTCAGCAAGCTCTACTCGTTGGCTAAATGAACATTTTAAAGATCGTTTTGTGCAACAAGCACAAAAAAAAGGCCTGCGTTCTCGAGCATGGTTTAAATTAGAAGAGATACAAAAAAGTGACAAACTATTCAAACCGGGCATTACTGTCGTCGATCTCGGGGCTGCACCGGGCGGATGGTCACAATATGTTGCATCACTCATTGGTAATAAAGGACGAATTATTGCTTGTGACCTATTACCAATGGATCCCATTGTTGGCGTTGACTTCTTGCAAGGTGATTTTCGGGATGAAGCGGTACTAAATGCCTTACTTGAACGGGTTGGCGAAGAAAAAGTACAAGTCGTCATGTCTGACATGGCTCCCAATATGAGTGGGCAACCTGCCGTTGACATACCAAGAGCAATGTATTTAGTTGAACTTGCATTAGATATGTGTAAAGACGTTCTTGCACCTAATGGGAGTTTTATCGTCAAAGTATTTCAAGGCGAAGGCTTTGAAGAGTATTTAAAAACGGTGAGATCACTGTTTAAAACAGTCAAAATTCGCAAGCCTGAAGCTTCTCGAGCAAGGTCTCGAGAAGTATATATAGTCGCAATGGGGATGAAGTAGCCAGCCGGACAATTTTGTAGTACCATACTTGGTTAATTTTAGTCGTAACTGTTAATTTTATGAGAGGTTTTTCTTTTGAACGACATGGTAAAGAATTTACTGATCTGGGGTGTTATCGCGGTTGTATTGATTGCTGTATTTAACCAATTCAGCACGCTATCCAATAGCGGACCTCAAGTCGATTATACCAAATTTAATTCGGATGTAACGAGCGGTAAGCTTAAAGAAGTACGTATTAACGGCCGCGAAATTGTTGCCACAACGAAAGGTAATGGTAATTATATTACTTACATCCCTTATCTGGATGAAAAGCTAGTTGATAATTTGGTGCTTAATGATATAGCTGTATATGGCAGCCCTGATGAAAAACCAAGCTTATTAGTGAGCATTCTGATTTCTTGGTTCCCGATTATCTTGCTACTTGGTTTTTGGTTCTTTGTCATGCGCCAAATGCAAGGTGGTGGTAAAGGTGGTCCAATGTCAGTGGGCAAAAGTAAAGCCAAAATGCTAACCCCAGACCAAGTTAAGACTAAATTTACCGATGTAGCTGGCAGTGAAGAAGCCAAACAAGAAGTTACCGAAGTTGTCGATTTTTTACGTGATCCAGGTAAATACCAAAAATTAGGTGGTCGCATTCCAAAAGGTATTTTAATGGTAGGACCTCCGGGTACTGGTAAAACATTACTTGCTAAAGCTATCGCAGGTGAGGCGAATGTGCCTTTCTTTAGCATTTCAGGTTCTGATTTTGTTGAAATGTTTGTTGGTGTGGGTGCCTCTCGTGTCCGTGACCTATTTGAACAAGCTCGCAAACATTCACCATGTATAATCTTTATCGATGAGATTGATGCTGTCGGCCGTAAACGTGGTGCAGGTTCAATGGGTGGTCATGACGAACGAGAGCAAACTCTTAACCAAATGTTAGTTGAAATGGATGGTTTTGAAGCAAATAGTGGTATCATCATTATTGCCGCAACCAACCGTGTTGATATCTTAGATCCTGCATTACTTCGACCTGGTCGTTTTGATCGCCAAGTCCAAATTGGCTTACCTGATATGAAAGGTCGTGAACAAATTTTAGCCGTTCACGTGCGCAAAGTGCCACTTGGTACTGATGTCAATTTATCTGTTCTTGCTCGTGGTACACCGGGTTATTCTGGTGCTGAGCTGGCAAACTTAGTGAATGAAGCCGCACTATTTGCCGCACGTCGTAATAAGCGTGTTGTCACAATGGACGAATTTGAAGAAGCCAAAGATAAGATCAACATGGGTACAGAACGACGTTCTTTAACCATGACTCAAGAACAACTTATTTCAACTGCTTATCATGAAGCTGGGCATGCAATTGTTGGTTATTTGATGCCAGATCACGATCCAATCCATAAAGTCACTATCATCCCACGTGGGCGAGCATTAGGGGTTACCTTCTTCTTACCTGAAGGAGATCGTGTTAGCGAAAGCCGAGAAAAATTAGAAGGGGATATTGCCACTCTATATGGTGGACGTCTTGCCGAAGAGCTTATTTATGGTGTTGATAAAATATCAACTGGTGCATCTAACGATATCAAAGTTGCCACCCAATATGCCAGAGCGATGGTCACTCAATGGGGCTTTTCTGATCGTTTAGGTCCACTTTTTTATGAGATGGATGATAATGCATCTTATGGTCGACCGAAAGATATTTCAGATGAAACTGCCCGAATCATTGATGAAGAAGTGAAAAAAATTATCGATCGTAATTTTGAACGTGCACGCAAAATTTTAACTGACAATATGGACGTACTTCATGCCATGAAAGATGCATTAATGAAATACGAAACCATCGGAGCAAAACAAGTTGCTGATTTAATCGCTCGTAGACCAATTAGCGCACCAGATGATTGGACTGAAAGTGATGAACAAGCAGCCAAAGAGATTCCAAATGAGGGAAGTGATATACCAACTCAATCAGAAGATTAATGATGACTAAATCTTAAACGCGCTACGGCGCGTTTTTTATCATCAAAAATCAATTAATTTTCAAAAGAAAATCAAATAGCAACAGCAATACGTCATCATCTCAATAGCGTACTTAGCAAGAACAATATAGATAAAATAAGGCCTAAAATCATGGAAATTCGTTTTCAAAATCACGTAATGGATCTCTCATTTCCGCAAGTAATGGGAATTGTTAATATGACCCCGGATTCTTTTTCTGACGGCGGTAATTACAACAATCTTGATGATGCAATGCGCCGGGTTGATCATATGATTCAAGCCGGCGCAACCTTTATTGATGTAGGTGGGGAATCAACTCGCCCCGGCGCTGCAGAAGTATCAACCAACGAAGAGCTTGACCGAGTAATTCCGTTAGTTGAAAAAATCGCTCGCTACTTTGATGTCTGGATCTCAGTTGACACGTCAAAACCGGAAGTTATTACTGAATCGGCCAAAGCTGGAGCACATTTAATTAATGATATCCGTGCATTAACTTTACCAGGCGCACTACAAGCAGCGCAAAAAACGGAATTACCGGTAGGTATCATGCATATGCAAGGTGATCCGAAAACCATGCAAAATGCGCCCCATTATCAGCAAGATATCTATCAAGAAGTCGATTCATTTTTTGCAGAACATATCAAACGATGTGTGGCAGCTGGTATTGCTCGTGAAAAAATCATCCTCGATCCAGGTTTTGGCTTTGGTAAAACTTTAGCCCACAACTATCGTCTATTGGCTACACTGGAAAAATTCCATCACTTCAATTTGCCTATTTTGGTTGGCATGTCAAGAAAATCGATGGTAGGACAAGTGCTAAATGTACCACCAAAAGAGCGTGTACTAGGCAGTGTTTCTTGTGCGGTCATTGCAGCAATGAAAGGAGCGCAAATTATCCGTGTTCATGATGTCAAAGAAACCTTTGATGCTATGCGAATAGTCCAAGCAACCTTAGCAGAGCAAGGTTAATTTTTGGCGGGGTTAACTTCATTTTTTACTATTATTAAATCAATAATTTAGCCGTTAAAGATTAACTAAAAACGGCTAAATATCTAGATTGATTCAACTACTCAGAAGAAACTATGTTTAAAAAAGGAACTATGTTTAAAAATAGTTTTATCATTCAAGTGTTGCAATATACTCCTCTAAGTGTGATTTAATTACAGTTACATGAGGACCATAAATAACTTGAACACCTTGTCCATTAATAATTACGCCTTTTGCTCCGGTTGATTTTAAGATTTCTTTGTCCACCAATTGATTATCTTGTACCGAAATTCTTAATCTTGTTGCGCAACAATCAACATAAGTAATGTTTTCTTTACCACCTAATCCTTCTAAGATAACACTTGAGAGATCACCGTTATTTTTATTTTTCTTGGCATTTTCAACATCTTTTCTAGTATATAATTTGGTTTCTTCACTATCATCTTCTCGACCAGGGGTTTTAAAATTGAATTTTTTGATCAAGAATCTAAAGGTGAAGTAATAGATTGGGAATAATGGAAGACCAATGAGAATAACATTAATCCAATGCGTTTTACTATTTCCTTGTAAAACACCAAATAATACGAAATCAATTAAACTACCAGAGAAGGTTTGTCCCACGCCAACATCAAAAATGTGACACAACATGAAAGATAAACCAGCATAAATACAATGAATAACATAAAGTAAAGGACCAGCAAAGAGGAAAGAAAACTCAATTGGTTCAGTGATCCCGGTCAAAATGGCAGTTAAGGTTGCTGAAACAAGAAGACCTAACACCATTTTACGATTTTGTGGTTTAGCGGTATGGTAAATAGCTAATGCTGCACCCGGAATACCAAATAAATAAAATGGAAACTTACCTGCCATAAAACGAGTTGCTTCAACTGAAAATTCGGTAGTATTTGGACTAGCGAGTTGAGCAAAGAAAATATTTTGCGCACCAGCAACAAGAGTGCCATCAATCATCGCTGTACCACCAACCCCTGTTTGCCAGAATGGCATATAAAATACATGATGCAAACCAAATGGAATTAGAGCACGTTCAATAAATCCATAAATAAAGGTACCTGCATAACCTGATTCATTAACTAAGCGGCCTAATAACAAAATTCCATGTTGGATTGATGGCCAAATATAAAACATGACAATACCGACAAATAAATACACGAACGCGGTAATAATAGGCACAAAACGAGAGCCGCCAAAGAATGATAATATAGCAGGTAATTCAATTCGATAATAACGGTTATGTAAAGCAGCTACGCCTAACCCGACTATAACACCACCAAAAACGCCCATTTGTAACGTCTGGATGCCAACCGCATCGCCTAAAGAACCGTCAGGCAGTGCACCTTCTTTTAACAGTCCTTTTAACTCTAATAGTGCATGAATAGTTGAATGCATAATAAAGAAGCCAACAGCACCAGATATTGCAGCAACTTCTTTTTCTTGTTTGGCCATTCCCATCGCAACGCCAATAGCGAACAAAATAGGAAGATTAGAAAATACAACACTACCAGCATTTTTCATTATGGTTAAAAATGCATGAAGCAGGGTTCCTTCACCTAAAATGCCCTGTAACCCATAAGAGACAATGGTTGTTTCATTAGTAAATGAAGCTCCTATGCCCAACATTAATCCAGCCACGGGAAGGAGTGCAATGGGTAACATAAAAGAGCGTCCAACCCGTTGCAATACACTAAAAAAAGTACTTTTCATTGTAGTTAATCCTATTTTTTTTATTAAAAGACAACGTGAACAACTTAAATAATTCACAAAATTAATTTTATATGTAAAGTGATTTTAATTAAAGAGATCTAGTTCACATAATTTTAATAAAAAATTAATTTTTAGCGCTTTATTAACGGCAGATATCGTGAAAAATGAATTATAAATTATCTTGTTTGATATATTTTGTGAATTAAGACCTTTATCACATTATTGCAATAAAGGTCTTATAAACTAGGATAGGTTTCGTAACTCATTGATGGTCTGCTTATAAGATTTATCTTTATTAAACAATCCAGCAGTTCCAAGTATGAAATATTCAACGTAAGGAGATAATTGTTTGATAATATCAGGGCTTATCGCGCCATCAATAGCGATAGTCGTATTTAGATTTCTATCTTTAATCATAGAATTTAAGCGCTTAATTCTATTGATAGAATTAGCGATAAAAGGTTGTCCAGCAAACCCTGGATTAACTGACATTATCAATACAACATCAATGAGATCTAAAACATCTTCTAATACTACTAATGGCGTACCGGGATTAATGGCAACACCAACCTTTTTACCTGTTGATTTAATTTGATTTAGTGTGCGATGTACATGCATTAATGTTTCCACATGCACATAAATAATATCACAGCCAAGTTGGGCAAATTTTTCAATGTATGGCGTTGGATTGGTTACCATCAAATGCACATCATAAGGAATTTTGCTTAATTTGCTTACCGCTTTAATATCTTCTATACCTAATGCGAAATTTGGCACGAAATTACCATCCATCACATCAATGTGAAACATATCGACGCCAGCTTCCTCTAACGAGTTTAGTTCGGACTCCAACTTAGAAAAGTCAACGCACATAAGCGAAGGACAAAATTTACTCATGAAACTCTCCTTTTTGAATAGCATCGATTTGATCTATTCTAGTTTGATGACGTCCACCTTCGAATTTTGCCATTAACCACTGATCAACAATCATTTTGGCTAACTCACTACCTACCACACGAGAACCAAATGCAAGAATGTTGGTATTATTATGTTCACGAGATAATTTTGCCGAATATGGATCGCTACAAACAACAGCTCTTATTCCTTGGCATTTATTTGCTGCAATAGAAATACCAATGCCGGTTCCACATATTAAGATGCCTAAATCAGCTTCCTTTGAATTAATGGCTTTTGCCACTCGGTTAGCATAAATCGGATAATCGGTTCTTTCTGTGGATGGTGCGCCAAGATCAATCACTGTAATATTTTTACTTTCCAAATATTCAATAATATCCTTCTTCAAAATATATCCTACATGATCATAACCAATTGCAATTTTCATATATTTTCTCTCCATTGACTAAAAATAAATCGATTTACTTCACTTTTCATGATATTAACGTTAATTTATTTTTTTGTAAAGTTTGCGAAAAATAAAAAATTTGCTTTTTACCATGTGCTTAAATTGAAATTGGGTTAAAATTACACCAAAAATGTTACGGAGTAAAAATGTGAAACAGCTAAATGATCCTGAAAATTCTAATGCATTAGCAATAGGAGCAATGATTCGTATTTCACTTTCAAGTTTGAGTAATACAGAACAACGAATTATTGAATGGATGATGACTAAAGGTAATTTAAAGCCAAGAACTAGTATTAAAGAAGTGGCCGAAGCATTATCTGTTTCAGAACCATTATTGGTAAAAGTTTCCAAAAAGTTAGGCTATTCAGGTTTTAGAGAAATTCGAAGTGCATTGCTTTCCTATTTTGATGCCTTACCTTTTGATAAAGAACAAGAACTATCCGAAAAAGATAATGTCGAAAATATTATTGAGAAAGTGTTTAATAACTCTGTGCAAGCATTAAAAGAGGCTCAATCTATTGTTGATGCTAAAATTATTTCCAAAGCTGCAGAATGGATTTTTCATGCTAATCGGATCGTTATTCTGGGTGTAGGTGGTTCAGCAATTGTTGGTGAAGATTTTGAGCATAAATTATTGAGAATAGGAATTCACAGCCATACTTATAGTGATAATCATTTGATGGTGATGGTAGCGAGCCAATTAAAAGAAAACGATGTGGTTATTGCTATCTCTCAATCAGGAAACACCGCAGAAATATGTAATGCAATATTGGTTGCTAAAAAGAATCAGGCGAAGATTATTTGTATTACCAATAATCACCAATCAGAATTGGCTGAAATTTCTGACTTATCTATCTTTAGCCCAGCTAAAAATGGACCGTTACTCGGCCAAAATGCTGCCGCTCGAATTATCCAACTCACTTTGTTAGATACACTATTTATCGCAATTGTGGTTTTGGATCATGAAAAATCCAAAGTCCATTTGGAGCGGAGTATTGATGTCGTTAAGCCATTACATAAAAAAACGCTATCTAATGAATGAGATAATTTTTAAATAATTAAATATGAAAATTTTGTTAGTTTACCCTTTCCTCAATATTTTTAATTGTGATTAGCCTGCATAAAAAATATTGAGGGATCTATACCATCACGATTGCTAATCACCGATTCTTTACCATAAATAACTAATTCTAACCCACAAGATAAACTTAGGTCTACCAAGGTGAATTCGACAATTTCTAATAACTAGCAGATTAGCTCGTCAGATTTTATCATTTAATAAATTAAAACCACTAAAGCCAAGCAGTACGGTTTTAGTGGTTTTTTTAATAAAGATGGTAAAATTTTATTCAATAAAGAGCGCGATAAATATAAACAGGCCGATATAGTTATTATTCATAAAGGCTTTAAAACAATTGGTTCTATCTCGATCTTTGATTAACCATTGTTGATAAATAAATAGCAATAAGGCGATGATTAAACCAATATAATAAAATTGATGGAAATGGTTGTTTATGCCGATAAATGTTAGGCAAATTAAAGTTAAAGTTTGTAATAATCCAATAATAAACTTGTCGTAACGACCAAATAGGATGGCTGTAGATTTTATACCAATTTTCAAATCATCATCCCGATCAACCATGGCATATTCGGTGTCGTAGGCGATTGTCCAACAAATATTAGCAAAACAGAGTAACCAACAAGTTAAAGGAAATTGTGCAATCGTGGCCGCATACGCCATAGGTATTCCCCAACTAAAGGCGATGCCTAGCGTCACTTGCGGTAAATGGGTATAACGTTTCATAAATGGGTAGGTCATTGCGGTAATTAAGGCAAATCCAGCAATTAACCACGTTAATTTATCTAAAGTAAGCAATAAACCCAGTGCAATTACTAGTAACACAAATAAGGTGTATAAGGCATTTTTTTCGCTCAATGCACCACGAGCGAGAGGACGATTTTTAGTGCGTTCGACTTTTCCATCAAAATGCCGGTCAGCATAATCATTAATCACACAACCAGCAGAGCGCATAACAATCACGCCAAGTACAAATACGCTAACGACATGAACCGATGGAGTCGCGGTAGCAAGCCAAATCGCCCACAATGTTGGCCAAAGTAGTAATAAGGAACCAATTGGCTTGTCTAATCGCATCAGTTGTACATAAGCTAGCATAGGTAGTCATTATTATGAATCATAATAGACGAATTATACCTGTTCCCTTAAAAGCTGCAATCCACAGCGTTCTCTGAGCATATTACGTTATCAAATAAATGAGCTATTAATTTGCTATGCAACAAAGTTTATAGTATTTGCAAATAATGTTCGGCAATTATTGCCAATGCTTGGTAAAACGGGCTGATTTGGTTTTGTTTTAGACTATCTAAATAAACTGGCGCCCAAGTTAGTAGATGTTCGGTCAGTAATTGTTTAGCTGCTTGAAATTGATGTTTTTCAAGCAGTATTGCATAAGCCATTAACATTAAACCGAACTGATCTTCCGGCTCATTCATCCCTGTATTAAGGATTAAACCTTGTTGTTGTAAGAATGCCCGGTAGCGTTCTTGTGATTCACCCATGAGTAATTTATCTTGATCCAAATAGACCGATCCCCATGGTGGGGCGATCATACTTCCTTGACCTTCAAATAGTAGCGAGAATTGATATTCTATTTCAGGATGAGCTATCTGATTTTTTAATATTTGGCACTGTTCTGTCATTAAGGGCTGATTTGACCAATTGGTTAACTTATCGACTTGTAATAACCCTTCAAGCAAGGAATTTATCTGCTCACTTTTGGGAGGATAATAAAAAAAAGCACCTAATAGTTTCGCCAAAGTGATAGATGTCAGATTATCCAAATTATTCAATTCATTATTCGTCATTGCATTAATATTGTATAAAGTATTACACCATTAAATGGTTATCATCCACAAATTATAAAAGGTAATACGTTCACAAATTTCGGCAACAAATACGCCAATAAACACCAATAGATAAAGTATTTTTGGATGGCGTCTGCACAAAATCGTTAATAAAAGTAATACCATAGCGGCAATCAACAATCCACATTGGGTAACGCTCAAGTCATGTTGGTTGTTCGCCAGTTCTGGTGCGATGTTAGTCATTAATTCTAAGTAAGGTCTTTTTACTAGCAGGATCACCGAGCTACCCATAAAAAAAGCACAATAACCAATTCGATATAGACCTAACCAAGTGACCGCAATACCGCCTAGCACTAACATTGCAGTATACATTTGTATTGCAGTATAGTAGGTATTCCATGTTTTGATCGTTGGTAACATATAGGTTTGTACGATTGACCACACAAGTAAAAGGCTTAATATGACCAATATAGTGGCTAATAAAGCGTTTAAACCAGGAATGCGGTTAATTTTTTGACATAATGGTTTGATGATTTTTAATTTTGTACTTTCCGGGTATAGAACAAAATGGTTAAGTATGACAAAGGCAAAAGCGATACCAAATGATAAGCAAAAGGTAAATATTTCGTTACTCATTGGTGAACGCCCTATGCCAAAAATGACATTCAATGCGCGTAATGGTTGCCCTAAATGTAATGAGGCAACGCCCATGCCAATCATCATAAAGATGAGCGATACTGCATAGATTTTTCGCGTAATGGCTAATTTAGTTGGCGAACGAGAAACAAGATAAAATAATCCGCTTAATAGGATCATTCCTGCTGATAGTTGGCCAATTACCGTGAAAAATACCAGTGGTAGTTCCTGCATTTTAGACCTCCTCTGGGTTAAGTATGGAACCAAGCGATTCAGCGGTTACTTTAGCTTGTGCATGTGGTTTTATCACAATACTTGGTTTGGTTAATTCTGAGCTTGGTAACGGTGCAATATCACACTCATGGCCATAAAGCTCACGCAATTTACCAATTTCATCAAAATCCAAAGCTCGCTGAGGACAAGACTCAACACAGACTGGTTTTAAACCTTGCGAGACACGTTCATAACAACCATCACATTTGGACATAACCCGTTTTTGATGATCATAATGTGGTGCACCATAAGGGCAACGCATTTCACAATAGCGGCAACCGATACAGATATCTTGATTGACAACGACTAAGCCATCTTCTTGACGTTTATGCATGGCACCGGTTGGGCAACCTTGTACACAGGTTGGTTCTTGGCAATGGTTGCATGAGACCGATAAATAATAGATAAAAGTATCATTTTGCCAACATCCATCGACTTGTTGCCAAGTGCCGCCACCATATTCATAGACACGCCGGAAATTAATCCCTAGCGCATTATCTTTTTCATCTTTACAGCTTACTTGGCAAGTTTTACAACCGGTACATTTGGCTGAATTAATATAGAATCCATATTGCATTTTAATCATCTCCCTTACGATGCCGACGGCATTACCGCTAATGGTTTCATTTCAACCAAATTGGTGTGCTGAGGATTAGATTTGGCTAGTACTGATGGTCGCAACGAGGTTAAACGATTAATACAGCCTCCAATATCAATACCTGCCGCATTGGTTTTGGCCCATAATCCCTGTGGAATGGCAATAATCCCGGGTAATATACGTGGCGTGACTTTAGCTGGAATATAAAGCCGCCCACGATCGTTAAAAACTTCAACCAGTTGACCATGTTTTATTTGCCTTTTTTCAGCATCTAATGGATTAATCCAGATACTACTTGCCACCGCTTCTTTAAGTTGCGGAAGATTACTATAACTGGAGTGACAATGCCCTTTGATATGAAAACCAATCAATTGTAATGGATATTTTTGCTGTTTTTGGATATTTTCACTACCCTCTATCGCGGGCAAATAAGCCGGTATCGGGTAAAGAATATCACCTTCATCAAACTCCCACTGCTCGGCAATTTGGGCTAATGCTGCTGAATAGATTTCAATTTTGCCAGAAGGTGTATTTAGTCGATTTTTTTGAGGATCATCTCGAAATGCTTTTAAACCAATATGGGCATCACTATTAGCTAATTTACGATCTACAACTCCCATACCATCAGTATCAGCAAAAGTTGGTAAATTTGGATCGAGTTTTCGCATTTTTTCATAGCTATAGGCGATCCAATCATCTTGGCTTCGCCCTTCGGTAAATTTGTCTTTAACACCCATTTTTGCAGATAGTTCCGTCAATACCTCATAAGCAGGGCGATTTTCCCAAAGTGGTTTAATGGCACGTTGCATACGGATAACATAATGATAAGCACCCGATGCATATGAGTTATTGATTAAATCGTTACTCTCCACTGATGAGACATCTGGTAACAATAAATCGGCATATTTTGCCGAAGCAGTCATATGCGTATCCCATACTAAAATAAATTCACACTTTGATTCATCCTGTAGAATTTGATGAGTTCGGTTGAGATCGGAATGTTGATTACCAATGACGTTGCTAGCATAACTCCAAAGGAATTTGATACCAACATCTAATTTATCTTTACCTTTTATATAAGCATTTTTGGCGGTCATGCTGAGCGGTTCTTCGATCGCTTTAGTCCATAAAAAGAAGGGAATACTAGTTTTAATTGGGTTAACCATATTTAAGCCAGGTACTGGATAGATAATACTTTCCCCCCAAGTTCCAATATTGGTCCCTTGCTTACCAAATTGACCGGTAATGATAGGTAAGATCATAATCGCTCTTGTAGTATGCTCACCATTTTGCCAACGTTGTGGTCCCCAACCTTGGGAAATCCATGCTGCTTTGGCATTGACAATATCTAACGCCAATTTTCGAATCTGATCGGCCGCAATCCCAGTTTTTTTACTCGCCCACTCTGGGGTTTTAGGTATTCCATCATCACCCAATCCTAATATATAAGATTTATAGTCACTAAAAAGTGGCGCTTCATCAGGTAAAGTTTCGGCACTCCAACCAACACAATATTTGCTTAACATCGCCTCATCAATACGATCTTTTTCAAATAAAGCATAAATAATTCCAGCGACCAATGCAGCATCTGTTCCTGGGATAATCGGCATCCATTCAGCATTAAATCCTACCACACTTTCACTACGGCGTGGATCGATAATGATGACTCTAGCTTTACTTTGCGCTAACGCATTAAACATTTCGTTAACTTGGCCACCACCAGACATGCGGGTTTCTGCAATATTGTGGCCAAACATGACAACCAAATCGGAGTGCTTAATTTGATCTAGCAACGAAGCTTTAGCATTACCATAAATAAATGGTTGCATCGCGGTAATCTGCCCACTGGAATAATCACCATGATAATTTAGATGACCGCCGATTGTGCTTAAAAAGCGCTTACAAGCACTACGCCCCGAGATATTTGCACCAGTAGTACCTGTACCATATTGATAATAAATGGCCTCATTACCATATTTATCAATTGTGTATTTAAGTTTATCAGCTAATAAATTAATCGCCTCTTCCCATGAAATTCGCTTAAATTTACCTTCACCGCGTTTACCAATTCTCAGCATTGGATATTTTAATCGTTCAGGATCATAAGTACGCCAGCGAACAGCACGTCCACGGAGACAAGGACGAATTTGATGTTTTCCAAAAACAGCATCATTAATTCCATCTTCAGATGATATTTTGGTGATAATGTCGTTTTTAACATGTACTTTTAATGGGCAACGACTGCCACAATTGACTAAACAAGCACTATAAAAAATCTTTTCTTCGTTAGTCGAATTAGCTAGCGGCACTTTATTATCATCTGTCTCAGGCGTTGCATAAGCAAAAGGTAATTGTACATTACTGGCTAATGCTGCCACCCCACTTATTGCTAATGATTTTTGTAAAAAATCACGTCGAGTTATCTTATTTCCTGAACTGCTCATCCTATTCCATTATCTCTATCTGGGAGGTGTTTATCATAATACTAAAGTTAAGATTATAATACAGAAATACGATTAAAATCGAACTTAACTTAAAATAAATTAACCAAATAAGAATTATTATCAATTACAAATTTATTTTGCTTGCTATTATAAATTTAATTTCATGCATCTTAAAGAAAGACTGGTATAATACGACCATTTATTCGAATAAATAGAAAAGTTATGTCACAATCCACTTATAATGCTGTTGATATTGAAGTCTTAAAAGGACTCGATCCTGTTCGCCATCGACCAGGTATGTATACTGATACTGCTCGCCCAAATCATTTGGGGCAAGAGGTTATTGATAACAGTGTCGATGAAGCTATTGCGGGACATGCTCGCCAAGTTAAAGTCACCCTTTATGAAGATAATTCACTTGAGGTTATTGACGATGGGCGTGGTATGCCAGTTGATATTCATCCTGAAGAGGGTGTACCGGCTATTGAGCTTTTGCTTTGTCGTTTACATGCTGGCGGTAAGTTTTCTAATAAAAATTATCAATTTTCTGGCGGTTTGCATGGCGTGGGTATCTCAGTGGTTAATGCGTTATCCAAACGAGTGGAAGTTACCGTAAACCGTGATGGACAAGTTTATCAAATTGCTTTTGAAAACGGTTATAAAGTAGAGGATTTGCAGGTAATTGGTACCTGTGGTCGTCGTAATACCGGTACCAAAGTACGTTTTTGGCCGGATGAAAAGTATTTTGATTCACCACGATTTTCTGTGCCACGCCTAACTCATTTGCTCAAAGCGAAAGCAGTACTCTGTCCTGGATTGGAAATTATTTTCAAAGACAAAATTAATAACACTGAGCAACGCTGGTGTTATCAAGATGGCTTAAAAGATTATTTAATGGAGTCAGTTAGTGGATATACTCTATTACCAGAAGAGCCATTTACCGGTAATCATACCGGCGAAACAGAAGCGGTCGAATGGGCATTACTTTGGTTACC
Organism: Gilliamella apicola; assembly: GCF_003202915.1. Taxonomy (GTDB): domain Bacteria; phylum Pseudomonadota; class Gammaproteobacteria; order Enterobacterales; family Orbaceae; genus Gilliamella; species Gilliamella apicola_Q. The sequence goes on from NZ_QGLP01000008.1 coordinate 23,329, forward strand.
GGAAGGTGGCGAACTGTTAACCGAAAGTTACGTTAACTTGATTCCAACGGTGCAAGGTGGTACTCATGTGAATGGTTTACGCCAAGGCCTACTTGATGCGATGCGGGAGTTTTGTGAGTTCCGTAATTTACTGCCTCGTGGGTTAAAGCTAACCGCTGATGATATTTGGGAACGTTGTGCTTATGTGTTATCAGTGAAAATGCAAGAACCGCAATTTGCTGGTCAAACTAAAGAACGTTTATCATCAAGACAAAGCGCAGCATTTGTTTCGGCGATTGTTAAAGATGCTTTTAGCCTTTGGTTGAATCAGCATGTACAAATTGCTGAATTATTAGCTGAAATGGTAATTTCCAGTGCACAAAAACGGTTACGCGCATCGAAAAAAGTCATTCGTAAAAAATTGACCAGTGGTCCGGCCTTACCGGGTAAATTGGCCGATTGTTCGTCACAAGATTTAAGTCGTACTGAACTATTTTTAGTCGAAGGTGATTCTGCTGGAGGTTCAGCTAAACAGGCTCGCGATCGTGAATATCAAGCGATTATGCCGTTGAAAGGTAAAATTTTAAATACTTGGGAAGTCTCTTCTGACGAAGTTTTGGGCTCTCAAGAGATTCATGATATTTCTGTTGCGATTGGTATCGATCCTGATAGTGATGATTTGAGTCAATTACGTTACGGTAAAATCTGTATTTTAGCTGATGCTGACTCAGATGGATTGCATATTGCCACATTACTTTGTGCATTGTTTGTTCGTCACTTTCGGGCGATGGTGGAACATGGTCATATTTTTGTTGCTATGCCGCCACTTTACCGTATTGATTTAGGTAAAGAAGTATATTACGCCCTAGATGAAGAAGAAAAAGAAGGCATTTTAGATCAACTGAAACGTAAAAAAGGCAAACCGAATGTTCAACGTTTCAAAGGGTTAGGTGAAATGAATCCATTACAATTGCGTGAAACAACGATGGATCCTAATACCCGCAGATTAGTGCAGTTATCACTTGATAGTGCAGAAGAAACCATGGCATTGATGGATATGTTGTTGGCGAAAAAGCGCGCCGAAGATCGCCGAGAGTGGTTACAAGAAAAAGGTGACCAAGTTGAACTTGATGTCTAATATACAGAATAATTTAGAGGAACAATAATGAGTGAAATAACTCATGACGGAGTAGAAGTTCAGTCGCTACGAACATTTACCGAAAGCGCCTATTTAAACTACTCAATGTATGTCATTATGGATCGCGCATTACCTTTTATTGGTGATGGCTTAAAACCTGTGCAGCGCCGCATTGTTTATGCCATGTCTGAATTAGGGCTAAATGCGCAAGCTAAATTCAAAAAATCCGCACGTACTGTCGGTGATGTGTTAGGTAAATATCACCCGCATGGTGATAGTGCTTGTTATGAAGCCATGGTGTTAATGGCACAACCATTCTCTTATCGTTATCCGCTAGTTGATGGCCAAGGAAACTGGGGGGCACCTGATGATCCTAAATCATTTGCCGCAATGCGTTATACCGAATCACGTCTATCAAAATATGCAGAATTATTATTAGGCGAATTAGGCCAAGGTACCGTTGACTATATCCCAAATTTTGATGGTACTTTGCAAGAGCCGAAAATGTTGCCAGCGCGATTACCAAATATTTTATTAAATGGCACCACCGGTATTGCTGTTGGTATGGCAACCGATATTCCGCCACATAATATTCGAGAAGTGGCCAATGCCGCCATCATGTTGGCTGATAATCCGAAAGCAACGCTTAGCGAAGTGATGGCTCACATACCGGGGCCGGATTATCCAACCGAAGCCGAAATTATCACCTCACCAGACGATATAGCTAAGATTTATCAAACTGGACGTGGCTCAATCCGCATGCGTGCAGTATGGAAAAAAGAAGATGGTGATATTGTTATTACTGATTTACCACATCAAGTTTCTGGTGCAAAAATCTTAGAGCAGATTGCCTCGCAAATGCGGGCGAAAAAATTGCCGTTAATTGAAGATTTACGTGATGAGTCTGATCATGAAAACCCAACTCGATTGGTGATTGTGCCAAGGTCTAATCGCGTGGATCTAGAGCAAGTAATGAATCATCTCTTTGCCACTACCGATCTTGAAAAAAGCTATCGCGTTAATATGAACATGATTGGACTAGATAATCGTCCATCCGTTAAGGGATTGCTCGAAATATTAACCGAATGGTTAGAATATCGACGTTTAACAGTAACACGACGTCTAAATTATCGCTTAGATAAAATACTTAAAAGATTACATATTTTAGATGGTTTATTAATTGCGTTTTTAAATATTGATGAAGTGATTGAAATCATTCGTCATGAGGATGATCCAAAAGCCGAATTAATTAAACGATTTGCCTTAAGCGAAACCCAAGCGGAAGCTATTTTAGAGTTAAAACTTCGCCATTTAGCCAAATTGGAAGAGATGCGCATCAAAGGCGAGCAAGCGGATCTGGCTAAAGAACGAGATCAACTGCAAGCTCTACTTGCTTCACCAAGAAAGTTAAGTAATTTAATCAAAAAAGAGTTACAAGCCGACGCTGAAAAGTATGGCGATGAACGCCGTTCGCCAATTGTAGAGCGCAGTGAAGCCAAAGCAATTACCGAGCAAGAATTAACACCTTCTGAACCCGTCACTATTGTATTATCAGAAATGGGATGGGTGAGAGCGGCTAAAGGCCATGATATTGATCCAGTTGGGTTAAGTTATAAAGCAGGTGATAGCTTCAAAGCGGCAGCAAAAGGTAAAAGTAACCAACCGGTTGTCTTTATCGATTCAACCGGACGCAGTTACGCTATTGAACCAAATACGTTGCCATCCGCCCGCGGACAAGGTGAACCGCTTACCGGTAAATTGACCTTACCGGCTGGCGCAACCGTTGAACATGTTTTAATGTCAACCAATGAAGACCAAAAATATTTACTTGCCTCAAGTGCTGGTTACGGCTTTATTTGTCAATTTAGTGATTTAATCGCGCGTAACCGCAACGGTAAAGCCATAATTAATTTATCTAACAATGCCAAAGTGCTTGCACCGATAGAAATTATATCTGAAGAGAGCTTGCTTTTATCAATTAGCCAAGCAGGTAGAATGCTTATCTTCCCGGTAAAAGATTTACCAGAATTATCTAAAGGTAAGGGAAATAAAATTATTTCACTCTCTGGCAGTGATGATAGCCTCGCTTATATGATGCTAATAACACCTGAGACATCGTTAACATTATATGTTGGTAAACGCAAACTCACGCTTTCCTCGGCTGATTTACAAAACTTTAGAGCTGAGCGTGCCCGTAAAGGGACATCATTACCGCGCGGATTGCAAAAAATCGATCGAATTGAGGTGAACGAATAATATGTCTTTGATCTGGTCCATTATTTTCGGATTAATACTAAGTTCAGTATTAAAATCGGGATGGGGATTTATAATTGGACTATTTATTGGTCCAATGCTATATCAAGCATTGGGCAATAAATTGACTGAAAAAAGGACACAATCAAATCCAACTCTGTACTTAACTATTGCATTTGAAGTATTGGGACATTTAAGTAAAGCAAAAGGCGTTGTTACTCAAGATGATATTAATCTTGCTCGGCAATTTATGGATCGGCTACAACTCGATACCACCAGTCGCCAATTAGCCCAACAGTCATTTAATCGTGGTAAAGCGAGTGATTACCCACTTCGATCGCGCTTGCGAGAACTCTTCTTCCAATATCGTTTTAGGCGGAATGTATTAAATATTTTTTGTGAACAACTCATCCAAGCGGCATTAGTCGATGGCAATTTAGATGAAAAAGAGTCACAAATTTTGTTCATTGTTGCCGATGAATTTCATATTCCTCGTCAACAAATGGTTATTTATATTCAGATGATGATGGGAAGTTTTCATTTTCGTCAAGGGTATTATGATAATCAACAAAATAGTCAGTACCAACAAAATAATCAGTATAATCAAAGTAATCATAATGGCGGTTATCAAAGTAATTCTCGACAGACAGATTTACAAAATGCTTATAAAATTTTAGGAATAGATTCATCCACTGATATTCCTGAAATTAAACGCGCTTATCGTAAATTAATGAATGAACATCATCCCGACAAGTTAGTATCAAAAGGCTTGCCAAAAGAGATGCTAGAGGCAGCCAAAAAACGGGCTCAAGAGATTCAAGCCGCTTATGACCTTATAAAAGCATCACGTGGATTCAAATAGAGATAATTGCTATGATGCATTGGCGCTCAATTATAAGAATTATCGGATTATTAATATCACTGTTGTCGGTATTTATGCTAATACCGGCACTGGTTGCATTAATTTATCGTGATGGTGCCGGTGCAATTTTTGTCCGTTCTTTTTTTGCAGCGTTAATTTTAGGTGGATTATTGTGGTTTCCTAATCGAAATCAACGCCACGAATTGAGCACCCGAGAAGGCTTTTTTATCGTGGTATTATTTTGGGTAGTATTAGGTACTATTGGTGCATTCCCATTCTTGTTTGATAATCATATCAATCTTAATTTAACCACTGCATTTTTTGAGTCTTTTTCAGGGTTAACCACCACTGGTGCAACAACCATTGTTAATTTAGATCATTTGCCAAAAGCACTACTATTTTATCGTCAATTGTTACAATGGCTTGGGGGGATGGGGATTATCGTACTTGCGGTTGCTATTTTACCATTATTAGGTGTTGGGGGCATGCAGCTCTATCGTGCCGAAATCCCTGGTCCACAAAAAGATAGTAAAATGCGCCCGCGTATTGCTGAAACAGCGAAAACACTATGGTCTATCTATATTTTACTTACCACCTTATGCGCAATAAGTTTGTGGTTTGCAGGAATGGATATCTTTGATGCAATTTCCCATAGCTTTTCAACGATATCAATGGGTGGATTTTCAACCCATGATAGCAATTTGGCCTATTTTAATAGTCCGACAATTAACTATATTGTTACCCTTTTCCTTATTTTGTCTGGTTGTAATTTTGCTCTACATTTTGCCGCATTAAATGGCATTTCACTCAAAGTATATTGGCACGATCAAGAGTTTAGAACGTTTATTTTTATCCTTCTTACTTTAATTGCTATCTGTGCCTTTGTTATCTACTTTTATCAGCCACAACGAAACCTAAGTATTGATAAAATTGTATTACAAGTGGTGTCGGTTTCTGCAACCGTCGGCTTTACCGTTGATGATATTAATACTTGGCCATCCTCATTACCGATTTTTCTATTATGTGCTTCGTTTATTGGTGGCTGTGCTGGTTCAACTGGCGGGGGATTAAAAGTCGTCCGTGTACTACTGTTATTTATGCAAGGCTCGCGGGAATTGAAACGGCTTATTCACCCGAATGCGATTTATACATTAAAATTAAATCATCGAGTGGTACCAGAACGGATTATTGAGGCTGTTTGGGGCTTCTTTTCTGCCTATGCATTAGTATTTTTAGTCAGTCTATTTATCATTATGACATCAGGCATTGACGCAACTGACTCCTTTTATATTGTTGCTTCATCACTCAACAATTTAGGGGTTGGTCTGGGGAGTGTCAGTGATAATTTTGCTCATGTCAGTGATATGGTGAAATGGGTCATGGTTGTTGATATGTTATTTGGGCGACTGGAAATATTTACATTGTTGGTTCTGTTTACGCCAACATTCTGGCGAAGTTAACTTTCCTCACCTAATTAAGTGTTAATTTGAAGAAATTTCACAAAATAGTTAAAAATTTAAATATTTTATTGATTATTTGCTCAATTACCGCCAGAATTATCAAGCAGCATGTGCTGTATTCATTAGAGGTAATCACCTGACATATGGAATGGATCATGGATCCTACAATTTGGATTGGTTTATCCACTCTGGTTGTACTTGAAATCGTCCTTGGCATTGATAACATTGTTTTTATTGCCATTCTTGCCGAGAAACTTCCACCCCAAGAACGAGATAAAGCACGTATTACCGGCCTCGCTTTTGCATTAATCACACGAATTTTATTATTAATGATAACTGGTTGGTTAGTTACTCTTAACACACCACTATTCTCAAAATTTGGTATTACTTTCAATGCGCACCAACTAATTATGTTTGTTGGGGGATTATTTTTGCTTTTCAAAGCAACCATGGAACTCAATGAACGCCTTGAAGGTTCTGCCCGTGAAGAAGGAAAACCGAAAAAAACCTCCCATTTTTGGACAGTAGTTGCCCAAATTGTGGTACTTGATGCAGTATTCTCTTTAGACTCAGTAATTACCGCTGTAGGTATGGTTAAAGATATTCCTGTGATGATTATTGCAGTTTGTATTGCTATTGGCATTATGATGGTTGCCAGTGGGCCTTTAGCTCATTTTGTTAACTCTCATCCAACGATAGTTATTTTATGTTTAAGCTTTTTATTAATGATTGGCTTTAGTTTGGTTGCCGAAGGTTTTGGTTTTATTATACCTAAAGGCTATCTCTATGCCGCTATTGGCTTCTCAATTATGATCGAGTTCTTCAACCAATTAGCCATATTTAATCGCCGAAAAGCATTAAACAAAAAACCGTTACGTGAACGTACCGCCGAAGCAATTTTACATCTACTTAAGGGCGATGTCGAAGAAGACCCCGATACTCACAATATTGATGTTGTCTCGGATAATAATAAAAAGACATCAGTATTTAATCATCAAGAATTAAATATGGTTGAACGGGTATTAGGTTTAGCGCAACGTTCAGTTAGTAGTATTATGACTTCTCGATTAGACGTAGATATGGTCAATATCAATGATGATCGCGAGGTGATATTAAAAGAGATATTTGATAATCCTCATTCACGTCTAGTAGTGACAGATAATGCCTCAATTGATGAACCATTAGGGATTATTCAAGTTAATGATCTTTTAAAAGATGTTCTACAAAATAAACAACCTATTGATATTAGTACTTTAATAAAACAGCCATTAATCTTTCCGGAAACTGTCTCTTTACTTGTTGCTCTGGAACAATTCAAAAAAGCCAAAACCCATTTTGCGTTTGTGGTTGATGAATTTGGTTCAATGCAAGGTGTTGTGTCAGTAACTGATATTATTGAAACCATTGCCGGCGATTTTCCAACCGAAGAAGAGGAAATCGATGCCAAACATGATATTCAATGTATCGATGATAACAGTTGGCTGGCTAATGGCTATATTCCAGTTGAGGAATTAGTCAGATTCGTTCCGATTCCAATAGATGATAAGCGGGAATTTCATACTCTTGCTGGATTATTGATGGAAAAAGCGCAACATTTACTTAATGTCGGGGAAACTATCCAGATTGGCGATTATTTATTTGAAGTTGCCGAAGTTGAGAGTCATCGTATTTTAAAAGTAAAAATTACTAAAAATAAATTAGATATATAAAACAATTAGCTTAGTGATATTTTAACTATTTGAAAGGTAAGTTATAAAAATTATCTATCTATTATTCGAGGCTATTCTTAATATGAATAACGCTTGACCAAAATAAATTACTGGCAATAATAGCGCTGTGTTTTGTCGTTTTTTGAGATATGAAGTGATAACTTTGTATCTTTTTTATTTTTACCACAAATTAACCTAGGTAAAAATAACGATTATATTGATTATTATCAACCTAAATTGGGCTTTAACATATGAATTCACTATTCGAAAAAATTTTTCAACTCAAAGAGAAGAAAACCACCATCAGTACTGAGGTTATAGCAGGCTGTACCACCTTTTTAACCATGGTTTACATTATCTTTGTTAACCCTTCTATTCTATCTGCAACTGGCATGGACAAATCAGCGGTCTTTGTTCTAACGTGTGTAGTAACCGCTTTAGCTACTATTTTAATGGGGCTATTTGCTAATCTACCGATTGCCTTAGCGCCAGCGATGGGGCTTAATGTATTCTTTGCTTATGGAATATGTGGTGCGATGGGCTACTCTTGGCAAGTCGGTATGGGGGCGATATTTTGGGGTTCATTAGCCTTTTTTGCATTATCATTATTTAAAGTTCGTCATTGGTTGATTGAACATATTCCACAGTGTTTGCGAGCGGGCATCAGTGCGGGTATTGGATTATTTATTGCTTTTATGGGATTCCAGAATATGGGCATTGTGGTCGGCTCACAAGCCACATTACTAACCTTAGGCAATATCTTATCACTTAAAGTATTATTAGGTTCGCTTGGATTTTTTATCATTATTATTCTTGCATCACGCAATTTCCATGCCGCGGTATTAGTTTCAATTCTTGTGGTTACCTTACTTGCGCTATGGCTTGATCCAAATATTAGTTATCAAGGAATTGCATCTGCTCCACCAAGTGTTAGCAGTGTTGTTGGTCATGTTGACCTAGCTGGCTCACTTAATATTGGTATTATGGGAGTTATCTTTTCAGTTATGATTGTCAGTCTGTTTGACTCTTCAGGCACAATTTTAGCTTTAACCGACAAAGCAGGACTTTCTGACGAAAAAGGGCGTTTTCCTAAAATGCGTCAAGCGTTGTTAATCGATAGTTTCAGCTCTTCACTAGGTGGATTATTTGGGACTTCATCAGTATTAACTTACATTGAAAGTTCCGCAGGCATTTCAGTTGGTGGACGTACTGGCTTAACAGCAGTGGTAGTTGGCCTATTATTTTTAATGATGACTTTCTTATCACCTTTAGCGCATTTAGTACCACCTTATGCCACTTCGGGTGCACTAATTTTTGTTGGTATCTTAATGGTATCAAGTTTAATGAAAGTTAACTGGTCTGATTTAACTGATGCAACGCCAGCATTTATCACTGCATTAATGATGCCGTTTGCTTTTGCAATTACTGAAGGGGTTGCACTTGGCTTTATCTCTTATGTAATATTAAAAACATTTACTGGTAAATTTAAAGAGTTAAATCTTTGTGTGATTGTTTTTGCACTACTGTTTGCTTTAAAATTCATCTTTATCGATCATCATTAATTTCATCAAACTATTTCTACCATTAACATGGTAGAAATAGCTTCTTCCCCCCATAAAATTATTTCATCTTAAATTTGAAACAGACTACAACAATCATTTCACCTACTTTAAACCCTTTATAGAATTTGATCTGCGTCACAAAAAACAAAAAACATAAAATCGCTACAAAATTTAGTAATTGTTGTTGTTGTTAAAACTCATGCATATTGATTACCCGATTTAGCAACGTTTAGTTATCCAGAAAACTTACTAACCATTATATAGATTTTAAGTTAATTAATGGTATTTAGAGGTACATTATGAGTCAATATTATGAAAAAATAGAAAGAGTTAAATACGAAGGAACACAAACTAATAATCCTTTTGCGTTCAGGCATTACAATCCAGAGCAGATAATTTTGGGAAAAACAATGGCTGAGCACTTACGTTTTTCTATCTGTTATTGGCATACTTTTTGTTGGGCTGGAACAGATATGTTTGGTTCTGGTTCATTTAACTATCCATGGCAATCCAGCACTGATCCATTAAGTAACGCAAAAGCTAAAGCTGATGTTGCCTTTGAATTTTTTAATAAAATGAATGTTCCTTTTTATGCATTTCATGATGTCGATGTTGCGCCAGAAGGTAATTCAATTCAAGAATACATCTCTAATTTATCAATGATGACGGATATCTTGTTACAAAAACAACAAGAAACCGGTGTTAATTTATTATGGGGAACCGCTAACTGTTTTACAAATCCAAGATATGCAGCTGGTGCGGCAACTAATCCTGATCCGGAAGTTTTCGCCTGTGCGGCCACTCAAGTTGTCCATGCAATGAATGCTACTCATAAGTTAGGTGGTCAAAATTATGTACTGTGGGGTGGTCGAGAAGGTTATGAAACACTATTAAATACCAACTTACGTCAAGAACGTGAACAACTTGGTAAATTTATGCAATTAGTTGTCGAAAACAAATATAAAATTGGTTTTAACGGCACTTTACTCATTGAGCCAAAACCACAAGAGCCAACCAAACATCAATATGATTACGATGTCGCAACCATTTACGGCTTTTTAAAACAATTTGGCTTAGAGAAAGAAATCAAGGTCAATATTGAGGCAAATCATGCAACACTTGCCGGCCATTCATTTCAACATGAAGTAGCTTCAGCTATTGCCTTAGATATATTTGGTTCACTTGATGCTAATCGAGGAGATCCGCAACTGGGTTGGGATACCGATCAATTTCCAAATAGTGTCGAGGAAAACACACTGGTTATGTATGAAATTTTAAAAAGTGGCGGATTTACTACTGGTGGACTTAACTTTGATGCCAAAATAAGAAGACAAAGCCTTGATAAATACGATGTATTCCATGGCCATATTGGTGCCATCGACACCATGGCATTGTCATTAAAATGTGCAGCTAAAATGATTGAAGATAAGCTATTAAATCAAAAAGTAGCTGAGCGTTATGCCGATTGGGACAAAAATTTAGGTAAAGACATTTTACAAGGGAATATGTCGCTACAAGAAATTGCTCAATATAGCCTAGTAAATAATCTGCAACCTAAAGCTAGTAGCGGTGCACAAGAGCAATTAGAAAATATTATTAATAAAGCTATTTTTGGCTAAAAAAATCATTGTGTATTTACCTATCAGAACTATTATATTTATAGTTATGATAGCTGCATAATGGAGGCAGATATGTATATTGGTATTGATTTAGGCACTTCCGGTGTCAAAGTAATTTTAATGGATGAAAAACAACGTATTGTGGCATCAAATACTAAGCCACTCACAGTATCGCGTCCTCATCCATTATGGTCCGAACAAGATCCTGAGCAATGGTGGCAAGCAGCAGATTCAGCAATACAAGAACTTAGTCATAAGCATGACTTAACCCAAGTCAAAGCAATTGGCCTAAGTGGACAAATGCATGGTGCTGTATTATTAGATAGTTCATCTCAAGTATTAAGACCAGCAATTTTGTGGAATGATGGTCGTTGCGATATTGAATGTCATGAGTTAGAACAATTAGTGCCAAATTCTAGAAAAATTACAGGCAACTTAATGATGGCTGGTTTTACGGCACCGAAAATTAAATGGGTACAAAAACACGAGCCAGAAACGTTTGCCAAAATAGATATAGTACTGTTACCAAAGGATTATTTACGCTTTAAAATCACAGGTGAATATGCATCTGATATGTCTGATTCAGCTGGCAGCATGTGGTTAGATGTTGAAAAACGAGATTGGAACGATCTGTTATTAAAAGCTTGCGGTTTAAATCGACAACATATGCCAACCCTATTTGAGGGTAATCAAATAACTGGTTATGTTACTGATGATATTGCTAAACGCTGGAATATCAATCCAATTCCAGTTATTGCCGGTGGTGGCGATAATGCGGCAGGTGCTATCGGTGTTGGGCTTTATCGATCTGGACAAGCAATGCTTTCACTAGGTACTTCAGGGGTTTATTTCGCGGTCACCGATCGTTTTATCAGCCAGCCTGAACAAGCAATTCATAGCTTTTGTCATGCATTACCTAATCGCTGGCATCTTATGTCAGTGATGTTAAGTTGTGCTTCATGTCTAGATTGGGGATGTCAGTTGTTAGGTATTAAAGATGTTGCTACCTTATTCAGTTTGATTGAGGAACAACCATCTGACGATAAACCACCAGTCTACTTTTTACCGTACCTATCTGGTGAGAGAACACCACATAATAACCCTGAAGCCAAAGGCGTATTTTTTGGTCTAACTTATCAACATAACAAGGTAGATCTAGCAAATGCAATATTATTGGGCGTCAGCTATGCGCTTGCCGATGGTATTGATGTTGTTCATCAAACAGGAACTTCACCGGATAAAATCCTGATTATTGGTGGCGGTGCCCGTAGTGGCTATTGGCGGCAATTGATCAGTGATATTTCAGGTTACCATATTGAATATTGTGAAGGGAGCGAAGTGGGACCTGCTTTAGGAGCAGCGAAACTGGCACAAATTGCCTGTAATCCCAATACTCACTTAGAGGTGCTGTTACCACCATTACCAATGGTTCAAACCCACCAACCCGATATGAAAAAACATGCAGAATTCCAACAACAACGTTCAATTTTTAGAAAAATTTATCAACAATTAAAACCATTAATGTCTTGATATTTAACTAGCAGAATTTCATATCTATATGATTTTCTGCTTTTTTATGGTTTTATTTTAAACAAATTACAGTAAATTAAGGTTTGTATATTTACTTCTAAAATCCTTAGGTGTCATTGCATAGAACTTTTTAAATAAAAAGTAAAAATACTGAACCGATGGATAGCCACACTGCTGAGAAATAGCCTGAATAGACAATGATGATTCAATTAGTAGATATTTAGCACGATTAAATTTCTCTTCATGAATGACCGTGTGAATAGTTTTACCTAATGATGTTTTAAAGCGAAGTTCTAAATTGGAACGAGATATTTGCAATTCCGAAGTTACTTGATCTACTTTAATGCCTTTACAAGCATAATCACGGATATAATGAATAGCTTGTATAACATAAGGGTCTTGTATTGAACGGTAATCCGTCGAACGACGTTCAATGACTTTTTTTGGTGAAATTAACCGTGGCGAGGTAGCAACCTTCCCTTTATTGAATATTTTTTGCAGCAGTTTAGCTGCTTCAAATCCCATCTCCTCAGTACCTTGTTTAACGGTAGATAAGGAAACCATCGACAGATCATTAATTACTTCTTCATTATCTATACCAATTAAACATAACTCTTCAGGTATTTTTATTTCAACTCTGTCACAAGCTTGTAAAATATGATGGGCTCTAGCATCATTTACGGCAATAATACCGGTGTTAACAGGTAAGGATAATAACCATTTAGAGAGTTTATCTAAGCTATCTTGCCAATTATCAAGTGATGTCGAGGTTCCTTGATAAATAAATCCTTCATAACCCTTTTGGCTTACAATTTGCGAAAAAAATTGTTCTCTTACAGCTGCCCAACGACAAGATCGATTCAATGGTAAACCATAAAAGGCAAATTTATTAATTCCTTTCGAACATAAATGATTAAAAGCACTCTCTATAATGGCAAAATTATCCGCGGCAACATACGGCACTTTAGGATAATTTGAATCATGGTGATGCGAACTACCTACGCCAATTATTGGTATATCTACATCAGCGAGCAAATCTTGAATATCTGGATCATCAAAATTAGCAATAATACCATCGCAATCAAAATAGAAAGGTGTATTAGTATCATAGCGCATCGTTTCGGAAATATAGATATTCCAGTGAATATTATTCGCTTTTAAAAAATTCCCGATACCTTTTAGTATTTGCCGATCATAAATATTATTTGCATTAAATAGCAAAACAACTCGGTAACTCTTATTCTGCATCTCGATCATTATCACTTACTAACATATTTAACTTATTAGCATTAATTTGTAGTCTATTTATTAGAATAAACTAGTGTTACATAAAATATCAATTTGTATAGTGCAAATAACTATCATATTCAGCCTAAATTTTCTCAACAACGTTTGCTCAAGACGCTATCAAAATTAAGAGAAAAACTCATTTTTATATTACATCTGAAGACCATATAAATTATTATTAAATAACATAAAGATCTTATGCTGATACTTGACATTATAGCTATTGAGGTCTAGAATCTTGCGACCCAAAACTTATATAAATAGGCTTTGGGCTACAGTTATTAATTACGTATCTAAAAAGCAATTTTAAATTTATTTTAATTAATCAGGAGCTTATTAATGGCAACAATTAATCAGCTGGTACGCAAACCAAGAGCACTAAAGGAAGCGAAAAGTAACGTTCCTGCACTTGAAGCATGCCCGCAAAAACGAGGTGTTTGTACACGTGTTTACACTACTACACCTAAAAAACCAAACTCAGCATTACGTAAAGTATGCCGTGTACGTTTAACCAACGGTTTTGAAGTTACTTCTTATATCGGTGGTGAAGGTCATAACTTGCAAGAACATAGCGTGATTTTAATCCGCGGTGGTCGTGTTAAAGATTTACCTGGTGTTCGTTATCACACTGTTCGTGGTGCATTAGACTGCGCAGGTGTTAAAGATCGCAAACAAAGCCGTTCTAAATACGGTGTGAAACGACCTAAAGCTTAATGGAACTCCGTTAAGTAAGGCCAAACTATAATAATTCCATTTAACTCATTTGAGTTTTGGGTAAACCTGAAAATTTATAACATATAAACGGAGTATTCCAATGCCACGTCGTCATGTTGTCGGTCAAAGAAAAATTTTACCTGATCCGAAATTCGGTTCAGATTTGCTGGCGAAATTTGTAAATATTTTAATGATAGATGGTAAGAAATCTATCGCAGAATCAATCGTATATTCAGCTCTTGATAAATTAGCTGAGCGTAGTGGAAAAGACCACTTAGCAGCTTTCGAAGTTGCATTAGATAACGTAAGACCAACTGTAGAAGTTAAGTCTCGTCGCGTTGGTGGTTCTACATACCAAGTTCCTGTTGAAGTGCGTCCTGTCCGTCGTAATGCACTTGCAATGCGTTGGATTGTAGATGCTGCACGTAAACGTGGCGATAAATCAATGGCATTACGCCTAGCGAATGAACTTATGGATGCTTTTGAAAACAAAGGTACCGCTGTGAAAAAACGCGAAGATGTTCATCGTATGGCTGAAGCTAATAGAGCGTTTGCACACTATCGTTGGTAATTTAAGCGCTTATATAAGACGCTTGAAATTAGACTGATAATTAATAGTTATTATCAGTCCCCCCAAAAGATATTTTATAAGCAAACGATTCTAAATAGAGGATTAATATGGCTCGTACAACCCCTATAGCACGCTACCGTAATATCGGTATCAGTGCACATATTGACGCAGGTAAAACGACGACTACTGAACGTATTTTATTTTACACTGGCGTAAGTCACAAAATTGGTGAGGTTCATGATGGCGCAGCTACCATGGACTGGATGGAACAAGAACAAGAACGTGGTATTACTATCACGTCTGCAGCGACTACAGCTTTCTGGTCTGGTATGGGTCAACAATATGAACCACACCGAATCAATATCATCGACACCCCAGGACACGTTGACTTCACAATCGAAGTTGAACGTTCTATGCGTGTTTTAGATGGTGCGGTAATGGTTTACTGTGCGGTTGGTGGTGTTCAACCTCAATCAGAAACAGTATGGCGTCAAGCAAACAAATATAAAGTTCCACGTATTGCTTTCGTAAACAAAATGGACCGTATGGGTGCTAACTTCTTACGTGTTGTTGATCAAATCAAAACACGTTTAGCGGCAGTACCAGTTCCATTAGTACTACCTATCGGTGCGGAAGAAGGCTTTACTGGTGTAGTTGATTTACTTAAACGTAAAGCAATTAACTGGAATGATGCTGATCAAGGCGTTACTTTCACTTATGAAGATGTTCCTGCGGATATGGTTGAGCAAGTCGAAGAGTGGCGTGCAAACCTAATGGAAGCTGCAGCTGAAGCAAATGAAGAGTTAATGGAAAAATACCTTGGTGGTGAAGAGTTAAGCGAAGAAGAAGTCAAAGCAGCGTTACGTGAACGCGTACTTGCTAACGAAATCATCTTAGTAACTTGTGGTAGTGCCTTTAAAAATAAAGGTGTTCAATTCATGCTTGATGCGGTAATTGAATACTTACCAGCACCAACAGATGTTCCTGCGATCAAAGGTGAATTACCTAATGGTGAAGCAGCTGAGCGTCACTCAAGTGATGACGAACCATTCTCATCACTAGCATTTAAAATTGCAACTGACCCATTTGTTGGTAACTTAACATTCTTCCGTGTTTACTCTGGTGTTGTAAACTCAGGTGATACTGTTCTTAACTCTGTTAAAGATAAAAAAGAACGTTTTGGTCGTATCGTTCAGATGCACGCTAACAAACGTGAAGAAATTAAAGAAGTTCGCGCGGGTGACATTGCTGCGGCAATCGGTCTTAAAGATGTAACTACTGGTGATACTCTTTGTGCTGAAAGCGCACCAATCATTCTTGAAAGAATGGAATTCCCTGAACCAGTAATTTCAGTTGCAGTTGAACCAAAAACCAAAGCTGACCAAGAAAAAATGGGGCTTGCTTTAGGTCGACTAGCACAAGAAGATCCTTCATTCCGTGTTCACACCGATGAAGAATCAGGTCAAACAATTATTTCTGGTATGGGTGAGCTTCACTTAGAAATCATCGTTGACCGTATGAAACGTGAATTTAAAGTGGAAGCAAATGTTGGTAAACCACAAGTTGCTTACCGTGAAACCATTCGCAATGAAGTTGAACAAGAAGGTAAATTTGTTCGTCAGTCTGGTGGTCGTGGTCAATATGGTCATGTATGGTTAAGAATTAAACCATTAGAAGCTGGTGGCGAAGGCTACAAATTCAACAATGAAATTGTTGGTGGTGTGGTTCCTAAAGAATACATCCCAGCAGTTGATAAAGGTTGTCAGGAACAAATGAAAAACGGTGTTCTTGCTGGCTACCCAATTGTTGATGTTGAAGTCACTATCTATGATGGTTCTTACCATGATGTTGACTCATCAGAAATGGCATTTAAAATTGCCGGTTCAATGGCATTTAAAGATGGCTTCATGAAAGCTAAACCTGTGCTTTTAGAACCGATCATGAAAGTAGAAGTCGAAACTCCTGAAGATTATATGGGTGACGTAATCGGTGACTTAAACCGTCGTCGTGGTATGATCGAAGGAATGGAAGATACTGCAACTGGTAAAACAGTTAAAGCACAAGTTCCACTTTCAGAAATGTTTGGTTATGCAACTGACCTTCGTTCACAAACCCAAGGTCGTGCTTCTTACTCAATGGAGTTCTTGAAGTACAATGAAGCGCCAACCAATATTGCAACTGCAATTATTGAAGCTCGTAAAGCGAAATAATTATTTATATAAATAAAGTAACACTTCCCTAATAATAACTAGGGAAGTGATTTAATAAAGGAACATTAAGATGTCTAAAGAAAAATTTGAACGTACAAAACCCCACGTTAACGTTGTTACAATCGGCCACGTTGACCATGGTAAAACAACTTTAACTGCAGCTATTACTTCTGTACTATCTAAAAAATACGGTGGTCAAGCTCGTGCATTCGATCAAATCGATAATGCACCAGAAGAAAAAGCT
>NZ_QGLP01000010.1 GCF_003202915.1 Gilliamella apicola
AACATCAAAATGACAGTATCATTAATTCACCCAATCGCAATGGCAGACGGTTTACGTTTCGCTATCCGTGAAGGTGGTCGTACTGTTGGTGCTGGTGTTGTTGCTAAAGTTATTAAATAATTTAAGCTTAATCAGCTCAAAAAAGGTGCACTATGTGCACCTTTTTTATTGTCCTCAATATTAAACTACTCCAATTAAACAGGTTAATTAGCCTATTTAGACCAATGTATCAAGATAAAGGCGATATCAGTGAAAATGCTGCCGTATATATAGCTGCTAAAGGTATTAGCTAGACAAAGAAAAAGCAACTAAGAAAATAATTTACAATATTATTGTTGATTAACAAAAGCTGGAGATAGTCTATATCTCAAACTTTTCTTATTTATTTTTTGTCATATTTGATAAATGTCATAGTGTTTCTTATTATTCGTGCAAATAATAATCATTATCATTAAACCAAATGAGAAGTGAGATATTATGTGCAGAAAAAATAAAGTTATTCAAATAAGTATATTAACCCTATTCTATTCACCCATGATGTTTAGCGGTTATGCGTTAGCCGAGAACAGTTATGATACAATTATAGTTAACCCTAATGATAATGATGACAAAAAAAATTCATTGTCTCCGACTTTTCAGCAGGAACAAGCTAAACTGAAACAAACTGCTGGGGCGACTAACTTGATCATTCCAGAACAGGAAAATAGACTATCCACACTACAAGATGCACTTGATTATCAACCCGGAATTATTATTCAAAACTTTTTCGGCGGCACAGATCAACCAAGGTTGAATATTCGAGGTTCCGGGGTGCAAAGCGCCCCACTTTCAAGAGGAGTCTTACTATTACAAGATGGGTTACCTATCACTGATGCTGATGGTGATTTCCATATTAGTACCTTAGATATGCGTGAAGCTCGGTTAATTTCAGTCTACCGTGGAGCCAATAATACCCATCCTCAAGCCAATAGTTTAGGTGGAGAATTGAATTTCATCTCATACACAGGAAAAGATGAACTTGGTAGTGCTCGTTATGAATATGGAGCATTTGGTAGAGAAGCCGCGCAAATCGCATTAGGTCATAGCGGTTATGATATGGATGGTCGCATTAGCCTATCTTATGACCATTTTGATGGTTATCGAGATCATTCAACCTCACAACGGAAAACGGTTCGATCCAACTTTGGTTATCGTAATGAAAACTTTGAAAATAGAACATGGTTAAGTTGGACAGATTTACGTTTTGATATTCCAGGACCTTTATCGCAACGTAAAAGCAAAAGTGATCCAACGAGTATTTTTAAAGTTGTGCAGATGCGAGATCCGCATCGTAATGTTCAACAGGGGCGTATTGCTAACCGCGCAAATTGGACCCTAGATAACCAATCGATTGAGCTAGGTTTATGGTATCAGCATACACATGATAATTTTGTTACGCCAACCGATTATATTTTAAGTGATAGTAACACTATTGGTAGTCAATTAACTTATAATGCGACCTTTGATGATTTTAGCTATCGAGCGGCTCTCGCATGGGATAAAACCAATCTTGATCGTCAATTATTCATGAATCGACGTCATACCAAAATGAATAAACGTTCACTGGGAAAATATGATGCTACCGCAGAAAACGTATATGGATCCATTGGCTCCTCATGGCAAATCAACAATGAATGGCAACTCAATTTAGATACTAAAGTTACACATGCTAAACGAAATGTTGATGCGCGGCACAATAAAAACGCGCTTGATCAATCATGGACATTCTGGTCACCTAAATTAGGGGTAATTTGGCATCAAACCAATGATACGCGATTTTATGCCAATTTAAGCACCAGTAACGAACCAGCATCTTTCCGTGAAATTATTACTAGCGATGGCATGAAAACCAAAATTAACAAATTAAATCGTCAAAAAGGCATTACTGCTGAAATTGGTGGTAATGGAAAGATAACCCAAGAGCTAAACTGGGATATTGCTTTATATCGGAGCATCATTAAAAATGAATATATTACCACGTACGACTCAAGTGGAACGGCAATAGGGGTATTTAATTATGGTGCCAAAACACGTCATCAAGGAATAGAAGCAGGCCTAAAAGGGCTAATACCTTCAATTTTTGCTTCTGGCGATATCGAATATCGTCTAACTTGGACGTATAACGATTTTCGTTTTATGGGTGGCGAATACAATCGTAATTATATTGCCGGCATCCCTAAAAATACGATGACTGCCGAAATTTTATATAAATATGATAACTGGACACTTGGCCCAAATATTCACTGGTCTCCAACCAATACGCCGGTTGATCATGCCAATAATATGAGTGTTCAATATCGAGATAAATATGCAGCTTTAGGCTTTAAAATTAATTATCAAAATCCTAATGGTTGGTCGGCTTATTTAACTGCGGATAACCTAACCAACAAGCATTATGCTACCGCCTCGGTTGCAAATAAAGTAGTAAAATCAAAACAAGAAAATACCTTATTCCCAGCTATGGGATTCAATCTTAATAGTGGGCTTGTTTACCACTTCTAAAAAAGTGTATCTGACAGTAATGCTGTCAGATACCGCTACTTAAAATGAACGTTTTGAAGGAAGCGTAAGTTCATTAAGATACGATTTATTTATTATTTTTATATTATTTAATTCAATTTCAATAATTTTTTGCTTACGCCAACTCGACATTAATCGACTTAAAGTTTCATAACGGATCCCAAGCTTAGTCGCCAATTGGCTACGTGAAATTGGTAAAACAAAACTCACATCATGTTTCGATGACTGAGATAAGATATAAGCAGCTAATCGTTGTTCTGCCGAGCTTGATGTTAACCAATCGATATTATTGATTTGTTCGTAAAGTTTTGTACTAAATTGAACTAACAAACGCTGCATAATAATTGGATTGTTCATGCAAACTTGTAATACGCTACTTTTTTCTAACAATAACAAACTGCAATGCGTTTTTGCTCTGATGGTCATAGGAAAACGGTTATGGGGCATAAATACCGCGGCTATCGCAACTAATTCATAAGGAGAAAATATCCCAAAAATTTTCTCTTCACCTAAATAAGTGTTCCGAAACACCTCAACTTTGCCGGTAATAACTAAAGAACAACCGGAGAATAGCATACCTTCATAACTAATCAAATCGCCAGTACTAAACTCCAAATAATTGGCATTTTCAATAATTGGTTTTAATGCATCAGTAGTTACCCCATCAAACAACTTTACACGATTTAACCAATTTAAAATCTCAGATTGAGCTGGCATGGTTTTGACAAATGTCATAGGGATTACCTGATGATACTTTTAGAATGATGCCAATATAATTGATAATAATTCTTATTTCAATTGGTAATGCATTATTATTAATTAGAATAACCATATGAAATATAATGTTTTATTTATATTAATAGCGGTAATTTAACTACTTAAAACCTATGCTAAGAGTAGAGGTTAAAAAATGATCACTACTTTTTCATTTAGCATTTAGTAACAATCAGGAGAACCCTATGTCAAATAATACAATTACCCCAGCACAAGCACTTAATTTAATTTCATTAGTTAATGAAACCGAGCAAGGTATTGCTAGCCGTATTTTAGCTAAGACTTCAGGCGGTAATCTAACCTTATTTTCTTTTGATAAAGGACAAGGACTTTCTGAACATAGTGCACCATTTGATGCACTCGTTATGGTTTTAGAAGGCCAACTAACTTTAATCATTGATGATAAGCCTGTTAAAGCAGAACCGGGAACAATTGTGAGAATGCCAGCTAATATCCCTCACGCCGTTGAAGCTCCGACAAAAGCTAAAATGTTATTAATCATGTTAAGAGAAATCAAAATTAATTAAACGAAGGATCTACCATGGAAAACAATAAAAAAGAAGCTGGCCATAAATTTTTGGCCCGTCTCGGTAAAACACGTTTACGACCAGGCGGAAAAAAAGCAACTGACTGGTTATTCAAACAAGCTGAATTTACACCGCAAAGCCAAGTGTTAGAAATCGCATGCAATATGGGGACCACCTCTATCGAAATAGCCAAGCGATTTAATTGCCATATTATTGGTATCGATATGGATAAAATGGCATTAGAGAAAGCTAAACAAAATGTTATCAAAAATAATCTAAGCGAATCAGTTGATATAAAACAAGCTGATGCTTCAAAATTACCTTTTGCTGATAACAGCTTTGATATTGTAATTAATGAAGCGATGCTAACCATGTATGCAAATAAGGCGAAAGCTCACTTACTCAAAGAGTATTTTCGAGTATTAAAACCAGGTGGAAAATTATTAACCCATGACATTATGTTATTAAACCCCGAACATTCTCAAGACGTAATGGAACAAATCCATCATGCGATCAATGTTAATGCTCAGCCTATGAGCCATAATGCTTGGATAAATCTTTTTTCCAGCATAGGTTTTAGTCATATAAAATCTGTACACTCTCCTATGACGCTAATGTCACCGAAGGGAATGATTATTGATGAGGGATTTTTCGGTGCGCTAAAAATTGTGCGTAATGCATTACATAAACAAAATCGGCCACAATTTTTGAAAATGTTTAAAACATTTAGAAAAAATAAAAAATACCTTAACTATATTGCAGTGTGCAGTGTCAAACCCAAATAATAAATAGGTATAACTAATTCTTAAAAAGAGAATACCATGACGAAATAACCTTTTTTTGCTATAGTAACCACCATTTTACTTAACTTGGAATAATGAAAAGCTATGGAATCTATACCTAATTGCCCAGTTTGCCAATCAGAACACACTTACCATGATGGTACCTTTTATGTATGCCCTGAATGTGCACACGAATGGGATCCAAATCAAGAAACTTCAACAAATGATGAATTACAAGTTAAAGACAGTAATGGCAATTTACTTGTTGATGGTGACGATATTATTTTGATTAAAGATCTAAAATTAAAAGGATCATCAACCGTTCTTAAAAAAGGGGCTAAAGCTAAAAGCATTCGTCTAGTAGACGGCGATCATGAAATTGATTGTAAAATTGATGGAATGAAAGTCATGCTCAAGGCTTGTTTTGTTAAAAAAGCTTAATTATCCAAATCCACCTGCAACTTATCTTTTATAAGCTAATGAACTCACTTCGTTAGCTTATAAATTAACCACTTCAACAATTAGTTAAATAATGACCAACCAACAATTTATACTTAAAATCATATAAAATTAAATACTGCTGGTAATTTTTAACTAAATATGATATAAAACGCGCGCTACATTTCATATTATTTTCACTGAGAAAAATAGCGAAATAGCAGCATAAATTTCATTAATTAACGTTATAACACACACATATCATTACTCTTTGCCGGGGTGCCTTTTGCTTAAAGTAATAAGGTCGGCTAAAGCGGATATGTGGAGGCATAACCCCAACGTAAAAATGAGGAAATCATGACTACAGTATCAATGCGCGATATGTTACAAGCAGGTGTACACTTTGGACACCAAACTCGTTATTGGAACCCAAAAATGAAACCATTTATTTTTGGTGCACGTAACAAAGTTCACATTATCAATCTTGAAAAAACAGTACCAATGTTCAATGAAGCATTAGCTGAATTAAACAAGATTGCTGCGCGTAAAGGTAAAATTTTATTTGTTGGTACTAAACGTGCCGCGAGTGAAGCAATTAAACAAGCAGCTGAAAGCTGTGGACAATACTACGTTAATCACCGTTGGTTAGGTGGTATGTTGACTAACTGGAAAACAGTTCGTCAATCAATCAAACGTCTTAAAGATTTAGAAACACAAGCTAATGATGGTACATTTGATAAATTAACCAAGAAAGAAGCACTTATGCGTGCTCGTGAAATGGCTAAATTAGAAAATAGCTTGGGTGGAATTAAAAATATGGGTGGCTTACCCGATGTGATTTTTGTTATTGGTGCTGACCATGAACACATCGCAATCAAAGAAGCTAACAATTTAGGTATTCCAGTCATTGCTGTTGTTGATACTAACTCAGATCCAGATGGTATTGATTATATCGTTCCAGGTAATGATGATGCGATCCGTGCAATTCAATTATATGCAAATGCGGTTGCTGAAGCAGTTCGTTCTGGTCGTGAACAAAATCAATCTCCAGTATCTGAAGAAAGCTTTGTTGAAGAAGCTCCAGCAGCAGAGTAATAAACTCAAATATTTTCAGGGTCGATAATAAATATCGACCCATTCTAATGACAATCATCACAATGGTTAACTAGAGGATTTAAAAATGGCTGAAGTTACCGCTTCTATGGTAAAAGAACTGCGCGAAAGAACTGGCGCAGGTATGATGGAATGTAAAAAAGCATTAGTTGAAGCAAATGGTGATATCGATCTTGCTATCGACAACATGCGTAAATCAGGTCAAGCAAAAGCAGCTAAAAAAGCTGGTCGTGTAGCAGCTGAAGGTGTAATTATTTCTAAAATTTCTGCTGATAAAAAAGTGGGTGTTATTTTAGAAATCAACTGTGAAACTGACTTCGTGGCTAAAGATGCTGGCTTCTTAGCATTTAGCGACAAAGTAGCAACTGCCGCTTTAAATGATCGCATCACTGATCTTGCAGCTTTACAAGCAAAATTTGAAGAAGAACGTACGGCACTAGTTGCTAAAATTGGCGAAAACATTGGTATCCGTCGTGTTAAAGAAATTGCTGGCGATGTTGTTGGTAGTTATCAACACGGTGCCCGTATTGGTGTTTTAGTTGCAGCAAATAGCGGTTGTGATGAAGAATTAGTTAAACACATTGCAATGCACATTGCCGCAAGCAAACCAGAATATGTTGACCCAAGTGATGTACCTGCTGATGTGGTTGAACATGAACGTAATATTCAAATCGATATTGCAATGCAATCTGGTAAACCACGTGAAATAGCAGAAAAAATGGTTGAAGGCCGTATGCGTAAATTCACTGGTGAAGTATCACTTACTGGTCAACCATTTGTAATGGATCCTAGCAAAACAGTTGGTGATTTACTTACTGAGAAAAAAGCGACTGTTGCATCATTTATCCGCTTCGAAGTGGGTGAAGGTATCGAAAAAGTCGAAGTTGACTTTGCAGCCGAAGTTGCTGCGATTTCGAAACAATCTTAATTGTTTTATTAAAACCGCCGTCATGGCGGTTTTGTTTATCTGCAAAATATTTTAAAATGATTGCCAGCTAGTTATGCTAGCTTTTTAAGTAATTAAATAACGAAATAGTGAGACTTCATATGGTAACCCCTTTCTATAAACGTATCCTTCTTAAACTCAGTGGTGAAGCATTGCAAGGTGAAGAAGGTTTTGGTATTGATCCAACTGTTCTTGATCGTATGGCACAAGAAATTAAAGAACTTATCGACATGAATGTTCAGGTTGCTGTTGTTATTGGGGGTGGTAATCTATTTCGTGGTGCAGGACTTGCTAAAGCGGGTATGAACCGTGTTGTTGGAGACCATATGGGCATGCTTGCCACCGTTATGAATGGTCTTGCCATGCGTGATGCGTTGCACCGAATTGAAGTTAATGCTCGTTTGATGTCGGCAATTCCATTAAACGGCGTTTGTGATGATTATCGCTGGACCGAGGCAATCAGCTTGCTTAAGCATGGTAAAGTCGTTATTCTTTCGGCAGGAACTGGCAACCCGTTTTTCACAACTGATTCAGCGGCATGTCTACGCGGGATTGAAATTGAAGCTGATGTGGTTTTAAAAGCGACCAAAGTTAATGGCGTTTATTCTGCCGATCCAGTAAAAGATCCCAATGCAACACTCTATAAAACACTTAACTATGAAAAAGTGTTAGATGATGAATTAAAAGTAATGGATTTAGCCGCATTTACATTAGCACGTGATCATAATCTACCAATTTGTGTGTTTAATATGAATAAACCGGGTGCATTACGTCGCGTCATTTTAGGCGAGCAAGAAGGAACATTAATCAATAATCAGGCTACAGTTACCTGTTAGTCTTATTTATTTAAAAAGGTTTTTATTATGCTAAATGAGATTCAAAAAGAAGCGCAAGAGCGCATGGAAAAAAGTATTGAGGCTTTCCAGAATCATATTTCTAAAATTCGAACTGGTCGCGCATCACCTAGTTTATTAGATGGTATTATGGTTGAATATTACGGTAGCCCAACACCGCTTCGCCAATTAGCCAATGTGGTTGCTGAAGATTCAAGAACACTTGCAATTACCGTGTTTGATAAATCATTAACACCATTAATTGAAAAAGCAATTTTAACTTCTGATTTAGGCTTGAACCCTGCATCAGCCGGCACCGTTATTCGAGTTCCTCTGCCACCGTTAACTGAAGAACGTCGTCGTGATTTAACGAAAATTGTTCGTGGTGAAGCAGAACAAGGACGCGTATCAATCCGTAATATCCGTCGTGATGCCAATGATCAGATTAAAGTATTATTGAAAGATAAAGAAATTTCTGAAGATGATGAACGTAAATCGCAAGATCTCATTCAAAAAGCAACCGATGCGGCAATTAAAAAATTAGATAGCGTACTTGCTGATAAAGAAAAAGAATTAATGGAATTTTAATTTTTTAGAAATTGATTATTCAGATAAAAAGCGCTCTGTTTAGTTAAACAGAGCGTTTTTTATTGGTTAATAGAAAAAATTAACTCATCTTTTGATATTTCAAATTCTGACAAATTAACGATATAATGTTACTAAAATAACATCACTTTCCTGTATTTGTTATTTTAATAACATTATATCTATTTATTGATCATAAATTAGATTTGACATTAATACTAAAATATTTAAGGAAACCTTTATGGATTATGCAAAGTATATCGATCATACTTTACTGGCGATGAATGCCACCGAAGATCAGATTCAAAAACTGTGTGACGAAGCCAAAGAATATCACTTTTACTCAGTATGCGTTAATTCAGGCTATGTCCCTTTAGCGGCTAAATTATTAAAAGGAAGTGATGTAAAAGTTTGTTCTGTGGTTGGTTTTCCTCTAGGTGCAATGCTTACCTCGGCTAAAGCTTATGAAACAGAAATGGCAGTTAAGACTGGTGCAGAAGAAATTGACATGGTAATCAATGTTGGTTGGCTAAAAAGCAATAATTGGGATGCAGTTAAAAATGATATCGAAGCGGTATTTAAAGCCTGCGGTTCAGTACCATTAAAAGTCATCTTAGAAACTTGCTTATTAACCAAAGAAGAAATTGTTAAGGTTTGTACCATTTGTAAAGATATTGGTGTTGCTTTTGTCAAAACCTCTACCGGCTTTAGTACTTCTGGCGCAACAGTTGAAGATGTAAAATTAATGCGTGAAACCGTAGGTGAAAACGTGGGCGTGAAAGCTTCAGGTGGGATTCGTGATCGTATGACTGCTGAAAAAATGGTGCAGGCTGGCGCAAACCGTTTGGGTGCAAGTGCTGGTATCGCCATTGTTTCAGGTAACAGTACGTCAACTAGCAATTACTAACCAATCATAACAATAAGTTACATATATTTCATGTAGCTTATTGCTGTTTTAGGAAAAACAATGGAAACTCAACCGCAAAAAAGAATTAATGGACTCATTGAAATCCTAAAGACCACTGATAAGATACACTTAAAAGAGGCTGCCGAACGATTGGCGGTTTCAGAAATGACCATTCGACGAGATATTAATAATTTACCTACATCATTAATTGTATTAGGTGGCTATATTGTCGATGAAGCCCGTCATTCGATAGCACGATATTTTGTATCTGATCAGCAAGATAAACAAGTTGAGGAAAAAAGTGATATTGCCAAGCTGGTCAGCCAATTAGTCAATGAAAACGATACAATTTTTTTCGATTGTGGTACCACCATGCCTTTCATTATTAATGCTATCGATAATGAAATTTCCTTTACCGCCATCTGTTATTCACTTAACGCCTTTTTAGCTCTGCAAAATAAGCCAAAATGTAAAATTATTTTATGTGGCGGTCATTATCAACTCAATAATGCTATCTTCACAAGTGTAAATCAGCACAGTCAATTAGATTCTATATGTCCGAATAAAGCATTTATTTCAGCTGCTGGTATCGATCTTCAACAAGGGGTAACCTGTTATCATTTTGATGAGCTTAGTATGAAACATCAAGCAATGAAAAAATCAGGTCAAAATATCTTAATTGCTGATCATACTAAATTTGGCCAAATCAAGCCGGCTTTCATCAGTGAATTAACTTTGTTCGATCAGGTAATTACTGATAAACTGCCTGATGAGCGATTCATCTCATTTTTTGCTGAAAACAATATAAGTTTAATTTACTAATATGAAAAATATAACAATTTTAGGTTCAACTGGCTCAATAGGTTGTAGTACTTTAGCCGTTATACGGCAAAATCCAGATTTATTTAAAGCAATTGCTTTAACTGGTGGGCAGAATGTCGGCAAAATGACCGAACAATGTTTGGAATTTAGACCAAATTATGTCGCCATGGCTGATGAAGAAGCCGCTCAACAACTCAAAAAAAATCTCGTAGACCTAAAATTAAATATTGAAGTATTCCATGGTCAACAAGCTATATGCAATTTGGCTGAACTTACCGAAGTCGATATGGTTATGGCGGCTATCGTTGGGGCAGCAGGATTAAAACCTACCCTTGCCGCCATTAAAAAAGGCAAACGGATTTTATTAGCGAATAAAGAATCTTTGGTAACTTGTGGCCATTTATTTATGCAAGCAGTTAAACAATATGGTGCACAGTTATTACCTGTTGACAGTGAGCACAATGCGATTTTTCAAAGCCTGCCATCACAAGTTCAACAAAATTTAGGATTTGCTAATTTAGCCGATTATGGCATCACCAAAATTGTCCTAACCGGTTCTGGAGGACCATTTCGAGATTTACCATTAAATCAATTAACCACAGTTACGCCTGAACAAGCGGTTGCTCATCCTAATTGGTCAATGGGTAAGAAAATCTCTGTCGATTCAGCTACCATGATGAATAAAGGACTAGAATATATTGAAGCTCGTTGGTTGTTTAATGCCAGTGAAGAAGAGATGGAAATTATCATTCATCCTCAATCAATCATACATTCAATGGTTCGTTACCAAGATAGCAGTGTGATTGCTGAGCTCGGCATTCCTGATATGTGTACGCCAATTGCTTATGCAATGTCTTATCCAGATAGAATTTCATCAAGCGTGCCGGCATTAGATTTTACGCAAATTTCATCACTGACTTTTTCTCAACCCGATTTTAACCGTTATCCTTGCTTAAAGTTAGCTATTGAGGCATTCAATCAAGGACAAGCGGCAACAACGGCACTCAATGCGGCTAATGAAATGGCGGTAGCGGCATTTTTACAAAATCAAATCGGCTTTATGGATATTGCTAAACAGGTAGCAACAGTTTTAGAAGCACTTGATTTTCCTGAACCAACCACGATTGAAGACGTATTTACAATAGATCTATGGGCAAGACAAACCTGCGCAAACTTATAGCAATCGGCCAAAAAATTAAGATTAATATTGTTATGTTTAAATTTTAGAAATTGTTGCCAGATTGATTATTTTGCGCTTGCTCACTAATTGCTTGCACAATAGCAGCCTTATGTATCTCATCACTATAATCTTGGATCTTCTCTGGATTAATGCCTAATTTAACAAATAGAGCATTATCTTTATCGACTTGCGGATTAGATGTAGTTAATAACTTATCACCATAAAATATTGAATTAGCGCCGGCTAAAAAAGCCAATGCTTGCATTGGCTCACTCATTTGTTCTCTTCCTGCTGACAAACGTATATAAGATTTAGGCATCATAATCCGAGCGACAGCTAGCATTCTAATAAAATCAAATGGTTCAATATCTTTTTCATTTGCTAACGGGGTACCTTTAACCTTGACTAAATTATTAATGGGAACACTTTCTGGGTGTTGGTCTAAATTAGCAAGTTGTATCAATAAATTGGCTCGATCTTTTAAAGTTTCACCCATACCGAGAATACCACCTGAGCAAATTTTAATGCCGGCCTCTCTTACATAAGCCAATGTTTGTAAACGCTCACTGTATGTACGAGTAGTAATTATTTGCTGATAAAACTCAGGTGAAGTATCTAAATTATGATTATAAAAATCTAAACCTGCATCGGCTAATGCGTAGGCCTGTAGTTGGGATAGTTGCCCTAGAGTCATGCAGGTTTCCATCCCCAGAGCTTTGACGCCTTTTACCATCTCCAAGAGATAAGGCATATCGCGATTTGTTGGATGTTTCCATGCCGCCCCCATACAAAAACGTGTAGCCCCTACAGCTTTGGCGGCTTTTGCTTCTTCAACTACTCTTTGTACTTCAAGTAATTTTTCTTTTTCTAAGCCAGTATCATGATGGATAGACTGAGGGCAATATTTACAATCTTCAGGACAAGCACCTGTCTTTATTGATAACAGAGTAGAAACTTGTACTTTATTCGCATCAAAATATTGTCGATGTATGGTTTGTGCTTTGAAAATAAGATCATTGAAAGGTAACTGAAAAATATCCATTACTTCAGACAATACCCAGTCATGACGAATGCCATTGAATGACATAGAAAATCCTTTTAAGAATCAATATAAATCTACGTGCATCATAATACATAACTATGCATTGTCAACCATTTTAATTTTAAAAGGTTTACATTAAGGGAATGACTATGCCTTTTTGCTATACAAAAGTTGATTTAACTGAAAACAGATATCTTGCGCATTAAGTTATTTATTAGCACGTAAATTGAGACCAAGATCTTACAATAAACCTGCTAATATTTTCTCACTTTCTGTCATTTTATTACGCCATTTGTTAAGCGTATAAAACAGGATTATCGCTTATAAATGCTTACCAAAATGCACTATCAGATAGTGCTGTTAATGCTCTTTTAATGTTTTATATACCCGGCAAGGGGTACCCATGGCGATAACATTGCTAGGTATGTCACGATCGACAATGCTCCCGGCAGCAATAACACTATTATTACCAATTGTTACCCCGGGTAGTACAATAACATTACCACCAATCCAAACGTTATTACCGATTGTTATTGGTTTGGCAAACTCTAAACCACTATTGCGTGTTTGGCTATCAAGTGGATGACCTGAGGTATAAAAACCACAATTAGGCGCGACAAGCACATTATCACCAAATGTTACTTTAGCCGCATCTAAGATAATACAATTAAAATTAGCAAAAAAATCATCACCAATTTCAATATTGTAGCCATAATCACACTGAAAACCGGGCATAATGGTAAATTGCTGGGTAATTTTACCCAGTAATTTTTTAAAAAGTTGTTGCCGTTTATCTACGGCTGAAGGAGGTAGCTGATTTAGCGCAAAACAGAGATCTTGTGCATAAAGTCGCTCGCTTTCAAGCTCATTAATACCAGGGTTATAAAGTAAACCGCTTAACATTTTCTCTTTTTCAGTCATATTACTATCCCATCTGTTTTGCGACTAATGCGGGATTATCACTAATGAATGATTGTAAAAACCCACTGTCTGGCAGTGCTGTTAATGCCCCTTTTTTGGTGGTTGCTAATGCACCACAGGCACTGGCTATAGTCATCATACTTTCTAACATTAACTTATCTTCAGGCATACCAGATGAGGCGATGCTGCTAAGCAACCCGGCAACAAATGCATCTCCGGCTCCAGTGGTATCAATACTATTGACATGAAATGAGTCAAAATTAAACGTTTTACCTTGCCATAACACAATACTGCCATTTTTACCTTTAGTGATTAATTTTAATGGTGCCGGATAATGTTGCGCTAATTTTCTTAAGGCAATATGCAAATCATTATTTTCTGTTAACCAAAATAACTCTTCGTCTGAAAGTTTAAGAATGTCAGCATCATGGCAGAATTG
Organism: Gilliamella apicola; assembly: GCF_003202915.1. Classification (GTDB taxonomy): domain Bacteria; phylum Pseudomonadota; class Gammaproteobacteria; order Enterobacterales; family Orbaceae; genus Gilliamella; species Gilliamella apicola_Q. The sequence goes on from NZ_QGLP01000010.1 coordinate 13,869, forward strand.
GGTGATAACGGAGCGCATTTCAGTTTTATCTTGCCACATTTGTTCACGCAAATTGATATCAAAACTAATCAAACCATTTTTAGCAGTCAGTTGTTCAATAGCGGTTTTGAGCGTTTGCCGACATGTTGGTCCAACTAATGCCAAAGAACAAAAATGCAGAATATCTTGATTAAATTCAGGAACTGCTTGTTCAGATAGGAATTGATCGGCAGAAGGTGACACAAGAAAGGTAAAACTTCGCTCACCATTTTCACCTAAATCAACAACAACTGTACTTGTTCTATGTTCATCGTCTTTTTCCAGACTTTGGCAATCCACATGATGTTCACAAAAAGTCTTCTCCATAAAGTGACCAAATGGGTCATTACCCACTCTACCAATAAAACCTGAAGGAAGTCCTAACTTAGCAATACCGATAGCAACATTTGCTGGAGCTCCACCTGCACAGGCTCGATAGTTCATTTCACCAAATGGTAATAAATCAATAACGGCATCACCAAGAGACCATACTTTTGTATTCTTCATTTTGTCACTCATATTATTGTTGAATAGGGTTGAATTACATTATTCATATTGTTTCAGCATATTACTAATTAAATTAGCTCATAGAGCACTAATTGGCTGAGGTATTGATAGTCAATATTAACAATAAACTAAATCATTTATAAAAAATTTATTGTTAACGTTAAAAATATGTGACTATCATCACATATTTTAACGTTTATTTCATTATAAGTTAACGTTAACAAATAATTTAATGTAGTATGTAACCAGATTAACTTAACTGATGATGAAAGAAGGGAATGTTATGACAAACGCAATTGATAAAGCTAACCAAGCGGTAAAAAAATTAGAAGAAGAAATGAATAAACAATATTATCCTCATTTCCATTTAGCACCTCAAGCTGGTTGGATGAATGACCCAAATGGATTAGTCTATTATAATGGACAATATCATGCCTTCTACCAACACCATCCTTATAATGAAAATTGGGGACCAATGCATTGGGGACATGCAGTAAGTGATGATCTTATTACTTGGCGAAGATTACCAATTGCTATTGCCCCAGATCATGATTATGACCAAAGCGGCTGTTTTTCCGGTTCAGCCGTTGATAATAATGGCGAATTGAGCTTAATTTACACTGGCCACATCTGGTTAAATGGTCAAGGTAATGACGAACATATCCGAGAAACCCAATGCCTTGCCACTAGTAAAGACGGTATTAATTTTAAAAAACATGGCACGGTACTTACTCCTAAAGAAGGGATTATGCATTTTCGTGATCCTAAAGTTTTTCAACAAAATGGTAAGTGGTGGATGGTAGTTGGCCAACGAGAAACCAATGATGTCGGTCAAGTGTTACTTTATCATTCAACTGATTTAAAAGATTGGAAATTCGATCAGGTACTCATTAGTGATATTGCTCCAAATGTTTATATGCTTGAATGCCCAGACTTTTTTCCATTAGGCGATAAATGGATATTGATGTTCTCACCACAAGGCATGCAGGCAAAAGGTTATCAATATCGAAATCGATTCCAATCGGGCTATGTTGTCGGAGATTGGCAACCAGGTAAACCATACACAGTGATTAAATCATTCCAAGAGCTGGATTATGGCCATGATTTTTATGCACCGCAATCATTCCTTGCGGCTGATGGCCGTCGTATTATGTTTGGTTGGATGGATATGTGGGAATCGAAAATGCCAAGTAAACACGATAAATGGATGGGAGCATTTACTTTACCACGCGAATTAATCCTAGATGGCCAAAATAGAGTTCGTAATCGCCCTATAAAAGAACTTGTTGCGCTTCGGAACCAACCTAAATCACTGACCAATATCGAATTAAATAGTGAGTTAAAAAACACCGAAATTGAGTCAATCAGTTGTGAACTTAATGTTGAAATTGATTTAGCCAATAGTAATGCCGAACGTTTTGGCTTACAACTTGCTGCCACGCCAGATGGTAAACAAGCGACTTTACTGTATATTGACCGTCAAGCTAACCGTATCATTCTTGATCGAAGTCTTTCTGGAATCGACTTAAAAGGTTATCGAAGTGTACCCTTACCCAAAACGAAGAAACTGTCACTGCATATTTTTGTAGATGCCTCATCAGTCGAAGTTTTTGTAAATAAAGATTTATATAGCCTTTCAAGCCGTATTTACCCTAAATTACCGGCAAAAAGAGTAATTAACTTATTTGCCGAAAATGGACAAACCCAAATAAGCAAATTGGCGAGTTGGCAATTAAAATCAATTTATGAATAATTTATAAAAAACCACCAGAAATGGTGGTTTTTAAGTTATAAAGATTCTCTTGCTAAATAAGGTGATGGTATTTGAGTAATAGTCTTGTCATTTTCACCGTTGATGATATGCAAGGCGGCTTTTTCACCAATCTCGTAATGCGGTAATTGTACGGTCGTTAGTGAAGGATAAAAAAGTTCACCGGTACCGACCATGTTGTCATAGCCAAGCACCGCCACATCCTCGGGAATATGAAATCCTCTACCAAGTAAAAATTGATAAGCCACAAAGGCAATTCGGTCATTACCACAAACTAATACATCAAAATCAGGTTTGTTAATACAATGCTTTGCCAAAATTTCAATCGTCATCATATATTCTAAAGCAAGATTTTCGGGTGACATTGAAGTATGATAACTGTTCATATCATTTAAATCGTTACCGGCATCTAACCACGCTTGCTCAGCAGCTTTACGCCTAATTTTTCCAGCTAAGGTATTTTCTGATAAATAGATACATAAAGGTTTTTGGTATCCCTTGTTTATCACATTTTGCATAGCTTGATATTGACCGGTATATTCATCGGGAATGTAACACGCCAGTTGCTCTGAATCACTAATACAGTTTGCTAATACCACATTTTTACCTAGCAATTTATCGGGAAGCTGAACCTTTCTTAAACCCATTGTGGTATAGATGATGCCATTAGGTCGATAAGATAAAAGAGTATTAATCGCATGATCAGCATCTTTATCATCAAATAAATTGACGATAAATGTATTCCAACCATGTTGTTGCGCGGTTTTTTCTATTGCTTGAAGCAATTCAACAGAAAATGGCGTTGTTGCAGTTTCTAATGCCAGCACTCCAATAGCATATGGACCAGAATTATCACCACGAATCTTGCGTGCCGATAAATCAGGGACATAATTAAGCTCCTCAATAGCTTTCTTCACTTTCTTATACGTATCTTTATTTAATTTTTCAGGATTATTGATTGCCCGCGAAACCGTCATCAATGAAACTGATGCCAATCTAGCAACATCCTTTAGTGAAGCCATAGTTCAATCCTTTTACTCAGCATTAAAATAATAATTAATTTTCACTTAGTGTGATGATACCACAAATAAAAATGATAAAAAGTGTGAGGAAAGTAACATTTATGACAATTGATTGTTTCTATTTTATTTCAATTATGACAATAATGTTAACATTAACATGTTAACGTTAAACTTCCACAAAAAAGAGAATAAAAATGAAAATAGATATGATTAAAAATAGCAATTATTGGTTCTCGTCAGGTTATCTTGTTACCTTTTATGCAGCATGGTCATTATGGTGGTCTTTTTATGCCATTTGGCTTAAAAATGAAATTGGATTATCTGGTGAACAATTAGGGATTGTTTATTCAGCTAATTCTGCTGCTGCCATGTTTTTTATGATTTTTTATGGCATTATCCAAGATAAATTACAGATCGGCAAAGCGGTAATTACCTTCCAAAGTATTATCATGCTACTTATTGGGCCGTTCTTAATCTATGTATATGAACCTTTATTGCGCAATGATTTTATTTTAGGTGTTTGTATTGGCGCTCCGGTTTTAAGTGCAGGTTTTATCTCTGGATGTGCTTTGATTGATTCATTTATTGAGCGTATTAGTCGATTATTTGGTTTTGAATTTGGTCCAGCAAGATTCTGGGGATCATTTGGTTATGCCGCAGCAACTTTTGTTGCCGGGATTCTATTTGGCATCAACCCCCATATTAACTTCTGGATGGCGTCTGCCGTTGCCGCTGTCTATTTCACTATCAATTTAATTTACAAACCTACGCAACAATTTTCGGCAACCGATAAAGCAGTAATACAAAAGCCAACTATCCCTACCATGAATGAAATTTTCTCACTATTTGGTATGAAAAAGTTTTGGTTATTTGTCTTTTTTATAATTGGTACTAACAGTTTTTATACCATTTATGATCAGCAACTATTCCCAAATTTTTATACTAGCTTCTTTGAAAAACCTGACACAGGATATCAAATTTATGGATATTTAAACTCTTTCCAAGTCTTTTTAGAAGCAGCTTGTATGATTTTAGCCCCTTATTTTATTAACAAAATTGGCGCTAAAAAGGCATTATTAGCCGCGGCTTTGGTAATGGTTTGCCGAATCTCATTATCAGCAACATTGGATAATGTTTATCTAATTTCATTGGTTAAACTTTTCCACGCCATTGAAACACCATTGTTTATTCTAGCGGTATTTAAATATGCTGTAGCTAACTTTGATGCACGACTATCATCTACCTTATATTTAGTGGGATTCAATATTTCATCCAATGTTGGGGTGATAGTATTATCATGGATAGTCGGTAAATTATTTGATAAAACAGGATATTCAACGACTTTCTATATCCTTGCGGCAATCGTATTTGTCATTCTATTTATCGCAACATTTACGTTAAGTGACAGTAAGAAAAAAATAGAAAAATAACCACACATTTATTTTGTGATATTGTAAAAATGGGAACACATTGCTCCCATTTTATAATCTCACTAGAGAAAGCTTGCTTCTATTCTTGGTTTGCGAAACAATATAAACTATTGAAACTAACCTTTAAATCGATATAGGTACTTGGTGTGAATACGAGCAAAAAAGTAGTTAAACCTGAAATGTTATGGCAAACCATCCGACAAGAAGCGTCCAAGCTCGTTGAAAGTGAGCCAATGTTAGCAAGTTATTTTCATGCAACCTTACTTAATCATGAAAATTTGGATAGTGCATTAAGTTACATTCTCGCTAACAAACTAGCGACGCAAGTTGTACCGGCAATGGAAATTCGTGAAATTGCTAGACAAGCTTATCAGGCAGATAACAACATTATCTCTGCGGCGATTACTGATATACTTGCGGTTTATATTCGTGATCCGGCAACCAATTACTACTCTACACCGCTGCTTTATTATAAAGGTTTTCTTTCACTACAAGCTTATCGAATTGCACATTGGCTTTGGCAACAAAACCGTAAATCACTGGCAACCTTTTTACAAAGCCAAATTGCCATTGTATTTGGCGTGGATATCCATCCAGCAGCAAGAATTGGCTGCGGAGTGATGTTTGACCATGCAACCGGAATTGTCATTGGTGAAACCGTCGTTATTGAAAACGATGTTTCTATTTTACAATCAGTGACACTGGGTGGTACCGGAAAAGAAAATGGTGATCGTCACCCTAAAATTCGCGAAGGTGTAATGATTGGTGCCCACTCAACAATTTTAGGAAATATTGAAATCGGTAAAGGTGCGAAAATCGGTGCCGGTTCAGTGGTTTTAGAGCCAGTACCTAAACATACCACCGTTGCGGGTGTGCCGGCTAAAGTTGTTGGTTGTCCTGATTGTGATAAACCAGCATTAAATATGGATCAAGATATCTAATTTCAAAGGCCATTCCGTTGCTGACAAGCAACGGAATACCATAATTGTAAATTACGATTGGGAATTAAGATTTACATCCATAGTTGGGTACGGAATATTAATACCATTTTCAGTTAGGCCATTTTTAATATTTTCAAGTAATGCCGCTTTAACTGATCCATAATTAGCATTTAACGTCCAAACAAGAACATTAAAATTCATGGATGAAGCATCCAACAAATCCAAACGAATAGTTGGCGCCTTATTGGTTAAAATATTATCAGTTTTGTTTACTGCCGCTCTTAATACTTGATAAACCTGTTGAATATCTGAATTATAACCAACGTTAACCACTAGATCTAAACGTCTTTCCGGTAAGCGAGTATAATTAATAATATTGGCACTAACTACTTGGCTATTTGGAATAACGACTACTTCATTTGTTGGGGTGACAATAGTGGTTGAAAAGATTTGAATTGAATCAATATCCCCTTTTTGGTTATTAATAACCACGGTTTCCCCGACTTTAAAAGGACGAAAAATAATTAAGATTACACCAGCAGCAAAATTCGACAACGACCCTTGCAAAGCTAAACCTACCGCCAAGCCTGCCGCACCGATTACCGCAACAATTGAAGCGGTTTGCACACCAAGTTGCCCTAGCACGGCAACTAATGTCATAACTATAATGGCGTAATAAGATAGCGAACTAACAAATTTAACTACTGTTGGATCGACATGACGATTAGTTAAAATTCTTCTTAGTTGACGAGCAACAAATCTAGCAATTGTTCGACCTATGAGAAAAATAACAATGGCAAAACAAAAATGAGCTATATAACTAACTACTACGCCATCATATTTTTCAATAAATAACCAAATCTGGTTTGCTATATTTTCAAAACTCATGAAATTATCCTCTGTAAAAAATAACAGAAATCGTTAAGTGAATAATTACGATTAAATCGGTTAAACTAACTGTTTTGCTAATAAAGCCCAACGGGTTTCAAAATTGGTTGTTGGCAGATATTTAAAACCAGAACGAGAATAGCGTGCCATCATCCCTTCGCAAAAAGCCAGTAACTGACTAGATAAAACACGCTCATCGGTGGTAAAGGCCACGCCTTCACGAATCTTTCTTTCTCGTATGACTTGTTTTATCTGCGTTTCGATACGTTCAAATAATTGATTGATTCGTTCTTGTAATTGATCTTGCTCAAACATCAACGCATGCCCAGTCATAATTCGCGTCAACCCTGGATTTTTTTCCGAAAAACCAAGAATTAAAGCCAAAATAAGCTGTAGTCGTGTAAATGTTTTAGGCTCATCTTGCATAATCACATTAATTCGTGAAAGCAAAATATCTTCAATATAAACAATTAAACTTTCAAACATTTTCGTCTTACTTGGAAAATGCCTATACAATGCTGCTTCAGAAACACCAACCGTTGCTGCTAATTTAGCTGTAGTTATCCGTTGTGTTCCCTCATTGGATTCAAGCATTGTTGCTAATGCTTGGAGTATATCTTCTTTACGATTTTTATTTTTGTTACTCACGATCATTTCTTACCTGAATGCCCAAATCCACCTTCACCGCGTGTTGATTCAACAAAATCATCAACAATATTAAATTCAGCTTGCACGACTGGTACAATAATTAATTGCGCAATTCTATCGCCCGGTTCAATAACAAATGGAGTTTGGCTTCGATTCCAAACTGGCACAAATAATTGACCTTGATAATCAGAATCAATTAAACCAACTAAATTACCTAGCACAATACCGTTTTTTGAACCCAGTCCTGAACGAGGTAACACTAATGCCGCTAAGCTAGGATCAGCAATATACATTGATAAGCCGGTTGGAGTTAAGATTGTTTCACCTGGTTTGATTTCCGTTGTTTTATCAAACATCGCTCTTAAATCAATACCAGCAGAACCTTCGGTAGCATAACTTGGCAGTGGAAACTCGTTACCTAAACGTTTATCTAATACTTTAATATCAATTTTTCTTTTCATCATGACTCGCTTTATATCGTGTTATAACTGCTTGAAGTAATTCTCTTGCTAATTGTTGTTTACTGCTTAATGGTAACGTTTGTTCGCCATTTTGCCAATAAATGGTTAATGCATTTTGATCAGAATTAAAGCCTATGCTCTTATCAGACACATCATTAGCACAAATCAAATCTAAATTCTTAGTAGTTAATTTTTTAAGGGCATAAGCCTTAATATTGTTGGTTTCAGCTGCAAAACCGACAACAAACGGACGCCCCTTTTTTAACGCAGCAATACTAGCTACAATATCAGGATTTTTAACCAATTTAATCACAAGTTCATTATTATCATCAGTTTTTTTAATTTTTTGCTTAGCAATAGTTTCTGCTCGATAATCAGCAACAGCGGCGCAAGAGATAAAAATCGCCGATTTTGTAGCAAGCTTTAACGCCGCATCACACATCTCATTAGCACTTTTTACATTAATGCGATTAACATTATTGGGAGTTGCTAAATTAACTGGACCGCTAATTAAATTTACTGTTGCGCCCATTTCCGCCGCCGCTTGTGCAATAGCATACCCCATTTTACCTGAACTGTAATTACTGATATAACGAACCGGATCAAGCTCTTCAATGGTTGGGCCTGCGGTAATGGTAATTTCGGTTCCAACAAGTGCTGCAGTTGCGAGAAAATAACCTTCAACATGTTCAACGATGGTTGCCGGTTCAACCATTCGCCCTGGACCAAAATCTCCACAAGCTTGGAAACCATCATCGGGGCCTAAAATTAAGGTATTACGTGAAGCTAAGCTCGCTAAATTCTGTTGAGTTGCCGCGGCTTTATACATCTGTTGATTCATAGCTGGCGCGATGACGATCTTAGCTGGTGTTGCCAAGCAAATGGTCGATAAAAGGTCATCAGCAATACCATTTGCCATTTTTGCAATAATATTGGCTGTAGCCGGCGCGATTAATAGTAAATCAGCCCATTTGGCTAATTCAATATGGCTCATCGAAAGTTCGGCAGAAGGATCGAATAAATCACGTGATACCGCATTACCAGATAGCGCTTGCAGTGTCATTGGCGTGACAAAATGGCTCGCTGATTCAGTCATTACTACACGGACCTGCGCGCCCGCTTTTTTTAAATGACGAACGAGATCAGGGCATTTATAAGCAGCAATGCCGCCTGTTATCCCCAATAAGATATGTTTACCAGATAGACTCATGATCTCGTTACTCTCCGATCTCTGTTAAAAGCGTTATATTACCATAATTAATTTAGATAATAAGTAACTCTTTCGCATTGGCCAATGTTGCATCGGTAATTTTATCCCCACCTAACAATCGTGCAAGCTCATTTATACGCCCATTTTTATCTAATTTTTGCATATCTGTCGAGGTTTGTTTACCCGTTGTTTGCTTACTGACAAAATAGTGTTGATTGGCTTGACCGGCAACTTGCGGCAAATGGGTAACCGTAATCACTTGGGTTGACTCACCAAGCTGCCTCAATAACTGTCCGACTTTAGCGGCAGTTGGTCCGCTGATACCGACATCAATTTCATCAAAAATTAATGCTGGCGTATCCATTTTTTGTGCGGTTAAAACCTGTATGGCAAGGGCAATACGTGATAATTCCCCACCCGATGCTACTTTTGCTAAAGGCTGTGCCTCTTGTCCGGCATTAGTGCTCACTAAAAAACAGACTTGGTCTGCGCCATCTTCACTCAATCGGTTTTCATCAAATACAACATCTATACTAAATTGACCATTTGGCATCGATAATTCATGCATAATCGCCATGACTTTTTTAGCTAACGTTTTACTCACTGTTAATCGTTTTTGATGTAATTTAGTGGCAAGTTTAAGGGCAATTTGTTGATACTTTTTGATCTCTTCTTGTAATTGCTCACCTTGTTCATCTTGTTGATTAATCTGTTTAAATTCATTTAATAAACTTTGATGTAACTCGGGTAATGCCTCGGGAGAAACATGATGTTTACGCGCTAAGGCAATTTGTTTTGATAACCGTTGTTCAAGTTGCATTACTCTTGCCGGATCAAGCTCTAAGCTTTCACTATAATGACGTAATTCATAGCTAGCTTCTTTAATTTGAATAGCGGCTTCTTCTAACATTGTTAAAATATCATTTAGCGACGGATCTAATGTTACTAACTCATGGATACTCTGCTTCACACTATTGAGCATATTATTAACATTATATTCATCTGCTTCATCTAATAGCATGATAGATTGTTGGCTAAGATTAATTAGCTGCTCACTATTTGACAACTTTTTATATTCTTCATCAATCAGTTGATATTCACCGTCAATAGGAGAAAATTCGTTTAACTCTTTTAATTGATATTGCAATAACTGTAGGTGTGCATCCCGCTCTTGTTTGGAAGCTTGGTATTGCTGATAAGCTTGGGTGGCAGATTTCCATTGCTTATAAGCTTGTTGCATTTGTGACAATAATGTCGGCTCATTCATATAGTGATTAAGTAAAATTTGTTGATAATCACTACGTAATAGACGTTGATGTTCATGTTGTCCATGAATTTGAATTAACATTTGCCCTAAATCTTTTAATTGCGAAATAGGCACTGCGCGACCATTAATAAATGCTTTAGAACGTCCATCTTGATTAATAACTCGCCTTAAAATACATTCATTACCTTCATCAAGTTGATTCTCGGTTAACCACGAATGTGCCGCCGGAGTATCATCAAGAACAAAACTGGCAGAAATATCTACCCGATCCGCGCCATTGCGAATGGCTGAAGCATCAGAACGATTTCCTAAACAAAGCCCTAAAGCATCGATCGCAATCGATTTACCCGCGCCGGTCTCCCCCGTTATTGCCGTCATTCCTGTTGTAAAATCAACTAACAACTGATCGACAATAGCAAAATTATTAATAGTAAGTTGAGTTATCATAATAGTTCAATAAGTGTATGCAACTGATTAAAATTAATGCGAGTATATCAATAATAACACTGTAAATAAACACAGCTTTTTAAATAATATGACGATTTTATTCGAGGATATTTGCTAGAATTATTGTGCTGATAGGGTTTAAGATACTTTTAAAGCTTATTCATTTTTTTAAATAAATAAGTAAATAAGTGATAGTGAGAGATTTATCGGCCACTAAAAATTCAAAAAAGCCATTGATAAGGAGAAATTTCAATGGCCTAAAACAGAGCTAATATAATGAAGCAATAACTTCATAGATCAATTGCAGATTTAAAACCACTAGTGCAATAGTCGCTATCCAGCCTAAAATAATCGTTAACTTACTATTAACAAACTCCTTCATAATTTTTTTATTTGAAGTAAGCAAAATTAAAGGCACCATTGAAATCGGTAAGGCAATACTTAAAAATACTTGAGTATAAATCAATAAATTCTCAACAATATTTTCCTTATCTCCCCAGATATAGATACATAAAATCACTGGCGTAACCGCCAATCCTCGACTAATCATTCGCCGAGCCCAAAGCGGAATAGAGAGATTAATAAACCCTTCCATCACGATTTGCCCGGTTAATGTGCCGGTAATAGTGGCGTTCTGACCTGAGGCTAGTAGCGCCACAGCAAATAATGTTGCCATAATCGAACTGGCTACCGGCCCAACCATATTTGGATCTTTCAAAGCATCATATAGCTGTGTAAATCGACCAAGATCATCGGGATTATTGCCATAAAAAAGGGCAGCACCAAGAATCAATAATAGACAATTGATGATGAACGAAAAGGATAACTGTATATTAGAATCAATGGTGGCATATTTAATTGCATCTTTTAGACTAGTTCGATTCTTTCTGTCATATTTTCTGGTTTGAACGATAGAAGAGTGTAGATATAAATTATGTGGCATAACAGTTGCACCAACAATCCCTAGCGCAATAACCAATGCTGAATCATGGCCTTTGATTGAAGCCGTAAAAATGTCCGTTCTTGGTATAAAGCCATTTATAATGTCACTCAATGCCGGTGAAGCTCTTAACACTTCATAAGTGAAGATAATAAATATTGTCGCAATCAAACAAAAGACGATCGCTTCTATTTTCCTAAATCCAAACCGCATTAAAATTAATAGAATAACAACGTCAAAAACCGTTAATAAAACACCAATCAATAATGGAATATCAAACAAAAGATTCAAAGCAACGGCACTACCAATAACCTCAGCAATTTCTGTGGCAATAATCGCTAATTCAGTTGATATCCATAAACAAAATGCTACCTTTCTACCCACCATTGATTTAGTTGCTTGAGCAAGATCCATGCCGGTAACTACGCCAATCTTGACACACATGGCCTGTAATAACATGGCTATCAAGCTAGAAATTAATATCACTGATAGCAACAAATAACTATAAAGCGCACCACCTTGAATTGAGGTGATCCAATTACCGGGATCCATATAACCAACCGCTACTAAAGCCCCCGGACCAGAAAAAGCCCACAGCTTTCGAAGAAAACTCGCATTTGGATCGGGAATATGAACAGTATTATTGATCTCTTCTAAACTTACTGTGGATATTTTCAACATAATCAAAACCTCAAAATTGATATATTGCCATTATATATGATAATGAGAATCATTATCAATTAAATTAACCATTTTAAGTTTTTTTAGAAATTATGATCAGGATAATGTGTATTATTTAGATTTAAAAGCGTATATTATTTAACCGTAATTAGTCTATAAATCGGTATGTCGGCATCTAACCATTATGACTGATTAAAGCTATATTAGTCCACCCCAAAAGTAATACTGAGCAAGCAAATTTTGTTTTAAACGAATATACGATAAAACGTCCTACCGAATTTAGGTAGAACTTAGATAGAACACATTTTATTTATATTATTGGCTATTTAATTTAATTCTATTAAATATAGTAAGGAATAACTTCAATGTTTGGAAATAAAACAAATCGTCAAATTATCATTTGGACAACAATTATTGGTGGTTTTATCAGTTCATTAGTCAAATGGGGATCTGAAGTTAATATGCCACCTCGAGTTCCCGGTGAAATTTCGCCACCAGCGGCACATATTGATGCTTGGCTTGGTTGGTTAGGCATTAATTCTCATTCCCTTGATTATATTTATCAAGGTGCAAACGTTTTGGGCGCGGTCACCCTTTATCACTGGTTATTCAGTTTCGCTTTTGCTTTTGTTTATGTATTTATCGCTTATTTTTGGAATAAAATCCGACTTTGGTATGGAGCCTTTTATGGATTAATTATTACTGTTGTTATGCATGGCTTTTTTATTCCACTATTAGGCTTCCGTCATCCGGCTTATGCACCTGAAGGAACAATAGGTTGGTTGTGGAATTTAAATGGTTATGAGTTATGGAGTGAAATCTTAGGCCATATTTATTGGGGGGTATCAATCGAGATCTGTATGATTGCCGTACTCGCTCACTTTTCTAGACCGATTCATGGTGAATGGCGAAAATGAATATTGTTTACTACCCTTCTGTCCCAATCAAGATAGGAGGGTTTAAAGTTAAGATAAATTAATTATTAATCATTTTTTTATGTGAAATATTTAGGTTAATCTTCACCACTCTATCTGCATTTATATCACTAAGTTGTCGCTCAACCCTAATTGATTGACGAGCTTCCTTTTTCTTTTCCACCATAAAATTATTCACAGGGATAAAAATAATAACCGCAAATAATAATCCAACCGCAGTATAATCAAACCAATGTTTATGTGATTTAAATAGCCAATACAGAATATTGACAATGCAGTTAAACAAGAAAAAAACCATAATAAAAAAGTTCAAAATCGACTGAGTCGTCATAACACCGATATGGTCATTACCTAATGACGGACAGATCAAAGTAAGTTCAAGAAAATAAATTAAATAAAGAATAATACACATAGTAACTATTGCTGATCATGCTATAGAATTTCTTATTATCTTAATATATGGCTATTAAACAAATATAGTTAATTTTTGATTAAGTGAAAATGGTGGATGATTTCATTATAGATAAAAACTATACCAACCAATAAAAAACTAGAATTATTCAATAACATTTTTTTTTGTTATCTTTCCTATTACTAACCAAATGTGATGAAAGGAAGACAAAATGAATACTGCTGTTATCGGATACCCTCGAGTTGGGAAGCTTCGTGAATTAAAATTTGCCACCGAAGCTTATTTTAAAGGTAATAAAACCCAAGCTGAATTATTAAGTGAAGCAAAAGCACTACGTGCGGAACATTTACAACAACAAGCTTCGCAAAAAATCGCATTTATTTCATCAAATGATTTTTCATTTTATGATGCCGTACTTGATACTGCATGTTTACTTAATGTTATTCCCAAACGTTATCAAGATTTAGGTTTACCTGAACTCGATCGCTATTTTGCAATGGCGCGTGGTTATCAAGGTGAAAAAGGTGATGTGCGTGCGTTAGCAATGAAGAAATGGTTTAACACCAATTACCACTACTTAGTGCCTGAAATTGAAGATTCACTGCAAATTAAAATCGCCAGTACAAAACCTTTTGATGAATATCAAGAAGCAAAAGCATTAGGTATCCAAACTAAACCGGTTATTATTGGGGCATTAACCTTTTTCAAATTAGCCCAATATTTAGGCAGCAAACAACTGGTTGATTTTAAGGCAGACATTATTAAAGCCTATCAAGAAATCATCGAAAAATTCACTGCACTTGGTGCTGACTGGATCCACATTGATGAACCAATTTTAGTGACGGATCTTAGTCAACAAGATATCGCACTATTTAACGAACTGTATCAAGCTATCTTATCAGTTAAAGGTAAAACTAAAGTTGTGTTACAAACCTATTTTGGTGATGTGCGTGACTGCTATAAAGAACTGGTTGCATTACCGTTTGATGGTATTGGTCTGGATTTTGTTGAAGGTAAGCAAACATTAGCCTTACTTGAAAATAATGGCTTCCCTGTTGATAAAGTTTTATTTGCCGGTGTCGTTAATGGTAAAAATATTTGGAAAAATGATTACAAAAAAACCTTAACTTTATTAGCTAAAATTAAACAAAAAGCGGCAAACGTGGTGGTAAATACTTCGTGTTCATTATTGCATGTACCTTATACGCTACAAAATGAGACGAAATTAACTATTCAACAACGTGCTTATTTTGCTTTCGCCCAAGAAAAACTACAAGAACTTGCTGAACTAGGTCAATTACTTAATGAAGCCAATCCTGATAACAATGCGGCTTACAAAGCTAACCAAACTCTGTTTACCCGTGAACGTGAAGGCGCTAACCAAGCGGTCCGCCAAAAAGTGGCGGCACTGAAAGAGTCTGATTTTACTCGTTTACCTGAGTTTTCAGTACGTGAAGCTGCGCAGAAAAAAGCCTTTAATTTGCCATTATTACCTACTACTACTATTGGTTCATTCCCACAAACGCCGGATGTACGTTTAAATCGTGCTAAATTCAAAAAAGGCGAAATTTGCCTAAATGAATACACTGAATTTAATAAGAAAAAAATTGCTGAATGTATCAAACTACAAGAAGAGATCGGTATTGATGTATTAGTTCACGGTGAATTTGAACGTAATGACATGGTGGAATACTTCGGTGAAAGTTTAAATGGCTTTGTCTTTACTGAAAAAGCATGGGTACAATCTTATGGTACGCGTTGCGTTAAGCCACCAATTGTTTGGGGTGATATTTCCCGTTCTAAACCAATTACGGTTGAATATTCAAAATATGCGCAAAGTTTAACTGATAAACCTGTTAAAGGCATGTTAACTGGCCCTGTGACTATCCTAAACTGGTCATTCCCTCGTGAAGATATTTCACAAAAAGAATCGGTATTCCAAATTGGATTAGCGATCAGTGATGAAGTATTAGATCTTGAAGCGGCTGGCATTAAAGTCATCCAAATTGACGAAGCGGCATTAAAAGAAAAATTACCACTACGTAAAGCGGATTGGAATAGTGAATATCTAGATTGGGCAATTCCGGCATTTAGATTAGTTCACAGCAAAGTACAAGCTGATACCCAAATTCATACTCATATGTGTTATAGCGAATTTGCTGACATCATCAAAGATATCGATGCAATGGATGCTGATGTTATTTCATTTGAAGCATCACGCTCAAATCTACAATTAATTGATGTGCTTAAAGCAAATAACTTTAAAACAGAAGTGGGGCCTGGTGTATATGATATCCACTCACCACGCGTACCACCAGTTGCGGAAATCAAAGCAACCATTGAAAAATTAGTGGCTAAAATTGATAAGCAAAAATTGTGGATTAATCCAGATTGTGGTTTAAAAACTCGCGGTGAAAAAGAAGTAGTTGAAAGCTTAGAACATCTAGTTCAAGCAACCTTAGAAGTGAGAAAGACTCTTAATTAACACTGTTTTTTATAAAGTTAATTAGCTTTGTCTGTCTTAATTACCGCCGCCTTTATAGGCGGCGGTAATGTCAGTAGAGTAAAAAAGATAGCAAGAATGGATGGTACCAATGAAAACAAATTTATTATTTAACCAAAAAACAGTATTCTCCTTTGAGGTTTTTCCACCTAAAAAAACGTCACCATTAGAGACAATTTATAGCACTTTACGCGAATTAGGTTACTTCAAACCTGACTTTATTAGTGTCACTTATGGGGCTGGTGGTAGTTTAAATGGTCAAACTACGATTGATATTGCGCATGCAGTTAAACATACTTATGGTATTGAAAGTGTCGCCCATTTACCGGGGATTAACTTCGACAAAGCCGAAATGCTAAAAATTCTTCACGACCTCAAATGTGCTGGAATTGATAACGTATTAGCATTACGTGGTGATATCAGTCCCAATGTAACACCTAAAGATGATTTTCGCTTTGCTAGCGAATTAGTCACCTTTATTAAAGAAAATGGTGATTTTAATGTTATTGGCGCATGCTATCCAGAAGGGCATCTTGAAGCAACGACGCTTAAACAAGATTTAATCCATCTAAAAGAGAAAGTAAATGCCGGTACCGATCAGTTAATTTCACAACTATTTTTTGATAATGACTATTTTTATGCCTTTTTAGATAAAGCGCATGATATGGATATTAATGTACCAATTGAAGCAGGTATTATGCCAGTTACTAATAAAAATCAAATTGAACGCATGGTTTCAATGTGTGGCGTAAATTTACCTAAAAAGTTCAAACAGATGATGGAAAAATATGAACATCATCCAGATGCATTTCGTGATGCTGGTATAGCTTATGCTATTGATCAGATTGTTGATTTAGTCTCACAAAACGTTGATGGTATCCATTTATATACAATGAACAATAGTTACATTGCTAGACGCATTAGCGAAGCGGTATCAACACTGCTTGCGGTGCCAAAATCAGCGTAATTATTTAGTTGTTTGTAAGAATATGAGAAAGGTTTGGTAGAATTGGTTGCGGGGGCTGGATTTGAACCAACGACCTTCGGGTTATGAGCCCGACGAGCTACCAAGCTGCTCCACCCCGCGTCAAAGAGGTTGCTATAATATAGTAATTAAATAATAAAGCAATACCTTTCTAGTCTAAACGACCCTTTTTTTACGCATTCATTACCAAATAATCGCATTTTTTATACGAATAAGCATGCGATTATCAATATTTTTACAGTATTATGCCAATTTATTTATCGGTAAAACTATCTAAAAGAAAAGATTCTGCTATTTCAGCAGCGCTATTATCAAATTTTATATATTTAACTCCCTGCCATAAACATCTTTTTTGATTTGTGTCTGCAATAAACTTTTCCCAATTTTCTAATTTCCATGTATCTCGAGGATTATCACGTTCTATAATCCGCTGCTTTAAAATTGCTGGTGGGACAAAAACATCTAAAACATAGATATCACTTTGGTTAAAACCAAATTTTTGATTCATCTTGGCAATATAATCTTTATCAGAAAAATAACTCAAAAAAGGGGCATCAAGCACCACTGAATTATTTAATTTTAGATTTTCACTAGCAATGTGTAACAATGTTTGATACTCAAGTTCCATTATTTGATTTTTATAATATTCACATCCATCTCTAGCTGTTGGCTCATAACCTTTAGATATTAATAACTCACCGGTAAAGCGATTAGCAACAATATCTTTATCTAAGTAACAATAGTGTAATTTTGAAGCTAAAAATTTACCTACAGTTGATTTTCCTGAGCCAGCTGCGCCAATAAGAAAGATAGCTTTTGTATTTACATTTTTTTCCATATTTCATCTCCTTTTTCGCATTTGCGAACCTAATTTCATGAATGCGAACCATTAATGTGAACTAAATAATAATTTGCATAATATCCTATAAAATTGAAATACAATAATAATATGACATGTTATATTAAATACAGAAATAAAGTTTAATAATTGAACCTAGCTCACAGTTCACATTTGCGAAATCATGAAAAAAGAAACAATACCGTTAAAACTGAATAAATCGGCAGCCAGAACCATAGATCTACTTTTGCTCTTGGTAAGTAGTGACAAGTTTTTGACGCTTAACAATATTTGTGAAATGATGCAATTACCTAAAAGTAGTGCCTTTGAACTGATTCAAACATTACTTTATAAAGGAATTATTGAAATAAAAGATGATAAGCAAAAAACTTATGGGCTCAGTCTATTAGCATTTGAAATAGGAAGTTCCGTTATTACCAATATGGGGATTGCTGATGCGGCAAGACCATTCATTCAAGAACTTAATCGTCAAACCGGCAGTACTGTATTTCTCGGCGTAAAGGATAAAGACAAAATCGTTTATATCGATAAAGCGGAAAATCATTCAACGATAAAACCAACAGCTAAATTAGGATCTCGACGTAATTTACATACCACAGGGTTAGGCAAAGGATTATTGTATGCGTTCTGTGATACTAAAATAATTGAAATTTTAGGCGAAGAGCCTTATGCCAGCAAAACACCACTCTCACATACCAATCAAAAAGAAGTATTAGAAGATGCCAGCAATACCAGATTACGTGGATATGCGATTGATGATAGAGAAGATAATCTAGATATGTATTGCATTAGCTCTGCAATTCGTAATCATGAAAATGAATCCGTCGCGTCATTCAGTGTTGCTAGTTTATATAGTGGTATGACAAAAGATAAAGAACAACTTATAGCTAAATTAGTCAAAGAAACCGCGTTGCAAATTTCAAGGAAATTGGGATTTGCAGGAAATAACCTCTATAACATAAATAGCTAACCAAGATTATTGGAGATAAAAAATGTATCGCAAATTAGAAAACTTAAACAAAATTATTGATTCAGGAATTGTATTAATTGTTAGATTAGCAACAGACAGTGAATCAATTGAAGTTGCTGAAGCAGCAATACAAGGTGGAATCAACGTTATTGAAATTCCGATGGCGGTACCCAATGCCTTACAAGTAGTCAAATATTTATCAGATAAATATAAAAAACAAGGTGTTTTAATTGGAACAGGTACAGTATTAGATGGTGAAACAGCTCGTGCTGCTATTTTGGCTGGAGCAGAACTACTCGTTAGCCCAAATTTAAATCCAGACATGATAAAAGTTGCCAATCGCTACCAAGTAGTAACGATGAGTGGTGCTTACACGCCAACAGAGATTCAAAATACCTTAGAAGCTGGAGCTGATATTGTAAAATTATTTCCTGCCGAGTTTGTTAATCCTAATTATATAAAATCGGTGCTAGCACCACTCTCTCATGCGCCAATATCGCCTACAGGTGGAGTAACACCAGAAAATGTTCATCAGTGGTTTTCGGCTGGTGCAGTATGTGTCGGTGTTGCCAGCTATATTACTAAAGCTGCAGCACATGACAATGATATGAGTAAAGTAACAAAAGCGGCGCAAACTTTTTTGGAAGCAGTAAAAAAAGCTAAAGCTAAATTATAATAAAATTGATTAATAAAGGCATATTTTTATATGTCTATGGGATGGTTTTGTCTAAAGAAAGGTGCAAATAAAAATGACAACACAACAAAAAATTAAACCAAAATTACGTTGGGGATTTATTATCCTTCTCGTAATTGGTGCTATCGTTAATTATTTAGATAGATCAAATTTAAGTATTGCCAATACAACTATTGCTCAAGAATTCGGTTTATCGCAAACACAAATGGGATTTTTACTGTCAGCTTTTCTCTGGCCTTATGCACTGGCTAACTTACCAGCAGGATGGTTGGTTGATAAATTTGGTCCGAAAAAAATGTTTTCTTGGGCATCTGGATTATGGTCAATAGTGACTATCATATGTGGCTTCTTAAATAGCTACTCAATGTTTTACGCTATGCGAGTCGTACTAGGTGTGGTGGAATCACCATTCTTTACCTCGGGATTAAAGACCACACAAACATGGTTCTCAAAAGAGGAACGAGGCGTACCAGTTTCGATTATTAATACCGGCTCACAAATAGCTAATGCTATCGCTCCTCCACTATTAACTATATTAATGTTAACGATGAGCTGGCGTGGGATGTTTATTATCATTGGGGTATTTGGACTACTTGTAATGTTAGTATGGCTAAAAATATATCGCGATCCAACACCACAAGAATTATTAATAATAAAAGGTGATAATAATCAAGAAGAACCTAAAACTAAACAAGCACAATCATCTTGGGGTGATTTGTTAAAACAAAAAATGACTTGGTTTATGATCCTAGGTAATTTTGGCATTATGTTCACTATTTGGGTCTACTTGACTTGGTTACCAAGCTATTTGGAAAAAGAACAAGGATTCACGCTAAAACAGATGGGTTGGATAGCTTCAATTCCTTTTTTCTGTGGAATTATTGGCGTAATTTTAGGTGGCATTATTTCTGATTATGCTATACGTCGTGGATTTAAACCTATCAACGCCAGAAAAATTCCTATTGTAGGTGGGGCAATAATTGCAGCGGCTTCCGTTGCTCCAATCGCTTTTATTGATAATACTGTATTAAGTATTGTTCTATTATCAGTAGGCTATTTCGCCTCTCAATTACCATCAGGTGTTATCTGGACTTTAGCTGCTGATGTTGCTCCTAGTCATCAAGTTGGTTCATTGGGTGCTATCCAAAACTTTGGTGGATTTCTTGGTGCAGCTATGGCGCCAATTATTACTGGTATCATTTTAGATATCACTGGCAGCTTTGGTTATGTATTTATACTAGGTGCTTGTTTACTTATATTAGGTGCAATCTCCTACGGAATATTCTTAAAGAAACCAATCACTAAAGAAGATTAAAACTAGATATCCTAACAATCTATTTTATCTCAAATAAGCTCACTAATTCATGTGGGCTTACTAAGTTACTTCACACTACACTATTACCACCCAAAATTACTTATATGCTTATACGGTATACATTCCTCAATATTTTTTTACTACAAAATTTATTCTCGTTGACAATTCATTATGCTAACATCTTTACAATTACATAAAATCTTTAATAAGAAAAAAGGAAATAAGTATGTCAACTCAATATCATGGATCTTGTTTGTGTGGAAAAGTTAAATTATCTGTACCATTTGCCAATACGGAGTTTAGTGCATGTCATTGCCAAACTTGTCGTAAATGGAGTGCAGGGCCTTTAATGACCTTAGCGCACAGTGGTGATTTAACGATAGAAGGACAAGAAAATGTTACCCATTTTAACTCATCAGAGTGGGCGGAAAGAGCATTTTGTAAAGAGTGTGGCTCTCATCTTTATTATCATTTAAAAGGTACGCAAAATTACTATATTGCTGCTTGGATCTTTGACGATATTAAAGAGTTAAAATTCACGGCTGAAGTCTTTATTGATAAAAAACCAACTTGCTACGCGTTTGCTAATCCGACTCATAAATTAACCGAAGCAGATATTTTAGCGATGGCGGCAGGAAAGGCTTAAAAAATAAATTATAACTTGATATATTTATAAAAAAGACGAGCATTGCTCGTCTTTTTGGTTATTGATAAAGTGCCTGTAATGGTATCACACTGTTGGCAGGATCGTAATCTAGTGCCGACGTTGTGGCATAAGCAGCATTCATAGTGGTATCGTAATGGACTTTATATTGGATAGCACTACGGCGCAGGATTTTAGAGGCTTCAATAGCAGCTCGCCCTGACGTTGTGTTAAGAATATAACTGTACTCGCCATTTTTGATATGATCATGAATATTTGGTCGACCTTCATTCTCTTTCTTGACAATTTGGCAGGCAATTCCTGCTTGTTGCAATGCTTTTGCTGTGCCAAGTGTGGCATCAATAGTAAATCCATGAGCGATTAATCGTTTAGCAACTTCTAATAGACGTGGTTTATCTTGTTCACGAATAGAAAGTAATGCTTTGCCGGATTTTTTCATATTCGACAAGCTGCCAAGCTGTGCTTTGGCAAAGGCTTCGGCAAATGTTTTACCAATTCCCATGACTTCGCCGGTTGAGCGCATTTCAGGCCCTAAAATTGGGTCAACACCGCTAAACTTATTAAACGGTAATACCACTTCTTTAACTGAGTAATAAGGCGGAATCACTTCTTGAGTGACATTTTGCTTGGTCAGCGATTGCCCTGTCATAACGCGGGCAGCAATTTTAGCCAGTGGTAAGCCTGTCGCTTTCGAGACAAATGGCACCGTACGGGCTGCACGCGGATTAATTTCAATTAGATAAACTTGATTATCTTTGACAGCAAATTGCCCATTCATTAAACCTTTTACATTAAGTTCAAACGCCAATTGTTTCGCTTGTTTTCGCAGTTCAGCTAAAATTTCAGGGCTTAAGGTATGAGTTGGCAGTGAACAAGCTGAATCACCCGAGTGAATACCGGCTTGTTCAATATGTTCCATAATGCCACCAATAACGATTTGTTCGCCATCTGCAATCACATCAATATCCACCTCAATGGCATCATCTAAAAAGTGGTCAAGTAGTACCGGCGCATTATTGGATTCACTTACTGCGGTTTTAAAGTAGCGTCGTAAATCTTGTTCATTGTAGACAATTTCCATTGCTCGTCCGCCTAATACATAAGATGGACGCACCACAAGTGGATAACCGATTTGCTCTGCCTTGATTACCGCTTCATCAATATCGGTTACGGTGGCATTAACAGGCTGTTTTAATTTTAATTTATCGACTACTTCTTGAAAGCGTTTGCGATCTTCGGCTCTGTCTATGGCATCAGGTGAAGTACCAATAATTGGAATTCCGGCAGCTTCAAGGGCTCGCGCCAATTTCAGCGGAGTTTGTCCACCATACTGTACTATCACGCCATTAGGTTTTTCAACGTGGGCAATTTCAAGCACATCTTCAAGGGTAACCGGCTCAAAATAGAGTCTATCGGAAGTATCATAATCGGTTGAAACTGTTTCGGGATTGCAATTTACCATAATGGTTTCAAAGCCATCTTCACGTAAAGCTAAAGCAGCATGTACACAGCAGTAATCAAATTCGATCCCTTGTCCAATACGATTAGGTCCTCCTCCTAAAATCATAATCTTTTTACGATTAAATTGTGGATTGGCCTCACACTCTTGTTCATAGGTTGAGTAAAGATAGGCGGTATCGGTTGAAAACTCAGCTGCACAGGTATCCACGCGTTTATAAACTGGGTGAATATCATATTGTACGCGCAGATCTCGCACGGCTTGTTCTTGAGTATTAAGCAGTTTAGCAATACGAAGATCCGAAAAGCCTTTACGTTTAAGTTGCCATAATGTCTCTTGATCAAGATCATTAATGGTTTGTTGCTTTAAGCGGTTTTCTATTTGCACTAGTTCTTCTATTTGCACTAAGAACCAGCGATCAATATGAGTTAATAAAAACACTTCATCAACTGTAAAACCTGCTCGAAAAGCATCGGCTATATACCAAATGCGATCGCTACCTGCTTCATGTAGTTCGTAACGAATTTTAGCAAGATTCTTTTCATCGCTAGCATCATCGATTTTTTCATCCAATCCGCACGCACCGACTTCTAAACCGCGAAGTGCTTTTTGCATCGATTCTTGGAATGTTCGGCCAATTGCCATCACTTCACCCACTGATTTCATTTGTGTGGTTAAGCGATCATTGCAACCGGCAAATTTTTCAAAATTAAAACGTGGGATTTTAGTCACGACATAATCAATAGACGGTTCGAAAGAAGCAGGAGTTTTACCGCCAGTAATATCATTGGAAAGCTCGTCAAGTGTATAACCGACGGCTAATTTAGCTGCAATCTTGGCAATAGGAAAGCCGGTTGCTTTAGAGGCTAACGCCGAAGAGCGTGATACCCGAGGATTCATCTCAATGACAATTAATCGTCCCGTTTGTGGATCAACCGAAAATTGCACGTTTGAACCGCCAGTTTCAACACCAATTTCGCGCAATACTGCAATTGAGGCATTACGCATGATTTGATATTCTTTATCTGTCAAAGTTTGTGCAGGTGCAACCGTTATTGAATCACCGGTATGAATGCCCATTGCGTCAAAGTTTTCAATCGAACAAACAATAATACAATTATCGTTTTTATCACGCACAACTTCCATTTCATACTCTTTCCAGCCAATTAGTGATTCGTCGATCAGTAGTTCATTGGTTGGGGATAAATCAAGTCCACGAGTACAGATTTCTTCAAACTCTTCTTGATTATAAGCGATGCCACCGCCTGTTCCGCCCATAGTGAATGATGGACGAATAATACAAGGAAAGCCCACTTGTTCCAGTACCGCATAAGCCTCTTGTAATGAGTGAGCAATACCTGAACGTGCGGTATCCAGCCCAATTTTTTTCATTGCCTGATCAAAACGTTTGCGATCTTCAGCTTTATCAATCGCATCTGCGGTTGCGCCGATCATTTCAACATTAAACTCTTTTAATACACCCTGTTTTTCAAGTTCTAATGCGCAATTTAATGCCGTTTGTCCGCCCATTGTTGGTAAAATGGCATCGGGTCGCTCTTTTTCAATAATTTTGCGCACGCATGTCCAGTGAATTGGCTCAATATAGGTGGCATCCGCCATTTCAGGATCGGTCATAATGGTTGCCGGATTAGAGTTAACTAAAATTACTCGGTATCCTTCTTCACGTAATGCTTTACATGCCTGAGCGCCTGAATAATCAAATTCACAAGCTTGACCAATAACAATTGGGCCTGCGCCAATAATTAGAATACTTTTAATATCTGTTCGCTTAGCCATATTATTGCTCCTGCTTATAAATTTTAATTAATTCGATAAAGTGATCAAAAAGTGGCGCAGCATCGTGTGGACCAGGACTGGCTTCAGGGTGTCCTTGAAAACTAAATGCAGGTTTTTGATTATGATGAATCCCTTGTAATGAACCATCAAATAAGGATTTATGTGTAGCGCGTAAATGTGCTGGCAAGGTGCTTTCATCAACAGCAAATCCGTGATTTTGTGCGGTAATCATGACACGATTATTTTCCAGATCTTTAACCGGATGATTCCCTCCATGATGACCAAATTTCATTTTGATAGTTTTAGCACCACAGGCTAGTGCTAACAGTTGGTGCCCCAAACAGATACCAAAAACAGGAATATCGGTAGTCAGAAACTGCTTAATCGCTTCAATGGCATAAGTACAAGGCGCCGGATCTCCTGGACCATTTGATAAAAAGATACCATCCGGATTCAGTGCCAGCACTTCATTTGCTGGCGTTTTAGCGGGAACAACAGTTAACTTACATCCACGCGCAACTAACATCCTTAAAATATTTTGTTTAACACCAAAGTCATAAGCAACAACATGATAAGGTAATTCACTTTCTGCTTTTGGTGTAGGATGCTCTTGTTGTCTTGTCCAAATACGATTAGTCCATGTGTAACTTTCCTTACAAGTCACTTCTTTAGCTAAATCTAATCCACTTAACCCTTTATAATTTAGTGCTTCCTGTTTGGCATTTTCGGCTTTATCTAATAAGGTCTGTTTATCATTAGCGGTAATGATCACACCATGTTGTGCCCCTTTTTCACGTAAAATACGAGTTAAACGACGCGTATCAATATCCGCAATTGCAATTACATTATGCTGTTTTAAATAACTGGAAAGATCCATTTCACTTCGATAATTGCTCGCAATTAACGGCAGATCGCGAATAATCAGCCCTTTTGCATAAATTTGGCTAGATTCGGCATCCGCACCATTTGTTCCTACATTACCAATGTGGGGATAAGTGAGAGTAACTAATTGTTCCGAATAAGAAGGATCGGTTAGGATTTCTTGATAACCTGTCATTGAAGTATTAAATACTACTTCCCCAACAGTCTGTCCGTTAGCACCAATTGATTTGCCAATAAATTGCGAACCATCTTGTAACATAAGGAGGGCATAAGTTTGCATGATTAAACAACCTTTGATTAAATAATCAATAATTATGAATAATAATTCATTTAACTATTTTTTTAGGATCTAATGTTTGGCCATTTTATTACACTTTTTTGAACAAAAAAAGCGATATTATAAAAAATAATTAAATAATAAAATCTAATTTTTTAGACAATTCAAAGATTAAAAAATAATATTAACTAAATTAAAAATGTTTAGCTTGAAATTGCATAATTATTCAAATAAAATCGTAACAATATTTACCGATATTAGGAGCTCAATATGCACGGTTTTTATCAACGTCATTTTTTACGTTTACTCGACTTTACCCCAGCAGAAATTAACCAGCTGATTCAGCTTGCTATCGAATTAAAAAAAGCCAAAAAACACGGTAGCGAAAAAAAACATTTAGTTGGTAAAAATATTGCCCTTATTTTTGAAAAAGACTCAACCCGTACACGCTGTGCTTTTGAAGTTGGTGGCTTTGATCAAGGAGCACAAGTTACCTATTTAGGGCCAAGTGGTAGTCAAATCGGACACAAAGAGTCGATTGCCGATACCGCTCGGGTATTAGGTAGAATGTATGATGGCATTGAATATCGTGGTTATGGGCAAGAAATTGTTGAAACTTTAGCAAAATATGCTGGCGTGCCGGTTTGGAATGGTTTAACTACCGAAGCACACCCAACGCAAATTTTAGCTGATTTTATGACGATGAAAGAACATATTGGCGATAGAGCATTAAACAGTGTTAAATTTGCCTATTTAGGTGATGCACGAAATAATATGGGAAATTCCTTAATGGAAGGTGCTGCATTAATGGGGATGGAAATTCGCTTAGTTGCCCCAAAAGCTTGCCAACCTGAAGCCGAATTAGTACAAAAATGCCAAGAAATCGCTAAAACCACCGGTGCTAAAATTATTTTAACGGAAGATGTTGCTTCAGGTGTCAAAGATGTAGATTTTCTTTATACTGATGTATGGGTCTCAATGGGTGAGCCTAAAGAAGTGTGGGACGAACGAGTAAAATTATTAACACCATATCAAGTCAATCAAAATGTTATCGAATTAACTGGCAACCCAAATGTGAAATTTATGCACTGTTTACCGGCTTTCCATGATATGAATACCACTGTGGGCAAACAAATGTCGGCTCAATATGGTTTGCAAAATGGTTTAGAAGTGACAGATGAAGTCTTTGAATCAAAACATAGCATTGTATTTGACGAAGCGGAAAACCGCCTCCATACGATAAAAGCGGTAATGGTTGCAACGTTAGCGAAAGACGAATAATATAGTTGATTATCACTGATGCTTAGCTTGATTTAGCTAAACCGTTTTTTGCCGACTTTAAGTCGGCATTATTTTATCTAACAGACCTTTAACATAATGACAAAACAAGAGCGAAATAGAGACTTTAAAAAATATGTCCAATTAACAAATCCTATCCATCTACTCGCGGTGGGTTTAGGATCGGGAATGTCACCTATTATGCCCGGCACAATGGGATCAGCAATGGCAATTCCACTTTGGCTGCTATTTGATGGTTTGCAACCGTATTTATATTGGGTGTTAATAGTTGTCGCCTTTATTTTTGGTTGTTTTTTATGTCAAAAAACTTCAGATGATACCCACACCCATGATTCTGGGCATATAGTATGGGATGAATTTGTTGGTATGTGGATTACCCTATTTTTTATTCCACAAATATCTGTTTTATGGATTGCTATTGCTTTTGTCGCTTTTAGAGTCTTTGATATGGCAAAACCTTGGCCAATCCGCTGGTTTGATAAACGCATGCCGGGTGGATTTGGTATTATGGTTGATGATGTGATCGCCGCAATCTTTTCATCATTAACGGTTTATGCGTTAACCTTTATCATTTAAAGATAGATTTATCTTTAAATGATAATTTACTTGAAGTAATAATTTTCCACTAAAACATTTTCTGCGACCAACCTAGTTTACTCGAGAGATTATTAAAATAGTCATAATCTTTCGAATGGATTAAGTTAAATTCATAATCTGAGCGACGAATAATCACATCTTGTGTCGGTTTAATCGGTAAAATAATTTGGCTATCACAAGCAATATTAAGATCCAACGCGGTTGTGGGAAATTTAAGATGGATAGGATTATCACTTTTTATTACCAATGGTCTAACCGCTAACGAGTGTGGAAACATTGGTGTAATAATTAACGCATCTAAATGTGGCGCAAGAATCGGACCACCGGCCGATAGTGAGTACGCGGTTGAACCGGTCGGTGTGGCAATAATTAAGCCATCTGCATGCTGCGAAAATGCATTACGCTCATTGATATAGACATCATAATCAATCATATGGGCAACTGTATTGGGGGTAACCACTATTTCATTTACCGCAAAACCAGAATTAATTAACTGACCATCACTATAAATTGATACTTCCAATAAAAATCGAGGATCATCATCATATTCACCTTTGATAACTGGGGTTAATTGTTCGATGACATGATCATGAGAAATATCGGTTAAAAAACCTAAATTACCACGATTTACGCCAATGACTTTGATTTTATAGTGTGATAAGTGACGGGCTGAACGCAACATATTACCATCGCCACCCACCACAATGGCTAAATCGGCTTGCTCACCAATAGTATCTAATGATGCATATACATTGTTAGGGAATTTAATGTATTGAGCTAATTGATCTTCAACCAAAACTTCAATACCTAAGTTAACTAGCCAGTCATATAGTACTTGGTGAGTTTCAATCGCCTCTAACTTACGTGGAATCCCAACCAAACCAACACATTTAAATGGTCTACCCATAAAATATCCTTGTTTATTTTTGACTTAAGTACAATTATTTTTTAGTTATCAATTAAAAAACACGATATCATCTTATCGTTAAACTTGTAATAATAAAAATTATCCCCATAATAACTGTTATTCACTAAGTTTTCGACTAAATTTGGAGTACCGTATGACTGAACAAGAGAACAATATGTCAGAAAATGAAACAAACATTGAAACCGCTGCTGAGCAAACAACTGAAGAACAAACCCCATCACAAGTAAGTGTTGAAGAGCAGTTAAAGGCTAAAGATGCACGTATTGCTGAACTTGAACAAGCATTACAAATTGCTAAGAAAAATGAAAGCGAAGCAATGATTCGTGCTCGAGCAGAAATTGATAATGTTCGCAAACGTGTTGAGCAAGATGTGGATAAAGCGCGTAAATTTGCGCTAGAAAAATTCTCAAATGAGCTACTACCGGTGATTGATAATCTTGAGCGTGCGTTAGAATCTACCGATAAAAACAATCCAGAACACCAAGCAACAGTGGAAGGGTTAGAGTTAACCTTGAAATCATTTTTAGATACGGTCAAAAAATTTGGCATTGATGTAATCAATACAGCTGATTCACAACTCAATCCAGATCTGCACCAAGCAATTAGTATGGTTGAATCGCCTGAACATCAGTCAGGACAGATTGTAAATACTATCCAAAAAGGCTATACACTTAATGGCCGACTCATTCGACCGGCGATGGTAATTGTCGCTAAATAATGGTCACTTAAACGAAAAACCGCCAAATTAGTGGCGGTTTATGCTATCGATTCTTTTGCTCTTCACGAGCTAGTTTTTTCATCTTTTGTTCAATACGTTGACGCTTTAATGGCGAGAGATAATCGACAAACAGTTTTCCTTTTAAGTGATCCATTTCATGCTGAATACAAATCGCCAATAGTTCATCAGCATCAATTTCATAAGGATTACCCTCACGATCTAATGCTTTGATCTTGATTTTTTCTGATCTTGGTACAAATCCACGGCAGTCAGGTATCGACAAACATCCCTCTTCAATGCCAGTTTCGCCTTCTTGGCAGATCACTTCCGGATTGATAATCACATAAAGCTGGCTTCGATCTTCTGACACATCAATTACAATGATCTGTTCATGCACATCTACTTGCGTCGCTGCAAGTCCAATACCATTTTCAGCGTACATGGTTTCGGTCATGTTATCGATAATTTCTTGTAGCTCTGGTGTAAAATTAGAGACAGGCTTTGCGATTTTGCGAAGTCGTTCGTCTGGGAAACGTAATACCGGTAAAATAGCCATAAATTCTTCGATCTACTCCTCAATTTTGTGTTTTTTCAGATTCGCCTACATTGTAAACATTTATGATGCTGGTGAATAGCCTTAGTTGACTATTGGTCAAATATATCTAATCAATTCCAGATATGGCACCAAGCAACGATGTAGATGAAAAAGGACAGTAATGAGTAAATATGAATTTTTATTACGAATTTCAATGCTTGGTCATAAAAGAATGGGCTGTTTTGAGCGAATTAGTCTTTGCTTTAGCAATGGTCTGCCAAATAACATCAATGATGTATCGTTATTGTTAGATAAACTAGGTTTATCCAAAACGGTTCAAGAGCAATTTTTTCAAACCTCTTATCTTCATTTTGAACCAGTACTCGATTGGTTAGCCACACCTTATCCTGCCAAATATTTGATTGCCTATTGTGATTCCGATTATCCAATATTGCTTAAACAGATAAGTTCACCACCGCCATTGTTATTTGTTATGGGCAATAAACAGTTATTACATTCACCACAAATTGCGATGGTAGGTAGTCGTGAATTTAGTGAGTATGGTGCACAATGGGGACGATATTTTGCTAGTGAATTAGCCATTAATGGTTTGACGGTAACTAGCGGACTGGCACTGGGTTTAGATGCGATCTGTCATCGTGGTGCACTTGAGGTATCAGGAAATACTATTGCCGTTTTGGGGAGCGGTTTAGCGCAAATTACACCTCGTTCAAATGTTAGATTAGCCAATGATATTTTGGCACAAAATGGGGCTATCATTTCAGAATTTTATCCATTTGAAAAAGCAAGATCCGAATACTTTCCGCGCCGCAATCGTATTATTAGTGGATTAAGTTTAGGGACATTTGTGGTTGAGGCATCGGAAAAAAGCGGATCACTTATTACTGCTCGTTATGCGCTTGAACAAAATCGTGATGTGTTTGCATTGCCGGGGGATATCGATAATCAAAATAGCCATGGTACTCATTATTTAATCAAACAAGGTGCCTATTTAGTCACCGAACCAACTGATATTTTAGAACATTATAGTGGCTTTTTATCCACAATTGAAAGACAAAGTGATTTTGATAACCAAGAGAGTAATAGTGTGTTATATCCTGACATTTTTGCCGTTATTCACCATCAACCAATTCCAGTTGATACCATTGCGTCCCTTGTTAATTTACCCATTCCTGAGCTAACCATTAAATTATTAGACATGGAAATAGCAGGATTAATCATTACCGTCACGGGTGGTTACATTCGTAACCGAACAAGAACCGCACAAGATACTGTGCGATAGCCAAAAGGTTGAGGAAAGTTTTTTACCTAAAAAACCGCTGTAAAAGTGAGGTGACCCCATAAAGTTGGACACTTTTATTAAGCGGTTTATAAATATGCTATGCGATTTATTTATCGTCTATTTCAAGCGCAATTTCAGATAAGATAATGCCAGTATTATCAGCATAGATAAAGTCGCCAGAGAAGAACGTCACGCCACCAAAGTTAACGCGAATATCTATTTCACCTACACCTTGATCATCAGAGCCGACAGGAATTGCCGCCAGTGCTTGTACTCCAATTTCAGCATCGGCGATATAATCAACTTGGCGCACCGCTCCATAAACAATGATACCTTCCCATTGGTTTTGCAGGGCAATATCGATTAATTCGGCATCTATCAATGCTCGACGCACCGAACCACCGCCATCAATAACCAGTACTTTTCCTGCACCATCGGATTGTAACACTTCGTACAATATGCCGTTATCCTCAAAACATTTCACTGTAACAATCTGGCCTGAAAACGAAGTCACACCACCAAAGTTACTAAATATCGGTTCTACGACATTTACATCTTCTGGGTAGTAATCGCAAAGAATTGATGTTTCAAATTCCATGGTCGAGTCTCCTTTAACTGTAATATCTATTTGATTCTAGTATAACGCTAACATAAAGTAAAACTATATAAATTTGGCATAAACGTGAACTAGCTCAAAATAATACCCAAACAATAAAGTACATTAGTTAATAAAGCAAGTTTGACCATTTGTATTAATAACGGCGCTGCTTCTTTAGCTGTCTTAAATTTAAACACCAAATAAATATGTTTTATATATAGTGGTAACGTTAATAGAAATAATCCACTGTAATAAGTATGGAGATTTTGGTAAGCAAATAGCGCAAATAAACCCAATGATACCATTAATAAAAGAAAGTGATAACAACAACCGTAAGTTTTGCCAATCAAAACTATCAATGTCCGTTTATGATTTTGTTTATCACTGTCATAATCACGTAGATTATTAATATTAAGCACTCCAACCGCCAACAAACCACTGGCAATTGCCGGTAAAGCTATTGATGCTGATAACACTTTGGTCTGTAAATAGTCACTACCAATGACTGCAACTAAGCCAAAAAAAATCAGAACGGAGAGATCGCCTAGTCCAATATAACCATACGGTTTTTTCCCTATGGTGTAAGTAATTGCCGCAATGATTGCACCTAATCCCAATAAGACAAAAATCAGTAACTGTTGATAGTTATTACAGGCTAAAACGAGTAAAACCAGCCCTGACATAATACATAGTATAACAGTAATCCAAAGCGCAATTTTCAGCTGTTCAAGGGTGATTAATCCCAGCTGTAATCCTCGTTTATGCCCTAATAAGTTTTGCTGATCACTACCTTTAACTGCATCACCATAATCATTGGCCAAATTGGATAAAATTTGTAATAACGATGCGGTAATAATTGATAACAGCATAATTAATAGATCAAAAGATTGTTGCCAATACGCAAGCGCATTTCCCATCAAAATAGCAGAAAGCGATAATACTAACGTTTTAGGGCGTAAACTAATCATCCATGGATAATATTTATTGGGCATACAACTGGTTATTTATTTTAGAAAATTAAGTAGTTATGATAACAGTAATTGATAGTATATTCACGTTTTTACACTAACTAATTGAGGATTTATTATTAACTTTCTGATTACTTGAGCGCATCAGTTTTTTTACTTTTTTGATATATCCTCT
This sequence comes from Gilliamella apicola, assembly GCF_003202915.1. Classification (GTDB taxonomy): domain Bacteria; phylum Pseudomonadota; class Gammaproteobacteria; order Enterobacterales; family Orbaceae; genus Gilliamella; species Gilliamella apicola_Q. Next base: position 46,973 of record NZ_QGLP01000010.1, read on the forward strand.
GACCTTATTTTCTCGTAATGCTGCAATAAAAAAGCCTAATGCCCCATAAATTGCCCCAAGAAAAAGAATCATAAATATATTAAATAAATTATCTGATAAACCTAATCCCATCTGATTGACACCGGCAATCATATTGGTCGCCCAGGTTGATGGTAACATTCGCGATACCGTTTGTACCCAAAACGGCATAGCATCAAGCGGCCATATAGTACCAGAAAGGTAAAATACCGGCGTAGTCAAAAAGGCTAAAGTAAGATAAATCATCTCGGTTCGGTGTAAACATTCAGTGAGTAATTTACTTAAACCTAATACGCCTAATAATAGCGGAAATGTCATCACCAAAATCGCCGGTATGCTAGCTAATTGCCGGTAACCAAGCACCCAAGGCCATAATCCAAATAGGACCAAAGACAAAAATAGCCAAATTGGAATAAGACCGCATAAACTTCCGAAGATAACAATCCTCGGTGGCTTGCCTTGTGGCAAGGAGTGTAAAGTGATGTTGGTACGCGTTGAAGCAATCAAAAAAGAGTGTTGCAACAACATGACTAATAATCCAGGAAAAGTAATTGCTGCAAAGCTGATACCGGCGTTATAAAGCGGCATAGTTTGCCCTTTTATTGGCGATAAGATGATATTAATCTGCGGATCAGAAAAACCAGCATTACGCATTACCCGGGTATTATATTCGGTTAAAATTTGTTGATATATTCCTCGAATATCGACTTGTATCAAACCATTAGCTAAACGGCTAGAAGCATCTCCATAGGCAGGGATGGTCACGTCTTCACCGTTTAACAGGCGTTTTTCAAAATCTCTGGGAATGGTAAATACCGCAAATAATTTACGGCTGTTAATATCATCATAAGCTTCTAATGAACTTTCATAAGTAAGCACATCAATTTTAGAACTGGTATTTAAAGAACGAATCAGACTTCGACTGGTGGTAGTATGATCTTGATCAACAATCGCAACCGGCAAATTGGTGATGGTACCATTTACATAGACTAAACTCATTAACGAGACAGACACTAACAGCAACAGCCACATTGGTCGCATTAGCATATAAAAAAACATCTTTACAGCTGAAGATAAAAATAGCTTAAGCATCCCAATATTGCCTCTTACTGTGAATGTAAACGTTTGACTAAACGTTTTCTAACTAGCACTGTGATAATGATTGGATAGATCATTAAAATACCACAGGTTTTTAATACGGATAGATAGCTAGAATGCCGCAAAAAAAGATCGAACAATTTATTAAGCGCATAAGTTAAAGGTTCAAGTGACGAAATAAATCTCGCTATCCACGGCATTGACAGTTCTGGTACAACTACCCCCGAATAGGTTAATGCCAGTCCGACTAACACACCAATATAGGTATAAGCATCTAATACTGTTTTAGTAAACGTATAGAGCAAAATACCAATACTTTGCGCCGCAATCACATAAAAGAACACGACCAACATCATAGCGACTGGCGAACCTGATACTCGAGCATCAGAAAATAGAACCAGCATGGCTATTTCAAACATTAATAACATAGTGTACCAAATGGTATAAGGCGCTAGCTTACCTAATACAAATGGATAATTAGGTCGAGTTCTTTTTGGTAATCGCGACAGAATATGAATCGTTGTTGTCACTACAAATAATTGTAATAGATGTACTACCGCAGAAAATTGCTGAAAGTACATTGAGTTACCACTGGCATTAAATAATCCATCATAATTGAAATTAACTTGTGCAAGTTTCGGTACCGGCAAACCAATACTGGTAGCCAGAGTGGTACGATATTGAGTGTTTAATGAGGCAATTAATCCGGAATAATCCATGATGGAATATAAACCAGCACTATAATATAAAGCATTATAATAAAGCATTGGTGTCGGTTGACGACCGGCTAACACATCGGCTTCAAAATTAGGCGGTATATAGAGAATAGCGTAAATTTTAGCTTTCTCTAAATCACGTTCAGCCATTTTTAGCTGATTATCATAATTAGTTAGATTTGCGTGCGCTCCAGCATTAAGATCGCGAATAATTTCACGAGATAAGGTACTTTTATCTTGATCAACATAACCTACTGGTAAGTCAAATAATACCCCTCGATAGAAAATACTGCTGATGATAACAAATATAATCAGCGGTAAAATCCACATTAACCAATGAAAGGTAAAGCGCTTAAATATAACTGGGATTTCATCGTTAAATGCATCTTTAAACCGGTGCCAGAAATCTGAAATTAGTTGTCTATTTTCCATAATGTACTCATACCTGCGCGTAAGCCTTCAACAGGTTTAGTTGGATAAAGTCTAATTTCAAAGGTTTTTAAATCGAAATCACCTGTCGCTCGCGTAGCTCGTTTAGTGGCATAATCACCCATTGGTGAGATAAAACGCACCTCAGCTTCAACTTCTTTATTGCCAAGCGCTGGAACTTCTAGTTTAACATGATCACCTTTATGAATATTAGGCATAATATTTTCACGAATGTTAAACACGAAATAAGCTTGTGGTAAGCGAATAACCGTTAATAGAGGACTATTAGGATTAAACAACTCACCAACTTCAGCAGGAATTGAACCGACTTCGCCATCGACCGGTGCTTTAACTTGCAGATCATCATATTGAATCTGTAATTGTTTAAGCTGCTCTTCAGCCTCTTTTAATTTAGCATTATAGATTTCGCGTTGTTCAATACGATCACCATTTTGCGCTTGATCTAAATTCGCTTGAGCTGATAGAACTTGTTGATAAGCGGCATCACGCGTTTTAAGGGCATTATCCAATATTGATTGCGATACAAAGCCTTTTGCCGAAATGGCTTTATTACGATTGTACTCTTTCGAGGCGTTGTCATAAGCAACTTTTGCTTGTTCGAGTAATGCTTCATAATAGCGGATACTTTCTTCACGAGTGCCGTTTTTCGAAAGTTCAACTTGCGCCTTAGCTTGATCCCGCCCAGCTTCAGCTGCTTTAACTTGAGCTAAAAGTTCAGGACTATCGAGCGTAATTAAAACATCATTTTGTTTAACATCATCGCCACGATTGACATGAATAACTTGCACTCTCCCCTTGGCTTTTGAGGAAATGCTAACATTGGGTGCGTCAACTTCGCCTTGTAAAATAAGCTGGCTATTATGAGCACGTATTAAGATCGTCATCGAAATTAAAATAACAATCAATGTAATAACAATAAATATTTTTTTATTCATAAATTTATTTTGAGTGACAATTGTAAGATAAGGCCTAAAAGAACTAGGATAATTGTATGCAATCGAGAATTAATATACATCAATAATGATTACTATATCACAAGATATAGTGCTTTATTTAAACAATCAAAGCTATATTTTATACCAAAGTAAGGTTACTACATGGGATTATTTACAACTACATTAAAAGATATTCTATTGCACCCTTAAATAAATTTCAATAATTGTAAACTACCATTTCAATAGATTTCATTTATAAATATTATCAGTCAAAAGAAATAGATAAAAACCTACTTATTTAGTATGATATTTTTAGTTCAAAAAATAAGGCTTGAAATATGCAAAAAATAATTATTATTGGTGGTGGTGCCGGCGGTTTAGAACTCGCTACCAACCTAGGTGATAAGTTAGGCAAAACGGAAAAAGCTCAAATAACCTTAATTGATAAAAACAGTTATCATTTATGGAAACCATTGTTGCATGAAGTTGCAACTGGTGTACTTGATGAACAAGTTGATAATATTTTTTATGCTTCTCAAGGACAACAGCATAATTTCGAATTTACCCAAGGTACCTTCACTAGCCTTGATCGAGACCAAAAACAAATTACTATCATTAATCATCAAGACGAAACGCTGACTATTGATTATGATATTTTAGTTATTGCCATTGGTAGTACTTCTAATGATTTTGGTACACCTGGTGTAAAAGAACATTGTATTTTCTTAGATGATCAAAATGCCGCTATACGATTACGAGAAACCTTAATCAATAAATTTACCAGTTTTTGTTCCATCATCGATAATGATCAAAGCAGTGAGGAAGATAAAATCCGCATTGCTATCGTGGGTGGTGGTGCAACCGGCGTAGAATTAGCTTCTGAACTACCACATATGGTGGAAACATTTGGCACCTGCGGTCGTAATAAGATGTGTTCCGATCTTTTAGATGTGTCGGTTATTGAAGCGACCGATCGGATTTTACCTGCTCTTCCTGAGAAGACCGCTGCAAGCATCACTAAAACACTTGAGAAACAAGGTATTCATGTATTAACTAAGACCATGATTACCAAAGCCGAAAGTGATGGTTTTTATCCAAAAGAAGGCGATACCATCAAAGCAGATATTATGATCTGGACTGCAGGGGTTAAAGCACCTGATTATTTGAAAGAAATTGCTGGGTTAGAATCAAGCCGTTCCAACCAATTGGTAGTAAAACCAACATTGCAAACTTCACGTGATGATAGTATTTTTGTTATTGGTGACAGTGCTTATGCGATGCAAGATAATGGCCATGCTTCACCACCTACCGCTCAAGCTGCGCATCAAATGGCTAAAATCTGTTATGAAAACATTATCAATATACTAAATAACAATCCATTAAAATCATTTAAGTATACTGATAATGGTACAATCATTTCTTTACACGATACTGCACAAGGTGTGGTGAAAATAGCAGGAAAGAGTGAAATGAATGTAAAAGGCTGGTTTGCACTCATTATTCATCGATTGCTATATCGAATGCACCAAGCTAGTTTGTTGGGGGTTTTTAAAGCGATCCGCTTTGCTCGTGCCAGCAAAGTAATGTACAAAACCAAATCAACTTCCATTTTTAGCAATCGCGATTAAGTATTCAATCACACCATTAACAGCTAGTTAAAAAATTTTTAATTAGCTGTTTCTATATTATACTATTAACTTAATTGATTAAATTTTATAAGTAATAGTTTATGCGTTATATTTTCATTATTGGATTACTTTTCACTAGCTATACGGCTATCGCAGATTATCTACCTCAAGATGGTGATATCATTTTCCAATCTTCTCAATCAAACCAAAGCAAAGCCGTTGAGCAAGCAACCAAGTCACCTTATAGTCATATGGGTATCATTTTTACTAAAAATGGTAAACCTTATGTTTTTGAAGCAGCGAGTAAAGTGGTTTATACGCCATTAGATAAATGGATAAATCGCGGAAAGAATAAAAAATATGTGATTAAACGGCTAAAAGATCGCACTTTGTCAGCTAAAGAAATTACCAATTTAAAGCAAGTCGCCCACACATTTGAAAACAAGCCTTACGATATTTGGTTTGGTTGGGATGATAACTATATTTATTGCTCAGAATTAGTTTGGAAAATTTACAATAAAGCGCTTAATTTAAAAATTGGTAAATTACAAACGATTAAAGATTTTAACCTATCATCCTCAGCGGTTAAACAAAAATTAAAAGAACGTTATGGCGATAAGATCCCTTATCAAGAAACGGTAATTTCGCCAGTTGCGATGTTTAATTCACCATTATTAATCACTGTTGATAAGAACTGGTGATCTTAAATGAGTAACAATTTTTTTATTGGTGCAAAACTTTTACGATATAAATGATTCACACCATGTTCTTCAATTGCCCTTAAATGGTCTTTCGTTGGATAACCCTTATGTTTGGATAAACCATACTGAGGGTATAACTTATCAAGCTCGACCATTTCGCGATCCCGCGTCACCTTAGCTAAAATCGATGCGGCACTAATTTCTGCGACTAATAAGTCACCTTTCACCACCGCCTGAGTTTGGATACCAAAATTAGGGCAACGATTACCATCAACTAAAACATAATTTGGTTTGATTGGTAAGCCAGCCACCGCGCGTTGCATTGCTAGCATGGTAGCATGCAGGATATTGAGCTTATCAATCTCATCAACTGATGCTCTGGCAACACACCATGCTAATGCATTTTGCTTAATAATATCAAAGAGGGCTTCACGTTTTTTTTCTGTCAGCTTTTTAGAATCCGTTAATCCCGCAATCGGTTTATTCGGATCTAAAATCACAGCAGCAGTTACGACATCGCCACAAAGTGGTCCGCGACCAACTTCATCAACACCGGCAATTAATGTCGCATCCGGGTAAGTAAACTCTAATAACAAGGGGAATCCTCTAATACATCTAATACCGCTTGGGCAGCTTGTTCATCAGCATTACAGCGAATTTGTTTATGCAAAGCCAAAAATGTTGCTTTTAGTTCGGCATTATCACTATCTAAAAAGGGTAGAACATGATTAGCGATATTTTCTGGTGTACAGTCGTGCTGTAATAACTCAGGGACGATTTCTTTACCCGCTAGAATATTGGGTAGAGAAACGTAAGGGGTTTTGATGAGTTTTTTGGCCAGCCAAAAGGTAAAGGCTTTCATTTTATAACCCACAACCATTGGGCATTTGGCTAACATACACTCAAGCGCAACTGTTCCTGAAGCCAAAATTGCTGAATTGCTAGCAATCATCGCTTCACGCGCATGGCCATCTATTAACTGCACCTTAAGTTGTGGTGCAACTTCGGCTTTAATTTGCTCAAATTCTTGTCTTCTTTTGGCGTTCGCTAAAGGAACCACAATATGTAAATCGGGCAATTTATCTCGTAATAGTTGAGCTGCTTGCAAAAAAGGGGCAGATAATAAAGCCACTTCGGCATGACGGCTGCCAGGCAAAAGAGCTAAGCATTGACCATCAAGCGGAATACCTAATTGTTGACGCATAGCTGTTTGATCTGGTTCTAAAGGGATATCGTCCGCCATTTTATGACCAATAAAACGACAAGGGACATCAAATTTATCATAAAAGGCTTTTTCAAAAGGAAGAAACGCTAAAATAAGATTGGTATTGCGTTTAATTTTAAATACGCGTTTTTGCTTCCAAGCCCACACCGAAGGACTTACGTAATGGATGGTTTTAATTCCAACTTGTTTAAGTTTGCCTTCTAAGGCAAGATTAAAATCTGGGGCATCAATACCGATAAAAATATCAGGTTTTAGATCAATCAGACGTTTAGTGATATCACGACGAATAGCTAATATACGACGTAATCGGCCTAATACCTCGACAATGCCCATCACCGATAACTCTTCCATTTCGTACCAAGCTTTACAACCTTCAGCTTGCATCTGAGGGCCAGCAATGCCAACAAATTGCATATTGGGATGGTGTTTTTTAAGAGCTCGAATCAAACCTGCACCAAGAATATCGCCAGATGTTTCACCAGCGACTAGGGCAACTGTTAAGGGTTTATCTGTCATTAACGAATAATGCCACGAGTTGAACGAGCAAAAAAGTCGATAAACAATTGAACTTCAGGATATTGTTTAGCTAGCGATTGAATTTCAACTTTGGCATCGTCAAGGGTTAAGCCGTTTCGATAAAGGATTTTATAAGTGTTACGAATGGCTTGTAACGCATCTTTACTAAAACCGCGACGTTTCAACCCTTCATAGTTGACCCCATGTGGTGTTGCATGATTTCCTTGAGCAATAACATAAGGTGGGACATCTTGGGCAACGCCAGAACAACCGCCAACCATTACGTGAGACCCGATCACACAAAATTGGTGCACAGCTGTCATGCCGCCAATAATGACATAATCATCTAACTGCACATGACCACCAAGTGTGGCATTATTGGCTAAAATACAACGATCACCAATAATACAATCATGCGCAACATGGGCATTAATCATAAATAAATTATCACTACCAATACGGGTTAACTCACCACCTTGAACCGTACCACGATGAATCGTCACACTTTCACGAATCAGATTGCGATCACCAATTTCGGTGCGAGTTGGTTCGCCACGATATTTTAAATCTTGGTTGACCTCACCGATTGAGGCAAATTGATAGATTTGATTATTCTGACCAATTTTAGTGTGCCCATTGACGACAACATGTGATTTTAAAAAGGTGCCGTCACCAATTTCAACATGTTCACCAATATAACAAAAAGGCCCGATTTTGACATTATCACCAATCTTTGCCCCCTTTTCTATTACTGAACTTGGGTGTATTTCCGTTGCCATAGCAATTCCTTAATACTTTTGGGATATTTCAAAAATCAAAATTATTTACGGGCACACATCATTTCGGCTTCACAAACCAGTTTACCATCAACTGTTGCAACACCATGAAACAATGCAATACCACGACGCTCTTTAATATATTCAACATCAAGTACGATTTGATCTCCTGGTACGACAGGACGTTTAAAGCGCGCTTTATCGATTGAAGCGAAATAATAAAGTTGACCCGGCGATAGTTCTTCAATGCTTTTGAAAGCAAGGATTCCTGTCGCTTGAGCCATTGCTTCTAAAATTAACACACCAGGGAAAATCGGTTTATTAGGAAAGTGACCTTGGAAGAAAGGTTCGTTGAAAGTCACATTTTTAATGGCTTTTAATGTTTTGCCTTTTTCATAACTAAGTACGCGATCAACCATTAAAAATGGATAACGATGAGGCAGTAAACTGATAATTTCTTCAATATCAAGGGTATTAAGTTCGGTAGTCAAAATAGCTATCCTTATACATTATTTACTATAAATTGTATCTATTATAACTGAGGAAACCACTTTCACTCAAGGAGTGATTTTTAACCTTGTTTTTATGTTTTTCAATAATAAATAAATTTAATTGATTATAAATTATATTATATAAATGATATGTAAAAACTATATTATCCAATATTAGATCATATATAATACGATTAATATTTAGCTAAAAGATCTTTTAACTTGGAGAGTGAAATGAAATCATTTATTAAAATGACATTGATAAGTAGTGCTATTGTTTTAGCATTGGCTGGTTGTGATGATAAAAAAACTACAGACAAAAGCAAAGCACCGGTAACAACCACTAAAACTACAACGGCAAATACAACTGAAAATAATAGTACTCCTGCACCTGCAAAAGATGACGAGCAAAACGCGAAAATAAAAATTACAACTGTAGCTCAAAAAGAATCTTATGCACTAGGTTCTTCATTTGCTAACTACTTAAAATCAAACTTAGAGCAAAATGGAGTTGAAGCTGACCAAGAATATTTAATTAGCGGCTTTAACGAAACAATGAAAAACTCGTCACAATTCAGCCAAGAAGAAGTGAACACAATTCTAGAGGCTTTCGGTAAACGAGTGCAAGAAGAAAGTAAAGCTCGTTTTGAAAAACAAAAAGCTGAAAATACTGCAGCTGGTGAAAAATTCCGCGAAGAGTTTGCCAAAGAACCTGGTGTAATAAAGACTAAATCAGGCTTATTATATAAAGTTATTAACGAAGGAACCGGACCTCACCCAACTGAGAATGATACCGTTATTGTTCACTATATTGGAACATTAACTGATGGTCGTAAATTTGATAGCTCTTTTGATCGAAACCAAACTGCAACCTTCTCACTTAATGGTGTTATTAAAGGTTGGACTGAAGGAATTCAAATTATTGGTGTCGGTGGTAAGATTAAACTCGTTGTTCCCCCAGAATTAGCCTATGGTGATCAAGGATTCCCAAACCAAGGTGACAAAGCTAGCATTACCCCTGCGTCAACTTTAGTTTTTGAAATTGATCTACTTGGTATTGATAGTGATAAAGAGCACAATGAAGAGACGGCTCCAGCTACCGATACAGAATAAACACAAGAACTATCAGCAAAACAACCTAATGAAACCATTAAGTTATACATTGGTTGTTATGGGTCCTGCTTATGGGGCCCAATCTGCTTATTGTGCTTATCAATTTGCGCAAATACTGCTTTCAAGCACTAATCATTTCATCGATAATATCTTTTTTTATGCGGATGGTGTTTACAACGCCAACTGTTATACGGATCCGGCTAATGATGAGTTTGATTTAATCAAAGCTTGGCAAAACTTAGCTAAACAATATTCCTTAAAGCTTACGGTCTGTGTAGCGGCTGCGCAAAGACGAGGAATTAGTGTAGACAATCTTGCCGAACATTTTGAATTAACTGGTCTTGGAGAGTTAAGTGCAGCAGTAGCAAGTTCAGATCGAGTTCTACAATTTTAAATATAGGCAGATAACATGAAAAAAGTAGCAATCATTATTAGCTCAGCACCACATGGCACTGCCAAAGGTCGAGAAGCATTAGATACCGCTTTAGCCCTTTCAACATTCAATCATATATCGGTCTTTTTTATCGGCGATGGTGTATTTCATCTATTAGCTAATCAACATCCAGAGTTGATATTAATGCGTGATTACATTGCCACTTTTAATATGTTGGAACTTTATGACATTGAAGATGTTTATGTCTGTAAAGCATCATTAGATGAACGGAATTTAAGCCAAATAACCATCAATATTGCCAACCAACTAATTGAAAATAAACAATTGCACCAATTACTAGCGAGTCAAGACGCGGTTTTACGCTTTTAATTACCTTTAGAACCTCGATTACGCAACTCTTTTATTCTTTAATTTGAAAATTATCTTATTAATATTTAACCTAATTTTGCAAGTAATAATAAAAATCCCCGTGGCTATAATAAGCTGCGGGGATTATTTTAAACAAACTTAGTAGATAAAATTTATATTAAACTAACTTTTTCATATGATCGGCAATCTTTTCAGCTTGTTGACCAACCACGATTTGCACACCGGTTTTACCTAATTTTATAACTGCCATTGCACCTAGTGCTTTAGCTGCTTGTTCATCAATTAGATCGGTATCATGAACATTCAAACGTAAACGAGTAATACATGAATCAATATTAGTTAAGTTTTCTTTACCACCAATAACTACTATATATTGTTCAGCAAGTTTAGATAAATCACCACCAACTGGTGCTTTTTCTTGTGCTGATGTTTCTTCACTAATTTCAGTTGCATTAGCAACATCATCTTCACGACCCGGCGTTTTAAGATTGAATTTCACAATTACAAAGCGGAATACGATATAGTAAACAAAGAAGAATACGATACCTTGTAGAATTAACATATACCAATGTACAGCTAATGGGTTACGAGATTGTAACAACATATCGATTAGACCTGCACTGAATGCAAATCCAGATATCCATTGCATGGTTGCAGCAATAAATAGAGAGATCCCCGTTAAAACAGCATGGATTACATATAACACAGGCGCAACAAACATGAAGGCAAATTCTAAAGGTTCAGTAATACCAGTAAAGAAGGCCGCAAAAGATGCCGCTAACATAATTGAAGCTGTTTTATCTTTATTACCTTTTTTAGCAGAATGATAAATTGCCAGTGCAGCACCAGGTAAACCAAACATCATAATAGGGAAGAAACCTGCTTGATAACGACCAGTTATACCTGCAATCGCTTTACCAGAATCAATAGAACCTTGTCCGCCTAAGAAGTTAGGAATATCATTAACACCTGCCACATCAAACCAAAATACTGAGTTTAACGCATGGTGTAAACCAACAGGAATTAATAAACGGTTAAAGAAGCCATAAATACCTGCACCCACTGAACCTAAATTCTTAATCCATTCACCAAAAGATACTAATGCGCTAAAGACCATAGGCCAAATAAAATATAGCACTACAGAAACAAGTAACATCACCATAGATACAATGATTGGGACCAAACGCTTACCACTGAAAAAAGCTAATGTTTTATGTAGTTCAACAGAACTAAAGCGGTTATATAGTTCAGCAGACATAATCCCAACTAAAATACCGATAAATTGGTTATTTATCTTGAAAAAAGAGGGGGATATCTGTGCCTCCCAACCTTTTACACTGGTATCAACACCTTCAAATAGGGCAATAGTATTTGGTGATAATAGTGTAGTAATGATTAAAAAGCCTACCAATCCAGATAATGCTGCTGCGCCATCTTTATCTTTAGACATACCATACGCAACACCGATTGCGAAAAGGATTGGCATATTATCGATAATAGCACTGCCGGATTTAATCAAAAATGCCGCAGCAATATTGTTGGCCCCCCAACCATCTGAATCAATCCAATAACCAACACCTAAAAGTATTGCAGCAGCTGGTAATACTGCCACAGGCACCATCAGTGAGCGCCCAATTCGTTGTAAATAAGCTAAAATTCCCATAAGTTTTACCTCATATTATTATTTGGGAGTTACTTAAAAATAGTGAAATATCACATCGTTAAGTAAAAGTGTGTAAGTCAACTATATTTGACATTATATTATTTTACTTCGCAAATTAAATGTTTGCTTTTTGTGATTTACATCACGATTTTTTTTTGATTAATTACTTTAATATAGTAGAATACCCGCAACATATTTTACTTTAAAAAAAAAGATTTTATTTAATTATATCAGAAGAGGCTATATCTTATGAGACTTATTCCTTTAGAAAGTGCGCAAGAAGTCGGCGCTTGGGTAGCGCAGCGCATTGTTAACAAAATTAATCAATTTAAACCGACAGCGGATCGTCCGTTTTTATTAGGCTTACCAACAGGAAGTTCACCGCTAGTTATGTATCAACAACTGATTAAACAATACCAAGCAGGTAACGTCAGTTTTAAAAATGTAGTTACTTTCAATATGGATGAGTATGTTGGCCTTCCTGAAGATCATCCACAAAGTTATCACACTTTTATGTATGAAAATTTCTTCAATCATGTTGATATTGATAAAAACAATATCCATATATTAAATGGTAATGCACCTGATATTGATGAAGAGTGCCGAGCATACGAAGAAAAAATTAAATCCTATGGTAAAATCAATATTTTTGTTGGTGGTGTTGGTCAAGATGGGCATATTGCCTTTAATGAACCAGGTTCTTCGCTTTGTTCAAGAACGCGGATTAAAACCTTAACTGAAGATACCATTATCGCTAATTCACGCTTCTTTGATAATGATATCAAACAAGTTCCAAAACACGCGTTAACTATCGGTGTTGCAACATTAATGGATGCACAGGAAGTGATCTTATTAGTTTGTGGCCACAACAAAAGTTTAGCTTTACAAGCTGGTGTTGAAGGATCAGTTAATCATTTATGGACAGTTACCGCATTACAAATGCATCCTGCATCAATTATTGTTTGTGATGAGCCGAGTACTGATGATCTTAAAGTGAAAACTCTAAAATATTTCCAACAAATGGAAGCTGATAACCTTAAAGTGACCGTTTTATAAAGGATAACTCAATGTACGCATTAACAAATTGCCGTATTTATACTGGTTATGAAATTCTTGAAAATCACGCCGTTGTAATCGACGGCGATAAGATTGCCAAAGTTTGTAAACAAGAAGAATTACCAGCAGGTATCACCATTAAAGATTTACAAGGTGCCATCGTCGCACCGGGTCTTATTGACATTCAAGTCAATGGTTGTGGTGGTGTTCAATTTAATGAAACACTTGATGCGTTAAGTGTTGAAACATTAGAAAAAATGCAAGCAACCAATCTTGTTTATGGCTGTACCAGCTATTTACCGACGTTAATCACTTCAACTGATGAATTTATGATTAAAGCAGTAAATGTAATGTGTGAATATTTGGCTAAACATCCAAACCAAGCATTAGGTTTACACCTTGAAGGGCCTTATATTAACCCTGAAAAGAAAGGTATACATAACGTCAATTACATCCGCCAACCTTCACAAAAAATGATCGACTTTCTTTGTGACAATGCCGATGTAATAAAAATTATTACGTTAGCTCCTGAAAAAGTTGAATCTCATTATATTAAACAATTAGCTGAAGCTGGCATTCATGTTTCTGTTGGCCATTCTAACGGCCATTATGAAGATTGCCGTCGTGGTTTTAATGCCGGTATTCGTTTAGGTACGCATCTATTTAATGCAATGCCTTATATTACTGGTCGTGAGCCGGGTGTTGTTGGTGCAATTTATGATGAACCAGAAGTTTATGTTGGTATTATTGCAGATGGACAACATGTAAGTTGGGCGAATATTCGTAATAGTCATAAAATTAAACAAGACCATTTAATTTTGATTACTGATGCGATGTTATTAGCCGGCTCTAATTTAACTTCTGGGGTATTTGCTGATAAAACTATCTATTACAAAGATGGCCGTTGTGTTGATGAAAATGGCACATTAGGTGGTTCAGCATTAACCATGATTGAAGCAGTAAAAAATGCGGTTGAATATGTTGGAATTGCGTTAGATGAAGCATTAAGAATGGCAACGCTTTATCCAGCAAAAGCAATTGGCGTTGATAAACAACTTGGCACCATCACCGAAAATAAAATTGCCAACTTGGTTATTTTTGATCGTGATTTTTCAAACGTGAAAACGGTTGTTAATGGAGAGATGACCCGCTAGAATGTGAGATAGTTAATGAAAGTATTGAGATAAAATATGACCTTTAATTATCTACACCTAGTTGGTAATGCTGAACTAATCAAACAATTAAATTATGCAATGATTTACCGTTTGGTTGTTCAGCAAGCCCCTGTTTCACGCATTCAACTCGCCGAAATTAGTCAATTAGCACCAGCCAGTATCACCAAAATTACTCGCCAACTTCTTAAAAAAAACTTAATCAAAGAAGTTGATGCACAACAATCAACAGGCGGGCGACCTGCTGTTTCAATACAAGCAAAATTTGGTTACTATCAAACTATTGCTATCCAATTGAGTCGTTCGCATGTCACCATTGAACTTTATGATTTTGGCGCTAACAGTTTAGTTTCCGAAGTTTATCCATTAACTTTGTTTACCCAACAATCAGCCGAAGAGTATTTAATTGCATTAATCGATCAATTCATAGAGCAAAACAACAAAAAAGTAAAACACCTTGTGGCGATATCAGTAGTATTACCTGGTTTGATTGACTCTGTACGCGGAATTATTCGTTATACCCCCCATATTCAAGTTAAAGCATGGCCTTTAGCTGATGTCCTGCGAGAAAAGTTCAAGGTTTCGATTTTTATTGGCAATGATATTCAAAGTTTAGCTTTAGCAGAAAGTTATTTTGGTTCAACTCAAGATGTTGATGATTCCATTTTGATTCGTGTGCATCGAGGTGTGGGTTCCGGTGTAATTGTTAACCAACAATTGCTAACTAACCATAACCAAAGTGCTTGCGAAGTTGGTCACATTCAAATCGATGCATTAGGTGAACGTTGCCATTGTGGCAATTTTGGCTGTTTGGAAAATCGAGTAGTTAATAAAGCGATTGAGCTTCGAGCTAAACAGATGATTGAGCAGGGTTATCCAACTAAATTATGTTTGGATGACTGTAATATTGCCAATATTTGTAAATATGCTAATCAAGGTGATGAACTGGCAATTAAGTTAGTCAAAGATGCTGGTGAAAATTTGGGTAGAGCAGTTGCCATGATGGTCAATATTTTTAATCCACAACGAATTGTGTTGGCAGGCGAATTAACTAAATCACCAGACGTATTGTTAAATGCGGTAAATAGCGCGTTAAATGCCCAAAGCTTAGAAGAGTTAAGAAATAATCTTACCATTAATTGTTCATCACTTAATGACCGTTCAGCAATTGGGGCATTTGCCTTAGTACAACAAGCGTTATTTAACGGTTCACTGTTAATGACCTTGTTAGAAACAATCTAATAACACGAGTATCGTTTGATAATAAAAATATAAAAGCCCATCAACTGGGCTTTTATTATTCATCATTAAGCTAAGATACGAAGCATTCTTCGTAATGGTTCGGCAGCACCCCATAATAGCTGATCGCCAACCGTAAAGGCAGATAAATAGTCTTTACCCATATTCAATTTACGTAAGCGTCCTACAGGAGTAGTTAATGTACCCGTAACCGCTGCTGGAGTGAGTTCTCGCATTGAAAGCTCACGATCATTAGGGATAACTTTAACCCAATCGTTATGTGCTGCCAGTAACTTTTCAACTTCCGCAACACTGATATCTTTTTTCAACTTAATCGTGAACGATTGACTATGACAACGTAATGCCCCAACTCGTACACAAAGTCCATCGACTGGAATAATCTGACTCGTTCCTAGAATTTTATTGGTTTCCGCTTGACCTTTCCACTCTTCACGACTTTGGCCATTATCAAGAGCCTTATCAATCCAAGGAATTAAGCTACCCGCTAATGGCACACCAAAATTATCAGTTGGTAAACTACCATCTCGCATTTTTTGCGTCACTTTGCGTTCAATATCTAAAATAGAAGAGTTAGGATCTTGAAGTTCTTTAGCCACTTCGGCGTTTAACATTCCCATTTGAGTAAGTAACTCACGCATATGACGTGCACCGCCACCGGAAGCCGCTTGATAAGTGGAAACCGAAATCCAATCAACTAAGTTTTCAGCAAACAATCCACCAAGTGACATCAACATTAAACTTACCGTACAGTTACCACCAACAAAGGTCTTTATTCCTTTGTCTAAAGCGGTCTGGATATTCGCTTTATTGACTGGATCAAGAACGATGATTGCTTCATCTTCCATTCTCAAGGTTGAAGCCGCATCAATCCAATAACCTTGCCAGCCAGTTGCCCGCAATTTTTTATAAATATCAGAAGTATAATCACCACCTTGACAGGTCACAATAATATCTAATGCTTGCAGCGCATCAATATTATCTGCGCTTTGCAATGTTCCTGTTTTACCGCCAAAAGTAGGCGCAGCTTGACCTGCTTGTGATGTAGAAAAGAAAACAGGATTGATATAATCAAAATCATGTTCTTCAACCATTCGTTGCATAAGAACAGAACCAACCATTCCTCGCCAACCAACAAAACCAACATTTTTCATAGTTTATTTCCAAAGGTAGATGTTATATAAAGAAATATTTACTGACTATTAAAGCAAAATATCATCATAAAACAAGTCAGATAAGAATTATTTTTGTAGTCGCGGATATGATAACGTGATGTTATATATAATTTTATAGACAAAACTGAAGGTGACACAAAAACTAGCTCATCATAAACTAGTCACTAATATTTGTTTTCCACATAAAAAACACCATCATATCGACAAAATAATTAATAAAATGGCCATCTTCTTGGTTAGCTATAATAAAGACGTTTTCATTTTGAGAACGATTTATCTCACCGAGTCGGGCCGCAAATTTGGCACTCTGCCAAGGAGATACTCGTGCATCTTGTAAACCAACTGAAAGCATCACTGGTGGGTAGTTAACACCTTTACGTAGATTAAGATAAGCATCGATAGTTTGCAGATTTTTAAATTCCTGTTTATTAAAAGGCGAACCAAATTCCGCAAAATTCACACTACCAATTGGTATTTGATCTAAACGGCTCATATTCAACATACCTGAGGTAATTGATGCAGCGGCAAAAAGTTGCGGATCTCTGGCTAATGCAGAGCCAATTACAATACCACCTGCACTCGCGCCACTTATAACTAGCTTGGATGAATTGGTGTAACGATGATCAATCAGGTATTTTGCGCATTTAATAAAATCATTGACTGAATTTATCTTATTTTTTCCTTTTCCATCATGATGCCATTTAGGCCCTAACTCTCCACCACCACGAATATGGGCAATGGCAATAATTCCACCTTTCTCAAGCCAAATTAAACGAGCTGTATCATAATAATTAGGATAACTATTTTCGCCATAAGCGCCATAAGCCGTTAACCAAGTTGGATTATTGCCATCAAGTTTAATTCCTTTTCGATGAATAAGTGTAAGTGGAATCAGTTCGCCATCATTGGATTTAACCCATTTTTGCTCTGATTCATAATCTGCAAATAGTGATGCGTCAGTCTTTATTATTTTAGAATCTTCAATTAACTGACTATCAGGGTCATATTGCCATATTTTTGGTGGTATATTCCAATTTTGTTGGGTAAATAAAATCTCTTTATGATCTGAACTAGAAAAAATAGCCGTTACCTCGTTACCATCACTAACAGGAATCGATTTGCTGTTATGCAGATCAGCAAAAGGAATAGCCACGAATTTATACTTTCCAGATTCATAATAAGCAAGATAAATAGCATCTTTACTGACTGTAAACCGAGTCAATTCGCCTTTTTTCCATTCAATTATTTTTTCTTCTGGAGAATCGATATGATTAAGATCTAATCGCGAAAGAGTATAACCTGAAAAGTTGTTATATTTAGCCAAATAAAGCCAATTATCTCGCAGCAAAAAATTGGTTACTTTTTGTTTTCTATCGATGATTTTTTTCCAATGTTTGTTTTCCAGATTAAGAGAAGTAGAGTCGGTTAAATACAAATCTATGGTATCACCGGATATTGAAGATTCTACTGAAGCAACTGCCCAATTGGCAGATAGCGATAAGTAGGTATATTGGTCAATATTAGCTTGATAATTTTCAATATTAGCTTTACCAAAAATAGCCAAATCCTTGTCACTATTGGAGCCTAAACGATGAAGATAAAGTTCCTCCGTTCCTGACTTTCGATGACCGGAATCAGCAAAATTATTACGATGATAGAAAAAAGATAAATTATCATTCGCCCACACTAAATTTGAGACAGTTATGCCGGATAAGCTATCGGCTAGATGTGCTCTAGTTTTTACATTAATCACTTTGATTGATGAAATTTCAGAGTCATTTTCAGAAATAGCATAAGCAACATACTTACCATCATTTGAAGGGTACAAATTATATATATAGCCAACTGGTGGGTCGACTAATAATCTTTCTTTGCCGAATCGATCTTTAACAAACAAACGGTTATAAGGATGCTCGCTTGTTCGTTTCAAGTAAAAAGTATTATTGCCATTTAGTTTAATACAGCAAATTATTGGTTCAGTTCCATAAGCTGTTAACTCTCTGTATCGTTTTTCAATGGAAGCTTTCCATGGCAGAGCATCAAGTATTTTTTCGCTTTTCTGTGAGTTTGCTAATAACCATTCATTGGTGCGTACTTGATCGGTTTCCATCCAACCATAATTGTCAACTGATGAATAAGAGTTGTTAGATACACAACTTATGCAGTTCACTAATGATAAAAAGACGATAATGATAAAAAAATACTTTTTGAACAAGAACATTATTGATTTCCTTTTATCATGCTCTGAAAAAAATAAAACCAGAATAATTATCTAGTTTTACCATTTATATCTTAATATATCAAATGATGATTATTCACTGGTATTGGCTTACGCTTCATCTAAAACAGGGATTATTATGGCAATTTAGATAATTGTTTTTTGATAAGACAAAGCCCGAATTATCGGGCTTATTTTAGTTTGGCGATCGGTCGATTCTAGAAATCTTCATCACTTGGTTGGTTTACTGCCATCGCCGCCATATTATACCGCTCAATCCCTTGAGTGCCTGCTTGTATAGTATCTGGTAACAATGTTGCTAGATTTACCTCACTGCGTTGCATAAAAGTTTCTAACAGCATGGGCACATTTACCCCAGTGACTATTTCTATATTAGGAAAATCAGCCATCAATCTAACTAAAGTGTTAAATGGTGTGCCACCTTTTAAATCAACAAAACAGACAATTTCCGAGCTAAAATGTTGTAACGCTTTTAGCTTTTGTTGCAGTTGCTGTTGAAAATCATCGGTTGATTGTCCCATAGCAAACGAAACAGCTTCACACTGAGATTGTTTACCACAAATCATTTCCGCCGTTTCAATTAAACCTTTCGCTGTTGAACCATGTGTACTGACTAATACAGAAATCATCGAGTCAAGTTCCTATTTTAATAATCTAAACAACGATAATAACGACGGATTGTCATTGGATGACGATTGAGATGTTCAACATAAGCATCGATACGATTATTAATAGCTCGGAAGACAAATGGTGAAAGATTTCCACGATATTTTTCCGATATACCTGGTAATTCATAATCTCTAGTATCAATAATAGTGTAATTGCCACAGATTTGCGGTAAGAACTTAGCTACTCTTTCACTTAATGGCCGTTGGGTATCTTCACCAACATAAACAGTGACTGCTGTGTCACGGTCGATAACTTCTAACGTACCATGGAAAAATTCTGCTGATTCAATTGATTTTGATCGTAACCAGTGTTGTTCTTCCCAATAACACATAGCATGAGAATAAGTGGCACCCCATTGATTACCCGTGCCAACAAAATAATGCATTGAGTCATTATGATGTTTTTCAGCAACTTCTTGACCAAATCTATCGGCTTTTTTGGCAACAGCTACGATATTTTGGGCAAAATGTTGATCCATTTGTTGGTAAAATTCATCATAATCTGGGAATTCACCCGCTAAAAACATTAAACGATCGGCTGTCATAAAGAATTTTAACTGTTCATTCATCGGGTAAACAACTTCATAATCGGCCATGTTGCCTAATGTAGTATCGGCTTTATCTATAAAAGCAAATACCGTTGAACCTACTTCTTTTTTAATTTTATCAATAGCAGCAACCACTTCCTGTGTCGTACCTGTCACTGATGAAATAATGATAAGCGTATCTTTAGTAATACGTTTATTGCCAGTGACTAAATATTCTGCCGCATGTTGCACAAAAGTTTCAATCGCTGTTTTTTCTTTCATATGGACAACTGCTTGCATTGATGATGCATAGGTACCACCAATACCTAACCAACAAACATTGCTATAACCACGCTCGTGGATTTTATCGATAAATTCATTGATTTGTGGTCTTAATGCTAAAGCACCATTCATGCTGTCTAATTCTTTTTTTTCGTCATATTTTCTCATTTTTAAATCCTCTTAATTTTCGAGCTAGTTATTTCATCAAATTCTGGATAGGTTGATTTTTCAAGGTTATGACCTTTTAATTTTGAAACTTGGTAACTTAATAGATGAACGGGTATCGTCATAAATAGTGATGCGTACAGTTCATCTATATCAATATTAAGACACAAATCGTCTGGTTTAAGATTGCTACTGTTATTGGCATAAATAGTCGAAATATTTTTAACATGTTTAGTCAAAAATAATTTTAACAATTCAGCACGGTCAGATAATACGCCATGCGGCTCAAGGAAAACGATATTATCATCCTCATCTAATCCTAAATATGGGCCATGCATATACTCTTCGAGCTCTTTACCAAAAGCACTATTTCGTACAGTTTCCGTGAACTTGGTTTCACCTTCTCTGGCGGTACCATAAGTTGCACCATAGCCAATAAATATGACCCGTTGCGAATGATTAAATTTGTGTTGACATTGATCTACCCACGTTTGGGATTGTTCGATAACTTTAGGTAGCAAGCGTGCAACTTTTCGAAGTTGATCGAAGTAACTGGTAAATTGTTGATCATCCATGCTGCCATTTTTTTGTGCAATGACTAAAGCAATTAAGATCAAATCAAGAATCGTAACGCTATAACCCGCACTGACATAAGGCATTTCCTCAATCGGAATACCCATAGATAACACATTATTACTAATTTTATATAATGGGCTATCAGGGTTACTGGTAAGCGTATAGATAGTTTGGTTGCTCCTAATAAACTCTTCAACTAAATGAATCGTTGAGTAGCTTTCGCCTCCTTGTGAAATAGCAAAATACAAGGTATTAGGATCGCTGTAATGTAAATAATTAGCAGCGATTGAAGGATCTTCAATATAAACGGGAACCTTTAAGATTTTACTCATTAAAGGTCTTGCCCCATAAGCTGCGTTAGAACTTGAACCAGTTGCAAAGATAACAATTGAGTTAAATTGTTTAACTTGGCTTAAATCAATAGTATCAACAAACAATGTTTGATAATTATCTAAAATACTTTGATAGTATTCAGGTTCTAATGCTACATAATCAGCAATACTTTTCATTACATATTCCTTTTTATTTACCGAGTAATCCACTCCAAGCACCAAAGATACCGATACCAGCAATCAGTAATAAGATCCAATGTGCTTTCAGACCTTTTCTGTCTAATAAAAAGATAAATAGAGTAAATAGTAACGGTAGTATTTGCGGAACAATGCCATCAAAAATGGCTTGTAATGATTTTTCTTCTTCGCCAGATCCTATTGTTAATGGCATATTTAGTGTCACCATCGTCGCCACCATGGCGCCAACCACCGAGAGCCCCAAGATAGATGCACCATAAGATAATTTATCCATTAAGCCGGTTTTTTGCACTTTTTCAATAAAAGATGCGCCAATGTTATAGCCAATAAATAGACCAAAATAACGAGCGATAATGGCTGGAATATTAAAAATTAATAAAAATAGTAGTGGACCTAGAATATTACCTTGCATCGCCAGTGAGGCACCAATACCTGTGGCAATAACCCGTAACGTTCCCCAAAAGAATGAATCTCCCAAACCACTTAGTGGTCCCATTAAGGCAATTTTGACGTCATTTATTGAACTTTCATCAAAATCTTTATTTACAGCATTTTGCTCTTCCATGGCAATAGAAATACCTAATGGGAAAGTAATTAACCATGGCGTAACATTATAAAACTCCAAATGTCGTTGATAGGCAGTGGTTAATTGTTCTGGTTTTTGGCTATAAATCTTTTCTAAAGCAGGACGAATCGCAAAAGAATAACCTAAATTCATTTGTCGTTCATAGTTCCATGACCATTCAGCAGTGAAAGAGCGCCAAAATGTTCGCATTAAATCCTTTTTAGTGATTAGATTAGAATTCTTCATCTTCATAATTGATCTCCTGTCCTACTAAAGCCTTGCCTGATTGATTATTAACTTCTTGATTGTCTGAGGTGATAAGTTTTTTGCCGGTAAATGAAGAGTAACCGGTGAGAATTAACGCCATACAAGCGCCAAAAACGGCAACACCAGTGACAGGTACGTTCATATATACTGCTACAGCGAAACCAAGAATAAAGAATGTTGCATTGGTTTTTTTGATCATAATCTTCATTAACATGGCAAAACCAAATGCCGGTAATAAACCAGTGGCAATTGCTAAACCGTTAATAACAAACTCAGGAATAACCTCAAGTAAGCTTTTTATCGCTTCACTACCAAATAAGTATGAAAAACCAACTATTAAGCCAATTGGTAAATTGATAGAAAAGAAACCACCTAAAATATTCATGCGAGCAATACCTTTACCATTACCTTCACTAGCATACTTATCGGCTTTATGAACAAAGTAAGGTAAAATAAATAAGAAACATAAGTTTTTAACGATTAAAACCAAAGAGGCAATTGGAATACCTAATGCTAGAGCAACTTCAGTACTTTTACCGGCACCAATGGTAAAAGCTGTTCCTAATACACTACCTGAAATAATTTCTGGTGGTATAGATGCTCCAATAGAAAAAGAACCAACAAACGCTAACTCTAATGTTGCACCGATGATAATCCCTTGTGAAATATCCCCCATTGCTAGCCCCGCTAAGGTACAAGTAACCAAAGGTCTTGATAACATTGATGAACCTAAAAAATATTCACCATTGGCCAACATAGCTATCAAGGCTAAAATAATTGCTGTAATAACAATACTCATTTTGTATTCCTTTTAGTCTATCTTTCAAATTTTTGCTTAGATTCAGTTGGGATCTGTTGTATATACACTTCAACACCATCTTGTTGCAATCCAGCTAAAAGATCCGCTTCTAAATCGGTCAAATTAATTGTTTTAGAGTAATTCTTGGTCCCTTCACGTGGTTTAGTTCCTCCTAAATTAAGGCTAGTTATCTGTCTTTGAGTTCCGCGGATGAGTTTTTCTGCATCTCCAACTGACTCCACCACAACTAACATCTGATATTTATCCGTTACACCAGAATTAATAGCGTCAATACTGTCATCAATTGATTTCATAACCAGTTTGGCATTTTCTGGTTTAGCTAACCGAATCGCTGATTTCCGAAACTCATCATTAGCAACCACATCATTGGCAACTAAAATAGTATTAGCGCCAACATTATCGAACCATGAAACAACAACCTGACCATGCAATAAGCGGTGATCGACACGTAATAATTTAATCATTGGTTTTTCCTCCTAGGTGAAATCCACCACATATTTAGTATTACTAGCGAATTTGTATTCAATGGCAATCGGTTCGCTATTTATATCAAAATAGTGATTAGACACTTTAAATAATGGTTCATTGATTTGGCAGCGTAGTTGTTTGGCTAATTCAGCATTGGCAACAATAAGCTGTAAATCTTGTTCTAATTTATCGACTTTTTTCTTACCTGAATTGGTGATTTCAAGTGCAGACAGCACTTTTATTATTGAAACTTGAAAATCAGGAAAATGGTTAAGTGGTAAAATAAAAATTTCTTTCACGACACTATTTTTTGCTATTTCTAAAAAAC
Source organism: Gilliamella apicola (assembly GCF_003202915.1). GTDB lineage: Bacteria > Pseudomonadota > Gammaproteobacteria > Enterobacterales > Orbaceae > Gilliamella > Gilliamella apicola_Q. The sequence goes on from NZ_QGLP01000010.1 coordinate 71,161, forward strand.
TAATGTAATAAATCAATTCTGATGGTTTTATTTTCAGTAATTGACTGTAATAAAGACCCGCTTGTCTTAAATAAGCTTCTTTGATAATTTTTTTGTGATGTTGATAAGTACCCGGTTTAATAATACCGGTCATCTCTAAAATATTTTGCGTAGAAAGCATTGGCGCAACAAATAAACCAACACCTTTTTTTCGAACAACCATATTTTTTTCTACCAATAGATCAATGGCTTTACGCACAGTTGTTCGGCTAACATCATAATCTTTCTGTAATTGGACTTCTGGAGGTAATTCCGAACCCACACCATATTGGCCGGTGTTAATTTTCTCGATTAAATGATCAGCTATTTTTTCAAACAATTTCATTATTTTTTTCTCCATAATTGAAGATATTTTTAGCCGATAGATGATATTTAAATCGATTGCCTACTAGATATTGTTCGGTATGTTCAAATGGTTGAAAATTATCATCAAAATTATTACTGGAAACTTTGTAAATGGGTGTGCCATCAATAACTTGTAAATATTTAGCCTTATCTTCAGCTGCTAACTCATAGGTTATTTCTTCACGGCCATGACTAGGTTTAACTGGATAATGCTCTTTTAAAAATTGATAAAGAGAGACATTATTTAAATCGACTTGCTCTAAACCTTTGAACTTATTAGATGATAAATAGGTTATTTCGTAAGAAAGCGGGGTTTTGTTTAATATCCTTTGTCGAATAATTCTAATCAATTTTTCGTTTGAACCAAAAAAGGCTCTTAGTTCAGCCGGCATATTAATAATTTGATTGCTCAGAACTTTTATATTAATGTCAATATCATCTTCTTTTTTAACTTCTTCACTAAAAGAAGACATTTTTAACATGTTAATCTCAAAAATTTTATGCTGTTCGACATCAGTCTCAGCTTGGAATACATAACCTTCCATAGCTAAATCATTCAAAGCATTTCTTATTGTTGTACGACTTACACCAAAATGTTCTGCTAGTGCCCGTTCTGTCAATTTTTGACTGACAATAGTCGGATTAGCTTTAATTTGTTCTTCAACATAAGTTTTTGAAGCAATTTCACGATATTCCAAAAAATCATACTCCATGTTTGGACTTTTTTATAAAACAGATATACGTTAAATTAACGTAACTATTGTTAAAAAATAGTCAAAAAGATACATGTTGTCAATTTTAAGTACCAAAACTGTTGTGTAGATCACAATTTTTATTATTAACTTAATTAAATCAATAGAATAAATACCAATCTAGGGATTTTAAGAGGTGAAGTAATTAATATCAGAATAAATATAGAGGTAAATATACTCAGAAAGCTCCTTTGTCTCGCGGTGCGAGATTTGTATCAAATACATAATGGCATTAATAAAAAAGTCTACTCAATAAGCAGACTTTTTATAAACATAGTCGGCGGGAGACGACTAACTGACATCTTATGTTCATCTTGCTGATCGTTGTTAAAGTAAAGCCGTCTCGCTGTACTTATCGCAAACCGCAGAAAGGTTTTCATCATCTTAGTTAGTAAAGTTTCACCATGAGAGACGATTTCTCATGGCTTTTTGGTAGTTTCCCGGTGTTACTCCGAAATTTCGTCGGAAAATAGCAATAAATCCACTAATATTGTCATAACCTAAATACAAAGATATTTCGGTGATTGGTTTTCCCGCAGCAAGTAATTCTAACGCTTTTAACATACGCAGTTTTTGACGCCACTGTGTGAAATTAAACCCAGTTTCGTTGGTAAATCGACGGGTTAATGAGCGCCGAGAAATGCCAGCCCAAACGCCCCAGTCATTAAGATTTCTATCATCGCTAGGATTATCAGACAAAGCTAAAGCGATTTTTAACAGACGCATATCTTTTGGCATTGGAAGTGCTAGCTCGATTTGGGGCATGGTTCTAATCTCATCAAGGATTACGGCAATTAATCGCTGCTGTTCCGGTTCTAGTTCTGAATTATGCCATGACATGGTTCGGGTAATTGCTTCGCGCAATAAGCCAGATAACGCTAAAATGCATGGTTTGACAGGTAGTTCAATGCATGCGTTTTTTTGTATATAGATGCTCCATCCCTCGAAACCCCCATGTGATCCAAGAAGACTATGTTGTACATTTGGCGGTATCCAGACCGCATGCGTTGCGGGCATTACCCATTGACAACTTTCAGCTGCAATTGAAATTAAACCTTGTAATGTGCCGAGTAATTGCCCTCTCGAATGACCATGACGCTGAGTTACTCTTTGGGAAGAGTGGCTGACTGTCGATATGATCATCGGCTCACTATCAGAGGAAGCGAGCTGTGGAGAAATGAGTGGCGTATTCATTTATGTGGCCCCGATGGGATATTTTGTGGCTTAAATTGGCTAGTAAAAGGCTATTCTACTGGCTATCCTAAAGTCCTCTTAATTAAATTCAAGATAACAAGTTAGCAATAAATAGATAAGTTGTAAATGAGCCAAATAATCGTTTTTTATACGCATTAATGAGTAATTTGCAAATTTATTCATTGTTTAATAGTCTGGTTTTGAGAAGGTAACAGATGCATGAAAGGAAAACATAAAAATTATAAAGAAGTGATGCCAACAACCTTTGATGGCATATATACACGCGGCACAACTAAATATCGTTTAGAGAGAGTTTGTCATGAAACAAACCCTTGAGCTGACAGCCGCCGAAAGAAAGTTAGTGTTTGCTATGACGCTATCTAGCGTGTTGCCATTATTAGATAATAGCATTGTTAATGTTATTTTATCCGCGATTTCCAATGACATTAATACCTCTTATACTTTCATACAATGGGCGATGACTGTATATATGCTGGCCTGTGCTATGGGTATATTACTATCTCCTTATATACATGAAAATTTTGGACTCAAAAAAGCATGGCTATACTCAATTATCATTTTTCTTGTTGGCTCTGTATTGGTTGGTTTCTCATATAATCTAGTGTCTTTGCTCTTATTTAGAGGTATCCAAGGTCTTGGTGCGGGGATTTTAATTCCAATTACTCAATCAATAATAGCGACTTATTTTGGTAAACAGAGACTAAAATCAATTATGGCATTAGTGGCTATTCCGTCAGTCTTTGCTCCTGCACTAGGACCAATTTTGGGGGCGATTATTTCTGAACAGTTAAATTGGAGAATGGCCTTTTTTATTAACGTACCCTTAGTGCTTCTGGCTATTTTCTTTGGTAGGACGACAGTACCTGATAATAAAACGTCTAAATACAATATGAATATTTATGTATTTATGACATTCCTAATCGCTTTAATATTATTTTTTATCTCGATTAAAAATATCGCTTCTGGCCATTTTTTTGATATGTCTAATATTATTATGCTGGTTTTAGGGATTGGCTTGATGATAGTTTCGCTTCTTGTTAACAATAGGTCGGCTATTAAACTGGTCGATTTAAGTGCCTTTAGTAGCGCGCAATATTCACTGGCAATAATTATGGGATTTCTGACGTCGCTTATCTTTTTTGGTTTCATGATTTTTTTTCCTTTAATCCAAGCTATAAATGATAATATTGCTATCACGTATATTGGTTTGCTACTTGCTTTACAGGGTGTAGGTGCCTGGTTAGCTAGAAAATTTATTTATCAAAGTTTAAGTGAGATAAATTCATTTTTAATTATTGGCATTGGATTAATATTCTCTGCCATAAGTATATTAATAATTCAAATCGGCGGAAACTTATCAGAAATTATTGGTTTTATTATCCGAGGTTCAGGGTTGGGTATTGCGACGATTGCGGTTCTCTCTTCTCCATTCGAATTTTGCGATAAAAATCAAATCAAGGACACGAGTGCTATCACGCGTGTTGTACAGCAGATTGGTGGGGCATTTGGGGGAGTATTATCAGGAATGCTTATCTATCTGACGCAAGCTCAACTAATTTCAATTAACAATGGTTACTATATCATGTTTTTGCTCTCTCTTGTTTTCGGTGTTATTGCCGTTATTGCCTATATTTTCTTTGGTCGAGAGAATAAAATTGCCTCCTAATGTAAGAGTTGATTGATTTATATGAATTTTGCTAGCCAGTTAACGAACCTGTTGCCGTGCAAATAGCGCGCAGATTGACTAAAAACGCCGCCATCTTGCCAACTAATCGTCTGTTAATGTTATTGCTAAATCACATTGTGGCAAAATGGGCTTAGCAATCTATCAGCTATAAATTTACCTTGCTTTGCATCAAGAGAAGACACGGCATCAAACCAATCAAAATTTTAGTCTTTACCAAACCAGATAGATGTAAAAATGACCCTAAGATTTTTTTACCTTTGCTCAAATCTCAGAATAATCCCCGAAAAATATAGAAAACGGCAGCAATCCTTAGGCCAATCGAATATACCAAAGGGTTCGTTAAAGCATGACAGTGGACGAGCGTCGAAACATATCGGCTATAATTTTTTCACAATCTATCAATAAGATAAAAAAATTTTCTAATTCTAATATAGTACAGTTAATGTGCTGCTTAAGAAATATATTGCTAAGCCAGATCAATTTGATAATTGCTACCCTTATCACAGGAAGACCTTATCATGTTAATCATTACTATTTATATAAATCATATAAAAATATCTAATAAAAACAGTGCAATGCTTACCATGAACAAATGATAATAGTTATCATTATACTTGATTGTACTTTTTTTGAAGATTTCGTACACCAGCATTATCCAATTTCTATTTTAGAATGGGTTTTTGGCTCCAAAAAAGTAACAGTGGCTAATAATCGATGAAAAAAACTTTGTACTTTTGTGGGTATTTTTATATTTAATGGTGGCGTTCTTTTGAAACTTATATTTGCAATTGGCTCATTTTATTTTGTTCAAACATTAATCGGTGGTATTGTCTTTCAAGCGATACCGGCTTGGCTACGGAGTCGTGATGTGGATTTGTACACTATTGGTTTAGTGTCACTTGCTATGATTCCTTGGACACTTCGAGTACTCTGGGCGGGTGGCGTTGAGCGTTATAGAGTCACTGCATCCGGGAAAATTCGCAGCAAACAAATTGTCATTGCAGGACAAGTGGCTCTGGCGGTGATATTAATTGGCCTATCATTCGTACATGAAAATATGTTCATCACACTAATTTCACTATTAATTTTATTATCATTAGTTTGTTGCACGAGTGAGATTGCTTGTGATGCTTATATGATTGAGAATTTAAATTCAAAATCATACGGTATCGGCAATGGATTACGGATTGGATGTGGTTATTTAGGAATGGCAGTAGGCGGTGGCGGGTTAATCTATCTATGTGATAAATGGGGATGGCAATCCTCCTTACTTGTTTATAGTGCATTACTACTCTTTTTATTGCTACCTTTGTTATTAGCGCCGAGTATCAATCAGCTTCCTGTTACTGAAAAAAGCGATCAGAGACCATCTCTTATTAAAACAATAAAGCAACCAATGATGCTAAAGGCGATCGTTTTAGTCTTTTTCTTTGAGATTAGTGGTCGTTTAATTTCATCTATGCTATCTCCTTTTGCGATTGACGCCGGACTTTCTCTAGAGAATTTAGGCAAAGTAACCAGTTTTGGCGGTGCTGCTTGTGGGATGCTAGGCACTTTATCAGGTATGCTCTTTATCCGGATTATAGGCTATCGCTGGGCACTCTTATTGGCGACACTATTTAAATGCTTGTCAATCAGCTGCTTTATCATATTAAGTCTTCAGCCCGATATAAATGCAATATGGCTTATTGTTAGCTATCTGTTTTTTAACTACACTTTTTCCGTGGGCTTAGTTTGTCTTTACTCGTTCCTAACCACACAAGCGTCGTTGAAGCAAGCTGGATTAGATTTTACATTATTTCAATGCGGAGCAGCGCTTGCTGCCGGATGTTCTGGTTATATCGGTGGTACAGTGGCTTATTATATGGGTTACGTTACACTCTTCAATCTTACTTTAGGCTGTGCTTTATTCGTACTTATTTTTTTGTATCGAAGCTCAATCTTAAAAGCAGTATAGATTTTGTATTAATTACAACGATAAGCATGAGGTGTGACACCAAACACTTCAACAAATCGTCTGGAGAGATGACCAGCACAGGTAAAGCCACATCGAATTGCAATATCACTGACGGTTAATGTGCTTTCATTGAGTAATTTTGTCACCTGTTGCAAGCGATAGTTGATAATGTAGCGGTGTATACCAACATCGAATACCTTTTTAAAGTCTCTATTTAATTTAGACTCACTCACACCAATAACTTTAGCAATATCTTTTATGATTAAATGAGTTTGGAAGTGCTCGTGTATAAATAATTGTGCATTGATTACATTTTTACGATCTCGGCCAGTTAAGCTGCTTTTGATCGGTTCTCCATCTGTCGATGAGGAGCTCTTTAACTGCTCTAATGTTAACCACAGTGCGTTAAGGCTTAATCGCTGTATATTGAGTTGCGATAACGCATCAGAAGACTTTCTGGCGGCTTGCAATCGTTGTGCTATATCTTTGAGCATCGGTGTAAGTGTTAACCGCCAAATACAGAAATTTGGTGAAGAAAATTGCATATTCGCCCGATAGCTATTTAGTGGGCACTCATTGAATATCTTTAATAGCTCGTCCGGACGGAATTGTAACAATATGATGTTATAACTGTAATTAGCAGGGAAAAAATCGGTGCCATATATCGTATCGTGTGAGTAAGAGAGATAGACCTTATTGGGTTGATAAGACACGACTGATTTGGAGCCATGTATATGATGATGTACAGCGCCATTGAGCATAAATACGAGCGATAAATGCTTACCAACCTTTGTATTATTTCGAATATCTTGTAACGGCGCCATTTCTACGAAACCAGCATTAAGCAATCCTTGTATGTTAAACCATTCAGTACTTTCAAATAGTTTTTTGTCTTTGGTTGCCTGTTTGCGGGTATCTTTACTATAGCGAATGGTTTTCATCCGTCACCTCTCTATCTATAACAAGATGATAATAATTATCATTATACTTAATTATACTTTTTTTGAAGATTTTGTACACCAGCGTTATCCAATTTCTATTTTAGAATGAGTTTTTAGCTCAAAATAAAAGTAACAGTGGATAATAATCGATGAAAAAAAAACTTATATTTTTGTGTATATTAGGCTTGTTATATAATGAAGAATTGCTGGCAGAACAAGTATCTAAACAAAGCGATCAGAAAACTGACTTTGATACTATTATTGTAACTGCAAGTAAACAATCTAATAAAGCAGCCTCTTCACTGAATGTATCTTCTAATACCATTTCCCAGGCTAAACTCGAAGCCGCGGGGGTAGATAATACTAAAAAACTCTCTCGGGTATTGCCTGGCTTGAATATACAAAGCAGTGGTAATTTGCTATTTCCTGCGATATCACTAAGGGGGATCTCTTCTGCTCAGGATCTTTATTCGCCGGCAATCACATTTTATGTTGATGGTGTACCACAACTGTCGACTAATTTAGTCCAGTCTTTGATCGACGTTGATCATGTTTCCATGATGAAAGGCCCGCAAGCCACTCTTTATGGTCGCAGTGCGCAGGGCGGTATAGTGAATATTAGTACTGCCAAACCTAATAACCTATTTCGTGGTTATATTGATGGTGGTGGTGCTAGCCGAAAAGGTTACCATAGCCGTTTGAATCTCAGTGGTCCACTGGTAGAGGATGTATTCTATGGCAGCATCACATTACTGCGTCAGTCACAACCGGGGGCATTCAATAACTCATCTACTGGTTCGCACAGACTGGGGGGATCGGATGAAAATACCGGTAATATTAAATTCAGATTAGCGCCAATAACCGCTCCTTGGGAAGTCAATTTTAGTGCAACAGAAGATAGAACTCACTCAACTCAGGATACCTATTTAGACTATAAAAATACCCACAGCCGCAAACTATTAACGTCTGCCGGTAGTTTAGATCCGCGCATGCATCGTCGTACACATAGTCAAACTCTAAATGGAAGTTATGATTTCGGCGATTGGTTACTGACTGCTAGTAGTGCTTGGCAACAACTGAAATATGAACGTCGTTTTCCTTATGGTCCTTACTCAGCTCAATCCTCGGAGCATTGGGATCAAAATACCCAAGAAATTCGCGCAGCAACACAAGGCGATGACCGTTTATGGGATGGCGTATTTGGCTTATACCGACTGGATATTGATGAAAGTCGCAAAACGAGTACAACCGATTCCTCAGTCACCTCGCAATCATTAGCCACTTATATGGATGGAACCTTGCATGTTTCCCAATTTGATCTGGGAGCAGGTTTACGTGCTTCTCATGATAAAGCGAAGACGCATTATGGTAATAATAGCGCCTGGTCAGCTGGGGATAATAGTGATAATCAGGTGTTAGGTCAGTTTTCAGTTGGTTATCGTTTAACACCAGACTGGCGTATCTATACGCGCGTCGCACAGGGATATAAGGCTGCTGGCTTTACTATTACACCACAAGCCGGTACTCGAGCGGAGCCTTTTTCTGCTGAAAAATCGATTAACTATGAAATTGGTTCACGTTATGAAATTGACGATTTTCAGCTTCAAAGTGCTGTCTACTATACCCATACTAACAATATGCAGCTTTACTCAGGTCCGATGGGGTTTCAAACATTGAAAAATGCGGGTAGTGCAAATGCCGTTGGTATTGAATCTGATGCAAAATGGTTGTTTACCCCCGGATGGGCTGCAACCCTAAATGGCAATTTAACTCACTCCAAGTTTGCCAGTAATGTGACTGCTGATGATTATGCTAATAATCGAGTTCCGTTTATTCCTAAGTATGGAGCTGGGTTTAGCGTAGATGGCTTGGTTGCAACGTCAATGGGCGCTCTAATGCCTAGAATAGCGGTGAATATGACTGGTCCTCTTTACTTTGATGGTAGTAATCAACTACGTCAAGGTAGTTACAGTACAACTGATATAAGTCTTGGCTGGCAAACCAATGAACGGATTACTGTGACCGGTTATATCAACAATATTTTTGATAAACGCTACCGCGCATACGCTTACGCTCGTGGTAATAATGCTTTTGCTCAATTCAACGAAGGCTTAACAGCAGGCGTTAACATAAAAGTTGATTTCTTTTAAGTTAGGATCATCTAAGTTCGAGGACAGTTATGAACATTTCTGAACCACTGCGTTTTATTCTATTAATAAAGTTAATGGGTAAGACTTTTTGGATATCAACACTGACAGCAATCATCTCAACCATTATGACGCTGGTACCCATTTGGATACTTTACATCATGGTGAGAGAACTGACTATTGCCACCGTGTCGCTTGAACTTATCTATTCATGCCTAGTAGCAGCATTCATTGCAATATTGCTTCGCTGGGGATTAATTGTGATTAGCCATGTTAGTGCTCATCATGGCGCATTAAAGCTAGCTTATCATTTAAAGTTGCATTTAACCAATAAGTTGGGATTAGCTCCCTTATCGTTTTTCAGCGCTCATACAGCAAGTGATTTACGTAAAGTAATTAATGATGATATCGCCGCATTAGAAGCTTTTCTGGCGCATTTTTTGCCCGATGTGGCTTCAGCGCTTACTCTGCCAATTGTTGGATTATCATTGTTACTTTATATAGATGTACAGATGGCGTTTGTTGCTATTCTATTATTGCCAATCGCATTTTGCTGCCAATGGTTATCTATGCGACACAGTGCCGAACAAGCGCGTCAGTGGGGAGAGTTACAGCTCAATATAGCCCAAAAAGTAAGTGAATATATCCGAGGCATTGCAGTAATTAAAAGTTTTGGACTGAGAGCTGATTCTTTTCGTCAACTCAGTCAGACAATCCGTAATGTCGCACCTTGGATAGAAAACTACTGTAAAAAGAATATGTTTGGTTGGAATTGTTTTAATTGTTTACTTTCAAGCAATTTAGTCTTGGTGGCGCCTATTGGAGCCTGGCGCTGTTTTCATGGGGATTTAGCGTCAGTTGATTGGTTACTGTGTTTATTGGTTGCTCCGGTAATAGTTCAACCATTTTCACGCCTTGTATTTGCGTTATCGGAACAAGCCCAACGGCAAGGCTCGTTAGATCGTCTTAACCAGATAGTTAATGTATCACAGATGACAGTACCTGATGTGATTGATCAGGCGAGTTTACCAATGGGAAATCTTGTGTTGTCGTTCTCTAGCGTTTCTTACCGTTACGATCAGCAAAAACCAGCTCTTCAAGAGGTAACCTTTAATACATTGCCACATGGATTAACTGCGATTGTTGGGCCTAGTGGCGCGGGGAAAACAACGATTGCCCATTTAGCAACACGATTACTTGACTGTGATCGCGGTGAAATCACCTTGGGTGGGCTCAATATCCAGCATTGGCCAATAGAAGAGTTGTTTAAACAGATATCCATGGTATCTCAGAATGTATATCTTTTTAATGGCACGGTTTTGGAAAATTTATTACTCGGTCGACCGGATGCCAATATTGATCAGGTAATTGCTGCAACAAAGGCAGCCTATGCTCATGAATTTATTCTCTCTCTACCACAAGGATATGACACCCCAATTGGTGAAAATGGCACCCGCTTATCGGGAGGTGAACGCCAACGCCTTTCCATTGCCAGAGCACTATTAAGAGATGCCCCTCTTTTAATTCTGGATGAAGCAACAGCCTATGCAGATAGTGAGAACGAGTGGCTTATTCAACAGGCTATCGCCAATCTTTGCAATGGGCGAAGTGTGCTAATGATTGCCCATCGCCTTAAAACGATTATCCATGCTGATCAAATAATCGTTGTCGAGCAAGGAAAAGTGGTTGGTCAGGGACGCCATGACGAACTACTTCTGAAGTGTCCCTGTTATTGTCAACTCTGGCAAGATATCGAGTTGAATGGAGAAAAATAAATGCTGATTAAATTTATTCGCGCCGGTTATCAGTTGGCTGGTTATCAAGATCGTCGGCTAACCAAAGGATTATCTCTGGCAGCACTTGATGGTTGCTTATTGACAGTAAGTTATTACATTGTTGCACAACTTATCTTGTCCGTTTTCAATAAAACTATTTCGTTACCGATAATCCTATTAAGCGCAGTCGGTTTATTGTCCTGCCTGTTGGGACGAATTTATTCAAGTAATTTGGCATTAAGCCACGTTTTTGGTGGGACTTATGCCATGATGGCTGAAGCTAGAATTCGAATTATTAACCATTTACACGCTTTACCACTAGGTTGGTTTTCAGCAAAACGAACGGGGGATTTAAGTGTTCGTTTAACATCCGATCTTGAGCTAATTGAATGGCTGTGGTCGCATTTTTTAGCTGTCTTTACCAGCACCATAGTCACGATGTTATTAATATTGGCACTGCTATGTTGGATTGATCTCTTTTTAGCTTTGCTAGTCATTATAACCATTCCCTTTTCCTTTTGGGTTATGTCATTAACGCAGCGTGTCATCAGTCGTTATGATGAAAAAATGTTGGACACTGCGAGTAATGCACAAGCTGAGTTATATGATTATATACAAGGCATTAACGTTATTCGCTGTTTTGGTCAGTTTGGTACAGCTTGGAAGCGTCTTTCTAATGCGTTGTTTCAACAATATCAAGCGCAACTAGTATTAGAAACTAAACCCTCTGCGTTAGTCGCACTATTTGGTTTTGTTAGTGAGTTCAGCTTTCTACTATTACTTGTATCAGGCGGATATTTGTTGTTTCAGGAACGTTTAGATATTCAGCACTTTATCCTACTCAATTTTTTTTCACTGATTGTCTATCGGCAATTACAAACACTTGGCGATGGGTTAATAAAACTTCGATTTAGCTCACGCGCCATGGAACGTATCAAAAAACTACTGAGTGAAACACCGGTGGCCACATATAATGATGGGAACGTCTCTATAATCCCTAGCTCGAATGAAATTACTGTAAAGCAACTCACTTTTACCTATCCTGAACAATCCTGTCCGGTCTTACAAAACATTAACTGCCACATTCAGAGTAATGCGATAACGGCTATTGTTGGCCCTAGTGGTTCAGGAAAAAGCACTCTGTTGCAACTCATTGCGCAAATGTGGGTACCAGACTCTGGTCAAATTCTTTGGGGTGAATATGATACTAAAATAATCGCTAGTGAGATCTTAGATCGCAATATTGCCATGGTATTTCAAGATGTGGTTTTGTTTTCGGCATCAGTATTTGACAATATTTTGATGGGTAATCAAAACGCAACTGCTGAGGAAGTTATTCAGGCAGCTAAATTAGCTCAAGCTGATGAATTTATTCAAAAGTTACCGGATAGTTATCAAACAATTCTTGGTGATAATGGTTACTCATTATCAGGCGGAGAACGGCAACGACTTTCAATTGCCAGAGCATTATTAAAAAAAGCCCCTATCATCCTATTGGATGAAGCGACTGCCAGTGTTGATGCGTCTACCGAAGTGGCAATACACCGAGTATTAGAAAACTTATCTCAACATTGTACCGTTGTAGTTGTTGCTCATCGTTTAAACACAATACAAAAAGCGCAGAAAATACTTGTTATGCATGCTGGATGTTTGGTGGAACAAGGGGATCATGACACCCTGCTTCGCCAAAATGGTCTTTACGCTCAATTGTGGCAACGTCAACAACAATCGCTTTCATGGCAGCTTAACCCAGCAAACAAGGAATGACAACGCGATGGCTACTTCAACACAGGCAAAATTAAACAATTTTACACAATGTGATTATTATATCAGCCGGCACAACAGGCGCCCCAAGATTAATTCAGCCAACACATTCTGATTATGCTCATTTTTCGATGACCGCTGCAACAGTATACTGGTATGAAGACAGTGTGTATCTTGCCGTATTGCCATATTGCCGTATTGACACAATTTTATATTAGGTTCTCTGGATATATTAAGGACGCTTTCTGTTGGTGGTTGTGTGGTATTGGTATTTGTCTCGTGGTACTCGACTCGAATCTCTTATCGCATCGAATTAAATATAGAGTAGTAATAATAAAAAAGCCCACTCAAATGAGTAGGCGTTTCTATTAAATTGGTCGGCGAGAGAGGATTCGAACCTCCGACCCACTGGTCCCAAACCAGTTGCGCTACCAAGCTGCGCTACTCGCCGTTAGAGTTGCTTCATCTATACGATATAAAATGGGGTGGCTAATGGGATTCGAACCCACGACAACTGGAATCACAATCCAGGGCTCTACCAACTGAGCTATAGCCACCATAGAAGCAGGACGAAATATTACGCATAAAAAATAATATTGTCCAGCATATTTTTAAAAAATAATACTGATTGGCTATATTAAAAGCGTTAAAAGCTTAATATTTTACCACTTTGGGTAAAATTAAGCTTTATGCGACATGATATCTATTATCTGAGTGTCGGTGGCTTTCATGCTATTACTGACAATCGCCCCTAGATTATTAATGGTGGTTTCAACACTATCACAGACAATACCTTCATTACCCGTGACGCGAATTCGATTTACCGCCATCAATACCGCTTTAAATCCTGATGAAACTGATGTTGAAACTTTCATTGCACAGCTATTCGACGCACCATCACAGATTATTCCCGACAAATCACCAATCATATTACATATTGCCATATCCACCGGTTCATATTGACCTTTACCAAGCAACCATGCCATACCCGCTGCCGATCCCATCGCGGCGGTGGTTGCGGCACAAAGTGCCGATAACGGAGGAAATTTACTATGTATATAAATGGCAATAGTATGAGATAAAATCAGTGCTCTTGCTAATTGTTCAGGCGTAGCCTCTAAATAATCAGCAACCACCACCACTGGCATAGTCGCAGTTATCCCCTGATTGCCTGAACCTGAATTACTCATTGCCGGTAATGTCGCTCCGCCCATTCGAGCATCTGATGCCGCAGTGGTGCGAATAATTACTTTGGATAATAGATCGTCAGCCAACAATCCTGTTTTTGTTTGTTGATGTAATGTAGCGGCTATACTTAATCCATACTCTCGTCGTAATCCCTCTTGAGATAATGCGTCATTTAATTCCGCAGAGTGTAATATAAATTCGATATCTTCAAAATTAGCTTGAGTTGCAAAATCATATATCTGTTTGACTGACATATGGTTTATGATCGATTCATTGTTAGACTCATCTTGTATTTTGCTATCAGCTTTAAAAATACTTTCGCCATTTTTTTCGATCAAAATTACGTTAGTGTGTGAATTTTCAATGCATACCCTAACATGATCGCTACTCGTATAAACATTGGCTTCAGAATAAATCGCCTTATCGTTATCCGCAATTTTTACATTAACTTTGTATTCACTAAGAAGGGCTTTAGCTTGGTTAATTTGTTTTGGCGTGATGTTTTTTAAGACTTCAAGACCAGCCTGAGCATCACCACCAATTGCGCCAATTGCCGCTGCAATAGGCAATCCCACCATACCTGTACCAGGAACAGTAACCCCCATGCCGTTTTTCATAAGATTGGGTGAAACATAAGCCTCAATACGATTAATCTTATTTTTATTAAGATATTTACTGGCAATAGCTGCCGCTAAAGCAAGCGAGATAGGTTCGGTACAACCAAGAGCCGGTAAAACCTCATGTTTCACCAATTTAATTAATTGTTGCCACATTACTTGTTGTTCCATCTTTTATCTCCATATAGCTAACATTAAATAGTGAAACGTTCAGTTAATTAATAAAGCGACTATTTTATTCTATTTAACTTGAAAACTGAATGTACCGTTCACATATTAGATAACGAGTTAGGTAAAAATATTAATCAAACACTGATGTTATTAATAAATTACACTACGACTAACAGCTCCTTATTTAATCGTTTTTTGATTGAAATGCACACTGTAAAAATAGCGTAAATCTAAAATTTCTATACTTGGTTGCATAGTAAATAAATTAATCAGGAATAGAGCAAAATATGTAATATTTTAGTAAATCCACCTGACTTTTTTTTTATTATTGCAATAATAAAACTATCTAAAATTAAATAATAATGGCGACATATGATAAATATTTTATTAATTGATGATGATGTAGAATTATCGCAAATGCTTAGCGAATATTTAACCAATGAAGGTTTTAATATTAAAAGTGTTTACTTAGGTAAAGATGGTATTGATGAAGCTCTATCAGGTAAATATCGTGCGGCAATTTTAGATGTAATGTTACCTGATATTAATGGAATTGATGTCCTTAAAAGCATTCGTCAACAGTGTAATATGCCAGTTATTATGCTAACCGCCAAAGGTGATAATATTGATCGCGTGTTGGGGTTAGAATTAGGCGCTGATGATTACATTCCTAAACCTTGTTATCCTCGTGAATTATTAGCGAGATTGCGTGCCGTTTTACGTCGTTTTGATGAACGTTCAGTCGAATTAGTCGATGATAAAAAATATCATTTTAATGGTTTAACTTTAGATATCCCTCAACGGCTATGTACTTGGAATGGTCAACCTATTGATTTAACTTCTACCGAATTTAACTTGTTAGTTCTATTGGTTAAACATAGTGAACGAGTGGTGACTAAAGAAGAATTATCTGAAATAGGTCTTGGTCGGGCTCGTGAACTTTATGATCGCAGCGTCGACGTCCATATCAGCAATATCCGCCAAAAATTACATCAAGTGGCACAAAATGATGTAACCATTGAAACGATAAGAGCTGTTGGTTACCGTATTCGTTAACCATCCTGTAGGTTTGATTTAATATGAATCGTCGATTATTTTGGAAAATACTGATTATATTTTGGATAATCTTTTATCTTACCTTCCAATTAACTTGGATTGCGTTCTCTTATTATATTGAGAATAAAAATCAACGATTCTTAAATCATATGCCAACTAAAGTGGATATGATTGCACAATTATTACATGTTGCCGGTGAAGATGAGACGCTCAATTTTATCGCCCATCTACCCGAACGTGAGCGAGTTTTATTGTCGATAAAATTGGTCTCTCCGCAAAATGATCAAGTCAATATCATTACCGATGAACTTGAACCGACCACTTATATCTACCAAAGAATGGCGGTTGCACCAGATGGTACGCTTTACTCGGTATCATTTAAAGATGATAAAACCGATCACAGCAACAACACTAAAAAAACTCTGTTTACAATGCCAACACCCATTGTACTAATGGGGATCTGTGTTGGCTTAGTGTTCAGTCTATTTTTAGCCTGGAACTTAACCAGACCGATGAAGTTACTAAGAGAAGGATTTTTCCGCGTCTCGCAAGGCGATCTGTCGGTTCGGTTATTTAAAAAGTTAAAACCTCGTCGTGATGAACTGAGTGAATTAGGTAAAGATTTTGATATGATGGTTGAGCAACTCAACATCTTAATATCTGATCGTCAAGCGCTACTTCATGATGTTTCCCATGAACTTAGAACCCCTCTGGCACGCTTACAACTGGCAATCGGCCTTGCGCAACAAAATAAACAAAATATCGATACTTCATTAGCTAGAATCGAGTTAGAATCGCAACGGTTAGACCAACTAATTGGGGAAATATTGAATTATTCACGGGCTGAAATGAATAATCGAACCGATGAATATTTTGACTTAAAAGAGTTAATTGGTGTGGTGGTTAATGATGCTAACTATGAAGCCAATCACCAATCGATAGAGGTAGAATTTAACTTATCATCTATCAGCCACTCTATTGTTAAAGGTAATTCCGAACAGATACGCCGGGCGATTGAAAATATCATTCGTAATGCTATCCGCTTCTCTAAAGCCGGTCAAACGGTTGAAGTATCATTAAAAGAAGCAGGAAAATATTTGCAAATCGAAGTTAAAGACCGTGGGCCGGGTGTCGATGCGAGTAAATTATCGAGTATTTTTGAGTCTTTTGTCCGTATTCAATCAGCACAATTAGGTAAAGGATATGGCCTAGGTTTAGCCATTGCCAGAAAGACCGTTATTATGCATAACGGTACTATTCAAGCTAATAATCGTGATGGTGGTGGTTTAGTGGTGACAATAAAACTACCTTATTGGCGAAAACACTAATAACACTCGGAATTAACGGTTAATACATACTCTTTTACTAAGCTTTCTAGGGTAATTTTATCAGAGCCAGTAAAATTCAAATTTTGCAGAATCGTTTGTGGATTGGTTTCGAGTATCGTCTTGTATTGGACTAAATATTGTTTAGCAATTGGTTTATATGACCAGTGCCATTCTTCGGGCAAATACCCGCCATTTCGCCCTTCACTAAATGGTTGGCAAAAACCATATTTTGGTAAGTTTTCACGTAGCCATTGATATAAAATAATACCCTGTTTATCATTTTGAAAATATTCCGATGACACACTAGTAATATCAATATCGGTTCCCCAATGATGTCTTGATGTACCCGGCATTGAAGATAATTTTAAAATTTTCTTGGCAATTTTTTGTGGCCCTACCAATTTAGGTAACAAGGCATCCCATTTACGTTGCCAAATACCATTTTGATAAGTGTAATTACGCGTAGCACTTACCACAATAAACGGAATATCGGGATACGATTTTTTAAAATCATTATAAGCTTTAATTAACTGCTGGGCAGGCTCCTTTTGAAGATACATGCCCTTTTTATTTACCGGTAATATTGTTGAATCAAGAGCAATAAAATCGCTATCATTTTTTTCATTAAATTGCCCTGTAAGTTTATGTAGCGGAATAGATTGTGCCATAGTAAATGTTGAACATAAAAGTAGAGTTAAAGTTTGGGTAAAATTGATAATTGTTTTTAATTGTATTATTTTTTTCATCATTGACACTGTAATTAAGATTATATTAGCCAGACAAGCTGAAAAACAGTATAATCCTTTCCCTAAAAATTGAAATAGCCATAATGTGTAAAAACGAGGCCATATGTTAACACCAGCTACACAAAAATCGTCTGGCAATTGTTCAGATGTGACAACTAATCAAAATACCACAACGCCAACCAATGAAAAAATTAATTTGCTTAACTTTACTAGACAACAGTTAAGAGAGTTTTTTATTTCATTAGGAGAAAAACCATTTAGAGCGGATCAGGTGATGAAATGGATCTATCATTTTGGGATAGATGATTTTGATCTAATGACCGACATCAACAAAAAACTTCGTGAACAACTAAAAACCTTAGCGGAAATTAAAGCCCCTAAAATTGCCATCGAGCAGCGTTCATCTGATGGTACGATTAAATGGGCATTAGATGTTGGTAATAACCAGATGATTGAATCGGTCTATATTCCTGAACGTGATCGTGCAACTTTATGTGTGTCATCACAAGTCGGTTGTGCTTTAGAATGCAAATTCTGTTCAACCGCCCAACAAGGTTTTAACCGCAATTTAACCGTTTCGGAAATTATTGGCCAAGTTTGGCGAGCATCAAATGCCATTGGTGTCACCGGCAAATTAGCCGACAGACCTATTACCAACGTGGTTATGATGGGAATGGGTGAGCCCTTACTTAACTTATCTAATGTCGCCCCTGCAATGGAAATTATGTTGGATGATTTTGGTTATGGTTTATCCAAAAGACGCGTTACCCTCTCTACCTCAGGCGTTGTCCCTGCTTTGGATAAACTGGCGGGAATGATTGACGTTGCTTTAGCTATTTCTCTTCATGCACCAAATGATGAAATACGCAGCGAAATCATGCCAATCAACCAAAAATATAATATGGCGATGCTACGTGATTCAATTTTACGTTATCTTTCAACTTCAAATGCTAATCACGGCAAAGTGACTATCGAATATGTGTTACTCAATCAAATCAATGATGGTGTTGAACATGCCCATGAGCTGGCGAAGTTTCTAAAAAATGTGCCGAGTAAAATCAATTTAATTCCATGGAATCCATTCCCTGGTGCTCCTTATTCACGATGTTCAAATACCCGAATTGATAGGTTTATGAAAACATTAATGGGCTATGGATTTACGGTAATTGTTCGTAAAACTCGTGGTGATGATATTGATGCAGCTTGTGGCCAACTGGCGGGGGAAGTTGTCGATCGCACTAAACGAACACTTTATAAAAAGCAAAACCTTATTCAACAAACAGCATAAAAGAGAAAAGGAGTTGTGGATGAAAGGTGCATTAATAGTATTAAGTAGTCTGGTTATACTCATGCTAGCAGGTTGCCAGACGAGCGCCCGTGAAGAGTTTGATCCGGAAGCTGCTGCATTAGCCAGAATGCGATTGGGGTTAGGCTATTTAGCTAAGGCCAACGAATCTGAAGAGAACGTTAAAGCCGCGCATTATAATCTAAAATTAGCCGCGCAATATTCACCTAAAAATCCACAGGTGATGCTAGCAATGGCGATGTTTGATCAACATGTTGGTGAATACAATGAAGCGGAAATGATTTACCAACGTATCACCTTAATGCAACCAGGTAACGGCCTATTTCATGTTCACTACGGCTCCTTTTTATGTGGCAGAAATCGCTATCAAGAGGCCAAAGAACAATTTAATAAAAGCCTTGAGCTCGATCGCCATCGCTGGAAAGCTGACGCCTATGAGCAATATGGTTATTGTGCTATCCAAAACGGCGATAAGAAAACCGCAGATCTTATGTTCAAACAACTTTTTGCATATGATTCAAGCCGCCGAAACAATGTTATAAAAGCAGCAGAACTTTATAAAAATAAAGGCGATAAAAAGATAGCTAACTATCTATTTTTAATATCAAAAAAATAAATCATAAAATTAAAAGAAATATCATTCATTAGAAGCAAGAGTAAATATCATGAGTTTTTTGGCTATTTTATTATTAGCATTAGCCATGTCTACTGATGCATTTGCGGTAGCGATTTGTCGAGGTGTTTCACTCAAATCGACACCATTTCTAGGTGCATTAAAAGTGGGGATCTTATTTGGTTTTGTTGAAGCCATTACCCCCATATTAGGCTGGTTAATTGGTTATATTGCACTTCAATATATTGAAAAGTGGGATCACTGGATTGTTTTTGCTGTGATGTTATTGTTAGGTATTAACATGATTTATCACAGTTTTAAAGAAGAAAACAGTGAAAATGACGATCAAAAACCTATTCCCTCAACCAAAAAATCATTTTTGCTTTTGGTTCTTACGGCAATTTCGACCAGTATCGATGCATTTGCGGTTGGTGTTGGATTAGCCCTTGCCAGTGTCAATATTTATCTTGCATCGACCATGATTGGCTTAGCAACCTGTATTATGGTTACACTTGGATTATTGTTAGGGAAAAAACTCGGCTGTTTAATTGGCAAACAAGCCTCATTTATTGGCGGTATCGTGCTGATTATTATTGGTTCAATAACGCTCTACCAACATTTGTAAACTAATATTTTAATAATCGCTTTAGATATAAAAAACCACTCACATTGGAGTGGTTTTTTATTTTTATTAGCTAAATAGGGGAATTACATCATTCCGCCCATTCCACCCATGCCGCCCATACCACCAGCAGCACCTAAATCAGCTTTATCATCTTTAGGTAAATCAGTAACCATACATTCAGTGGTGATCATAAGACCTGCTACTGATGCAGCATATTGTAATGCACTACGAGTTACTTTAGTTGGATCTAAAATACCCATGGCAATCATATCACCATACTCTTCAGTTGATGCATTGTAACCATAGTTACCTTTACCACCTTTAACCGCATTAACTACAACAGAAGCTTCTTCACCGCAGTTAGTCACGATTTGACGTAATGGCGCTTCCATCGCACGAAGCGCAACTTTAATACCAACGTTTTGATCTTCGTTTGCACCTTTAAGGTCTAAAATTGCAGAAGCAGCTCGAACTAACGCAACACCACCACCGGCAACAACACCTTCTTCAACTGCTGCGCGAGTCGCATGTAATGCATCTTCAACACGTGCTTTTTTCTCTTTCATTTCAACTTCAGTTGCTGCACCAACTTTAATTACTGCAACACCGCCAGCTAATTTAGCTACACGTTCTTGAAGTTTTTCTTTATCGTAATCAGAAGTTGATTCTTCGATTTGTTTACGAATTTGTTCAACACGAGCATTAATTAATGATTCTTCACCAACACCGTCGATGATAGTTGTGTTATCTTTATTGATAACCACACGTTTAGCTTGACCTAAATCTTCAAGTGTTGCTTTTTCAAGCTCTAAACCAATTTCTTCAGAAATTACAGTACCAGCAGTTAAGATTGCGATATCTTGCAACATTGCTTTACGACGATCACCAAAACCAGGGGCTTTAACCGCGGCAACTTTAACAATACCACGCATAGTATTCACAACTAAAGTTGCTAATGCTTCGCCTTCAACATCTTCAGCGATAATTAATAAAGATTTACCTGCTTTAGCTACTGCTTCTAATACTGGTAATAACTCACGGATATTAGAGATTTTTTTGTCTGCTAATAAAATATATGGGCTATCTAATTCAACCGTTGCTGTTTCTGGTTTGTTGATGAAATATGGCGATAAATAACCACGGTCAAACTGCATACCTTCAACAACATCTAATTCGTCTTGTAAACCAGTACCATCTTCAACAGTGATAACACCTTCTTTACCCACTTTTTCCATTGCTTGAGCAATTAAAGTACCAACAGTTTCATCAGAGTTTGCTGAAATAGTACCAACTTGGGCAATCGCTTTAGAATCAGCACATGGTGAAGATAATTTTTTAAGCTCTTCAACTGCTGCAACAACTGCTTTATCAATACCACGTTTTAAATCCATAGGATTCATGCCCGCAGCAACTGCTTTTAAACCTTCGTTAACGATAGCTTGAGCAAGTACAGTTGCAGTAGTAGTACCGTCACCAGCTGCATCGTTTGCTTTTGAAGCTACTTCTTTAACCATTTGCGCCCCCATATTTTCGAATTTATCTTCTAATTCGATTTCACGAGCAACTGACACACCATCTTTAGTGATAGTTGGCGCACCAAATGATTTATCCAAAACTACATTACGTCCTTTTGGACCTAAAGTTACTTTAACTGCATCAGCTAATACATTAACGCCTTTAAGCATTTTAACGCGAGCGTCATTTCCAAATTTTACATCTTTAGCTGCCATCTTCGTATTTCTCCTAAATTCTGTATATAAGTTAAATTATCTGCCAGTTATGCTTCAACAATGGCTAAAATATCGGTTTCTGATAGGATAAGCACTTCTTCGTTATCGATTTTTTCTGTCTTAACGCCATATCCTTCATTAAAAATCACAATATCACCAACTTTAACATCTAGTGGCTGAACTTGACCATTTTCTAAAATGCGACCATTACCAACAGCTAAAACTTCACCACGTGTTGATTTACCAGCAGCTGAACCAGTTAAAACAATACCACCAGCTGATTTTGATTCTACTTCTTTGCGTTTGATGATCACACGATCATGCAATGGACGAATTTTCATTAGTTATCTCCTAGCACTAATTTTTACTTAAATGATGATTAAGAACAAATCATACCATTATGATTTATATAATATAGTCCACATTAAATGGGGATTATTTTAAATTCTTCAAGCGTATAAAATTAAAAAAAATTTAATTGATTATTTATTGGTCATCTTTACGCTCAAATTCCCCTTCAATAACATCATTAACTTGTACATTGCGGCTAGAAGAAAGTGAACGAACTTTAAAAGGCAATTTGCCAACAATAAAGCGAACAATATACTCTTGAACAAATGGAATTAATAAAATCGCCCCCAAAATATCCGTTAAAAACCCAGGAATCAGCAATAAAAAGCCTGAGAAGAGCAAAGATACACTCTTAATAATTTCATCTTTAGGGCTTTGATGATTAGCAATTTTTTGTTGCATAATACTTAAGTTTTTTAAACCTTGCTTTGTAATTAAATACAGCCCAATAACCGAACTAGCAATAATGGCGATCAAAGCAAGAAAAACACCTATTGAATCAGCAACTTTTATAAACAGACTCAGTTCCAAATAAGCATAAATAAAAAATATAATAAAACCAAAAACTCGCATATAAAAATTCCTCTAAAAATAGAGTGATATTAGTCTAAATTAGCTATTAATATAGTGACAACTAGTTAAATTTCAACCAATCAGCATGTTTTTTTCAAATTTTTTTACAAAAGGGATTGACGGATGATCGCTAATCGTGTTTAATACAGCTCCATTGTTGCCCGGATAGCTCAGTCGGTAGAGCAGGGGATTGAAAATCCCCGTGTCCGTGGTTCGATTCCGCGTCCGGGCACCAATCACCAAATTTTAAGACCTGCTTCTAGCAGGTTTTTTTATGTCTAAAGCCTTTTCCAAGCTACCTTTCAAACGATTTTCTTTGTCAACCGATGTCAACTGAGATTACCCCATATCAAGTGCAAAATCGGATACAAACCCGGATACATTTGGTTCGATAATGGCGTGTATCCATAAAATGGCTTTAAGGCCTTTATTTGTAATGCTTAAGAGAAATTGCTTAGGTTTTATTATTTTGAATATTGAAAAATACCAAATAATTACAACAAAAATAATCAATGGTACTATTTTAAAAAAATACTTAATAAACATTCTTATTTATACAAAAATATTAATTCAATTACTATGTACCACTAAAAATTGCCTTAAAGGTATTTTAAGAAATATAAATGGTAAATTTATTTATATTTAGAATTATTACCTATCTACATGATCATTGTCAGGAAATCTAAAAATTTTTCCACTAGAAACTGGCTCTTGTTTTTTTTGAGAAGATCCTATATTCAATACCACACCCGTCCTATTTTTATTTATTTTTTCAAATGCTTTAGTATTGTTAATTAATTTAATTTCACGATTAATTAAATTTTCAATAACGCTTGTTATTGTTTTATTTTGTTCTTTTGCTAGTTTTTTCAATTCATCTTTAACTTTGGAATCTAAATAAATATTTAATACTTTTTTACCTTTAACTTTATCTCTATATTTTTTTTGATCCCATGCTTTTTTTATTTTAATTTGTGAAAGCTCTTTAGCTTCTTTAGAATTATCCCAATCATCAAAAAAATATTGAATGTACTGGTACAACTCTTTTGAGTCAGAATGCATAATTTCATGTAATATATCCGTATGAGTATTTGTAATCTTTTGAATTTTTAATAAAAGACTAACAACTTCATCTCTATTTTTAATATTTATCCATTTAAATGGTTTTACGTCTCTTTCAATTTTACCCCATTGTTGCTTAAGATCATCAATATTTAATTTTATTTCAGGATGTAAAAAATAATTAAGTATACTTATTTGCCTAGTTGAATGGTCGTATGCACATACAATATTAAGCATCAAATCTGGATCGATATTTTCTTTTTCAAGAGAATCCTTTATTTTTTTCCAAAACCAAAAGCATGCTCTTTCATTATTCTTTAAAAAACTCAACTGATAATCCAATCTTATTTTCTCTTCATTGTTTTTCATAACACCATCCGATTTATTGTATTTATCTTAATAACATTTTTTGTATTTTTTTATGTTAGTTTTTTTGATTACTTTTGTATAGTTTTTTACGCTGGATTTTACGTAGTAAAATTAATCATAAAATTTCTTTAAAATATTACTAACCTATTATTAATTAAGGTTAATTAATAATATTATATAAAAGAAAATAAACTATCTAAATATACTCTTATTTGCTCTGAACAATTCATCAACAAGTTATATAATATAAAAATAATTCTAGCTCTTATCAAATGATTCTAATTTGATAAGAGCCATCACATGAAAAATAAAAACTTTACTATTCATACCCAACTCAATCAGCAACTAATTACACACCTAAATAAATTACAAGATAGATACTCAAAAATTTTACCAATTCGAATCGACATTCATTATGCTAAGGATGATAAATTCAATACAAATATTCATATAGCGAAACAAGAAATCACATGCTTACTTTTTCAAGCAATGCAATTTGAACTAGATATTGTAGGGTATGCTGTTGTTATGGAGTTCAATCAAAATAAACATATTCATTTCCATGCTATTTTTTATGTAAATGGTCAAAAAAGGCAAAAATACTATCCTGTTTATGTTGTATTAGAACGTGCATGGCATGAACTGACTAATGGTTACTTATATGACTGTCAACGCAATAATTATTGTATAAATGGGTTAAAAATGATAAACCATCATGATCATGAAGCATTTCGTTCGGCTTGTTATATGCTAAGTTATTTAGCTAAAACAGAACAAAAAGAGCCATTTAAAAAACGTTATAGTGATTGTCTCTTTTTAAGTGAAGTTCCTCCACCTAGCCATCGTGGAAAACCAAGAACACTCGGTGTAAGTAAATTTTTAATACCTCTCTCTATTTAGTAATACAAAAACAGTTTACTTAATTTTGGAAAATTACAATGAGTCTTTAGTACGTTTATACAAATAAAAAAACAGGCTCATTGATATAGCTCCAATTCATATAGAGGAATAAAAAATAGATAAATATTATGCTCTAATACTAAATAAGCTAAAAGCTCATGATAAATCGCTACTTACACGTTATGGAAAGTTATATCCAGTCTGAATGGGTTTTGCCTATCAGAGGCAATATGGAGTAGATACATATATGGATATGTTAAACTTATCTGATTTAACATTACTTTCTCCAAATATTTTAAGTACCGTTTGGATAACAGCTTTTTGTTAATAATTTGTTTTTTACTTCTCCTCCATTTTATATTTTAACTTTACACAATATGCAATCTATGAAGCGATTATAAATTCAGTTGCCAATTGTTATAAAAGTGGAATCTGTGCAGTGGAATTAGTTTTCAAAAACAACTTGTTAAAAATTTTTTAGCTAGAATAGTAAAATCAGTATAGAAGAAAGAAAATTCTATTCATAGTGTATTAACGTATAAAGGCATAACTAAATTTATTGATCGCTTGTAACGATCAATAACTTAAACATTGATCGGCACAAACAATATGACAATAGGTAATACATTTTTGATAATAGTTATATTATTTAATCCAACAATAATTTAAGGAAATAATATGGCTAAGTATGACTGTAGTGAATGTAATGGAACAGGAGTAATTCCTTGTTCACTTGAATATGGTGAGGAACCTCATCCGGATAATTGCCCTGTATGTGGCGGAGATGTAAATTTTACTTTTCCATGCCCAGAGTGTTCGGGACATGACGATGAATAGTAATATTATAAGTAGCATTAAATGGATTGGTAAAAAACTTTATCAATCTGGGCAATTAACTATAACTTATGTATTACCTGCTATAGTTGAAGGCACGGCTAAAATTATATTAAATTCAGATAAAACAACCGATGAACAAAAGGCTCGCGCTAAACAAAATTTAGTACGTTATGGAAAACACAAGTAGTATTATTAATTGCTAATTTTATTCTTAAAGCAAACATTATAAATATGTTTGCTTTATATAATTTTTATATGGCCTACAAACACTCTTATTATAAATATTTATAAATAGATATCATTAATTGAATATACCACTATTTATTTCAATTATATTTTATTATAAGGAGTGTACAATGCTAATTTACCTCATATTTCAATTAATCCTACTCTATTTAATAGAACTCAATTTATCTTACTATCATTTTCATTCTTTATTTAAGTCGACAAATAAGGAATTATGATATGTCAGATAAATTACCTTTACTACTTGATAAACTCTATCAGCTTTGTTTGACCGGTGGTTATGGTTTAGCCTCGGCTTATACATTAGCTGAACAACATAAAACTCGTTTTCCATTCCATTCCGATAGCCTTGATAAACTAATTAAACAAGAAGCTGATAAAGCAACAATGGCCGGATTTATAACAGGATTAGGGGGAATTTTAAGTTTAACTATTACTCTACCAGCAAATACTTTAAGCGTATTATTTATTCAAATGAGATTATCAACAACCATTGCGATACTACAAGGCCACGATGTACGTGATACACGAATAAAAATATTAATTTATTTATCATTATGTTTAATATCTAGTAAATTAAAATTACAACAATTTTGTTTAGCAACTTTAATGAAACAGCCTAATGAAATATTTCGGCAAATAAGTCTTTCCATCACAAAACAACTAATCGTTATTTTAAGTACAAAACAAAGTGTAAAATTAATTAAGGCTATCCCAGCAATCGGCGGTGTAATGGGAGCAGTTATAGATCGTATTATTACTTATCGTATTGGCCAATTTGCTAAAAATCAATTTAATCAATTCAATTAGAAAAATAACACTAATAATTATTTATGCAAAAATTCATCTAATTATGAATTTATCTGATTTATTTCCGTTTTTTATATAAAGAAATCGTGCGTTAACCAAACTTAACAGGAGAAAAAATGAAAACTTCCTATTCAACAAAATTCACTGAAACAATAGCGTTAAAATTGTTCGAAAAGTAGATGAAAATAGAAAATAACCAATTCACAAAATCTAATCAAATCATTGACTATCTTAGACTAAGATTAGAACAAAATGAAAGAGTACTCTTTGTTGCTAGGTATCTAAATAATCAACATCAGTTAATTAAAATATGAACCCTTTTTATGAGGACAATTAACTCTTTGGAAATCTATCCCTGAGAACTAATTAAGCAAGTATTTAAGTATAATGTAGTAGCTGTTATTTTTGTCCATAACCATCCATCAGGTAAATCGTAATTTAGTAATGTAGTTTGTAATATCAATCAAAAGTTAACAAAAATATTAAATATCGTTGATATCCGAATATTAGATCTGATTGTCTCAACAATCGTATTTTTCTTTTGCAGAGCGAGGTTGGCTCTAATTTTAAAATGTCTTCAAAGTAAATAATTGATCGTTTTTAACGATCAATAAGATCTTATTGATCTGTTTAAACGATATGATTTTATTTAAATAATCGATGAAAATATAAACTTAATTAAAACAATAGCTAACTTGCGTCAAATTAAGTTTCGGGTACCACACAAAAATATAATTTAAGTAAAGTTAATTAATTCTTTTTTCCATAAGGAATAGCAATGAAAAAAATAACAATTATTTTATCAGTACTAACTCTCACGGCGTGCGGAGACTCATCACAGGTTAAGCAAGTTAAAGATTATGTGTATGATAATATCGACTCAACTCTTACTGTCGGTAATGCGCTTGATAACCGAAATATCTGTAATAAAATGAAATGGGATTCATATAAAGATGAACGAGATCGAAATATTGTTGAATATACTTGTGAATTTAAAAAGGATCGTCCAAATCAATTTTTAAACCTAACATTTTCTGGTATAGCAGAAAATTTAAAAACTATGTTTGTAGATAAAAATATCAATATTACATTAGATGATTATGAAAAATTTAAAACAGAAGAAGAACGAAATAAGAATGTTAATTATCCCCATTATACGGTGTATAAAAATTACATTGATGCAAAAGCTAGAAGTTACATTGAAGCAAAAACAAGACTAGTTATTTATGAAAAGTTAAAGAAAGCACTTCTTGAAATAGAAAAAAACGATGCTTTAACTCGCTATCAGGAAAATAGAAAATATCTTCTATCAAATAAAGAAACAATCATAAAAGAAATCAGAGAAGGAGAGAGATATAAAGAAGTTAATTATCTTGGTCAACATGTAATTAGTTGGTATAGGCAGAATAATGTAATCGAATCTATTTATGGTAGTGAACAAGGTAATGATGGAATTATAAGTTATAATCAATTTTTTTATGACAAAAATTCTAGAAGAGAAGCTATAACCGATATAGATAATAAAGATATTGCTAAAAGAACAAAACAAATTGAAGAAGATATAGACTCTATTAATGAAATATTAAAAAAGCATGGTTTAAATTTTGAAAGGTTTTATAAGAATACACAATACCAACTAAATAAAAAGGTTGAACTGTTTGATCTTCATGATGACTATTACTCCAGATTGGTTTATCTACATCTACTTCAAGGTAATTCAGCCAAGAATATAACCTTAAATACGAAGGATGGTAAAAAGACATTATCTGTTAAAAATTATCAGGAACTTTTGGCCTATTTGGAGGGAGTAGAAAATGGCATAGTCAGAGATATTGTAGAAAAAGTAATTGATCCATATAATCAAAACCTAACTAACGAAATCAATCAATTTGAAAAACTCAAAAAAGATATAAAAACTGAAAGTTATCAGCAAAAAATAAAATGGGTCCTAATAGGTGAAAGAAAGCCATCATTAATGAGTTGTGAGTTAGAATTTAAAGTCGATGGATATCCCCCCGTAAAATCCGACTCAAGTATGTCATCATCTTGCTTTCAAAATGCCTATAAAAGTAACTATGTTGATCAAATTTATAATCAACCCATTATGAATTTTATAAATAGAGTTGCAAATTAATCAATTAGTATGCTTATAAACTGCTTTGTAAAAATGAGCAGTTTATGATCAAAAGTAGTAAAAAAATATTGTTGATACCTATCTATTGAATGTAATTAACCCACATCACTCAATAGAGGTACAACAATGTCAACATTCTTACCCCCTTTGGATGCACAAATACATCCTGATTACCTAGTTGATATGAAATATATCACCACACTTACAGGCATGACTGATAAATGGTTTTATGCTTTGATAAAGCAGAATAAATTTCCACTCCCTATAAAACTAGGAAGATCCTCGCGTTGGCGCCTAAAAGAAGTTGAAGCATGGATAAAGACTAAAACTAATTAACAGTTAAATTTCTATCACCCAAGCCACATAGTCAAATATGTGGCTTTTTTTATATCTAAATTTTTATAATTGAGGAATTCGTTATGTCCTTGACAGATTTAAAAATCAAATCCGCCAAACCATACAATAAACAATATAAACTTTCTGATGGTGATGGTTTATTCTTACTTGTTCATTCAAATGGTTCTAAATATTGGCGTTTTCGCTATTATTTCAATGGTAAAGAAAAATTAATGTCTATAGGCCAATATCCTAATGTTTTATTAAGCGAAGCTAGAAAGATACGAAATGAAGCCAAATCATTACTAGCTAGAAATATTGACCCGCAGGTAGAAAAGAAAGCAAAACAGTTTGAAGATGAAATACAAGTTACTTTTGAGCAAGTTGCACGTAAATGGTGTACCAATAACAAAACTTGGTCTGAGCCACATAGAGCAAAAGTACTACGAACATTAGAATTGTATTTATTTCCTAAAATTGGAGCTTATTCTATTTCAGCATTAACTACCCGTCAGTTAATTGTTCCAATTAAAGCTGTTGAAGAAAATGGTCGGTTTGAAGTCGCTAACCGATTACAGCAACTTACTTCAGCAATAATGCGCTATGCAGTGCAAAATGGTTACATCTCTTATAATCCTGCTCAAGATCTAAAAGGGGTAGTGAGTAAAGTAAAAGTGAATCATCGGCCTGCACTTGAACTCGAAAAAATACCTGAACTTTTAGAACGCATTGATAATTTTAAAGGACGAGAGTTAACCAAATTAGCAATAAAACTCTCTCTACTTATATTTATTCGTTCTAGTGAGCTACGGTTTGCTCGTTGGTTAGAAATTGATTTCGATAAAAAGATTTGGACTATTCCTGCTGAAAGGGAAGAAATTGATGGTGTACCTCATTCTCAACGAGGTTCCAAGATGAGAACACCTCATTTAGTTCCACTAAGTGATCAAGCAATTGAAATCTTAAAACAGATTCATGAAATTAGTGGCATGTACGAACTAGTATTTATTGGGGATCACTCAGCAAGAAAGCCAATGAGCGAAAACACAATAAACAAAGCATTACGTTCTATTGGCTATGATACCAAAACAGAACTTTGTGGGCATGGGTTTAGAACAATGGCCTGTAGTGCTTTGGTTGAATCTAATCTCTGGTCACGAGATGCTGTTGAGCGCCAGATGAGTCATCAAGAACGTAATGGTGTAAGGGCTGCTTATATTCATAAAGCACAGCACATTATTGAACGAACAAAAATGGTTCAGTGGTGGGCTGATTACTTAGATTCAATCCGAACTGAATATGTCATGCCTTATGAATTCAAAACTGCTTAAAAAGCACTCTACTATTTAATTCTCTTTTCAAAAATCAATTATTTTAATATCTAAAAATTTAAGGAGATGTTTATGCAAACATTACCGAATGTATCGTCATACCCTGAATCCACTGCGGTGGGTTCGGGTACGATCTCAGTATTTGTAACCAATTTAGGAAAATATAACGAAGGTGAGTTAGTGGGCGAATGGCTTGCCTTGCCAACAACATCTGAACAAGTAAAACAATGCTTTCAACGAATTGGTATTGATGGCATTAACTATGATGAGTATTTCTTAACAGATTATGAATCAACTGTCTATGGTGTATCAAATTATATATCAGAACATAGTAATCTTGATGAATTAAACTTTTTAGCCTGTAAACTTAACGAATTAAGTCATGATGAAATGGAAATTTATGAAGCAGTTATTGATGTTGGAGACTATGTTAATTCTATTACTGACTTAATTAATTTATCTGATAACTTAGATTGCTTTCAATCCTTGTCCAATATTTCTGATGAATATGATTTAGGTTTTTATTGGATTGCAGAAAGTGGCTGCTATAGTTTAAAAGAGCTAGGCAATTTAAGTAACTACTTTGATTATGAACGATATGGTCATGATATTGCATTTGAACAAAGTGGCACATTTTATTCTGGTAATTACATCTATTATACAGGTGAAAGTTTTAGTTCCGATTACGATGGTAAAAGTATTCCTGAAGAGTATTGTATTTTGACAGAACCAAATGATTTTGATGATTAGTTAATACCCCAATAAAGTTTATTTAAAGCTTTATTGGGGTAATTATTAATGATTATATTTTTTGTGTCATTATTTTTTAACTTGTTATGTATAAATTTTGTGAGTTATTACACAAAAATGTTACTATATTTGTATTAAATTTGAACTTAATGTCACGGGATTGGTTTGTTATAAACTGATTTTTAATTTCAAAAATTTATATCAATATGAATATTTTCTAAGCTATTAAACAAAACTGATATAATATTAATCAATATTTTTTGAAAGAATATTTAATTGTCTATTTGATAAATAATTAAAAGAAAATGAAATTTAAAGAAATTTACCCCATCAACTATGATAGAATTTATTATGTGAAAGATGAAACATTACAAGATTTTAGGTTAGAATCGCTGGCACCTAAGCGAACAGATCACAATATTGCATATTATTCCAAGATTATTAATGCTGGTATTCAAGATAACAGCGTACAAAATATTGCAATAACAGGTTCTTATGGTGCGGGCAAAA
Organism: Gilliamella apicola; assembly: GCF_003202915.1. Classification (GTDB taxonomy): domain Bacteria; phylum Pseudomonadota; class Gammaproteobacteria; order Enterobacterales; family Orbaceae; genus Gilliamella; species Gilliamella apicola_Q. Next base: position 103,372 of record NZ_QGLP01000010.1, read on the forward strand.
GCAGTGCTTTAAAAACATTCAAAGAAGACTACCCTAAAAAATATAAATATCTCAATATTTCACTCGCTAACTTTAGAGATAAAGACAATACTGGAGAAATACAATCAAAAATTAGGCTCAGTATTCTTCAACAAATTTTTTATCATGCACATATTAGAAAAATTCCTGATTCCCGATTTAAACGTATAAAAGCATTTAGCATTTGGAGTACCATTCGTTTTTTAATGATTTTAGCAATATTTCTAATCTCATTTTCAATTCTTTTTAAACCAGGAATTTTATCTGAACTTCCTTTAATTAATAAGTTATTGCTAAATTCACCGATGCATTATTTGATAGCATTAGTATATTGGTTCCTCTTGTTTGTATCATTATTTTATTTTTTGAAAATCCTTTATCACGCAAAGTTTGGAATTCACAGCATTAAATTAAATGCTAAAGGTGATATTGAAGTTAACGGGGAAAAGAAAGAACCTCATTTAATTTTAAATGAATACTTAGATGAAATCCTTTATTTATTTGAAAGAAAAAAATTTAATGTTGTAATTATAGAGGATTTAGACCGATTCAATGATATAACTATATTTGAAGAGTTGAGAGAGCTTAATTTTTTAATTAATAATGCCAAACAACTAAGAGGTAAAAAAGTAACATTTATCTATGCATTAAATGATTGCTTATTTGAATTAATTAATGAATCAAAATCAAACAAAGAAAAAAATAATATAAATCAGACAAAACTAGATTTTTCAAAGACAATTAAAAACAAAACTAAATTTTTTGATTTGATTATTCCTATAATACCATTTATAAACGTCACAAATTCTTATAATTTTCTGAAAATACGTAATAAAAATAGCAATGACCATTTATCAAATGGTTTTCTAAATAAGATTTCTTTTTATATTGATGATATGCGTTTATTAACAAATATCATGAATGAATATCAAATATACTGTGAACTAATAATTTCTCAAAATCAAAATTCTCTAAATTTAGATTATAACCAGCTTTTTTCCATTATTTTGATTAAAAATTTCTTTCCCCTAGAGTTTGAAAAACTACATTGTAAAGAAGAAAGCATCATAAGCAATATCTTTGATAAAAACAAAAAAATATTTATTAAAGATAAATTAAAAGAGTTACAGGAAAAAAAAGAGCGAGATGAGAAAACGGACGAACAAATAAAGCTATTATCTAATCCTGTTTTATTACGTGATTTAATTAATGAATTTGGTAATGAAATCACTTTTTTAACTGAAAATGAGCTTGTTGATTATCTGCTTAAGTATGGTTACTTAACAGAAGAATATTATTACTATATTTCATTACTTCATAAAGACGCATTATCAATTAACGATCACCTATTTATAAAACACTTTTTGCCAAGTGAAAAACAATTATCCTGTGATTTTAGATTAAACAACCTAGAGGGAGTGTATGATCGGATAACATTAGATGAAAAGGACTTTGAGTCAGTAAAAGTCTTTAATTGTGATTTAATTGATTATCTTATCCTTCATAAACAAAACAGCAAAACAAAATACTCTCACTTAGTGAGAATAAGCCAGTTATTTAACTTATATCCACAAGATACAATAAAATTAATTGATACATATTTCAAGAACAAAGATAAATATAAAAACTCTATTGCATATTTTATCTATTTATTTTGTCATCAATGGGATAATTTTTGGGAACATCTTCAAACGGATGATGAACAACAAAATATTTTTTATGCAAAATACATCCTTGATTATTTAGATATTAGTCAATTCAATCGTTTGTTAAAAAACAAATCCAAGCTTATTGAATACATTACAAATTGTAAAAGATATTTTAGTATATTCCAAACAGTTGATATTGGAAAATTAAACGATGTTATTAATTCATTAAACATTAAATTTAAATACATTGATCTTAAAGTTTCTATTTCAGAAATCGACTTTTTACTAAAAGGACAACATTATCAAATTAATTTCTATAATATTTTTTTGATTTTATATAGAAAGAAAAATTTATTAAGCTTAAGCGAATTTAAGAAAAAAGGTTATTCTATAGTTAACAATAGTACAATAACTTCACTGATAGATTATGTCGATACTAATCTAAGCACTTTTATCTCAGAAGTAATGTGTGCTCAACAACCAAATAACGCAATTGAAGAAGATGAAGATCTCATTATTAATATACTTAATAACGATGTAACTGTTGATTCAAAAACTATATTAATTAAAAATCTTAAGAACTCGTTATCTCAATTAGATAATATCCACTATAAAGAAATATGGCCAATCGTTATAACAGAAGAAAAAATAGTACCCAAATGGGAAAACATTATTACCTATTATGATGAAAATCAACTGGATGAAATTTTAACTACTTATCTTCGCAAAAGTAATATTCAGGAAAAATTAACTTCAGATATAACAAATAATGAAGAATTTATTAATGATTATATTATTCAAGAGTTACCTCTTGAAGGAGTTATCAGAAGTCTTTCAATGGATGAAGATTGTTTTTTATCTGTGCTAAATAATGAAGATTTAGAAAGAGCTATAAAAATTAAGATTATAAAAAGTATAAATACTAAAAATTATGTAACAAATATAGAAGATATTAAGGAACGTTCCTTATGGACGGAAATATTTTCAAAGAATTTAATATCTACAAAACTAATCAATGTACTTATATACTACGAAGAAGAACAAGAAGAAACATTAGATGAAGCATTGATTAAATATCTTAATAATAAAGAGAATTATAATCAATTGCGAAAAGATACAATTACTGATTATAACTATATAGATATTAATCAATTATTTGAACAATTATTAAAAAAAGATACTATTTCAAGATCTAGCTATTATGCTTTAGTAAATATATTTGATTCACATTCATTTGACTTTTTAAAACTCGAAGCAAACTCTATTGATTCCAAGAAAGCAATGTTTGCGATTTATAAAAAACTGATTGTTTTATCTCCAAGCAATTATGAAAAATTAAAAGAGTTAAACTTACATTATTATTTAGTTAGAAAGTCATATGATAAATTTATCGATGACTTGGAAAATTACGATATTAATGATGATGATTTAAATATTTTACTTGATTATCCTGCTAAACTTGAATCGAAAAAATTATTATTGACCAAAGATGAAAATGAAACCATTACTTATATTAATGAATATGGTTTAGAAAAATTAATTAAATTTAATTTGTTAGATGATGAAGCATTAATAATTAATTTATTCAATAATGAAAATTTAGAGTTTTGTCGAATAGAAGAATTAGTTGAAAAACTTCCTATTAAGATAAAAAATACTTCAACTATTAATAATGTTGATATTCAAACATTGCTTTTTGAGCAACAAAAAGTTGAAGTTTTATGGAAAAATATTTATCACTATTATGAAGAGTGTGCCAAAAAAATTAATCGAACATTAATTGATTTTTTTAATATTGAACAAAATACAAAAGAATTGATTAAGACAAAAATTGAAATTGAAACATTATCAACTAACAAACAAGATAAAATAAGTTTTCAAGCCTCTATTTTACGTCAAAATGAAATTGATGATGACATTTACTTTATGTTTGCAAATATTTTTCCACATTGGAATTCCATATATCTTTCAACACTTTCTGATAGTAAAATCAATTATCTAATTGATAACCATATTTTGAATTTAACTGACGACAACTACAAATTATTAAAAAATAAATTTCCAAATAAACATATTAATTTATTGGAAACGCATGCTGAATTATTTCTTAAATTTGAAAGTTCGGAGAGACTTAATCTTATTAAAATAATAAAAGGTAGTGATTATCTTTTATTGTTCAAATCAGAAAAATTTAATGAGAAGAAAAGAATTAAGATTATTGAAAAAATTCCTGAAAACGTAATTCAAACAGATAATATTCTTGCTCAGAAATTATTAGATATGTTTAAAAATAAACGTAATCATAACTATCCAATTAGTTTACTAATAAAAATATTTATTGGTAACGGAAATGAAGATAACAAACTAAAATTAGTTATTAAAAATTTACCTAGATTAACTAATCCAAATATAAGCGAATTATTAAAAAAAATACCTAGTCTCGAAAAAGTTGGAAAGTGTGCAACTTTAACGATTGATTATAATAGGAAATATAAGCCATTTTTTGAATTATTATTAAAGAAAGGGTATTTAAAAAAACTCAAAATAGAAACTAATCTAGTTAAAGGTAAAAAAAGAAAACAATTTAAATTAACAAAAGATTAATTTGGGTTTTAATGAAATTATAGTTAAAGTTTTATATTGGTAATATACTAAAAATTAAAGCTGATAATGAAAAGTATAATGTATATTTACAATAATATTTAAGAGGGGGATACAACCTCGGATACATTCCCTCACCTAAAATCCCTCAATCCTCTTCCTCCAATACTTTAAGCAGTATCTTCGATTCCGCGTCCGGGCACCAATCACCAAATTCTGAGACCTGCTTCTAGCAGGTTTTTTATGTCTAAAGCTTTTTAGATAAGTCTTTAAACTTATTTCACTACTTCCCTAGTTCAACTAAAATTATCCCTAAATCAAGAAAAAAGGATATATTTAGTTCAATAATGACATGTTTTCTTAGAATGACTTTAAAGTTTTTAATTACAAAAATTTTAAAAGAATTGCTTAGTTTTTTATTTTAACTATTAAAAAATTAAACATATACAAGGGAAATAAAGCAGATATTTGAAGATAACAATCTATAAAGCTACAAACTAAATAAATCATGATGTGTATTTTGTATCAAATATTTAATGTGAGCTTTGAATATCAATGTGAAAATAAACATAGCAATACATAAAGAGAAAGCGCCGTCAGCATCAAGTATTTTACCGACAAAAATAGGAAACGTCAGACAAGTTATAACATAAAGAATTGACTACTGGTTATAATCTGTAGCTTTACGCTTTTATCGTGTAAAATACATCATTAAGTAAATATAGGAGAAGACATTCACCTGATTACTATAGCAACAAAGAAAATACTAGCAATAATCCTATTAAGTTTAGCTTAATTAACCCCGAGAAGATTAATATAATAAGTGTCAATAATATATTAAATAAATCAGCAGTAATAGATTCATCTATTACTAAATATTAAACAAGCCTTCGACTTAACAAACTAAAAAAGACCTAATTATTCCATCCTGACACCAACAATCCCAGCTACGTTTTATGCCTTTACACCTAAACCTAAATAGAGGAGTATTGTTTTTTGATAAAGTAAAATGACTATTGATAATTATTTCATCCCCTAATAAAGCTTTAAATGAGTTTTAAATGAGCTTTAAATGAGCTTTATTGGGATAGTTTATTCGTGATTTTGATTTTGTCATTGTTTTACCTAAAACTAACTGAATTTGGACAAAAAAATCATAGAGAAATCGTCATTCAGTCATTTTATGTTATCCTTTATGAAGGATAACATAAAGTTTGGTTTATCAAAAAAATTGGCTATATAATCTAGCATATAGAAATATAAATTGACTATTTTATTTGAATTTTTTCAAGTATTAGTATGCTTTATTTTCTAAAGAAAATAAAATAATTTCTGTTGCTTAAATTGTTTAATTTAATCCTAAACGGTACTTTATTAGTGAGATCTGCAAATGGATAAATGTTCTGATATTGTATTTATACGCCCTTGTCGTTCTAGATATGAAGATGAAAAAATACTTACACCTGAGTACGCATCACAATTGTTTTCTAAAGAAAATAAAATAGTTCAAATTAACTTAGATAACTGTTCCTTACAGAGGATGGAAAAGTTGTCATCAACTGCTACTTTGGATGATGTACAAAGAGTTGGGCTTTTACCATTAGTTAAATTATTAAACACAGCACCAGTATGTTTAACTGCAATTGGATTGAATGAAATGCCTGATTCATGGGTTGAAAAATCCATCAAAGCTTATCAAAATTTTTGTCGCCTATTTTGGCCAAGTCATGTTGATGATCCTGAAGCAACGTTTAGAGATTACTCTTCTGATCCTGAGAAAAATAAAGTTATTTTTAAAAGTTTGCCAGATGATTCTAGAACAGTTTATGGTTTTCATTATGTGTCCATGCTTCAGATACAAAATATCAGATTAAATTACAAGTGTTTTAGCCCTGAAAAAAAATTTGAGACATACCTTTATAGTATTATTAATTTCATTGGTATTGTTAGTGCTTATGATCTCGAAATTGCTAAATATGCTTTCTGGAGTATTGATTCGAACACTATTAATAAGTTACCAGAAAAAATCAAACAACGGCGACAATATATAAAGAAAAATTTTTTGAGAAATGGAAGTAGTTTAGAAAAATGTCGCAATCATGCTTTTGATGCTGCGATGGATCTGCATTGGTTAACAGGAGCAAATTTATCAGAGGATATTAACTTAGATATTATCATTGGAGACAAAAAATTTCCTGTTGAGAATTGGCTGGGGACTAATGATCTTAAATTATACCATATAGCAAAGGATATTTATCATATATATCATGAGGGTGCAACAATGAAAAGACTAAGTACAGTTAGAGAAGATGAGCTTTCAGCATTTCCCTATTGGAAAAATGTCGATCGTCTTGCTCAAGATGTGCTTGGATATAGAGAACAATCAACTAAAGGTACTCCCTCAAATTTTACTGAATGTATAGATGTGGCTGTAAATTTTATTGAAAACGAATTATCAAGCTATTTTGATAGCACTAATGAAAAATTAGATAGATAATTCGTTTTAAGTCAATTACCTTGTTTATATGATTTGGTTAATAATTAAAAATGTTAAAATGCGAACATCAATACTTAAGAAAATCAGGTAAAAAGGCTTTCTGCCTTTTTATTGGTTAAAAATTATAATAAACACCGACCAATCAGTCCATTGTGATGAATTTCAATTCAGACATAGTATTATCATCTACAGTTGTAACATTGATTTTACCACCCTAAATATAACGAGCCATTACATCAGCAAACCAATTTTCAATTATTTTATAAGATGTACCAGAACTAGCAGCGGTTTTGCTGTTAGATACCATATCAGCGCCTGAGTTGTCTCCATTGACAATTAACTCCATACGTTCATATTGTATATACTGCGCCAACATCCAATGATACATACAGATTAAAGTTAATTCCGGTATCAAAATCATAATAAATGTTAATCATTAATTTATTCATACTTGGTTTTATTTGTAAATAATAATTATCATCTTTGGTGGTACATCGGCATCTTCATAACTAACATGCTGAGAATTGGTATCTTTGTTTAAACTCTCTATCAAAGTAACTTCATAAACATTTTTTAAAATCGATTGCTTAATTGGTGTATTTACATCAATCGCTAGATTTTTTAATGTATGAAATAATCTCTGATTCAATGAGTAATAAACAATTTAAATACAAATGTTTTTCAGACTTTCTTATGATAAGCTTTAATCGGAATAAAATATGTAAGGAAACCGTTATGAGTAAGCTGGAAAACAAAATAGAAGCACAACACCGCTGTTTATTTGATGTACTCAATGCCCAAAAATATACTGTTGATTATTTTCAGCGTGAATATAGCTGGGAACAAAAGCATATTGAGCAACTGGTGACCGACTTAACTACATCATTTTTAAATGAATATACTCAAGGTGATAGTCGATCTGATGGTAACAATTATAATAATTATTATTTGGGCCCTTTTGTGGTGAGTATTAAAGAGGGCGGTAAGCGTAGTATTATTGATGGACAACAACGACTCACCTCACTGACACTATTATTGATTTATCTGAATAATTTACAAAAAGAATTAGATATAGAAGAAAAAATAGAGTCTATGATTTTTTCTGAGCACCGTGGGGATAAGTCTTTTAATATTACGGTTGATGAACGTATCACTTGTCTTAATAATCTCTTCACTACAGGAATGTATACGATACAAGATAATGATGATGCTTCAGTCTGTAATATGGCTCAGCGTTATCAAAATATTGTTGAAATATTTCCCGATGAATTAAAAAATGAGTCATTCTCTTTTTTTATTGACTGGCTCAAATACAACGTCATTATGGTCGAAATTATTGCTTATTCTGATGAAAATGCTTATACCATTTTTGAAACTATGAATGATAGAGGACTAAATTTAACGCCATCAGATATGCTTAAAGGTTTCTTGCTATCTCACTATAAAAATACAGATAAACGAAAAAAAGCGGACGATCTTTGGCGTAAATCGATGTTACATTTGCATAAATATGAAAAAGATGAAGATTTACGCTTCTTTCAGGCATTACTTAGAGCTCAATATGCTCGGACAATCCGTCAAGGACAGGTAGGTGCTCAAAATGAGGACTTTGAAAAAATTGGCACTCGGTTTCATAGTTGGGTTCGCGATAATCTAGCAATTATGAATTTAAACAATAAAGATCATACCAGTTTTGAACGCTTTATTGAGCAAGAATTTCAGTTTTATTTACGGGCTTACCTAGAAATTTTAGCTGCCGAATGTACTTTTACTCCGGCACTACAGCATGTTTATTATATTGATTGCTGGGGTATTGCACCAACATTAAGCTATCCTTTAATGTTAGCTCCTTTACAACTAGAAGATTCTTCCGATGTTGTACGACAAAAAATAGATTTAGTAGCTCGTTATATCGAACTGTTTGCTGTACTACGTACTTTAAATAATCGTCGATTTGCAGCTAGCTCGATTCGCTACACAATGTATACTTTGGTGAAAGAGATCAGAGGGAAATCATTATCGGAACTTAGGTTCATTTTAAGTCAAAAAGCAAAAGAAATTACAGAAAAATTTGAAAATTTTCATAATGTAGGCCTTTATAATAATAGAAACTTTATTAAATTTTTACTATCTCGTATTACTGCGTATGTAGATAATCTCGCTGGGATAAACACAACTTTGGAAACATATTTTTTTCCAGAACAAGGTAAACCTTTTGAAATTGAGCATATTTGGGCTAAACAATTTACACAGCATCAAGATGAGTTTGCGCAAGAATATGAATTTGAAAACTATCGCAATAAGTTAGGCGGTTTAATTTTATTGCCTAGAGGAACAAATCAATCCTATAGTGATATGACATTTGAAAAGAAAATGCCTCACTATTTAAAAGAAAATTTATTAGCGAAATCTTTATGTGAAAAAACGTATGAAAATAACCCTAATTTCACTAAATTGATAACAGAATACCATTTACCATTTAAACCACATGATCAATTTAAAAAAGCTGATATAGATGCTCGTCAAAAACTATACCAAACTATTTGTGAGCGTATTTGGAATGGTCAGTTTTAGGAATATAATAAGGATGTGTTTGCACATTATGAAATCAGTTTTCAAATTTAGGTAAGTGTATTATCTGTTAACTTAAGTTAATCACTATTGTAAATTACCAACAAAAGGAACTCATCAATAAATTCACTCTACAAAGTTTATATTAAAACTTTGTAGGGTTATTAACTAATTATTCAAGGTTTATAAATTACTTAACATACTGTATTCATTAGTTATAGAGCTTCCATTATAATCTTCAACAAACTCTCACTAGTATCATAAACATAATCATAAGAACATAAAGTACCAACTTGTTGAAATGCAATATTATGCTCATATTTTCATAATCAAAGCAGCTAGCTAAATTACCAAGCTTTTTCAGCAGGTATAGTCCATGTTTTATGTTCAAAATCAATTTCACTCCATTTTGCAAGCCTTTAGCTGACTCGATCTTACAAACGTTAATAAACAGAGTTGTAAAGGTAGTTTAATTATTAAACTACTTTTAGATTGATTAATCCGCTTAGGTAAACTCAAAAAGCAATTCAAGCTCTAAAGTGGGACAGAGGTTAGCTACCTGCTTATTGACAATACCTCGTTAACTTTTGCGCCGTATTGAAAGTGAGAATGCCTTGTTGGATAGCATATTCAATTTAATTTGCGCTTGAAGTCCTGAAGCAAGCTCTGATTCTATAGTTAATATTTTGCCTTTTAATCTACATGTGCTAGACAAGAGCTTAACGCCTAATTCTACTAAAACAAGCTAAAGTCATACAGCTCTTAGTTAGAGAAAAAAAGGAAAAATTAGGATAATTAGCTTTTTATTTTATTATATACTTATATAGATCAATAAATTGAAATGTTTATTCGATTCCGCGTCCAGATGCTAACTCAAAAAAAACACCAGCTTAAAGCTAGTTTTTTAAGTCTAAATCCTTTTCAAAGTTACCTTTCAAGAGATTTTCTTTGTCAATTGGCGTCAACTAAGATTATCCCATATCAAGTGCAAAATCGGATACTAACCCGGATACAAATAGTTTGATATTGGCGTGTATCGAAAAAATAACGTTAATCTCCTTATTTGCAATACTTAAGAGAAATTACTTTTATTTTATTTATACTGAACTGATTTATAATGCTCGCTAATTAACACTTCCAATAAACGGCGTTAACTATATTGGTATATATTATAAGAATTGCTTAAATCGTTCTTTTATTATATCTATTTGGGCATTAATTAATTTAACGACTTTGCATATCAAATGATGCATTAATTAATCAAAATTGCTAGTAACGAGCCGTTAACCAAAAAATTAAGTGGCAAAGGAGTTTCAGTAAAAGTAATTGTTAATGATTTAAATCCTACGTGTTGAAAAACTTGAATAAATTTAAGCTAACTGAAACCCCAGTGCTTATAAAGAGTATAGATAGATTTTTAGTAAGTTCATCTGTATGATTATAAAAAGAACAAGTTAATTTGATAGTGCTATGGTTTAAAATAACCTAATATTTATGCTATTTGGTTAAATAGGTGGTCATCACTTATCGTGTTGCTGTATTTATCTTGAGTGAAATTTAGACTTGATAGTATAAAATATATAATACGTTAAACTATTTAAATGGTACTAATAACGTTTGATAGTGGTAGATGTGATTTATAAGAGAAAATAAATGGTCAATCAAAATCCAGAACAAAAAGCTCGAGATCAAATAGACGAACTACTCGCGCAAGCGGGGTGGGTAGTACAAAATAAAAAGAAAATCGATTTTTCTGCTTCTTCTGGTATTGCAGTTCGCGAGTACCAGACCGACGTAGGCCCTGCCGATTATGTGCTATTTGTCAACAAACAAGCGGTCGGTGTCATTGAGGCTAAACCCGAAGTCTGGGGCGAGAAGATCACTACGGTTGAAGAGCAATCACAAGGGTATGCTAGCGCCACATTGAAATGGGTCAAAAATAGTAAACCGTTGCGTTTTGTCTATGAAAGTACTGGCATCATCACTCGCTTTACAGATGGATTAGACCCACATCCACGCTCTCGTGAAGTGTTTAACTTCCACCGTCCGGAAACCCTCGCCAAGTGGTGCAAAGATCCTAAAAGCCTGCGAGGCCGTCTACAAGATTTCCCTGTTCTGCTAAAAAACGGTCTACGTGATTGCCAAATTACGGCCATCACTAATCTCGAAGAATCTTTCAAACAAGACAAGCCCCGTGCGCTGATACAAATGGCTACTGGCTCTGGGAAAACCTTTACCGCAATTACTGCTAGTTATCGCCTGTTACGCGAGCCAGTAAGCGCAAACCGAATTTTGTTTCTGGTGGATACTAAAAACCTTGGAGAACAAGCTGAACAAGAGTTTATGAGCTTTGTGCCGAATGATGATAACCGAAAATTTACCGAACTTTACACAGTTCAGCGATTAAAAAACCAATATATTGCCAAAGATGCTCAAGTTTGTATCAGTACCATCCAACGTATGTACTCAATTTTAAAAGATGAGGTTCTGGACGAATCACTCGAAGAACAAAACCCAGCGGAACAATTCACTAAGCCTAAAGAACCACTGCCAGTTGTTTACAACGAAAAGATCCCACCAGAGTTTTTTGATGTGATCATTATTGATGAGTGTCACCGTTCCATTTACAATCTATGGCGGCAGGTACTTGAGTATTTTGATGCCTATCTGGTCGGACTCACTGCCACTCCAGACAACCGTACTTACGGTTTTTTCCGTAAGAATGTTGTCAGCGAGTATAACCACGAAAAAGCTGTGGCCGATGGCGTTAATGTTGGCAACGAAATTTTTATTATTGAAACTGAAAAGACCAAACAAGGCGGAAAGATCAAAGCAAAGCAACAGGTAGAGCGCCGCGAGCGTACTACTCGGCGCAAGCGTTGGGAGCAACAGGATCAGGATCAAACTTACACAGCCAAGCAACTTGACCGTGATATTGTTAATCCAGATCAAATTCGTACAGTTATTCGTACGTTCAAAGATTCGCTGCCAAGTATCTTTCCTGGTCGCCAAGAAGTGCCCAAAACGCTGATTTTTGCCAAAACCGATAGCCATGCGGATGACATAATCCAAATCGTGCGTGAAGAGTTTGGTGAAAGTAACCAGTTCTGCAAAAAAGTCACTTACCGTGTCGCCAATGATAAAACCGACGCCAAAGGTAATGTGGTTGAAAAAGGTGAAGATCCTAAATCCGTACTCGCCCAATTTCGTAATGACTATTACCCTCGTATTGCTGTCACCGTTGATATGATTGCCACGGGCACTGACGTAAAACCGCTTGAATGTCTACTGTTTATGCGTGACGTTAAAAGCAAAAACTACTTTGAACAAATGAAGGGGCGCGGTACCCGTACACTGGATAAAGATAGCCTACAAAAGGTCACACCATCTGCACAGAGTGCCAAAACACACTATGTGATTGTTGATGCAATTGGTGTCACCAAGTCAGTTAAAACGGCAAGCCAACCTCTTATCACCAAGCCTAGTGTATCGTTTAAAGATTTGGCGATGGGTGTTATGATGGGGGCGAGTGATAGTGATACTGTTTCATCACTAGCTGGACGCCTAGCACGATTAGACAAACAACTTGATGACAAAGAGCGTGCCCGCATTGCTGAAAAAGCAGGCGGTACAACACTCCTTACGATTGTGAGTGAACTTTTCAACGCTATTGATGGTGACCGTATAGAACAAAAAGCCTTGGAAATTGTCGGTCAACCCGTCGGTACCGATCCTGGTGATGATGCCCGCAACCAAGCTCAACAACAGCTGGTGAGTGAAGTGGCAAACCTGTTTAATGGCGACTTAATAGAGCTAATTGATTCTATCCGTCGTGACAAAGAACAAATCATCGTTCACGATGATCTGGATACGGTTCTTAAAGCTGAATGGGAGGGAGAAACCACCGAAAACGCTAAGGTGCTTATACAGGAGTTTGCCGACTATCTGCAAGAGCAAGCCGATAAGATTGATGCTCTCACCATTTACTTTTATACTCCTGCACGTCGGTCTGAAGTCACCTACCCACACATCAAAGCGCTGTTGGAAAAACTCAAGCAAGATCGTCCTAAGCTAGCACCATTACGTATCTGGCAGGCTTATACCCATTTGGATAACTACCAAGGTGACAACCCGCTAACAGAACTTATTGCTCTAGTGGCTTTGGTTCGCCGAGTATGTGGAATTGATAGTAAAATCAAGCCTTTTACTAACACTGTAAGAAAGAATTTTCAGGATTGGATTATGAAGTACCATTCAAGTAACTCAGAAAAATTTAATGAACAGCAAATGCAATGGCTACAAGCCATTCGCGACCATATCGCCAGCTCCTTTCACTTTGAGCGCGATGATTTAGATATGACACCCTTTGATGCCAAAGGTGGTTTAATGGGCATGTACCAGCAATTTGGAGACAAGATGGACTGGGTGATTGAGGAGTTGAATCGGGAGTTGGTGGCGTGATGGTTAAAACTAATCTTGGTCAAGTAACATATATCACAACTGGAAAGTTGGATGCTAATTCCCAAAATGCCAATGGATTATACCCTTTTTTTACATGTGGCGAAGAAAACCTAACCATAAATACAGCTGCATTTGATACTGAAGCAGTATTATTAGCTGGGAATGGAAATTTCAGCGTAAAATATTACAAGGGTAAATTTAACGCATACCAACGAACGTATGTCATTAGACCAAAAATAGTAGATGGTAAATGGTTGTACTATTTGGTTATGTATCATATTGCTAAAATAACGGTTGGGGCTCGTGGATCGACTATTAAGTACTTAAGGATTAGCGATATAACAAAATGCCCAGTTTATTTGGTTTCTTTGAATCACCAAAAACGTATTGTCGCAAAAATCGAAGAACTATTCTCTGAGCTGGATAATGGCATTGCTGCGCTAAAAACCGCCCGCGAACAACTTAAAGTCTACCGTCAGGCTGTACTTAAACATGCCTTTGAAGGTAAGCTCACTGCGAAGTGGCGTGAGAAGAATGCCGATAAGCTGGAATCCCCAGAACAACTTCTCGCCCGCATCCAACAGGAACGCGAAGCCCACTATCAAGAACAGCTGGAAGATTGGAAAGCTACAGTAAAAAAGTGGGAAGCTAATGGTAAAGAGGGGAAAAAACCGGGTAAACCTAAGAAATTGATTCAACTTACTCTGCAGTCTGAAACATCAAATCTAAAGCTTGCTTTTCTACCAGCTGGCTGGTCTCACATCAAACTTGGAAACTTAATTGACGAACCAGTTTACGGTACATCAGCTAAATGTGATTATGAAACTGGCGAGCAAAGTGTACTTCGTATTCCTAATATTTCAGCGGGAATAATAGATGACACTGATTTGAAGTTTGCTAACTTTGAAAAAGGTGAGATCGATCATCTTCGCTTAATGATTGGTGACATATTAACTATACGTTCCAATGGGAGCATATCACTAGTTGGCAGTTGTGGGCTTGTCAAAGAAAAGGATACAAAACACATATTTGCAGGCTACTTAATCAGATTGAGACCCAATAAAAAAATGATAAAATCAGAATATTTATTGGCAGCCATGAGTAGTCATCTTATTCGCCAACAAATAGAGTCAGCTGCAAAATCAACAAGTGGTGTCAATAATATCAATAGTAGTGAATTGCAAAATCTAATTATTCCTCTGACTTCAATACAAGAACAAGAAGTTCTGATATCATTGTTGGATTCTATACTTCCGATGATTAAATCAACTGAAATTGAAATCGATAAACAGCTAGCAAAAGCCGAAACCCTACGCCAATCGATCCTGAAAAAAGCTTTCTCTGGTCAATTGGTACCACAAGACCCAAGTGATGAACCAGCTAGTGAACTGTTAGCTCGTATTCAGGCGGAAAAAGAGTTCGTCAACACTCAGAAAACCAAAAAGACAAACAAGAAACAATCAGTGTCTGGTCATTAGATGGCTGTCAACAAATCAACTTTATATGAAAGCCACATTGATGCGCTTTTTACTTATTTATCGAGTTAGGACAATGTAATAATGAATACATCAACAATCATCTCAAAAGTCTGGAGCTTTTGTACTACCCTACGCGACGATGGTGTCGGTTATGGCGACTATCTTGAACAACTAACCTATCTGATCTTTCTTAAGATGGCCGATGAATACGCCAAACCACCTTACTCTCGTGACGTAGGTATTCCGGCAAAATATAATTGGCAAGCGCTTACTAGTAAGAAAGGTGCAGAGCTTGAAGTGCTTTACGTAGAATTGCTACGTGAATTAGGTAAGCAGAAAGGTATGCTTGGCCAAATTTTTACTAAAGCACAAAACAAGATTCAAGATCCAGCTAAGTTGTACCGCCTGATTGATATGATCGATAGTACTCAATGGATCATGATGGGCGCAGATGTTAAGGGTGACATCTATGAAGGGTTGCTGGAAAAGAACGCTGAAGATACTAAGTCTGGTGCGGGTCAGTATTTCACACCAAGGTCATTAATCCGCGCTATGGTGGAATGCATTCGACCAGAACCCGGAAAAACTATCGCTGACCCTGCATGTGGTACGGGTGGATTTTTTCTGGCAGCCTATGACTTTCTAACAAATCCAGAAAATACCGCTCTCGACAAAGAGCAAAAGCAATTTCTGAAGCATAGTACTTTCTATGGTAACGAAATCGTTGCCAATACTCGTCGCCTGTGTCTAATGAATATGTTCCTACATAATATCGGTGAAATTGATGGTGATAGTCTAGTATCTCCTAATGACGCGCTTATTGCGACAAGTCCTGTTAGTGTAGACTATGTTCTTGCCAACCCACCTTTTGGTAAAAAAAGCTCAATGAGCTTCACCAATGAAGAAAGTGAGCAGGAAACCGATGAACTGACCTATAACCGGCAAGACTTTTGGGCGACTACCTCTAACAAACAACTTAACTTTGTTCAACACATCCGCAGTATGTTGAAAACCACCGGCAAGGCCGCAGTAGTTGTACCAGATAACGTACTGTTTGAAGGTGGTGCTGGAGAAACCATTCGCAAGAAACTACTAGAAAATACCACCCTACATACCATTCTACGTCTACCTACTGGTATATTTTATGCACAAGGGGTTAAGGCCAACGTATTGTTTTTTGATAACCAGCCGGCCAGTCCAAAGGCTTGGACAAAAGAGGTGTGGTTTTATGATTACCGAACCAATATTCATCACACCCTGAAGAAAAAGCCAATGCGTTTTGACGATCTGGCCGACTTTATCGAATGTTACAATCCGAAAAATCCTGCTAAACGCAAAGAGACCTGGCATCCCGAAAATAATCCAGAAGGACGCTGGCGTAAATACACTATTGAAGAGTTACTGACACGGGACAAAACCAGCTTAGATATTTTCTGGTTAAAAGATAGAAGTTTAACCGATCTTGATAACCTACCAGAACCAGATGAACTCGTAGAAGAAATTATCGAAAATCTAGAAGCTGGATTAAACAGTTTCAGAAATGTTCTCAATCAACTAACTACTAAATAGATTTATTAAAAAGAGACTGTCAAATTAACTTTTCAACCTGAAGCTAAATATGACAGTCACTTTCCTATTTTGAATTTTGGACGCAACTTAAATGATCACATTCTATTATTTAAATCAACATTTAGCTGAGTGTTCGAAAAGTTTTAGCTATGCATTTAAGATTTAACAACATGATAAAACTGATTAAAGCTCGAACAACTTAATTTAAGGATACAAAAGCGAATATATTTCGGCAATTTAAAACTCATAAACGAATATTAATAAGGTTTGATTAAATTCAATCCCATATCCAACCACCAAACTCCAAAACCTCCCCATAACAGTTTTTTAAATCCAAATCTTTTTCAACACCACCTCCCAACAACGTTTCTCTACCAATCAACGTCAACTACCCCCAAATTAAGTAAAAAAATAGATGCATTCAGTTGGATAATGGTGCTCGTTCTAAAGATAGTTTTAAAATCTTTATTGGCAATAGTTACCATAAATTGCTTAGGTTTTATTATTTATTTTTAATAACCAAATAATTGTATTAATTTTTAAAGTCAATTGAAGCCAAATTTGCTAAGTGAATAGTCAACAGCTGAACACTTATTTAAAACTAAATGCTAAGTGGCTTTGACAAATAGACTTACCGATTAATTAAAACTAATCTGACCATAATTGTTCAATTGTTATGAATATTTATTCAATAGAATCATATTGTTAATCCTAGAAATATCATTTATCCAGTAAAGAAGTGTTGGTTTTACTGGTATTTTCAACTAGAGGTTTATAGCTGAAAAAACAATAAATTACATTAATATTCATGATCTGCATCACATAATCACATAATTATTGTTGTTGGTTCCAAATTATTTAAATATATTGCTAACACGAGTTAGCAAAGGATAGTTTAAAGATGGAAATTTATTTTATTGGTGTTGATGTAGGTTCGGCTAGTGTACGAAGTGCAATTTTCGATCAACAAGGTAATCGAATTGCATTTGCAGTAAGACCAATCCAACAATTTCATTCGAATGTTGATTGGGTCGCGCAATCATCTTCTGATATTTGGGATCAAGTTTGTTCTGCTGTAAAAGAAACGGTTCTTCAAGCAAAAATAGATAAAAATAAGATCGTTTCTATTGGCTTTGATGCGACATGTTCTTTAGTTGCTATCGGCCATGATGGCTCACCAATTTCTGTTTCGGAAAATGG
Source organism: Gilliamella apicola (assembly GCF_003202915.1). GTDB lineage: Bacteria > Pseudomonadota > Gammaproteobacteria > Enterobacterales > Orbaceae > Gilliamella > Gilliamella apicola_Q. The sequence continues at coordinate 121,416 of NZ_QGLP01000010.1, forward strand.
ATCATTGCATGAAGATATCATTATGTGGATGGATCATAGAGCTAAAAAAGAGACCACTGATATTAACTTAACTAATGATCCGGTTTTGAAGTATGTTGGTGGTGAAGTTAATGTTGAGATGGAACTGCCTAAAATTTTATGGCTAAAAAACAATCACCCCGAAAGATATCAAGCAACATGGCGATTTTTTGATTTAGCGGATTATCTAGTTTGGAAGTCAACCTCAGCAGATGTCGCCAGTGTTTGTACATTGACTTGCAAATGGAACTATCTCTCTCATAAAAAACGATTTGATGAAAAATTCTTAGCCAAAATTGGACTAAATGATGTGCTCGCTAAAATACCTAAGTCGGTAACTGAATTGGCTGAGGCGGTTGGTACACTTACACCCAAAGCAGCTATTGAACTCGGTTTAACTGAAAAGGTAATTGTTGCTAGTGGAATTATTGATGCCCATGCTGGCGGTGTTGCATTAGTCGGTAGTGATCCTAAAAATAGTTTAGCTATTATTAGTGGTACATCTAATTGCCATATGATAGTCAACCCAAAATCTATTTATGTTCCAGGTGTCTGGGGGCCATATTATGGGGCAATGTTACCTAATTTTTGGTTAAACGAAGGCGGGCAAAGTGCTGCCGGGGCGCTTTTAGAATGGACAATTAGACAACATTCAGCTTGGCCGGAAATTGTTAAAGAATCAGAAGAAAAACAGTGTCATTATTATCAATTATTAAATCACTATGTTAATCAGTTAGAACAAAAAGAACAACGTCCAACACAAAATCTACACATCTTAGCCGATCATCATGGTAATCGTTCTCCTAGAGCTAATGCAGATGCTAAAGGGATGATTTCAGGATTAACACTCGAAACGGGGGTTATGGGCTTAGCCAGAATTTACTTAGCAACCTTGCAAGCCATCGCCTATGGAACACTACATATCATCGACACACTAACTGAATCTGGTTACCAGATTGATAAGATCATTATGTGTGGAGGTGCAACAAAAAATCCACTGTGGTTACGCGAATATAGTGATGTAACCGGTCGTGAAATTGTTTTAGTCAAAGAGGAAGACGCGGTCAATCTTGGCGCTGCGATTTTAGCGGCAGTGGCAGCTAAAGCTTTCCCAAATATTCAAAGTGCCGCCCAATCTATGGTAGCTAGCGGTATCACAATCAAACCTAATTTTAACAGCCAAAATTTTCATAAACACAAATACCGTGTTTATTTGCAAATGTATCAAGATCAACAAAAGTATAACCAATTCATGAGTTTATCCGATTGAAAAAAAGGAGTAGAAAATGCTACAAGTCGTATTACCCAAACAATTAAATCCACAAAAAAGTGATGATAAAGAAATCATCATGATTACAAGTGGTGATTTGCGAGAAGCTGCAAATACCACATGCTGGCCTACACAGCTTAAATTTGAACACAAACTACAAGAGTGTTTACAGAAACGTGGATATAAACTAACCCGTGCCTTTCCCGTTAATTCAGAAGTAGGACATGGTTTTCTTAGAACACAACGTGAAGGTTGTGATCATTTTGCCAATATTGACCCTGATGCCCCTTTAATTGTTCTTTTAACTGCTTGGCAGTATTCACATTATGTTGCGCCTTGCTTAGTTCATCATCGAGGACCTATTTTGCTATTAGCTAATTTTGAAGGAACTTGGCCAGGGTTGGTTGGTATGCTTTGTTTAGCGGGAACATTAACAAGCTTAGGGAAAAATTATTCAAGATTATGGTCTGAGAATTTTGACGATGACTTTTTTAATAGCTCTTTAGATACTTGGTTAAAGTATGGTTCTGTACAACACAATACTCAATATTTACATGATATTTCACCAGTACATCCTGTCATGGCAACATCAGCCGGAGAAATTGGGCGGCAAGTTGGTAACTATATTTTACAACATAAAGCTATTTTAGGACTGTTTGATACCTTTTGTATGGGGATGATCAATGGCGTTTTTCCACAAAAATCATTGATCGATATTGGTATGCCACTTGAATCATTATCACAATCGGCATTATTAGTTGAAATGAACAAAGTACCAAAATCGTTACGTCAAGCTTGTCTCAAATGGTATGAAGATCAAGGCATGAAATTTCAATTTGGTACAGATCCTCAAACAGAATTAACACGTGAACAAGTTGAAGAGCAATGTGCCATGATGATTGCCATGGCTCGCTTTTATAAACGCTATGGTTTATCCGCGATTGGAGTTCAATATCAACAGGGCTTGAAAGATAGTTGTGCGGCGTCTGATTTTGCAGAGGGTGCCATAGGTTCAACTCAGCGTTTCCCGATCCCAGATGATAATGGCGATATTATTGCCTCAGGAAAACCCATCGCTTGCATAAATGAAGTTGATATGGGTACCGCAATTCCACAAACCATGCTTTGGTATCTTCTTACCTCCTTAAATTTACCTGCCGAGACAACTTTACACGATGTTAGATGGGGTAGTGAATACAACGGCGTTTTTTACTGGGATTTTGAAATCTCAGGCGCAGTTCCTTTTGAACATATTAAAGGTGGCATTGCCGGCGCAACAGGATATCGACAACCAGTGATGTTCTTTCCTTATGGTGGTTCAACCATTGCCGGACAAGGTAAAGCAGGACGTTTTATTTGGTCGAGAGCTCATTATGAAGGACTTGACGTCATTATGCATATTGGTACAGGTCATGCGGTGGAATTACCAGAAGCTGAATTTGAGCGTCGCCGTAAAGCAACCAATTATGAGTGGCCACTTATGAATGCCGTTTTAGATGGTGTATCACGTAATGATTTTATGGCTGGGCATCAAAGTAACCATATCACTATTGCTTACGTTGATGAAGATAAAATTGCAGAAGTATTACAAGCTTTTGTTGCTCAATGTTTAACCCAAAAAATAAAAGTTAAAGTCGCTGGCGATGCATTTAGATTTTTTTAGTTATATCTAAATGTTTTGCTTAGTGTTGATAACGTGTGGGCTTTTTACATAAATTTGGTTAAAGGTAACAGGTAATAATATGAGTACATCCACAAGAAATATAGATGAGCTTATCTCATCGGTAAAAAATATATTTGATAATAAAGAGTCACCATCGGCAACAAAAGCTGGTTGGTTAATGATAACCGCTTTATTAATTGAATCATGGGATATCTATTCCATGGCATTCATTATTTATGCTTTAAACGATATTTACCACCCAAGTAGTTGGTTATTAGGTTTAACCGCCGCAGGAACACAATTAGGCGCAGTTATAGGTGCGTTAATGGGCGGCTGGCTAACAGACAAAATCGGCAGAAGAACAATTTTCCTTGGTTCAATGATCCTTTTTGCTATTTGCGCAATTTTACAAGGTATGGCACCTGATATGTATTGGCTAGCTGCAATAAGATTTTTTGCCGGTATTCCAGTTGGGGCTGATGTTGCTAATGGCTTCACTTATATTATGGAAGTGATGCCTAAAAAGAAACGTGAAGTTATGGCAAACCGTTGGCAATTTATGTTTGCATTAGGAATCATTGCTGCAATTTTATTAGTGACCATTTTGCAATTAGCTAATGTTGATAATTCTTTAATTTGGCGCATTGTTTTAGCTGTTCCGGCAATTCCAGCATTTGGACTATTGATGATGCGTAAAGAACTACCAGAAACACCAACTTGGTTAGTTGAAAGAGGTCGTTTTATTGAAGCAAAAGTCGCATCAAAAACATTCTATAAAGATGATTTTTTAGACGCATTACTACCTGACGAAAATGTACATATCGAACAACCAAAAGTTAACCAAGTATTAAAAGATGTATTTAAAAATAAATTTTCAAAGAAAACCACAATTTTTGGTTGGATCTCATGTGCTGTGCAATCATTTGAAAATTATGCATTTTCATTCTATTTACCGTTTATTCTAGTAACAATTGGAATCTCAGGACAAATACAAAATAACCTAGCATTAATTTTTATAAATTGCATAGCTGCGACCTCCGCTTTTGTAGGCCCATTATTGTTACCTAAATTAGGTCATAAAGGGATTAGTCAGTGGGGCTTCTTAATGGTAACCATTGGTATTTTAATTGCAGCCTACGGATTTTATGATCAAAACTTTATCTTTATTACATTTGGCGCCGCTTTAATGTTATGGGGGCATTATTGGGATTCTGAAAGTGGAATGACAGTTATTTCCCTAGTAGCAAAACCTGAGTATAGAGGAATTGCATCCGGTATTGGTTACACTATTGTTAAAGTGACTGCTTTTGTTACTACATTAGTTTTCCCCCCATTATTCAAAACCCTTGGCGTGCCGGTTGCTGCGGCCATCGTTTCAATTGGACCTTTCCTAGCATTTTTAGCAGCAACATTTATTTTGCCAGAAGTATTTGGACATGAAGAAAGTAACAAACAGAAATAAACAAGAATATTAAATTAGTAACAGAGAATTATATATAGATAAAAGGATATAGTTATGAAAAATTTACAAATGCCTGTAATTGAACGAATCGAATTAATGACCTCAAGAGTTCCTTTACCGAAAGGCCCTTGGGGAGATCAAATTCACCATGTAACAGATATAGAAGTATCGATTGTTGATGTTTATGGCTCAAATGGTCTTGTCGGTACTGGTTTTAGTCATACTTCAGGTTGGTGCGGGACAACAATTTCAGCTTTAATTAAGGAAATTATTCCTGACGTTATCGGCCAACGACTATCACCACGAGGTTTATGGCATCGTAGTTATAAACACGTTCATGATGTTGGCGGTGCCGGGGTTACGACTCATGCTTTATCCGCTCTTGATATCGCTTACTGGGATTTACTAGGTAAAACCTTAAATACGCCAATAATTGATATTTTAGGACGAGTAAGGGATAAAGTACCTCTCTATGGTAGTGGTATTAATTTACATTTATCGGTCGAAGAAGTTATTGAACAGGTTAAAGAGTGGAAAGCTAAAGGTTACTTCGCGGCAAAAGTGAAAGTAGGTAAACCAACATTAGAGGAAGATGTTGAGCGATTAACAAAAATCCAAGAAGCAGTACCCTATTTTCCTTTAGCGGTCGATGCTAACCAAGGATGGAATTTCCCTCAAGCTTTACAAGCATTTAAAGCATTTGATCATTTAAATTTATTATGGATTGAAGAACCATTACCATCAGATGATATTACCGGACATATTCATTTGCGTGAACGTGTAAATACACCAATAGCGCTAGGTGAGAATGTTTATAATGTTAATCAATTTGCTCAATATATTGAAGGTAATGCCGCTGACTTTATTCAAGCGGATCTAGGTCGAGTAGGGGGAATTACCGGATATTTAGATATTGCTGCCGTAGCAAGAGCACATAATTTACCAATGACACCGCACTTTGTTATGGAACTTAGCGCATCACTATTAACAACTGTACCAAATATCTCTTATTCAGAAATGACTGATGGTGGAACTTGGAGTGATTTACGTATCTTCAAGTCAGCTGGTCGTGAAGAAAATGGCTATTATATCCCTAGTGAGTTACCAGGGCATGGCATCATTCTTGATAGAGAATATTTAGAGAAATACAAAATTTAATTGAAGGAGTTTAATGATGCAAGATTCTCTATTTTCTGTTAAAGACAAAATTATCATTGTCACAGGCGGCTTTGGGCAATTAGGGGCTCAATATGTTAGAGAACTTCATTCACGTGGAGCACTGGTAGCAGTGCTCGGTTCAACATGTAGTGAAGATAAAATTAACAAAGTATTTAATGATATTCGAGATTCTAAAAACGTTAGATTTTATGGTGTCAACATTACAAAAGTAGATGAAATTACTAACGCCTTAGATGATATTGAAAATGTATGGGGAACACCAGACGGCTTAATTAATAATGCTGGTATTGATACCCAACCAAGTGCTCCACCAGAAGTATCAGGACCATTTGAAAATTTTCCTGAGGAAGTATTCCGAGAAGTTGTTGAAGTAAATTTAGTGGGAACATTTTTAATGACACAACAAGTTGGTGCAAGAATGAAACAAGCTGGAAAATCTGGTTCAATAGTGAATATTGGATCCATTTATGGTGTTGTTTCTCCTGTACAAGATATCTATTCTTATAAAAAAGAAGATACCGGTGTTCCATTTATTAAACCAGTTGCTTATTCTGCTGCAAAATCAGGTGTTTATAATTTCACTCGTTACTGTGCAACCTATTGGGGACGAGATAATATTCGGGTTAATACGTTAACCTTATCGGGAGTACAACGCGCAGATCAAGATCCACGATTCCAAAAAAATTATACAGCTCGAATTCCTATTGGCAGAATGGCTCAAGCAAATGAATTTAATGGTGCAATTGTTTTCTTAATGTCAGATGCATCTATTTATATGACAGGAGCAAATGTCGTTATGGATGGAGGATGGACGGCATGGTAGACAATAAACAGCAGTTTGCCGGTGTTTTCTCGGCAATCGTCACGCCAATGCATCATGATGAATCGGTAAATTATGAGGCATTAGCTTTATTGGCAAAAAAACAACTATCACGTGGAGTTGAAGGGTTTTATTGTTGTGGTTCTTCGGGAGAAGGACCATTATTGAATATTGAAGAACGTTCACAAATAGCTGAAACCATCGTTAAAGCGGTCGGTGATCAAGTACCGGTTATTGCTCATGTGGGTACAGTTAGGACGCTTGATGCAGTTAAAATTGCAAAAAATTCTGAAAAATCAGGAGTTAAAGCTGTTTCCTTAGTTCCCCCCTATTATTATAATTTTAGTCAAAAAGAGATCATTAATTACTATAAAACAGTATTATCGGCTGTCTCTATTCCAGTGATTCTTTACAATATTCCACAATTTACTAAAGTTGAATTCGATAGAAAATTTGCTGGAGAGTTGCTCTCAGAACAACAAGTATTAGGAGTGAAACATACCTCTCATAATATGTATTCATTACAACGTATGGTCTGCGAGTATCCTGATAAAATCTTTTATAATGGATTTGATGAAATTTATTTTTCTAGTCTTGCCGCCGGGGTTAAAGGAACAATTGGCACTACCGTCAACATTCAACCAGAGCTTTTTTTGAAAATTCGCCAATATTACCATAGTGGGCAAGTTGATAAGGCTCAAAAAGTACAAGGTATGATCAATTATGCCATAGAGTATATGGTTGATAGGGGGATTTTTCAATCGGCTAAATATATGTCAGGAATAGACTTTATGGATTTGGGTAATACTCGAGCACCATTTGAATTATTATCAGAAGAATACAAAAAGCAACTTGATAATTTGAATCTGATTATAAAAGAGAATATAGCTAATGAAACAAATGGATAACTATTATTCGCAAATAGTTCCTATCAATATTTCGAAAATGGTTGAGTGTATGACAAATTTGTTAGATGACATTGCTCGACAAGATAATAATCGTGGTATTGCCGTTGCTATTGTTGATAGTTATGGTGAGTTATTGGTTTTTGTAGCTCATCCTTATTGCTATCCATTACCCCGAAAAATTGCTATTCGTAAAGCTTATACCGCAGCTATTTTACGGCGAGGAACCGATTTAGTTGAACAAGAGGTTAAAATGGGCAATTTAAATTTAATTGCACTCAACGATCATAATCTTATTGCATCAACTGGTGGGATTCCAATTGAATTTGATCATAAAGTTATAGGTGGTATTGGGGTTAGCGGTTTAAGTGCACAAGAAGACTTAACCATCGCTAAACAACTACTTACTCTTCTTAATGATTCAGGACTATTTTCAAAAGTATAAATGAAATAATGATTAGAAATGGTTTTTATTCTATTTTCATTTTTACTACTAATCGAAAACCACCTCCATAAGAGGTGGTCATCACTTAAATGAGTTTCTATCCATTTTAACTAATATAAATGACCAATCGAAATTGTAATTAACAGCAGCCAAAACCTTGGCAAGACAATTTCTGGCAAAAAGATTTTTCATTGAATAATTACAGATCAACAAATAATCAGAAGATGCAAATAAACAAAGCCAAAGACGAAATTAAAGTTTTTTAATAACATTATGCTACCAATCCAATAAATTATATCTTAATTTATTCTAAAGTTTACTCTATATAAATAACCTTAAATATTTATTACTGATCTAAGGAAAGGTTTTTATTTCGTTGTGAAATTTTTATAATACTCTCTTAATATATAAATTATAGGATCTAAAATGGCTAAAACAGTAGAGCAAATCTCTTCTGCATTAAATCTGTCAATAACAACAGTGAGATTAGTATTAAATGGACAAGCAGAACGTTATCGTATCAGTCAGAAAACCCAGAAAAAGATCCAAGATTATGTCAATAAGTATGGTTACACCATTAACCATATTGCACGTAGTTTAAAATTAAATAAAACAGAAACATTAGGCTTAATTGTGCCTAATTTATCAAACCCTTTTTTCTCATCCTTGGCTGAGTCGATGGAATTATCTTGTCGAAGTAAAGGTTATCGATTGATGATCTGTTGTACTCATAATGATCCTGAACATGAAAAAAAATTACTTGCTTCACTAGAAGAGAGAAATGTTGATGGTATTTTTGTTGTCCCGGTTACTGAAGAAACACAAATGTATCATATCAAAACATCTAATAAACCCATCGTTTTCTTAGATCGTGATTTTGCTCAAAATGACTCTTCATGGGTTGTGTCTGATAACTTTGAGAGTGGTTATGCCTTAACATCATCAATGTTTAAACTCATCCAAAAACCCATTGTTTTTTTTGCGGGAGCGCCGATTTTACCCCCAGTAAAAGAACGTATAGCAGGTTTTATCTCTGCCATGGTTGAGAACGGCATTGACAAAAAAGATTGTGAAGTCTTTTATTCACAAACTGATTTAGTTAATGACGGCGAGCTTTTAATGAAAGAGTACATTGAAACACATAACGACATACCGCAAAATTTTATCGCTTCATCACTACCTATTTTAGAAGGAATTATTAGTTTTCTACGTCAGCATTTGGGATATATTCCGGATAATCTAAATATTGGTGCTTTTGATGAACATATTATGCTCAATTTCTTAGCTAACAATATCTGGTCAATGAAGCAAAATGATAAAGATATTGCCGAAAATGCTATCGCCATTATGAATAATAAAATATCAGGAGAAAAAAGTTCTGACCAGATCAAGATTAAAACAGAAATTATAAGCCGCCTTAAAAAGAAGTAGAGTAGAACTTTTTAGGTTTTATTGCTTATAATTTAATTGGGCTATTTTTTCAAACCAGCTAAAAATTTTGTGATATAACTCCCAAAACAAGGCAATATTGGTAAGATTTTTTCCATATATGACCTCTAATTGGCATCTGAATGGATATTAAATAAAAGCTATATGATGATCCATTTGCGATTAGCCTATCTATAATTTAAAAAACAGGGTAAGTTCGGTTTAAATTCAGAGGTTCCTATATCAATTTCGGTAGATATAACAACCTCATCATATACAATGGCAATAAATTAATTTTTAATTAATAAGTTCTTGGCGAGTAAAAAGTTACCTATTGTTGCACTACCATTATTTTCAACTGACGGGGTTTTTATATATTTATCAATATTTTCAATGGTAACATAATTATTTAACAATTTTTTAAAATGCATTTTTATTCGATCTAACATGTGATGTTGGCTCATTACTCCGCCACCAACAATGACTAACTCCGGTCTAATCACTAAGGTCGTATTCAAAATAGCTTGAGCAATATAGTAGGCTTGAATATCCCAAACCGTTGAATTGGTCTCTAGTTCTTGACCTTTTTTACCAGTTCTCGCTTCAATACTCGGTCCTGACGCTAGTCCTTCTAAACAATCACCATGTAATGGGCAAACACCGTTAAAATTGACATCTAGCGGATGTTTTTTTATCAATTGATGTCCCATTTCTGGATGGCCAATACCTCCAATAAATACACCATTTTGAATGGCACTGCCACCAATTCCGGTACCAATTGTATAATAAACTAAGTTATTACATCCATTTAGATACATTTCACCATAAGCGCTTGAGTTAACATCTGTGGTAAAAAAGATCGGTATATTGAGTGCTTTCTGTATTGGTAAAACAATATTTACATTAGTCCAACCCTGTTTTGGGGTATTTAATATACATCCATACTGCTCACTAGAAATATCAAGATCTACTGGCCCAAAACTACCTATCGCTAAAGCATCAACGCGATTTTTTTCAAAAAACACAATGACCTTTTTTATTGTTTCTTCATAAGTTGTGGTTGGTATAGCCTCACTAATAATGATCTCATTATTTTCATTACCAACAGCACAAATAAATTTGGTGCCTCCCGCCTCAACACTACCATATCGTTTCATTATTTATCTCCATTAAATATTATTCATTACATTCAATTAGGACTAGCAGCTAACTAAATTAAAATGTAAATTTTTCATCCTAGTCATCATTAAAATACCTTACACTATTTTTGTATATTATATATTAGCTACATCAAAATAGAGCCACCAGGTAAAGCTCTCTAATGGTACTTAAATCAATCCACCTTTTTGCTTATTCATTGGTCAGCCTAAATCAGGTTGAATACCGAGAACATATTTATTTTCAGCAAATTGATTCGACTAAAATGGATCTCATTACGCCAACAATTTTTTTAATATCACCAATATAGCAGAGCAGCTCTTTAGCCCTCATATTGTTAAACCAAACCATCTTTAGTGCTATTTATCTTCAAGCTGTTAGAACTTTTACATACTTTTTATATTGGTCAATAACCATTTTATCAACAGCTTGAGTTGTTATTAAATAATCGACCTCTTTTAATTGAGCAAAGCTAGATTTTGAATCAATATTAAATTTACTTGAATCAATTAGCGCAATAGATTGTTGGCATTTTGCTAAAAACCTTTTTTTGTCGACAACTTCATTGTAATTATAATCAGAAAAACCGTTTTTCAGTGAGACCCCTGAGGCTGAAAAAAAATATTTATCAATATTAAAAGCGTTTATAACGCTATCATCAAAAGAGTTTTGTATGGTATTTGATTTGGGTTTCAACACGCCACCAATAATAATAACGGTCAAATTTGGATTTTCTTTTAACTTAATTGCGATATTGATACCGGTAGTAATAATCGTAACTTTGACATTAATATTTATTAATTTATTGGCGATTTCATTACTCGTTGAACTAGAATCAATAAGAATTGTATCTTTGTGTTTAATTAAAGATATCGCTAAATTAGCAATGCTCTGTTTTTCCTTCAAATTGAGTGCTTTTCTTTCTTCATAAGGTGTTTGATGTATAAATTTATTCGATAACACAATCCCGCCATGTGTTCGCTCTATATCAGGAAAATTTGCACAAATTATATCAATATCACTACGTATAGTCGGCATTGATACGTCTAATAAAGCGGCTAACTCTTTAACAGTAATCGATTTATTTTCTATTACTGTTTTCAAAATAATCTGTTGTCTCTCTTCAGCAAACATAATTAGTCACCTTAAATTTTGATTTATCTAAATAATACACAAAAAACAAAATAAAATAAAACAAAAAAAACCGATAAACATAAGAAAGTAAAATAGCCATAAAAAGAAAATAAAAAAACAATTGACACAAATAAGAAAGAATAAAATAATAAAAGAAAGAAAAGAAAAACAAAAAAAGAAAAATGTTAATAATAGCAATTTAAGGAGTAGCTTATGTTAATCACTGGTAAACAAATGCTAGATATAGCAAGAGAAAATAAATTTTCTGTCCCGGCTTTTAATGCGGGTAGTGGGCAATTACTTACTGCAGTCATGGAAACGGCTGAACGCCTTAACGCGCCATTTATAATGGCTATTCACCCTGATGAGCTTGCTTTCTTAAAAGACAGTTTTATCAGTCAAGTTATTTATGAATGTAACCACAGTAAAATCCCCGTTTGTATTCACTTAGATCATGGCGCCAACATGCAACAAGTCGCCCATGCCATTCAATTGGGTTTCACCTCAGTAATGATAGACAGTTCACATCAACCATTTGAGGAAAATATTAGGATTACTAAAGAAGTCGTAAAATTAGCACATAGTGTTGGCGTATCAGTGGAAGCAGAGTTAGGCACCATTGGCGACACAGGTTCTACCGTTGAAGGGGGAGCCAGTGAAATTATCTACACCGATCCGCTAAAAGCCAAAGAATTTGTTGAAGAAACCCAAATTGATTCTCTTGCGATTGCTATTGGTACATCACATGGTATTTATCCAAAACACTTAGTTCCTAAATTACGTTTAGATATTCTAGAAGAAATTTATAAGCTGGTCGCAATCCCATTAGTACTTCATGGCGGTTCGAGTAATGCTGATGATGAACTTGCCGCTTCGCTTGATTTAGGTATTGCCAAAATAAACATTTCTAGTGATATAAAAATCTGTTTTGCTAACAAATTACGCGAGATGTTAAATGGCGGTAATAACGAGATTAGAGAGCCTAATGTTTTATTCCCACCTTGCATGCTAGAGACACAAAGAGTCGCGGAGCAAAAAATTAAATTATTTAAAGCTGATAATAAAGCATCTTTATATTATCGATAAATTTTAAGGCTAGATAAGAACAAATAGCTAACAGCTTGTTCATATTAATAAATGTAAGTTAAACGCCGGTTAATTGTCGACCGGCAACCAACAATGGATTATTACATTTAATAAGAGGAAGAGTTTATGTCATTAAATAAAATTTTAGATGAACAAGTCATTACCACCAATATTAATGCAAAAGATAAAAATGAAGCATTACTGATTTTATCAGAAAAACTACTTAATGCTGGCTATATTAATGATATTAGTTCATTTCTGGAAGATATCTATTATAGAGAATCATTGGGAGCAACAGGTATAGGTAATTATATTGCTATTCCTCATGGTCAAAGCGATAGCGTACTACGAAATGGTATTGCTATTGGGAAATTCAACCAAGAAATTCAATGGGAAACTCTTGATGGCAAAGGAGTTAAATTAATATTTTTATTCTCAGTCAGCGCTAATCATGATGGTGCTAATGAACATCTGATGTTGTTGGCACAATTAGCCGGTAAGCTTGGTAATGATGATGTTATTGATAGATTGTTAAAAGCAAATGATAGTCAGGAAATTAAACAAATTTTCACTAGTTGCTGATAGCAAATTTATCAGCAAGTAATTGTAATTAAAAAGGACAAAGGCTATGAATATTATTGGAATCGCTGCCTGTACTGCAGGAATTGCACATACTTATATTGCAAAGGAAAAATTAATCACTGCGGCCAAAAATGCTGGGCATAACATACATATTGAAACCCAAGGTACGATAGGCGTACAAGATGAAATTCCAGATGAATTAATCAAAAGTGCTGATATTGTTATATTAGCTATTGATGTAAAAGTATCTGGTAGAGAACGATTTGCCGACAAAAAAATCATTGAGGTCCCCACGGAAATCGCCATAAAGTCCCCCAATAAATTAATTAAGAAGATCGAAGAAGCTATTTCTCAATAATCTTACAGGTGAGGTTGCACATGAAGATGTTCAAATTAATAGCGTTAAAGCGCCATGCTCTAACGGCTATATCATATTTAATACCAATTGTTGTCAGTGCCGGTTTTTGTCTCGCTATAGGTAGTCTATTTGGTGGACAAGTCATGAATAGTTTCCATGATGATTTCCGATTAGTTGATGCGCTTTCGACTATGGGGGTATTAGTTCTTGGAATGCTACCTGTAGTGATATCTACCGGTATTTCTTATTCTATCGCCGATAAACCAGGCATTGCTCCCGGTTTTTTGACCGGATTAATTGCGATTAATATCGGCGCAGGCTTTATCGGTGGTTTTATCGGTGGCTATATTGCCGGTTATATTGCTTTACTTCTTAGAGAGAAAATTAAAGTACCACATTGGGCTGAAGGGCTAAGACCGGTTTTGATTATTCCGTTATTATCGGCGTTTGCCATGGGCCTTATAATGTATTACGTTGTCGGTACCCCGATTGCTGCATTCACTGAATTACTGATGAACTACTTAAAAAATCTTAATACCAGTGAAAAAATTGTATATGGATTAATTATAGGTGTTCTTTCCGGAATTGATTATGGTGGTCCAATCAATAAAACCGTGGTCATGTTTTTACTTTCATTAGGTCCAAATGGCTATGAACCAATGGCAGTTATGATTTTAGCCTCAATGGTAACGCCTTTTGGTATGACAATCGCTTACTTTATGCAAAAAATATTTTCTAAAAATATTTATACCCACAATGAAGTTGAAACATTAAAAGCGGCATTTCCTATGGGAGTGTGCCAAATCACTGAAGGTTGCTATCCGATTATCTTTAATGACTTACTCAGATGTTTAATAGCAACCGGGGTCGGTGGCGCTGTTGGCGGTGCAATTAGTATGGCGTGTGGTAGTGCTACACCGGCACCAGCTGGTGGACTATTTGCAATGGTGACAATGGTCAATCCTATCCAATGGTTTATTGCCTTAATGGCGGGCTCACTTGCTACCGCAATTATATTATTTGTACTGAAAAAACGAGTCAATCTAGATGATAACAATGAACTCACTATTGATGACGAGAAAGATATTGACTTAGATGCAATAAAAATCAGCTAAATCTATAAAAATTGGATGGTTATGCAAGACATTATCGATTAAACCATAGCCATCTAAATACTAAATATAGACTTAGTTTTAGTTATATGAGGTGTATTATGTTAGTTAGTGAAGATTATAAGAATAATGTCAAAGAGTTATTTAAAAAAGCTCAACTTATTTTGACCGAACAAGAGTTAAATAATATTGAGTTTGCTGATTTTGGTTTAAATAATATAAATAATGAAGGTTTAAACTTAATTATTTATATTAATACTGACCGATATTGTGCCAAAGAAATGGTATTACTACCCAACCAAACCTGCCCTGAACATCGACATCCTGACATCAACAGCAGCAGAGGAAAACAAGAAACATTTCGTTGTCGATGGGGTAAAGTATATTTATATGTTGAAGGTGAAAATAAGGCCAATATATCTGGTACTTTACCGCAGGGCGATAATCAACAATACTATACTGCCCGCCAAGAAATTGTGTTAGTTCCCGGTGAGCAATATACCATCGACCCAAATATTAAACATTGGTTTAAAGCCGGGTCTGAAGGTGCTGTAGTAAGTGAATTTTCATCAACCAGTTATGATGAATTTGATATTTTTACTAACCCAAATATCAATAGAGTTTGCCAAGACCGAATCACATAAGTGAAATTTTCTAACCCTAATAATCGTCTATTTTCAGTTTTATAAAGCAACGGAAAATAGTCATAATAATGGGGTTATTTATCATAGTAACCGTTGAAAATAAGATTAAATAGCCCCAATAAACTTTAGGTAACCATTAGATTAATAACATTAGCTACTAACTAAATCTGACTATTAACAATGACACTAAGCAAACAATCTAAACCAAAAGACCAGCAATTCACATTAAAAGTACTGCTGTATTAAAAAAATAACCGCCGATAAATCAATCATATTAACACCATTCTATCTGTAAAATTTAATCAAGTTAAAACGTTATCCTATTGGTAGCCAGTTTAAACTGTTTAAAAAACTTCTTTAATTATTATTCGAAAGGTATATAGCTATTTATCCTTTGATAGTATTGAAAAACATTTTTAAAGCTACCTTCCAACAAATTTTCTTTGTCAGCTAATTGATAATGATCCAATATGTTTAGAACATAATAAAATTTGTTGGCTAGATATTAATGAACTAAATAATCTTGATTGGGCTGAAGCTGATTTACCGATTTTTTCATATTTGCAGAATATTGAAACAGATCCAAATGAACAATTAACCATCGAATATTAACAGCAAATGATAAAGTTGCACAACGATTATTAGCAATAATCTTTCATTTTGGTATTAATTATCGATATACACATTAAAGCTGACTTTTGTTTGCTTGATTTAATGTACAATACGAATGATATGTAGTATTAAATAGAGAATTTCTTCATTTGAAATCGTGATATTAAGCTGATTAATTAAATATTTTTTAATGACATTTGCACATTTAAACTCATCTGGATATTGCCTAATCACCTGTTGAAAAACAAAATCATTATCAGATTGTAGCTGTTTCTGCTCAAAAATACGCTGAATAAAAAACTGCATATGAGTTAAAAAGCGTGAATAATGTAGCGATTGTTTATCTATTCGAATTGCAAAATTAAATTGAATAATATTGAATATATCCTTCAACATTTTAACGGACAATAACGTGTGCTGCATAGTTTGTTGATGTGATTGACCGTTAACTAAATGAAAGGCTATGTTACCTGCTTCCTCCTCAGGTAAACTAATATTAAAACGTTGGTTTATATAGGTTATGCCGTACTTTGCAACTTCAAACTCTTTAGGATAAAAGCTTTTCACTTCGTATAACAAGCGATTTTGAATAACCACTCCTGAATAATATCTTTCAATAGCATAATTGAGGTGATCTAATAAGGTAAAAAAGAGCGTTTCTCTAAAAGTCGTTTGTAATGTTTTGCTCGCATAGTCTAACAAAAATCTCGTTAACTCGATGTAATCATCAGGTAATGATTCAATTAAGTTAAGATAACCTTGAATACCTGTTATTTGTTGTAAAACAAAACATTTCTCAATCTGCTCAGCATCAAGCAGATCACCAACTTTAGCATTAAAACCGATCCCTTTTCCCATCAGGATCACCTCGTTATTATCACTATTTTTGGATAATACTAGGCTGTTATTTAAAATTTTATCAACTTTAAATGTTATCATAACGGTTACGTCAATTTATCCAATTGCCCATTAGCCTTAATTAATTTCTGATACCAAAAATAACTCTTTTTCTTGATACGTTTCATATCTTTTAAATCAAATTCGCCTCGATTTACATAGATAAAACCATAACGCTTACCATAACCTTGATGAGTACTTACCACATCAATAACAGACCATGGGCAGTAACCAATAAGTTCAACACCATCGGTGATAGCCAATTGCATTTGGGTTATATGTTGGCTAATAAAGTTGATGCGATAATCATCGTTAACAGTATTATCTGCATTAAGTTTATCTGGAGCACCAATGCCATTTTCAGTAATTAGAATGGGTAAATTGTAACGTTCATAAACTTTTCTTAAGGTTAATCTTAAACCAATAGGATCAATTACCCATCCATAAGCCGTTTTGTCGACAAAAGGATTTTCCGCCGCTCGATAAACTCCCTGTTCACCCAGCATGATTTGTTGATCGCCAGCTCTGGCTGATATATCGGAAGCATTTCCTTTACTGGCGGCAATTGTTGCTGTTGAATAATAATTTATGGCAATAAAATCAGGTTGAGCATTTTTTAATACAACGAGATCCTCTTCTAAAATTGTTGGGCAAAGTCCTCTATCCTGTAAATAACTTAAAAATAACGCATTATAACGCCCCAAAATAGCGGTATCGAGGAAACTCCAACATCGAATAGTTTCCCAATTATGAGCAGCAATAGCATCTTCAGGTCGGCAAGTTTCAGCATACATTGAAGTGATATTTAATGCTGGCCCAATTTTAGCATTGGGACAAAGAGTGTGGCATAGCTGCATAGCTTTAACCTGAGCGATAAACATATGGTGATTTTGTTGATAAAGTGTTTTCTTATCTGGTAATTTACCATTTTCAGGAACACCAATTGCCCCAGGATGAAGAATCATGGTGTTTTGTTCATTAATTGTTAACCAATATTTAACTTTTTTACCAAAATTTCGGAATAAAACTTCAGTATATCGGACAAAAGCATCAATGGTTGATCGTTCGCTCCATCCACCTTGTTTGTCCAATTTATAGGGTAAATCAAAATGATATAGAGTTACTATTGGTTCAATATCATAACGTTTAAGTTCATCAATTAAGTTATGATAAAAATCTAATCCTTGTTGATTAACGTCACCAATACCATCTGGAATAACACGCGTCCAAGCAATAGAAAAACGATAGGCTTTTAAGCCTAATTCAGCAAAAAGCCGCACATCTTCTTTATAATGATGATAGTGATCACTTGCTACTTTAAAATCGGCTACATCTTCAGGATGACAATACATATCGACAATTGACGGAGATTTTCCATCTTCATCCCATGCCCCTTCAAACTGATAAGCCGATGTTGATCCTCCCCATAAAAAATTTTGAGGAAACGGTTTTAATGTTTTATAGAACATGATTATCACCTTGATTTGCTTTTTTAACTAATATCAGATCATCACCTATTGCCACCATATTTTTCTTAAAATTTTCAACAAAATACTGATCTGAATGTAAAATAATTATTGGGGTAGTTGTCATATAACCAGCTTGATTGATAGCCGCTAAATCAAATTCAATTAACTCATCACCAACATTAACCCGCTGACCTTGTTCAACTTTAGCTGTAAAAAATTGGCCACCTAACTTAACGGTATCCAGTCCTATATGGATCAAAATTTCAACGCCCTGATCACTTTTTATACCGATCGCATGTTTTGATTCAAGTAAACTGACAACCTTACCGCTAATTGGTGCAACAACTTTACCTTGATTAGGCTCAATGGCTATACCATCACCTATCAAATTTTTTGAAAAAACATCATCTTTTACTTCTGATAGTGGTATTACTTTTCCTGTTAAAGGACTGCTTAAGATAACATTACTCAAATCAGCAGCGACAGAGTTATTTGTTGAAGATAATGTTGATTCTGTATCAATAGTTTTAGCCAAATCATCCTCATCAATTGGATCATCAAATCCCATAAACCATGTCAATACAAATGTAACGACAATCGCAATACAACATGTCACCAGAGCATGGACAATATTCATCGGATTATCACCTATAAATGCCGGTAAACCAGCTAATCCTGGCGATACAAAAGCATAACGTAATAATCCAGATACCCCTGCATAAACGCCAGCAACTCCACCACCTATCATTGATGCAATTAATGGGCGTTTTAGCTTTAAGGTCACGCCATACAATGATGGTTCGGTAATACCTAATAATGCGGTGAAACCAGCAGAATACCCAAGCTGTTTTAGATTTTTATTTTTAGTTTTGATTGCTACACATAATGTAGCTGCACCTTGTGCTATATTTGAGGCTAACATACCTGGGCCATTAATCATTTCATAACCATTACGACTTAACTGTTCTGTTGCAATTGGTGTCATAGCCCAAGCTGTACCGGTGATAATTAAAAATGGTTGTAATCCGCCCATTAACATTGGAATAAACCAACTGGCTTTACTATTTATATAACCCGCCCCTTGTGCAACTAAATCATTTAGTAAGATGCCAAATGGACCAATAATCACTAATGCTAATGGTCCTGTTATCAACAGAATAATCATCGGTTTGATAAAAAACTTTATCATTGATGGAGTCACTTTTTCAGCAAAGCGCTCAATATAAGACATTGCCCATACGGTAATAATGATAGGTAATACAGAACCTGAGTAATCAGCTAATTTAACTGGGATGCCAATAAAAGAGACATTTTGACCCAACGTCATTAATTTTCCTAAATTGGGGTGTAACATTGCACCTGCAATAGTCATAGCTAAAATAGGATTACACGAAAATTTACTTGCAGCACCATAGGCTAACAAAATAGGCATGAAGAAAAATGCCGCATCAGCCAACATGTCCAACAAATAATAGGTATGGCTATCTGGCGATAACACCCCCATTAACTTACATATAGCTAATAACGCTTTAATCATCCCCGCACCAGTTAATGCAGGAATTACAGGCGTAAATGAAGTGGATATAATGCCAATAATATATGAAAGTATCCCTTCTTTCTTTTTGCTTCTTACCTTGCCATGTTCTTGGTTAGATAAATTTTGACTAATAGCTTGATACACTTGTTGGACTTCGTTACCGATCACTACTTGGAACTGCCCTCCACTATCTACAATACTAATAACACCAGTCAATTTCATGATTGCATCGCAATCAACGATATTTTTATCAAAAAGATCAAACCGTAAACGAGTTGCACAATGAGTCAAGGAATTAACATTATCTTTTCCCCCAACTAACCGCAAAATTTGTATTCCTAACTGTTGATAATCCATATATATACTCACTCTAAAAGATCCAAAAAAAAAGACCAAAACAAAAACCTACCTTCTAGATAAGTTTTTGTTTTGGTCCTGCCTGAATTAAATCAGTAACATGCCTTAATGGATCCGATAGTATATATAACTAATATTTATTTCAAATTAAAATTCAAGAAATGTGATCTATATCTTATTTTACTTAGCTAATTACATTGGCATCACCAAATCAATTTTGAATAGCGAACTTCAATTTGGCGTTGGCGGTTAATATCTAAATTTTAATTTAACCAAACAAACTCTTTTGAAGTTATTCCATTTGATATTAGAGAGCAAGCCAATAAAATTTCAGTATTACGTTGTAATATCATGCAAATATTATAAATTTATTTTAATAAAACTAAAATTGACAGATTTTGCTATGAGTGATTTTTTATTAAATGAGGTTATTTTATTGAATTTTAGGTTTAAAGTGCACTTAACTTAACAGTCAATACTGTTAAGTTAATTTTAGTATTTATAACAACTCTCTTGTCATATCCATTAATGTTTTTACATCTTGAGGCTTTGTTTTTCCACTGTTTTTATCAATAATTGAGCTATAAATATGAGGAATCACTTTTTTAACCCCAGCATCTAAGGCTATTTTTAAAATGGTGGCATAATTGTTTAAGTCAATTCCGCCAGTCGGTTCAAGAGCAAAATTAAGTTCAGCACAACATTTTGCTACATATTTGAATTCATCAATATATTTTAAACCATCCATTGAAAAGTATTTTACTGAGCTTCCCCCCATATCTTTTAACATTTCAATAGCTGTTTCAACTGGAACTATGCCATCTGGCGCTTTACAACTTAATGGCCCGGTTGAAATTTTAACCAATCCAACTTTACCTGTTGGTGAAACTAAACCATTGATGACGGTATTATCTTGTCCGAGTAATGCTCGACTGGTGGCAACACCCGTAAAAACCTGATTTATATGTTGTGGTTGCAATACACTAGAAATCTCTGAAACCATCTTAGATTGATTAGGATCACCGGCACCTAAACCTATAGAGATAGCGTTATCAATCGCCATTGCATATTTTTTCATTTCAGTTATTGCCAGCTGATTAGTAGGATAATTTTTAGAGAGAACACCAACTACAACATAAGTTTGTGCTGCTTCATACACTTCTTTAGCATTTTCGATGGAATTTGCTAGTACATTTAGACACACTCTATCTTGATAATAATTAGGGATACATTTGTTAGTCATACTTTTATTCCTTTAATACAACTATTGTTGAATAATCGTTTTAATTTTTTGATAAATTACATCTAATTGTGCTGCCGATACGCTACGAACATCAGCATCAACTTTCCCTTCATTGACTTTATACTCGCGAAAGTAAATAGCGGTATCACCCTCTTTCATCAGTTTTACTATATCGTTAGCCGTTTTACCGATTGTATTTTTATCAAAGCTTATTTCAGCACGCGCTATATCTCGACCAGCACCATCCCATACAACTTTAGCGGATACCCCGTTTAATTTATTTAAGTTGGTAATAAATGGTGTCATCTTTTCAATCATCTGTTGGCCAGTCTCATTAATTGGCTCACTCATATACAATTCGATAGCTTTGGTTAATCCTAAAATACTTTCTTTACCAACTTTCATTGGGCGACCAATGCCATTAGATTGTTTTTTTACCCATTCGATTGCTTGATGACGACCAACCACTAAACCACTAGTCGGACCTTCGATTGCTTTAGCACCACTATAAATAACGATATCTGCACCTTGTTGATAATAAGTTTGTAAATCTTCTTCTGCTGCGGCATCGACAATCAAGGGTAGCGCATGCTTTTTCGCCACACTTAATGCTTCAGCAACAGATAACATACTTTTTTGAACACAGTGGTGTGATTTCACATATAAAATGGCTGCCGTATCAGAATTAATCATTGCTTCTATATGTTCTGGCTTACATTCATTGGCATAGCCAGCTTCAACAACAATACCGCCACCCAATGAGACCATTGTTCCAATAGGCGCACCAAAGTTAACATTATGCCCTTTGGGTACAATAATCTCTCTTGGAACATATTTGTTTGATGAGTGAAGATTATATAGAAGATCTTGATCATCTTTGACGATAAGTGCCGCCACCGATTGCACAATTCCGGCTGACGCACATGAAACAACTACCGCATTTTCAGCATTGAGTAATTTAGCAATATATTGACCGGTTTTATCGATCAAATCTTTCATCTCAAAGTATTCATTTAAACCTAGAGTCACTGCTTGAGTAACTTCTTTTCGTGGTGTCGAAACACCTAAAATTGTCATTCGACCAGATGCATTAAGCACTTTTTTTAGATGATATTTTTCATAGATAGACATTTTTATTCACCGATTAATCACTATTCACTATAATTTCAGCACTAAATAAATTGCTAATATTTAGTGCTGATTTTCTAGAAAATTTATAATATTCCGAGTAGGGAACTAACAACGCTAATTACCACAACAGATATAAGAATTGTGGTATAACGAGGTCCTTTTTTGATGAGATAGAAATAGATCGAGAATACAGCAAGCAGAGGTAATAACCCTGGTGCAATTGAATCAATTATTTCTTGTACTACCACTTTCGTGCCTTCTGCGGTACTAAATACTAACGGCGTTGTTAAATTAACATAATTAGCTGAGAGAGCGCCCATCATAATTAGCCCTAATACATTGGCGCCATAAATTAACTGCTTCATTTTACCATCTTGTAATAGCGTAATAATGGAATCACGACCAACGGTATATCCTTTATTAATCAAACCGTAGCTCAAAATTAAGGTAATTGCCGGATATAGAATTAATGGCATAATTCCTCCCATTGCACTACCATTAGCGGCAAAAGGGATAAATAGTGCAATTAAAAGAGGCATAATAGCAGCCCAAATAATAGAATCACCAATACCAGCAAGCGGTCCCATTAATCCTGTTTTGATACCGGTTATTGAACTATCAGAAATATTCTCACCCAAACTTTTTTGCTCTTCCATTGCAATAGCAATGCCTTGAATCATTGAGCCAAACGTTGCTTCAGTATTAAAAAAATTCAAATGACGTTTTAATGCTTCTGCTTGCTCTTCTTTGGTGTGATAGAGTTTTTTAATAATTGGTGTCATCGATGCACAAAATATTAAACTTTGTAAACGTTCATAAGAACTTGATAACTCAGCACCTAAATAGTAGATAAGCCAAGCTTTACGAATATCATTTTTAGTTAAACGACTACTTTGTTTAGCTTTTTCAATCAATTCATTTTGCATAGTACCAGAACTAACTTGATTTCCATTCATCTTATACATCCTCTTTATTTGCGAAACCTTTAATTAAAAATGCTAAGCAGGTTCCAAATATAGCCATAGCCATTACATCAACTTTTAAGTAAAGAACAGCGAAAAAGCCACCAATAAAATAAGGTAATAAACTCTTCTTACCGATAACCATGATGGTGATAGCAAAACCTAACGCAGGTAAAATTCCACCGATAATTTCAAAGGAGTGGGTTAACCATGTCGGCATTAAACTTAAGAATTTTTCTACTACTGGCTGACCAAAGAAATTCGCCGCAAAAACAACAGGAAAGCGAATAACAAACCCAAGAATAGATGGATAAACAAAAGCACAGCGCATAATGCCACCCATATTTGCTTGTTCGGCATGTTTATCAGCCATATGTACCCATATAGCATTTAAAGTACGTCGTAACTGATCAACGAAAACACCAATAACGCCAAATGGAATCGCAAGCGCAATTGCCATATTGGTATCCATACCCGATTGTACGGCAATTGGAATCGCAATACAGGCAGCTAAAGCGGGGTCTGATGGCACATTACCTCCTGGTGTGGAAGTGACCCCCAAGTAGACTAATTGCATTCCAGCACCGATTATCATTGATGCAGGCATATTACCGGTTAACAATCCAACAAAAATGGCGACAACTATTGGTTGTAGAAGCATTGCTGACAGGGTATAACCGAATCGCAAGCGAGCAAACCAATAATAAAGTCCCATGCAGACTGCAATCATTAAGGTACTCATACATCTCTCCTAATTAAATAAATCATTAATATTTTTTTAAAACATCATCGACTGGTTGAGGTTTATCTTCTGGGATGGTTTGGAAGTAAACATTCACACTCGCTTGCTTAAGTTTTTTGAGTATCTCAACATCAGCATCATCTAAAGTAATATTTTGAAAAACAGCTTTACGATTAGGTCCACCACCTAAGCCACCAACTTGTATTTGATCAATATTGAATCCCATTTCAACAGCTTGACAAACGGTGGTTAAATTAGGGAATAACACTAGTACATTTCCATCGCCAAGTTGATTTTCTAACCATGATTTAACAAAGCTTTGATTACCAAAACAATCTACTTTGACATTCGGAGGAGCTGCCATTAAGTAGATATTTTTCATAAATGGATCGTTTTCCAATTCATCGCTAACCACAGCTATTCGATTGGCTTGAGACTGACCAACCCATTTTGTTACGACTTGACCATGAATTAAACGACTATCAATTCGACATAACACGATATTTGCCATAGTTTTAGTTCTCCTGAA
Source organism: Gilliamella apicola (assembly GCF_003202915.1). GTDB lineage: Bacteria > Pseudomonadota > Gammaproteobacteria > Enterobacterales > Orbaceae > Gilliamella > Gilliamella apicola_Q. The sequence goes on from NZ_QGLP01000010.1 coordinate 146,159, forward strand.
ATTTTTGTTTTATTTCCGCTAGCACATCTTTGCAGCTTTCTTGGCCAACTCCGACTAACTCGTCAACGATATTCATTAGTGGCCCTTCATCTTTTCGATTAATTGCTTCGATCAACAACAAAGCATTAAGTCCTGAAATAACCGCAATAGGGTAATCAAGACTTAGACGTGCTGCGACATTAGAAGTGGTGCCACTTATGAAGTCAGTAAGAATCAGCGAGCCTTTTGGCATGGTAACCACTTGCTGTTTAACTTTTTCATAAAATTCATTGAATGTATCGTTAGCGGTTAACGCGATATCAAATACTCCCTCGATTTTGCCAAGGATCATGCTTAAACTTTCTTTAAGCTGTTTTCCCCAATCGCCATGAGTGAGTAATAAAATTTGAGATGATGAGTTATTCAACTTTTTGCTCCTTATTACTATTAACTTACAATAACAGGAGCAAAAAACGTGCCAACAAATTTGTCAGCTACCAAGGACGATGATTTATTGCTTAATAATCAATAACTAAGAGTATAATAATTCATAGATATATAAAAATTCTGCATCAGAGAGGCGAATAGTGTAACTCTTTTCAATAGGTAAAAAGGCTTCTTTGATGACAGATATCGCGTAATTAGAATGAATTGTCTGATTATCAATTGCCATCTGTAATGGTTTGCGACTAATTACAATACGTTCTACCATACAACAGCAGTGAATTAAAAAGCGAAGTGTCACTTGTTTGGAAGGATGCAGATCAAGTTTTTGACAAATATACTGATAAAGATCTTCCATTTCCCGCAAGATACGCTGTGGATTTAATACAGATATCTGGTTAATGATACTTTCTAATGTTAACGCACCGATGAATTTCATGGTGCTTTTTTCAATAATTAACCGGCGTTCATTCTCACTCATATGAGGTTTTAGTAAGCTGATCACCAATTCCGGACCCTGCTCGGAGAAAAGTTCTTCTAATGAGATAAATGGAATATCGGGTAGTTCTGGCTGAAAAGTACCAATAATACCTACTACACGCTCTTGTGTATTCAATATATTACGTAATCGTTCCGGACTACGAATATCATTATAATCAACAATCAATATGCGAGTATTAATCAGTAATTCTTTAAAGCTTTCTTCAATCACATTTTTAATTTTAACCGCAGTACCCATACCGGTAATACAAGATATCATTAATACTTGTTCGTGATCTTCATCGACTTGATCACACAACTTATAATCAATATTTTTATCTTGGATTAAATTAATTATTTCAGCAAAATCTTTGGCTGCATAAGTTATATCTAAACTAAAATCTAATAGTGCTGAAAGTGTAATATTGTGCAAAAGTAACACATTAATATTGAATAATTGGTGAATAACATTGCCAAAATGAACTAATGAACCGGTATCGACAATTAAAATCAATTGTTGGCATTCGTATTGCTTAATTTTTTCAATTAAAATGGCTAATGTGTCATGCACTGATTGCTCAAATGGCATATTAATCGGTGTGATTAGTTGATATTCTAAAATTCGATTAACATAATTAGCCATACTGGTTGCGGTAGTGTCACCATGAGCAATAAATATCACTTTATAATTGTCAGGCGCTGATTTTTTTAAGCGATTTAAACGGCATTCTTTTAAAAATAAACACCAATACACTATTTCCGTTGACGGGCATTGGATATAAAAAATAGCTTCTATACGCTTACAAACTAATACTGCATTTTCATACTCATCTTTACAGTGGTCTAAAATCAAATTAGATGAATACAAATTGGGAATTAATCCTTTTTGTATATAAGCTAATAAGGTTAAAAAGTGTTTATGTAATAAACTTTTAAGATGATCTTGTAAAACAAATCCCAAAATTTCTTCAATATATTCTGTCAGGCTACTAATTCGTTTTTCTAACTGTTCACTATGTAAATATTGACTATGCCCACTATTTTTTTGATTGATGCCATAATCAAAAATATTTCGCAGTTTCTTTTTTAAGATCGATAGTGTTTCTTGTGGCGATACATGACTATTACGTAAATTCACATATTCTTGGGTAATATAAGGTATAAAAAAGATCACTATCTTCTTTAGCGGATAATAATGATAAGGTATTTTTCAACTGCAATTTATCTGTGGTAGATATCTCAATCTGGGCATCATTTTTGAATAAAGCATTAATTAATGTGGTCACTTCTGGAGTCGGCGCACAGGGTTCTTCAATAAAACGCTTATCAAGCAATAAGGTTGAGGATAGTTGATTAAGATCTGCCGCCCATCCTTGGGCACATAAAAACTGAATATCACTTTTTAATTGTCCGATATTACCTTTTAACGGTTTACTTAATAGATAAATTAAAGCAATTTTATCAATAGCAATCATACGTTTTATCTTTCTGCTTTCAAGTAATATAAAATGAAAAATAAGTTCAGCACGCTCTTCTAAACTACGTTGCTCAATTGAAGGGAGCGTAATATAAACTTGAATACGTCTTAAAAAAGTACGCAGTAAACTTGATTGGATATTTTCTGTGGTAGCGCAAATTAAACGAATATTAACTTTTATTGGTTTATCACTTGAACCTAAAGGATGAAACTCTCCTTTATCAATTATTAAAAATAATTTTTCCTGACTTTCATTACTCAATCGATGTACTTCATCTAATAATAATAAGCCACCATTAGCTTGTTCAATCAGGCCAACTTTATTGTACGAAGCGCCAGTAAAAGCGCCTTGTTTATGACCAAATAGATGTGAAGAAAGTAACTCTTGGTTGTTATAGTATTCAGCACAATTAAAATAGATAAAAGGGACCGGTTGCTTATTTTGTTGTTCTCTAAGTTGATGCATTAACTCAGCAAAATAAGTTTTTCCAACACCAGAATCCCCCGTTAATAATACATGTAAACCATCAGGATAAAGTACCGCTGCACGCCCTTTTTCTACAGCCGTTTTCAAACTGCGATCATAACCAATCAATTGGCTAAATGGATCTATTATCGGTTCAGCAACTTTCGGTAATAACTGATATTGGGTACTTTCATCATAAACGTTTACTGTTAATTGCCGTTGAATCAACTCTTCGTAGGATTTTTTATCTAAAAAATAGACGGGGCGAGATTTGATTTTTAAAACTAAACCATCCAAAGTGAGTTGATTTAATTCTTTGCTTACAGAATTTCGCGCTATACCTAAATTATGTCCAATCGTATTGGCATCAAAACCCAAAACTTTAGTCAAGTCGGTAGTAAATTTATCCCTCAAAGTATTAGTAAGACGAATAAGTTCATGATGAATTATCTGTTTGCGTTTAGTCATAAACAGTAATTTTTATAAATAAATCAATAACAATAATATAACATAGTTTTATTGGATTAAGTCAAATTAACATTTTGGTTATGTGTGATAGGGTAATTATCACCGATATACCCGCAAATCTAACCGAGAAAAAAACAAAAATTATAATTCAACAATCTCAATACTAAATGATGATAAGACAGTGGAACATCAAGTGTTGTTTAACAAGCTAATGGATGCTAATAATTGAGAATTTAATCAAAGTTAATAATGAAAAACAACAGTAAAGCAATTCGAATTGATATTGCGAATAAAGTGGGTGATAATATTTTTTAACTGGATTTTATTTTCAATTTTCACAATAAGATAGCTACAAATAATATAGAAATCTACAGTGATTTTATAGTAAATGATAATATTCTATTTATTGAACCTAGTGATGAAATTTATCAATTTAATATTATAGAAATAAAATACAGTATTGCGGTACACGTAGCCATTCGCAAACTTCTTGATAAAAATAAAGGTTAATGGAATAACTTAAAATCAGTTGATATAAAATTAAGGATCCCCGCCAACGAAAAACATAAAAAAATTACTACTACTGATTACGCTTTGTTTGCCTATGGTAAGTAGTGCTGATTGTGAAAAATGGATTGATCAATTACTTGAAAAATACCACTCTTCTCGTGAAAGTGATATGCCCGTTTGTAAAATATGGCCTGCTGATGAAAGTAAAACAATTGTGGTTTTACCGTTTCCTCGTGGATCAGATGATTCTATTTTTTATGATCTTGATGTATTACTTATTGATACACAAAGTGGTGAAGTAATTGCTCATAATTGGGAACCCGATGCGTTTGTAAGTGATGCTATTCAATTAGTTGGTTTTGGAATCGATACTGCTCGTTATCAACTCAATAGTGAATCCCGAGCTTTTGGAGTGCGGGTTGGTTTTCGCGGTAGCTCTAGCGTCTACCCTTTTTATGAACAACAAATTAACCTCTATGTACAGCAAAATGAAAAATTAAATCGCATTGTTAATCAGTTAGTGTTAAAAACATCTGGTGGTGAAATGTATAATTGTAAAGGTGAATTTCATAACAATGATGCTGTTTTATTATTAGGAAACAGTAGCACCAATAATTTTAAAGATCTGATTGTTTCCGATAAAGAGCAAAAGGGTATCATTAAAGTAAATAGCGAAGGGGAATGTGTTGAAGAAATCACTGAATCAACAAAAAGAGAATATATATTATATTATAACGGTGTTGAATACCCTTTACCGGAACCTATATATTAATCGCTAAGCAACCAAGATTCTTAATTAAAATCAAAACTTAAAATGGACAGATTCTATTTTTAATTTTCTGTCCTTTATTTTTAGCTTCATAAGCAATTTTTTGGGATTTTGTATTTCAGATCTTAATAAATTAAAACAATTGTTAGTTCATTTTACTTTAATTTATGTAAACTTTTGAGAGCTAGCTCACATTTCTTCTAAATCAAAATTGACTTGATATATATTATATGGTTTTATTTTATGAAACAGGCATGTGACTGGTAGAGCAGGCAGGACCTAAATAAATTGTATATGTTTAATTACATTTTACAGTTTATCTAGGTCCTGCTTTTTTTTTTGCAATTAGAAAAAGGAGAAAGTAATGGATTATCAAAAAATTGCAAAAGCCATCCTAGATAATATTGGTGGTAAAGAGAATATAATACATTTAGAGCACTGTTCAACAAGATTAAGATTCAATCTAAAGGATGAAAACTTACTGAATATTTCAGCTTTAGAAAAAATTGATGGTGTTATGGGAGTAAGAATAAATGCTCAATGCCAAATTATTATTGGTAATGACGTAATTGAAGTATATAACGAGCTAACAAAAATAGTTGGTAACATCAGTAAAGATAATATTAGTAATGAGCCTAAGAAAAAGAAAAAATTCACAGCTATTTTCCTCGATTTTCTTATTTCTATCTTTCAACCATTAATTCCTGCTATTGCTGGTGGTGGTGTATTGAAATCCTTCATTGTATTATTTGCCACGTTAGGTCTTATAGATGATCAGGGTTCAACTTATAACATTTTACAATTGATTGGTAGTGCACCACTATATTTTCTACCGATACTGGTCGCCATTACTACTGCTAATAAACTAAAAGTTAATTCATTGGTTGCTGCATCTGCAGTGAGTGTGTTAATACTTCCTGATATGGTAGCAATGCTAAAAAGTGGCACGACTCTCTTTTCCTTATCTTTGGAGAATATCAATTATGCCGCTCAGATATTTCCAGCAATTTTGACCACTCTTTTTTATTCAGTTATTGAAAGATTTTTCACCAAATATTCATTTAAAGTTATTCGTATCTTTTTCGTACCTATGATGAGCTTATTGCTTACTGTCCCTGTATCGTTATTGTTATTAGCACCTCTTGGATACAATATGGGTACAATTTTATCGTCTATAATTATATTTTTCTATATACATTTTTCTTGGATTGCAACGGGATTGTTAGCAGCAATACTTCCATTTATGGTGGTAACTGGCATGCATAAAGCGATGGTTCCTTATGCTATTGAAGCCGTAGGGAAAACTGGATGTGAAATGTTATATCAACCAGCCTCTTTAGCTCATAATATTGCCGAGTCAGGCGCTTGTTTTGGCGTAAGTATTAAAACTAAAAATAGTAAATTAAAATCTACTGCTCTTTCAGCTGGTATATCAGCACTTTTTGGTATTACAGAGCCTGCACTATATGGTGTAACAATTGTAAATAAAAAAGTTCTGTATAGTGTTATGTGTGCTGCGGCAATGGGAGGCGCTTTTGCTGGTCTTACTTTATTAAAATCTTTTGTTCTTGTTGGTGCTGGTTTAGCCAGTATGACTATGTTTATTGATAAAGACAATGCAATGAATATAGTCTGGGCCTTTGTTACTTTAGGAATATCCTTTTTTGTCGCATTTATTCTTTCTGCCGTATTTTTTACCGATCGTGTTGAAATAACTGATGAAAGTGAGAATGAAAATGAAAAAGTAAATGAAAATACAAAAAATATTATTAAAAATGAAGTTATTGAAGTTAGAAGTCCTATTACAGGCAAAGTTATTCCCATGACAGATATTAACGATAATGTTTTTTCAAGTGGAATGGTTGGCCAAGGCTTAGGCATTATTCCTAACGAGGGAATTTTAAAATCGCCATGTAAAGGGGTTATTTCAATGGTATTTCACACTAAGCATGCACTAAATATTAAACTAAATAATGGCGCTGATCTGCTTTTTCATATAGGAATCGATACGGTACAACTCAATGGAGATGGCTTTGAGACACTGGTTAATGTTGGCGATATTGTCGATATTGGTGATGATTTAATTAAATTTGATATCAACATCATTAAAAATAAACAACTAGATCCTACTGTAATATTTTTAGTCACCAATCCAGAAGACTATGCTATTTCCACTATTAATGAAAACAAACAAGTCACTAACGACGATATTGTTCTAGAAATAAAGCCGAAAATATTAAACAAAGGAGAGTAAAAGATGAAAAATTTAGTATTTCCAGATAATTTCTTATGGGGCGGAGCGATAGCCGCCAATCAAGTTGAAGGCGCATGGAATATTGACGGCAAGGGACTTTCTGTTGCAGATATAGCAACCTATAAACCAAATCTCGATGTCAAAGATTATGTTGCTCATATGGCAGTAACCAGTGAAGGAGTAATGGCAGCAATAAACGATCCTTCTGATAAAAATTACCCGAAACGACGAGGGATTGATTTTTATCATCGCTATAAAGAAGATTTAGCACTTTTTGCTGAAATGGGATTTAAGACATTACGTTTATCAATTGCTTGGTCAAGGCTGTTTCCGACAGGTGAGGAACTTACGCCAAATCCTGAAGGCGTTGAGTTTTATAAAAATGTCTTTAAAGAGATGAAACGACTTGCAATTGAACCCATTGTCACCTTATCACATTATGAAATGCCAATAGCATTAAGTATTAAATATAATGGTTGGGTAAAACGTTCAGTAATTGATGATTTTGTCCGTTTTTCTACCGTTTGTTTTGACCAGTTTGGCGCTTATGTAAAATACTGGTTAACCTTTAATGAAATAGACAGTATCCATCGACATCCGTTTACCACAGCCGGAATTATTCCGAATAAATGTAAAGACGGGCAACTTGAACAAGATATCTATCAAGCTTTACATCATCAATTTGTAGCAAGTGCACTAGTTACCAAGATCGCCCGTGAAAAAATTCCAGATTGTAAAATAGGCTGTATGCTAACTAAATTAACCACCTACCCATTAACTTGTCAACCGATGGATGTCGAATTGACATTGAAAAAAAACCTTGAAAATTACTTTTATGCTGATGTGCAGATTAAAGGTGAATATCCAAAACTTATATTGACCAATTTAAAACAAAAAGGAATTGATATTAAGTTTGAAGAGGGCGATAAGCAACTTCTTAAACAAAATACCGTCGATTTCTTATCTTTTAGCTATTATATGTCAATAACAGAATCAGCAGATCCTAATGCTGAACGGACTCCAGGTAATACTGTTTTAGGCGTTAAAAATCCTTATTTAAAATCCTCAGAATGGGGCTGGCAAATCGATCCTAAAGGGCTAAAAATTTCGCTAATTGAACTTTATGACCGCTATAATATTCCAATGATGATTGTCGAAAATGGTATCGGCGTGATTGATAAGTTAGAGGGTGATACCGTACATGACCATTATCGAATCGAATACTTTAAAGAACATTTTCAACAAATGAAAGAGGCCATTGATGAGGGCGTGGAGTTAATTGCTTATACCAGTTGGGCACCAATTGACTTAGTGAGTGCTGGCACCTCGCAAATGTCAAAACGATATGGTTTTATTTATGTCGATCAAGATGATGAAGGTAATGGCTCCTTAGCTAGATTAAAAAAACAGTCGTTTTATTGGTATAAAAAAGTGATTGAAACCAATGGTAAAGCTATTTACGACAAATAGCTGGGGTGTGAATAATGATTTTGGTGGTAAAAGTATTAAATTCTAGTGTCGTTTTAGTCGAAGAAGAGGGTATCGAGAAAATTGTATTAGGCAAAGGCATTGGTTTTGGTAAAAAACCAGGTGATACTATTGATGATGAGCGAGTAGATAAAATCTTTTTAGAGAATAATGTCAAGCTTGCTTATATCACCGATTTAGTTAAAGAAGTGCCTTTTCAATTTTTTCAGATAACCAAAGAAATCATCACATTAGCTGAAAATGACTTAAACAGAAAACTGAATAATAATATTTATTTAACCTTAACAGATCATATTTACTTTGCGGTCGAAAGAGTTAAACAGGGCCTGTTCATCCCCAACAAACTACATTGGGAAATAAAAAATTATTATCCACAAGAGTTTAATATTGCTAAGCAAGCTATTGAGTTACTTAATACCAGATATGATCTCGCTTTTCCCGAAGAAGAAGCGAGCAATATTGCATTTCATCTGATTAACGCTCAAACCACCAGCACGCAAAATCTTAACGCATTTCAATATGCCAAAATGATAAATTCGATAGTGAATTTGGTGAAGTATTCCGTTGGCGTGCCAATTGATACCTCATCAATTCACTATAGCCGTTTTATTACCCATATTAAATTTTTTGTAGAACGATTTTATGCCCATAATCAATTACAAGAAGATAATAATGATCTTTATCAACAAATATCCTCGCATTATCCTTATGCGATGCATATTGCAGAAAAAGTAAAACAGTACATCGATCAAACTTATCATTATTCAATATCCGATGATGAGGTGGTCTATTTGGGGATCCATATTAATAGACTAATACGCAATACTAAATAATTAGTCTTAGCAGTATATCTAAACGGATAATAACTAGGTAAGCAATCCTGATAAGATAATTTTATCTTCTTTGATTCTAAAAAAATCTTGAGAGATCATTTAGTTCTCAATTATTTATAGCTAACTGTTTTACTAAAAAATTGCTTTTAATTGATTAGCCTTACCAATATGGCAAAATTGGATTTTAAAATGGCGTATGATCATAACTTGTAATCTAAATAATATAGTTATCTTAATAAAATAACACTATTTGCCAACTTAACCAGTTAACATGCATTGATAGTACTAACGTCGTTATTGGTAATGGATATAATTAGATTAAACCTTAACCATATTAACGGTAAATAATATAGTTAACAAATCCCTATGATCCTATGTAATACGATGTATAATCACTACAATTAAAATAAATATTGTAGTTGATTAATACCATGATATTTATGATTAATTTATCGAACGGTGTTACTAACTAATTTCAGGAAGAACTATTATTGATAGTTTGAAAATATTAAGGAGTTGGAAAGTGTTACATGCAGTTATTAAGAAAAAATGCCATTATCTTTTAAAAGAGCAAAATAATATTAGAATACCTCGAGAAGATATCATTACCTCCACAATATTTGGTCCACTACGTTATTTTGAAGCTAAAGAAATTTATTTTTTCATTACATCTATCGCTGGCATTAAAACTAATTTAATTGATGATAGCAAGTTACAGATAAAAGCTAATATTGATTTTTGGCCATCTAAAAAAGATACTTTTAATAATAAGCGTAGAAGTTGTGAACCTGATATTGTCTTCAATTTCGTCGTGAATGGCAAAAAGGAAATTTATATATTTGAGTTAAAATGGGGCGCTTATTCTTTTTCAGAAGATCAAATAGAAAGAGAGTGGCAGTTTTTTAAATCGACAAAAGAGGATGCAACATCTTATTTAATCTATTTAGCTAATTATGTTGATACGTTTAATGCTATTAAAGCCAGTAAAAATAAGAATTGGAAAAGTTTAACGTGGTTAAATTTTTTACATAAAATACATAAAATACATAAAATACATAAAATTAAGCATCAAAGTCATAATCCAAAATTACAGCATTATTTAGATGATTTAATCAGCTTTTTGGGTTGTTTAGATTTTAGAAAATTTGATTCTTTCTCTCACCTAAAACTCAACATAGATTCTGACTTAAAAATTAATTATCATTTTCGAAATATTGGGGACGATTTAATCAGCTTTTTGGATTGTTTAGATCTCAGAACATTTAACGCTTTCACCAATCTAAACCTCAACATAGATCCTGACTTAAAAATTAATTATCATTTTCGCAATATTGGAACTGATGTATCTTCATCTAACATTTAATTGGAGTGGTCAACAATGGAAAATAATATTATGCGCAAACAAGGTATAGCAATTACCAATGCATTAAATGAGTACAAAAGATTCACTGAAGAAGTCGAGGTGTTAAAAAGTACTATTTCAGATAAAATCAAAGCCTATTTTGATAAAAATGCTAAGCAATACAAAATAGATTCGACAAAATACACAACAAAAAAGTTTAACAACGGTTGGTTTTGTGAGTGGATTAGCTTAAATGTTCCGATTTCAAAGATAAATGCCAAAACAGGAACAGAACCTTATGGCTATTTGAACTTTCAATTATGTTTTAGTGGCGAAACGGTTTTTGATAAATCAATAAGTGAAATGCCATTTCCATTAATTCATATTATTTTTTGGGAAAGTATGGTACATCGAGATTCATATTTTAGATACCCAGTACGTGAAAGTGAATATTTTGATGAAGAAGAAGAAGCTGGTAAATTTATTTTTATTGATGATGAAAATAAATGTGTCTTATCTCTTCTTTACGATAAGCTTCCTAACAATTGTTGGACTTATAGTGTTGAGCTAATGAAGATCAATTCCGATAATATTGAAGATATATTATTTAAACCAGCTATTGAATTATTGGAAAACAACCAACTTATCCTAAGTAACAATAAGGCGTTAGAAGGCGTTATCAGAGAATATCCACCTTTAGAAGAATTTATTATTGAATAATAATCGCCAAGTAAATTACTAGCAATAGCTAATTTTTAATAAAAAATTAAGTCATTGCTAGTAGCTAATTCAATTATTTTAAGCATAATATATATAATTGAATAAAACATAGAGTTTTACTAATTCATCGAACTATTTTTATAAAGCTGACATTGTGGTTTAATACTTTAGTTTTTTAATACTTTAGTGTTTTAATACTTTGGCTTTTTAGATAATTTTCCCTCTCTTATCAGATTACAAATTGTGATATTAATGGTTTTGTGTTAGTTTCTCTGTTTCAACTAACTACATTCATCATCGGCTCCGCCAAGGTCTAACTATGCCCAATTCATCTGCTAAAAAAGTTGCTTTTGCTGCTTTTATTGGTACTACTATTGAGTGGTATGATTTTTATATCTATGCGTTAGCATCAGTATTATTTTTTGGTCAGCTCTTCTTCCCTTATGATAATCCATTTTTGCAAGTTTTAGGGGCTTTTGCCACTTTTGCCGTTGGTTTTTTATCTCGACCATTAGGCGCAATCATTTTTGGCCATATTGGCGACCGTTTGGGGCGTAAAAAATCGTTAATTATTACCTTGCTGTTAATGGGCATTGCTACAACGTGTGTTGGCTTGTTACCCTCTTATCCACAAGCGGGGATCACCGCACCAATACTGTTAGTTGGCTTACGAATATTACAAGGTATTGCTGTCGGTGGTGAATGGGGTGGTGCGGTATTAATGGCCAATGAGCATGCGCCGAAAGGCTTGAAAAACTTTTTCTCATCATTTGCTCAGTGGGGTAGCCCGGCAGGTAATATCCTCGCATTACTGGTTTTTTCTTATATCATTAGCTTGCCTACTGATAAACTTATTGATAGTGGTTATTGGCGTATCCCGTTTTTAGCCAGTTTTGTTCTATTAATTGTTGGTATCATTGCCAGAATTACCTTAACCGAGTCACCCGTATTTATTGAATCAGCTAAAAAGCAAGCTAGCCTGAAACAAAAAGAGTCGGTACCAATTATTGAGGTGTTTAAACAGGCAACGCCAATACTGATATTAGCCATATGCGCCAATGTACTGTCATTTAGTGGTATTTTTTCTAATACGCTAATGATTGGGTATACTACTATGGCGCTTGGTATTGAAAAAAAGGTCATCGTTGATGCGCTATTTTGGATTGCGATGGTACACTTTATTGCGCAACCATTTATCTCTTACTTTTCAGAAAAGTTCTCAGCAACACGCTTTTTAATTGTCTCGGCGGTATTCGCTATGGCGTCAGTCTTTCTGTTGTTTCCAATTATTCAGGCAGGAACAAAAACTAGCTTTATTATTGGTATTTCATTAAATGTACTTTGTTACAGTGGTTTCTATGGGGTAATAGCTGGTTATTTAAGCCGAGTTTTTCCAGCCAGAATTCGCTATACCGGCTTATCCATGAGCTATCAAGCTTGCGCAGCCATTTTTGGTAGCTTAATTCCATTGTTGGGTGGATATATTATTTATGAACACGGAACTAATTGGTTACCATTAGCCTTATTTTATTGCGGTTTAGCAATGCTATCCATTATCAGCATCTATCTATTAAGTGGCTATCACTATTATGATGAATAAAAAGGCGACTATTTATGAAAACCGTTCTATCAATTCAATCTAATGTTGTTTATGGTTATGCTGGCAACAAAGTTGCCACATTGGCCATGCAATTACAAGGCGTTGAAGTTATGCCGATCCACACAGTACAACTATCGAGTAATACGGTTTATCCTGATTACGATGGTATTGTACTGGGCGCTCAACAAATTACTCGAATAGTAAACAGCTTAGAAAAAATTGGCGTTCTAAAATCAATTGATGCTGTCATATCGGGTTACATCGGCCTTGCCGAACAGGGCGAAGAGATCCTCGAAGCGGTAAAAAAAATTAAATACTATAACCCGAATGCCATTTATGTTTGCGACCCGGTTATGGGCGGTGATATCTATAAAGGTAGCTCATTGCCGCAAAATATTATTGATTTCTTCACTAAACAAGCCATCAAACACGCAGACTATATCACCCCCAATTTATTAGAACTGCAATTATTATCGAATATCGAAATTAAGACGTTTGACGATGTACAAACAGCAATCAAAAAACTACAAAATCAACCTATCCAAGCGGTATTAGTCAAAAATCTAGTTCATGCAGGCAAAACCACAGAGTTGTTTGAGATGATTTTGGCCACCAAATTGAAAAACTATCACCTTGCACGACCACTATATGACTTCCCTTATCGCCCATTAGGTGTTGGGGACTTAATTTGTAGTTTATTCACGGCCCACTTAGTTAATGGCAAATCACAACTAAATGCCTTTGAGTTAGCCGCTAATGCAGCTAATCATGTACTGGCAGTGACAAAACAGAAGGATGCCAGAGAACTGGCAATCATTGATGCTCAAGAGTGGATTAAACAGCCTAATTTACAGTATCGCGCAACACAATTCTGATAAAACAGAATTTGAATAATCAGCTAACTTGATTTAAATTATTGCTATAATTAAAAATCTTAACAATAAGTAAGATACAATTTAAATAGGATTGATGATATGCGAGGCAAGATATTCAGTATAAGTTTAGTGGCAATGGTTTGGTTTGCAGCTATAAGTATAGCCAATGCTGACGAAATTGATTGCCCGGCCAGAATCAACATTAAATCCGACCATCCCGAGCTAGAAAATATTCCCGAAGGCTGGCAAGTTTCCGATAAAAAAGATCGCCACCTGTTACTCAGTGGTATAGGTGTTTATTCCGATGAACCGGTTAAATTATTCCAATTAAAGCCTGAAATTGGGATTATCGATGGCCAAAAACATGACCTCACTTGGCAAGTTAATTCTGTCTATGATAAAGGTGGTAGCTACGTTAGTTGCAGCTATAATCACAATGAAGTCCAATTGGTCAAAAAAATTGATTCATCGATGAAAAGCTGCTGGGCGGATTATTCAAATGATAAAAACCAAGCCATAAAAGCCAAACTTATCTGTAGTGCTAGTGAATTAAAAGAAGTGGAATAAGTTTTACTGTTTAATATTAAACCTTTGAATTTACGTATCTTCAATATAGCGTTTGTTATACTTAATCAATTTGATAATTGTCTTATCCACTTATCAAATTTGGTATATTTTAATCTATGCTTAGATGCCATTAATTAAACTAATAAGAATTATTATATAAGAGAATTTCGTTAACTATTTACTGTCTCTGAATTTTTTTCTACTATCTCGTCAAAATTGTCCATTAATTACGGTAAATAGCATATAAAAAAATAAGATCTGTTAGGTTGTAGTCATATATTTTTATTTTAAATCTTTATGGTTACGCCAACATTATCTTTTCTAAACCATAAATTGAAGTTTATATTTTTATAAAAATAGAGAGCACTATGTATCTAAATATTTGAACAAAATTAATTATCATATTCAATTAACAAAAGATAATGTCTAATTTTTAATTAAAAAGCTCATCAAGTTTTATCTCATTAATTAATTTTTCTATCTCAAAGGTATTAGTTGATGAAGCATTATATTCTCGATCTTCTAAATATGATTTAGATAAAGATGACTTAAGATATGATAAAATACTATCTACAGACTTTAATTCTGATATAGTCTTATTTGCTACAAAAGCCTTATTCATTATCCCTGCAAGAATCATGGCAATTGATATTTGAAATTTATAATTTCTACTTGAAACGCCATATATTTCTCTTGAAAAAGGATAAGTTATTTTTGTTGATATATATTTTATGAAATAATTAAAATCCTCAAAATTTCTATTCAGTTTATTAAATTCGCTTTTATATTTATTTTCATTACTTGTGTATTCACCAGTAAGTTTATTTTTATATTCTTCATTACTTTCTATATTACCCTTAATGTTTTCTATTTTTTGGAATTGAATTTTTAAATTTTCTTCTTGTTCTGATTTTTCTCTCATGTATGATTCCGCATATTCCGGGGATTTTTTATGCGTTGTTTGAATTCCATGTTCAAGAATGCTTAATATAACAAAAATACTTTCTTGTATTTTTTTCTTCAGATAGCGATCTTCAGTTATATTATATACACGTTCAAGTATTTTATCTGTTTTATTAATATAAATATCAGAACAAAACTTATTAACATATTGATTTACTTTTGAACTATAAATTGCATTTCTAATTTCTTGTGGAGTAAGAGGTTTAGTTCCTTTATTATATCTATTAAATATTTCTAACTCTATATCCTTTCCTGGAAACTCTTTAAATATGATTTGTTGAATTGTGGATGATGCTAATTTCGATTGAATCATTATATCTAATTGAGAAAATTTTTGTTTATTATATTCACTTAACAAATTTAAATCTTGTAAAGCAAACTTATTCTCCCAAAATCTAAAAAATGCAGTTAAACGGTGCTGCCCATCTACAACATTCAAAACTTGAACACCATTGAATTTATCATTAGCTAAAAAAATAGCTGGAATAGGTATTTCGAGTAATAGAGATTCTATTAATAGACTTTCATCTGAAACTGAATACCTATACTCTCGTTGATAATCTGGCTGGAGAATTATTGAATCAACATAATTTAACAAATCATCTTTGGTTAGATTATCAATCTCTTCAACTGATAAAGATTGTAATTTATAACCTTTTTTAATTTGTTGCATCAAATCTTTAATTGCAGTGTTTTGGTCCTTATAATTAATGTTTTCAAACTTCATTATCATTATCCTCTTCTAAACTTCTAATATATTCTTCAATGTGTTGCTTTAAAATTATATCTTTCGCAACTGATGATAATTCTGGATATAATGAGTGATAACCAACACCTAGAGAATTTAATGATCTCAAGATTCCTTTTTTTGCTTCTCTATTTATGATTACTTTTCTTAAAATAGAGTCATCAGCATATTCTTCCAAACATTTAGAATAATTTTCTTCTTGAAAATAAACAAACAAACCATCTTGGGTTCTTATTCTTTCATGTATTCGGCGACAAGTAACTACAACAGGTCCTGAAATTTGATCTAATAATTTTGAATCTTTTGGTATTATAAAAATTTTTTTTGATTCTCCATTGGTACTTTTTCCATTAAGAGCATAGGGATTTAAAAACCAAACAACCCCATCGTCTGATTCATTATCATCAAATGCATTTTCAAGACAAAACATTAAAGATATAATATGTGAATATGTAAAATCCAATAATTTTGTAGGTAAACCGAAGTGTTGAGCATAAACCATCAACTCTTTATCTTCTTTGACATCATTTGCATTTTTTAAATATGGATATGAATTAATTTCAAAATGTTCAATAAATTTTTGTATTTCAGCTTTACTGTACAATCGGTTTCCGCTTGAATCTTTCCGAAATGCTCCTGGTAGTAATGAAAAATCTTTAGAATGCCCTCTAGATAAAATAAAACCTTTCGGTAATTTCTCTAGAAAAGAAACAAACTCACTTAATTTATTAATGTTAACTGAATCAGTACTTGACATTATAATACCTACTTATTATTTTAATATCTTCCAGTATATTAATATTTATTTACAATAATATCAGCATTTATCCTTTCATTGTTCGCTGATTTATATATTAAATTCAATACTAACAAAGCGAATCCTAATTTTAATCGTTATAATTATATAGTCGATAAAGTTAATATTGTTTAAACCTTTAAATCTCTATCTTAATGCTTTGAAAAAGCAACTAAAATTTAATATATCATATTTTGCACATACTTTATATCGACTAATTTAAACCGATAATCATAATTCTTATTTTTAAATAAAATTTTTTATCCTTTGCTTTCAATTATATTTTTGTGAAAATTATTCAGAAGTCTATGCCGTTTCATTTTAAATCGTTCAACTAATTTAAAATTAAAGCTTTTTAATAATACGTTTGAACAAACATCCGCTTTTTTGATTAGCTATTATTAATAATCTTATAACTAATCTAAATCTATAAACAATTTTCCCACCTTATAGTATTAGTGGTGTGCTATTGCAAAGTGTATTTATCCAAATAATGGTAAATAAAAAAATTTTAAATTAGTTAGTTTTTTTATGTATAAATTTAGATTGTTAATAATTAAATTTAATTTTCAATTAACTTCTGTCCATAACCCATAATTTTGCCATCTTTTCTTTCATATTTTAATTTCCATTTTTGACTCAATTCTTCCATTATGTTTTGATTTAAGGTGGTATCATCAAAACTTGGTCTTTTAAATATAAATAGATTTGAAAAAAGACTTTGATTTGTGGAATCTTGTTCTAAAATTTTAAATGCTTGATAGGTTTCTTCAATATTTAACTGATTTATTTGGTTACATAACAAAATATATTTATCGTCTAGTGAAAACTCTGTAATTTTTAGTAATTCGATTAATAAACTATAAGAAATTTTTCTAAATTCTAAAATTTCTTCCTGATATTCAACGCACAGATGCTTGATTGTTGCTTTTATTTCATCAGTAGTAGAGTTATAAAATTGATGATTGGTTATATAAGTGAGATCACTAACATCAAAGTTATTTTTTAAAATATAGTTTTGTAATTTTGTCGGATAATTTTTATTATTAATCGAAATTGGTTCTTTCGTTAAAGCTAATAATGAAAATTTCTTATTTAAGCTTATTTCTTCTGATAGAAGACTTATGATTTCTTCATCATTTATGAGCCAAGAATTTTCATCTAGTATGTTAATATAGTCGTTAAAATTATGGATAATAAATTCTTGAATATTATCTGGATAATTTTCTCTTATAAAATTTAAATCTTGTTCTTCTTCCAAAACGATAGCTTTAAGCTGAATCAGAATTGATATATTTTCCTTACTAAGCTCTTTACAATCAAAGTTTGGATAATATCTACCATTAAACCATGCAATTAACATACTGTATTTATCAGGATTTAATTTAGTATTAAGGATTATTTGTCTAAAGAATAAATTTAGATCATCTTCATCTAATATTAATTTTTCTAAATCAGCCTGTTGTGGTGTTATATTTTCGTTATCATTGTTAATGAAATCGGCTAGTTGATTATTGATTTTCCTTTCCTTATTTTCATGTTCATCTTCCAATTCATAATTAAAAAAATAGTAAACAATATTCTCGGCTGAATATTCTATTTTTTGTTTTTCAAGTAGCTTATTCCAAATAGCTCTATCGGTTACTCGTTCCAATAAGTTAATGGTTAATGAAATTTTATTTATATAATCATTTTTAATGGTTAATGAAATTTTATTTATATAATCTTTTTGAATGGATAAAGGTATATCAAAATCAAAATCATAAAAATAATCAAAATCATCAAAATCATTAAAACCATAAAAATCATAAAAATCATCAAAATCAAAATTATAATTCAGAATAAATAATAAGGTATCTTCATTATCATCGATTATTGAGATATCTGATTTAGCAATGGATAGGACTAGTGGTGCAGGATTTCTTTTAAAATATACTTTAATTGGCGCATCATTACTTAATGACAATATAGTTTCTATAATGTGAGAATCGAAATTGGTTAGATTATATTTGTTTTCTAATATATGTTTTATATTAATATAGTTTAATCTATAGTAATTGTTTGCTTCAACTAATGCTAAGAGTTCTGGGGTTGAATGCTCAATTTTTTTGAACTGAATATTCATTATTTCAAAAGCATTCGTTATTTTTTGTTTATTATCAAGTAAATCAAAAATTCTATTCCATTCTTCATCAATACACAGAAAATCAGTTGAGCGTTCAATAAAATCTTTTAGATAATCCTCTTCATTCATGATTTCAAATTCTATTGGTTGATTGTGAATAAACGAAAGATAAACATAAAGTCTTTTATCAAATATATTAATAGAATCCCATATATTCCATAATTGAATATTTATTTCTTTCACAAATAAACATAGGTATTTAGGTTGATATTGTGTGTCGTTATTTATTAATAAAGTATAAGATTTTGCCAAATATTTATTAATAAAATCAATTTCACGATTTGATTTTAATAAATTGATAAATTGAGATAAATCACTTGTTTTGTTTGTTGATAGAATATGATCTAATAAAGAGTAATTTAATACAGCAGGTTCGTTAAATTTACTTGAATTGTCGGAATTCAATCTTTTTAGTACTATCTCAGTTTTTTTTAATTCAAATTCCCAGTCATTTTTTATATGTTCATTAATATTACGCAGAAATAGCGTGTCATTTTGAGATAATCCTTGCTCATCAAAGAAACTCGTATAATCATTATAATTTTCATCAATATAACCTTGAATAAGCAATACACGTAATAGCGGAAAATAACATGAAGATAATACTTTATCATACTCAGATTTATATTGTTTATTCTCAACATGTTCTATTAAATAATTATTAATAAAATCTTTAAATAAAGTATCTATAGAAATATTATTATCCTGATTAATTTTGATTATTTCAGAGATTTTCTTATATGATTTGAATGATAGTTTATCTATTCCTAATATTCTAATTTCTTCTCGAAGTATTAATTTTTTATTATATAGAATAATATTAAGTTTTTCACTCCTACGCATATATTCGCTATTTTGCTCAAGATCATTAAAATATTGTCTGCAATCAATTTCTTTATAATAAGGAGAATAGCTATCTCGATACCCATTATTAATTTTATAGTCATTTTTTTTCAAACTAGAAATCAATTCTATTCTATTTAAATCAGAAATTTTTGTTCCATCATCAAATTGATAGTCAACGGAATAAATTTCGGATGGTAATTTGATATATAAAGCCTCTAACTCATCAATACTTTCTAAATGGTTCGTTTCTAAATTTTCAATTTCCTCTTTTTTTAACTGGATTTTACTATCAAGTTGTTCAATTTGAGTTTCATAAAAAGAATTTTTTTGTTTTATTAATGATTCAATAATTTGATGAACAACGCCTTGCCCTAATCCCAAGCGCGTTAACGAGTAGTCTGCTGGAAAAATATTTTTATAAACGATAATAGCTAATAAATTTTCTTTTTTAAACCAACTGGCTTGATGGGGTAATTTTTTCTTATAAATGATATATTCATTACAAATATTTTTAATGAGCCTAATATCATCTAAATATAATGATAAAGTATCTAAAAAAGATATTGAAAAATCACTATAAATATTTTTACTTTTAAATAGTTCTTTCATTTTTCCTAATGAATTAGAGTTATCCATAACCGGTACAATAGGTAAAATAAAATCAAAAAATTTTGTGCGTTCCTTTGATTCAAAAATTTCATCTTTAATTAGATAGATAAATTTGATTTGTTTTCCCTTTTGTTTTCCCTTTTGTTTTCCCTTTTGTTTTTCCTTTTGTTTTTCCTTTTGTTTTTCCTTGTGATTTTTCTGTATTTTATTACAAATAGATTTAAATGGTTTGCAAATAAATTCAAATGATTTATAAATAAATTTAAATAGTTTTTTCTTATTATTTTTTTGTCTTTTATTATAGATATAATTTAATTCTCTTAATTTACTGAGTATCAGGTTATCATCATAACGATCAATATCTTCAAAAACGATAAAATCTAATTTTGATTTATCTAAGATATAAATAATTTCATCCAAATATTTATCAAAGTAAGAAACATCACATTCTGATGATGAAATATCAATCTCATTCTGAAAAATTTTTAGTTTTCTAATAAGATTTTTTCTATTTTGAAGATCGATAAATTTATAAGAAACAAAAGTTATCAGAGCAAATAACGAACCGATAAGTATCAAAGTTAATTGAGTCGGCTCTTCTAACCATTTATTTAATAGTGTTTTATCAATATAAATAAAACAACAGAAAAACAAAGAAATAATGCTCGCCCAAAATATATTAATCCAGCTTTTTGACTCAGCTTTAACTTTAAAATCTGTCGAGGGAATTTGCTTTGGATCGATTTGATGAATAAGTTGGTTAATAATCTTTCTTTCTAACATTAATTCATCATTAAAAGTGAATTCATCATCTGGATTTTTGTTTTTTATTTTTGACTTTAGATTAGGTGAAAAATAAGAAAGTGAAATATGAATACCATTAAGTTCTTCATGCTCTTCTTCATAAGTTTTAAATACACTGCTTTTTCCTGAGGCATAAGGTCCACTAATAGCAATGTTCAGCAAATCTTTTTCTTTGAATACAAAATCGAGCGCTTCGTTATAACCGCGCATTTCATCAGGCGAAAGAGTCGTTGGCGTGAGTTTTTCAAAGGTGATATTTTCTTGTTCTTGAGCTAATTGCTTTGCTCCATTTTGATTATCTTCCATTCTCCATTCCTTGCAATGATTTTTTTAATTCAATCATTTCATTTATAAAACGTATTTTAAGTTAACAATATTCAATTATTTTAGTTTTAACATCTTATAAAATCACTCAAAAAGCAATATAACATATTTTTATTTATACTGAGCAGTGATTAACCAAAACCGATAATATTACTGATATTTTTTATTTGCGCATCTTTTAGTTATTATAAATTCTAGCAATAATCATTTAGCCTTTTGTTTGGTTTAGTATGATTTTCATCTTTAAACTCAAATCTTCTCTCTTTTGCTATTTAAACTCCACAATTTGTAAAAATTATCCAGGAGTCTATACCGTTTCATTGCAATTTTTTTTAATAGTTTCCGTGTTATTGAGCTGTTTTTAGTTAAATTAATTAATATTTATTGCCCTTGAAGATAGAGTTCACGTCTTTGGTGCTGAATTGATATGTCATGGTAATTTTACTTAATAGT
Source organism: Gilliamella apicola (assembly GCF_003202915.1). Lineage (GTDB taxonomy): Bacteria > Pseudomonadota > Gammaproteobacteria > Enterobacterales > Orbaceae > Gilliamella > Gilliamella apicola_Q. The sequence continues at coordinate 168,159 of NZ_QGLP01000010.1, forward strand.
TTTGGGTTTATAATTTTTGGCATAAAAAATGCATTCCTTAGTTATCATTAATAGATGAGGAATGGTTAAAATGGAAAAGAAATATAAAGTTAAGCTGTTATTAAGTATGTTGCTCGTGAGTGGCTTGTGTCAGGCGGAACCGTTGCCTTTTTCAGAAACAGGTAAATATTGTGAGACGCCTTCTCGATGTCTTAATCCGATCACAACTAATGTTATGGTGACTTCGCCAAATTATTTAGCAACTCAAGCCGGTCTGGATGTGTTACATCAAGGTGGTAATGCGGTTGATGCTGCTATTGCGGTTGCATCGACATTAGCGGTTGTTTATCCACAAATGAATACTATTGGTGGTGATAATTTTTGGATAATTTATAACTCAAAAACTAAAGAAATTAAGGGATTAAACGCAAGCGGGCGATCGGGTAGTCTGGCGACGATTGCATTTTATAAGCAACAAGGGTTAGATAAAATTCCGTCGCGTGGTTATTTAGCTGCTAATACCGTCCCTGGCGTGGTTTCTGGTTGGGATGAGGCTTATCAATATGCGTCAAAAAGTATGAATAACTCTTTACCGTGGAATAAGTTGTTTGATTCGGCAATCAATTATGCTGAACATGGATTTGCCGTTTCACCGAGTTTAAATTATTTGTCTACAGTCAATATTGATACTAAGGATAAAGAGTTTCGCGATCTTAAACGTTTTGATGAGTTTAAAAGAGTATTTCTAAAAAACGATGGTGAGGTCTATCAAATCGGCGAAATTCTCAAACAACCTGATTTAGCAACTTCATTAAAGTCTATTGCCAATGACGGTGCAACGGTATTTTATCGTGGCAATATTGCTCAGAAAATTGTTGATGATTTAAAGCGTCATGGCGGTGTGTTGACCTTAGATGATTTTGCTAACCATAAAGCAACATGGGTTTCTCCTATTCATGTTAACTATCGACAGTATACGGCTTATAATTTGCCTCCTAATACACAAGGGATGGCTTCTTTAGAGATTCTTAATATATTAAATAATTTTGATGTTAAATCATTAGGCGAAGGCAGTGCTGATTATTATCATTTAATCATTGAGGCGACCAAGCAAGCGTTTGCCGATCGTGATAAATATTTGACGGATCCTGATTTTAACCCTATCCCGCTTGAGTTCTTATTATCCTCTCAGCATGGTCAAGAGCAAGCTAAACAAATTGATATGCAAACTGCACGTATCGATATTAAGCCATTAGATCCAAAAGGGGATACGGTTTGGTTTGGCGTTGTTGATGCACAAGGGAATGCGGTTTCTATCATTCAGAGTATTTATCATGATTTTGGTTCAGGAATTGTCGCCAAAGATACTGGGATTTTGCTACAAAATAGAGGGAGCTTTTTTTCACTCGATCCCAACCATATTAATCGTTTAGAGCCCAATAAACGAACCTTTCATACCTTAAATCCGGCTATGTTATTTAAAGAGGGTGCACCGTATCTGGTCTATGGCACTATGGGAGGAGAAGGGCAACCACAAACTCAAGCTGCCATCGTTACGCGAATTGTCGATTTTAATTTGTCTCCTCAAGATGCCATTAATGCACCAAGATGGTTACATGGGCGAACTTGGGGAGCATCATCCAATGATCTTAAAATAGAAGGGCGAGTTGCTAAGAATATTATTGATACTCTTAAATCGCGTGGACATAATGTGAAAGTCGTTGATGATTATACCGATACCATGGGGCATGCAGGTGCAATTTTAATTGATGCCGATAATCATAGATTAATGGGGGCAACCGATCCTCGTGGTGATGGTTTGGCTGCCGGTTATTAATGATTGATTAAAATAATAGATCAAATCAGCAATAATAGAAATAAAATAATAAAGATAATGACATCAGCCATTATCTTTATTTACTCTCTATAAAGATCCCAATTTTTTAAAGAAACTGAAATCTTTTTTACATCATACTTTAAACGTTATCCAAGGTTTAAGTTTAACGGCGGTTTGAATCAAACCAGCGTTTTCTTGCGCTTGAATGACGGGCGTAATAGGTTTATATGCAGCAGGCGCTTCCTCAAATAGTCGCTCTTGTTTCAAAGTTACGCATTGCCATGGCAATAAAGAGTTATCTGAAGCTAATTTCTTACTGCGCATCGTTTGCCTTTTTTCTGCTCGTCCTGCGCCATGCGAGCAAGACCATAACCAATCAGGATGACCTTTTCCGATTGCAACATAAGAATAATCACCCATAGATCCGGGTATTAAAGCGATTTCACCTAAGTGTGCGGGTGTTGCGCCTTTACGATGAATATTCATACCATTTTCAGGAAAAATAACATTGTGTGATATATCGACCAATAATTGACTCGCATCCTGCTTAAAGAGTGTGTTAAAGGTTTTACGCACCAGCTCTGTGATCACAATGCGATTTATCCAAGCATAACGAGCAGCAACACCCATCGCTTGCAAATACTCTTGAGCATGATTGTCAGTCAAAGCAAATAAACCTGATTTAGGATATTTTTGATCAGCAGGCCATAATGCTTTGGCTTTATCTTGCCAACGTTTGCCAATATAAAAACCGACATCACGTGATCCAGTATGGATCATAACCACAATAGCATCTTTCTTTAAACCTAATTGATAAGCGACATGGCGATCAATAATTTCATCAACAATTTGTAATTCAACAAAATGGTTACCTGAACCTACTGTGCCTAAACTTGCCGGACGAATAATCGCTCGTTTTTCAAAAAAGGCTTCGGGAGCATACTGGCTATCGGCTGAAAGTAGATCATTGCCAGAAATTTTGCTAATCTCATGCCTTAGTCGATCAAAATTGACACTATTCCATAAACCTTGTTGTGGTAAAGCATTCAACCAAGCGGTAAGGCCTTCATCAAAGAGTGCTTGAAAAGATGTGGGTGTAACCGGCACATCGCGCTCATCATGCAATAACACCTGTTTTAATTGCTCAATGAGTTTTGATTTTTGTTCAGTCACCTCATTAAGGCTTAAACCAGTAGTAAACAGGCGCATACCACAATTAATATCTGTGCCTATCGCCGCAGGAATAATTAAATTAGGAGTAGTGGCAACAATACTTCCAACAGGTGCAATCGCGCCGGGATGAAAGTCCGGCGTAGCCCTTGCAGCGCAAACTTTGCCGTCATTATTGGGCATTGTTACCGATGCAAAATCAAGTAATTGCTCAACTGCTTTTTCTTCTAAAGGTAACGGATTGGGTAACAGTACTTGTGCTGTAATATCTTGTTTATTAAATGTATAGATATCATTATTAAAATGAGTTTCAATCCCACATCGGGATAAACGTTTTTGTAAACGGGTAAATGTAGACATAATAGCCACCTAGAAAACAATAAAATACCGTCCTCTCAATTTGAGAGGATAATTACTGTTTCCTGCAGCAGCACTATTCAGGAAAGTGGGCGTATTCTAGACCAAAGTTTATTAATATGTAAACTAGTAAATCATTTTTTTATTAGATCATCCGTTGTAACTATGTATTTTTTCCCAACTCAGACCAAATTTAGCTAAGTATTTTTTTAAGCGATCAGCATCGTTACTGCGTTGTTTTTTGGTTCGGGATATGGCAAATAATTGTCGGCCTGCTTCTGATAAACTACTACTTTTTTGGCAGATTTCGATCACTTTTTCCAGTTGATAACGGTCAAATTCATCAATTTCATTAGGTATCAGGTCATCATAACTATTTTGTGTAGAAGTCCAATTTTGACTTAGGCGTTTAATTTCTTGTTCAACCTGTTCAGTGGTAATGTTCGCTTGCGGTGCTAAGGTTGCCATGCGAATAATTGAGCTGTTTAATTCACGAAAGTTACCTTGCCATAAGGCTTGTGGTGAGGTAGCGAATTTAAGATAAGCTTGGCGTGACTGTTGATTAAAGCGTGGCATAATGCCATATTCTTTGGCATAGCGCGCCAATTCAAAATCAATATTGGGTTCAATATCCTCTTTTCTATCCACTAAGCCCGGTAGTTGATAACTCCACAAATTGATTCGAGCAAACAGATCTTCACGAAACTCACCTTGCGCTATAGCCTGTTTGAGATCTTTATTAGTACCGGCAATTAATTGAAAATCACTGTGTATCGGTTTGTCGCTACCAAACGGGTAAAATTGTTTTTCTTCAATGGCTTTTAATAACATCGCTTGCTCATCAAGTCCCAGTTCGCCAATTTCATCTAAAAACAGTAAACCACCATCGGCATTTTTAAGTAATCCAGTGCGCGCAAGATTTGCTCCCGTAAAGGCGCCTTTAACATGACCAAACAAGGTTGATATTGCGCTATCACCGCGTAGAGTGGCGCAATTGATTTCAACAAATTGTCCTTTGATTTGATGATTGGTTTGTTTGAGTAAATAAATCTGTTTTGCCAAAAATGATTTACCCGCGCCCGTTGGTCCACATAATAAAATAGGTGCATGGGAACGGCTCGCCACTTGTTCGATTTCGGCAATAAGCTGATTAAATTGTGGGTTACGAGTTGCGATGCCCGATTTTAATAGCTCGGTCGCTTGCTGAGCATATTGCTGAAAACGGGTTAGGATTTTATCGTAACGATTTAAATTTAAATCAATAATACTCATTATCCCGCAAGGGGTAAGCGCAATCGGATCGTTTTCCTCAATTTCATTAATTTCATTATTTTCGGTCAGAGGCTCTTTTTTCGGAGGGGACATTTGTAATAATTTAGCAGGAAAATAGCGTGATTCTGCCAGTAAAAACCAACAAATCTGCATAACATGGGTACCTGTTGTGATATGTAAATAATACTCTTCTTGTTCTGAATTAAATGCGTAGTTTTTCGAAATATCAAAAAGGAAGGTATAAACTTGCTCAAAATCCCATGGATTATCAATGTTTACCTCAATGGGGTTTACTTCAGTATGAGGTGATAAAATCTTAATATCTTTAACGATGGTACAAAGTAGCTCATAATCGTTCGGAGAATAGAGCAGTTCTAATCGAGTAACTGGCATATCGGATTGATGACATAAATCAATAGTCGGTCGCCAATTCTTCCAGCGTCGTTTTCCTTTACCACGTTGATCCAATACATTCCCTAAAAATCCAAACACGACATTCTTTTTCATAATTTTATATATTTTTATAAATAGATATATAAAATTATATAAAAATGTGTATTAAAAATACTATGATAATTTTTATCTTTATTTTAAAAAATCATTTATTCTTATTTAAAAACAAATAATTAAAAAATAATTGCTATGGTTTTTTATTTATTGGCACGCTTTTCGCAATATTAATGCTACCTAAGCAAGCATATTCAGATATGTTGAGATGGTTTAAATTAAATAATCAAGTCACTTTGTGGTGATAAAAGATACCAGCACTAAAGCGCTCATAGCGCAATGTACCAATAGAATTTTGGTCATAAACGAATGGATAAACGGTAACATCCTTTAGTGCAATCTAACCAATATAAAGATATTACCACTGGCGGAGTGCATTTTGCCCAGATGTAAAAGGAAGATAAAAATGAGTCAATATGAAGTAATAAAAATTGAAAATTCAAGACCAGTAAAAATGTGGACTAAAGGTGTACCAGTCGAGCAAGAAGCCAAAGAACAATTACTAAAAACAGCACAATTGCCATTTATTTTTAAACACATTGCCGTAATGCCTGATGTCCATGTGGGTAAAGGATCAACAATCGGGAGTGTTATTCCTACTCTGGGCGCTATTATTCCAGCAGCCGTTGGGGTAGATATTGGTTGTGGAATGATGGCCGTACAAACATCATTAACTGCGTCTGATTTACCTGATGATCTAGCGCCTTTACGTTTAGCGATTGAAAAAAATGTGCCACATGGTTCAACGCCTAAAAATATGGGGCAAGATCAGGGAAGTTGGCAAGATGCGCCAGCAATTGTAGATCAATATTGGCAACAGCTTTTACCAGGATTTGAGAAATTAACCGAAAAATATCCGTGTTTTTTAAAAACAAATAATTACTGTCATTTAGGGACACTAGGAACGGGTAATCACTTTATCGAAGTTTGTTTAGATGAAAATCAACAAGTCTGGATTATGTTACATAGTGGTTCGCGTGGTGTCGGTAATGCTATCGGTGAATTTTTTATTAAATTAGCCAAAAAAGATATGGAAACTTATTTTATTGATAAATATCTACCAAATAATGATTTAGCTTACTTTGTTGAAAGGACTGAACATTTTGATGATTATCTTATGGCGGTAAATTGGGCGCAAGAGTTTGCTCGTTTAAATCGTGAAATTATGATGCATAACACTATTATGGCTATTAGAAATACATTAAATATTGAGTTCACTAGTTATATACAGTCCGTAAATTGTCATCATAACTATGTGCAAAAAGAGAATCATTTTGGACATAATGTTTTTGTTACTCGTAAAGGAGCAGTTTCTGCCCGTAAAGGGGAATTAGGGATTATTCCAGGATCAATGGGAGCGAAAAGCTACATTGTTCGCGGACTGGGAAATGAAGAAAGTTTTTGCTCTTGTTCTCATGGTGCTGGACGGGTTATGAGTCGCACAGAAGCGAAAAAGAAATTTACCATCGCAGATCAAATTAAAGCAACTGCACATGTTGAATGTCGTAAAGATGCCAATGTTATTGATGAAATTCCAATGGCATATAAAGATATTGATGCTGTAATGACGGCACAAAATGAATTAGTTGAGATTGTTCATCAACTACGACAAGTGGTCTGTGTGAAAGGATAAATGATATCGAGGATAACTTCCTCGATGATCATGACGGAAATAATATGATAACTAATGATTACTTATAGCATTTTGATATAAACAATTAATCATTCACGATAACGATAAGATATTTTAAGGATAAACAATGACAACGAATTTAAACACAACAACTGAGCAACCATTCCCAATAGTATGGGATAACAATAGAATCAGTATTTATCAGTTTTTACTCCCTTATCAAAATGCAGATAAATTACCAGAGATAGCGGAAACACTCCCTGATGAATCTTTGGATAATAACGAATTCAAATGGGCAAATGGAGCAATGGATGGTGTTATCAATCATCACGGCGCATCAACAGAACAAAATTGTGCAGAAAATATGCTAATGTTGCTTCAACAAATAACAATACAACCTAATCAATCAAATATCGAGCAACTGTATAATTTAGTCACCACTGAACGTACATTAAGCTTTATTGATGATTTAGCTGAAGCAATACCGAACATTGACGTTGATTTTGATAAATTATATGAGTTTGTCTATTGGTTAGCCATTAATAGCCCTGATCGTGAAATCATTAAATTTAGTATTGCTATATTGGGCTGTTTTACCACCGAACAAACCGAACTATTTATGTTATTCGGTATGCATAATGAGTTTAGCTTATATTCTGCTATTGCATTAGAAAATACATTATCATCTGAAAATGATATTGAAAATACCTTAATGAAACTAGCTCAAAAAGTTGATGGTTGGGGACGTATTCAAATCGTCGAACGATTAACCAACTATCCATTATCATCAGCAAGTAAAGATTGGTTGTTAAGAGCCGGTTATCAAAATAGCATTATGAATGAATATCTTGCTTATACCTGCGCAGTAGCTGGTGAATTAGATAAGGTGTTAGAGCAAAATAGTATTGATAATGAATTAATTAGCTCAATCGGTGAAATTCTAGAAGCATTAATTAACGGTGGGCCAGCTGAGGATATATATTGTTATGATGTTGGTGCTCAAGTTTGTGCCAGTTATTTAACTCATCTACTTAAACAACCAAACTTAGTCGATCTGAATATATTACGAACGGTTAAATTAATACATAATTTTGTTACTGAAGAGGTAGATGAAAATACGCCTAACTGGCACGAACAAATAAAAGATGAAATAATCGAAAAAGCTAATCAGTTTATTCAACAAGATAAATGGATAGAGTTGATTGAAAAAAAACTAACGGCTATCAATGAGAAGCAATTTTCGCTAGCAGCAGAACTTTATTCTCAATATGGTTTTGATGCATGGCCAGCACGATTTGAATATCAGAAAAAATATAATGGTGATCAGTGGAATAATTTGATGCAAAGTGATTCAATATCAAGAATCCAACAAGTTATTCAATTAGCTAATCAACAATATGATTTCGCTAAACTCGCAACCGGACCTACATTGGATGATGGATTCGGCGAAGATGATGCACATTATATATTATTACTGATATTACAAGAACTTGATCGTTTTCCTGAGGTTGGTGAAGATTTATTATTAATCGCTTTAAAAAGCCCGCTAATACGACATCGAACTATGGCATTAAATGCTATAAAAGCTTGGGAACGGTCATTATGGTCAGCCAAGATCAAAACGGCAGTACAAGAACTGGCAATCATTGAACCTGATGACGAGATTAAAGAAGATTTAGCCGCATTAATAGCTGAAATGAATGATTAAAAATTTTGTTCAATTGATGGTTATTATAAAAATTAATAAGGATGTTATTGAAAATGCAAAACCGTATACAAGAAAAACTTATTGAATTAGAACAACAATATAACATTAACATCATTTTTGCCTGCGAGTCTGGTAGCCGAGCATGGGGATTTCCCTCACCAAATAGTGATTATGATGTTCGTTTTATTTATATTCATCCAATTGATAAATATTTATCAATTGATAATCCTGCTTCTCATCTTACTTTTCCAATCGACGATGAGTTGGATTTACATGGGTGGGATTTGAAAAAAACGTTACAGTTAATTCGCAAATCCAATACTACGCCATTTGAGTGGTTGCAGTCACCAATTATTTATCAGCAAAATGCTGCAATTGCTGAGCCATTATGGCAATTATGCGCAGAATTTTTTAATGCCCGCGGTAATATTTTTCACTATTTAGGTATAGCGAAAAGTGCTTGGCAAAGTAATCAAGGACAACAAATTGGTGTCAAAAAGTTATTTTATGTGTTAAGACCACTATTATGTGCTAAATGGTGTTTAGAAAAACAGCAAATCGCTCCGATGGCAATAGCACCATTATTGACGCTATTGCCCGAAAATTTACGTAACAAAATCAATAAGATTATTGAGCAAAAAGCAACCATGGCTGAATCACAACTTATCGCTATCGATCCTGAAATATTACTATTTATTGAACAGTCGATGAATGATATCTTGCAACAGGTTGCGCCAATAACTGAACGACATTTTAAACCGGCTAAATTAGATCAATTTTTTATAAAAACATTGATGGATTTGCAATAGGGAAAAGAATATCAGATGACAATTGATGATTTAAAAAGGCAAAATTTAATCTTATTTGAAGTTATCAGTGGTAGCCGTGCTTTTGGATTAGCCACGGAAACATCCGATACTGATATTAAAGGGGTATTTTACCTACCAAAAGAAAAATTTTATGGACTTGAGTACATTCCGCAAATTAGTAATGCCTCTAATGATATTGTCTATTATGAATTAGGCCGGTTTGTTGAATTACTGCTTAAAAATAACCCTAATATTTTAGAAGTGTTAGCTTCCAGTTCGGAATGTATTTTATATCAACATCCGATTATGCAGCAGTTGACCCTCGATCTTTTTTTATCTAAACAAACCGAACAAACATTTGCTCATTATGCAATATCGCAAATAAAAAAAGCTAAAGGGTTAAATAAAAAAATCAATAATCCAGTAGAAGTTAAACGAAAAACAGTACTGGATTTTTGTTATATCATTCAAGGGCAACATACTTATCCAATGACCAACTGGTTAACCCAAAATGGTTTACAGCAACAGTGTTGTGGTTTGGTTAATATACCTCATGGTAGGGATTTATATGCTCTCTTCTATGATGCGTCAGGTAGTTGTGGTTATCATGGCATTATTCAGCATGAAGATTCCACGGAACTCTGTTTATCTTCGGTTAAAATGGATTCTCAAGTAACGGCTTATTTGAGTTTTAATCGTGATGGTTTCTCATCGCACTGCCGTGAATATAAAGCGTATTGGCAATGGGTCGCCAATCGGAATCAGCAACGTTATAAAAATAATATTGAAAATGGTAATGACTTTGATGCTAAAAACATGATGCATACTATTCGGTTATTGCAAGTTGCCTACGAAATCATGACAAAAGGAACCATTACCAATAAACGACCTAATCGTGATGAACTGTTAGCCATTAAGCAGGGTAAATTAAGTTATGATGAGATTATGCAACTTGCTGAATCACTATTAGCAAAAATCGAAACTGCATCATTATCATCGCGATTACCTGATCAACCTAATAGCCAAAAAGCATTAGCAGTTTTGCTAACGATGCGTAATTACTTATATCAATCATAATGATTAATAAAAAAGCGCTCATTTTAATAACGGCGCTTTTTTACATTCAATTTTACTAAAGCTTATTATTTATCATCATTAGCCAATAAATATAATGCTTCGTATGGTCTTAATTGGATTTCAGCGCCGACTGCCGTTGCTTGCTGATAATTACTCAATAATCTTTGCCAATTAGTACTTTGTAAGTTTTTTGGTAACTGCCAGTTAACCGGTTTTTCGGTTAGATTGATTATCACTAATAGTTGTTGATTATTATAACGGCGCAAGTAACACCAATAATCAGCAATATTGGCGGTTAAATCTTGATAATCACCAAAAATAAAGATTGGATACTCTTTACGTAACTTAATTAATGTTTGATAGCAGTAAAAGATCGAATTCTGATCAGCCAATGCGGCTTTGACATTAATTTGTGAGTAATTATTTGCTACCTCAATCCATGGTTGCCCCGTTGTGAAACCAGCATTTAGGCTATCATCCCATTGCATAGGCGTACGACTGTTATCACGTGATTTACTCGCTAATATGGCTAAAATTTCCGCTTCATTGATCCCTTCAGCTATTTTTTCTTGGTAGATATTTAAACTTTCAACATCACGATATTGGTTAATATTATTAAAATGTGGATTGGTCATGCCGATCTCTTCACCTTGATAGAGATATGGCGTGCCTTGTAATCCATATAGCAACATAGCAAGCATTTTCGCGGATTCACGGTGATATTGGTTTTCATTACCTAAGCGCGACACAATTCGTGGTTGGTCATGATTACACCAAAAAATGGCATTCCATGCTTTAGCATGCATCCCGGTTTGCCACTCGCCGATAATATTTTTTAACTGGAGTAGATCCGGTTTGGCTAATGCCCATTTATAGCCGTTTGGATAATCGACTTTTAAATGATGAAAGTTAAAAGTCATAGTGAGCTCTTTTCCGTCTAATGAGGCATATTGCAAACAGTTGGCTAATGAGGTCGAGGACATTTCACCAACGGTTTTGAGATCATTAGGTTGGAAAGCATCGCGACTCATCTCTTGTAAAAACTCGTGGATTTTAGGACCATCGGTATAGAAACGTCGACCATCACCATTGTTGTCATCAGCAAAATCCTGTTGTTTGGAGACCAAATTAATCACATCCAATCTTAATGCATCAACACCTTTATCTGCCCAAAACTGGCATACTTTTTTAATTTCGTTGCGAACTTGTGGATTTTCCCAATTGAGATCAGCTTGCTCTTTGGCAAATAGGTGTAAGTAATATTGCCCAGATTGTTCATGCCATTGCCATGCTTTACCACCAAACTTGGAGCGCCAATTATTTGGCTCACTACCGTCAGCCTTAGCATCTTTCCAGATATAAAATGAGCGGTACGGGCTGGCTTTATCTAAAGCTGATTTAAACCATGGATGCTCGGTCGAGGTGTGATTGAACACCATATCCATCATAATACGGATCCCACGCTCATGCGCCTGTTTAATCAGTAATTCAAAATCGGCCATTGAGCCATAGGCTGGGTCGATATCGTAATAATCGGCAACATCATAGCCATTATCAATTTGTGGTGATGGATAAATCGGCGTTAACCAAATGGCACTAATACCGAGTTTTTTTAGATAATCTAATCGGCTGATAATACCTAACAAATCACCGGTTGCCTGATCTTGACTGGCTTGAAAACTTTTAGGATAGATTTGATAAATGGTACCGTTTTGCCACCATGGAATAGCTATTTTATTCATCGCTTGCTCTTTATTTTTAATCAGTAGATTCAAATTCACCAGCGGTTAAAACCGTAGAGAATCCCCTATTTATAACCGTTATCGGATATTTAACGTGCCTTTTTTCTGTTTTATTTTGTAAACAATGGCGGTTAATACGATTGGCACCACAATCGCCACCAACATAGCCAAGGCATAAATCGACCAGAAGACTGGTTTTATCGATAGGATACCGGGTAATCCACCGACGCCAATACTATTAGATAACACTCCATATAAACCACAAATTAATCCGGCACAAGCGGCACCAATCATGGCGCAAAACATCGGGAATTTATAACGTAAATTGATACCATACATCGCTGGCTCTGTCACACCGAGATAACCAGATATTGCCGCAGGAATAGATACTTCTCGTTCATTATGTTTTTTACTTATTAAGATGATACCAACCACAGCTGATGCCTGGGCGATATTGGATAAGGCGATAATTGGCCAAATAGGCGTGCCACCCATACTTTCGGTCATCTGCATATCGATAGCTAATGTGGTGTGATGAATACCTGTAATAACCAAAGGTGCATAGAAGAAGCCAAAAATAGCTGAACCAATAAAGGCATAATCACCGGTCATTAAATACTTAACCACATAAACAATCCCATTGCCAAGCATGCGTCCAATAGGCCCTAAAACAAAGTGTGCTAAGACAACTGACAGCATTAAGGCAACGATTGGTACAATCACTAAATTTAAGTAATCAGGAATAATTTTACGAAGCCGTGTTTCAATCCATCCTAAAGCTAAACCAGCAAAAATTGACGGTATAACTTGTGCTTGATAACCCACTTTAGCAATGGTAAACCAACCAAAATCCCAGACTTGAGGAACAATTTTGCCCAAATCATAAGCATTCATCAGTTGTGGTGAAACTAATGTGATGCCTAATACAATGCCCAAAACGGGGGATCCTCCCATTTTTTTCACCGTAGACCAGCAAATGGCCACCGGTAAGAAGTCGAAGATAGCCTCACACGGTAACCATAAGAAATTGTTAATTGGTATCAGCCAAGTGAAAGTGTGTATTAGAGGTTTATTGTCAATAGTTGGCATTTCACCAATCACATTACGCAAGCCAAGTAATAAACCACCAGCAATTAAAGCAGGCAACAATGGTACAAAGATTTCAGCTAAGTTTGAAATTAACCGTTCAAACCACGACATATTTTGCTTAGCTGCGGCTTTAGTTTGCTCTTTCGTCGCTTCGTCGATATTTAATTGTTCAATGAGTAATTTGTAATAACTGTCAACATCAGTACCGATAATAATTTGAAATTGGCCTGCATTATTAAAGCAACCTTTGACAAATGGTAATTCTTCAATGGCTGCAACATCGGCTATTTTCGGATTGGCAAGCGCAAATCTTAATCTGGTTAAACAATGGGTGACACTAGCAATATTTTCTTTTCCACCAACCAGCTCAATTAATTGCATAATTGATGCAGTTGAAACTTTAGGTGCTTTCGCCATTGTTAAGTCTCCTTATTTTTAATTTAAGCCAATATTTTGGGGGGTTCGTTAAATCATTTCGATCCTAATTTGATAGAGATTAAGCATAAATGGAATTACTATTTAAATAAATGGGAACGTTCCCTTTTTGTGACAAACCTCACAATTTTGCGGCAATATCGCACTATAGGATTAAAAATCGTTAATTAACAATTTGGGAAGGCACCGTAATGATTTTCGCTTTTACTTCGCTCTGTAGCGTTTGCAAGAGTTCATTTGCGGCATAGGTGCCAGCTTTATCAAAACCAAGATCGACGATAATCGTTTCGGTAAATAAAAAATTAAGAAGATCGCTATTACCGATACTAATAACAACAATATTATTAATATTTTTTTCAGATAAGTATTTATTTAAACCTAAGGCAATTGAATCGGTGGCACAAACGATCGCTGTTGGCGAATCAAGTAAGACTGATTCAGCAAGTTCATAACCTGAATAAAAACTTAACTTACCAAGCACCGCATTTGGCTTAATTTTATGAGTATGACAAAAATCAGTATAGGCTTGATAACGTAGTTCACCGGTGGTCTGATCTTGTTTAGTTATACCGATATAACCAATTTTTTTGTGTTTCTCTTTTTGATATAAATAGGTTAATGCTTTGTTTACCGCACCCACATCGTCATAACAAATACAAGAATAATCAGGAAAAGGCCTTGCAATAACCACACATTTATTTCGCCAAAATGCTAACCGAGAACTCTCTAATCCAGTAAAAGCAAAAACCACCACCCCATCAGCTTGTTTTTCTTTTAACATTCTCAGGTGCTCTTCAACTTTAGGCGCACTAAATTGGCTCTCAATAATAATCGGATCATAACCATTAGCATAAAAAATGGGTAACATACTTCGAACAGCATGATTTTCCGAGATGGAATCGAGGCGAGTGACAATAATGCCAATAACTTTATTACCATAACCACGCATTGCTCTAGCCGATTTCGATGGCGTAAATTGATATTGTTCAATGATTGCCATCACTTTATTGCGAGTTGATTCCTTCACCATTGGATCGTGATTAATGACTCGCGAAACAGTGGATTTACTAACACCACTCAATTTGGCAATATCTTTAATGGTTAAATTAGTTAGTGACTTACTCATAATCAATTTACGGAATGAATATCAATTAAATCATAGTAATATAGATTGAACAAAATAGCGATAATCATATCAATGATAAGATTATCGCTAATTCTGATCTTATTTACTGTATTTTAATTTGTAGATGCTCCCCCAATCTAACATCGCATCATGCACCTGTTTTAAGCTTTGTCCAACCTCGGTTAAGGTATATTCCACTTTAGGTGGCACTTGGGCATACACTTTGCGGGTAATTAAGCCATTTTTTTCCATCGTTCTTAAATGCGAAGTGAGAACTTTTTGTGAGATGCCGTTGAGTGATTTTTTTAGTTGACCAAAACGTTTGGTGCCAGAAAGTAAGTCTCGAACAATTAGCACTTTCCATTTGTCCCCCATTAATAATAGGGTGGTTTCAACAGGACATGGCGGTAAATTTTCGATCGCCTGCATAATAATTTTCCTTTAATTTCAACAATAGTATCCAATTGGTAACTATATTACTACTTAGTACCTACTTTACAATAGAAACTTTGGATATTAAGCTAAAAAAATTAATTTATCTAAATCGTAATAAGGAGAATAAGATGAAAATTGCAGTAATTGGTGCAAATGGTAAATCAGGACAATTGTTGGTTAAAGAAGCATTATCTCGAGGGCATGATGTTACCGCAATCGTGCGTAATCCTAGTTCAAATACCGATTCAAAAGCGGAAGTATTAGTAAAAGATTTGTTTCAATTAACTTATGACGATTTAAAACCATTTGATGTGATCATTGATGCATTTGGTACTTGGGCGCCTGAATCGCTACCACTACATCAAACTAGTCTAAAACATTTAACCGATATTTTAAGCGGTAAACCTAATCGTTTATTAGTTGTTGGGGGTGCAGGTAGTTTATATGTCAATCCAGAGCATACTGTTCGTTTAGTTGATTCACCGGATTTCCCTGATGAATTTAAACCATTAGCCAATAATATGGCGAAAGCTTTAGATCAATTAAGAAATTGTAATGATGTGCAATGGACCTATCTAAGTCCAGCGATTGAATTTATTGCTGATGGCCCAAGAACAGGTCATTACATTGTTGGTGGCGAAGAAATTTTGGTTAACAGCCAAGGAAAAAGTCAAATCAGCTACGCTGACTATGCGATCGCCATGATTGATGAAGCAGAAAAAGCAAAACATATCAAACAACGTTTTACTGTTGCCACTGAATAATATTCTTATTAAGCCTTACATTAAGAGAGTCAACAATCAAATGGTTGATTTTAATGTAAGGCACATAAATTAATCTTTTATTTTATACATCTAATGCAATCTTCCCTGCTACTACCCCAAAATAGTGCAAAACAATTAATCCAATGCATGCAAATGGATCATTTTAGTGCATCATCAATCTAAGAAAATAAGGTCATGTCTGTTATTACTTAGTTGTTTATTAATTGGCACGTTTATTGCATAAATCAAAGATTATTATGAATAATTTGATAATACCAATAATACTGATAATATGATTTATTATACGTTTAATTTGTAATCATTTTACTTGGGAAAACTATTATGCAGTACGATCTAATCATTAAAAATGGCCTTGTTATTCTCGAATCTGGCGAGATCTTTAGCGATGTTGCAATAAAAAATGGCAAAATTGCAGCAATTGGCCCTAATTTAGTGCAAGCCGATAAAATTATTGATGCTGAGGGCTTGATTGTTAGCCCCGGAATGGTTGATATTCATGTTCATATTAGTGAACCTGGCGGTGTACGTCATGAGTGGGAAGGCTATGTCACAGGAACCAAAGCATGTGCAAAAGGCGGAGTTACAACTTTTGTTGAAATGCCACTGAATCAACTTCCAGCAACAACTAGTGGTGAAACACTTCGCACTAAATATGCTGCCGGTGAAGGAAAACTCTATGTCGATGTAGCTTCTTATGGTGGCTTAGTACCTTATAACCTGACTAATAATGGTATTGCCGAACAAGTTGAAGAAGGCGTCGCGGCATTTAAATGCTTTATGGCAACCTGTGGAGATCCCAATCTTGATGGTGATTTTGCTAATGTAAATGATTATGCCCTATGGGAAGGGATGCGCCAAATTGCCAAAACCGGTAAAGTGTTAGCCATTCATGCAGAAAATGCCGCCATTACAGATATCTTAGGGCAACAAGCTAAAGCGCGAGGCGAAAGCACATTATCACAATATGTGGCTACTCGTCCGGCCTTTACTGAAGTTGAAGCTATTCGTCGAGCTATCTTTTTTGCTAAGCAAACTGGATGCCCAATTCACATTTGCCATGTAGCTTGCCCAGAAGGAGTTGAGGAAGTGATCAAAGCACGCCAAGAAGGTGTAAATGTGACTTGTGAAACCTGTATCCATTATCTCTATTTTACTACTGATCAGCTAGACGCCATTGGACCAATTGCAAAATGTTCACCACCAATTCGTGATCAACAAGCTCAAGAAGGATTATGGAAGTATCTCTTTGCTGGTCACATTATCACGGCCGTTTCTGACCATTCACCATGCACTTACGATCTAAAAGATAAAGCTAATGCTTTTGATGCATGGGGCGGAATCTCTGGAGTACAAAATAATGTCGATATCCTGTTTGATGAAGCTGTACAAAAGCGTGGTATGTCGTTAAAACAATTTGCCGATATCATCGCTAAAAATCCAGCCGAAAGATATAACTTACCAGCCAAAGGCTCGATTAAAGTTGGTAAAGACGCGGATATTATCTTTATTAAACCTCATTCAAACTATGTATTAAAAGAACAAGATCTCGAATATCGCAATAAATTTAGCCCTTATGTAGGACGACAAATTGGCGCCCAAGTTGTGCAAACACTATTACGTGGTGAAACCATTTATCAGATAAATTCTGGTGTTGATTCAACTCCAAGAGGGACATTTATTCGACGTTAATCATTATATAAAACAATAAAAAATAGATAAAAAATAAGTAGGAAAGGAAAACCATGAAGAATAACACAGCACAATCACCGACGACACCGACGCAGATTGATAGTTCGCTCTTACCCAAATCTAGCAAAGATCGAACTATGAATCCTTTAGCCTATTCCTTTATGTGGATTGGTGATGGTATGAATTTGGGTAATATGACTTTAGGGGCGAGCTTAGTAGTAGCGGGTGTTGCCACCATGAATATTTTCCAAACGTTTGCCGCAACGTTTATTGCCATATTAATTATTACCACCATTTTTGTCTTTAATGATCGTTTAGGTTATCGCACCGGTATTCCTTACGTGGTACAACTGCGGATGTCATTTGGGATAAAAGGCGCGATTATTTCTTCATTACTACGCGGCATCCCGGCTATCGTTTGGTATGGATTTCAAAGTTGGATAGGTGCAACAGCACTCAATGAAATTATTAAAATATTATCTAATGGCGATTTTAATAATGTATTTATCTGTTTCCTTATTTTGCAATTTTTCCAAATTGTCTTATCACTATATGGATTCCATGCCATAAAATGGGTAGAAACGTTAATTTCAGTAGTTATTCTTTGTGCATTAATTTATGTCTTTATTATATTACTCAATAATCATCAAGAGATTATTATAGATAAATGGGTGAACACAGAAGGAACTTGGGGATTACCATTTTGTGGTTTTATTATGATGTTTTTAGGTAATTATGCTGCAATCTTCTTAAGTGCAGCAGATTATTCGCGAGAACTGAAAAGCGGTTTTAGCAATCGCAAAAGAGGTCTTCTCTATTTTTTACCAATATTTGTCGCTTACGGCTTTATTATTACCATTGGGGTGATGTTGGCGTCAGTCACCGGTAACTCTAATCCAGTTAAAGCATTTGCAATTGTGGTAAATAATCCATATATCACCATCGTGGTATCAGCCTTTATCGTGTTAGGTACTGTTGCGGTAAATATCGTTGCGAATATCATCCCACCAGCTTACGTAATTACGTTATTAACAAAAGCTAAATATAAAGTAGCGGTGACCATTACCGGGTTATTAGCTATCGCTTCTTTCCCTTGGGTTTTAGTTCAAGATACCTCAGCAAAAGGATTAGGTTTATTTATTTTAATTTATTCCGCATTCTTGGGACCAATTGTGGCAATTTTATTGGTGGAATATTATCTATTGCGTCGCCAAAAAATTGATATAAACAGGTTATATGATAATAATGGTCAATTCTCTGGCTATAATCCAGCCGCGATTCTAGCTATGCTAATCGGTTCGGCGGCTGCATTTTATGAAGTAAGCTTAACATGGATTGTCGGCTTTGTTGTTGGTGGAATAAGTTATATCTTATTAACCAAATATACTTTTAAAAATTCGCCTTTCAAAAAAGGGACCATTTTTGAAAACAAATAAATTTTAAGTGACAATTAAATGGCAGCAGATTTAACGTGTTATCACGTGTCGCTGCCAATTTGATATGTCACTTTAATTTCTCGGTTATCAGTTATTTCTAAGTTTGATAATACCGCCAGTTGTGGGAAACTAGCTCTTAAAAATTGCGAAAGCATAGCCCGCAATGAATGATTAACCAATAAAACAGGCGGAGCACCAATTGCATCTTGTTGATGAATAGCTTGTTTAACTTGATTAATAATATCTTCCGCTAAACCTGGTTCAACATTACTGGTATTTTGTAAGGCTTGGAGTAATAATCGTTCTAAATTGATATTTAATCCGATGACTCTTATAGGCCCAGCCCCTGGGAACCACTGCTGAGTAATAACTCTTCCTAAAGCTATTCTAACCACGCTCAATAAATGGTATGGGTCATTTTGGTTTGGAGCCTGTTCACAAATTGTTTCAATAATTGTGCGCATATCACGAATTGATACTTTTTCAGCCAGTAAGTTTTGAAGAATTTTATGGAAAGTAGTTAATGGCACTACATCAGGAATAAAATCCTCAACTAATTTAGGTACTTCTTGTTTTATTCTATCGAGTAATTCTTGTGTTTCTAGACGACCCAATAAGTCACTCGCAAATTGAGTTAATAAATGATTGAAATGGGTAGCAATCATGGTGCTGGTATCAACAACGGTATAACCCAACATTTGCGCCTTTTCTCTATCGTTTTTATCTATCCAAAATGCAGGCAAACCAAAAGCTGGTTCAGTGGTTTCAATACCTTCTATGGTTTCGGTCACTGTACCTGGGTTGATTGCCAACCATTTATTATTCATAATTTCGCCTTGGCCAACTTCACCACCTTTTATGAAAAATTTGTATTGGTAGGGTGATAACGAGAGATTATCGCGAATATGAATTTGAGGCGGTAAAAAACCTAATGTTTGCGCAAACTTTTTGCGCAAACTACGAATTCGACCAAGTAATTCACCATTTTGGTTTTGATCAACCATAGGAATGAGTCCGTATCCAACTTCCATCGCTAAACTATCTTCAATACTTACGTCAGTCCAAGAAGGTTCAATGCTCACAGATTTGGTCGCTTGTTCATTGGTTTTTGTTTTATCAATTGACTTTTCGGTTTTCTTTTGTTTGCTTAACCACCAAGAAATTAGTGATAAAATCGCAGTAAACATTAAAAATACCAAATTTGGCATTCCTGGAATAAGTCCAAGTAAACCAATAACCACCGCAGTTAATATTAATACTTGTGGATTATTAAATAACTGTTTAAGCATTTGGTCACTAATGTTTTCTTGTGAAGTAACCCGAGTCACAATAACACCAGCAGCGGTTGAAATAATCAATGAAGGAATCTGTGCAACTAAACCATCACCAATAGTTAGAAGTACATAGGTTTGACTAGCATCTGATAACGTCATACCATGTTGAATAACCCCAACTAATAAGCCACCAACGATGGTAATAACCATAATTAGTAAACCGGCAATAGCATCACCACGTACGAATTTACTTGCCCCATCCATTGACCCATAAAAATCAGCTTCTTGGGTAACTTCTGCTCGTCGTGCTTTAGCTTCGTCTTCACCAATCAATCCTGCATTGAGATCAGCATCAATTGCCATTTGTTTGCCTGGCATACCATCTAATGCGAAGCGAGCACCAACTTCAGCTATCCTACCTGCACCTTTAGTAATAACCATAAAGTTGATGATGACTAAAATAACAAAGACAACAATACCAATAGCAAAGTTACCACCAACCAAAAAATGGCCAAACGCTTCAATAACTCGACCAGCCGCATCACTACCAGTATGGCCTTTTAGTAACACCACTCTAGTTGAGGCAACATTAAGGGATAAACGCAATAACGTTGCAAAAAGCAAAACGGTAGGAAACGCCGCAAAATCTAAGACTCGCTTAGTAAACAACGCAACAATTAAAATGATAATTGATAATGCAATATTAAAAGTAAAAAACAGATCCAAAACAAATGCTGGTAAAGGTAATACCATCATTGAAAGAATCAATAAAATTAGCAATGGCCCAGTTAAAATTTGATAATGACCTTTCTTTAATGCATTTATTGATAATAAATTAGTAAATTTTGATTTCATCATAACAATAGAGTGTTGCCTTTATTTATTCATTCATTGATAAAGATTCAGGGATCGGAATATTTGTCGGTTTACGTGGTTTATCACCACCATGTTTATACCAACGTTTTAATTGATAAACCCACGCTAAAATTTGTGCAACAGCCGCATAGAGTTCTGTTGGGATGTTTTTTCCTATTTCACCATAGCGATATAATGCACGAGCTAGAGGTGGAGCCTCTAATTGTGGAATATTATGCTCTTTGGCAATTTCTTTAATTTTGAGAGCAATATTATCGGTACCTTTGGCTAAAAGTTTTGGTGCCGACATGGTTTTTTCATCATATTGTAGCGCAACAGCATAATGGGTAGGGTTAGTTATAATGACATTGGCTTTAGGAACATCACTCATCATTCGACGCCTTGACATTGCTTGTTGCACTTGGCGAATACGACCTTTGATTTGAGAGTTTCCTTCTTGTTCCTTAAACTCATCTTTAACTTCTTGTTTTGACATTTTTAATTTTCTAAAATTGCTCCAGATCTGATAAAAAATATCAAACCCAACCATAGGGATTAATGCTAAAACGCATAATAATCCAGAATAGATAATCATCTGCATGGCATCCGATAATGCATTATTTAAATACATATTTGGTAGCGAAAGCATATTTGAAAATTGACTTATTAAAAAAAGCGATGCGACAAAACCAATTAAAACCACTTTAAGAATGCTTTTAAATAGTTCTGATAAAATTCGGACCCCAAATAGTCGTTTAAAACCACTGATAGGATTCAATTTACTAAAATTGGGTTTGATTGATTGTAAGCTAAAAAGTAAACCACCAACACTAAGTGGTGCAATGATAGCAATAATTACTAATCCAAAAAAAATAGGAAAAATCGCCCAAAATCCTGCGCTTAATAAATCAATTAAATTGAAGATAATTTGTTTATCATCATCGGTTCGGTAGGCAACCAAGATAGCTTGTTTAATAATCGTTTTTAACCTAGCGACAAAATTTGCGCCCATTGACAAGAACAGCATGATACCAACTAGTAATATAATTAACGATGTCAATTCACGAGATCGCGGAATTTGCCCCTTTTCCTTAGCTTTTTTTAATTTACTTTCGGTGGGTTGTTCACTTTTATCTAGATCACTATCATCAGCCATATCTTAACTAAATCAATTTTATTATCTAATTACCGTTTACCTTGATAACACAGTATGAACTCAACTTGATAAAGTTATTGGCTTAATAAGACCCTAATTTAACGGTTATTTATCTCGTTTACCGTTAGATAACTCAAAAAGATTAAACTTTAGCGCGTTCAGAAGAAATAGTTTCTGATTGTTGATAACCATTATAAGTATAAACAGAGGGATTATTCATGTTTTTCAAATAATCGATTGATTTTTGAGTTACGTTCATTCGATTTTGAATAAGTATACCATTGTCTCGATTAATTTGAGCTAATCGTTGAGTAGTATCTGTAATTGCTTGCCATTTCAAAGCTATCTCTTGGTTTTCACTATAAGGTGATTGCACATTGTATTGTTCACTTACTTTTAGCCGTTTTTCATCAATTAATTTTAACTCAATAAGCAATTGGCTTTTTTGATTTATAATTTCATTCAATTCATTTATTGAACTATTTTCAATTAATATTTGCTGTTCAGCTTCTAAAATAACTGAAAGATCCTGCAACATAACCGTTATACTATTAAAAATGTTATCTAATTCTAACATGACGACATTCCTTCAATAATAACTAGCAGTCAATATTTTCAAAAGTTTGCTTAATAATTTCATCAGCAATTTTATGCGGATTGATGGCTAATTTACCTTCAGTAATGGCTTGTTTAATCTTTTCAATTTTATTGATATCAATATCATTCTCAGTGGAATGTAACATTGCTATAGTGTTTTGGTTCAATTTAACATTACTATTAAACGTTAAACTACTCGATTGCGGCGCAGATACCCTTGTTTTTTTATTTTGCTTATTTATTAGATTACGATTAGGTAACCCAGATACGGTAGTAACCTTTTTTGTTGCGTCTATACTCATAATATACCTTCAATTAATGTTATGATTATGGTTTTATAGGATAGTTGATCCAATTATCGGCAAAAATCAAAAAATCATTAATATTATTTATTCAAAATTATGATGCCGTCTTCCGTGACAACACCTTCTACAACATTACCCGTATTAAGTTTGATATTTATTAATTCATCTAGTGCACCATTGCTAAGCGCTTTACCATTAGTAGTAATTGAATAACCATCATCATTAACAATAACTTTTACAGTCTGACCTGCTTTAACATGCCAATTTTTCTGTAACATTGAATTTTTTATTGGCTCACCTTTATCGATATTACGTAAAGCAATATGATTTAATACCTCAGATTTATTTAAAATAATATTTGACGGTAATTTATCTAATCGACCAGATTGTATTTTCAACAGTTGCTCCGTCATTAGCGTTCCAGCACCTATTGATTGATTCGCCACCACATAACTACCAGTCACAGCAACATAAATTTGAATATATTTAGTGCTATTTTCACACTTGGCGCTAATAGTCAAATTTCCCCATTGCTTATTTTTATTTAAAATCGTTAAACTCGGTGCATCACAATTTAACTCAGGCTTTGAAGTTGGATAATCAATAGTAACATTTTCAACATTAATTTGTTGATAAACTAGATCACTAATCTGTTTTTCTATCTGTTTTTCTAGCGATGTGGCTAAAACTATTTTTGAGGTACACAACATAGCAAAAAAACATATAAATTTAATAAAATTAGGCATATCCGCATTTTTTTTATACTATTGATGGTTAAATTTTACTGTATCAACCAATTATTGAATGTTGAAATAAGGGCTATTTTTATCGTTATTTATACGATGATTTTTTTTTGATTTGCTTAAAATTCTTTATATTGAGAAAAAATGAGATCATTCTATGCTAAATAAATTAGATACTTTTGTTAATTTCCATGAAAAGGCACTAGATGTTCGTGAAAAGCGACAAAACATACTTGCAGCCAATGTGGCTAATAGTGATACGCCTAATTATCAAGCTAGAGATATTGACTTTAATGTTGAATTAAAGAAAGCAATCAATAATCAACATACTTTTAATAGTATAAAGCTTAGTGTTACATCTGCAAGACATATTCAAACAAATATTACGGGTTCACTTGACTATCGTCTTCTTTATCGCGTTCCTTATCAGTCATCGGCTGATGGTAATACTGTTGAAATGGATCAAGAGCGAACGGCTTTTATGGATAACAGTATTCATTATCAAAGTAATTTAACATTTTTAGGTGAACAATTTAAAAATGTAGTTTCCGTATTACAACAAGGATAACAAATATGAGTTTCTCTATTTTTTCTATTTCAGGTTCAGCTTTAATGGCCCAAACTCAACGAATGAATGTTAGTGCCAGTAATTTAGCTAATGCCGATAGTATTACCAGTACTTCAGGTCAAGCTTATCGAGCCAAACAAGTTATTTTCGAAGTTGATAATTATGGTTACCAAAATAGCGTAGCTGGAGTAAAAGTATCTGAAGTGATTGAAGACCCAGCACCAATGAATTTAGTGTATGAACCTAATCATCCTTTAGCTGATGAAAGAGGATACATTCAAAAACCTAATGTTGATGTAGTGGCAGAAATGGTTAATACTATTTCAGCATCTCGAAGTTATCAAGCGAATGTTGAGGTGATTAATACAGCAAAAAGTTTGATGCTAAAAACACTTACCTTAGGGCAATAAAAGGGCTTAATTAATGGGTATTTCAAATGTAACAGTATCTGGAACACCAAGTACCGCAAGTCCTCAAACGGTAAAAAAAACTACATCTGATGGTAACTCTAGTCAGGAATTACAAGATAATTTCCTGACGTTGCTTATTGCCCAAATGAAAAATCAGGACCCGACTAATCCCATGGACAATAGCCAGTTAACCTCGCAACTTGCACAAATTAATACTTTAGCGGGAATTGAACGACTTAATACAACTTTAAATGTCGTCTCAGGTCAAATTGACGATAGTATGTCAGTTAATGCAAGTAATATGATTGGCAAAGGGGTCATGGTTCCTGGTAATAAAATTTTAGTCGCCTCATCAAATAGTGATGGTGAAGACTCAGAGAGCCAAAAAGAGACAATTATCACGCCGTCCGGATTTGAACTTTTAAGTAATGCTGATTCAGTGATTATCACCATAAGAGATCAAAACGGTAAGGTCGTGAATGAGATTGATCTAGGTCCGGTTTCAGCTGGAGTATGTACTTTTACTTGGACGGGCAAACTCAATGATGAAACACAAGCACCAGATGGTAGTTATACGTTTTCGGTCGATGCTAGCTCTGATGGGAAAAAAATATCATCAACACCATTATCTTACTCGTTTGTGTACGGAATAATTAAAAGCAAAGTTAACAACCAAATATTACTTGATTTAGGAATACTTGGTTCAATTAGTATTGACGAAGTACGTCAAATTCTTTGAAGGAGAATAAGTTAATATGGGATTTTCTCAAGCAATTAGTGGTATGAATGCCGCATCAAAACACTTAGATGTCATTGGTAATAATATTGCCAACGCAGCAACTGTGGGCTTTAAAAGTTCTAGCATCGCATTTGCTGATTTTTATGCTGGATCAAAAGTAGGAATGGGCGTAAAAATTGCCGATGTTATGCAAAATTTTAATGATGGTATAACAACAGCAACGAATAATAATTTAGATGTCGCAATTTCAGGTAATGGTTTTTTCCGCTTAATTGATAGTGGCGGACAAGTCTACTATACCCGTAACGGTCAGTTTCAATTAGATGCTGAACGTAATATTATATCTACAGAAGGCTTCCACTTAACTGGTTATCCAACAACAGGTATGCCTCCAAAAATTCAGCAAGGGGCAACACCTGCTCCATTACAGATTTCGCAAGTAATGTTGAATGCAACAGCAACGACTAAAGCTTCTATGCAAATAAACTTAAACTCAAATAACGAAGTACCTGTTAGGTCACCTGTCGATGCAGAAGATTCTGATACCTTCAACTACTCCAACACGATCACAACTTATGATTCCTTAGGTAATCAACATAATGTTCAACTTATTTATGTAAAAACCTCTGATAACCATTGGGATGTTCATTATATTGATAATAGTGATCCAACCGCCACCCTTCAGCCATTAGGGCAAATGGAATTTGACACAGCAGGCAGATTAATTAGTAATCCAGATATGACTATTAATGTTAATGGGATAAATGGTTCAGCAAATAATACTTTTACCTTGTCATATCTAAACAGTACTCAACAAAATTTAGGTAAGGAAGCCGGTAGTGTTAAATCTCCTTACGCTGATGGTTTTGCAGCAGGTGATCTGATTGGCTTTAATATTAATGATGATGGCACAATTTATGGTGTTTATTCTAACCAACAAACAATGATATTAGGCCAAATTGCGATGGCTGATTTCGCTAATCTTAATGGATTAGAACCAGTTGGTAATAATAACTGGCGGTCTACCATTAATTCTGGCGGAGAAGTATTAGGCATGGCCAATACAGGGACTTTTGGTATATTAACTAGTGGTGCTGTTGAAGCATCGAATGTTGATATGAGCCAAGAATTAGTCAATATGATTGTTGCTCAACGTAATTATCAATCTAATTCTCAAACCATTAAGACTCAAGATCAAATACTTAATACTTTAGTTAATCTAAGATAATTTAAGGGATATTTATGGATCGCGTTATTTATACTGCTATGTCTGGTGCAAGCCAGACATTAAATCAACAGTCCATAACCAGTCATAACTTAGCTAATGTATCAACAGTGGGCTTTCGTGCTCAATTAGTGGCTATGAAAGCGGTTCCCATTGTAGGTAATAGTATGCAAACAAGGACTCTGGTTGCTGCAACAACCCCAACATACGATTCAACAATGGGGGCATTTAATTACACTGGACAAAATTTAGATGTTGCCTTATCTCAAGACGATTGGCTAGCGGTACAATTACCTGATGGCAGTGAAGGATATACGCGTGATGGTGCAATTCAAATCGATGAAAATGGTACCCTTAACATTAAAGGCTATCCACTACTTGGTGATAATGGCGTATTAACTGTTCCTCAGAATTCGCAAGTTACTGTTAGTGCAGACGGGACTTTATCAACTTTAGGTGCTGGCGATAAACCCACTACCATTGCTCAAGGGGGAAAAATAAAAAAAGTTCACCTTGAACGTGATGAAATTGTGCGAGGTGATGATGGTTTTTTCCATGCGACTGAAGCAACAATTAATAACCGTGGAGCAGTGTTAGAAGATAACCCTAACGCCAAACTTATGACTGGGGTATTAGAAGGCAGTAATGTTAATCCTGTTACTGCAATGGTGGATTTGATTAGTCATGCTCGTCAATTTGAAATGCAGATGAAACAAATTTCTACTGCAGATGAAAATGCACAAAAAGCTAATCAAATATTATCATTAACTTAATTAAAATAGGAAATAATAATGATTAAATCATTATGGATTGCAAAAACTGGTTTAAGTGCGCAACAAATGAATATGGATATAATTTCCAATAATCTAGCCAATGTTAGTACTGGTGGCTTTAAACGCCAACGAGCAGTTTTTGAAGATCTATTATACCAAACTATTCGTCAACCGGGTGCACAATCATCTGAACAAACAACATTGCCTTCTGGATTACAAATTGGTACCGGCGTTAGACCTGTTGCTACAGAACGTATCCATAGCCAAGGCAATTTGGAATTAACTGATAACAGTAATGATGTCGCTATTAACGGACAAGGTTTTTTCCAAATTCTAATGCCTGATGGAACACTTGCCTATACACGAAGTGGTGCTTTTCAAGTTAATCAAAACGGTCAGTTAGTTACCGCTACTGGTTATGAAATTCAACCAACAATTAACATTCCAACAAATGCCATCAAAATGACTGTGGCACGAGACGGTATTGTTAGTGTAACTTTGGCTAACCAAACAACCCAAGTGCAAATTGGCCAGTTGACATTACATACGTTTATCAACGAAACAGGTCTTGAAAGCGTTGGTGAAAATCTTTATTTAGAAACCGAAAGTTCGGGGGCACCGACTGAAAATACACCAGGTTTAAATGGCGCGGGGTTACTATATCAAGGTTATCTCGAAACATCTAACGTAAATGTTGCGGAAGAGCTAGTTAACATGATTCAAGTACAACGTGCTTATGAAATCAATAGTAAAGCAATATCGGCCTCTGACCAAATGTTGCAACGTTTAAATCAGTTATAAATCTAACAAAATGATAGGTATATGAGATATCTTTATATTTTAGTAGCACTATTTTTAGTTAGTTGTAGCCAATTACCTAAAAAACCATTGGTTGAAGGGCAAACGAGTATTGTTCCTCAAATGCCAGTAATTGCAAATTCGAGTGGCTCGATTTATCAAGCCTCACAACCAAGTAGTTATGGTTATCAACCAATGTTTGAAGATCGTCGGCCACGCAATATTGGAGACATACTAACAATCGTTTTACAAGAAAACGTTAGTGCTAGTAAAAGCTCATCGATTAATGCTGGCCGTAATAGCAGTACAAATTTAGGGGTAACAACAGTACCTAAATTTTTAGATGGGCTTGTTGGTCGAGGAAAAGTAGATGCTGATTTCTCAGGTAATAATGATTTTAAAGGTTCTGGTGGGGCAAATGCAAAAAACACTTTTAGCGGAACAATTACTGTCACCGTTCAAGATGTAATGGTTAATGGTAATTTAAAAGTTATTGGCGAAAAACAAATTGCCATAAATCAGGGAACAGAATTTATTCGATTCTCAGGTGTTGTTAATCCAAGAACAATAAGTGGTAATAATACCGTTATATCAACTCAAGTTGCTGATGCCCGTATTGAATATGTAGGTAACGGTTACATTGACGAAGCGCAAACTATGGGTTGGTTGCAGCGCCTATTTTTAAACCTTTCACCATTTTAATGAGTCTAAATATGTTTAATAAATTACGTAGTTTCATCTGTTTTATCTTAATGGTACTAGTTGTTGTACCTTATAGTTATGCAGAGCGAATACGAGATTTAGTTACAGTTCAAGGTGTACGTGAAAACGCCTTAGTTGGCTACGGAATTGTTGTTGGACTAGATGGTACTGGAGACCAAACCTCACAAACCCCATTTACCATACAAAGTATAACTAATATGCTTTCACAATTAGGTATTACTGTTCCTTCAGCTAGTAACATGCAGTTGAAAAATGTTGCTGCGGTAATGGTAACCGCAAAACTGCCTTCTTATGCTCGTATTGGACAACAAATCGATGTAGTTGTATCTTCATTAGGTAATGCGAAAAGTCTACGTGGCGGTACATTGATCATGACGCCATTAAAAGGCGCCGACAACCAAGTTTATGCCATTGCACAGGGTAATC
The DNA here is from genome assembly GCF_003202915.1 of Gilliamella apicola. Classification (GTDB taxonomy): domain Bacteria; phylum Pseudomonadota; class Gammaproteobacteria; order Enterobacterales; family Orbaceae; genus Gilliamella; species Gilliamella apicola_Q. The sequence goes on from NZ_QGLP01000010.1 coordinate 197,837, forward strand.
TTTTTGTTGGTGGTATGGGCGCAAGCGCTAGAGGAAGCCGTGTAAGTGTCAATCAAACAGCGGGCGCAGCAATTCCTGGTGGAGCTACAATTGAAAGAGAATTAACTACTCGTTTAGATGAAGAAAGGACTATTCACTTACACCTTAACCAATTTGACTTTACTTTGGCTGCTAAAATCGCTGAAGCAATTAACAAGGTGCAAAAAAATATCGCAATTCCTTTAGACGGTATGACCGTTAAATTAATCATGCCACAAGACAGTCAAACAAGAGTTAAATTATTATCTAAAATTCAAAATCTCGAAATTAGCTCAACGCCAATTTCAGCCAAAGTTGTGATTAATACTCGCACTGGCGTGGTTGTGATGAATCAAAGAGTTCAATTAGACAATTGTGCGGTTGCTCATGGTAATTTATCTGTTGTTGTAAACAATCAATTAAGAGTTAGCCAACCGAATACTCCTTTTGCTGGCGGTAGGACTGCTGTTGTTCCTGATAATGAAGTTAGCATACAACAAGATGGCGGAGCACTACATAATTTACCTTCTGGCGCTGATTTAAATCGAGTTATTAACTCACTTAATTTATTAGGCGCAAATCCTACAGAATTAATGTCGATACTTGAGGCATTAAAAAGTGCAGGTTGCTTACACGCCTCATTGGAAACTATTTAAAGTAGGATACCGATATGAAAGATATAGTAAATCAGTCTATTAATCGTTTTGCTTATGATTTTTCAAGCATTAGCCAATTAAGACGAGAGGCAGTTAGTGGATCAAGTGAAAGTATCAAAAAAGTTGCTGATCAATTTGAAACATTATTTATAAATATGATGATGCAATCTATGCGCAAAGCTGTGCCTAGTGGTGGTTTATTTAATCAATCTTCAATGCAATTATTTACCTCAATGTTTGATCAACAAATTGCTCAACAAGCAGCAGGTAAAGGTTTTGGGTTATCCGACATTATTGCCAAACAATTAACCAATCAATCAAACAAAGCGGTTAATATTAACAATCAATCTCAAACCAATAATAATAACCAAACTAATAAGCAATTAGCACAATCATTATTTGGTGATAATAACCAATCATCAAATTTAACACCTGAAGCATTAGGTCAAATACTTTACCAGCAGTATAAAACCAATAATCTATCCCAAGCTAACGTCAATGAATTATCCTTGCAAACAATGTTTGATGGTCTCAATAAAGGGCAATAAAGTAGAATTATTGATATGAAAAATGTAGTAAACCAGGTCATTAATCGCTTTACTTATGATTTTTCAGACATGGGCCAATTAAGGCCCAATGTAGTCGGTCGTTCAAGTGAAAATATCAAACAAATTACAGATAAGTTTGAAACACAATTTACGAATTTGTTGGAGCAATCTATACCAAAAACCGTTACTAATAACGATTTATCTGAGCAATCTGAATTGCAATTATTTACTTCAGTATCTGATCAACAAATTACTCAGCCTGCAACAGATAAAGGTTTTGGACTAACCAATGATGCTAACAAACAATTAAATAACCAATCAAACACACCGATTAATATTAATAATCGGCAATCTCAAACTGATAATAACCAAAATAACATAAGGTTAGCACAATCATTATTTAGTGATAACCAATCAAATTTGTCACCAGAGGCATTAGGCCTAAGGCTTTACCAACAATATAAGGCCAATAACTTAGCTAAGCCTAACGAGTTAGCTTTACAAAACTCAAACAGTGATTTAGATAAAGATCATATCACTCAATTTGTAGTTGAGTGGTTTGAAACAGCTAAAAAGGCTTCCAAAACTTCTGGTATTCCCTATGAAGTTATTATTGCTCAAGCCGCTTTAGAAACAGGGTGGGGTAGAAATCTAATAAAAACAATAGATAACCAATCAAGTTACAATTATTTCGGTATAAAAGCAACTTCATCATGGAAAGGTAATTCAACTCGCTCGACAACACGAGAATTTATAAATGACAGCATGGTTAAAATTCAAGACGAATTTAGAGTTTATAACAGTAAACAACACGCATTAGCTGATTATCTTAATTTACTAACCAAAAACCCACGCTATCAGGAAGTGATTAACGCACCAGATGCGAGAACCGCCGCTAAAGCGTTGCAACAAGCACGCTATTCAACCGATCCTAACTATAGCGATAAGTTGATTCAAATTATTAGTCGTATTGAAGACATTACTAAAAAAACGCCACCAAAATCGATATCTGATTTTAAACATATTGCTTTTCAAGAATAGTTTATAAAGATAATTCGTTATTATATTAGGTCAAGTTATGGCTTTATGTTCCTAGTAAAACGTTAGGTTCAATACCGAGGTATGTTTGATTAGTTATCATAAATAATGACTGTGCTAATCATATATTAGTTATAATGGTTCGATAGAGTACTAATATTGACCAATATACTTGGCTGATTGTTTAATTGTTTAGCTATAATAGCATCAGCTAATCCCAAATAGCTACCAATTGCTTGCTACTGATTTGTCAAATATTGACACAATTAATTACATCACAAATTGATTAAAGAAACTATCAGCTACAATAACTTTTGGGAAAAATTTTTCATTATAATCATAAATAATATTTGAAACTAAGCTATAACTTTTTATTTGATATGCTTATTGTATCCATAAATTAGATCGTGTTTAAATTAGCTCATGCTTGAAAAAGCATAAACAACATAGTTAATTTTATGAATTTATATTTCCATACTATTTGGTGGTGTTTATGGAGAAGATAAAGTGATATTTGATAAATGGATCTTAAAAAGTTAAAAATAAGGAAGCTTTTACTTCCTTATTTTTAACGGTAATATTAATGTTGAACCAACTAAAGGTTAATCACATTAAATTAATTCGCCTGTTGAAATAAAGACATATTTTGTAACGATTTAAACGTATATTGTGCAGCTTGTAAGTTGACTTGTAGCATCATATACTTTGAAATTTCTTCATACCAATCAACATCTTCAATCAAACTAATTTGTGTTTCAAATTCATTATCTAAAGCCTTTCCATGCATAGTTAGTCGTTCTAGTTCAGTTAATACATTACCACCTGCCGCTCTAACAGTTGATATGTTTTCAAACGAATTAGCGATCCCCTGACTAGCCTTGGATAAACCATCTCTAAATTGCGCAATTGCCGCGGGATTAGAACTATCGATACCAGTTTCTAACGCTTCTAATGCATAATCAATACTGGCAAAAATATTACTTTCAGCATTAGGATTTGCACCTGTCATAAAAATTTGAGAGCCTGTAAAACTTAATGATACTTCATGCGTCTCATCGATAAAAACATTAATGTTTGCTGAACCGCCGACATAACTAACCTGACCAGCACTGATAACAAAAGGCGGAGTGTCATTTTTATAACCAGCAAACAGATAATTACCATTAGCATCTTTGGCATTAGCTAAAGAAAATAACTCTTCTTTTAATCCTTTTAGTTTATCGGCTAAATTTAATCTATCTAAATCTGTTAACGTTTCATCACCGGCATAAACTAATGTCTCTTGGATCGAATGTATAACAGTATTTGCTTCTTGTAATACTGTTTCTTGGCGACTCAATGAGTCATTAGCATTTTCGCGAGCTGATTGAAATTGATCATTTCTTGATTGAGCCTGTTTTAGGATTAATGATTGTGATGAGCCAATAGGATCATCAGAAGGTGCTAATATTTTTTTACCTGTTGATAAATGCGAACCTGACTCTTGCCATTTTACATTAGTATTTGTAATACTTGTTAAATGTTTTTGAAACATTAAATTAGTACTAATACGCATAACGAAATCCTTTTATTATTTAGCTAAACCTAAAATGGTATCAAATATTACTGTTGCCGTATCAATGATTCTTGCATTAGCTTGGTAATAACGCATATAAACTTGCATCGAAATATATTCTTCTTCAATATCAACACCCGAAATTTCTTGATTTTGTGCATTAATCTCTTGTGCAATATTCTGACTAGATTGTGCAGAAACTTTGGCTGTATGCGTTTGACCACCTACATAACTAACTAATGCGTTATACGCAGTATTTAAGGTTTTGGTACCATTAATTAGTTTTTCATTTTGTATATCTAGCAATTTAATTACATTACGGTTATCGCCATGACCATTTTCACTATCATTAATACCAGTTGCTAGCTTATTCACATCTTTAACTAATAACTCTAGTGATGATGCTATATCGGCAACAGGTTTAATTAAGATGCTATCCCCTGCGACTGGTGTGCCACTTATTGCAATAGATAATCCATCAAACTCTAAAGTACTACCGACAACACGTGGTGTAATTTGCTGGTTATCAGATTGTCTGATTACCACCCAGTCGCTGCCATTAAATTCAATCTTATAATTAGACGCTTTTACCTCAGTTACTGACGTATAACTAATCGCAGCCGTCGCATTACCCTGATTTCGAGAATTAACAATACTACTAGGTTTATGATAGTCAAATAATTTCTCGCCAGCGACACCATTTACATCAACACCTGACATATGTACTTCATTAAAGCGTTCAGCTAAATTTAATGCGATCAAACCTAATTGGTTACGAGCTTCAGTAAGCGGTCCATCACGAAGAGATAACAATCCATTTAGTCGACCAGATGCGATATTTTTACTTGTTAGTTCTTGAGTTGCCCCTGAATTATGTCTGTAAATAATCGCGTTTAAAGATGGATCATCTTTAGATGGCTGTACAGATAATAGATTTACTGATGATCCTTGGACTAAATTTAAACCATTAGGCAATGAAATATTATATTGTCCATTTTGCTCAGTAACAGTTATTCCAATTATTTCGTATAATTCATTAACCAATTGATCACGTTCATCAAGTAATGCATTTGGTTCATTACCATTACCTACAGCTTCCAATCTTGCTATTTTTTGATTAAGTTCAGCAATTTGTTGAAGACGAAAGTTAACTTCATTAACATTGTTAACAATTTCAGAATTGATATCGGCAATCTGATTTTTTAAACTCAATTCAGTTTTATTAAACTGACCAACTAAAGAGTTAAGATCATTTATGACAGATTGTTTAATTGCTAAATCACCAGCATTTGAAGAGAGTTTATTTAGACTTGCAAAGAGGTTGTTTAATTGCGAAGAAATACTAGTATCATTATCAACTAATAAGTTATCAATTTTTGACAACTCACTATAATAAGATTTCGCCGCACCATTTTGCGACTGTGCCTGACGTAATTGATCCACAACCAAGCCATTAAAGACTCGATTCGTTGATGAGATCACTACACCGTTACCAACAAAACCAAAATTATATTTCGTTTCCCTTGCTGGACGTAAAATTTGTTGTTGACGATTATAACCAACTGTATGTGTATTGCTGATATTATTGCTTATTACATTAAGCATATTTTGTGCTGCATTTAATCCACTAATACCTGAATTCAACAATGAACCTGACATAAAAGCTCCTAAATAAAAATTTAGTCAACAATAAAACTTATTAACTTAAAGGGTTATTCCTTGTATCGGACTAAAATCATAAAACTTTAGTTTTTTTTAGATAAAATTGGATTTTTAATTAATTTTAATTTTTAGCACTTCAACAAATTATGGTTATTGATATTATTCTGATTGATTTTGTTTAAAATGTTTTAAAAAATCAATACCTGTCATTGTATTTTCTTCTTCAATATACTGTTGAGCAGATTTATTTAAAATTAAAATACTAATACGACGATTTGCATCTTTACTGTAAGTAGAATTATTCAAACCAACCGTGTCAGCTAACGCAATGATTCGAATAATCTTATTTGAATCTAATCCACCAGCAATCAGTTCTCGTCTGGATGAATTTGCTCTGTCTGCCGACAATTCCCAGTTGCTATAGCCTCGATCGCCAGTTATATACTGACGCTCATCGGTATGACCAGATAGTGTCATTTTGTTAGGTAATGAATTAATTATTGGTGCTAATGCGTACAAAATTTCTTGCATATTAGGATGAATAACCGCACTACCAACATCAAACATCGGTTTGTCATCAGTGGCTAAAATCTGAATTCTTAACCCCATTTCAGTTAGCTCAATAATAAGATTAGCCGCTAATTTTTGTAATCTAGGATCTAATTCAAATTCTTCATAAATCTTACGAGCAGTCTCAATCAGCCTATTTCTCTCATCTTCATTAGGATCTGACTTAACCAGTTCGTCATTTAATGGGTTTTCGTTTTCTTCACCTGAATCTTTAGTGACATCATCGCCACCACCAGGTATAGGACTATTGCTGTCACTAATGTTCTTGCCACCATGATGACCAAGTATCAATGGCGTTCTAAAGTATTCTGCGATCCCTTGTAGTTCTGTTGGACTTGATTTAGTTATCAACCATAACACTAAAAAAAGCGCCATCAAGGCGGTCATAAAGTCAGCATAAGCAATCTTCCACGAACCATTGTGATGAGTAATGCCATGCTTGGACTTCTTTTTAGAAATAATTATTTTTAATGATTTATTTTTCATTATTCTCTATTTTCTTTTGAGTTAGCGTTTTTATCTTTCACTTCTTGAATATATTTCTCTAATTCAAAGAAAGAAGGCCGTTCATGCGAAAAAATAGTTTTTCGACCAAACTCAATACAAATTTGTGGCGCATAATCATGCATACTAGCAATAAGAATAACTTTTATACATTCTAAGATTTTTACTGTATCTGCATTTTTTTGCCTTAATAAAGCTGCCAACGGTGAAACAAATCCATATGCCAGCAAAATACCTAAAAAGGTTCCAACCATGGCATGTGCAATAAGTTCACCCAACTCATTGGCTGGTCTGTCTGCTTGTGCTAATGTATTAATAACGCCCATAACTGCGGCGACGATCCCAAAAGCCGGCAACCCATCACCTACACAAGAAATGGCATAAGCTGGTTTTTCTAACTCATTAGTACAAGTCTCTATTTCCTCATTCATTAAGGCTTCAATTTCGTATACATCAGTATTTCCACTGATCATTAAACGAAAATAATCAGTAATAAAATCACAGATTTGTGGATTGGCTAAAATGAGTGGATATTTTTTAAATAACGCACTTTCTCTAGGATTATCAATATCTTGCTCGATTGATAATCCGCCATTTTGACGCACTTTAGTTAGAAGGTTATACATTAAATTAATTAATGTTAAATAAAGGGCTTTATTATAATTTGATGTTTTAAATAAACTACCCAATGATTTAAGTGTTGCTTTTATTGCTTTTTTTTCATTACTCACAATAAAAGCACCAATAGCTGTACCACCAATTATGAGGAACTCTAATGGTTGAAAAAGTACTGCCAAATACCCTCCAGTTAACACGTAACCCACTAAAGCAGAAGCGATAACTACAATATATCCTATTATTATTAGCATTGGCTCTCTTTTATCTCCATAAAATATAACTAATTTGTTTTTGATTAATTGTAAATTTTACCTAAATCATCATCTGATTTGCTGTGACCAAATTGAATGCGCTAGGTATTGATAAAACTTGTAAACATTTTGCTTTGTTCTCTGCCTGTGTTTTACTATTTTTTTCTGCCCTTGAAGGAGGTTGGCATAAACTGCAAATAAAGCTATTATGCGGTTGGTAAGCATGAGTAATAAAGCGACCTTTACACTCTTTACAACATGATTGCTGCATAACATTACTTTCAACAAATTTGACTAAAATCCATGCGCGAGTTAATCCCAAAACAGGCTCTTCATCACTTGGTACAGAACATTGTTCTAAATAAAGCTCATAAGCTTTAACAATAGCATGAACACCAGATTTAGTGCCATGCTTAACTAAAAATTGGTAAGCATTATAAAACATGCTTGAATGAATATTGGGTTCCCAAGTCATAAACCAAGTTGTTGAAAAAGGAAGTAAACCTTTAGGTGGAGGGCATCCTTGAATCTCTTTGTAGAGTTTAATTAACTTTCCGCGGCTTAAATTGGTTTCACTTTCCAACATTTGAATTCTAGCGCCAAGAGTAATTAATCGAATAGCTAATTGAACTTCTTTATATTCTTGAATAATACTTGTGCCACTCATCTTACTATTTACCTACTTATTAATAGAATCTAAAAGCAAGCTTGATAGAAGGATCCCTGTATGCATTTGCTTTATATCACTAATGCGAGACTCTTCAGTTAATTTTTCAATCATTGCTGAATTTTTAAACCGAAATTGAAAAGTTAATTGATTGGTTTCCGATAAAACCAACATTTGAGACGCACTTAAATTACTCAAAATATCTGCGGTTTTTTCATCAATTCCCAATCGATACATTGCCATCACTTTATCTTTTTCAATCATCCGTTGGCTTAATAAAAGTGTTGAAAGATTTAAATGATGTATACATTTCAAAACATCATCATCTTGTATATTTCCCAATTTAACCACCACAATCCATATCCTTTATTGTGCGCAAAAAAAACGCAAAATTATTAAAATACAGCTTATTTTCTTTATATTGGTTAAAGTTACATTTTTAAAAGCCAAAGGTCAATAAAAAAATCATTTCAATTTATTTTCAATTTATTTTTTAATTTTTTTCTTTTTTTTATTTTTTTTTAATATATTATATTTTGCTTTGTATACGTTTAATAGCTTGACTATGTAATTGGCTTACTCGAGATTCACTAATATCCAATACTTTGCCAATCTCTTTTAAATTCAACTCTTCTTGATAATAAAGCACTAAAACCATCTTTTCTTTTTCAGGTAAATTATTGATTTGCTCAATAATGATATTACGCGTTTCATCATTTATAATTGTAGAAAAAGGGTTGTTATCTATGTCCGACTCGATCAGAGAATCCAAATTATCACCTAATTTTGTTTGTACCTCATCGAAAGAACAGAGCTGGCTATAATTTGAATCTAATAATACTTTATGATATTCACTAAGCGACAATTGCATATGTGCAGCTATCTGGTGATCATTAGGTGGAACACCTAAGATTTGTTCTAATTCGTTAATAGCATTAGTAACATCTTTAATTCTTTTGCGAGTTTGCCTTGGCAACCAATCTCGACTACGCAACTCGTCTAACATTGCTCCTTTTATTCTAGGAATAGCAAATGTGGTAAAGGTATAACCTTGTGAAGCATCATAACGTTTTATCGTGTCTAATAAACCAATGTAGCCAACTTGCAGTAAATCATCAAGTTCAATAGTTATTGGTAAACGAACCGCCAATTTTAACGCCTCATTACGAACTAGATAGATATACTGTTGCCAATCGATTTGATTCACTACGCCTTGAGAGTTATACAAGCTATCACTCATTTCCTGAACCAATTAAAAAAATGCTAACAGATATTATGACAATAATTATCTCAGTTAATGTCTAGAATAAAACATTAAAAAATAGGTAATTACCATTATTAGCAATAATGGTATGAAAATACCATTATTGCTATAGTACCAAATTAGAATAGTTAAAATTCTAGAGATATACCTTATTGTAATAATGCTAATACATTTTGTGGTATTTGGTTAGCTTGGGCTAATACTGCAGTACCAGCTTGTTGTAAGATTTGATTACGAGTCATTTCAGATACTTCTACAGAGTAATCAGCATCTTCAATACGGCTACGTGCAGCGCTAAGATTATTTACAGTATTGGTAATATTAGCTACAGTCGACTCAAAACGATTTTGTGATGCACCTAGTTTACCACGTAATTGAGCAATATCTGTTAATGCATTATCGATAGTACTCAATAGAACTACAGGAGTAGTTGCTCCGCTAACTATTGATGTTACATTTAAAGTATCGATACCTAATGAAGCTGTACTAAGATCCATCAAGCTCACTTTAATGATTTCACCATCTAGTGATCCCACTTGAATATTAAGTGTCTCGGTACTATTTAAAACTTTTTTGCCATTAAACGAAGTTTGTGTTGCAATACGGTCGATTTCCAGTAGACGTTCTGAGATTTCATCTTGAATTGATTGACGATCACTAGCAGTGTTACTATCATTTAGTGCCTGAACAGTTAACTCACGAATACGTTGTATATTACTAGTGATTTCGTCCATTCCGCCTTCAGCAGTTTGTGCGATTGAAATACCGTCGTTTGCATTACGTGCAGCTTGAGTTAAACCACGAATGCTTGCTGTAAAACGGGTCGCAATTGCTTGGCCTGCAGCATCATCTTTAGCGCTGTTAATACGTAAACCTGATGATAAGCGCTGAATTGAAGTTGAAAGCGCATTTTGAGATTTATTAAGATTAAATCTTGCTTGTAAAGACATAGTATTGGTATTAATTACCTGAGCCATTTTTTATCTCCTTTAATATAATTAGTAAGATCAACGGGATATTGAAAAATTACTCAATATTTTTGCTGATGGTTAAGTTATCGGTATAAAAAAAGGAAACTTTAATATTTTTTAGCAAGAATAAATTTAATCCTCAAAAATCAACACCAAAAAAACAATATTATGTATAAAATTCATATTGTTATTTAAATTTCACTTACTAAAAAAATATACACTTTTTACCAAACAACTACAATCTGTTCTTTTATTATTAATAAATTTTCTATCCAACCTAAACTTTTTATTATTTTGGTCGATAAATTGAAGGATAAAAGAATTCACAATAGGATAATTAATCATGGCAATGAATGTATTAGGGGTTGGTTCTGGTTTAGATTTAAATGAAATATTAGATAAATTAGAAGCTTCTGAAAAAAATCGCCTAACCCCAATAAAAGCGCAACAAAAAGCAGTTAATAATAAAATAAGTGGTTTTGGTAAATTAAAAAGTGCACTATCAACATTCAACAGTGCAACAGCGAAATTGCAAAAAAAAGAACTCTTCCAAGCTCGCACAGTGATAGGCAGTGATAACTACTTTACTAGCACTGTTAGTAGCAATGCACAATTAGGTAATTATGTGATTAATGTGGAACAACTTGCCACTGCTCACAGCGTTACCACCAACGCCATTAATGATAAAAATATAGCGTTAGGCAATAATAATTCAACACGCACAATTACCATTCAACAAGCCAATGGCAACAGGTTAGATATCTCATTAGCTGAAGATGAAACCTCTTTAGAATCGATAGCTAACGCAATTAATCAAGCCCAGATTGTTAATGCAGATGGTTCAACCAGTGACTCAACCGTAAATGCGACGATTGTACGTTCAGGAACCAATAGTTATCAGCTAGTTATCACATCGAAAGAAACTGGTGAACAACAAGCCATCACGTCTATATCATCAGATGATAATAACCTCAATTCATTAATTGGTTTTGATATTAATCAACCAAGTACATCGGCAATGAGTCAGGTAGTTGAAGCGAAAAATGCCAAATTTAACTTTAACGGTATTGCTATTAATAGTAGTTCCAATACAGTTAAAGATGTTATTCCTGGTGTTGATATCAACTTAAAAGCGGTAACAACCACCCCACAAAATTTAACTATCACGGCCGACAATGAAAAAGCTCAAGCGGCACTTAAAGAGTGGGTGGAGGCTTTTAATCAGTTAAAATCAACCATATCAACCTTAACTAAATTTACTCCTAGTGAAGCCAATTCAGATAAATTGAATGATGATAATGGCCCACTGATTGGTAATTCAACACTACGTAACATAGATCAAAGTATTCGTTCAATATTTGCTAAAGGCCAAACTGGTGAATATTCAGTATTGGCACAAATTGGTATAAATATGGACAATAATGGTAATTTGGTTATTAAAGAAAGCCAGCTGGAAGATGTACTTAAAGAAAACAGTGAAGCGGTAGCAACTTTATTTACGGGTAATGGTGAAACGGGTATAGCTAACGAAATTTTCGCTAAAGTCAGTAGCTTCATCGATAGAAATGGCTCGATTGATAATGCAACTGATGGTTTAAATACCACCTTGAAATCATTAGATAAACGCTATGAGCAAATCAATGATTCAATTGACAAAACCATTGATCTTTATCGTGCGCAATTTACTCGATTAGATGTATTAATCAATGAATTGAATAGTTTAAGTACTTACTTAACTTCACAATTTGATATGATGGCAAATTTGAAAAAATAAAGGACAACACAATGTATAAAATGGGATCTCAAGCTTATAAACAAGTTGATTTAGAAACCAGTGTTAGTCAATCTTCGCCTCACCAGCTTATTGTTTTGTTATTTGACGCCGCTCTTAATTCCATACAATTAGCTAGTTTATACATAGAAAAGGGCGATATTGCTGGTAAAGGAGAAGCCATTTCAAAAGCAATTAATATCATTGATAATGGGCTTAAGAGTTGTCTTGATTTAGAAAAAGGTGGGGAAATTGCCGAAAATTTAGATCAACTTTATCACTATATTATTCATCAACTGGTTTTGGCTAATTTACATAGCGATAAACAAAAACTACAAGTTTGCTTCGATTTGCTTGATAACATTGCGCAAGCTTGGCGAAAAATAGCAGAATAATGAGTGTATCAGTGTTGAACGCCAATTTATTGTTAGAACAATATGAACAACTTAATTATGTTGTTGAACAGATGCTAGAGAATGCGCAACAAGAAAACTGGGAATCATTAATCAATTTACAAGCTAAATATCATCAATTAGCCGAAAATATCCAGCTAAATGATGATATAAATCTTATTAATGATATATCATCATCGCAGCAAGATAGTATTCGAATGTATATCAAGAATATTCTTAGCTACCAACTGCAACTAGAAAAGTTAATTCATAGACGGCATAGTGAACTAGCTGAACTAATTGGTGAACAAGTTGATTATCAAACTAAAATAGATAGTTATCAAAAAATAGCTAACTTAGTATAAATTAATAAAAACTATTGGGTTAATTAGTTAACCAATTAAAAATAGATAACATAAGATTTAAGATTGAGGAAAAGATTTTTGAGTTTTTTTAATGAGTTAAAAACTCCTTTCCTCAAACTTTTTTAATTTTAATTAAAATCAAGCATACTTTTTACTCACACCAATAATTAAGATACTTCACAATAATTCACATCTTTTAATAGAAACAATAATTTGGTGACGGAGTTCACTATAATGACATCCCCCCAAAAGACTCTACTTTTGTATAAATTATTTCCCCCTTTTTATCTTAGGAATTTTCATTAGTCTTTCATGCAATCTATTTCTAAAAATATGACGTTATTATATGACAAGATATAAATAAATCTTTAAGTAACTAGATATAGCAAGAGTTTAAATACTGACACACAAACCTATATTTAGTAATTAGTTGATATGCTAAATAGTAATTAACTGACAACTACTATTATTTTTTTCAACCCTTTTCCATCATTCGCAATAAAATCTATATGTAGATCAAATTATATCCATTATATACAAGATAATAAAAGGCTATTGGTTTTAGAGCACTATTTTAAAATACGATAACGATAAAATCGTCACAATCAGTATCAGCTATAAATAAAAAACTAATTAATGATTTAAATTATAACAAGGCGAGGGGAAACAGGGGGAGAAGTAGACTAACTATTTTTAGTCAATAAAAATAAATATGTTATGCCAACTTTTTACAAAAATTGGCAACTCATTAACGACACTATTTAAACCCAAACACTATCGATTAACTTGAGTGTTACCGATCGAATAAAGGTCTAAACATTCATATTCATGATTTCTTGATATGCAGCCACTAGTTTATTACGAACTTGAACACCAAATTGTAAAGAAACAGAAGACTTTTGCATACTAACCATAACTTCATTCAATGAGATATTCGGTTCTCCCATCTCAAAAGCTCTAGCTTGCTTACTAGCCTCTATTTGTGTTTGACTAATTTTATCTAATGCCATTTTTAATTCAGCAACAAAACTATATTTGTCGTTTATTGGTTGTTCTGGTGAAAAACCTAGATTGGTTAATATTGCAGGGTTGAAAGCCTCGATACTATTCATAATAACAAAGTTCACTTATTCTTCTTAATCAAATTACCCGCTAAATTATCATAAAGGAAACAATCTAAAAGCGATAACTAAAGGGTAAAGCGTGTGCTTTTTTAGCTATTGATTTTTTTAAATACACAGATAATAAACCATAGAATTAATCTAACCTGTTTAGAATTGGGAAACATATGGATAGCCAGACTGAGGGTAACAAAGGCGAATCAATATTGAATAAGTTACCGTTTATCAATCAATTAAAACAAAATCAAAAAATGCTACTCCTTATTATAGGAGTAGTTTTAATTGCTGTAAGTAGTATTGCCTATTTATGGCTTAAAAGCGATAATTATGGTGTTTTATTTAGTAATTTAAATGAAAAAGATGGCGGTGAGATTATCAGCCAACTTGATAAGATGAATATTCCTTATAAATTTTCATCTTCAGGCACAGCCATCTTAGTTCCAGAAAATAAAATTTATGATACTCGCCTGCGTGTTGCTCAAATGGGTTTACCAAAAGGCGGCTCTATCGGTTTTGAACTACTCGACAAAGAAAGTTTTGGTATGAGTCAGTTCAATGAACAAATCAACTATCAACGAGCATTAGAAGGCGAACTATCAAGAACGATCTCAATCATTAGTAGTGTTGATGATGCCAGAGTCCATTTGGCAATGCCAAAACCATCTTTATTCGTTAGAGAGAGAAAATTCCCTTCCGCATCAGTCGCATTAACGTTATTACCTGGTCGTAGTCTATCACAAGGCCAGATTGATGCCATTATCCATTTAGTTTCGAGCAGTGTACCGGAACTACAAGCGGATAAAGTAACTATCATCGATCAAAATGGTAATTTATTAACGGGTGAAAAATACCGTGACGCTATTGTTAATGTTGCACAGCTAGAATATAGCGAACGTGTTGAAAATTTAATCCGTGAAAGGGTTGAGAAAATTATTATACCGATTTTAGGTAAACAGAATGTTAAGGTACAAGTTAATGCTGAGATTGACTTTAGTCGCCAAGAATCAACATCTGAAATCTATGATCCTAATAGCGATGTTGCCAATCAAACTATTCGCAGTAAGCAACAAGTACAGAACCAAGAAATAGCTTCTAGTGGTACTATAGGCGGTGTGCCAGGCGCTTTATCCAATCAACCAGTGCCAACCCCAAGTGCTCCAATTGATGGAGAAGCGGCAAATGATAAAGACGGCAAACAAAAAATGTATCATTCACAATCGAATAGTACGTTGAATTTTGAAGTTAATCGCCAAGTTATTCACAGCAAAATTCCAGAAGGGCGTATCAAGCGTTTATCAGTAGCCGTTTTAGTTAATTATAAATTTATCACAGCCGATGAAGCCGCATCTTTAAATGAAGAAAATTCAGAAAGCGAAAATTACCCAACCGACCAATGGGTAGAATTAAATGAAAAGGAACTAACGCATATTGAAGCGCTTGCCCGTCAAGCTATGGGCTTTTCAGACTCGCGTGGAGATTCATTAACCGTAGCTAATATGAAATTCACAGATCAAAATGATGATAGTGACACAACTGCATTTTTCCAATCACATGAAGTTTTCGACTTTTTGAAAACAGCGATTAAATATCTGACCTTAATCTTCATTATCTGGTTAGCATGGCGTAAAGTGTTACGTTCAGTATGGCTTAAGATCCAAAGACAATATCTTATTAAAACTGATAGCACTTCAGTTGAGAGCCCAATAATAACTGAAGATAAGCTTGATTATAAAGCTCATAGTAAACTACAACAGAAAATTCTTGAAGATAATATGCAACAACAGCAATACATTCGAAAAATTGTCGAAAAAGATCCGCGCGTAATGGCATTAATTATACGTGGTTGGATGAATAAGAAGGACACCAAGTAATGAGTTTAACTGAATCTCAAAAAGCAGCGACAATTTTAATGATCTTAGGTGAAGAGCTAGCTGCAAAAGTAATGCAATATTTAAATCAGAAAGAGGTACAACAAATTAGTAGTGCCATGATGGGGTTACCGCAATTAACTCAAGAACAACTTAAAAATATTCTTAATGAGTGTCAAACAGCACTTGATGATTGCGCTGTATTAAATACCGACACTAACGGTTATTTGCGAACAATCCTAGAAAAATCACTTGGCACTGAAAAAGCCGGTCACATACTTGATGAACTGTTAGGTAATAATATTGAAGATACCACAGATGGTTTAAAAATGCTCAATTATGTGGAAGCAGCTCAAGCCGTTGATTTAATAGAGAAAGAACATCCGCAAATTATTGCTACTATATTAGTTCATTTGGACCGTGAATTAGCTGCTGATATTTTAAATTTATTTGATGACGATTTACGCAATGACGTAATGGTACGTATTGCAACCTTCGGTGGGGTAGAACCTTCAGCATTAGAAGTGTTATCAACATCATTATCAACCTTACTACATGGACAAAATGTGAAGCTTAACAATATGGGTGGCATCCGCACCGCAGCAGAAATCATTAATCTAATGAAATCGCAGCAAGAAGGACTTGTTATCAATGCAATACGTGAATATGACGATGAACTTTCACAAAAAATTATTGATGAAATGTTCTTGTTTGAAAATCTGGTTGATGTTGATGATAAGAGTATCCAACGTCTTATCAAAGAAGTGGATAATGAGACTTTAATCATCGCGATGAAAGGTGCAACAGAACCGTTACGCGAAAAAATATTATCAAATATGTCTCAACGTGCTGCATCAATATTACGCGAAGATTTACAAAACAGACCACCTGTACGCTTATCACAAGTTGAATCTGAACAGAAGAAAATTTTGGAAATTGCTCGTCGTTTAGCTGAAACAGGTGAGATAATCCTAAGTAATGATGATGAAGAATATGTATAACCAAACTAATTCATCAAGTTGGAAACCGCTACACTTCCAAGATTTAGCGATAACAGAACTAACACCATCAACCAACCAAGACAAAATAGAAGAGTTGGAAGAAAGCGAGCATCAGCCTGAAGCAGAAATGCAAGAGAAGGCTGATGATGTTATTGATATTAATAGCCCTGAAATAGTGCTAGAATTAGAAAATATCAAACAACAAGCAAGAGAAGAAGCCTATCAAGAAGGCTTTAATGTTGGCAAGCAAACAGGTTATGAGCAAGGGTTAGAAATTGGTCAACAGGAAGGGCGTGAAAAAATAGAGCAACAGCTAACTGAAGAAAAATTAAAAACTTTAGATATAATCAAAAAATTAGCAGATAGCTTTCAACAATCTATAAATCAAATTGATGAAAAAATTGTTCCAAAGCTGTTTGATCTAGCTTTAATCGCTGCCCAAAAGACGATTGGTTCTCTATCTGAAGTTGAGCAAAGACAATTAATGTATACCATAAAATCATTAATTGAACAAAACACTGTTGTTAATCCACCGATTGTGGTAAAAGTAAATCCTAAGGATTTTGTATGGCTTGAACCTCTAATAGATGATAAATTGCAACAAAATGAATGGCAATTTATTGCCGATGCTAATATTGAATTAGGTGGTTGCAGAATATTTACCCAAACTAATGAAATCGACGCAAGTGTAACTACTCACTGGCAAATCATTTCAGACAGTGTGCATGGAGATGAGCATTAAAGTGGAATTTTGTACGCAATGGGCAACTAAAATTGAAAGTGCGAAACAGAAATTACAATCTGCATCATTAATTCGCCAATATGGTCGATTAGTTAAAGCTTCTGGCCTAGTTTTAGAAGCCGTTGGTCTAAAATTACCATTAGGATCCAACTGTTTTGTTGAACGACAATTAGATGGAACCATCCAAGCTGTTGAATGTGAAGTAATTGGTTTTAAAGGTAAAACTTTATATTTAATGCCATTTGAATCTACCGACGGCATATTATTAGATGCCCGAGTTTACACATCACGATACGATTTAACGCATTTTAGCCACAAAGTTTTGCCTTTAGGTATAGGTTTATTAGGTCGGATTGTTGATGCAATGGGAAAACCACTCGATGGTAAACCACTACCTGAAAATATTGAATATGAAGGTTTAATCAATAAAACACTCAACCCACTAACAAGAGCACCTATTCATCAAATTCTTGATGTTGGCATTCGTGCAATCAATGCATTATTAACTGTTGGGCAAGGTCAGCGAATGGGACTCTTTGCTGGTTCTGGTGTGGGTAAAAGTGTTTTGCTGGGCATGATGGCTCGCTATACCAAAGCCGATATAATTGTAGTTGGTTTAATCGGTGAACGAGGTCGAGAAGTAAAAGATTTTATTGAAAATATTTTAGGTGAAGAAGGTTTAGCACGCTCTGTTGTTGTTGCTGCACCAGCCGATGTATCGCCATTATTACGTTTACAAGGTGCAGCATACGCCACTAAAATCGCTGAAAATTTTCGTGATCAAGGATTTAATGTCTTACTCATCATGGATTCCTTAACCCGATACGCCATGGCACAACGTGAAATAGCTTTAGCAATCGGTGAACCGCCAGCAACTAAAGGCTATCCACCATCAGTATTTGCCAAATTACCAGCATTAGTTGAAAGAGCCGGTAATGATGCAAAAGGTAAAGGTGCTATTACCGCTTTTTATACCGTGTTAACCGAAGGTGATGATCAACAAGATCCAATTGCTGATTCTGCCAGAGCCATCCTTGACGGTCATATTGTCTTATCCCGTTCACTTGCCGAATCGGGTCATTACCCTGCTATTGATATTGAAGCTTCAATCAGCCGAGTGATGACAGATCTCACTAAACCAGAAGATGAAAAAAAATCACGGGTATTTAAACAATTATTTTCAAGCTTCCAACGAAATCGTGATTTAATTAACGTTGGTGCTTATATACCAGGAACCGATCCTATATTAGATAAAGCAATTTTGCTTTATCCTGCTATGCAGCAATTTTTACAGCAAGGTATTTATGAGCATTGTAGTTATCAAGAGGCTTATCAACAATTAGTCAGTATTGTAGATTCAAACTGACAAATTAGGAAAGAATAATGAACAATCAATATAATAGTAAATTTGCCTTTTTAACATTAAAAAAGTTAGCTGAAAAATCAGTCGATGACAAATTGATAAAATTAAAATATGCGCACGACAACAAA
The DNA here is from genome assembly GCF_003202915.1 of Gilliamella apicola. Taxonomy (GTDB): domain Bacteria; phylum Pseudomonadota; class Gammaproteobacteria; order Enterobacterales; family Orbaceae; genus Gilliamella; species Gilliamella apicola_Q. The sequence continues at coordinate 216,910 of NZ_QGLP01000010.1, forward strand.
TGTAATGCACAATCACAACTTAACGTTTTAAATGATTATTATGAAGAATATCAACAACGCCTGAATAAGGCTTTATCAAAAGGTATTAATGGAGCGGAACTAAGTAATTTTAATTCCTTCCTTTCAGCGATAGAACTAGGTATAGCACAACAGAAAAAGCTATTATTAACCTTAGATATTAAACAAAAACAGATCACTAATGAGCTTAATAAATCACAAAAAAGCCTCAAGACCTATACCACATTATTAGATAAACAAGATAAAAAACAAATGTTACAACAAATTCGTTTACAACAAAAATTAACAGATGAATTTGCACAACAGCAGTTAACAAGGAGAATTTTGAATGAATATTAATAAACTTAGCGATATACCATTAATATCATCTCAACCGTTGGAATTTAACGACAGCGAGTTATCTGTTATTGAAGACGATTTTTTTCGACAATTGTTACAGTTCACTGAAAAACAGCAAGATTTAAGTGACAATAAAAAACTAATCAATTTAAACTCGCTCAAAGAAAAGCTAAATAGGGAAGAAGATAGCAATAATAGTGATGAATTATTCATGCTGTTTGCATCACCACTCAATTTGCAAGCCGAACAAGAGTCAACAATGGCTATCACTAACAGACAGACTATTGAACAGATAGATGAGAATAAACCATTGTTAAAAGGGAACACTAAGGCCAATGATTCACTTCTTGATGCCAAGCTTGCCAATAATGTAAAACAACCAACCAGTATCGATCAAAAAGCGGCAGAGATCCTTACTTCTATCAATAATAGTGAACAATTTATCAACAAAGCAAATGATCAGCATAAAACCTCAAAAAATATAAATTTAGTTGAATCGGCAAAAGCAGATCAAACTTTACCAAACAGCAACCTTACTAAGACTCAAAGCAGTAATAGCTTTAACAATTTACAACAAAGCGTTGCCAACAATCTTGCTGATAACAAAATCATTAATTCTAATCAAGAAATAGCATTAGTAGCATCAGGAAATAGCCAAAATCTATTATCTACATCAACGCCAATTGCTGAAAAGCAACTTTTTGATAGCAATATCGCTAATACCAACCAAGAACCAACATTAGTGACAGCTGGAAGTAGTCAAAATCAATTATCCTCATCAACACCGATTACCGAAAAACAACTTTTTGATAACAATAGCGCTAATAACAATCAGGAATCGGTATTAGCGGCAGCTGGAAATGGTCAAACGCCATTATCCACTGCAACAATGGTTAATAATACTAACCAAGATCCTGCATTAATTACAGCGGAAAATAGTAAAATATCGGCAACAATTGTTGATAACAATATTGCCAAGAACAACCAAGGATCAGCGTTAGTTACAACGGAAAATAATCAAAATCTATTATCTACATCAGCATCGCTTTTTGAAAGCCAATCTACTGATAGTAAAATTGCCAATACTAGCCAAGAACCAGATGGTCAAAATCTATTATCCACATCATCATCAATTTTTGAAAACCAAGTTATTGCTAGCAAAATCGCCAATACTAACCAAGAACCAGAATTAGTAACAGCGGTAAATGGCCAAAATCTATTATCGACTTCAACACCACTAGTTGAAAAACAGACAACATTAGACTTAAATTTACCGATGCCAATGGATGTTGCAAAATGGCAAACCGCATTAAATGAAAAAATTAGCTTAATTTGTCGTCAAGGTATTCAAAATGCGGAAATAAAATTACATCCGGAAGAACTTGGTTCACTGCATATTAAATTAGCACTTATTGATGACAAGATGAACCTGCATATGGCTGTTGCACATAACATGGTTAAAAGCGTTTTAGAATCAGCACTACCACAGTTAAGAACTTCATTGGAAGAACACGGTATTACATTACAACAGACCGATATCAGTGATTCTTCAATGATGAATGATTCCAAACAGTCTTCACCTTATAAACAAGAACAACAATCAAAAACAGAACAGTTATTAAATGAAAAAAATCAATCTTTACCTAAACCTGAACATCGCTCAAATGTCACGCAGTCAGGATTAAGTATTTTTGCCTAAATAATAGTATTTAATGCAAAATTAGATTTAGATAACTAAATATCAAAAAGGTTGAATAGGTAATGTTTTTACTGCCTATTCTTCAAATTAATTATTAAAGCATGATTTATTATTTCGGTAACTTTTGGTTATTTAGATAGTTATAAAGATTTCGTTAAATTTCATTGAGACAATAATAAATATGGAAACTACAAATAAAAAAGTAAGTGTTTTAAATGTGATACTTATTTTAAATACTCTAGTAGCAACAGGTTTCGCTGGTTATTTATGGTTACAAAGTCAAGCTAGAAATATGGCTAATGCTCAGTTAGAGCCTGAAGTGTTATCACCAGTGTTTTTAACATTAAAACCGTTCACTATTTCACTACCGCCATCTGAAGACAATTTAGAAACCAATAAAATTCTTTATGTTGGTATTGTATTGCGTGTCGCTGATAAAGAACAAAAGAATATATTATTAGATTATCTACCTGAAGTAAGAAGTAATGTATTACTTTTAACTTCTAAACAGTATATTAATAATTTAAAGACAGAATCAGGCAAACTTGAATTACAAGAACAGATAAAAGCGGCCTTATCTCGCCAATACGATACAAGACGTTCAGTACAAGTTGATGAAGTTTTATTCACTGATTTTATTGTAAGGTAGTTATCATGTCTGATGATCTTCAATCTAATACCGATATAAGTGAACCTTCAGCAGAGTATTCACAAGAAAATTCAGCAAACATAAGTAATAATGATGTAGAGCAGAATTATCGTTCACCGCAAAGTAAACGGAATGAAGTTAAACCTTATGATATATCAGTTAAACATAACTTTATCCCTGAGCGGCTACCCGCGTTAGAAATTATTAATGAACGCTTTGCACGTCAGTTTAGAATTGGATTATTTAACTTATTACGCCGTAATACTGATGTTATTACATCGCATATTGAATCGAAAACGTTTAAAGAGTTTTCTAGTGTTTCGGCTCTCAATCATTTAAATTTAGTTCATCTTAACCCTTTACGGGGAAGTTGCTTATTTTCATTTTCGCCAGAATTAGTTTTTATTGTCGTTGATACGCTTTTTGGTGGGGATGGACATATATCGAATGTTTATAAAAAAGAGCGAGAATATACGCACACCGAACAAGAAATCATTAGACGGGTGTTAAATCTTGCCTTAACCACTTACCAAAATTCTTGGATTGATGTCTACAATATCGAAATAGAGTACATTCGTTCAGAAGTAGAAAGCAGATTTACTAATATCACCAGTTCACCCGACGATGTTATATTAATCTCAACATTTTTAGTTGAAATTGGCAACATTAAAGCTAATTTTTATATTTGTATTCCTTATACAATGATTGAGCCAATCAAAGAGCTTTTAATTAAGCCACCGAGCGAAAATCAAACTAACCAAGATGATAACGTCTGGATGAGTTCACTGACTAGCGGTATTAAACAATCAACCGTTGAGCTAGTAGCTAACTTTGCTAATATTCAAACAACAGTTGCCAAATTATTGGCCTTAAAGGTAAACGATATTTTGGATATCGAAAAACCAACTAGCCTTGATGTCACCATTGGTGGTGTACCGGTATTAAAAGGTCATTACGGTAGTGTGAACAGACAATATGCAATTCAAGTAGAACAGATAAGCAACCCAGTTATAGAACAATTGAATGAAGGAGTGTTCAATGAATGATATTCCAAACAATGGTGATGATAGTCAACCAAGTAATGTAGCTAATGAAGAGTCAGTAACCAAAGAGGCTATTTTTGAAACTCTTTCACCACAACCAACAGATATCAAAAAACAAGATATCAATCTTATTTTAGATATTCCTGTTAATCTAAGTGTTGAACTTGGTCGAACCAAAATGACCATTAAAGATTTGTTAAATTTAACTCAAGGTTCGGTTGTTGCCTTAGATGGCTTGGCTGGCGAACCTTTAGATATTCTCATTAATGGTTACTTAATTGCCCAAGGTGAAATCGTTGTGGTTGGTGACAATTATGGTGTACGAATTACCGATATTATGACTCCATCTGAGCGTGTACGTAGATTAAGCCGCTAAAAGCAAATAACTGAGATAACCATGACAGAGCCTGCCCTAACCAACAATGTTCAGACCTTATCGTCTTTTTCGATAGAATCAGGTCTATATAGCCAAATTGGTTCGGCATTTTTTTGTGTAATTGCTGTTATCTTTTTTTTAGGATGGATATTAAAACGATCAGGTTGGAGAAAATCCTCCAAGCAATTCATTGATGTTAAAGCAACATACAATATAAGTGCTAAAGAGCGTATTCTTCTGGTTTATGTTGACCATCAATTACTGGTTGTTGGGGTTACTGCTCAGCAAATGACATTACTACATACTATAAATGAAGAACATACCGAAATGTTATTAGCAGAACCTCAGGGTGTTGAGCAAACATCAAAAAATAAATCATTTAATCAGATATTGCAGTCAGTATTAAATGCTGCAAAAAGGAGCAACTCATCGTGCGGTTAAAACATATTATTTTGCTAAGCTTATTGTTTGTTAACCAATATAGTTTTGCAGGATTATCACCGTTAACGATTGTTGCTCAAACAGCTAATCAAGAAGGGCAAAATTGGTCATTACCTGTTGAAACCTTAGTTTTTTTAACTTTACTGACTTTTATCCCAATTATTCTATTGTTAATGACGAGTTTTACTCGTATCATTATTGTATTAGGATTATTGCGTAGTGCACTTGGCACCCAATCAGCACCACCTAATCAATTAATTTTAGGTATAGCGCTATTTATGACATTTTTTATTATGTCACCAACACTAGATAAAATATATCAAGATGCGTATCTTCCTTATTCTGAACAAAAAATCACCATGGAAGAAGGGCTAGAAGAGGCAACTAAACCGCTTCGCGAATTTATGCTAACTCAAACTCGTGAAAGTGATTTAGCTTTATTTGTAAATATGTCCCATGCTACTGAAATTCAAACTCGTGAAGAAATCCCACTACGAATTTTGGTTCCTGCTTTTGTAGCTAGTGAGTTAAAAACAGCCTTTCAAATTGGTTTTACGCTTTTTATTCCATTCTTGGTAATTGATTTGGTTGTTGCCAGTACCTTAATGGCATTAGGTATGATGATGGTACCACCCGCAACGGTATCACTACCGTTTAAAATTATGCTGTTTGTACTAGCTGATGGCTGGCACCTATTGTTAGGTTCATTAGCACAAAGCTTTTTTAGTTAGCAAAGATAAAGCAGGGGGATCAATATGCAATCTGAATTTATTAGCCATTTCGCCATGCAAGCTATCAAAGTTGCCGGATCAATTGCTGGTCCTCTATTACTAGCGGCATTGGTTACAGGATTAATTGTCAGTTTACTACAAGCTGCAACACAAATTAATGAAATGACCTTAACTTTTATTCCTAAAATTTTGGCTGTCATCGTGGTACTAATTATTTTAGGCCCATCAATGCTAACAACAATGATCGACTATATTAGCCTTGTCATTACGAATATTCCCAACTTAACAAGTTAATTTTAATGGATTTAGCTATTCAGGATTTTTTGAATATTGATTATTTTTCTTGGGTTAGATCAAGTTTTCTTCCTTTTGTCCGCATTTTAGCTTTAATTATGGTCGCACCTATTACTGGTGAAAGAGAAGTACCAAACCGTGTCAAAATAGGTTTAGCAATACTGATTGTGATTGTTTTACCCTTACCAAAGTTAGACGATAATCTTACCATTTATTCACTAATGGGCATCTGGGTCATTGGACAACAAATTATGATTGGCATCATAATCGGTTATTCTGTACAAATCACCTTTATGACTGTTAGGTTTTCCGGTGAATTAATTGGCATGCAAATGGGGTTAGGTATGGCGACGGTTTATGATCCTGTTGGCGGACCATCTACCTCAGTATTATCACGTTTAATTAATATTACTGCCTTATTAGTATTTCTAAGTTTAGATGGCCATTTATGGTTAATCTATGGTTTAGCTAATAGTTTTACTATTATTCCTATTAGTATTTCACCGTTAAAAGAAAATGGCTATTTAGCTTTGATTGAAACCACAAGCCTACTATTCAATAACGGTGTTATGTTGGCGTTACCTTTACTGACGCTATTACTTATTATTAACCTGTCATTAGGTTTATTAAATCGAATCACTCCACAGCTATCAATTTTTGTGGTCGGTTTTCCACTGACATTATTATGTGGGTTGATGATGTTAACTTATTTATTTTCTGTGTTACCTTCATTTGTAGAATTAATTTTAGAAGAGATCTTTTCCTCAATGTCGCGAATTTTGCTTTATCTTGGTGAACCCTCTCCCTAGGTCGATAAACCTTAACGACTATCTATAATTTTTTTAGCAAAATATAATGAAAAAATAGTTTTTGAAAGTCAACAAAAAACATTTATAGATTTATTAATAATTTGGCAATATTGCTTAATCTCCATACATCTATTTTAAAGGTATCAAGGAATTTATATCATTCTTAATGTTTGTTGGAAATTATACAACTTATTACCAAAATATTGAGGAGAGGAAACATTTTCTTTAACGCCAAAAATAGTAGTAACTGAAATGTTATAGAGTTAGAATTTACTTATAGCAAGTAATAAAAAACCGCTGCATAAATAAAAGTTAAACAGCGGCTATAAAGAAGAAATTAATTAAAAAATTTATGGAATTGTAATTTTATCCAATCCCAAATACCGCCGAAGAATCCAGTTTCCTCAACATTTTCAAGAGTAACTAAAGGTTGTTCATTGATAACTTTATCATCTAATAAAAATTGGATTTTGCCAACCGGTGTTCCTTTGCTAATTGGTGCATAAATATAATCATCAATGCTGTATTGTATTTTAACATCCGCTGCACGGCCTTTTGGCACTGAGATATATGCGCCATTGATAGAACCGAGTTTAACTTTATTTTTATCACCATACCAAACTGACTTATTCACTAACGGATCATTCGGTTTTACTGGATTTGCCGTTTCAAAAAACCGAAATCCCCAAGTAAGTAATTTTTTACTTTCTTCTTCACGACCTTTAAATGTTCGACCTCCTAATACGGCCGAAATTAAACGAGTGTTACCATCCACTGCTGATGCCACAAGATTATAACCAGCCGCTGCAGTATGCCCGGTTTTAATGCCATCTACATTTAACGAGGTATCCCATAGTAAACCATTACGATTCAATTGTGGTTTAGAAAGATTATAGGTAAATTCTTTTTCTTTATAAATAGCGTATTCTGTTGGTAAGTCACGAATTAAAGCTTGACCTAACAATGCCATATCTTTAGCAGTTGTATATTGACCTGGTGCATCAAGACCATGTACAGTTTCAAAGTGAGTGTGTTGTAAGCCAATTTTTTTTGCATATTCATTCATTAAATTAACAAATGCACCTTGGCTACCCGCAACATGTTCAGCCATCGCAATACACGCATCATTACCTGATTGGATAATGATACCTTTGTTTAAATCTGCCACCCGAACAGTTTTACCGACTTCTAAAAACATTAAAGACGAGCCTTTTAATACAGGATTGCCTGTTGCCCATGCATCTTTACTAACTAGAACCATATCATCATTTTTAATTCTGCCTGACTCTAAAGCTTGACCAACAACATAACTGGTCATCATTTTGGTTAAGCTTGCTGGGTCACGCTGTTGTTCAGCATTGTATTGTGCTAAAATTTCACCAGACTTGGCATCCATTAAGATATATGCTTCAGCATTTAATTGTGGAATAGCGGGAATAGGAAAAATCATTTCCGCCGAGGCCGAAGAACATATTGCGAGCGACAATAACCCAAAAGATAATTTAAATTTCTTTTTCATTGATAAAAATTCCGTTATATGTTTTTAGATAACATGTATCGATGTGTGTGAATAGACATCATAATGCCAAAACTTGCCATTAAAACGACTAATGATGAGCCACCATAACTTATTAATGGTAATGGTACACCAACAACTGGTAAGATGCCACTGACCATACCGATATTAATAAATACGTAGACAAAAAAGACTAAAATTAAGCCACCAGAAAGTATTCGCCCAAAGGTCGTTTGTGCCTGTGAAGCAATAATTAATCCACGTATAATTAAGCATAAAAACAAGACTAACAAAATAATAGAACCAATAAATCCAAATTCTTCTGCAATAACTGAAAAAATAAAATCGGTATGTCTTTCTGGTAAAAATTCCAACTGTGATTGAGTACCTTGCAGCCAACCTTTACCCCATATTCCACCGGATCCAATTGCCGTTTTAGACTGGAGAATATGATAACCTGTACCATTAGGATCACGCTCAGGATTAAATAATGTTAAAACCCGTTCACGTTGATAATCATGCATTAAGTAGAACCACATAATCGGCAAAAATATCGCGATCAATATCAAGGCAAAAAGAATAAATCGCCAATTAATTCCTGCCAAAAAGATGATAAAAATACCTGACATGATAATTAAAATAGCAGTTCCCAAATCAGGTTGCATTGCTACCAACAGCGATGGTACACCAATAATAGCTAATGTTTGTACGGTAGTTTTCAGCGGTGGTGGACAACCATCACGATGAATAAATTTAGCCACCATTAAAGGCACGGCTATTTTAGCTATTTCTGAAGGTTGAAAGCGAATAACACCTAAATCTAACCAACGCTGAGCCCCTTTGCTGGTATAACCAAAAATATCAACTAATAATAATATAATAATACATACAACATAGAGATAAGGCGCCCATTTTTCATAGGTTCTTGGTGAAAATTGAGCAAAGACAATCATTGCAAAAAAACCAAGTACTATTTGGATCACCCGCTTTTGCATCATATCAATACTTTGACCACTAGCGCTCCATAATATATAAAGGCTATAACCAAGAAGTAAGGTGATAAATAAGCAAAAAAGTGGATCAATATGTATCTTTTGCCAAAAAGATCTCTTAATATTACTCATAATTAATCTTCATGTCCTATATTCGGTGAGTCATCTTTTAATTCTGCTGAGTTATCACCTTCCAGATAATAATCAAGTATCTTACGCGCGACCGCACCACCATTAGAGCTACCTCCTCCACCGTTTTCTAAAACAATGGCCAACGCTATTTTCGGTTTATCATAAGGTGCATAAGCAATAAATAAAGCATGATCACGTAAATGTTCAGGTATGTGATTGGCATTATAGGTTTCGTTCTCTTTTAATCCATAAACTTGAGCTGTGCCAGACTTACCTGCAGCTTGATATTTAGCATCAGCATAAACTTTTCGTGCAGTGCCATGTGAACCAAACATAACTCGATGCATACCTTCTTTTGCTAATGCCCAGTAGGCTGGATTAATATTAATAAGACTGTTGTTTTCCACATATTTTGATGGTTCAATTTTTGGTTGGTTTTGATTGGTATTAATAATGTCACTCTTTTTATATAATAAAAAGTGTGGAGTAAAAGTTTTACCATTATTTATCATTATAGACAATGCTTTAACCATTTGCATTGGCGTTGCTGTCCAATAACCTTGACCAATACCAACTGGAATGGTATCACCTTGTAACCACGATTTTTTATGGCGTTTCATTTTCCATTCGCGACTTGGCATGACGGCACGTGACTCTTCATTAGGAGAAATATCGATACCAGTTCGCTCACCATAACCAAATTTTTTCATCCATAAATTTAAACGATCTATGCCCATATCATAAGCAACTTGGTAAAAGTAAGTATCTACGGATTCTTCAATCGCTCTTAAAACATCAACACGACCATGTCCCCATTTTAACCAGTCTCGGTAACGCCTTTCTGTACCTGGCAGTTGCCACCAACCCGGATCATTAATTACGCTCTTTGGTGAAACAACACCTTCACTCAATGCCGCTATCGAAATAAACGGTTTGACTGTTGAAGCTGGTGGATAGGCACCGAGTAAGGCGCGATTGAAAAGAGGTTTACTTGGATCATTTAGTAACTCTTTATATTTTTTACTTGAAATACCACCAACAAAGTCATTTGAGTCATAACTTGGCGTCGAAACCATTGCCAACACTTCACCATTATTGGGATCAATGGCCACCACTGACGCTTTACGACCAGCAAGCAATGATTCAATATAGAGTTGTAATTTCAGGTTAATAGATAAATAGATATCTTCACCCGCTTGTGGTGGATGTTGTTCAAGTAAACGAACAATACGACCTCGGCTATTTACTTCAACCTTTTCATTACCAGCAGTACCATGTAAGACATCTTCGTAATATCTTTCAATCCCCATTTTACCAATATTAAATGTGGCCACATAATTACTAGCTTTATTTTGTTCTTCTAGGCGTTGCTTATCTTGAGAGTTTATTTTGGATATATAACCAAGAATATGAGTGAGCGAAGAGCCGTATGGATAATATCGATGTTGAATTTTAACAATAGATACAAATGGGAAACGATGCTGATCAACAATAAAACGGGCTATCTGCTTATCGGTTAAATTTTCTTTAAGTGGTACTGGACGATGAGCTCGATAATTTCGTCTTTCCTTTTGAAAATTTTCGATATCTTCATCAGTTAAATCAACAATTTTTTTTAATTGTTCAAACTGTTCGTTAAGGTTTTTAGTTTTATCAGGAACTATATTAAGTTGATAAGTAATATTATTTATCGCCAATGGCGTGCCATTACGATCATAAATCATACCGCGACTAGGCGGAATTGGGATAATTTCAATACGATTATTGTTTGATTTAGTACTGTAATAACTAAAGTTTAAAATTTGCAAATCAGCTAAATTAGCTAATAATACAAAAACTAATAGAATTATTACCACAAACGCAAACAGTGCTCTACGCAGAAATAGATTTGTTTCTGCTGAGTGATCGCGAATATTGCCTTTTTGATTTTTACCTGAAATAGAGATAATCTAGCTCCTCTAAATTCTGTTTATGACTGTTGTTGCTTGTGTTCTTGTTGTTCCCATTTTTCATAAGCATTAACAATTCTAGCCACCACAGGATGACGCACCACATCTTCGCTCTTGAAAAAATTAAAACTAATATCATCAACCTCGCTTAACACTTCTATCGCGTGACGTAATCCCGATTTTTGATGACGCGGTAAATCAATTTGAGTAATATCGCCTGTGATCACCGCTTTAGAGTTAAAACCAATGCGGGTCAAAAACATCTTCATTTGTTCTATAGTGGTATTTTGACTTTCATCAAGAATAATAAAAGCATCATTAAGAGTTCGTCCACGCATGTAGGCTAATGGAGCTACTTCAATAACACTTTTTTCAATCAGTTTTTCGACTTTTTCAAAACCAAGCATTTCAAATAATGCATCGTAAAGTGGACGTAAGTAAGGATCAACTTTTTGACTTAAATCACCGGGTAAAAAACCAAGTTTTTCACCGGCTTCTACAGCAGGGCGGGTTAACACAATTCGACGAATTTGTTGTTTTTCCAGTGCATCAACTGCAGCAGCAACAGCTAAATACGTTTTACCCGTACCAGCAGGGCCTATACCAAACGCAATATCATAATCTAATACATGGGCAATATATTGTGCTTGATTAGGCGTGCGTGGTTTTATCACGCCACGCTTAGTTTTTATCATCACTTGTTTATTGGCATACATATCAACATAAGAAGGTAAGTGCTCACTAGCTTTTTCTAGTGCACCTGATTCTTTGATCGCTAAATGTATCTGTTCCGGCTCAATATCAACAATCTTATCTTTTACTTTAGTTTGCTTATAGAGCGATTGTAATATTTCAGACGCCGCTTTTATACTGATTGCATCACCAGTTACAGCAAATAAGTTACCTCGATGATTTATTTCAATTCCTAAACGGCGTTCGAGTTGTTTTATATTGTCATCATAAGGACCACAAAGACTATTAAGCCGCTGATTATCAGCTGGTTCGAGCATTGTTTCATATGTCGTAATATTCAAAGATATGTCCTCAAATTGTTTATTTTAATTACCAATACGTCCTTCACATAAAGAGCATTTTTCAATACCTTTTAGGAAATCCATATTGCAATTATGGCAAGTAACAATATTGCCACCAACTACATTATCCACCGCACTAGTTGCTTGGTCGTTATCTAATCCTTGGCTTTTTAATTTATTCACAACCATTGTAATCGGTGTGCCACCTTTTAACTCTTGTTCAATATAAGAGGCAACTTGTTGTTCAAATGTAGGTGGAATATACTCTAAAACCTTTTCATTATAATCAGAATTACAATGTTGGCACTTAATATATCGACCTAAAGTTTCATAATCAAAAATAGGAATAAAAAATAAAGTAAAATATTTAGCTACCTTTATTTGCGTATACTGTTGCTGTTTTTGATCGCCGGTAATATTCTGCTGAGAACAACAGTTTGGGCAATTAAATTGTCCTGTATTTTCTGTGACTTCACGTCCTTTGGTACCAAATATAATAAACATTTTCTTTTCCTTACTAATTTATTATCATCTTTTATTATTATTTTAATTACTCTACTTTTTATAATTATGGTTGATAAATACCAACACCTAAATTATTTTCTTTACGAGTACGAGATATAACCGATATTGGTGATTCACTCACCCGTAGATCCATCTGATCTTCAGTTCTCACTACTTTACCACGTAATGAGTTAGGATAAACATCGGTAATTTCAACATCAACAAATTTACCAATCATATCCGGATGGCCTTCAAAATTGACAATGCGATTATTTTCTGTTCGACCAGTTAACTCCATAAGATCCTTTTTAGAAGGGCCTTCAACTAAAATACGTTGTACCGTATTTAACATACGACGACTAAATTGCATTGCTTGTTGATTGATTCTTTCTTGAAGAATATAGAGACGTTGTTTTTTCTCTTCTTCAGAAACATTATCTTCCATTTCCGCAGCGGGCGTACCTGGGCGAGCAGAATAGACAAAGCTGTAACTTAGATCGAAATTAACATCAGCGATTAATTTCATGGTTTGTTCAAAATCTTCGTGAGTCTCACCAGGGAATCCAACAATAAAATCTGAACTAATTTGAATATCAGGACGAACTTTACGCAATTTGCGAATAATTGATTTATATTCAATTGCCGTATGAGTTCGTTTCATTAAATTTAAAACTCGGTCAGAACCACTTTGTACTGGTAAATGTAAAAAGTTAACCAGTTCTGGTGTATCACGATAGACATCAATAATGTCATCGGTAAATTCAATTGGATGGCTAGTTGTGAAGCGAATACGGTCAATACCATCAATAGCAGCAACCAAACGTAACAGTTCAGCAAAAGAACAGATATCACCATCAAAGGTTGGACCGCGATAAGCATTGACATTTTGACCTAATAAATTAACTTCTCGCACCCCTTGTTCAGCAAGTTGAGCTATTTCATATATGACATCATCACAAGGTCGGCTCACCTCTTCCCCACGGGTGTAAGGAACTACACAATAAGTACAGTATTTATTACATCCTTCCATAATTGATACGAAAGCTGTAGGACCTTCACTACGCGGTTCCGGTAAACGGTCAAATTTTTCAATTTCAGGAAAACTAACATCAACCACATGATGACCATTACCATTACGAATTTGTTCAATCATCTCTGGTAAGCGGTGAAAAGTTTGTGGTCCAAAAATAATATCGACAAAAGGCGCACGTTTACGAATATGTGCACCTTCTTGTGATGCCACACAACCACCAACACCAATAATAATATTAGGATTATGTTGTTTTAAATTTTTCCAACGGCCTAATTGATGAAAGACTTTTTCTTGGGCTTTTTCTCGAATAGAACAAGTATTTAATAATAAAATATCGGCTTCTTCAGCATTATCAGTTAGAGTTAAACCATGGGTGGATTCAAGGAGATCTGCCATTTTGTTTGAATCATATTCGTTCATTTGGCAGCCCCAAGTTTTGATATGTAATTTTTTGCTCATCAATAACTCAGCTATATTTAATTGTTAAAATGAAAACGGGTTTAAATCCGCGATTTTAGCGTGCTATATTGTAATCCTTTGTGATTGTAGGGTCTATAATTAATATAAAAAACTACATTTGTTACCTCTTATACAAAAATAGCTGATTAGTAATTTATCTATCGATAAAACAATTGAATATGATAATGATTATTTTTAATATTGTTATATTATATGCTATTATCCTTATCCTATTAATATTACTAATATAAAAGTATTTAGGTATGTCAAAAACATTTAGTCCAACAAAGCGTTTTTTGATTAAAGGCGTTATTGCGACTTGTTTGTTGTCGGTTACTCGAGTTGGTTTTGCTGCGAAAATGGCTCAAGTTATTGCTGTGCGTGTTTGGCCGTCATCAACCTATACACGAATAACATTAGAGTCAAACATTAAACTTAACTATAAATGTGCACAATTATTCAATCCAGATCGAATGGTTATTGATATTGATAATCTCAACTTAAATCCAACATTAAAGGCTATTTCGACCAAAATATTAAATAATGATCCTTTTATTAAATCTATCCAAGCGACACAGTTAGCGCCAAGTACTGTTCGTATTATGGTCGAATTAAAACAAGACTTTTATCCAAATACATTTACATTGTCACCAATTGCTGAATTTAAACATCGATTAGTTGTTGATCTTTACCCATCTAAATCAGCCTCTGCTGACGATGATCCTTTGCTTACCCTTTTAGAAGAGTATCAAAGAGGTGATCTAAATAAAAAACAGGCACAAATAAAATCACCAACCAATAAGAAGAAAAATGCTCCTATTATTGTTATGCTTGATCCTGGTCATGGAGGAGAAGATCCAGGAGCTATTGGTTACAAAAAAACCCGAGAGAAAGATATTGTTTTACAAATTGCTCGGCGAACCTATAACTTGCTTAAAAAAGAAGCAAATATAAAAGTGTATATGACACGTAATGAAGATGTGTTTATTCCTTTAAAAGTTCGTGTAGCAAAAGCAAGATCTTTAAATGCCGATCTATTTGTATCTATTCATGCAGATGCTTTTACTAACCGTTCCGTTAGAGGGTCATCGGTATTTGCTCTATCAACCCGTGGAGCAAGTAGTTCTGCAGCAAGTTATTTAGCACAAACTCAAAATGATGCAGACCAAATAGGTGGTGTTAGCCGCAGTGGTGATAAATATTTAGATAATACTATTTTAGATTTAGTCCAAAAGACCACTCTTTCCAATGGTGTATTATTAGGTAGTGCTATTTTAAATCGAATGAAAAAGGTAAATAATTTACATAAACCGTCGATCGAAAAGGCCGGTTTTGCCGTATTAAAAGCCCCAGATATTCCATCGGTTTTAGTAGAAACAGCTTTTATTAGTAATATAGCCGAAGAGCAAAAACTCAAAACCACTTCCTTCCAAAATCAAGTATCTAAAGCCATAGTTGAAGGTATTAAGGATTATTTGAAGAGACGTAAAAATTGATCTAAAAATGATTAGATCAATTTTCCATTTACTCAATTATCATTAAACGTCGTTCAGCATCCAATTCCGGTACGGATAGTTTTATATTTTGTTTAAGCATAAATCCTTCAGGGATCGCATCAAGATCACTGCTTTTTAATGCATAGAAAGATCCTTGCTGATTAGGAAGATGTTTACACCAAATTAGCATATCTTGCAAAGAAGCGAATGCTCGACTGATTACGCCATCAAATTTTTTTTGATTATATTCTTCAATACGGCTTTGAATTGGTTGAATATTCTTTAATTTTAATTCAAATTGAACTTGTTTTAAAAAACGGATCCTTTTACCTAAACTATCAACCAGATCAAATTGCTTATCTGGATTAATGATGGCTAAAGGGATCCCTGGTAATCCTGGCCCCGTTCCCACATCAATAAAAGTATTGCCAACTAAATAAGGCGATACCACTAAACTATCCATAATATGTTTAATTAGCATCTCACTAGGATCTCGTACCGCGGTTAGATTATAAGCCTTATTCCATTTATTAAGCATCTCAACATAATTGATCAACTGATCAATTTGCTCAGAAGTGATCAAAAGATCCGTTTGATCAATAAGATTAATGAGTTTCTTTTTTAACATAGTTTTTCTTTTTTAAATAAACTAATAACATTGAAATAGCTGCCGGTGTAATACCAGAAATACGAGAAGCTTGACCTATTGAAACCGGCTTATGTTGTTTTAATTTAGCAACGACTTCATTAGATAACCCTGATATTTCTGCATAATCAATATGCTCAGGAATAAGGGTTTCTTCATTACGTTTTTGTCTTTCAATTTCTTCAATCTGTAATTTTATATAACCGTCATATTTAACTTGAATTTCAACTTGTTCTGCAGCTTGATTGTCGGTTAAGCCAGGTGCAAAAAGAGACAAGGACTGTAGTGTTTTGTAGCTCATTTCAGGGCGTTTAAGTAACTCTTCACCATTGGCCTCTTTGGTGAGATTAGCACTTAATACCGCATTGACTTCATCAATAGTTTCAATATGAGGATGAACCCAAATGTCACGAAGACGAGATCTTTCTTGTTCAATCGCTTCAAATTTTTCGTTAAAACGTTGCCAACGATAATCATCAACCATGCCTAGTTTTCGTCCTATTTCGGTTAAACGAATATCAGCATTATCCTCACGCAACATTAGACGATATTCAGCACGAGAAGTAAACATACGATAAGGTTCGTTAGTTCCTAACGTACAAAGATCATCAACTAATACACCTAAATAAGCTTGATCACGTGTTGGATACCATTGATCTTGATCATATACAAATCTTGCCGCGTTTAAACCAGCCAACATTCCTTGTGCAGCAGCTTCTTCATAACCGGTAGTACCGTTGATTTGACCGGCTAAAAATAAACCTTTGATCACTTTGCTTTCTAATGTAGGTTTAAGATCACGAGGATCAAAATAATCATACTCAATCGCATAACCTGGTCTTACTATATTGGCGTTTTCCAATCCTTTCATACTACGAACAAACGCTAATTGAGTATCAAAGGGTAAACTGGTCGAAATCCCATTGGGATAAATTTCATTGCTATCTAAACTTTCAGGTTCTAAATAAATCTGATGCGAATTACGATCTGCAAAACGCATTATTTTATCTTCGATTGAAGGACAATATCGTGGTCCAACACCTTCAATCACGCCGGTGTACATAGGGCTACGATCTAAGCTGTTGCGAATGATCTCGTGCGTAGTTTCATTAGTATTGGTTATATAACATGGGATCTGTTTAGGGTGCTGTTTAGCATCGCCTAAAAATGAAAACACAGGCACTGGATCATCACCATATTGAGTTCCTAATTTTGAAAAATCAATAGTTCTAGCATCAATACGTGGTGGTGTTCCTGTCTTTAAACGTCCCATTCTAAATGGATATTGATGTAAAGATTTAGAAAGACCGATCGACGCAGGATCGCCTGTTCTACCACCGCTATAATTGTCCAGACCTATATGGATCTTACCATCTAAAAAAGTTCCTGTGGTTAATACTACCGATTTTGCTTTAAAAGAGACACCCATTTGAGTAACTACGCCGGTAATTCGATCGTTTTCAATGATCACATCTTCAACAGATTGCTGAAATAACATCAAATTTTCTTGGTTTTCAAGCGTAGTTCTTATAACTTTGCGATATAGGGATCGATCTGCTTGAGCACGGGTAGCTCTTACCGCAGGACCTTTACTGCTATTTAAGATCCTAAATTGGATCCCTGCAAGATCAATGGCATGTGCCATAAGTCCACCCATAGCATCAATTTCTTTGACTAGGTGTCCTTTACCAATCCCACCAATAGCTGGATTACATGACATTTGACCTAATGTATTAATGTTGTGGGTTAAAAGTAATGTTTTTCGTCCCATTCTTGCTGATGCCATAGCTGCTTCAGTTCCGGCATGGCCACCACCAACAACGATGACATCAAAAAGATCTGGATAAAACATAT
>NZ_QGLP01000011.1 GCF_003202915.1 Gilliamella apicola
TCTCATCAGGGAAAACTCATCTCGAGGCTAGTTTCGTACTTAGATGCTTTCAGCACTTATCTATTCCGCACGTAGCTACCGGGCAATGCAATTGGCATCACAACCCGAACACCAGCGGTGCGTTCACTTCGGTCCTCTCGTACTAGAAGCAAACCCTCTCAATTTTCCTACGCCCATGGCAGATAGGGACCGAACTGTCTCACGACGTTCTAAACCCAGCTCGCGTACCACTTTAAACGGCGAACAGCCGTACCCTTGGGACCTACTTCAGCCCCAGGATGTGATGAGCCGACATCGAGGTGCCAAACACCGCCGTCGATATGAACTCTTGGGCGGTATCAGCCTGTTATCCCCGGAGTACCTTTTATCCGTTGAGCGATGGCCCTTCCATTCAGAACCACCGGATCACTATGACCTACTTTCGTACCTGCTCGAGCCGTCACTCTCGCAGTCAAGCTAGCTTTTGCCATTGCACTAACCTCCTGATGTCCGACCAGGATTAGCTAACCTTCGTGCTCCTCCGTTACTCTTTGGGAGGAGACCGCCCCAGTCAAACTACCCACCAGACAGTGTCCCTTACCTCGATTCAGAAGTATAGGTTAGAACATCAAACATTAAAGGGTGGTATTTCAAGGGCGACTCCATGCATACTGGCGTACACACTTCTTAGTCTCCCACCTATCCTACACATTAAGGCTCAATGTTCACTGTCAAGCTATAGTAAAGGTTCACGGGGTCTTTCCGTCTTGCCACGGGTACACCGCATCTTCACGGCAAGTTCAATTTCACTGAGTCTCGGGTGGAGACAGCCTGGCCATCATTACGCCATTCGTGCAGGTCGGAACTTACCCGACAAGGAATTTCGCTACCTTAGGACCGTTATAGTTACGGCCGCCGTTTACTGGGGCTTCGATCAAGAGCTTCTGCTTACGCATAACCCCATCAATTAACCTTCCAGCACCGGGCAGGCGTCACACCGTATACGTCCACTTTCGTGTTTGCACAGTGCTGTGTTTTTATTAAACAGTTGCAGCCAGCTGGTATCTTCGACTGATTTCACCTCCATCCGCATGGGACTTCAATTACCATCAGCGTGCCTTCTCCCGAAGTTACGGCACCATTTTGCCTAGTTCCTTCACCCGAGTTCTCTCAAGCGCCTTAGTATTCTCTACCTGACCACCTGTGTCGGTTTCGGGTACGATTAACTATAACCTGAAGCTTAGAGGATTTTCCTGGAAGCAGGGCATCAATTACTTCACTACCTTAGTAGCTCGTCATCACGCCTCAGAGTCTTAGTGACCGGATTTGCCTAATCACACCCCTACACGCTTAACCCACCATCCAATAGGTGGTAAACCTAGCCTTCTTCGTCCCCCCATCGCAGTTATAGCCAGTACGGGAATATTAACCCGTTTCCCATCAGATACGCCCTTCGGCCTCTCCTTAGGGGTCGACTCACCCTGCCCCGATTAACGTTGGACAGGAACCCTTGGTCTTCCGGCGAGCGGGCTTTTCACCCGCTTTATCGTTACTTATGTCAGCATTCGCACTTCTGATACCTCCAGCATACCTCACAGTACACCTTCTACGGCTTACAGAACGCTCCCCTACCCAACACACTTTCGTGCGCTGCCGCAGCTTCGGTGCATAGTTTTAGCCCCGTTACATCTTCCGCGCAGGCCGACTCGACTAGTGAGCTATTACGCTTTCTTTAAATGATGGCTGCTTCTAAGCCAACATCCTAGCTGTCTAAGCCTTCCCACTTCGTTTCCCACTTAACTATGACTTTGGGACCTTAGCTGGCGGTCTGGGTTGTTTCCCTCTTCACGACGAACGTTAGCACCCGCCGTGTGTCTCCCATGATTAAACTTG
Organism: Gilliamella apicola; assembly: GCF_003202915.1. Classification (GTDB taxonomy): domain Bacteria; phylum Pseudomonadota; class Gammaproteobacteria; order Enterobacterales; family Orbaceae; genus Gilliamella; species Gilliamella apicola_Q. The sequence continues at coordinate 1,873 of NZ_QGLP01000011.1, forward strand.
TCAGTATTCGGAGTTTGCATCGGGTTGGTAAGCCGGGATGGCCCCCTAGCCGAAACAGTGCTCTACCCCCAACAGTTACTCATGAGGCGCTACCTAAATAGCTTTCGGGGAGAACCAGCTATCTCCCGGTTTGATTGGCCTTTCACCCCCAGCCACAGGTCATCCGCTAATTTTTCAACATTAGTCGGTTCGGTCCTCCAGTTAGTGTTAACCAACCTTCAACCTGCCCATGGCTAGATCACCGGGTTTCGGGTCTATACCCTGCAACTTTACGCACAGTTAATACTCGGTTTCCCTTCGGCTCCCCTATTCGGTTAACCTCGCTACAGAATATAAGTCGCTGACCCATTATACAAAAGGTACGCAGTCACTATTACCTAATGGCAACAGCTCCCACTGATTGTACGTACACGGTTTCAGGGTCTATTTCACTCCCCTCCTGGGGTTCTTTTCGCCTTTCCCTCACGGTACTGGTTCACTATCGGTCAATCAGGAGTATTTAGCCTTGGAGGATGGTCCCCCCATCTTCAGACAGGATATCACGTGTCCCGCCCTACTCTATAAGCTTCCACATCATGCATCTTCATGTACGGGACTTTCACCCTCTATCGTGCGACTTTCCAGACGCTTCCACTAACACATTATGCTACCCGCTTGGGCTCCTCCCCTTTCGCTCGCCGCTACTTAGGGAATCTCGGTTGATTTCTTTTCCTCGGGGTACTTAGATGTTTCAGTTCTCCCGGTTCGCCTCATCTGACTATGTATTCATCAGATGATAGTGCAGTGACCTGCACTGGGTTTCCCCATTCGGACATCAACGGTTATAGCGCCTTTTATCGACTTACCGTTGCTTTTCGCAGATTAACACGTCCTTCATCGCCTCTGATTGCCTAGGCATCCACCGTGTACGCTTAATTTCTTAACCTTACAACTCACAGTTGTCTTGGTTTT
>NZ_QGLP01000012.1 GCF_003202915.1 Gilliamella apicola
GTCTGCTCATCCTCTTTATTAAAGATTGGTTTGAGTTTGCTATGGGCATTTTCGGTATCATGACTGAGTTCATTAATATCTTGTGTTTGTTTATCTTGGTCACGAATGATTAACTCACCGTCACTGATTGCCGCATGGGTAATATTCGAGGCTTCATCGTTGTGGTCGTAAATGGTTGGTTGACCACTGGTTGGTGAAAAACCGCCACTACCCTGTCCTTTACTTACCCCAACCGAGCCAGAGATGCTGCTGACATCATATTCCGCTTTGTTTTCAATATCAGTAAAGCCAATAGTGCCGGTATCTAAGCGATTTTTTGACGGGTCAGCTTTTGAGGCTATCACCGCGCCATTTAATTGGGTATGTTCGCCCACGGTAATATCATAACCACCACTGCCGGCAAATATGCCCGATTGCTCGTTAACCGATTCATAATCACTTTTCATTTTATCTTGGGCAAAGTTCGCACTAGCACTACTTGCTCCATAGCAAAATGGTGGTACGCAGATGCTGGCACTTGCACCAACAGAGGTGTGTTTAGCATCGTATTTTTCTTTATCTTGTTCACTACTGATGGTTAAGTGACGACCAATATCAGCAATGACTTGCTCACCTGACAACTCCGCGCCCGTTAAAATAACATCACGACCACTCTGGATGTTAAGCGTATTACTGGCGGTAATGGTGCTGTTGTGATTGATATCACTGGTACCGTTTTCTTTACCTTTGGATTTACTGGCGGCTAACTCAATTGAAAAACCATTTTGCCCGCCCACTAATCCAAAGCCAACACCGGCACCATAGTGACTGCCTGAATCGGTGCTTTTCAATTTTTCAGTGCTGTGGGCCGCATCAAATTTGATATCATTCCCCGCATTGAGATTGATGTTTTGCCCGGTAATATCAACGCCTTTCCCTTCAATGTTCTCTTCTGCATTGATATTCACATTTTGACCCGCATGGATCACCGTGCCTGTTTGAGCATTGTTGTGATACTCTGTTTTTTGTTTTGAGTTATCTGCCGTTACACTTACATTGACTTTAATTAAAGAGGCAGAACCACCATCACC
>NZ_QGLP01000013.1 GCF_003202915.1 Gilliamella apicola
AATGTATCGTGTGTTAAATTCAGTAAGTCGCTACTTATTTCACCCTTTTCACTGTTGGTTAATTGTTGACTTATTATATCTAGTTTTTTGCCCGACAAGATAAGCTGGTCATTTAAAATATCCTGCTGCGTTTGAATATATATATTATTATTGGCAATGATGTCACTTTGGTTATGCAACGAATCAACGAGTGTTAATCTAATATCATTTTCGGCTAATAATTGACCATCACCACTCAATTTATCCGCATCAATAGCTAAATCATAGGCTAAAATTTTAGCGTCTTGATTCTCCATATTCCCAATTGCAAACGCCGCCGCTTTTTGAATCAGCATGTTAGCTTTTTGATTCAGTAACTGTTGCGCTTTAATGTCTAATTGGTCAACATTAAATTTTGCTTGGCGGTTATCAATTGTCTTTGCATTAATCTGAGTCTCCCCCAAACTTTGAACTATCACTTGCTGATTATCGATTTCATTTGCAGAAAAAGATATATGCTGATGACTATTGAACTTTGCCTGTTGATTAATTAGCTTGTTATTTGCAGACAGTGAAATAGTTTGCTCAGAGATAAATGTCGCCCCAGAATTATTAATATCATCAGCATCTAGGGATACATTACCTTTACTACTGATTTTTGCCTCACGATTGTTAATCGTCTTGTTGGCAATAAATGTACTGTCTTTTTCTGATAATGTTTGTGCTTTTTGCAAGCTAATTTGTTGCCCTTGTGCATGGATATTCCTTTTAGCCATCAAGGAAATATCATCACCATTAATCGTTTTTCCGGCTTTTATGGCAATATTTTCGTTAGAAAAAATGTGGCTATCTGTTGCAGTGAGGTTATCTTGTGCGGTTAATTTTATATTTTGGTCGGCTTTTATTACGCTTTGCTTAGCACTCAGCTCTTTGCCTGAGATATTAATCGCATTAGCGATTTGTTGACTGTTATCTAAATTAACATCGCCACTTGCTTGAACGTTAATTGACGCGCTAGCCAAGCTTTTCCCTGTTAAATGGGCAGTGGTAGCGTTGATGTCTAATGAACCATCTTGACTCAATTTTCCATGGCTATCAACACCCGCAGCAAGTGTCCCGGTTTGACTGTTTTCAATCCTATTGGCAGACATTGCGATATTTTTCTGTGCAACAAAACTCCCTGTATTTTTGACAGAATTTTTAGCATTGACCTGAATATCTTTTTTGGCGTACAACTGTTTGTGATTATCAACGGAGTGTTGGCTATTTAATATTACATTTTTATTAGCCTGTATCGCACCGCGGTTAGTAATTTTACCATCCGCACTAATGCTAATATTGTTGATGCTGGCACCTAATTCACCTGCATTATGCACACCGACCCCTTTTTCGGTGCCTACCATGCGTATTGAACCGGCATACATCCCGCCAAATTGCGAGACATCAATAGATACCTCCGGTCTTTCACTCGGATTAGTATCATCTAAAGGCTCAACGGTTTGGCTGTCTTGACTAACCTTATTTTTCCCCGTTACCACATTAAGCTTATTTGCCCAAATAGCCGAGTTGACTGATACAGTATGGGAAATTAAATCGGTATAGCTTTGCTCTGAACTATTTAGTCCTTTTCCGGTGATGGTAATCTTGCCTTGCTCAACCCGATAACCCGTTAAGTCGCCATTTTGTATAATAGGTTTACCGGTCGTGAGTGTTGAACGACTGGCATTGATAAAGCCACAACCATTACAGGTAATGCCTGACGGATTGGCAATGATAACTTGTGCCTTTTGACCGGCGACTTCAAGAACACCATTGAGTTGACTTGGATTACGAGAGTTGACCTCATT
>NZ_QGLP01000014.1 GCF_003202915.1 Gilliamella apicola
TATGTCAGAGACAGTTATTGAGCATCAAACTTTAAATTGAAGAGTTTGATCATGGCTCAGATTGAACGCTGGCGGCAGGCTTAACACATGCAAGTCGAACGGTAACATGAGTGCTTGCACTTGATGACGAGTGGCGGACGGGTGAGTAAAGTATGGGGATCTGCCGAATGGAGGGGGACAACAGTTGGAAACGACTGCTAATACCGCATAAAGTTGAGAGACCAAAGCATGGGACCTTCGGGCCATGCGCCATTTGATGAACCCATATGGGATTAGCTAGTTGGTAGGGTAAAGGCTTACCAAGGCGACGATCTCTAGCTGGTCTGAGAGGATGACCAGCCACACTGGAACTGAGACACGGTCCAGACTCCTACGGGAGGCAGCAGTGGGGAATATTGCACAATGGGGGGAACCCTGATGCAGCCATGCCGCGTGTATGAAGAAGGCCTTCGGGTTGTAAAGTACTTTCGGTAATGAGGAAGGTGATGTATCTAATAGGTGCATCAATTGACGTTAATTACAGAAGAAGCACCGGCTAACTCCGTGCCAGCAGCCGCGGTAATACGGAGGGTGCGAGCGTTAATCGGAATGACTGGGCGTAAAGGGCATGTAGGCGGATAATTAAGTTAGGTGTGAAAGCCCTGGGCTCAACCTAGGAATTGCACTTAAAACTGGTTAACTAGAGTATTGTAGAGGAAGGTAGAATTCCACGTGTAGCGGTGAAATGCGTAGAGATGTGGAGGAATACCGGTGGCGAAGGCGGCCTTCTGGACAGATACTGACGCTGAGATGCGAAAGCGTGGGGAGCAAACAGGATTAGATACCCTGGTAGTCCACGCTGTAAACGATGTCGATTTGGAGTTTGTTGCCCTGAGTGATGGGCTCCGAAGCTAACGCGATAAATCGACCGCCTGGGGAGTACGGCCGCAAGGTTAAAACTCAAATGAATTGACGGGGGCCCGCACAAGCGGTGGAGCATGTGGTTTAATTCGATGCAACGCGAAGAACCTTACCTGGTCTTGACATCCACAGAATCTTGCAGAGATGCGAGAGTGCCTTCGGGACCTGTGAGACAGGTGCTGCATGGCTGTCGTCAGCTCGTGTTGTGAAATGTTGGGTTAAGTCCCGCAACGAGCGCAACCCTTATCCTTTGTTGCCAGCGATTTGGTCGGGAACTCAAAGGAGACTGCCGTTGATAAAGCGGAGGAAGGTGGGGACGACGTCAAGTCATCATGGCCCTTACGACCAGGGCTACACACGTGCTACAATGGCGTATACAAAGGGAGGCGACCTCGCGAGAGCAAGCGGACCTCATAAAGTACGTCTAAGTCCGGATTGGAGTCTGCAACTCGACTCCATGAAGTCGGAATCGCTAGTAATCGTGAATCAGAATGTCACGGTGAATACGTTCCCGGGCCTTGTACACACCGCCCGTCACACCATGGGAGTGGGTTGCACCAGAAGTAGATAGCTTAACCGC
>NZ_QGLP01000015.1 GCF_003202915.1 Gilliamella apicola
GCTTAAATTATTTAATAACTTTAGCAACAACACCAGCACCAACAGTACGACCACCTTCACGGATAGCGAAACGTAAACCGTCTGCCATTGCGATTGGGTGAATTAATGATACTGTCATTTTGATGTTATCACCTGGCATTACCATCTCTACGCCTTCTGGTAATTCGATAGTACCAGTTACGTCAGTTGTACGGAAGTAGAACTGTGGACGGTAGCCTTTGAAGAATGGAGTATGACGACCACCTTCATCTTTACTTAAAATATACACTTCTGATTCAAAATCAGTATGTGGTGTGATTGAACCTGGTTTCGCTAATACTTGACCACGTTCGATTTCTTCACGTTTTGTACCACGTAGTAATACACCTACGTTCTCACCAGCACGACCTTCGTCTAGTAATTTACGGAACATTTCTACACCAGTACAAGTTGTTTTAGCTGTTGGTTTGATACCAACGATTTCAACTTCTTCACCAACTTTGATTACACCGCGCTCTACACGACCTGTTACTACTGTACCACGACCTGAGATTGAGAATACGTCTTCGATTGGTAATAAGAATGGTTTATCAATGTCACGCTCTGGTTCTGGGATATAAGTGTCTAATGCTTCTGCTAATTCAACAATTTTTTCTTCCCATGCTGCATCGCCTTCTAACGCTTTAAGCGCTGAACCACGAATTACTGGAGTATCGTCACCTGGGAAATCGTATTGAGATAGAAGTTCACGTACTTCCATTTCAACTAATTCTAATAACTCTTCATCATCAACCATATCGCATTTGTTTAAGAATACGATGATGTAAGGTACACCTACTTGACGACCTAAAAGAATGTGCTCACGAGTTTGTGGCATAGGACCATCAGTTGCTGCTACTACTAAGATAGCGCCGTCCATTTGAGCCGCACCAGTGATCATGTTTTTAACATAGTCAGCATGGCCTGGGCAGTCTACGTGTGCGTAGTGACGAGTTGGTGTATCGTATTCAACGTGTGAAGTGTTGATGGTGATACCACGAGCTTTTTCTTCTGGTGCATTATCGATTTGATCGAATGCACGAGCTTGACCACCGTATTTTTTAGATAGTACAGAAGTAATAGCTGCAGTTAAAGTTGTTTTACCATGGTCAACGTGGCCGATTGTA
>NZ_QGLP01000016.1 GCF_003202915.1 Gilliamella apicola
TGTACTACCACTACTGTATTCACCGTGTAAGCTTGATTGACTTTTCGTTGATGATTTATGGTACGAAATCGGTAATGAGGCCGGGTTACCTATATCCATAGCTAATGCAGCCAGTTCACCGGTAAATTGTTTGGCTTTTTCGACTTTACCGCCCGAGGATTTGAAAATATCTCGCATATTTTGCATACTATCCGTTATTGGATTGCTAAACGAAATACCCACTCCCGAAGATTTTGATTTGTAAGTCTGCTTTTTATCGACAATATCTCGACCCGGAATAATTAAAATATCTTCACCACTGATATCGATATGACCGGTTGCGCGTTTATTATCCCCTTGTGCGCGACCGGCAATAATGTCACTGCCATCAATGGTCACTTGTTTATTAGCAGCGATAATCACATTACCACCTGAGGTGCCAATTAAACTTCCCGCCTGTGATTGATTAACTTCATTCGCGGTTGAGGTCGCCTTGGTTGATTGTGAACCAACACTAATCCCTTTTGAGCTAGTTGATACCCCTGATTTTTTGGTTTTTCTTTCTTCATAACGGTAATAGTTTTCTTCCGCGGCAGTAATATTTACATTATTGCCTGCATTAAGATAGACATCTTGGGTTGCTATTACCATACTGCCAGATACATCTAAATCATGACCGGATTTTATCGTTACGCTATTGGCACTAAGTTCACTGCCTTTTTGGGTGGCGTTGTCTATCTCAATATGGCTGGTAGTTGATTCTTTACTCAGTAAGCTTTTGCTAGTTGTTTTATGATGGTCGGTTAATTGAAGCCGCTCTTGATCACTAGTGATAGCTATATCATGTTTAGCTCGTAAGTTTAACGATTTATTACTGGAAATCTCGGCCGATTTAATTCTAATATCATTACCCGCTATTAAGTTTAAATCGTTATTAGTTAAGATTTCTGTACCAACACTATTTTCTAGATTAACTTTGCGATAGTTATTTTTATTCCAATAGTCTTCCTGATTACTTTGGGTTTTTAACGTGGTTAAATTAATATTATTGTTGGCAATAATATCCGTTTCACCCGCTTCGCCACCGTTAATGAGTAATGCTGCGCCAAGATTGATATCATGACCAGCATGTAAACTGATATCACCATCTTTTACACTGATGGTAGATACTTGATCAAGAACAGTATTAATACTTTTATTTTTTCCATAATAGGTTGCCGTCGTTGCCGTGGTACTTTGTAGATTGATATCATTATTGGCGGCCAATAAAACCTGTTTGCCAGCGGTAAGTTTGCCACTGCTATTAATCGTATCTTTCGCTTTAATACTGATTGAGTTAGCGTCAATAATGCCCTGATTATTGATATTATTGGCTAATAATGCTACGTGCTCTTTACCTAAGATCGAGCCCGAGGTTTCAATATCGTCGGTCGCCTGAATATTGACATTTTTACCGGCTAATAATGCCCCTTCGGCGGTCAGTTGCGGTCTGTTTACCAGATATACTTGTGGGACTAATACTGATATTGCTTGTCCATCAACCATGATGGTTTTACTTTCCATCCATACAATGTCGGTGGTCAGTAATTGCATCTGCTCTGCTGAAAGAGAGGCACCAATTTTTAAGCCGTAAATTTGTGCAAATTCAATACCGGCATTCATTAAGGCTTTATATTGTTCGATATCGTTCGAATAATCACCTAAATAGCGGTGACCGGTTAAACCGACAATCTGTTCACGAATGAGTTGCTGTTCATAGTAACCATCACCAAGCCGTTTTTGAATATTATCCGGATCGAATCTCAGGCGTTGGAACATATAATCTGAACTTAGCCATTTTTTGCGATTGGTAAATTTTGGGTCGGTTTCGATTAAATAATTGGATTGTGGTGATTTATTAACAATATAAATACTGTTTTGTGGGATCGATGTATTGGGTTCAACATAACTGATTAAGGCTTCATACTGCTGTTTATCAATTTGTGTAATCGATTCGTCCGGCTGCAAGTTATTTGGCTTGCTTTCAATAGCGGAATGGGTTGAATCTACCCAATTTTCGGTTTCAATAACTGTGGTTGGTTGGAATAAATCCGCTATATTTTCCGCCTCGGCAATACTAATATTGCCAATTGCTGGGTTATTAGTAATCGCCGACTCAGACAATTGATTTAACGATTTATTTGTTTTGATATTTTCATTAACCGCGTTAAGATGATGCTGATTCTCGACATTTACCATGTCGCGATTTTCTGAGGCGAGGGCGGTATGATTAATCCGCGTATGTTCGACCACTTGGGCTAGCTGCAGATCAATTGACGTTACTGATTTATTTAAATAATCAAAAGGCCTAGCGCGTTTAGTATATTCAGTTCGACCACGTTTTTTTCCTTTGTGGCGATAATTCCAAAACTTAGTACCTTTTTCATCAATCGTTCTCTGACCTTTTAATGAGTGGTTGTTAAGTGTTGCGGTAGCAATAAATAAGCCATTGCCTGATAATATTTTGCTATTATCATTGTTGATATGTTTAGCTTGAATCACTAAATTATTCCCGGATATGATTTCCGCCGGCTCAGTGGTTTTAATCTTGGTTTCATAGATATTTTGGGTATAGTAATAACTATAGAATTTATAAGTAGCGCCAAAAGAACCATCTACAGAGTGTAAAACCGGATAGTGTAGATCTAGAAAAACGATAAAAGCTCCCCCCGCTGATTAGGCGGGGGAGCTCCATTACTCATTTACTGGATAAAGCTCTTTTATATATTGTTCAACAAAAGGCTTTAATTCCTCTACAGCATAGACTTCTTTTCGCTGTACTAGATAAGCATCGTCATAAATTACTCTAGCTTCAAGAAGCTTAGCTAATATGTAAGTAATCAACACTGAAAATTTTCGGTTTTTCTCTCCACGATAGATTACTCCTGACATAATTGGTAAATCAGCTTCTGACACATCTCTAACTTCTGGTTCAAAGTAAGAAAAATTACTCCAACATATATTATCATTACTATGATCTTGAATAATTATAAAACCATGAGATAAATCTAAATCACTATTATTTAAAACCCCAATAGAAATCATTCTTGTATCAATTAATAGCTCTTTAAGATTATTAACAACTCCTTTAACTACTTTATCGAAAGAGGGAGTTTCTTTAATTGGAAACATGATTTCATTAGCCATTATTTACTCCCTCCCTTTTTAATTGAACCACCGGTGACATTTAACCAACCGTCCTGAGTTTTGATATATATATTATTTACCGTGCCTTCTTTAGTAATGTTGGATACCGGTGAGCCTGGTTTAAAATGATCAATCATTTCTTTCATACTAACTCCTGTTTTAGAAGCATCTATATATAGGTCCCCTTTATACCCATGATCTTTCATATTATTTGAGCCTTTCACTATATTCCGTCTAATAGCGTTAATACTATTTCCGTCAACAACTTTCAATTGAACAGGAACCCCATCAAGCCAACCATCAATACCAGGATTGTTTGCTTTTTCTGCTCCTTTAAAAGTACCACCTTTATATTTCACTATATCTAATGCTTGTTGATATTCATGTGGCTCTAGTGCATTTTTAATAACGGTACCTTGTTTACCCGGAGGTAAAGCGGGTAACTCAGAAGCAGCATTTTCAGCTTGTCCCGCTCCACTTGTCCCCTTTCCAGCATTTGAACTATGGGCTTGTCTAATTACGGTTGTTTCAACTTCAGTACCATGACTTACCGCTTGATTCATTAGCTGATTACCCTTAGTTATATCTCCTGCTTTATAGGCGTTTTCAGCTTCTTTTATTAATGATAGACCACTTTTAGTCTCTACTTTTATTATTTTACCACCAATTTTGATATATTTAAAAATCGGTAAGATCCCAACACATGCAATCGCATACTCTCCCAAATTATCGGCATCTCTAAAGGCAATATAATCTCCATACGGCGTTACCAAAATAGCAAGATCTTCTGGAAAACGTTTAAGATCCTCTCTTAAAGGGTCATACATGAACCGTCCTGAGTTCATATCGTCAATTAACCGAATAATTTCTTCCTCTGTCAAATAACCTTGAGCATAGGCATCGAGGTTACTATCCAAATTTGCTCCAGTTTCATATGGAATTCCAATAAAATTACCACCATTACCACCATCAGCCCAACTCAAACCATTATTTTCCACCGAATTTTTACTGCTATTAATAGCCGCACTAGCATCACCAAAATTACCTCCTGTAGAGGCACGCTAATTGAGATAAAGCTCTAACAGTTTGCTTTTCATCTTCGGTTAATTCGTTGGTATCTTTTTAAGGCAGAGGGCTATCATTTAGTATTTAATCAATAAACTTTTCTTTCTTTGAAATTAAATAATTTTCCCACTTTGAATATAATCGATTAATATTTTCTTCATACGTGTGTTTACTTGGATCATAATCATCAGTATTTGGCATATACCTTACAAAAGATTCTATTTCTTCAGGATAATCGAAATTTTCATAAATCTCTTCAACTTTTCCTAAAGGATCGTCTAATTCATCTCGTTTATTAAATAAATCTAATAGAATGATATATAACCATTTATCAGTATGATAAAAACGCTCTTCTTTAACTATATTTTTAAGTAATTTTTCTATCTTAAAGGTTGTCGTTTTATCTATCATTGATAATTCAATTACTGATTCATCATAATTTGATTCTTCAATTATTTTTTTATTTGCATAGTTGACTACATCTTTCCATCCCAAAAAATGGTGCTCATAGCCCCATAATAAGTCGTGCCAATTAAGTTTAATATCATTTTTTGTTATTTTATAGTTCATAATTATTACCTATTATTTTTTTGATCTCTGATTAGGCTTTCCATTAATGATCCCACCGGGAATAAATCTTTGATGAGTAACAGTTCCTTTAGGATCTATAATGTACTCATAAATTCCACTCCGGCCATCAAGTGAACCATTTGTTTGCAATAATGTTCGTTTAACTCCATCGTTTCCAAAAATAGAAAACACTTTTCCAGCTTCTAATTGCTCTTTAGATAAAAAGCTTGCAGCTCGATGAGATGGATCTGGTTTCAAACCACTACCTGTTCGATTGTAATTCAGAATCTGATCTGCTACTTGTGAAATTTCTCCCTGTAGTTGTTTTGACTCATAAAACTTCATCCTATTTAAAAGTGCTTCTGATCTGGAAGCTTTTGTTCCATATACTCCCCAATATGCTATAGCAAAACTATTAATCAATTCTTGCGTTTTTGAATATTTATTGTTAATTGCCTCATAACCACGCTTTGCCTGTTCATATAAAATAAATTCAGCTTCTTCTCGAGACATATTAGGGTTATCAGATATTAAATTTCTAATATCTTGTTCATAAATGATATTTTCATATTCTCTACCTTCAAAAAGAGCACTTATATTTTTATAATCATTTAGAAAATAATGCAAATATTGATAAAATGTACTAGAACCTCCTCGCCATTCTTCATATTCTTTTTTGGTTCTTCGGGCTTCATCAAGTAAACTTAGGCAACGATTACTAATTAAATCCACACAAGCTTGTTCAATCTCCTCATTTGTTATTTTATCTTTCTCATAAATAGATAATAATTCGATCATCTCTTGTTCTGTTAAACTGCCCGTTTTTAATTTAAATTCTAAATCTTTTTTTCTTTTGGCTTCATAAACAGACAAATAATTATTCTCAACCGCATTTTTACTACTACTAATAGCCGCACTAGCATCACCAACACTACCACCGCCGGCAGCAACCGCAAGGCCGGACGCTAGTTGAGATAGTGCGCTGATGGTTTGTTTTTCTTCTTCGGTTAACTCGCTGGCATCTTTACCACCATAAAGGGTGTTGATAATTACTTTACTCGCTAGCTCTCCGCTTACTGCACCAACACCTCCTGATAATGCTGAGTTGCCTTGTAGTTCAGCCACTACCGCACCAAGTATTGCATGAGCAATTAAGTTGCCGGCAATATCATCGGTTTGCCATTTACCATCTTCACCCATATGCCCGGTGTGCAGTTTTATCTGCTCCGCTAACCATGGTGCACTAGCGCCAGCTAGGCCGCTGGTGAACTTACGAAGTAAACTATAGATATAAAAAATCCCAGTTTTGGGGCTGGGATCTGCTTTTTAGTATATTTTATCTCCATTTATATATGCTATCCGTGCTTCATTTAAACTCATCTTATTAGCTCCACCAGAAAAATCAGGATCTTCAAATTGAACTGGATCATCTTCCCAGCCGCATATATTACAGATTTCATACTCTCCAGGTGAACTAATAGTTTCATTTCCACAACAAGGACAAAAATACTTATCGTTTATATCTATCATTTTTGTTTATCCCAATATTCCATACTTTTTTCCGGCTTATACATTGTTCTCGGTGTACCATCTGCATTTTTTATAGCAAATATATTTGTTTTTGGATTGTAACATAAAGTATCTCCATTTTTTCTAACTTTTATTAGAGTTCCTTCTGGCGCACTTCTAACAAAATTATGAATAGTTACACCTTTTACTCCATGTTTTTCAAACATCCGCAACCTTATCAATATAAATTTTAAAAGTACTATCAAAAACAATGGACTAAATGAACTTGGATTCACTACATGACAACCTGTCACCATTACCGCTAAAAAAGGTAAGCTGATTGTCCAACTTGCGAAGTAGATCGCATATTCAGTAAATAATTAACTCAGTTCTGCGATAGAGATCGCAGAACTGATTGATAGAGAATAGGTTATTGGAATATTTTTTATCAAAAAAACATATTAAAGAGGCACTGCATTCTGATTTCTTTGCCAAAAATCTTTCAATTCATCACACAAATTATTGTCGATAATATCTTTGATCTTTTGTAGTTTATCTACTTGATCTGGAGCCTCTTTTTTAATTATAGGTACTAGCTGATACCATGCATATACAATCCAGTCAGGATTTGTTTCAGCTACTTTTAACAAATGTTGTAATAACCTTTTATAACCTAGACCAGAAGAAGTAGCATTAATCCAGAACTTTATTTTTGATTCATTTTTCTTTGCAAGTCCTATATCTAGAAATTTTATTAAAACATGATGACTACTAATAATTTTAGGTATCAACTTTAGAATTGTTCCCCTAATTATAGCTGAATCATGCCTAAGTAAAGACTCAACTAAGAGAACTATCTCATCTTCTGATAATGTTCGTAAATATCGAGCTAAATCTTTCTCAGCTCTACCATCTGGTAGCCTATTTATAATCTCATTTAACATCATATATTCCTTTAAATTTATCTAATGGGAAACCTGATTGATGAGCATCATTTGCACTAGGTTTATAATGACCAGACGAATTATCAAATCCTTTTAATACACCTCTTGTCCCACTATTCCATCCAAATTGAACAGAACCAGCATAATCAACTTGCTTAGCTCCTCTTGAAATATCAAAATGACCTACATCTTGCCCCGGTGAAGAAGTCTTTGATACATATATTTTCCCATTGATTGTAACATAATCATATGTTCCCCTAGCTCTGAACATAGTTCCATTATTCCCTACTGTGTACCAAACACCATCTTTTTGTACAAGTTCAAAACGTTTTATCGGTTTCCAAGTATCATTTGCATAAATTGGATCTAATACCTGTGGTTTTACTTGATTTACCTTTCCTGTAGTGTTGTCTTTCCTTGATCCTTTCCCCTTTCCTGCTCCCATGATCCCTGCGGAAGTCATTAATCCTATTTCATTGACTTTATCAACAGCCTCTTTATCCGTCATCGAAGAGGTATCCATACCTAAATAACTTAATATATATCGGGCATCTTTTGCCCTTTCTGCTATAAGGATTGGATTATTTAAATTGTAATCGGCATCCTGCTGATTTTTCCAGTCTTGATTATTTAAAATTGTACTACAGCTATCTGGTAGTCCTTTGCTCAAATAGTTATTCTCAACCGCATTTTTACTGCTACTAATAGCCGCACTGGCATCACCAATATTACCACCGCCGGCAGCTACTGCAAGGCCGGATGCTAGTTGAGATAGTGCGCTGATGGTTTGTTTTTCTTCTTCGGTTAAATCTTTGACTTCTTTGCCATACAGTTGTTTGCGGATGATATCTGCTGCAACTTCACCGGTCACAGCACCAACACCTCCTGATAATGCTGAGTTGCCTTGCAGTTCAGCCACTACCGCACCAAATATTGCATGGGCAACTAACCTCGCGGTTTCGTTATCACCGGCTTGTATGTTTATCTGCTCAGCCAGCCATGGCGCACTGGCGCCAGCAAGACCGCCGGTCATATCGCCGGTGATAATGCCGGTAATAATTGATACGGCTGAGTCGACGCCTTTACTAAAGTCATTGCCCATTTTGCCATCTTTTGAGTCTTTACCGGCATCTTTATGAATAGTGCGTTCGAGCTCTTTAACCTGTTCGCCTAACTCTTTTAAGCTAGTGACAATGTTTAGTCTGGTCTGCTCATCCTCTTTATTAAAGATTGGTTTGAGTTTGCTATGGGCATTTTCGGTATCATGACTGAGTTCATTAATATCTTGTGTTTGTTTATCTTGGTCACGAATGATTAACTCACCGTCACTGA
>NZ_QGLP01000017.1 GCF_003202915.1 Gilliamella apicola
TCAATACACCTGAGAAAAGTCAAACAGGGATAATAGTTGACAGCAGTGACCGTCAAATAGCACAAGTTAATGCAATCAGCACCATTGAGTCAAATTTAACCCTACCAGATAACAGTTTATATACGGTCAATAAAGACCCTAAAAGCCTTTATTTAATCGAGACCGACCATCGTTTTACCAATCGTAAAAAATGGTTAAGTTCTGATTATATGACCAATCGAATTAAAACCGATCCTGACGTTATCCAAAAACGGTTAGGCGATGGTTATTACGAACAACAGTTACTACAACAGCAAATTATAGCTTTGACAGGTCAACGTTATCTTGCTGGTTATCAAAGCGATATTGAGCAATATAAGGCACTTATGGATGCGGGCATTATGTTTGCGAACCAATATCAATTTAAAATCGGGGTCGCACTCACCCCAGAGCAGATGGCCCAACTTACTAGTGATATGGTTTGGTTAGTGAGTCAAACGGTGATTGTTGATGGTCAACCTCAACAAGTGCTAGTCCCGAAAGTCTATATTGTTAATCGTCCTGAACTTTCAACTGATGGAGCATTATTAGCTGGACGTAACGTTAAAATTGAGAGTGATAGTGACATTTATTCAAATGGTAATCTTATTGCTCGGCACCAACTCAATGTATCAGGCCACAATATAGAGCAAGAAGGGATATGGAAAGCCGGCAGTATCGCCGTTAAGGCGGCAGATAGTATCCGAAGTAGTGGCGCTTTTGTGGCTGATGAAAATATTTACTTATCAGCCATCAATGATATTTTATTGACCACAACAACCAATACAACCGAAGTTAATTATGGACCGGGTAATTTCAATCGTAATACAGTGATTGATAAAGTCGCTTCGTTACAAAGTAAAGAAGGCGATATTGTTGTTCAAGCTAGGCATGATGTGAACATGACTGGTGCAATGATTATCAATGGTGGAGAATCAAGTAAAACTCAAATCAAAGCTGGCCATGATATTGAGTTAAATAAAGTCAATACTCAGACTGCGTCACATGCCAACTTCGGTAAAAACGATTATCGAGATATTGATGAAAGTCGCGTGCTGGGTACACAAATTCAGTCAAATGGTCATATTTCATTACAATCTGGCCACAACATTGATACGCATGCTGCATCCGTATCGGCGGACAAATCATTAAGTTTACAAGCAGGTCATGACATTAATCTGATGTCAGCTGAAGAGCGTACGGCATTAACTGATCATCATACTAAAGAAAACAATCGATTACTGACTAAAAAAAGCACAACAAGTCATCTTGAAATTGATAATACTACCCAGTTAGGCAGTGAACTTAGCGCCAATAGCGTAACGATAAAATCCGGTCATGATTTAGATGTATCTGGCAG
>NZ_QGLP01000018.1 GCF_003202915.1 Gilliamella apicola
ACCGTATATAAACTGTTATCTGGTAGGGTTAAATTTGACTCAATGGTGCTGATTGCATTAACTTGTGCTATTTGACGGTCACTGCTGTCAACTATTATCCCTGTTTGACTTTTCTCAGGTGTATTGACTGTAGTGCTTGAAACAAACTGATGTTCAGCAATTTTACCCGCATCTAAGTCTAAACTGGTTTCAACTATATTGTTAAATTTCGTTGTTCGCGTGTACGAGGAATAATTTCTTTTGGTTCCACCATGCCATTTTCTATCATGACGAATTTGATAGCCTTTATCAGTTACACGATCTATCCCTTTAGTGGATATATTATCTAATAATCCTACCGATAGTTGTAATGCTTCACCTGCAATGATTTTACTGTTGCTATTGATAACATGATTCGCATCAATCAGTAAATTTTTACCTGATATAATTTCAGCCGGCTCTGTTTCAGTGATTTGGGTTTGGTAATGTTTTTGGGTGTAATTGTATTCAATATATTTATAATGTGAACGACTTGTGCCATCTTCATTATAGGCAATCAATGTCGGGTATTTCTTCTTACCATGTCCTTTCTTAATTTTATAATTATTACCACTGTATCGTTTATTACTATTATAAAAAGCAAACTCCAATTTATGTTGTTGGCTAATTTTGACTAATTCTGTTTTAAAATTATCATTAATATTATTAATTTTATTTGCATAAATCGTCATATCATCTGACGATTCAATACGTGCTGAATGGTTATTAATAATATCAGCATTAATTTTAAATTTGCCTAAACTTAAGAGTAAAGCATGACTATAATTGTTTAAGATTTTTGCATTAAGCTTAAAATCACGACGAGCAGCAATGACCGGCGCATGCTCGGTGTTGGCTCGGTTATTGAGTGTCTGTACATCAATTTGTAAATCATCACTATAAATTTTACCGGTATTTAAATTATTTAATGTGATGGCGTTGATGTCAGTCACCGTACCGTCGATTAAACCATAATTGGTCAATGTATCGTGTGTTAAATTCAGTAAGTCGCTACTTATTTCACCCTTTTCACTGTTGGTTAATTGTTGACTTATTATATCTAGTTTTTTGCCCGACAAGATAAGCTGGTCATTTAAAATATCCTGCT
>NZ_QGLP01000019.1 GCF_003202915.1 Gilliamella apicola
TGTACTACCGCTACTATATTCACCGTGTAAGCTTGATTGACTCTTCGTTGATGATTTATGGTACGAAATTGGTGATGAGACCGGGTTACCTATATCCATAGCTAATGCAGCCAGTTCACCGGTAAATAAAGCATCAGGCTAAGCAGTTGATTGGTTAAAACAGGGCGGCTAAAGAAGAAGTAAAAGCTAATGCAGTAAACAATAGCGCAGCATTAAGGTGCTCGAACACCTTAACACTGCTAACCACAACTAACTATCGAGGAGTTAACTATGGCTAAGACACATTCTAAGCTAAAATTAACCACAGGAAAAGCACCTGCACTACAACCCACTGAGTGATTTTATACCGTCGGTTATGTGCCACAAGGCGCAAATCGCAACCCCAGACCACAACTGGCCATTAAGGGTAGATGGTTGGAACAGATAGGCTTTTATGTTGGTTGTACAGTTATCATTAAAGTTAAGCAAAATAAACTTATTATTAAACTAACAAGCAAGTTTTAAAAAACAATAAAAGATCCTCACACAAATTAGGTGGGGATTGATACTTATTCAACGGGCTCTAATGAAACAGCCATTTCTAATACTATATCTAAGTAAGCTTTTTCGCCATTATGATTTCGCCGTTTCAGTTCATCATATGCGTAAATAATTTCAACTTTAGCCCCTTTTTGAAAAAGCTTTTTATCCTTGTAATTAATATAGTTATAAATGCTTTCTTCAACTTCGGAACCATCATCTAATAGTAAACTAAAAGCATTATCTACAGAAGAAGGATCTTGACCTGCCACATAGGTTCTAGTTATTACTCCCGACACGTGCAGTAAAGGCATTTTTCCTTGTTTAATACTATTCCACCATTCTTTAGAACCAAAAAGGCCATTTGTACCTTTTAAACCCATATTTGGTCTCGACTTATCGAGCGTGAGTGACTGTGTCATTACAATTTGCTCAGGATTATCTTTTAACTCTTCAGATAAAAGATAAACTAATTTCATAGGAACTTTTGAATTTTCTAACTTTAATAACATATTTCTTACCTTTTATTTTACTTTTTCAAAATGGACAATATTTTTATTAAAAATCTCTATGCCTTTACCTTGCCCAAGTTGGGTTGTCATTTGCCCTCCTTCCACTTTGAATCGAGTATTCGTATTCATCCATTTTCCTGTTTGAGTAGACATATTAGGGAATTGTGTACTTGCTGGTTTGTTTGCTGAAATCCCAATTTTTTCAAGCTGAGAAAACGTCCCTGGTTTAACTACTATTTTAACCGTAATGCCGTTATACTTTGATGAATATTTTAATACTGGTGAAACAGAAGTTTCAGTCGTTGCTGGCATTATACCTGTTCGCTCAAATTGCTTAAACTGTTCTGGTGACATAGTTCTATAAACAATTTCATTTCCATAAGCATCATATTGTTGTACTGGACTAAGTGGATTTTTAGATTGAGTTACTGGCACTCCAATCCCTTCCCTTGCAACCTGTGTAGTTCCCGCCGTTCCCTTTCCAGCATTCTCCAAGCCTTTCTCATTTACTACATGCTCATCAAAATTACTGCTTTTATTAGCCTGTTGATTTGCTGCATGATTATTATTTATATTATCCTTTATTTCTTTATAATTTCCACCACCTTGTTGAACGTTTTCTTTTCCATATACTGATTCAAAATAATCTTTATCTAATTTTCCCGTTATATTACTAGTTTTACTTTTATTGGCCGTTGATAATTTACTTCCTTTTAAGGCTCTATTTATCATAGGTAAAGCAAAATGCCCTTCCAAACCATTAATCATCATCATTATTGCAATGGTTCTACCAGCCATTACTTGAGCTTCTTCATCACTGTAACCAAAACTTTTAAAACTTACTACATATCCATTATAAATAGCACGGAATTCATTTGCTGCTGATGATGTGCTGTTCAATAAATGCTCAATTTCTTGGTAACCAATTTGAGCATTTGGAGGATTTAAATAAGTTAAATGCTTATAAGTTTTTAATGCATCGTAGGCTTTTTGGCGTTCCTCATGGCATTCATCACTATTTACATCAATACACGCATTTATTAATGCATCACTTAAACTATCATCTTTAAGACGAAGTTCAAGTTTTGTATTCTAAACCTTTTTTGGTTTGATGCTCATCTGAGTTTAAATAATTATTCTCAACCGCATTTTTACTGCTACTAATAGCCGCACTGGCATCACCAATATTACCACCACCGGCAGCTACTGCCAGACCGGAGGCTAGTTGAGATAGTGCGCTGATGGTTTGTTTTTCTTCTTCGGTTAAATCTTTGACTTCTTTGCCATACAGTTGTTTGCGGATGATATCTGCCGCAACTTCACCCACCACTGCACCCGCTCCACCAGATAATGCTGAGTTGCCTTGTAGCTCAGCGACTACTGCACCAAGTATTGCATGAGCAATTAAGTTGCCGGCAATATCATCGGTTTGCCATTTACCATCTTCACCCATATGCCCGGTGTGCAGTTTTATCTGCTCCGCTAACCATGGCGCACTAGCGCCAGCTA